>CAVZNM010000001.1:0-621273 GCA_963776685.1 uncultured Alphaproteobacteria bacterium
AGGCGCTTTGGGCTTGGCCCCGCCGGAGAAATAGGCGACCACCCCGGGATGCAGCGGCAGGCGCGGATCGGGCGCGGCAGGCGGCGATGAACGGTCCGGTTTGACCGTGAACCCGCCTTCGGCCGCGCTCAAGGCTTCTGCAATGAGCCAGGCATAAAGGGCTGCGAAATCATCGCGGCAGACGAGGAGGAAATCCTCGATCCCGAGAATTGTCATGAGCGGCATGGGCCCATAGTCGGCATAAGGGGCCAGGCCTTCGCGCAACGCCGCGGCATCGTCGGGGCGCATCAATGCAAGATCCATCTGATGCGAACTCATGAGGCTTGCGATCCGCGCCTTGTGCGGCGCCCGGCTCACCTGCGCCTTGCTTTCGGGCAGTTCTCGGAGGAGCGCCGCCGCAACCTTCCGGCCAAGCTCGAAAGACGCCGGGTCGGCGCGCGTGGTGAGTATGAGAAGGTAGCGCTTGCGGTAAACCCCCCATTGGCCATAGGGCGCATGTCCCGAGACTGCCACACCAGCGAGACCCGCCAACGTCAGTTGCGCGAACCGGCGGCGGGTTGTGAGCCCGCCACCGCCAACGGGAGAAATCGTCACGTTACTTCTTGAAGATGGTGAGCGGCAGGATTGCCGAGACTGCGTAATTGGGAACGTCCACCACGTTGCCGATGCGCAGGTCCGCCGCGACACTCGCCACCACATAGGCCTGTTCCGGCGTCAGGCCCTTTTCCTTGACCATCCAGTCGATCAGCGCGATCAGCGCATTGCGTGCCGCGAGCATCAGGTCTTCGGAGAGATTCTCAAGCGGTCCGATCTTCTCGCCGCCCAGATAGGCATGCTGCGGCGGTATTTCACCCTTGGCTTTCAGCGGGAAACCGGTGGTCGCGTAGAACTCTGTCGGCGCGAGCTTGACGAGTTGATCGCCGCCCTCGAAATGCGGGACCTTCACCGACTCGCCGAGTCCTGCGCGGATCTCGGTCACCAGCGTCACGGTGGCGCCCATCTCGATCGCCGTGCCCGAGACTTCGCCGTCGCCTTGAGCAAAATGCACATCGCCGACGAACAGCCCGCAGCCATCGACGAAGCAGGGGAACAGCAGTCGTGGTGCCGACGACCATCTGCTTGATGTCCATGTTGCCGCCGTTCTCGCGCGGCGGAATGGTGCGCAGGCAGGCATCCTTGTGGCTGCCTTCCGGCCCGCAGACGGCGGCGGGAAGAGCGCCCACGGGCTGCGGCGTAAGCGCCACGCCGCCGGCCATCGCAAGCTCCGCCTCGCGTTCCAGCATCTTGATGGTTTCCGGTTCGCCGGGCAGAACGCCGACCGTCCCCATGAAACCGTTGAATGGAATGACGACACCCGGAATTTGCTCGGAGACGGCTTGCGTGCGGGAGAGCTTCCAGTTGGCGATATAAGGGTTGGTGAACTTGTCGCGCAGGAACCCGAAACCCGGCACGATGACCGTGTAGCCATAATCGTCGGGCGCCACGTCGAGAAGCGTCACCGCGAGCACATCGCCGCGCTTGGCGCCCTCGATATTGACCGGACCGGTCAGCGGATGGACGAGGTTGAGATCGAGCGCCGTCACGTCCTCGGGCTTCGAGTCCAGCGTCAGATCCGAGTCGAACGCATCGCGCGTGCTGAACACGATGTGCTGACCGGGTTTCGCCGTCATCACCGGCGGGATGGCCGGGTGCATGCGGTTGAAGCAGTTCTTGTCGTCGGCGCAATGCGTGCCCATCCGGTCGATGCGCACGACCTCCCAAGCCTTGACGCTGCCCGTGTCGGCGAGGACCGGCGCCGCAGCTGACTATCCAAGCGGCCGCCAGACCAGCCGCGGCTATCATAATTTTCGGCATTGTCTCCTCCCCTGTGCGCATCGCCCGTCTCGAAGCGGGCGGCCGGATTTCCTAGCACGATCGGTAAGTCGCGACTAGACTTACGTGACGGCGGGAAACTTGTAATCCTTGAAGCGCTGGCGGAGCGTGAGCTTGGAAATCTTGCCGGTCGCCGTGTGGGGAATTTCATCGACGAAGGCGACATCGTCGGGCATCCACCATTTGGCGACCTTGCCTGTCCATATGGGCCAGCACCTGTTCGCGGCCTACTTCGGCGCCGGGCTTCTTCACGACGACAAGCAACGGCCGCTCGTTCCATTTGGGATGGTCGAGGCCGATGGCCGCGGCCTCGAGCACGCCGGTGCAGCCCATGGCGATGTTCTCCAGCTCGATCGAGGAAATCCACTCGCCGCCCGACTTGATCACGTCCTTGGAGCGGTCGGTGATGTTCATGTAGCCGTACTCGTCGATGGTCGCGACGTCGCCGGTGTCGAACCAGCCCTCGGCATCGAAGAGCGCCGCACCCTCGCCCTTGTAATAGGCCTTCGCCACCGCCGGGCCCTTGACCTTCAGGCGGCCGAAGGTCTTGCCGTCATGGGGAAGTGCCAGGCCCTCGTCGTCGGTGATCTTCATGTCGACCGCGAAGGGCGACGCGGCCCTGCTTGAGCTTGAGCTTCCACCACGCCGCTTCCGGCAATTCGGCGGTGCGCGCCGATTTGACCGACAGCGTGCCGATGGGGCTCATCTCGGTCATGCCCCAGGCATGGATGACATCGATGCCGTAATTGTCGATGAAGGCCTTCATCATCGCTTCCGGACAGGCCGATCCGCCGATCACCACG
This sequence comes from uncultured Alphaproteobacteria bacterium, assembly GCA_963776685.1. Lineage (GTDB taxonomy): Bacteria > Pseudomonadota > Alphaproteobacteria > Rhizobiales > Aestuariivirgaceae > Aestuariivirga. The sequence goes on from CAVZNM010000001.1 coordinate 2,676, forward strand.
CGCTTCAGATGCGGCAGCTTGAGCGACGGCGTTCTGTTCGAGATGCTGCAGCAGCATCAGCCACACGGTCGGCACCGCCGCGGTGCAGGTGACCTTCTCGCTATCGAGCAATTCGTAGAGCGATGCGCCGTCGAGCTTCGGCGCCCGGCATCACCAGCTTGGCCCCGGCCATGGGCGCGGAAAAGGCCAGCGACCAGGCATTGGCATGGAACATCGGAACCACCGGCATGATGGTATCGCGGCTCGAAATATCCATGGCTTCGGCGCAGGCAGCACGTCATGCGCGTGCAGCACGTTGGAGCGGTGCGAATAGACCACGCCCTTGGGATTGCCGGTGGTGCCGGAGGTGTAGCACATGCCGCAGGCGGTGTTCTCGTCGAACTGCGGCCAGGCGAAGCCCGCATCGCCCTCGGCGATCAGCTCCTCGTAGCAGAGCGGATTGCGCAACGCGGTCTCCGCCGGCATGTGGGCGCGGTCGGTCATGACGATGAAGCCTTCGACCGACGGCAGCTTGTCCTGCAGCTTCTCGAACAGCGGCACGAAGCTGAGATCGGTGAAGATCCAGCGGTCGCTCGGCGTGGTTGACGATATAGACGAGCTGGTCGGCGAACAGGCGCGGATTGAGGGTGTGGACGATGCCGCCCAGCCCCATGACGGCGTACCAGATTTCGAGATGGCGCCAGGTGTTCCAGGCCATGGTGGCGACGATCGTGCCGAGCTCGACGCCCAGCCGCTTCTTGACGGCGCCGGCCAGCGCCCGCGAGCGGCGGTCGAGTTCGCGCATAGGTGGTGCGGTGGATCGGGCCTTCGACGGAGCGCGAAACGATCTCGCGTTGCGCCATGCCAGCGCGCCGCATGATCGAGCACGCGATGCACCAGCAAGGGCCAGTCCTGCATCAAGCCGAGCATCGGATGCTCCTCCGTCAGGGGTTGCGCGGATCGATCGGCGTAATAGGACCCAGTCCGAGGATGGATTCAAGCAGTTTCGCGCCCGCCAGCAGGCGCGCCTCGGCCCGTGGCGGCGCCACGATCTGGACGCCGACGGGAAGGTCTTCGCGCGTGAAACCGCCGGGGATCGAGATCGCCGGGCAAGCCACATTGGTGATCGCATAGGCGATCGCCAGCCACTGGATGTAGTTGTCGAATTTGACGCCGGCGCATTCGGAGACATAGCGCTGCTCGACCGGATAGGGCGGCACGATGGTGGCGGGGCAGAGCAGCAGATCGTAGGTCTCGAAGAAAGCCAGGGTGCGCTTGAACATGGCGGCGCGCTGCATTTCGGCCTTGGCGATGGCGCCGACGTCAAGAGCCAATCCCTTCTCGATGTTCCAGATCACTTCCGGCTTCAGCTTGTCGCGATGCGCGTCAAGCAGCGGCTTCATGCCGACGGCAAAGCCGAGCGCGCGCAGCGTCTGGAAACATTCATGGGCTTCGCGCAAGTCAGGATGGGCCTCCTCGACGATGACGCCGGCCTCGGCGAAACGCCGCGCCCGCGGCCATGACGATCTCGGCCACTTCCGGATCGACCGGCGTGATGCCGAGGTCGCGGCTGATGGCGACGCGCTTCGGCTTCCATCCGGAGCGCGCCGCTTCCAGGTAGGACGTCCCGTCGCGGGGCAAGGAGATCGGATCGCCCGGCTCTTCGCCCACCATGGCATCGAAGAGAAGTGCCACGTCCTCGACATTGCGGGCCATCGGTCCTTCGACCGCCAGGGTGCCGTCGATCTTGTTGCCGGGAGTTGCGGCGACGCGGCCGGGCGAGGGCCGCAGGCCCACGACGCCGCAGAAGCTTGCCGGGTTGCGCAAGGAGCCGCCGAGGTCGGAGCCATGGGCGACCCAGGCCTGCCGGTCGCCAGCGCCACCGCCGCCCCGCCGGACGAGCCCGCCGCCGAGCGCGACGTGTTCCAGGGATTGAGCGTGCGGCCGAAGACCTCGTTGAAGGTGTTGGCGCCGGCGCCGAATTCCGGCGTGTTCGACATGGCATAGACGATGGCGCCATTGCTCTCGAGATGCTTGACCAGAATGTCGGACTCCTCGGCGATGCGGTCCTTGAAAATCGGCGAGCCCTGGGTCGAGCGCACGCCCGCCACATCGACCAGGTCCTTGATCGGCATGGGAAGTCCGGCCAGCGGTCCGCGTTCGGCCGGCGGTTTCCGCATCAGCGCGCCGGCGGCATTGCGCGCCCGGTCGAAACATCGTGTCGGCAGGGCATTGACCGCGCCATCCACCTCGGCGATGCGCGCCTCAAGGGCATCGAGGCAATCGAGCGGCGTGATCTCGCCGCTCTTCAGCAGGGCCACGATTTCGACGGCGGTCTTCTTGATGAGTTCAGACATCAGCCATTCCCGGTTCGCAGGGCAGAATTGAATCCGTTTGCGGAGCCCCGGTCAACGGGGGTAGAAAGCGCCCACATTTCAGGCAGGAGAAAACCATGAACGTACCCGTCAGCGCACCCGGCATTGAACAAGCAGTGGGTGGAGCGCCGCGCCAAGGCGGTTTCGCGCGGCATGGGCATGGCGGCGCCGGTCATCGCGGCGCGGGCCGAGAATTCGGAAATCTGGGATGTCGAGGGCAACCGCTACATCGATTTCGGCGGCGGCATCGCGGTGGTCAACACCGGCCACCGCCATCCCCTGGTGATGAAGCGGGTTTACGAGCAGCTGGAGAAGCTCACCCACACCTGCGCCACCATCGTGCCCTACGCGCCGTTCATCGAGCTGTGCGAGAAGCTCAATGCGCTGGCGCCCATGTCGGGCGAGAAGAAGTCGGCTCTCGTCACCACCGGCGCCGAGGCGGTCGAGAACGCCGTCAAGTTCGCCCGCGCCTATACCGGCCGCTCGCGATGTGATCGCCTTCCACGGCGGCTTCCACGGCCGCACCAATCTCACCATGGCGCTGACCGGCAAGGTCGTGCCCTACAAGATGAAGTTCGGGCCCTTCGCCGGCGGCATCTGGCATGTGCCCTTCCCGGTCGTGCATCACGGCATCACGGTCGACGATTCGATCCATGCCATCGAATTGCTGTTCAAGTGCGATGTCGAGGCCTCGCGCGTCGCCGCCATCATCATCGAGCCGGTGCAGGGCGAAGGCGGCTTCTATGTGGCGCCCAAGGAACTCATGGTGCGCCTGCGCAAGCTCTGCGACGAGCATGGCATCGTGCTGATCGCCGATGAAATCCAGTCGGGCTTCGGCCGCACCGGCAGGTTGTTCGCCATGGAGCATTTCGGCGTCGAGCCCGATCTGGTGACGGTGGCCAAATCGCTGGCCGGCGGCTTCCCGCTGGCCGGCGTGGTCGGCCGCGCCAAGATCATGGATGCGCCCGATCCGGGCGGCATCGGCGGCACCTATGCCGGCAATCCGGTGGCCTGTGCGGCGGCTCTCGGCGTCTTCGAGGCCTTCGAGAAGGAAGGCTTGCTCGACAAGGCGGAGAAGCAGGGCAAGACCATCATGGCGCGGCTGAAGGCGATCAAGGCCAAGGGCCGTGGCATGCCGATCGGCGATATCCGCGGGCTCGGCGCCATGTGCGCCTTCGAACTCGTCACCGAGCATGGCGGCAACAAGCCCGACGCGGCCGGCGCCAAGGCGCTGGCGGCGAAGTGCCTGGAGCGCGGGCTTCTGATCCTCACCTGCGGCATCTCGCCGATACGATCCGGCTGCTGTGCCCGCTGACCGCCTCCGACGATGGTCGCTCAAGGAAGGACTCGACATTCTCGAAGCGGCGGTCCTCGGCAACTAACGCTCGACTTTCGCAGCAAGGACTGCACCATGGCTGCGCTCGCAACATGGCCGTCCGCGACATCGAGACGGTCCTCCATCCCTATACCAATCTGGCCCGGCATCGCGAGACGGGGCCCTTAATCCTCAACGAGGGCAGCGGCATCTATGTCTACGACGACAAGGGCAAGCGCTATATCGAGGGGCTGGCCGGGCTGTGGTGCACGGCGCTCGGCTACGGCAACGAGGAGCTGGTCGAGGCCGCGGCGCAGGCGATGCGCAAGCTGTCCTTCACCAGCGTGTTCGGCGGCAAGTCCCACGACGGGGTGATCGAGCTCTCCGAAAAGCTTAAGGAGATTGCCCCCTGCCCGGCGTCCAAGATGCTGTTCGGCGCCTCCGGCTCGGAAGCCAACGACATGCAGGTGAAGCTCACCTGGTACTACAACAACGCCCTGGGACGCCCGAGCAAGAAGAAGATCATCTCCCGGATACGCGGCTATCACGGCGTCACCGTCGCCTCCGGGTCGCTCACTGGGCTGCCGATGGTGCACACGGATTTCGACCTGCCGATCAAGAACATCCTGCATACGTCCTGCCCGCACTATTACCGCAGCGGGCAGGAGGGCGAGACCGAAGATCAGTTCACGGATCGAATGGCGAAGGATCTCGACGATCTTATCCAGAAGGAAGGACCGGACACCGTCGCTGCCTTCATCGCCGAGCCGGTCATGGCGGCGGGTGGCGTCGTCGTGCCGCCTTCAGAGCTATTTCCCGAAGATCAATGCGGTGCTGGCCAAATACGACGTGCGCTTCATCTCCGATGAAGTGATCTGCGGTTTCGGCCGCACCGGCAACTGGTTCGGCGCCCAGACTTTCGGCATGAAACCGACGTCGATCTCCATGGCCAAGGCGATCACCTCGGCCTATTTCCCGATGAGCGCCATCACCATCGAAGAAGACGCTTTATGAGGCGATGGTGGAAGAGAGCAAGAAGATCGGCATCTTCGGCCACGGCTATACCTATACGGCCCATCCCGTCGGCTGCGCCGTGGCGCTCAAGACCATCGAAATCTACGAGCGCGACAAGATCGTCGAGCATGTGCAAAAGGTGGCGCCGGTGTTCCTGAACCGTCTCAGGAAGCTCGGCGAGCATCCGCTGGTGGGCGAGGCGCGCGGCGTGGGGTTGATCGGTGCCCTCGAACGTCGTCGCCGACAAGAAGACCAAGCGAGCCTTCGATCCGAAGAAGGCGGTGGGAGCGACTTGCGTCAATTTCCTGCAGGAACTCGGCCTCATCAACCGCGCCATGGGCGATGCCATCGCCTTTTGCCCGCCGCTGATCATCACGACGGATGAAATCCACGAAATGTTCGATATGGTGGAGGCAGGCCTCGACAAGACGGAAGCCTGGGTGGCAAAGGAAGGCCTGCGCAGCAATTGATGACGGCCTGGGAACGGACTAGCGCCGTTCGACGGGCGTCACATAGCGGTCGCGCATCTCGCCCTTGCGCAGAAGTGTCACCCTGACCGACGCATTGACCCGTTCGTGGTTGAGAAGGCGGAGAAGATCGTCGATGCCCTTGAGCCGGTTCACCATCGATCGCAATGATGAGGTCGCCCGGCTTGATTTCGGCTGTCTCGGCGGGGCCGCCCGTGACGACCGTCATGACGCGCACGCCAGATTTCTGCTCGACGCCGGCAAAGCGCGCCATATGGCGGGGAATATGGGTCTGGGCGCCCTCGATGCCGAGGCTGGCGCGGCGCACCCGGCCGTGCCGCAGTATCTGGCGTCAGCACATGCAGCGCCGTGTTGCTGGCGACCGAGAAGCAGATGCCCTGGGCGCCCAGGATGACGGCGGTGTTGATGCCGATCACGCGGCCTTGCGAATCGACCAGCGGGCCGCCGGAATTGCCCGGATTGAGGGCGGCGTCGGTCTGGATCACGTCGTCGATGAGGCGGCCGGTGGCGGCGCGCAACGAACGGCCGATGGCGCTGACCACGCCGGCCGTCACCGTCTGCTCGAAACCCAGCGGATTGCCGATGGCGATGGCGAGCTGGCCCGGGCGGATCAGCTTTGAATCATGCAGCGCCAGCGACGGCGCCTGCAGTGGCGCGTCGGTGCGCAGTACGGCAATGTCGGTGTGCGGGATCCTCGCCGATGATGCGCGCCGCCGAGTGCTGGCCGTCGGCCATGCTGACCTCGATTGCCTTGGCGCCGGCAACGACGTGGCTGTTGGTGAGGATGAGGCCGTCCGAGGCGACGACGCAGACCCGAGCCCACGCCGCCGCGCTCCTTGCGCACGGCGATGTGAACGACGGCCGGCCCCGCCCGCTCGACCGCACCCATAACCGCGGCCGAATAGGCGTCGATCAGGGGTGAATCATCCTGGGTTCTGGCAGTATCGCGCTGTGCTTCGTCGAACATGGTTGCTCCGGCCCCCGCCGAAGACCCTCATATGGGAAGCGCTCAAAGTCCCGCCAAGGCCTGTTCGAGATCGGCGATCAGGTCGTCGACATGCTCGATGCCGATGGACAGGCGGACGAGATTGTCCGGCGACCGGGCTCGCCGGTCCTTCCGACCGTCTTGCGGTGTTCGGCGAGGCTTTCGACACCGCCCAGCGACGTGGCGGGGACGATCACCTTGAGGCGCGTGCACAGGCGCTTTGCATCGTCGAAGCCGCCCTTGACCAGAATCGAGAGCATGCCGCCGAAGCCGTCGGTCATCTGCCGCGCGGCGATGTGCATGGCCGGGATGCGACGGCAGGCCCGGATAGAGAACGCGCTCAAGCTTCGGATGATTTTCGAAATGCCGGGCGATCGCCAGCGCATTGGTCGAAGCCTGCCGGTAGCGGAGGAAGAGCGTGCGAAGCCCGCGCATCAGGAGCCAGCATTCGAAGCGGCGGCAGCGGCGAGCCCATCTTGGTGCGCAGCATGGCGATCTGCTTCCAGCGTTCGGTATTCAGCGCCGCGTCACCAGGACGCCCGCCAGGACGTCGGAATGGCCGTTGAGATATTTGGTGGCCGAATGGAAGACGATGTCGGCGCCGAGCTTCAGCGGCCGTGTGGTGACCGCGGCGGTCGCCGTGGCATCGACGGCGAGAATGGCGCCCGCCTCATGCGCCGCTTTCGCCGCCGCTGCGATGTCGATCACATCCCAGGTCGGGATTGAGCGGCGTTTCGATCCAGACCAGATCGGTCTTGCTCTGCTGCAGCGAAGCGGCGAGCGCTGCGGGATCGCGCGGATCGAAGAGTGTGAGCCGAATGCGGCCCAGGCTTTCCAGCCGTTTCAGCCAGTCGCGGGTGCCGTAATACATGACCTCGGGGGCCACGACATGGGCGCCATGCGGGACTGTCTCGCAGCAGCGTCGTGATCGCCGCCATGCCGGAGGCAAAGAGCAAGCGCTTCTTCGCCCTGTTCCAGTGCCGCAATCGCCGCCTCCGCCTGCCACAGAGTGGGGCTGCCGTTGCGGATGTAATTTTCCTTGAGCTTCGGCACATAGTTTTCATCGCGGGCATAGGTCGAGGATGTGTAGATCGGCGGCGCCACGGCGCCGGTTGCCTCGTCGACCGCTTTGAGCGCGTGAGCGGCGATGGTTTCCGGCCTGCAGACCGGAATTAGACATGCTGGCCGCCATTGATGTGCAGCTCGGCGCCGGTCACATAGCTCGAGGCATCGGTGCACAGGAAATAGATGGCCTTCGCCACTTCTTCCGGCTGGCCGAGGCGGCGCTGGGGAATCTGCGGAATGATCTTCTCGGTGCCGGGCGACAGGATCGAGGTTTCGATCTCGCCCGGCGAAATGGCGTTGACGCGGACACCGAGGGGTCCGAAGTCGGCGGCCATTTCGCGGGTCAGCGCGGCCAGGGCGGCCTTCGAGGTCGAATAGGCGGCGCCGGCAAAGGGATGGACGCGGGAGCCCGCAATCGAGGTGACGTTGACTACCGCACCCTTGGCGCGCCACCAGTTCGTCGAGCAGCCCGCGCGCCAGCATGATGGGGCGCGAAGAAATTGACCTGGAATACCGTCTTCCAATCCTCTTCGCGGTGTCGATGGTGTTGAGTCTGCCGCCACCTTCCTTCTTCGGGCTGATGGCGGCATTGTTGACCAGCGCGATGGAGCTTCGAGACCCTTGCGCCTTGAGTTTTTCCTTCATCAGCACGATCGCGGCAGCCGTATCCTTGGAGGAAGCGAGATCGACGCTGAATATGATCCTCGGGCCCGGCATCCCACGGGCAGTCCTCGGGAAAGGGATGGCGCGAACAGGTGATCACCCGCCAGCCGGCGGTCGAGAATCGCTTCACCGTGGCATGGCCGATGCCGCGCGAGGCACCGGTGAGGATGAGGGTCTTGCGTTCAGCTGTCGAGGAGCTTGGGTCATTTGCTCAGGGGTATAGCCGCGTCTTCGTCCACGGGCCATCGGGCTTTTCGCGGCGGAAGACGACGCGGTCGTGCAGGCGGAAGGGACGGTCGTGCCAGAATTCGATCGATAGCGGCTTGATGCGGAAGCCCGACCAATAGGGCGGGCGCGGAACTTCGCCGATCGCATATCTCGCTGCATAGACGGCGACGGCGGCTTCGAGCGCGAAACGGCCCTTCGAGCGGCCGCGACTGCTTCGAGGCCCAGGCACCGATGCGGCTCTCGCGTGGCCTCGAGGCGAAATAGGCATCGGCCTCGGCCTTGCTCACCTCTTCGACGGGCCCCCTCACCCGAACCTGGCGGCGCAGCGATCTTCCAGTGGAAACACAGCGCGGCTTTCATGGTCCCAAGAATTTCCTGGCCCTTCTGGCTCTCGAAATTGGTGTAGAAAACGAAGCCGCGCTCGTCGAACCCCTTGAGCAGCACCATGCGGACATTGGGCAGGCCTTCCTCGTCGACAGTGGCGAGCGCCGTGCCGTTCGGGTCGTTGGGTTCGGATTTCTCCGCATCCTTCATCCAGTCGACAAAGAGCTGTAATGGATCGTTGCGCTCGGTGAAACCGAGAGCGGCGGTTAGGACGGGAAGGTCGCTGAGGCTCATGTTCACATCATCACATTGTTCTGAGCTGATCTTGCATGGCCCCGCTTGCGCTTCAAGGCGGTGGCCTGCTGATTTTCTTTCCTGTGGACCTGTACCGGCAGTTGTGTCAATTAACCCGCCGTTCGGGGCGCGACAGCCGCTTATTCATGGAAAATTTCGTGAGCGACAACAAAGCCTTAATGGCCGGCAAACGCGGACTCATTATGGGGGTCGCAAACAATCGCTCAATCGCTTGGGGCATTGCCAAGGCCTGCGCCTACAACGGCGCTGAATTGGCCTTCACCTATCAAGGGCGATGCTTTGAAGAAGCGTGTCGAGCCGCTGGCCGCTGGGATCGGATCCAAACTCGTGGTGCCCTGTGATGTGACCGACATGGCGTCGATCGATGCGACCTTCGCGGCGATCGGCAGGGCTTGGGGCAAGCTCGACTTCCTCGTCCACGCCATCGCATTCTCCGACAAGGACGAACTGACCGGTCGCTATGTCGATACGACAGCGGATAATTTCACCAAGACCCTGTTCATCAGTTGTTACAGTTTCACCGCCATCGCCCAGCGCGCCGAGAAACTGATGACCGGCGGCGGCTCGCTCCTGACGCTCACCTATTACGGAGCCGAGAAATGGATGCCCCACTATAACGTCATGGGGGTGGCCAAGGCGGCGCTGGAAGCTTCGGTGCGCTACATGGCGGCGGATCTCGGTCCGAAGAATATTCGGGTCAATGCGATTTCGGCCGGACCGATCAAGACACTCGCCGCCTCGGGCATCGGTGACTTCCGCTACATTCTGAAGTGGAATGAATATAATTCGCCGCTGCGGCGCACCGTCACCATCGAAGAGGTGGGCGATTCCGGCTTCTATCTCCTGTCCGATCTCAGCCGCAGCGTCACCGGCGAGATATTGCATGTGGATGCGGGCTATCACATTGTCGGCATGAAGAACCCCGATGCGCCCGACATGACGGTCAACCATAACGGTGATTGAGCCTAGTCCGCCGATCTGGTTCGTACGTCACGGCAACCGATTGGATCGCGAACGCTGCATTCAGGGCCCGATCGACTGGTTTGACGCGAACGGTAACGCGGCTTAATCAATACCCATGTCGCACAACACATTCGGCCATCTCTTCCGCATGACCACCTTCGGCGAAAGCCACGGGCCGGCAATCGGCTGCGTGGTCGATGGCTGCCCGCCCGGCATAGCGCTGACGCCTGCCGATATCCAGGCCTATCTCGACAAGCGCCGGCCGGGGCAGTCGCGCTTCACCACGCAGCGCCGCGAGCCGGATGAAGTAAAAATTCTCTCCGGCGTCTTCGAGGACGACCGCACCGGCGGCCCGGTGACCACCGGAACGCCGATCATGCTGATGATCGAGAATGTCGATCAGCGCTCCAAGGATTATGCCGAAATCCGCGACAAGTTCCGCCCCGGCCATGCCGACTGGACCTATCAGGCCAAGTATGGAGTGCGGGATTATCGCGGCGGCGGCCGCTCTTCGGCGCGGGAGACGGCGGCACGGGTGGCGGCGGGTGCGCGTGGCGCGCAAGGTCATTCCCGACGTCACCATCCGCGGCGCGCTCGTCCAGATGGGCCCGCACAAGATCGACCGCACCAATTGGGACTGGTCGGAAGTCGATCACAATGCCTTCTTCACCCCCGATGCCAAGGCGGCAGCGCTTTGGGAAGACTATCTCGACGGCGTGCGCAAAAACGGCTCGTCCTGCGGCGCCGTCATCGAAGTGACGGCCTCGGGCGTTCCCGCCGGCTGGGGGGCGCCCGTCTACGGCAAGCTCGATCAGGAGATTGCCGCGGCCATGATGAGCATCAATGCGGTCAAGGGTGTCGAGATCGGCGCAGGCTTTGCCTCCGCTGCCCTGTCGGGCGAGGAAAACTCCGATGAAATCCGCATGCGACACGGCAAGCCGGAATTCCTGTCCAACCATGCCGGCGGCATTCTGGGCGGCATTTCGACAGGCCAGGACATTGTGGTTCGTTTTGCGGTCAAGCCCACCTCCTCGATCCTCAATTCACGGAAAACCGTGACCACCTCTGGTGAAGACGCCGACATTATCACCAAAGGCCGGCACGACCCCTGCGTCGGCATCCGCGCCGTTCCTGTCGGCGAGGCGATGATGGCGCTGGTGCTGGCCGATCATTTCCTGCGGCACCGTGGCCAGGTCGGCTAGTTTCTTTCTACGACAATCGGGAATTCCCGGTTGCCGCCGCCGCGTCACTCCACGTCCAGAGGCTCGGTTCCGGCCGGCGTGCCATCCGGCTTCAGAGTGATCTTCTCGATGCGGGCCTCGGCATCCTTGAGCAGCTTTTCGCAATGTTTCTTGAGCGCCTCGCCGCGTTCGTAGATCGAGATCGATTGCTCGAGATCGACCTTGCCGGATTCGAGCTTCTCGACGATGTTCTCCAGTTCGGCGAGCGCCTTCTCGAAGGTGAGCGTGGAGACGTCAACGGCGGTCATTGCACATCGTCCTCGGTTTGTTGATCGTCCGGTGCGCCGGTCCATTCGCCCGTGCCGTGCATCAGCGCCTGCACATGGACGCCGACCGATGCGGCCAGCCCTTGCAAGTCATAGCCGCCTTCGAGAACGGACACAACGCGGCCTTCGGCATGTTTGTCCGCCGCCTCCATGAGCTTCAGCGTCGCCCAGGCGAAGTCCTCTTCGGTCAGTCGCAGGCTGCCGAGAGGATCGCGGTGATGGGCATCGAAGCCGGCCGAGATGATCACCAGATCGGGGCCGAAGGCATCAAGGGCGGGCAGGATCGACCGAACGCATGGCCTCGCGGAATTGCTCGCCGCCATCGCCGGCGCGGAGCGGCGCATTGAAGATATTGCCCACCCCCGTCTCCCGGCGCGCGCCAGTGCCGGGATAGAGCGGCATCTGGTGGGTCGAGCCGTAGAAGAGGTTCGCGGTCGGACCAGAAAATCTCCTGGGTGCCGTTGCCGTGGTGGACATCGAAATCGACCACGGCGACGCGCTCGGCGCCATAGGACATGGCGGGCATGGTGGGCGGCGATGGCAGCCTGATTGAAGAGGCAGAAGCCCATGGCGCGGCTGCGTTTCGGCATGGTGGCCGGGCGGGCGCATGGCGCAGAAGGCATTGTCGGCCTCGCCGGCGAAAACTGCATCGACGGCGGCGGTGGCGGCACCCACGGCGCGCAGGGCCGCTTCCAGTGTGCCCGGCGACATGACGGTGTCGGGATCGAGGAATTCGATGCCCTCTTCGGGTGCGGCGGAGCGGATGCGCGCAAGATGGGTCAGGAGAATGGGCCCGCAGGATGTCTTCATCGCCGCCCATGGGCGCCTCGCGGCGGATCAGAGCGTCGAAGGCGGGGGTGCCCAGGATTCTGGTTGATTGCCCTGATGCGGTCGACGCGCTCGGGATGGCCCTCAGGTGTGGCATGGGCAAGCGAAGCCGGATGGGTGAAGAGCAGGGTGCGCATCGGCTTGTGGTAGCTGGAAAAATCGGCGCCTGCTATAGAGCCGCCTGAATGACATCCGTCAACGATATTACCGCCGCCGCCGACGCCCTGAAGCACGGCGAACTCGTGGCGTTTCCGACCGAGACCGTCTATGGCCTCGGCGCCGATGCGACCAATGACCGGGCGGTGGCGCAGGTCTTTGCGGCCAAGGGCAGGCCCGCCTTCAATCCGCTGATCTCCCATGTGCCAGATGCGGAGGCCGCCTTCCGGCTTGGGCAATTCTCCGCGGAGGCGAAGCGGCTGGCCTAGGCCTTCTGGCCCGGTCCTTTGACGATCGTGGTGCCGCGGCGCAAAGGACTGCCCGGTGTCGCTGCTGGCCTCCGCCGGGCTTGTCCAGCATCGCGCTGCGGGTGCCCGACCATCCCATGGCACTGGCATTGTTGCGGGCGGTGGGCCGGCCCGTCGTGGCGCCGAGCGCCAATCCCTCCGGCCGGGTCAGCCCGACGACGGCCGAGCATGTGCGCAAGGGACTGGGCGACAAGGTGGCAATCATTCTCGATGGCGGACGCTGCAAGGTCGGGGTTGAATCGACGGTCGTGAGTTTCCTGGGAGAGCGGCCAACCATCTTGCGGCCGGGCGGGATTTCGCGCGGCGACATCGAGGCCGTGCTCGGCGCGCCCGTCGATGTCGAAGCCCGCGCGGCGCGGCCCCATGCCCCGGGCCAGTTGGACAGCCATTATGCGCCCCGTGCCGAATTGCGCCTGCATGCCGAACGCGCCACGCAATGGCGAAGTCTATCTGGGTTTCGGGGCCCGCGACTTCGGACCCTACAATCTTTCGCCCGGGCCGATCTGGTGGAGGCAGCCGCCAATCTGTTCCGCCTGCTGCATGAGATCGACGCCACGGGGGCCCAAACAATCGCAGTTGCTCCCATCCCGCATCATGGCCTCGGCGAAGCGATCAACGACCGGCTGATGCGCGCGGCGGCGCCAAGAGAAGCGACATGACCATCAAGCCTTCGGCGGAAACGCTGTCCCGCCTCGCCGCGATTATCGGCGAGAAATACGCCATCCGGTTGCCCGCCGAGATGGACGGCTACATGCACGAATGGCGCGACCTGTGGCACGGCAAGTCGCCCATGGTGCTGCGTCCCGGTTCGACCGAAGAGGTTTCGCGCATTCTGGCGATCGCCAACGAAACGCTGAACGGCGATCGTGCCGCAATCGGGCAATACCGGACTGGTCGGCGGGCAGATCCCGCACGAATCAGGACACGAGGTGCTGCTGTCGCTCGACCGCATGACCCGCATCGTCGAGGTCGATGCGGCCAACAACACCATGACGGTCGAGGCCGGGCGCGACGCTCAAATCGGTGCAGGAGGCAGCCGATGCGGCGGACCGGCTGTTTCCCCTGAGCCTCGCCTCGGAAGGCTCCTGCCGCATCGGCGGCAATCTGTCGACCAATGCCGGCGGGCTCAATGTGCTGGCCTATGGCAATGCCCGCGATCTCTGCCTCGGGCTCGAAGTGGTGCTGGCCGACGGGCGGGTCTGGAACGGATTGCGGCGGCTGCGCAAGGACAATACCGGCTACGATCTCAAGAACCTGTTCATCGGCGCGGAAGGCACTCTCGGCATCATCACCGCCGCGGTGCTGAAGCTTTTTCCCAAGCCGAAATCGCACGAGACTGCCTTCGTGGCGGTGCCCACTCCGCAGGCGGCGGTCGATCTTCTGTCGCTCACGCGCGAGATGAGCGGCAACCGCGCCGTGGCCTTCGAGCTCCTTCCGCGCAATCGGCATGGATTTCACGGTCAAGCACATGGGAGTGCGCAATCCGCTTGCGCAAGGCTCGCCCTGGTATGTGCTCGCCGAACTCGCCGATGTGCCGGAAGGTTGCTTTCTCCGCATCCTCGAAGAGGCGGTGGCACGCGGCCTGGCGAGCGATGCCACGGTGGCGCAGTCGGACAGCCAGCGCCAGCGAATTGTGGGCGATCCGCGAACTGATGCCGGAGTCGCAGAAGATTCGAGGGCGGTTCGATCAAGCACGATGTCTCGGTGCCGGTGTCGCAGGCTGCCGCAATTTATCGCCGAGGCGACTGCGGCGGTGCATGGCTTCATGGCCGGATGCCCGGCGTCATGGCCTTCGGCCACATGGGCGACGGCAATCTGCATTTCAACGTCACGCCAGCCCGTCGGCATGGACAAGCAGGCCTATCTCGATCGCTGGCACGACATGAACGACGGCGGTCTTCGCCGTCGTGCTGAAGCATGGCGGCTCGATCAGCGCCGAGCATGGCATCGGCCGGCTCAAGCGCGATCACATGCGGGAGATCAAATCGCCGGTGGAACTGCAGATGATGCGGATGTGAAGCGGCTCTTCGATCCCAACGGCATCCTCAATCCCGGCAAGGTGCTGCCCGATTGATCGCGTTCCGCGCCATCGAGGATGCCGATGTCGAGGCCGTCGTCGCACTGTGGCAGACCTGCGGCCTGACGCGGCCGTGGAACGATCCGTGAAGGACATCGCCTTCGCCCGCGCCGGTGCGAACTCGACGATCCTCGTCGGCGAGGCACGAAGGCGCCATCGCCGCATCGGTGATGGTCGGCCACGACGGCCATCGCGGCATGCTCTACTATGTCGCGGTCGAGCCCCGCAATCGCGGCCAGGGCTGGGGCAAGGCCGCGGTGCGCGCCGCCGAAGCCTGGCTCGCCGAGCGCGGCGTGTGGAAGATCAATCTCCTGGTGCGGGCCGAAAACGACGAGGTCCGCGGCTTCTACGAGAAGCTCGGCTATGAGATCAATCCGGTTCTGTGCATGGGGCGGAGGATTGAGTGAAATAATCTGTCTACGGATCATTTTCTCCTTATCCTCAAGCTGAGGAGCTTTCGTCGGCGAGCCGAGGAGGTGTATGATCGGACATAGCTCCGCCCTTGCTGGCCCGGAGACATTTCCGGCGGCCGGGGAGAGAAAGTTCCGCTCTTGGGAGCGGAGGGAAGGCGCAGGCAGCCCTTCACCACAGTAGAAATTGGAACAAGTGGTTCTTCAGGCCACCTGCGCCGCGGATTTTGACCTTTACCCACACCCGACTTCCAGACATTTCCGGCGTTTACTTCGTCCCGGAGACATCCTTTATCCACCTAAGGAGTTCCAGCCGCAGCGGGCCGAAAGGGAGTGTGGGCGGTGGTCCCTGGTTAAGCCCTGCCTCCGTAAAGACAGAACCATTTCAGGCCCCGCATCCCCTTCCCCGATCAACGACGGCTCGCGAACCGCCCTCCTTGGGAAGGAGACGGCAGGACAAATAGAACATAATAGGAACATTGTCAAGAAGTGTTTAGGAAAAAAAGTTGTCGAATGGGGAGTAGTTAGCTCGCATTTTCCCTAAACGGAAAGGGGCGGGTTACGCCGACTACCCTTCGCTCCATGGCCCGTGGTGTTGGCCGGGGGTATCCACTCTCTCAAAGCCGTGGGCGCCGAAGAAATCGCGTTGCGCCTGGAGGAGATTGGCGGTGCCGCGGGCCTGGCGGTAGACATCGAAATAAGCGAGTGCGGCGGAGAGTGCGGGAACCGGTATACCACTTTCAGAAGCGCGGGAGACGACGGCGCGAAGGTTGCCGTGAGACTGGCGCATCAGATCCACGAAAGGCGGGGCCAAGAGAAGATTGGGCAAGGGACCAGAGGCGGCGAAGGCTGAAGCAATCTGGCCCAGGAACTGCGAGCGGATGATGCAGCCGGCCCGCCAGATTTTGGCGATAGTGGCCAGGGGCAGGCTCCAGCCGAATTCGCGCGACGCGGTGTCCATCACGGCGAAGCCCTGCGCGTAAGCCGCGATCTTGCCGGCCAGAAGGGCGAATTCGAGATCGGCGATCAATGCTTCGCGGCCTTTCACAATGATGGGCGAAGGCGGAATGCGATAGGCGGCTGCCGCCTTTTCGCGCTCGGGTTTCAAGGCCGAAAGACTGCGGGCGGCGACGGCGGCTTCCATGGCGGTCGCCGGAACGCCGAGCATCCCTGCCTCGATCACCGACCAGCGGCCGGTGCCCTTCTGCCCGGCGCGATCAAGGATCACATCGACCACGGGCCTGGTCGTGCCGGGATCGGTTGCGGCCAGCACCTCGGCGGTGATCTCGATCAGATAGGATTGAAGCGGGCCCTCGTTCCAGCGGGCGAAGATGGCGCTCATGGCGGCGGGCGTGAGCCCGAGACCGTCGCGCAATATGCCGTAGATTTCGGCGATCATCTGCATGTCGGCATATTCGATGCCGTTGTGGACGGTCTTGACGAAATGACCGGCACCGTCGGGGCCGAGCCAGGCGGAGCACGCCTCGCCTTTATATTTCGCGGCGACGGCGGTGAGCACCTTTTCGACGCGGCCGTAGGACTCCGCGGTGCCGCCCACCATGATCGAGGGGCCGTGGCGAGCCCCCTCCTCGCCGCCGGAAATGCCCATGCCGATGAAAGTGAGGCCTGAGTTCTGTAAATCCGAGGAGCGCCGCTGCGTATCGCGGAAATTGGCATTGCCGGAATCGATGACGATGTCGCCGGGTGCCAGGTGCGGGCGGAGCCCGGCGATCTGTTCGTCCACCGCTTCGCCGGCCTTGACCAGGAGAATGATGGGGCGCGGCGGACGGATGGCGGCGGCGAGAGCTTCGAGCGTCTCGCAGGGCACGATGCGGGTGGCGAGGCTGCCGGCATGTGCATGGAATTCGCGCGTCCTCGCCACGGTACGGTTGAAGACCGCGATGCGAAAACCTTTCTCCGCGATATTAAGCGCCAGATTGCCGCCCATGACACCGAGGCCGATCAAGCCGATTTCCGCCTGCGCCATGGCGCTTCATCCTCCTCGATAAGCTATATCTCCCTCCCCCTTGTGGGGAGGGATCAAGGGTGGGGTCGCTCCGGCCTCACCACCAGACCCCCACCCCTAGCCCCTCCCCACAAGGGGGAGGGGGAATTTGTGAGTGCCTCGTTCTCACATCAAATCAGTTTCATCTGCGGAGTGGGCTTTTCGACTTTCGGCTTCGGCGGCGGTGCGGTGCGCTCGATGCGAGTGGGCTCGACGATGAAGTAGTCCTCCGGCGCCGGCTTCAGCAAGGACGAGGCGGCCAGGGCTTCGACGTTTTCGACGTCGAGCCAGCGGCCGTAATCCTGCGGTTCAATCACCACCGGCATGCGATTGTGGATTTTGGCAATGGTTTGGTTTGGCTCGCCGGTGATGATGGCGGCAGTCTCGAGTTCCGAGCCATCGGCGCCCATCCAATATTCCCACAATCCGGCGAAAGCGAAGAGTGCGTCATCGGGCCGGTGAATGAACCATGGCTGTTTCTTTCCCGGAACATCGCCCGTCCATTCATAGAAGCCGTCGGCGGGAATGAGGCAGCGGCGGCGTTTCATGGCATTGCGGAAGGTGGGCTTGGCGAGCACCGATTCGGCGCGGGCATTGATGAGCGGCTTGCCGGGCTTTATCTCCTTCACCCAGGACGGCACCAGTCCCCAGCGGACCAAGGCGAAATGGCGCTCGCCCTTGTCGGCGCGGACGATGGCGATGGGGCCGCCCGGCGCCACATACTGGCGCGGCGGAAAATCCGGCTCCTCGAGATAGTTGAACAGCGTCCGGGTTTCCTCGGGGCTTCTTCTGAAGCTATAAAGTCCGCACATGGAGGAAGCCTACTCCCGATGAGTGTCCCGCAACAATTCCCCCGGCTCGGCGCTTCGGCCTGCGTCTTCCGCGACGGGCAGGTGCTGATCGTTCAGCGCGGCAAACCGCCCGCCCAAGCCCTCTGGAGCCTGCCCGGCGGCCATGTGGAGCCGGGCGAGACGGCGCTGGCGGCAGCCCAGCGCGAACTTGGCGAAGAGACGGGAGTTACCGCCCACCTCGAGCATCTGGCCGGGATCTTCGATATTATCCAGCGCGACGACGGGGGTGCCGTGACACTGCATTATGCGATTGCCTGCTATGCCGGTCTGTGGCGGAGCGGCCAGGCGGAAGCGGCCGGCGACGCGCTGGCGGTGCGCTGGGTTTCGCCCGCGGAACTCTCCAGTCTCACCTTCGCGCCCAATGTGACAGAGGCGATCAGGCGCGCCCGTATGCTGTTAAATCTTTGATAACAATTCGATCTATCCCGTTAACCTTCGTTTAAGGAACGAGTCGCCGCAGCCTCCGCGTTTGCTATGGTGAACGCCGTGGGATGCCATGACGGTAGGACAAGTCATCGGCTGACCTTGAATGCTTCGAGCATGTTCTTGTCGCCAAAGTGCGTGCACTTTAGCGGAACATGCTCTGGGACACCGGACTTGCAAGCCTTGGACAAGATGCAGAAATTCTCCGCAAGACCCATGCCCGCCGCGCAGGCGAACGAGGCCAAGCATGTGGCGCTCCGTTATATTCTCGATGCGTGGGAAGAGGCGGTCTATGATGGCCTCGATCCCGACTGTATCGCCACCGCGGCGATTTTCGCCGCCCTCTCCGACATGATCGCCAACTATGGCGAGGAGCCGGTCGCCGCCATTTGCGCGAGGCTTCCAGAGCGCGTCCGCACCGGCGAATTCAGCGTCGGTAAAACCCGCCAGTAAGTCAGCCCAAATCCCTGCTAGCGGATGTCGACGACGACGCGGCCGCGCACTTGGCCGGCGACGATATCGGCGGCGACGCGCGGCACATCGTCGAGCTTCACATGGGTGGTGAGCGCCTTGAGCTTGGCGAGGTCGAGATCGCGGGCGATGCGCCGCCAGGCCTCTAGGCGGCGCGGCAGCGGCGTGGTCACCGAATTGATGCCGATGAGTTTCACGCCGCGCAGGATGAAGGGCGCAACGGACGTCGGCAGATCCATGCCCTGGGCCAGGCCGCAGGCGGCGACCGTGCCTTCCGGATTGATCTGCGAGATCACATTGGCGAGCGTCACCGAGCCCACCGAATCGATGGCGCCGGCCCAGCGCGATCTTGGCGAGCGGCTTCACCGGGCGCGCTGAATTCATTGCGGTCGATGACGTCGGCGGCGCCGAGGCCTTTGAGGAAGGCTTCTTCCGCCGGGCGGCCGGTCGAGGCCACGACCCGGTAGCCGAGCTTGGCGAGAATGGCGATGGCAACGGAGCCGACGCCGCCGGCGGCACCGGTCACCAGGATTTCGCCGTCGCCGGGCTTCACCCCCTGCTCTTCCAGCGCCATGACGCACAGCATGGCGGTATAGCCGGCAACGCCCGACCGCCATGGCATCGGCGCGGGTCCAGCCTTCCGGCACCGGCACCAGCCAGTCGCCGGAGACGCGGGCCAGTTCGGCAAAGCCGCCATGGTGCTTTCGCCGACGCCCCAGCCATTGAGCATGACCTTGTCGCCCGGCTTCCAGTTCGGGTGGCGAGGACTTCGTCACCGTGCCGGCGAAATCGACGCCGGGGATCAGCGGGAATTTGCGGATGATCGGGGCCTTGCCGGTGACCGCCAGGCCATCCTTGTAATTGACCGAGGAATGGCTGACGTCGACGGTGACGTCGCCCTCCATCAGATCGGCTTCGGTCAGAGTCGACGAACTCGAGCCTCTGGCCGGCTGTCGGTCTTGCCAATCAGGATGGCGCGGAAGGTGTCGGTCATGGTTTGTCCTTTGCGCAGGCAATGCTTCGATGAAACGGACGGGCCGGCCCTGGGCCTCGCCGATCAATCTCGCCTTCCCACATGACGCGGCGGCCGCGCACGATCGTGCCGATGCGGCCAGCCGGTCACCTTCATGCCGTCATAGGGCGTCCAGCCGCAACGGCTTTCGATCCAGTCGTTGGTCGATCTCGCGGCGGCGCTTGAGATCGACGATGGTGAAATCGGCGTCATAGCCTTCGGCGATGCGGCCCTTGCCGGCGATGCCGAAAATGCGCGCCGGCCCATGGCGAGGTGAGATCGACGAAGCGCTCGATGGAGAGGCGGCCCTTGTTCACATGATCGAGCATGACCGGCACCAGGGTCTGCACGCCCGGCATGCCGGAGGGCGAATGCGGGATAGGGCTTGGCCTTTTCCTCCAGCGTGTGCGGCGCGTGATCGGAGCCCAGCACATCGACGATGCCCGATTGCAGCGCCCGCCACAGGGCGTCGCGATGGTGCGCCTCGCGCACCGGCGGGTTCATCTGCAGCAGGGTTCCGAGCCGGGCGTAATCATCGGCCGAGAAGGTCAGATGATGCGGCGTCACCTCGACGGTGGCGATATCCTTGTTGGCGGCGAGCAGCGGCATTTCCTCGGCGGTCGAGACATGCAGCACATGGATGCGCTTGCCGGCTCGGCGCGCCAGGCGCGAGCAGGCGCTCGGTGCGAGAGCCGCGCGGCCTCGGCATCGCGCCAGACGGGATGGCTCGACGGGATCGCCGGCGCGCTGTTCGCTCATGCGCTGGCGCGCAGGCGGAATTCGTCCTCGCTGTGGAAGGCGGCGCGGCGCGTGATGTTGCGCCAGGATGCGCGGCAACGCCCTCATCGTCCTCGACCAGCAGTTCGCCGGTCGACGAGCCCATGAAGACCTTGACGCCGGCGCAGCCGGGCAGCTGTTCGAGCTCGGCCAGCTCGCCGACATTCTCGCGCGTGCCGCCGATGATAGAAGGCGAAATCGCAATACATGCGGTTGCGTGGCGCGGCGGACCTTGTCGGCAAGCGCCTCGGCCGTGACGGTCAGCGGCTTGGTATTGGGCATTTCGAAGACGGCGGTGACGCCGCCCATGACCGCGGCGCGGCCGCCGGTTTCGAGGTCTTCCTTGTGCTCGGCGCCGGGCTCGCGGAAATGCACCTGGGTGTCGATGACGCCGGGCAGGATGTGAAGGCCCGCTGCAATCGATCGTCTCGCCCGCCTGGCGAAGTCGGCGAAACTGCCGATCCCGGCAATGCGGCCGTCGCGGATCGCCACATCGCGGACGCCCACGCCATCATGGTTGACGACGGTTCCGCCTTTCAGAACGAGATCGGCCGTGAATGCCATGGAGCTTCCTTGATTGTGCCTCGGCCGCATACGTAAATGTGGACGGCGAGCGACGCAACAGCAATGCCAGAACAGTCCTTTTCACTGCAGCCGCCGGCCGGAGCGGTCGGTCTTGCGGATCGACGGGCCGGAGGCCACGGCATTTCCTGCAAATCTGGTGACCGCCGATATCGAGGGGCTTGCGGCCGGGCGAGGCCGCCTATGCCGCGCTGCTGACGCCGCAGGGCAAGATCCTGTTCGATTTCTTCGTCGTGCAAGGACGGCGACGGCTTTCTTGCTCGATTGCGCCGCGTCGCAGCAGGCGGAGCTCATCAAGCGGCTCGACGTTCTACAAGCTGCGGGCCAAGGTGACGATCGCCGATCTGAGCGATCTGCGAGGTGGGCGTTTCGCCGTCAAGCGCCGCCACGGGCCTATCGCTTATGCGATCCACGCGACGCCGCTCATGGGCTGGCGGGTGATTGCCGCAGAGGGCACGCTGCCGGCAGGGCTCGGGCTATGACGCGGCCCGCATCGCGCTGGGCCTCGCCGACAGCGACGCCGATCTCGGCTCGGGCGAATTCTTCCCGCATGAGGCCAATCTCGATCAGCTCGGCGCGGTGAGTTTCAACAAGGGCTGCTACGTCGGCCAGGAAGTGGTCTCGCGCATGGAGCATCGCGGCCACGGCGCGCAGCCGCATCCTGCCGGTGCATCTCGATGGCGCGGCACCGGCCAAGGGCAGCGACGATCAAAGCCGGCGGCAAGATTATCGGCACGCTGCTGTCATCGGCGAGGCATGCATGCGCTGGCCCTCCTCCGCCTCGACCGGCTGGCCGAGGCGACAGGCACCGCTGCTGACGGCAGGTGTCGGGATGCGCGTCATAAAACCGCGCTGGGCGCGCTATGACGTGCCTGGAGCTGGAAATGGCGATTGAGATGCCAGCGGTGGTTCACAAGGACGGCATCTGCCGCTGCAGCTGGTGCGGCACCGACCCGCTCTATGTCGCCTATCACGACGACGGAATGGGGCGTGCCCGAATATGATTCGCGGGCGCTGTTCGAAAAACTGCTGCTCGACGGCTTCCAGGCCGGGCTCTCGTGGATCACCATCCTGCGCAAGCGCGAGGCTTTCCGCCGCGCCTTCGACGGTTTCGATCCGGAGACCATGGCGCGCTATGACAAGCGCAAAGCTTGCAGCGCCTGATGAAGGATGCCGGCATCGTGCGCAACCGGGCGAAGATCGAAGCCAGCGTCAGCAATGCCAAGGCCTATCTGGCGATTCCCGATTTCTCCGCCTACCTGTGGGATTTCATCGACGGCAAGCCGGTGCAGAACCGGTTCCGCGGCCTCCGGCAGGTTCCGGCGGCCACGCCCCTCGCCGAGAAAATCTCCAAGGACCTGAAGAAACGCGGCTTCCGTTTTGTCGGGCCGACCATCGTCTATGCCTTCATGCAGGCCTGCGGGCTGGTCAACGATCATCTGTCGATTGCCACCGCCATGATGCGGTGAAGATCCCTGGCCACGCTAACATGGCAACGGAACCGCGCGCCTGGCAGCGCATGCTGTCGGGGCGCAGGCTCGACCTGCTCGATCCCTCGCCGCTCGACATCGAGATCGAGGACATCGCCCATGGGCTCGCCCGCGTGGCGCGCTGGAACGGCCAGACCAAGGGCGACCATGCCTTCTCGGTGGCCCAGCACTGCGTGCTCGTCGAGCAGATCGCCAGCCATCTCGACCGCGATCTCGACCGCCATGCGCGGCTCATGGCGCTTCTGCACGATGCGCCGGAATATGTGATCGGCGACATGATCTCGCCGTTCAAGGCGGCGCTCGGCGTCGACTACAAGGCCTTCGAACACAGGCTGCTCGCCGCCATCCATATCCGCTTCGGCCTGCCGGCCCACGACGCCAGAGGACCTCGAAATCGCCATCAAGAAGGCCGACCGGATGGCCGCCTATCTCGAAGCCACCCAGCTTGCCGGCTTCGCGGTCCCGGAGGCGGAGAAATTCTTCGGCCGGCCGCGCGGCCTCGACGGCGAGGGTTCGCGCAAGTTCCTGCATTTGAAGCCGCTGGCGCCCAACGATGCGGCGGCGCAGTATCTGAAGAAGTTCAAGCAACTGCTGTAAGCCATGATCATCGTCTGTCCTCTCAATTCGGTCCAGCCGCTGGTCGACGCGCACGGGGTCGGCCATGTGGTGAGCCTGCTCGGCCCCGAGACGCCACACCGGAGTTTCAACGGCATCGCAGCGGATCGCCATCTGAGGCTGACCTTTCACGACATCATCGAGGAGGCCGACGGCTTCACCGCGCCGCGCCTGAGCGATGCCGAACGGCTCGTCGGCTTTCTCAAGACCTGGGACCGCGGCCAGCCCATGCTGATCCATTGCTGGGCCGGCATCAGCCGCTCGACGGCGGCGGCCTATACGGCCATGTGCCTGCTCAGGCCCAGGGCGGATGAAGAGGAACTTGCCTGGGAACTGCGCGAGGCTTCGCCCTCAGCGACGCCGAACCGGCTGATCGTCTCCCATGCCGACCGCCTGCTCGGCCGCAACGGCCGCATGCTCAGCGCCATCGACCGGATCGGCCGCGGCCAAAATGCCGATGAAGGCAGGCCGTTCTTTCTCGATCCGGGGGTGTAGTACTGGGAGAGAAGTCCCCGTGCGGCACTGACGATCCAAAAGTTCCCCTTCTCCCTGCACGCAGTGCGGGGAGAAGGTGGCCGAAGGCCGGATGAGGGGTGTGATTCCGATTGCACTGACTGACAATTCGACTCGCGGAGAGAGGCCCCTCATCCGGCGCTGCGCGCCACCTTCTCCCCTCCGAAGGCGGAGGGGAGAAGGGGAAATGACGGTAATTGAGTTGCTCAGCGGCCGGAATGGGCGAAGTCCCAGTAGAGTTCGCGGGCCTTGGCGAAGATGGGGCCGGGCTGGAGATTGCGGGTCTCGATGCGCGTCACCGGCATCACCTTGGCGTAGTTGCCGGTCGAGAAGACTTCATCGGCATCGAGAAATTCCTGCCAGCGGATCGAGCGTTCGTGCACGGTGACGCCGGCGCCGCGCAAAAGTGCAATGACCCGCTGGCGCGTGATGCCATTGAGGAAAGTGCCATTGGGAACCGGCGTGTGGGCCTCGCCGTCCTTGGCCAGCCAGATATTGGCGGTCGCGAGTTCCGATACATGCGCCGAGCGCATCGAGCATCACCGCATTGTCGAAGCCGCGGGCGCGCGCTTCGCGCATGGCGCGGGCGGAATTGGGATAGTGGCAGGCCGCCTTGGCATCGGTCGGCGCATATTCGATGGAGGGCCGCCGGAAGGACGAGAGCGTGATGGAGAAACCCCTCGGCTCGGGCAGCGGCGAATCATAGACCGAGACGGAAAATTGCGTCGATTCGGGATCGACATCGACAAAGCCGTCTTCGGCCCAGAACATGGGGCGCAGATAGAGCGCGGCGCCCTTGGGGAATTTGGCGATGCCGTCGCGGATGATCTCCTCGATCTCGCCGGCCTCCTTCAGCGATCTTGAGGCCGAAGCTTTCGGCCGAGCGGACGATGCGCTGGCAGTGCCGGTCGAGATCGGGGGCAACGCCTTCGAAGGCGCGGGCGCCGTCGAAGACGCAGGAGCCGAGCCACGGCGCATGGGTCATCGGCCCCATGATCATGGGATTGCCCTCGTGCCACTCGCCTTCGAAAATAGGTCCAGGCGGTGCCGCTGCGTTTCTTTCCAGGCCATGGCATCTCCTTTCGCTCCACTCTACCGCAAATAATAAAGGCGCCACCGGGGCGCCTCGTGGATTAAGACCTGAAACTGCTATCAGGTGTCGGAATAGAAGATGTGGCGGCCGATCTTGATCAGGCGCTTCATGCTCTTCGCCCATTTCGGATTGACGTAGTCGGCATGATAGTTGGTGGCGGTGCCGATGACGCGCACCGTCTGGTCGCCGGCCAGCGCCTTTTGCGCCACGTGCTTGGACCGCGACCCAGGCGCCCGGCTGCTTCACATCGTCGGGCAGGCCGTCGCAGGCGAAGGAGAACTGGCAGGAATTGCGGCGGTCGGAACCCTGATAGACGACGCCGCAAATCGTCTTGGGATAATCCGGATCCTTGACGCGATTGAGGATCACCTTGGCCACCGCGAGCTGGCCCAGTTCCGATTCGGAGCGGGCCTCGAAATAGATGGCGCGGGCGAGGCAATTTTCTTCGGCGAGCCGGATGCGGCGCTGGGCGATGACCTTCTGCTTCTCGCCGCGCTTCAGCTTGAAGGTCTTCTCGATCTTGGCAGACTGGCGGCGTCATGGCAAGACGCTGCACCGCCGATTCGATCCGCTTCGGGGTCAGTTCGACGGCGGCGGGCTCAATGCGAATGGCAATGACCCGGTCGCGGTCGACATAATCGCCCTTGCCTTGGCTGACGACGGTTTGCTTGCTCGAGGACCGTTGAGATTGACCGAGATCGAAGTTGCCGCCATCGGGCAGAAGCGAGCCCTTGGCGATGATCGACGTGGTGGGCGCCACGACTACATCCAGCGATTCGTCGGGCATGGCATTATGCGCATCGGCATTCTGGCCCATGTAATTGCCGGCAAAGGCAAAGGCCGCAACCAGCATGGCGCCGCCGAACGCAATGGGGCCATATTCGCGCACCAGACCGCGCTTCCTGCGCGCGGCGACTATCCCGCGATAGGCTGGTCCGTCCGGCCTCTGGATCCGCCCTGCTTTATCTCACTTCCCCTCGTCCTACCGTGGGCCGCATGACTGCGGCATCATTTAAATCGACGGTAGCTTATACCCTATGGCGTTTAGCATAGGTTAACCATGCCGGCAACCCAAAGCTGTCCAGCTATTAAGCCATTCGGCCCACAAGGTTGATGAATGGTTAAGTTCCCGGCCGATTGCGGAACATTCAGGGACCTTGGCGAGACTTGCCTGGGCCGCGGCGAGCCGGGCGATGGGCACGCGGTAGGGCGAGCAGGAAACATAGTCGAGGCCGACCGTCCTCGCAGAAGCGGATCGAGGCCGGATCGCCGCCATGCTCGCCGCAAATGCCGAGCTTGATGTCGGCGCGCGGCCGTCGCGGCCGCGCTCGGCGGCGATCTTCACCAGTTCGCCCACCCCTTCGATATCGAGGGAGACGAAGGGATCGGTCTTGAAGATGCCCTTGGCCGTGTATTCGCCGATGAAGCGGGCGCTGTCGTCGCGGCTGATGCCGAAGGTGGTCTGCGTCAGATCATTGGTGCCGAAGGAGAAGAACTCCGCGGTCTCGGCGATCTCGCCGGCGCGCAAGGCGGCGCGCGGCAGCTCGATCATGGTGCCGACGAGATAATCGATCTTGACACCGGTTTCGTTCTGCGACCGCCTCGGCGACCGCGACGATGCGATCGCGGACGATGATCGAGTTCGGCCTTGGCGGCAACCAGCGGCACCATGACTTCCGGGATCGGCGCCTTGCCGGTGCGCCGGCCGACTTCGACCGCCGCCTCGAAAATGGCGCGGGCCTGCATCTCGGCGATCTCCGGATAGGAAATCGCCAGGCTGCACGCCGCGATGGCCGAGCATCGGATTGAACTCGTGCAGTTCGGCGACGCGGGCCCGCAGGATCTCCGGCATCGGCGTTCATGGCGTCGGCCACTTCCTCGATCTCGTGCATCGGCCTGCGGCAGGAATTCATGCAGCGGCGGATCGAGCAGACGGATGGTGACCGGCAGGCCCGCCATGATTTCGAACAGGGCTCGATGAAATCGTCGCGCTGCATGGGCAGGATCTTGGCGAGTGCCGCGCGCCGGCTCTGGCTCCTTGCCGGCAAGGATCATCTCGCGCACCGCGCGATGCGGTCGGCCTCGAAGAACATGTGCTCGGTGCGGCAGAGGCCGATGCCTTCGGCGCCGAATTCGCGGGCGGCCCGGGCATCGAGCGGCGTTTCGGCATTGGCGCGCACCTTCATGCGGCGGACCGCATCGGCCCATGCCATGAGCGTGGCGAAATCGCCGGAGAGCTCCGGCTTGATGGTGGCGACCTCGCCCTTGATGACCTGGCCGGTCGAGCCGTCGATGGTGACGATATCGCCTTTTTTCAGACTGACGCCCGCGGCGCTGAGGGTGCCTGCTGCGATAGTCGATGCGGAGCGCGCCGGCGCCCGACACGCAGGGCTTGCCCATGCCGCGGGCGACGACGGCGGCGTGCGAGGTCATGCCGCCGCGGGTGGTGAGGATGCCTTCGGCGGCATGCATGCCGTGAATGTCCTCGGGGCTCGTCTCGATGCGCACCAGGATGACGCGCCGGTCCATCGCCTTCAGCCGCTCGGCCTCGTCCGAATCGAAGACGATCTCGCCCGAGGCGGCACCCGGCGAAGCGGGCAGGCCGGTGGCGATGACCTCGCGCTTGGCCTTGGGATCGAGGGTCGGATGCAGGAGCTGGTCGAGCGAGGCGGGATCGATGCGCATCACCGCATCCTCGCGGGTGATCAGCCCCTCGCTCGCCATGTCGACGGCGATCTTGAGCGCCGCCCTGGCGGTGCGCTTGCCGGTGCGCGTCTGCAGCATCCACAGCTTGCCGTCCTGGATGGTGAATTCGAGGTCCTGCATGTCGCGATAATGGCGCTCGAGCTGTCGCAAAGGCGGCGCTCGAGCTCGCTGAAGGTTGCGGGCATCAGCGCTTCGAGCGACGGTGCCGTCGAGCCTGCCTCGAGGCGCGCCGTTCTCGGTGATGTTCTGCGGCGTGCGGATGCCGGCCACCACATCCTCGCCCTGCGCATTGACGAGGAACTCGCCGTAGAGCGCCTTCTCGCCGGTCGAGGGATTGCGGGTGAAGGCAACGCCGGTCGCCGAGGTCTCGCCCAGATTGCCGAACACCATCGCCTGGACATTGACGGCGGTGCCCCAATCCTCGGGGATATTGTGGAGCTTGCGATAGGTGATGGCGCGCGCCGACATCCAGGACTGGAAGACGGCGCCGATCGCGCCCCAGAGCTGCTCATGCACATCCTGCGGGAAGGGCTTGCCCGGTGTGCTCCTCGACCAGCGCCTTGTAGCGGGCGATGAGCGCCAGCCATTCATCGGCGGAAATCTCGGTATCGAGGGCGTAGCGCCTTCTCGTCCTTGAAGCTCGCCGAGAATATCCTCGAATTCGGTGATGCTCGACGCCCAGCACGACGTCCGAATACATGTGGATGAAGCGGCGATAGCTGTCATAGGCGAAGCGGCGGTCGTCGGCGCGGCGCGGCCAGTCCCTCGACGGTTTCGTCGTTGAGGCCGAGATTGAGGACCGTGTCCATCATGCCCGGCATCGAGGCGCGGGCGCCGGAGCGCACCGAGACGAGGAGCGGCTTCTTCGGGATCGCCGAATTGCGCGCCGACCACGCTCGCCGACTTCGGCCAGGGCGGCATCGACCTCGCCGGTCAAGTGCGTCCGGGTACTGACGCATTACTGCGGTAGATAGCCGGTGCAGACTTCGGTGGTGATGGTGAAGCCGGGCGGCACGGGCAGGCCGAGATTGGCCATCTCGGCGAGATTGGCGCCCTTGCCGCCGAGCAGGTCCTTCATTTCGGCGCGGCCTTCGGCCTGGCCTCCGCCAAAACGATAGACGAGTTTTTCCGCCATGCCCGAACCTCTGCAATGCTGCGATGCAACAATCATGTTGCAGAAGGGCGGTCAAGTGGCGAAAGCGGATCTGCGGCGTGAGCGGCCCATGAGCAGCCAGACGGCAATCGCCATGTTCACCAGGTTCCAGGCGATGCCATTGAGGAAGGCCGCTTGGTAGGAGCCGGTCAAATCGTAAATCTCGCCCGACATCCAGCCGCCGAGCGCCATGCCGAGGACGGTGGCGGTGAGCACCAGGCTGATGCGGCTTCCCGCCTCGCGGGCCGGGAAATAGTCGCGCACGATGAGCGCATAGCTCGGCACGATGCCGCCCTGCGCGAGGCCGAAAAAGGCCGAGACGATGTAGAGCGAGGCGAGCCCATCGAAGGGGATGTAGAACAAGAGCGCCAGGCATTGCAGGAATGAGCCGACAATCAAGGTGCCGACACCGCCGATTCGGTCGGCAATCGCACCCGAAGCAAGCCGGCTCACCACGCCGAAGCCCAGCATCAGCGCCAGCATCTCGGCACCGCGCGCCGGGCCATAGCCCAGATCGGCGCAATAGGCGACGATGTGAACCTGCGGCATCGACATGGCCACACAGCAGGCAAGACCGGCCAAGACCAGAAGCGGCTGCAGGAAGGCAGGCCGCGGCAGAAGCCCGCTGGCGCCTCGCGGGCTGCTGGCCGGGCTCGCCCGGTCATCGAAAGTGGGACGCGGCTTCAGACAGCAGCGCCAGCGGCATCATGGTGACGACGCAGAGGATGCCGATCGCGACATAAACGGGGCGCCAGCCATAGGATTCGATGGCATATTGCAGGAAGGGCGGCCAGACGGTTCCGGCCACATAATTGCCGCTCGCCGCAATGGCGACGGCGATGCCGCGCCGCTTGTGAAACCACAGCGAAACATCGGCGACCAGCGGCCCGAAAGTGGCCGAGGAGCCGAGCAGGCCGATCAGCACGGCCTGAACGATCAGGAATTGCAGATAGCTGCCTGAGAGGGCTGCGAGAATGAACCCCGCCCCCAAGGCGATGGCGCCGAGGAACAGCGGAACCGTGATGCCGAAACGGTCAGCGACACGGCCCATGAGGACGCCACCAATCGCAAAGCCGATGGTCGTCACCGTGAAGGGGAGCGAGGCGCCGGCCCGGTCGATGCCGAATTCGACCTGAATGGTCGGCAGCACCACGACCGCCGACCAGATGCCGATGCCGCCGATGGTAGCGAGCGCCAGCGATATGGCGAGCCGCCACCAGGCATATGCACTATCGGGCGTGGGCGCGGCAGCTGACAGGCTCATCACTTAGCCTTCGATTTTGGAGAAATCGGCAACTTCCAGCGTCGCGGCGCGGATGCGGTTGAGAAGTTTCAGGCGGTTGTCGCGGAAGGTGGCGTCCTTGTCGTTGACCGTCACCTTGTCGAAGAAGGCATCGACGGGGCCGCGCAGCTTGGCGATCGCCCGCATGGCGGCTTCGAAATCTTCGGCCTCGATGGCCTTGCGGGCCCGGCCGATCGGCGATGGTGATCGCCGAATGCAGCGCCTTCTCCTCGCCCTTGATCAGGAGATCGGGTCGCACGTCGCCATCGATAGGTGCGGCCGTCCTTCTTCTCCTCGATCTTGAGGATGTTGATGGCGCGCTTGACGCCGGCGAGGAGATTCTTGCCGTCGTCGCTGTCGAGGAATTTCGACAGCGCCTCGACGCGCTTGACGATCATCAGCAGATCGTCCTGTCCGCCGAGCGAGAAGACGGCATCGATCAGATCGTGGCGCGCGCCCTGCTCGCGGAGATAGACTTTGAGGCGGTCGGCGAAGAAGGCGAGGAGGTCCATACCAAGGATAAAGTCTGCCGACCATTCCATTCAGTGCCTGACCAACGCCTTGCGGTGACGCCGCGTGCTTCGATTCCGCGACTTGCTCAATCGACATCGCTCGATCAATATGCTGCTCAATAAGCGGATAGACGCAATTTGAGTGTCTCGAGCAATAACCGGATAACACCAAGCGCCGCGCGCCGCAGCGCATAAGGATCTTTCGATCCTGTCGGCTTTTCGTCAATGGCCCAGAAGCCGACCAGCGTGTCGAGCTTGTCGGCGAGCGCCACGGCCTGACCGACTTTCGAGACGGGAATCGAATCGCGTCGGGCCCTGCGGCTTGTAGTGGTCGCGGATGGCGTCGGCGACTTCCGGGTCGATGCCCTGATCGAGCGCGTAGTAGCGGCCCATCAGGCCCTGCAGTTCGGGGAATTCGCCGACCATGCCGGTGACGAGATCGGCCTTGGCAAGTCGTGCGGCGAGTTTGGCCTTCTCGACATCGGCGCCGATCGTCTTGGCGATTTCTCCGGCCAGCGCTTCGATGCGCTTGACGCGCTCGCCCTGGCTGCCGAGCTTGGCGTGGAAGGTGATGCTGTCGAGTTTCGGCAGCAGGTCTTCGAGCGGGGTCTTGCGGTCCTGGTCCCAGAAGAATTTCGCATCCGACAGGCGCGCGGCGATGACCTTGTTGTTGCCGGCGACGATCTGCTTGCCGCCGTCGGTGGCGACCATGTTGGAGACGAGCAGATAGCGGTTGGCGAGCTTGCCGGTCTTGCGTCATTGCGGAGCGCGAAGCATTTCTGGTGGTTCTTGATCGAGGTGACGATCACTTCCGGCGGCAGCGTCGAGGAATTTCTCGTCGAACGCGCCCATCAGCACCACCGGCCATTCGACGAGGCCCGCGACTTCCTTCAGCAGCGCCTTCATCCTCGATCAGTTCGAGGCCTTGCGCGAAGGCGAGATTGCGCGCCTCGGCGCGGATGGTTTCGGCGCGGCGCCGTCGCATCGACCATGACGTTGGCCTTGTGGAGCTTCTGCGGCATAGTCCTCGAAGCGGCGCACCGCGAATTTCTCCGGCGCCATGAAGCGATGGCCGCGCGTGGTGTTGCCGCGATGGCGATGCCGTCGATCTCGAAGGGCACGACCTCGCCGTCGAAGGTGCAGAGGATCGATTGCAGCGGCCGCACCCAGCGCAAGTTGACCGGCGCCCCAGCGCATGGATTTGGGCCAGGGGAATTTGCGGATCGACGTCGGGCACGATTTCGGCGATCACATCGGTCGCGGCACGGCCCGGCTTTGCGGATCGTGGCGATATAGAATTTGCCCTTCTTGTCGTCCTGAACCGTCAGATCATCGAGCTTCAGGCCGGTCGATTTGAGAAAGCCGTCGATCGCCGGCTTGCGGCGCATCGATGCGCGGACCTTTGCGTTCCTCGCGCATATCGGCGGCCTTGGCGTTGAGGCCTTCGACCGAGAGCACGAGACGGCGCGGCGTGGCATGGGCCTGCGCGCCCTCATAGGTGAGGCCCGCATCGACCAGCGCATTGGTGACGAGCGCGCGCAAATCTTCCGCCGCCTTCGCCTGCATGCGGGCGGGGATTTCCTCGGAGAAGAGTTCGAGCAGGAGTTCAGGCATTATCAGGTGTCAGGTGTCAAAGCGTCTTGTGGGTTCCGTCGCAGAAAGGGCGATTGTTGGTCTGCTTGCAGGCACAGAAGAATTTGCGGCCCGAGGCGTCGGCGGTCCATTGCAACGGGCGGAACTCGGAGCCCTTGTGGCTGCCGTCGCAGAAGGGCTGACTCTGGGACTTGCCGCAGACGCACCACCAGTAATCCTTGCCGGCTTCGACTTCGATGACGATCGGCGATTTCTGGGCGATCTGTCCCTTGTTCATGGACTTCCTCCGCCCGCCGTCTTCGACCAGGCCTCGCAACAGCCCTTGGCGAGGTCGCGGACGCGCAGAATATAGGCCTGGCGCTCGGTGACCGA
This sequence comes from uncultured Alphaproteobacteria bacterium, assembly GCA_963776685.1. GTDB lineage: Bacteria > Pseudomonadota > Alphaproteobacteria > Rhizobiales > Aestuariivirgaceae > Aestuariivirga. The sequence goes on from CAVZNM010000001.1 coordinate 35,126, forward strand.
GATGACGCCGCGCGCATCGAGCAGGTTGAAGACGTGGGACGCCTTGATGCACTGGTCATAGGCCGGCAGCGCCAGCTCGTGGCGGCTCGCCCTTGTCGCCCGCCTCGAGCAGCGCCTTGCATTCCTTCTCGGCATCCTCGAAATGCTGGAGCAGGATTTCGGTGTCGGCGTATTCGAAATTGAAGCGCGAAAATTCCTGTTCGGCCTGCAGGAAGACATCGCCATAGGTGATGCGCTCCTCGCGCCTCGCGGCCGTTGAAATTCAGATCGTAGACATTGTCGACGCCCTGCACATACATGGCGAGGCGCTCGAGGCCGTAGGTGAGCTCGCCGGAGACGGGAAAGCAATCGAGGCCGCCCACCTGCTGGAAGTAGGTGAACTGCGAGACTTCCATGCCGTCGCACCAGACTTCCCAGCCGAGCCCCCAGGCGCCGAGCGTCGGGCTTTCCCAATCGTCCTCGACGAAGCGGATGTCATGCAGTTTGGGATCGATGCCGATCGCGTAGAGCGAGCCCAGATAGAGCTCCTGCAAGATCCGGCGGCGACGGCTTGATGATCACCTGATACTGGTAATAGTGCTGCAGGCGATTGGGATTTTCGCCATAGCGGCCATCCTTGGGGCGGCGCGAGGGCTGCACGTAGGCCGCCGCCCAGGGCTTCGGCCCGACGGCGCGCAGCGTCGTCGCCGGATGAAAGGTGCCCGCGCCCACTTCCATGTCGTAGGGCTGCAGAATGACGCAGCCCTTGCGCGCTCCAATATTGGTGGAGCGTGAGGATCAGGTCCTGAAAGGATTTGGCGGGTTGCGGTGTCATGGCCCCTGTGCCGCGAATTGGCGCGGAAACTAGGGGGGCCTCCCTACAGGGTCAAGGAAAAGTCTGGCGATCAGCTCTCGGGATAATAGACGCCAGTGCGCGGGTCCTGGCGGAGCCTGGTCAGCGGAGGCGGGTTCTGCACCGGCTTCACCTGCGGCTTGGCGGCCTCAAAGGCAGCCATGAGACGCCTGAGCGCCGCGACGGTGAAGACACCGGCGAGAAGGACGGCAATGGTCTTGGCAAAAAACATGCGAACCTCCGTTGGTCCCCAACCGGCTGTAATCATAACCCGAAACGCGACCACAATGCACGCGTTTCCAGCGCGTCCAAGGTCTGTTCCGGAATATCGGCGGCGGCGCCGAAGCCCAGACGCCGCAAGCCCCAGCCCGGCGACGGCGAAAGGTTACGAATCACCACCTTGTCGCCGAATTTCCGGCGCAGCACCTCATGCAGGTGGCCGATGCCGTCGATCAGTCCGAGATCGAGCGCCTGGCGGCCGGACCAGAAGGCGCCGGAAAACAGTTCCGTTGTCTTCACCCTTGAGCTTGCCGTCGCGGCGGTGCGCGGACCAGCGACTTGAAGGCCTCGTGCACGTCGGCCTGCAGAGCGAGGAGGCGCTGCGACGTCCTCCTTCTTTTCGGGCTGGAAAGGATCGAGAATGGATTTGTTCTCACCAGCCGTGTGGACGCGGCGCTCGATGCCGAGCTTGGCGATGCGCCTCGACGAAGCCGAAGCCCGCGGCGATGACGCCGATCGAGCCCACGATCGAACTTTCATCGGCGATAGATCTCATCGCCGGCGCAGGCGAGCCAATAGCCGCCGGAAGCCGCCACATCCTCGCAGAAGACGAAGACCGGAACCTTGTGTTCATCGGCGAGGGCGCGGATGCGGCGGTGGATGAGCGCCGACTGGACCGCCGAGCCGCCGGGCGAATTGATCGACAGCGCCACGGCCGCCATGTCCCTTGCGGGAAAAGGCGCGCTCCAGAGCATCGTCGACGATCCTTGAGCGGTGAGCGGCGGCCTGAGCGGCGTGCCGATGCCGATCGCACCATGCAGCCGCACCACATGGACGAGCGGGAACCGACTTGCGGAAGCGCAGCGGAATAAGGCGCGAGAGAAAGCTTCGCTTGGCCATGGCGCCTCAGATAGGCAGCGCGCCGGTATCCGGGCAAGGTCAGCGCAGGCGCCAGGCCATGCCGTCGCGGAGGATCGGCTTCGGCTTCGGGGGTGAACTGCGAGCTGTCGCATCGTGCAGGACGAGGCCCGGCAGCAAGCTGCATCGGTGCCTTCGAGCCCTTGACCCCCTGGACGATGACGCGCGAGGCGGCGGTGCCCTCGCGGGCATAGAGCGGCGCGACGCGGATGTCGCCAAAGCGGCCTTCCATGGCGGTGAGCAGCTTGCCCAGGCGTTTCGGCGCGGTGAACGATGGTCACGGTGCCGCGCAGGGTCACCATGGTGTGCAGCACCTTGATCCACAATTCGAGATCCTCGGGGCCGAAGGCATGGGCCTGGGCCTTGAGCAGATGCGGCGAAGGCGTCGCCTTGCCCTCCTCGAAATAGGGCGGATTGGCAAAGGCGTGGCTGAAGGAGCCCTGCGCGGGCATGCTGTGACAAGATCCTTGCGCAGCGCATCCTTCACATCGGCGTGAATGACCCGGACGTTGTCGGCCGAAGCCGTTGCGCTTGGCATTTTCCTCGCACAGCATGGCATAGCGCGAGGCGATCTCGATGCCGGTGACATGAACTTCGGGGATGCGGGCGATGGCGCAGAGGGCGGCTACGCCGGTGCCGATGCCCGCCTCAAACATGGTTTCGCCGGCCGCGCAGGGAATGGCGGCGGCCAGAAAAACCGCATCGATGCCGGCGCGGTAGCCCTTTTCGGGCTGCAGGATCCTGCAGACGCCCGCCGAGAAAGCCGTCCTCGGTCAACGAAGTCGGCACGCTGCCGCGCCGGCGGCGGGGGCGGTGGGGTTGCCGAATGGGCTTGCGCGCTCATTTGCATACGGCGCCAATATTAACCACGGTTGGTTAGCGAGGCGTTACCGAGAAGCCGCCGCGCCTGGCCAAAACTGCTCTTCGGCAACGATCAGGCGGCGGGGAATGGCGCCGATCGAGCCCTCGACGGCACTCATATGACCGTCCAGAAGCAAATGATCGATTCCCGCCTCCTCGAGCACATGGCTCACGAAGGACAAGTAGACCAGATCGTTGCTGCGCAGCAGCTCCATCATGGTATTGCCAGAATGCCTCCATTCCGATGAAGTCCATACCGCGTTAACTATGCTCGATGAATGCTTGGAGCGGCGGTTGCCTAGCGTCAACCGGTCGCTCTGTCCAAGCGAGGCCGGGGGCCCTATCTTGCAGCCGCGGGGTTGCGAGGTGATGGAATATGGGCGTGGTCATTCCCTTCGAAGGCGGGGCGGAAAAGCCCAAAGCCAAGCCTCGATCCGCTGATCGCCTGGTCGCACGCCGACATGGACAGGGTCAATGAGGCGATCCTGGCGCGGGCCCACAGCCATGTCGAACTCATTCCCGAACTCGCCGGCCACCTGATCAATTCCGGCGGCAAGCGCATCCGGCCGATGCTGACGCTCGCGGCGGCGCGGCTGTGCGGCTATCGCGGCGAACAGCACGTCAAGCTCGCCACCGCGGTCGAGTTCATGCACACGGCGACGCTGCTGCACGACGATGTCGTCGATGAAAGCGATCTTGCGGCGCGGCAAGCAGGCGGCGCGCGTCATCTGGGGCAATCAGGCGAGCGTGCTGGTCGGCGATTATCTGCTCGGCCAGGCCTTCAAGATGATGGTCGAGACGGGTTCGCTCGAGGCGCTGCGCATTCTCGCCAATGCCGCCGCCGTCATCGCCGAGGGCGAGGTGCTGCAGCTTTCGGCCTCGCAGGATACCTCGACGACGGAAGACGCCTATCTGCAGGTGATCGGCGCCAAGACGGCGGCGCTGTTCGCGGCGGCCGCCGAAGTCGGCGGCGTCATCGCCGGCGCGGCCACGCGACGAACAGGCAGCGCTCGAATCCTACGGCCGCAATCTCGGCATCGCCTTCCAGCTCGTCGACGACGCGCTCGATTATTCCGGCAAGCAGGCGCTGCTCGGCAAGAGCGTCGGCGATGATTTCCGCGAAGCGCAAGATCACCCTGCCGGTGGTGCTCTCCTACCGGCGCGGCTCCAAGGAAGAGCGCAATTTCTGGAAGCGCACGCTGGAGGACGGCAACCAGACGGCCGACGATCTCGTCTATGCGCAGAAGCTGATGGAGCGGCACGGCGCGATCGCCGATACGATCGAGCGGGCCAGTCACTATGGCGACATCGCGCGCGATGCGCTGGCGATCTTTCCGGACAGCGCACTGGAAGGCGGCGCTGCTGGAGGCCGTCGATTTCTGCGTGGCGCGGGCGTATTGAGAAAAGCCGGGACCGGCGCACCAGAGGGCGCCGGTCCCGTAACTGTAGATTCAGCGGATGCTCGTCAGTACGAGTACGGGCTGATGCATTGACGCACATGCCCGCTGTAGGACAGCCAGGTATTGGTCCGCGGGTTGTAAGAACGATAGCGGTCCAAGCACCACTGGACGTGGCGATTGCTGCCACCACCATAACCGCCATAATCGCCATAACCGCCGTAACCGCCGTAACCGCCGTAACCGCCGTAACCGCCGTAACCGCCATAAAAGAGGATAAAGTTGTTACGATGATAGCGGTAGCGATGATGGCGACCGTCCCAACGACCGCTCCAACGACCGTCCCGGCGACCGTTCCAACGACCGTCCCGGCGACCGTTCCATCGACCGTCCCGGCGACCGTTTAAGCACCGTTGTCCGTCGCACCTGCTGGCTACATCCACCAAGAGGGGGTTACCGCCGTTGGCCACGTCGCCCGCCGCAATTTGCTTGACGGCAGGGATGGCCGCGGCGGAGGCACCACTCACGGATACGGCTAATGCACCGGCGCCGAGCAGGGCCGCCAGTGCGAATTGGCGATACTTATTGAGCATTGTCTTGTCTCCAACTCATTGACTTACGGCTGATGTCGATCGTTGGGTGAACCGTTCGATCCAACCATACCAAATGGTTAACGCATGAGCCAGCATGGTTAACGCATGAGCCAGCCGAAAGTTCCGGCTACCCAATCCCCGCTGGGAAACTCAGCTCAGATGCGTGTGCTGAACCCGCGATGCGTTGGCGATCTTCCGGAAAACGACTGGAAGACGGCGCTGTTGGAGGCCGTCGACTTCTGCGGGGCGCGGGCGTATTGATAAAAGCCGGGACCGGCGCCCTAGTGAGCGCCGGTCCCCGTTACGACAAATTCAGCTGGCGCTCATCAGTACGAGTATGGGCTGATGCATTGACGGACATGCCCGCTATAGGACACCCAGGTATTGTTGCGGGGGTTGTAGGACCGATAGTGATCGAAGCACCATCGAACGTGACGATTTCCGCCACGATAGCTTGATCCGCCAACGATTATCGGGACCGACACAAGCCACCACGGGTTGCTATAGTAATAGCCGCCATGAAAGTGGACATAGTTGCCACGGCGATAGCGATAGCGATTGCCGTGACGGTGCCTGTCCCAACGGCGACCGTCCCAGCGACCTGACCAGCGTCCGCTACAAACGCGGTTGTGGCCGCACCTGTGCCTGACATCCACGCGAAGATCATCGCCCACGGTCATTTGCTTCACGGCAGGAATGGCTGCGGCAGAGGCGCCAGTTACAGGCATTGCAAATGCGCCGATGCCCAGCAGGGCCGCCAGCGCCAAGTGGTGATATTTATTGAGCATTGTTGTGTCTCCAACTCATTGACTTGCATCAATCATCTGGGTGGAGCTGTTCGATCCATCCATATTAACCCCTAACGCAAGTCCCTAACGCACGAGCCGTCCGAAGGTTCCGGCTACGCCATCTCAGCCCAGAACCGTGTGCTGAACCCACCATCGCGGATGTGAGGCTGAAATAATCCGCGCGGCATAACCTGCCGCAGTTGCAGTTTCGAAAACTCCAAAACACGTAGCCCCCGATCCGGACATGCGGGCGAGGCGAAGGCCCTTTAGGTTTTCCAGCGCCGCGATGACATTGGCGATTATGGGAGCGAGGGCGATGGCGGGGGGCATTAGATCGTTGCGCCAGTTTGCAGCATCGGTGAGGTCGGCGCGGGGCGGTCCATGGCTTGCTCCCCTCTCAAGTCCGAGCTTCTGGAACACTGCGGCAGTCTGAACCTCAATGCGGGGGTTGATCAGCACGGCCGGGCGAGCTTCGAAATCTTTGAGCGGCGTCAGCTGCTCGCCCACGCCCTGCATGCGGCAGGCTTTACCCAGAAGACAGACGGGCACATCGGCGCCGAGGGACAGGGCCGCTTTGGCGATCTCCGGATCGTTTCCCTCGATACCGGCCAGGCGCAGGAAGCCGCGCATGGCGGCGGCGGCATTAGCGGATCCGCCACCCAAGCCGGCGGCGACGGGAAGATTTTTCGTAAGCCTGACCGATACGGGCGACAAATGCTTGCCCCGCGCCGCCGCGATCCCGGCCATGGCCTCATAGGCGGTAAAGATGATGTTATGCTCGGGCGCCGGCAGAAGTCTTGCAAAGGGGCCCGACGCGGAAATTGCGAACTCGGATGCAGGCGCGAAATGCAGTTGGTCGCCGACATCGGCAAAGACCACGATCGAATCAATTTCGTGGTAGCCGTCGGCACGACGGCCAAGCACATGCAGCGCCAGGTTGATCTTGGCGCGGGCGAGTTCAGTGATGCCGGTCATTCTTATCGCGTGATCGGACGGATGTTGTGGCGCGAAATGCCGCGGCTACAAGCGCGGCGAAGACAAGAAATGGGCAAAGACCTTGACGGGGCAAACAAAGCGGCTGGACTTTAGCCGTTGTTCCGATCCGATTTGGTTTCGGCCGGGGTCACCGGCTCATCGGCGGGCATGCCGTTTTTCAGCTTGCCCTCGATGCGCTTCAGATCCTCGGGTTCCGGCCGGTTGTCCTTGGCGTGCTGCCACTGGAATCGCGCCTCCAGCCGGCGCCCCACGCGCCAATAGACGTCGCCAAGATGTTCGCCGATGATTGGGTCGGCGGGATTGAGCTCGACGGCGCGCTCGAGATGGGAGACCGCCTCCTCGTAATCGCCGAGTTGATAACGGGCCCAGCCCAGACTGTCGACGATGTAGCCGTCATTGGGCCTGAGCTCGACGGCCTTCTTGACCATCGCCAGCGCCTCCTGCAGGCCGATCTTTTTTTCAATCATCGAATAGCCGAGATAGTTAAGCACCAACGGCTCGTCGGGAGAAAGCTCCAGCGCCCGGCGGAACTGGACCTCGGCCTTGTCCCAGATCTTCTGGCGCTCCCAGGAAATGCCGCTGTAGTAGAACACCCGCCAATGGTCGCGCTCGAAGGCGCCGACCAAAGCGATAGCGCGATCGTAGGCTTCGGCGGCCTTGGCATAGTCCTCGTTGTTGCGGTGAATATTGCCAAGCGTTACCAGCGCCTCGTAATTGCCGGGATCGCGGGCGATCACCGCATCGAGACGGGCCTGAGCGTCGTCCTTGCGGTCGAGGCGCTGCAGATTGACTGCGATCTCGATATCGGCGTTGTTGCGCAGCACCGAGGTATCCGGCATCTGCTCATAGACGTCGATGGCCTCCAGTGGCCGCTGAGTGTCCTCATATATGTCGCCGAGGAGCGTCAAGGCCACCGGCCGGTCGGCATTGAAGGACAGCGCCAGCTGGGCATAGAGCAAAGCGACATCGATGCTCTGATCGTCGGTCATGGCGGTCGCTAGCGACAACAGCGCCTCGCCTACCCCGGCCGAAGGCGTTGCAATGAAGGGTGCCGCGGGCTTGTCCCGCCGTAAGCCCGGCACGGGCTTCCGCGATCAGCGGATTGCGCTCGCCGCCTTCGAGGAAGCCATCATAAAGTTTGCGAGCTTCCCCGGTGCGGTCGTTGCGGGCGAGAAAATTTCCGTAGGCCTGAACGATGCGCAGCGACGTCGGCGACTGCTCGTTGGCCTTCCTGTAGAAGGCCTCGGCGCGGATGGCATTGCCGAGATGATCGGCGATAAGGGCGGCGTGGAACGCCTTGAAATTGGCGAAGGACTCATTGGCATCGAGCTTGTCGAGCGCCTTCAGCGCCGGATTGAGTTCGCCCTCCCCGGCATACGACCAGGCGGTGAGCAGGGCCGAGGTCAATTCGCCCACCGGCGTGTAGGAGGCTTCGGCGAAATGCCTGCGCGCCGCCTCATAGCGGCGCAGCCGGCAGTCCCTGAGGCCGAGCATGATGCGGGCCATACGCTGCTGGCTGTTGAAGGACAGGACGCGCTCGGCATAGTCCTCGGCGGTGTCGATATTGCCTTCCGACAGCTCGAGCAGGAACAACCGCTCGACCAGCACCGGATTGCCGGGATCGTCGCGCAGCGCCCGGGCGAAATAGCCCGAGGCGATGTCGTTGTCGCGCAGCTTGCTGGCCGAACGGCCGGCCAGATAGCTGCCGGAGAGGGAGGCATCGGGGGGCACCTCGTAGCCCGCGGCGGCGGGCAACGTTCCGAGAGCAAAAGCGAGAGCGGCGGCGCCGGCGGCGCGCAGTAGGCATAGCGGCATGGGAATCCATCTCATGGAGCGGCGGGCGCGAAGCCCGCTGTGGTGGTGATTCATTGCCACAAAATGCGGTTTTTTCGCGATCTCTGCAACAGAAAACGGCGCCCGGGGTCCAATCCGCGCGCCGCCGAAGAATGCTACAGCTACCCGATTACTGGGTGAGGGTGATCTTGCCTTCGGTCTTGAGCGCCTCGGGCTCCGGGTAACCGGCCGCCTCAAAGTCCAGCTTGACGTAGAGGGTGGCGTTTCCGCTCATCTCGAACTGGCTGACGACGATCGGGAAGTAGGACGAGGCACCGTTCATGTCACCATTGGCCCACACCGTCAGGTTCGCATTCGGCGCGTAGAAGGCGCCATTGATGTTCACGTCGCCACCGCTGGAGATGTAGTTTTCGTTGCCAATGCCGGTGGTGCGGTCCTGCATGATGGCGAAACCCGCATAATTCTCCGCACCATTGACGCCTTGTCCGGTCATCGGCGCGTTGATTGTGACGCTGCCGCCGGAGCCGATGTCGACATTGCTGACGGCGCCGGTCAGATAGAAGACCACGCCCACCGGCGCATTCAGAGTGGACTGCGAATCGACACTCAGGTCGCCGTTCTTGATGACGTAGAGGCCCGGATTGAGGTTGGCGATGCCGTGGGTCCGGATATCGAGGCCGCCGCAATAGACGCCCGGATTGAGGGTCGCGGTGCTGTTCTTGACCTGCTTGTTGTTGAAGTTGCAGGCGCCGACCGTCGGCATAACAAGGCTGGCGTAAGGATCGTTCTTGGCGGTGCAGCCTGCTTCCGGAGTCGGCTCGAAGGCGGTACCGGCCCAGCCGCCGACAGCGCAGAAGCCGTCCGCCTCCGCATAGGCGCTGCCCCAGGTACGCATGGCGGTGTCATCGTTGGAATTGGCCTGCACCGTGCAGACGCTGGCCATGAATTCGGAGTTGCCCTGGAAAAAGATCGATTCCGGCTCGGTCATGTTGGTCGACAGCAGGCAGAGATAGCTGTCCTTGGAGAAAGCGGCTTTGGAATTGACCGAGACGGTCATGGTCTTGTTGTCATCGCCGGGGGCGTTCAGCACATTGACCAGCGAGCCGTCGACGGTGGCCTCGATGGCCACATCGACGGTGTTGGGACCGATCACGATGCTCGGACTGCCGACGATCGCGGCATCGCCGAGACTGGCGAGATGGGCGTCGAGATAGCTCTGGGCGATGGCCGTGCGCTGGGCCGCCTTCTGGGAGACGGTGCCCGAAATATTCTGGCCGGAGGCGGCGGCAAGGGCGGCCGCGTCGGCGATCTGCTGCAATTCGCTTTCCACGCGGGTGCCGCGCGAATAGTCGATGGCGAGGCCCGCGGCGGCGACGAGGGGAATGGCCGCCAGGCCGGTGATGATGGTGACATTGCCGGCGCAATCCTTGGCGAGACGGCTCAGGGTTGCGAAGACCGAGTACTTCATGGCAAGCGAATTCATGGTTCGAGGCCCTTTCGTGAATCAAAATCTGGACCATGAACTTGCCACCGAACCGTTTCCGCGGACTTTCAGAAATCGTTCAAATTGTAACGGCCCGCGGACCTGGCGACAGTAGTGTGAAGAAATTCGTTACAATACTAAGGAACGGTAAAGGCGGCCTGCAAGCGGGGTTCACATGTTCGGGTTCGGACCCCTTGCCGGCCCGCGGTACCACCAGATTGATGTTCTGGGACGGGGTTCTAGATATCGCAATATCGCAGGCTCACAGTGGACACAGTTCCGGGGAGTGATCTGGACGCGCACCGCGAGGTTCCACATCGTCTCCATCATGCGGGAATCGGCCCATGGCGGCGTTCGGCCAAACAGCTAATTGATCAGCCGCACAACTTCCTTGCCGGACGCGTCGCCGGAGACTGGGCACTCGATGATGATACGAATGTCGTTAAAGTCTTGGTCCGTCGCGGGACGGTCCTCCCAACCATAATACAGGAACTTTCCCGGCTGGCACGCCTGTGTCGCACGTTGAGGCGTGCGGTTCTTGCCCGTTGGAATTACGCCACCCGCGCTCTGATCTTTGCAGGTGTCGAAATTGTCGCAGAGAATGGTTTCTATAATATTGTTTCCGCCGAGATCATAAGACTCCACGCCGTCGGTATAGACGGTATCTGAGTAATAATTGAACCTCGTCGCTTTGCCCTTGTCCCAGACACTGGGTTTGGTCCTCGAGTTGCGAACGTTGTAGAGCCGGTAACTCAGCGATTCACCCGCCGCGCACTTTGGCATCTTGTAAGTGTAAGTTGTCCCGCCATTGTCGGCTATCGCGGTTTCATGGCTTCGGCCGAGGTTGCCAGTGTGTTTCTTGTCCACATCGAAACAATACACATAGATGCGGTTGTAGTCGGCCGCCTCCGGGGAGAGTTCGGCCACGATCGGGGCTTTCCACACCGGGTCAGTGACCTTGACCTGCGCAATAGATTCGATTTGAACCGACATGGTGTCAGACACGCCAGGCATGACTGCCATGAGCGAGACCGGGACTTCGGCACTTACCTTGACCTGATAGTCGGTCGCTGAAAGCCATTGCCCCGTGACACTGATGTCCTGCGCATCAGAGCCCAGTTTGGCTACGAGATCCGATTGCAAACGGGGGATCCAGTCTTTAGCTTTCTCGGCATCGTCTGCGGATGCTACGGCGAGTGCGGCTGCGTCGGCACCGGCCTGGATCACCGTCGCGACATTTGTAGCGCGCAGATAGTCGATGGCGAGGCCCGCCGCAGCGACAATGGGAATGGCCGCCAGGGCGGTGATGATGGCGAGGTTGCCGGCGCAATCCTTGGCGAAACGAGTCAAGGTTGCGAAGGTCGAGGACTTCATGGCAAGCGAATTCATGGTTCGATGCCTTTCTGCGAGAGGCAATCTAGACCGCGAACTTGCCACCAAACCGTTTCCGCAAGCTTTCAGAATTAGTTCAAATTGTAACGATCTGCTGCCCCTGCCGGCAGCCGTAAAAGGAAATGCAGTCGCCATATCAAAGGATATTCGTGTAGCCTGCAGCTTGACGCACCAGGCCTGGTCAAAAAGCTATTTGATCAGCCGAACAACGGCCTTACCGGACGCGTCGCCGGAGACGGGGCACTCGATGATGATACGAATGTCGTTATAGTCCTTGTCCGTCGCGGGACGGTCTTCCCAACCATAATACATGAACTTGCCCGGGTCGCACGTCTGCGTCGCACGTTGAGGCGTACGGTTCGTGCCCGTCGGAATAACGCCACCCGCGCTCTGATCCTTGCACGTGGCGAAGCTGTCGCAGAGAATGGTTTCTATAATATCCTTTCCGCCGAGATCATAAGACTCGACGCCATCGGTATAAACAGTGTCGGAGTAGTAATTGTACCTTGTCGCAGAGCCGTTGTCCCAGACGCTCGGTTTCGTCCTCGAGTTGCGAACGTTATAGAGGCGGTAGCTCAGCGATTCAGCCACACCACACCATGGCATGCTGAAGGTGTAGGTTGTGCCGCCATTGTCGGCAATCGACGTTTCTTGACTGCGCCCCAGAGTGCCGGTGTGTTTCTTGTCCAGATCGAAACAATACACGTAGATGCGGTTGTAGTCTGCCGCCTCGTGGGAAAGTTGGGCCACGGTAGGGGCTTTCCATACGGGGGCGGAGGCTTTGACCTGTACGACGGATACGACTTGGACCGACATGCTGTCTGACACGCCAGGTATGACTGCCAGGAGCGAGACCGGGACCTCGGCACTTACCTTGACCTGATAGTCGGTCGCTGAAAGCCATTGCCCCGTAACACTAATGTCTTGAGCGTCGGGGCCCAGTTGGGATACGAGATTCGATTGGAGATGGGCAATCCAGCTTTCAGCGGTGTCGGCATCCTCTGCGGAGGCTACGGCGAGTGCTGCTGCGTCGGCACTGGACTGGACCACCGCCGCCACATTTGTAATGCGCGCATAGTCGATGGCGGCGCCCGCAGCACCGAATATCGGGATGGCTGCCAGCGCGGTGATGATGGTGACATTGCCGGCGCAATCCTTGGCAAGACGGGTCAAGGTCGCGGAGGCTGAACACTTCATGGCACGCGATGTCATGATTCGAAGTCCTTTCCTTTGTCGGAATTAGAATCCGATTCTAGGAGTTGGTATGCCGCCTAAGCGTTCAGTTGTCCTTGCTGAACTATCTCTAGTTGTAGCGGCAACCCGCTATTCGCTACCGGCAAGCGATAGTTCGCGGCCCAGTAAATGATCGGTTAACGAGGCCGCCCCACGGCGGTTACATGTTGGGATAATTCGGCCCTTCGCCGCCCTGCGGCACCACCCAGATGATGTTCTGCGAGGGATCCTTGATATCGCAGGTTTTGCAGTGGACGCAGTTCTGGTGATTGATCTGGAAGCGTGGGCCCTTGCCTTCCTCCTCGACCACTTCATAGACGCCGGCCGGGCAATAGCGCTGGGCGGGTTCGGCCCATATCGGCAGGTTGACCGCTATCGGGAACGTCAGGATCCTTGAGCTTCGAGATGGACTGGCTCGTCTTCCTCGTGATTGGTGGCGGAAAAGGCCACATTGGTCAGGCGGTCGAAGGAAATGACGCCGTCGGGCTTGGGATAGTCGATGGGCTTGGACTTGGCGGCGGGCTTGAGGGTGGCGTGATCGGGCTTGCCATGCTTCCAGGTGCCGAGCCCAACGCCGAAGAGCTGGTTTAGCCACATGTCGAGGCCGCCCAAGCGCCAGGCCGCCGACCAGGCCGAGCTTCGACCACATCGGCTTCACGTTCCGCACCCGCTTCAGGTCCTCGATAGACCCAGGAGTGCTCGTAGGCCTCCTGGTAGGCAGCAAGCTCATCGCCCGCGCGCCCCGCCGTCAAGGCGGCGAAGGCCGCTTCGGCCGCCAGCATGCCGGTCTTCATGGCATTGTGCGAGCCCTTGATGCGCGGCACATTCACGAAGCCGGCCGAACAGCCGATCAGCGCGCCGCCGGGGAAAAAGAGCTTCGGCACCGACTGGAAACCGCCTTCGGTGATGGCGCGCGCGCCATAGGCGACGCGCCGGCCGCCGCGCAGCACCGGCTCGATCAGCGGATGATGCTTGAAGCGCTGAAATTCCATGTAGGGATAGAGATATGGATTGGCGTAGTTGAGATGCACCACGAAGCCGACCGAGACGAGATTGTCCTCGAGGTGATACATGAAGCTGCCGCCGCCGGTCTTGAGCGCCCAGCGGCCAGCCCATGGTGTGGGTGACCTGACCCGGCCTGTGATTTTCCGGCAAGACTTCCCACAGCTCCTTCATGCCGAGGCCGAATTTCTGCGGCTCGCGGCCCTGCGCGAGATTGAATTTGGCGATGATCTCCTTGGCGAGCGAGCCGTGCGCACCTTCGGCGATGAAGACATATTTGCCGAGAAGCTCCATGCCCGGCTGATAGTCGGGCTTATGCGATCCGTCCTTGGCAATGCCCATGACGCCGGCGACCACGCCCCTGACCGAGCCATCGTCGCGGTAGAGAACTTCCGAGCAGGCAAAGCCCGGATAGATTTCGACGCCGAGCGCTTCCGCCTGCTGCGCCAGCCAGCGGCAGACATTGCCGAGCGAGACGGCATAATTGCCGTGATTGTTCATGAGCGGCGGCATCAGCACATTGGGAAGCCGGAGCGCCCCCGCCGGGCCCAGCACATAGAAGCGGTCTTCAGTCACGGGCGTGTTGAGGGGGGCGCCCTTCTCCTTCCAGTCGGGAATGAGCTCGTTGAGGGCGATCGGATCGATGACGGCGCCCGACAGAATATGGGCGCCGACCTCGGAGCCCTTTTCGAGAACGCAGACGGAAATTTCGGCAGAGAGCTGCTTGAGGCGGATGGCGGCGGCGAGGCCGGCAGGGCCGGCACCCACGATCACCACATCATACTCCATCGCCTCGCGCTGCACCTGTTCCACAGTCCTTCTCCTGCCTATGCCTCACCGGTGGCGCCTGTTATAGTGCCGGCAAGACCACAGACAAGCCGCCAGTTGGGACATGCCGCAGAAGCAAAACGACATGACAGCCGCAGAGGCCGCCGCGGCGCTCGACCTGGCTTGTCGAGATGGGAGCCGACGAGGTCGATCAGCGAGACGGCGATCGACCGGTTCGCGGCATCCATGCCGAAGCTGGCCGCGCCCGCGCCGCCGCCGCCGCCCAAACCGCACGGCTGCCTCGGGCGATGCGGTCGCCGATGCGCGGGCAATCGCCGCAGCTTGTCAGAGTCTCGACGATCTCGCCGCGGCGCTCACCGCCTTCGATGCCTGCCCGCTTGAAGCGCACGGCGACCAATCTGTGTTTTGCCGACGGCAATCCCAATGCAAGGGTTATGCTGATCGGCGAAGCGCCGGGACGCGACGAGGACATTCAGGGCAAGCCCTTCGTCGGGCGCTCGGGCCAGCTGCTCGACCGCATGCTGGCGGCGATCGGCCTGTCGCGGCATGGCGACCGGACCGCGAAGTCGTCGGTCTACATCACCAATGTCGATTTTCTGGCGCCCGCCCGGCAACCGCACGCCGACCGAGGCGGAAACGCTCATGTGCCTGCCCTTTCTCATGCGCGCCATCGAGATTGCAGCGGCCGCGATTTCATCGTCTGCCTCGGCGCCACGCCGACCCAGCGCCTGACCGGGCGCAGCGACGGCATCCTGAAGTTGCGCGGCAAGTGGTTCGACTTCGAGATTGCGGGCCGCAAACTGCCGCTGCTGGCGACGCTACATCCCGCCTATCTGCTGCGCCAGCCGGCCCAGAAGCGGCTGGCCTGGCGCGATCTCCTCATTTTGCGGCAGGCGCTCGATGCCAATTGAGGTTGCCGCCGCATTCGCCTGAGCGTCAGCTTTCATGTCTTTTTTTGGCCACCTCGGAATCCTATTCTAAATGTATGTCACGCATCGACGAGACCCGCGCCTTCGTGCCAGTCAGGATCGCCGTCCTGACAATTTCAGACACGCGCACGCTGGAAGACGATAGTTCGGGGCAGACGCTTGCCGACCGTATCGTGGAGGCGGGCCATGCACTGTCGGCCCGCAAGATCGTCAAAGACGATATCCGCGCCATCCGCGCGGTGATCCGTGACTGGACCAATCGCGACGACATCGATGTGATCATCTCGACCGGCGGCACCGGGCTCACCGGCCATGATGTGACGGTAGAAGCGATGCGCCCGCTGTTCGAAAAAGAGATCGACGGCTTCGCCGCTCTGTTCCACGCGATCTCGTTTCAGAAAGTCGGCACCTCGACCATTCAGTCGCGTGCCACCGCCGGCATCATGAAGGGCAAATACATCTTCTGCCTGCCCGGCTCGCCGGGCGCTTGCAGGGACGGCTGGGACGAAATCCTGAAAGCCCAATTCGATTACCGTCACCTCCCTTGCAATTTCGTCGAGATCATGCCGCGGCTCGAGGAACACTTGAAACGCGTCAAGATGTGATGCGGATCATACCTCACAGGCTCGTGAGAATGAATTTTCCGGCGTGAATAAAATTTTACTTGAACGCCCGCAACCGCCCGTAACTTCCCGATTTCAAAGTATTTTTTTCTCGCGCACCCGTCAGGCGGCTTGATTCGATTTCGGCGCCGCGATGCGTAAATTCGGGTCATCGGAAGCGCGATGAACGCGGTTCCACCAGCAAGTAAACCCAACGGAGACTTACCATGAAGAAGATCGTTCTCACCCTCGCCGCTATCGCCGCCCTTTCGACGGCAGCCTTCGCCAGATCCGACCGTGACGGCGGGCGCGACCCGTTGGCCAGCATCGCCGGCCCTTCCGAGGTCGTGGTCCAGACCGCGCCGCTGGCTATCGAGTCCGGCCATCTGAGCGCTTATGAGCGCACAATGCTGACCATCCAGCGCGGTGAGGGTCGCGGCAACCGCTAGTCGTTGCGTGCCTACACACTATTCCAGGCCGGGCTTGTTGCCCGGCCTTAATGTTTGTTCTTGATTTGTTCCAGTCATTGTGGCAGCTTACGGGCATGGCCACTCTGATTGATAAGCGCCAGTCGGTCGGTTTCGATCCGGCCCTGCTCGGCGCCGGGCGGTACACCGCGCTGGCGCCGCAGTTGCGCGGGCGCGGCGCGCGAAACAACCAGTCGGGCCGCTACGAACGGCAGATGCGGGCGCTGTTCGACGACGGCTGGGAAGCGCTGGACGATCTGCCGCCGCTCAAGACCACTGTGTTCCTCGAAACGCCGAAGTCGATCATCACCCGCAACCAATCGCCCGACATCTCCTTCGACCGGTCGATCAATCCCTATCGCGGCTGCGAGCATGGCTGTTCCTACTGCTATGCGCAGGCCCACCCACGCCTATATGGGCCTGTCGCCCGGCCTCGATTTCGAAAGCAAGCTGTTCGCCAAGACCAACGCGGCAGAACTTCTGCGGGCAGAACTTTCAGCAGCCGGTTATGCGCCG
Source organism: uncultured Alphaproteobacteria bacterium (assembly GCA_963776685.1). GTDB lineage: Bacteria > Pseudomonadota > Alphaproteobacteria > Rhizobiales > Aestuariivirgaceae > Aestuariivirga. The sequence continues at coordinate 51,937 of CAVZNM010000001.1, forward strand.
CGCACCATCGCACTCGGCGCCAATACCGATCCCTATCAGCCGATCGAGCGCAGCTACCGAATCACCCGCCAGGTGCTGGAGGTGCTGTCCGAATTCAATCATCCGGTGGGCATCGTCACCAAGTCGGCGCTGGTGATGCGCGATCTCGATATACTGAAGCCGATGGCGGAACGCGGCCTGGTCAAGGTGGCAGTTTCGGTCACTACGCTCGATGCCGAGATTGGCGCGGGCCATGGAGCCGCGCGCCGCAACACCGGCCAAGCGGCTGGCTGCACTGGAAAGCCTTTCAGCGGCCGGCATTCCGACCGTCGTCATGGTGGCGCCGATCATTCCGGCGGTGAACGACAGCGAGATCGAAGCGATCCTGACACGCGCTCATGGCTGCGGGCGTCCGCGAAGCCGGCTATGCTATGCTGCGCCTGCCCTTGGAGGTGAAGGAGATTTTCCGCGAATGGCTGGCGAGCGAAATGCCGGATCGCGCCGCCAAGGTGATGTCGCTGGTCAAGTCGGTCCGCAACGGCAAGGAGAACGATGCAACCTTCGGCCGCCGCATGACCGGCACCGGCCCCTATGCCTGGACCATCGGCCGCCGTTTCGAGATGGCCTGCCGGAGGCTCGGCATCAATGGCGCGCGGGTAAAGCTGGCGACCGATCTTTTCCGAAGGCCCCCGCAGCCAGGCGAGCAGCTGACGCTGATCTAGAGGCCATCATCAAGCGAGTCTTCCGCCCATGAATCAAAGACAAAAAGCCATTGCCTTCAGCGAGCTTCACGCCGGACCGGGGGCATTCGTCATTCCCAACCCGTGGGATGCCGGCAGTGCGCGGTTGCTTGAGCATTGGGGATTTTCCGCCCTTGCCACGACCAGTGCTGGCCTCGCCTTTACGAAAGCAAGGCCCGACGGCGAAAACGCCGTATCGCGGGATGAAGCTCTGGCCAATGCGGCGGAGATCGTCGGCGCCACAAGCCTTCCGGTTTCGGCCGATCTCGAGGGCGGCTTTGGCGTGTCGCCCGAGATCTGCGCCGAAACCATCCGGCTTGCCGCAAAGACCGGACTGGTAGGCGGATCCATCGAAGATGCGACGGGCTTCTCCGGCAATCCGATATTCGCCATTGAAGCGGCAGTTGAGCGGGTGCGCGCCGCGGCCGAAGCGGCAAAGGCTTTGGATTTTCAATTCATGCTGACGGCCCGGGCAGAAAATTTTCTGCACGGGCGGCCCGATCTCAAAGACACGATCCAGCGTCTCCAGGCGTTTCAGGAGGCGGGTGCCGATGTGCTTTTTGCGCCGGGGCTCAGAACGGCGGACGATATCCGCGCTGTTACCTCCTCGGTCGATCGCCCGGTCAATGTCGTGATGGGCCTACAGGGTGTCCGGCTTTCAGTTGCGGAACTTTCGACCCTTGGTGTCAGGCGCATCAGTGTCGGCGGCGCTTTGGCGCGCGCGGCCCTTGGCGCACTGCTGCGCGCCGCGACCGAAATTCGTGACCGTGGAACATTCGAATTCGCCGCCGATGCCGTGCCACATGCCGAGATCGACGGCATATTTTCGCGCCGCAGTTGACGCCGGTCTGAGCCCGTGGCCCAATGGGCCGTGGCTGACAGCGATTCTTTCTTCCCCGATTTTTCCTTCGAACGCGCCGCTCTAGAGCGGGGCCATGCGCCGGTATGCGGCATCGACGAGGCGGGACGCGGGCCCTGGGCGGGACCGGTGGTGGCGGCCGCCGTCATTCTCGATCCCGACAATATCCCCGAAGGCATCGACGATTCGAAGAAACTCGACGGCGGAGCAGCGTGAGGACCTGTTCGCCGCAATCGACCAGAGTGCCGCATTCGGCATCGGCATCGCCGGCGTCACGCGTATCGACCGCGACAACATTCTCGCCGCCACTCTGTGGGCGATGTGTCAAGCGGTGAGGATGCTGCCAATCCGTCCGGCTCTGGCGCTGATCGATGGCAACCGCGCGCCGCGCCTTGCCTGTAGCGGTGAAACCATCGTGGCCGGCGATGCAACGCTCGCTCTCCATCGCCGCGGCATCGATCGTCGCCAAGGTGACGCGTGACCGGATCATGACTGCGCTCGATCACCAGTTTCCCGGTTACAATTTCGCCCGCCACAAGGGTTATGGCACCGACGGCCACCAGGAAGCGCTGGCGCGGCTCGGTCCCTCGCCGCAGCACCGCCGAAGCTTCGCACCGGTTCGCGAGGTTTTCTTGCGCATCATCTGATCGCAAAACCGCATACACTTTGCAGATGATGCGCCGGCCCGTTAACCAATCCTAACGAATTCGATTCACGCGGACTCGCCACGATTCATGATGGCGATTCAGAGTCCAGGTGAGTTGCGTTCGGGGTTGGCGACATGGGTTTCGAGACCCGGCCGGATATAAGGCCGCTGCATAACCGCATCCTGGTGGGCGATTGCCTCCAGGAGCTGCGGAGAATCCCGGCGAACTCCGTCGATCTCGTCTTCGCCGATCCGCCCTACAATCTCCAGCTCGCCGGCGATCTGACGCGGCCCGACCAGAGCAAGGTCGACGCCGTCGACGACCACTGGGACAAATTCGGCGAGCTTCGCCGACTACGATGCCTTCACCCGCGCCTGGCTTACCGAGTGCCGGCGGGCACTCAAGCCCAATGGCGCGCTGTGGGTGATCGGCTCCTATCACAACATCTTCCGGGTCGGCACGATCCTGCAGGACCTGGGCTTCTGGATTCTCAACGACGTCATCTGGCGCAAGACCAATCCGATGCCGAATTTCCGCGGCCGGCGCTTCACCAATGCCCATGAGACGCTGATCTGGGCGGCGCAAGAGCGCCGCGAGCGCGCTACACCTTCCACTACGAAGCGATGAAGATATTCAACGACGATCTGCAGATGCGCTCGGACTGGACTCTTGCCGCTGTGCACCGGCGCCGAGCGGCTCAAGAACGCAGACGGGCGACAAGCTGCATCCGACGCAGAAACCGGAGGCGCTGCTGCATCGCGTGCTGCTCTCCTCCTCCAATCCGGCGATGTCGTGCTCGATCCATTCTTCGGCACCGGCACGACCGGGGCCGCCGCCAAGCAGCTCGGCCGCGTCTTCATCGGTATCGAGCGCGAGGAAGACTTACGCCGAAGCGGCACGGGCGCGCATCGACGCAACCGAGCAGCTTGCCCGCCGAAGCGCTGAAAGTCACAACCGGCCAAGCGCGCCGAGCCGCGCATTCCCTTCGGCTCGCTGATCGAACGCGGCTTGGTCAAGGCGGGCGACACGCTCTACGACCCGGCCGAGCGGGTGGCGGCACGGGTGCGCGCCGACGGCTCGATCGCCTGCCGCGATGCGAGCGGCTCGATCCACAAGATCGGCGCCTATGTGCAAGGTGCGGAAGCCTGCAACGGCTGGACCTTCTGGCATGTGCGCAAGGGCGCCCATCTGGTGCCGATCGACGTGCTGCGCCAGCAGTTGCGCGCGGAGTTGGCGCCTGCCGCATAAGCGGGCGCGGCGGTTGTCAATCCGAACGCAGGCGCTAAACTGGACTTCCACAATCCAGGAGACCCGCAAATTGATCGCCCGCCAGCAGACATCCTTTCTGTTCGATCTCGACGGCACCCTGGTCGACAGCGTCTACGATCATGTGCTGGCCTGGCACGAAGCCCTGCAAGAAGAAGGCATCGAGGTTTCGGTGTGGCGGCTGCACCGCAAGATCGGCATGTCGGGCGGGCTCTTCACCAAGGCATTGGCGCGGGAAACCGGGCTCGAACTCTCCGACGAGCGGATCGCGCATCTGCGGAAGCTCCACGCCAAGCATTATGGCAGCCGGTCGATGCACACAAGGCCGCTCCCCGGCGCACGGGAACTGCTGACGTATCTTACGGCCAACGACATTCCCTGGGCCATCGCCACCTCGGGGCGCATGGAGACGGCGGCACCGGTACTCAAGAATCTCGGCGTCGATCTGGCCAAGGTGCCAGTGGTGACCCGCGATCAAGTGCGCTATGCCAAGCCCGATCCCGATCTCTTCCTCGCCGCCGCCGAGAAGCTGAGCGTGGCCATCGAGACCGCATGCGTGGTGGGCGATTCGATCTGGGACATGCTGGCGGCACGCCGTGCCCGGGCGCTCGGCATCGGGCTGCTCTCCGGCGGCTACGGCACGGAGGAACTCGAACGCTCCGGCGCCTACCGCGTTTATGAGGACCCGGCCGATCTCCTCGCCCATATCGACGAGGTGGGCGGAAGGCGCTAGCCGAGGGCCAGTGTCACCACCTTCCGCATCACCGTGGGCAGCGCCTCGGCGGTGAGGTCTTGGCGCGGCACCCAGCGGTAATCGCCGTCCATGTGCAGCTCGCCCGTCTCGATCATCCCGGATTTCAGCACCGAAAGTTCGAGATGAAAATGCGTGAAGGTGTGCTCGACTTTGCCGGAAACCCGGCGCCAGGCGGCGGCGAGCGGGGCGGCAGTTTCGGGACGGCGCGGAAGGTGCTGGGTCCACGGTGTCGAGGGAATTTCCATCATGCCGCCGAGCAGGCCCTTTTCCGGGCGGCGGCGCAGCAGCACCGCGCCGTCGCCGCGCTCGATCCAGAAGGCGACGCCCCGGCGGGTGGGGATCGGCGGTCTTCGGCGCTTTGCGCGGCAGCATCTCGGCAATGCCCTGCGCGGCCGGCGCAATCGTCCGCCCACGGACAAATGATGGCAGTTGGCGTGCCGCGGCGTGCAGATGGTGGCGCCCAGATCCATCAGAGCCTGCGCGAAATCGCCGGCGCCGTGTGCTTGGCACCAGCGCCTGCGGCTCGGCTGCGGATTTCCGGCTTTGCCTGCGGCAGCGGCGTTTCGATGGCATAGAGCCGCGCGATCACCCGCTCGACATTGCCGTCGACGGCCGCATGGGGCTGGCCGAAGGCGATGGCGGCGATCGCCGCCGCCGTATAGGGGCCGATGCCGGGAAGGGCGCGCAGCCCCGCCTCCGTATCGGGAAAGCGCCCGGCCAGTTCCGCCACAACCTTGCGGGCGCAGGCATGGAGATTGCGGGCGCGGGCATAATAGCCGAGCCCCGCCCAGGCCTTGCAGCACATCGTCCAGGCGGGGCGGCGGCCAGGGATTGGACCGTCCGGCCAGCGCGCCAGGAATTTCTCGTAATAGCCGCGCACGGCGGCAACCGTCGTCTGCTGCAGCATGATTTCCGAAAGCCAGACATGGTAGGGATCGGGCGCCACGCCGGGTTTTGCCCGCCACGGCAGGTCGCGGGCATGGGCGTCGTACCAGGCCAGGAGCCTTGCCGCCAGCTTTTCGCGGCGCCCTTGTTTCGCCATGGTGGCTCGGCGATCATTGATTCGCAGCCAGGTTAGAACGGCATCATATAGACGCTGCCATGCACACACTCGACAAGCATTTCCGCGAGCTCACCAAGGCGGCCTTCGCGCGCTACGGTTTTGCCTATGCCGAACTCATGGCGCAATGGCCGGAAATCGTCGGCGAACGCTTGAGCGGCCAGTGCTGCGAGCCGGAGCGAATCAAATGGCCGCGCGGCGCGGGCGAAAGCGCGACAGAAGCTGGGCGGCACCCTGGTGATCCGGGCGGCGCCCGGGCGCGGCCTCGATCTGCAGCACGAAACCCCGCACATCATCGAGCGGATCAACCGCTTCTACGGCTATGGCGCCATCGCCGCGGTCAAGATCATGCAGGGGCACGACCGGCAGCAAGCCGCGAAAAACCGCCGCCATTCCGTCCTGGACGCAGACAGCCGAAGCAGGCGCTCTGGAACGAGCTCGAAGCCGGTCGCCGACCCGCAACTCAAGGAGGCGCTCGCACCGGCTGGGCGCAGGCGCCCTGCGCGACCGGCCGGGTTCTCCACAGAACAAATAATCCATTGGTTTCAACCCCCAACATCTAGTAGGTAGGTTCCATGATTAAGCTAAATCGACGCATGTTTGCTGGCTCGGCCGCCTGGCGGCCTTGCGCTTGGCTCTGCCTGATCGGCGCTCCGGCCACGGCGATCGATGCCGAGGCGCTCAACAAAGCCGCCGGCCCTTGGCGAGATGGCCATGGGGCCGGACGACTGCCAAGGTGACGATCATCGAATATGCCTCGGCCACCTGCCCGCATTGCGCGGACTTCTACAACGAGACACTTCCTGGCACGCTGAAGAAGGAATATATCGACACCGGCAAGATCCGCTTCGTGTTCCGCGAGTTTCCGCACAACGACGCGGCCCTCGCCGCCTTCATGCTGGCGCGCTGCGCGCCCAAGGAAAAATACTTCCCGCTGATCGACATGTTCTTCGACACAGCCGGAGCTGGACCGCAGAACCCGCTCGAGGGCTTGTTCAAGATCGCCAAGCAGGCGGGCTTCACCGAGGAAAGCTTCGACGCCTGCCTGAAGAACGAGGCGGTGGCCAAGGACATTCTGGCGGTTCGCGACGACGGCGCGAAGGCTTCGGCGTGACCGGCATTCCGACCTTCTTCGTCAATGGCGAAGATTATGACGGCGAGACGACGATCGAGGCCTTCAGGGCGAAGATCGATCCGCTTCTTCAGCTGAGCGGAGCGATCGGGGCAAGGGGCTAGAGGCACGATGAAGTTTACGACGGCTGCAGGCTTTCGGGATTCAAATCCTTCGTCGAGCCCGCCGACTTGCACATCGAGCCGGGCCTGACCGGCGTGGTCGGCCCCAATGGCTGCGGCAAGTCCAATCTGCTCGAGGCGCTGCGCTGGGTGATGGGCGAAAGCTCGTACAAGTCCATGCGCGCCTCCGGCATGGACGACGTCATCTTCTCCGGCACGACGCAGCGCCCGTCGCGCAACATGGCGGAAGTGATGGTGACGCTCGCCAATGACGACCGCACCGCGCCCGCCGCAGTACAATGACAGCGAGGTGCTCGAAATCTCGCGGCGCATCGAGCGCGAGGCGGGCTCGGCCTACCGCATCAACGGCAAGGATGTGCGGGCCCGCGACGTGCAGCTGCTGTTCGCCGATGTCTCGACGGGCGCGCGCTCGCCGGCGCTGGTGCGCCAGGGCCAGATCGCCGAGATCATCAATGCCAAGCCGCAGGCGCGCCGGCTCATTCTCGAAGAGGCGGCCGGCATCACCGGCCTGCATACGCGCCGCCACGAGGCGGAACTCAAGCTCAAGGCGGCGGAACAGAATCTCACGCGGCTCGACGATGTGACGGCGCAGCTCGAAACCCAGCTCAACAGCCTGAAGCGCCAGGCGCGGCAGGCCCAGAAATACAAGCAGATTTCGGCCGAGATCCGCAAGCTCGAAGCGGCCGGCCTCTATGTGGCCTGGAAGGATGCGGTGGAAGCCGCGGCGCAGCGACGCAGGCAGCGCTCGACGAAGCGACCCGCCGTCTCGCCGAGCACACGCGGGCGGCCTCGGAGGCGCTGCGCCATCGCGACGAATTGGGCGAGAAGCTGCCGGCTTTGCGCGAGCAGGAGACGATCCGCGCCGCGGTGCTGCAGCGGCATGAACGTCGAGCGCAACGCCTCGATGAGGAAGAGACGCCGCGCCGAAGCCCGACGCAGGGAACTCGACCAGCGGCTCGCCCAGACCGGCGCCGATCTCGCGCGCGAGCAGGAACAGCTTCGCGACACGGAAGGCGTGATCGCGCGGCTTGGCGGAGGAAGATGCGAGTCTCAAGGCGGCCGCAGGCGCGCGACGGCGAGCAGCGCAGCGAAGCCGCGCTGCGCTGCAGCAGGCGGCCGAGGCCCTGGCGCGGCTCGCAGGAAGCGGCCGATCAGGCCAATGCCCGGCTTTCGGAACTCACCGCGCGGCGCAATGCGCTGACCGCGCGGCATCGAGGAGCAGCGCCAGCGCATCGCCAGGCTTGCAGCGCGAGGCCGAGGAGACCGAAGCCAAGCACCAGGCGCTTGCTCGCCGAGATGGACAGCGACGCGAGCGACGGGCGCGAGGCTCGCGGCCGCCGTCGAAGCCGCGGTTGCGGTGGCCTGCCTCCGAGCGAGACGGCGGCGAACGAGGCGGAAGCTGCGGTGCGCGCGGCCCGCCAGGCCGAAGCCGATGCCCGCCAGGCCCATGACGAGGCGCGGCGCAGGGCCGAGCGGCTTGCAGACGGAAGTCCGTACGCTGACGAATTTGCTGAAGACCAGCGACGGCGATTTGTGGCCGGCGCTGGTCGATGCGGTCAAGGTCGCCGCGGGCTACGAGGCGGCACTTGGTGCAGCCCTCGGCGAGGATATCGATGCCTCGGCCGATGAAGCGGCTCCAGTGCATTGGCGCGGGCTGCCGCCGCTCGATCGATGCCGCTCCGCTGCCAGGCGGTGCAGAAGCGCTGAGCAGTTTTGTCGAGGCACCACAAGCACTTGCGCGAAGGCTTTCACACATTGGTGTAGTATCGCGGGCGCTGGGCCAGGCGCTGCAGACCGCAGCTTCTGCCGGGCCAGCGGCTGGTGTCGCGCGAAGGCGATCTGTGGCGCTGGGACGGATTCACCGCCGCCGCGGATGCGCCGAGTGCCGCCGCCAAGCGGCTCGCCGAACGCAACCGTCTTGCCTCGCTTGAAATCGAAATGCGCGATGCGGCGGCAGCTGCGGATGCCGCGCGGCAGAAATTCGAAGCGGCGCGGCAAGCACTCGAAGCGGCGCTCGCGCCGGAGCGTGACCGGCGCGAAGCCTGGCGGGCGGCCACTTCGGCCGTCGAAGTCGCGCGGCGGGCGCTCGCCAGCCATGAGCGCCAGACGGCGGAAGCGCCTGGCCCAGACGAGCGCCTCGACGAGGCCAGGCGCCGCATCGCGCAGAGCGCTGGCGGAAGCGCGCAGCAGCTTGGCAGCTGCCGCAGGCCGAGGTTGCGGCACTGCCCGCCGCTCGACGGACTTGCACGGCGAACTCGCGGCGCTTGCGCGACACGGTCAAGCGCGACCGCGCCGCCTATGCCGAGGCGCGCGCCCGGCATGACGGGATCGAGCGCGAGGCCCGGCCCGGGCCGAACGCTTGCAGGCGATCGACGCCGAACAGCGACCAATGGCGCGAGCGCGGCAAGCGCGCCCGCGAACAGATCGAAGCACTCGCCGGCGCGTGCGCAGGAAACCCGCGCGGCCATCGCCGAACTGGCGGCCCTGCCGCAGCAGCTGGCGGACAAGCGCCGCTCGAAGCTGATGAACCTGCTGCGGCGAGGCGGAAACCGACCGCAAGGCCGCCGCCGATGCGCTGGCCGACGGCCGAGAACGCAGTGCGCGCCGCCGACCAGCAGTTGCGCGCAGGCGCAGGAGCGGCTGTCCGCAAGCGCGCGAGGACCATGCGCGGCTCGACGCCCGGCTCGAGGCTGCGCGAGCAGCGGCATGAGGACTGCGAACGGCGCATCGCCGAGACGCTGCAATGCGCGCCTCCGGAGATCGTCGCGCAGGCCGGCCTCGATCTAGCGACAAGATCCGCCGGCACGATGAGATCGAACGCAAGCTTGCTCGGCCTCCGCGACGACCGCGAGCGTCTCGGCGGCGTCAATCTCCGCGCCGAGGAAGAGGCCGAAGCGGTGGCCAAGCAGCTCGACGGCCTGATCCGGGAGCGCGACGATCTCGTCCAGGCGATCACCAAGCTGCGCGGCGGCATTTCCAGCCTCAACCGCGAAGGCCGCCAGCGCCTGCTCGACGCCTTCGGCACGGTGAATGAGAAATTCGGCGAGCTCTTCACCACGCTGTTCGGCGGCGGCAAGGCGGAACTGCAACTGATCGAATCCGACGATCCGCTGGAAGCCGGCCTCGAAATCCTGGCCAATCCGCCGGGCAAGAAGCCGACGGTGCTGTCGCTGCTTGTCGGGCGGCGAGCAGACGCTCACCGCGCTGTCCTTGATCTTCGCGGTGTTCCTCACCAACCCCTCGCCCATCTGCGTGCTCGACGAAGTCGATGCGCCGCTCGACGATCACAATGTCGAGCGCTTCTGCAATCTGCTCGATGCGATGCTGGAGCGCACCGACACGCGCTTCCTCATCATCACCCACCATGCGCTGACCATGGCGCGCATGCACCGGCTGTTCGGCGTCACCATGATGGAGCGCGGCGTGTCGCAGCTCGTCTCGGTCGATCTCGAGGAAGCCGAAGCGATGCGCGAGGCGGGGTGAAGGCATCGCTGTTTTTCCTGCCCAACCAATGAACATCGTCTTCGACATCGGCAATGTGCTGCTGCGCTGGGATCCGCGCTTTCTCTACCGCAGGATTTTTGCCGACGCGGAACGCATGGAGTGGTTCCTCGCTCATGTTTGCAGCAATGAATGGAACCTGGAGCAGGACCGGGGACGGAGCTTCGCCGAGGCGGTCAGGGAGGCAACACTGCGCCATCCCGAACATGCCGCGGCGATCGCCGCCTACGATGAGCGCTGGCACGAGACCCTGCCCCATGCCATCGACGGCAGCGTCGCCATTCTCGAAGACCTCAAGGCGCGCGGGGTTCCGCTCTACGCGATCATCCAACTGGAACGGCGAGAAATTCCGCGAAACCCGCAGCCGCTTTGCCTTCCTCGATCATTTCCGCGATATCGTCGTCTCCGGCGATGCGCGTCTGGTGAAGCCGGACCCCGCCATCTACCGCCTGCTGCTCGAACGCAACGGGCTTCCGGCAGGCAGATTGCCTGTTCATCGACGACAGTGCTGCCAATGTGGCGGGGGCGGAGGCTGCCGGCATGAGGGCCCATCATTTCCGTTCGCCGGAGCTCCTCGCCGATACCCTGCGCCGGGCCGGGCTCTTGTAGAATCGGCAGATGCGGGAGGGAGCTTGCGGAGCCGATCCAATTCTTGACACAAAATAGACCCGCAACTATGGTGCGCGCGATTTTCGGGGGGCGTTTGCGCGTTGCCCGCGGGCCTATATTCCTGAGCGCGATCATGAGTGACACCGGCCAGAGGCCGCCGCCGGATCGGCTTGAGGATTTCGAGCGGCGGCTCGACAAGACGCTTGAGGCGCGGCGCGGCTCATCCGGACCCGACACCACGGAGGGTTCGGCGGCCGGGCTGGCGCTGCGGGCGGTGAGCGAGCTTGTCGTCGGGCTTCTCGTCTGCATGGTCCTCGGCTGGGTGGCCGACAAGTATTTCGGCACCACGCCGTGGATCATGCTGGCGCTTGATGCCCGTTCGGCTTCGCGGCGGGCGTGTTCAACGTGATGCGCCTGTCGCGCAGCAAGCAGGCCGAAGACATTCTCGGCGGCAAGGGCCCGCACGGCACCTTCCGTCAAAGACGATGATGAGGATTGACCGTGGCGACAACCACGACTGAAGCAGCCGCCGCCGGTTCGCCGAACATGGCGAGAAGATCATCGATCCGATCCACCAGTTCGTGATCACGCCGCTGTTCGTCGATGGCCCGCTCGGCACCTTCTCTTTCACCAATTCGGCGCTGTGGGCGATCATCGCGGTCACCTGCGTCTCGCTGCTCTTCCTGCTGGCGCCCACGCAATCTGGTTCCGACGCGGCTGCAGTCGGTCGCCGAGAGCATCTACGAACTCGTCGACAACATGACGCACGAGGTGCTGCACGAAAACGCGCGCACCTATTTCCCCTTCGTGCTGACGCTGTTCACCTTCATCCTGTTCTGCCAATGTGCTGGGCCTCGTTCCCTATTCCTTCACGGTGACCAGCCACATCATCATCACGCTGGCGCTGGCGCTCGTCGTCTTCATCGGCGCCACGATCATCGGCTTCATCCGCCACGGCTTCGGCTATCTCAAGCTGTTCGTGCCGTCAGGCGTGCCGGTCTTTCTCTTGCCGCTGGTCGTGGTGATCGAGATCGTGTCCTACTTCATCCGGCCGATGAGCCTGTCGATCCGGCTGTTCGCCAACATGATGGCCGGCCACATGATGCTCAAGGTGATGGCGGGCTTCGTCGTCATGCTCGGCGTCACCGCCGGCTGGCTGCCGCTCGCCGCCATGGTCGGGCTCTATGGGCCTCGAGCTTCTGGTGGCGGCGCTGCAGGCCTATGTCTTCGCCCTTCTCACCTGCATGTATCTCAGCGATGCCATGCATGTGGACCACTAATTTCAATCGCAACCCATACGACAGGAGAACCAAGATGGACGTTGAAGCAGCAAAGATGATCGGCGCGGGTATCGCGGCGATCGCGCTCGGCGGCGCCGGCGTCGGTATCGGCCATATTTTCGGCAACTACCTGGCGGGCGCTCTGCGCAATCCGGCGGCCGCCGCCGGCCAGCGCGGCACGCTGTTCCTCGGCTTCGCCTTCGCCGAAGCGACCGGCCTCATCGGCTTCGCCGTCGCCATGCTCATCCTGTTCGGCTGATGCCGCTGCCCGCACAGGGCTGATCGATGCCGCAGCTCGACTATCGCCGCCTGGCCGCCGCAGCTCTTCTGGCTGGCGATCACCTTCATCGCGCTCTATTTCGTCATCTCGCGCGTGGTGATCCCGCGCACCGGCGGCGTCATCGCAGGCGCGCCGCGACGCGATCGAGGGCGATCTCGCCGCGGCGCAGAAGCTCAAGGCCGATACCGACAAGGCGATCGCAGGCCTATGAGGCCGCGCTGGCCGAGGCGCGCGCCAAGGCCCATGCGATCGCCCAGGACAACCGCGACAAGCTCACTGCTGAAATCGACGCCGAGCGGGCCAAGCTCGATGCGCGAGCTCGGCGCCAAGATCGCGGCGGCCGAGAAGAAGATCGCCGCCGCCAAGACGAAGGCCCTTGGCGGATGTTCGGGCAGGTCGCCGCCGATATCGCCACCGACATCGTCAGCGAGCTGATCGGCACCAAGGTCACCAAGGCCGATGCCGACCGACGCCGTGGCCAAGGCGGCAAGGTAAGGAGGGCGATCCATGGATTCGTCAGCCAGCCCGAAACCTGGGTCGCCGTCGCCTTCCTGCTGTTCGTGGCGCCTGATGGTCTATCTCAAGGTGCCGGCGATGCTCGCCGCGCATGCTCGATGAGCGTTCGGCGAAGATCGCGCAAGGAACTTGCCGAGGCGCGCAAGCTGCGCGAGGAAGCCCAGGCGCTTCTCGCCGCATACCAGAAGAAGCGCGTCGAGGCCGAGAAGGACGCCGCCGATATCATCGATCTGGCGCGGAAGGAGGCCGAAGCCTATACGGCCGAGGCGCGCCGCAAGCTCGCCGAGACGCTCGAGCGCCGCACCAAGCAGGCCGAGCAGAAGATCGCCCAGGCCGAGGCCGCCGCGATCAAGGAAGTCCGCACCATCGCCACCGATATCGCGGTTGCCGCCGCCGGGCGGCTCTTGGGCGATGCCGTCAAGGGCGCCAAGGGCGACGGCCTGATCGCCGATTCGATCGCCGCGGTGAAGCGCCGGCCGAACTGATCGCAACAGTATTCGAATTGAGGCCCGGTCATCGCGCCGGACGTTTCGTTTCAGGCGCCGTTGAAGCGCTCGCCAGTCCAGGGATTGAGGACGGGGACGCTCAGATTCAAGAAATCTTTCACGTTCCGCGTGACGACCACGAGACGGTGGACATGAGCCGTTGCGGCAATCAGGCTATCGGCAAAATGAACGGTTTGGCGTCTGCGCGCCGATTGCGCCGTCAACTTGAGAGTCGTCAGCACGACATCTTCGCTCACCTCCAAGACGCGACTGCGAAAGAATGGGCGCAATTCATTTTCAAGCCAATTGATGAGCCTGTTCCGCGCCTCCGCCGATGCCGCGGTATCCGCTCCATGGCGGATTTCGGCGATGCAAACAGAGCTTACAAAAAGCTGTTGCTGCCGGGATTTCAAAATAAAATCGGCCACACGCGGAGCGGGACGCGGTTTGCTCCATTCCGAAATCACATTGGTATCAATCAGGCATCCTGTCACAGATCAATTCGCCGTGGACGTACTTTCAACTTTGTCCGCCGGAACGCAATTTTTCCAAACTCACGCAAAGGAGAATTCTCCAGAATGCGGATGAGCCCGGCGCCGGTCTCTTGGTTGTCTTTGGCCCCGTCAACAGCCGAAATGGTCACTGCCTCCTTCCCATGGACTGTTACCATCTGCGGCCCCTCGGTTTGCGCCCGCCGTACCACTTCGCTGAATTTCGCCTTGGCTTCCTGGAGCGACCAGACGCGGGTGTTCTTGTTCATGAGGGATTCCAAATCTGACTAGTCAGACTAGTCAAACTAGTCCGAATTGCCTGATCTGTCAAATTACCCCCTACTCCGCCGCCTCCATGTAGTTCGCCATGGGCGGGCAGGTGCAGACGAGGTTGCGGTCGCCGTAGACATTGTCGACGCGGCCGACCGGCGGCCAGTATTTGTCGTTCGGCGTAGCCCTTGAGCGGGAAGAAGGCCTTCTCCTTGGAATAGGGATGCTTCCAGTCGCCGAGCAGCAGGCGATGGGTGTGCGGCGCATTCTTCAGGACATTGTCGATGCGGTCGGCCTTGCCCTCCTCGACTTCGGCGATCTCCTCGCGGATCTCGATCATGGCGTCGCAGAAGCGGTCGAGCTCGCGCTTGCCCTCGCATCTCGGTGGGCTCGATCATCAGCGTGTCGACCACCGGGAAGGACATGGTCGGCGCGTGGAAGCCGTAGTCGACGAGGCGCTTGGCCACGTCCTCGACGCCAAGGCCGGTGCGCTCCTTGAGCCAGCGCAGGTCGATGATGCATTCATGCGCGACGAAGCCGCCCGGCCCGGTGTAGAGCAACCGGGAAATGCGGCGCGAGACGCCTGGCGATGTAGTTGGCGTTGAGGATCGCCATGATCGTGGCCTTGCGCAGGCCTTCGCCGCCCATCATGGCGATGTAGGTCCAGGAGATCGGCAGGATCGAGGCCGAGCCCCAGGGTGCGGCCGAGACCGCGCCCTGCGACTGGTCGCGGCCCGCCGCCGGATTGACGCCATGCACCACGCTGTGGCCCGGCAGGAAGGGCGCGAGATGCGCCTTGACGCCGATCGGGCCCATGCCCGGGCCCGCCGCCGCCATGCGGGATGCAGAAGGTCTTGTGCAGGTTCATGTGGCAGACATCGGCGCCGAGCTCGGCCGGGCGCACCAGGCCGACCTGCGCATTGAGATTGGCGCCGTCGAGATAGACCTGGCCGCCATGCTCATGAACGATGGCGCAGATGTCCTTGATCGCCTCCTCGAACACGCCATGGGTCGAGGGATAGGTGATCATCAGCGCGGCGAGATCGGTCGGCATGTTGCTTCGGCCTTGGCCTTGAGGTCGGCGACATCGACATTGCCGCTGCTCGTCGCAGGCGACGACCACGACCTTCATGCCGGCCATCACCGCGGAGGCCGGATTGGTGCCATGGGCCGAGATCGGGAATGAGGCAGACATCGCGGTGCGCCTCGCCGCGCGACGCGTGATAGCCGCGGATGGCGAGCAGGCCCGCATATTCGCCCTGGCTGCCGGCATTGGGCTGCAGCGAGACGGCATCGAAGCCGGTGATCTCGGCCAGCATCGCTTCGAGTTCCTCGAAGAGCTGCTGATAGCCTTGCGCCTGCTCGAGCGGCGCGAAGGGATGCAGCATGGCGAATTCGCGCCAGGTGACCGGGATCATCTCGGTCGTGGCATTGAGCTTCATGGTGCAGGAGCCCAAGCGGGATCATCGCGCGGTCGAGCGCGACGTCCTTGGCCTGCAGATGGCGGAGATAGCGCAGCATCTCGGTTTCGGAGTGATACATCTCGAAGACCGGATGGGTGAGATAGGGCGACGTGCGCCGCAGGGCATTCGGGAATGATCTCCTTCAGCGTCTTGTCGATCTCGTCGATATTCGACGCGCTCCAGCGCATCGGTCTTGAAGACGGTGAGCAGGCGCTCGAGTTCCTCGCGGCGCGTCGACTGATCGAAGGAGATGCCGAGATGATCGGCATCGACGAAGCGCAGGTTGATGCGCTTTTCCTTGGCGCGGGCCAACAGCGCATGGGCGCGGCCCGGCACATGAACGGTGACCGTGTCGAAGAAGGACTTGGTCGTGACTTCGTAGCCGAAGCACGTCACGGCGGCGGCGAAGATTTCGGCCAGGCGGTGGGTGCGCTCGGCCGTCTTGCGGATGCCCTTGGGGCCGTTATAGACGGCGAACATCGAGGCGATGACGGCAAGCAGCACCTGGGCGGTGCAGATGTTGCTGGTCGCCTTCTCGCGGCGGATGTGCTGCTCGCGGGTCTGCATCGCCATGCGCAGCGCCCGGTCGCCTTGCGCGTCGACCGAGACGCCGATGATGCGGCCCGGCATGGCGCGCTTGTATTCATCGCGGGTGGCGAAGAAGGCGGCATGCGGGCCGCCATAGCCCATGGGCACGCCGAAGCGCTGGGCCGAGCCCACGGCGATGTCGGCGCCGAGTTCGCCGGGCGGCGTCAGCAGCGCCAGCGCCAGAAGATCGGTCGCCATGATGGCGAGCGCGCCGGCGCCATGGAGCTTGTCGATCACGCGCGCGATAGTCGCGCACTTCGCCGGAGGAGCCGGGATAGGAGAGGAGTGCGCCGAAGACCGTTTCCGGCTTCAAGATCCTTCGGCGGATCGCCGATCACGATGTCGATAGCCGAAGGCGCGGGCCCGGGTCTCGATGACGCCGATGGTCTGCGGATGGGTATCGCGATCGACGAAGAAGGTATTGGCCGAGGTCTTCGACCACGCGCTTGGCCATGGCCATGGCTTCGGCGGCGGCGGTGCCTTCATCGAGCAGCGAGGCATTGGCCAGTTCGCAGGCCGGTCAGGTCGATCGACCATCTGCTGGAAATTGAGCAGCGCCTCGAGCCGGCCCTGGCTCACCTCGGCCTGGTAGGGCGTGTAGGCCGTGTACCAGCCGGGATTTTCCAGCACGTTGCGCAGGATCACCTTGGGCGTGACGGTGCCGTAATAGCCCATGCCGATCATCGAGGTGAAGACCTCGTTGCGCTCGGCCATCTTGCGCAAGATAGGAGAGCGCGGTGCGCTCGGCCTTGGCCTGCGGGCAGATCGAGCGGCCGCGCTGCTGCGGATTTCTTCCGGCACGACCTTGGCGATGAAATCGTCAAGCGACGTGGCGCCGACAGTCTTCAGCATCTCGGCGGTTTCGGCCTCGCTCGGGACCGATATGGCGGGGGATGAAATTGGCGCCGGGTTCGAGCTCGGCGAGGGTTGGCGTTTGGCGGTCATCGATGCGCTCCGTCATTACTGCTCGGCGACGAAGTTGTCGTAGGCGGCCTTGTCCATCAGATCGTCGAGCTCGCTCTTGTCCTTGAGCTTCACCTTCATGAACCAGCCATCGCCCTCGGCGCCGCGATTGACCAGCGCGGGATCGCCTTCGAGCTCCTTGTTGACGGCGACGACTTCGCCGGTGACCGGCGCATAGACTTCGCTCGCCGCCTTGACGCTTTCGACCACGGCCGCCTCGCCGCCCTTGGCCACCTTCTTGCCGACGGCCGGCAGTTCGACGAAGACCACATCGCCCAGTTGCTCCTGGGCGTGATTGGTGATGCCGATGGTGGCGATGTCGCCGTCGACGCTGATCCATTCATGGTCCTTGGTGAACTTGACGGTCATCGTCGCAGTCTCCTCAGCGTTTGTAATGATGGGGAACGAAGGGCAGGCTCACGACCTGCGGCCGGCAGGGGCTTGTCGCGGACGATCAGCTGAACGGCGTGCCGGGCGCTGCGAAGGCGGTTTCGACATAGCCCATGGCGATCGGGGCCATTGGCGGTCGGGCCGAAGCCGCCCGAGGTGATGACGCCGATCTGCGCGGCCGCCCGCATCGGTGATGACGGTGCCTTCGCGGGCCGGCGCGCGGCCTTCGGGCTTGATGCCGACGCGCTTGCGCTTCGGCGCCTGATGCGATTTCGCTGCAGGACGCGCTCGGCGCCGATGAAGCCGCCTTCGCTGCGGCGGCGCTTGCCGATCGACCAGACGAGATCGGCTTCGACGGGGCTCGTCGTCTCGTCGATGTCGTGGCCATAGAGGCAGAGGCCCGCTTCGAGCCGCAGCGAATCGCGCGCGCCGAGGCCGATGGGCTTCACCTCCGGATCGGCCAGCAGCAGCTGCCAGAGCCGCACCGCATCCTTGTCGGACGACCGAAATTTCAAAGCCGTCCTCGCCGGTATAGCCGGAGCGCGAGACATGGCACTCGATGCCGTCGAATCGAAACGCGCAGCGTAATGCATGAAGGAAAGTCGCGCACGGCCGGGAGCGAGTTGCGCCAGCACTGCTTCGGCCTTCGGCCCCTGCAGGGCGATGAGCGCCATGTCGTCGCCGCGCTGGAGCGTCACGCCTCCGGGAAGTTGTGCTCGCAATCCAGGCATAGTCGTCGTCCTTGCGCGAGGCATTGACGACGAGATAGAGCCAGCCCTCATAGCCTGCATAGGCCGAGCGGGTGATCATCAGATCGTCGAGGATGCCGCCTTCGGGATTGAGGAACTGCGAGTAGCGGATGCTGGCTGGGGCTCGAGGCCCGGCGATATCGGCGGGAACCAGCTTCTCCATCGCCGCGGCGGTCGGTCGCGTGATCGGGGCCGACGAGAAAGGCCTGGCCCATATGCGAGACATCGAAGAGGCCGGCGCTGGCTGCGCGTCCAGTTGTGCTCGGTCGATGATGCCGGTCGGATATTGCACCGGCATTTCATAGCCGGCGAAGGGCACCATGCGGGCGCCAAGCGCGGCATGCTCGATCGTAGAGCGGCGTGCGCTGGAGGGCGGCTTCGTTCATCGGGACTCCTGACAATTGACGACAGGCCCAGCGCGACATAGCGCATGGACCTGCCCCCTCTGTCAGAGAACCTGAGAGATTTCGCCCAAACCGTCACTCCGACACGGCCAGACTTGCTCCTTCGGTGAGGGGCTGCAAGCGCCCCTGCTCTCCAGAGTTCCAGATACGCGGCGGTCCTTTTGCCTGAGAGTTTCCGGGGCGGTTGCTCCTTCGGCGCCGGTTTCCCGGTCTCTCCCGCGTCGCGTTTACGCTGAACTGCGCGTCAAACTAGTGAGGCCAAGCCTGAAAAGCAAGACATCGATGCCGGCTAGGGCGCGACCGCAGGGTTGTTGCAGACGCACGGTTTCTGTTGTTGAATTCAATCCGCTGAATGCCAGGCAGGAGGCCTCACATGAACATCCGTCCAGATCCAACCTTTTACCCATCGCCGAAGCTCGCGATGCAAGCGCCGGCCGAGAATTTCGCCTATGCACTGATGCTCAGTCCCGACCGCTCCAAACCCGACGCGCTGGGCGTGGTGGACGTCAAGGCGGGCTCAAAAACCTATGGCAAGATCGTCCACACCGTCACCATGCCCAACAAGGGCGACGAGTTCCATCATTTCGGCTGGAATGCCTGCAGCTCCGCACTGTCGCCGCTCACCGGCCATGCCTTCCTCGAACGGCGCTATCTGATCATTCCCGGCATGCGTTCGTCGCGCATCTATGTGATCGACACCAAGCCGCATCCAACCAAGGCCAAGATCCACAAGATCATCGAGCCCGAGGAAGTGTTCCGCAAGACGGGATATTCGCGCCCGCACACCATTCATTGCGGTCCCGAAGGCATCTATGTGAGCACCCTGGGCGGTGCCGGACCGGACGGCACCGACGGGCCGCCCGGCATCTTCATCATGGATTGCGAAAGCTTCGAAATCCTCGGCAAATGGGAGATCGACCGCGGGCCGCAGAAGCTGCATTATGATTTCTGGTGGAACCTGCCGCGCGACTACATGGTGTCCAGCGAATGGGCGCTGCCGCCGCAATTCGAGAAAGGCATCGTCCCGGAAGACCTGCTCGGCAACCGCTATGGCCATCGCGTGCATTTCTGGGACCTGCGCGCCAGGCGCAATGTCCAGACGATCGACCTCGGCGACAACCACCAGATGGCGCTGGAGATTCGCCCGGCCCATGATCCGGTGAAGGAATATGGTTTTCTTGGCGTGGTGGTGGACACCACCAATCTCGAAGGCTCGATCTGGACCTGGTGGCGGGAGAACGGCAAGTTCCAAATCGAGAAGACGGCGACCATTCCGCCGGAGCCCGCGGAGAAGAGCCTGCTGCCGCCGCTGCTGCAAGGTTTCGGCGCGGTGCCACCGCTGGTCAGCGACATCGACCTGTCGCTCGACGACCGCTATCTCTATGTGTCGTGCTGGGGCACGGGCGAAGAGCGCCAATATGATGTGAGCGATCCGCGCAAGCCGAAGCTCAACGGCTCCGTTCATCTGGGCGGCATCGCGCGGCGCACCAAACACCCGAATGGCAAGACGTTTCAGGGCGGGCCGCAGATGGTCGAAATCAGCCGCGATGGCAAGCGCGTCTATTTCACCAATTCGCTCTATTCGAGTTGGGACACGCAGTTCTATCCCGAGGGCGTCGCAGGTGCCATGGTCATGGCCAATATCGGCGCCGACGGCAAAATGGAACTGGCCAAGGATTTCTGGGTCGAGTTCCCCAAAGGCTACAGCTCGCATCAGGTGCGGCTCGAAGGCGGCGACTGCTCGACCGATTCCTATTGCTATGCCAATGCTTGATCAGGGTGAGTGAGGGCTGGCAGACCGGGCTGTGGCTCGCCGTCATTGTGAGCGGCCTCTATCATGGCTTGAGCCCCGGCATGGGCTGGCCGCTCGCCGTCGCGGCGGGACTATGGGAGAAACGCGGGGCAGCAGTGTTCGCTGCCCTCCTGCCTCTGGCGGCTGGTCATTTCGCCGCCATGGCGGTGGTGCTGCTGCCCTTCGCGCTGCTCACGATGCTGTCCGGGCACAGCACCGGCATCCGCATTGGCGCCGGATTTCTGGTGGCGGGATTCGGCTTCTACCGCCTGTTCGACCGCCGCCATCCGCGTGGACTGGCGCGAATCAAGCCGACGCAACTCGCCCTGTGGTCCTTTCTGGTGGCGATTGCCCATGGCGCGGGTTTTCTGCTTGTCCCCATCTATCTCGGCCTCGGCGCAGCGACAGACCACGCCGCGCATGGCGGCATGCCAACCGATAACAGCTTGGTTTCGGCGCTCATCGTTTCCGCGGTCCATACCCTCGCGATGATCGCCGCAGGCGGCGGTATTGCCTGGCTCGTCTACAAATATCTGGGACTTCAATTCCTGAAGAAGAGCTGGTTCAATCTGGAAACGGTCTGGGCATTGAGCCTGATCGTCGCCGGAGCCGCCGGCCTGTGGACGGCGCTTTCTTGACAAGGCCTGAAACTGTCCGCATTTAGCCTCCATGAGCAAGCGGCCCCTCAAGATACTCCTCGCCGCGCCCCGCGGGTTCTGCGCCGGGGTGGTGCGGGCCATCGACATCGTCGAGCGGGCGCTGGCGCTCTATGGCGCGCCGGTCTATGTGCGCCACGAAATCGTGCACAACAAATTCGTGGTCGACGATCTCAAGGCCAAGGGCGCGGTCTTCGTCGACGAGCTCGATGAGATTCCGGAGGGCGACCGGCCGGTGATCTTCTCGGCCCATGGCGTGCCGAAGTCCGTCCCCGCTGCCGCCGACGCCGCGCAAGCTGTTCCAGCATCGATGCCACCTGCCCGCTGGTCACCAAGGTGCACATGGAGGCGCAGCGCCATTACGCCGAAGGTCTCGAAATCATCCTCATCGGCCATCAAGCGGCCATCCGGAAGTGATCGGCACCATGGGGCAGTTGCCGGCGGGCGCCATCACGCTGATCGAAACCGTCGCCGATGCGGAAACGCTTCGCTGTGCGCGATCCCGCCAAGCTCGCCTATGTCACCCAGACGACGCTGTCGGTCGACGACACGCGCGACATGATCGCTGTGCTGCAGCGGCGCTTTCCGGCGATCCGCGGGCCCTATCAAGGAAGACATCTGCTATGCCACCACCAACCGCCAGGAAGCGGTGAAATCGATCGCCGGCAGGATCGATCTTCTGCTGGTGGTGGGGGCGCCCAATTCATCCAATTCCAAGCGGCTCGTCGAAGTGGGCGAGAAGAACGGCTGCCGCGCGCGGCCTTCTGGTGCAGCGCGCGGCGGATCTCGATTGGGCACAGCTTCGCGGCCTGCGCACCATCGGGCTGACGGCCGGCGCCTCGGCGCCGGAAGTGCTGGTCAATGAGATCATCGATGCCTTCCGCGCGCACTACGATGTGACGGTCGAGAACGGTCGCGCTGCGCGAGGAGAATGTCTCCTTCAAGCTGCCGCGCGAATTGCGCGAAAGCCAGCCCGCCGCATGACGCAAGCACGGTCATCGTTCATACGCGACGGCGCCTGTTCCGGCAATCCCGGCCCCGGCGGCTGGGGCGCCATTCTCGACTATAACGGCACGCGCAAGGAGCTTTCCGGCGGCGAGGCGGAGACCACCAACAACCGCATGGAGCTGATGGCGGCGATCATGGCGCTGGAATCGCTCAATCGTCCGTGCACGGTCGAGATGCATGTCGATTCCGCCTATGTGAAGGACGGCATCAGCAAATGGATTCACGGCTGGAAGCGCAATGGCTGGAAGACGGCGGACAAGAAGCCGGTGAAGAATGCCGAGCTCTGGCAGCGCCTCGATGCGGCGCTTGCACCGCCACACGATTTCCTGGCACTGGGTGAAGGGCCATGCCGGCCACGACGACAACGAGCGCGCCGACGAACTGGCCCGCCAGGGCATGGCGCCTTCAAGAAGCCGAGCCGGCAGTTCGGCTAAAGCTGACTGCAGAATCGTCTCAGCGCCGGAGACGTTGACGCCGGGCTTGTCCTCGACATTGAGCGTCTTGACCACGCCGTTGTCGACGATCATCGAATAGCGCCGCGAGCGCTCGCCCATGCCGGCCTCGGCGAGATCGACGTTCGAGGCCGACGGCCTCGCGCGAATTCGCCATTGCCGTCGGCCAGCATCATGATCTTGCCGTCGGCGCCCGGTTGCCTTGGCCCAGGCATTCATCACATGGACGTCGTTCACGGCAGTGCAGGCAACCGTATCGACGCCCTTGGCCTTGATGCGCATCGAGCTCCTTGCAGGAAGCCCGGCAGGTGATTCATGCTGCAGGTGGGCGTGAAGGCGCCAGGCACGCGCGAAGAGCACCACCTTGCGGCCGTCGAAGACCACATCGGTTGAAAGCTTCTGCTGGCCGTCGGCCGTCATAGTGGCGAACTCGGCCTGAGGAATGCGGTCGCCGGGCTTGATCGTCATGTCTTCTCCTTGCGGTCAGTGAGCAGGTTGACCTATTCGACAACGACCGGCTGTTCAAGGCCGGTGGTGCCGCGCGCCAAAGTGAGATCGAGACGGCGCGCCCTTGAGTGCCGCGGCATCCTTGAGTCCGTCGATCAGGAGGCGGCGCCCTGCTGCCATCTGGGGAGAATTCCGGCTTGCGGAAATAGGCGGTGGTGGCGGATTCGACGAAGATATCGTCGAAGCGCTGGGCGAGTTCGAGAAGCAGGACCGGCTTGCCGGCTTCGGTTGCGCGCCATCGCCTGAAGGACCGGCTGCTCAGCACCGGCGGCGACAGGCCGCGGCACGCGTTCGCGCCATTCGGCAATCAGCGCCGCCGCGGCGGGGTCCGCGCTTGCCAGAGCGAGATCGATGGCCGCGGCGGCCTTGGCGGGAATGCAGATCATCGTCGCAGACGGCGAAGAAGAGATCGAGATGCAGGCGCACCGGCTTCGTCCGCGTCCTGCGGCGTGACAATAGACTGGAAAGACGACGCGATCCTTGTAGCCCACGGTTTCGCCGGCGGCGTCGCGATAGCGCTGGGGCAGCGGATAGGAAAGCTCGATGGCAGCCAGATTCTGCGAGCCGCTCCAATCGAATTGCGGCGGAATGCCGGCATCGCCCGGCATGCGCCAATAGGTCTTCCAAGCCTGTCGAGCTCGACGTGAACACCCGCCAGATGGCGGCCGTCGACATAATTCGCCGGCAATCAGGGAGACGCGGTAATGGCTGTCAAGCCCGGCTCCGGCGGCCGCCCGGAATGAGCGGCAGGGCCAGGCAGGACAGTATCGCGCTGCGCCGGTTCATGGCGCCTATATGGACCGGAAAATTTCCGCCGCCAATCACGATCCCGTCAGAATGCCGTTCTATACGGGAAGGCGAATTCGCGTTATCCTTAACGGCCATGAAGTCTTCGACCTATCTCGACGGCCAGATGCTCATCGCCATGCCGGGCATGGGCGATCCGCGCTTCGACCGATCGGTCATTTATCTGTGCGCCCACTCCGACAGCGGCGCGATGGGCATCATCGTCAACAAGGCCGCCCCGATGCTGAACTTCGGCGATCTGGTCGACCAGGCTCGACATCGCCCTGGAAGAGGACGGCATCCGCATCCCCGAAGATATCATGCGCATGGGGGTGCAGTTCGGCGGACCGGTCGAGCCGGGGCGCGGGTTCGTGCTGCACACCTCGGACTATTTCTCCGCCGATTCCAGCCTGCCGGTCAGCGAGCGCATCGCGCTGACCGCCACGCTCGACATCCTCCGCGCCATGGCGGGCGGCCAGGGGCCGCAGCGGGCGATGCTGGCGCTCGGCTATTCCGGCTGGGCACCGGGCCAGCTCGAGCATGAAATCCAGCACAATGGCTGGCTGCATTGCGCCGCCGACGAGGAGCTGCTGTTCGGCACCGACCACGACGAGAAATATGCCATGGCGCTCAAGAAGATCGGTGTCGATCCGGCGATGCTGTCGGGCGAAGCGGGCCACGCCTGACGCGCGGCAGGTTCTTGCTCAACCACTGAGTTGCGGCTTGGCCGGCGCCGGCCGGCGTTTCCGCCGCGCTGCGCGTTTCGGCTTGGCCGGTCGATTTTGCTTTCGGCGGCAGCTGCGGCGGCCGGCGGTTGTGACGATGCGCGGGGCCATGGGGGCAGAGCCCAACGGCGGCGGCTGTTGCGCCATTTCGGCGGCTTCTTGCTGCGCCCTCGTCTCGGCAATCGCCGCCGTGGTGATCTGCTACGGCAGCAGGCGGCGGGCCACGCATCCTTGGCGGCGCGCTCCCACAGCGAGGCAATGGCCGTCTTGTCGGCGCCCGGCGTATAGGGAAGACCGGCGAGGGCATCGCTGATCTGCTTTGCCGTCATCGGCGGCGCCGATGAAATAGCCCTGGCCGAAATCGCAGCCGAGTCCCGCCAAGCGATCGACCTGCGTCTGATTCTCGATGCCCTCGGCGACAATGCCGAGGCCGAGTCCATGGGCCATGGCGACGATTGCTTCGAGAATGACCGCGGCGCGTTCGCCGCCGGCGCCGGGAGCGATAAAGCTCTTGTCGAGCTTCAGCGTGTCGAAGGGCAGCAGGCGCAGGCTCGACAATGAGGAATAGCCGGTGCCGAAATCGTCGCAGGCCAGGCCAATGCCGAATTGCTTGAGGCGTTCGAGAATCTGCCCGGCCCGTTCGGGCGATTGCATGACGATCGACTCGGTGATTTCGAGCTTGAGGGTTCCGCGCTTGACGCCTTCGCGGTGCAGCACCGCCTTGACGTCGTCCACGAGGTCGGCGTCGATCAATTGCAGCGAGGAAATATTGACGGCGACGAAGACGGGATCGGCCGGCCGGAAGGCGCGTTGCCAGATGCCGAGCTGGCGGGCCGTCTCGCTAAGCACGACGCGGCCGATGTCGCGGATCATGCCAGTCTGTTCGGCGAGGCCGATGAAGCTTTCGGGAAGCAGCAGTCCAAGAACCGGATGGCGCCAGCGGGCGAGCGCCTCGAAGCCCGCCAGATTCATGTCGGCGAGCCTAGCGATCGGCTGATAGTGGACTTCGATTTCGTTGCGCTCGATGGCGCGGCGCAATTCCTGCTCGAGCGTCACCAATTCGCCGCGGTCGTCGCGCATCGAGGCGGAGAAGATTTCGATCGTGCCGGCGCGTGCCGCTTGGCTTCATAGAGGGCGATGGCGGCATCCTTCAGCATCTGTGCGGCCGAATTGTTCGACTCGCGCGCCGCGGCGATGCCGATGCTGGCGGTGAGGAAGATTTCTCCGTCGGCCAGCGCGATCGGCCTGGCCACGGCTTCACCCAGACTTTCGGCAAAAGCCTCGGCTCCCCGCGGCGGATCGGACGGCGCCAACAAGAGCGCGAATTGATCGCCGGGAAGGCGAGCCACCGTATCGGCAGAAGCGGCGGCGGAAATCAGTCTGCGGCCTATGATCGCCAGCAGGTTGTCGCCCGCGTCGTGCCCAAGACCGTCATTGACGTTCGTGAAGCGGTCGATATCGATAAGCAGCACGTGGGCTCCTGCGCCCCTTGGTTCCGCCAGCATCCGCTCCAGACGATCGATGAACAAGGCGCGATTGGGCAATCCGGTCACGCGGTCGTAGACGGCATCATCGAGCAGCCGTTCCTCGGCGCGCTTGGCGCCGGTCACATCGGTGAGTGTGCCGATGCAGCGGATGGCGCGGCGGCCGTGACCGGCCATGGCGCGGCCGCGCAATTGGAACCAGCGATATTGGCCGTCGCCGCCGCGCAGGCGGAATTCGGCGTCGATGACGCCGCGGCCCTGCTCTTCGGCAGCCTCGACGGCAGCGGCATAGACGCCGCGGTCCGCCGGGTGCATGAGTTCGAAAAGAGCCTCAATGCCGGCATCGCCCAGCAAGCCCGGCGGCAAGTCCAAGGCCCGTTCGATTTCTTCGCCGATATAGACCTCGTTGTCCTCGGGCTGCCAGTCCCAAACGAAATGTTGCGCCGCCCGCCAAAGCCAAGGCGCGGCGGCCCGATTCCTGAAAGAAGTGCCGCGACAGGAAACCCTGGCTGAAGGCGACCTGCACCAGGGTGAACGCCATGATGACGAGAACGGCGCCGAGACCGGCCAGGACGAGCGGCGTGAACAGGCCATCACGGCCCGGCGTCAGGGCGGCGGCGGCAGCCAGGAAGGTCCACAGAAGCAGCGCCGACCAGGTAAGAAGAACGGTCTCGGCCCGCGTTTCGTCGCGCCACCATAGGATGAGGACGGCAACGAAACCCAAGACCGCGGTGGCCGCGAAGACCAGACGGGCGATGCCGGCGGCCTGGGCCGGCTCGGCAAGGCCATAAACCGGAAGGGCGAAGGCGAGGCCCCCGGCCAGCAGGGTGAGATTGCCGGTGACCGGCATGGCCCGGCGCAGATCCGCAAAGCTTACGAGACACAGGATGAGAAAGGCCGCCATCAGGCCTTCCACCACGGCGCGGGCTTCCAGCAGCGTGAAGCCCGGAATTTGCATCATACCGGCAACGGCCGGGAAATGACCGGCTTCAATCGCAATGAAGCCGACGCCGGAAAAAGCGAAGCCTGCCGCTGCAAGGAAGACGGCACGCGAGCGGATGCCATAGAGGATGATCATGCCGACTGCCAGCAGCATGGCGATACCAAGAAGCGCGCCACGGAAGAAGGAATAGGAATCCTCCTGCGCTTCATAGGCCTCGCGCTGCCAGAGCGTCATGACCGGCTGGTTGGCATTGCCGATCTCGAAGGCCAGGGTGGCGGTCTGGCCAGGCGCAAGGTTCAGGCCATAGACATCGTGACCCGCCGACGGCCGGGCCTGCAAGGCGATTTCTCCGGCGGTGACGATGCTGACAATGCGGCCGCCCGGCGGCTTCGGCCAGAGAATGCCGGAACCGGCGAAGCCCTGATGCGGCACATCGATCACCAGATCCTCTGGCGCCTCGCCGCGATTGACCAGTGCGAACACCGCCCAGCGGTGCAACGCACCACCACCCCTGGCTTCAAGCTTCATCAATTCCTTGGGCGTGTCACCGTCCGAGGGCCGTTCGATGATAACGGCCGGCTTGTCGGTTTCGACCCAGCTCAGATAGGGCACGAGATCGAGGTTGGGTCCCTTGAGCGCGGCATCTATTGCATCGGCGGCGAGGCTCTCGCGGACCGGCAACAGAATGGCCAGCGCCAGCAGCATCAGATGCCACCACACACCGCGCCATTCTTGCAATCCGTCTCTCTTACGACTCATTGCCGCCTAGCTACCCCTGCCATGGCCGCCAAGGCAAGCCGCGATGCTGCGGTGAACGCCGTCGCGTCAGCGATTGGAGAGTCGTGCGAAGAGAAGATGGTCCTGCCAACGGCCTGCGATCTTGAGATAGCGCCGCGCCAGTCCTTCCTGTTCGAAGCCGCAGCGGCGCGAGCAGCGCAATCGACGCCGTGTTGTTGGGCAGGCAGGCCGCCTCGAGCCGGTGAAGCTGCAGGTGATCGAAGGCGAAAGCCCATGGCGAGGCCGACCGCCGATGTCATCAGGCCGCGCCGCGCATAGGGGGCGCCGATCCAGTAGCCGAGCGAGGCCGTCTGGGCGACGCCGCGGCGCACATTGGAAAGAGTGAGCGCGCCCACCAACTGCCGCTCGCCGGCGGAAAAGATGAAGAATGGGTAGGCCGTATCGTCCTCGATGTCGCGCCAATAGCGCTTGATGCGGCTGCGG
This sequence comes from uncultured Alphaproteobacteria bacterium, assembly GCA_963776685.1. GTDB lineage: Bacteria > Pseudomonadota > Alphaproteobacteria > Rhizobiales > Aestuariivirgaceae > Aestuariivirga. The sequence continues at coordinate 80,059 of CAVZNM010000001.1, forward strand.
AAGGCGGCGCGGGTCAGATCGTTGGAAGGCCAGATCGGCTCCCACGGCGCGAGGAATTCGCGGCTGCGCAGGCGGAGATCGGCCCAGGCCTCATAGTCGGACGTCTCGGGCGACGCGCATTTCGACACTGGCCATTGCGCAGAACCGGCGGAAGATCGGGAGCGAAGGGAGATCTGAGGAAAACCAGATTCGCTCCCGTTCAGGCGAAATGGCGCGCGATCTCGCCGTAGCTCGACAGAGTCGACAACTGACCGACGGCGCTGAAGGCCGGGACTGCGCGTCTTGAACAGCCTGCTCCGCCAGTTCGCGCACCTGCTCAGCGGTCACCGCCTCGATCTTGGCGACCAGCGTGGCAATCGACGGCACCATCGCCGAAGGCGAGGAACTGCCGGGCGATCTGGTCGGCGCGCGCCGTGGCGCTTTCGAGATTCATGACCAGGCTCGCCTTGAGCTGCGCCTTGGCGCGGGCAATCTCGGCCTCGGTCACCTCGCGGGCGACCGACAGCATGACGTCGGAGGTGACGATCGAGCAGTTCCGGCGTATGTTCCGGCGAGGTCGCGGCATAGACGCCGATCTGGCCCGGCATCCTCATAGGCCGAGCCGAAGGAGAAGACGCTGTAGCAGAGGCCGCGCTTCTCGCGCACCTCCTGGAAAAGCCGCGACGACATGCCGCCGCCGAGAATGCTGGAGAGGACCTGCAGCGCATAGATGTCGGGATCGCGATAGCCGGGCGCGGCAAAGGACAGCACCACATGGGTCTGATCGAGGGGCTTCTGCGCGGTCTCGGACTTGGGCGTGAAGACGGGCGGCTCGCGCTGCGGCTGCTGGCCCATCTCGATCTTGCCGAAGAGCCGCTCGGCTTCGGCGGCAAAGGCTCGATGATCGATATTGCCGGCGGCCGCCACGACGATGCGCGAGGCCCAGTAATTGCGGTCGCGCCAGGCCAGCATCTGCTCGCGGTTGACGCCGCCGATCAGATCCGCGGTGCCGAGGATGGAGCGGCCGAGCGGATGATCGCCGTAGCAGGCGGCCTGGGCGAGATCGAAGACCAGATCGTCGGGCTGGTCGTTGGCGGCGGCGATTTCCTGCAGGATGACGTCGCGCTCGCGCTCGAGCTCTTCGGGGTCGAGCACCGACTCGGTGAAGATGTCGGCCAGAATGTCGAGCGCGAGCTTCCAGTCATTCTTGAGGACGCGGGCGTAATAGGTGGTGGTTTCCATGCCGGTCGAGGCGTTGATCTCGCCGCCGGCCGATTCGATTTCCTCGGCAATGGCCTGGGCCGAGCGGCGCCTGGTGCCCTTGAAGGCCATGTGCTCGAGGAAATGGGCGATGCCGTTTTCCTCGGGCCGCTCGTCGCGCGCGCCGGCCTTGACCCAAATGCCGAGCGCCACCGTTTCGAGATGCGGCATGATTGTGGGTTACGACGTACAGGCCATTGGGCAGGCAGGTAATCTCGACGCCCATGACTTACTCCTCACTCAGGCCTGCCTGTGCGCAGGATGAAATCCCGGACGGCCTGCCGCATCGTTGGGCAGCACTGTGAAGCGTTCCTCGGCCGTCAGCAAGTGGGCGAAGCGCTGTGGCAAATCGGGTCTCACTCCGGAGGCCTTCTCGACCGCATCGGGGAATTTGGCCGGATGTGCGGTGGCCAGCGTAACCATGGGGCTCGCCGAAGGCTCTTGCCTGCGCGCCACGGCATAACCCACCGCCGTATGGGGATCGAGAAGCTCGCCGGTTGCTGCCAGGGTCTCGCGCGATCGTCGGCGGCGGTTGCAGCCTCATCGGCGGCACCGGAATCGAATTCATCGCGGATCGCCTGCAGTTGCTCGATCGGCGATGGTGAAGGCGCCCGATTGCGCCAGGCCCGCCATCAGGCGGCGCACCATGTCGGCGTCGCGGCCATGAGACTTCGAAGAGCAGGCGCTCGAAATTGCTCGACACCTGAATGTCCATGGACGGGCTCGAGGACGGCTTGACGCCCTTCGTCTCATAGCGGCCGGTCTTCGAGCGTGCGGTCGAGGATGTCGTTGACATTGGTGGCGATGACCAGACGGTCGACGGGCACGCCCATGCGCTTGGCCACGAAGCCGGCGAATATGTCGCCAAAATTGCCGGTCGGCACGCAGAAGCTCACCTCGCGGTCGGGCGCTGCCGAGGGACAGCGCCGCCGTCACATAGTAGACGATCTGGGCCATGATGCGGGCCCAGTTGATCGAATTGACGCCGGCCAGCCCCACGCGGTCGCGGAAAGCCGTGATCGTTGAACAGCGCCTTCACGATCGCCTGGCAATCGTCGAAATTGCCTTCGATCGCGATGTTGTGGACCGAAGGCGAGGCAACCGTGGTCATCTGGCGGCGCTGCACCTCGCTCACCCGGCCATGGGGGTGGAGGATGAAGATGCGCCGCATGGCGGCTGGCTTTGAAAGCCTCGATCGCCGCGCCGCCAGTGTCGCCCGAGGTGGCGCCGACGATGGTGGCGCGGGTGCGGCGCTTTTCCAGCGCCCAATCCATCAGCCGGGCCAGGAGCTGCATGGCCACGTCCTTGAAGGCCAGCGTCGGACCATGGAACAGTTCGAGCAGCCAGTGATTGTCGTCGAGCTGCTTTAAGCGGCGCCACGGCGGGATGGCCGAAAGTCGCCATAGGCCTCGGCGATCATGCGCTTGAGATCCGGCCTCGGGAATGGCGCCGCCGATGAAGGGCGACATCACGTGCAAGGGCTACTTCCTCATAGGCTCGTGCCGCGCAGGCGCCGCAAATCGTCGGGCTGAAAGCTCGCGGCCAGTGGCGCGGGCACATAGAGGCCGCCGTCGCGGGCGAGGCCGGTCAGCAGCACATCCTCGAAGCCGAGCTCGGGGGCCTCGCCGCGGGTCGAAACATAACGCAAGGAGGTTCGTCCTTCCGAAACGCGGCGCAAACTAGCGGTGCCGAAGCGGCCAATCAAGCGCCGGTTTTGTTCATCTGTCGACGGACATAAAGACTGCAAGGATGGCAAGGACCACGGCGAAGCGCGAACCAGGTTATGGCGTATTGCAGGTGGTTGTTGCGCAAATCCGCATCGGGCCGCTGCGACCGTGGGAAGGTGGTGTCGCCTTCGACCGGCAGAAGCTGCAGCACGAAGGGGGCCACCTTGAGATCGGCCGGAATGTCGCTGAAGGCCAGCATGGCGGGCACATCCCACCAGTACCAGATATTGGCTGCGTCATTGTTGTCGGGCGTGAAGGGGCCGCGCCCGGCAACATGGCGGCGAACCACGCCGAGGAGTTCGACGGGTCCCTCAGGTGTTGCAACGGTGGCGCGCATGGCCTCCGGCACGATGCCGCGATCGATGAGCACCACAATGCCGTCGCTGCTCCGGAAGGGAGTGACCACGTGCCAGCCGGGGCCGGCATCGAAGGTCTGGATCATGAATTTGGTTTCGGCGGGAAGATAGGCGCCGCTGACCGCGACCTTTGCGAATTCAATGTCGTCAGCACTGTCGTGGGCGGCAAGAGCCGCTGCAAGCGTGGTGGGCCGGGTCTCGGCGCGGGCGGCGATTTCGGCAAGCAGCGCCTCTTTCCAGGCGAGTCTTTGCAATTGCCAGACGCCGAGTCCGCAAAGCACGGCGATGCCCAAGGTCGAAGCCAGGATGAAGGAGAAGGATCGGCTCACTGTTCCGGCCGCCCCTCGCTGGCCCCGGTCTTCCATTGCTGGCAGAGAAGCACGCCCTTGACGGGGCGAAGCAGGATGAGCGGTAGGAGGATTAACAGCGGAATGGCGATCAGCACATGCACCCAGAAGGGTGGCGAATAGGCGGCCTCGATCCCCAATATGGAGCCTACGCCCACGAAACCGACGAACAGCATGACGAACCAGGCCGCTCCGTCGCCGGCGTCGGCGAAATGCGTAGGAAAGGCCGCAGTTGGCGCAGGATTTCGCGACCGCGAGATAACCGTCGAAAAGCCTGCCGCGGCCGCAACGCGGGCACTTGCCGGCCAGCCCTGTCTTGAGTGGCGTCAGTGCCGAGTAATTGTTATCGCTCATGCCCGCGATCCTTGTGAAAAAGGCCGCGCGAGACGTCGCCGCACAGCCCGATGATAGCATGTAGGGTTCGCCGAGAATGACGGCGAGACGAATCACGCATTTCCTTCGTTGACCAATCACCACAGGTCTGTTTAGCTGTTCATGGGTCACAACCGTGACGTTGACGAATGAAAAGTTGATCGGCGCTGCAGACTCACCCAAATATCCGAAAGATCAGTCCGGCTGACCTCAAAGACGCCTTGGCCAAGGGTCTTGACGATTTCAAAGCGAAACCCAGCCACTTGATTCTCCTGGCCATTATATATCCCCTTGCTATGGTGGTTGGGGTCAACGTTGCGGCCGGATATGAATTGTTGCCGCTCGTCTTTCCGCTGGTTTCCGGATTCGCTCTGGTCGGCCCCGTGACCGCCGTCGGCCTGTACGACATGAGCCGGCAGCGCGAAGAGGGTCTCGATATCTCTTGGGAGCACGCCTTCAACATTTTCCGTTCCCACTCCATCTTTGCCATTGTGAAGCTTAGTATTCTACTTGGTGTGATCTACTTCGCCTGGCTGGGCGCGGCCTTCGCTATCTACCGGCTAATCTTCGGCAGCGCGGTACCGGCGTCGATCGCGGAGTTCACCTGGCAAGTTCTCACCACCCCTGCCGGTTGGACCCTCATCATTGTGGGCTGCGGCGTAGGCTTCGTCTTCGCCCTCGTGGTCTTAGCCGTCAGCGCGGTATCCTTTCCGCTGCTGCTTGACCGGGACGTTGGCACAATGACGGCGATTCAAACGTCCGTTCGCGCGTTTTTGGCCAATCCGGTGACGATGACGATATGGGGCATGATCGTCGCCAGCCTCCTGGTCATCGGCTCCGTGCCATTTTTCGTCGGCCTCGCCGTCGTGATGCCGGTGCTCGGACATGCGACCTGGCATCTGTATCGCAAGGTTGTCGAGCACTGACGCGATTTAACAGGATGGCGAGAACCGCAAATCTTCCGGAACGGTAGGGCCGCGCCGGGCGTTATCGCCGTGCCGGCAATCGCACATGATGGGATGGCAGCGGCAATGCGCGACTTGAAAATCCTCGAAATCTGTTTCAGTGTTTTTACCGTTGCATCGACCATCGTCTATCACTTTGAAATTGGACAGAGAACGACTCAGTGTTGCGTTCTCTGAAAAAGGGGTGCATTTTGTGTTCCAAAATCAACGCGCTAAATCAAGGCGAAATCAAGGCGCTTGAGGGAGCCACGATGATATGATTATTGCGCTCGTATTGATTGTGTTGGTCGTTGGCTCGGTCGTGTTTCATCTTCTGAGCCCGTGGTGGTGGGCGCCGATTGCCTCGAATTGGGGTTATATCGACGACACGATCAATCTCACATTCTGGATCACCGGTGTTGTTTTCGTCGCGGTCATCCTGTTCGTGGCCTATTGCCTGATCCGCTTCCGGCACCAGACGGGAACACGGGCGGCATACGAGCCGGAGAACAAAAAGCTGGAATGGTGGCTCACCGTGGTGACTACAGTGGGGGTCGTGGGGCTGCTCACACCCGGCCTCTTTGTGTGGAACCAGTACGTCACGGTCCCGGCAGGGGCGGATGTCATCGAGGTCCTGGGCCAGCAGTGGCAGTTTAATTTCCGCCTCCCCGGAAAGGACGGCGCGCTGGGCACGACCGATACCCGCAATGTCAGTCCCGAAAACCCGTTTGGCCTCAATCCAGCCGACCCCACCGGTCAGGACGATGTCCTGATCGAAGCTCAGGACTTGCACTTGCCGCTCAATAGGCCGGTCAAGGTATTGCTCCGCTCGGTCGATGTCCTGCACGACTTTTACGTGCCCCAGTTCCGGGCCAAGATGGATATGGTGCCGGGCATGGTTACCTACTTCTGGTTCACGCCCACCCGCGCCGGGACATACGAATCAATCTGCGCTGAACTGTGCGGCACCGGGCATTATTCCATGCGCGCCGTAGTCGTGGTGGATGAGGAAAGTGCCTATCAGGCCTGGTTGCAGGGGCAGGCGACTTTCAAGCAATCATTGGCCGGGGACGGTACGGCGGATAAGTTAAGTCTGACCATGAATGCGAGCCAAACGAGTTTGGTAGAATGAGTGCCTGGGCGATGATGCACCGCCCAACAATGCCCAGGTAACCAATTCGGAGAGGTGTTCTGATGACCGATGTAACCCCCGACACCGTCAACTATGTCGGACCTGCCGAAGTCGAGGACGTAGAGCTTTACCACGCGCATAGCTTCGTCACGAAATATATCTGGAGCCAGGACGCCAAGGTCATCGCCATCCAGTATGCTCTCACGGCGACCGCCATTGGCTTGGTAGCCTTGGTGCTGTCGTGGCTGATGCGGTTGCAGCTCGGCTTTCCGGACACCTTCTCCTTTATCGAGCCTGAGGCCTACTTGCAGTTTGTCACCATGCACGGCATGATCATGGTCATCTACCTGCTCACGGCGCTGTTTCTCGGGGGCTTCGGCAACTACCTCATCCCGCTGATGGTCGGCGCCCGCGACATGGTGTTCCCCTATGTGAACATGCTGAGTTACTGGGTCTATCTGCTGGCCGTGCTGGTGTTGACGGCGAGTTTCTTCGTACCGGGCGGGCCTACTGGCGCGGGCTGGACCCTGTACCCGCCGCAGGCCATCCTCGCCGGCACGCCGGGGCAGGAGTTCCGGCATTGTCCTGATGCTCGCCTCCCTGGCCTTGTTCATCATCGGATTTACCATGGGCGGCTTGAACTACGTCGTGACGGTGTTGCAGGCACGCACGCGGGGCATGACGCTGATGCGCCTGCCCTTGACAGTATGGGGCATTTTCGTTGCCACCATTCTGGCGCTGCTGGCCTTCCCCGCCCTGTTCGTCGGCGCGATCATGATGACCTTCGACCGGCTTCTGGGAACCAGCTTCTTCATGCCGGAAATCGTCGCGTTCGGCGAACGCCTAACATACGGCGGCGGCAGCCCGATTTTGTTTCAGCACCTGTTCTGGTTTTTTGGCCATCCCGAGGTCTACATCGTCGCCTTGCCGGCATTCGGCATCGTCTCCGACCTGCTCAGCACCCATGCGAGAAAGAACATCTTCGGCTACCGGATGATGGTGTGGGCGATCGTCGCCATCGGCGGCCTCAGTTTTGTGGTGTGGGCGCACCACATGTATGTCAGCGGCATGCATCCCTATTTCGGTTTCTTCTTCGCCACGACCACGCTCATCATCGCCGTGCCGACCGCCATCAAGGTTTACAACTGGGTGCTGACGCTGTGGCGCGGCAACATCCACTTCACCCTGCCGATGCTGTTTGCCATCGCCTTCATTCTCACCTTCGTGAATGGCGGGATCACCGGCCTGTTCCTCGGCAACGTCGTGGTGGATGTTCCGCTTGCCGACACCATGTTCGTGGTCGCCCACTTTCATATGGTGATGGGTGTTGCGCCCATCCTCGTCATCTTCGGGGCGATCTACCATTGGTATCCCCTGATGACCGGCCGGATGCTGAACCAGGCAATGGGCCAGTTCCATTTCTGGGTCACCTTCATCGGCGCCTATCTGATCTACTTCCCCATGCACTATCTGGGCTTTATCGGCGTGCCGCGCCGCTACTACGCGTTAGGCGACCTTGAATTCATTCCCCAATCCGCCGAGACGCTGAACGCATTTATCTCCATCGCGGCATTCATCGTCGGCTTCGCCCAGGTGGTGTTCATATTCAACCTGGTGTGGAGCCTGTTCAAAGGCAAGCATGCCGGGCACAATCCTTGGCGGGCCACCACGCTCGAGTGGCAAACACCGCAGGTGCCGCCCGGGCACGGTAACTGGGGCAAGGAGTTGCCCGTGGTCTACCGCTGGGCTTACGATTACAGCGTGCCAGGAGCCGCTCAGGACTTTCTGCCGCAAAATCTTCCACCCGATCAGGTCGCCATGGCCAACGTGAAGGCAGCCAGGACGTGAACATCTTCCGTGAGCTGACGGCAAAACCCTGGGTGACGGCGCAGGCCAGGATCGACGACTTTCACTTTGGAGGCACATTCGCCCTGCCCACCGCGAAGCTTGGCCTGCGGGTGTTTCTTGCCGTGGCCACGGTTCTGTTCGTGCTGTTAATTCTCGCTTACGGAAGCCGGATGCAGTTTGAGGACTGGCGTCCCTCGCCTCAGCTGAGTCTCCTGTGGCTGAACACGGCCATGCTGGTTTTGAGCAGCTTGGCAATGCAATGGGCGCAGATTTCAGCACGCCGCGGCGATATTGACGGTGTGTGGATAGGCCTGCTTGCCGGGGGCGTTCTTGCCGTTGCATTTCTGGGCGGGCAAGCTCGTGGCATGGCAGCAACTGAACATGCTGGCGGCTTTCGACATCACGAACCCGGCGATCGGTTTCTTTGTCCTCATCACCGCGCTGCACGGGTTGCACCTGTTGGGCGGCTTGGTGGCTTGGGGCAGAACCACCGCCAAGGTGTGGCGCGGTGTTGGCGCGGCCCGAGTGCGCTTGAGTGTCGAGTTGTGCACCGTTTACTGGCACTATTTGCTGCTGGTTTGGCTGGTGCTTTTCGGCCTGCTGTTTTCGGGCAACGACAATCTGGGTATTTTGCTGACAATCTGCGGGCTCAGGTAAACGGGAACAAAGCTTATGGCACAATCTGCGGCGACAGGTACGGCTGAATCCGTCGCGCGGCCCGACGGCATGCGCGGCGTCGTCGCCGACATTTCCTCGGATCAGCGGGCGTTCAAGAACGTCCCCTGGGGCAAGGCGATGATGTGGATCTTCTTGCTCAGCGATACCTTCATCTTCAGTTGTTTCTTGCTGTCCTACATGACGGTGCGATGGTCCACGAAGGTGCCGTGGCCCAACCCCAGCGAGGTTTTCGCCTTGACCATCGGGGGCAAAAGCATCCCCCTCATCCTGATCGCCATCATGACCTTCATCCTGATCAGCTCCAGCGGCACGATGGCCATGGCCGTCAAATTCGGCTACGCCCGCGATCGCAAGAAAACCGCGATCCTGATGCTGGTGACCGCGGCATTCGGCGCCACTTTCGTCGGGATGCAGGCGTTCGAGTGGACCAAGCTGATCATGGAGGGCGTCCGTCCGTGGGGCAATCCCTGGGGAGCGCCCCAGTTCGGCTCGACCTTTTTCATGATCACGGGTTTCCACGGCACGCATGTGACATTCGGCGTGATTTTCCTGATCGCCATTGCCCGGAAGGTCTGGCGGGGAGATTTTGACGACAATAGGCGAGGCTTTTTCACGAGCCGGAAGGGAAATTACGAGATCGTCGAAATCACCGGCCTGTATTGGCACTTTGTCGATCTGGTCTGGGTCTTCATCTTTGCCTTTTTCTATCTGTGGTGAGGGAAACGTGGCACACGCAAAGGCACAAGAACATCCGATCAGCATTTATTTGTGGACATGGGGACTGCTCTTTGTTCTCAGCGCTTTTTCTTACCTTGTCGATTATTTCAACTTTGAAGGCCTCATGAGGTGGGCTCTAATCCTCCTGTTCATGATCTTGAAGGCGGGGCTGATCGTCGCCTTCTTCATGCACATGGCGTGGGAGCGGCTGGCCTTGATTTATGCCATCTTGGTCCCACCGGTGCTGGTGTTGGTGTTTGTGGCCCTCATGACGCTCGAATCGGAATACACCCTCCTCACGCGCGAACTATTCTTTGGGGCGGGATCCTAGCAACCGGGCAAGGCTGCCCGATGCTCGGCACTGTCCCAGTTTCGGTCACGTGGGAGCACTTTGAATCGACGTCACGGCGAGATCGCCTATGGAGATCAGAATGACAGTTATCATTATTGGTGCGCTCCTCGTTTTTGGCGGCGTATTGGCCATGTGCTACAAGGCCATCTGGCAGGGGCGGTTGAGTGGTGCAAGCCGGCGGGCTTCAGTGGTGGAAAGCACAACCCTGGAGCCTCAAGGGCGCAGCGCCGCCTTTGATCCCAGAGCGAACTGGCTTGGCATCGCACTTACCGCGCTCGGCACCATTCTGTTACTTGCAGGGACCATTTTTTTGTAAGGCACTTACCGCGGGTCCCCGTGATTGTGGAGCCGCCGCGGCCCTCATAAAAAGGCCGCGCGAGACATCCCCGCGCAATCCGACCATTTAGGCGGTCATTCGCCCGGAATGGCGGCGCCGGCCGAGGCCCACACATAGATGCAGGCGAAGAGGAACAGCCAGACCACGTCGACGAAGTGCCAGTACCAGGCCGCCGCCTCGAAGCCGAAATGCTGCGTCGGCGTGAAATGGCCGGCCATGGCGCGGAACAGGCAGACGATCAGGAAAATGGTGCCGATGATGACATGGAAGCCGTGAAAGCCGGTCGCCATGAAGAAGGTCGAGCCATAGATGTTGCCGCCGTTGTCGCGGTTGAAGGCGAAGGCGGCGTGGGCATATTCATAGGCCTGAATCGCGGTGAAGAGGACGCCGAGCACGACGGTGGCGACGAGGCCCCATTTCAGGCCCTCGCGGTCGTTGTTGAGCAGCGCGTGATGGGCCCAGGTGACGGTGGTGCCCGAGGTGAGCAGGATCAGCGTGTTGACCAGCGGCAGGTGCCAGGGATCGAAAACCTCGATGCCCTTGGGCGGCCATACGCCGCCGGTCTCTGCGAAACGCGAGGCCTGGATCGCTTCGCCGGCGAACAGGCTGGCATCGAAGAAGGCCCAGAACCAGGCGACGAAGAACATCACCTCGGAGGCGATGAACATGATCATGCCGTAGCGCAGATGCAGGCTGACGACCGGCGTGTGGTCGCCCTTGTGAGCTTCCTTGATGACATCGCGCCACCACATGAACATGGTGTAGAGAACGCCGAGCAAGGCCGATGAGCATGACGCCAGGGGGCCGAGCCGTGCATCCAGACGACGGCGCCCACCGCGAGGATGAAGGCCGCGGCGGCGCCGACCGCCGGCCATGGGCTCGGGTCGACGAGGTGATAGTCGTGGTGCTTTGCGTGTGCGTCGGCCATGTCCCCTGCTCCGTCAGTTCGTGTGCGTTCCAGCCGGTGGCGCCACCGCCGAAACGGATTTTGGTTTGTCCACTGGATAGAACGTATAGGACAGCGTGATCGTATCGATCGAGCTTGCGTCCGGATCTTCGGCGATCGCCGGATCGACGAAGAAAACGACCGGCATGTCGACGCTCTCGCCCGGCTTGAGCGTCTGCTCGGTGAAGCAGAAGCACTGGATCTTGTTGAAATAGACGCCGGCCTCTCCGGGCGTCACATTGAACACGGCGGTGCCGGTCAGGTGGCGATCGGTCGTGTTGGTGGCGCGGTAATGGGCGATCGTCTGCTCGCCGAGCTTGACCTTCATGTCGAGCTGCGCCGGCATGGAAAGTCCAGCCGAGGCTTCCGGCCATATTGGCATCGAAGCGGATGGTGATGCATGCGCTCGAGGTCTGCTCCGGGCGCCGCATCGGCGCGCTGCGTGGTGCCGCCGAAGCCGGTCACCTGGCAGAACAGCCGGTAGAGCGGCACCGAGGCATAGGCGAGACCCACCATGGCGGCCGCTGTGACGCCGGCAAGGGCGGCAACCCGGATGTTCCTGACACGATCGGGTGCGGCCATGTCAGAAGCTCCGCATCCCGACATTGCCGCCAAGGCGGACGATGGTGGTGACGAAGAACAGCACCACGAGTCCGGCCAGCACCAGCGCCAGCACGACGGCGCGCTTCCGGCGGCGCGCCATATCTTCGGGACTGAAGGGGGCTGGTGCCACGTCCCGGCTCATCCGATCACCGGTCGAAATGCGGCAAGGCCCAGAACGCGCTCGACGAGAATAGCCGCGAAAACGAGGAACAGCCAGAGGATCGAAAAGCCGAAGAGCTTCTTGCAGGCGCTGTCGGCGGCGGCTCCTTCGCGCAGGCGGTAGACTTGCATGGCGTGGTAGAGGAAGGCCGCGCCGAGCACTCCCGCCGCAATTGCGTAGAAAAGGCCGGTCGTGCCGAGGAGAGACGGCAGGAAAGTGACCGGCACGAGAAGCAAGCGAATAGATCAGGATCTGCTTGCGGGTTTCATCGGCGCCCGCCACCACCGGCAGCATCGGAATACCGGCCTTGGCATAGTCGTCCTCGCGCAATAAGGCGAGCGCCCAGAAATGCGGCGGCGTCCACATGAAGATGATGAGGAAGAGCGCAATTGATCCCAAATCGACGGAGCCGGTGACCGCGGCCCAGCCGATCATCGGCGGGAAGGCGCCGGCGGCCCCGCCGATCACGATGTTCTGCGGCGTCCTGCGCTTCAGCCACATGGTGTAGATGACGGCATAGAAGAAGATGGTGAAGGCAAGCAGTGCCGCCGCCGACCAATTGACCAGAAGGCCAAGGACGAGCACCGAGCCGACGGCGAGCGTCAGGCCGAAGCCCAGGGCTTCGCCGGGCAGGATGGCGCCGCGCGGCACGGGCGCGAAGCGGTGCGCTTCATGATCGCGTCGATATCGGCGTCATACCACATGTTGAGGGCGCCCGAGGCACCGGCGCCGACGGCGATTGCAAGGAGCGCCACGGCGCCGAGCCAGGGATGGATCGTCACCGGGCGCGGCAACGATGCCGACCAGCGCCGTGAAGATGACAAGCGACATCACCCGCGGCTTGAGCAGCGCGAAATAGTCGCCCACCGTGCCCTGTCCGCCTTGAGCGGAGGCCGTGCTGGCGATATCGGCCTGGATGTCGCTCATTGCCTACTTGATCACCGGCAAGGTGTTGAACTGGTGGAAGGGCGGCGGCGACGACAGCGTCCATTCCAGCGTCGTGGCCCCGCGCCCCACGGATTGTCGGCCGCCTGCTCCTTCCTGCGCATAGGCCGAGATCACGCCATAAAGGAAGATCAGCACGCCGAAGGCCGAGATGTAGGAACCGAGCGAGGAGACGAAATTCCAGCCGGCGAAGACATCCGGATAGTCGATATAGCGGCGCGGCATGCCGGCGAGGCCGAGGAAGTGCTGCGGGAAGAACACCAGGTTGACGCCGATGAAGGTCACCCAGAAATGCAACTTGCCGACCGCTTCGCTGTAGGTGTAGCCGGTGATCTTCGGGAACCAGTAGTACCAGGCGCCGAAGATGGCGAAGACCGCGCCCAGCGACAGCACATAGTGGAAGTGCGCGACGACATAATAGGTGTCGTGCAGCGAGCGGTCGACGCCGGCATTGGCGAGTACCACGCCGGTGACGCCGCCGATGGTGAACAGGAAGATGAAGCCGAGCGCCCACAGCATCGGCGTCTTGAACTCGATCGAACCGCCCCACATGGTGGCGATCCAGGAGAAGATCTTAACTCCCGTCGGCACCGCGATGATCATCGTGGCGGCGACGAAATAGGCCTGCGTGTCGGCATCCATGCCGACCGTGTACATGTGGTGGGCCCAGACGACGAAGCCGACGACGCCGATCGACACCATGGCATAGGCCATGCCGAGATAGCCGAAGACCGGCTTCTTCGAGAAGGTCGATACGATCTGCGAGACGATGCCGAAGCCCGGAAGGATGAGGATGTAGACTTCGGGATGGCCGAAGAACCAGAAGAGATGCTGGAACAGGATGGGATCGCCGCCCTTGGCCGCCACGAAGAAGCTGGTGCCGAAATTGCGGTCGGTGAGCAGCATGGTGATGGCGCCGGCCAGCACCGGCAGCGACAGCAGCAGCAGGAACACGGTCACCAGGATCGACCAGACGAACAGCGGCATCTTGTGCAGCGTCATGCCGGGGGCGCGCATGTTGAAGATGGTGGTGATGAAGTTGATGGCGCCGAGGATCGACGATGCGCCGGCGAGATGGATCGACAGGATGGCGAAATCCATGGCCGGTCCGGGCTGGCCCGATGGTCGACAGCGGCGGATAGAGCGTCCAGCCGCCGCCGACGCCATGAGCGCCGGCCGGACCTTCGACGAACATCGAGATCAGCAGCAGCGCCAGGGCCGGCGGCAGCAGCCAGAAGGAAATGTTGTTCATGCGCGGAAAGGCCATGTCGGGCGCGCCGATCATCAGCGGCACGAACCAGTTGCCGAAGCCGCCGATCATCGCCGGCATGACCATGAAGAAGATCATCAAGCAGGCCGTGGGCGGTGACGAACACGTTGAACATGTGCTTGCCGGCATCGAGGGCGGCATCGCCCTCGGCGCCATAGACCATGGCGGCGAGACCGTGGAAAATCTGGATGCCCGGCTCCTGCAGCTCGATGCGCATGACGATCGACAGGATGCCGCCGATCAGGCCGGCGAAGATCGCGAACCACAGATACATCGTGCCGATGTCCTTGTGGTTGGTCGAATAGACATATCGCCGCCATCCGGTCGGATGGCCGTGATCGTCATGAGCGGTGGCTGCGTATGCCATTGTTCTAGCCTCTTGCGATCTCAGTTCTGCGCCAGCTGGCCCTTGGCCTTGAGCGTGGCGACCATGAACTTGTGGGCCTCCTCGACGCCCGCGCGTCTTGGCCTTCTCGGCCCAGGCATCGAAATCGGCTTCGGAAACGACATGCACCTCGATCGGCATGTAGGCGTGGTCCTTGCCGCAGAGCTCCGAGCACTGGCCGTAGTAGATGCCTTCCCTGGTCGGCCTTGAACCAGTCCTCGTTGAGGCGGCCGGGAACGGCGTCGATCTTCAGGCCGAAGGACGGGAATCGTCCAGGCATGGATGATGCCTTCGGGATCGGAGGTGATGATCAGCTTCACCGTCTTGTTGACCGGCACGACGACGGGAACGTCGGTGGCAAGCAGCCAGGGCTCGCCGCCGCCTCGGCTTCGCCTTGGGCTTCAGAAAGGCGGTGAAGCTGACCTTGGCGGAGCCGTCGTCGTTGAGGCCGAGATCGGGATATTCATAGGTCCAGTTCCAGCTCGGATTGCCGATGACCTTGATGGTCATGTCGGCCGCCGGAATGTCGCGCTGCAGGTAGAGCAGACGGAAGGAGGGAATGGCGATGACCACCAGGATGAGGATCGGGACCACCGTCCACAGCACTTCGACCAAGGTGTTGTGGGTGGTCTTGGACGGCACCGGATTGGCCTTGGCGTTGAACTTCACCATCACATAGACGAGCAGCGCCAGGACGAAGAGCGTGATGATGGTGATGATCGGCAACAGCAGGCCGTTGTGGAACCAGTGGATTCCATCGGCGACCGGCGTCACGGCATCCTGCAAGCCCCATCTGCCATGGCTCCGGCTTTCCGGCCGCTGCCATCACTTCGGGTGCCATGCCGAAGACCAAGCCCAACATCATGAGTTTGTTCGCGATCTTCATCGTGGCCCCTTCCCAGCACACATTCCCGGCTGGCGCCGGAACCGGTCACCCCATGGCGGTTACTGCGCACCTGACGGATTGTGAACCACATTCACCAGCGTCGCCGCAACTGAGCCGGGCGCGGCAAAACGTCGTTGCAAAACAACCGATTCCATCGACCGGAATTCCGCCTCATTTATCGCGAGCGAATTCGCTGTTGTCTAATGCCGAACCCGGCGCTAAGAGCCGCCGAAGCAACTACAGAGGGTAATTTTCGTGCGAATCACATCGATTGTCCGCGGGTTTGCTCTGCCGTCGGGGCGCTTGGGCTGTTTTCCATGCAGCCCGATAGCCGCGCAGGAAGCAGCCGATCCCGCCAAAACAGTTCGGCCCGCGCATCACGGCGGCAAAGCCAGGAGCGGCGCCGGCCGTCGACGTGATCGCTACTCATGGCGCCTGGAAAATCCAGTGCGAGAAACCGCAAAACGGCCAGGCGGCCGAAGGTCAGACGGAAGGCCAGAAGCAATGCGGCATGGTGCAGGGTGCGCGCAGCGAGAAAAACCCAAACGCTGGTCTGACCCTGGTGCTGGTGCGGGGCAAGCAGAGCGGACAAGGAGGTCACCATGATGCGGGTCATGGCGCCGATCGGCGTGTTTCTGCCGACCGGCGTGGCGCTGGAGATCGATGGCGCAGCGGTCGGCCGCGTGCCCTTCACCCGCTGCCTGCCGCAGGTCTGCATCGCCTTCGCCGAGGCCTCGCCCGGAAACGCTCGACAAGATGCAGCAAGGGCACCGCCGCCAATTTCATCATCTATGAGGCGCCCGGCCTCGGCATGCCGATGAAGATTTCGCTCAGGGCTTCTCGGCCGCCTTCGACGCTCTGGACAATCTCTAGCTCCCAGCTCTGGCACCGGAGGCGGCGCGCGCCTATCTTGAAGGCGAGCCCGTTTCCGGAGAATCGCAACCTTGCCAACGATTGAGCCCATTTCCCTTCTCGATCACGCCGAAATTTCGCGCGAACGCGCAGCCGCGATCGTTGCGGCGGCCCTGGCGGGCGCCGATGACGGCGAGCTCTTTCGTCGAAAAGCGCCAGACCGAAGCGGCTCGTCTGCGACGACGGCAGGCTGAAGGCGGCGAGCTTCGATGAAGCGCAGGGCTTCGGCCTGCGCGCGGTGACCGGCGAAACGGCGGCCTATGCCCATTCGACCGAGGTTTCGGCAGCGGCGCTGAAGCGCGCGGCCGAGGTGTGCAGGACCGTGACGCACGGCCATGCCGGCACGGCTCGGCGCTGGCGCCGCAGCGCACCAATCGCAAGCTCTATCCGCGACAGCAATCCGGCCGACGCACTTCGGCTTTGCCGAGAAGATCAGCTCTTCTGCAGAAGGTCGGACGGCTTTGCCCGCGGCCTCGATCCGCAGGGTGCAGCAGGTGTCGGTGTCGCTGGCCAGCGACTGGCAGGCCATCGAAATCATGCGCGGCGACGGCAGCATCTATCGCGACATGCGGCCGCTCGTGCGCTTCAATGTCTCGGTTGTCGCCAGCGAACGGCAAGGATCAGGGCCAGGGCAGCCATGGGCTCGGCGGGCGCGGCGAACCCTCTGTCCTATCTCACGCGAAGACGTCTGGCAGGCGGCGGTCGCGCGAGGCGCTCCGGCAAAGCCTGGTGGCGCTCGAAGCCAAGCCCGCGCCGGCCGGCGAAATGGATGTGGTGCTCGGGCCCGGCTGGCCCGGCATCCTGCTGCACGAGGCGATCGGCCATGGCCTTGAAGGCGATTTCAACCGCAAGAAGACGTCGCGCCTTCGCCGGACTGATGGGCCAGCGCATCGCCGCCAAGGGCGTCACCGTCGTCGATGACGGCACCCTTCCCAACCGGCGCGGCTCGCTCAGCATCGATGATGAGGGAACGCCGTCGAACTGCACGACGCTGATCGAGGACGGCATCCTGGTCGGCTTCATGCAGGACCGGCTCAATGCCCGGCTCATGGGCGTCAAGCCCACCGGCAACGGACGCCGCCAATCCTTTGCCCATGCGCCGATGCCGCGCATGACCAACACCTACATGCTCTCGGGCGACAAGCATCCGGACGAAATCCTCGCCTCGGTGAAGAAGGGCCTCTTCGCCAAATCCTTCGGCGGCGGCCAGGTCGACATCACCTCCGGCAAATTCGTGTTCTCCTGCACCGAGGCCTATCTGATCGAGGACGGCAAGATCACCGCGCCGGTGAAAGGCGCCACCATCATCGGCTCGGGCGCCGATGCGCTCACCCGCATTTCCATGGTCGGCAACGACATGGCGCTTGATCCCGGCATCGGCACCTGCGGCAAGCAGGGCCAGGGCGTGCCGGTGGGCGTCGGCCAGCCCACCTTACGCATCGACCGTATCACGGTCGGCGGAACGGCCGCCTGAACAATGCCGCCGCGCCTCGTCATCTTCGACATGGACGATGTGCTCTGCCGTTACGATCTCGGAAAGCAGGCTGAGGGCGCTCTCACGGCTCACCGGCAAGACGCCGCGCGACATCCGCGCCGCCATCTGGGATTCGGGCTTCGAGGACGATTCCGACGCGGGAGGCTATCCGGACCCGGAGGAATATCTCGCCGAATTCGGCCGCCGCATCGGCCACAAACTGAGTTGCGCTGAATGGATCGAGGCGCGGCGGCAGTCGATGACGCCCGATGCTGAGGTCCTGGACCTGGCGCGCAGCATCGGCCGCGGCGCGCAGCTGGCGATCTATTCCAACAACGGGCCGCTGGTGAAGCTGCATTTCGCGGAATTGTTCCCGGAGGCGGCGGCGATTATTCCCGAATGCTATTGCTCTTACGAGTTCGCCACCAAGAAGCCGGACCCGGCGAGTTTTACCCGGCTACTCGCCCGGATCGGCGTGGCGCCGGCGGAGGCCTGGTTCATCGACGACAAGCGCACCAATGTGCAGGGCGCGGTGGTGGCAGGGCTCGCCGGTCATCATTTCCGTTCCCATGGCGCCCTCCTCGCCGCGGCGCGGTCACTGGCACTTGTGTCATGAGAGAGTTGCTGGACCTGGGAACACGGCGACGCGAGTACCCCTTACTGTTAGCCTCGATCCAGCACGCCGCGATCCAGGTGCCGCAGGAGGAACAGTGCGATAAAACCGCCGAGGACCGGCACGCTGGCAATGAACAAGTGGTTGGCGGGATCGGCCCACGGTTCGATGAGCTGGCGCCACGACACCAGTACGCTTATGGCGTGCAAGATCGTCGCTGCGCCGTACGCGATGGTCCTGAATACGCCGAGGAACAAACAGGCGGCGAGGGCGATCTCGGCTGCGCCGAAGAAATAGGCCGTGGTTTGCGGCACGTTGAGGCCGTAGAAATAGCTCCAGATAGCCGGCGTGTTGCCGGGCACCACGAATTTCTCTACGCCCCATTGCAGCAGAAAAATGCCAAGCGTTATACGGAGGATGAGAAGCGCGTAAGTGACGGATTTGTCGTTCATGCGTGTCCTCCTTCAGGGTTTTGCCGAACTTTGCGCAGGACGGCGATCGTGAGTATAGCAGCGAAAAGCATGAAGAAGGCGGCAAGCACTGCAGAGGTCTGGAAGCCGAAGTTGAAGGCACCGCGAGCCGCAGCAAGAAGCGCCCCGGCAGCCCCGTCCGGCAAGTGCAGCGCGGCGTCGACCGCGCCGCCAAGTGTAGCTCTTGCCGCTCTCGCCACTTCGAGAGGCAGATCGTTTGGCACAGCATCTATCATCCGGCTGCGATAGATCGCGGCACTGAGGCTGCCGAGGATGGCTATGCCCAGGGCGCCGCCCAGTTCCGCAGCGGTTTCCGAGATCGCCGACGCAACGCCGGCGCGTTCGGGCGGGGCGGCGCCGACGATCAAACCGGTCGTCAAAGAGATGACCGGCGTGAAGCCGATGGAAAAGATAATCGACGCGATCACCACCCCGATCAGGCTTGTGGCGAGCGCCAGCATGATGAAACCTGCGGCCGACACGACCATGCCCCCGGCCATCAGATAGGCCGGCCGCATGCGGGCGGCAATTGGAGGCGTGATCATGGAAGCGGCGGTGAATGCGATCGCCGAGGGCACCGACCACAGGCCTGCCTGCAAGGGTGTCAAGCCCGCCACAAGCTGAAAATACTGCGCCAGGAAGATAAAGCTTCCGAACATGAAGAACATGGCGGTGATGTTGATGGCAAGTGAGGCACCGAAGGCGGGAGCCCTGAAGAGCTTGAGGTCGATCAGCGGATCGGCGAGTGTCATCTGACGGCGGACGAAGATTGCCGCAAGTACTAGGCCTGCCAGCATGACCAGAATTGGAAACCATTCAAAGCCCGCTTCCGCTATACGCTTCATGCCGTAAATTATGGCGAGTACGGCAGCGAGCGAGAGCGCGGCACTGACAATATCAAGCCGTCCGGCGTTGGGGTCGCGGTATTCCGGCAGAAGCGTGGGTCCGAGCGCCAGCAGCAGGACCATCACTGGTACGCCTGCGAGAAAGACCGAGCCCCACCAGAAAAACTGGATCAGCAGCCCGCCGACGAGCGGACCGATGATGGCTCCGACCGAGAAACTTGAGATCCACATGCCGATGGCGAAGGTCCGCTCCTTGGGATCGAGGAACATGTTGCTGATGAGCGAGAGCGTTGACGGTGCCAGCGTGGCGCCCGCAATACCGAGAACCGCGCGCGCAAGGATCAACATTTCCGGGCTCGTCGAGAAAGCGGCGAGCACCGAGGTGGCGCCGAAGGCAGCCGCGCCGATAAGAAGCAATTTGCGCCGGCCGATGCGGTCGCCGAGCGTGCCCATGGTCATCAGGAATCCGGCGACCATGAATCCGTAGATATCGATGATCCAAAGGAGTTGGGCCGCAGTCGGCTTCAGGTCCGCAGTGAGCTGCGGCACCGCAAGATTGAGCACGGTGAGGTCCATGGAATATAGCATGCACGGCAATGCAATGACGGCGAGCCCGATCCATTCGCGGCGCGTGGCTCTTGGCGTAATTCCGGCAATGTTCAATTCATGCCTCCTGCAACGGCACTCCGGCACAGGTGGTTAACCGGTGATGAATTGGGTGCCGGCGATTCAACTAACAGACGCACGAAACCGGCTGGAAGATGGCGTGGCGAAGCGCATTATCGTCACGCCCATCTTCCTTCCGGCTTGTCGACGGCTTGTACCTGAATGCCGGCGCTGGAAATGTCAGCATCCGTCAATACCCACCCTGGCCGGGGTGCTTTTCGAATTCGGCGCGCCGCTGCCGGAAGGAGTGTTCCTCCAGAGCGAGGGCGGCATTGACGGAGAGCGGCAGTCCGGCGGCCCAGCGGATGTCCTCGCGCTTCACGCCGATGTCGCGCAGCATGTAATCGTCGAAGTTTTCCAGCCTGGCTACGGCTCGGCGGGCGACCCAGTTGCGGAACACACGGCGCAGGAAGGAGGTGCCCCTGATCTCGTCGAGGGAAACCGCGCGGTTCAAAGCATAGTCTCTCATGACACAATCTCCTTGGATCGCGAGAAGACCCATTCTCCCCGCGCTGAAGCCACCCGAAAGCGGCCCTTAATCACGTTTGTGATGCTGCCTATTTCGCTCTTTTCTATTGATTAGTCCAACGAATGTATTTTATACTATCCATCACGATCCATGATGGATGATACCCATGATCCCCAATCTAGATGTCGATCTGTTGAAGACCTTTCTGGCCATCGCCGACACCGGCAGCTTCACCCGGGCGGCAGAAGCGGTGCACAAGACCCAGTCGGCCGTTTCGATGCAGATGAAGCGGCTGGAGGAGATTTTGGGCCGCCCGCTTTTCGCCCGCGATGGGCGCGCCAGCCGCTTTACCTCCGACGGCGACCGGCTCGTCGAATATGCCCGCCGCATCGCCACAATGAACGATGAGGCGGTCTCGGCGTTCACCAGGCCGGAACTCACCGGCACGCTGCGCTTCGGCACGCCCGACGATTATGCCGACCGCTTCCTCCCCGAAATTCTGGCGCGCTTTGCGCGCACCCATCCCCTGGTGACGGTGGACGTCGAATGCGTGAGCAGTACGGAATTGTTCGAGCGCACCAAGCGCGGCGAGATCGACCTGGCGCTGGTCACCTTCGGCTGCGATATTGCCACCGACGAACCGCTGCGCCGCGAGCCCCTGGTTTGGGTCACCTCGCCCAAGCACAACGTGCATATGCTGGATGTGCTGCCGCTGGCCAGTCCCCACTGCGAATGGCGCAAGGCCGTGCTCGCGGCGCTCGATTCGCAGAAGCGCAAATTCCGCATTGCCTATTCCAGTTCCAATTCGAATGCGATCAACGCTGCGGTGCAGACCGGGCTTGCGGTCGGCGCGGTGCCGGAGCTCTGCGTCAGGCCCGGCATGCGCGTTCTCACCGAGCGGGATGGATTCCCACCGCTCGGCACTTTTGACATCGGCCTGGTGCGCAAGCCCGGGCGGCCGAGTTCGGCCGCCGACGCGCTGGCCCGCCATGTCACCGAGAGTCTCGGAAATCTGCAAAAACCCATGATGGCGGCGGAGTAGCCATGGCGATCGCGACCGCGATCACCAGGCTTCTCGGCATCACCCATCCGATCGTACTCGCCCCGATGGGCGGCGTGGCCGGTGGCGAGCTTGCGGCGGCCGTCACGGCGGCGGGCGGCCTCGGCATTATCGGCGGCGGCTACGGCAATCCAAAGGCGGGCTACGGCGGCCGCGATTTCATGGAACGCGAGTTCCGCGCCGCCGGCAACGCCCGCATTGGCATCGGATATATCACCTGGTCATTGGCGCAGTTCCCGGAGCTTCTGGACCAGGCGCTCGAGCGCAGGCCGGTGGCGATGTTCCTGTCATTCGGCGATGAGACGCAGTTTGCACCGCAAATCAAAACCAGCGGCGCGCTGCTCATCTGCCAGATACAGGATGTGGAAGGTGCTGGGCGCGCCGCCGCGGCCGGGGCCGACATCATCGTCGCGCAGGGCACCGAGGCAGGCGGCCACGGCGCGCAGAAACGTGCAACCATGGCGCTGGTTCCCGCCGTCGTGGATGCGGTCCATCCCATTCCGGTTCTCGCCGCCGGCGGCATCGCGGATGGCAGGGGACTGGCCGCCGCCCTGATGCTCGGCGCCGGCGGTGTTCTTGTGGGCACGCGATTCTGGGCGACGCCCGAGGCGCTGGGCCACGACAATGCCAAGGAACTGCTGACCAGGTCGAGCGGCGACACAACGTTGCGCACGCGCATCTTCGATATCATCCGCGAACTCGACTGGCCGCCCGGCTATTCGGGCCGGGCGCTGTCAAACGACTTCACCGCTACCTGGCATGGGCGCGAATCGGAACTCGTCAACCGGATCGGAACGGAGAAAGAGCGATTCTGGACCGCCATGCGGGCCGGCGATACCGGCACCGCCGTGGTCTTCGCGGGCGAAGGCGTCGACCTGATCCATGACATCAGGCCCGCCACCGAAATCCTGCACAACATTGCGAGCGAGGCAGAGGCCTTACTGCGACGCCCCGGCCACATCGCGTTTCTGTAGACGATGTTCAGAGATTGCCAAGCTGTTGTGACTGTGACAGGGTCACTTCCGTAGGGGAAGGAGAGCAGTGCTCATGATGATTCGTTTGGCTATTATTTTCGTGCTCTCAGCAGGCTTTGCCGTGTCGGCCGTCGTGGCCGACATTGAAACTGTGACCGCTGCCACGAAGAAAAAGATATCAAAAAAGCGGTCGGACTTTACTCCCGAACAGCGCAAAAAGCTGATGGAAGAAGCCCGCAAGATCTGCAAGAAAAACTACGGCGCGGCTTCCACCGTCTACAGATTTGAATACCATAAGTGGAGAGTCATCTGCACTGAACACTGAGTGAACCGGGTGGCTCAATAGGCAAAGTCTCTGAACACCCGCTCGATCTTGCCGCCCCAAGGACCGTGATAGAGATCGAGGAGATGCTCGGCCGGGGTCTTGCCAGAAGCGGCGATGTCGTCGAGGACGTCGAGGAAAGAGGCTTCCGACTTGCCCTTGCAGCCTTTCTCGCCGCGTGCTTTCAATCCCGCGCGCGACAGTTTCAGCACGTCCTTGGCAATGTCCTGAACCGTCCGCCCACGGAGCTTTGCCTTGAGGGCCTGGCGCGGCACGGCATCGCGCAAGGCCTGGCGCTCTTCCGCCGTCCAGTCCTTAACCAGGTCCCAGGCGGCATCGAGCGGGCCCTGCTCGTAGAGCAATCCCGACCCACAGAGCCGGCAGCGCACAAAGCCGGCGCCACGGGCCCGAGTCGGCGCCGCGCATTTCGAGATAGTTCTTCAGCCGCACTTCCGGGAAGATCGTGGTGAGATGATCGGACCAGTCCTTCAACACCGGCTTCTCGCCCGGGAAGCTGCGGCAGCTTGCCTTCCAGAAAAGCGCGGAAGCTCTCGCCCGCGACGTTGATGATAGCGGCCGTCGCGGATGACGAAATACATCGGCACATCGAGCGCGTAGTCGACATAGCGCTCGAAGCCGATGCCCTCCTCGAACACGAAGGGCAGCATGCCGGCGCGGGCATTGTCGGTGTCGCGCCAGACCTCGGAGCGGAACGACAGGAAGCCGTTGGGCTTGCCCTCGAGGAACGGCGAATTGGCGAAGAGCGCGGTGGCGACCGGCTGCAGCGCCAGCGAGACGCGCAGCTTCTTCACCATGTCGGCTTCGGAGGCGAAATCGAGATTGACCTGCACCGTGCAGGTGCGGAACATCATGTCGCGGCCGAGCTTGCCCACCTTGTCCATATAGGGCGCCATGATCCCGTAGCGGCCCTTGGGCATGACCGGCGTTTCCGCCCGCGTCCAGATGGGCGAGGCGCCGAGACCGAGAAAGCCGATGCCCAGCCCATCGCCGACCTCGCGCACCTGGGCCAGATGCTCGTGCACCTCTTCGCAGGTCTCATGCACGGTGGCGAGCGGCGCGCCCGGACAGCTCGAACTGGCCGCCGGGCTCGAGCGAGATATGAGCCCAAGCCCCTGCGGATCGGCGAGCGCGATGATGTTGTCGCCCTCATAGACGCCCGTCCAGCCGAAGCGGTCGCGCAGGCCTTCGAGCAGCGCCCGGATCGAGCGCGGGCCGTCATAGGGCACGGGCGCCAGCGTGTCGGTGAGGAAGGCAAATTTCTCGTGCTCGGTGCCGATGCGCCATTGGGCTTTCGGTTTCGATCCCGCGGCCAGATAGTCGATCAGTTGCGACTTGCTTTCGATGGGCGCGCGCGCTTCGGCGGTGTCGGGGGTCGGTCCGCTCACCTGGTCAATCCTTGCTGGGTCGGGAAAGAGCATTTAGGCGGCGCCCCCCGAACCGGCAAGTCAAAGATTGGAGAGCGACTCGATCAGTGGCGGAGGCGGCGGGCCCGGTCGAGTGGCAGGACATGGGCGGCGGGCCGCTCCGGCACGATTCGCTTGAGATCGATGCCGTCGACGAAGCTCGGCGACGAATTCCGTGGCCGGGTGATCGACGATCTGCGCAGGCCGTGCCGATCTGCTCGATCTTGCCCTCGTTCAGGATGGCGACACGATCGGCCAGTTCGAAGGCCTCTTCCTGATCGTGGGTGACGAACAGGGTGGTGTGGCCGGTGCGGTCGTGCAATTCGCGCAGCCAGCGGCGCAGGTCCTTGCGCACCTTGGCATCGAGCGCGCCGAACGGCTCATCGAGGAGCAGCACGCGCGGTTCGATGGCCAGGGCGCGCGCCAGGGCCACGCGCTGGCGCTGGCCGCCGGAGAGCTGGGCCGGGAAAGCGCGCTTCGAGACCATCGAGCTGCACCAGGCTGAGAAGCTCCAGCACGCGGGCGCGGATCGCCGCATTGGCGACGGGCGCTCGCGGCCGCGGCCGTGCCCGCAAGCCGAAGGCGATGTTTTCCATCACCGTCATGTGCTTGAACAGGGCATATTGCTGGAACACAAATCCGATGCGGCGCTCGCGCAGCGACAAGTTGACTGGCATCGATATCGTCGAAGAAAACTTCGCCTGCATCGATCTGCTCAAGTCCGGCGATGGCGCGCAGCAGCGTGGTCTTGCCGGAGCCCGAGGGGCCGAGCAGGGCCACCAGTTCGTCCGCCTTCGACCGTCGAGCGACACATCGCGCAGACGGGAATGACGCCGAAAGTCTTTTTCCAGATTTGTTGACGCTGACGGTGACGGACATGGGTTTGCTCCTGCGGATCTAATGTCGATGCGCGGCCGCCAGCGACGTCAGCATAGCGCCATTCCAAGGGCGGATTTGAGGACAAGGGTGAAGAGGGCAAGCCCGGCAAGCAGCGTGGCCACGGCAAAGGCCGCGGCGAAATTGTATTCATTGTAGAGAATTTCGATATGCAGCGGCATGGTGTTGGTGAGGCCGCGGATATGGCCCGAGACCACCGACACGGCGCCGAATTCGCCCATGGCGCGGGCGTTGCACAGCAGCACGCCGTAGAGCAGCGCCCATTTGATGTTGGGCAGCGTCACGTTGAAGAAGGTGTACCAGCCGGAGGCACCGAGCGTGAGGGCCGCTTCTTCGTCGCTGGTGCCTTGCGACTGCATCAGGGGAATCAGTTCACGGGCGACGAAGGGAAAGGTGACGAAGACCGTGGCCAGCACGATTCCCGGAACGGCGAAGATGATTTCGACGCCATTGGCCTTGAGCCAGGGCCCAAGCCAGCTTTGCGCGCCGAAAAGCAGCACATAGACGAGGCCGGAAATGACCGGGAGATACCGAGAACGGCAGATCGATCAGGGTGAGAAGCAGGTTCTTGCCGCGGAAATTGAACTTGGCGATGGCCCAGGCGGCAGACGACGCCGACGACCGCATTGAAGGGAACGGCGATGGCCGCCACCAGCAAGCGTCAGGCTCATCGCTGCCAGGGCGTCCGGATCGGCGAAGGCCTGGCGAAAAATGCCGGCAGGCCGTGGCGGAAGCCTTCGACGAAGACAACGAGAGCGGCAGGAACAGAAAGCCGGCGAGAAATAGGACGCAAGAGCCGATCAGCGCCATCCGCACGCGTTCGCCCTTCGCTGGTCACATTGCGCGTGCGGATTCATGCATGGGCGCGGTTCGAGTCAGACATCGCCCAGCCTCCGGCGGCTCCAGGCCTGGAGTCAAGTTGATGAGCGAACAGCAGCGCGAAGGAAATCACCAGCATGACGGCGGCGATGACCGTGGCACCGGCGATAGTCGAACTCCTCGAGCTTGATGACGATGAGCAGCGGCGCGATTTCCGAGACCATCGGAATGTTGCCGGCGATGAAGATGACCGAGCCGTATTCGCCGATGCCGCGCGCGAAGGCGAGCGCGAAGCCGGTCAGGAGTGCCGGATAGACATGCGGCAGCACCACCTGAAACACCGTGCGCAGGCGGCTGGCGCCGAGCAAGTGCCGAGGCTTCTTCGATTTCCCGCTCGACCTCCTCGAGAACGGGCTGCACGGTGCGCACGACGAAGGGCAGGCCGATGAAGATGAGCGCCATGACCACGCCCAGCGGGCGTGAAGGCGATCTTGAAGCCGAGTTTATCGGCAATGCGATCCGATCCAGCCATTGGGCGCATAGACGGCGGCCATGGCGATGCCCGCCACCGCGGTGGGCAGGGCGAAGGGAAGATCGACGGCCGCATCGATGAAGCCGGCGGCCGGGAAAGCGGTAGCGCACCAGGACCCAGCTCAGCAGCAGGCCGAAGACCGCATTGACCGCGGCGGCGATGAGGGCCGCGCCAAAGGAGAGGCGAAGGGCCGCCAGGGTGCGCGGGTCGCAGGCGATCGCCCAGAATTCCGGCGGGCCCGATGCTGGCCGCGCGCAACACCAGGGCCGACAGCGGGATCAAGCACGATCAGGCTGAGCGCGGCAACAGTGAAGCCAAGCGCCAGCCCGAAACCGGGCAGGACGCTTGGTTCACGCAGGCGCGGGAGGAGAAGCGCCATGTTTGTTCAGTTGCTGGGCTTGTAGATCTGGTCGAAGAGCGCCGCCATCGGCAAAATGGGTGATCCTGGGCCTTGGCCCAGCCGCCGAAGTCATCGTCGATGGTGACCAGCTCAAGCTTGGCGGAAACCGGGCGAGATCGGCCGGGATCGGCCGCCGACGGATCCGACGGGCGGAAGAAATGCTTGGCCGCAAGCTTCTGGCCAGCGGGCGAATAGAGGAAGTGCAGATAGGCTTCCGCGACCTTGGTGTTGCCCTTGGCCTTGGCGTTCTCATCGACCAGCGCCACCGGCGGTTCGGCCTTGATCGACAGCGAGGGAACCACGATCTCGAAACTTGTCGGCACCGAATTCCTTGAGCGCCAGGAACGCCTCGTTTTCCCAGGCGATCAGCACGTCGCCGATGTCGCGCTGGGCGAAGGTGGTGGTCGAGCCGCGGGCGCCCGTATCGAGCACCGGAACGTTGCGGATAGAGGTTGGCGATGATATTCCTTGACCTTGGCTTCATCGCCGCCATTGGCCTTCGCCGCCCAGGCCCAGGCGGCGAGATAGTTCCAGCGGGCGCCGCCGGAGGTTTTCGGGTTGGGTGTGATGACGGCAACGCCATCTTTCACCAGATCACCCCAGTCCTTGATGGCCTTCGGATTGCCCTTGCGGACGAGGAACACGATGGTCGAGGTATAGGGCGAGGAATTGTTGGGAAGGCGCTTGGCCCAGTCCTCCGGCAGCTTGCCGGACTTCTTGGCGATTGCGTCGATGTCGCCGGCGAGCGCCAGCGTCACGACATCGGCATCAAGGCCGTCGATCACCGCGCGGGCCTGCTTGCCCGAGCCGCCATGGGACTGGTTGATGGTCACCGTCTCGCCGGTTTTGGCCTTCCAGTCGGCGGCGAAGGCCTCGTTGAATTCCTTGTAGAATTCGCGGGTGGGATCATAGGACACATTGAGCAGGGTGGCATCGGCGGCAGGCCGGCGCGGCGGTGCCAATGAGGCCGCCAGTGCGCAGCGGCAAGAGCGATGGATGCTGACGGCGAAGAATACTGAACTGACATGGAGGCTCTCCTTGGATCAATCGACGACCTAATACTATATGGAATTAGTAGTGTATCAAGCAAAATATGCACGATTTAAACGAACAAATCGTACTTTATTCGGGATTTCAACGGATTTAGGCGAGCTGCTGGCTTCCACTAGCGATCGGGCTGACAGGCATTTTCTGTCGCATCGGACTGACGCATGACCTCGGCCAGCGACGTGATTTCGAGGGCCGCGAGATAGACCGGTATAGGCCTTGGCGAAAGCGATGCGGAGCTCGCAGGTTTCCTCGTCCCGGCAGTCGGCGCAGCGGCGATAGGCGGTGCGCGACAGGCAGGGAAGCGGCGCAATTGGGCCATCGACCACGCGCAGCATCGGCCCGATGATGATGAGGTCGGGCGGCTTCAGGAGTTCATAGCCGCCATCGCGGCCGCGGCGGCTGGTGATATAGCCGGCCGCCTTCAGCAGCAGCAGGATCTGCTCAAGGAATTTGCGCGGCAGTTTTTCCTGTTCGGCCAGTTCGCGGATCTGCAAGCCGACGCCGGGCTTGGCGCGGGCTAGGGCGACGAGCGCCTTGAAAGCATAGCGGGCGCGTTGTGAAATCATGTCTATAGACATAGTCGTAATAGGGGGTGGATTTCAAGTCCAATCGCCAAGAACCGCTTGCACCAAGGTTAATGCCGCTACCGCCGCCGTATCGGCGCGGAGAATACGGGGGCCCAGCGAGATGGCGGTGACGAAAGGCAGGGATTTGAGCAGCGCCCGCTCTTCATCTGTGAAGCCGCCTTCGGGACCGATCAACAAGGCGGCGGGAGTTTTCACATCGCGTAGGGCGGCGATGGGATCCGCGATGGCGGCGGTCTCGTCGCAATAGATGAGCGCCCTGCCCTCGTCCCATTGCGCCAAGACGCGATCGAGCTTCTGCGGCTCCATGACTTCGGGAACCCATACCAGATTGCATTGTTCCGCCGCCTCGACCGCATTGGCGCGCATGCGCTCGAGATTGACGCGGCCCGCGATGGTGCGCGCGGTGATGACCGGGCGCAGTCGTCGGGCGCCGAGTTCGGTCGCCTTCTGCACCGCGTAGTCGAGTGCGCGCATGTTTGAGCGGCGCGAACAGATAGTCGATGTCGGGCGGCGGCACGGCATCGGCAACGCGCCGCTCGCAGCGCAGGCTGGCACCCTTCTTCGCGACAGTCGTGAGATAGGCCAGCCATTCGCCATCGCGGGCATTGAAGATGCGCACCGGATCGCCGGGCGCCAGCCGCAAAACCGCCGTCAGATAATGGGCCTGTTGGCGAGATGAGCGCCACGTCGCGGCGCGCCGCAAGCTCTGCTTCGACATAGAGGCGAGGAGTGGTTTTCATGCAGGCCATGCTGTAACACGCCCGCCATGAGCGATGCCAGCAAGCCGCACATGCGGGTGGCCGACGCGCCGCCGGACAATTGGGTCGACCGGTTCCTGCCGCAATCCTTGCGCCCCTATGCGCGGCTGGCGCGGCTCGACCGGCCGATCGGCTGGTGGCTGCTGCTGCTGCCGTGCTGGTGGGGACTGGCTCTGGCGCAGATCGCGGCGGGCGGCGGCATGCCCGATCTCTGGTACGCGCTGCTCTTCCTCGTCGGCGCCATCGTCATGCGCGGCGCCGGCTGCACGCTCAATGACATCGTCGACCGCGAATTTCGATGCCCAGGTGGCGCGCACAAGGTCACGGCCCATTCCATCGGGGCAAGTGAGCGTTGCGCAGGCCTTCGCCTTTCTCGTCGCGCAGTGTCTCATCGGTCTCGTCATCCTGCTGCAGTTCAATCGGTTCACGATGGTGCTCGACGCCGCCTCGCTGGCGATCGTGGCGATCTATCCGTTCATGAAGCGCGTCACCTATTGGCCGCAGGCTGTTCTCGGCCTCGCCTTCAATTGGGGCGCGCTGGTGGGCTGGAGCGCCGTGCACGGCGCCCTCGCCGCCACCACCGGTACTGCTCTATCTCGGCGGCATCGCATGGACGCTTGCCTATGACACGATCTATGCCCATCAGGACAAGGAGGACGATGTCCTGATCGGCGTCAAATCGACGGCGCTGAAATTCGGCGGGCAATACGCGGCCTTGGCTCATCGGCTTCTTCGGGCTGGCGCTGGTCCTCATCGACCGCAGCGATCTGGCTTGCGGGCGGCGGCTTCATCGCCCATATCGGCGTCGCCGGAGCGGGTCTGCACGCCGCCTGGCAAGTCTGGCGTTTCGATGCCGGACGATGCGGCGCGCTGCCTTGCTCTCTTCCGCTCCAACCGGAATTTCGGCCTCATCATCGTGTTGGCCTTCTTGCTGGATACGCTCATTCCATGATCGACGACCTTCTCAATCTCGCCGCCGACGCGGTGGCTGCAGGCCCGCAAACTCGGCGCCGATGCCGCCGATGCGCTCGCCATCGACGGCCGCAGCACCGATATCGAGCTGCGCGAAGGCCAGATCGAAAAGCTCGAGCAGGCGGAAGCCCGCGAAGTGGGCCTCAGGGTTTTCGTCGGCCATTCCTCGGCGATGATCTCCGGCAGCGTGCTCGACGCGCCGATGCGATCGCGAAGCTCGCCGAAACCGCCGTCGCCATGGCAAGGCTGGCGCCACCCGATCCCTATTGCCGGTCTCGCCGAGGCGAAGCTTCTGGCGAACGACGTTGCCGATCTCGATCTCGTCTCGGTCATCGCTTCCCGATGCCGATCGAGCTGAAGCAAATGGCGCTGGCCGCGGAAGCTGCGGCGCTTGGCGTGGAAGGCGTTAGCAAAGTCGGGTGGAGCGGGTGCCTCCGCCGCGGACCGCACGATAGCGCTTGCCACGTCCGACGGGCTTCGCGCGGGGCTACCGGCGCACCGGCGTTTCGGTCAGCGTTTCGGCGATTGCCGGCGAGGGCACCGCCATGGAGCGCGATTACGATTATTCCTCCGCCGTGCATTTCGCCGATCTCGAATCGCCGGAGGAGGTGGGCGCCAGCGCCGGCGGCCGCGCCGCGAGGCGGCTCAATCCGCGCAAGGTGAAATCGCAAGCCGTACCGGTCTTGTTCGACAGTCGCATCGCTCGAGTCCCTCTTCGGCCATCTGGCAGGCGCCATCAATGGCGCAGCGATTGCCCGCGGCACCAGCTTTCTTAAAGAGCGCATGGGGCAGCAGAATCTTCGCCTCCGGCATCGTCGTCAGCGACGATCCGTTGCGGCGGCGCGGATTGGGCTCGCGGCCCTTCGACGGCGAAGGCCTCGCCGTCGCACGCCCGCGATTTCGTGGCGGACGGCGTGCTCACCGGCTGGCTGCTCGATCTGCGCTCGGCCCGGCAGCTCGGTCTCGCGACCGCCGGGCCATGGCGCGCGGGGCCTGAGTTCGCCGCCTGGCCCATCTTCGTCGAACCTGTACCTCAAGCCGGGCACGGAGACCCCGTCCGGCACTTCTGCGCCAAATGGGGCGCGGCCTCTATGTGACGGAACTGATCGGCATGGGCGTCAACATGGTGACCGGCGATTACAGCCGCGGCGCCTCGGGCTTCTGGGTCGAGAACGGCGAGTTCGCCTTTCCGGTGAGCGAAATCACCATCGCCGGCAATCTCAAGGATATGTTCCTCAATCTGACGCCCGCTGACGATCTGGAATTTCGCGGCACTGTCAACGCACCCGCCTGCCTGGTCGAGGGACTGACGATCGCAGGAGTTTGAATGGAAGAGAGACCCATGAAACAATTGCTGCATCTGGTTTTCGGTGGCGAATTGAGCAGCCTCTCGGCGCTTGAATTCAAGGACCTGTCGAAACTCGATGTGGTCGGCTTCTACCCGAATTATGCCGAGGCCCATAAGGCCTGGCAGACCAAGGCTCGCGAGACCATCGACAATGCTCAGATGCGCTATTTCATCGTGCATCTGCATCGCCTGCTCGATCCGGGGACGGATACGACGAAAAAGAAGAAGAAGAACTAAAGCAACCC
Organism: uncultured Alphaproteobacteria bacterium; assembly: GCA_963776685.1. Classification (GTDB taxonomy): domain Bacteria; phylum Pseudomonadota; class Alphaproteobacteria; order Rhizobiales; family Aestuariivirgaceae; genus Aestuariivirga. The sequence goes on from CAVZNM010000001.1 coordinate 112,140, forward strand.
CTCCTGCTGCAGACGGCCGAGGGGATAAGCGGTGAGCGGGTTGTCGCGGTCGAGGGCTTCGAGCATGGCGCGGGCGGCACGGCAGTCCTCATGCATCTGCGCAGTCAATTCGGCGACCTCCTCGAAGCGGCGGTCGGGCCGGATCAGATGGGTCATCTCCACCAGCATGGTGCGGCCATAGAGATCGCCGTCGAAATCCATGAGATACACTTCGAGATAGGTGCGCTCGCTGTCGAAGGTCGGGCGGTTGCCGAAATAGCCGGCGCCCCACCAGGCCTTGCCGCCGCGCGCCGAAGCATCGCGCACCCTCACCGCATAGATGCCGCGGAAGGGCTCGGCACCGGGATCGAGCACGATGTTGATGGTTGGAAAGCCGATGGCGCGGCCGCGGCGGTCGCCTCTGACCACCTCGCCCATCACCGTCCAGTGATAGCCCAGTTCGCGCGCCGCCGCCGCGACATGGCCGTGGCGCAAAGCGGAACGAATTGAGCTCGACGAGAAAGGCGAGTGCGTGTCGCCTTCGTCGGCCACCTGATCGACAACCGTGACGGCGAAGCCGTGACGCTCGCCAAGTTCGCGCATTGTCGCGGGACTGCCCCTGCGGCCACGGCCGAAATGGAAATCATAGCCGGTCAGCGCATGGGCAGTGGCGAGCCTCTCGACCAGATGCCGCGCCACGAATTCGCCGGGCTCAAGCAGCGACAATTCCTTGTCAAAGGCAATCACCACCGCGAAGGCGGCGCCAAGAGCCGCTGCCAGCCGCGCTTTTAATGGCAGCGGCGTCAGCCGGAACACCGGCTCGTCCGGCCGGAAGAATGTACGCGGATGCGGTTCGAAGGTGACAAGCCCCCAGGGCCGGCCGAGGCGTTCGGCCTCGCGCTTCGCCGTCAGCAACAGTTCCTGATGGCCGCGATGCACACCGTCGAAATTGCCGATGGTGACGAGGCTTCCGCGAAGCTCCGGTGGAACCGCAGCGCCTGGTTCAATCAATCTCACGCAGAACTCCTGCAAATGCGCCGGCCACGCCCGTTGCTCATGCCACGGCTCTTAGGACCAATGCAATTGCCGCACGGTGCGAACGATATTGGCGCCGGGGACGGCTGCCTTGACCTTGCGTTCCGCCGCCTCCAGTCCGTTGCTCGCATCGGTCACGCCGTCGGCAACAAGAACCGCCGCAATTCCATAGTCCGCCGCCCCCTTGATATCGGTTTCCGGTCCGTCGCCTAACGCCAGAAGGTCCGACTTGGCGAAACGGCGCTTGCCCAGCCTTTCAGCTTCGGAATGCGCGAGTTCATAGATGGGGGAAAAGGGCTTTCCGGCCATCAGAACCGTCCCACCCAGCGCCGCATAAACTTCAGCCAGCGCACCGGCGCAATAAAGCAGCCGCGAACCCTTACGCACAATCTTGTCGGGATTGGCGCAGATCATGGGCAGGGCCAGTTCCCGCATTTGCTGCAAGAGGGCCGTATAATCGGCCGGCGTTTCATGGGAATCGTCGAAAAGGCCGGTGCACAGCACGGCATGGGCTTCCTCAAGACTCGTCCGCTGCAGCGGCAGGCCTTCGAAGATCGAGGCGTCGCGCTCGGTCCCGAGATGGAAGACCTTACCACCGCTTTCCTTGACGGCGAGGGTGCGAGTTACATCGCCCGAGGTGACGATCGCATCGTGGCAGGTGGGGGGAACGCCGAGGCCTTCGAGTTGCCGGGCCACGCCTGCCGCAGTGCGCGGTGAGTTACTCACCAGAATGACGAGGCCGCCTTGGGCGCGATGGCGGGTGAGCGCGTCGACGGTTCCGGCAAAGACATGGACGCCGTCATGCAGCACGCCCCAGACGTCGCAGAGCCAGACCGGAAAACGCTGCGACAGATCCTGCATGCCGGGAAAATTCAGGCCGCGGCGGTGCGTTCGCCGGCGCCGGTGTCAATGCCGGCGTCGGGCTTGACGCGGCGGGGAGGCGCGAAAAAGGAGCCGCGGGCGAAACGGGCCATCTGGCCAGCGGCGGCCGCCTGGGCCGCGGTTGCCACACCGCCCGCTACGATCTGGAACTGCATGGCGCGGGCGAACTGGGAAAACTGCAGCCACGCGGGTGAGAGGCCCGAACCGCTCTCGAATGAACTGGCCTCGATGTCGAGATAGCGGACGCCCAACTGGCGCAGCGCCGCCAGATCAAGCCCGGAGGTTGAAACGCCGGTCAGCGCCAGGGTGACGCCGAGACGGGCGAGCCGGGCCAGACCGTCGATGCCGGTCGCACTCAGCGAGCCCAGATTGCGATGCTCGATTTCCAGCACGACGCCGCCCGCCACATCGGCCGATTCTTCCATGAGAATGACCAATCGATCGAGATCGGCCGCGCCGTTGAGCGAGGACAGGCCGAGGGGGACAAAAATCCGCACGCGTGGATTCTTGCCACGCAGCCGCCGCAATACCGGCAGGGCTTGTTTCAGCATGACGAAATCGATGGCCGGACGGAAGCCGCCGGCATCGGCCTTGGCGATCAGCACCGCATGGGACACTTCGCGGCCCGGTCCCTCGACCAGGCTCAATTGGGCGCGGTAATGGGCCGTCTGATCGTTCGACAATTCGATGACCGGTTCGAGCGAAAGATCGAGCCGCTCGCCCGATGTGTCCAGCGGTGGCGCGGCAGACAGCGGTTCCGGTTCCGATTCCGGTTGCGGCGCCTGGGTGTTTGCCTGAATGCCGGACTCGATCCGCTCGCGCGTGCGTTCGATCTCTTCCGACAGGGATTCGAATGAATGGCGCAGCGTCTGCACTTCCGATGCGACGCCTTCTCCGGGTGCATCGGCAATCTGTCGCTCGGCCTCCTCGAGGCGTTCGGCGAGGCCACGGAGATCGTCGGCGAGCCCGCGTAGCGAGCGGCCTTGCAGTTCAACTCGCGTGGCCAAGGCCGCATGGCGCGACCGGACCATGGCCAAAAGGATTAATTGTCCGATGGCGAGAACGATGATCGCACCCGTCACCGCATAGGGCTGGTACTGTAAGCCCGTGACGGTAAGAGCGCCGAACATGAGCGCGGCAAGCACACACACCGCAAGACTAAAAATGACAAGCCAGCCTCGTCCCCGCATGCCGCGCCGCACCCCCTCGTGCCATGCCCGAATCAACCGGGCCGTAGAGTAGCTTACTCTACGGACTTTAGAAATCCTCGGTTCCAAACTGCGGTTTATGCCACCGATTTCAAAATCTTGGGCAGTTTGTCGGAGAAGATTTCGTCGATCTGCTTCTCGCTGACGATCAGGGGCGGCGACAGCGCGAGGGTGTCGCCGGTGATGCGCAGCATGAAGCCGTGATCGTGGAAGCCGTTCTCCATCGCCTCGTAGGCGCGCATTCCCGGGCGAACCTTCGACCGGCTTGAGATCGATGCCGGCGACGAGGCCGATGGTGCGGATGTCCTCGACCAGCGGTTGGCCCTTGAGCGTCATGGCCGCATCGGCCCACACGCCTTCGAGCTTGCGGGCACGCTCGAACAGATTTTCGTCGCGGTAGAGTTCCATGGTGGCGACGCCGGCGGCCGCGGCGATCGGATGGCCGGTATAGGTGTAGCCGTGGAACAGCTCGATCACATGCTCGGGGCCGTTCATGAAGGCATCGTAGATGTGCTGGCGGCACATGACGCCGCCCATCGGCACGGTGCCCGAGGTCACGCCCTTGGCGAAGGTGATCATGTCGGGGATGACGCCGAAGCGCTCGGCGGCGAAGGCATAGCCCAGGCGGCCGAAGCCGGTGATCACTTCGTCGAAGATCAGCAGGATGCCGTGCTTGTCGCAGATTTCGCGCAGCCGCTTGAGATAGCCCTTGGGCGGCGGCAGCACGCCGGTCGAGCCCGCCATCGGTTCGACGATGACGGCGGCGATGGTCGAGGCATCGTGCAGGGCGACGAGACGCTCGAGTTCGTCGGCGAGATGCGCGCCCCATTCGGGCTCGCCCTCGGTGAAGGCCTGTTCCTTGCGGTTATAGGTGTGCGGCAGATGATCGACGCCGGCGATCATGGCGCCGAACATCTTGCGGTTGGCGACCATGCCGCCCACCGAAATGCCGCCGAAATTCACCCCATGATAGCCGCGCTCGCGGCCGATCAGGCGGGTGCGGCTCGCCTGGCCCTTCACGCGCTGATAGGCGAGCGCGATCTTGAGCGCCGATGTCGGCGGCTTCCGAGCCGGAGTTGCAGAAGAAGGCATAGTTGAGGTCGCCCGGCGCCATGGTGGCGAGCCGCGAGGCGAGTTCGAACACCTTGGGATGGCCGAACTGGAAGGTCGGCGCGAAATCGAGCTCCGCCGCCTGTTTCTGGATCGCCTCGACGATCGGGTCGCGGCAGTGGCCGGCATTGCGAGCACCACAGTCCGGCGCTGCCGTCGAGCACGGCGCGGCCCGCCATGTCGTAATAGTGCATGTCCTTGGCGCGGGCGATCAGGCGCGGCCGCTTCTTGAAGGCGCGGTTGGGGGTGAAGCCCATCCAGAAGGGTTCGAGATTGTTGGGCGACGGTTCCCATGCCGTGGCACCGGCATGGACTTGCGGCTTATTCATGAAAGCGCACTCCTGGGCTGTGGGACGCCTCAATAGCAGAAAGGCCGGGGCAAAGGAAATGCGCCAGCTTGCGGCGTTGCCGGGAGCCAGATTTGCGGGCATGATGCTTCGGGAAAATGCTCCAGGAGACGGCCATGAAGGCTCTTTTTGTGGCGATCGCCGCCGCCATATTCATGCTGACGTCGGCAGCAGTGAAGGCGGGCGAAATCGCCGATGCCGCCGGCAGCGCCGAACAATTGCTCGACCAGGGCAAATTCGACGAGGCGATGAAGGCCCTCGACACGGTGCAGGACATGATCTGGCGCCAGGCGCCGCTGTCGATCCGCAAAGCGGTGTTTGTTTCCACCGACCCGCAGGGCTTCGGCATCTACACCGAACGGCCGAACAACGAGTACCGGTCGGGCGAGCCCCTGATCATCTATGCCGAACCCTTCGGCTTCGGCTACGGACGCGACGGCGATCTCTTTGTCATCGATCTGGGTCTTGATTTCGTCATCAAGGCGAGCGACGGAAGCGTACTGGCAGAGCAGAAAGATTTCGGCTCGCTCACTCTGAAGAGCCGAGTGCCCAACCGCGAATTCATGGCCAAGCTCAACTATGATTTTTCCGGCCTCAAGCCCGGCGACTACGAGGTCCTCACCCGCATCAAGGACAAGAATTCCGACAAGGTGGCGGAGTTCTCCATGCCCTTCAAGATCAAGCCCTAAGTCAAAGGACTACTGGGAAACGATCCGCTTGCATGCGTGACCGGCTTGTGTGACGATTGCTAAATTCCGGGTGGAGATCAGCTGATGTGCCATATCTTTGCGGGCCAGGATCCGCGCCATTACGCTTACGAAACGCGGTCGGTGCGGCTTATGGGGCATGCCACGAGCGTCCGGCTTGAGGCCAAGTTCTGGGTGATCATCGAGGAAATCGCCGCAGGCCAGCAGATGCCATTGGCGCGGTTCCTGACCCAACTCCACGAAGAAGCGCTCGAGATTCACGGAAGGGTCGACAATTTTGCGTCGTTGTTGCGCTGCTGCTGTCTCAACTATCTGGCGCGCGATTTCGACCATGCGCGGCTGCAGGCCGAAGCCCAGGCGGCGGCGTAGTATTCCACTAATACCACCCCCTGTCCGATACCGGTTAGAACGGTCAGAAACAATCGGGGTACGCGATGGAAATGCGCATTGCAGCGGTCGTTCTGGTTCCACTTTCGTTGACGCTGGGACCGGTTGCCGCTGCCGATGATGCGGGGGCGAAATTGTTCAAGAATCAATGCGGCACCTGTCACACGATCGATCCGGTGGGAGCGCCCCGCCAGGGTCCTCACTTGCATGGTGTGTTGCAGCGCAGTGCCGGAACGCTTGCCGGCTACAAATATTCCGCCGGCCTCAAGGCGGCGGGCTGGCAATGGACGCCGGAACGGCTCGACCTCTGGCTGACCGATCCCAAGGCGCTGGTGCCCGGCACTCTAATGTCCCTCTATAAGCAGAAGGATGCCGGGAAGCGCAAAATGATCATTGAATATCTCGCCGCCACCGGCGGCAACTAGAAGGAACGATCATGGCGAAAGCCATTCACATGATGATCCGGGTAATGGACGAAGCGAAGTCCATCGATTTCTAGTCGAAGGCATTCGGCCTCAAGGTCGAGAACCGCTTCGATTTCGACGGATTTCACCCTCGTTTATCTCAAGAACGAGGAAAACGACTTCGAAGTCGAATTGACGGTCAACCACGGCCGCACCGAGGCCTACACGCACGGTACCGGCTACGGTCACCTGGCATTGTCCGTCAGCGATATCGAATTCGAGCACAAGCGCTTCGAGAAGCTCGGCCTCAATCCGAACCCAATCAAGGAGTTCCATCGCGACGGCGCGCTGATGGCCAAGTTCTTTTTCGTGCAGGACCCCGACGGTTACAAGATCGAGATCCTGCAGCGGCACGGCCGCTACAACTAATTAGAAACGAGGGAGGAAACCCATGCGACTGATCGACAAGACACCAAGGGTCTCGCGCCGTACATTGCTGAAGACGGGCGGCGCGACGGCAGCGGCGGCGGCGGTGGTGCCGACGGCCGCGATAACGGGCAAGGCCTGGGCGGCGGTGCCCATTGCCGTCTCGGCCGAAAACTTCGCCACGCTGGTCAAGATGGCGCGCGATATCTATCCGCATGACAAGCTCGGCGACCAGTATTACGCCAAGGTCATCGAAGGGATCGACGCTTCCGCGAAGGACGATGCGGCGGCGAAGGAGCTGCTCGAAAAAGGGGTCGCCCAGCTCGACGGCATTTCGGAACGCGATGGGCCACGGCAAATACGTCACCAGCGCCAAGGAAGAGGACCGGGTGGCTGTGCTCAAGGAAATCGAAAAACAGGACGGGGCTTTCTTCAACAAGATCCGCGGCGCCATGGTGACCGGCATCTACAACAACCAGGAGGTCTGGCCGATCTTCGGCTACGAGGGCGAAAGCTCCTCAAAGGGCGGCTACATCAACCGCGGCTTCGACGACATCAACTGGCTGGACCAGGGCTAGGGAGGATTGAGCAATGGCTACTTTCGATAAGAACGATGCAAGCGTTGTCGTCGTCGTCGGTTCCGGTGCGGGCGGAGGAACACTGTCCAACGAACTGGCCCAGAAGGGCATCAAGGTCGTCTGCCTGGAAGCGGGCGGGCGCCACGAAACGGAAGACTTCCAGAACGACGAGTGGGGCAGCTTCGTGCAGATTTCCTGGCTCGACAAGCGCACCACGTCAGGCACCTGGCGGGTCGCCAAGGACTTCTCTGGCCTGCCGGCCTGGATCGTCAAGGCGGTGGGCGGCTCGACCACCCATTGGGCGGGCGCCTCGCTCCGCTTCCAACCCCATGAGTGGAAAGCACTTACGACCTATGGCGCGATTGCCGGTGCTAATCTCATGGACTGGCCCATCGGCCACGATGACATGGCGCCCTATTACGACAAGGCCGAAAACAAGATGGGTACTACGGGCACTAACGGCATCCCGCGGCTCCCCGGCAGCAACAATTATAAGGTGTTCGAAGCCGGCGCCAAGAAACTCGGCTACAAGGAAGTCCACACCGGCAACATGTCGATCAATTCCGAACCCCGCGACGGCCGCGGCGCCTGCCAGCAGATCGGCTTCTGCTTCCAGGGCTGCAGGTCGGGCGCCAAGTGGTCGACGCTGGTCGCGGAAATTCCAAAGGGTGAGGCGACCGGCAATCTGGAAGTCCGTGCCCAATCCCAGGTGCTCAAGATCGAGCATGACGATGCAGGCAAGGTGACCGGCGTCGTCTATGCGGACAAGGACGGCAACCAGCATGTCCAAAAGGCCCGCATCGTTTGCGTCGCCGGAAACAGTTTCGAAAGCCCGCGCCTGTTGCTCAATTCGGCATCGGCGAAATTCCCCGACGGGCTGGCGAATTCCTCCGGGCAGGTGGGCAAGAACTACATGCGGCATATGACCGGCTCGGTCTATGCCACCTTCGAGAAGCCGGTCTACATGTATCGCGGCACGACCATGGCCGGCATCATCCAGGACGAGGCGCGCAACGACACATCGCGCGGATTCGTCGGTGGCTATGAATTGGAGACGTTGTCGATCGGACTGCCGTTCATGGCGGCCTTCCTCAACCCGGGTGCCTGGGGACGCGAGTTTTCCACGGCCCTCGATGCCTATGACCGCATGGCCGGCATGTGGCTCGTCGGTGAGGACATGCCGCAGGAATCGAACCGGGTGAGCTTGCATGCGACCGAGAAAGATCAATTCGGATTGCCGGTGCCCAACGTCCACTTCGACGACCATCCCAACGACATCGCCATGCGCGAACATGCCTTCAAACAGGGTTCGGCGGTGTACGATGCGGTGGGAGCGCTGCGGACCATTCGCACGCCGCCCTATCCCTCGACACACAATCTCGGCACCAACCGGATGAGCGAGAATGCCCGCGACGGCGTGGTCAACAGGCATGGACAGACGCATGACATTGCCAATCTGTTCATCTCCGACGGCAGCCAATTCACCACCGGGGCTGCCGAAAACCCGACCCTCACGATCGTGGCACTCGCCATACGTCAGGCCGACTATATCGCCGGCGAGATGGCGAAGAACAATATCTGACGGCGGTTCGCTCCGCTCATCCGGCCGCCCCGGTTTTCCGGGGCGGTTTTTTCGTGGCTGGAGCTTCCGTCAAATTCGAGACATAATGGGCCCGCAGCATGGGCGTTCGCTCAAGGTCCAAGGACATTTCATGACAGCTATTTCGAGAGTGATCGCTGGCGGGCTCATCGGACTCGGCGTCGCCAGCGGCGGATTCCTGGCGGGCGAAGCGCTGGTCAAAAGCCGGCTGGGCTACCGGGTAGTCACGGTCAAGGGCTTGTCGGAGCGCGAGGTCAAGGCCGATCTCGGTTTTTGGCCGGTGCGTTTCGTGGTGACCGGCGCCACGCTGGAGGAAGCCCGCGGCAAGCTTGAAACCGCGGAGGCGGCGGTCAAGAGCTTCCTCGCCTCACATGGTTTCACCGATAACGACATGCAGGTGCAGAACATCCAGGTCGAGGACCGCATGGCCGGCTATAGCGCCAACCAGACGCCGGAGGACACCCGCTTCGTTTTGACTGAAGACCTGCTGGTCAAATCCGCCGAGGTACAGAAACTCGCGGATGCTTCGCGGATGATCGGCGATCTGCTCAAGGCCGGCGTGGTCTTCTCCGCCGATGCCTACAATGCCGGGCCGTCCTTCGTATTCACCAAGGTCAACGACCTCAAGGGCGACATGTTGACCGAGGCCACCAAGCGGGCCCGCGAGGCGGCGGAGAAATTCGCCATCGAATCGGGCGCCAAGGTGGGCGACATCCAGAGCGCCAATCAGGGCATTATCGAGATCAATCCGGCAGTGGAGATTCCCAACGACCGGCCGGAAAAGCAGATCGACAAGAAGGTGCGGGTCGTCACCACTATCACCTACTTCCTTTCCGATTGAACCGCGTCATTCTATAGCGGGTCGCCAAGCGCGGTACCGGGATCGCCGAGTAGTTCTTTAACTATCGGCCGCACGTCTAGCAGCAACGCATCGGCCATGGCGGCGTGACCTTCGGCGGTGGGATGAAGCGCGCCGGTGGTTTCCGAGAACACGCCGGCGGATGTGCGTTCATCGATTTTGCCGTCGCGGTCGACGACCTTCTGATTGATGGCCATATAGGCGTCATTGAAACTGCGGACCCAGCGCTGGCGGAGGGCATAAGGATAGTTCTGGGTGGCTGGATTGTAGGGCCGCCATTGTTTCACTTCGCCGGTCCAGCTCGACTGGCAACTGAGCGTGGGCCGGTCGGCATCACCCCAGCAGGGAATCATCAACACCTCCGGCGGATCCAATGCAAATTCCGGGTTACGGGCGCAGAAGCCATGGCCCTCGAACATGCGCTCGGCAAATATGCGGCCGGCGAAGGTCCAGCCATGATCGCCGGCCAGGTCGCGCATGGTCTTATGAAGCGTTCCCAAACTCTCGTGCACCGCCGACAGACGACGGCTGCCGGCAACGAGCCAGGACGAGAAGCCATCGAGCGCCTGGTTGGCCGGATAAAGGTCTTCTTCCTCTTCGCCGCCCGCCTTGCAAATGTTTCCGGTTTCGTCGGTGACCGGGTCGGGATAGGCGGTGAGCACGACGCGCGAGGCATCGAAGACCTTGTCGCCGGCTGAATAGACCGGCAGTGCGGCCTCAAAGGCCTTGGCCAGCCTGGCATAGGCGCCGGGTAGCACCTCGCGCATGTTCTCGGCGAATTGTTTGGCCGAGACGGTGGCGCCGAAGAACTTGGCGATCATGGCCGAGGCGCCTTCGCGCAAGGTGGCCCAGGCGACAACATTGGCAAAGCCGATGTCGTTGCCGCCCACCGAAAGGAAGACGAAGTCGATGTTGCGCCGGTATTGTTCATCGGGACAAGTCCACAGGTCGTTCTTCTCCTTCGGCTTCTCCAGGCAGACTTCGCGCAGCAGGCGGTAGATTTGCGAGTCCTTGGTTCCGCCCGAAAGGGGCACGGCAGTGGGCTGTGTTTCCACTTCGGTCTTGCTTTCGCGTTCGACATATTGCTGGGGTCCGAGAATGCCTTCCTCGACACCGGCACCGGAACAAGAATAATCAAGGAAGGCGACGGCGGCTTGCTTGTTCTCGATGGCGATCTGCAAAGCGGCTCGGAACTGATGGCCGTAGGGCGAGCGATGACAGAGCCGGTCGGTCCATTGCGCCGAGCCGGTAGTGTCATCCGCCTTGCGCCGCGGATAGAGATTGCGGTGTCGCCGCGCTTCGGCGAATTCGACCGGCACTTCGGGATTGCCTTCACCCGATGCGAAACTGTCGCCCAGCCCCACGATGACGATATCGCGGACCTTGGCTTGAAGCATGATCGGCTGGTCGCCAATGACCGCTACCGAAATCTCGGCACCCGCCGGATAGGGCAGCGCTACTTTCGGCCCCGACACCCGCTCGCCGCATGGGGCGGTGGCAGCCACCCGGCCGCCTATCCGCCATTCGCAGCTCTGGCCGGCGGGAACCGGCTCGCGGCCCAGCGCCGTCAGCCACAGCTCGATGCCGTGGCCTGGCGGATTGAGATAAGCATCGATGCCGCCACAGGCCGAATGACGCCGGGATTCCTGATCGTAGCATAGCCCACCTGAGGCTTGCGCCGCCCAGCCGCGCCAATCGAAATTCTGGCGCAGCATGCGGGTGAAGGCGATGTGGCGGTCATTGAGCACATGCTCGGATCCCAGAACCGACGTCCGGCTGGCCAGGGCTTCGGTCTCATGGGCGGCGAGACCGCGGCCATCGACATGCAGGAGATATTGGCGCCAGGCACTCTCGTGCCGCTTGAACGAGGCGGGATCGCGGAACAGGCGGAAACGATTGACCACCTGCCATTCGATCTTGAAGGAGCCGGCACCCAGAGTCTGGGCCCGGGCCGCAGCCAATCCCGGCAGCAACATGGCGATAACCATGAGAATCCTGAGCATGGCCCGCGCTTCTGGCCAGCAATCGGGGCCAAGTTGGGGCGATGACCGAGATCTTAGCCCTACCTTTGCCGTGCGCCCCCACCGGCCGACCGCTTCCATCACGTTGCCTGAAACAACGGCAGAATTTGCCCAACCCTCCGTATTCGTCCTTGACTGCCGTGCGCGCTCGACCTATGTCAACTAGCATCTGTTGGCACTCGGCTTTGTTGAGTGCCAACAGAGGCCGGGTCCTGAGGGAACATCGGCCTGAAAATCATAAAATAACACCAAAACAAGGAGTTACCGCATGAAGTTTCGTCCTCTGCACGACCGCGTCGTCGTGCGCCGGGTCGAGGAAGACACCAAGACCAAGGGCGGCATCATCATTCCCGACACCGCCCAGGAGAAGCCCATGCAGGGCGAAATCATCGCCGTCGGCCCGGGTGGCCGCGACGAGAGCGGCAAGCTCATCCCGATCGACGTGAAGGCCGGCGACATCGTGCTGTTCGGCAAGTGGTCGGGCACCGAAGTCAAGATCGACGGCACCGAATTCCTGATCATGAAGGAGTCCGACATCATGGGCGATCATCGAGGGCAAAGCCGCCGTCGAAGAAGGCCGCCTGATCCGATCCGTTTCTCGAACTCAACAACTCAATTCAGTAAAGGAATCAACACAATGGCTGCTAAAGAAGTCCGCTTCGGCGGCGATGCCCGCGAGCGCATGCTGCGCGGCGTCGACATTCTCGCCAATGCGGTGAAGGTCACGCTCGGCCCCAAGGGCCGCAACGTCGTCATCGACAAGTCGCTTCGGCGCTCCGCGCACCACCAAGGACGGCGTGACGGTCGCCAAGGAAATCGAGCTTGAGGACAAGTTCGAGAACATGGGCGCCCAGATGGTGCGCGAAGTCGCCTCCAAGACCAACGACGTGGCGGGCGACGGCACCACCACCGCCTGCGTGCTCGCCCAGGCGATCGTGCGCGAAGGCGCCAAGGCGGTTGCCGCCGGCATGAACCCGATGGATCTGAAGCGCGGCGTCGATCTCGCGGTCGCCACCGCCATCGAGGACCTCAAGAAGCGCTCGAAGAAGGTCAAGTCATCGGAGGAAATCGCCCAGGTCGGCACGATCTGCGGCCAATGGCGAGAAGGAAATCGGCGACATGATCGCCAAGGCCATGCAGAAGGTCGGCAACGAAGGCGTGATCACGGTCGAGGAAGCCAAGACCGCTCGAGACCGAACTCGAAGTCGTCGAAGGCATGCAGTTCGACCGCGGCTATCTCTCGCCCTACTTCATCACCAACGCCGACAAGATGGTGGCCGAGCTCGAGGACGCCTACATCCTCCTGCACGAGAAGAAGCTGTCGAACCTGCAGGCCATGCTGCCGATCCTCGAAGCGGTGGTGCAGACCGGCCGTCCGCTGCTCATCATCGCCGAGGACGTCGAAGGCGAAGCGCTTGCCACGCTCGTCGTCAACAAGCTGCGCGGCGGCCTCAAGGTCGCGGCCGTCAAGGCGCCGGGCTTCGGCGATCGCCGCAAGGCCATGCTCGAGGACATCGCCATCCTCGACGGGCGGCCAGGTGATCTCCGAAGACCTCGGCATCAAGCTCGAGAACGTCACGCTCGACATGCTCGGCCGCGCCAAGCGGGTGCGCGTCGAGAAGGAAAACACCACGATCGTCGACGGCGCCGGCAAGAAGCCCGACATCCAGGGCCGCATCGCCCAGATCAAGGCGCAGATCGAGGACACCACCTCGGACTACGACAAGGAGAAGCTGCAGGAGCGTCTGGCCAAGCTCGCCGGCGGCGTTGCCGTGATCAAGGTCGGCGGCGCGACCGAAGTCGAAGTGAAGGAGCGCAAGGACCGCGTCGACGACGCGCTCAACGCCACCCGCGCGGCGGTCGAAGAAGGCATCGTGCCGGGCGGCGGCGTCGCCCTGCTGCGCGCCAAGAAGGCCGTCGATGCGCTGACCTCCGACAATGCCGACATCCAGGCCGGCATCAAGATCGTGTCGAAGGCGCTCGAATCGCCGATCCGCCAGATCGTCGAGAACGCCGGCGTCGAAGGCTCGATCGTGGTCGGCAAGGTGCTGGAGAAGTCGGGCAACTACGGCTTCGACGCCCAGACCGAAGAATATGTCGACATGGTCGCGGCCGGCATCATCGATCCGACCAAGGTGGTGCGCATCGCGCTGCAGGACGCGGCCTCGGTTGCGCTCGATGCTGATCACCACCGAAGCGATGATCGCCGAGAAGCCCAAGGACAAGCCGGCCGGCATGCCCGGCGGCGGCGGCGGCATGGGCGGCGGCGGCATGGGCGGCATGGATTTCTAAGTCCAACGCAGTTCGACGAAACACAGAACCCCGGTGGAAACACCGGGGTTTTTCCATAATTGGCCAGTCCCAGCGTGTGGACGGTTTTCAGTGGCCGCCATTGCGGGCTTGTCAATAAAACCAATAGCCGGAATTCCTGTCGCCGGGCATTGACGCTCAACAACGGCTAGACGGCCCCTGACGGGGCCGGCGAAATCCTGCTTTTTTCGAGGTCGTAAACAGTGGGCCACTTCTCGCTATGCATGGAATCTGAGATTCTTTGGTAACCAATGGGCAAGATTTGGGCAATATGTTGCAACGGTGATATGGCCCCTGCAAATCTTGCGTTTTATTGCAGCTCTCATGGTCGTCTATGTCCATGCGGCTCAATTAGGGGTCAAAGCGACCGGTTCATACGGTCTTTTGCCGCCGGAATTCCCGCTCGCCGGTCAAGCTGGCGTTGACATCTTTTTCGTTATTTCGGGCGTCATTATCGCCAAAACCGCAGTGGGACTTTCGTGGCGGGAGTTCGCCTGGAAACGATTCCGCCGCATCATTCCCTTCTACTTTATCATCTGCATATTCGCGCTGTTGATTGTTGCCCGTTCCGGAAACGCCATCACCTGGCGCGACCTGCTTGCAACATTTTTTCTTTGGCCTGCGACGGATGCGATGACGCTACCCCTGCTGCCCGTGGCCTGGACGCTCTGCTACGAAGCGTTGTTTTATGCTGCGGCCACATTCGCCCTTGCTGACAGGCGATGGCTGTTCCCAGCGCTCGGCGTTTTCGTTGCCTCAATGGCGCTCAGGCAGCATGGAGCCGTGTTCCAATTTCTTGGCAATCCCTTAATCATTGAATTCTTGTTTGGTGTTGCCATCGCCCATGCTCCCGCGTTTCAACAAGCCAAGTGGGGGATTCCGCTAGGCGCAGCAATACTTATAGCGGTCGGCTTCGTCGACCTCGCCCCGATGGGCAACTCACTTGAGTACCTGCGCGGCGATGAAGCCTTCCAGCGCGTGGCTGTCTATGGCCTGCCTGCAACACTAATTGTCTGGGGCGTCATGCAGTTCAAAGGCCGCGCAAACGTTTGGACAAGGCAGGGAGATGCCTCATATTCACTCTATCTCACGCAATCGATTTTCTTGCCGACGTTCTTTCTTCTTTGGAAAGCGATCCCCCTACCAACCGATCTCATTATTGTGAGCAGCATGGCCGCGAGCGTCTTTTTCGGCTGGCGCATCCATCTGGCAATTGAAATGCCAGTGCTCAATGCCCTTAGGAGCCAACGAAGACTGGCGCTCCTTCGATCAGGCGGAGTCGACCGATAAGAGTGTATTCGCGTTGACTCAGCGGTGGCCTGACTGATCGTGCGGTGCCTTCCAGCCGGTTGACGCTTGCCGGATAGACGGAACGTTTTTGTTTCGAACTAAGCTGCGGCATCGGGGCGGCCGGCAAGATCGTCGGCAAACCGGTGATTGACATCCCGATGCCCTGCTTCATCCAGGCGCACGGCGATCACCACATCGCGAAGCCGCGCGGCGGGGTCCAGCTGCCAATAATCGATGGCGATTTGCGGGGCCGCGATGTTGTCGATCGTTCCGGCGTCGATTTCCTCCAGATATTCGGTGTAACTGACCACCGCCTCTTCCTCAAGATAACCGACGATCCGGTGCGCAACGCGCGGCCAGAAAAGGTACAGGAGGAAGAACGCATTGAAGAACGCGCCCTGTGTCAGAATGATGAGAAGCCGTTCGAACCAATTGGGGCGGGCCACGTGAACAAAAGTCATCAGGTGCATGCGCTCGTTTTCGGCCTCCGCGAGCAAGGCCTTGATCCAGCCGCGGTCATCCTGAAGGCGGCGCAAGCTCTTCAGATGATTGAGGAGGCCTCCGACCATGCCCGGCACGGCGGCCACGGTCTCGAACACCACGGCGCGATGGCCATAGCGGCGGCGGAAAAACGCATCGGCACAGAACCGCAGGACCTTGACCAGCCTGAGTGCCAGCCGATCCCCCACATCGACCGGTTCGAAGTGATAAACCGAGAGCTCGCGCTGGGGCGGGTGAGAATCAGGCATCAGGCATTTGAGTGATCAGCTGCTGCGCAGCCGCTCCAGCAGTTCCGGAGTCGGATAGGAATCGGCGGGAAGGTCCAGTTTCAATTGCACGTCCTTGACCGCGGCACGGGTGCCCTTGCCGATCTTGCCGTCGAACTTGCCGACGTCATAGCCCATACGAGCGAGAATCTTCTGCAGCTCGATGATCTGATTGTAGGTGAGCGGCGTCACCTCGGCGCGGCCGCGGCTTACCCTCGGTGCGCCGGCAATTCGGGTGGCGAGATAGGCGGCGGTGGTCGAATAGACCAGCGACTCGTTCCATTTCAGATAGGCGGTGGTGAAATTCCCATAGGCGAGAAAGGCGGGTCCGTTGCGACCCATGGGAAGTAGCAATGACGCGGGAAAATTGTCGGCCTTGATCGGCTTTCCGCTCGCACTCTCAACCCCCCACTTCACCCATTGCGAGCGCGGATGCTGGATGGCGATATCGGCTTCCTGCCAGGGCATCTGGCGCGGCACCCGCACTTCCTGCAGCCAGGGCTGGCCCGGCCGCCAGCCGTGCTTGCGCAAGAGATTGGCGGATGACGCCATGACATCGGGAATGCTTTCGCGCAGATCGCGGCGGCCGTCGCCATCGAAATCTACGGCGCTTTCGTCATAGTCGTAGGGCAGGAACTGGGTCTGCCCGATCTCGCCAGCCCAGGCGCCGCGCATCTCCGAGGGCGTAAGGTCGCCCTTGTGGATCAGGTCGAGGGCGGCCATGAGCTGGGGGCGGAATTTTTCCGGGCGGCGGCAGTCCCAGGCGAGGGTCGCAATCGACTGCAGGATCGGCAGGTCGCCGGTATTGGCGCCGAAATCGGTCTCAAGCGCCCAGAAGGCGACGATCACCGGGGCGGGCACGCCGAACTGCTCCTCGACGCGGTTGAAGATGCGCCGGTGCTTCTGGACCAAGGCCGCGCCCTGCTTGATGCGGTAGTCCGATACCATGCGGTTGGAGAATTCGACAAAGCTCTGGGAGAAGACGTTCTGGGCCCGGTCTTTCTTGACGATGACCGGATCGTAGGCGACGTCGTCGAGGGCGGCGATGGCGCGCCGCGACATACCATTGGCGGCGGCTTCCTCGCGGACGTTATCGAGCCAGGAATCGAAGCCCTTGGCCGAATTGCCGCAGGTTGCGGCGGAGGCCGGACCCGCCAGTACCAGAATTGCCAGTGCCGCGCCCAGTTGCCGTTTCAACATGCCATGCTCCCGAATCGCCCGTGCAGCCCCTCTCGGCTTTAACGGCTATTCGTCATGCTGGACGATTTCAAGGCTACTGGGTGAGGTAGACGGTGGTCTGCTGCTTGTTCCGGCAGCCCCGGCCATAGGGCGCCGCCGCCAGTTCCGGCTTGGAAATAGCCAAAGCGGCCTCTTCCTCCATCCTGGATTGGGGCAATGCCGTGACGGTCGTGGAAGCCTTCGGCACGGGTGCTGTGAGGGTGGGCACCGCAGCGACAACCGCGGCATGGCTTTGATGCATTTCGCAGGCGGCCGCCGAACCCACGGAAACGGTCAGTGCAAGCAGGGCAAGAAAGCTACGCATGCTCCCGGTCTCCCTTCTTTTCATTACCAATGACTCACATTAGCGCAAAATCCGGCCTTTGGCAGGTCACAATATGTTCAACAGCGAAAAAATATTGGTGCAGCGGTGGCGAAACGGTTGCCGGTTATGGGATTTTTAGCCGTGCAGTCAAGAGGGCCACGCGGGCATCGCTCGCAATGGCGGTTCTCCCCGCCAAGACCGCCGTGGATTTGAGGATCGTGCCGTCGTCGAGAATCTTGAGATGATTGGCGGCGAGCGTCGCGCCGGTGGTGGTGATGTCGACGATCGCTTCGGCGGTGCCGGCAGCCGGCGCGCCCTCGGTGGCGCCCAGCGCTTTCGACGATGCGGTAGCCGGTCACCCCCTTGGCGGCGAAGAAGCGCCGGGTGAGATTGGGATATTTGGTGGCGACCTGCAGCCTCCTGCCGTGGCGCTCGTAGAAGCCTTCCGAGACCTCGTCGAGATCGCTCATCGCCGCCACATCGAGCCAGCATTGCGGCACCGCCACCACCACATTGGCGGGACCGAAGCCGAGCCGCGCCAAAACCTCCGTCGACGGATCGTCCGGCGCCAGCTTCTCGCGCAGCAGGTCCTCGCCGGTGATGCCGAGATCGATCTTGCCGTCCCTGAGGTTCTGGGCGATCTCCGAGGCCGAGAGAAAGGCGACTTCGACGCCATCGAGGCCGGCGAGCTGGCCGCGATAGCCGCGCGCGGCACCCAGCCGCTCGATGGCGAAGCCCGCCTTGTGCAGCAATTCGGCCGAGCCTCCATCAGGCGGCCCTTGGAGGGAATGGCAAGGGTAAGCGGGCTCATGCCAGCACCGCCTTGCAGCCGTTCGGTGTGGATGGCGCAGCCCACCGCCGGAATTTTCGCGGGCGCGCCCATGTCGGAGAGGAGATCGTCATAGCGTCCGCCGCCCGCCACGGCCACCGGGCCATGCGGCGGTCGCGGCCTCGATCTGGAAGACGAAGCCCGTGTAATATTCGAGATCGCGGCCGAAGGTGGCGGCGAAGTGGAAGCGGCGCGGATTGAGGCCCAGTTCCTCCATCTCGAACAGGCGCCGGGCGAAATAGTCGCGGGCCCCGGCAAAACGCTTGCCGGCTTCGATTGCCGCCAGCGCCTCACCCACTTTCGCGGCATCGCCGCGATCGCGAGATAGTGCATTGAGCGCTGCGGCTCTGGCGCTGCGGCAGCGGCTGCTCGTGGCGGTCGGCCGCCTTCTCCGCGAGCCTCGCGGCGATTTCCGCAACATCGCGACCGCCCACCAGCGGAATATTCCGTGTACTGAGTTCTTCGCCCACTATCCTTCCGGGATCGCCGCCGACGGCCCGGTCGACGAAATCCGAAATGCTGCTGCGTTTCGCGGCGCGGCCGGCGGTGAAACCGTCGAGCAATTCGCGGAAGG
Source organism: uncultured Alphaproteobacteria bacterium (assembly GCA_963776685.1). Classification (GTDB taxonomy): domain Bacteria; phylum Pseudomonadota; class Alphaproteobacteria; order Rhizobiales; family Aestuariivirgaceae; genus Aestuariivirga. Next base: position 130,996 of record CAVZNM010000001.1, read on the forward strand.
CATGCGGGCCGCCAGAAATGATGCCGGAGCCGGCGCCGCCAGCGCTCCGGCATGTCGGTATCGTCGAGCAGTGCCGCGAACAGGCCGAGATCGCCGAGCGTCACCTGGAAGCGCGTGAGGCCCGCCGCCTCCAGCGCCGCGATGGTGAGCTTCAAGATGCGCGCCTCCGCCGCCACGCGGATCGGGGCGGCGAACCATTCGAGGCCGGCCTGGGCGAATTCCTGCGGGCTCGGGCGCTCGTCGGGAAAGCGGAAGGCGGGGCCGCAGATAGCAGTAGCGCGCTTCCGTCTCGGGCCTTCGCCGCATGGCTGAGGTGATAGCGGCAGGCGGGCACGGTCAGATCGGGCCGCAGGCACAGTTCGGCGCCGGCGGGATCGGTGAAGACGAAAGTCCGTGCACGGATGTCCTCGCCGGAGCGCTCGAGGAAGATGTCGGCCGGCTGGATGATGTCGGGCGCGATGTGGTCGAAGCCGGCGCGCTCGAACACCGCCATGATCGCCGCATTCTGGCGCTCCAGCGCCTCGCGCTCGGCCGCGATTTACCGGCACACTAACCTCCCCCGGCGAAGCCGGGGCCATGAGCTTGCAAGTGCCAGCGCTGCGTCATCCCGGCTGCGGCGAGATGCGCCTCATTGCCACAGCGCCTTCTGACGGCACGATCGGCCTCCGGCACCGAGAACTGCGCCAGGCGCTGGCCGGCATATTCTTCGCGGGATTCGATGCCGGCGGCGAGCTCGGCGCCCAGCGCCAGATCCTTGATCTGCACTTCGCCCTTGGCCTTCTCGTCGCCGCCCTGGATGACGACCAGGGGAGCGCCGCGCTTGTCGGCATATTTCATCTGCGCCTTCATGCCGGAGGTGCCGACATACATTTCGGCGCGGATGCCGGCTTGCGCGGAGTCGCATCACCATGCTCTGGTAATCGCCGAGCCGGTCCCTGTCCATGACGAGGACGACGACCGGGCGCGCAGCGTTGCCTCTTCCTCGGCCTTGCCGAGCAGCTTCAGCGCCGAATAGAGCCGCGACACGCCGAGCGAGAAACCGGTCGCCGGAACCTTCTGCCCGGTGAAGCGCGCGACGAGATCGTCATAGCGCCCGCCGCCGCCGACCGCGCCGAAGCGCACAGGCCGTCCGTCCTCGTCCTTCGTCTCCATCAGCAATTCGCATTCGAAGACGGGACCGGTGTAATATTCGAGGCCGCGGACGACGGAGGAGTCGATATCGGATGCGATCTTCGCCATAACCCGCCGCTGCGAACAGCGTCGGCATTGCTTCAAGTTCGCGCACGCCCTCTTCGTCCGACTTTGGCACTACCTTCGACAGATAAGCGGTTCAAGCGTCAGCAACTGGCTGTCGGCACAACGAAAGACTCGCCTCGATCTGATCCTTGTCGTTCAGTCCCGCGCCCTTGGTGAAGTCGCCCGACTCATCCTTGCGGCCCTCTGCCAAGCAGTTGCGCAACGCCCTGCATCCCCAAGTCGGTCGAGCTTGTCGATGGCGCGCAGCCACTGTCGATCTGCGCTGTCCTCGCCGGCAATGCCGATACGCTTCCAGAAAGCCATCGAGCAACTTGCGGTTGTTCACCTTCACCACATACTGCCCGCGCGCGATGCCCAGCGCCTCCATCGTGTCGGCCGCCATCATGCAGACTTCGGCGTCGGCGGCGGGAGAGGCGGTGCCCACCGTGTCGGCGTCGAACTGCATGAACTGGCGGAAGCGGCCCGGTCCCGGCTTCTCATTGCGGAACACCCAGCCCTGGCGGTAGCTGCGATAGGGCGTGGGCAAGCGACTGCTGGTTCTCGGCGACGTAGCGGGCGAGCGGCGCGGTCAGGTCATAGCGCAGGCGACAGCCATTGCTCGTCGTCGTCCTGAAAGGAGAACACGCCCGTCATTGGGCCGGTCCTGGTCGGGCAGGAATTTGCCGAGCGCATCGGTATATTCGACGAAGGGCTGCTCGACCGGCTCGAAGCCGTAGGATTCATAGACGCTCCTCGATCACCCGCAGCATGCGCTTGAGGCCGCGGATTTCGTCCGCGCCGATGTCGCGGAAGCCCTTGGCCAGGCGCGCCTTGGGGCGGTCTGGTTTTCGGTCGGAGGTCATCTAAATCTCGCGGATTTGCGAGGCTTCTAACCGACGCTCCGCCCGAGGGCAACCTTACCTGTCCCGCACCACTTTCTGCATCTGCTCGCCCAGCCCGTCGATGCCGACCCGCATGGTGTCGCCGGGCTTGAGGAAGCGCTGCGGCTTCATGCCCATGCCGACGCCGGGCGGCGTTCCGGTGGTGATGATGTCGCCGGGCAGAAGCGTGAAGAACTGCGAGAGATAGGCGACGACAAAGGCCACGCCATAGACCATGGTGGCGGTCGAGCCGTCCTGCACCCGCTTGCCATTGAGCTCGAGCCAGAGATGGAGCTTCTGCGGGTCCTTCACCTCGTCGGCCGTCACCAGCCACGGACCGACGGGGCCGAATGTGTCGTAGGATTTGCCCTTGGTCCACTGGCCGGAGCGCTCGGCCTGGAATTCGCGCTCGGAGAGATCGTTGATCGTGCAATAGCCCGCCACATGGGCGAGCGCATCCTTGCGTGGCGATGTTCTTGGCGCGGCGTGCCGATGATGACGCCGAGTTCGACCTCCCAGTCGGATTTCTTCGACTTGGGCGGCAGCGTCACGTCGTCATTGGGGCCCGAGAGACAGCTCACCTGCTTGGTGAAGACCACGGGCTCGGGCGGCACCTGGCAGGCCCGATTCGGCGGCGTGGTCGGAATAGTTGAGGCCGATCGCTATGAATTTCTGCGGATTGGCGATGCAGGCGACCGATGCGCGGGTTGCCGCGCACGACGCTGCAGCGATTCCGGCTTGATCTTGCGCAGCCGCGCCAGGCCCTTGGGCGCAATCGTCTCGCCGGTCACATCGGCGATGATGCCGGAGAGATCGCGGATCCTGCCGTCCTTGTCGAGAAGTCCCGGCTTCTCCTTGCCCTTCGGCCCGTAACGCAGAAGTTTCATGCCCGGTCCCCTGTGAGTGCCGACTCATGCCAGCGCGGCTTGTAGCCGGCGCGAGAATGCGCACGATCGCTGGCGGAGTCAAAAGCCTTCCGTGCAGGATGGCCGCGCGCGGAAGTTCTTCGGTGTAGCCCGCCAAGCGACCAGCGCAAGAGCTGCGGACCTTTGACCGCCCAGGCCGCGCCGTCGATCTCGACCATGACGCCGTCGGGCAGCTTTCCACCACCTTCATGCTGAGGTGCGCGCGAAGCGCGCCTCGAAGCATCGGCCGCAAACTCCTCCGGTTGCCGACCCTTCGAGGCACCGCCCTTGGCGGCGCTCCTCAGGGTGAGGATTTTCTTGCGTTCCTCATGCAACTTCCGGTCAAATTCATCCACCCGCCACTCACCCAGAAACCCTTTCGCCTCCGCCCGGCGGCAGAAGAAACACGGCCGGTGTCCGGCGGCGAGCGCCGTCACCTCGTCGAGGAAGAACAGCGACGTATAGCCATCGCCCATCGGCTCGTGATGCAGCCCCTTGTAATGGAGCTCGCAACAGATCCAGTGATGGCTGGCCCAGCGCCGTCGTGCCGAGCGTCTTGTCATCGCGGTGAAATTTTCCGCCGCGATTGCCCATCATGGTGCCGCGCTCGGGCGCGGCTTCGATCTCGCCCCACGGGGTGACGCGATTCTGCAGCGGCACCTACATCTGGGTCTTGAGAAAGGCGATCACATCGGCGCGCTCTTCCGGCTTCTTGAGGCCCGGAAAAGCCATCTTGCCCTTTGGCGCCACGGCCTTGGGGTTCTCCAGATATTTGTCGAGATTGGCGTCGTCCCACACGGTGCCCGCTGCGCCCAGCGCCACCAGATCGGCGGAATATTTGTAGCCCTCAACCGCTGCCGCCTTGCGCCCTGCCACAGCTTTGAGATGGGGGCCGATCTTGTTGGTGGCGGCATCGGCCCTGTGGCAGGCCATGCATTTCTTGAAGACTTTTTCGCCATTGGCCACATCGCCCTCGGCGAGCGCCGGGACGGCCGCCAGGGACAACAATATGGCGGACACACACAGGGATTTCGACATTCTCAACACTCCGCTGATCGACTTGATTGCCTGATCGACTATAGTGGCAGTATCAGTGACCGAAACTTATGCCGATATTCCGGCGCGCGATCAAGGTGCGACAAAATGCTCACCATGCCGATCCCCGACGCCACGGCAATCGCCCGAAGGGCCGAGCTGGCGGCGGCGCTGCGCCGCATCGTGCCGGGCGAAGGGGTAATCGAGACGCCCGCCGAAATGCGCGCCTATGAGACGGACGCCCTCACCGCCTACCGGCAAATGCCGTTGGTCGTGGTGCTTCCCGAGACCACGGAACAGGTGTCGCGGGTTTTGCGCCATTGCCATGAACAGGCGATCAAAGTGGTGCCGCGGGGTGCGGGAACCTCACTCTCGGGCGGCGCCCTGCCCCTGGCCGATGGCGTGCTGCTCGGGCTGGGCAAGTTCAAGAAGATTCTCGACATCGACTACGACAACCGCTGCGTCACGGTGCAGCCGGGGGTGACCAATCTGGCGATCAGCGACGCCGTGCAAGCCCGCGGCTTCTATTACGCTCCCGATCCCTCCTCGCAGATCGCCTGTTCGATCGGCGGCAATGTGGCGGAGAATTCCGGCGGCGTGCATTGCCTCAAATACGGCCTCACCACCAACAATCTCCTGGGGATCGAGATGGTGCTGATTACCGGCGAGATCGTCCGCCTCGGCGGCAAGCATCTCGACAGCGGGGCTTACGATCTTCTCGGGCTGATGACGGGTTCCGAAGGCCTGCTCGCCGTCATCACCGAAGTCACCGTGCGCATTCTGCCGAAACCCGAGACGGCGCGCGCCATGCTCATGGGATTTCCCTCGAACGAGAGCGCCGGCCAGTGCGTGGCCGACATCATCTCGGCCGGCATCATTCCGGGCGGCATGGAAATGATGGACCGGCCGGCCATTCATGCGGTCGAGGACTTCGTCCATGCCGGCTATCCGCTCGACGTCGAGGCCCTGCTCATCGTCGAGCTTGACGGGCCGGCGGCCGAGGTCGGTCAGCTGATCGAACGGGTCTCGGCGATCGCCAGAAAAAATCAGGCGGCCACCATCCGCGCTTCCAATTCGGAGGAGGAACGGCTGCTGTTCTGGGCCGGGCGCAAGGCGGCGTTTCCGGCGGTGGGCCGCATTTCTCCCGACTATCTGTGCATGGACGGCACCATTCCGCGCAAGCGCCTGCCGGAGGTGCTCACCGGCATGGCGGCATTGTCGCGCCAATATGGTCTTCGCGTCGCCAATGTCTTCCATGCCGGCGACGGCAATCTGCATCCGCTTATCCTCTTTGACGCCAACGATGCCGGCGAACTCGACCGGGCGGAGAAATTCGGCGCCGACATCTTAAGGCTCTGCGTCAAGGCGGGCGGCGTGCTCACCGGCGAGCATGGCGTCGGCATCGAGAAGCGCGATCTGATGCCGGAAATGTTCTCCGAATCCGAACTCAACCAGCAGCAGCGGGTCAAATGCGCTTTCGATGCCAAAGGCCTGCTCAATCCCGGCAAGGTATTTCCGACACTGCACCGCTGCGCCGAGCTTGGCCGCATGCATGTCAAGGGCGGCGCACTGCCCTTTCCGGACATTCCGAGATTCTGATGGCGGAAGTGCTGAAGCCGTCAACGGAAGGTGAACTGTGCGAAGCGATCGCCGATGCCGCGGCCTCCGGGCGGCCGCTCGAACTGATGGGCGCGGGCACCAAGCGCAGCCTCGGCCGCCCCATGCAGACGGCGGCAACCCTCGATCTCTCGGGCTTCTCCGGCATCCAGCTCTATGAGCCCGAGGAACTCATTCTGGAAGCCGGTGCCGGCACGCCGCTTGCCGACATCGAGAAGGCAGTTGCGAAAGCGGGCCAGCAGCTTGCCTTCGAGCCGCCAGGCGCCGGAACGCTCGGCGGCATGGTTGCGTGCAATCTCGTCGGGGCCGCGCCGCATCAAGGCGGGGGCGGCGCGCGATCATGTGCTGGGCATGCGCGGCGTCACGGGCCGCGCCGACGCCTTCAAGGCTGGCGCGCGCGTCATGAAGAACGTGACCGGTTACGATCTGCCGAAACTGCTGACCGGCTCCTACGGCACGCTCGCCGCACTTACCGCAATCACCATCAAGGTCCTGCCGAAACCCGAGACGGAGGAAACCCTGGTGATTGCGGGTCTCGACGATGCCGCTGCCGTCCGCGCCATGAGCCTCGCCCTGCAATCGCCTTGCGAAGTCTCGGGGGCTGCGCATCTGCCGGGCGCTGCACCCATGACGTTCCTGCGCCTCGAAGGCATTACCCCATCGGTCGCCTACCGCCGCGACAAGCTGGCCGCCCTGCTCAAGGAGTTCAGCGCGGCCGGGACATTGCCGGCGAAGCAGTCAAAGAAACAATGGCAGGCGATCCGCGATGTCGCCCCCTTGGCATCGCGGGCCGAGCGCTGCCTGTGGCGGATTTCGGTGGCGCCAACGGAAGGTCCGCTGGTGGCGCAGAAAGTTGCCGCAAGCGTCGATGCCCGCTGGTTCTACGACTTGGGCGGCGGCCTCGTCTGGCTCGATGTTCCGTCCACGGATGATGCCGCGGCGGCGATTGTCCGGGGCGCGGTGGGTCAGGGGCCATGCCACGCTGATCCGCGCCCCCGATCCGGTGCGGCTCGCCGTTCCAGTGTTCCAGCCGCAGGAGGCGGCCCTGGCCGCCCTCACGCTGCGCGTCAAACAGGCCTTCGACCCGGCCCAAATCCTCAATCCCGGCCGCATGTATCGGGGGGTGTGATGGCAACTAAAGTCGGCTCATCGTTGCACATTCTTTTCCTCTCCCCGTGGGGGAGAGGAAGGGGCCCAACGCGCCAGCGTTGGGAAGGTGAGGGGGAGTAGGTCTCTCAATTGAACCACCTGATCCCCCTCACCCTCCCATTGCCGATCGCAATGGGCCCCGCCCTCGCCCCCAAGGGGCGAGGGAAAGCGCAAGGCGTGTGATCCATGCAGACCGCTTTCACCGCCGAGCAATTGCAAGACCCGCATATCGCCGAAGCCAACGGCATCCTGCGCACTTGCGTGCATTGCGGCTTCTGCACTGCCACCTGCCCCACCTATGTGCTGCTCGGCGATGAGCTCGACAGCCCGCGCGGCCGCATCTACCTGATCAAGAACATGCTGGAGAAGGGCGAGGCCGCAAGGCCCGAAACCGTCAAGCACATCGACCGCTGCCTCTCCTGCCTCGCCTGCATGACCACCTGCCCGTCGGGCGTCCATTACATGCATCTGATCGACCAGGCCCGCGTTCATGTGGAGGAAACCTACCGGCGTCCCGCTGTTCGACCGCATGCTGCGCAATCTCCTGGCCTTCACCATGCCGCGGCCCGGCCTGTTCCGCCTGTCCCTTCTTGCGGCAAGGCTGGCGCGACCTTTCGCGCCGGTCTTTGGCGCGCGAATCGCGGCTATGCTGAAACTTGTTCCCAGGCGTTCGCCGCCACAGCAGGCTCTCGGCGCGCCCGGCACCTATCCGGCGGAGGGTACGAAGCGCGGCCGGGTGGCGCTGCTCATGGGCTGCGTGCAGAGCGTGCTGGAGCCTTCGATCAATGCCGCCACCATCCGGCTCTTGACCCGCCTCGGCTTCGAGGTCGTGGTTTCGGGAGAAGAGGCCTGCTGCGGCTCGCTCACCCATCACATGGGCAAGGAGCAGGACGCGCTGGCCCGCGCCCGCCGCTCGATCGATCAGTGGCTGAAGGCCGAGGTCGATGCCGTGGTGATCACCGCCTCGGGCTGCGGCACGACGATCAAGGATTACGGCCACATGCTGCGACTCGATCCCGCCTATGCGGAGAAGGCGAAGCATATTTCAGCGATCGCCAGGGACATCAGCGAATTTCTTAGCGTTGCCGACCTGCCGGATGTGAAAGCGCCGCGGCCCCTGCGGATTGCCTATCACTCCGCCTGTTCCATGCAGCATGGCCAGAATATCAAGACGGTGCCGCAGGCGCTGCTTGCGCAAGGCCGGCTTCGAGGTCACCGAAGTGCCGGAGGGCCATCTCTGCTGCGGTTCGGCCGGTACCTACAACATCCTGCAGCCCGACCATCGCCACGCAGCTTCGCGACCGCAAGATCGCCAATATCGAATCCACTCGCCCCGACGCCATCGCCACCGGCAATATCGGCTGCATCACCCAGATCGCGCGGCGGCACGGTGATTCCGATCCTTCATACTGTCGAACTGCTTGACTGGGCCCATGGCGGCCCTATCCCTCAAGCACTCGTCCGCGATTCCGGAGAGAGATGAGAATGGCAAAGCCGCCACCGGGTGTGCAGTTCACTGTCAAAATCGACCAATTCAAGCGGGTGCTGACGCCAAAGGCCGTTGCTTTCGTGGCGCAATTGCAGCGGGCCTTCGGGGCCGAGCGGCAGCGACTCCTGGCGCTCCGGGCCGAGCGCCAGAAACTTTTCGATCGGGGCAGCTTGCCGGATTTCCTGCCCGCCACGGCGGCGATCCGCGCCGCCGAATGGAAAATTGCTTCCATTCCCGCCGATCTGCAGGACCGCCGCGTCGAGATCACCGGCCCCACCGACCGCAAGATGGTGATCAACGCGCTCAATTCCGGCGCCCGGGTGTTCATGGCCGATTTCGAGGATTCGAACGTCGCCCACCTGGGACAATATGGTCCGCGGACAGATCAATCTCATGGACCGCTGGACCAGCGACATCGAGCATACCGATCCCGCCACGGGCAGGCGCTATGCGCTGGCCCGCAAGCCCGCCGTGCTGATGGTGAGACCCCGCGGGCTGCATCTCGATGAAGCCCATATGCTGGTCGACGGCCGCCCGGTGACCGGCGCGCTATTCGATTTCGGCCTGTATTTCTTCCACAATGCCAAAACGGCGCTGGCCAAGGGTTCCGGGCCCTATTTCTATCTGCCGAAGACTCGAAAGCCATCTCGAGGCGCAGGCTGTGGAACCAGGTGTTCATTCTCGCGCAAAGCCTGCTCGGCCTGCCCCTCGGCACCATCAAGGCGACGGTGCTGATCGAGACGCTGCCCGCCGGCTTCGAGATGGACGAAATCCTGTTTGAGCTGCGCGACCACATCGCGGGCCTCAATTGCGGTCGCTGGGACTATATCTTCTCCTTCATCAAGACCTTCGCCAGCAACAGGCGTTTCGTGCTGCCGGACCGTTCGCAGGTCGTCATGTCCAAGGCCTTTCTCGCCGCCTATTCGGCGCTGCTGGTCAAGACCTGCCACCGGCGCGGCGCCTTCGCCATGGGCGGCATGGCGGCGCAGATTCCCAACCGCAAGGATGCCGAGGCAAACCGCGTCGCCTTCGAGAAGGTCACCGCCGACAAGGAACGCGAAGTGCGCGGACGGCCATGACGGCACCTGGGTGGCGCATCCCGATCTGGTGCCGGTGGCGAAAAAGGTCTTCGATCTATTCATGCCGACGCCGAACCAGCTCTATGTCGCTCGCGACGACGTCGAGGTCGGGCAGAAGGAACTGCTCGAAGTGCATGACGGCACGCGCACGGAAGCGGGCTTCCGCGACAATATCCGGGTCGGCGTGCAGTATATCGAGGCGTGGCTCACAGGCCGGGGCGCGGTGCCGATCTACAATCTGATGGAAGATGCCGCCACCGCCGAAATCTCGCGCGCGCAGATCTGGCAATGGCTGAATTTCGGCGCCAAGCTCGAGGGCGGCCGCAAGGTGACTCGCGCCTTCTTCGACAAATGCCTGGCGGAGGAAATGCAGCGGGTGAAGCAGGAGGTCGGCCCGCAGGCTTTCAAGTCGGGCCGCTTCAAGGAGGCGATCGCGCTGTTCAAATCGCTGGCAGAGGCGAAGTCGTTCGAGCCGTTCCTGACCATTCCCGCCTATCGGAAACTGCTGTGACGGCCGCGGCCATCCGGCACCAGAGACGCGGACGGTAATGGCTTTGATAGGCCGGCGGCCTCACCCCTGAAAGTTAGAGACAAGCCCTTGAAAAACATGAATTTATGACTATTTTGTCGAAATGACCATGAGCGATTCGAAGTTGACGTTAATCAAAATGCTTTGGTTTGGGTGCGTCGAGCCGGCCAAATGGAACATTCTGAAACTTTGGGAGTTTAAATTCGCAAACGCGAGCTCGGTTCCATATAATTACGCGTGGCAGCACGGGAACGCTAGCCAGAGATGGCGAAGGGGAACAAATGCGAAGAGACCTAGAAGCGCAGGAACTTGACCGTTTTCAGCTTCTCAATACCCTAAAGGCCTTCCGCCGCGGAGATTTTTCTGTCCGCCTTCCCGACGGTCTTCGCGATATCGATGCGGAAATCGCCTCCACATTTAATGAAATTGTCGGTCTCAACGAACAAATGACCCGGGAATTCGAACGCCTGGGCCGCGTTGTCGGCAAGGACGGCAGGATCAATGCCCGCGGCCAGGTTCACGGCGCCATGGGGGGCTGGGAAACCAGCATCCGGTCGATCAACGATCTCATTGAGGATATGGTGCAGCCGACCGCCGAAGTGGCGCGAGTCATCGGTGCAGTCGCCAAGGGCGACCTCTCCCAGTCGATGATGGTGGAAATCGATGGGCGGCCGTTGCGTGGCGAATTCCTGCGCATCGGCAAGGTCGTCAACACCATGGTGGAGCAGTTGGCGTCGTTCGCTTCCGAGGTGACGCGCGTCGCCCGTGAGGTAGGGACGGAGGGCAAGCTCGGCGGTCAGGCGGTGGTGCGCGGCGTGGCGGGCACCTGGAAAGATTTGACCGACAATGTCAACGCGATGGCAACCAACCTTACCGGACAGGTGCGCAACATCGCCGAAGTCACGACAGCCGTCGCTTCCGGCGATCTTTCCAAAAAAATTACCGTCGATGTGAAGGGCGAAATCCTCGAGCTTAAGAACACCATCAACGTGATGGTCGATCAGCTCAATTCGTTTGCTTCCGAAGTCACGCGCGTGGCGCGCGAAGTGGGCACGGAGGGAAAACTCGGAGGGCAAGCGCGGGTCGAAGGGGTGGGCGGCACCTGGAAGGACCTGACCGACAACGTCAACGCCATGGCGACAAACCTTACCGGCCAGGTCCGCAATATTGCCGAGGTCACGACGGCTGTTGCCTCGGGCGATCTCTCGAAGAAGATCACGGTCGATGTCAAGGGCGAAATTCTGGAATTGAAAGACACCATCAACGTCATGGTGGATCAGCTCAACTCCTTCGCCTCGGAAGTTACCCGCGTGGCCCGCGAAGTCGGTTCGGAAGGCAAACTCGGCGGCCAGGCGCGCGTGGAAGGCGTTGGCGGAACCTGGAAGGATCTCACCGACAACGTCAACGCCATGGCGACAAACCTCACCGGTCAGGTTCGCAATATCGCGGAAGTCACCACGGCTGTTGCCTCGGGCGATCTGTCGAAAAAAATCACGGTGGACGTCAAGGGCGAAATCCTTGAGCTGAAAAACACGATCAATGTGATGGTCGATCAGCTGAACTCCTTCGCTTCCGAAGTCACGCGCGTGGCGCGCGAAGTCGGCACCGAGGGCAAGCTCGGTGGACAAGCCCGCGTCGAAGGCGTCGGTGGAACCTGGAAGGACCTCACCGATAACGTCAACCTGATGGCCGACAATCTGACCGGGCAAGTCCGCAACATCGCCGAAGTCACCACCGCCGTTGCATCGGGCGATCTGTCGAAGAAGATTACCGTCGATGTCAAAGGCGAAATCCTTGAACTCAAGAACACCATCAATACCATGGTGGATCAGTTGAATTCGTTTGCCTCGGAAGTGACGCGCGTGGCGCGTGAAGTCGGCACCGAAGGCAAGCTCGGCGGCCAGGCGCAAGTCCGCGATGTTGCCGGCACCTGGAAAGACCTCACCGACAACGTTAACCTGATGGCGGCCAATCTCACCGGTCAGGTGCGCAACATCGCCGAAGTCACCACGGCCGTGGCCCGCGGCGACCTCTCCAAAAAAATCACCGTCGACGTGAAGGGAGAAATCCTTGAGCTGAAGGATACGATCAACGTGATGGTCGATCAGCTCAACTCCTTCGCCTCGGAAGTGACGCGGGTGGCGCGCGAAGTCGGCTCCGAGGGAAAACTCGGCGGCCAAGCGCAGGTCGAGGGCGTGGCCGGCACCTGGAAGGATCTGACCGACAACGTCAACGCCATGGCGGCCAATCTCACCGGCCAGGTGCGCAACATCGCCGAGGTGACGACGGCCGTTGCGTCCGGAAATCTGTCGAAGAAGATTACCGTCGACGTCAAGGGCGAAATCCTGGAACTCAAGAATACCATCAACGTCATGGTCGATCAGCTTAATTCCTTCGCCTCGGAAGTGACGCGCGTCGCCCGCGAGGTCGGTACCGAAGGCAAGCTCGGCGGCCAGGCACAGGTGCGCGGCGTCGGCGGCACGTGGAAGGATCTCACCGACAATGTGAACTTGATGGCGGATAACCTCACCGGCCAGGTTCGCAATATCGCCGAAGTGACGACCGCCGTGGCCCGCGGCGATCTTTCGAAAAAAATCACGGTCGACGTCAAAGGTGAAATTCTGGAGCTGAAGAACACCATCAACACGATGGTCGATCAGCTCAACTCATTTGCCTCGGAAGTGACGCGTGTCGCCCGCGAAGTCGGCACCGAAGGAAAGCTCGGCGGACAATCGATGGTGCGCGGCGTCGCCGGAACCTGGAAGGATCTCACCGACAACGTCAATCTGATGGCGACGAATCTGACCAATCAGGTGCGCGGCATTGCGGAAGTCGTTACCGCGGTGGCACAGGGTAACCTGAAGAGAAAGCTGGCGGTCGATGCCAAGGGCGAGATCGCCGCCCTTGCCGACACCATCAACGGCATGATCGAAACGCTTGCGACCTTCGCCGATCAAGTCACCAACATGGCGCGCGAAGTCGGCATCGAAGGCAGGCTTGGCGGTCAAGCCCGTGTCCCCGGTGCCGCTGGGCTATGGCGCGATCTCACGGACAACGTCAACCAGCTCGCCGCCAACCTGACCAACCAGGTGCGCTCGATCGCAGATGTGGCGACCGCAGTGACAAAGGGCGACCTGACCCAGTCGATCGCCGTCGAAGCCTCGGGCGAAATGGCAGCACTCAAAGACAACATCAATGAGATGATCCGCAACCTAAAGGAACAGACGCTCAAAAACACGGAGCAAGACTGGTTGAAGACCAACCTCGCAAAATTCTCGCGGATGTTGCAGGGCGAGCGGGATCTGACGACGGTGTCCAACCTGATCATGTCCGAGTTGGCGCCGCTGGTGAATGCGCAATATGGCGTGTTCTATGTTGCCGACCGAAGCGGCGATGGCGCTCATCTCGAGTTGGCCGCAAGTTATGGAGCGGAAAGCAAAGACCAATTGCAGCCGCGGTTTGCGCTTCGCGAAGGCCTCATCGGTCAATCCGCCGCGGACAAGCGCGGCATTTTCCTTAAGGACGTGCCTCCCGACTTCCTGAAAATAGGGTCAGGCCTCGGTCATGCAAAACCGGCGAATCTGGTGGTCTTGCCCGCCCTGTTCGAGGATGAAGTCAAGGCGGTGATCGAGCTGGCCTCATTCGGCCAGTTCAGCGAGGCCCATCAAACATTTCTCGATCAGCTGATGGAATCGGTCGGTATCGTTCTGAATACCATCGCTGCGACCATGCGGACGGAAGGCCTGCTTAGCTCAGTCGCAGCTGCTGACCGCCGAACTCCAGGCCCGTCAGACCGAGCTTACGACGAAACAGCAGGAGCTTCACCGGACGAATGAGGAGCTTCAGGAAAAAGCCCAGCTCCTCGAAAACGAAAAGAAGCAGGTTGAGAATAAAAACATCGAGATCGACATGGCGCGCCGGGCAATCGAAGAAAAGGCCGAACAGCTGGCGCTCACGTCGAAATACAAATCCGAATTCCTGGCGAACATGAGCCACGAGTTGCGCACGCCCCTCAACTCGCTGCTGATCCTCTCGAAATTGCTGTCCGACAACACCAGCGGAAACTTGAGTGAGAAGCAGATCGAGTTTGCGCGGACCATTCACTCGGCGGGCAGCGATCTCCTCAGTCTGATCAACGATATCCTCGATTTGTCAAAGATCGAATCGGGCACGGTATCCATCGAGATCGGAGAAATGCCCCTGAGCAACCTCCGGCAGCATATGCGCAGGACCTTTAGACAGCTTGCCGCCGACAAGAAACTGGCATTCGCGATCGAATTCGATGATGCGTCTGCCCGCGGCAATCCGGACGGACGAAAAACGTCTGCAGCAAATCGTCCTCAATCTTCTCTCAAATGCTTTCAAATTCACTTCCCATGGAGGCGTGACGCTAAGCGTCAAGCGCGCTCTTGACGGTTGGAGCCCCAATCATCCGGTACTTAAGTCGGCCAAAATGGTAATGGCGATAGCGGTGACAGATACCGGTATCGGCATACCCCAAGACAAGCAAAAGTCGATATTCGAGGCATTTCAGCAAGCCGATGGAACGACGAGCCGCAAGTATGGCGGTACCGGTTTGGGACTGTCGATCAGCAGGGAAATAGCCCGCTTGCTGGGTGGCGAGTTAAAGGTGCGAAGCCAGCCCGGCGAGGGCTCCGACATTCACGCTGTTTGTGCCACTCGACGCCGCACCCGCCAAGGAAACAGGAGTCCCCACGCAGGCGCGATATCTCAATACTGGCGCCGACGTCGGGACGGCGCTGATCGGCTCAATCGGTATCGCCGATGATCGCGATTCCCTCCGGCCGGAGGATATTGTGGTCGTCATCGTTGAAGATGACGTGACATTTGCGAACATTTTGCTCGACCTGGCCCGGGATGCAGGATTTAAAGGTGTGGTGTCGACCAACGGTGCAGGCACACTGGCTCTGGTTCGAAAATTCAGGCCCCATGCAATCACACTCGATCTCGGTCTGACGGATATCGATGGCTGGGTGCTCCTCGACCTCTTGAAGCACGATCCGTCGATCCGGCATGTACCCATCCACGTCGTCTCCGGAGCGGAACAGACCGCATCCGTCCTTAAAATGGGAGCGTTCGGCGCCACCGCCAAGCCCGCCGAACATCAAACGCTCCGCGAGGTGTTCAAGTCGCTGTTTGGCTTTGTGACACGCATCGAGCGCCGCATCCTGCTAATCGACGGAAACGCCAAGAAGCGGCGAATTATCGAGCGCGCCCTCGGCAATCCGCATACAACAGTGGATGTTGCGGCGTCGTTTGCCAAAGCCCGCCTACAGCAGCCGTTGGGCGATTATGATGCAATCGTCGTCGGTGTCCACACTCGCGATGAGAGCAATACGCCTGCCATCATCAACGGTCTCGGCAGCGCGGACCGCGTGCCGGTCGTGATTGTGGGGGAAAATGCCGAGGTTTTGGCGAAACTCATACACCGGCCATCGATCGTTATCTCGGCTCGAACCGTCGAAGAAATGGTGCCGCACATCCACGCAATTTTGAACCGCAACACGAAGAGCCCGGAAGCACCCCGCACAGGCGCCGCAATCCGGCGGATTCCAGAGCTGGCAGGGGCCAAAGTGCTTATCGTCGATGATGACATTCGGAATATCTATTCATTGACAAGCGTGCTCGAAAGCTACGATGTCGACGTTGTTCACGGCGAACGCGGCGAGGACGGCATCGAAATTCTCGACCGTTCGCCAGATATCGATCTCGCCTTGATCGATATCATGATGCCGGAAATGGACGGCTATGAAACCATGCGTGAAATTCGTAAGCGTGCGGCGCTTCGCGACTTGCCGCTGATTGCGGTCACCGCCAAGGCCATGAAAGGCGATCGGCAGAAGTGTCTGGAAGCGGGCGCTTCGGACTACATCGCGAAGCCGGTCGATATCGAATTGTTGTTGGCGCTGCTCCGCGTGTGGATCGTCAAATCGCGGAATCATCGCACCTCTGCCGGTGGCGGGAGCGTCGCTTCGCGTTCGCATCCCATTGCGGCAGCTTGACGATGGTGATCAAATTGTCCGAGCTGGAACAGCAGCCAAGGCCCAAATATCGCCCTCGGGTACTCGCCGTCGACGATGACGAGAACAATCTTCTGGTTATCGAAACGGTTATCGAGGACATCGCCGAAGTGGTTCGGGCGGGGTCGGGTGAGGAGGCGCTCCGGCATCTGCTGCGCGACGAGTTCGCCGTCATATTGCTGGATATTTTCCTGCCCGGCATCGATGGCTATGAGACCGCCCATATCATTCGACAGAGGGAACGATCGAAGAGAATCCCGATCATATTCCTGACGGCGGTCAATCGCGAGCCGGATCATATGCTCCATGGCTATGCGATGGGCGCTGTCGATTACGTCATCAAGCCGTTCGAACCTCTCGTGCTGCGTTCGAAAGTCTCCGTCTTTGTGGAGCTGTTCGAGATGACGCGGCAAATCAGGGAAAACTCCGAGCTTGCTCATAAGCTGCTGAACGACAACCTTCGCATCCAAGCTGAACGATTGCACGCGGAACAGGCGCTGCGTAAGGCGGAGGAACGGCAAGCATTGATCATTAGGTCGCTGCCGATCGCTCTCTTTGTGGAACCACTTCATATTGAGGGCCGCGCTCCCCGCTTTGTGAGCGGCGATCTATTTGCTCTTACCGGCTTCGACGAAGAACGGTTGCGGGACAGTCCGGCTTTGTGGACAGAGCGTATTCATGACGACGATCGCGACCGGGTTCTTGCCGCGCGCGCAGCGTCGGCTCAGACATGGAACTCTCGCCATCGAATATCGCTGGCAATGCGCCGACGGCCAGTATCGGCACTTTCTTGAGCAAGCCGTGCTTCTGCAGGGCGACGGCGACTCGGACCCCGAGATTGCTGGCACGTTGCTCGATGTCACCGAGCGGCGTTCCCTCGAAGGCCAGCTGATCCAGGCTCAAAAGATGGATGCCATCGGGAAACTGACCGGGAGGTGTCGCTCATGATTTTAACAATCTGCTTGCGGCCGTACTTGGCGGCCTGTCGCTGATCGAGCGCAAGGCCCCGCTTAACACGGAGGTCTCCAATATCGTGGCGATGACACGCCAGGCGGCGGAGCGGGGCATCGACTTGGTCAAGCGGCTGCTGGCTTTTTCCCGCCGTCAGGATCTTTCTCCGTCCATCGTCTCGCCTCTCGATCTCCGACAAACGGTGTCGGAACTTTTGGCCCATATGCTGGGCGGACTGGTACAGGTCGAGTGGTCGATAGCCGGAGCCCGCCTGGTATGCAATGGCGGACCGCAATCAACTGGAGTTGGCGATAATCAATCTGGTTGTCAATGCCCGTGACGCTTTACCGAATGGCGGCGTCATCCAGATAGATGTCAGTAACAGAGTGGTCGATACAGGTGCGCATGACGGGCTCGCCTTGGGCGAATACGTCGTCATATCGGTCCGCGACACCGGCTGTGGGATTCCCGCAGCCGAACTCGAGCGAGTCATCGAACCGTTCTATACGACAAAGCCGGTGGGGAAGGGTACCGGGCTGGGTTTAAGCATGGTCTACGGTTTTGCGCGGCAGTCGGGTGGAACACTTCGCATCAACAGCGTGCCTAACGAAGGAACCCAGGTCGACATATGGTTACCCCGTGCGGCCGCCACCGATCACGATAGCAGTCCGAGAGAACAATCGTCATCGTCATCCGCCCGGCAACGTAAGCGATCGGCCGCGCGCCATCCTGGTGGTGGACGATCATGCACAGGTCCTGTTCACAACGGCAGCACTGCTCCGGGATCTTGGGCATAGCGTCACAGAAGCCTCCGATGGGGCGGAGGCTCTTAAAGTTATCGAGAAAGACCCGTACGGCGTCGATCTCGTGCTCACCGACTATGCCATGCCGGCGATCTCAGGATTGGAGCTGATTCGAATCGCCAGAAATTCCCGTCCCAGGCTGCCGGCGATAATCATGACTGGTTTCGCCGACGTCGCTACAATCGGCGATCGCCCCTGGGATGTCGAAATCCTGTCGAAGCCCCTGGAGCCTGGAGCTTTGTCGGTTGCTATTGCGACGGCACTTGAACCGGGTAGGTTGCCGTAAAATGCGCTGCCGCGCCTGTTGCGCTTGCCCGTCAAGCCAGAAACAGGAAAATGGTACAGCTGCCCCGGCTCGAACGGGGGACCCCTAGATCCACAATCTAGTGCTCTAACCAACTGAGCTACAGCTGCATCCGAGGCCGGTTACTAATCGCAAGCGCGGGCAAATTCAAGACGGCAAAAAGGCCCGCAATACGCACGGGCCTTCCGCTCAATGCACCCTCTGGCCGGGAGGAGGAGGCCAGGGTGCGGTGTCGGCTGTCAAATCAGGCTGCGAAAGTCCTGGAGAAATCGCTGAAGGTCTTGGCTACGCCGTCCTGGACCGGCTTTGCCGTTTCCTTGGCAAGCTGCAGCGAAAGCTGGCCGATCTCGGTGGCCTGACGCTGGAAGGTCTCGGCCTGTTGGCGCAGGAAGCCCTGCTGCAGGGCGAAGAATTCGGCCGGCTCCTTGACCGCGAACAGGTTGCGGGTATGGGCGAAGCCTGCGGTCACGGCATTCTGGGTGAATTCCACCATCTTCATCTGAAGATCGGCAAGGCGGCCGCGATAGGCGATGGCCGCGGCGTCAAAGAACTGGACATTGCTGTGGGCCAGATTGCTGGCCTGGTCGAAGGCGGCTTCGGCCTGGTCGACGGTTTTCTGGGCTAGGGCGGCAACTTCGCTGGGAAGTTCGCCGGTCATTTCAACTTTCGCCTTCTTGGCAGACATTTTCGTTCTCCATGAAATGGGGCATGCAGTTCATCGCCCTTCCCGGTGGATATAATTCGAGTTCATTGTGCATTGCAACATAAATCTTGCATTGCACCAATTCATCCACGTGGGCGGATGGGTTCGGAGGCTCGCCGGTTAATGAAAGATGGACGAAACCTTGAAAATTCGTCTAGTTTGCTGGTGGGAAGCGGTCCGGTGAGTAGGTTTGGGGAGTAGCGGGTGACCGAGGCGTTGACGCCGACGCTCGAAGACTTGCGGGAGGTTCCCGAAGCCGCTTGGCTGTGGGACGGCGCGCGCGGCCGCATCGTGTGGGCCAACCCGGCCGGCCTTGCCTATTTCGGCTGCGAAACGCTCTTCGACCTGATCGACCGGCCCTTCGATTTAGCCGAACCCGGGGTCGAGCGGGTGGCGGCACTGGCGCGATCGCTGCGGCGCGGCCAGGTGCAGACGGCACATCTCCACTTCCCCTCGGCGGGCGCCGGCA
This sequence comes from uncultured Alphaproteobacteria bacterium, assembly GCA_963776685.1. Lineage (GTDB taxonomy): Bacteria > Pseudomonadota > Alphaproteobacteria > Rhizobiales > Aestuariivirgaceae > Aestuariivirga. Next base: position 150,187 of record CAVZNM010000001.1, read on the forward strand.
CGCCCATCTCCTGCCAATGCACGATCCACGCGCTGCCCGACGGCCGCCCCGGCCTCCTTGTCGTCGTGGCCAAGCCTCTGGAGGCGGGTGGCGCGGCGACCGCCGAGATCGTCGAAGCCTTCGATCTCTTGCCGACACCGGCGGCCCTCATTGGCCGTGACGGAGCGATCCGCCATCTCAACGCCGCCTCGCTGTTGCTCCTGGGGGCGGGCCAGCGTGCCAACCTTGCCGCGCTCCTCGCCGACGATTCGGCGGCGGAGGACCTGATTGCCCGCATCGACGCGGCGGGCACGGTCAGTCTGGTGCGCAGTGTGCCGGTGCGTATCGGCAATCGCGATCTGCGCATCACGGCGCGCAAGCTGACGCCCTCCGGCGGCACTGCTGCTTATGCGCTTCTACTCCTTGACGACATTACCGAGCGCCGCGCTCTCGAACGAAAACTTGTTCCGGGACAACCCGCGGCCCCCAAGGCGGTTGCGACGGAAACCGACACCGAAATCTTCGAGCGGCTCGGCAAGGTTCTTATTCAGGGAACGGCATCGTCATCGGCAGCGGCTGCCGAGACGCCGCCCGATCCGGCCCGGCGGGCCGTGCCCTACATTCCCGACACCATCCGCACGGCAATCGACCGGCTGGCCGAACCTGTGCTTATCGTCAAGGACGATCTCCTGCTCTATGCCAATCCCAAGGCGCTGGCGCTGTTCGGCTACGAAAGCGCCGAAGATGCGATCAACGATCCCAAGCTGCAGCAGCGTTTCGCGCTGCTCGGCCAGTCCCTGGCAATGGCCGAGATCGAAATCGGCAACGGACGCCGCATCTCCGCCGCCGTGCAGATGAGCCCCATCCCGTGGCTGAGCGGCCCGGCGCGGCAGTTCGTGATCCGGCCCGTGGAAGCAGCCGCGCGCACCAGCTGTCGTCGACCTGCCGCGCAAGAGCGAAGCACCACCCGCGCCGGAAACGCCGGCCGAGCCGCCGCCCGCCGAGGTGATCCCCCTGCCCCTGCGAGCCGCCGCGCCCGCCGCCGACGAGGAATTGCGCGCCATTCTCGATACCGCCACCGACGGCATCATCACGCTCGATGCGGCGGGCAAGATCCACACCTTCAGCGCCGGCGCCGAGGCGATTTTCGGCTATCGGATCGCCGAAGTGGCGGACAAGTCCCTTCGCCGACCTTCTGACGCCGGAGAGCCGCAAGGTGTTGCGCGATTATCTCGCGGCCCTGCAGGGACCGGGACTCGCCGCGTGTTCAATGACGGGCGCGAAGTGACGGCCGTCGTCAAGCAGGGCGGCACGGTTCCGCTGTTCCTGACGCTCGGCAAGTTGCAGACGCCGAAATCGCAGGCCGCCTTCTGCGCGGTGGTGCGCGACATCACCCAGTGGAAGAAGACCGAAACGGAATTGCGCGAGGCCAAGGAAGCGGCCGAAGCCACCAGCCGGCAGAAATCGGAGTTCCTCGCCCGCATCAGCCACGAACTGCGCACCCCGCTCAACGCCATCATGGGCTTTTCCGAAGTCATGCGGCTGGAGCGCTTCGGCGAGATCGGCAACGACAAGTACCGCGGCTATGTCAACGACATTCATGCCAGCGGCGGCCATCTCCTGTCGCTGATCAACGATCTGCTCGATCTTTCCAAGGTCGAGGCCGGCAAGCTCGAGCTCAATTTCACCTCGGTCAATCTCGGCGAAGTGGCCGACCATGCGCATCAAGATGCTGCAGGAACAGGCGACGGCGGCGCGCGTCGTCATGCGCAAGACGATGCCGCCGGAGTCTGCCCAATGTGGTGGCCGATCTCCGCTCGATGCGCCAGATCATGCTCAACCTCCTGTCCAATGCGCTCAAGTTCACCGATCCCGGCGGGCAGGTGATCGTCTCGGCGCAGATGACCCAAGCCGGCGAACTGAAACTGCGGGTCAAGGATACCGGCATCGGCATGACTGCCGAACAACTGCGCGATGCGCTCGAGCCTTTCCGCCGGGTTGTCGACCGAAGGCCGCGACGCGCCGGGAACCGGCCTCGGCCTGCCGCTGACCAAGGCGCTGGCCGAAGCCAACCGCACCAAATTCGATATCATCAGCGAGCCGCGCAAGGGCACGCTGGTCGAGATCACCTTTCCCGACCACCCGCGTTCTGGCGGAATAAGTCCGGCCCATGGCAATCGCAGAGCGGCAGACGGTCCCGGGCGGCATCCAGAGTCCCGCCGCCGAACACTGGCTGGGTCTCATCGCCGCTGCTGGTCAGGCGCGGCGCTGGCCGCTGCCGGTCTTCACCATCGTCTATCTCGCCTTCGACGCCGGCCGAGAATATCTGGCCGCATCTGCATCGCAACCGTGCTGCCCGGCTATGTCTGGCGGACGCTGGCGCTGATGGCGGGCGTGGGGGCTCGTGACTTTCGTCATCGGCACGGCCACCGCCTGGCTCGTCACCATGTACAGCTTTCCGCTGCGCCGGATGTTCCAGTGGGCCTCGCTCGTGCCGCTGGCCGCCCCCACCTACATCGTCGCCTATACCTATGTGGATTTCCTGAGCTATGCCGGGCCGCTGCAGACCTGGCTGCGCGGCGCTCTTCGGCTGGGCCACGCCCGCCGACTACGTGTTTCCCGAAATCCGCTCGCTGGGCGGCGCCATCTTCGTGCTGTCGATGGTGCTCTATCCCTACGTGTTCCTGACCGCGCGGGCGAGCTTCCTCCGCCAGCCGGCCACCCAGCTGGAGGTGGCCCGCACACTGGGCAGACCGCCGTGGGGCGCCTTCTGACCGTCGCCCTGCCGCAGGCCCGCCCGGCGATCGCCGTCGGCGTCAGTCTGGCGCTGATGGAATGCCTGAACGACATCGGCGCGGTCGGCTTCTTCGGCGTCCGCACCCTGTCGCTTGGCATCTACACGACCTGGCTGGGCCAGGGAAATCTCGGCGGTGCGGCGCAGATCGCCGCGGTGATGCTGGTCTTCGTCTTCGCGCTCATGTGGGTCGAGCGCGCCGGGCGGCGGCAGCAGTCCTTCGCCATGCCGGCCAAGCGCTCGCATCCAGCGGCACGGCGTTCAAGCTTGCCGGCTGGCGCGGCTGGCTCGCCTTCGCCGTCTGTGCGGCTGCCGATCTTTCTCGGCTTCATCCTGCCGGGGCTGGTGCTGTTGAACTTCGCGCTCAGGCGGCTCGAGAGTGCCGTCTCGCTCGCCTATGTGAAGGCGGCCGGCCATTCGCTGGTGCTCTCGGCCACGGCGGCGGCGATTGCCGTACTGCTCGGCCTGACGCTTGCCTATGCCAACCGGCTTTCGCAAAGCGGCTTCACGCGCCAGGTGGTGCGGCTGGCCGGCACCGGCTATGCCATTCCCGGAACGGTGCTCGGGCATCGGCGTGCTGATTCCGCTCGCCGCATTGCGACAATGCGCTGGACGGCCGTCATGCGCGAGAACTTCGGCATTTCGACCGGCCTGCTTCTCTCCGGCTCGATCGCCGCCGTCACCTTTGCCTATGTGGTGCGGTTTCTGGCGATCTCGCTTCGGCTCGATCGAGAGCGGCCTGGAGAAGGTGACGCCCAATCTCGCCGCCGCGGCGCGCACCCTCGGGCGCGGACCGATCGCGGCGCTCCGCGAGGTTCATCTGCCGCTGCTGCGCCCGGCGCTCGTCTCGGCGGCGCTTGCTCGTCTTCGTCGATTGCATGAAGGAACTGCCGGCGACGCTGATCCTGCGGCCCTTCGATTTCGAAACGCTGGCCACCACGGTGTTCATGCTCGCCTCGCTCGACCAGCTCGAGGAAAGCGCGCTGCCGGCACTCACCATCGTCGCGGCCGGCCTTATCCCGGTGATCCTGCTGTCGCGGAGCTTGCGCGATTCGAAGACCGCGACGCGATGACAACCGCTCACCGCCATTGGGCGCGAGCATCACACCCGTAACTCGGGCAAATCCCGGAAGAGATCGAGCGCCTCGGGATTGGCCAGCGCCTCCTTGTTCTTCACTTCGCGGCCGTGCACCACGTCGCGCACCGCGAGTTCGGTGATCTTGCCGGACTTGGTGCGCGGAATGTCGGCGACGGCGACGATCCGCGCCGGCACATGGCGGGGCGAGGCGCCGTCGCGGATCTGCTTCTTGATCGCGGCGATCAGCGCCGTCGTCGAGCGCCGACGCCCGGCCGCAAGCGCACGAACAGCACGACGCGCACGTCATTGTCCCAGTCCTGGCCGATGGCGAGCGCCTCGACCACTTCGGGCACCTGTTCGACCTGGGCATAGATTTCCGCCGTGCCGATCCTGACGCCGCCGGGATTGAGGGTCGCATCGGAGCGGCCGTGGATGATGATGCCGCCATGTTCCGTCACCTCGGCGAAATCGCCATGGCACCAGATATTGTCGAAGCGGGCGAAATAGGCGTTGCGATACTTGGCGCCATCGGGGTCATTCCAGAACATGACCGGCATGGAGGGAAAGGGCTTGGTGCAGACGAGTTCGCCCTTTTCGCCGCGCAGCGGCTTGCCGTCGTCGTCAAACACGTCCACCGCCATGCCGAGCATCGGCCCCTGGATTTCGCCGCGCCAGACGGGCGCGAGCGGATTGCCGCCGACGAAGCAGCCGCAAATGTCGGTGCCGCCCGAGATCGAGGCGAGATGCAGGTCCGGCTTGATCGCGTCATAGACGAAATCGAAACTCTCCGGCGGCAAGCGGCGAGCCGGTGGAGAGCATGGTGCGCAGCGGCGCCAGATCATGGGTGTCCTTCGGCCGCCAGCCGGTCTTCTTCACCGCATCGATATATTTCGCCGAGGTGCCGAAGATGGTCATTCTCTCCTGCATCGGCGAAATCGAAGAGGCCGCGCTCATCGGGATGGAAGGGCGAGCCGTCATAGAGGAGAAGTGTTGCGCCGGCGGCGAGGCCGCGAGACCAGCCAGTTCCACATCATCCAGCCGCAGGTGGTGAAGTAGAAGAGCCGGTCGTCGGGCTTCACATCGGTGTTGAGCACATGCTCGCAGAGATGCTTCAGCAGATATGCCGCCGGCGCGATGCACGATGCATTTGGGAATGCCGGTGGTGCCGGAGGAATAGAGAATATAGAGCGGATGATCGAAGGGCAGCTGCGCGAAGGCGATGGGCGCATCGCTGTGGGGCGCGAGAAAATCGTCGAATGACACGGCACCGGGCAATTGCCGCCGGCCTCGCCCGTGTCCAGGTAGATGATCACGCACGTCCGCTCGACGCTCGGCAATTGCTTCAGCACATTGGCGATCTTGGCGCCCATGCCGATGGTCTTGCCGGCGTAGTAATAGCCGTCGCAGGTGATGAGCAGGCGCGGCGCGATCTGGCCGAAGCGGTCGAGAATGCCGCGCTCGCCGAAATCCGGCGAGCACGACGACCAGATGGCGCCGAGCGAGGCACAGGCGAGAAACGCGACGATGGTTTCCGGCATGTTGGGAACCACGGCGCAGACCCGGTCGCCCGCCGTGATGCCCGCGGCCACCAGCGCGCGCTGCATGCGGGCGACGGAGCCGTTCAGCTCGCGCCAGCTCATGCGGCGGCGCGACCTTGTCCTCGCCGCGGAAGACCAGGGCATCACCGTCCCCCGTCCGGCGCAGCAGGTTCTCGGCATAATTAAGCCTTGCATCGGGGAAGAACCGCGCCCCCGGCATCTTGTTGCCATCGATCAGGACGCGGGAGCCCCGGGTTTCGGCTTTTACGGCACAGAAGTCCCACAGGGCGGACCAGAAGGCCTCCGGCTCGTTAACCGAAAACCGGTGAATATCGCCATAGGTTTCAAGACGCGGATTGATCGCGGCGGTGAATCGCAGCAGATTCGACTGGGCCACGCGCTCAGCGCTCGGAGTCCACAAGTGACGTTCGGCCATCAGCTTTTCCTCCACGGCGGGCGGAACCTAGACAGGTCACGAAAGGGCCGCAAGTCCCGGCGATAGCGGTGGCACATGAGGGAGTTTTCGATGCGCGGACTGGGAATTGGAGCGGGATTGGCGGTCGTGGCGCTTGCCGGCACGGCTGCGGCCTGGGCGTTTTCGCCCGATTTTGCCATCGGCCAGCTGCAGGCTTATGTGGCCGAACGGACGGCGCGCAGCCTCACCGTTTCCGGCGGCGCGCATGTGGAATTTTCGCCATCGCTCGCTATCCGCCTCGACGGCGTCACGCTGTCCAACCCGGAAGGAATGGAGGGCCAGTTCGTCAGCGCCGGGTCGCTCAGGCTGCCCATCACTTACACCGATCTGATGCAGCAGCAACTGCCGGTAGGCCGGGTCACGCTCACCGACGCCAATTTCAATTTCATCATCGACGGAGAGGGCCGCGCCAACTGGACGGATTCCAGTGGCAAGGGCGACAAGAACGGCTCGGCCCTTTCACTGGTCCTGGAGAACGCCTCGGCGGCTTTTCTCGATCAGCGCCACGGGCAGGCCTTCGCCTTGCAGGAGATCGATGCGGCGGCGGAAGTTTCGGATGCGGGTGAAGTGACGCTGCTCGGCAGCACGGTGATTGCCGGGCAACGCATCAAATTCGAGACCTATTTGAAATCGCTGGCGCGGTCCGCAGGCGATGGCTCGCCGGCAACGCTCACCTTCGAATCCCCGCTCATGAGTGTGAGTTTCGACGGCCGGCTCGCGGCGAAGAGCGGGCTGGGCCTCGCTGGACAGGTGACTGCGACTGGCTCCGATCTGCGCGCGGCGGCGCGTTGGCTGGGCGCGGCGCCCGGCGGCGAGCGCGGCTTCAAGACTTTCACCCTCACCGGAAAGCTCGACAGCGAAGGCAAGACCCTCAAGCTGCGCCAGGCCGAGATTGGAGTTGACAGAATTAGGGGAAGGGGCGTTGCAATTCTCGACTTCGGCAAGCCCATGCCCGCCATCGCCATCGCGCTCGAAACGGAAACAATCGATCTCAATCCCTATCTCGCGCCGAAACCGGCCGTGGAAAGCGAGCCGGCGCAAGGTGCTTCCGCCTGGGACCGGACACCGCTCGGCTTTGCGGCGCTGCGCGGCGTTGATATCAAGGCGCAGCTTAAGACGAAAAAGCTCGTCTATGGGGCAATCGAGACAGGGCCCGCCACGGTCGAGGCGGCGCTCGCCAAGGGCCGGCTCAATGCCCGCATATCCGAGACGGAATTCTATGGCGGCAAGGCCGATGTCCAGATCGTGCTCGACGGTGGCGGCGGCGTGCCCGCCCTGGAGGTGACCTTCACTGCCCGGGGAGTAGCGGCCCGCGACTTTTTCCGCGACCTTACAGGCCTCGACCGGATCGACGGCACGGCATCGCTCACCGCGGTTCTGAGCGGCGCTGGCCGCACTCAGCAGGAAATGGTTTCGACGCTCGAGGGTGCCGCCGGCATCAACGTGGATAAGGGCGGCATCCGCGGCCTCGACGCCTCCGCAATGGCCGCCGCCGTGCGTAAAGCCCCGCTGACCGGCTGGCCCCTGCAGGACACAAGTGTTACCAACTTCGACAGCCTCTCGGTCAAGGCGGGGATCGCCGATGGCATCGTCGGCTTGTCGGAGTTGAAGATTGATGGCGCCGCAATCGCCTTGACCGGCAAGGGCGAAGTCGATCTCCTGCGCCGCGATCTCGATCTCGCCGTCACGGCGGAGGCCGCCGGAGCCGAGGCAACTGAAATCAAGATCACCGGGCCCTGGGGCCGGCCGAAACTTGCCGACGCCGATGAACCGAAAGCGGCGACCGGAGCAGGCAAACCCGGCATTGCCCGGGAGATCGACAAGGCCGTCAACGACATCGCCACCAGCAAGCCGGTGCAATCGGTGAAGCGGGGCACCAGGAAACTGTACCGCAAGCTGTTCGGCAATTGACGTGACACGATGATCCGCGTGCAATCCGAGCCATTCGATGTGGGCGCCGAGTTGGCGAAGCTTAAGGCGGGCAACCGCAATATCGGCGGCACGGCGATCTTCGTCGGCACGGTTCGCGATGTGTCGGGCAGCGCCAAGGTGGGCGCCATGACGCTCGAACATTATCCGGGCATGACCGAGAAGGCGCTCGAAGACATCGAGACCGAGGCGCGCCGCCGCTGGGCGCTCGATGCCGCGCTGATCGTGCACCGCTATGGCCGGCTGGAGCCGGGCGACGACATCGTGCTGGTAATGACCGCCTCGGCGCACCGCGAAGCAGCCCTTGCGGCCTGCCACTTTCTCATCGACTGGCTGAAGACCAAGGCGCCTTTTTGGAAGCTCGAAGAGGGCCCGCGGGGCGCCCAGTGGGTCGAAGCCAGGGACAGCGACGACGATGCCGCGGCGAACTGGGACAACGCCAGAAAGTGAGGCTGCGGCGCGGCCCGTAAAGCCGTTCTCGTCAGTGCTTGCTTAGATTGATTGCCACTAACGCTCCGCCGAATTGCTGGGCTCGGCCACCTTCGGAAATCCTGCCCAGATTTATGGCGGCAAAGCCAAGTCTTTCGACCAGACTGGCAACCTCGGTATTCGCTTCGGGAATGTTTCCCGAAAGAAATACGACCCTGCGGCCTCCGTGTTGCGCAGGATCCCGGGCAAGTTCGGTGGCCGGGATCGTGTTGAATGCCTTAACCACGCGCGCCCCCGGGACCGCATCAGCGACAACCTCGGTTGAGAGGCGCCCGCCTAGATCTTTTGGCGTGAAGCCGGGAAAATCTATCGCGTTGGTCGCGTCCACGACGATACGGCCGTTCCATTTGGTTCCAGCCACCACTTCAGGCACAGACGAATACGGTACGGCAAGTATCACAATATCGCCTTTAAGGGCTTCCTGTGTGGAGACGGCCTTTACGGTGGTACCTAGTTTGCCAATCAGCTTCGCGAGCGATGAAGGACCCCGGCTGTTAGCGAGGAGGACATCGATTCCCTTCCGGGTGAATTGCGTGGCCAAGGCGCTGCCGATGGCGCCGGAGCCGATGATTGCATAAGTCATGTGCGACTACCTCCCTGGGTGCGATCGGGCCAAGCGAATTTCAGGTTGATCGTTCAAGTGCAGCCCGATCCCAGCCCGCCAGTGTAGCGGTTCTTTCGTAGGTCTCTTGCAGGAAACCGAGCAACAGACTTTCAGGCTCGTTTGCGCCTGCCACGACATCGTAAGGCAAGATGAACTGACCCAGGTCAGGATGATATGAGGCGCCAGCCGTTTTCAAGCCGTCATCGCCAAGGCCTTTCGGTTCAGGATAGGCGTACACATAAAATGCCGCTTGTCCAAAGCCGCCATTTCCCGGCCAGAACCCGCAACTGCTGACTTCGTGCGAGTAAGCTTCCTGCATGACCCACTCGGCGACGTTTGGCCAGCTGCCGGTGAGAAGAGGTGCGCGCCGGCCTGAAAAGCGTGTCACCGCAAGGTCAAAGCCGCCCCAAAAGAAATGAACCGGGCTCACTTTGCCGATGAACTTCGATCTGAACTGCTTCAAAACCCGATCCGCGCTCAGCAGGGCCCGCCAGAAACGGTGGACCCATAATGGATCGTATTGTGCATTGCCATGATCGAGCTCGAAGGCAACCGCATCCGCGATCTCGCTTGGCATTGTCCAGATGTGAACGCTGATGCCGAGACGAGCCAAGCGGTCCATCAATTCCGCATGGAAATCAGCCACCGATTTGGGGCCAAGGGCAATCTGCTCCGAGTCGCCGCCGCTGGTGTCGATCACCACGCGATGCCCGACGAAATCGAATGTAATTTCGAAGGTGCCGTGCAGATATGGAATGGGCGTCGTGGTGAGCCCCCGTGACGTGACGTACAAGGTCACATTCCACCAGTGATTTACCAGCGGGGTGAGCGCCAGCCGGATTTTACCGACGATCTGGGTCCAGCGGTAAAGCGTCTCGCAGCTCGGTTCCCACTGGGAGAGGGGCAGAGCCGGCCAACGTGGATCGCTACGCATTTTTCACCTGCATCACCCCTGCTACACCGCTTTTGTGAATCGGGCGCAATGGTCAAATTGCTGATTTAGCCGGGAAAACTGGTGCTGTTGGGGGGGATCGAACCCACGACCTCCCCCTTACCAAGGGGGTGCTCTACCACTGAGCTACAACAGCGAGCCTCGTTGCGGGCGCGACACATGCCACAGGGCCAGCGCCTTCGCAACCCTTTAGGCTTGACAGGCTCGGCCGCTTGCCGAAACTGGCGCCATGACTCCGAAACCGCCAACACCTTTGGTTACCGCCAGAAAACTCAGGCTTGCCAAGGCCTTGCGGGCGAATCTTGGGAAGCGCAAGGCGCAGGCCAAGCGCCGCAAGGCGCTCAAGGACCAGTGAGGCCGGGGCTTGCCCCATTGGCGCCATCTATGCTTGTTAGCGCCCCGCCTGACCTTGACCTGGCTTTGGTATTTTCGGAGGGACAATTTCCATGGATCGCATCCGCATCCGCGGCGGCAACCGGCTCACCGGCACCATCGCCATTTCCGGCGCCAAGAACGCCGCCCTGCCGCTGATGATCGCCGGCCTGCTCACCCCCGAGACGCTGACGCTTCACCAACGTGCCGCGGCTGGCCGATGTGCTGCAGCTTGCAGCGCATCCTGCAGAACCATGGCGTCGACATCACCATTGCCGGCAAGCGCGCCGGCCAGGACGGCAGCCAGGGCGAAACACTGCGCATCTCAGGCGAAAACCATCGTCGATACCACGGCACCCTATGAGCTCGTCTCCAAGATGCGCGCCAGCTTCTGGGTGCTGGGGCCGCTGCTCGCCCGCTGCGGCGAGGCGAAAGTGTCGCTGCCCGGCGGCTGCGCCATCGGCACGCAGGCCGGTCGATCTGCACCTCATGGCGATGGAGAAGCTCGGCGCCGAGATCGCGATCGAGGCCGGCTATGTGGTCGCCAAGGCGCCGCAAGGGCCTCAAGGGCGGCCATATCGCCTTCCCGAAGGTTTCGGTCGGCGCCACCCATGCGGCACTGATGGCCGCGGTGCTGGCGCATGGCGATACGGTCATCGAGAATGCGGCGCGCGAGCCCGAGATCGGCGATGTCGCCGAGTGCCTGGTGAAGATGGGCGCCAGGATCGAAGGCATCCATTCACCCGACGCTGAGGGTCAGCGGCGTCACCAGCCTGCACGGCGCCGAGCATCAGGTGATCGCCGACCGCATCGAGACCGGCACCTATGCCATGGCGGCGGCGATGGCGGGCGGCGATGTGACGCTCAAGGGCGCCAAGCCCGGCAATCTCGAATCGGCGATCGCCATCATGAACGGCGCCGGCATCGATGTCGCCCGCAACCAACGACGGATTGCGCATCAGGCGTAACGGCCCGGGCATCCGGCCGGTCAATGTCGACACCGATCCCTATCCGGGCTTTCCCACCGACCTGCAGGCGCAGCTCATGGCGCTGACCACCATGGCGCAGGGCACCAGCCGCATCCGCGAGACCATCTTCGAGAACCGCTTCATGCATGTGCAGGAACTGGCCCGGCTCGGCGCCGACATTCACCTGCACGGCGATACGGCCGAAGTGCGCGGCGTCGCCAAGCTCACCGGCGCCCAGGTGATGGCGACCGATCTGCGCGCCTCGGTGTCGCTGGTGATCGCAGCACTTGCGGCCGAGGGCGAGACCGTGCATCCACCGCGTCTATCATCTCGACCGCGGCTTCGAGACGCTGGAAGAGAAGCTTTCCGCCTGCGGCGCCGATATCGAACGCTTGGCGGGGACTTAGGTTTTGCTGCGGCTGACCGCACTCGACACGGAAGATCTCGCCGTCATCTCCGCCCACATGCAGGATGCGGTCCTCAAGGCGGGGGATTTGAGTTATCTCCAGAAGGCGCGGAAATTCGCCCTGGTGGCCAACCGCTTCGTCTGGGAACTCGGTCCGATGCCTGAGCATTTCGAGCGCCGCCGCGCCGGGCTGCATTTCGAGCGGGTGAACAAGGTCATGGCCGCAGAACATCCGCCGCGACGACGCCGACGCGGTGCTGTCGCTCCTGTCGATCGGCTTCGAGGCGGGCGAGGCGCCCTCCGGCGCGATCGTCCTCGACTTTCTCCGCCGGCGGCACGCATCCGCCTCGAGGTCGAATGCATCGAGGCGCAGGCTCTCCGATCTCGGCCCCGCCTGGGCAACGGCGCACCTGCCGCAGCACGAAGTCGAGTAGCCCCGGCCCTAGCCGCCCTGCGCTACCTGCGTCTATTGTCCCGGCCATGAGCGATAAACCGAAGAATCGCCTGATCGCCGTCGATCTCGACGCGAGCATCGGACCGGGCCTCAACCCCGACGCCGAGCACGAGCGGCGGGTGGCGATCTACGATCTGGTGGAGGAAAACCGCTTCGGCCTGATGGGCGGCGCCGACCGGCCCCTACCGGCTGCAGCTGTCGACCGCCGACGGCCGCCTGATCTTCGACATTCTCGACGAGCGCGAGCAGCGCCTCTCGCTGATCGGGCTGTCGATGTCGCCGTTCCGCCGCATCGTCAAGGATTACTTCATGATCTGCGAAAGCTATTACGCGGCGATCAGGACCGCCACGCCCTCGCAGATCGAGACCATCGACATGGCGCGGCGTGGCCTGCACAATGAGGGCAGCGAATTGCTGCGCGAGCGGCTCAACGGCAAGGTGGAGACTCGATTTCGACACGGCGCGGCGGCTGTTCACGCTGGTCTGCGTGCTGCACTGGCGGGGCTGACCCGGGGAATGGCGAGCGAGCTTCCCAGTGCCGTGCTGTTCGCCTGCACCCAGAACGCCATCCGCTCGCCGATGGCGGCGGCGATCATGAAGCATTTCTACGGCCACCGCATCTATGTCGCCTCCTGCGGGGTGAAGCCGGGCCCGGCCGATCCCTTCGTCGCGGCGGTCATGGACGAGATCGGGATCGAGATGGGCAAGCACCGGCCGCAGAGCTTCGCCGATCTCGAAGATACGAGCTTCGATCTGGTGGTGTCGCTCTCGCCCGAGGCGCATCACCAGGCGCTCGAACTCACCCGCACCATGGCGATCGAGGCCGAATACTGGCCGACGCTTGATCCCTCGGTGGTCTCCGGCAGCCGCGAACGGATCCTCGACTCCTACCGCTCCGTGCGCGACAGCCTGCTGCGCCACATCAGGGAGCGGTTCGGAAGTGTTGCTGCAAGAGGGGTGTGATTGGTGGCCGATCGGATATCGAATCGGATATAGATATGAGTTCATAGGAAGGATCTGAGCGATGCCATATTCCCGATCACCTCTTGGCAAGTATCTTGCCTGTATTCGGATCTCCGCGACTTTCGTTGCGGCGGTGGCGGGCGCGGCGCTGGCGCTTTGCGGCGCGTCCAACCTTGCGAACGCATTCTCGCTCGTTTCGCTCGGCACGTTTTCGAGTCCGGTCGACATCAGGGTCGCCCCTGGTCAGCCGGCCCTGCTCTACATCGTCGAGAAGCCCGGGCGCATCGTGATCCTAAACAACGAGGTGCCGCGCGCCACGCCGTTTCTCGATATCCAGAACATCGTCCTGAATGAAGGCGAGCGGGGACTGCTCTCCGTCGCATTCGCGCCCGACTACGCCGTGTCACGCCGCTTCTACGTACTGTTCGTCAACAATGCCGGCAATGTCGAGGTCGATGAATTCATGCGCTCGGCGACGAACGAGTTCCGGGCGGCTCCCGGCTCCCGCCGGGTGTTGCTTAGAATTCCGCATCCCGATGCCAGCAATCACAACGGCGGCCAGCTGCATTTCCGCCCGGACGGACTTCTCTTCATCTCGATCGGCGATGGCGGCGGCACACCGACGGCCGGCGATCCGGCCCGCAGGCTCAATTCGCTGCTCGGCAAAATCCTACGCATCAATCCGCTGCCGGGCGGCGGCAAGGCCTATCAGATTCCGTCCACCAACCCTTACGTCGGCGTGGCCGGGCGCGATGAAATCTACGCCTACGGACTGCGCAATCCGTGGCGCTTCTCACTGGCCGGGAACGTGATGGCGATCGGCGATGTCGGCCAGGGACAGCAAGAGGAAGTCAACATTAGGACCCTCGCATCCGTCAGGGGCAGCAATTTCGGCTGGCCCCAATACGAGGGCAACCGTCTCCACACCGGCATGCCGGGCCCGGACCCGCCGAAATTCCCGATCTTCACCTACAACCACCGTTCCGGTGGCTGCGCCATCGTCGGCGGCTACATCGTCAGGGATGTCCAGCTACCCACCCTAAACGGGCGCTACATGTATGGCGATTTTTGCACCGGGGATATCCGCAGTTTCGTTTTCGATGCGAAGGCACAAACAGTCAGCGGCGATGCATCGGTGGGCGTAAATGTTCCGGGACTGACCACCTTCGGGCGGGGAAAGGGTGGCCAAGTCTATCTCGCCGGCGGCAGTACCGTCTATCGGCTGGAACCCTGACGACCACAGCGGGTGCAGTACATCTTCACCCTTCTCCCCAAGCTTTGCGTGGGAGAAGGGTGAGCATTGTTGGCCACCCTCTACCCGCCTTGCTTTTGCCCCGCAACCGGTCCATTTTCCGGCGCAATTTCGAACACCCCTACCAAGGAACAGCATGGCCAAGGAAGAACTGCTCGAATTCGAAGGCACGGTCATAGAACTCCTGCCCAACGCGACATTCCGCGTGAAGCTCGACAATAATCATGAAATCATCGCCCACACGGCCGGCAAGATGCGCAAGAACCGTATAAGGGTGCTGGCCGGCGACCGCGTGATGGTCGAGATGACGCCCTACGATCTGACCAAGGGCCGCATCAACTACCGGTTCAAGTAGCCGCCGATGGCGGACTCGCGCGTCAAATTGGTGCTGGCAAGCGCTTCGCCGCGGCGGCTGGCGCTGCTCGAGCGCGCCGGCCTCTCCCCCGACCTGCTCAATCCTACGGACCTCGATGAAACGCCGCGCAAGCGCGAAACGCCGCGGCGGCTGGCGATCAGGCTCGCCGCGGAAAAGGCCGAAGCCGCCCGCCACATGCCGCAGGTGAAGGCGCTGGGGCCGCAGGTTTTCGTGCTCGCCGCCGATACGGTCGTGGGCCTCGGCCGGCGCATCCTGCCGAAAGCCGAGAGCCGCGAGGAGGCGGCCGACTGCCTCATGCTGCTGTCGGGGCGCTCGCATTGGGTCTATTCGACCGTCTGCCTCATCGCCCCCGGCGGCCGCAAGACCAGCCGCTGCTCGGAAACCAAGGTGCGCTTCAAGCGCCTGTCGCGCGAGGACATCGACACCTATCTCAAGTCCGACGAATGGCGCGGCAAGGCCGGCGGCTATGCCATCCAGGGCCGGGCCGAGGCCTTCGTGCGCTATCTGGCGGGCTCCTATTCCGGCGTGACCGGCCTGCCGCTCTATGAAACCGTGCATCTACTCCAGGGCGCGGGCTACCCGGTCTACCTTTCATGGATGACGGAGCCCTCGGAGCTCATCGCATGAGCGAGCCGGTGCGATTGCGCCCCAAGCGCCCCTGCCCCATCTGCGCCAAGCCGGCCCAGCAGAAATTTCACCCCTTCTGTTCCAGCAACTGCGCCGACGCCGATCTGCACCGCTGGCTCGCCGGAAGCTATGCCATCCCGGCCAAAGACGCCGACAATGCGGAAGATCCGGAAAACTAGCCTCACCCGGCCCGAAATGTTAGCAAAAGGCCGAGGAGCACATGGCGCCATGGCGGCAACCCGGATACTGATCGCCGACGATCACCCGCTGTTCCGGGAGGCGCTGAAACAGGCGCTGGCGGGAGGGCTGCCGGGCGCCGTCATCGGCCAAGCGGGCTCGCTCGACCAGGTGCGCCAGCACCTCGGCGAGGACGACAATTGCGATCTCGTCCTCCTCGATCTCAAGATGCCGGGCGCCCAGGGCCTCTCGGGGCTCGTCTATCTTCGCGCCCAGTATCCCAATATTCCGGTGGTTGTGGTTTCGGCCAGCGACGACCAGGCAATCGTGCAGAAGGCACTGGACCTTGGTGCGGCCGGTTTCATTCCGAAATCGGCGGGCAGCGAGGCGATCGTCGCGGCGGTCAATACGGTGCTGGCAGGCGGGGTTTGGGCGCCACCCGGCCATGCCGAAGACCAGGCCCGCGACAAGACGATGGACGGGCTAATGCGCCGCATGGCGAGCCTCACCGCGCAGCAAATCCGTGTGCTGATGATGCTGCGGGCGGGCCTCCTCAACAAGCAGATCGC
Source organism: uncultured Alphaproteobacteria bacterium (assembly GCA_963776685.1). Taxonomy (GTDB): domain Bacteria; phylum Pseudomonadota; class Alphaproteobacteria; order Rhizobiales; family Aestuariivirgaceae; genus Aestuariivirga. The sequence continues at coordinate 166,189 of CAVZNM010000001.1, forward strand.
CTATGAGCTCGACGTTTCCGAGGCGACCGTCAAGGCCCATGTCTCGGCCATCCTGCAGAAGCTTAATGTGGCCAGCCGCACCCAGGCGGTGATCGCCGCCGGCAAGCTCGACGTCGTGCCGGAAAGCTGACGCCGCCCGTCATTCGGCTGCTTCGGCAGCGGCGGCCACATGTGACATGGCGGCCCGCAAGGCGGCTGGCTTCACCGGCTTCCGCAACAGGTGAATGGCATGCGCGGTGGCCGCGTCGGCCACCTTGCGCGAGCGGTCGGCGGTGATCAGCATGGCGGGAATGTGCCGCTTCGCTTTGCGGCGCAGGGCGTCGACCACGGCGATCCCGTCGCCGCGGCCGAGATGATAATCAGCGAGAAGGATGTCGATGCGGCCTTCGGCTTCGGCAAGGGCGCGATCGGCCGCTTCGCCGTCGAGCGCCTTGTACACCCGGCAGCCCCAGCCGCTGAGAAGCAGTTCCATGCCGTCAAGAATGGCGGGTTCATTGTCGATAACCAGAATCGATTGCATGCCGGCGAGGCCCCGCCGCTGCGGCGGCACCGGGCGCACTGGCTCAGCCGCCAGTTGGCTATCCGCCAGGGGAACCTCGACTGCGAACATGCTGCCGCGGCCTGGCTCGGACCGCAGGATGATCCGGCTGCCGATCACCTTGGCGATGCGGTCGACGATCGACAGGCCGAGGCCCAGGCCGGCGGCACCGCCGTCATCGCCGCCGAGGCGGCGGAATTCCTGGAAGATCAGCCCCGCGCTTGATCTTCGGCAATGCCCGGGCCGGTATCATGCACCTCAATGCGCAGCGTTCCGGCACGGCGGCGGCAACCCATCAGCACGCGGCCGTGTCTGGTATATTTGATTGCGTTGGAAACGAAATTCTGCAGCACGCGGCGCAGCAGCTTGCGGTCGGTCTCGACGGTGAGCGGCACAGGGCATGACGGTGAGTTCGAGACCTTCTGGCGCGCGCCGCAGGTCCAAATTCGAGCGCCAGGGCCTGGAGAATGTCGTCGATCCGGAACGATCGATAGCTCCGGCTTCATGACGCCGGCATCGAGGCGGGAAATGTCGAGCAGCGCCGAGAGGATTTCCTCCACCGCTTCCAGCGAGGCATCGACATTGCGGACGAGTTCGGCTTCGTCCGAGCGCCGGAACTGCTCGACCAGGCTGGAGGTGAAGAGTCGCGCCGCATTGAGCGGCTGCAGAATGTCGTGGCTGGCGGCGGCGATGAAGCGGGTCTTGCCGAGATTGGCCGCCTCGGCCGCGGACCTTGGCGCATGGCGAGTTCGGCATTGAGCCGGGTCAGTTCGGCGGTGCGCTCGGCGACACGGCGTTCCAGCGTCTCGTTGGCCTTGCGCAGGGCTTCGGCGGCGCGCACGCTGTCGGTGACGTCGGTGAAGGTGACGACGACGCCGCCATCGGGCATGGGGCTCGATCGCACCTCGATCACCTGGCGCTGTCGCTGCAAGCCTTTCGCGGAAAGGTTCATGCAGCGTGGCGATGCTTGCGCAGCCGGTCTTCGAGGCTCCGCAGTCGCCGCTGTCCGTCGAGCGCAAGAAGTCCGCGGACGATTTCGCGCAAGGGCGCGCCGACGCGGCCCAGATTCGGCGCTGAGCCGGCAGCTGCTCCTGAAAGCGGCGGTTCCAGCAGACTCAGCGTCCATGTCGGCGTCGAACACGGCGATGCCCTGTCCGACATTGTCGATGGCCGATTGCAGGAGGTCGCGATTGTACTGGATGGCGGCGGAGGCATCGTCGAGAAGCCTCATGGCGCCGCGCGGATGCGGTCGAATGGCGCTCGAGCAGCAGCGCCATCACCAGGCGCGATGAGGCCGCACCCACGGCGCTGGCCAGCAGATGCTCGGCAAAGCGCAGCATGCGGACATCGGCTTCCAGCGCCGGATTGTGCGCTGACGCCGCGCTGGGCGAAGAATTCGGCGAAGGCCGACCTGGCGCGCGCTCGGCGCCGAGATAGCGCGCCACCGTCTGCCTCGAGCTGGCCGACGGTGACCGCGGTGCGCCACAGCCGGAAGCCGGTGCCGGTGCCGACCGGCAAATCGCGGGTCGACGAAAGCTTGCGGCCTGGATGCGCTCGATCGGCGTCGGCGGCCGGATCAGCGAGAAGCCGACATAGACGCACGACATTGGCGAGCAAGGCTCCACAGGACGCCGTGGGTCAGCGGATCGAATTCCATGTTGAACAGCATGCGCGGGCGCAGGAAGCCGAGGCCGAACGGCGCCGTCGCTCGATGAGGCTGCGTGCCGATCCAGCCGGCATCGGCGAAGGAGGGCAGAAGCAGCGTGTAGGCCCAGATCAGCGAAGCCCGACGAGGATGCCGGCCATGGCGCCGCGCGCGGTGGCCGCGCTTCCACATCAGCCCGCCGAAGAAGGCGGGGGCGAACTGGGCGACCGCGGCAAAGGAGATGAGGCCGACCTGGGCCAGCGCCGCGGTCGAGCCGATCATCCGGTAGTAGCTATAGGCAAGCACCAGCACGACGGCGATGGCGCAGCGGCTGATGGCGATGAGCAGTCGGCCCATGTCATGGTGCAGATCTGGCCGCTCGCGCGTGCTGGCGCAGCAGGAGCGGCACGACGAGATTGTTGCAGACCATGATCGACAGCGCGATGGTTTCGACGATGACCATGGCGGTCGAGGCCGAGAGGCCGCCGATGAAGGCGATCATGGCGAAGACGCTGCGCTGCCGGCGCTCACCGGCAGCGCCAGCACGAAGGTGTCGCCGTCGGCACCCGGCGGCAGCAACAGCGAGGCCGGCAATGGCGATCGGAATGACGAAGATATTGATGGCGACGAGATAGAGCGGAAACAGCCAGGCGGCGCGGCGGATATCGCCGGGATCGGCATTCTCGACGACCGCTCACATGAAACTGCCGGGGCAGCAGCACGATGGCGAACACCGGCAAGCAGGGTGAGCGTCAGCCAGCGGCCGCCATCGAGGCCCTTGCTGAACAGCTGCGAGATATCCGGCCGCTGCCGCCGCGCTGGGCGGCGAGTTCGCCGAAGCCGCCCATCATCGCGAAGGTCGACGAACAGGCCGACCGCGACGAAGGCCAGGAGCTTGACGATCGATTCGACCGCGATGGCCAGGATCATGCCGTCCTGATGTTCGGTCGTGTCGATGTGGCGGGTGCCGAAGAGAATGGCGAAGACGCCCATGGCGACGGTGACGAGGATGGCGAGATCGTCGGCGCGCGGCAGTGACGGGCACGATGCCGCTCCGGCCACCGGGGGTCGACCATCATGGTCTGCAGCGCGATTGCGACACCGCCTTCAGCTGGATCGAGATATAGGGAATGATGCCGATGACGGCGATTGCCGCAACCAGCGCGCCCAGCGCCTCGCTCTTGCCGTAGCGCGCCGCGAGGAAATCGGCGATCGAGGCGATGTTGTGGCGCTTGGCGATTTCGGCGATGCGCTGCAGCAGCGGCCAGCCGAAGGCGAAGACGAGGATCGGCCCGATATAGATCGGCAGGAAATCGAAGCCCGACCGCGAGGCGATGCCGACGCTGCCGAAATAGGTCCAGGAGGTGCAATAGACGCCGAGCGACAGGGCATAGATGAGCGGTCGGGCGAGCCGGCGGCGCGCCGCTTGGCCAGCCGGTCGCCCCAGGTCGCTACGGCGAAGAGCATGCCGAGATAGGCGAGGCCGAAGACGAGGATCGTCCAGCTTTGCAACACGCAGGAGACTCCGGTGCCGGTGCGCTCTGCCGATGATCGGCGTCCGCGGCTTGGGAATCAAGCCCGGAGGCCGTGCGACGAAAGTATAACAACGAAGGTCTAAATGACGCTCTCCGACATCCGCGATATGCAGTCGTGGAATCCCGCAATGCCAATTGGCATGCCGATTTCCGGTTCAAGACGGGAGTAACTCGCCAACCACTGGAGGAGATCTATGTCGGACACCACAATCGCTGTCCCCTCGCCGCGAGGCCGCGGGATGACGAAGGACGAACGGTTCGTCGTCTTCGCGTCGTCGACCGGTACCGTTTTCGAATGGTATGATTTCTATCTTTATGCCACGCTGGCGCCCTTCTTCGCGGCTCTGTTCTTTCCACCGGGCAACGACACGGCCGCCCTGCTCTCCGCTTTTGCGACCTATGCCGCGGGCTTCCTGGTGCGCCCTTTCGGCGCCATCTTCTTCGGCCGCATCGGCGATCTCGTCGGGCGCAAATACACCTTCCTGGTCACCATCATGGTGATGGGCATCTCGACCTTCGCGGTCGGCCTGCTGCCGACCTATGCGACCGTCGGCTGGCTGGCGCCCATCCTGCTTGTCATCCTGCGGCTGCTGCAGGGCCTGGCGCTCGGCGGCGAATATGGCGGTGCCGCCACCTACGTGGCCGAACACGCCCACGCAAAGAACCGCGGCTTTGCCACGGCCTGGATTCAGACCACGGCGACGCTCGGCTTCTTCCTGTCGCTGATCGTAATCCTGCTCTGCCGCAACACCATGTCTGCGGCGGTCTTCACCGACTGGGGCTGGCGCATTCCCTTCCTGGTGTCGGCCTTCCTGCTGATCTTCTCGGTGTGGATCCGGCTCAAGCTCAACGAGAGCCCGGTGTTCGCCAAGATGAAGGCGGAAAACAAGGGCTCGGCCTCGCCGCTGACCGACAGCTTCCTGCGCTACCCCAACAACAAGTACGTCCTCTTGGCGTTGCTCGGCGCCACCATGGGGCAGGGCGTGGTGTGGTACACGGGGCAGTTCTACGCCCTGTTCTTCCTGTTGGGCCCGCTGAAGCTCGACTTTGCCTCGGCCTATATCCTGATCGCCATCTCGCTGGTGATCGGCACGCCGTTCTTCATTGTCTTCGGCTGGCTGTCCGATCGCATCGGCAGGCTGAAGATCATCCTGGCGGGATGCGTCATCGCGGCGCTCACCTACTTCCCGCTGTTCGGCATGCTGACCCACTACGTCAATCCCGATCTCGAGGCCTACAGCGAGAAGACCAAGCTGGCGGTCACCGTCGATCCGGCCCAGTGCCACTTCAACATCTTCGTGGGTCCGTGGTCGACTTTCGGGGACTGCGACCGCGCCAAGGACTTCATGACCAAGGCTGGGCTGTCGTTCGACTCGGTGAACGCCCCGGGGGCCAAGGCAACCCTCGACATCAACGGCACCAAGGTCGAAGGGTTCAGCGCTGCGGTCTGGTCCAAGGCGCTGATCGACTCGGGCTATCCGCACCTCAAGGCGGCGACATCGACGATCGAACTCGACAAGGCGACGGCCGATCAGCTGACGGCGCTGCAGGCCGAGAAGAAGCCTCCGGGCGAGATCGCCAAGCTCCTGACCGGCGCCCGCATGGCCGCCGATCCCGCCGCCAAGAAGGTGGCCGACGTCTACAGCCTCGACAACGTCACGGTGAAGACCGACGGCACCGGCGCCAGCGCGACGGTGACCGAGGTGAGTTCGACCACCGCCGACACCGCCAAGGTCAACTGGTTCATGACCGAAGTGGTGCTGGTCATCATGGTGATCTACGTCACCATGGTCTACGGCCCCATCGCCGCCTTCCTGGTGGAGCTGTTCCCGACCCGCATCCGCTACACCTCCATGTCGCTGCCCTATCACATCGGCAACGGTTGGTTCGGCGGCATGCTGCCCCTGCTCGCCACCGCCATGGTGGCCTTCACCGGCAACATCTACTACGGCCTGTGGTATCCGATCGTGGTGGCCATCCTGTGCGCCATCATCGGGGCGATCTTCCTGCGCGACACCCGCGACATCGAACTCGACCGCGTCTGATCGCGCCACCCTTCACGACCACGCGAAACCCCGCCCATCAGGCGGGGTTTCTTATTGCCAAACCCGCGTCGGTTCCCCTATAAGCCGCCCCGCGCCCAGGTAGCTCAGTTGGTAGAGCAGCGGACTGAAAATCCGCGTGTCGGTGGTTCAATTCCGCCCCTGGGCACCATCAATTCCAATTGAAAATCAAAATACCGCCGCAAGGGCCCCGCGTTGAACCCAAGAGAGAAATTAGGCTCTAGGCGAGCATCGAAAGGATCGAATCAAACTGACTGACAATTCCTGGCACACCATTGGCAGCGGATGTCCAAAGCTGTCGAAACGCACGCTCGGCGCGTTGCGTGAGTGACGGCGAAGCCTAGGAACCGGCCGGTGGTTCCGATTTGGATCCGCCGGCATCCGAGCAACTCCCAGACCCGATTGGCTGTAGAGCTTTTGCAACAGCTCTACAAATTCGACCCTCTCTACACCTGGTCGGCCTTGATGTTTTCCAGAGAATCAGTGAACCAAACAAAGGAACGGTTTTTGTAGCCTCCGAGTAAAAAATTTCGGAATAAGCTCGGAATAGCTAATGCGACACATAGTTTTGGTCTTATTCGCTCTTATTACGGCAGCGTTTACAACTATCGAGGGTATACCCAGCCCGGTTGAGGATGGCTTAGCCGCTTATGGGCAGGGTGACTATTCAGCGGCATTAAGATTGTGGAAGCCGTTGGCCGAGAAAGGCAACGTCAATTTAGCCAACAATATCGGCGTTTTTTATCGCGATGGGCTCGGCGTTTCTATCGACTACAAGGAAGCTGTGAGGTGGTTCCGAAAAGCAGCTGCCAAAGGATACCCGCACGCCCAAAACAACTTGGCTGCAATGTATCTAACCGGCAAAGGAGTTGAGAGGAATCCCGAAACGGCCGTCAAGTGGTTTCGCCAGGCGGCAACAAGAGGGTTCAATTTGGCTCAGTATAACCTGGGGCGGATGTACCTCACGGGGCGAGGGGTGCCGATAAGTAATGTCAGGGCGCTTATGTGGTTTGAATCGGCATCGTGCACCACTTGTGCCACGATAAAAGCACGTGACAGTTTACTAAGTGAAATGTCTCCCGCACAAATTTCCGAAGCTCGTACGCTCTTGGATCAGTGTCGAGCCCGAAACTACGATGGGTGTGAATAGATTAGCTGAGTGAAGCCTTAGATTGGGCCAGCCATTTTTGCGCGCGTGACCGATCTCCTTCCAGTAGCTCTTTCACGCGTCAGCGTGAAATTTGTGTCGCGAGTTCGAATTTAGTTGTGGAACTTCCTGCCAGTTGAGCCGTTAGGGAAACCGTTATGGGTTCAACGCAAAGGAGTAACTCAACATGAAACTCATTACCGCCGTCAGCGCGGCCGTTTTGCTGCTCGCAACAGCTCCCGTGGCTCTAGCTGAGTCCACATGCCCGGTAACCACGAGCGAGGCTCAATTCGATCTACTCCCCGAGAAATGCCGGGCCGAGATGGATACGTGGGCCATGTCCCAGCCGGATACGAGCATCGATATCCAAGGCGATATCGTCGTCGGCACGGTGGTGCCAGAAACCGTGCAGTTCGTCGAAGTACCGGTTTACAAAAGATATGGGTATGTCGTTGTGAACAAGAAGCGCATTCTCGTTGATCGCGACACCCGCACGGTCATCAGGGTTTACTAGCGCCAAATCGCCTTTAATCGGGCTCTCTGAGTCACGATGAACTACCCCGGCCCTCACAAGCCGGGGTCGTTTCTGTTGTTCTCGCACCTGGTTGGCAGGCCGCGCTCGGCAGTCGATTGCAGTCCATTGACAGAGTCTCGAAGGCAACATAGCGTTGATTGGTATAACAGGTATACCGATCATGTCAGTGTTGCGCCGTGTGAAACTTTACGAGCAGGTGTCCGAACGTCTTGAGCGGCGCATCCGGGACCAGGAGACCGGGCCAGGGGAAGAACTTCCCTCTGAACGCGAATTGATGCGGGAGTACGGCGTCGGACGCCCGGCAATACGCGAGGCGCTGTTCCATTTGCACAAGATGGGTCTGGTCGAACTGAAGGCCGGAGCGCGAGCCAAGGTGGTGGCACCCGACGCCAGGGCTGTGGTCGGCTCGCTGGCGGGGAGTGCCCGCTATCTTCTGTCCGCACCTGACGGCATGCGGCATTTCCAAGAGGCGCGGACATTCTTCGAGAGCGGCCTTGCCCGCAATGCCGCGGCCCGCGCCGACGACGAGGACATTTTGGCACTGCGTGCGGCACTTGATGCCAACCGCCAGTCGATTGGCGATATAAGCCGCTTCGAGCAGACTGACATTGCGTTTCATTATGCTATCGCCACCATTCCGAAAAACCCCATCTACACCGCCATGCATCAGGCGATCATCGAATGGCTGATGGAGCAGCGCCACATCACGCTGAGCTATCCCGGTCAGAACCGCATCGCCTATGAGGCTCACGCGGCGATCTTCGAGGCGATCGCGGCGCGCGACGGCGAACGGGCGGCAGTGGTGATGCGTGAGCATCTCGAGCAGGTGGCGCGGCTCTATTGGCAGGTGCGGGAGGCATCGACGTGAAGGGCTTCGTCATCATGGTCGATTTCATCGTGAAACCGGAATCGATGGCGGTTTTCCGGACGCTGGTCGATGCCAACGCGCGCGCTTCCTGCCGCGACGAGGTGGGCTGCCGCCGCTTCGATGTGTTGGCTCCAGCGGGGGAGGATGCCCGCGTGGTGCTTTACGAAATCTACGTCGACCGTGCCGCTTTCGCGGTGCATCTCGACTCGCCGCATTACGCGGCCTTCAACCGCGACAGTGCCGCCCATGTGACGGCGAAGCGCGTAGTCGAATACGATCTGATGTGCGAGGGATCGGCCTGAAGAGGACATGGTGATGGCGCGGCGCGGTCTCAAGGAAATGACGCGGACGAAAAAGGCCAAGCTTGGCCATTTTATCGTCGAATTCGCCACTCCCGGCATTGGCCATATCCTCAAGGCGGCGGGCTGCGATTTCGCCTTGTTCGATCTGGAACATTCGGGCTTCGGCTTCGAGACGGTGAAGAGTGCTGTGCGCTATTTTGAGGCAGCCGGACTTCCGGCCATCGTGCGGGTGCCGTCGAAGGAATATCACCATATCGCCCGGGTCTGCGACATGGGGGCCGAAGGCATCATGATTCCCATGGTGGGCACGGCCTCGGAGGCCAAGGCCGTCGCCGACTGTATGAAGTATTATCCGCAAGGCAAACGCGGCGTAGCGCTTGGCGTGGCGCATGACAATTATAAGCAGGGCCCGGTGCCGGAGAAATTGACGGCGGCGAATGAGCGGACCACCCTGTTCTGCCAGATCGAAACCGCCGAAGGGGCGGAGAACGCCGAGAAGATCGCCGCGGTGGACGGCGTCGACTGCCTGTGGGTCGGGCATTTCGATCTCTCGGTATCGCTCGGCATTCCCGGCCAGTTCGACCACCCAAAATTTCTCAAGGCGATCAACCGGACCATCGCCGCTGGGAAGAAGCACAAGAAGTCGCTCGGCCGGCTGGTGCCGACCACCGATCTCGGCATCGCCCTTTACAAGCAGGGCTTCGATTTCTGCTGCTATTCGGGAGATGTCTGGGTGCTGCAGAACGCGCTTGGCGAGGCGATCGGCGCATTGCGCAAGGGGTGCAAATAATGGCGGGCAAATTCCGCGTTGCACTTTCCAGCGACTTCAAGAAGGCCGACGGTTCGCCGACATTTCCGGATTTCGATCTGGCGCCGCTCAGATCAGCGCCGAATGTGGAAATGGCGTTTCTCGACGATGTTAACCCCATGCTGAGCACCAGGTTCACACCCGCGACGCCGTTGCGTGCCGATCAGCTCGAGGATTTCGATGCGCTGATCCTGCTGATTCACCGTTTCGATGCGACCAGCGTGCCGAAAAGCGGCAGGCTCGCGGCGGTGGCGCGCTTCGGCGTGGGCTACGACACGGTGGATGTTCCGGCCTGCACGGCGGGCGACATCGCGCTCTGTATAACGCCCGACGGCGTGCGGCGCCCGGTGGCGGTGTCGATCCTCACCTTCATGCTGGCGCTCACCGGCAAGATGATGGTGAAGGACAGGCTGGCGCGCAGCGGTCCCGACGGGTTCGCGACCAAAGGCCAGTACATGGGCGTTGGCCTCGTCGGCAAGACCCTGGGGTCTCTTGGTGTGGGCAATATCGGCGCGGAAATGTTCCGGCTGGCCAGGCCCTTCGAAATGAAGTTTATCGCCCATGATCCCTTCGCCGACCCGAAGGTCGCGGCCGAACTCGGCATAGAGCTTGTCGGGATCCAGGATCTCTTCACGCGTGCGGATATCCTCACCGTCAATTGCCCGCTGACGGCCGACACCCATCACATCGTCAATTCCGAACGCCTCGCGCTGATGAAGACGACGGCCTATTTGATCAACACAGCACGCGGCCCCATCGTCGATCAGAAGGCACTTACCAAGGTGCTTCAGGAAGGGCGCATCGCCGGCGCCGGGCTCGATGTCTTTGAAGTCGAGCCCACGGACCCGAACGATCCCTTGCTGAAGCTCGACAATGTCATCGTGGCGCCGCATGCGCTGTGCTGGACCGACCAGTGTTTCGCCGGCATTGGCGCGGCGGATGTCAAGGCGGTGATCGACATTCAGCATGGCCGCGTGCCGCGCGGCGTCGTCAACAGGGAAGTTCTTGACTCGCCCCGGTTCAAGGCGCGTCTGGAAGACTACAGGAGCCGGTTCGGCCCCTGACAAAGTGTGAAAACGGGAGGACGCAATGGTTACACGACGCAGATTGGGTTGGATCGGCATGGCCGCCACATTCGCGGTTACGCTCGCTCAACCGGCTTGGGCGCAGAGCGCGGCGGAGATCGCCGTCAGGGAAGCCCAGAAATACAAAGGCCAGACGATCACCATCGTCTGGGAGGCGGGGCTGCAAGCCCTCGATCCCCTGAATTTTTCAGGCCCCAAGTGGAAGGAGCTGACCGGCATCGATGTCAAGGTGATCGAGGTCGCGACCGCCGAGATGTTCACCAAGATCATGCAGGAATACCGGGCAGGAACCGGCGCCTATGATGCGCTTAATGTGATCCCGGCCTGGATGCCGGATCTCGCCAACGCCGGGGCGCTTGAGCCGCTTGATGCTTATGTCGACAAATACGGATTCCGTGACGAGCTGCAGAAGATCGCGCCCACTTACCGCGACAACCAGATGACGGTGGACGGCAAGATCTACGGCTTTCCGGACGACGGCGACGTGTTTCTGTTCTACTACCGCAAGGATATTTTTGCCGACCCGGCAGTGCAGGCGGCCTTCAAGGAGAAGTCCGGCAAGGACTTGGCGGTGCCCAAGACCTGGGCGGAGTTCGCCGAGGTGGGGCAGTTCCTCACCGATCACTTGAAGGACAAGGGCATTTATGGCGCGGCCTTCTTCCGGCAGGCACCCTATGCCATGTTCATGTACCAGGAGCGCTTCCGCAATGAAGGCGGAAAGTTCTTCGATGCCGAAACCATGAAGGCCACGATCAACTCGGACATTGGCGTAAAAGTACTCACCGAGATGCGCGAGGACAATAAGTTCATGCCGCCCGGCGTGGAACAATTCGGCTTCGTTGAAAACCTTGCGGCCTTCCTGCAGGGCCAGACAGCGATGACGATTTCCTGGCCGCCCTATGGTCGCTGGGCGGCGGGATACGGCACCGACGAAGAAGTGCTGAGCTGGGTGCCGAAATCGACAATCTCCGGCAAGGTGGGTTACGCCCTGCCGCCCGGCGGACATCCGCAGCTCGCGGCGGGCTTTGCGCTGTCGGTTGCCTCGACGTCCAAGAATAAGGACGCGGCCTATCTGTTCATTCAGTGGCTGAATAGCGAAGACGTGAGCTTGCAACGGGTTCAACTGCCTTATGCGCTGCGCGATCCGTTCCGCGGATCGCATTTCACCAGCGAGGAGTATCTGGCCAAGTGGCCGGATGCGAAGGATTATCTCGCAGCGCTTGAACAAGGAGCGGAAACCGGTCTCCTCGATCTATCGCTATTGCAGACCGACAAGTATGAGGAGGTGCTGCGCCAGATGATTTCAAAACTCTGGGCAGGCGAAGATCCCAAGGCGATTGCCGACGCAGCAGCGGCCGAATGGGATTCGATCACCGAGAAGATCGGCGTCGACAAGCAGAAGGCCGTTTACGGAAGTTGGGCCGCGAAGTCCGGCGCCTATCCGAAGATGTAAACACCGAAACCTTTCCCTCTCCCTTCTTTGGGAGAGGGAGGGGTATAAGATATGAGCGCCATCGCCGTCCATCCCGACCGGAATTTCAAGTACTGGCTGATCGGCCCGGCGGTGTTCCTGCTGTTGCTGATCGGCCTCTTTCCTTTGGTCTACTCGCTGGTGGTGAGTTTCATGCGGCTCACCATGCTGGAGGCTGATACCTCCTTCGCGGGTCTCGCCAACTACGCGGACCTGTTCAAGGATAAGAGGCTGTGGGGATCGCTCCTGCACACCGCACTCATCACCGCCCTTGCTCTTCCGGTCGAACTCCTGCTCGGCCTCGCCATGGCCTATCTGTTTCTCGAACGCATGCCCGGCCGGCAGATTTTCGTCTCGCTGCTTGTTCTGCCCACCATCATTTCGCCGATCGTGGCGGGCGCCACCTGGCGGCTCTTGTTCGACAACCGTTTTGGCCCGATCAACCACATCCTCGGCTGGTTCGCCGGTCATCCGGTGACGGCCCTCTGGACGATCAATCCGAGCCTCGTCTACCCCGCCATCATCTTCTGCGAAATCTGGCAGTGGACGCCGTTCATGTTCCTGATCCTGCTGGCGGCGCTGTCCAATGTCGACAAATCGCTCACCGAGGCCGCCGAAATCGATGGCGCCGGATTCTGGCGCACTTTCCGCCTCATCGTGCTGCCCGCCATCTGGCCGGTGATGGCGATCGCCATTCTGATCCGCGGCCTCGACCTTGCCCGCATTTTCGATATCATCTGGGCGCTGACCGCCGGCGGGCCTGGCACCATGACCGAGACGATCTCGATCTATACCTATAATCAGGGCTTCCGGCAGTTCGAAACGAGCTATACGGCGGCCATCGCCTTTCTCGTTATCGTCATTCTGACAATCATCGTCACCTGGGCTATCCGACGCATGGGGTTGGCGAAATGAGCGCTGTCCCGTATCACCGCCGCAAGGATGTGCGGCTCGCCGTCCGCTATGTTCTGGCGCTGGCCCTCGTTGTTGTCTTTGTGTTTCCGGTCTACTGGCTTTTCATCATCTCGTTCAAGACGCCGGAGGAAATATTCGCCTTTCCGCCGGTCTGGTATCCGAAATCGATCCAGTTCGCCAATTACCGGGTGCTGTTCAAGGATGGCGATGCGGTTACCGTGTGGAACAGCCTGGTGCTGGCCAGCGTCTCCACTTTCTTTGCCATGATCCTCGGCACCATTGCCGCCTACTCGCTCGTCCGCTTCAAGACCGGCGGGGAAAATCTCGCCGTGTGGATCATCTCGCAGCGCATGATGCCGCCGGTCGCCATCGTGTTTCCGGTATTCCTCCTCTATGTGTTTTTCGGCTGGGTCGACACCTATCACGGTCTTATCCTGCTCTACACGGCGTTCAGCCTTCCTTACGTGATCTGGATGATGCGCGGCTATATCGAGGACATTCCGCTGGAACTCGAAGATAGCGCGCTGGTCGACGGGTGCACACGCTGGCAGGTCCTGTGGAAGGTGGTTTTCCCAATGGCGCGTTCGGGCCTTTTCGCCACCGCCGTCTTCACCTTCGTCTTCGCCTGGAACGATTTCCTCTTCGCGCTGGTGCTGACCCGCACCGAGGTTACGACATACACGGTGCAGGTCACCCACTATTTCGGCGGGCAATCAAATTTCTGGGCGAAGATCGCGGCCATGTCCGTGCTCGGTACAATTCCCGTCTTCTTCGTAGTGGCGACCATGCAGCGCTATCTGGTGCGCGGAATCTCCATGGGCGCGGTCAAGGGCTAAGCTATGGCGGATCTCAAGATCAGCGGACTTCACAAACACTACGGCGCTTTCCATGCGGTAAAGGGCATCGATCTGGAAGTGCCGTCGGGCGAATTCACCGTGCTTGTGGGACCGTCTGGCTGCGGCAAGTCGACGTTGTTGCGTACCATCGCCGGGCTTGAGGAAGCCAGTGCCGGCACAATCGAGATCGGCGGCCGCGATGTGACGTGGGAGAGGCCGCGCGACCGCGACATCGCCATGGTGTTCCAGAATTACGCACTCTACCCCTACATGAATGTCTACGAGAACATCGCTTTCGGCCTTAGGGCGCGCAAATTCGCCGAAGCCGAAATCGGCAAGAGGGTGAAGCGTGCCGCCGACATGCTGGGGATCGCTGCACTTCTTGAACGCCTGCCGCGCGAGCTTTCCGGCGGCCAGCGCCAGCGCGTGGCCATCGGCCGTGCCATCGTGCGCGATGCGCGGCTCTTTCTCTTCGACGAGCCCCTGAGCAATCTCGACGCCCAGCTTCGCGACGAGATGCGGGCCGAAATCAAGCGGCTGCACCAGGAGCTTGGCCGCACCATGGTCTATGTGACGCACGATCAGGTCGAGGCGATGACGCTCGCCGACAGGGTGGTGCTGCTGCGCGATGGCATGATCGAGCAGCAGGGGGCGCCGCTCGATCTGTTTGAGCGGCCGGCCACGCGCTTTGTCGCAAGCTTTCTCGGCAGCCCGAAGATGAACTTTTTCTCCGCCACCTTGTCGGGTAAAACGCTGACGCTTGCGGACGGCACCAGGCTGGCGCTGCCGGAGTCGCGGAAATTTTCACCCGGCGCCGTCGTTCTCGGCATCAGACCGCAACACATCGCCAAGGCGGGCAAAACTGTCGCCGCCGGCCACGCCAAGGTCACAGTCAAGATCGAGCTGCTGCAGCCGACGGGATCGCGGCTGCATGTGACTTTTCCGTTTGGAGGTGCTTCTGCTGTGGCCGAGCTTGAGGCCCATGACGCGAGCGCGCCGGGCGAGAAACTCGCGCTCGACATTGACATGACCCGTGCCATCGTCATCGATCCCGGAAGCGGACGGGTGTTCTGAGAGGAGAGAGTTCCATGGCCCAAAAAACGCCAAGCCGCGCTGTCAAGCTGTTCGGAACCGAAGTGCCCGATACAAAGGGCCGCGAATTGCGCGCCGGGGCGCTCTCCGCCATCGTCGACAACGGCGCGCTGCGCTATATCCGGCTCAACGGCGTCGAGATCCTTCGCGCCGTCGCTTTTCTGGTGCGCGACGAGAATTGGGGCACCTTCGCGCCGGAGATTTCCAATCTGAGGATCAGAACGGCGCGCGACAGGTTTTCCATCACCTACGATGCACGCTGCGCCGATGCCGGGCGGGCGCTCACTTACAAGGCGTCGATTTCCTGTTCCGCTGGGGGCCACATCAAATTCGCCGTGACGGCGCTGCCGGAAACGGATTTCCTCACCAACCGCACCGGTTTCGTGGTGCTGCATCCGCTGCAAGGCGTGGCGGGGCGGCCGGTCATCGTCGAGTACACCGGCGGCAAGACCGAAAAGAGCAAATTCCCCGCCATCATCAATCCGGTGCAGCCCTTCTACGACATCCGCTCGCTCCGCCACCAGGTGATGCCCGGTATTTTCGCGACGGTGCGGATGGAGGGGTATGCCTTCGAGACGGAGGATCACCGTAACTGGACCGATGCTTCCTTCAAGACTTATGTGCGGCCGCTGGCTGAGCCCTGGCCCTACACGCTGCCGAATGGCGTTGCCATCGAGCAGTCGGTGACCGTCCTGCTCGAAGGCAAATTGCCGAAGCCCAGGGCTTCGGTTGGCGGTGCCCGGACCCAAGTGACGCTCGGCCGGGCGTCAGGCAGACTGCCGTCGATCGGCGTCGCCATTCCCATGCAGGAAGCCGGCGCGTCGCTCGCCGCCAAGCATCTGATCAAGGCGGCGGGCGTTGCCCATCTCGTCTGCCAGATCGATGGGCGCAGAAACGGCCAGGTACAGGCCGCCGCCGCATTCCGCGAACTCAAGGCCCACACGGGCGCGCGGCTCGGCGTCGAGATCATCCTTCCCGGCAAGGCTGCGGCACAGGATGAATTGCGGCCGATCGCGGGGAACATCAAGGCGGCGGGGCTCGTGCCCGATCAAGTGACAATCACTATGGCGACCGACTTGAAAGCGGTGCTGCCGGGCAGCAAGTCGCCGCCTGGGCCCGGCTATTCGGAAATGTGTCAGGCGGCGCGCGCCGCTTTCCCGGGCATTCCGATCGGCGGCGGCATGCTGTCCTATTTCACCGAGCTCAACCGCAAGAAACCGCCCGCGGGGCTCTTTGATTTCATCACCCACACCACTTGTCCCATCGTTCATGCCGCCGACGACATTTCGGTGATGGAGACGCTCGAGGCCCTGCCCTATGTGATCGCATCGGCCAAGGCCTTCATCAAGGGAACACCCTATCATGTGGGCCCGTCGAGCATTGCCTGCCGCGATAATCCCTATGGTGCGTCGGTTGCGGCCAATCCCAACAACGCTCGCGTCTGCCTTTCCGACATGGACCCGCGCCAACGCGGACTGTTCGGCGCGGCCTGGATGCTCGGTTACATGGCGGCCTTCTGCGAGGGCGGCATCGCCTCGCTGACGATGGGGTCGGTGACGGGACCGGCGGGACTCATTTACGGCAAGGCGACCTATCCGCAGCCATGGTTCGATGACGCCAGTGCCGCGGTCTATCCCATCTATCATGTGATCGCGGGACTGGCGCCGGCAAGCCGAGCTAGACGGCTTGCCGCGACATCGCACAATCCGTCGGCAGTGGCGGCACTGGCCTTTCACGGGAAACAGGGACCGGTCTTCTGGCTCGCTAATCTGACGGGCGGCAAGCACACGGTGAAAATCGCCGGTTTCAAGGGCAAGGCGCGGTTGCATATGCTGAGCGAGGCCAATTTCGGGACCATCGCCAAAGACCCGTACTTTCTGAGCAAGGGCGGCAAAGTTCTGAACAGGGTGAGCAGCGTCGACCTCGGTTCCTATGCTGTAGCGCGCATCGCCGCGGCCTGAACCATGCTACTCGGCTGCATCGCCGACGATTTCACCGGGGCGACCGATCTCGCCAACACGCTGACCCGGCGCGGCATGCGCACGCTACAGACCATCGGCATTCCGCGAGGACGCTTGCCGGCGGCGAATGCGGTCGTCATCGCGCTCAAGTCGCGCACCATCGATGCGGCTGATGCGGTCGAACAGTCACTCGCCGCCTGCCGTTGGCTCAGGGAGCACGGCTCGGAGCAGATCTATTTCAAATACTGCTCAACCTTTGACTCGACCGATCGGGGCAATATCGGGCCGGTCGCCGAGGCCCTGCTCAAGGAGTTGGGCGGCAGCCTGGCGGTTGCCTGTCCCGCCTATCCGGAAAATGGCCGTACCGTCTATCTGGGACATCTCTTCGTCGGACGCGAGCTTCTTTCGGATTCGAGCCTGCGCGATCATCCGTTAACGCCGATGCGCGATGCCAATCTGGTGCGCGTGCTGGCCCGGCAGACGAAACTTAAGGTCGGGCTTGTGCCCTATGCCACGGTCAAGAAAGGGACGCCCGCCATCATATCGGCGCTGGCGAAACTGCGCCGCAATGGCTTTGGCTTAGCAGTCGTCGATGCCATCGAGGATGCCAACCTCGAAAAACTCGGCGAGGCCTGCGCCGGGATGGCGCTGGTCACCGGGGGTTCGGGCGCCGCCATCGGTTTGCCCGAAAATTTCCGCAGGCAGGGAGTGCTTCCCGACCGGGCGCCGGTCGTCGAGCTGCCCGAAGTGGGCGGTCCCGTGGCGGTTCTGTCGGGGAGCTGTTCGCAAACCACACTGGTGCAGACGGCGGAATTGGCAAAAACCTGTCCGGCCTTGAAGCTCGATCCCGGCCGGGTCGCCGCCGATGCTCGGGCCGCCATTGCCGAAGCGGCGGCCTGGGCTCTGGAGCGCATTGGCGAGGGGCCGGTTCTCATACATGCCGGGGCGCGTGCGAACGAGGTGGCCGCGGTCCAGGCGCAATGGGGCCGCGAACGGGCGGCTGCGATGATTGAGGAGGCCATGGCCTCAATCGCCAAGGCTCTGGTGGCGGCGGGAGTGCACCGGCTGGTGGTGGCGGGCGGCGAAACGTCCGGCGCCGTGGTCAAGGCGCTGGGCATTGAGGCGCTGGAGATCGGCCCGCAGATCGAACCGGGCGTTCCGGCCACCATCTCGACCGGAGCTCCGCGCCTGGCGCTGGCGCTGAAATCGGGAAATTTCGGCAGTCCCGACTTCTTCCTCAAATCCATCGCGGCATTGCGCTAATAGAGATGACAAGCAATGACGCGGCCTTGCGCGACTTTCAGCGCGGGTGGAGTTTCACTGCAAGTGGCCATAGCAAACTGGCAGCGGGGATGAAACGGGCAGCCAGGTGGAATGTCCTCGGGGTTTGGCGGATCGCCTGCCAGGACGATCCGTTGTCTCTTCTTCTCGGGGTCTATTTCCGGAACGGCAGAAATCAGCGCCTGCGTGTAAGGATGCAGCGGGGAACTCAGCACCTGCTCCGCAATACCATATTCGACGATGCGTCCGAGATACATCACCGCCACTTCATCGCTCACATGTTTCGACCACCGAGAGATCGTGCGAGATGAAGATGTAGGATAGTTTCAAGCGCTCCTTGAGATCAATCAGCAGATTCAGGATCTGCGACTGGATCGACACGTCGAGCGCCGAGACCGGTTCATCCAGCACGACAAGCTTCGGCTCCAGCGCGATGGCGCGCGCAATGCCGATGCGCTGGCGCTGGCCGCCGGAAAACTCATGCGGATATTTGGCCGCCGCACTGCGGTCGAGCCCGACGAGATCGAGAAGCTCGAGCACCCTGGCCTTGCGCTCGCCCCTGGTGCCGATGCCATGAATGTCGAGCGGCTCGGAGATGATCGCCACGACATTCATGCGGGGGTCGAGCGAGGCATAAGGGTCCTGAAACACGATCTGGATGTCGCGGCGGCGGCGCCGCAGCGCCGCTCCATCGAGGGCAAGAAGATTTTCGCCATTGAACAGGACGTCGCCGACGGTCGGCTCGATCAGCCGCAGCATGAGCCGCGCCAGTGTCGACTTGCCGCAGCCCGATTCGCCGACGATGCCGAGCGTATGCCCGGCTTCCAGGGAAAGGCTCACGTCGTTGACGGCCCGGACCAGTCCCTTTGCCGTCACGCGCCGGATAGTGCTTGGAAAGATTGCGGACTTCGATCAGCGCGGTCATGGCACCGGGTTCCAGCAGGCGGCAGCCCGGCCGGATACAAGCGCCAGCGGCGGAACTTCGCGGCGGCATTTCTCCAGCGCGCGCGGGCAGCGCTCGGCAAAGCTGCAGCCAATGCCGCGCTGGCCGGGCGGCGGAACCAGTCCCGGAATGCTCGGCAGGCGTTCGCCCTTCTTCGCCTGCCGCGGCGAAGAGCTGATAAGACCCGCCGTGTAGGGATGACGGGGCGCGGCGAAGACTTCCGCCGCTGGCCCGCGCTCCACAATCCGTCCCGCATACATGACCACCATGTTGCGGCACATCTCGGCCACGACGCCCAGGTCATGGGTGATCAGCAGGATCGACAGGCCAAGGTCGCGCTGCAGCGTCCGCAGCAGTTCCATGATCTGCGCCTGAATGGTCACATCGAGCGCCGTCGTCGGCTCATCGGCGATCAGCAGCTTCGGCCCGCAGACAATGCGCCATGGCAATCATCACCCGCTGGCGAAGCCCGCCGGACAGCTCATGCGGATACTGTTCGAGCCGCCGTTCGGCATTGCCGATGCCGACCTTGCGCAGCATATCGATGACCAGCGGCCTCGCTTCGCCGTAGGCCATGCCACGATGAAGCGAGAGAACTTCGGCGATCTGCCGCCCGATGCGTCTGCGTCGGATTGAGGCTCGTCATCGGCTCCTGGAAGATCATGCCGATGCGGTCGCCGCGGATCTTGCGCATCCGCCGCTCCGGCAGCGCAACCAGATCCTCGCCTTCGAACATGATGCGCCCGCCCTCGATGCGGGACGGCGGGCATGGCAGGAGCCGCATGATCGTCTGGGCGGTGACGCTCTTGCCGCAGCCGGATTCGCCGACCAGGCCCAGCGTTTCGCCCGCCGCCAGCTCGAAGCTCACATCCTCGACGACGCGAACCGGGCCCTGTTCCGTGTTGAAGCCGACATTCAGCCCTTCGACGCTGAGCAGCGGCGCTTCGCTCATTCGAAGACGACACGCGGGAAATAGAAGGAGACCACCCAGTTCGGCATGTCGACGATCTCGCTGATCCTGAGATCGCCGCACACGCTGCACAGCATATAGGCCTCGACCGCATTCATCTTGTAGCGCTTGGACAGGAGATCGATCATGCCGGAGACGGCGGCCTTCGCCGCCTGCCATGAGATCGGGCCCGATGCCGGTCGTCACCTCATAGCCCTTCACATCCATGTGCCGCGCCACGGGCCCCGGCGTGGTGAAGCGCGGGAAGGCGAGATTGGCGTTCTTGACGAGCTCGAATTTGGCGGCCAGCGAGCACGGGCTTTCGATGGCGGTGCCGCAGACTTCGCCGTCGCCCTGCGTCGCATGGGTGTCGCCGACGCTGAACAGCCCGCCCGCCACTTCGACCGGAAGATAGAGTTCGGTGCCCGCCGACATGTCGCGGATATCCATGTTGCCGCCCATGCGGCGCGGCGGAACGATGGAATGCAAGCCCGGGCTCGGCAGGCGCCAGGCCGATGGTGCCGCAGAAGGGCTTGAGCGGAACGCGGCCGCCGGGCCCATACATGGCCGGCGCCAGCGTCTGCGCATCATATTTCCAGATATGGAGCGCCGGGTCCTTGAACTGATCGGCGAGCAGGCCGAAGCCCGGAATATTCGCGGTCCAGCCCCAGCCCGATGGCGCGAAGTGAAGGAGCGTCACCTTGATGGCGTCGCCGGGTTCGGCACCTTCGACATAGACCGGTCCCGCCACCGGATTGACCTTGCCGAAATCAAGTGCCGCGATGTCGGCAACCGTCGACTTCGGCGTCAGTTGCCCGCCCGAGGAATCGACTGGATGAAATTCGACCGTTTCGCCGGGTGCGATCCGTGACGACCGGCGGATTGTCGCTGTTCCAGCCGAAATGGCACTGGTGCTGGTGAATGGTGTGCTTGTGCATGTCAAACCTTGCAGGCGTTCCCTCCGCAATGGAGGGAACGCCTTTGTCGCGTAGGCGCTATTGCGCGTCCTTGGCGAAGATGTAGTCGTAGTTCACCGGAATATGGATCGGGTCGGTGAACAGCGCCGGATCGCCGCCAAGGCGCGCCGAGTGATAGGTGAAGCGCTTCTCGTTGAAGACCGGCGCCCAGGGCGCGTCCTTCAGCACATCGTCGAAGACCGCCTTCCATTCGGCGATGCGGGCGTCCATCTGGTCGTCCTTCACCATGGCGTCGGCCTTCTCGGCGCGGGCGTCGAGGTCCTTGTTGCAGTATTTCGACCAGTTCCAGCCGCCTTCGACCGCGCCGGCGCAGCCCAGAATGCCGTAATAGAAATTGGCGGGATCCGGGAAGTCGGCGATCCAGGCCATGCCGCCCGACCAGATCATCGGCGCCTTGCCGGAGCCGCCGGCGGCGATCACTTCGGCCTGGGCCAGCGAGCGGATTTCCGCCTTGATGCCGACGGCCGCCAGGTCCTGCTGGATCGCCTGGGCGATGCGCGGATTGGGATCGACATTCATGGCATAGAGCTCGGTCGTGATCTCGCCCACGCCCGCTTCGGCCAGAAGCTTCTTGGCGCCTTCCGGATCGTAGGCATAGCCCTTGTTCTCGGCGTTGTAGCCGGGCATGGCCGGGGGCAGCGCCTGGCTCGCCGGGCACGCCGCGGTTGTTGATCAGCCGGACGATGCGGTCCTTGTTGATCGCCATGTTGACCGCCTGGCGCACCTTGACATTGTCGAAGGGCGGCTGCGTCACGTTCATGGTCACATAGCCGGTGTGCAGCTGGTCGCCCATCGGCGATCAGGTCCTTGTTGGCCGGATCGGCCATGATCTCGGCGAACTGGGCCGGCGGAATGCCGTCGCCGACGATATCGATCTCGCCCTTCTTGAGGCGCAGCACGGCGACCGTCGGGTCCTGGCCGAATTCGAAGGTGATCTTGTCGAGATAGGGCACGCCGGCGCGGAAATAATCCTTGTTGCGCTCGAGCTTGATGTTCTGGCCCGGCACCCATTCGACGAACTTGAAGGCGCCGGTGCCGACCGGCTTCTTGCCCCAGTCGGCGCCCGCCTTCTCCACTTCTTCCTTGGGAACGATATAGCCGAAGTTGATCGCCATGAGATGCAGGAAGGTGGCATCGGGCCGGGTCAGCGTGAAGACCACCGTCTTGTCGTCCGGCGTGGCGATGCCGGAAAGCTCGGTGGCCTTGCCGCCGGCCACGTCGTCATAGCCGGCGATCATGCCGAAATAGCCGCCGCCCGGGCTCTGGGTCGCCGGATTGACGGCGCGCTCGAAGGAATATTTGACGTCGGCCGAGGTCATCGGCGCGGCCATTGTGGAATTTGAGGCCGTCACGCAGCTTGAACGTGTAGGTCAGGCCGTCGTCGGAGACCGTGTAGCTCTCGGCGAGATCGGGCTCGAGTTCGGTGGTGCCCGGCTTGTAGTCCATGAGGCCGTCGAAGATCGACTTGATGACCGACCAGTTCTGCCAGTCATAGCCGACCTGCGGATCGAGCGTGGTCAGGTCGTTGTTGAAGGTGATTGTCGCCGCACCACCCTGTTTTGGTGCAGCTGCGAAGGCTGCGGGCGCTGCAATACAATACTGCAAGGGCCGCTGCCGACGAAATCAGTAAGCGCTTCATGTCGTTTCTCCCTGGAGGTTCCATTGTTGCCTGGAATTTACTGGCTCGCATATCAGCGCAAGCGGATGCGCGGGTCAATGAGCGGCGCAATCATGTCGGCAATGAGATTTCCGAGCACGATGAAACAGGCGGCAACCGTCGTCACCCCCATGATGATCGGAATGTCGAGGGACTGGATGGCCTGCCACATGAGCTGGCCGATGCCGGGCCAGCCGAAGACATTCTCCACGACCACCACACCCGACATGAAGATCCCGACATCGAGGCCGATCATGGCGACGATGGGCAGGATGGCGTTGCGCAAGCCGTGCTTGAGGATCACCCGCCATTCCGGCATGCCCTTGGCGCGCGCGGTGCGGATATAGTCGTGGCGCAGGACCTCGATCATCGAAGAGCGCATCATGCGCGAATACCAGCCGCCGCCGGCCAGGCCCAGCGTGAGGGCGGGCAGGATCAGATGCGGGAAGCTGCCATAGCCGCCGAGCGGAAACCAGCTCAGCAGATAGGCGAAAAGATAGAGCAGCGTGAGGCCCAGCACGAATTGCGGCGTCGAGACGCTGACGAAGGACAGCGTCATGGCAATCTTGTCGCCAAGCCTTCCCCTCCGGCTTGCCGCATAGATGCCGGCCGGCAGGCCGATCAGCAGTTCCGCCACGATGGCGGCCAGCATCAGCAGCAGCGTCGGCGGCAGGCGCGAGGCGATGAGTTCGCCGACATCGGATTTCCGCGCATAGGACTTGCCGAGATCGCCCTGCACGAGGCGGCCGAGATAGCGGGCATATTGTTCCGGCAGCGGCCGGTCGAGGCCGAGCTGACGGCGGATCTGTTCGCGCACTTCCGGCGTCGAATTGCGCCCGGCGATCATCGCCACGGGATCGGCCGGGATCATGAAGGTCAGGCCGAAGGTCACGACGCTGACGCCGAGCAGGATGACCAGCGAGGCCGCAAAGCGTCTTGCCAGATAGGCCAGCATCAGCCGCGCCCCCTTTGGGTGGGGTCGAGCGCATCGCGCAAGCCGTCGCCGACCAGATTGAAGGCCAGCGCCAGGATCAGAATGGCGGCGCCCGGAATGAACACCAGCCAGGGCGCATTGAGGAAATAGGATTGGCTCTCGAAGATCATCATGCCCCAGGCGGGCGTCGGCGGCTGCACGCCGCGGCCGAGGAAGGAGAGCATGGATTCGAGCAGCACGGTGGTGGCGATGCCGAGCGTTGCATAGACGATGACGGTGGGAACGAGATGCGGCAGCAGATGGCGCAGAAGAATGCGCACCGTTCCAGCCCCCATGGCGCGCGCCGCCTCGATATATTCCCGCTCCGAAAGTGCCACCGTTTCGGTATAGATCACGCGGGCGATCTGCACCCAGTTCACCAGCGCGATCACCAGAATGACGATATTGAGGCCGGGCTTGAGGATGGCGGCGAGCGCGATGGCGAGAAGCAGGGGCGGAAAGGCCATCATCAGATCGGTGAAGCGCATGATGGCGGCGCCCACGAGGCCGCGCACATAGCCGGCCACCAGGCCGAGCGCCGTGCCGATCGATACCGCGATGCCATTGGCGACAATGCCGATGAGCAGCGATGTCCGCGCTCCATAAAGCAGCCGGGAGAACTGGTCGCGGCCATTGGTATCGGTGCCGAACCAGAACCGCGCATCGGGAGGCAGCGGCGAGCCCTCGAGCGGTCAGGCCGTCGAAGAACTGCTCCGATGGATCATAGGGCGCGAGCCATGGAGCTAGAATGGCGGCCGCGAGAAACACAACGATGAGTCCCAGCCCAAGCACGGCGAGCCAGTCACGCCTGAATCGCTTCCAAAACTCACGCATGCCGGAATAACCGGCCGCTTGTCGATGAACCACATCGGCCATGGCGCAGAGGCTGCCGATCTCGCCCATCAGTTCATGGGCCAGCGAAACCAGATGGCAGGTCAAATCGCCCAGCGTGCCGAGGCCCGCGTCCTGGCGCGTCAGCCGCCATGACCATGGCAGCGAAGGATCGGCCATGTAGTCTTCATCAACGCTGCCGCGGAAATCAAACACCTCGCCGATGGCGCCTTCGCCGATGAGCTGCTTTGCATATTGCAGGGCAGGGTTGCGCAAATAGGCATAGCCCAAGCGCCGTAACCTGTCCCTTGGCTTTCGCTGCCGCAGCCGTCATCGCTTCGCGCATCGGCAAGCGTCAGCGCCATGGGCTTTTCGCACCACACATGCTTGCCCGCTTCGAGCGCGGCGACAGCCATTTCGCGGTGCATGCCGTTAGGCGATGTGATCGAGATGAGATGAATGGCCGGATCAGCGAGCAGGTCGCGCCAGTTTGTTGTGGCGCGGGCAAATCCGAATTCGTCGGCCTTCAGCTTGGCATGCGGAGGCATCGACATCGCAGAGCGCCACCCGGTCGATATGCGGGAACGTCGCCGAACACCGCCTTCACCGCGCCAAAGGCCATGGCATGGCACTTGCCCATGAAGCCGGTGCCGATCAGGCCAACGCCGATGCGATCCATGCATCTGGCGTTTCCCGTTGCTTGAGTTTGACGATTTCCTGCTCGAGATCGACCAGTTCCTTGCCGCCCGCCATCAGATTGAGCAGCTGGTCGCGGCTGATCTCGTTCTTCAGATAGGTTCCGGCGCTCTTGCCGCGCTTCAGAAGCGTAAAGCGGTCGCCCACCACATAGGCATGATGCACATTGTGCGAGATGAAGATGACGCCGATGCCCCGCGCCTTGGACTGCACGATGAGCTTCAGCACGACCGAGGCCTGGTGAACCCCGAGCGCCGAGGTCGGCTCGTCGAGGATCAGCACCTTGGCGCCGAAATGAATGGCCCGCGCGATGGCCAGGCACTGCCGCTCGCCGCCCGAAAGCGTGCCGACCGGCTGCTCGGGATCGCGCAGCTGGATGCCCATGTCCGAGAGTTCGCTGATAGGCCGTGCGGTTGGCGATAGTCGACGTCGAACTGGCTGCAGCGGACCGGTTTTCTTCAGGGGCTCGCGGCCGAGGAAGAAATTGCGCGCAACGCTCATCAGCGGCACCAGCGCCAGATCCTGATAGACCGTGGCGATGCCCTTATCGAGCGTGTCCTTCGGCGAAGCGAAGCGCGTGTGCGTGCCGCCCACCAGAATCTCGCCTTCATCGGGCAGATGAACCCCGGACAGCACCTTGATCAGGGTCGATTTGCCGGCGCCATTGTCGCCGAGAAGGCAATGGACCTCGCCGGGGCGCACATCGAAGGACACGTCCTTGAGCGCGATGACCGAACCGAAATACTTGCTGACGGATTTGAGTTCGACGAGCGGCGCATCCATCAGCGGCTCCTCATGGCGCGGGTGCGCACATAGCTGTTGAACAGCACCGCGATCACCATCATGGCGCCCATGAACAGCTTGAACCAGTCGGTGTCGATGCCGGTATAGAAGATGCCCATCTGCACCACGCCGAAGATCAGCGCGCCGAACATGGCGCCGATCGCCGAGCCATAGCCGCCGGTCAGCAGCGTGCCGCCGATGACCACGGCGATGATCGCCTCGAACTCCTTCAGGTTGCCGCGCAGCGTATCGGCGGAGCCGGTCACCAGCACCTGGATGGTCGCAAAGAGCGCGGCGGCAAGCGCCGTCATGCATGAACAGCGTGATCTTGGTGCGGGCCACGGGCACGCCCATGTTGCGCGCCGCATTGGCTTCGCCGCCGCGACGCAAAGATCCAGTTGCCGAAGCGCGTGCGCATCAGCAGCCAGGTGAAGAACAGCGTCAAGCCCGATCCACCAGACGATCGACACCGGAATGCCGCTGATCGCGGGCAAGCCGTCGGCGCGCTTGCCGATCACGCCAAGCTCGGCAAGCCAGCGGATGGGCGTCTTGCAGAACCTGGCCGGCGAACAGCGGCGTAATCCAGTCGCCGGCGGAATATTCATGCAGGCCCGAGGCCTGGGTGCGCCCGGTGATGCCGCGCGTGACGCCCGAGCGTGAGGCCGCGCAGCATGAACAGGCTGCCGAGCGTCACGATGAAGGACGGAAGCCCGGTGTGCACCACGATGAGGCCGTTGAGATAGCCCACGAAAGCGCAGCTGGCGAAGGCCAGCAGCACCGAGGCCCAGACCGGCCAGCCCCACATGATGGGCGGAATGGCGATGATGATGCCGGCAAAGCCGATCATCGAGCCGACCGAGAGATCGAATTCGCCGGCGATCATCAGCAGCGCCACCGCCGCCGCGAGAATGCCGAGCTGGGCCGAGACTTCGAGGAAATTGACGATGCCCTTGGCGCTGAACAGGCCGCTGTCGCCGGCCGTGATCCGCAAAGAACACGAAGATGAGAACCGTTCCGGCGACCGCCCCAAGCTCCGGCCGGCTGAGCAGCCGGCCAAGCAACGGAACAGCGCGGACCCGTTCGTCCTTCACCTCAAGCGCTCATGCCCGATCCTCCAAGCAATCATTGCCATGGCGGCCGGCCACGCGGCCAGCCGCCATGCAGAGGATTAGCGCTTGCCCTGCTTGGCCAGATCGATGACCGAGGCGCCGTTTCCTCGGTGACGAAGCCCGGGCCGTCGGATAGTCGGCGATCGGCGCGATCTTGTACTTCTTCCACAGGTCGAACATCACGACCGGAATATAGCCCATCGCATATTGCTGGGCGTCGATGCCCCACTCCATCTTGCCGTCGGCGGTCGCCTGCAGGATGGTCGGCGACAGGTCGAAGGTGCCGATCTTCACCTTGCCGGTGAGGCCAAGCTCGTCGAGGGCGGCCAGCCCCGGCTCGGCGCCGCCGATGCCGACGGTCAGCACGAACTGCGTGTCCGGCATTGGTGTTGAGATAGGCGATGATGCGGTTCTTCATCTCCGTCGGGTCCATCACGCCGTTGAGCACCGGCACGTCGACGCCGAGGCCCTTGGCAAAACCGGCGCAGCGGTCATCGAGGCTGACATTGCCGACCTCATGGTTGGCGCAGACGGCCTTGGTGACGCCGAGCTTCTTGACGCGTTCGCCGGCCATGACGCCCGCTTCGTATTCGCTCTGCCCGAGATAGAGCAGGCCGCCGAGTTCCTTGGTCAGCTTGCCGCCGCCGGAGTCGATGACGATCACCGGAATGCCGGCGGCAACCGCGTTCTTCACCGGTTCGCTGAGGGCCGCCGGATCGGCGATCGAAACCACGAGGCCGTCGGGCTTCGAGGCCGCCGCGGCGTCGATCATCTGGGCCATCTTGGCCATGTCGAAGGTTTCGGCGCCAGATATTCGGCCTTCACGCCGAGCGTCTTGGCGGCATCGTCCATGCCGTTCTTGACGACCGACCAGTAGGGATCGCCGCTCTGGCCATGGGTCACGAACACAACGCGGGTTTCATCGGCGGCAGCAAGTCCGGCGGCCGCCGACAGCAGTGTCAGCCCGGCCAGAAGGCCGAGCACCGGTTTCATGATTTTCGCAAGCGAGAACATGTTTCCTCCTGTTAATTATCTCCGCCAGCCGTGATCGCGGCCGGCGGACCAGTTGCATTTTCAGTTTCTAGGTTACGCTTTCAGCACTGGTTCCTTCTGCGGGCGGAAACTTCCGCCCCAATTAATTTTCAACCGTAAAGCCCGCCTCCTTCGCCATGCGCGACAGGTTCTTGAAACCCATCGTGGCATAGGTCAGCGGATGCGCCTTCTTGGGATCCTGTTCGGCTTCGACCACCAGCCAGCCGGAATAATCCGCCTCCGCCAGAACCCGCAGGATCGCCGGATAATCGATGAAGCCATCGCCCGGCACGGTGAAGATGCCCTCCATCACCGCGCCCATGAAACTCATGTCCTCGGCGCGGGCCGTTCGAGCACGGCTTGCGCGACATCCTTGCAATGGACATGCACGACGCGCTTCACATGCGTCTTGATGAGGCTGCAAGGGATCGCCGCCCGAGAAGGTCGAATGCCCGGTATCATAGAGCAGACCGACCGCCTCGCCCGTATGCTTCATCAGCAGGCCTACTTCGGCGTCGGTTTCGACGATGGTTCCCATGTGGTGGTGGAAGGCCATGCGCACGCCGAAATCCGCCATGCGTTCGGCAAGCTGCGTCAGCTTGCGCCCATAGGCCGGCCATTCCTCCGGCCGCAGCGCGGGGCGCTTGCGAGATCGGCTCCCAGATGGCGCCATGGCGGCCACGCGACGTATCGGCATAGACCACATGGGTCGCAGCCCATGTCCTTCAGAAGCTGGAGATGGGGCCCGATCGCATCCATTTCTGCGGCGACCTCCTTTTCATCGCAGCGGCCGTCATACCAGCCCGAAATCACGGCGAGCCCGTGGCGCTGCATGATGGGCTTCAGTTCCGCCGATTGTCGCGGAAACTTGCCGCCGAGTTCGGTACCGGCATAGCCCGCCTGCTTCGTCTCGCTCAGGCAGACCTCGAGCGGCGTGTCGCCGCCAAGTTCCGGCACATCGTCGTTGGTCCAGGTGATCGGATTGATGCCGATGCGGACCTTCACAGACGGTCTCCATTGCCTGTATCGGCGATGTAGCCGGGGTCCGCCGTAAGTTCAAGCTCGTCTGCATCATTGACAACAATCACCCGATCGAGACGTGTCTCAGCCGCATTTCTTGAAATCCATTTGCTTTGATTTTTTGGATGTGTTGATCTCGCGTCAGCATGAACGCGGCCTCGCCCCTCCTGCAACTCGACAATATCACGCGCAATTTCGGCGCCATCGAAGCGCTGCGCGGCGTCAGCTTCGACATTGACCGCGGCGAGGTGGTGGCGCTGCTCGGCGACAATGGCGCCGGCAAATCGACGCTGGTCAAGATCATCGCCGGCGGACTGCGCGCCACTTCCGGCAAGGTGATCTTCGAGGGCGAGGAACGCGATTTCACCTCGCCCGCCGAAGCCAAGGCGGCGGGCATCGAGACCGTCTATCAGGACCTGTCGCTGTGCACCAATGTCGATGTGGTGGCGAATTTCTTCATGGGCCGCGAGATCGTCAAGCGCACCTTCGGCATTCCCATTCTGCAGGAAGGCGAGATGCAGGCGGCGGTCGAAAAGGCCATGGCCAATGCCGGCACCAAGTATTCCGTCGCTGCGCATCAATGTCGAGCATCTGTCCGGCGGCCAGCGCCAGGCCATCGAGCTCAACCGCTTCGTCCACTGGGGCGGCAGGCTGGTGCTGCTCGACGAGCCTTTCGCGGCGCTCGGCGTCGAGCAGACGCGGCGCGGCCTCGACATGATCAAACGCATCGCGGCGCAGGGCATCGGCGTCGTCATCATCACCCATATCATGGCGCAGGCCTTCCAGGTGGCCGACCGCATCGTGGTCATCCGCCAGGGCAAGGTGGCGGGCGATGTGGCGCGGGCGACGACCAGTCCCGACGAAGTCGTCCGCATGATCACCGGCGAGACCCGCGCGGGTCCCGCCCAAGAAATGAGACCGAATGGTCCAAAACCAAGAATGACAACAGGAGACGTCACATGAAACGATTGCTCAGTGCATTGATGGGTGCCTTGGCGCTTGCCGCCCTGGCGCTGCTTTCGCCGGTCTTGGCCCAGTCGAAAGGCAAGATCTACTACATGGTGCCGACGCTGCTCGACGAATTCCAGACGGAGTCGGTCAGCGCCATCGAGAAGTTCCTGAAGGACGTCGGCTATGAGACGGTGACGCTCAATGCCGACAACAAGACCGATCTGCAGCAGAGCCAGATGAACGACACAATCATCCTCAAGCCCGCAGCGATCATCCTCGCCGCCGTCGACTTCAACGCCCTGAAGCCGTCGATCGAAAAGGCCCGGGCGGCCGGCATTCCGGTCATGATCTTCGACCGCCAGATCACCTCGACGCCGTCCGACTTCACCTCGGTCGCCGGCACCGTCGAGATCGGCTATGTCGCGGCCGGCGAAATCCAGCGGCTGCTGAAGGAGAAGAAGGGCGATGTGAAGGGCAAGATCCTGCAGGTGCTCGGCGACCCGGCCGATCCCTACACGCTCGACATCCAGAAGGGCTTCGAGGAGAAGATGAAGGAGTTCGCGGGCGTCGCAGATCATCTCGCTGCCCGCCATGCTGTGGGAAGCCTCGAATGCCGGAACCATCGTCTCCGACCAGATGGTGGCCAATCCCGACATCGACCTGATCTTCGTGCATGCCGCGCATCTGGCGGTGGCCGCCGTCGCCTCGCTGGAAGCCAAGGGCAAGAAGCCGGGCGATGTCATGCTGGTGTCGTCGAACGGCGCGCCGGTCGGCCTCGATCTCATCCGCAAGGGCTGGGAGCAGGTCGAAGTCGAGCAGCCGCTCTATGCCCAGGCCGCGGCCATCGCCATGTTCGCCGACAAGGTCGTGAACAAGCAGGAGATCAAGGCCGGCACCTATAAGGTGCTGGGCCTCGACTCGACCTTGACGATCGAAGCCTGGGGGCCGAACCTGAAGATCCCGGGTGCGGCAATCACCAAGGACAATATCGACGAAGCGCGCTTCTGGGGCAATCTGAAGGCGCCCGCCGACAAGATCATGCCGGTCGAATAGCCACCCGCAACGGTCCCGGGCCGCGCCCGGCCCGGGACACTTCACGGACATCCATCATGATCGGTTCCCGCCAAAGGGCGCTCATCGAGTTCGTGCTCGACAATCTCGTCTGGTTCATGCTCGTGGTCGTGCTCGCCGTGTTCTCGCTGACGATCCCGCAATTTTTCCAGATCGGCATCTTCGCCAACATCGTCGAGCAATCGACCTTCGTCGGCGTCATGGCGATCGGCCTCGCCATCGTCATCATCGCCGGCAACATGGATCTGTCGGTCGAGTCGGTCGCGGCGCTCACCGCCATGGTGACCGGCATCCTGTTCTGCTCCCGCGGCATCGGCCTCGGCTACACCTTCACGCCGGAATGGCTGGTGCTGCCGGTGTCGCTGCTCATCGCCCTTGTCGTCGGCGGCGTGATCGGCGCCATCAACGGCTGGCTGGTGGTCGGGCTCAAGATGAACGCCTTCATCGTGACGCTCGCCTCCTACATCTGGGTGCGCGGCCTCGTCGTGGCGATTTCCGGCGGCCGCTCGGCCCAGGACCTGGCGCCGTCGCTCCGGGTCATCGGCATCGAGACTTTCGCTCTACATTCCGCTGATCGCCTGGATCGCCATCGCCTGTTTCGCGCTCTTCACCTTCATCCTGGCCAAAACGCCCTTCGGCCGGCATGTCACCATGATCGGCGGCAATGCGGTCGCAGCCTTCCGGGCCGGCATCAAGGTCGACCGGCTGATCGTCATCACCTTCGTGCTGGCCGGCGCCATCGCCGGTCTGGCCGGCTGGCTGCTCGCCATCCGCACCTCGGGCGCCACCGCCAATCTCGGCACCGGCATGCTGTTCAACGCCTTCGCCGCAGTGGTGATCGGCGGCGTCAGCCTCAAGGGCGGCATCGGGCAATTGCCCGGCGTCTATGCCGGCGTGCTGCTGCTGTCGTCGATCCACACGGCGATCAATCTGATGGGGCTTCCCGCCCATTACACGCAGATGATCCTGGGTGGACTGGTGCTCGCCGCGGTGCTGCTCGACACCGTCAAGCTTACGATCCGCCAGAGGCTCGCATGACGGGCCGCCTCGAAAATCGCGTCGCGCTGGTGATCGGCGCCGCCCGCGGCATCGGTGCAGGCATCGCCGAACGCTTTGCCGCGGAAGGCGCCCGCATCGTTATCGCCGATACGGACGACGGAAGCTGGACGCAAGACCGCGCTGAGGCATTGCCGGCCACTTCGTCGAGACCGATATTTCGCGGAAGGATCACGCCGAGCGCGCCGTGGCCTCGACGCGTCGCGCATTTCGGCGGTCTCGACATTCTGGTGCAGAATGCCGGCATCTATCCCTGGACGCTCATTGAAAACATCGAGCCCGACGAATGGGACCGGGTGCATGGCCGTCAATCTCAAGGGCACCTATCTCGCAGCCCGCGCCGCCTGCGCGCACATGAAATCCAGGCGCTACGGCCGCATGGTGTTCACTTCCTCGATCACCGGCCCGCGCGTGACGAGCCCCGGCCATGGCCATTATTCGGCGTCGAAGGCCGGCATCAACGGCTTCATCAAGGCGGCGGCTCTGGAGTTTTCCAGCTACGGCATCACCGTCAACGGCGTCGAGCCCGGCAACATCCTGACCGAAGGCGTGCAGCAGCAGCGCAGCGCCACCTTCATCAGGTCGATGGAGGAGGCCGTGCCCCTCGGCCGCCTCGGAACGCCGCGCGACATTGCCAACGCCGCGCTGTTTCTCGCCTCCGACGATGCCTCCTATATCACCGGCACCACCATCATCGTCGATGGCGGCCAGACGCTTCCCGAAGGCAAGGACTTTCGCCTCAACCCGGATTGAAACGCATCCGCATCAGTGGTTCGGGCAAACCCTTCACATCGGTCTCAAGGATGAACAGGCTGCCCGATAGCGGCATGGCGGCGAGTGCTGCATCATCCATGCCGTCGCGCGCCGTGGCGATGTAGAGCGTCTTGTAATCGGGTCCCGCAAAACACATGGTGGTGACATTGAGCGCCGGCAGGATGAACGGCCAATCTTTCGCCTTTGGGCGACAGCCGGGTGATCCGCGCTCCGCCCCAATGGGCGATCCACAGGCAGCCTTCACTGTCGACGATGACGCCATCGGGCAAGCCCTCCGGGCCGAAGCCAGCAAACACGCGGCGATTGCGCGGCAGGGTCCGTTTCGCCAATATCGTAGACAAGCGTCTGGCGGCCGAGGCTGTCGTTGAAATACATGCTGCGGCCGTCGGGCGAGAAGGCGGGACCATTGGCGACGGCAAAGCCCGCATCGCCCAGAGCATGCCGCGCGTCGCGCGCCAGGCACCACAGCGCACCGCGCGGCTCTTTTTCGAGGTAATGCGAGGTGCCAACCCAGAGCCTGCCCCAGCGGTCGCATTTGGCGTCGTTGTAGATGATGGCGTCGCGGCCCGCCTCAGGATCGGCATAGGGCGTGATCTTCCGGCTGGAGAGGCGTAGCAGCGACAGGCCCTTGCGATGGGTAACGAGCAGCAGATCGGCATCCTCGGTCGCCACGATGGCGCCGAGCGGCGGCGCCAGAGGCAAGGGAAAGGACTGAGTCTTGCTGGTTGCCGGATCGTGACGGAACAGGGCGGGATCGAGCAGGTCGATCCAATAAAGGCAGGCTTGGGCCTCATGCCAGATAATGGCTTCGCCCAGCCGGTGCTTTAATTCAAGGAACAGCCTGGCGCCGGTCATGATCGTTTCGCCTCCTCCCGTTTTGCCAGAAACCGCATCACATCGTCGCGGCGCGGCAAAGGCGCGATTGCCCCATAGCCCAGCGTCGAGAGGGCGGCCGCAGCATTGGCGAAGCGGCAGGCGGCGAACAGCTCTTCGCCGCGTGCGAGCTCCGCCAGCAACGCGCCGGTGAAGGCATCGCCGGCCCCGGTTGCATCGACCGCATCGACCCTGAAGCCGGGGATCATGGCGCTCCGTGCCGCCGCCGCCACTAGAACGCCGTCGCCGCCGAGCGTCACGATCACCGTCTTGCTGCCGAGTGCGATGAAGTGACGGGCAGTCGCCTCAGGATCGCGCAATTGCAGGAGAGCGGCGGCATCTTCCATCGAGGTCTTGAGGATGGCGGCGTGGGCGGCGGTGCGCTCGACGGCGCGCCGCGCCTTGTCCGCAGACCAGAGCTTCGGCCGGAAATTGGTATCGTAGGAGATCGCCACACCGGCCTTGCGCCGCGACGGCAATGGCATGGTCGACGGCGGCGGCCGCGATTTCGCCGATCGCCTGGCTTATCCCCGAGACATGCAGATACCGCGCTTCCGCAATGAGCCCGTCCGGCACATCACGCGCCGTCAGGCGACTGGCGGCGGAACCCTTGCGCAGATAGGTGAATTGATGGCCGCCCTCGTCATGGGTGACGAAGTAAATGCCGGTCGATGCCTCTTCATCGCGGGCAACGGCTGAGGCATCGACCCCCTCCTTCGCCCACAGTTCGAGCAGGGCATCGCCGAACATGTCGCAGCCGAGCCGCGTCACATAGGCCGTGCGCGCGCCGAGCCGGCTTGCGGCAATCGCCACATTGGAGGTATCGCCGCCGAAGCCCTGCAGAAAGCGGCCGTCCGGTTGGCGGTTGAGCTCATAGAGGGGTTCGCCGATGGCGGCGATGTCGAAAGCCATGGGTCACTGTAGCCGCGGCGGCTGCCGCATGCCATCGTCACGGCGATATTGAACCAATTGGTTACTGCATGTAGCGTGCCGGAAAGCGCGAGGCGGGAGAGTGCCAACATGGCCGGCATCAATTGGCGGAAATTCGGGCGCAGCACCCTCAAGGTCACCGACATGGGTTTCGGCGCCGCTCCCATCGGCAATTTCCTGAAGCCGATCGGCGAGGCCGAATCGGACGCCATGGTGCAGCATGCCTGGAATGCCGGAATGCGCTATTTCGATACCGCGCCTTACTACGGCCACGGGCTTTCGGAGGCGCGCCTCGGCCACAGCCTGCGCTGGAAGCCGCGCGATGATTATGTGCTGTCGAGCAAGGTGGGCCGGGTGCTCAAGGTCTCGCCGCGCAAGACCACCGATTTCAAGCCGTGGGTCGACGGCCTGCCTTTCACCTGCCATTTCGACTATTCCTACGACGGCACCATGCGCTCCTTCGAGGACTCGCTGCAGCGGCTCGGCCTCGAGCGCATCGACATCCTCTTCATTCACGATTGCGACGTCTTCACCCATGGGCCGGAGAAGCAGAAGGTCTATTTCAAGCAGGCGATGGACGGCTGCTACCGGGCGCTGGTCAAGCTGCGCGAGCAGGGCGCAGTTAAGGCGATCGGCGTCGGCGTCAACGACTGGCAGGTCTCCTACGATTTCCTCAGGCACGGCGACTTCGACTGCCTGCTGGTCGCCGGCCGCTACACGCTCCTGGAACAGGATTCACTCGGCGAGCTGTTGCCGCTCTGCGTCAAGCGCAATGCGGCAGTGGTGATCGGCGGCGGTCTCAACAGCGGCATTCTCGCCACCGGAGCGGTGCCCGGTGCCAAATACAATTATCGGCCGGCCCCCGAACCCATCATGGAAAAGGTGCGCAAGATCGAGGCCGTGTGCAAGGTTTACAAGGTGCCGCTCGCCGCCCCCGCCCTGCAGTTTCTGCTCGCCCATCCGGCAATCGCTGCCCACGTGCCCGGAACCCGCACCGTCGAACAGATGAAACAGAACATCGCCTGGGTCAGCCATCCGATCCCGACCGAACTCTGGTACGATCTGAAGCGCCAGGGTCTGCTGCGCGAAGACGCGCCGGTTCCTACTTGATCATGTGGCAGCGCGGCCGCTCAGAACTCCGGCTTGCGCTTGTCGCGGAAGGCGGCGACACCTTCCTTGAGATCGGCGCTGGCGGCAGCAACCTGGCCGGCGAGCGCCTCGAGCGGGCGTTCGACCTCCTCGCCTTCCGCCGCATTGATCGAGCATCTTGGTTGCCTGGGTGGCGGCGGGCCCGCGCGCCGCGATGCGGGCGGCCATGTCGCGCGCGGCCTCAAGCGATGCGCCCGTGGCCAACCACCTGATCGACAAGCCCCAAACGCATGCCCTCTTCGGCGGTGAAAACCTCGCCGAGCAAGCGCCATGCGGCGCACCAGTCTGCGAGCCGAAGCGGCGCACGCTGCGCTGGGTGCCCGACCAGCCGGGAATGATGCCGAGGCCGGTTTCGGGCGCGCCCAGTTTCACATGCGCCTCGGCGATGCGGAAATCGGCGGTGGCCGCGAGCTCGAGCCCGCCGCCCAGCGTGTGGCCGTTGAGGGCCGCGATCAGCGGCTGACGCAGCCGCGCCAGCGCATCGAAGGCGCGGTGGCCGTGGCGCACCCAGGCCATGCCGAAATCTTCGGGCGCCCAATCTCGACCAGGCCTCGATGTCGCCGCCGGCGCAGAAGGATTTTTCGCCCTCGCCGGTGATGATCGCGACGCGCACCTCGCGCATCGCCTCGATCAGATGCGCGGCGCGCTCGAGCGCCAGCACCATCTCATAATCGAGCGCGTTGAGCTTCTCCGGCCGCGCGATGGTGATGATCGCGACATGGCCATCGACCTCGAGCCTGATGCGCGTGTCGCCGGTGTCAGCCATGGAGCTCAAGCCCCATCGGCTCGGGCCGGAACAGGCGCCTTCTCCATCGGCTTCAGATCGGGTGCGACGATCAGCGGAAACTCCGATTGATCCAGAATATTGCGCTTGCAGATCGACGCCGGGGGCGATTTCGGTGACGACGATTCCCTCCGGCGTCAGCTTCATCACGCAGCGCTCGGTGACATAGGTGACGTCCTGGCCCTGCGCCACGGCGCGGCGGCCGGAGAAGGAGACCTGCTCGACCTCGCGCACCAGCTTCTTCACCTTGCCCTCCTTGTCGATCCTGAGCTTGCCGTCCACGATCTCCATCTTGGCGCCGGCATTGAAGAAGCCCGGAATAGACGATCTTCTTGGCCCGCGCCGTGATGTCGACGAAGCCGCCGGCACCCGCCGTCACATGCGGCCTGACGCCGAGCTTCGAAACATTGACCGAGCCGTGAGCTGTCGATCTGCAGGAAGGAGAGCAGCGAGCAATCGAAGCCCGCCGGCCTGAAAGTAGGTGAACTGATGGGGCGAAGGCACGATGGCTTCGGCATTGGACGAGCAGCCGAACTGGAAGTCGAGCAGCGGAACGCCGCCCACCGCGCCCTGCTCGATCACCCAGGTGACCTTGCCGTGCAGGCCCTCCTCGAGGAAGATGCGCGGCACATTGGCGGAAACGCCGAAGCCGAGATTGACGGCCCAGCCCTGCCTTGAGTTCCTGGGCGACGCGCCGCGCGATCACCTTGCCGATGCCCAATTCCATGAGGCTGAAGGTGACGAGCGGCTTGAACACCTCGCCGGAAATCGCCGGGATCATAGGGCGTCTGCGTCGTCTGCCACTGGTCCGGCGCCTCGACGATATAGTCGACGAGGATGCCCGGAACGTGCACGTCATGCGGCTTTGAGCGTTTCGTTCTCGACGACGCGCTTGACCTGGGCGATGACGATGCCGCCATTGTTGTGGGCGGCCATGGCGAGATCGAGCGCGCCGAGATAGGCGCCTTCCTGCTCGAAGGTGAGATTGCCGCGCTCGTCCGACGAGGTGGCGCGGATGATGGCGACATCGGGAACGATGGCCGGGAAATAGAGCCATTCCTCGCCCTCGAACTTGATCTTCTTGACGATCGGCGCGGCGGCCGCCTTGGCATTCATGGCGCAGCCTTCGCGATCGGGATCGACGAAGGTATCGAGACCGACCTTGGTGAGCACGCCGGGGCGCTTCGCCGCCGCCTCGCGGTGCATGTCGAACATGATGCCGGAGGGCACGTTGTAGGCGGCGATCTCGTTGCGCGCCGAGCATCTGCCAGATGCAGCGGCGGTTCGGCCGATGACGGCCCCGAGGGATAGGAGCCGCCGATGATGCGCGCGATCAGTCCCGGCTTGGCGATGTGATCGACGCCCTTGACGCCATAGATATCGCCGGCCGCGATCGGATGCAGCATGGTGAGGTCCTTGCGGATGCGCCTCGCGGTCGAAACGCTCGCCGAGCGCCTTCAGCACCGCATCGGGGCAGCACAGGCCCGAAGAGGAATTGACGGTGACGGTGGCGCCATCGGCGATGACCTTGCACGGCTTCGGCGGCGGAAACGATTTTCGGCATTCTTCACCTGTTGCCGCGGATCAGGTCCGCGGCCTTTTCTGCAATGGCGATGGTGGGCGCATTGGTGTTGGCCGAAACGATGCGCGGCATGATCGAGCTGTCGCAGACGCGCAAGCCTTCGATGCCGCGCAACCTCAGCAATGCGTATCGACCACCGCCATCTCGTCGGTGCCCATCTTGCAGGTGCCGACCGGATGATAGGACGAGCGCGCATTGGCGCGGGCCACATCCTCATAGTCCTTCTTCGTCTTGCAGGCGAGGCCCGGGAAATGTTCGCGCGCCACGAAGCGGCGCATGGAGCGGGTGCGGCCCACCTCCTGGGTGATCTTGATGCGCATCGATATGGCGGTCGAGATCGTAGGGTTCGGCAAAGGAATTGGGATCGACGATCGGCGGATCGCGCCGGATTGCTGGAGCGCAGCGTGACGCTGCCGCGCGAGCGCGGCCGCGTGTGATAGGAATTGCAGGTGGCGCCATTGCCGCCCGGCACCGTGCCGACACCTTCCTCGACACCGGCGCCGGCCAGAAAATGAAATTGCAGATCGGGCGTCTTCTCGCTGCGGTCGCTCCACCAGAAGGCGCCGGCTTCGACGATGTTGGAGGCAACAGGACCCGTATCGGAACAGCAGATATTGCAGCCCGGCCCAGGCCTGCCAGTGCATCTTCTTGTACTTGTCGTAGGAGTGCGGCGCCGTTCAGCACCCAGGTGACATCGGTGGAGAAGTGGTCGTGCAGATTCTGGCCGACGCCTGGAAGGTCATGGATGACGGTGATGTCCTTTTCCTTCAGATGCGCCGCGGGGCCGATGCCGGAGAGCATCAGCAGCTTGGGCGAGCCGATGGCGCCGGCGGTCACGATCACTTCGCTCGCGGCATCGATGCGCTGCGTGCCACCGCCCTCGACGATCTCGACGCCCACGGCCTTGCCCTTCTCGATCAGAATGCGGGTGACGAAGACAGCGGGTCTTGACCGTGAGATTGGTGCGCTTCCTCGCCGGCCGCAGATAGGCGACGGCGGCGCTGCAGCGGCGGCCGTTGCGGATCGTCGTCTGATAGAGGCCCGCGCCTTCCTGCTTGCCGGAATTGAAATCGGAATTGTACGGCATGCCGAAATCCATGCAGCCCTGCACATAGGCAAGCGACACGCGGTTGGGACTGACGAGATCGGAAACGCCGAGCGGGCCGTCGACCCCATGCTCGCTGCCGCCCAGCCGGGTGTTGCCTTCCGACTTGATGAAATAGGGCTTGAGATCCTTCCAGCTCCAGCCCTTGCAGCCGAATTCCGCCGCCCATGCGTCGTAATCCTCGGGGCAGCCGCGCGTATAGATTTCGGCATTGATCGAACTGCCGCCGCCGAGCACGCGGGCCTGCGGATAGACGGCGACGCGGTTGTTGGCATGGCGCAAGGGCGCCGTCTCGATAGCCCCAGGTCAGCGGCCCGCTGGTCATCTTGAAGAAGCCGACCGGCATGTGGATGTAGGGATCGCGATCGCGCGGACCCGCCTCGATCAGCAGCACCTTGGCGTCGGCCATTTCGCTGAAGCCTGGCCGCCAGCACGCAGCCCGCCGATCCGCCGCCACGATCACATAATCGTACATCGATCCCGTCTCGCAACCGCTCTTGCCAGGTTCCCGGCTCTGGGTTAATTATAACTAACCGGTTCGTTATTTCAAGCCGGCGGGAGGCGGCCCGCAGCATGCTGGCGAAAAAAACCGCAAAGAGCCCGCGATCCGGATGCCACACGGCAGCGCATTCTGGCGGCGGCGAAGGCGGAATTCGCCCGCAAGGGCCTGGGCGGCGCCCGGGTCGACGACATCGCGCGCGCGCGCCAAGTCGAACAAGCGCATGATGTATCATTATTTCGGCAACAAGGAGGAACTGTTCCGCATCGTGCTCGAAGACGCCTATGGCGACTTCCGCGCCGCCGAGGCGAAGCTCGAACTCGACAGGCTCGATCCGGTCGAAGCGCTCAAGACCCTCGTCGCCTTCACCTGGAAATATTACCTCGACAATCCGGAATTCATCACCCTCGTCAACAGCGAGAACCTGCACAAGGCACGGCACATCAAGGATTCCGGCGCAGATGCGGGAGATGAGCCGCCCCTTCGTCGAACGCATGCGGCAATTGCTGGAGCGGGGCGCCGCGGCGGGCCTGTTCCGCAACGGGCTCGATGCCGGTCCAGGTCAACATCACCATCGCGGCCATCGGCTATTACTATCTCACCAACCGTTTCACCGGATCGATCGTCTTCGAGCGCGACCTGATGAGCGAGCGGGCGCTGGCCGAGCGGCTCGATTTCAACACCCGCACCATCCTGCGCCTCGTCTGCACCCCGGAGACGCTGAAGAAGATCGAGGCCCAGCATGACCGGTGCGGCATTGGTCACCGGCGCCAGGCGCGGCATCGGCAAGGCCATCGCCTGGCGCTCGCCGCCGAAGGCTTCGATGTCGCCGTCAACGATGTCGCCGATTCGGCCGAGCTCCGTGCCGCAGCAGGGGAGATCACGGCCATGGGGCGCAAGTCCGCCGCGGTGGTCGGCGATATTTCCGATCTGCGCCGGTCACGCGCGCATGCTCGACGCGGCGGAAGCCGCAATCGGCCCCTTGACGACGCTCGTCAACAATGCCGGCGTGTCGGTGATGAACCGCGGCGATCTCCTCGATGTCACGCGCGGAAAGCTACGACCGCTGCCTCGCCGTCAATACGCGCGGCACCTTCTTTCTCACCCAGGCCTTCGCGCGGCGGCTGCTGGCGCGCCCCGCGCCCGCCGGCCACCGCAGCATCGTCACGATTTCCTCCGCCAATGCGATCGCCGTCTCGATCGCGCGCGGCGAATATTGCGTCTCCAAGGCGGCCGTCTCGATGATGTCGAAGCTGTTCGCGGCACGGCTCGCCAATGACGGCATCGGCGTCTATGAAATCCAGCCGGGCTTCATCGAGACCGACATGACGGCGCCGTCGAAGGCGCGCTACGACAAGCTGATCGATGAGGGACTCACCGTCATCAAGCGCTTCGGCAGGCCGGAGGAAGTAGGCCGCATCGCCGCCACTCTCGCCAAGGGCCTCCTGCCCTACACAACGCGGCCAGATCATCCAGGCCGATGCCGGCCTTCTCACGGTGAGATACTGAACATGAAGATCCAGCTTCCCACCGCCAAGGGCGGGCTCGAAACCTATCGCCTCACCGGCGAGCCGCTCGCCGCTCGCAGAGCCGCGCACGCCCTTCAACCGCATCGCCTTCGCCGCCGCCCATGTCGTGGTCAATCCCTTGAGCGACGCCGATCCCTCGGGCACGCCCGATCATCGACTGGGAGCGCGACGCTCGCCTATCCGCCGCTATCTGCTCGACCAGGGCTTCGGCATCGCCGAGGCGATGGACACCTCGCAGCGCGGCATGGGGCTCGACTGGCCGCGGCGCCCTGGAACTGATCAAGCGCTCGCTCGCCGATGCGCCGGGACGCCAGGGCGGCGCTGATCTATTCGGGCTGCGGCACCGACCATCTCGATCCGCGCCGAGGCGCGCTCGCTCGATGACGTGGTGCGCGGCCTATCTCGAACAGCTGCATGCCATCCAGAAGCTCGGCGGCCGCATCATCCTGATGGCGAGCCGGGCGCTGGCGCGCGTCGCCAAGTCGCCGGACGACTACGTCAAGGTCTATACGCGCGTGCTCGCCGATGCCGATCATCCGGTGATCCTGCACTGGCTGGGCGAGATGTTCGATCCGCAACTCAAGGGCTATTGGGGCGCGAACGATTTCGCCCAGACGCATGGAGACCTGCCTCGCGGTGATCGGCGCCAATCTGGCCAAGGTCGACGGCATCAAGATTTCGCTGCTCGATGATGCAGAAGGAAATCGACATGCGCCGCCGGCTGCCGGCCGGCGTCAAGATGTATACGGGCGATGATTTCAACTATCCCGAACTGATCGCCGGCGATGCGCAAGGGCCATTCGCATGCGCTGCTCGGCATTTTCGATGCCATCGCGCCCGCCGCGTCGCTGGCTCTCGCGGCGCTGGCCAAGGGCAACGCGAGGAACTTCCACGCGTCTGCTCGATCCGACGGTGCCGCTGTCGCGGCTCATCTTCCGGGCGCCCACGCAGTACTACAAGACCGGCATCGTCTTCCTCGCCTGGCTCAACGGCCATCAGGATCATTTCATCATGGTGGGCGGCGCCCAGGCGATGCGGCCGCTCCCCTATTTCGCCGGCATTTTCCGCCTGGCCGATCAGGCGCGGCTGCTGCGCAATCCCGATCTCGCGGTGAAGCGCATGAAGCAGCTGCTCGCGCGTCTACGGCCTGATGATGCGGAGTCTTGCCGGCCATCCCGAACTCTGCGCCATCAACACGGCGACGCTCGGTTTCCAGACGCCGATCGAAGAGACGATCGAGGCGGTGGCGCGGGCGGGCTTTGGCGGCATTGCGCCCTGGCGGCGCGAGATCGAAGGCAAGGACGTGGCGGCGATCGCCCGGCGCATCCGCGATGCCGGACTCAAGGTCACCGGCTATTGCCGCAGCACCTATCATTCCGGCGGCGGACAGCGCGGAGCTTCTGGCCAATGTCGAGGCCAACCGCCGGGCCTCGCCGATGCAGCGGTGCTCGGCGCGCACTCCTTCGTCATGGTGGTGGGCGGCCTGCCGGCGGGCTCGCAAGGACATTGCCGCGGCGCGGCGCGCAAGTTGCGGAGGCATCGGCACTGCTCGTCGAACACGGCAAGCAAGCTCGGCGTCAGGATCGCGCTTGAACCGCTGCATCCCGTCTATGCGGCGGAGCGCAGTTGCCTTTCGCTCCTGTCGGAAGCGCTCGATCATGTGCGAGCGCGATCGAGGCTGCCGCCGGATCCATGGCTTGGCATCTGCCTCGATGTCTATCATGTCTGGTGGGATCCCAATCTCGCGCGCGACATTGCCCGGGCCGGCGCGCAGAAACGCATCTTCGGCTTCCATGTCTGCGACTGGCTGGTGCCCACGGTCGACGTGCTCAACGACCGCGGCATGATGGGCGACGGCATCATCGACGTTCCCGGCATAAGGCGCCAGATCGAGGCGGCGGGCTATGACGGGCTCGTCGAAGTCGAGATTTTTTCGGAACGGAACTGGTGGAGGCGGCCCATCGCCGAGACGCTGGGCATCTGCAAGGAGCGGTTCGCCTCCTCGACCTAAGCGATCCGCAACTGCGTGTCGGGATCGAAGTATACCGCCTTGTCGAGATTGAAGGCGAGTTTCATGGTCCGGCCGGGCGCGACATTGGCATCGGCCCTGAGCCGGGCTACCGCCTGCTTGCCGGCAAGATTGGTAACGGCGAAGGTGTCGGCGCCGGCGGGCTCAACCACCTCGATGATGCATGGCGCCTCGATAATATTCTTCGACAGCCGGTCGGCGCCGTCGGGATCGGTGATCGCCTCGGGACGGATGCCGAAGACGATCTTCCGTCCTGCGAAGGCCGCAAGCGGCGCGAATGACACGTCGAGCTTCAGCGGTCGCCCGGCGTTCTGGGCGAGCGAGAGTGTCAGCTTGTTGCCCTTCGCTTCAACATCGGCGTCGAGCAGGTTCATCGCCGGAGAGCCCATGAAATCGGCGACGAATATGTTGGCCGGCCGGTTGTAGATCTCGGCCGGAGTCCCGAATTGCTGCAGCACGCCATCCTTAAGCACGGCGATCTTGGTGGCGAGCGTCATCGCCTCGATCTGGTCGTGGGTGACGTAGACGATCGTCGTCTTCATCGCCTGGTGCAGGCGCTTGATCTCGATCCTCATGTCGACGCGCAGCTTGGCGTCGAGATTGGAGAGCGGCTCGTCGAACAGGAACACCAGCGGGCGGCGCACCAGGGCGCGGCCCATGGCGACGCGCTGGCGCTGGCCGCCGGAGAGCTGCGACGGTTTGCGCGCCAGCAGGTGGCTGATCTGCAGCGTGTCGGCCACTTCCTTGATCGCCTTTTCGCGTTCGTCCTTCGGCACGCCGCGGATTTCCATGCCGAAGGCGATGTTTCCCGCCACTGTCATGTTGGGATAAAGCGCATAGGACTGGAACACCATGGCGATGTCGCGCTGCGAGGGATGCAGCTCGTTCACCCTCTTTCCCGCGATGCGGATTTCGCCGGAGGTGACCGATTTCGAGTCCGGCGATGGTGTTGAGCAAGGTCGACTTGCCGCAGCCCGAGGGGCCGACGAGGACGAGGAAACCGCCTTCGCCGATCTCCAGCGAGATGCCTTTCAGCACATCGACCGAGCCGAATTTCTTTTCGAGGTTCTTGATTTCAAGAAATGCCATGATTAGCCCTTAACCGAACCGGCCATGAGACCGCGCACGAAATATCGGCCCGAGACGACATAGACGACGAGCGTCGGC
The DNA here is from genome assembly GCA_963776685.1 of uncultured Alphaproteobacteria bacterium. Taxonomy (GTDB): domain Bacteria; phylum Pseudomonadota; class Alphaproteobacteria; order Rhizobiales; family Aestuariivirgaceae; genus Aestuariivirga. The sequence continues at coordinate 210,740 of CAVZNM010000001.1, forward strand.
AGCGCCGCCAGAATGGCGCCGGCGAAATGCACGTTGTACTCCTTAACGCCGGTCGATGAATTGACCAGATTGTTGAGCGCCACGGTCATCGGCTGCGAGTCGGAATCGGAGAAGGAGGCGCCGAACAGGAAGTCGTTCCAGATATTGGTGAACTGCCAGATGACGGTGACCACGATGATGGGACCGGAACTGGGCAAGAGGATGCGGCGGAATATCTGGAAGAAGCCGGCGCCGTCGATCATGGCGGCGCGCACCAGTTCGGTCGGAAAGGCCTCGTAGTAGTTGCGGAAGAACAGCGTCGTGAAACCGAGGCCGTAGACGGCGTGGATCAGAACAAGCCCGCTAGTAGTCCCTGCAAGACCCAGCAGTCCGAGAATCCGGGCCGAGGGGATGAGCACGATCTGGAAGGGAATGAAGCAGGAAAGCAGCATGAGCGCGAAAACATAGGTGTCGCCGCGGAAAGCGCCATTTGGTGAGCACATAGCCGTTGAGGGCGCCGAGCATCGTCGAAATGAAAACCGCCGGCACGACCATGAAGATCGAATTGATGAAATAGGGCCTGAGGCCGGTGGGCTGCACGCCGATCTGGGCGGTCGACCAGGCGCTGCCCCAGGGCTCAAAGGTGAATTCGCCGGGCAGCGCCAGCATGTTGCCCTGGCGGATTTCCTCCAGGGGCTTCACGGAGTTCACCAGCATCACATAGAGCGGCAGCATGTAATAGACGGCGAAGAGGATGAGCAGCGCATAGATCAAGGCGCGGACGAACGGGCCGGTGCGGACCGCGGTATCGGTGGCGGGGCCGCTCATGTGCGCTTTGCTCCCCTAAGCTCGGAATAGAGATAGGGCACGATGATCGCGGCAATCATCATCAGCATGATCATGGCGGAGGCCGCGCCCATGCCCATTTCGTTGCGCCCGAAGGTGAATTTCTGCATGAATAGCGCAGGCGTCCAGGTGGCCGTGCCGGGGCCGCCGTCGGTCATGGCGACGACCAGGTCGTAGGACTTGATGGCGAGATGGGCGAGCACCACGAAGGCCGAGAGGAACACCGGCCGCATGAGCGGAATGATGATGCGGCGGTACAGCGTCCAGTTGGAGGCGCCGTCGATCTGGGCGGCCTTGACGATCTCGTTGTCGACGCCGCGCAGCCCCGCCAGGAACATGGCCATGACGAAGCCGGAGGACTGCCAGATGGCGGCGATGACGATGGTATAGATGGCGAACCTGCCATCCTTGATCCAGCGGAACGAGAAGCTTTCGAAGCCCCAACTCCTGACCACGTGCTCGAGTCCGATGCCGGGATCGAGGAACCATTTCCACGCGACACCGGTGACGATGAAGGAGAGCGCCATGGGATAGAGATAGATCGGGCGCAGGAAGCCTTCGCCGCGGATCTTCTGGTCGAGCAGGATGGCGAGGCCGAGACCCAGCACGCTGCAGATGACGATATAGAGCGTGCCGAAGATCGCCAGATTGTAGAGCGACGTCGACCAGTTGGGATGGTTGAACAGCCGCACGTAATTGCCGAGACCGACCCAGCTCGTTAGGTCCGGCATCAGTTTCGAGCCGGTGAAGGACAGGACGCCGGTGAACAGGATGAAGCCGTAGACGAACAGAAGAATGAGGGCGAAGCTCGGTGCCAGCACCAGCTTCGGCAGAAATTCCCGCAACAGCGCCCGCGGCGACAACGAAGTCGTGCTGGACAAATTGCCCCCCAGGATCAAGGGGCCCCGGCTTGCGCCGGAGCCTCGCGATTATCGTTCAGCCCTTGGCGCCGGCGACGGCTTCAGCCAGCGCCTTGGCGGCGGCGGCGGCGTCCATCTCGCCGTTGAAGTGGCGGGTCACCACGTCATAGACCGCGTTCTTGATCGCCGCCGGTGCGGCATGGCCATGGGCCATGGAGCCGAACAGCATGCCGCTCTTGCTGGCTTCCGCCAGATCGGCCATGCCCTTCTTGCCGCAATCGTCGAAGGCGTCGTTGGGAACGTCGGTGCGGGCGGGCACCGAGCCCTTGACCACGTTGAAGGCCGTCTGAAAGGCCGGGCTTTCGATGGCGGAGGCCATCATCAGCTGGGCGTTCTTGCCGGCGTCACCCACCTTGAACATCATGAACTGATCGGAGTTGAAGGTGACGGAGCCTTGCGTTCCGGGATGGCGGATGCAGATGAATTCGACACCCGGCTTCTGACCGGCCTTGAGGAATTCGCCCTTGGCCCAGTCGCCCATCATCTGCATGCCGGCCTTGCCCTCGATCACCATGGAGGAGGCGAGGTTCCAGTCGCGGCCGGAGAAGTTGTCGTCGACATAGGTGCGCAGCTTGGCCATGCGGTTGAAGGCTTCCACCATCTTCTCCCCGCCCAGTGCCGCCGGGTCGAGGTCGATCAATGCGGCCTTGTAGAAGTCGGCACCGAGCGCCAGCACGACGCCGTCGAAGATCGTCGCATCCTGCCAGGCCTGGCCGCCATGGGCCAGGGGCGTGATGCCGTTGGCCTTCATCTTGTCGAGGACGGCTATGAGTTCGTCCCAGCTTTCGGGCGCCTTGCCGCCGGCTGCATCGAGGGCAGCCTTGTTGATCCACACCCAGTTGGTCGAGTGCACGTTGACCGGGGCGGCGATCCATTTGCCGTCATGCTTGGCAAAGGCCTGCAACGCCGCCGGAACGACGTTGTCCCAGCCTTCCTTGGCTGCCACTTCGCTGAGATCGCCGACCACACCCTGCTTGGCCCAGTCGGTGATGTCGAAGCCCAGCGCCTGCACGGCGGTGGGCGGGTTGCCGGAGGTGACGCGGGCGCGCAGTGCCGTCATGGCGGCTTCGCCGCCGCCGCCGGCCACCGGCATGTCCTTCCAGGTGACGCCCTTGCCTTCGAGGTCCTTCTTGAGAACGTCGAGGGCCGCCGCTTCGCCGCCCGAGGTCCACCAGTGCAGCACTTCCACCTCATCGGCATGGGCCATGGCCGTGAGGCCCATGACTGCTGCCGTCGTCAACAGAAACTTGCGTAACATTTGAGATCTCCCTTTTGTTTCGAACTCACCGGCATCCGGATCGATGCCACTTTTCCGTCTTGCCGCCCACAAACTACGCGGGTGGGCTTCTGGAACATTCCGGGCATATTCTGCGATGCCTTACCCGCATCCATGCCCTAAGTAACTAAATAGTTCAATAGCCATTTCCGCGAGGCCGTCAGCAGGCGTCGCGGATGGCGCCCGGTCCTATCCTTGACGCTTGCAATGCCGACGATGCGGCCATCTCCATGACCCTCACCCGGCTGGCGAGATCGAAGACGTCGTGGATGTCGTGGCTGATCAGGAAAATATCTTCGGCCTTGAGCTGCTTGATTAATTCGCCAACCTGGGCGGTTTCCTGGGGCCCAGCGCCGCCGGTCGGCTTTTCCAAGATAAAGATGCCCTCGCGCGATGCCTCTGTCAAGGCGGACGAGGCGGCGCGCTCCAATCTTCTCGCCTTTCTCAAGACCCTGGTGATCGCGAAATGATCCGCTGGCTGAATATTTTTCTCCTTGCCGTCCCGGGTAGACCAAAGGGCGCGCCAGGCTCATCGCCTATTTCAATTCCCGCCCCCTTGTGGGGAGGAATAATTGGGGATCGAATTTCAAGCCGCAACAATAATCCGTCACCGGATCATATAGACCTTGCGGATCGGTCTCGTGGACGCGGCAGGTGCCGCGCCAGCCTTGCGGGAAGAAGGCGGCGGTGCCGGGGACGATCTCGATCACCTCGCCCGACTCGTGGGTGTAGGTGCAGCGGCCGAGCAGGAAGTGGCAGAATTCGTCGCGCGTCACATGGCAGTTCCAGATAGCCCGGCGTGCAGATCCAGATGCCGCGTCTCGCTTTCGCCGTCAGGCCCCTTGTGGATGACGATGCCGCTGGTGTGCGATGCCCCCTCGATCATGGTGGGCACGACGCCCCAGTCCTTGAAGGGTCCGCGATAGTTGGCGGGATCGGCGAGATGCGGGGCGGAAGACTCGAGCTTGGTGGGCATCAGGCGATCTTCCTGCGGGTGAGACCGTCGATGATCTTGGCCGCCTTGGTTGGCCCGTGCTTGGCGCGCATCGCCTTCGAGGTCTTCTTGAGTTTGGCCTTCATCTTCTTGTCCGTCAGCATGGCCATGATCTTGGCCGCGAGTTCTTCATCGGTCCAGTTGTAGCGGTCGAGCTTGAAGCCGTGGCCGGTCTCCTCGACGCGGGTGGCGTTGTCGTGGCCGTCCCAGACATAGGGCATGATGATGGCGGGCTTGCCGAAATACAGGCATTCGGTGAAGGAGTTGTTGCCGCCGTGGTGGATCACCGCATCGACCTTGCGGGATCACCGACGGCTGCGGAAACCACTTGTCGATGATGACATTGGGCGGAATATCCGTGTACTGATCGATGTAGTCGCCGACATTGACCAGCGCCCGCACCGGCATTTTGCCGATGACGCTCGATCACCCGCTTCAGCAGTTCGGTGTCGCCCGCACCCAGCGAGCCGATAGCTCACATAGAGCAGGGGCTTGTCGTTGTTGGCCTTGAACTGCGGCACCTTGTAGGGCGCATCCTTGCGCACGCAGCCCTCGAGATACTGGAACTGCTTGGGCGACAGCTTGTGCCGCCGCTTGAATTTCACCGCCGACGGATAGAGCAGGATGTTCATGTGCGGGCTCGCTTCGAAGAATTGCCCGAGCGGATATTTCTTCTCGCCCACGCGACTTGAGGAAGGCGTTGAAGTCGTCATGGATCGGCTTGATCACCTCGTTGAAGCGCTTGCGGTAGCTGGCAAAGCCCTTTTTGTCCTTCTCGCCGCAGCCCGAAAGATGCGGCGGAATATCCGGATCCTCGATCTCGTTCTCCGAGCAGGAGATGATGCGCACCCAGGGCTTCCTGTTGTCGCGGGCATAGCGCTTGATCGCCGGGAACAGGATGACATTGTCGACGCAGACGACATCGGGCTTCACCTTGGCCAGCACGCCGGGCAAATCCTTCTCCGCCCATTTCGCCGTCTCGACGATCATCTCCCAGCAGCCCTTCACGTAATTGTCGATCTGGTCGTAGGGCGATCTTGCGGAAATTCGGGATGTGGCCGTTGATGAAATCGACCCAGAACTTGGCCATTTCCTCGGGCGGCAGCGGCTCGGAGAGATTGACCGCATGGGCCTCGAAACCATAGCCCTTGTAGACGTCGAGAAAGCCCGGATCCGACAGGAACACCACCTTGTGGCCGAGCTTCTCCAGCGCCTGGCCGATGCCGACGGAATTGAGCGCCGGGCCGAAGGCCGCCTCGGGAAACAGTGCGATCACCTTCTTGGCCTTGCGCTCGTACCGCTTTCTTGCGCTACCGGTTTTTTCCCCATTGTTGCCTCTCTTGATGCGATGCTGTCTTTAGGCGCCCGGAATACGTCCGCGATTGAGCCGCTGGGCGAGAAAGACCAGCACGAAACTGACCAGCATGACAATGGTCGCCATGGCATTGATCTCGGGCGTCACGCCGAAGCGGATCATGGCATAGATCTGCATGGGCAGCGTGGTCGAGGCCTGCCCGGCGCCCGGCGGTGAAATAGGCGATGATGAATTCATCGATCGAGAGCGTGAAGGCGAGCAGCGCTGCGGCAATGACCGAAGGCAGGATCAAGGGGCAAGGTCACGCGCCAGAAGGTCGTCCAATGGCCTGGCACCCAGATCGCGCGAGACCTCGGGGAGCGACCAGTCGAAATTCTTGAGCCGGCGCGCACCACGGCGCAGACGAAGGCGATGTTGAACACCACATGCGCCAGGATGATGGAGTGCAGGCCAAGGGTGAATTTGAGCAGGGTGAAGAAGGAGAGAAGCGCGATCGCCAGCACGATGTCGGGCACGATCATCGGCGCGAACAGCAGCGCATCGCGCGCGGGCGAGGGCTTGCGCGCGTTCGACGCCGAGCGCCAGCAGCGTGCCAAGCGCGGTGGCGATGACGGTCGAGACCGAAGGCGACGACAAGCGAATTCCACGCCGAGGCGATGATTTTGGGATTGGCCGCGAGCCTGCCGTACCACTCGATGGAAAATCCGGTCCAGGCGGTCGGCAGGCCCGCCCGGTTGAACGACAGCACCATCAGCACGGCGATCGGGACATAGAGGAAGGCGTAAGTCGCGCCGAGATGGGTGTTGAGCGCCCTAGGCATGATCGCCCCGGGCCCGGCCGGCCGCCAGCGGCCTGCAGGAACAGCAGCGATCATCATCAGTGCGATGAGCATCCCCGACAGCGTCGCGCCGAAGGGCCAGTCGCGCGCCGTGAGGAACTGGTCATAGATCAGATTGCCGACCATCTGCAGCTTGCCGCCGCCGAGCAGGTCGGGTGTTATGAAATTGCCGATCGACAGCACGAAGACGAAAACCGCGCCCGCCGCCACGCCGGTCAGCGGTCAGCGGCAAGGTGATGCGGAAAAATGTCGTCCAGGCGCCGGCGCCGAGATCGCGCGAGGCCTCGGCATAGGCCGGATCGAGCCGCTGCAGGGCCGAGTAGACCGCCAGGATGACGAAGGGCGTGTAGTTGTAGACAAGCCCGAGGACGACGGCGAATTCATTGTAGAGCAAGGGCAGCGGCGTGCTCGATCAGGCCCGACGCCGATCAGCACATTGTTGATCAGTCCCGCCGGATTGAGCAGCACGATCCAGGCATAGGTGCGGATCAGATAGTTGGTCCAGAACGGCAGGATGGCGAGAAACAGAAGCGGCGTCTGCCAGCGCTCCGGCGCCCTGGCGATGGCATAGGCGGCGGGATAGCCGATCAGCAGGGCAATGACGGTGGCGATCAAGCGCAATGCGGGCGCTGTCGAGGAAGATCGTCAGATAGAGCGGATCGACGGCGCGGCGGAAATTCTCCAACGTCGCCGCATTCCAGTCGATGCCGCCATAGGTGCCGCGCTCGAAAAAGGCCAGCACCGAGAATCAGCAGGCACGGCACCACCATGAAGGCCGCCAGCCAGAGCAGGCCCGGCGCCATGAGCAGCCATGAGGTGAGGCGGGGGGACATACCGTGCTTTCCTCACCCTTAGGCGCCCCGCGCAGCCGGGCACCGTAGGGTGAGGTCATCGCGTCACTTCGCCGCCATGATCTCCGAAACGGTCTTGGAAAAGGCCTTCATGCCGTCGCCGAGATCGCGCAGCTGCTCGAATTTGAGAAGATCGGCCGGCGCCATCGCCATGTTCGGATATTTCTCGAGCATCGACTTGTCGACCGCTTCCATGGCGGCCTTGTTCGGCACCTTGTACATGATGTTCTCGACCACCCACTTGCCGTTCTCGGCATTGAAGATGAAGTCGATGAACTTGTGCGCCGCGTCCGGGTTCTTCGCGGCCTTGGTGATGACCATGGTATCGACCCACAGGTCGCTGCCCTCCTTGGGGATCACATATTTGATCGCGGCGTTCTCGGCGTGCCGTAATTGCACCAGCCGTCCCAGGCATGGACCAGCGAGGCCTCGCCGGAGACGAGCTTCGAATAGAAGGTCGTGTCGTCATAGGCGAGCAGGTTCTTCTTGGCGGCGACCAGCAGGTCGCGAACCTTGTCGAGGCTTGCCTGATCGGCGGTGTTCACCGACATGCCGTTGGCGAGGAAGCCCGCCGCCATCAGCCAGCGGTCGGTCGCCAGCATGGTGATCTTGCCCTTGAGATCGTCGGAGGGCTTGAGCAGGTCGTTCCAGCTGGTGGGCTCGGCCTTCACCAGGTCGGAGCGGTAGCACAGCCCGGTGGTGCCCCAGGTATAGGGAACTGAATAGGTGTTGCCGGGATCGTGCTGCAACTGCATGGCTTCCGGGTAGAGGTTGGCGAAGTTCGGAATTTTTGCATGGTCGATGGGCGCCAGCGAGGCCGAGCTTGTTCAGCGCCTCGGCGAAAGGCGAGGAGACGAAAATAATGTCATAGCCTTCGCCGCCGCTGGCCGTCACCTTGCCCATGATTTCTTCGTTGGTGGCATGGACGGCGAGTTCGAGATCGATGCCCGTGGCGGCCTTGAATTTTTCAGCCATGTCCTTGGGCGTGTAGCCATCCCAGGTGGCGATGACGAGTTTCTCGGCGAGGGCCTGGCCGCTCATGGCGAGGGCGGCGGCGATACCGAAGACTGCCGCCAGCATGGTCTTGCGTTTCATGGACGTTCTCCCTGTTGGTTTTGGTTTTGTAGGCGGCAGACTAGGTTAATTGCACCGGATGGTCGAGGGCACTATTCACGGGAAACTGATTTTGCGGCAACGGGTGTGATTTCATTTGCCCGGTGGAATGCCTATGACGGGAGGACGACAGGAGAGGGTCTTGCACACGACTCAGCTGACCAGACGGACGCTGCTCGCGTCGGCCATGTCGATCGCCTTGGTGCCGCTTAAGGCCTGGGGCGGCGGTTGGGCGGCCATCGAGGCGGAGGCGAAAGGTCAGACCGTTTACTTCAACGCCTGGGCGGGTTCCGAGCCCATTAACGCCTATATCGCCTGGGCGGGTGCGGAACTGCTGTCGCGTTTCGGCATCAACCTCGTCCATGTGAAGATCGCCGACGCGGCTGAAGTGGTGCGCCGGGTGCGCGACGAGGTGAAGGCGGGAAAGCAAGACGGCTCCGCCGATCTCGTCTGGATCAACGGCGAAAACTTCCGCGCCATGAAGGCGGGCGGGCTCTTGTTCGGCCCCTTCGCCGAGGCGCTGCCCAATTTCCGTTTTGTCGACATAGAGGGGAAGCCTACGACGCGCCTCGATTTCGCCGAGCCGGTCGAAGGCTTCGAAGCGCCCTGGGGCATGGCGCAACTCACCTTCTTCGGCGATGGCGCCAAGATTTCATCGCCGCCCGCCAGCATGATCGAGCTTGTTGCATTCGCCGCCGCCCATCCGGGCCGTGTCAGCTATCCGGCGCCGCCCGATTTCCACGGCATCGACCTTCGTCAAGCAGGCCTTGATCGAAGCCATGCCCGATGCATCGCCACTGCGGCAGGCAACGGCCAAGGATGCCTTCGTCACGCTGAGCCCGCCCCTGTGGAGCTATCTCGATCGCCTGCACCCGCATCTGTGGCGCGGCGGCGAGCAGTTTCCGCAAAGCCAGGCGCAGTTGAAACAGATGCTCGCCGACGGCGAATTGCTGATGGCGCTGACCTTCAATCCCAATGAGCCCGCCAATCTCGTCGCCAGCGGTGAGTTGCCGCCAACAACCATCGCCTGGCAGCACCGGAACGGCACCATCGGCAACACCCATTTCGTGGCCATACCGGTCAATGCCAGGGCCAGGGCCGCGGCCCAGGTGGTCGCCAATTTCCTGCTGTCGCCGCAAGCCCAGGCGCCGCAAGGCCGATCTCACAGTGTGGGGCGATCCGACGGTGCTGGCGCTGTCGAAGCTTTCCGCGGCGGATCAAAAGCTCTTCGCCGGCGCCAGCGTTCCAGGCAGCGTCACCCGCCCCGCGCCGGCGCTCCCCGAACCGCATGCGAGCTGGGTGCCGCTCATCGAAGCCGCCTGGCTCGAGCGCTACGGCGCATGAAGAGCACCGGCATGGCGCCGGTTGCAGTGCTGTGGGCCCTGCCGCTCGCCGCAAGCCTCCTCGCTGCAATCTCGGGCCCGGCCGGCTGGCCGGCCCTATGGCAACATTCGCAGCTCTGGCCGGGTCTCGCGCTGTCGCTGTGGACCGGCACGGCCGGCCTCATCCTGTCGCTCGCCGCGGCACTCCTCATCGTGGCAGCCATACATGGCACGGCGCTGTGGCAGCGCCTGGCCTCGCTCAGCGGTACTTTTCTGTCTCTGCCGCATCTCGTTTTCGCCATCGGCTTCGGATTTCTCATTATGCCGAGCGGCCTTCTGGCACGTGTCATTGCAAGCGGCAGCGAGCCGCCGCAATGGATCGCTGCCCAGGACCCCTACGGCCTGGCGCTGATCGCCTGTCTCGCATTGAAGGAAACGCCATTCCTGATCTGGACGATCTGGGCGCTGATGGCGCGCGGCGACGTGGCGGCCGCCCTTGCCGGCCAGTGGCGGAGCGCCCGCAGCCTCGGCCATGGCGGCCTTTCAGTCTGGCTCAGGGTGCTGATCCCGCAAATCCTGCCGCGCCTTACCTGGCCGCTCGCCATCGTCTGGGTCTATGGCGCCAGCGTGGTGGACATGGCCCTGGTCATTGGTCCCACCGAGCCTGCGACGCTGGCCGTCATCGTCTTCGCCGATCTCAACCATGCCGATCAAGCCATCAATGCCCGCGGCACGGCGGGGGCGCTGTTCTTGACACTTGTCCTTGCCGCCATTGCCTGCCTCACGGTTCTTGTGTTTCGCATGCTGCGTCCGTCATTGCGGGCCTTTCTCACGCACGGGCCTTCGCAGGCGGCCCTGTCGCGAACCCCCGGCAAGACACTCCTCGTGACATTTTTGCTCATCTACATCGCGGTGCTGTCGGTTCTCGTCATAATGTCAGTTGCCGGCCAATGGCCCTTCCCGCAACTGTTGCCGGAACAATTCAAGGCGGACGCCTGGCAGCAATTCGTCGCCGCGCCGGCACCCGCCCTCGCCAGTGTGATGCTCGCCGTCGCCACCTCGGCCAGCGCGCTCGTGCTCGCCATATTGTGGTTCGAGACGGCAAGTGAAAGTTTCGACCGTTTCGTCACCTTTGCCGCGATCGCCGCTCTCGGCCTTCCGGCCTTGCTCATCGCCGGCGGCCAGTACCGGCTGTTCCTCGCCCTTGGCCTCACCGGCACCGCACCGGGACTATTCTTCGCCCATCTGGCTTTCGTCTTCGCCTATGTGTTCATCGTTCTCAAAGGCCCCTATCGCGCCTTTGATCCGCGCTATCGCGCCGTGGCACTCGGGCTCAACACGACCCGCCTGCGCTTCTGGCTGCGCATCAAGGCGCCGCTCCTCAAGCCTGCACTCCTCGCGGCAGGAGCGGTCGGCTTCGCCGTCTCGATGGCGCAATTCGTGCCGGCGCAATTGGTCGCCGCCGGCCGCTACTCCACCCTGCCGATGGAAGCGGTGACGCTTGCCTCCGGCGGCAACCGGGGGCTCACCGCAGTCTTTGCGCTCGCCCTGGCGCTGCCGCCCGCCATTGCCTTTCTCGCCGCGGCGTGGTTCGGACGGCCGCGCTGGGGACGGTCATGGATCTGAATCTCGAAAATGTTGCAATCCTGCTCGATGGGCTGCCGCTGATCGGACCCTTCTCGCTCACGGTTCCGGCCGGCGGCATCGTGACGCTGATGGGGCCGAGCGGCTCCGGCAAGTCGTCCTTGCTTGCTTATATCGCCGGCGATCTGGAAACGCCTCTCGCAGGCCGCGGCCGCATTCTTCTCGATGGCGCGCCTCTCGACGACATGGCGCCGGAAGCCCGCCGCATCGGCCGGTTGTTTCAGGACGATCTGTTGTTTCCCCATCTGACGGTCGCCGAGAACCTGCTCTTCGGTCTGCCGCGCGGTCTCCGCCCCGAGCGCCGAGCCCTGATGCGGGCCGCCCTCAGTCGCGCCGAACTCGACGGCTTCGAGAACCGCCCGCCGCACACGCTGTCGGGTGGCCAGCGCTCGCGCATCGCCCTGTTCCGGGCGCTCATCGCCAATCCCAATGCCATGCTGCTCGATGAGCCCTTTGCCAAGCTCGACGCCGAACTTAAAAAGACGATGCGGGCTTACGTGTTTTCCCATCTCAAGGAACGCAATATTCCAACACTGCTGGTGACCCACGACCGCGACGATGCGCCCAAGGGCGGTCTGGTGTTGCGCATCGGCCGCGACGGCGAGGTGAAGAATGATTGATCGTTATGCGCTGGCAATTCTCAAGCCAGTCACCGACGCCGCGGCGCGGCGGCTGGCGGCGAAGGGATTCAGCGCCGATCAGGTGAGTTTGGCGGGCTTTGCCATCGGCCTGCTGGCGGCGCTCGCGATCGCCGCCGGATTTCCAGGACTCGCCATCGTGCCATTACTGCTCAACCGGGCGATCGACGGGATCGACGGAGCCCTGGCGCGGCTCAGCCAGGCGAGCGACCGCGGCGCCTTTCTCGACATCGGCCTCGATTTCCTGTTCTACGCCGCCATTCCGCTCGGCTTCGGACTTGCCGATCCCGGCAACAACGCTCTCGCCGCCGCCGTGCTGCTGGCGGCTTTCGTCGGCACCGGCACCAGTTTTCTCGCCTATGCGGTGATCGCCGAAAAGCGCGGGCTGAAGAGCGAGGCCTATCCCACCAAATCCTTCTACTATCTGGGCGGCCTGACTGAGGGAACCGAGACCATCATCTGCTTCCTCGCCATGTGCTGGTGGCCGCAGCACTTCGCGGCAATCGCCTATGTCTATGCCGCCCTGTGCACGGTGACGACCGTCACGCGGCTGTGGGCGGGCTGGCAAGCCTTCGGCGGCGACGCTCGCTCATGATGCTATTGGCGGCGGCCAGCAGGCTGTAACAGGACCACGACAGGATGGCGAGAGCCCGAGAGCCGTGCCGCGTGCCTTGGTCATCGCCATTTGAACTCCGCCCCGAAAGAATTTCTTCACTCTAGCCGCGAAAAATTCTTGAAACGACTCGCATTTTGAATCATATATCCCGCGCCCAAAGTCGCACGTGCCTCAGGGATACTCCCAAAGCAACGACGGTGCGGGCCTTTTTGGTCTCTGCTGGCTCCTCCAAAGGCCGGGGTTACTGAAGAGGCACCACTTTCATTGCCGGCAGTGCGATTGGGAACTCCCAATCAAGCCAAGGCGAAAACCAGTACCGCGCCAAGCGCAACTCACGTCTCCATCGCGTGGCTGCGCCAACCGGACCGGCAAAGGCAAAACTCTTGTGTTGGGAGCTTCCGCCCATGGCCGCCACCGCCCGCATTCTCGACTTCCTCCGCGACCGACGACCCGAGGGCCCCTGCCTCGTGGTCGATCTCGACGTCATCGCCCGGAACTACAAGGCCTTCACGCGCGCCATGCCGGACACGCGCATTTTCTATGCGGTGAAGGCCAATCCGGCGCCGGAAATCCTGAAGCTGCTGGCCCGCCTCGGCTCGTGCTTCGACACCGCTTCGGTGCCGGAAATCGAAATGGCGCTGGCCGCCGGCGCCACGCCCGACCGGATTTCCTTCGGCAACACCATCAAGAAGGAGCGCGATATCGCGCGCGCCCATGCGCTTGGCGTTTCGCTCTATCGCCGTCGATTGCGTCGAAGAGGTCGAGAAGATGGCCCGCGCCGCGCCCGGCGCCCGCGTGTTCTGCCGCATCCTCACCGATGGCGCCGGCGCCGAATGGCCGCTGTCGCGCAAGTTCGGCTGCGATCCTGAAATGGCGATCGAAGTTCTGGCCGCGCGCCCATGCGCTGGGCCTCAATGCCTATGGCATTTCCTTCCATGTCGGCTCGCAGCAGACGCGTCTCGCCGCCTGGGACGAGGCGCTCGGCGAGGCCAAGGCGATCTTCGACGGGCTCGTCCAGCGCGGCATCACGCTGTCGATGGTCAATCTCGGCGGCGGCTTCCCGGCGAAGTATCTCAAGCCCGTGCCGGGCGCCGGCGCCTATGCCAATGCCATTCACGACGGCGCTCGCCAAGCATTTCGGCAATGCCATCCCGGAAACCATCATCGAGCCGGGCCGCGGCATGGTCGGCAATGCCGGCGTGATCAAGGCGGAAGTCGTGCTGGTGTCGAAGAAGCACGCCAACGACAAGTCAGCGCTGGGTCTATCTCGACATCGGCAAGTTCGGCGGCCTGGCCGAGACCATGGAGGAGGCGATCCGCTATCCGCTGATCACCGCGCGGGACAGCGACGCCAAGGCGCCGTGCGTCGTCGCCGGGCCCACCTGCGATTCGGCCGACGTGCTCTACGAGAAGACGCCCTACGACCTGCCGGTGACGCTGACCGTCGGCGACGAGGTGCTGATCGAAGCGGCCGGCGCCTACACGACGACCTATGCGTCGGTGGCCTTCAACGGCTTCGCGCCGCTCCAGGCCTACGTCATCTGAACCCCGCCCCAGTCGCGTAACCCATGGAGGCCCCGTTGGTCACCATCCGCCCCGAACTTGAGTCCGACTACGCCCAGCGCGAGGCGCTGCTTGACCGGGCCTTCGGCCGCAGCCGCAACCGCAAGACTTCAGAACGCCTGCGCCAGGGCCGCTTGCCGTCGTCCGGCCTTGCTTTCTCCGCGGTCGATGCTGAGGGCCGTCTCGCCGGCACCATCCGCCTGTGGGACGTGGTGGCGGGTGCGGCCGGCCCCGCTTTGCTGCTCGGCCCGCTCGCCGTCGATTGCCGTTCGCAGAAGCGCGGCATCGGCAAGGCGCTGATCGCCCAGGCGCTGGCCGAGGCGAAAGCCCGCGGCCATGGCGCCGTGCTGCTGGTCGGTGACGCGCCCTATTACGGCCGTTTCGGCTTTTCCGGTCAGGCGGTTGCCGATCTGCATCTGCCCGGGCCGGTCGAGCGCGATCGTTTCCTGGCCCTTGAACTGCGCCCCGGCGCGCTGGATGGTGCCCAAGGCCTTGTCGCCGCCAGCGGGAACAGAGAGCAGGTGAAGCGAAAGGCCGCCTGAAAAACAAAACCACGGCCGGCGTGTTGCCGGCCGTGGGATTCTTGTGGCCGAGATCAGGCCCTGGCTTTCGTCTTGTGCGACATGGCGAACTCTTCCTCCGGCGAGAGGATGAGCTTGTGCCGGCCCACCGCCGCAAAGTAGACGATCGCGATGGCGAACCAGACGATCACCCAGATCACGCCCTTGGTGAAATTCGGATCCTGTATCTGGTAGAGCAGCGTCACGACCGCGATGACGATGGTGACGACGGCGCCGGCATTACCGAGCGGGCTGACATAGGGCCTCTCGATATTGGGCTGGTTCTTGCGCAGCAGGATGAAGGACACCGCCTGCAGGATGTAAGAGAGCATGGCGCCGAATACCGCCATGTTGAGCAGCACGCTGCCGATCAGCGAACCTGCCGCCGCGCCGCCGAGCGCAAACCACATGATCATCATGATGGCGAGCCCCACGAGGGAACCGACAATCATGGCCACATGCGGCGTCTTGTAGGTCTCGTGGGTAATCGACAGGTCTGCCGGGAAATAGCCCGCCCGCGATAGGGAGAATATCTGCCGGCCTTGCGCAAACAGGATGGTGTGGAAGCTGGCGATCAGGCCGAGCAGGGCCACGAGGCCGAGGGCCACCGCCCCCGTGTCGCTGAAGACAGCCCGGAAGCCGTCGAGCAGCGGCTCAACGGATGTGCCGAGCTTATGTGAGCCGACCCCTACCACCGAAGGATTAAGCAGCACGATCATGAAGGCCGAGACGATCAGCGTCACCATGCCGAGGATGATGCCTTTGGGCATGTCGCGTTTGGGGTCGACCGATTCCTCGGCGGCAAGGGGCAATTGCTCGATCGCCAGGAACAGCCACACGGCAAAGGGCAGCGTCGCCAGGATGCCCGAAAAGCCCATGGGGAACATCGGTCCGTTGCCCTCGGGAAGTTCAGAGCCATCGGGCGCGATGTTGAGGGCCCAGCGGTTGAAATCCATGTTGGGAATGGCGCTGAACCAGAACACGATGAGCACGGCCAGCGAGGCGAGAGTCACCACCAGCGTCACCCGGAAGGACAGCGCAACGCCGAAGATATTGAGCGCCAGGAAGATAATATAAGTCGCGATCCACCATAGTGGCGGCCAGACGCTGGAATCGGGAAAGGCGACTGACCATATGCCGCCCATGTAGGAGCCAATGAAGAATGCTATGACCGCGGGCGTCACCACATATTCGACGTTTTCGCACAGGCCGGTGATGAAGCCGCCCCATGGGCCCATGGCGGTGCGGGCGAAGGAATAGGCTGCTCCCGTGTGGGGCAGGGCCGGGCTCATTTCGGCAATGCAGAAGACCAACCCAAGATACATGATGGCGATGATGATGCCGGCCACCAGCACGCCGCCCCAGCCGCCGGTCGCGAAGCCGAAATTCCAGCCGGAAAAGTGGCCGGAAATCACGGCACCCACGCCTAGAGCCCATAGCGACCAGATGCCCGCATAGCGCTGCAGACCGCGTTTCTCGAAATAGCGGGAATCAGCCTTTTTATAACTGACGCCACCGGCTTCATGAGTCATGTCGTTCTCCCTCCGGCCGGCGCCCGCATGCTGCGGGTGCGTACAGCCATCCCCTCCGCCCAGGGGCTGAACGGAAATGATTGGTTTTACCGTCTACGGGGAGCCCCCGAATCCTCTAGCCCTTCCCCGCGCGCATTGTGAGGCTCCGGCGGAAGGCCGTCAACTTGGCCTGTGGGAACTTGGTTGCAGTGCAACAGACTTTTGCAACTGCGCCATTTATTGTGTGCGGTGCTGCCGGCGTAGAATGGCTTGCGCCACGATCAACAGCGCGAAGGAGGTCAGCAGCACCACGGTGCCAACCGCATTGATCTCCGGCGTGATGCCGCGGCGGATCGAGGAGAACACATAGATCGGCAGCGTCACGTTGGGCCCGGCGACGAAGAAGGCGATGATGAAATCCTCGAAGGAGAAGGTGAAGGAGAGCAGGAAACCGGCGAGGATCGACGGTGTCAGCAGCGGCAGCACGACCTGCCGGAAGGTTCCGAAAGGCGTTGCATAGAGATCCTCCGAGGCTTCGACGAGGCTGCGGTCCATGCCGGAGAGCCTGGCCCGCACCAGCAGGCAGACGACCGCGATGTTGAACAGGACATGGGCGGCGATCACCGTCCACACGCCCATCTCGATCTTCCAGCCCCAGGCAGACAGCAGCACGGGATTGACGATGTCGAACAGCGTTACGAAGGCGATCAGCGTCGAGATGCCGATGACGATGCCCGGCACCATGATGGCGATGTAGATCAGCGCATCGAAGACCTGCCTGAGCCAGCCCGATACGCGCTCGAGGCCCAAGGCCGCCAGCGTGCCGATGATCGAGGCCAGGAAGGCGGTGGAGCCGGCGATGGTGATGCTGGTGAGCAGCGCCTCGACGATCAGCGGGTTGGTGAAGGCCTTGCCGTACCAGGCGGTCGAGAAGCCCTGCCAGTCCATGGCATAGCGCCCGGAATTGAAGGAGAAGAAGACGATGAGCGCGATCGGCGCATAGAGGAAAATGTAGATCAGGGCGGCATAGATGCGCATGGCTACACCAATGCAACGCGGCGCTCGCCGCTCTTGCCCAGGACGAAGCGCATATAGAAAAAGATGGTGACGAACATGATGGCGACGAGGGCCACCGAGACGGCGGCACCCGAAGGGCCAGTTGCGCGATTGCAGGAAGAGATCGACCAGCGCATTGCCGATGAAGAAGACCATTCCGCCGCCCAGGAACTGCGGCAGGATGTAGTCGCCCATCAGCAGGATGAAGACCAGCATGGAGCCGGTGGCGACGCCGGGCAGCGACAGGGGCAGCGTTACCTGCAGGAAGCTCCGCCACGGCGTGGCGCCGAGATCGGCGGAGGCCTCGAGCAGGCGATTGTCGAGCTTCTCAAGGCTCACATAGATGGGCGGCACCATCAGCGGCAGGAAGCCGTAGACGGCACCGATCAGCACCGCCCAGGGCGTGTTGATGATGCGGATATCGGCGATGCCGAACCATGCGAGCCAGGCGGGAATGCCCTTCGATCCGAGGATCATGATCCAGGCGTAGTAGCGCAGCAGCTGGCTGGTCCAGAACGGCGCCATGACCAGAACCAGCATGGTAACGCGCCAGCGTGGGCTAACCTTCACCGCCAGAAAATAGGCCATCGGATAGGCGAAGAGCGCGGTGAGCAAGGTGCCGAGCGGGGCAAGCGTCAGGGTGTTGAAGAAGGCTTTGCCGCGGGCCGGGAGGTTGGCATAATTCTCGAAGGTAAAGGCCGGCGCATAACCGCCCGCCGGCGCGCGCTCGCCCACCGAATAGACGAGCACCACGGCGAGCGGCAGGAGAAGAAGAAAGAAGAAGAACACTCCCGCGGGCGCCAGCAGCAGGGCTGTCACCGCGCGGGAGCGGTTGTCTGATCTGCTCAAGACGGAATCAGGCCGCCTTGAAGCGGGCCATGATCTCGGCGCGCAGCGGATTGGTGAGCGTCGCCGCGGCACCGAATTCGAGCGGAGAAAGGGCCTCCGCCGCCGGATAGAGGATCGGATTTTCGATCAGCTCCTTGGGCATCAGCTTGATTGGCCCGCGCATCGGTCGAGGGATAACCGTGCGCCACGCACTTCCTTGGCGTTGATCTCCGGCGTCAGCAGGAAATCGATCAACGCATAGGCCGCTTCGCGGTTCGGCGCTCCCTTCGGCACGGCGTAGAAATCGCTCCAGATTTCGCCGCCCTCCTTGCCGATCACATATGACGATCTCGGGAATGTCGCGATGCATCTGGACGGCATCGCCGGTCCAGCACACCGTCATCCAGGCATCGCCATTGCGCATCGACGGCTGATAGTCGGAGTTGATGCCGAAGAGATGCGGCTTCGACTGCCAGCATCAGCTTCTCGGCTTCGCCCAGTTCCTTCTCGTCGTTCGAGTTGAAGGAATAGCCGAAGGACTTGAGCGCGTTGCCGATGGTGGTGAGCTGATAGTCATGCACCATGACGCGGCCGGTGAGCGGGCCTTGCGTCAGGTCCCAGAATTCCTTCCAGCTGGTGGGATTTTGGGTGACGTTCTTGGTGTTGATGGCGAAGCCAGTGGTGCCCCAGTCCTTCGGCACCGCGTAGACCACGCCATCGATGGTGCCGGGCTCGAGGAAGCGCGCTTCCTGCGCCGAATGGTCGTAGTTCGGCAGCATCTTGAGATCGAGCGGCTCGATGAGGTCGAGCTCCTTGTAGGTCGAGATCGTGTAGTTGGTCGGCACGAAGACGTCCCAGCCGGTCGAGCCGGCCTGCAGCTTGGCCAGCATTTCCTCATTGGAGCCGAAGATCGCCACATTGATCTTGACGCCGGTCTTCTTGGTGAAGTTGTCGAGATTCTCCTGGGCGAAGTAGTTGGGCCAGGTGGTGAAGTTCACGGTGCCGGACAGCGCGGCATAGGCCTTGCGCGGCTTGAGCCCCGGCACCGCCGAGCCCA
This sequence comes from uncultured Alphaproteobacteria bacterium, assembly GCA_963776685.1. Lineage (GTDB taxonomy): Bacteria > Pseudomonadota > Alphaproteobacteria > Rhizobiales > Aestuariivirgaceae > Aestuariivirga. The sequence continues at coordinate 229,667 of CAVZNM010000001.1, forward strand.
GCACCGCGGTGGCGAGGCCCAGGCCGGTGACGCCGAGAAAATGCCGGCGCGATAACCGAGCCCTTCTGATAGCGTCGCAGTTCCTCCATGAACTGCCGTGGTGTAATCACTCCGTTGTTCTTGGTCATTGTTTCCTCCCTGTTGGATTTGGCTGCACTTACGTTGCGGCGATAATGCGGGCTGCGTCCGGCCGCCAGCCGGCCGCCACCAGGTCGCCGATTTCGTAGATGCCGCTGTCGCGTTCCGATTGGCGCGGCGCCAGCACCATGAACTCGCCCAGCTTCTCGTGCAACACCCGGTATTCGGTATGCTCGCCGAGAAAGATGCGGTTGAGCACGCCTCGGACCGGATGCAGCCGGGTAGTTCCACTCCCCGCCGGCAAGCGACCTGCTCTGGCCACGCTGGCCGGCGATCGCCGTCGCGGATCAGCGTTGCGGGCCGGCCGGCGCCATCCGTCGGCAGCATCGACGCCGTCCCGCGCCGGCGCTGCCCCGAAGAAATTCGACTTGCCGACGAAATCCGCCACGATAGCGGTTGACCGGCTCGATCGTAGAGTTCGCGCGGCGAGCCCGTCTGCACGATGCGGCCGTCGCGCATGACGCAGACCCGGTCCGACATGGACAGCGCCTCCTCCTGGTCGTGGGTGACGAGCAGGAAGGTGATGCCGACATCGCGCTGCAGGTTCTGCAATTCGATCTGCATGTCGCGCCTGAGCTTGCGGTCGAGGGCGGCGAGCGGCTCGTCGAGCAGCAGCACGGCCGGCCGGTTGATGAGCGCCCGGGCGAGCGCCACGCGCTGCCGCTGGCCGCCGGACAGCTCGAAGGAGCGGCGGCTCTCGTAGCCCTCGAGCCTGACCATGGCGAGGGCCTCGCGCACCGCCCGGGCGATTTCGTCGCGGCCGGGCTTCGGCCGCCGCTGCCGCAGCCCGTAGGAGACATTGTCGGCGACCGAGAGATGTGGAAACAGCGCATAGTCCTGGAACACCATGTTGACCGGCCGCCGATAGGCGGGAACCCCGGTCATGTTCTCGCCGCGGATGAAGACCTCGCCCTGGCTCGGCTGCTCGAAGCCCGCCATCATGCGCAGCGCCGTGGTCTTGCCGCAGCCCGAGGGCCCCAGGATCGACAGGAATTCGCCCTGCCGCACTGTCAGATTGCTGCCGGCCACTGCCACCACCTCGCCGAAGCGTTTGGTGACGTTCCTGAACTCGATGACCGGTGTGTCCGACGCCATGTTGTGATCGTCTTGGGTTGATCTTAGCTTCACGGGCCCGCGTTCAATTGTCAACGGCGTCCGGCCGCTCTATGAAGGCCCAACCGCAGTTGAGGCCGCCATGATCGACACGCTCGAACTTTCCAAGCAGGTTTCCTCCCACGGCCGCCGCGGCGGCGGGCGCGAGGGGCGCCGGGCGCTCGCGCGCGGCGCCGGTTGCCTCCTTCCCGACCTGGTGCGCAATATTCCCGTCTATCAGATGGTGCCGGACGAGGCGATCGAGCTCATCCACGACGAGTCGCTGAAAATCCTCGAGGAGATCGGCTGCGAGTTCCGCGACGACGAGGCGATCGCCATGTGGAAGGCGGCGGGCGCCGATGTACAGGGCACGCGGGTGCGCATCGACCGGGCGCTGCTGATGGAGCTTGATCGCGCAAGATCCCGCCGGAATTCACCCTGCATGCCCGCAACCCGGAGCGCACCGTGAAGGTCGGCGGCAACAACACGGTCTTCGTGCCGATGTATGGCGCGCCCTATGTGCGCGATCTCGACAACCAGCGCCGCTACGGCTCGCTCGCCGATCTCAACAATTTCCACAAGCTCGCCTACATGTCGCCGGCGCTCCATTCCTCGAGCTCGATCATCTGCGAGCCCATGGAAATCGCGGTGCCGAAGCGGCATCTGCACATCATCCATTCGGCGCTCAAGCATTCCGACAAGCCGTTCATGGGCATCGTCACGTCGAAGGAGCGGGCCGAGGACGTGATGAAGATGGCGGGCATCGTGTTCGGCGAGGATTTCGTGCAAGGACAATCACGGTTGTCGTGTCGATCACCAACTGCAATTCGCCGCTGGTGTGGGACGCGACCATGCTCGATGCGCATGAAGGTCTATGCCGCGGCACAACCAGCCGCTGATCCTGGCGCCCTTCGCGCTGTGCGGCGCTTCGACCTCGGCGTCCTCGGTCGGCGCGGTGGCGCAGGTCAATGCCGAGGCGCTGGCCGGGCGTTGCCTTCACCCAGCTGGTGCGCCCGGGCTCGCCCGCAGCTCTACGGCCAGTTCATGGTGACGGTCGACATGAAGACGGGCGCGCCCATGGGCGGCACGCCGGAAGCGGCGCAGATGATGTTTCTGATGGGGGCGCTGGCGCGGAAATACAAGCTGCCCTGGCGCACCTCCGGCTTCCATGTCGGCTCGAAGCTCAACGACGCGCAGGCCGGCTATGAAGCCAACATGCTGATGCATGCGGCGATCCTGTCGGGCGCCAACTACATCTGGCATGTGGCGGGCTGGCTCGAGGCGGGCCTGTGCTGCGGCTATTCCAAATTCGTCACCGACGCCGAGCAGCTCGCGGGCTGGTACAAATATGCGCAGGGCCTGTCCTTCGACGATTTCAAGGAGGCCATGGCGGCGATCCGCGAAGTGGGACCGGCCGGGCATTTCCTCGGCACCCAGCACACGCTCGAGCATTTCGAGAGCGCCTTCTTCATGCCGAGCGCTCATGGATTTCAACTCCTTCGAGCAGTGGTCGGCGGAAGGCGCCAAGGATCACGACACGCGCGGACGCGAGAAGGCGCCGCCATGCTCGCGGCCTACGAGGAGCCGAAGCTCGACGAGGGCGTGGCCGAGGGCCTGCAAGATTTCATCGCCAGGCGCGAGAGCGAACTGCCGAACAATGTGAGCTGACGCGCCAATCACCCTATCTCACGCGCATCCGGACCTATTACCAGGCGCTCGGCTACGGCGCGCCTTATGAATGGGCGCATTTCACCGAGGTGCCGTTCAAGCCGCTGACGAAGCCGCTGGCACAATGCCGGGTAACGCTGGTCACCACGGCGGCCCCCTATCAACCGGGCAAGGGCGATCAGGGACCGGGTGCCGCCTATAATGCGGCCGCGAAATTCTACCAGGTCTATTCAGGCGAAACATCCGCGCGATGCACGACTTGCGCATCTCCCATGTCGCCATCGATCGCAAGCATACGACGGCGGAAGACCAGAACAGCTATTTTCCGCTCGCGGCCATGCGCCAGAGCGTCGCGCGAGGCCGCATCGGCGCCACTACGACACACTTTCACGGCCTGCCCACCAACCGCAGCCAGCGCATCACGATTGACGTCGATTGCGCCCAACTCGTTTCCCGCTGCAAGGCGGATGGAAGCGACGCCGCAATACTCGTGCCGAACTGTCCAGTCTGTCACCAGAGCGTTGCGCTTGCGGCCCGCGCCCTCGAAGCGAGCGGTATTGCCACCGTCATCATGGGTTGCGCCAAGGACATCGTCGAACAGGTCGGCGTGCCGCGTTTCCTGTTCAGCGATTTCCCGCTTGGCAACGCCGCGGGCAAGCCGAACGATCGCGTCTCGCAGGATCTGACGCTGGACCTTGCGTTGTCGCTTCTGGAGGAGGCGCACGGCCCGCGCAGCACCATGCAGTCAGCGCAGACATGGTCCGAAAATCCGGACTGGAAGCTCGACTATTGCAACATCGAGCGGCTGTCCGCCGAGGCAATCGCCACGCGCCGGTCCGATTTCGACAGGGCCAAGTCGGTAGCCAAATCGTTGTAGGGGCTCGCCCGGGACTCCACGCCAATCTTGTGAAAGCTGCCGGAACCCGGTGCCTGGTTTACGCGACCATTGAGGCTGGAAGCACCAAAGCGGGTTTCAAATTATCATGAGCCGGCGTGCTGTGCAGATAAGCGTTCTCATCATGCAAGAGCGCGCTGCGGGGAAGTGCGTCCCACAGCGGTCCCAGGCCGCGGCTAATTCGATCGACATAGAATGAGGGCAGCTCCCGCGTCACCCCATCGAGAAACCGGCGCAGCGATCGATCATTGTGAAGCGAGTCAAGCACAGTTGTCTGGAACTTTGCCCGTTTGGACGAGCTGGAACGAATGAGATTGACCCACCTTGTCGAACCATTGTTTGCAACCCATCGCTTCCACATCCGCCGGCCTTTCATCGCATAGTGTGTGACATCGGCGGCATGAGCATATATTTCGTCCCAATCGTAGTTGAGCGGCCGCACATTCATCGCGTGATTGCCGTCAAGGAATGTAAACGGAATAGGCAATACGCGGCCGGCACGTTGAAGCTCCAGATTGAGCGGCGCAGCGCGTCCGTAAGCCGTCAACATCGAGAAAGCGGGATAGGCTCCGGGGCTCTGATCGAGAAAGCGTTTTGTAAGCTCGAACGGCTCAGCACCCTTATCGCTATCGAGACCAAGAACAAAGTTGGTCTGAACAAAGGGAATATAGCGGAGAATTGTATTGACGTGGTCGGACACCTGTCTGACTTTTTCGACGCCAACATTCTTGCCAGTCTTGGACTTATGTCCAAGTTCGAACCAAGATTCGATGCCGGGCATTATCCCGACAAACCCATTGGCCTGCATCCTCTTGAGCCTGTCATCCAGGAGAATGCTCAAACTGCTCTCGGCAATGAATTTCATCCGGCCTTGCGGAACGGCGTCTTCGATCGCCGACATGTAGTCATTGAATCGGATGCCGAAATTGGGGTCATGCCAGCCGACGACCGGACGGCGTATTTTGGTCAGCAGAAACTTTAGATCCTGTCGTATCTGATCGAAGGACAGGGGCTGATAGTCTACTGTGGCATCGATACAAAAACTGCATGTATAAGGGCATCCCATGCTACCGATCATTGGGACAATCTTGAGCAGCGGCGCTTTGGCCAGCATCGATTCAATGAACTTCCACCGTGAAGCGACGCCCGGCAGCGCGACCGGCTGTCGTCTTGCACTTAGCCTCTGGCCATTGGCAGAGCGAGGCGCAAGTTCGCGCAGCACATCATCGACTATGATTTTGTCGGTAAAGCCAAGCACATAGTCAAAATACTGGGCGGCATCCTCCGGGTAACATCGGGCATGGGGACCGCCCAGGACAGTCACGATGCCGCGCTGGCGATAGAGATTGCTGATGGCATAGGCGGTCAATGCGGATCGCGTGAATGCGCCAATGAAGACGACATCGGTCTCCTCCGAAATCAAGGCCTTCAGATTCTCCAGCCCGGTGTAACAGACGTATTTGACTTCATGGCCGAGTTCTTCGCACCACGCGGCAATAATCTGGGGCATGATACTCGCCAGATTGGCATTCATCATCCGCGCAAAAAGCCCTGTGGTCGGACCTTTCGTGACAAGATCGAGCACCGTCACGCGCCGTCGTATCATGGTTGCTCCTGTTCCGCCGCGCGAGCCAAGGTGGATGGGAATATTAGGAAACGCCTGAGCCCGGAAACTCAACATTCGGATTCCGGCGCCGGCAGGGTGTTGGTCCTCGATGAGCGCTCCTTTACGCCCATACGGGAGTCGCGACTATTACACAATGGGGCATGACTTCAGGCCGGATCGAATTACTTTTTGGCAATCGGCGGCCAAATCGTTGCGTGTTCAGGAAGCGTCTTAGGGCGGATTCCTTTTTCGGTGATTCAGTTTGAGATGTCTTTCCTTCGCCCCCAAGGGGCGAGGAAGGGGGCCATTGCGAAGCAAATTTCGGGAGCTTACTCCTTAACTTCCCATGCCGGATTCCAAAGTACTTCCCACAAATGACCATCGGGGTCTTGGAAGTACCCGGCATAACCGCCCCAAAATGTATCGTCGGCAGGTTTGACTATCTTCGCACCCGCTTTTCTTGCCTGCTCCATGGTCTCATTCACTTCATTTTTGCTGTTTAGATTGTGACCAATCGTGAGCTCGGTAGCACTTGGCGGCTGAAGTGGAACGCCTGAATCGCGGGCGATACTTTTTCTCGGCCACACTGCGAGCTTCATGCCGTTTTGCAAGTCAAAAAAAGCGACGGCTCCATGTTCAAATTCTTTGCCGACGATTCCCTGTGTCGGTAAACCAAGGCCATCGCGATAGAATTTCACCGACCTTTCCAGATCGTTTACCCCGATTGTTATGACTGTGATTCGCGGTTTCATGGTTTTTCCTTGGCGGCGAATTCTCGCTGAGAGCCCGTTTCGAAAGTCGGCCTGGACGCACATTCACGCACCAAGTTCCGCCAGCAGACGGCGCGCGGCGGCGTCGAACCGCGCCATGCCGCCATGAGAGCGGGCGAGCATCATGGACCCTTCCAGTGATGCGATGAGAAACTGTGCCATGTCGGCGGATGTCCCGCTGAACCGGAGCGAGCCTTCGGCCCGGCCTTCTTCCAGCACCGCCCCAAGCCAGCGGTCGTTCCGTTCGAAATAGCGGTCAAGGGCCGACTGCATCGCCTTCGGCAGAGTTGCAAATTCCGCAGCCAGCATGCCGCAAAGACACATACGATGGTCGCGCAGGACATCGGAATAGATCCGCACATAGGCCCTGATTTTGTCCGGCGCTCCGGCGCCTGACCGGTCGATTTCGGCGAGAGCTTCCTGAACCCGCTGATGATAGCGGTCGATCAGGCTGACACCGAGATCGGCTTTCGTTGAGAAATGATAATGAAGGCTTGCCTTGGTGACGTGCAGGGCTTCGGCGATGTCACCGTAGCTGAATGCATTGAACCCTCGCGTCTGCACCAGGCGCTGGGCGATATCCAATATCTGTTGCGAAGTGTGCTTCGTGTTAACTTTCTGATCCATCGGAAATGTCCTGTCGCCGGGAAGCTTCCAGCCTTCTTTTTATGCCATTCCATAATTTTTTTCTACTTATTAGTTGACAAGTTATCTATTAATAGGTAAGTAAAAGGTACCGGTCATGTTATTGGGTTTGCGTAGGTTTTTGCCGCGACCGGCAAAAGGAGGGTTGCCCGATCAAGCAGCCCATTCGAACAACCGGAGGAAATCATGACATCCGTAAACCCCACAATTGCGGGGCTGCGCCGCGCTGTCGAAACGCGCGATGCCAAGACCCTGAAGTCGTTCTATTCGGGCGACGCCACCATGACGATCATCGACAGCGACAATCCGCCCAGCAAACCCAGAACCCTCAAGGGCGCCAAGGAGATCGGGGCGTTTCTGGACGATGTTTGCAGCCGTGACATGACGCATACGCTGGACAATGGCGTCATCGGGGACGGACATCTCGCCTATGTGGAAGCCTGCCGCTATCCCGACGGTACCCGTGTCGTCGCCTCGTCCACGGCGGAACTCGGCCCGCACGGCATCAAGCGCCAGACCGTCGTGCAGGCCTGGGACAGCTGAGTTTGCAGAAACACGTCAATCAGGGAGAACGAACATGAAGAAACTTGTGATTCTGACGGCCAGTGTGATCGCAATGGGCCTGCCCGCCGCGCAGATTGCGTGGGCCGATGCAGATGCCGACATGATCAAGAACGCCGAATCGGCGGCTCCGGCGGCCGTTGGCTCAGGCGCGGCGGTCTATGCCCCGCAGGCTGACGGCTCTATGAGGACATTGCGGGAAGGCAGTAATGGCTACTGGTGCGTGCCAAACGATCCGGCGACGCCGGGCAACGATCCGATGTGCGGCGATGCCAATTCGATGGAATGGGCGATGGCCTGGATGGGGAAAAAGGATCCACCGAAGGGTAAGGTAGGCCTGATATACATGCTTGCCGGCGGCAATGATGCCAGCAACACCGATCCCTATGCAACGGCGCCAACCGAGACAAACGACTGGATCACGACGGGCCCCCATATCATGATCATGAATGCTACGGACGTGATGGCCGGCTATCCGACTGGGGCCAAGCCCGATACCAGCAAGCCCTTTGTCATGTGGCATGGAACGCCCTATGCGCATTTGATGGTTCCGGTGCAGTGAAGAATTGAGCGGACACAGGGGCGGCGGCGCCGCTCCTGTGCCAATCGCGAACCACCCACCCCTCATCCTGAGGCTCGCAACGCGAGCACCTCAGCATGAGGAGAAGGGAGAAACCCTCAAGCGACTCCAGTAATCATCCGTAGACGGAACATCTGGTGCGGTTTTGCGCTGGCGGCCCAGTTTCTTGATCTGCTTGGTAGGTTCAATCGGGCTTTGCGGTTTTCAGCCAGCGCTCGAAGCGGTCCATGGCCTCGGCAATCTCCGCCGGATCGCGCAGGAAGCACATGCGCAGATGACCCTCGCCGCCGGGACCGAAGGTGGCGCCGGGAGCAAAGCCCACACCCGCCTCGTCGATGATGCGCAAGGTAGTCTTGAGCGAGTCGTTCATGCCGTCGACGGCGAAGAACAGATAGAAGGCGCCCTTGGGTATTTCGAATCGGATGCGCGGCATTTCGCGGAGCCGTGCCGCCGCCAGGTCGCGGTTGGCGCGAGCCTTGGCCACCTGGCCTGCTACGAAATCCTCACCAAGATCGAGGGCGGCGGCGCAGCCGCGCTGCAGGAAAGCCGCCGTGCCGCTGGTATTGTACTGAATGATCCGCTCGATCGCCGCACCCAGCGCCGTGGGCGCCTGCAGCCAGCCGACGCGCCAGCCGGTCATCGCCCAATTCTTCGAAAACGTATTGGCTAGCAACAGCTTTTCCTCGGGGTCGCAGATGTCGAGAAAGGAAGGCGCGCGGCTCTCATGGGGCCCGCCGAAATAGAAGCGCGAATAGACCTCGTCGCCGACGATCCACAGGCCGCGCTTGCGGCATTCGTCGCGCACTGCAACGAGTTCCTCGCGCGTCGCCGTCCAGCCCACCGGATTGGACGGCGAGTTGAGGCAGATCGCCTTGGTGCGCGGGCCGATGGCGGCAAGAAGCCGGTCGAAGTCGAGGCGCCAGCGGCCGTTCTCGAAATCCATTGGCACTTCCACCGGCCGCGAACCCTGGATGCGCAAGGGTCCGGCGTAGTTCGGCCAGGCGGGTGTCGGCAGCACGATCTCGTCGCCCTCGCCGGCGATCATCTGGATGATCGTCTGGATCGCCTGCATGCCGCCGCCGGTGACGAAGAAGTTTTCCGCCTCGAAAGCTGCGGCCGAAATGGCGCGTGTGATAGCGGGCGAGCGCCTCGCGGAGTTCCGGGATGCCGCGCTGCCAGGTATAGAAGGTCTCGCCCTTGAGCAGGCTGTCGATTGCGGCGCGGCGAGAAGAGCTCAGGCGTCGGCACATTGCCCTCGCCCGACCACAGCGGAATGACGCCCGGCTTGGCGAAGCCGTACATGGCGGCCTTGACGATGCCGCTGTCGGGCTCGTCGCGGGCCTGGCGGGTGATCGAATCGAGGAGCGCGTGCGGGGTCATGGCCGCCGCTTTAAGCAAAAGAAAAACACGGGTGTCCAGTACCCGGGTCCCATATGCGCCATGCGCAAGACGCCTACTTCTTCTTGACCAGCGCGTCGCGGATTTCGGCGAGCAGCTTCTCGCTGGTCGTAGGTGCGGGCGGCGGCGCGGTTCCGCCTTCTTCATCCGGTTCGAGACCTTGACGAGCTGGAACAAAACGAATGCGATGATCAGGAAATTGATCAGGATGGTTATGAAAGCGCCATAGGCCAAAACCGCGCCCTGTTTCTGGGCATCGGCCAGGTTGGTCGCATTCACCGCCGCCGACAACGGCAGAAAGTAATTGTCGAAATTCAATCCACCGGTCATCGCACCGATGATCGGCATGATCAGCAGAGTGACAATTCCGTCAATAATCTTGCCGAATGCTACACCGATGATCACACCGATAGCCAGATCGAAGGCGTTACCCCTGAACGCGAAGGCCTTGAATTCCTGAAACATGGTCCCTCCCCCAAAAAATTGATAATTGCCCACGCAAAACTGTACTGCGCCCAACTTATCTGGGAGGGAAAGACAGGCAATGCTGAATTTGCCATGCTGGGCATAAGGAAGGGATTCGCTAGCATGGCCGAACGCCGCATGTTCTATCCGGAACTCCAGCCCTATCGCAGGGGCCGGCTCAAAGTTTCTGATCTGCATGAAATCTATTACGAGGAATGCGGCAATCCGGACGGCAAGCCGGCTGTGGTCCTGCATGGCGGGCCCGGCGGCGGCATCACGCCGTTCCTGCGGCGCCTGCACGATCCCTCGCGCTACCGCATCGTTCTGTTCGACCAGCGCGGCTGCGGCCAGTCGACACCGCATGCGGAACTCGCCGAAAATACGACCTGGGATCTGGTCGCCGACATGGAGCGATTGCGCGAGCATCTGGGGATCGAGAAATGGCAGGTGCTCGGCGGCTCCTGGGGATCGACGCTGGCGCTCGCCTATGCCGAAGACTACCCGCAGCGGGTGACCGAACTTATCCTGCGCGGCATCTTCACGCTGCGCCGCTCCGAGATCGACTTGGTTCTATCAGGCGGGACCGATGCCGTTGTTTCCCGATGTCTGGGAAGACTATGTGGCGCCAATTCCGCCCGCTGAACGCCATGACATGCTAGCTGCCTATTACCGGCGGCTGACCGGCGACGATCCCGCAAGTGCAGCTCGCCTGCGCGCGAGCCTGGAGCCAGTGGGAGGCCAGCACGATTTCGCTGCTGCCCGATCCAGCGCGTGTCGAGGAATTCGGTGCGGACAGCTTTGCCTTGGCCTTCGCCCGCATCGAATGCCACTATTTCGTCAATCGCGGCTTCTTTGACGAAGGACGATCAGCTGCTCGCTGGCGCCCATCAGTTGGCGGCCATTCCCGGCGCGATCATCCAGGGCCGCTACGACGTGGTGACGCCGATGGAAACCGCCTGGGCTCTGCACCAGGCCTGGCCAGAAGCCCGGCTTCGAGATCATTGCCGATGCCGGCCATACGGCGACGGAACCCGGAATCGCCGACGCCCTGATTCGAGCAACCGACGGCTTCGTCCATGCGGACAGCGCATAGCTGAGGCTCGCGCAGACCGCTTGCAGCGGGATATTTCTTCATATTTCAATGGATACATTGAAATGCAGCGGAATTATTTGAAGGAGTCCGCAATGTCGATCATGACCGCCTTCCGGGATCTCGTATTCGAGGGCTTTGCGCCGTGGGCTCGGGCTTTATTTTACTCAGCGCAACGATCATTTGGCGACCGCGGTCACTGACGCCGGGTTCAAACCGTGAAGATGCTTCCAGCTAAGCGGTTGTTCTGTATAGAGACTTGTCTACGCCTTCATGGCCGCTGGCGGACTTGAAGCTGGCGGCTTGTTCACGCCGGATCAATGGATAGCCCGCGAAATTGCCCTAGTTCTGCCCGCTTATCAGGCCATGATCGAACGCCACTCTTCCACTCGATCCAGCGGGGATTAGCCGGCCTAAGAACTGGTGCTTAAGAGGCGAAAAGTTTCGGGAACCTAATACGCTATCCCCTGTTTGTGAGCGAGTTGACCTGTGCGGCTCCTGTCGCCGTCCCGAGTTGTGCGGGTCAAGGGCCCGTCCATGCTTCGTTGAGTATGGACGGGCCACGCTTCTTTCCGCGAATCGCGTCTAGCATCGCGCCATGCCGCTCGACCACGTCCTTCTCCAGATCGGCTCAGCACGCCTGTCACGCTCCTCGATCGTCTTGCTCGCGGGGCCGCGGCCTTGCGTTCGTTCTCCTTATCCTGGCCGTCATCCTTTCGTGGCGGGCCCAGCGGCTGCGCGGGCAAGTCGAGACGCTGCGAGGCCATGCGGCGCGCCTCGGAGCTGGAATACCGGCTGGCCGAGATGGCGGGGAGCCTGCGCCATTTCGCCGACCAGTCGCAGGGCGCACAGGCCCATCTGACCCGCACCCTGGATGAGCGGCTCGACCATGTGAGCCAGCGCATCGGCCTTGGCCTCAATCGACCAGGCGGAGCGCACCACGCCAGTCGCTCACGCATCTCTACGAGCGGCTGGCGGTCATCGACGCGGCCCAGAAGAATCTCACCGCGCTCTCCAGCGAGATGGTGACGCTCAAGGACATTCTCTCCAACAAGCAGGCGCGCGGCGCCTATGGCCAGGGCCGCATGGAGGCGATCGTCCGCGACGGGCTGCACAGCCAGGGCCTATGCCTTCCAGCCGACGCTCAGCAACGGCATGCGGCCCGACTGCCTGATCAAGCTTGCCGGATTCGGAGCTGCGGCTGGTGATCGACGCCAAGTTTCCGCTGGAGGCCTTCAATGCGCTGCAAGCGAGGCCAAGGGCGAAGGCGACCTGCGCGCCGCCGAAGCGCGCCTGCGCAGCGATGTGCTGCAAGCATGTGAAGGACATTGCGGAGAAATACCTGATCGCCGGCGAGACCCACGAGACGGCGATCATGTTCGTGCCGTCGGAATCGATCTATGCCGATCTCTACGAGCATTTCGAGGACGTGATCCAGAAGGCCCACCGGGCGCGGGTCATCATCGCCTCGCCCAATGTCCTGATGCTGCTGATCCAGACCATGCAGGCGATCTTCAAGGATGCGGCGCATGCGCGAACAGGCGGGGCTGATCAAGATCGAGGTCACGCGGCTGCTCGAGGATGTGACCCGCCTCAAGGAGCGCGTCGGCGACCTGCAGAAGCATTTCGGCGCCGCCAGCGGCGATCTCGAAAAGCTCGGCGTCTCCGCCGACAAGATCGTCAAGCGCGGAGTGCGGATCGAAAGTCTCGACTTGGCGGAGCCGCCGAAGATCGCGGCCGAACCGGCAAAACCCCGGCTGGTGGGAAGTTGAGTAGTAGGTTCAAAACGGCCGCCGCGCCCGCATGGCGGCGGTCAGGGTGCCTTCGTCGAGATAATCGAGTTCGCCGCCCACCGGCACGCCATGGGCGAGCCGCGAGGTGCTGAATGCTCAGTCCCTTCAGGCGCTCGGTGATGTAGTGGGCGGTGGTCTGGCCTTCGACGGTGGCATTGACCGCCAGCACGACTTCGCGCATGCCCGCATGCGGCGGCGCGTTCGATCAGGTGGGCAATCGACAGGTCTTCCGGCCTGATGCCTTCGATCGCCGACAGAGTGCCGCCCAGCACATGATAGAGGCCGGACCAGGCGCCGGCGCGTTCCAGGGCCCAGAGATCGCCCACCTCCTCGACGACGCAGATCATGCGAGCGGTCGCGGCGCGGATCGCTGCACAGGGTGCAGGGATCGATCGGTATCGACATTGCCGCAGTGCTGAACACACCGTCACCTTGTCGCGCGCTTCGGCCATGGCGAAGCGAGCGGGGTCAAGTAGCTTTTCGCGGTTCTTGATCAGGTAGAGGGCGGCGCGGCGGGCCGAGCGGGGGCCGAGCCCCGGCAGTTTTGCCAGCAACTGGATGAGCCGCTCGATCTCCGCCCGCGGTCCGCTTCGACATCAGAACGGCAGCTTCATGCCGGGCGGCAGCGGCAGGCCGCCGGTTACCGATTTCATTTCCTCGGCCATCAGCGCCTCGATCTTGGCTCTTGGCATCGGCGTGGGCCGCAACGATGAGGTCTTCGACGAATTTCCTTCTCCTCCTCTTCAACAGCGAAGCATCGACGGAAGCGCCGACATGGCGCCCTTGCCGGTGAGCGTCACCTTCACCAGCCCGCCGCCGGACTGGCCGGTCACGGTTGCGGCTTCGAGCTTTGCCTGCATGTCAGCCATGCGGGATTGCATGGCCTGGACCTGCTTCATCATGTCACCGAGATTCTTCATCGACTCTCTTCCACTGGTTTCAGGTTTCGGGATCGCGCACATCGACGATTTCGTGCGCCGGGAAAGCGTTTGAGGATGGCCTGCACGTGCAGGCTGCTCGCGGGCCTCGCGGAAAGGCCGATCTCGGTTGCATCCTTTCTCTGGAGGGCGAGCGGCTTGTCGCCGCCCTCCTTGGCCACCAGCACCATCCAGCGCCGGCCGGTCCAGGCCTCAAGCTTGCGGGCGATCTCGCCGGGCAAGCCCCGGAGAGGCGCCTGGCTCCAGCGCCAGTTCGAATCTGGCCGGGGCTGACGCGGATGGGCCGCACAAGACGTTCGAGATCGCCCTTCAGCTTCACGTCGCGCTTTTCGACGACCAGGGCGATGATATCGGCGAAGCTCGAAAAGGCCCGGGTTTCGGCTGGGCGCCGGCTGCGGCGCGGCGCTTCCGGCTTCACCGCCAGCGAGCCCACTGCTTTCGGCCGTGCGGCACGTCGCGTCTTTGCGGGCTGCGACGCATGACGATCGGCGACGATTTTTCCGCGGGCGGCGCCTGCTTTGCGAGTTTCAGCAAGATCCTCACCGGACGGCAGGTCGGCCGCATGGGCCAGGCGGATCAGCACCATTTCGGCGGCCAGCAGGGCATCGGCGTGCTAGCTCAGCCTCCCTGATGCCCTTGAGCAGCATCTGCCAGGCGCGCGTCAGATGCGCCATGCCGAGGCGCGCCGCGCAATTCGGCGCCGCGCTGCTTTTCAGCCTCGGTGCGCGACGGATCGGCAAGAGCCGAGTCCTTCACCACTTTCAGCCGCGTCACCCAATGGACGAAATCGGCGAGATCGACTGAGGATCGTCTCCGGATCGCCGCCGTCTCATGCTGCGCCTCGAATCTCGCGAATGGCGCGTGGCCGTATCGCCGGTCATGACCGCCTCGAACAGATCGATGATGCGCGAGCGGTCGATGAGGCCCAGCATGGCCGGCGACATCGGCGGCCTTCACCTTGCCCTCGCCATAGGCGATGGCCTGGTCGAGCAGCGACAGGCCGTCGCGCACCGAGCCTTCGGCGGCCCGCGCAATCATGCGCGAGCGCTTCGGCGCTCGGTCGTCGACATTCTCCAGGGCCGCGATGCGCGCATAGTGCTGCACGAGCAGTGCCGCATCGAGCCGCTTCAGGTCGAAGCGCTGGCAGCGCGACAGGATGGTGACCGGAACTTTGCGGATTTCGGTGGTGGCGAAGATGAACTTCACATGCGGCGGCGGCTCTTCCAGGGTCTTGAGCAGCGCGTTGAAGGCGCTCTTCGACAGCATGTGGACTTCGTCGATGATGTAGATCTTGTAGCGCGCCGACGACCGGGCGCATAGCGCACGCTGTCGATGATCTCGCGCATGTTGTCGACGCCGGTGTTGGAGGCCGCGTCCATCTCGATCACGTCCATGTGGCGCGATTTCGAGGATGGCCTCGCACTGGGGGGTGAGCTCCGGCATTTCGATGGACGGCGCATCGCCGGATAGTTCAGGGCGCGGGCGATCAGGCGGGCGGTGGTGGTCTTGCCGACGCCGCGCACGCCGGTCAGCATATAGGCCTGGGCGATGCGGCCCGATGGCGAAGGCATTGGTGAGGGTGCGCACCATGGCTTCCTGGCCGATCAGGTCAGCGAAGGTCTGCGGACGGTATTTGCGGGCGAGGACGCGATAGCCCTGAGCGCTCGCGCCGCTGGTTGCTTCGGTCATGACGGCCTCGGCATACTTAGAGGTGGGAGGCTGGACGGGCAACCCGTTCCGATCTCGTTAGGGCTGCTTCCTTCCGGACCTGACCCGGTTGGCGAGCGGTACGTCCGCCGCCAACCTCCCGGGGGCTATATCGGTGTTTTGGGCTGAAAAGGCAAGGGTGGGATTCGCCCACCTTTGCCGCTGCTGTCACAGCGCCGCCGATGATCTTGCGGTAGGCGTCCTCGGGGAAAGCCTTCAGCGTCGTGGTGCGGACATTGCCGCCCATGGCGAGGGTCAGGTTGAATTTCGCCAGCGTCGCGTCGTCGGGGGCTTCCACGATGACCACCATGTCATTGACCCCGGTGGTCATGTAGAATTCCCGGATTTCGCAGCCCATTTTCTTGGCAAGCGCCTTGGCGCCGTCGAGGCGCGCCGGGCTTTCCCGGACGTTTTTGACGCCCTGATCGGTCCAGTTCATAAGCAGGATGTATCTGGCCATGTGGTCCTCCCATTTGCTTTTCGCACAGGGGGGCGATAATCCGCCTCTCCGGCGAAAGAGGGCGAGACTAGCAGGTTTTTGCCGGTTGGCGATGTGCCGGGCCGCCCTGATTGACCTGTAAGGCCCGCTCGCTTATCTGAGGGCCATGAGCCTTCGCGACATCATCACCCTGCCCGATCCAGCTTTTGCGGCAAATCTCCAAGCCGGTTCGGGCGTGGACAAGGCCGACGCGCAAGACTTTCGATGACATGCTGGAAACCATGTATGACGCGCCGGGCATTGGCCTTGCCGCGGTCCAGGTCGGCGTGCCGCAGCGGCTGGTGGTGATCGATCTCTCGAAGGAGGGCGAGGAGACGAAGCCGCTGTTCATGGCCAATCCGGAAATCAGTCGGCCAGCGAGGCGCTGAGCGATTATGAGGAAGGCTGCCTGTCGATCCCGGAATTCTACGAAATGGTGTCGCGGCCGTCGGAGGTGAAGGTGCGCTATCTCGACCGCCAGGGCGAGGCGCAGGAGATTGCACGCCACGGGCGTTCTTGCCACCTGCGTGCAGCATGAGATCGACCATCTCAACGGCGTGCTGTTCATCGACTATATTTCCAAGCTGAAGCGCGACCGGGTGGTGAAGAAATTCGTCAAGGCGCAGAAGCTGGGAAAGCTTATGAGCCGCATGCGCTCGTGTTCATGGGCACGCCGGACTTCGCGGTCGTCACGCTGAAGGCCCTGATCGCCGCCGGCCATGAGATCGCGGCCGTCTATTCGCAGCCGCCACGGCCGGCGGGCGAGGCATGGTCGGAACGGCCTTCGCCGGTGCAGACCTTCGCGACGGCACGGGGCATCGAGGTTCAGAACGCCGCTGTCGCTGAAATCGGCCAGAGGAGCAGAAGTCCTTTGCCGAGTCTGAAAGCCGATGCCGCCGTCGTCGTCGCCTATGGACTTGCTCCTGCCGCAAGCGATTCTGGATGCACCGCGGCTTGGCTGCTTCAATGTCCATGCCTCGCTGCTGCCGCGCTGGCGGGGAGCTGCGCCCATTCAGCGCGCCATCATGGCGGGCGATGCGGAGACCGGCGTCACCATCATGCGCATGGAGGAAGGGCTCGATACCGGGCCCGTATGCAAGGTAGGACGAATGGCCATTCATCCAACCCTGACGGCCGGCGAATTGCACGACGAACTGGCGGTACTCGGTGCGAAGCTGATGGTGGAGACGCTGGCGCAGCCTTCGATCGCATGCACGGCGCAGCCCGCCGAAGGCGTCACCTATGCCAAGAAGATCGACAAAGCCGAAACCCGGATCGATTTCAACAAGAGCGCCGCCGAGGTACGCAGTCATATTCACGGACTGTCGCCCTTTCCCGGGGCCTGGTTCGCCATCGGAGAGACCCGCATCAAGGCGCTGAAGGCGATGGCGCTCGAGTCTATCCGGGCGCGCCGGGAAGTATCCTCGACGATGGAGCTGACCATTGCCTGCGGTTCGGGCGCCGTGCGCCTGTCTCACTCTGCAGCGCGAGGGCAAGGAGCCGATGGATGCGCGCGACATTCCTGCGCGGCTTTCCGCTGCCCAAGGGGACGCGGCGTTTCCTGATGCCGCGCTACAAGCTCACCATCGAATACGACGGCGCTCCCTTCGCTGGCTGGCAGGTGCAGGCGCCGATGACACACGGTACAGGGCGTGCTGGAGAAGGCAGTCGCGCAGATCAATGGCGTCACCCGCCATTGTCCAGGGTGCGGGCCGCACCGATGCCGGCGTCCATGCGCTGGCGCAGGTGGCGCATGTGGATCTCGCGCAAAACATGGGATCCATTCGTCCTGCGCAATGCGCTCAATGCCCATGTCCGGCCGCATCCCGTCAGCGTGCTCGAGGCGGAGCAAGTGCCGGAGGACTTCCACGCCCGCTTCTCCGCCACGCGGCGGCATTATCTCTATCGCATCCTCAACCGCCGCAGTCCGCCGGCGCTGGATCAGGGGCAAGGTATGGTGGCTGCCGATGGCGCTCGAAGCGACGCCATGCACGAGGCGGCACAGGCGCTCATCGGCAAGCATGATTTCACCACCTTCCGCGCCGCCAGTGCCAGGCGCAATCGCCGGTCAAGACCCTCGACCGGCTCGATGTGGCGCGCTACGGCGAGGTGATCGAGATCCACACGCGAGGCGCGCTCCTTCCTGCACAACCAGGTGCGCTCGATGGTCGGCTCGCTGAAACTGGTGGGCGAAGGCAAATGGCGGCCGCGCGATCTGAAAGCAGGCGCTCGAGGCCCGCGATCGCTCCCGCTGCGGGCCGGTGGCGCCGCCCGGCGGGCTCTATCTGGTCAAGGTCGGCTACTGAAATAATTCTCGATGATGCGGGCATAGACGGCTTGCACCGCCCGCAACTCATCGACCGCGATGCGCTCGTCGGTCATGTGGATCGTCGCATTGGTGGGTCCGAATTCCAGGACCGGGCAATAGTTCTTGATGAAGCGCGCATCCGACGTGCCGCCGGCGGTCGAGAGCTTGGGCAGGATGCCGGTTTGCTGTTCAACCGCATCCTGCACCAGCCCAACGAAGGCGCCGGGCTCGGTAATGAAGGCTTCGGCCCCTTCGTCTGAAGAAACGCTCCAGCTGCCCCCCGCCGCCGACTTTGCTTCGGCAATGCGCTCGGCGATCCAGGCATTTAGCGAGGCGTAATGTGTGCTCGGTGCTGAAGCGGATATTGAATTTCGCCGTGGCGCGCGCCGGAATGACATTGGCCGCCGGATTGCCGACATCGACGGTGGTGACGGCAAGCGTCGAAGGATCGAAATGATCGTTGCCGTCATCGAGCTTCGCGTTCGAAATCCAGTCGATAAAGCGGGCGAGTTTCGGGATGGGATTGTCGGCCTTGTGGGGATAGGCGACATGGCCCTGCCTGCCTTCCACCGCTACCGTGAAGTTCAGGGAGCCGCGGCGGCCGATCTTGATGGTGTCGCCGAGCTTCTCCGCGCAACTCGGTTCGCCGACCAGACAATGATCGGGAACGTGCCCGTTGTCCTTCATCCATTGCAGAACCTTGACGGTGCCGTTGATGGCCGGACCCTCCTCGTCGCCGGTGATCAGGAAGGATATGGAGCCGCGCAGCTTACCGCTTTGCTTTGACATGATCGATAGCCGCGGCGGCAAAGGCGGCGATCGAACCCTTCATGTCGGTGGCGCCGCGGCCGTAGAGCAAACCCTCCGGCGATCTCGGCGGCGAAGGGCGGATGATTCCAGTCCGCCTCGTGGCCGGGCGGCACCACGTCGGTGTGGCCGGCAAAACAGAGATGCGGCGCGCCGCTGCCGAAGCGGGCGAAGAGATTTTCGACGTCCGGCGTATCCTTGTCCTTGAAGATCAGGCGCTGGCAGACGAAGCCGTGGACGCCGACAGAAGATTCTCGAGCACGGTCAGCGCGCCCCCTTCGGCGGGCGTCACCGAACGGCAGCGGATGAGATCCTGGAGTATGGAGACGGAATCGGTCGCGGTGTTTTTCATCGGCCCCAAGTCTAGCGGCAAACGCAACGCCCGGCCACGGGACCGGGCGCAAGGAGAGTACTCGGAATTCAGACGGCGAGCGGATCGGGGCCGTACTGGTTCGGCCCTTCGGTGCCACGCAGGAAGCCGCAGTTCAACCAGGACCCAAATGGCGCCGATCAAGGGGATCAGCAGGATCAAGCGTCCACCAGCCGGACTTATCGCGGTCATGCCAGCGCTTGGCGTAGAGCGGCCAGCGTCGGCCAAAGGAAGAGCAGAATGAGGATGATGAGGGGAATGGATATCATCCCCATGGCCTGAGCTGCGGCCTCAGGATTGTTCGGGTCCATTCCGGTCATCATGCCGACCGCCGAAAATCATGCCGATGACGATGAAGACGATCCACTGCAATGACGAGCAGCGCAGAGCAGGCCCAACCACCATTTCTGCCGGTTGATGCGGCCGTCGAAGCTCGTGAATAAAGACATGTCCATAATGTTTCCCTCTCGTTCGATTTCGATTCGAAATCTACCCGCGCGACCGGACTATCGCTCAAGTCGGCGGCCGGCGGAAGGGGCAGTCGTCAGTCGCGCAGCAATTCGTTGATCGAGGTCTTGGCGCGGGTCTTTTCGTCGACGCGCTTGACGATGACGGCGCAGTAGAGCGATGGCGCTGGCGAGCCGTCGGCGATAGGGCTTCTGCGGCAGGGAGCCGGAAACCACCACCGAATAGGGCGGCACGCGGCCCATGAAGACCTCGCCGGTGGCGCGGTCGATGATCTTGGTCGACTGGCCGATGAACACGCCCATGGAGATGACCGAGCCTTCGCCGACGACGACGCCTTCGACCACTTCCGAGCGCGCGCCGATGAAGCAATTGTCCTCGATGATGGTGGGGCCCGCCTGCATCGGCTCGAGCACGCCGCCGATGCCGACGCCGCCGGAGAGATGCACGTTCTTGCCGATCTGGGCGCAGGAGCCGACCGTCACCCAGGTATCGACCATGGTGCCCTTGTCGACATAGGCGCCGAGATTGACGAAGGACGGCATGAGAATGACGCCCGGCGCGATATAGGCGGAGTGGCGCACGACGCAGTTCGGCACGGCGCGGAAGCCGGCCTTGCGGAAATCCTTGGCGCGTCCAGCCCTCGAACTTCGACGGCACCTTGTCCCACCATTTGGACTTGCCGGGCCCGCCGCCGATGAGCTCCATGTCGTTGAGGCGGAAGGACAGGAGCACCGCCTTCTTGAGCCACTGGTTGGTGACCCACTGGCCATCCTTTTTCTCGGCCACGCGCGCTTCGCCGCTGATCGAGCATGGCAAGCGCTCTGTCGACCGCCTTGCGCACCGGCCCCTTGGTCTTCGAGCGTGATCTTGTCGCGCGCCTCCCAGGCCTGTTCGATGATGGATTGCATGTTCTTCATGGGCTATCCCTCGACCTTGGCGCTAGACTATCGGGCGGCGGTCACGAGTCAATCCGGTTCGCGGACACGGCGTCCGAGAAATCCGGCAAGATCGTCGGTGACGTGGTGGACGTGGGCCTTGTCGGCGCCGCCGATTGCCCGGTTCAGGATATTCGGCGTCGCGGTTGTCACGGCGAGGTGACCAGCACCGTCGTCATGCCGAGCTCATGCGGCGCCTCAAGATTGCGGGCGATGTCCTCGAACATGGCCGAGGTTTCGGGCGTGATGCCGGTCTGGCGGACGAATTTGCGGTAGGGCCCGCGCTCCGGCTTCGGAATGAAGTCGGAATGCACGATGTCGAAGATGTCGTCGAAATGATGGGTGACGCCGAGCGCGGCCAGCACCTTCTCGGCATGGGACGACGGTGCCATTGGTGAAAACGAGCTTGCGCCCGGGAAGCGCATGGAGCGCCTCATCGAGCGCCGGATTGGGCGGCACCGGGCGCGTGATCGATGTCGTGCACGTAGTCGAGAAAGTCGTCGGGCTCGACGCCATGCTCGACCATCAGTCCGCGCAGCGTCGTGCCGTATTTGTAGAAAAGCTCCTTCTGCATGCTGCTTGGCTTCGGCATGGTCGACTTTCGAGCAGGCTGCGACACGAACTCGCCCATCCGCACGTCGATCTGGTCGAACAGCCGGCAGGACGCGGGATAGAGCGTGTTGTCGAGATCGAAGACCCAGGTGTCGATATGGTCGAAACCCCTCATACGCCGGTTCTCGAAACGCGGGTGCCGACGCCGTGCGGGGTGAGGAGTTCGAGCAGCACCGAATGCGGCACGCGGCCATCGAGGATGATGACGCCTTCGACGCCGGATTCAACCACGGCCACGGCGCTCTCGACCTTGGGGATCATGCCGCCGGTGATGGTGCCATCGGCGATGAGGTCCGGCACATCGCCGATCGTCAGTTCGCTGATCAGCTGCTTGTTCTTGTCGAGCACGCCCGGCAACGTCGGTGAGCAGCAGCAGGCGCTTGGCTTGGGTGGCGGTGGCGATGGCGCCCGCCGCCGTGTCGGCATTGACGTTATAGGTTTCGCCTTCCCAGCCGACGCCGATGGGAGCGATCACCGGAATGGCGTCGCTCTTCATGATGGTCTCGAGAATTTCGATATTGACGCGGGCCGGCTCGCCGACGAAGCCGAAATCGATCTCCTCGATCTTGCCGGTCATCGGGATCGGTCTTCTTCTTCACGATAGCGTTCGGCGATCAGGAGATTGCCGTCCTTGCCGGAAATGCCGACGGCGCGGCCGCCGGCCTGCTGGATCAAGGCGACGATCGATTTGTTGATGGAGCCCGCCAGCACCATTTCGACGACGTCCATGGTCTCCTGGTCGGTGACCCGCAGGCCCTCGCGGAACTCCGGCTTTCACCGCCAGCTTGTCGAGCATCCTGTTGATCTGCGGGCCGCCGCCATGGACGACGATCGGGTTGATGCCGCAGACCTTGAGCATCACCATGTCGCGGGCAAATTGCCGGGCGAGCTCCGGATCGACCATGGCATGGCCGCCATATTTCACCACGATGATCTGGTCGTCGTAGCGCTGCAGGAAGGGCAGCGCCTCCGACAGGATGCGGGCGGTTTCGGTGATCGGAATATCGGTCATGGCGGCGCTTTCCTGCGTGGACTGGCTCGAGGGCCTTATAGATCGAATTGCCGCCCGCTGCCAAGACGCTTCATAAGAGCCCTGCGATTTCGGCGCGGAGCTCGGCGAGGCCGGTAGCCTTTTCGCTCGAGGTGGCATGGATGAGGGGAAAGGCGGCGGGGCGCTTCTTGGCGACCGCTTCGGTTGTCCGCGTAGACCTTGGCTCAACTCCGCCGGCTTGATCTTGTCGATCTTGGTGAGCACCAGCTGGTAGGTGACGGCCGCCTCGTCGAGGAGGTCGAACATCTCCTCGTCGGCCGCCAGCACGCCGTGGCGCGCGTCGATCAGCACGAAGGCGCGCGTCAAGCCCGGCCTGCCGCGCAGATAGCCGCGCAGCATGGATTGCCATTTCTTCACCTCTTTCTTCGGCGCCTTGGCATAGCCGTAGCCCGGCATGTCGACGAGGGTGAGCGGCATCGGCAATGTCGAAGAAGTTGAGCTCGCGGGTGCGGCCCGGCGTGTTGGAGGCGCGCGCCAGATCCGTTGACGCCGGTCAGCGCATTGATCAGCGAGGACTTGCCGACATTGGAGCGGCCGGCAAAGGCGATTTCAACGCCCTTCGCCGGCGGCAACTGTCGAGCTTGGCCACCCCCATGACGAAAGTCGAGGGGGCCGGCGAAGAGCCGCCGGCCCGCCATCAAGCTGGTCGCTCGGTGAAGCGCGTCGGTCAAGCTGGCCGCGGGCTTCTTCTTGAGGAAGGGCAGGCTGTCGCGGATATTGCCGAGGAGATCGACCTCGACACCATGGCGCTTCATGATGTATCGACTGCTGGAGGATCGAGAGGCAGATTGCTCCAGGCCCAGTAGATGACGAGGCCCGCCGGGAAGGTGCCGAGCATGAAGGTGAAGATCACCGGCATCCAGTTGAACAGGCTGGCCTGGACCGGATCGGGCGGCGTCGGGTTGAGCCGCATCTGCACCCACATGGTGATGCCCATGAGCAGCGGCCAGACGCCGATCAGCAGGATAGTCGGGCGGCGTCACAGGGCATGAGCCCGAAGAGATTGAACAGGCTGGTCGGGATCGGGCGCGGAGAGATCGTGGATCCAGCCGAAGAACGGCGCATGGCGCAGCTCGATCGAGGTGAGGATCACCTTGTAGAGCGCGAAGAAGACCGGAATCTGGATGACGACCGGCAGGCAGCCCGACAGCGGCGAGACCTTCTCGCGCTTGTAGAGCTCCATCATGCTCCTGCTGCTGCTTCATGCGGTCGTCGGGATAGAGCTCCTTGAGCTTCTCCATCTCCGGCTGCAGCTTCTTCATCTTGCTCATCGAGGCATAGGACTTGTTGGCCAGCGGGAAGAGCACCGCGAGCTTGACCAGCACGGTGGCAATCAGAATGGCGATGCCGAAATTGCCGACGAAGCCCTTGATGCAGTCGAGCAGATAGAACAGCGGCTTGGTGAGGAAATAGAACCAGCCCCAGTCGATCATCAGGTCGAAATCGGCGATCTTGTATTTCTCGCCGATCGCATCGACGGTCTTCACCACCTTGGCGCCGGCGAAGAGCTGGTCCTGATAGGTGGCCGCTGCCGCCTGGCTGGAACGACGATCGCATCCTTGGCCAGATAGTCGGTCTGATAGACGTCGCGGCCATTCTGCTTCGATGCTGGAAGAGCTCGCGGTGAGCGCCCGCGTCTGGTCGGGGATCATGGCCGCCGCCCAGTATTTGTCGGTGAAGCCGAGCCAGCCGCCGTGCGAGTCGTATCTGGTGGGCTCGGTTGCTTCCGCCTGACGTCGCTGTAGTCGATTTCCTGCAGCTTGCCGTCCGAGAACGCCGAGCATGCCTTCGAAGAACACGAACCAGCCGGCGATCACCGGCGTGTCCTGGCGCTGGACGCGGGCATAGGGAATGAGCGCGACCGGCGCTGCGCCGAATTGTTCTCGACCGTCCTGCGTGACGTGAAAACATATTCGTCATCGATCGAAATCACGCGGGTGAAGACCAGGCCTTCGCCATTGTCCCAGGTGAGCGTCACGGGCTTGCCGGCGCCGAGCACCGCATCGGCGGGCGCCTGCCACACGGTCTTGGGATCCGGCAGCTTCGCTGTGGTGCCGGTGGCCGCGACAAAGCCCTGCTCGGCAAAAAGCGCACCCGGAGTTCCGGCAGGCGAGAGCAAGACGATGGTCGGGCTCTTGGGATCGATGGTCTCGCGGTATTTGAGGAGGTGAAGGTCGTCGATCTGCGCGCCCTGCAGATTGATCGAGCCCGAGACAACGGGCGTCTCGATCTTGATGCGCGGCGTGGCGGCCAGCACCTCGTCTCGGGTAACGCGGCGATGGCAACGCCGAGCCCTGCGGCGCAGGCGCCTGGGTGCCGTCGTTGCGTCGTCTGAGTCTGCTGGGCGGTCTGCTGTTGTTCCTGCCTGCCTTCTCGGCAATCGGGACCGCATAGAAATACTGCCAGCCGAAAATGATCAGCATCGACAGCACGATGGCCAGGATGAAGTTCTTGTTGTCGTAGTTCATGGGCGTCCCTTGTCAGCCACTGCCTCATGTGGCGTGCCGTGCAGCCGCTTCAAGGCGGACATTAAGATCTTTCTGAAGTTCGGCGAAATGGCCGTTTGGCCGGGCCCTGCGCGGCCAATCAGCACATAATCGAAACCGTGTTGGGCAGTTCGCCGGCAGGGCAAGGCGGGCGGCCTCGCGCAGGCGGCGCTTGATGCGGTTGCGGATGACGGCATTGCCGAGTTTCTTGGTGCGGTGAAGCCGACGCGGGGCGCCGGCTTCATCCTGGCGGTTGCGGGCCTGCACCACCAAGCCCGGCATCGAAGCATGCGAGCGCCTTCGCGGCGGCAACAAAATCCTGCCGGCGCCTGAGGTGTTCCATTGTCGTGGAAATCCGGCCCTTAGGCCGACAGCCGCTTGCGGCCCTTGGCGCGGCGGCGGGCAATGACCTTGCGGCCGCCGACAGTCGCCATGCGGGTACGGAAGCCATGCCGGCGCTTGCGGACGAGTTTCGAGGGCTGGTAGGTGCGCTTCACGTTCTGTCTCCGGTACTCTTTCCCCAGGTGCCAAAGTTTTCAAAGACATAGCTCAAGATTGCGGAAACCTTGAGGATGCGCCCTGTGGAGGAGTTTCTATCGCTTCAGGAATTGCCGGGGCTTATAGAGGCAAACCGCGAGCAAAGTCAACGCGTCGGCTAAGGCAGCGATCGCTGCGCCTGCGGGTGATCACGCGCTGCACACGGCGCCTGAATTGTTGTCACGAGCCGGTGAGGGGTCCTTTCCTATTGCCGCCCGATGGGTCATGTATGGGGCCAGGTTCAACACTTGCCCGAAGATACTAACCGTGATCCAACCGGCGACCGCCATGTCCGATCCGCAGCCACAGGCAGGCCGGCCGTCAACCTTCAGGCGATGGTTGCCGGTGGCCGTGCTTCTGGCCCTGATCGCCGCAGCTTATTTCGCGGGTGCGCACCGCTATTTTTCCTTTGGCGTCATTGCCGAGAATGGCGAGGCGCTGGAAGCCTTCGTTGCCCAGCATCTGATCGCGGCGGTGGCAATCTTCATGGCGGTCTATATCGTCACCGTGGCGTTGTCCCTGCCCTGCGCGGCACTTCTCACGATCGTCGGCGGGTTTCTGTTCGGCTGGGCGCTGAGTGTGCCGATCACCGTGGTGGCCGCGACAACCGGTGCCGTCATTGTCTTTCAGATCGTCAGGACCTCGCTCGGCGCCGTGGTGGCCGAGCGCGCTGGGCCTTTCGTCAACAAGACTCTCGGCCGGCTTCACCGCGGATGCCTTCAATTATCTCCTGTTCCTGCGATTGGTGCCGGCTTTTCCGTTCTTCGCCGTCAATGCTGTGGCGGGGCTGTCCCAGGTCAAGCTCAAGACCTTCATCGCCGCCACGATCATCGGCATCATTCCGGGTACGTTGGCCTTCGCCTGGCTCGGCACCGGACTCGATAGCGTCATCGACGCCCAGGCGCAGATCTATCGTCAGTGCGTGGCCACGAGCGGCGTGACGAACTGCATGTATGATTTCGACGTTGGCGACCTCGTCACCCGCGAAATCCTCATTGCCTTCACAGTGCTCGGCGTGGTGGCGCTCATTCCGGTGGCACTCAAGCGCTGGAAAGCGCGGCGGGCGGAGCCGTGATCTACGACATCGCCGTCATCGGCGCGGGCTCGGGCGGTCTCTCGGTTGCCGCTGCCGCGGCCCAATTCGGGCAGAAGGTGGTGCTGTTCGAAAAAGGCAAGATGGGCGGCGACTGCCTCAATTACGGCTGCGTTCCTTCGAAGGCGCTGATTGCCGCCGCCAAACACGCCCATGCCGTGCGGAGCGGAAGCAAGTATCGGCATTGCGGCGGCAGAACCGGTCATCGACTTTCCAGACGGTGCATGACTCATGTGCATCGCGTCATCGCGGCGATCGAGCCCAATGACAGTCAGGAGCGTTTCGAGAAGCTTGGCGTCCATGTGGTGCGGGCCGAAGCGCGCTTTCGCGATGCCGCATCGATCGAAGCGGATGGAACCGTCTATACGGCGCGCCGCTTCGTCATCGCCACCGGCTCGCGCGCCGCGGTACCGCCGATCCCCGGGCTTGCCGAGGTTCCCTATTTCACCAACGAGACCCTATTCGACAACGTGGTTCGCCCCGCCCATCTCATCATCATCGGCGGCGGGCCGGTCGGCCTGGAAATGGCCCAGGCCCACCGGCGGCTCGGTTCGCGGGTGACGGTGATCGAGGCCTTCGATCCTCTCGGCAAGGACGATCCGGAACTGACCGCCGTGGTGCTCGAGGCGCTGTTGTCGGAGGGCGTCGATATTCTTGCCCGCACGCCGGTTAAGTCGGTGCGCAAGACCAAAACGGGCATTGCGGTTGCGACCGATGGCAAGGGCACAATCGAAGGCTCGCACATTCTGGTGGCGGCGGGCCGCGTCGCCAATGTCGAAGGTCTCAATCTCGAGGCTGCCGGTATCGCCTATACGCCGAAAGGCATCACCGTCGATCAAGGACTGAGAACCACCAACCGCAGGGTCTATGCCATCGGCGATGTCGCGGGCGGGCTGCAATTCACCCATGTGGCGAGCTATCATGCGGGACTGGTGATCCGGAACGCGCTGTTCCGCCTGCCGGTCAGGAACCGCACCGACATCATTCCCTGGGTTACCTACACCGACCCGGAACTGGCCCATGTGGGGCTCACCGAGGCCGAGGCGCGCCAACAGTTCGGCGATGCGGTCAAGATCGTGCGCTGGCCTTTCCACGACAATGACCGGGCCCAGACCGAAGGCAAGACACAAGGCCTGGTCAAGGCGGTAATCGGCCAAGGGCGGCCGCATTCTCGGCGTCGGCATCGTGGGCGCCCAGGCCGGCGAACTGATCCAGCCCTGGGTTCTGGCGATGAGCAATGGTCTCAAAATCAAGTCATTCGTCGATATGGTGGCGCCCTATCCGACATTGGGCGAAGCCAGCCGCCGGGCGGCCATCGGTTATTTTTCGGGGCTTGCAACCAATTCATGGGTGCGCCGCGTAATAGGGATGCTGAGCTACTTCGGATGACGTAAGATCGCCGGATGAAGGATAGGGGAAGTAAGACTGAACCGCCGAAGCCGGGGCTCCTCGCGGGCCTTTCCGGCAAGGTATTGCTGTTGACCATCGTCTTCGTCATGCTGGGCGAAGTGCTGATCTTCCTGCCGTCGATCGCCAATTTCCGCATCCAGTGGCTCAAGACCCGCATCTCCCAGGCGGAGATCGCGGCGCTGGCGGCGGAGGCGGCCCCCGACCAGATCGTCTCCAGCGATCTGAAAAGCGAAATCCTGAATGGGGCGGGGGTGCTGGTCGTCTCTTTGCTCAAGGGCGAGACCCGCAAGCTGATCCTGCGCAGCGATGAGCGACCGCATGATCGATGCCAGTTTCGATCTGCGCGAGGTGCGCTGGTGGCAGGCGATCATGGACGCCTTCGATGCCATGAGCCGGTCCCGCCCGCATCATCGGGGTCACCGACAAGCCGCCCAACATGTCCGGCGATCTCATCGACATCGCGCTTTATGAAGCGCCGCTGCGCCAGGCGATGTATCGCTACGGGCTCAACATCCTTCTCTTGTCGGTGGTCCTGTCCCTGCTCGTCGCCGGGCTGGTCTTCGCCGCCCTCAACTCGCGTTCTGGTCCAGCCGATGCAGCGGCTCACCCGCAACATGGTGGCTTTCGGCGAAAATCCGGAAGATCCGTCGCGCATCATCGCGCCCACGGCGCGGCGCGACGAGATCGGCATTGCCGAGCGCGAACTGCACGGCATGCAGAGCGAGCTCGCCGCCATGCTGCAGCAGAAGAATCAACTCGCAGCACTGGGTCTCGCCGTGTCGAAGGTCAGTCACGATCTGCGCAACATGCTGTCGTCGGCGCAGCTGATTTCCGACCGTCTCGCCATGCTGCAAGATCCGACGGTGCAGCGATTTGCGCCGAAGCTCATCGCCTCGCTCGACCGCGCCATCGAATTCCTCACCCAGACGCTGAAATTCGGCCGCGCCCAGGAACTGCCGCCGGCCCGCGAGCGGCTCGTCGTCAAGGACATTGCCGACGAGGTCATCGACAGTGCCATAGTACAGACCTCAAGCCGCGTCGTGTTCTACAACAACGCGCCGGCCAGCGTGATCGCCGATGCCGACCGCGAGCAGCTCGGCCGGGTGCTCACCAATCTGACGCGCAATGCCATCCAGGCGCTGGAGGCGGCCCAGGCCGAAAATCCGGATGCACCCGACGGCTCCGTTACCGTCCGGGCCTGGCGGGAAGGCAGCGTCGTGACCATCGAAGTGAAGGACAACGGACCAGGTGTCCCCGAGCGAATACGCGACAAGTTGTTCGAGCCCTTCCAGAGTGCCGCGCGCTCCGGCGGCACCGGCCTTGGCCTTGCCATCGCCGCCGAACTGGTCCGCGCCCATGGCGGTGAAATCAGGCTGCATGCCACCGGCGAGAGCGGAACCAGTTTCATCATCACCTTTCCCGACAGCGTTGCTGAATTGCGCACCGGCCGGCGCGGCGAGCGCAAGCCCATGCCCGACAGCTGACACGCTGATGGAAAGTGTAACGCCCGGCCCGCGCAATCTCATCACCGATGTCGAGGGCATCTCGGTCGGCAATGCCCATGACCTCCGCATACTGACCGGCACCACAATCGTTGTTCCCGATGCACCTATGGTGATGGCGGTGGATATCCGCGGTGGCGCGCCGGGCAGCCGCGAGACACCGGCGCTGGAACCGGAAAACATGATCGATGCGTTCCACGCCATCGTGCTGTCCGGCGGCTCGGTCTTCGGCCTCGATGCCGCGTCCGCCGTTACCACGGAACTGGCACGCCAGGGCGTGGGCTTCGCCTTCGGCCCGCAGGTCTGGCCATGCCCGGTGGTTCCCGCCGCGATCCTGTTCGACCTGTTGAACGGCGGCGACAAGGCTTGGGGCAAGGAAGCACCCTATCACCGCCTCGGCCGCCAGGCTTTCGCCGCCTTGTCCAAGGATTTCGCTCTCGGCAATGCGGGTGCTGGGGCCGGCGCCATGGCGGGGCAGATCAAGGGCGGACTCGGCAGCGCCTCGGCGCAATGGAACGGTTACATGGTGGGTGCGCTGGTCGCGGTCAACAGCGTCGGCTCTTGCGTGCGGCCGGATTCGGCGAGGCTGTGGGCCGCCGACATGGCGATCGGCGATGAAATGGGGCCGCAAGCGCGCGCCGCAGGCTTGCCGCCACAGCCGCGCTACTCAGGCACCAAGCTTGAGTTGATGACGGCTGCGGCGCAACCTGGCGCCAACACGACGATCGCCGTCGTCGCCACCGATGCCAGGCTCGGCAAGGCCGAAGCCAAGCGGCTGGCGATCATGGCGGCGGACGGGCTTGCCCAGGCGATCCGGCCGATGCACACGCCCTTCGACGGCGATATGGTGTTTGCGGCGGCGACTGGAAGAACAGTGCTTGCCGAGCCGCGTCCGCTGACGCTGGCGCGGCTGGGTAGCCTTGCCGCATCCACGCTGGCCCGCGCCGCCGGCCGCGCGATCTGGGAGGCCCAATCGGCGGGGAGTGCGCCCTGCTACCGCGAGCTCGCCGGGCTGTGACCGCCAAGGCTTGCGTTTGTGGCAGGCCTATACTAGAGAGACGCCCATTCTGAAACATGCGCGCCCGTAGCTCAGCTGGATAGAGCACCAGACTACGAATCTGGGGGTCATGGGTTCGAATCCTGTCGGGCGCGCCAATTCTTTTCCATCATTTTATCGACCGCTATCTCGAAAGGCGCCGCACGTTGGCTTTGACCCTTTTGCGGTAGCCTCTTACGACGCTGTGGGCAGAGGCGCCCATGATCAGACGCCCGTTTTCGCAACCGGCAGCAAACACCTTTTCGGTCATCATACGGCGCGCTTCTTGCTGCGCCTTGGTCCCGCCGGCCGCGAGCTTCATGCTCCGAAGCCAGATTACTTGTTGGGCCTCTCCGGCAAGCATCGCCAAATTGTACCATGATCGGAACAAATGTTTTCTCCTCCAGGGAAGGGGCCGGTCTGGCTTCGTAACTGGTCAGGATGAAGTTGGACGACCGATCTGATCCGACGACGGACTGCGGGTGTGCGGCATTTTCGGGCGCAACGGGACGACCCGAGTGTTGTTGCGGCCTCGGGCGAGCAGCCTCTGAACCATGGCGACCACGTGATCGGGATGGAATGGTTTCGCGAGGATGTCGGCATCCCGGAAAGGCAGCGGCAGGGCGCTCCGCCCGTAACCGGTGGCGAAGGCGAACGGAATTCCTTTCTGTGTCAGCGCCGCCGCGACCTCGTCAACCTGATGGCCGCCCAAATTGGCGTCCACCAGGGCTGCGTCAACGGAGGCCTCTGCTATAAGGTGTTTTGCCTTCTCGATTGTCGCCGCCGGACCGATAATCTCGCAACCAGCGGAAACCAGCACCGCTTCGACCTCCATCGCAATTAGCGGCTCGTCTTCAACCAGCAATATGCGCTTGCCGCGCAGGTCGGCCGAACCGCCCTCGAGAGAAGACTGGGCCTCATTGAGCTTGTAGGCAGCAGGTTGCAGTCCCCCGCTCGATTCGACTTCCGAAAGCGGGAGCCTGATCTCGCAGATCAGTCCATCGGACATGTAGCGCACCGCAGCTTCACCCCCATTGCCCTCGAGGGAACGCTCGATGAGGGTGGTGCCGAAGCCCCGCGTATTCGGGGCGCTCGTATTCGGCACGCCGCTCTCCTTCCAGTTGAGTAGCAGCTGGCGTTTGGCTCCGGCCTGCAGATGCCATTGGATATCGAGCCGGCCGCTGGAGATCGACAGCGCCCCGTATTTCCGGGCATTGGTTGCAAGCTCATGCAGGACGAGCGCCAGGTGAACCGCCGCGCGGGGCTCCAGCATCACATGCGGCCCCGAGCGGAACACACGCGTAGTGTCGAGAGCCCCAAGTAAAACCTGTTCGCGAACCAGTTCCACAATATCGGCGCCCTTCATCCCTCCGTGCACGAGAATGTCGTGCGCCCGCGCCAGGGCTTGCACGCGGCCGCTAAAGCTGGCGACGAAATCCGCCGGACTCACGGCACTCCGCAAAGACTGGTCGGCAATCGCCTGTATTATCGCCAGCGTGTTCTTGACGCGGTGATTAAGCTCGTCGAAGAGCAGGCGCTGCAATTCATCGTTACGCTTTCGCTCGGTGACGTCGCGTGCCACCTTGGAAGCGCCGACAATATTGCCGGCCTTGTCGCGCAGCGGGGACACGGTAAGCGAGATATCGAGCCGGCGGCCGTCCTTGGCGAGGCGGACTGTGTCGAAATGTTCGATACGCTCGCCACGCCGCAGTTTGGCCAGGATGCCCTCTTCTTCATGGTGCAGTTCCGGCGGGATGATCCGGGTGATCGACTGCCCCACCATTTCCTCCGGCGGATAACCGAATATGCGCACCGCTCCGGCATTCCAGGAGGTAATGCGGCCATCGAGCGTCTTGCTGATGATTGCGTCGTCGGAGGAGGACACAATGGCCGCCAACCGCTCCAAATCGATCTCGGCACTGCGGTGTTCGCTAATATCGACCAGCAGGTTGATTGCCCCTGTCACCCGGCCTGAGCCGTCCTTCAGAAGGGCGGGATATGGCCTGAAGGGGATGCGGGTGCCATCGGGCCTCTCGGCGATCGCCTCGGCACCCCGGACCGGGCGGCCCTCCTTTAGCGTCAGGGCCATGGGGCAGTCCTCATGAGGCATAGGCCGGCCGTCCGGCCAATAGAGCCGCCACGATCCGCACCACTTGCTGGTGCCGATTTCCGGGCGATGCCCCCAAAATTCCGCGGCAGCATCGTTGTAGAAGGTGATGCTGCCTTCAGCGTCGGTGGTATAGACGGCGAGCGGGAGGGCTGCGAGGAGATGATTATCAGCGGTGAGACATGCTTCCTTCAAGAAATCAGCCTTTCAAACGCTTGTTTACGCTGGAAGAGGGGCAGGAGATTATAAACGCGTAGAAGGGGGGATTGTTCCGGGCGGCGCCCTGGAGCAGGTGGCGAAAGACTGATTCCTTGCCCGGTGCCCTTCGAGTAAAAATGGCTTGCAAATAAATGGAAATCCGCAGCATGATCGCTAGGCCTTGGGACGCCAAACGAGGGCAAGTTCACTGTGCCTTTCCAATGACAGGTGGTTCGGTTTTGGATCGGGCAAACAAGTTCATAGAGCGTTGGATGTGGTGGCACAATGGCAGCCAAGATAGCCCGCGGCCGGGCGGCCGGAGATCCGGAAGAAGAACTGGCCCGCTGGCTGGGCACCCGCCAAAAGCATCATGCGGAGTACGTAAAGCTTCTAAATGAGCGGAAGAATGAGCTGCTAGCGATACAAATTGATCACGGACCTCGCTCGGATATCTACAAGAATGCAAAAAGAGAATTGGACCGACACGACAGCCAGTTCGAACGAATTCAAGCAGTCATTCGTCGGCCGATAAACAAGGTCGGCATTGCCCCGTGGACATTCTGGTTATTTGCCCTGGCGTTGGCGGTATTTGAGGCCCCGATCAACAAGTTTCTTTTTGACTACGCCATCCAAGGGACAAATCTCACCTCGTACATCGTATCTACAGTCTTCGCAGTCCTGTTGCTTTTGCTGGCCCATTTGGGAGGCAAGTGCATCAGGCAGGTATGGTCTGAGTTTCGGCGACGGGTTGTTTGGTCCAATCTGGCTGTCGCTGCACTCTCAATCGTCGTATTGGCGTTACTTATCAGCATTCTCACGATAGGGCGGGCACGATATTCCGCCGGTGCGGCTGATCCTGGCCTTGGAAATCTATTCAGTGAGATCGGCGGGCAGGTTGGACAGCTTGGATTTTTCGGAAGTCTCGTAGCCGCTTTCTCCGACACCAGCGCTTTGGTGCTTTTTACCGTCAATCTGGGCGGCGTCCTCGCGGCCCTTTTGTTAGGCTTCTTTAGCCACGACCCCGATAAGGATCTAGATCACGCTGACACCGCGCTGCAAAAAAGTAGCCGCCAGATTGCACATCTGCAGAAAAAATATGCGAAGTCTCGCGCCAAGGCTATCCGGAAGCTCTCCCCTGACCTAACCGGCACAAGCCGAAACTATGCTGAGTCCAACAATCGGATAATTGAGATCAAGACACTGCTGCGGCTGCCGCTTGACCAGACTGACGGGTTCATTCTCGATTCGTTGGACGATTTGGCATCGGAAGCGGAGGAGAATGAGGACGCAGGGGGCCGACGAGAGTATCCCCTGAATGGTGTGGCCGAAGGCGAACAGGGCCAAGCGGCAGTCAAGCTAAGACCTATTAAGTAAGTTGCCGCATGGATTTGTTATTGTCCCTGCATACAGTTCTTTCGCTCGCAACATTTTTCGCACGCCGAATTGTATTTGCCACCATGGCTGTTGTGAGTCTTTCCTCCTCCGCAGGAGCCCAGATAATTGATTGGGAGGGTTACTGCTCGGCTTCCGGCGACAGAGTCCTACTGCTCGTTGACATAACGACCCCCTACGATAATCGAGATAAGCAAATTCTTGTTGATGGGCTGCAGAATATCGTAGGCCAGCTTGGGGACGGCGACAGGATCGTCATTAGAACAATCGCCGACAGCTATACCCATACGGAGAAGCTTATCGACCGATGCATGCCGTACTGCCCGCCAATGTCGTTTTGGGAGTCGTTGTTCTCGAACTGTACGGGCGGACTTATCCTCAACCACAAACGGACACTCATTGCGGAAATCCGCTCCTCGGTTCGACAAAGGCTCGATCAATTCGAAGAATTGGAGCATTCGGAGATTATTGGAACAATTGCCCAATCAGCAAAGGAAGTTCTATCTCCCAAGCACGGAGCGAAAGTCTACATCTTCTCTGACTTAATCGAAAACTCGGACTATATCCCCGGCAAGATATTTTCTGAAGAATCTAACGAATTACTAATCACCAAGATTGATGCCGACAAACTGGTGCCTAGTCTAAAAGGTGCAACTGTCAAAATCTTCGGTGTTGGCCGAGGCGGAGGACGCGAGAGAACTCCACTTCCGATTCCTAGGCTCAACAAACTCTTGGATTTTTGGAACAAACTATTAGCACGTGGTGGAGCCGCGCACGTAACAATTAGCCAGAACCTTGTGGCCGATCAGTAGATCCATACATCCCCTTTACTCAGACCGATCGGCCCAGTCGCGCATCCTACCTAACAGCCTGCCAATTCAGTTTCTGCGCCCCGCCGCGGCGCGTTCGCGGATGCGTAGCGCCAGTTGCTTGCGCTCTTCAGGTGTCAGCCGGGCCACGAATTGCATGGTTGCCTCGACGCCATGGGCGATCATGCCGGTGCCGGAGCGGGCGAATTCATCGGCCACCGCCTTGACGGCGGCGGCGTCATAAGGCTCGGCTTCGAGCGCGCCAGCCAGTTTGGCGGCACTCTCGCGGGCAGCATTGCGGCCGTCGCGGAATTCGTCGCGGAATTCGCGGAATACGGCCAGCAGTTCGCGCCGCCGCTCGCGCGGCAAATCCGCCAGGAACTTGCGCGGCACCATCTGAATGTAGCCGGCGCCGGTCACACGCTCGGTCCGTTCCTTGACGAAGAAGCGCGTGGCCGTGGCGGCGCCGATCAGTACATTGAAGGCGAGAGAGACGATGAGCAGAACCGTCCACCAGCGCGACGGCCTCGACGCGGGCCGCTCCACCTCGTTGCTGGCCGGCTGCTCGGCGCTCATGACACCTCCTCCTCGGCATAGGCTTCGGCCTCCGAAACCCCGCTCAGATCGGCATTCTCGTCCTCGCCTGCGGCCAACTCGCCGGTCACGGTTTCGGGCAGAAAGCCGTCAAGGGCTCCCATGGCACCCAGATAGATGCCGAGCGCCAGCGAGGCCGCCAGCGGCAGGGCCGCGGTCCAGCGCAGCACCTGGGCGGGCGAGGCCCGGCGCGATGGCAGGGTGACGACGCGGGTCTCACCTTCGAGCCGGGAGAGCAACCTTTCCTCCGCACCCGCCGGTAGCTCGGGAACGGTGGCCGACGCAAGAATACGGTCGAGCTGCTCTCGTGTTGCTTTATCCATTTTCGTTCCTCATCCGTGGCCGGCGCCCAAGCCGTCAAGCAATTCGCGCCATTGGCCGGAAAGTTTCTCCTTCAAGCCGCGCCGCGCCCGGGCCAGCAGCGACTCGACTGCTTCGACACTCGTTTCCATCGCCGCCGCCGCCTCGATGTTTGACAGGCCTTCGAAATGGACCAGCGCGAGCGTCAGCCGCTGGCGCTCCGGCAACCCGGCGATGGCCCGGTCGATGCGGCGCTGCGCTTCTTGCCGCTCGAGACCGCGATCGGCCCTGGGCCTCGCATCGGCAGGCTCCGGCGTCTCATCGAGCGGCGTGGTCTGTCGCCGCCGCGCCCGGTCGATGGCGCCATTGGCGGCCACCCGCATAAGCCACCCCTTCAGCGCCGCTGCCTCGCGCAATTGGCCAGGATCGCGCCACAATTTGACGAAGGCCTCCTGGGCGATGTCTTCGCTGTCGGCATGGCCGCCGGTCATCCGCCAGGCGAGCCGGTAGACCGGCCGGTAATAGCGGCCGGCGATTTCCGCGAAGGCGGCCTTGTCGCGGCGGGCGGCGGCGGCAAGCAGCTCCGCATCCGCCGCCAATCGCCACCCTGCCGCAGGTCGCCCATCTTCGTCGCCGCTGTTCTCCACCCGGCCAGCCGGCTCCCGTCGTCAGTTCGCAGCCGCACCGTCGAGCTTCTTGCGCCAGGCCGTCATGCGGAAGGCGCGCGCCTCGTCGAGCGTGATGCCGCCGTCATGGTCGGCATCGGCGCCATTGAACATGGCTTCGACGAACTTGTCGAGTTCAGCCTTGCTGACGCTGTCGTTCTTGTCTTGATCGAGACCGGCCAGGATACGATTGCGGCGGCGTTCGATCGCCTGTTTCAGCCGCGCATCGATTTCAGCAGCGCTGACCGCCCCGTCGCCATCGGCGTCGTAACTGGTAAACCGCTTTCCGGCGGGCGGCGTGATTTCATCGAGTGTCACCTTGCCGCTCGCATCTGCGTCGAGCTTGGCGAAGATCTTGCCATTGCGCGGAATCCAGGGTTCGATCGCGGCCGCCGTTCCGGCCAGCAGGATCACTCCGGCCACGGCAGCCATGCCGATGGAAATGGGCTTCATCATGGGTTCCTCCTTTTCGTTTGCGGAAGCTGGGCTTCCGGAAAGCTAGACGAAGGAGGCCGGTCAGTTCCGTCGGTTATCCCGCGGGGCCGATCAGATCATCGAAAATACCGGCAACCCGGCCCTGGGTTTCAGCCAGAAGCGCCTCGGTAGTGGCAATGTCGGGGGCCGCTGCGGCGCTCGCGACGATACGATTAAGCCCCGCCGGCGACGTCGCCGGGTCATAGGCGGCGCTGACGCACAGGCGCAGGACCTGGGTGAGGCGATGGTAGAGCAGGCAGGCCTCCTTCAGGGCCTGGGCCTCGGGCGGCCGCAGAAGGCCTGCCGCCGCCAGCTTGCCGAGTGCCGCGAAGGTATTGGTATCGAGGATGGCGGGATCGGCGGAAGCATGGAGAAGCTGCAGGGTCTGGGCCAGGAATTCGACCTCGACCAGGCCGCCCCGCACCTGCTTGATGTCCCACAGTCCCGTCCGGCCCATTTCCTTCAGCATCAGGCGGCGCATGTCGAGAATGTCGGCGCGGGTGCGATCGGCATGGCGCGGCACGCACAGGGCGGCATGGATCGCCTCGGTCAATTCGCCCGCCAGGCTTTGATCGCCGCAGACCACGCGGGCCCGCGTCAGGGCGAGCTTCTCCCAGGTCCAGGCCGAGTCGCGGTGATAGGTGCGGAAGCTTTCGAGGCTCACCGCCACCGGGCCCTTGCTGCCCGAGGGCCGGAGCCGCATGTCCACCTCGTAGAGCGTGCCTTCGGCGGTGGGTGCCGTCAGCGCCGCGATCAGGCGCTGGGTCAGCCGGGCGTAATATTGGTTGACGCTCAACGGCCGGGCGCCGCCCGACATCTCGCCATCCGGCGCGCCATCATAGACGAGGATCAGATCGAGATCGGAGGCCGCCGTCATCTCGCGGCCGCCGAGCTTGCCCATGGCGATCACCGCGCTGCGGCCGCCGGGAACGATCCCATGCCGTGCGGCAATATCGGCGGTGACACGCTTCATGCAGGCGGGCGAGCAGCAGACTCGGCGAGATTGGAAAAGGCGATGCCCGCATCGGCGGCACTCACGGTTTCCGACAGGACCCTGACGCCGATGCGGAAAGCCTGTTCCTTGCCGACGATGCGGGCGCGGTCGATGACCTCATCGAGCGGGGTGTCCGGCGGAATTGTAGCGGCAATGGTCCGGGCCGAGGTCGGTGGCCGTGGGCAGCGCGCCGAAGAAGTCCGGCTCGAGGACCGCATCGAGGACCTTGGGCCTGCGGCTCAATTGTTCGGCAAGGCGGGGAGCGGTGCCGAGAATGGTGGCGATCAGATCGAGGAGGCGCGGATTGGCCTTGAGCAGCGAGAACAACTGAACGCCAGCGGGAAGTCCGCCGAGGAAGCGGTCGAAGGCGAGAAAGGCCTGGTCGGCATCGCCGGTGGCGGCCAGCGCCTTGAGCAGCGCCGGCATGAGCTCGGTCAGGAGTTCCTTGGCGCGGCTTGAGCGGGTTGCCGCATAGCGGCCGAAATGCCAGCCGCGGATCGTCGCCGAGATTTCGCTCGCCTGCCGGAAGCCCATGCTGGGTCAGGGTTTCAAGCGTCTCGGGATCGTCCTCGCCGCCGGTGAAGACGAGGCTTCCGGCCCCGGTGCCAAGGCCGGTGGCATTCTCGAAGAGGGCCGCATAGTGGCCCTGCACGCATTCGAACGTGGCGCGCAGGCGGGCTTCGAATGCGGCGGCGGAGTCAAATCCCGAAAAGCGCGCCAGGCTCTCGAAGGCCATGGGATCGTCGGGCAGGCTGTGGGTCTGCTCGTCATTCACCATCTGCACGCGATGCTCGATGGTGCGCAGGAAGCGGTAGGCGCTCTTCAGCTCATCCGCCGCCTCGGACCGCGATCCACTTGGCTTCCGCCAGCGCATCGAGCATGGCGAGCGTGCCGCGGCCGCGCAGCTTCGGATTGCGGCCGCCGGCGATCAATTGCTGGGTCTGCACGAAAAATTCGATCTCGCGGATGCCGCCGCGGCCGAGCTTGATATTGTGGCCCATGACCGCGATGGAGCCGTGGCCCTTGACCGCGTGAATCTGGCGCTTCAGCGACTGCACGTCGGCGATTGCGGCGAAATCCAGATATTTGCGCCAGATATAGGGCTTGAGGCGGTCGAGGAATTCTGCACCCAGCGCCAGGTCGCCGGCCGCCGGCCTGCGCCTTGATCATCGCGGCGCGCTCCCAGTTCTGGCCCATGCTCTCGTAATAGATGGCGGCCGCCTCGATCGAGATCGCCACTTGCGTGGCGCGCGGATCGGGCCGGAGCCGGAGATCGACACGGAAAGCATAGCCGTCCTCGGTCACGTCCTGCAGCAACCCCACCAGCCGCTTGGTCAGGCGCACGAAGAATATGGCGGGCTCGACACCCGATGCGAGGACGACCGCTTCGAGATCGTAGAGCACGATCAGGTCGATGTCGCTGGAGTAGTTGAGTTCGTGGGCGCCGTGCTTGCCCATGGCCAGCACCACATAGCCGCAGCCCGTGGCTGGAGCGGCCTCATCCGCAAGGGTCAGCTTTCCGGTACGCGCGCCCTCGCGCAGCAGCCAGTCGAGTGCTGCATTGAGGGCCGCATCGGCAAAGCGGGTGAGCGCCGCCGTCACTTCATCGACAGTCCACAGGCCGGCAAGATCCGCCGCCGCTATCAACAGCGCCGCGCGGGCCCGCGTCAGCCGCAGTGCACGCTGCAGCTCGGCCTGCCCTGCAAATCTGCTTGCCTCTGCGAGCCCGGCAACAAGCTCGTCCAGCAGGCGGCCCGGCTCTTCCGCCAGAACCCGCTTGGCGAAGTCCGCATCGGCCAGCATCAGTTGGCGGAGAAACGGCGAGCCCCCGGCCATGGCCTCGACCAGCGCCCTCTGCGCCGCATCGGCGGGAACAAGCGAGGTCTTCTCCCAGAACAGCGCCACCGCCGCGCGATCGGCGGGTTCGGGCAGGCATCGGCGATTTTTTGTTTTATCTCCCGGCATCGGCCGGTTCTAGCTGCTCGCAGCAAGGCGCGGAAGCACCAGTGTGGCGCGCAATCCCGGGCCGTTGTCGTCGAGAACCAGCCTGCCGCCGTGCAGTTTCATGACGCCGGCCACGAGGCTGAGACCCAGGCCGTTGCCGGGTTTGGAGCGGCTGGATTCCAGCCGCACGAAGCGCTCGATAGCCCGCTCGCGATCGGCGGACGGAATGCCGGGTCCGCGGTCCGATACGGCAATGACGACGTTGCCGTCCTCGATGGCTCCGGTCATGGCAATTTGCGGCGCGGTTCCTTCGGCTGCTCCATATTTCAAGGCGTTGTCGACAAGATTGCTCACCGCCTGGGACAGGAGCTGCCGGTCGGCAAGGACGTCGAGCCCCTCTGGTGCCGCAATCGTAAGCGTTCCTCCCTGCTGCTTCGGCCGTCGGCTCATAGAGTTCGGCCACATCGGCAAGAATGGTGCGGGCATCGATAGGTGCCAGGCCGCTCCGCGATTGCCCCGCTTCGGCACGGGCGATCGACAGGAGCGAGTTGAAGGTCTGCAGCAGACGGTCGGCATTCCTCGACGGTCTTTTCCAGCGCCTCG
This sequence comes from uncultured Alphaproteobacteria bacterium, assembly GCA_963776685.1. Taxonomy (GTDB): domain Bacteria; phylum Pseudomonadota; class Alphaproteobacteria; order Rhizobiales; family Aestuariivirgaceae; genus Aestuariivirga. Next base: position 270,186 of record CAVZNM010000001.1, read on the forward strand.
CGGTAATCGGCGCTCTCTGCCAGCCCTGCAGCGCCGCCTCGACGCGGGCCTTGATGCGGGTAAGCGGCGTCTTGAGGTCGTGCGCCACGTTGCTCGAGACTTCCTTCATGCCCGTCATCAGCCGCTCGATGCGGTCGAGCATCTCGTTGAGCGACTGGGCCAGGCGGTCGAGCTCGTCGCCCGTTCCCGACACCGGCATGCGGCCCTGCATATTGCCGCCCATGATGGTCCGGCTCGCGTCGGTGATGGCATCGACGCGGCGCAGGAAATCGCGGCTCATCAGCAAGCCGCCACCAAGGCCAAGCACCAGGGCGATGCCGATGGCGCCGATAAGAGTGCTGCGGATGATGCCGGCAAACTGGCGCAGCGCCTCGACGTCGCGCCCGACGACCAGTTCATAGTCGCCGGCGAGATCGGTGTGAAAGGCGCGCGCCTTGTGGCGCTCGGAGCTGCCGCGGTGCTTTACATCGAGCGGAAATTCGATCCAGTTCGCATCGCTTACCGTCTCGGCCGGCAGTTTGTCGATGTTGCCGGCGATCCTGTCGCCCACCGCATCGGTCAAGAGATAGATCGATCCGGTCTCCTCGCGGCTGCGGCGCTGTGAACGGTGTCGATGATGCCGGTCAGTCCGCGCAGACGGTACTGGTCGGCGAGCGCCTGGACCTCGGCGCGGATCGTCTCGTCGGTCTGGCGTTCGAGCAGAACCGCGGTGTTCCAGTAGACATAGGCGAGAAGGGCCGCCACCGAGACGGCGAATAGCAGGAGATAGAGCGCGGCGAGCCGGAAGGTCGATGTCTTGAGAAGCTTGAGGCTAGCGCGCACGTATCATGTATCCGGCGCCGCGCACGGTCTGCAGCAACGGTTCGTCGAAACCCTTGTCGATCTTGGAGCGAAGCCGGGAGATGTGCACATCGATCACGTTGGTCTGCGGGTCGAAGTGATAGTCCCAGACATTCTCCAGCAACATGGTGCGGGTTACAATATGGCCGGCATTGCGCATCAGATATTCGAGCAGCTTGAATTCGCGCGGCTGCAGCGGCAGCGTCTTGCCGCGGCGGGTGACGGTGCGGGTGAGCAGGTCCATTTCGAGATCGGCGGCCTTGAGCCGTGTCTCCTGCGGCTGATCGCCGACGCGGCGGCCGAGACCGTCGACGCGGGCCAGCAGTTCGGCAAAGGCATAGGGCTTGCCCAGATAATCGTCGCCACCGGCGCGCAAGTCCCTTGACCCGCTCGTCGACGTCGCCGAGGGCGCTGAGGATCAGCACCGGCGTTTTGAGGCCCTCCTGACGCAGTTTGCGGATGATGGCGAGGCCGTCGAGCTTCGGCAGCAGGCGGTCGACGATCAGCACGTCGTGCATGCCTGCGCGGGCCAGCGCCAGGCCCTCTTCGCCATCGGTGGCGAGGTCGGCGACATGGCCGCTTTCGGCCAGCCCCTTGACCAGCCAGGAGGCCGCATCGCGGTCGTCCTCGATCACCAGAATGCGCATGGAATGGCGTTGCGGCTCAGGTTGCGCCGGGTTGAAGTCTTCATGCGCCATAGCTGGCATGTTCCATCACTCCTGAAAAGAGGGACGCGGAGACCGGCTATGGCGGCCTCCGCGCCGGAAGGCACGCGATTTGAGAGCGGGGGGAAAGTGCACCGCGTGCCCCCTTTCGTTGTATCAGCCCCGATCGAGAGGCAGCGCCACGAAGCGCTGGTTGTCGCCGGAGCGGACCAGCATCAGCACGCGCGTCTTGGCCGCGTCCTTCAGCGCGTCCTGGACATCGCCTGGCTGTTCACCTCCGGCCCGCGACTTCGAGGATCACGTCGCCGGACTTGAGGCCGCGATCGGCCGCGGGGCTGTTTGGCGTGACGCCGGTGATCTGCACGCCAGCACCGTCCGGCGCCGGAGCGAGTTCGAGGCCGAGGGCGGCGAGACTCGGTCTTCTCGTCGCAGTAGTCTTGGCGCGCCGCCATCTTGGGATCATCCGGCATGACGCCGATCTTAACCGCAAGTTCCATGGTCTTGCCGTCACGCACGATGGTCGACGGGAACGGATTTGCCGGGCGCGATCCGCGCCACCTTGCGGGCGAGATCGCGGGCATCGGTCACGTCCTTGCCGTCGAGCCTTGAGGATGGTGTCGCCTGCCTTGAAGCCCGCCTGCAAGTGCCGGCGAGTCCTCGGTCACGTCGGAAACCATCGGCGCCCTTGGCGCTCGGAAAGGCCCAGGCTTTCGGCGATCTCCGCGGTCACCGGCTGGATCTGCACGCCGAGCCAGCCGCGGGTCACCGCGCCATTGTCCTTGAGGCTGGCGATCACTTCCTGGGCGGTTGTGGCCGGAATGGCGAAGCCGATGCCGACCGAGCCGCCCGACGGCGAGAAGATCGCCGTGTTGATGCCGATCACTTCGCCCTCGAGATTGAAGGCGGGACCGCCGGAATTGCCGTGGTTGATGGAGGCATCGATCTGCAGGAAATCGTCATAGGGGCCGGAGCCGATGTCGCGGCCGCGGGCCGAAACGATGCCGGTGGTCACCGAGCCGCCGAGGCCGAAGGGATTGCCGACCGCCATCACCCAGTCGCCGACCCGCGGCTCGCGTCTGGGAGAATTGGACGAACTGGAAGGTCTTGTCCGACTTGATCTTGATGAGCGCCAGATCGGTCTTGGGATCGGTGCCGATCACCTCGGCGTTGAGTTCCTCACCGTCCCTGAGCTTGACCGTGACTTCCTGCGGCGTTCTGCACCACGTGATTGTTGGTCACCGCATAGCCGTCGGCGGAGATGATGAAGCCGGAACCCTGCGCGTTGCCGTCGCGGCGCCGCGGCATGTTAAAGGGTTGTCCGTCGCGAAATTGCCGGAACGGCTGAGGAAATCGCGGAACGGGCTGTCTTCGGGAAGATCGCCGAAACCGGGCAGATCCTGGCCCTCCACTTGGGGGGCGGCGGCATTGGCGAATTTCACTTGGACGCTGACGACGGCGGGCATCACCCGGTCGACCAGTTCGGCAAAGCCCTTGGTGGGATCGATTGCGGCCTGGGTTTGAGCGTGCACTGGAGCGGGGGGCACACGACCATGGTTGCCGATAAGGCCGTCGCCGTGAGAAGGCCGGCGGCAAGGAGACTGAGCAGACGGCGGGACTTGCGGGTGGCAGCGATGGGCATCGTGGGAAACCTCCATTGAGGGAATTCGATGCACGAGATATAGGAGCACCGGCTTACGACAGCATTTCGGGCAGATGAAAATTTGGTAATGTTGCGGTCTACTTGCATCGCCTCGGTCGCAGGGCGGCGCGCTCTTCGGCCGAAAGCGGCTCCTCATTGGCGGCCGCTCCCTTCCTGCGGCGAAACAGGAACACTGCGGCAACCAGCAGCAGACGGCGAAAGGCGTCGCCCAAAGCAGGGCGGTCTTGGCGGTGAAACGCGGCTTCAGCAGGACGAAGTCGCCATAGCGGGCGACCACGAAGTCGATCATCTGCGGCATCGGTCTCGCCCGCCGTGAGGTGCTCGCGGATGAGAATGCGCAGGTCCCTGGCCAGCGGCGCATCGGAATCGTCGATCGACTGATTCTGGCAGACGAGACAGCGCAAGCCCGTCGGAGAGCGCCCGGGCGCGCTGCTTCCAGCGCCGGATCGGTGAGAATTTCGTCGGGCTGCACGGCGAAGGCGGGACTCGCGGCCGTCAAGAAGCAACAGGATGCAGAAGCCATCTCATTCCGCCGCCACCGCCTCCGACTGCGCGAGCCGCGCTTGGCGCGCCGACGCGGTAGCGGCGGTCGGTGAGCGAGAAGATGCCGCCGGCAAACATGATCAGCGCGCCCAGCCAGATGAGGATTGACCAGCGGGTTGAAATACAGCCGCACGACGCGGCCGCCCTCATTGGTCCTGTCGCCCATCACCACATAGAGATCGCCGGCCAGCGTCTGATGCAGGCCGACTTCGGTGGTGGGCGTGCCGCTCGGCTGGAAGATGCGCTTCTCCGAAGACAACAGCGGTCGACTTCGCTGCCGCCGAGAGATACGCGGAAGCGGCCCGGCGCGCCGGTGTAGTTGGGTCCGGTCAGCGGCGTTTCACCCTCGAAGGTGACGGCATAGCCGCCCACCTCAGCCGTCTCGCCGGGTTTCATGGCCACGATCACCTCCACCTTCCACAGGGAGATGGCGATGATGCCCGATGATCATCATGCCGAGCGCCGGCATGGGCCAGGCTCATGCCGATGGCGGCGCGGGAAGGCCGACGAAGCCGCGACAGGCTGGTGGCGCAACGGCGCGCGGAACAGGCCGATGCGCTTGGCAAATTCACTGAGTGCAGCCCGACGACCAGCCAGACGCCGAGCGCAATTCCGAATGGCGCCAGCCAGGGTCCGCGCTGCGCCACCACCACAGTCAGCAGTGCCACGCCCGACCGCCACGAGCCGCGGCAACCCATAGGCGCTGCATCACGCCAAAGAGATCGGCGCGCTTCCAGGTCAGCAGAGGCCCGAGCGGCACCAGCAGAAGCAAGCGGCAGCATGATGGGTCCGAAGGTGAGATTGAAATAGGGCGGACCGACGGAAATTTTTTCGCCCGTCAGCGGTCTCGAGCGCCAGGGGATAGAGCGTGCCGATGAAAACCGAAGCGCAGGCGACGCAGAGCAGGAGATTGTTGACGCACCAGGCCGCCCTCGCGGCTGACCGGCGCGAACAGGCCGCCCGCCTTCAGGAGCGGGGCGCGCCAGGCAAATAGCGTCAGCGCGCCGCCGATGAACAGGCATAGAATGGCGAGAATGAAAACGCCGCGCGCCGGATCGACGGCGAAGGCGTGTACCGAGGTCAGCACGCCGGAGCGCACCAGGAAGGTGCCGACCAGCGACAGCGAGAAGGCGAGGATGGAGAGCAGGACGGTCCAGACTTTCAGGGCATTGCGCTTCTCGACCACGATGGCGGAATGAAGCAGCGCGGTGGCGACGAGCCAGGGCATGAAGCTGGCATTCTCGACCGGGTCCCAGAACCACCAGCCGCCCCAGCCCAGTTCGTAATAGGCCCACCAGCGAGCCCATGGCGATGCCGATGGTGAGGAACATCCAGGCGGCGAGCGTCCACGGCCTCACCCAGCGCGCCCAGGCGGCATCGACCTTGCCGTCGATCAAGGCCGCCACGGCAAAGGAAAAGGCGATCGAAAGCCCGACATAGCCGGCATAGAGAAAGGGCGGATGGAAGGCGAGTGCTAGGTCCTGCAGGACGGGATTGAGGCCGTTGCCTTCGATGGGGGCGGGATCGAGGCGAGCGAAGGGATTGGATGTCAGCGACAATGAAGAGCAGGAAGGCGAAGCCGATCGAGCCCTGGATCGCCAGCACCCGCGACTTGAGTTCGAGCGGCAGATTGTCGCCGAAGAGTGCCACCGCGCGCGCCGAAAGCTGCGAGGATGAAGCACCCACGAGCACCATCGAGCCCTCGTGGTTTCCCCAGACGCCGGATATTTTGTAGAGCAGCGGCTTGGCCGAATGGGAATTCTCGAACACGTTGTTCACCGAGAAATCGGACGTCAGATAGGCATGGGTGAGTGCTGCGAAGGCGATGGCGATGAGGCTCAACTGGGCCAGCGCTGCGGGCGCGGCCATGCGCATGACCGATGCATCGCCACGCTCTGCACCGTAAAGCGGCACGGCGAACTGGAAGAGCGCCACGGCCAGCGCCAGGATCAGGGCGAAATGTCCGGTCTCGGCAATCATGGCCTGCACCCTCCCTGCCAGACGCCCTTTTCCTTGAGCTTGTCGGCGACGTCCTTGGGCATGTAGTTCTCGTCATGCTTGGCCAGCACCGTATCGGCGACGAAAATGCCGCCGGCATCGAGCATGCCTTCGGCCACCACGCCCTGACCCTCGCGGAACAGGTCGGGCAATTGCCCGGCGTAGGTCACCGGCAGGGTCTTGATCGTATCGGTGACGATAAAGCTCACGACTGTGCCGTCGCCTCTTTTGACAGCTGCCCTGTTCCACCAGTCCGCCAAGGCGAAATCGTTGTCCCGGGCTTCACGCCCTTTTCGGTAATTTCGCTCGGCGTATAGAAGAACACGATCGTATCGCTGAGCGCATAGAGCACCAGTCCAGCGGCAATGCCAAGCACGCCAAGACCGCCGAGGATGACGGACAGGCGCTTCTGCTTGCGGGTCATCGATACAGCATCATGCCGAATCAATTCCGTCAATCCTCGAGCCCCGGATCAGTGTCTCGGGGCCGGGATGCGAGACACTATAGTGTGGCGCAAGCTCATTCTGATCCCCAATCTCTTTGGCCAGCCGTGCAAGGGCGGCAAGCGCTTGCGGGTTCGTCCTTGAAATGATGCTTTGCCGTGGCATAGGCCGCCTTGGCCTTGTCCGGTTCCTTCAGCACGCGCGCGCGAGCGGATCAGGCGTTGCCAGCCTTCGAGATCGCGGCATTGGTCTTTAGCCGCTCTTCGAGGCCATCGACCATGGCGCGGATCATTGCCTGCTGATCCTGGGCGCCCGCCATGTCCTGCAGCTCCGCCTCGACCAGTGGCCGCCAGTCGGCATCGGCCGGGCTATCGGCAAGCAGCGCCTCGAAGGCCCGGCGCGCCTCTGCTCTCCGGCCTTCCTGTTTCAAGGCAAGGTCGGCGAAGAATCGCGCCTTGGGCAATTTCGCGTCGAGCTTCAGAGCCGTCGGCGAAGGCGCGGGCGGCCTCCGCCGTCACCATGCCTTCATTGGCGAAGACCAGCATTTCGCCGTAATCGGCAATCGTGTCGGCGTCGGGCTGGACGAGGCGGAGGACATTGGCATAGGCGTTGGCCGCATCCTGCCAGCGCCGCTCGCGCTTGTAGGCGGGAGCCAGAACTTTCCAGCCTTCGACATCGTCGGGGTTCTGGCCGAGGTGGCCGTTCGACCTTGGCGACCAGCGCGGCGAAATCCTGATTGTCCAACGCCCTTTCAGCCGTGCCTGCCAGCGGCACATCGGGCAGCCGCGGACTGCCGGATTTGAGATAGAGCGGAAGTGCCACGAGCGGCACCAGCAGCCGCGCCGATCAATCGCACGACACCAGCCTTGCCGGCTGCGCTGTCTCGTTCCGGCCGCGCGGCCTGCGAGCAGGCGGCGGGAGATTTCATTGCGGGCCGCCTCGGCCTCGGCCTCGCCGATCAGGCCCCCGCGCCCTGTCGCGCTCGAGTTCGGCGAGCTGATCGCGGTAAATCGCCCGGTCAAAGCGGCCACGGCCAGGCGCCACAGCCGCCCTGCTCCGCGCACAGCGGCACCAGCAGCACCGCCAGCACCGCCGCCGTCATGACCGCAAAAACCAACCAGATCATCATGCGCTATGAGTTTTTCCCGCAGCCGCCGGACAATGCAATTCATCGCTTCTGCCGGCGTCTCACGTCGCATTGTCGCATGGCGGCATTGGGGCGTCGGAAAACTCTTGGTGGCGGCATCGCCCATTTGTTACAAGCGCCAGCCTTAAGGAAGACCTCCATGAAGTCCGCGTTATTCCGATCTTCTCGATCGCCCGCAACGCGATGAACTACCACAAGGACTGGGAGCGCGCCTGGCGCTCGCCCGCGCCCAAAGCCGAATATGACGCGGTGATCGTCGGCGCCGGCGGTCACGGACTGGCCACCGCCTATTACCTCGCCAAGAACCACAAGATGACCAACATCGCGGTCGTCGAGAAGGGCTGGCTCGGCGGCGGCAATACCGGGCGCAACACCATCATCATCCGCTCCAACTATCTGCAGGATGCCTCGATCGCCATCTATGAGCTGGCGCGCTCGCTCTACGAGGACCTGTCGCAGGAGCTGAACTTCAACGTGATGTTCAGCCCGCGCGGCGTCATGATGCTGTGCCAGACCGAGCACGAATTCCGCGCCTTCAAGCGCACCGCCCATGCCAACCGCCTGGCCGGCCTCGACTGCCGCATGATCACGCCGGCCGAGGTGAAGGAAATCGTGCCGATCGTCAACGACGATCCGCAATGCCGCTATCCCATCCTCGGCGCCTATTACCAGCCGCGCGGCGGCACGGCGCGCCATGATGCGGTGGCCTGGGGCTATGCGCGCGGTGCCGATGCGTTCGGCGTCGACATCATCCAGAATTGCGAAGTGACCGGCATCACGCGCGACGGCGGCAAAGTGACTGGCCTTGAAACCACCGCGGAACGATCCAGACGAAGAAAGATCGGCGTGGTCACGGCGGGCCATGTCTCAACCATCATGCAGATGGCCGGCGTGCGCATGCCGATCGAAAGCCTGTGCCTGCAGGCGCTGGTCTCGGAGCCGATCAAGCCGGTCATTGACTGCGTGGTGATGGCCAATACGGTGCATGGCTATATCAGCCAGTCGGACAAGGGCGAACTGGTGATCGGCGGCGGCACCGATCCCTACAACAATTATTCGCAGCGCGGCTCTTTCCCGGCGCTCGAACACACGATGACGGCGCTGGTCGAGACTTTCCCGATCATCTCGCGGCTGCGCATGCTGCGCATGTGGGGCGGCATCGTCGACATGACCGGCGACCGCTCGCCGATCATCGGCAAGACCGATGTCGAAGGGCTGTATGTCAATTGCGGCTGGGGCACCGGCGGCTTCAAGTCGATCCCCGGCTCGGGCTGGGTCTTCGCCGATACCATCGCCAACGACCGCCCGCACCCCATCGCCGAGCCCTTCGGCCTCAACCGCTTCGCCGAAGGCCGCCTGATCGACGAAAGCGTCTCGGCGGCGGTGGCGCACTAGGAGATCAACCGTATGCTGCTGGTGAAATGCCCCGTGTGCGGCTCGGAAGGCGACGAGACCGATTTCCATGCCGGCGGCCAGGCGCATATAAGCCGCCCGGCAACCCATGATCCGGCCAATGTCAGCGATGAAGCAGCAGCGCGACTATCTGTTTATCCGCCATAATCCGAAGGGCCTGCATTTCGAGCGCTGGCGCTGCGACCGCGGCTGCGGCAAGTGGTTCCATGCGGCGCGCGACACGGTGACCATGGAATTCAAGGCTTTTTACGGCATCACCGAACTGCCGCCGCGCGAGCTCATGCTGGCAGGCCACCGGCGAATGGGCCGACTTCTTCAAGGACAAGCTCAAGGCGGGGACAGTCAATGAGCGGCAAGCCCTATCGCCTGGCTCCGGGCGGCCGCCTGATTGACCGCAGCAAGAAAATGCATTTCAACTTCGACGGCAAGCCGATGACCGGCTTTGCCGGCGACACGCTCGCCTCCGCCGTGCTCGCCAACGGCCAGCGCGTCTTTGGGCGCAGCTTCAAATATCACCGGCCGCGCGGCGTTGTGGGACTCGGCGCGGAAGAAATGAACGCGCTTGTCGGCGTTGGCGACGGGGCGCGGCATGAGCCCAATCTGCGCGCCACCCAGGTCGAGCTCTACGACGGTCTCGTGGCGGTGAGCCAGAACCGCTGGCCGTCGCTCAATTTCGATATCGGCGCCCTCAGCAGCAAGTTCTCGCGCTTCATCCCCGGCGGCTTCTACTACAAGACCTTCATGTGGCCGCAGCGCTTCTGGAAGCACGTCTATGAGCCGCTCATCCGCCGCGCTGCCGGTCTCGGCCATGCGCCGGAAGGCCGCGATCCCGACACTTACGAGCAGATTCATGTCCATTGCGATGTGCTGGTGGTGGGCGCCGGTGTTGCCGGTCTCGCGGCGGCGGAAGCGGCGGCGGCAAGCGGCGCCACTGTCATCATTGCCGACGAGAATCCGCGCTTCGGCGGACTTGCCGATATTTCGGGCGGCACGCATCGACGGCAAAGCCGCAATCGGACTGGGTCGCGCGAAAAGGCGCAAGTCCTGGCCGAAGCCGAGAATGTGCATCTGCTGCCGCGCACCACCGTCGTCGGCCACTGGCACCACAATTATCTGATGCTGTTCGAGCGCGTGGCCGATCACGATCCCGCCTTGCTCGCCGCACGGCGTGCCACGCCACCGCCTGTGGAAGGTGCGGGCCGGCCGCGTGATCCTCGCCACCGGCGCCATCGAGCGGCCGATCGCCTTCGCCAACAATGACCGGCCCGGCATCATGCTGGCCGGGCGGCCCGCGCCATGGTGGAGCGCTATGGCGTGTGCTCCCGGCGTTGCAGGCATTGTCTTCACCAACAATGACGATGCCTATCAGACCGCGCTTGGCGCTGCAAGGCTGCGGGCATCGGCGTGCGGGTTGTCGATTCGCGCGGCCGCGCCGAGGGCGCCTTGTCGAGCAAGGCGCGCGCAGCCGGCATCGATGTCGCCACAAGTTCCGTCATCTCCGCCGTTGCAACGGGCTTTGGCGGATCGAGCATTACCGGCGTCAAGGTTGCCGCCTATCGCAAGGGCCAGGGCCGCGTCATCACCGAGAAGAAAATCGCCTGCGATTTCATCGCCATGTCGGGCGGCTGGAATCCGGCACTGCATCTCTGGTGCCACAATGGCGGCAAGATCAAGTTCGACGATGGCTGCAGAGCTTCCGGCCGGACCGCCATGCCGATCCGATCAGCGCGGTGGGTGCCGCCAACGGCACCTTTGCTCTCGCCGATATCATTGCGCGAGGCCTCGGCGGCGGGCGAGGCGGCAGCGAAAGCGGCACGACCCAAGGCGAAATCCGCCAAGCTCAAGACTGCCCAAGGCCGAACAGGAGTCGCAGAAGCCGCTGGAGCCCATCTGGTTCGCGCCCGCCACCGGCAAATACAACGAAGGCAACAAGCACTTCATCGATTTCCAGAACGACGTGACCGTCGCCGATCTGGAACTGGCCCAGCGCGAAGGCTATGAATCGGTCGAGCATCACCAAGCGCTACACCACCTTCGGCATGGCGACCGACCAGGGCAAGACCTCCAACCTCAACGGCCTCGGCGTTCTCTCGGAGGCCACCGGCAAGAGCCATTCCGGAAATCGGCGTCACCACCTTCCGGCCGCCCTATACGCCGTTCTCCTTCGGCTCGATTGCCGGCGCGCTGCACCAAGAACCTGTTCCTGCCGGTGCGCCGCACGCCGATCTATCCACTGGCACGCGGAGAAGGGCGCGACCTTCGAGCCGGTCGGCCAGTGGCGCCGCGCCTATACCTATCCGCGCGCCGGCGAGGACAAGCATGCGGCGATCAACCGCGAAATCCTCAGTGTGCGGAACAAGGTGGGCCTGCTCGACGCCTCGACGCTCGGCAAGATCGAGATCAAGGGCCCGGATGCGGCGGAATTCCTCGACCGCGTCTATACCAACACGTTCTCGACCTTGAAGGTCGGCCGCTGCCGCTACGGCCTGATGATGAACGAGCTGGGCTTCCTCACCGACGACGGCGTGACCGTGCGTCTGGCGCGACGATCATTTCCTGATGCACACAACATCGGGCGGCGCCGACCGCATCGCCGCCTGGCTCGAGGAATGGCTGCAGACGGAATGGACCCACTACAAGGTCTTCGTCACCCCGGTCACCGAGCAGTGGGCGCAGTTCGCCATCGCCGGCCCCCGGGCGCGCGACGTGATCGCCAAGCTCGAGCCGGATTTCGATACTCTCGAACGAGGCCTTCCCGCATCTGTCGATCAAGCAGGGCAAGCTCGGCGGCTATCCCGTGCGCGTCTATCGCATCAGCTTCTCGGGCGAGCTGTCCTATGAAGTGGCAACGCCCGCCAATCATCGGCCGCGGGCTATGGAATGCGATCCTGACGGCGGGCGAGGAATTCGGCATCGAGCCCTATGGCACCGAGGCGCTGCATGTGCTGCGCGCCGAAAAAGGCTTCATCGTCATCGGCGACGAAACCGACGGCACGACGACGCCGATCGATGTGGGCCTCGAGGGCCTCGTCTCCAAGAAGAAGGCCGACTTCCTCGGCAAGCGTTCGCTGGAGCAAACCTATCTCAAGCGGCCGGACCGCAAGCAGCTCGTCGGCCTCTTGACCGACGATCCCAACGAAGTGCTGCCCGATGGCGCCCACGCGGTGCGCGCGGTGAAGGACAAGCCGCCGATGCAAACGATCGGCCATGTCACTTCATCCTATCGCTCGCCGACCTTGAGCCGCTCCATCGCCATGGCGCTGATCGAGAACGGCCGCGCCCGCATGGGCGAGACGCTCTCCTTCCCGCTCGAAGGCAAGGTGGTCAGGGCAAAGATCGTCGATCCGGTCTTCTACGACAAGGAGGGAGCGAAGCAGAATGTCTGAGCTCTCATCTCGAAAGCCCGCTCGCCCATCGCGCCGCGCCGCGAGGATCTCTCGCATCGAGCTGCGCGAGATCGCCGACCGCGGCATGATCGATCTGCGTGGGCTCGCCAGCGACCGCAAATTCATGGCGGCGGCGAAGCAGGCGCTCGGCGTCGAGCTGCCGAAAGAGCCCCGCACCAGTGTGTCCTGGGGCGAGATCAAGGTTCTGTGGCTCTCCATCGATCAGTGGCTCATCCTCGCGCCCCGCGCCAGGGCGGCGGAACTTCTCGCCGCTCTTGACAAGGCGCTTGCCGGCATCCATTCGCTGGCCGTCGATGTCTCCGACATGCGCGCCGATCATCCGGCTTGAAGGCGAAGGGGCGCGCGAAGTGCTGATGAAGGGATGCTCGCTCGATCTACTTTCCGGGGAATATGGTCCGGGCACGGTGCGCCGTATGCACTTCGCCGAAATCGCCGCGCTGTTGCATGTGGTCGAGGACGATGTCTTCGACGTCTATGTGTTCCGTTCCTATGCCGATTATGCCTGGGACTATCTCCTCGCCACGGCGCGCGAGCCTGCAAAGATCAGGCTGTTCGGCAAGCAGGCGGTGGCGGTCTAAAGAGCCGCCTCGATATCAGTCAGCCGGAAGTCGTCGCCCTTGAAGAGAAGCGGCATGACTTCCGTCTTGGCCAATGCATAGGACATGCAGTCGCCGAAATTCAATCCCGCGGGATGACGCCCCTTGCCGTATCGGACGAACGCGTCTGAAGCCGAATATGCCGCAGTTCTAGTGAACGGAATGATTTCAATATTCGAAATTCGCACCAAAAGTTCAAGCTTTGGAAGGGCGGCAGGTCCGTGTCGGCTGGCTACAACGATGCAAGATTCGAAATAGGTCGGTGCCCCCATGCGAAGAACGGATGCGCGTTCCATCGCATGAGCAAAAACCGCGGTCTCGGGTTCATTAAAAAAGACACATATCAGGGCGGAGGTGTCGACGATCATTACGAAGGAAGACCGTTCTCATCATAGCCAAGAATTTCGTCCGGGGTTCGATCATCCAGCACGGGCATTGCAGCCACTTCTCGACCGATTGCCATCAATCGCTCGGCCAGTCCGGCCTTGGGTGTTACTTGCGCTATGACTCGCGCCCTCTCCAGCTCCCGCTTCAAGCTGTCGCGCACCGCTTCGGTGATGGGCTTGCCGCTGATCCGGGCCAGTTCGCGCGCCAAGCTTTCGACCTCGCGGTTCTTGATACTTAGGGCCATATGCCTACTACCTAAAATGCTACCTGATACCTACAGTAACTGGAATCGCCCTTAAACACAAGGCCTCAGCCAGAGGTGCGGTGTATGGAAAGGCTGCAATGCTTTCACCAAGGCGTGATGAAAGTGTGAATAAGCTCGCCGTACAACTCACGCAACTGTTTGATTTTACAGTATTATATGACTTTTTCCAGCAGTCCAGAGAGTTGACTGGAATATGTAATATTGATTGTTACATCTCAATCGCCGGAAGCGCAATGAAGCGGTTCCGCAAGCAAGCAGACCCAACGGAGACTTACTATGAAGAAGATCGTTCTTACCCTCGCTGCCATCGCCGCCCTGTCGACGGCAGCCTTCGCCAGATCCGACCGCGACGGCGGGCGCGACCCGTTCGCCAGCACTTCCAAGGTCACGACCCAAACCGCGCCGCTGACGATCGAGACGGGCATTCTGAGCGCCTACGAGCGCACATTGCTGACCACCCAACGCGGTGAGGGCGGCGGAAACCGCTAATCGTCAACGCTTACCCATCCAAGGCCGGGCTCATCGCCCGGCCTATTTGTTTCAGTCCTTCAGTTTCGGCCCCAGCCAGTCAAACAGCTTGTCGAAGCCGCCGAAGGGATAGAGGTGCGGGCCGGCGATGCCGAGTTCGGGCCGCTCGAAATGCAGCCGCGCCAGGCTTGTCACGAATTCGTCCGGGGTGTTGACGGTCAGGAGCCTGGTCACGTTCATCGCCTGCTTCCTGATGAAGCGGGCGGAATTGCCCACCCCGCACATGGCGGCATATTTGACCAGCGTCTTGATGGTGGCCGGTCCCGGCACGCCGACATGGATGGGAAGATCGATGCCCTCGGCCCGCAAGGCCTTGGCCCAATCGGCCACCGGCCCCGCCTCGAACAGGAATTGCGTGGCGATGAAGCCGGCGATGCCGTGGGCCTTCAGCCAGGCCTGCTTTTGTTTCAGAGCCGCGATCAGCGCCGCATCGCCGTGATGCTTGGTGATGTCGGCATTGCCTTCCGGGTGGCCGGCGACGCCGATGCGTTTGACACCATTGGTCTCGAACACGCCGGTTTCGAGAATCTGGATCGCCGCATCGAAGTGCCCGACGGGATGCGGCGCGCCGCCGCCGAGCACCAGCATTTCCGTGACGCCCGCCTCCTCGGCAAGCGCGCCGATCCGCGCCTTGAGATCGCCGAGGTCGCGCACGAAGCGGGCCGGCACATGCGGCACGGGTTCAAGGCCCGCCTGGCGCAGAGCCTTGGCCGCCTGGAGCTGTCCCGCCACATCGGCGGGATCGATCAAGGCGATGAACACGCGGGTTCCGGGCTGGAGCCGCTCGCGCAAGAAGGGCAGCCTTGTCGATCTGCCTGGGCGTGATCTCAAGCGACAGCCGCTTCAAGGAAGGCGGAAGCGGGATCAAGCGTCATGACGGCGGCTGCTTTGCTGTGGCGGAAGGGGGCGTTCAATGGCGGGCTCCATCGCTGATCCCCGCAACATGCGTGAGTCACGCCAAACCCGCATGAATATTTGCGACAGCGCCATTCCGAATGCGACTGGGCCCAGGACTCCAGCGTCGTTTTCGGACTGCGACATGACGCGGATGGACAAGCGGCGGAAAACTGCGGCAGACATCCGCGCACGGAGCCTCAGCCCATGTTCGGCGACAAACCCAAGGAACTGCCGCAGCATTTCGCCCTGATCATGGTGCCGGAATTCACCATGATGCCGGTCACCTCGGCGATCGAGCCGTTGCGCCTCGCCAACCGGCTTTCCGAAAAGGCGCTCTATAAATGGACCATGCATTCGGTGGACGGCAAGCCGGTCGCCGCCTCGAACGGCATTCTCGCCATGGTCGACGGCGATCTCGAAGCGATCCCGGCGCATTCCACCGTCATCGTCTGCGGCGGCCTCAATGTGCAGCACCATGCCGACAAGCGCCTCACCGCATGGCTGCGCAAGACGGCGCGCAAGGGCGTCGACATCGGCGCGGTGTGCACCGGCGCCCATCTGCTCGCCGATGCGGGCCTGCTCGATGGCCACAAATGCACCATCCACTGGGAAAACCTGCCCGGCTTCTCCGAGGCCTTCCCGGACATCAATATCACCGGCGGCCTCTTCGAGATCGACCGCGACCGCTTCACCAGCGCCGGCGGCACCACGGCGCTCGACATGATGCTGACCATGATCGCCAGCCAGCACGGGCCCGATCTCGCCTCGCAGGTGGCCGAAGGCATCCTGCATTCGCCGATCCGCCACCACAGCGAGCATCAGCGCATGTCGCTGCCCGCCCGCATCGGCGCGAGGCATCCCAAGCTCGTCGGCATCATCGAGGAGATGGAAGAGAATCTGGAGGAGCCGCTGTCGCCGAGCCTCTCGGCCAAGCAGGCGGGGCTTTCGACGCGCCAGCTCGAGCGCCTGTTCCGGCGCTATCTCGACCGCTCGCCCAAGCGCTATTATCTCGAGCTGCGCCTGAAGAAGGCGCGCTCGCTCCTGCTGCAGACCGATATGTCGGTGATCAATGTGGCGCTGGCCTGCGGCTTCTCGAGCCCGTCGCATTTTTCCAAATGCTACCGCGCCTTCTACGGCCGCACCCCCTACCGCGAACGCGGCATTCCGGTGATCGGCGAGGCGAGAGCGGGGTGAGTGCGCCTCACGACGCCGATGGCAATTTGAGCGTAACCTTCAGCCCGCCGAGGTCCGCTTCGCCGAGGCCGACGGCGCCGTGATACATGACCGCCATGTCGGCGACGATCGACAGGCCAAGGCCCGAGCCGGGCTTTGACTCGTCAAGCCGCCTTCCCCGCTGCAGGGCTTCGGCGCGGTTCTCAGGGGGAAGACCCGGTCCGTCGTCTTCAACCGTGATGGTCAGCCAGCTTCTGCCGATGAAGGTAATTTCCGTCACATGGCGGGCGGTCACGCGGATGCGCCGGTTGCCCCACTTGCAGGCATTGTCGAGGAGATTGCCGACCATCTCTTCCAGATCCTGCTTTTCGCCGCGGAATTTCAGGCCGGCATCGCAGACGGCCTCGATTCTCACGCCCTTTGTCCCAGTAGATATTCTGCAGGGTGCGGACCAGCCCCTCGAGCACCGGCTGCACTTCGGTCACCGCACCCAGCCCTGGGCCTTGGCGGCGCGGCGGGCGCGCTCGAGATAATAGTTGACCTGGTCGCGCATCAACTTGGTCTGCTCGGCCAGCCTTGCGGCCAAGGGCCCCTGGGTGGCGCGCGCCTCGTTGGTCAGTACACTGAGCGGCGTTTTCAACGCGTGGGCGAGATTGCCCACCTGGGTGCGGGCCCGCTCGACGATTTCGGAATTGGATTTGATGAGGAGATTGAGTTCGTCGGCAACCGGCTGGATTTCAGAAGGGAACTCCCCTTCAAGTCTCTCGGCCTTGCCCTCGCGGATCGCCGTCAGGTTCTGCTGCATCCGGCGCAAGGGTCTCAGGCCAAAGCGCACCTGAATGAGAATGGCGGCGAGCAGCCCACTGCCCAACAGTGTCAGCACTGAAATGAGCGCCCAGCGGAAGGCGCCTGCCTCCTGCTTTGAGCTCGTCGAAATTTCCGGCCACCAGGAAGGAATATTGCGCATCGCTGCCCGGCAGCTTGAAGGCCTGCTCGATCGCCCGAGCTGCACGCCGTTGTCGTCGGTCAGATAGAATCTGGCGATGCCGTCGGCGTCGCGCTTGGCCAGCAGGCCGGCATCGGGCGCGAGGCTCTGTTCGAGCAGCGAGCCCGATGTCAGACCGTTCACTGCGCTGCCTGGCGGCGGCATCACCTGCCAGTACCAGCCGGACAGCGGCAGGCTGAAGCGGGTATCGGCGACCTGGCCCTGCATGCCCGGCGCGCCGTCGGGGCCGAGTTCGACATTGGCGAGTAGCCCGTCGAGCACCGCGCTGCAGTCTCGCATCGAAATTGCGCTCGAGTGCCGACTGGAACAGGCCGGCCAGCAGGAAGCCGGCCGCGACAAGAAGGACGATGCTGACCGCCGCGGATGACAGGATCAGCCGGAGGGCGAGCGATCTAACCCGCATTATCCGGCTCGGACACGCAATAGCCCATGCCGCGGATCGTATGCAGCACGTCGACGCCGAGCTTCTTGCGCAAGCGGCCGACGAACACTTCGATGGTGTTGGAGTCGCGGTCGAAGTCCTGGTCGTAGAGATGCTCGACGAGTTCGGTGCGCGAGATGACCTTGCCCTTGTGGTGCATGAGATAGGCGAGCAGGCGGAATTCCAGCGAGGTGAGCTTGACCGCCGTGCCATTGACGGTGACGCGGGCGCTCTTGGTGTCGAGCACCAGGGGTCCGCAGGAAGTCTCGCTGGTGGCGTGGCCGGCGCTGCGGCGCAGCAGCGCCCGTATGCGGGCCAGCACTTCTTCCATGTGGAAGGGCTTGGCCACATAATCGTCGGCGCCGGCATCGAAGCCCGCCACCTTGTCGCTCCAGCGGTCGCGCGCGGTGAGGATCAAGACCGGCATTTTCTTGCCCGCCCGGCGCCATTTCTCCAGCACGCTGACGCCGTCGAGCACCGGCAGGCCGAGATCGAGGATCACCGCGTCATAGGGTTCGGTATCGCCGAGGTAATGGCCCTCCTCGCCGTCCATGGCCTTGTCGACCACATAGCCCGCATCCTGAAGGGCGGAGACGAGCTGGCGGTTCAAGTCGGGATCGTCTTCGACGACGAGCAGCCGCATGCCATCAATCCCGTGCCCAAATCTGTGGCGCGGTTACTGGATCGCGCCGGATGCGGCATCGATCCGCACCCGAATGATTCTATTACCTTGTTTAAGCCTGACGATATAGAGGCGGCCGCGCAGCCGCACCCCCAAGGGCTTGGCGCCGGGGACTGCTTCAAGGGCGATCCGCACCGCCTCCCGGGGCCGGATCACTATGCCCCGCTGCCTCCCAACATTGGGGTTGCGGTAGAACTGGTCCTCGACTTGCGCCGAAGCAGGCGTGGCCGCCAACATGGCGGCAGCAAGCAATGCTGCGATGACCTGGATTCTGCGCATAACCCGGCCGTCCTTTCCGGCGTCCTTTCTAGGCTTTCCTGGCTGAACCGGGGATGAATGTATTTGTGATGGAGATCACAGTCGTAGTGACGAAAGTGGTGAATTTCAATGGGTCAGTTATGCAGATCGATGCTGAGCACCGCTTCGATTGCCGGTGCCGACATTATAGGCGAAGGAGACCAGCGCCGAGAATTGCGCTGGGCTCAAAGCCACGCGCAAACATGATGCCACATCGTGGGCGAAACTGCTCGACATCGCGGCGCAATATCGCATCGGCCTCGGCGCGCGAGACCTGAAGCCCCTCCGAAACCGAAGGCGGACCCGCCATGGACGTATGACCATAGCCAATCGTCCAGATGCCCACCGGATCGCGATAGGCCTTGCCCCTGAATCCCTCGAAGCGCTTGATCAGCGCCAGTCCTTCTCTGGTCATCCGCATGGGCGTCAGGCTCCGCTGCGGGCGATTTCATTGAGCAGGGCGCGCACCACAGGGCGCGGCAGCGGCCCAATGCGGGTCATGCAGCCCTGCTCGAACAGCACGATGCGAAGTGCGGGCGCATCCGGCGCGGGATCGACGATGACGATCTCGTCGGCGGCAAATTCGGTCGCCGGCGGTATGCGGTTGAAGGCCGCGAGAAAGAGCTTCGCTTCGGCCGCGGCGAGCACCATCACCTTGGCCTGCGGCAGGCGCTCGGCGATGAGGCGGGCGAGTTCGGCGCGGGATGCGCAGGCCGCCCCGCCGGGCCGCGCGCCCGGCGCGGCTGGCTGGGCGTCGGGAGCGAAGAGCGAAAGGCAAAGCGCCAGCGCGCCCGCCTGCGGAGGGTGCCAGACCTGTGGGGTAAATTCGAGACAGTTAGAAGCGCGGCGGTCAGGCCGGCAGAACTTGTCGTTCACCAGACCGCATCTCCCCGCGCCTTGCCCCAATCGGCTTCCGAGTGTTTTTTGCCACTGTCCCTTCCGGCAAGCAGATCGGCAAGGAGATCGCGTTTCCGGGCCGGTCTTACGATCAGCGCCTCATCCTCGACTGTTCAGGATACGGTTGCCCCCTCGGTGATGCGGAGGTCGGCAACAAGATGCTGCGGTAGGCGCAATGCCAGACTGTTCCCCCACTTCTTCACCACCGTTTGCATGAAGCTTCCTGGATTGCCCTCACGTATCTACATAAGATATACATTACCGATGCGCAAGGGAATAGTCGCACGTTCATGCGCGGGGATGGCATGAACCTTCTCCTTAAGGCACTATCCCCGTTTCACGCCCAATTTTCGCAGTTGTGGCGCCTCCCCATCACCATCCCCGCCATCTTTTCCAGCGACCTGCCACCGACATAGCCCATACCAACCATGAGCCCAGGCACCGGGCGTTGTCAAGGAATAAATTCACTTATTGTTATTATTCTTTTTGGACCACGCCGTGGCGCGGTGCAAGCCATTAGCTATGGACATTCGGCCATTGCGATTTCTGCCCTCGGTCGCCCGCGAGAAGCATTTCGTGACGGTCGCTGTCGTCAAGCGTAAATCGCAAGGCCATAACCCTTCCGTATGCGGCCAGCGCGGACCACATCCGTGGGCCATTCACTTCCCATTAAGATTCAATCGCCGTTGACCATGCCAATACAAATCCGGGCGGCTACAACTCGTCAATAACATCAAATTTATATCGGCTATTTAGATTCCTTCGCCAGCAAAATTGATTTTGGGGGACTGAATGCAAGGGCTGGACTGGACTTCGAAGGGATCATGGGGGTAACTTGACTGCCACTGAAGCAATCGCCGGGCGTCGGCGGACCAACTCTCAGGCAATTCGGGAGACCCTGTGGGCTGCCCTGTTGGTTGGGGTGTCGTCATGGTTCGGAATTGAACTTGCCCGGGCATTCGGAGACGTCGCTGTCATCTGGATTGCCAACAGTATTCTGCTGGCATTTCTCCTGACATCGCCAACGGCCCGCTGGCCTGCCCTGTTGTCGGCCGGCTTCGTTGCCGACATGGCGGCCCATATGATTGCCGGCGGCGCGCCGGTGCTTTCAACCGGCCTGGTGGCTTGCAACACGCTGCAGGTGCTGATCGCCGGCCTCGCCTTGCAACGCCGCTTCGACGATCAATACTACCGTGCTGCTCCGCTTTTCTTTGTAAAGTTCCTGGTCTACGGAGTCGTTCTTGCTCCTGCCCTGACCGAGCTTGCAGCCAGTACTGCAGTCTCGGCATCGACCGGGGGCTCCTTCGGGCACGTCTTCGGCAATTTGTTTTTGGCGGATGCCGTGGGAATTGCGGCGATCACGCCACTGGCAGTCAAGCTGCGCACCGGCGAAATCGCCCGCCTGCTTAAGGGCAAGGATGCGGCATGGGCGATGGCGATCTTTGCCGCTGTGGCGGTCACCTCTGCGGCGGTGTCTTACCAGTCCAGATATCCGGGTCTGTTCGTCGTCCTGAGCATTCTCATTCTGGCCGCTTTCCGTCTGGGCCGCGCCGGGCTGGCCGTTGCAATGGGCGTTTCCGTGTCGATCGCGATAGCGGCAATAATCCATGGGTTCGGCGCAATCGGCCACATGACCGGGACCGGCATTGAGGAACATATCCACACGCTGCAGATCTTTTTCATTGTCGCGGTCCTGACAACCTATCCGATCGCCATAGCCCTCGAGGAGCGGGCCCGGCTCTTCACCAGTCTCCTCGAAGCGCATGTCAAGGTGCAGCAGCTTGCCGTCACCGACCAGCTCACCGGCCTGCCCAACCGGCGCGCCTTCGATGAGATGCTGAAGACCGAATGGCAGCGGGCCCGGCGCGACATGACGCCGATCTCCCTGGCGATGCTCGATATCGATCGCTTCAAATTGCTGAATGACAATTTTGGCCACCAGGCGGGCGACCACTGTCTTGCGAAACTGGGGCTGAGGTTTCGCGAAAGCCTGTTCCGGCCCGGCGACTTCGTCGCCAGATACGGCGGCGACGAATTTGCCATCCTCCTCCCCAATACGGATCGGAAGGGTGCCTACACGATCGTTGAACGCATCAGGCAGATCATCGAAAGGGCGCCCATCCTTCCCAACGCCAAGTCGAAGGAGCCGATTACGGTTAGCATCGGCATCGCAACCCTGAGCGCCGTCAAATCTGGCGATGGAACCGGCCTCGTCGGCCTGGCCGATGCGGCGCTTTATGCCGCAAAGCGCGAGGGCCGCAATCGCACCAGCGTCTCGACGGTCAACTCTCTTGCGCCGCATCGGCAGCGCAAGTCAGGGACACGGATTCGGTAGCCGGGCAACCGTCGCCAAGCTAGCGCACCGGGCCCTCAAGTGGAATCCACTTGAGGGCGGAAAGTTGCACCAGTTCATATGCTTGAGCATCGGATTTTCCCAAAAGTGGTTTCCACTTTTGGGTCCGATGCTCTATTGTCGGCCATGGACATTCGGCAACTGCAATATCTCGCGGCGCTGGCCCGCGAGAAGCATTTCACCCGCGCCGCCCAGGCCTGCGGCGTCACCCAGCCGACGCTGTCGGGCCGCATCCGCCAGCTCGAGCAGGAGCTCGGCGTTCCCATCGTCGAGCGCGGCCAGCGCTATATCGGCCTGACGCCGGAGGGCGAGCGCGTTCTCAAATGGGCCCATCTCATCCTCGACAACTGGCAATCGCTGCAGCAGGAGCTCGGCCAGATCAGGAGCAAGACGGGCGAGCTGGTGGGCCGCCTGGTGATCGGCGTCATCCCCTCGGCGCTGCCCATGGTGTCGCAGCTTGACCAAGGCGATGCAGGCCTCCCACGCCGTCGGTCGAATTCACCGTGCTCTCTCATAGCTCCGAGGAAATCCTCCGTGCACTGCATGATTTCTCCATCGAGGCCGGCGTCACCTATCTCGACAACGAGCCGGTCGAAGGCCTGCTGCAGGCGCCGCTCTACAAGGAGCGCTACTGCCTGTTCGTCGCCGAGGCCCATGCGCTGGCGGAACGCGCCTCCGTCACCTGGCTGGAGGCCGCCCAGGAACCGCTCTGCCTCCTCACCCCCAACATGCAGAACCGCCGCATCGTCGACCGCGCCTTCCTCGCCGCCAATGCCCATCCCTCGCCGCGGCTCGAGACCAATTCGATCATGAATCTGTTCGCTTCGGTCGGGCCATGGGGCTCGCCAGCATCATGCCGGAATATTTCCTCAATATCCTGGGCCCCATGCAGGGGATCAAGGCAGTGCCGCTTGCCGAGCCCGCGGTCGAGCATTCGGTCGGTCTCGTGGCGGTTGCCCGCGAGCCCCTGTCGCCGCTGATCTCCGCCCTCTTCGCCGCCGCCAAGCAGTTCAAGACCTGACCGGAAAATGCATAACTACTGTTCCTCGATGGAAACACCGCTTTTGCCGATGTTGATCTCGATGCCGGATTTCTGTTGCTCCTGGTAATACAGATAGCCCAGGATCACGACGGCGACGGCGAGCGCGCCCAAGATGGGGTAGAGAGCGTTACGATTCATGGTTCTATCCTTTCACACCGCTAGGTGAGCGGCAGCCATAGTTTTCGATCGTTCAGTTCATCCTCCGCGACAATCAGTTTTTCTGCTTCATCGGATTCACAATGCAGCATCCAGCGGAGCGGGCTCTTGATTTCATCATAGGGAGCGGCAACGCTGTATGTGTGACCGGCATGGGTTCCCGAGAGCTTCTTGTACCGTGCGTTGATCATGTTCGATACTCTCCCAATTTCTGACAATCGAAAAGCGAAAGCCGGTTTCGCGAATCAAACTACCCATTTTCGTCTGTTCACTCTACCGTTACCGTTGCCTGAAGTTGCGCCATGAGCAATTTTGAACAGTTCGTCGCGCAGTGATCTGCTACCTGACCTTTGTGAGTAACCCGATTTGCGCGCAAGGCGGCGCGCGAAATCGGAGTCCTTGACGGTGCCGACGATCACTTGGAGTTGCCGCACGAAGTGAACTCTGCTTCTCACTCGATAGGAGGCATCATGGCCAACACCACGCCGACGAAAAACCCCGAAGCGACAAATTTAGAGCCCGCGCCTCAGCAAGTTCAACAGGATCAAGCGGGTCCGTCCGATCCGCAAGCGCAACCGAGCCAGACAGGTTCGACTGATCAGCGCAATGCTCCCGGACGGATGCCACTTTTCCGCAGATGAGGAGTGGACCGGCAAGCAAGTAATTTCGCCTGCAATAGTGGGTCAGTCTGAACTCAGGGGCTAAGGCCGCGGACCGTTGTTCATCAGCTGTCCCTATGAGCCCATAGACCGCGGCAATTGGCATTTTTTGGGCAATTCGGCCATAATGCCGCATGTCCGGAAAACATAGTCTCATTAACACCTTGCCGCGCGAGCTTGAGGTGGCGAAAGCCATCGCCGCCCGTTATGGCAACAAGCCCGACGCGCTGCTCGAAATCCTCCATGACCTGCAGCATGAGCTGGGCTCGCGTCCCGGAAGCCGCGCTGCCGGTGCTGGCCAAGGCACTCAATCTGTCGCGCGCCGAAGTGCATGGCGTCGTCACCTTCTATCACGATTTCCGCCGCACCCCGGCCGGCCGCCATGTGGTCAAGGTCTGCCGGGCCGAATCCTGCCAGGCGATGCAGGGCAACGAACTGGCGGCGGCGCGCCGAGAGGCTCCTCAAGATCAGGTTCGGCGAGACCACGCCCGATGGCGCGGTCACGCTCGAAGCGGTCTATTGCCTCGGCAATTGCGCCCTCTCCCCGGCCATGATGGTCGATGGCCGGCTCATGGGCCGCGTCGATGCGAAGGCGTTCGAGAAGATCGCCGCGGAGCTCGCCGCATGATCAGGATCTATGTGCCCGCGCGATTCCGCCGCCCGCTCGGTCGGCGCCGATGAGGTGGCCGCCGCCATCGCGGCGGAAGCCGAAAGCGCGGAAGATCAGTGTACAGATCATCCGCAACGGCTCGCGCGGCCTGTTCTGGCTCGAGCCCCTGGTCGAGGTCGAAACCGCCGCAGGGCCGCGTGGCCTATGGCCCGGTCGAAGCCAGCCGACGTCGCCTCGCTGTTCGAGGCGAAGTTCCATCGAGGGCGGCAAGCACAAGCTGGCGCTCGGCCTCACCGAGGATCATCCCTATCTCAAGAACCAGGAGCGCCTGACCTTCGCGCGCTGCGGCATCACCGATCCCCTGTCGATTGCCGACTACATCGCGCATGGCGGCTTTGCCGGCCTGCAGAAGGCGCTCGACCATGACGCGGCGCCGAGATCGTGACGGAGGTCACCAAGTCGGGCCTGCGCGGCCGCGGCGGCGCCGGCTTTCCCGACCGGCATCAAGTGGAAGACGGTGCTCGACACCAAGGCCGACCAGAAATATGTCTGCTGCAATGCCGACGAGGGCGACAGCGGCACCTTCGCCGACCGCATGGTGATGGAGGGCGATCCCTTCATGCTGATCGAAGGCATGACCATCGCCGGCATCGCCACCGGCGCGACCAAGGGCTTCATCTATATCCGCTCGGAATATCCCGACGCGATCGCCGACGATGAAGGAGGCGATCCGCATCGCCGCCGAGGCGCAAGCTGGCTCGGCGCACAATATTCAGGGCTACGGACAAAAGCTTCACCCTCGAAGTCCGCACGCGGCGCCGGCGCCTATATCTGCGGCGAGGAAACCTCGATGCTCGACAGCCTCGAGGGCAAGCGCGGCATGGTGCGGCCCAAGCCGCCGATCCCGGCGCTCTACGGCCTGTTCGGCAAGCCGACCGTCATCAACAATGTGCTGAGCTTCGCCGCCGTGCCCTCATCCTCGGCCAAGGGCGGCGCGGCCTACAAGAATTACGGCATGGGCCGGTCGCGCGGCACGCTGCCCTTCCAGCTCGCCGGCAACATCAAGCAGGGCGGCCTGGTCGAGAAGGCCTTCGGCATCACACTTGCGCCAGCTGATCGAGGATTTCGGCGGCGGCACCTATACGGGCCGGCCGCTCCGCGCCGTGCAGGTCGGCGGGCCCGCTCGGCGCCTATCTGCCGGCCTCGCAAGCTCGACCTGCCGATGGACTACGAGACCTTCGCCGCCGAGGCGCCATGGTCGGCCATGGCGGCATCGTGGTGTTCGACGACAGCGTCGACATGGCGGCGCAGGCGCGCTTCGCCATGGAGTTCTGCGCCATCGAATCCTGCGGCAAGTGCACGCCCTGCCGCATCGGCTCGACGCGCGGCGTCGAGGTGATCGACAAGATCGTCGCCGGCATCGACCGCGACAAGAATCTCGATGCTGCTCGACGATCTCTGCCAGACCATGATCGACGGCTCGCTCTGCGCCATGGGCGGCTTGACGCCCATGCCGGTGCAAAGCGCCGTCAAATATTTCCCCGAAGATTTCGACCGGCCTGCCAAGATGCAGGCGGCGGAATGAGGATAGCCATATGAAGCCCACGACCCTCATCAAGGAAACCGACTACGGCACGCCCGAAGTCAAATCCAGCCAGCATGGTGACGCTGGAGATCGACGGCCAGTCCGGTGACGGTGCCGGAAGGCACCTCCATCATGCGCGCCGCGATGGAGCTCGGCACCCAGATCCCCAAGCTCTGCGCCACCGACTCGCTGCACAGCTTCGGCTCCTGCCGCCTCTGCCTCGTCGAGATCGAAGGCCGCAAGGGCACGCCCGCCTCCTGCACCACATCGGTCGCCGAGGGCATCAAGGTCCAGACCCAGACGGACCGGCTGGCGCAAGCTGCGCAAGGGCGTCATGGAACTCTATCTCTCCGATCACCCGTCCGCCATGGGCGGCGAAATGCTGGACATGGCGGACGCGGTCGGCCTCAACCATGTGCGCTATGGCTATGACGGCGACAATCACGTTTCGCCGACGCGCTCGGACGGCTCCGAGAATCTCCGCTTCAAGGCCAAGGACGAAAGCAATCCCTATTTCACCTTCGATCCGGCGAAATGCATCGTCTGCTCGCGCTGCGTGCGGGCCTGCGAGGAGGTGCAGGGCACCTTCGCGCTGACCATCGACGGGCGCGGCTTCGCCTCGCATGTCTCGGCCGGCATGGACGAGGATTTCCTCGATTCCGAATGCGTCTCCTGCGGCGCCTGCGTGCAGGCCTGCCCGACCGGCTCGCTCCTCGAGAAATCGGTGATCGAACTCGGCCAGCCGGAACATTCCGTCGTGACGACCTGCGCCTATTGCGGCGTCGGCTGCTCGTTCAAGGCCGAGATGAAGGGCGACGAAGTCGTCCGCATGATGCCCTACAAGGATGGCGGCGCCAACGAGGGCCATTCCTGCGTCAAGGGCCGTTTCGCCTGGGGCTATGCCACCCACAAGGACCGCGTGCTCAAGCCGATGATCCGTGAACGGATCACCGATCCGTGGCAGGAAGTCGCCTGGGACGAGGCCATCGCCTTCACCGCCAAGCGCTTCAAGGAAATCCAGGCCAAATACGGCCGCGGCTCGATCGGCGGCATCACCTCGTCGCGCTGCACCAATGAGGAAGTCTATGTGGTGCAGAAGATGGTGCGCACCGCCTTCCACAACAACAATGTCGATACCTGCGCCCGCGTCTGCCATTCGCCCACCGGCTACGGCCTGAAGCAGACCTTCGGCACCTCGGCCGGCACCCAGGATTTCAAGTCGGTGGACGAGGCCGACGTCATCATCATCATCGGCGCCAACCCGACCGACGGCCATCCGGTCTTCGCCTCGCGCATGAAGAGGCGGCTGCGCGAGGGCGCCAAGCTCATCGTCATCGATCCGCGCCGCATCGACATCGTGCGCTCGCCGCATGTCGAGGCGGATTATCACCTGCCGCTGCTGCCCGGCACCAATGTGGCGATGGTCAACGCCTTCGCCCATGTCGATCGTGACCGAGGGCCTGGAGAACCGCGACTTCATCGCGGAGCGCTGCGACCCCGTGGAGTTCGCGCGCTGGGAAGACTTCATCCGCGAGCCGAAGAATTCGCCGGAAGCGCTGGAAAGCGTCACCGGCGTTGCCGGCCGCCGACGTCCGCGCCGCCGCCCGCCTCTATGCCACCGGCGGCAATGGCGCCATCTATTACGGCCTCGGCGTCACCGAGCACAGCCAGGGCTCGACCATGGTGATGGCCATGGCCAATCTCGCCATGGCGACCGGCAATGTCGGGCGCGACGGCGTCGGCGTCAATCCGCTGCGCGGCCAGAACAATGTGCAGGGCGCCTGCGACATGGGCTCCTTCCCGCACGAATTCTCGGGCTACCGCCATGTCTCCGACAACACGGTGCGCGAGATGTTCGAGAAGGTGTGGAACGCCGCGCTCGACGCCGAGCCGGGCCTGCGCATCCCCAACATGTTCAACGCCGCCGTCGAAGGCACCTTCAAGGGCCGTCTACGTCCAGGGCGAGGACATCGCCCAGTCGGATCCCAACACCAAGCATGTGACCGCAGGCGCCTCGAGAACGATGGAATGCGTCGTGGTGCAGGATCTGTTCCTCAACGAGACCGCCGCCTTCGCCCATGTGTTCTTCCCCGGCACCTCCTTCCTCGAGAAGGACGGCACCTTCACCAATGCCGAGCGCCGCATCAACCGGGTGCGCCCGGTCAAGGCGCCGATGCAGGGCAAGCAGGAATGGCAGGTGGTGTGCGAACTCGCCACCGCCATGGGCTATCCGATGAGCTACGCTTCCGGCGTCCGAGATCATGGACGAGATCGCCCGCGTGACGCCGACCTTCGCCGGCGTCTCCTTCGACAAGCTCGACCGGCTCGGCTCGGTGCAGTGGCCGTGCAACGACAAGGCGCCGGAAGGCACGCCGATCATGCATGTGGGCGGCTTCGTGCGCGGCAAGGGCCGCTTCATGATCACCGAATTCGTGCCGACGCCGGAGCGCACCAACCGCTCCTTCCCGCTGATCCTGACCACCGGGCGCATCCTGTCGCACTACAATGTCGGCGCGCAGACGCGGCGCACCGCCAATGTCGCCTGGCACCCGGAGGACGTGCTCGAAATCCATCCGCATGACGCGGAGGTGCGCGGCATCCAGGACGGGCAGATGGTGTCGCTCGCCAGCCGCATCGGCGCCACGACGCTCCGCGCGCGTGATCGCCGACCGCATGCCGCAGGGCGTCGTCTACACGACCTTCCATCATCCGGTGACCGGCGCCAATGTCATCACCACGGAATATTCCGACTGGGCCACCAACTGCCCGGAATACAAGGTGACGGCGGTGCAGGTGACGCTCGTCCAACCAGCAATCCGACTGGCAGAAGGAATGGGAGGAGCGCGAGGAAGAGAACAAGCGCATCGCTGCGTGGCCGCCGAGTGAAAACCACGAACGTCCGGCAATAATCCCGTCATTCCGGCGAAAGCCGGGATGGCGGAAGGAGTGCCAACATCGCGGCCGGTGACCGGCACGCCTGCATCGGGCTGGCGGGGCCGTCGCGCCTCACCTGGCAGGTGCCCGAGGAAGTGCCGGTCGCCATTCTGCTTCAACTCGGCACCCTACGCGGTGATGATGGCAACGCCCGCCGATCTCGAGGATTTCGCCATGGGCTTCGCGCTGGCCGAAGGGATCGTCGCTTCGGCCACGGATATCCGCGCCATCCTCGCGCTGCCCGCCGAACAGGGCCTGGCGCTTGACCTCTCCGTCGACGAGGCGAAACTCAACCGCGACGCGCATGGCGAAGCGCAGCCTCGAAGGCCGGGTCGGCTGCGGGCTGTGCGGCATCGAGGATATCAAGGACGCGATCCGCATGCCGGGGCGCCGGGTTCCGCATGCGGCGCTTGTCGCCCGAGGCGGTGGCGCGGGCCTATCGAGGCGCTGCCGCAGCACCAGCCGATGAACGCCGTCAACCGCACGGTGCATGCCGCCGCCTGGTGCTCCGTGGACGGAACAATTCTCCTGTCGCGCGAGGATGTCGGCCGCCACAATGCGCTCGACAAGCTGATCGGGGCGCTGGCCCGCTCGGGCACGAATCTCGCGTACGGCTTCGTGCTGATGTCGAGCCGCTGCAGCTTCGAGCTGGTGCAGAAATGCGCCATCGCCGGCATCGGAGCACTGGCCACGGTTTCCGCGCCCACCGCACTTGCCTTGTCACCTCGCCAAGCAGGCGCATCTCAAGCTCGCCGCCCTGTGCCCAGAGCGGCGTCATGATCTTCGACGAGGAATGAACATGGAAGTCCGCGACATGGTGCGCATGGCCAACCAGATCGCCTCGTTCTTCAGGGGCTACCGCCACGACGAGGCGGTGAAGGAGACGGCCAATCACATCAACGCCTTCTGGGAGCCGCGCATGCGCGAACAGCTCCTCGCCCATCTCGAGCAAGGGCGGCGAAGGCCTCGATCCCCTGGTCAAGGACGCCGCCGCGAAGATCAGGAAGCCGGCGCCGGAAGCGGCGTAGCACGTAATCGCCCTTCGAGGCTCGCTACGCTCGCACCTCAGGGTGAGGTAAGACTTAGTATTCCCTCATGCTGAGGTGCTCACGGCGAAGCCGTGAGCCTCGAAGCATCGCCACGTGAGAATTTTCTGGCCCCTGCTACTCGGCTTCACCCCGGCATCCGGCGGCGGGCTTTCGGCAGTTTCCAGATGTGGTCGACGAGATCGTCAACCGTCAGGCCGTCCTCGGAATAGGCTTCGCCGGCCACGGAGATGCCCGCCTCGCGCACGGTTTCGGCGCGGCCGGAGACCAGCGGATGCCACCAGGCGAGCGGTTTTCCCTCGTCGAGCAGCCGATAGGCGCAGGTCCTGGGCAGCCAGCCGAGCGAGCCGATATTCTCCGGCGTCAGACTCACGCAGTCGGGCACCCGCGCGGTCCGGTTGCCATAGTCGGTGCAGCGGCAGGCGCCGAGATCGAGGAGCTTGCAGGCCGCCCGCGTATAGAGAAACCTGCCGGTATCCTCGTCCTCGAGCTTGTTGAGGCAACAGCGGCCGCAGCCGTCGCAAAGCTGCTCCCACTCATCGCGGGTCATCTCGGCAAGCGTCTTGGTTTTCCAGTACGGCGGTTCGCCCGGCATGGCCCGCCCTACAAAGGCGAGCGGCGGGGCAATGTCAACAGACAGGGTAGCAGCGTTAGCCGGGTGCAACCCGGCATCTGGCCGGGGGCCGTGCAATTCACTATAATTCAGTCTACATCAAATAAATAACCGCCAAGCGGGAACCAACGCGTTTTGGTCACATTCTATTCCTAATGGCGTCACATCCGCTGCCGGTGAAACTCGTGCCGAAACTGCCCACCCGAAATCCCGTCTACCGCTTCTTCTGGACGTTCGATTCGCTCGTCAGCTCGAGCCTGTTCGAAGCCTGGGATGCCGTGAAGCGCGGCGGGGTCGGCCTATTCCTCCTTCCTGCTACCGCTTCCGCATCAGCGGGTTCAAGCGGGTCGGTCGTCGATCTTGTCGACGATGGCGCCACCTTCGGCACCGTCGTGGCCTTCGGCCTTCTCGCCTATGCGCTGCCGCCCTTCTCGGGCACCGGCGATGTCTGGAACAAGGGCCGCGAATTTGCGGTCACCTTCACCGACGCAAATGGCGAGATCATCGGCCGGCGCGGCATCCGGCAGGACGACGCCATCCCGCTTGGAGGAAATTCCGCCGCATGTGATCAAGGCGGTTCTGGCCACCGAGGATGCCCGCTTCTTCGACCATTTCGGCGTCGACATGATCGGCACGACGCGCGCCATCATCCAGAACGCGCGCGCCAACGACGTAGTGCAGGGCGGCTCGTCGCTCACCCAGCAGGTCGCCAAGAACCTGTTCCTGTCGCCGGAGCAAACCATCCGGCGCAAGGTCCATGAGGCCTTTCTGTCGCTGTGGATCGAGGCGCGGCTCAGCAAGGACGGAAATCCTCAAGCTCTATCTCGACCGCTCCTATCTGGGCGGCGGCACCTACGGCGTCGAGGCGGCGGCGCAGTATTATTTCGGCAAGTCGATCCGCGACGTGAATCTGCCGGAAGCCGCGATGCTGGCCGGCCTGTTCAAGGCGCCGTCGAAATATGCCCCGCATGCCATATCCGGAAGCGGCGCGGGCGCGCGCCAATGTGGTGCTCTACCGCATGCTCGATACGGGCTTCATCACCCAGGGCGAACTTCTGCAGGCGCGGCGCGAGCCCGCCGTGTTCGTGCCGCAGAACAATCCCAACAGCCCCGACTGGTTCCTCGACTGGGCCTACAAGAACACCATCGCGCTGCTCGAGAAGCAGGCACATCAGCGGCGACTTCGTGATCGAGGTGAAGACCACCATCGACATGAAGCTGCAGACGGCGGCGCAGCAGATCATCAACGAGACGATCGACACCGAGGGGCCGCAATTTCACGTTACCCAGGCGCGCCGCCGTCACCATGACGCCGGACGGCGCCGTCAAGGCGATCGTCGGCGGCCGCGATTACGAGAACAGCCAGTTCAACCGGGCCACCGACGCGAGCGGCAGCCGGGCTCGTCCTTCAAGCCCTTCGTCTATCTGGCCGCACTGCTCAACGGCTATACGCCAAACGATATCGTGGTCGACGGTCCGGTCTCGGTCGGCGGCTGGTCGCCGCGCAACTATACCGAGCAAGTATGCCGGCCGCACCACGCTGACCAGCGCGCTGGCACATTCCTACAATTCCGTGCCGGTCCGGCTGATGATCGATATCGGCCGCAAGTCGATCATCGAGACGGCGCACAAGGTGGGCATCCAAGGCGAACTCGAGACCTGGCCGCCCATGGTGCTGGGAACCAGCGCCCTGACGCTTCTCGATCTCACCACCGGCTATGCGACCTTCGCCGCGGGCGGCAAGCTGGCGCGAGCCCTATACGGTCCTCGAAATCCGCCGCGCCAATGGCGATGTCATCTACAGCCGCGAAGTGAACGGCGACGGCGCCGCGCCCCCAGGCGGTGCCGGAAGAGACAGATCGCCGATCTCAATTCCATGCTGAATGCGGTGGTCAAGCGCGGCACCGGCCGGCGCGCCGATCTCGGCTTTGCGCCGCAGGGCGGCAAGACCGGAACCAACCAGAGCTATCGCGATGCCTGGTATATCGGCTTCACCGCCCACAATGTCACCGGCGTGTGGGTTCGGCAATGACGATTTCACAGAGATGAACAAGGTGACCGGCGGCCTGATACCTGCGCCGGCGTGGAAGAAGATCATGAAGGTGGCGGAAGCGGATCAGAAGCCCGAAGGCCTGGCCGGCATTCCGCTCGATGGCAGTTATGTGCAGATGGCCGCAGTCGAACAAGAGCTGAGGCCGGCCGCCGAAGAAAACGCTTCCATCACCGTCGAGGGTGCATTGCCCGATCCAGGTAGTCAGGACGGCGTGACCCTGGTTCTCAACGATATGTTCAGCCTGTTCAAGGAGGAGCCAAAACCTAAGAAGAAATCCAAGCGGCGCGTGGCCAGCCAGCAATCGCTGATCCTGCCCCAGGCCAATACTGGCGAGGCCGATATCGGCGATGAAGAATCCAAATCGTTCCTCGACGAGATCTTCGGCTCCCAAGACAATGGCGACAGGCCGCGCAAGAAAAAGAAGAAGAAAAAGAAACCCCTGTTCAGCTTCTAGCCCACAAGATGCAGGAATTCCTCCGCGGCATATTTTATCTGCTCCTCGGCGCGTTTGGCGGCTATCTCAGCGCCACGGCGACAATCGGTAGTATCGGCGTCTCGCCTGCCGGTGCCGACGGCCAATGGCAGTATTGGGACATTGCCTCCGTCTCAGTCGCACATCCTTATGCGATCGCACATTACCTGCTGGCGGGCCGGTTGCCGCCGCCATCCGGA
The DNA here is from genome assembly GCA_963776685.1 of uncultured Alphaproteobacteria bacterium. Taxonomy (GTDB): domain Bacteria; phylum Pseudomonadota; class Alphaproteobacteria; order Rhizobiales; family Aestuariivirgaceae; genus Aestuariivirga. Next base: position 303,174 of record CAVZNM010000001.1, read on the forward strand.
CAGATCGTGGAATTTGTGACCGATCGCGACAAGGACGGCAACGCAATCGATGGCGATTGCGTCTACAGCGTCACCGGCAAGCCGGCGGCGGCGCGCTGGTGGAGCATCGCCATTCCGGAATCCGGGGCAGCCGCCAATCCCGTCATCACCGCCGAAACAGCAGTCCTCGATCCCAACGGCCTGCTGAGGGTCACGATCTCGCGCCGCGCGGCACCCGGCAATTGGCTCAGACCCGCATCGGGTGAAGACTACAGCTTAATCTACGCCGTCACGGAAACGGAAGCGGCTTCCGAGACGGCTACCCCACCACCCCTTACCGTCATCCGGGTGGAGTGCTGATCGTGGCCCGGCTCTACTGGATCATCACCGCCATCGTGCTCGCCGTCGCCGTTCACGCCGCCTATATGCTGCTGGCGCCGGCCCGGGCCTTCGAGCAGAATGTCGGGCGAATTGCAGGTGAAGCGGGACGCAATGCGTTTTTCGTGATCGCCCCGGATGAACAGAACCGGTTGTTCCCGGCCTTTCCTTCCACAGATCTGTTCGGTGCCTGCGCCTTTGACGTCTCGACGGCAAAGGTGGCACTCGCCGCGCAGATGCCGAAGGGCCTGTGGACGCTTACTGTTTACTCCGGTGCGGGCGATGTCGTCTATGTGCTGAACGACCGGCAATCGGGCGCCGACAGTTTCACCGTCACGTTCTCGCTGGCGCCGAGCCTGATAGAGATGCTGCAACAGGCCGGCGAAGATACCGGCGGAACGACCGGCTGGGAGGTTCAGACGCCCAAGCCCAAAGGCATCGCGGTATTATGGGTTTCGATAGCGGAGCCGGAACTGCGTCCGGCATGGGAAGCGATTCTGCGCCAGAGTTCGTGCCGGACAGTTGCGTCCTGAGAGTTGTCTTCAGGCGGGATCGGCTTCGGCCTGCTGTACGGCCGGCGAGGAACGCTTGCCACGCGCCACAACACGATCGGCGAGGCTAAACTCGCGGCGCTCGATCCTGACACCCGGAAAGATCACGACCTCAGCCGGCGATTGAAGCCTGCCACTGTCGACCGGCATTACCCGATCCGCGGGAAACTCGACGAGGGTACCCATTGTCTCCGTCCTGGTTTTCCGGGTCCGTATTCTGCGCGGTCCGGTTCGATGCCACAGATATAAGGCCACTTCGGGTTAACAAATGGCTAAATATCTGCGCCAATCCGGTCAGGCCGTTGCAATCAGCCCGGCGGTGCCATGACGGTCTTCGACTTCAACGATCCAGATGTCAGGATCGGCAGCCTGCCGCCGTGCCAGGAGTTTGGCGACTGCATCGGACGGCGCCGGAAAAGCGATCTCTTCGATCCAACGCCGCTCGCCCGCTTCATCGTAAGCAGGTCCGGGGGCCGGGCCGAACAGATGCAGGGTCCCATCGCGATGATCAACGATCACGTAGATGGCGCCCGCTTCCAGCGCGCCCTTCCTAACGACGGCGCCATAGATGCCCTGCGTCTGACAGCGGCGCAGAAACGCACTTACCCAGATTTCGGATTTCAATCGCATCGGCGGGCCCGGCTATTGCTCGGCCACAATCTCCGACTGGCCACTCAACTTTTCCAGCTCGGAGAGCAGCGCGGCGTTGATCTCGCCGGTTTCGGGAAGGCCGCGGTCATGCGCGAACCGCCTAATCGCATCGCGGGTCTGGGGCGTTAGCGTGCCGTTGATCGGACCTGGTTGGTAGGCAAGTTCGGCCAATCCGGTCTGGACGCGGCGGATGTGGGCCTCTTCTTCGGCACTGGCGTCAGACCCGGTGCTGCCGGTGAACAGTGAAGCCTCGGCCACCTCACGGGTGAAACGGATATGCCCGGCCAACTCGGCCGATGGCGTGCCGTCCACGGTAAGCCCGGTGGCTTTTTGGTAGGTTTCAATTGCCTGACGGGTGCGATGGCCAACGACACCGTCAACCAGGCCCTTGTAATAACCAGCGGCCAGCAGCTCGCGTTGCACCGCTTGGACGACCGGATCGTATTTCAGACGGACGGTATTGCGATCGTCTTTCGCCGCATCGGCGACGATCCGTGTCGTTGCGTTGGCAGGAGCCTCGATCCCGGCCGCGGCCATGCGTCGCGGGCCGCCGTTCTGCGCGAAGACGGCATTGTAAAGAACTGCGGTGCCGATGACGGCCATGGTGGAAAGCGCAAACAGCGCAGCAAGTCCGGGCCCGCGCCCGTCCTCGTCCAACACGTCACGCACTACACTGCCAGATTCACCGATGTCACGTTTTCCACGCACGGCGTACGCATTCTCCCGTGGGCCAAATTGCAGCGGGGCGGTTAACGGCTGCTTTCCGCTTATTGGCGCTCCCCGCGGCGGCCCGGCAGCAACATCGTGGAAATGGGTTAATCGCAGGTTGATCGCAAGACTAAAATTTGAAGCAAATAAGATTCGAATTCGGAATGTATTCGATTTAATTGCCCGTTCACCGCTTTAAGTGAACGAAACGTCTTGCCCGTATGTACAAGGCACTAAAAAAGGTGCGGGGATGCGTATCTTTCGAACAATTATACTTCTCAGCGGGATCGCGGTCTTGATGCCGTCGCCGCCGGAGCGCGAAAATTCCGGCGCCACGGTGCTGGCAAGCAATGCGGCCGAGACTGCAGGTCTGGTGGCGGCCGCCTCACTGACAATCTCCGACGCTGCTTCCTTCTGCAGCCGCCAGCCGAGCGTGTGCCACACTGCCGGTTATGTGGCGGCCAAGCTCGAAGCCAAGGCCAAATATAGTGTCCGGCTCCTCTATGAATGGGCGAATGAAGCCAATGGCGAGCCTGCCGTGTCGCCCTATGCCGATCAGGCCGATGCCGCCGATCCGATCGAAACCGGATCGACGGTGGCCGCCATGGCGGCGGGCGGGCAATCGCAGTCGACGCTGACCATCGAAGATCTGCTGCCTGAATGGCGCGGCGACCTGCCGCGGAAGAAAGGTTGAGATCGCCCGCGCCTCGGCCTATCTCTGCGATGGGTTAGGAGAACGGGACTTGAGCCTGGCGGATTTCGAAAACCTGAAGTCGGACTTCGTGCTTCTCGACGATTGGGAAGACCGCTACCGGCATGTCATCGAGCTGGGCAAACAATTGCCGCCGCTAGCTGAAGCCGATCGCACGGCCACCAATAAGGTGCGCGGCTGCGCCAGCCAGGTGTGGATCGTTTCGAGAGCGGCCGGGACAGCTGACGGGCCCATTCTGTCCTTCGCCGGCGACAGCGACGCACTGATCGTCAAGGGCCTTATCGCCATCGTGTTCATGATTTTCTCGGGCCAACCCGCCGGCGCCATCCTCGCTACCGACGCGGGCGCGCTGCTCAACGATCTCGGCCTCAAGGGCCACCTGACACAGCAACGCTCCAATGGGCTTGCTTCGATGGTCGAGCGCATCAAGTCCGATGCGCGGCGGGTGCTTCAGGACAATTCTGCCAGCGCCATTGCCGGCCGGTAATCCTCCGTCGCCCAGTGCAGGGCGGCGTGCCGCCTGCCGCCGTCCCTTTCATTCAGCATGCCGTAATGGCGGGCAAGACCGGTAAGCGCCAAGGCCAGCACGGCCTTTCCGCTGCGCTGCGGCAAGTTGAGCAGTCGCTCGGCTTGTTCGATGCCGGCGGTGAGGCAACAGACTTCGACCAGGATGCCGGCCAATTCCGGCCCGACTGCCTGCAGCGCCCGGTTGACATTTTGACGCGCTGCCAGAGCGTTGTCGGTCAGGGCGGCAATGCGGTTGTCGCTGATGGAGCCGCCGCCCCCGCCTGAATCGATCGGCAATTCCCAGGATGAGGTGATGCGCCGTTCCATGCGAGCCCGCTCATAATCGGCACGCAGCCTTTCGCCGGCCATGAATTGTTCGTCGCCGATGAGTGGGCGGCCCTTGCAATCCTTGCGGCTGCGCAGCCATGCGAGCGGGTTTTCGGTGCGGTTGATCGCCGGCGCCGAAGGTGCGGCACCTGGATCGACCAGCATGTGGGCTGGGCGAAGGTCTTGGCGGTCACCGGTTGCCGCTGTGAGCATCAGTCCGCCGCCCGGCCGCTCCGTGAGCAATCCCCTGGCCAGCATTGCCGTTACCAGCGGGTCCTCCGCCGTCGCGACGGCGCGCCGGAAATCGTTCCTGCGGCTGTAGATCGACCACCAGGCTCCGGTCTTGAGGACATAGCCGCCGCTCAAGCTGAGGCGGCGGATGAGTTGCTGGCTATCGCGGAGGAAGGCGTTTTCAGGCAGAGGTGTTTGCATGGCTTATTCTCCTTGCTGGAGAATTGCCCTAGCAAATATTCCTACAGGAATCAATACCTCTAATAAAATTTTTTTCCGGTTATGTGGCGACCGCCTGCGTCAACCCCTCCTCGACGGAGGGCTGGAAGTGATCGAAGCACAGGATCATGTCGACCCGGCCTGAGGCACCGAGGCCGAGCGGCAGCTTGAGCCAGTATTGCACCAGATGTTCCTTGTGCAAGCGGGGACCGCGGACCACGCCCTGGGCGGGTTTGCGCTCTTCGACAATGCGGCGGTGGGCGGTCAGCCAATAGTCGCGCTTGTCGCCCCAATCGAGATCTTCGATGTGCAGCCCGGTGATTTCGCGGTCATAGATGTCGCGCAGCCGCGTGCCGGCCAGGCGGACGCGGCAACGCTCATCGTCACGGCCCACTTCGATGAGGCTGATGAAGGGCAGAAGGCGCGGAATATGAGCGGGACTGATGTCGCGGCGTTCCGGCATCGGCCGGCCAGACGCTTTCTCCAGCCAGTAATCGTAGAGTTGCCGCTGCTCGGGCACCACGAGCTGCGCCCTGAAAGCGATGTTTGCCGATCCCCCGATCACGTCCGTCCCCGCCGTCTTCGAATCGCCGTTGTGGTCCGTCTCGGCTATTTATGAATCGCCCCTTGCCGGCGCGCAAGAGTCGACAGCGGGAAATATTTTCTGGCTCTAGCGGCCGCGGCGTTGCCCGAGTCCCATGCGCTTGGCGAGGCTCGAGCGGGCCTTTGCGTAGTTGGGTGCAACCATCGGATAGTCGGCCGGGAGATTCCACTTCTCGCGGTATTGTTCGGGCGAGAGATCGTAGTGGGTGCGCAGATGCCGCTTCAATGATTTGAACTTTTTGCCGTTCTCCAGGCAAACGAGGTAATCGGGCGTCAGCGATTTGCGCACCGTCACCGCGGGCTTAAGGTCCGCGGTCTCGTCGCGCGGCGCCTGCCCGGTCACAGCGGCCGCCAGGGCGCGATGCACGTCACCGATCAACCGTAGTAAGTCCGGCTGTAGCACCTGATTGTTGGACACATAGGCGGCGACGATCTGCGCGGCGAGGCTTGCCAGATTGTCGGACTTTTCCATTGGTCGCTCCCGGGCGTACGAATCAGTGCGCCATGTGGGCCTGCCCAAGTATTCAACATGGTATTGCTGGCAATGCAACAAGTCGAATTGCCGAGCTCCACACGAATTACTTGGGAATACTCAGTTACGGGGGGCGTAGGGGCCGGATTTCTGCGCGTACCAGTCCCAATAGGTCAGAAGGATGCGCGCTTTGTTGAAGGAGAGCGTATCGAAGATGCTCTGCAGATCCTCGGTGTGGCGATCCGCTCTGAGGAGGCCGCAGTCCGGCTGCTTCAGGCGGCCGAGCGTCATGGCTAAGCGGCCGCGCGGATAGCCAAGCGCCTTTAAGAGCACGGCAAGGGGCTCGCCGTCGGTATCCGAGAGAATGCGCTGGGCGTTTTCCTTGCAGATACCGCCGATCTCCGCCAATCGCTCGGCCGCTTCTTCCAGCTTGCCCTCGACAGCGAGATCGATCGCCATTTCGACCAGTTCCTTGTCGGGGAATTGCGCTTCGGATTCTTCGGGCAACGTCGAAGCGTCGTTCTGCATGGCCAGCGTGATCTTGAGAATCTTGTTGAGGTTCTCGGAGTCGGTGAGGAAGCGCGAGAAGATGAAGCGCCGCAGTTCGGCCGGAACCAACCAGAACAATTCGAAGGCCACGGGAGCCGGCAGATCGGCGCGGGTGGTAAGCGGCGCGAGCAGGCCGTGGTGATGCTCGGCATATTCGGCCAGGCGGTAATAGGCATCGTGCGACAGCATTGCGCCCGGATTACGGGCCAGCGTCAGCAGAACCGAAGGATCGCCATGGGCGATCAACTTATCGGTCAAGGCGGGTGAGAGGGCGCGGCGTCGGGCGATCATGCGTAATTTCGCTGGATCGCCATCGGACGTGGCATTTAGCAGATCTTGGTCAGATATGTGCATGCAGCGTTCGAGCAGTGGCGCTGCTACCTCGGCGCGCGGGTCGCGGATCAGCTTGGCCACGAGCAGTTGCGGTGGATTGTCCATCACCGCCAGGCGCTCGACCACTGACACCAACGTCTTGGTCGGGATGCGCGGCGTAAGACGTAGGAGCGTGTCGGCGGCGAGCGCCCGCTCCTGCGGCAAGGCCGATCCGCCCGACGACATCATGTCGAGCAGCGAACGCGCCAGTTCGCCCGCATCCTCGTCGGTCTCGGTGGCCAGGACCTGCCTGCCTGCTCGTACCGCCTCGGCTCCTGCGGGCTCGGCTACCGCCTCCGCCGGGCTTGCCGCCTTTTTCGATGGCCTGCTGCGCTTTGACTTGGCAGCCACAACTTCCTTCAGACTTGAGGGCGGCGCCTCGGCGGGCGGTTCCCGTGCCTGCTCCACCGGCAAAGCCAGCTCTTCCGCAGAAATGTCAGGCGGGCGGGCGGAACCGAAGCTGGCGCGCGGCAGCGGCCAGGCAGACGGAGGAGCCTCCAGAGAGGCGGCCGGCTCCGCCTGCGGGGCTTCCGCCTCGGCGGCGGCGCGCTGTTCTTCGAACATCGCCGCGACCTCCGCAAGATAGGCGGCCCGGTCGCTGTCGGAAGGCTTGGCCAGGACCGCCTCGGCGACGTTCCTGAGGATCGTGTCGACAACGCGCTCGGCAAAAGGCTGCGTGACCTTGAATGGATCGGTAATTGCTGCCGGCTGCGCCTCCACCGGCGCAGGGGCGGCGTAGGCTACCTCAGCCGGACGGATGTGGACCGATTGTTCTGGTGCTGCGGCCTCAGACACCGCCATGGGTTGCTGCAGTAGCGCCGCCAGAGATGATTCGGGGGATGGGTCCTCGGATTCGGTCTGAACCGGCGGCAGCTCCGGAAAAATTCCAAAGACTGGTTCTTGATCCGAAAAAACTCCAGCAAATGCTTCAGGCTCAGGAGTCGGCGGCTGCGCCGGCATGGAGGTGAAGGCCTGCAGATCGTCGGCCAAGAGGGCAGCCGCTATTTCCTGTTCCGCCTGAGACCACCGTTCCGGGGTTTGCACAATCTCGGTTACGCCCACCGGCCCCAGCGGCTGGAAGGCGGGAAGCTCGAAATCCGGCAGTTGCGGCAATGGCAACGGGGCCATGTCTTCCACTGGAGGCGGCGCAAAGACCGCTGGGGGAGGCTCCTCGAATACCGGCTGAGGTGGAGGCGGAGAAAAGAAGGCCGCCTCTTGCGGCATGAGCTCCGGTGCCGGAGCCGACGAATACTCCGGATGGATATCCTGGACTGCGAATCCGGCAGGCACCGCGGCCGGCTCAGGCATCTTGCTCAGCCTGGCAGTGAGCATGCGGAAGGAATCCGCCGAGATGCGGCGGTTCGGGGCTAGTGTGCCCATGCTATCGCCGCGGCGACGCGATGGGAACCCAGCCGTAGCCGGGTTATCCTTCGCCTCCGCGGTCTGCTTGAACATGGCGTCCTGCAAACTTCTCCTCCAACCTTGCCAGAAGAGACCGGCAACGCTGTAAAGTTGTTTAAATTGCGCGGATTTACGATCGAGGGAGCTTGTTCCGATGCGGTTATGGTTAATGGCCGGTATACCGCGCGCGCGCCTGGGACAGCGGAGGCTTCACTTTGGCGCCTCAAGGCCCCATCTTAGAGTCACAACAGGCGAGAAGCGGCAAATGACAACCAAGATTACCAAGACCGAAGACGAGTGGCGGGCCCAGCTTTCGCCGGAGGCTTATCAGGTTACCCGCGAACACGGTACCGAACGGGCTTTCACCAGTCCGCTCAACGACGAAAAGCGCGAGGGCATGTTCATTTGCGTAAGCTGCGGCAAGGAACTCTTTCCTTCGTCGACAAAATTCGAATCCGGCACCGGCTGGCCGAGTTTCTACGCACCGATCTCCGGCGCTGCGGTGGGCGAGCATGAAGACCGTTCCTGGTTCATGCGGCGCACGGAAGTGCATTGCGAGGACTGCAAGGCGCATCTCGGCCATGTCTTCCCCGACGGGCCGAAGCCCACGGGTCTGCGCTACTGCATCAATGGATGCGCTCTCGACTTCAAACCGGACAAAGCCTGACAGATGGCGATTGCGAAGATAAAGCCGCCACGGGCGGAGAAGCGGCCGCACGTCGAAACCTGGCACGGATACGAGAAACGCGACGATTATCACTGGCTGAAGGCCGACAACTGGCAGGAGGTGATGCACGACCCGTCGCTTCTGCCGGCCGACATCCGGGTCTTTCTCGAAGCGGAGAACGCCTATCACGAAGCGGTGATGGCGGACACGGCAGGCCTGCAGGAGACGCTGTTCGCCGAGATGAAGGGCCGCATCAAGGAAGACGACTCATCGGTTCCAGCACCCGACGGCCCCTTCGCCTATTATTCGTCCTACGTCACCGGCGGCCAGCATCCGCGCTATCTGCCGCAAGCTCCGCGATATTTCGGGACCCGAGCAGATTGCTGCTCGACGGCAACGAGCTGGCCGGGACACGCGACTATTTCCGCTTCGGCGGCATTGCGCATCTCGCCCGATCACCGGCTTGCGGCCTGGTCCTTCGACGACAAGGGTTCGGAATTCTACGAACTGCGGGTTCGCGACCTCGCCACCGGCACGCGATCAGCCGGACGTGCTGCAGAATACGGCGGGCGATGCCATCTGGGCCGCCGACGGCAAGAGCTATCTTCTACACGCTGCAGGACGACAACCACCGGCCGCTCAAGACCTATCGCCATGTTCTCGGCGAGCCGCAGGCGGCCGACCGTCTCGTCTACGAGGAAAAGGATACCGGCATGTTCACCGGCGTCGGCAAGACAAATTCGGAGCGCTTCATCGTCATCGACATCCACGATCACGACACGTCCGAAAACTGGATCATCGATGCGGCACAAGCCGGGTCGAAGCACCGAGGCTCGTCGCGCCGCGGGTACGCGGAGTCGAATACGACCTCGAGCATTGGAACGATCAGTTCATCATCAAGACCAATGCGGCGATGGCGCGAAGACTACAAGATCGTCACCGCGCCGGTGGCCGATCCGCGCCCGGCAAATTGGACGCGATCTCATCCCGCACCGGCCGGGCTGCTTCATCATCGGCATTATCGTCCTGAAGAACTGGCTCGTCCGCTCGAGCGCGAGAACGCCCTGCCGCGCATCGTGGTGCGCGACATGAACACCGGTGAGGAACATGCGATCGCCTTCGACGAGGAAGCCTATTCGCTGGGCTTCGGCGACATGCGCGAATACGACACGGACATTTTGCGCTTCACCTATTCCTCGATGACGACGCCCACGCCAGGTCTACGACTACGACATGCGCAGCCGCACGCCGCGTGCTGCGCAAGACGCAGGAAGTGCCGAGCGGGCATGATCCGGCGGATTATGTGACGCGGCGCATCCAGGCCAAGGCCCATGACGGCGAGACTCATTCCGGTGACCCTGCTCTATCGAAAAACTACGCCGCTCGACGGCACGCGCGCCGCTGTGGCTCTACGGCTATGGCTCCTATGGCATTTCGCATTCCGGCGGGCTTCAACACCAATATCCTGTCGCTCGTCGATCGCGGCTTCATCTATGCCATCGCCCATATCCGCGGCGGCGCAGGAAAAGGGCCGGCGCTGGTACAAGTCCGGCAAGCGCGACAAGAAGACCAATACGTTCCGCGATTTCATTGCCTGCGCCGAGCATCTGATCGCCGCAGGCTTCACGCGCAAGGGCAACATCGTGGCGCAGGGCGGCAGCGCCGGCGGCATGCTGATGGGGGCGGTCGCCAATATGGCGCCGGATCTGTTCAGGGCCATCGTCGCCGAGGTGCCCTTCGTCGATGTGCTGACCACCATGCTCGACGACACACTGCCGCTGACACCGCCGGAATGGCCGGAATGGGGCAACCCGATCAAGGACAAGCAGGCCTACGAGACGATCGCCGCCTATTCGCCCTATGACCGGGTCGAGGCCAAAGCCTATCCGCATATTCTGGCGGTGGGCGGCCTTGACCGATCCGCGCGTCACCTATTGGGAGCCGGCGAAATGGGTGGCGCGGCTGCGCGAGCTCAAGACCGATCAACAATCTGCTGCTGCTCAAGACCAATATGGGCGCCGGCCATGGCGGCGCCTCGGGCCGCTTCGACCGGCTGAAGGAAGTGGCCTTCGTCTATGCCTTCGGGCTCAAGGTGGCGAATATCGTCTAAGCCAGATCAATGCTTGGCGGGCAGGATGGTGTCGAGCAATTCGATTGCCTCAGACCCGTATGGCCCGTTGCGATGCACCAGAAGCGTCACTACAACACCGTTCAATAAAATCACCAGCGCGCGGGCGACGCCAAGCGGATTGCTGCATCCTTCGGCGGCTAGTTCTATTTCGAACCAAGACTCCATTTCCCGGATGGCACGTGCAACCATCTTGCGCGCCGGATGACCGGGCAGGCTTCCAAGCTCCGCCGCAACGCGCACAAAGCAGCATCCTTTCCAATGCGGATCCTCGGCGGCCTGGGTAAGGCCTTTGAGAATCATCAGGACACGGTCGTGCATCTGCGCATTTTCGCCAGCCCTCTCCGCCCAGACCCGATACTGCTCCAGATAGGTGGGGCGCAGATAATCGACGGCGGCGCTGAGTAGATGATCCTTACTGGGGAAGTGATAGTAGATGCTCTTTTTGGTCAGGCCCGCCAATTGGCTGATCTTGTCCAGATTGACATTGCCGACGCTCTCGTTCGACAGCATGCCTGAAGCCACATCCAAGATTTTTAGTCTGGTCGCCGAACCGTTGCGGGCCAAGGAGGCCTCCCGAATCACCTGTCTCTCTGCTACTTGAAATTGCTGTAGCGAATAGTCAATGCCTTAAAGTTGTGTTAACGCGCGCGCCACGGATTAATCAGCCCCCTGAATATGTAAACTGATAAGTGAGTATTTGCGCAGCAATTGTTGTGCTATTTGGGTTGTTCGGCAACAGCAAAAGGCCAACCGGTCGATTTTGCGTTCGTTTTCCGCAGCTCAATCTCCAGGGGATTCCTATGAACTACCGTCAATCCGTGCGGCAGTTTGCCGTCGCGTTCTCCAAATGCGCGCAAGATGCAGCACCTCCATCGCCAGACAAAGGACCGGCTCGATTATCTGTTGTGAGTCGCGGCACCAGACGGGTTTTTCAAAAAGCGTCCGAGGAAGCTTTTGAAGAAATTCCTTCAAATATCCTGATCACAATCCTGACCACAAAGTTGCGGAAGGACATGCGCCACGCCGGCTTTGGTTCCGCGGCCCTGGTTTCCGAAGACTAAGGACCGTGGCAGCCGCACCTTTCGAGCAAGTTGTGAGTGGTGTGCCCATTCGGCGAGTTCTATTTCAGGGAGGAGGGCTGCGTAGGGTCCGAGTTTGGAACACCCCCTCCAAGTGTCATGGCCTGTCAAAAGGCATCCATGATTTGTCCACGCGACGCGTTCCCCCACATTGCTGGACACGGACCTGAAGCAGCTGTGCCGGGGCCGCAGCCAACGCTGCGGTCCCGGTTCCATTTGGCCGTTTCATTTGCAACAGGCTTTGGCTAGACCAGCTTTCATGCTGATCTTCGCCGAAAAGTCCTCTCTGCTGCTCATCGACATGCAGGAACGGCTGCTTCCGGCGATGGCAGGCGCGCAGGAGCTGGAGCGGCGTTGCAGCATTCTTCTTAAGGCGGCGAAGAAGCTTGAGGTCCCTATTGCCGTGTCGGAACAGTATCCAAAAGGTCTTGGGCATACGGTTGCGCCGTTGAGGGAGTACATCGGCAATGCGCCGGTTTTCGCCAAGACCGAGTTTTCCGGCTGGCGCAACGAGGCCCTGAAGACCCACCTGATCGCCCTTCACGAAGCTGGACGGCCGCAAATCTTGGTCGCCGGTGTCGAGGCCCATGTCTGCGTGCTGCAAACCGCGATCGATCTCGCCCAAGCGGGTTTCGCCGTTTTTGCCGTAGCCGATGCGATCGCCTCGCGAGCGCCAACTTCCGTGACCCTCGCCCAGGAGCGCATGCGGCAGGCGGGCGTTGCAATCGTGAACACGGAAATGGCGGTGTTCGAGCTGCTTGCGAAAGCCGGGACGCCGGAGTTCAGAGACCTGTCGACGCTGGTTCGCTGAACCCCAATTCCCGACGCACTCCGCCGAATTGACAAGCGAACCGGGAAGGCGCTCTTAAGGCGCAAAATTACAGGAGTTACGACCATGTCCGGACAAACCGTCCGCAAGAAACCGGGGCCCGCCGCCGCTGCCGAGTTCAACTGGGAAGATCCGCTCGATCTCGAAAGCCAGCTCACCGAAGACGAGCGCATGATCCGCGATTCGGCGCGCGCCTTCTGCGCAGGACAAGCTGCATGCCGCGGGTGCTCAGAGGCCTTCCGCGAGGAGCGTTTCGACCGCGAGATCATGAACGAGCTGGGCGAGATGGGCTTTCTCGGCGTGATGACGTCGGAAGACTATGGCGGCTCGGGGCTCGGCTATGTCGCCTATGGCCTGGTGGCGCGCGAGGTCGAGCGCGTCGATTCCGGCTACCGCTCGGCGATGAGCGTGCAGAACTCGCTCGTCATGCATCCGATCGAGGCCTATGGCTCGGAGGCGCAGCGCAAGAAATATCTGCCGAAGCTGGCGACCGGCGAGTTGGTCGGCTGCTTCGGCCTGACCGAGCCCGATGCCGGCTCCGATCCCGGCGGCATGAAGACCAGGGCCAAGCGCGTGCAACGGCGGCTTCGTGCTCAACGGCTCCAAGACGTGGATCACCAATTCGCCGATCGCCGATGTCGCGGTGGTGTGGGCGAAGCTCGAGGACGAAGGCATTCACGGCTTTCTCGTCGAGCGCGGCACCAAAGGCTTTTCGACGCCCATGATCGAAGGCAAGGTTTCGCTGCGCGCCTCGGTCACCGGCGAGATCGTGCTCGACAATGTCGAGGTGCCGGACGAGGCGCTGCTGCCCAATGCGCACGGTCTCGCCGGACCCTTCGGCTGCCTCAACAAGGCGCGCTACGGCATCGCCTGGGGCGTCATGGGTGCGGCGGAGGATTGCTGGCACCGGGCGCGCCAATACACGCTCGACCGCAAGCAGTTCGGCCGGCCGCTCGCCGCCAACCAGCTGATCCAGAAAAAGCTCGCCGACATGCAGACGGAGATCGCGCTCGGCCTGCACGGCGCCTGGCGCTCGGCCGGGCGCTGGAACGCGGCACCGCGGCACCGCCCGCCATTTCGCTGATGAAGCGCAACAATTGCGGCAAGGCGCTCGACATCGCGCGCGATGGCCCGCGACATGCATGGCGGCAACGGCATTTCGGACGAGTTCCACGTCATCCGCCACATGGTGAATCTCGAGACGGTCAACACCTATGAAGGCACGCATGACGTCCATGCGCTGATCCTCGGGCGGGCGCAGACGGGGATTCAGGCGTTCCAGTGAGTGTCGTTATTGCGCGCGCCGACCCGCGCGAGCCGCAGGTGCGGCGGCTTGATCGAGGATCTCGACGCTGTTCCAGTATCGCTCTATCCGGCGGAAAGCAACCATCTGCTCGACATCGAGACGCTGGCCGCGGCCGGAGATGCAGTTTCTTCTCCGCGGCGTCGATGGCGAGGCTCTCGGCTGCGGCGGCATCTGGCTGCATGAGGACTATGCGCGAGGTGAAGCGCATCTATGTGCACCCCGGGCGCGCGGCCTCGGCCTTGCGAAGAAGATCATGACGCGGCTCGAGGATGAGGCGCGGACGGCGGGCATGACCATCGCCCGGCTCGAAACCGGCATCCACCAGCCCGAGGCTTTGGGCCTCTACCGGGCGCTGGGTTACACCGATCGCGATGCATTCGGCGATTATCCCGCCGACGATCCGATGAGCGTCTTCATGGAGAAACGGCTGTAGTTGCGGGCGGCGGCACGAACGACTAGAAAGACCGGGACCCGTCTATCAGGAGGAATGAACATGGCTCTCGAACTGCCCGCCCTGCCTTACGCCTATGACGCGCTGGCCCCCTACATGTCGAAGGAGACGCTGGAATTTCATCACGACAAGCATCACAGGCCTATGTGACCAACGGCAACAATCTGCTGAAGGACAGCCCACTCGCCTCAAAATCAGTCGAAGAGATTTGCAAGGCGGCCTTCGCCGAAAAGAATGCCGGCCTCGTCAACAATGTCGGCCAGCACTACAATCACATTCATTTCTGGAAGTGGATGAAGAAGGGCGGCGGCGGCAAGAAGCTGCCGGGCAAGCTCGCCAAGGCGATCGACAGCGATCTCGGCGGCTATGACAAGATGCGCACCGATTTCGTGCAGGCGGGCCTCACGCAGTTCGGCTCCGGCTGGTGCTGGATCGCGGTCAAGGACGGCAAGCTTGTCATCATGAAGACGCCCGAACGGCGAGAACCCGCTGATGCATGGGGCTAAGCCCATTCTCGGCTGCGACGTGTGGGAGCACGCCTATTACATCGACTACCGCAACGCCCGACAGAAATATCTCGAGGCCTTCATCGACAATCTTGTCGAATTGGGAACATGCCGAATCCATGCACGCCAAGGCGTGACGAACTCTTCCGACTGAAATTTCCGATGGCCGGGGCTATTCCCGGCCATTTCTGCAAAGGCTTCGCAGATGCCGCTCCTCAACCGCGCCGTCGAAATGCAGCCCGAGATTGCCGGTTGGCGGCACACACTCCACATGGAGCCCGAAATCCTGTTCGAGGTTCACAAGACGGCCGCCTTCGTTGCAGAGAAGCTTCGGGGGTTCGGTTGCGATGAAGTAGTGACAGGCATCGGCCGCACTGGCGTTGTCGGTATCATCAAGGGCCGCCACGGCGAAGGCCCAACGCTTGGCATGCGTGCCGATATGGATGCCCTGCCGATCACCGAAGCGACGGGACTTGCCCATGCTTCGAAAATCCCGGGCCGCATGCATGCCTGCGGCCATGACGGGCACACCGCCATGCTGCTGGGTGCGGCGAGGCATCTCGCCGACACGCGCAATTTTCGCGGCCGGGTGGCGGTCATCTTCCAGCCCGCCGAGGAAGGCGGCGGCGGGGGTCTCGCCATGGTGAAGGACGGCTTGATGGAGCGTTTCGGCATCGCGAGCGTCTATGGCATGCACAATTTCCCGGGCCTGCCGGTCGGCCAGTTCGCGATCCGGCCGGGTCCGCTCATGGCGGCGGCGGATGTGTTTTCCATCACCGTTTCCGGCAAGGGCGGCCATGCGGCAGCGCCGCACAAGTCAATCGATCCCATCTTCATTGCCGCCCAGATCGTTTCCGCCTTGCAGGGTATTGCGGCGCGCAACTCCGACCCGCTGGAAGCGCTTGTCGTTTCCATCACCCGCTTCAATGCCGGCGACGCCAACAACGTCATTCCGCAGTCGGCCACACTGATCGGCACAGCGCGAACTCTCAAACCGGAACTGCGCAAGCTTGCGAAAGCCAACATTCACAGG
Organism: uncultured Alphaproteobacteria bacterium; assembly: GCA_963776685.1. Lineage (GTDB taxonomy): Bacteria > Pseudomonadota > Alphaproteobacteria > Rhizobiales > Aestuariivirgaceae > Aestuariivirga. The sequence continues at coordinate 318,836 of CAVZNM010000001.1, forward strand.
ACCGCACAGGGCATCGCGTCGGCACTCGGCGGTGAGGCCATCGTCAATTACGAGCTTGAAATGGGCTATCCCGTTACCCTCAACCACGAACGCGAGACGGCGATTGCGGCGGAGGTGGCGCGCGACGTCGCAGGGACGCAGAATGTCGATGCAAATTTCGCTCCGGTCATGGGGGCAGAGGACTTTTCCTTTATGCTCGAGGCCAGACCCGGCGCCTTCATCTTCCTGGGCAACGGCGACACGCCCTTCTGCCATCATCCGGCCTACGACTTCAACGACAATGCCATTCCCATCGGTGTCAGTTATTGGGTGCGGCTGGCCGAAACCGTGCTGGCGCCCGCGGCGGCATGAGTTCCATTCCGGTTTTCGACGGCCACAATGACGTTCTGCTTCGCCTGTGGCTGAAGAAGACCGGCGATCCGGTTACCGACTTCATCGCAGGCGACGGCAAGGGCCATCTCGATTTGCCGCGCATGACGGCTGGCGGCTTCGCCGGCGGCATGTTCGCCATCTTCGTTCCAACGACCATGAAGACGAGACGCCGCGGACGAGCTCAATCCGCCCCTTGCGGAACAAGTGCCCGCGGGGACGGCGCTACGCAAGACCATGGAGATGGCGGCACTTCTGTTCCGCATCGAGCGGCAGGCCAAGGGCCGCTTCAAGCTGTGCCGGAGTGCGGCCGAGATCCGCCGCAGCATCGCAGAGGGCACGGTTGCCGCAGTGTTCCATATCGAGGGCGCGGAGGCGATCGATCCGGCTTTCACAGCGCTCGATGTACTGCATGCCGCGGGGCTCAGGTCCTGTTGCTCCGCCTGAGGGAGTCATGCCCAGAGGAAGGAGTCCAGTGGGAGTTTGAACGTGTGCCGTAATTCCCATACCGGCGAACAGACAATCGCCCAGTTGATTAAGGCCGATCTTCTGGCTCGCAGCCGTACGGTTAGTTCTTCTGCAAGCCATTAATTGAAGAATATGGGAAATCGACGATGATCGTCCGTTTTCGAGAGAGATTGCGGATGGGTCGTTTCGCCAATAAAGGCTTGGCGATGGGTCTTCCTCGGCTCTTTGGAGTTGCTTTTGCAACCCCTCAGAGGACGTCGCGAATGTGTTGTTGAGAATGGAAAAGTGAAACAGGCCTGCGACAAGTCCCCATTCCCACTCCTTCGAGTACTTTTCTTCTTGTTTCGCATTTTCCGAATGCTCGAAATTGAGCAAACCGAGTTCCGCAAGTTTCAGAATCTCGCCTTTTAGCGATTGGGCTTCTATATGCGGGTGCGCCGCCTGAACCGAACCGATATCCGACCAATCTGGAAAACACGACAGCCAATAGAGCGCATCCGTCGAGCAAATTGCCGCTGTTCGGGTGAGGAAGTTGTAGAAGAGGACATTTTCCCCTTTGGGAACGGATATTACTGCATTCGATGCCCGAATTCTTTTTGTGATGCCCTGCGAGTTTGAATGCATCGTATCCATCGAATGATTTTTCGTCCGGCCGGGCTGGGTGTGTGCCCGGCCGATTTCGAAGTTTTCCTGCGGGATCAGGCGCTAGACCTTGTTGTAACAGAGCCCCGCTGCGATGATCGAATGCTCCCGCGGGTCCACCTGGACCACCGACAGATTTAGCGTCGGCTTTTCCTGGGAATTGGCTGCACGTTTCATTTCAGAACTAGATGCGTTGTTCATTGACGTCTCCATTGAATTAGCAATCTAAAGTGGTAAATCACATTAATTGCACTCATAGATTACATCAGTTGAACTCTTTGGCAATCTCGCTCAGGTTGAATTTGATATTCCTCGGACGCTGTTGATCTGCCGTCAGACTGGCTTTGCTTTCGCTTGACCTGCGCTAACTGGCGAAGAGCAGGCAGTCAGCCTTGCGCAGACCAAAGAATTTACAGCGAAAGCTCAAAAATGATTGTTTCAAGCGCGTCGAGAGTTCGTTCGAGCAAATTGTTCTCAACGCAAGCATCTCAACTGAGCTCAGAAAGAGAAATTGACCATGTACCAGCAATCAACATGAGGTCGCTGGGGCCGGTGTGGAGCAGGCCCAATCAATTCGGTCATGGCGTGCCGTTCCGTTTTCCGTCATCGCCCGATACCGGACCGGGGCTGACGGAGTCGGGAAAAGAACTGATCCGCCGCTGCAATGAGTTGCGCATCGCCATTGACCTATCGCACCTCAATGAACAGGGCTTCTGGGATGTGGTAAAGATCAGCAAGGCGCCGCTGATCGCCACCCATTGCAATGTTCACAGCATATGCGCCTCGTCGCGCAATCTGACGAATAAGCAGATCGAAGCGATTGGCGCTTCCGGCGGCATGATCGGACTTAATTTCGCCAACGGCTTTCTCCGGCCCGACGGCCTGTGGCGGGGCGATACCGGCCTCGATGTCATGCTGCACCATCTCGACCGGATGATCGAACTGGCGGGCCTCGATCATGTGGGGCTGGGGTCCGACTTCGAGGGTGCCCGTATCCCTGCCGCAATCGGCGATGTCACCGGCTTGCCCGTTTTGCTCCAGTCGATGCGCGATCACGGCTATGACGAGGCCATGATGCGCAAACTGTGTTGCGACAACTGGATCGCGGCCCTGGAACGGACTTGGGCACGCTGATCTCAGAGCCTGAAATCGAACGACGCCGTGGCCGGGCTCGCCGAGGAATCGATCTTGAGAAGGTGGCAGTTCGGCAGACCCTGCGAGATCGTGTCCTCGTCGAAAGTGAGTGCGTCGCCTGCCAGTGATGGCACAATGAGCTGGGTGGTCAATTCGTCCTTGCCGGGCGCCCTGATCTTGATGTGGATGTGGCGGGTTCGGCCGGAATATTCGCCCGGATAGATCGTGGTGAAGCGATAGAGGCCGTCTGGGCCGGTCTCGACGAAGCCGCGCAAGGCGAGGTCCGCACTTGCGTATTGCGACGCCGGACCATTGTTGCTGGGATGGTAGGTGCCGCTGTTGTCGGTTTGCCACATTTCGACGATGGCATTGGCGATGGGCTTGCTGTCACCGGCGCCCTCGTAGACATGGCCTGAGACGGTCAGCGGATTTCCCGGCAAGCCGGTGAAGTTCAACTGTCCATCCTTCAGTTCCGGCATGCCGGAAACATAGTAGGGGCCTTCGGTCACCTCCGCGGTAATGCCGCAATTCTGCTTTTCGGCCGCGGTGAGGGCCTTGGCGAACATGGGCGGCTGCACAAAGGCCCGGACAGCGAAATAGCCCACCGCGACAACAACGGCGGCCGCAACAACGATTTTGTACGATTTCATTCCATGCCTCTAGATTTGGAGCGATTATCCAATAGACGGCATAGCCTGGCAAATTTGTCTATTCGAGATGGTCAGTGATTATTAGCAGTGCTAATAACCTCACATGAAATTTTCCGAGTGGCTGGCTAATAGCGATACATCGCAGTCGGAGCTGGCGCGCGGGCTGGGGATTACCCAGGGCCGGGTGTCGCAGCTGGTGGCGGGGGCCCAGCCCTCGCTCGAGCTTGCCATGCGGATTGCGGTGGCCACCGGCCACAAGGTTAAGCCACAGGATTTCAGGGAAGGCGACATGACCTCGAAGCTCGATAGCGTCGAAGAGGCGATCAAGGCGATCGGCAACGGCGACATGGTGGTGGTGGTCGACGACGACGACCGCGAGAACGAGGGCGACCTGATCGCCGCCGCCGCCAAGATCACGCCGGAGCAGATGGCCTTCATGGTGCGGCATACCTCCGGCATCGTCTGCGCGCCGATCACGGCGGAGGATGCGCGCCGCCTCAAGCTCGATCCCATGGTGGCGCTCAACGATGCGCCGATGGGCACCGCCTTCACCGTCACCATCGACTACAAGGAAGGCCTCACCACCGGCATTTCGGCCAAGGAACGCTGCGCCACGGTGCATGCGCTGGCCAACAAGAATGTGCAGGCCGGCGATTTCGTGCGGCCGGGCCATGTGTTTCCGCTGGTGGCGAAATCCGGCGGCGTGCTGATGCGCTCGGGCCACACGGAAGCCGCCGTCGATCTGGTCAAGCTTGCCGGGCTGCATCCGGCCGGCGTCATCTGCGAACTGGTCAATGACGACGGCATCGGTCAAGCGGGGACCGCAGGTTCTGGCCTTCGCCCGCGAGCACGGCTTGAAGATCATCTCGGTCGCCGATCTCATCGCCTATCGCCAGTCGCGCGAGCGGCTGGTCGAGCAGACGGCGCAATTCGACGTCGAGACGCCGATCGGCACGGCGCGGGGCTATTCCTATGCGACGCCCTTCGACGCGGTGGAGCAGCTGGCGCTGGTCTTCGGCGATATTTCCGGCGGCAAGAACGTTCCGGTGCGCCTGCATCGGGAGAATGTGCTGGAAGATGTGTTCGGCAACCGACAGACACTTGATGCAGGTGTTTGAGGTGTTCAAGCGCGAGGGCCGCGGCGTGCTGGTCTATCTGCAGGAGGGGACGGCGGGCGTGCCGGCGAGCCAGATTTCCGGCGAGAAGACGGGCAGCGCCGCCCAGCGCGAGCAGAGTCTGGCGCGACGTCGGACTTGGCGCGCAAATCCTGCGCGATCTCAATGTCCATTCGATCCGGCTGATCACCTCCAGCAAGCGGCATTATGTCGGGCTGTCGGGCTTCGGGATCGAGATTGCCGAGACGGTGAGGATTGGCGAATAGCGAATGGGTAGTGGCGAATAGGGCAGAATTGCCCTATTCGCTATTCGCCATTTGAGAATCCGCCTGACTCCATGCCCTCGATTGAAGTCCAAGTTGCACCCCGCCACCGCGCCTGCCCTTATCGGCTGGCGCGAGCAGGTGCATCTGCCGAAGCTCGGCGTCGGTCCGATCGATCGCCAAGATCGATACCGGCGCGCGCTCGGCGGCGCTGCATGCCGAGGACATCCACGTCCAGGGCCACCGGGTGCGTTTCCTCATTCCGGTCAATGGCCGCAACCATCACTGCGAATTGCCGGTGCATGGCAAGCGCGGTAAATCCGCAGTTCCAGCGGGCACAGCGAAAACCGCATCGTGGTCGAGACGCGATTTGGCGATCGGCAAACAGAGATTCCCCACCGAGATCACGCTCACCGACCGCACCGACATGGGGGTTCCGATGCTGCTCGGCCGCGCCGCGATCCGCGGCAAGTTCCTCGTCCATCCCGGCCGCTCGTTCCTGATCTCGCGCAAGAAGCGGAAAACCAAATGAAGATCGCGCTCCTCACCCGCAATCCCAAGCTCTATTCGCACCAGCGCATCATCGAGGCGGCGAAGGCGCGCGGCCACGAGATCGTGCCCATCGACTATCTGCGCTGCTACATGAACATCACCTCGCGCAAGCCCGAGCTGCGCTATCTGGGCGAGAAGCTCGACGGGCTTCGACGCCGTCATCCCGCGCATCGCCGCCTCGCACACCTTCTACGGCCTGGCGGTGCTGCGGCAGTTCGAGATGATGGGCGTCTATCCGCTGAACGAATCGGTGGCCATCGGCGCGCTCGCGCGACAAGCTGCGCTCGCTGCAGCTCCTGGCGCGCGACGGCATCGGCCTGCCGGTCACCGCCTTCGCCAACGACATCGACGCGCACCGACGAGGTGCTCGAGATCGTCGGCGGCGCGCCGGTCGTCATCAAGCTGCTCGAAGGCACGCAGGGCATCGGCGTGGTGCTGGGCGAGACGCACAAATCGGCGAAATCGGTGATCGAGGCCTTCCACGGCGCCGACATCGCCATCCTGGTGCAGGAATTCATCAAGGAGGCGGAAGGCCGCGACATCCGCGCCTTCGTCGTCGGCGGCAAGGTCGTGGCGACCATGGAGCGGGCGGGCGCCAAGGGCGATTTCCGCTCCAACCTGCATCGCGGCGGCACCGCCGACGGAGGTCGAAGCTGACGCCGGTCGAGCGCACCACCGCGCTCAAGGCGGCGCGCTCCATGGGCCTCAATGTCGGCGGCGTCGACATGCTGCGCTCGAAGCGCGGGCCGGTGGTGATGGAGGTCAATTCCTCGCCCGGGCTCGAAGGCATCGAGAAGACGACCGGCGTCGATGTGGCCGCCGCCATCATCGACTTCCTCGAGAAGAACGCCAAGCCCGGCACGCACCAGGACGCAAGGGCAAGGGATGACAGCCCTTCGCGATCGGCAATTTCGAGATCGCACCCGGGCACGCGGCAGACCGTCGAACTGCCGGTGAGCGTGCTGTCCAACCACACGCCGATGACGCTGCCGGTGCATGTGCATCCATGGCGCGAAGCCGGGCCCGGTGCTGTTCATTTCCGGCGTGGTCCATGGCGATGAGATCCAGGGCGCCGAGATCGTCCGCCGGGTGCTGCGCCACGGCGCCATGCGGCGCCATTGCCGGCACGCTGCTGGCGGTGCCGATCGTCAATGCCTTCGGCTTTCATCAGCCATTCGCGCTACATGCCGGACCGGCGCGATCTCAACCGCTCCTTTCCCGGCTCCGACCACGGCTCGCTCGCCAGCCTCCTCGCCGATCTCTTCATGCGCGAGGTGGTGCTGCGCTCGCAATACGGCATCGATCTGCACACGGCGGCACTGCACCGCACCAACCTGCCGCAGATCCGCATCGCGCCCGACGAGCCGGAACTGCTGGCAGCTGGCCGAGGCCTTCGGCCCGCCGGTCGTCCTCGTCTCGCAAACTGCGCGAGGGGACGCTGCGCCAATGCGCCCGCGACCAGGGCGTCAAGGTGCTGCTCTATGAGGGCGGCGAGGCGCTGCGCTTCGACGAGGTGGCGATCCGCGCCGGAACGCTCGGCATCCTGCGGGTGATGAAATCGCTCGGCATGATCGCGGCGGCCGATGTAGCCGCGGCCAAGGTTCCGCCCGCCATCTCGCTGTCGAGCACCTGGCTCAGGGCGCCGGAGGGCGGCATTCTGCGCGACCGCGCCGCGTCGATCGGCGACCGCGTCGCCAAAGGCGAGACGATCGGCGAAATCTCCGATCCCTTGGGCGAGCGCTCGGTGAGGATCGTCTCGCCGAGATGACGGCATCGTCATCGGCCGCACCAATCTGCCGATCGTCAATCGCGGCGATGCGCTGTTCCACGTGGCGCGGATGAAGAAATCCGACCTGGCGCAGCGACGCCGCTGTTCGACGAGGACGAGATTATTTAGTCGAACTAGCCTCTCGCCCCGCTTGCGCATGGGGAGAGGCAGGATCGTGATGCTTCAGGCCTTACGGAACGACATAAAGGAAGGGCTGAGGCCTTTATGGTGCAAGAACGTGGCGGACGGCAATTGCAGTTTCGCGAACATTGCAGCAGCGATGCGTGCGCACCGACCAGGCGAGATACTGGTTGAACAGGGCGGTCGACAGAGGCGATGCGCGAAGCGGCCTTGCGGCGGTTATGCGATTTCTGACGACAGTGAGACGGCCCATCCACCGCGACATCGTCCGCCTCCTCCACAAGGCCGCGAATACGGAACCGAAGTCCATGTCCCAGAACGGATCGAGGAGGCAAAGCTCTCCTCAGGAAATTTGAGGTCATGCCAAGTGGATGAGACAAGGCGCCGAAATCTCAGACATTCCCTTTCCTCTGCGCGCAGTGCGGGGAGAAGGTGCCCGACCTGGCTACGCCGAAGCGAAGCTTCAGCTTCGCCAAGGCGAGAGGGTGGTTGAGGGGTGTGGCGCCACTTGCTATCAACATTTCGACTCGCGGACAGACCACCCCTCATCCGACGCTGCGCGCCACCTTCTCCCCGCCGCAAGCGGCAGGGCCAAGGGGTAATGAGGCATCGCAGGGTGAGGAAGAATCAGCGTCTTGTCAGCCCGCCCAATATGCCGCGGATCAGGGCGTTGCCGACGGAGCGGCCGACGCTGGAGGCGAGGTTTTTGACGAAGCGTTCGGTGGCGCTCTCGCGCTGGTAGCCGGAGGTGGTTTTGCGCTCCACTTTGGCGGCGGTGACTTCCGATTGCGCTGCCGCGCGGGCGCTGGCCTTGGCCTGCCAGCTTCTCGTAGGCCGACTCGCGGTCTTCGGGCGTCGTCATATTGTCCGTAGACGGGCGAATTCTTGACGATCGACCTGGCGCTCGTCCGGCGTGATCGGCCCCAAGCGGCTGGACGGCGGGCGGATCAGGGTGCGCTCGACCATGGTCGGCACGCCCTTCAGATCGAGCACCGAGACCAGGGCCTCGCCCTTGCCGAGTTCGGTGATCGCCTTTTCCGTGTTGAATTTCGGGATTGGGGCGGAAGGTCGAGGCGGCGGTCGCCACCGCCTTCTGCTCGCGCGGCGTATAGGCGCGGAGCGCATGCTGCACGCGGTTGCCCATCTGGGCGAGCACGCTTTCGGGAATGTCGAGCGGATTCTGCGTCACGAAATAGACGCCGACGCCCTTGGAGCGGATGAGCTTCACGGTCTGCTCGATCTTCTGCAGCAGGCCCGGCGGCGCTTCGGCGAAAAGCAGATGGGCCTCGTCGAAGAAGAACACGAGCTTGGGCTTTTCCGGATCGCCCACTTCGGGCAGATCCTCGAACAGTTCCGACAGCAGCCACAGCAGGAAGGTGGCGTAGAGCTGCGGCGAGACTGATGAGCCTGTCGGCGGCGAGGACGTTCATGTAGCCGCGGCCATCGCGCGTGGTGCGCATCAGGTCCTTGATGTCGAGGGCCGGCTCGCCGAAGAAGTTGTCGCCGCCCTGCTCCTCGATCACCACCAGGCGGCGCTGGATGGCGCCGATGGTCTGGTCGTTGACATTGCCGTAGTCGGTGCGTGATCTCCTTGCCGCGGTCGGCGAGATCGGTCAGCAGCGCGCGCAGGTCCTTGAGATCGAGAAGGGCGAGGCCCTCTTCGTCGGCGATCTTGAAGGCGATGTTGAGCGCGCCTTCCTGGGCATCGCTGAGGCCCATGAGGCGCGACAGCAGCAGCGGGCCCATCTCGGTGATGGTGGTGCGGATCGGATGGCCCTGCTCGCCGAACAGGTCCCAGAAGATCGTCGGCGTGGCTTCGAAGCCGTAATCGTCGAAGCCGATCTTCTTGGCGCGCTCGATGAGGAAATCCTTGGGCTCGCCCTCTTGCGAGATGCCGGAGAGATCGCCCTTCACGTCGGCGGCGAAGACCGGAACGCCGGCCTTGCAGAAGCCTTCGGCCATGATCTGCAGGGTCACGGTCTTGCCGGTGCCGGTGGCGCCGGTCATCAGGCCGTGGCGGTTGGCCATGGGCAGGAACAGTTCTTCGCGCTTGTCGCTTTGGCCGAGAAAAATCGTGTTGTCGCTCATGGCAAACCCTGCTCTATCGGAGGCCCGATCAAATAGGGTGCAAGACAGGAAATGCAAGACCTGATTGACAGGATCGTCGCGGCAACCGGGCTCGATGCGGCGCGGGCCGAAAAGGCACTGGGCATCATGCTGTCGCTGGTCAAGACGCAGGGCAACCAGGCGAAGGTCGGCGAGCTGTTCGCCAAGCTGCCGGGTGCCGCGGAGTTGGCCTCGCGCCATGGCGGCGACGGCGCGAGCAAGGGCGGACTGCTCGGCATGCTGGGCGGCGGCCTGATGGGCGGGCCGCTGGCGGCGATCTCCAAACTTCCGGCGGCGGGCCTCACCATGGAGCAGATCAAGCAGCTCGGCACCGTGACGCTCGACTACGCCAAGGAAAAGGCGGGGGCGGATCTGGTGAAGGAGGTGGCGGGGTCGATTCCGGGCCTGGGCGGCTACGTGTAGACTGGCGCCATGGCCCGACATCTCTTGCAACGGACTTTCCGCCCGCCACCCGCGAGGATTGGCTGAAGCGCGTCGACGCGGTTCTGAAGGGCGCGGGCTTCGAAACGCTGGTGACGAAGACGGCCGACGGCATCGCCATCGAACCGCTCTATGGCGAGGCTTCTGGGCCGCGCGCCGAGCGGGCCGCACATGCTCCGTGGACGGTCTATGCAGCGCGTCGATCATCCCGATGCGGCGCACGGCCAATGCCCAGGCGCTGGACGATCTCGCGAACGGGGCGACGGGACTGACGCTGACTTTCGCGGGCCATGCGTCGGCGCGCGGCTTTGGATTGGCGGCGAAGCATCTGCCGCGCGTCCTCGACAAGGTGGCGCTGCATGCCATCGCACTCCGTCTCGAAGGCGGCGCTGCGGCAGCCAAGGCGCTGGCCGCGATGATCGCCAAGCAGCCGATCGATCCGGCGCGGCTCGATGTGTCGTTCGGCGTTGGCGAGCGCCGAGCTGGCGGGCGAACTGGCGGCGCAAGGATTTCACGGGCCTTTCCTCGAGGCCGACGGCCGCGCTCTGGCACGAGCAAGGGTGCGACGGAAGCGCAGGAGCTCGGCGCGGTTCTGGCGACGGCTGTCGCAGCATTTGCGCGCGCTGGACGAGGCCGGCACCATCGGCGTGCACGCTGGCCGCCGACCAGGACATGTTCCTGACGCTGGCGAAATTCCGCGCCATGCGGCTTGCTGTGGCGCCGCGTGCTGGAAGCAAGCGGATTGCCCGACGAGCCGCTGCGCCTTCATGGCGAAACCAGCTGGCGGATGATGGCGACAGCTCGATCCGCACACGAATATCCTGCGCGCCGTGGCGGCGGTGTTCGGCGCCGGGCTCGGCGGCGCGGATTCGATCTGCGTACTGCCCTTCTCGCTCGCGCAGGGCCTGCCCAATGCTTTCGCGCGGCGCATGGCGCGCAATACGCAGACCGATGCTTCTGGAGGAATCGCAGTCTCTGGCGCGTCGCCGATCCCGCTTCGGGATCGGGCTATGTCGAGCACCTGACGCAGGCACTTGTGCGAAAAGGCCTGGAGCGTGTTTCAGAGGATCGAGAAGAGCGGCGAATGGCCAGAGCCGGATGCGCGAACGGCGCAGGGCTGGCCGATCATCGGCACCAGTGCCTACCGGCTCGCCAAAGGAACGTGCAGCGGCGGTGGAGAGCATCGCATGAACCGCGTTCCGTGACTTCTCGGACATTCGCACTCAATTCGTCATCTGCACGCGGGACAAATGGGTCCCGGCTTTCGCCGGGATGACGCAAAGCTGGGAGACCGCGGAGGGGATTTCAGTCAAGAGCAGTTATGCAGCTGAGGATACGCAATGACTTCGCCGAGACATATCCCGGCATCGCCGCCCTTTCTGCGCGGGCCCTACCCCACCATGTATACCACCCAGCCCTGGACGATCCGGCAATATGCGGGCTTCTCGACGGCGGAGGATTCGAACGCCTTCTACCGGCGCAATCTGGCGGCGGGGCAGATGGGGCTTTCGATCGCCTTCGATCTCGCCACCCATCGCGGCTATGACTCGCGATCATCCGCGCGTTGCGGGCGATGTCGGCATGGCGGGCGTCGCGATCGATTCGATCTACGACATGCGCACGCTGTTCGACGGCATTCCGCTCGACAAGATGACCGTGTCGATGACCATGAACGGCGCGGTGCTGCCGATCTTGGCGCTCTATATCGTGGCCGGCGAGGAACAGGGCGTTGCCGCCGGAGAAGCTTTCCGGCACCATCCAGAACGACATCCTCAAGGAATTCATGGTGCGCAACACCTATATCTATCCGCCGCGGCAATCGATGCGGATCGTCTCCGACATTTTCAAATACACCTCCGAGCAGATGCCGAAATTCAATTCGATCTCGATTTCCGGCTATCACATGCAGGAGGCGGGAGCGACGGCCGATCTCGAACTCGCCTATACGCTGGCCGACGGGCTCGAATATGTCCGCGCCGGCGTCGCGGCCGGGCTCGATATCGACCGGTTCGCGCCGCGGCTTTCCTTCTTCTGGGCGATCGGCATGAACTTCTTCATGGAAGTGGCGAAGATGCGCGCCGCGCGCATGCTGTGGGCGAAGCTGATGCAGCGCTTCGATCCCAAGGACGAACGCTCGCTCATGCTGCGCACCCATTGCCAGACGAGCGGCTGGAGCCTCGCGGCCCAGGATGTCTTCAACAATGTGACGCGCACCTGCATCGAGGCGATGGCGGCGACGCAGGGCGGCACGCAATCGCTGCACACCAATTCGCTCGACGAGGCGCTGGCGCTGCCCACGGATTTTTCGGCCCGGATCGCCCGCAACACGCAGCTCTTCCTGCAGCAGGAGGCGGGCACCTGCCGGGTCATCGATCCGTGGGGCGGCAGCTATTTCGTCGAGAGGCTCACCGCCGATCTCGCCGCCAGGGCCTGGAGCCATATCGAGGAGGTCGAAAAGATGGGCGGCATGGCCAAGGCGATCGAGGCGGGCATGCCCAAACTGCAGCATCGAGGAAGCGGCGGCGCGCACCCAGGCGCGCATCGATGCGGGCGAGCAGACGGTGGTCGGCGTCAACAAATATCGAGCCGAGAGCGATGCGGAGATCGATATTCTGAAGGTCGACAATTCGGCGGTGCGCGCCAGGCAGATCGAGAAGCTGACGCGGCTGAGGGCCGAGCGCGATCCAGCGCAGTGCCAGGCGATGCTGGACCAGCTCGTCATCGGTGGCGCAGACCGGCGAAGGCAATCTGCTGGCGGCCGCCGTCGATGCGGCGCGCGCCAAGGCGACGGTCGGCGAGATTTCACTGGCGCTCGAAAAAGTCTGGAGCCGGCATGCAGCCGAAGCGCGGGTGGTGAAGGGCATCTATGCGCGCGGCGGCGCAAGGACGCGCAGAAGATCGAACGGGCCAAGCGTGCGGTCGCGGCTTTCCGCGAGGCCGATGGGCGGCCGCCGCGCATCCTGGTCGCCAAGATCGGCCAGGATGGCCATGACCGCGGCCAGAAGGTGATCGCCTCGGCCTTCGCCGACATGGGCTTCGAGGTCGAAGATCGGCGCGCTGTTTGCGACGCCGGAGGAAGTGGCGGAACTGGCGGTCGAAGGAAAATGTGCATGTGGTCGGCGTCTCGTCGCTCACCGCCGGCCATCTCAGCCCATATTCCGCCGCTCAAGGCGGCGCTGGAACAGGCCGGGCGCGGCGACATCATGATCGTGGTCGGCGGCGTCATCCCGCCGGAGGATGTTGCGACCCTGACGGCGATGGGCGTCGCGGCGGTGTTTCCGCCGGGCACCGTCATTCCCGATGCGGCACTGGCCCTGCTCGACCAGCTCAATCAACGCCTCGGCTATGCCCAGAAATTAGCAGGAAGGAATTGAACCATGCTGATGCGATTTGCAGTGCTTGCCGTTCTGGTACTGTCGCTCGCCGGATGCGTGCTGCAATCGAAGGAACCGGTGTTCAGTGATGAACAAGCGAGCCTGGTTTTCGGCGCCGCTCCGGTGACCATGAAATCCTACAGCTGGAAGGACGGCGGCTGGGTCGAGGAGAAGGAAAATCTCGCGCTCACGGTGGAGGGCCGCCACTATGTGGCGAAGGAGGACAAATCGACCGCTGGTCTTGCCTTCATTCCGCTCTCCGGCGACTGGTTCGCGGTTCAGGCCACTGAAGTGGGCAAGGCCGTCAACTACACGCTGGCGACGGTCAAGGACGGCGTGGCGGTGTTTCATCTTCTGGAATGCGCGAACCTCAAGAAGCGGGCCGAACTCGACGCCTTTATCAGTTACCAACGCGACGACTGCTTCATCAAGGAAGGTGCGGCGGCCATGGAACTCTTCAGCGAACTCGTGAAGCAGCCGGGGGAGCCGTCGGCAAAGATCGAGCCGATGTAATGAGGGGCTTCGGCCGACCAAACGCGGAAGCCACCGGCCTCTACCTTCCTTACATGACGGCGTGAACGTCGCCGACGTGGTGCTTGCGCCAGTTGGACAGATCGCTGCGAGTGAAGCCAGACAGTAGCGCCTTCTCATCGGCGGTCCAGACGTCGAGGGAGGCGAGAACCGAGGCCAAGGCGGTTTCGGAGGCGCGCCCGGCGCCGTCATCGCATTTGAGCGCGATGCCGAGGCCGGCATGGGGGATGGCACCGCAATACACGCCCTCGGCACCGGTCTTGATGAAGGCGCGCGGTACGGCTCGCATGAGGATTGTATCGAAGCGGCCGGTGCCGGCCACCATGAAGGGATGAGCGCGCACGGCGGCGATGATGCGGCGGGCAGCGGAATTGTCCAGCGATGTCAGGCGGGCAAAGCCCCGCGCCAAGTTGCGTAAAGCTATGGCCCAGGTGGGAACCGAACAGCCATCGATGCCGCAGGGTGCGGCATCCACGTCGCAGTCGCACATAGTGGCGATGGTTTTTGCGACGGCGCGTTGCACCGGATGGCTGCGGTCCACATAGTTATTTGGATCGGCGCCCAACTGCCGTGACAAGGCGAGCATGCCGGCGTGCTTGCCGGAGCAATTATTGTGGACCTGGAGTGCCTCACCGCCGCTCCGTACCAGATCGTGCTGTGCGTGAATTTCGATCGGCCAATGGGCGCCACACTCATACTGGTCTTCGCTGTTGCCGGCCTTGCGCAGCATGGCGCGGGCGACGCGCACATGCTCCGGCTCGCCACTGTGCGAAGCGCAGGCGAGCGCCACCTCCTCGTCGCTGAAGCCGAAACGGTCGGCGGCGCCGCTCTCGATTACCGGCAGGCACTGCAAGGCCTTGATGGCCGAGCGGGGAAAAACCGGTGCATCGATGTGGCCGGAAGAGGCGATGATGCGCCCTTCCCCGTCGCTCACCGCATAAGCGCCGGTATGGCGGCTTTCGACGATGCCGCCACGGCTGACTTCGGCGATGACGGGATTAGGCATTGGAGGCTTCCTCGGCGGCTTGAGCGGGGGCGAGCAGATACCACGCGAAGGCGATGAGCTGAAGTACCAGGAAAACTCCAATGGCCCAGCTGTAGCCCTGCGGATCGTAGCCGGTGGCAGTATTGGGAAAGAGGCCGATGATCAGGCCGACGGCATATTGCGAGCAGAAGGCAGCGATGAACATGGCGAAATTGATGGTGGCGTTGGACCGGCCGGCCAGATCCTTGCCGATATGGGCGGCGAACCACGGAAAAGCCAGCACCGCCACCTGGCCGAAGGCCGCGACCGCCAGCCAAGCCGGCAGCATCAGCCCGTCGATGCGAAACACGATGATCGCCTGCGCCGCGAAATAGAGCACATTGAAACCGAGCATCACCTGCATGGGGCCGATGCCGCGGCGGCCCAGCCTATCGGCGATCACCCCCACCGACAGGATGCCGATCATGAAGGATATCGCCATCCACAGGAGATGGCGGGCCACATCCTCGCGGGAAAGCCCCATGACATCGCGGAACCAGGGGCCCGCCCATAGTGTCTGGATGCCGATCTGGACGCCCGACGTGAGGCCGAGGAGCGGCGCCACCCGCCAGAACAGCGGCCGCCTGACGATAGCCATGAGCTCGGCGAATTGGCGGCGGAACGGAGCGGGTGCGCCAACCGTGTCCTTCCGGGGCGCCACGGCGAAGATCAGAAGCGCTGCCGCGAGGATGAGGCCTGCGAACACGCCGAACGTGGCGCGCCAGCCGATCAGGCGCACAAGCATTTCGGTGGGCTCGGTTGCGACCACGACGCCGAGGGCGCCTACCGACATGATGGCGGTGTTGGCGAGCGAACGGCGCTGGATCGGCACCCAGGTAGCGGAGGATTTGTAGCTCGCCATCAGCCCCGCCGAGAAGCCGAGACCGATCAGCGCGCGGGAAGCGAAGAGGCCGATGAAGCCGGGAGCTGCGGCAAATCCCAGGCAGCCCAGCGCCGCCACACAGAGCAAGCTCGCCTGCACTCGACGCGGCCCGTAGCGGTCGAGCAGCACGCCGAGCGGCAATTGGAACAGCGCAAAGGCCCCGAGATAGGCGGCAGTGAGGAGCCCAAGCTCGGCGGGCGAGAGCCCGGCATCGGCGACGAGATCGGGGGCCACGACGGCGTTTACCGCGCGCAGCAGGTAAGAGAGGAAATAACCGGCGGCGAAGGGGGCGAGCGCGGTCAGGACGATGCGGAGCGGGGTCATGGCAAGAATTTTTTTGCGATCCGGAATTATAGGATTAGGGCCCGATTGTCTGCGATTGAAGCATTTAGAGCAGGATGAATCAGTAGACGAAATCTCCCTCCCCCTTGTGGGAAACTAGCCGATTGAAGGAGCCGAAAGCAGCCACAGACCGAAGGCGGTATAGGCCACCATCAGGATCGCCAGTGGCGCTTCCAGGGCGATGGTCTGACTTGTGCGACTGCCGAGCAACAGAAGGTGCGCAACGGCGACGCTGGCGATGTGCCCGATCACGATGGCCGCCGTCTGAATCGAGAAGATCGTCAGGGCTCCGCTAGCGGTATTCAGGAATGACGTGGTCACGTGGAAATCACGCAGTCCAATGAGGTTCCAGCCGCGGCCCAGGGGATCGTTTAGGACAAGAGCCACATACTGGCCGTTGACCAGCAGATCGGTCAGATAATGGGCGAAGTGAAAGGCAATCGAGATGGGGATCAGCGATAGAACGAGCTTGCCGAAAAGCTGGGCGAACTCACCGGGCTTTCCCGCGAGCATCCAACCGGCAATGACCGCCGCCGTGAAGAGGAGCGTGAGGACAATGAAGGCGGCGATCAATCCCAGCGTGTTGAGACCAACGACCGCCGTGCGGCCGGGAAAATCGAGCGGATTTATCCTGGCGAGCGACAGCCACCAGAAGGTGTTCGACAGGCCGTCGAAGGAAACCGAGCTCAGCGTGAGAAGGACGAACAGCGCTCCCGGCAGGGGAAGTGCCGGAAGATCGGCAAGACCGGCACCGGGAACGCGGAGATGAATATCGTCTTTTCCCGGACCGTGCCGCGAGGAGCGGAACTGGATAGGCGACACCGCTGCGACCAGCCGCAGGAAGATGGCGAAGGGATCGGCCTTCGTCAGCCACATCTCCGGTCCGAAGAGACAGACGGCAAGCAGCGTCAGGAGCGCATAGATCGAGACGGCGGCGGCCAGCCGTGCCGGATCGTTCGGCGCGGGTGC
The DNA here is from genome assembly GCA_963776685.1 of uncultured Alphaproteobacteria bacterium. Lineage (GTDB taxonomy): Bacteria > Pseudomonadota > Alphaproteobacteria > Rhizobiales > Aestuariivirgaceae > Aestuariivirga. The sequence continues at coordinate 335,608 of CAVZNM010000001.1, forward strand.
GACGAGCTGAAACCACGCGAAGGCCAGAAAAATGAGAAGCGCCGGCATGTATTCAAAGGCCGGAGAGAACGGCAGACGATGCGCCGCAAGCCGGCCGCCGGAGAGTCGGTCAAGAAGCGCATAGGGACCAACAAAAGGATTGAGCCAGGCCCAGGCATTGCCAAGCACGGCATGCAGCAGCACCACACCAACCCACCACACGGTCCAGATTGTCAGCGGCAGCGGGTTTGCCAGCGGATCGCGCGAGCCCATGAACCCGGCGGCGATCAGGCTGCACAGAAACACGGCGCTGATGAGACTCAAAGGTACCGGCGATATTTTTGGCACCGTGCCTAGGCGCAGTTTGCAGGCGAAACCGCGCTGAAACAAGCGATCGGGCAACAGCGCGACGATCGCGAATGACACGGCGACCGCCAGCGCCCCGCCAAGCACCACATAGCCAGTTGGAAGCAGCAGCACGAAACCGCGCTCGGCGCCATGGGCCAGCGCTTGATCCGTAGGTCCAGCAAGGAACAGCAAGCTTGCAGCGGCGAGCGTGCGCCAGCCCTTCGGCATGTCAGTGCCCGATGCCGACATAGCGGTCGATCATGTGACGATCGGCGGCGAGATCGGCCACCGGCATGATCGCCGTCACACGGCCGTTCTCGACGAAGGCGACGCGGCTGGCCACCGGCAGAACCGCATTGACGCGCTGCTCGACGAGGATCGTGGTGACGCCATGGGCCTGCAGCTCAAGAACCAACTCGCGGATGCGGGCGATCATCGACGGCATGAGACCTTCCGTCGGCTCGTCGAGCAGGAGCAGCTTCGGATCGATGCAGAGGGCGCGCGCCATGGCCAGCATCTGCTGCTCGCCGCCGCTCAAGGTGCCGGCGCGCTGGCTGAGCCGTTCCTTGAGCATGGGAAGGAGGCTCAGCACGTGATCGAGAACGTCGGGGCCGGAACTGCGGGTCATCAGGCCGATCTCGAGATTCTCGCGTACGGTTAGCTCGGCAAAGAGCCGCCGGCCCTGGGGAACATAGCCGATGCCGAGGCGGGGAATTTCGTGGGGTGCACACTTTGTCAGATCGGTCCCGTCAAAAACAATGCGGCCCTTGCGCACCGGGACGAGGCCCATGATCGCCTTGAGCGCCGTGGTCTTGCCAGCGCCATTGCGCCCGAGCAGGCACAGGACTTCGCCCGCCTCGACCTTGAGCGAGAATTGCCGCAGCACCTGGGCCTCGCCATATAAGCAGTCGATGGCATCAACTTCGAGCATCAGCCGCTCCCCAGATAGGCGCTCTGCACCGCCGGATTGGCACGGATTTCGGCGGGCGTGCCCTCGGCCAGTATCTGCCCCTGGTTGAAGACGGTAATGCGATGGGCAAGGTCCATCACCACCTGCATGTTGTGCTCGATCAGCAGCACCGTCGCCTGGCCGGCAATCGACCTGACAAGCTCGATGAAATTGGCGATTTCGCTGTCGGACAGGCCCTGCGTCGGTTCGTCGAGTATGAGAAGTTGCGGATCGAGGGCGAGCCCCATGGCCACCTCAAGCAGCCGCTGATGACCGTAGGCGAGCGTGCCGGCAATCTGTTCCGCCCGGTCGGCGAGGCCGACGCGGCTGAGGACATCGCGGGGCCGGCTACTGCGGCCTTGCGCAGCGAGTGCAACATTCTCCAAGACCGGAAGCTTCGCGAAGATGCTGGTGATCTGAAACGTATAGGCAATACCGCGGCGCACCCGCTTGAAAGCCGGCAGATCGGTGATGTCCTCGTCCCGAAAAGTAATCCGGCCGGAACTCGGCGGCAGTCTTCCGGCGATCAGGCTCACGAAGGTGGTCTTGCCCGCGCCATTGGGACCGATGACGGCCCTGATCTCGCCCTCGTCGAGAGCGAAGTTCACGCCCGCAACGGCCGCGAGACCGCCGAAGCGCCGTCCGAGATCGCGAGTGGACAGCAGTGTCACGGCAGCCATGGCAGCCACCTTTCGCGGACCGTCCCCAAAATCCCTTTCGGGAAGAACAGGACCAGCAGGATGAGAACGACGCCGACGGCCAGAAGATTGGCATTGGTGAAGCCGCTGGCGAGATCGACTGTTACGAACATCAGCGTAGTGCCGAGCAATGGGCCGAGGATGGTCGCGGCGCCGCCGAGCAGCGTCCACAGTAGCGGATGGATCGAGTATTGAATGGATGCGAGCGTCGATCCTGCATAGGCGAACATCAGCGCATAGGCGGCACCCGACAGCGCCGAGAGCGTCCCCGACACGACGAGGGCGAACAGCTTGTAGCGCCTCACGTCGTAGCCGAGCATTTCGGTCCGCGTTTCGTTTTCCCTTATGGCGACCAGCACGTGCCCGATGGGGGACCTCACGATCGCCAGGCAGGCCGTCATGGCGAGCATCAGGAGTGCGAGCGCCAAATTGTAGCGCGTCACCGGATCGGTGAGATCGACCGGGAGCCCGGCCAAGGAAAAGCGGCGGATCGTCTCGGATATGACGATGCCTTCGTCGCCCCGCGTATAGTTGCCAAAGTAAAGCACGGTCAGGAAGGCGGCCTGCGAAAACATAAGCGTGACGATCATGAAGGCGACGCCGCTGGCGCGGAGCGCAATAATGCCGATTATCAGCGAGAACAGGGCGCCCACGGCGATCGCCGCCACGAAGGCGGTTGGCGCGCTGAGGCCGGCGAGCGTGGTTCCAAGCGCCGCAACATAGAGACCGGCGGCGAAGAACATGGCATGGCCGAGGCTCAGGAGCCCCGTATAGCCATAGAGCAGATTATAGCCCATCGCGAAAATGGCGAAGAGCATGATGCGGGTGAGACTGAGTCGCATGTATTCGCCGACGGCGAACTGCACCGCGAAGAGCAGCAGCACCACGCCGAGATGCAGGGCGATGGCCCGGCCATGGGTGCCGCTCATCGCTCCGCCACTCCGAAAAGACCTTGCGGGCGGACGACGAGAACCAGTGCTACGAGCAGCGTGCCGAGGATCGAGGCGAGAGTCGGCGAGAAGAACACGGAAATGATGCCGTCGCTCATGCCGATCACGATTGCCGCGATGACGCTGCCCTTGATGCTGCCGAGGCCGCCGATGATGACGACGATGAACGACATGAGCAGCGGATCGAGGCCCATGAGATAATGAGCCTGCTGGATGGGCACCAGAAGCACGGCGGCGAGAGCCGCAAGTGCGGCACCTGTCACAAACACCGCGGCATAGACTTTGTCGACGGGAATACCGAGGGCTGAGGCCGTCTCGCTGTCGTACTGGGTGGCCCGCATGATGAGGCCGAAGCGGGTCCGTGCCAGAACCCACCAGGCGGCGAGAAGCACTGCGGCCGAAGCCGCGACCACGAACAGCTTGTAGCCGGAATAGCCGAACCACGGAAACACGATGCGAAGATTGAAGGGCGCTGCAACCGGCTTGGCGTCGGCGCCGAACACGCTGAGCGCCAATTGCTGGATTACGAAAAGAAGCCCGATGGTTGCAACGATGGTAGCCTCCGGCGCGTAGTTGAGACGGCGGAGCACCAGCCGCTCGGTGGCGAGCGCCACGATGCCTACCGCTATGGGGGCGCCGATCAGCGCCAGCGCAAAGCCGGCGGCAGGATGGGCCGGCACGAGGCGCGACAGCCACCATGCCACCATGGCGCCCAACATATAGAATTCGCCATGCGCCACATTGACCACGCGCATGACGCCGAAGACGAGGGAAAGCCCGAGCGCGGTCAGCGCCAGCACGGCGGCGGCCACGGTGCCTTCGAGGATCGCGAGCAGCAGATGGGGGCCGAAGGACAAGGTCTTAGCGCTTAATTCGGTTTCCCCCTCCCCCTCTTGGGGAGGGAGAAATTCACAGGCTCTGGGTCGTGTAGTCGGCTTCGGGCTCGTAGAGGCCGTCCTCGATCGACGTGCGGTGAACGGCCTCGGCCTTGCCGCCCTTCACCTGGGTGATGTTCTGGTGGCCGAAGCACTGGTGAATCTTGCCATTGAAGGTCTTGTCGCCCTGCGGATGTTCGTTGCCTTCCTCGAAGGCGGTCATCGCTTCGGTCGCCTCGATCAGCTTGGGCTTGTCTGCGGGGCCCTGATAGCCCGACGCTTCCATAGCCTTCTTGATGACAAAGAGCGTCTCCCAACAACCGAACATGTGAGAGAAGGTCGAGACATCGCCCGGGTCCGACAGGCTGGCGCCATTGGCATCGACGCCCACCTTGTCGCGATAGAAAGTGTCGAAGGCGCTGGGTTTCGGCCCGGCATAACGGGGATAGGCTTCCCAGAAATACGAGCCCTCGAGGAATTCCAGTCCCGGGCTCGCCAGATCGACGGCCTCGAGACTGTCGATGAAGCCGAAGAGCGCCGGATGCTGCGAGCCGAAATGTTCGCCCAGCTCCTTGACGAAGGTGAGCACCGCCGGACCCACCATGACATGATAGAGCACGTCGGTATTGGCCGGGATGTTCGGGAAGTAGCGGGTGAACGAGCTCTCGGTGGGCGGTATTGGAATGAGCTGCACGACCTCGCCGCCCTGTTCCTTGATCGCCGCGGAGAAATAATCGCGGTGATCGTGGCCGAAGGCGAAATCCGGGAAGATCATCGTCACCTTCTTGCCGAGATTGCCGGCGATCCACGGCGCCATGGATTTGACCTGGCTCTTCACATCGGTGATGCCCGGCTGGAAGGTGTAGCGGTTGAGCGTGCCCGAGGCCACGTGATGGCCTTCCGAGACGACGAAATAGGGAAGCTTCAGTTCGCCCGCCCGCGGCGAGGAGCCCATGACCACATGGCTGAACAGGGTGCCGTAGGCGACATCCACCTTATGCTGGGTGGCGAATTTCTCGACCACCTCGGCACCGCGGCCGGGATCCGTGCCGTCGTCCTCGGCGACGATTTCCACCGGCCGTCCGCCGATACCGCCCTGCTCGTTGATCAGCTTGACTGCCGCCGTGGTGGTGCGCTCGTACCAACGGCCATAGGAGGCGCCGATGCCGGTGCGGTGCACCTGAAAACCGATGCGGATGGGCTCGGACGTTGCCGCCTGCGCGTAGCGGATAAAGCCTGGACCGGCCGCAATACCGCCGGCCGCCGCCGCTGCCGTCGCGCCAAGAACTTTCAACGCCTTGCGGCGCGTAACTGACGCCGGCGGAACAATCAAGCCCTTATTGCTGCTCATGGGACGTCTCCTATCCAGATCACTCTTATGTTCTTGGTCGCTCGACGCTATCGGGCGCCGGGGGCGGGTGTCAAGCAAGCGCGGGTCCAACTGTGAGAGAGCGTTGGAATTGGCCTCCGCAACCCCGGTCGTGAACTGGGGAAACCTCGAAGGGCGATGTAAGTCCGTATACGGAGTTTTTTAGCAACCTGTTAAATTACCAAGCTGGTTGCCGCCGTGCGGAGGCCTGCGATATTCGCGGCGTAGTCCTTGCCCTTGAACACGGCCGATCCCGCCACCAGCACATTGGCGCCGGCCCTGACGGCAAGCGGCGCCGTTTCCGCCGTGATGCCGCCGTCGACTTCGATATCGATGTTGCGGCCGCGCGCCATCTCCGCGCACCTCGGCCGATCTTCGCAATCATGGCCTTGATGAAGGCCTGGCCGCCGAAACCGGGATTGACGGTCATCACCAGCACGAGATCGAGCCGGTCAAGAACATGGGCGATGGCCGAAGCGGGTGTTGCGGGATTGAGCGCCACGCCCGCCCGCTTGCCGAGCGCCCGGATCGCCTGCAGCGAGCGGTCGAGATGAGGGCCCGCTTCGGCATGTACGGTGATGATGTCGGCCCCCGCCTTGGCGAAGCTCTCGAGATAGGGATCGGCCGGCGCGATCATCAGATGCACGTCGAAAACCTTCCTGGTCGCCGGCCGGACCGACTGCATGACCGGCGCGCCGAAGGTGATGTTGGGCACGAAATGCCCGTCCATCACGTCGATATGGATCCAGTCGGCGCCCGCCTTGTCGATGGCCCGCACCTCGTCGCCGAGCCGCGCAAAATCGGCAGACAGAATTGACGGCGCGATGATCGAGCGGCCGCGCCATCGGCCTAGAGCAACTTGCCCATCGCCACCGCCGTGTCGGCCATGCGGTTCGAGAAGCCCCACTCGTTGTCGTACCAGGCGAGCACGCGCACCAGCGTTCCCTCCATGACCTTGGTCTGGTCCATGTGGAAGGTCGAGGAATTGGGATTGTGGTTGAAATCGATCGAGACATTGGGATCGTTGGTGTAGCCGAGAATGCCCTTGAGCTGCTGCTCGGCGGCGCGCTTGATGGCGCCGTTCACTTCCTCGACGGTGGTCGCCTTCTTGGCCACGAACTTGAAATCGACCACCGAGACATTGGGCGTCGGCACGCGGATGGCGACGCCGTCGAGCCTGCCCTTGAGCTCCGGCAGGACCAGGCCCACGGCCTTGGCGGCACCCGTCGAGGTCGGGATCATCGACAGCGCCGCGGCGCGGGCGCGGTAGAGGTCCTTGTGCATGGTATCGAGCGTCGGCTGGTCGCCGGTATAGGCATGGATCGTGGTCATGAAGCCCTTGTCGATGCCGATCGCGTCGTTGAGCACCTTGGCGACGGGCGCCAGGCAGTTGGTGGTGCAGGAGGCGTTGGAGACGACGATGTGATCCTTGGTGAGCTTGTCGTGGTTGACGCCATAGACCACGGTCAGGTCGGAATTCTCGCCGGGAGCCGAAATCAGCACGCGCTTGGCGCCGGCGGTGAGATGGGCCGAGGCCTTGTCCTTGGCGGTGAACAGGCCGGTGCATTCCAGCGCGATATCGACGCCCAGCTCCTTCCAGGGCAAGCTGCGACGGATCCTTGATCGCGGTGACCTTGAACTTGTCGGTGCCGATGCCGATCGATATCGCCCTCGACCTTCACCTCATGGGGAAAGCGGCCATGCACGGAATCGTAGCGCAGCAGATGGGCATTGGTCTCGACCGGGCCCAGATCGTTGATCGCCACCACATCGATATCCTTGCGGCCCGATTCGAAGATGGCGCGGACGATATTGCGCCCGATCCGGCCGAAGCCGTTGATCGCCACACGCACTTTCATGACTGCCTCCGATGCAACCGTCTGTTTTCCGGGCGCACTTATAGCCGGTCTGCGCTAATGCGGAAGGGCCAGGAGGGCTAGGTCTTGCGAGCTTTCTTGCGCGTGGGCTTCTTGGCCGGCACCCGTTCGGGCGTGGCAGCAGGTTTCGCGAGTTCGGCATCGACCATGCCCGCGGCGCGCAGCCAGTGCTGTTCGTCGCGGCCGGTTGGGCGGCCTTCCTCTTCCCAGATACGATGGGCAAGCGCGGCAATACGTTCGTTGCGGGTCGTGGCAGTCTTTGCGGTCATGGTATTTTCCCAAGCTTAGAATCAGCACCGGCCTCCCATGCCAAAAATGCTGCAATGCACAATAATATTCGGAGTGCATTGAGTCTAGCTCGTAATCGAAAAAGGGGGTTACCGGGTCTTCCGTCCGATCACGAAGGCTATAGGCCGATCGTCCCGGCCAGCCCTCGCTTGGCCAGGGACCGGGCGATGATCAGGCGCTGAATCTCGGAGGTTCCCTCCCAGATGCGGTCGACGCGCAATTCGCGCAGGAAGCGCTCGGCTACATTTTCGCGCATGTAGCCGCGGCCGCCGAAAATCTGCACCGCCCGGTCGGCTACGCGGCACGCCGCTTCCGAGGCGAACAGCTTGGCGATGGAGCAGCGCGCATGCAGCGATTTGATATCCTCGCCGCGGTCGTGGGCGGCGGCGGCCTCGTAGGTCATGAGCCGCGCGGCATGCAGATCCGTCACCGCAGTCGGCGAGCATCGCCTGGATCATCTGGTAGTTGATGATCGCCTCGCCGGAGACCACGCGGGTTTTTGCGAAATCGGTTGCATCCTCGATCAGCCGCGCCATGGCGCCGCAGCAGCGTGCCGCGATCATCAGCCGTTCGCGCCGGAACCAGGAATGGGTGAACGCCATGCCGTCGCCTTCCGCGCCGATGCGATCGCCCACCGGGATTTTTACGCCGCTGAATTGCAGGATCGGGTGATGGTGATCGTAGGTGTGGGAATAGGCGGGCGTGCGCTTGACCGAAAGGCCGGGCGCGCCGGCCGGGCAGAAGAACAGGCAATGGCCGCCGCCCTCGAGCTTGGCCTGAACCACGACAGTTGTTGCATGATTATAGCTGGTGACATGCCACTTCTCGCCGGTGACCAGATAGTGATCTCCCTTGCGTTCCGCCGTCGTGGCGATGGCCGAAGGATCGGAGCCGGCGTCTTCTTCGCTGATGGCATAGCAGAGATGACGCTTCGCCGCGGGTTAATGGCAGAATGAAGCGGGCGATCTGGTCTTCGTTGCAGGCCTCGAACATCCAGCGCTGCGCCTCGCCATAGCACCAGGCGAGCGCATTGGTGATGCGGCCCAACTGCTCGGTGACGGCCGCCTGAGTAAGGACCGGCAGTTCCAGCCCGCCATGCGACTTCGGCACGTCCATGAGCGGAAGCCCCATGGCGATTGCCGCGCGCCGGTGGGCGGCGCGGTCTTCGGGCGCAATCTTGCCTTCGTTCATTTCCGCCTCAATCTCGAAGGGGCGGAGTTCTTCCTCGGCGAAGCGCCGCGCCCGGTCGCGCCAGCGGGCCGCGTCGGGAGGAAGTTGAAAGGTCATGGACGGAAATGCGCGGGGAAATACGCGGCGAGCGCTGATTTGAATGTGGCGCGGGCCTCCTTGGTAGAAAACTCTGTATTGGTACCCGGCCGCCATGTGCCGATGCCGAACCAAAGTCCGTCCCCCAGCGATTCGAAAACCCGCGCTGTCATCGCCAGGTCGTGGCCATAACCGCCTTCCTGGATAATCTCGGCGCACAGCCGCTCGATCGTTTTCTCGTGCTCGGCGTCGAGTGGGGCACAGATCTCATTGTAGACGGGGCTCCCCTGAGTCTCGCCACGGAAGGCAATCCATGCTGCAACATTGCGTGGAGTGAAGAGCTCCGCTTTGAAATCGGCCAGCAGCAACGCTTCGAGGCGCCGGGCAGCGTTGGGCTCTGCTGCCGCCAGCGCCGTCTCCCAGCTATTGGTGTATTCGACCGACAGATAACGCAGGCATTCGGCCAGCAGATTGTACTTGCTGTCGAAGTGGAAGTTGACGATCCCCACCGAAAGGCCCGCCGCACCGGCGACATCAGCGATGGTTAGGGCGGCATAACCCTTTCGCGCCAATACATCGATCGTCGCTTCGATCAATTGCTGGCGGCGCACGTCGCGCGGCGCCCTCCGGACACTCAGGCTGGCGGTTGCCGTAATATCATCCATCATCGCCGGGCTCCCGCGTCAATCGTCGAGCGGACGCTTCATGCCGGCACGATGCCAGGCATTGGCGGCAAGCCCCAGCTTCTGCGCCCTGTCGAGTGCCGCCCACATCAGTGGGATGCGGGCCTCGGCAATGCCGGGCAGGCTCAGGGGGTCGAGGCCGGTCCACGGCAGGAACGGATTGCGCCGCCCAAACGCCCAGATTTCCACCCGCTTCGACGGCCTGGCACTAAAGCCCCGGGCGTGGAAGCCCACCGTATCGGCGACCACCAGTGTATTGGCGGGCACCGCGAATGCCTTGGGTTCCGGCAGGTTCATCCGGGCAAGCTCCTCGCGGCCCACCCGGAAGGATCCGCGGGCGGAATATTTGTCGAGGGCAGTCGCGGCCTTGAGGCTCATTTCGCCTTCCCAGGCGAGCCGTTCCGGGGTCATCCGGTGCGAGCCCGGCACATACACGAAAGGACCCTCGTCCTCGGCCACTTCGGTGAGGAAGAACCAGGCCTTGACGCTCGGATGGAAGGTGTCGGAGTGAAGATTGGTCTGCGGGTCGGGCGCTGCATCCTTCACATGCGCGAGAATGGTCTGGATATAGTAGAGCGGTTCCTGATCGTAGGAGCCGACATAACGCATCAGCCCGCGCCAGTCCGTCCGCGCGAAGAGAGCGCGCAACTGCGGCACTGCCTTCAGCGCCGGGCCATCGAGTGCGATGCGCCGCGTGATCGTGTCGCCCTGTACCATCTCGCGGGCCGGTGCCGAAAAGCCGAATACCGCCTCCTTCAATGCGGTGAAAGTGGCGGGATCGAGAAAATCGCGCCTCATCACGAAACCGTCGCGGTCGAACGCGGCACGGTCTTCGGCACTTACCAGCCCCGCGAGCTTCTGCCGCCGCCACCAGCCAAGACGGTGGGCAAGCCTGACCCGCTTGACATGCAGGCCCCAGCGGTTGAGCGCCGGCGAGCCGATCACCTTGTTGTCGCGGAACGACTTGGCGCCGGTTGCCAGCGCCAGGGTCCAGAATGGATATTTGACGATGTCGAGAGCGGTCATGCGGGAAAGCTTAGAGCATCCTCGGTCCGAGTTTAAGCATTTTGGCGGTGCGCATTTGTCTCAGGTCGAAAACTTCAAGTTACACCTTCGTCCACCGTCCATTTCTCGAGGATGACTTCACGCAGGCCTCGATGAAGGCCATGCCGGCCACGCCGTCGTCGATGCCGGGGAACTGCACGTCCTTGTCCGGCTTCTTGCCCGCGCGCCTCGCCTTGATGGCGCGCGCCACCTCCGTGTAGATATTGGCGAAGCCTTCGAGATAGCCCTCCGGATGGCCGGGCGGCACGCGCGTCACCCGCGCCGCCGCCGCGTTGGAGCCGGCCCCGCCCCGGGTGATCAGCCGCTTCGGCTCGCCGAAGGGCGTGAACCAGAGATAGTTCGGATCGGCCTGCGTCCATTCGAGCCCGCCCTTGGTGCCGTAGACCCGGAGCTTCAGGCCGTTCTCATTGCCGGGCGCCACCTGGCTCGCCCACAGCATGCCCTTGGCGCCGCCCTTGAAGCGCAGCATGACATGGACATTGTCGTCGACCTTGCGGCCCTTGACGAAGGTCGTGAGATCGGCGGAGAGCTCATCGAGCCTCAGGCCCGGAGACGAAGCAGGCGAGCTGATAGGCATGGGTGCCGATGTCGCCGACGCAGCCGCCGGCGCCGGTCTGTTTGCGGATCGGTGCGCCAGGCCGCCTGCTTCTGCCCGGTCTGTCTCGATCGGCTTGGTCAGCCAGTCCTGCGGATATTCGCCCTGCACCAGGCGGATTTCGCCGAGTTCGCCCGCCGCCACCATGGCGCGCGCCTGGCGGATCATCGGATAGCCGGAATAATTGTGGGTGAGGGCGAAGATCACGTCCTTGCTTCTTGGCCAGCAGCTTCTCCAGCGCCATCGCTTCCTTGAGGTTGAGCGTCAGCGGCTTGTCGCAGATGACATGGATGCCGGCTTCGATGAAGGCCTTGGCGGCCGGAAAATGCATGTGGTTGGGCGTGACGATCGACGACCGCCTCGATGCCGTCCTTGCGCTGCGCTTCCGCCTTCGCCATCTCGCGGAAGTCGGCATAGATGCGGTCGGGCGCCAGGCCCAGTTCCTCGCCCGAGGCCTTGGCGCGCTCCGGCATCGGACGACAGCGCGCCGGCCACGAATTCATATTGATCGTCCATGCGCGCCGCCAGCCGGTGCACCGCGCCGATGAAGGCGCCCTGGCCGCCGCCCACCATGCCGAGCCGGATGCGGCCGCCGCCGCTCGCGTCGCTTCGTGCCTTCGATCGCCATGTGCTCCTCTCCTCAAAGTCCCAGCATCCGCTTGATCTGCGCCTCGTCCGCCTTGCCGCGCGGCGAAATCGTCGAAGGCTTTCTCGGTCACGCGGATGATGTGATCGGCGATGAAGGGTGCGCCTTCGGCCGCCCCCTGTTCGGGATGCTTGAGGCAGCATTCCCATTCGAGCACCGCCCAGGAGTCATAGTCGTAGGCGGCGAGCTTGGAGAAGATCGCGCCGAAATCGACCTGCCCGTCGCCCAGCGAGCGGAAGCGGCCGGCGCGATTGATCCACGGCTGGATAGCCCGAATAGACGCCCTGCCGGCCGGTCGGATTGAGCTCGGCATCCTTCACATGGAAGGCGCAGATGCGCTCGTGATAGATGTCGATGAAGGCGAGATAGTCGAGATGCTGCAGCACGAAGTGCGACGGATCGTAGTTGATCTGGCAGCGCTTGTGGCCCTTCAGCGCGTCGAGGAACATCTCGAAGGTGGCGCCGTCGAACACATCCTCGCCGGGATGGATTTCGTAGCCGACGTCGACGCCCGCCTCGTCATAGGCATCGAGGATCGGCTTCCAGCGCTTGCGCCAGTTCGCTCGAAGGCCGTCTCGATCAGGCCCGGCGGGCGCTGCGGCCAGGGATAGAGATAGGGCCAGGCAAGCGCGCCGGAGAAGGTGACGATGCGCGTCGAGGCCAAGATTGCGCGAGGCCTTGGCGCCCAGCATCACCTGCTCGACCGCCCAGGTCTGCCGCTCCTTCGGCTTGCCGTGCACCGCCGCCGGCGCGAAGGCATCGAAGGCCTCGTCATAGGCCGGATTGACCGCCACGAGCTGGCCCTGCAGATGGGTCGAAAGCTCGGTGATCTCGACGCCGTTGGCCTTGGCGATGCCCTTGACCTCGTCGCAATAGGTCTTCGACTCCGCCGCCTTCTTGAGATCGAACAGCCGCCCGTCCCAGGTCGGAATCTGCACGCCCTTGTAGCCGAGCGACGCCGCCCATTTGGTGATCGCGTCCCAGGAATTGAACGGCGCCGCGTCGCCCGCGAACTGCGCCAGAAAAATCGCCGGGCCCTTGATGTTCGTTGCCATGTGGCGTTTCTCCTCAAATGATAGGTGTTCAGACAGGCTTTCGAGATATTCCTGGCGGCCCGATTTGGGCTGCGGCTCGAGTCCCGATCCTTGTGCACCCGCGCCGCGATCTTGTCGAGACTCTCCTTGCCCGTCGAGCATCGCCTGGTTCTGCGGCTCGTCCCATTTGCGCATAGCGCTTGGCCACGGCCTTTTCCAGCTTGCCGTCCTTCGATCATCTTCGCGGCGATGAGCAGGCCGCGGGCGCAGGCGTCCATCGAGCCCACATGGGCATGCAGCAGGTCGTCGGGATCGATCGACTGGCGCCTGATCTTGGCGTCGAAATTCATGCCGCCGGTGGTGAAGCCGCCGGCCTTCAGGATTTCATACATGGCGAGCGCCATCTCCGGCATGTTCATGGCGAACTGGTCGGTGTCCCAGCCCGAGCAGATAGTCGCCGCGGTTGATGTCGATCGAGCCGAAGATGCCGAGCGCCGCGGCCAGCGCGATCTCGTGCTCGAAGGTGTGGCCGGCGAGGATCGCGTGGTTCTGCTCGATATTGACCTTCACATCCTTCTCGAGGCCGTAGGCTTGAGCAGGCCGTAGACGGTGGCGACATCGTAATCATACTGGTGCTTGGTCGGCTCCTGCGGCTTGGGCTCGATCAGGATCGGGCCCTTGAAGCCGATCTTGTGCTTGTATTCGACGACCAGCGACGAGGAAGCGCCCGGCCTGCTTCAGCTCGCGCCCGATATCGGTGTTGAGCAGCGTCTCATAGCCTTCGCGCCCGCCCCACATCACGTAGTTTTCGCCGCCCAGCTCCTTGGTCACATCCAGGCAGTGCTTCACCTGCGCGGCGCAATAGGCGAAGACATCCGGATCGGGATTGGTGGCGGCACCCGCCATGAAGCGGCGGTTGGAGAACATGTTGGCCGTGCCCCACAGGAGCTTTTTGCCGGTCTTCGCCATCTTGCCTTCGAGGATAGTTGGCGATGGCCGTCACATTGCGTGTTGAACTCCTTGAGCGACTTGCCTTCCGGCGCGATGTCGAGATCATGGAAGGTGAAGATAGTCGACGCCGAGCAGCCGCAGCGTCTCGAACATGACATCGGCCTTCGTCGCGCGCCGCTGCCATCGGATCGCCCTGCTGATGCCACGGCCGCATGAAGGTCTCGCCGCCGAAGGGATCGAGTGCCCGGCCAGCACAGCGTGTGCCAGTAGCACACGGCGAAGCGCAGATGCTCCGCCATGGTCTTGCCCAGCACCTTCTGCTTCGGATTGTACCAGCGGAAGGCCAGCGGATTCCTGCGTCTCCGGCCCCTCATACTTGATCGGCGTCGGTCGATCGAATAGAACTTGTCATGACCGGTTGATCTCCTTGATGGCTGGATAGATTTGCGCATAGCGCGCATAGGCATCCTCATAGGCGGCCCGCGCTTGCGCCTCGGGCTCGATGGTCCTGGCGATCTTGGGCGGCGTGCAGACATGCTGCAGGATCGGCGCCGGTCGCCGCGATGAGGCCGAGGCGCGCCGCACCGAAGGCGCCGCCGAAATCGCCGGCCGCCGGAACATCGACGGGAACGCCGAGCACCGTCGCGATGATCTTGAGCCACAGTTCCGAGCGCGAGCCGCCGCCCACCGCGATGACGCGCTCGACGCTGCGTGCCCGCCGCCTTCAGCGCCTCGAGGCAGTCGCGGAAGGCGAAGGCGACGCCGTCGAGCACCGCATGGGTCAGGATCTTCGCATCCGTCTCATGGCCAAGCCCCATCAGAGCGCCGCGCACTTCGCGCATCAGCCACCGGCGTGCGCTCGCCCGAGAGATAGGGCAGGAACAGCGCCGACGAGGGCCCGGCGAGCTTTGTTGCCGAGCGCCGCGGTGAGCTTCGGCGCCGGCGTCTTGAGGACGCCGGCCAGCCATTCGAGGCTGGCGGTGGCCGACAGGATGACGCCCATCTGGTGCCAGGTGTCCGGCACCGCATGGCAGAAGGCATGAACGGCGCGCGCCGGCATTGGGCGTGAACGTGTCATTGGAGACGAACAGGACGCCCGACGTGCCGATCGACACGAAGGCCGCGCCCGGCTGTCACCGCGCCGATGCCGCAGGCCGCACGCCGCATTGTCGCCGCCGCCGCCCGCCACCACCGGGCGCTTCGGCATGCCCCAGGCCTTGGCCACCGCGGCCGTGAGCCGGCCGGTCGCGTCGGTGCCCTCGTAGAGCTTCGGCATCTGGTCGCGCGCGCATGTCCGGTCGCCGCGAGCAGCTCATCCGACCATGCGCGCTTTGCGACATCGAGCCAGAAGGTGCCGGCCGAGTCCGACATGTCGGAGGCATATTCGCCGGTCATGCCGCAGCGCGCACATAGTCCTTGGGCAGCAGAACCTTCGCCACCTTCTCGAAAACGCTGCGGCTCATGCTTCTTCACCCAGACGAGCTTGGGCGCGGTGAAGCCCGCCAGCGGAATGTTGCCGGTGATCTCGCGCGCCCTGGGCTCGCGCGCCTCGATCTCCTTGCACTCGGCGAAGGAGCGCGCGTCGTTCCACAGGATGCCGGGCGCAGCACCTTGTCCGCCTTGTCGAGCAGCGTGGCGCCATGCTGCTGGCCGGAAAGGCCGATGCCCTCGACGGCGGCCATCGCCTTGGGCTTTGGCCTTGGCAAGCGCCTTGACCACCGCATTGGCCGCCTTCCACCAGTCCTCCGGCTTCTGCTCCGACCAGCCGGGCTGCGGCCGCGACACCTTGAGCGGCGATGCTGGCGGTGGCGACGATCTTCTGCCTGCCGTCGATCAGCACGCCCTTGACCGACGAGGTTCCGATATCGAGACCGAGATACATGAGCCCGCCCTGCTGGATGACGCCCATCAGAGGGTTTCGCCGCGATATTGTCAATTCGCGACGGGCGTCAATGCCGGAACGGATCGCTGTCGCCTGAGCCTCGCGCGTTCATCTCCATCCAGCGGGCGAAGTAAGCCGCAAGGCCGGTGAGCTGCGAGGGCGCGATCTCGTCGATCCTCGGCCGGAAAATGTCGCGCTTGCCGTGCGCCTCGAAGGCAAGGGCTGCGGCGCCAAAGGCCGTGCCTTCGGCGATCGGAGTCCGCACCACGCGCTGGCCGGGACGCAGACGCCGCCAGAGCCCCGAGCAGGGCGGCATTGTTGGCAAGACCGCCGTCGACGATGACAGTGTTTCGCGACTGGATCAGATCGAGCACGGCTGACGTCATCGCGGCAACATAGAGCGTGGCGATTGCCGCCCGCTCCTCGCCCGTCTCGGCGGGCGGTCCGGAAAAGCGGCCCTGCCTGTGTGGAAAGGCGCCACCCGGCGCAAATGCGGGAAGCGCGAACTGGCCGCGGTCGATGGCCCGCTGCAGCGTTTCGGCCGACACCGGCACCCGCGAGTTCTGCGAGATCACGTCATATTCCCGGCCGCCCATGAAACGGGCGGTCGCCACCGGCCGCCCGTCGACCGTGACATTGGCAAGCATGTCGCGGGCGGGATCGAGCGCCTGCAACGGGCAATCGGGATTGAAGACAATGACCCAGGTGCCGGTGGAGACGAGTGTGAAGTTCTCCAGGCCGAGGACTGCGGTAATAGTAGAGCGAGGCATTGCTGTCATGGACGCCGTTGTGAATGGCAATGGAACGGCCGGCGATCCGCGCCTCTCCGACAATGCCGCCGGCCCGCTGGAAGGCCGGAAACTTCTTGTGCCAGCCGTGGCTGTAGGCGAGCGAACTGAAGTCATGTTCGAGCGGCCGCCACAGATGCGAATGACATCCGAAATAGCTGACTTCGGAGACCTTGGCCCCGCTGAAGCGCCAGCCCCAGAATTGCGGATAGCCGAGGATCGCATCGGCGCGCCGCATCAGCGCCGGGTCCATCATCTCGCGCCAGAAGATGTGGCGGGCGAAATTGAGGCCGGCCGGCAGATCGGCAGAGAAGGTCTCGCTGAACGGCGGAATCTCAGGCCGGAACGCAGCCTCGACGTCCTCCGGCACCGCCTGTTCGTAGTCGATGATTCCGGCCGCCAGGCGTTCACCCTCAAGCATGGCAAAGCAGCAGCCATGCGTGGTGATCATCAGCCCCGAGATATTCTGGTCTCTGCTACGGCACGTTCAAGGGCCATGTTGAGCCACGGCCACAGAGCCTCATGGTCGAGCAGGCAAATGCCATCGACGACGCGCTGCCGGGGCGCGGTCCGCTCCTCGGCAACGATCTCGCCGGTCGCCGCGGAAATAGTCAGCAGCTTGGCGTTGGTCTTGCCAAGATCGAAGACGGCCAGCGTATCGACGCTCATGGACGCTCGGCCTCGGCGGCCGGCTTGGCGATGATCACCTTGATGCCGGCGTCGGCGAGCATCTTCGCATCGCTGTCCGGCAATCCGTCGTCGGTGATCAGCGTGCCGATCCGCGACAGGCCGATGACGCTGTGGCGCGCCCGCACGCCGAATTTGCGGCTGTCGGCGAGCACCACGATTTCATCGGCGCGCGGCAGCAGTTTCTGGGTCTCGCGCACGATCAGCGGATGCGACTCCATGATGCCGGCCGGGCCGATGCCCTGGGCGCCGATGAAGAATTTTGAGGCGTAGAATTCCAAGGGCTCGGCGGCCGGCGAATAGAGAACTCCCGGCTCGCGGTGCAGATCGCCGCCCGCCATGGTGAGGTGGCAGGTGCCGTTCTGCCAGAGTGTCGCGGCCAGCGGCATGGAGTTGGTGTAGATTTTCACGTTGCGATGCGCCAGATGCAGGGCGAACAGATAGCAGGTGCTGCCGCCGTGGATGATCAGCGAGTCGCCGTCATGCACCAGCTTGACGGCTTCCTCGGCGATGGCTTTCTTGGCTCCGACCCCCAGCATCTGGTTTTCCTGGAAGGGCCGCGATGCGAACCGCTCCGGCGCGCCGTTGGCCTCGGCCGCGGCAATGCCGCCGAAGACCTTGCGCACCGCGCCCGCCTCGTTAAGCTTGGCGATGTCGCGCCGGATGGTGGCGGACGAAGCGACAACGACCTGATGCAAGTCGCGGACCGAGGCAAAGGCGCGGTCCTCGAGAGATTTCAGGATTAGCCGGTGCCGTTCAGCCTCGTTCATTTTCTCACCCGCGTGATCAAATTACGTCATTTATTCAACACTATTGATTAAATATAATCATAACTAATTACATTCTTGACGTTTGTCGATCATATGTGTTTAATATCGCTCACTATGCAGTGTTTGTAAACAGTCTCGGGCGAGGCGCTGGCTGATGTTCCTCAACAAGACCGTCCAGGTCATCGCCGCGATTGGCGTGTCCTTCGCGAAGCGGCGCGCGCCGCATGACTCCGGCAATCGAGCTCACCGGCATTTCGAAATCCTTCGCCGGAATCCGCGTGCTGAAGGATGTTCCCTTCGATGTTCGGCCCGGCGAGGTTCATGCCCTGCTCGGCGAAAACGGTGCCGGCAAGTCGACCCTCATCAAGATCATGGCCGGCCTGTATCATGCCGATAGCGGCGACATCGCCATCGATGGCAGGCCGGTCACGTTTGCCTCGCCGCGCGAAGCCCATGCGGCCGGCATCGCCACCGTGCACCAGGAACTGCTGCTGTTTCCCGAACTGACGGTGGCCGAGAACATCTTTCTGGGCCAGGCGCCGAAGACGTCGTGGGGCGGCCTCGACTGGAGCCGGATGCGCAAGCGCGCCCGCCAGCTGCTCGATTCCCTCGACAGCCCGCGATCTCGATGTCGACGCGAAGGTCGGCACGCTTTCGGTCGCCAACCGCCAGCGCGTCGAGATTGCCCGGGCCCTGTCGCAGGACGCCCGCGTCGTCATCATGGACGAGCCGACGGCGGCGCTCGCCGAAGCCGACGTGCAACGCCTCATGGATATCGTGCGCAGGCTGAAGGCGCGCGGCGTCGCCATCGTCTATGTCAGCCACCGCATGCCGGAGATCTTCGCGCTCGCCGACCGCGTGACGGTGCTGCGCGACGGCAACCATGTCGGCACCAGGGACATCGGCGAGGTCGACGAAACCGCGCTGGTCTCGATGATGGTCGGCCGCGCCATCGACCGGCTCTATCCCAGGAAGCAGGGCAAGAGCGGCGAGACGCTGCTCGAACTGCGCGACGTATCGCTACAAGTCCGTCGTGCGCGACATCTCCCTTGCGCTGCGGCGCGGCGAGATCCTCGGCATCGCCGGTCTCGTGGGATCGGGCCGCACCGAACTGGCGCTCACCATTTTCGGCATCACGCCGGCAACCGGCGGCGAAATCCTGCTCGACGGCAAGCCGGTCACGATCGCCAGCCCGGAGGCGGCGCGCGATCTCGGCATCGCCTATGTCCCGGAGGACCGCGGCCTGCAGGGACTGATCCGCACGCAGACGATTGCCGAGAACATCGCGCTGGCCATTCTCAAGCGGCTGATGCGCGGCATTCTTCATCGACACGCGCAAGGATGGCGGCGGAGGCCAGCGACGGCGATTCCAGCACTTCGGCATCAGGGCGCGCGGGCCCGAGCAGATCGTGCGCGAGCTGTCCGGCGGCAATCAGCAGAAGGTGGTGCTCGGCAAGTGGCTGGCGACCGCGCCGCGCATTCTCATCATGGACGAGCCGACGCGCGGCATCGATGTCGGCGCCAAGGCGGAAATCCATCAGCTGATGCGCAAGCTGGCCGGCGAGGGCATGGCCATCCTGATGATTTCGAGCGAACTGCCGGAAGTGCTCGGCATGAGCGACCGGGTGCTGGTGATGAACGGCGGCCGCATCGTCGCCGGCTTCGACAAGGATCAGGTGACGCCGGAGGCGGTCGGCGCCGCCATGACCCAGACCGCCGAGCAGGCAGCCGCATGACCGACGCCGCAATCGACCGGCCGATCGGGCGCCCGGCCTTGCGCCGGTTTCTCGCCGGCTACGGCCAGGAGATCGTGGTGTTCCTGTCGATCGTCGTTCTGTTCGTCGTGGTCGGCGCCGTACAATCCGCGCTTCCTCTCGGACACCAACATCAACAGCATTTTCGCCGGCAACGCCTATATCGCGGTTGCCGCCATCGGCATGTCGCTGGTCATCATCTCCGGCCATATCGATGTCTCGGTCGGCTCGCTGATCGGCGTGATCGCCACCATCGCCGGCACGCTGGCGGTGTCGGGTTATCCGGTCTGGGTGGCCTGGCTCGGTGCCGATCCTCTTCGCCATCGCCGTCAATGCCGGTGTCGGCGCGCTCGTCGCCTACACGCGCATTCCCTCGATCGTCGTGACGCTCGGCATGCTGTCGATCCTCAAGGGCGGGCTCATCAGCGCCACGGGCGGCGCCTGGATCACCGACATGCCGGAGGCCTTCATGATCGCCCAGATGCGCCTGTTCGGCATTCCCTCGGCCGTCTATTTCATGGTGGCGCTGACCATCCTCGCCGCGCTGTTCATGCGCTACACCGATTTCGGCCGCGCCATCTATGCGGTCGGCGGCAATCTGGAGGCGGCGCGTGCCGCCGGGCTCAATCCCGAGCGCACCGTCGTCGGCGTCTTCGCGCTGCACGGATTCTTCGCCGGCATCGCCGGCATTCTCTTTGCCACGCAGCTGCAGGTCATCCAGTCGACGGTGCCGCCCAATCTCGAACTCACCGTCATCACCGCTTCGGTGATCGGCGGCGTGTCGATCCTCGGCGGCACCGGAACGGTGATCGGCTCGACGCTTGCCGCCATCCTCTTCGCCACCATCGGCTCGGCGCTGATCTTCCTCAATGTCTCCGCCTATTGGCTGCGCGCCGTGCTGGGCCTCTTGATCCTCGCGACCGTGCTGGCCGACATGGCGCGGCGGCGGAGGTCGCGATGACCGCCGCGACTGCTCCTGCGCCACGAAACCATCCTGGCGGTGCCTGACCGTTCTGGCGCTGATCGTCCTGGCGCTTCTGTCGGACAAGTTCTTCACCGCCGAAAACCTGCTGAACCAGGGCCGCCTGATGTCGGAGGTCGGCCTCGTGGCGCTGGCCATGACCTTCGTCATCGTCACCGGCGGCATCGATCTCTCGGTCGGCTCGATCCTCGGCCTTGATCGCCATCCTGCTCGGCGTCTTCTGGCAGAATGTCGGCCTGCCGCTGCCGCTCGCCATGGCCGCGGCGCTCGCCTGCGGCACGCTTGCCGGCCTCGGCAACGGCCTCATCATCACCCGCTTCAGCGTGCCGCCGCTGATCGCCACGCTCGCCACGCTGGCGCTCTATCGCGGCCTCGCCGAGGGCATCAGCCAGGCGCGCTCGGTGCGCGGCTATCCCGAATGGTTCTTCTACTTCGGCCAGGGCGAGGTCCTCGGCGTGCCCGTTCAGCTGTGGATTCTCGGCATCGCCACCGTCATCGCCGCCGTCATCCTCGGCCTGACGCCCTTCGGGCGCGCCACCTATGCGATCGGCGCCAATGAGATCGCGGCGCGCTTTTCCGGCATTCGCGTCGAATGCCACAAAGCTGTTGATCTACTCCGCCGCCGGTTTTCTGTCGGCTCTCGCCGCCGTCATCTTCGTGTCGCGGGTGACCACGACGCGCTCGGACATGGGAACCGGCCTCGAGCTCGACGTCATCACCGGCGTGGTCCTCGGCGGCACCAGCATTTTCGGCGGCCGCGGCACCATCATCGGCACGGTGCTCGGCCTCGATCCTCATGCAGGCCCTCAAGAACGGACTGGCGCTTTCCGGCGTCAAGGGCGACGGTACCATCGTGGTCATCGGCGTCGTGCTCATCGCGGCGATCCTCGTCGGCGCAGTGTTCGACAAGGAACAGGGACGGCTGAACAATTGGGAGGACGTCCTGCGCGCCATCCGCCAATGGAGCAGGACAAGCAAACGGAGCGTGAGACATGAAGACGCTGACCTTAGGCATCGTTCTCAGCCTCGGCCTCATGAGCGGAACGGCTTATGCCGCCTCCGCCTGGACCGGCGGCGACGATCTGCCGACCAACCCGCTGGCCTGCGACGGCACGCCGGCCGCGGCGGCGGCCAAGCCCTATGACGGCGGCGAGCCGACCGGCGCGCCCGACCGCAAGGGCAAGAAGATCACCGTGGTCGACATTCCGAAGCTGATCGGCATCGGCTATTTCAATGCCACGTCCAAGGGCATCGCCGATGCCGCGGCCGAACTCGGCAATGTCGACGCCAAGACCGACGGGCCGACCAAGGCCAATATCGACGAGCAGATCACCTTCATCGACAACTACATCACCTCCGGCGTCGACGGCATCCTGTTCGCCGCCAACGATCCCGTCGCCATCGCGCCGGTGCTGAAGAAGGCACTGTCGAAGGGCATCAACGTCGTCGGCTACGACGCCAACTCGACGCCCGATGCGCGCCAGTGGTTCGTGAACCAGGCCGAGTTCAACGGCATCGCCAAGTCGCTGATCGACAACATGGCGAAGGAGATCGGCGAGGAAGGCGCCTTCGCCATCGTCACCTCGACCTTCACCACGCCGAACCAGGCGCGCTGGATCGCCGAGATGGCGGCCTATGCGGCCGAAGTGCCATCCCAAGATGAAGTGGCTGGAGACGGTCGAGGCCCAGGAAGACAACAACCTGTCCTTCAACCAGGCGACGACGCTCATCAACAAATATGGCGATGAGCTGAAAGGCATCTTCGGCATGACCATCGTCGCGACGCCGGCCTCCGCCGAAGCGGTGACCCAGGCCGGCAAGTGCGGCACGATCGCCGTCGTCGGTCTCGCCACGCCGAACGCCATGAAGCCCTATGTCGAAAAGGACTGCGTGAAGTCGGTGGTGCTGTGGAACCCGGTCGATCTCGGCTATGCCGCGATGCATGTGCTGCGCGCCGTCGCCGACGGCACGCTGAAGGCCGGCGCGACCTCGGTGAAGGCCGGCAAGCTCGGCGATCTCCAGGTGATCAACGGCTCGGAAATCCTGCTCGGCGCGCCCTTCACCTTCACCAAGGAAAATATCGGCCAGTTCGATTTCTGATCCTGACAACGGGCAACAGCGCGCCGGTCCGGCAGCGGCTGGCGCGCCTTCCTCCAGTTCCATGCGAAAGTACAATGACCAATACCGTGACCATTCCCTCCCTGTGGGACGACGCAAAGGCCGCCACGCTCGACGAGCCGGGCCTGCTGCTCTACCGCTCCAATCTGCTGGGATCGATCTGCGCATCACCAATTTCGGCGGCGGCAATACCTCCGCCAAGGTCGAGATGACCGATCCGCTCGACCGGCGAAGCCGGTGACGGTGCTGTGGGTCAAAGGCTCGGGCGGCGATCTCGGCTCGATGAAGCTCGACGGCTTCGCCACGCTCTATCTCGACAAGCTCGAATCGCTGAAAGGCCTCTATCGCAGGCCTCGACCAGGAAGACGAGATGGTGCACAATCTCAACCATTGCACCTTCAATCTCAATCCGCGCGCCGCCTCGATCGACACCTGCCTGCATGGCTATCGTGCCGCTACGCCCATGTCGATCATGTCCATTCCGACGCGGTCATCGCCATCGCCGCCTCGCAGGATTCCGAGAAGCTGACCCGGGAAATCTTCGGCGACGAGATGGGCTATCTGCCCTGGCAGCGGCCGGGCATCGATCTCGGCATCAAGCTCGGCGAGATGGCCAACGAGCATCCGGAATATGTCGGCGTCGTGCTCGGCAGCCATGGCCTCTTCACCTGGGGCCACGACTGCCAAGGAGCTGTTACGAGACGACGCTTCGCATCATCAACAAGGCGGCCGACTGGCTCGAGGCGCAACGCGCAAGAAGCCGGCCTTCGGCGGCGAAGCGCGTCGACAGCTCTCGAGCGAAGCTGAGCGCCGAGCGGCCGTGCGCTGCGCCTGATGCCGGAAATCCGCGGCCGCATCTCCAAGGACGAGCACGAAGATCGGCCATTTCACCGATGCGCCGGAAGTGCTGGAATTCGTCAACTCGAAACAGCTCGACGACCTGGCGCCGCTCGGCACCTCCTGCCCCGATCATTTCCTGCGCACCAAGATCCGCCCGCTGATCGTTCCGGCCAGATGCCGATGACGCCGCCCTCGACGAACTGATCGACGGCTATCGCGCCGACTACGCCGCCTATTACGAGCGCTGCAAGCACCCGAATTCGCCCGAAGATGCGCGATCCCAATGCGGTCATCTATCTGGTCCCCGGCGTCGGCATGCTGTCCTTCGCCAAGGACAAGGCCACGGCGCGCATCGCCGCCGAATTCTATGTCAACGCCATCAATGTCATGCGCGGCGCCTCCGGCGTTTCGGCTATATCGGGGCTTGCCCGAGCAGGAAGCCTTCAACATCGAATACTGGCTGCTCGAGGAGGCGAAGCTGCAGCGCATGCCGAAGCCGAAGAGCCTTGCCGGCCGCATCGCCTTCGTCACCGGCGGTGCCGGCGGCATCGGCTCGGCCATCGCCGCGAAGCTCCTGATCGGAAGGCGCCTGCGTCGTCCTCGCCGATATCGACGACGGCGTCGCTCGACGACAACCGTCGCCAGCTTCGCCAAGGCCTTCGGCAAGGACAATGTCCAGGGCGTGCGTCATGGACGTCACCCGCGAGGATGCGGTCATCGCCGCCATGAACGATGCGGTCATGGCGCTTTGGCGGCCTCGACATCGTCGTCAACAATGCCGGCATCACCCTTGCCGCGCGCGGTCGAGGACACGACGCTCGAACTCTGGAACAAGAACATGTCGATCCTCGGCACCGGCTATTTCCTGGTCGGCCGCGAGGGCTATCGCCTGATGAAGCGCCAGGGGCTGGGCGGCTCGATGGTCTTCATCGGCTCGAAGAATGCCATCGCCGCCTCGCCCGGCGCCTCGGCCTATTGCACGGCCAAGGCGGCGGAAGTGCATCTGGCCCGCTGCATGGCGCTGGAAGGGGCGCCCCTGGGCATTCGCGTGAATGTCGTCAATCCGGATGCGGTGCTGCGCGGCTCCAAGATCTGGCAGGGCGAATGGCGCCAGCAGCGCGCCGCATCGCATCAAGATCACCGAGGATGAGCTGGAGGAGCACTACCGCAAGCGCTCGCTGCTGCAGCGCTCGGTCTATCCCGAGGATATCGCCGAGGCCGTCTATTTCTTCGCCTCCGATCTCTCGGCCAAATCGACCGGCAATTTCCTCAATGTCGATGCCGGCAATGCCACGTCCTTCACGAGGTAGGCCGATGCCTTTCGCGATCTCGCCGGACTTCATCGCGCACGGAGAACCGCAAGGCCGAAGCGGCCTTGGCCGAGGACTACGCCGCGCTCGGCACGGCAGCTCGCAGCGCCGCGGCATCGACATCGAGACGATGACCCGAACGCGCCATGGACTTTGCCGTCGCGGTCCCGACCTGGGGCGTCGGCACCGGCGGCACCCGCTTTGCCCGTTTCCCGGGCCCGGGCGAGCCCCGCAACATCTTCGACAAGCTCGAGGATTGCGGCGTCATCCAGCAGCTCTCGCGGGCGACACCCAAGGTCTCGCCGCATTTTCCGTGGGACAAGGTCTCCGACTACACCGCGCTGCGCCAGGCGGCGGCGCTCGCATGAGTCTCGGCTTCGATGCGGTGAACTCCAACACCTTCCAGGACCAGAAGGGCCAGAAGCCGCTCCTACAAGTTCGGCTCGCTCACCCACGCCGACAAGGCCACGCGCGACCAGGCCGTCGAGCACAATCATCGAATGCATCGAGATCGGCCGCAAGCTCGGCTCGACGGCGCTCACCGTGTGGATCGCCGACGGCTCGAACTTTCCCGGCCAGTCCAATCTCAATGCCGCCTTCGACCGCTACATGGACTCGCTCGCGGCGATCTATGACGAAACTGCCCAAGGACTGGCTCGTCTTCCTCGAGCACAAGCTCTATGAGCCGGCCTTCTATTCGACGGTGATCTCCGACTGGGGCTCGAGCCTCATGGCGGCGAGCGAACTCGGCCCCAAGGCCAAATGCCTGGTCGATCTCGGCCACCACGCGCCCAACACCAATATCGAGCAGATCGTGGCGCGCCTCATCCGCGTCGAGAAGCTCGCCGGCTTCCACTTCAACGATTCGAAATATGGCGACGACGATCTCGATTCGGGCTCGATCGATCCCTTCCGCCTGTTCCTCGTCTTCAACGAGCTGGTCGATGCCGAATTGCGCAAGGCGCCGGGCTTCGCGCCGGCCTACATGATCGACCAGTCGCACAATGTGACCGATCCGATCGAAAGCCTCATCGGTTCGGCCATCGAGATCGTCCGCGCCTATGTGCAGGCCTCGCTGGTCGACCGCGAGGCGCTGGCGGCCGCACAGGACGAAAGCGATGTCATGGTCGGCCACCGCATCGTCAAGCAGGCCTTCATCACCGACGTGTCGCCCGATCCTCGCCGAGGCCCGCCGCCGCAAGGGTGGCGCCATCGATCCGACCGCCGTCTACCGCGCGTCGGGCTATCGCAAGGCCAAGGCAGCCGAGCGCCCGGTCACCGGAGGTGCAAGCGCTGGAATCGTCTGACCGACTAGAGAACGGAGTTTCCAATCGATGATCTCGAAGCGGCCGTCGAAATGCTCGACGAGGGCGGTGCAGCTTTCCACCCAGTCGCCGTCGTTCAGATAGTGAATGCCGTCGATCATGCGATCGTCGGGCGTATGGATGTGGCCGCAGATCACGCCCTGGCAATCGCGCGCCCTGGCCTCGCGCACCACCGCCTCCTCGAAACGGGAAATGAATTCGACCGCCTTCTTGACCTTGTACTTGAGATAGGCGGAGAGCGACCAATAGGGCAGACGGAAGCAGGCGGCGGACGCCGATTCACCAGCCGCATTCAAGCTTCATCGACATTTCATAGGCCGAGTCGCCGAGCTTGGCGAGCCAGGGCGCGAAGCAGACGACGCCGTCGAACTTGTCGCCATGCAGCACCAGATAGCGGCGGCCGCCGGCGCCGACATGCACCGCGTCTTCGAGAATTGCCACGCGGCCAAAGCGGAGATTGATGAAATCGCGAAAATTCTCGTCGTGATTTCCGGGGATGTAGATGAGCTTCGTGCCCTTGCGCGTCTTGCGCAGGATCTTCTGGATCACGTCGTTGTGCAGCTGGTCCCAATACCAGGCCTTGCGCAGCGCCCAGTTGTCGATGAGATCGCCGACGAGATAGAGCTGATCGCTTTCGGTTTGACGCGAGGAAATCCAGGAGGAGCCGCGGTCTGGGCGCCGCGCGTTCCCAGGTGGATGTCGGAGATGAAGATGGCGCGGAACTGAAGGGTTTGGATAAATCGGCGGGCATTCGGAGACGCGCGTTGCTGCGGGAATCCCCTTACCATCTGAATTGCATGAAGCTTTGATGACAGCCGCATCATTCCTGCGGGTGCCGGACGGCCGCAGTCGAACCGGCACAATTCCGTGACCGAACAGTCATAATCGCATTCTAGCTCCATGAAACGAACGCAAAATTTCACGGAGCCCCGCAACAATGACCGATGCGACGACAGCCGAAACCCTTAACGTCTCGGGACGCCTGCTGCTCAAGCGCGCCGTCCATCGCAGCAAGGTGGTGAGCGTCGACGGCCTGCTGGAACGCCTGTTCACCCTGGCCTTCAGCGGACTGGTCTATCCCCAGATCTGGGAAGATCCGCTCGTCGATCTTGCCGCCATGGAAATCGAGCCCCACCACCATATCGTTGCCATCGCCTCCGGCGGCTGCAACATCCTCAGCTATCTCACGGCCAACCCGGCGCAGATCACGGCGGTCGACCTCAACCGCGCCCATGTCGCGCTGTCGCGGCTCAAGCTCGCCGGCCTCAGGCATCTTCCCGGATGGGACAGCTACTACCGCTTTTTCGGCGAGGCCGACGATAGGCGGAATATCGGCGACTACCGGACATTTCTGCGCCCTCGCCTCGACGCGGCGACGCGGGACTACTGGGAAGGCCGGGGGTGGACGGGGCGCCGCCGTCTCTCCCAATTTACCAAGAATATTTATCGCAAAGGCCTGCTCGGCCGCTGTATCGGCTTGGGCCACCTGGTGGCGCGAGGTTACAGCAAGAACATAAGCGGCTTGCTGAATGCCCGTTCTCTTCAGGAACAGAAGGCTTTCTTCGACACGCGAGATCGCGCCGCTGTTCGAGCGCAAGCTGGTCAAGTGGATCACCGATCGCCACGTGTCGCTCTACGGCCTCGGCATTCCGCCCGCGCAATATGAGGCACTGGCCGGCGGCAGGGCGATGTCGGAAGTGCTGCAAGGGCGTCTTGAGCGGCTCACCTGCGCTTTCCCGCTCCGTGAAAACTATTTCGCCTGGCAGGCCTTCGGCCGCAGCTATGCGCCGGGCGGCTCGGGGCCGCTGCCACCCTATCTCCAGGAGCGCAACTTCCCGCAGTTGCGCGAACGCGCCGGCCGGGTCGGCATCCGCCAGATTTCGATGACCGACGCCCTGCTTCAGATGCCCGCGGCAAGTGCCGATCGTTTTGTGCTTCTCGACGCGCAGGACTGGATGACCGACGGGCAATTGAACGGTCTCTGGGCGCGCCATCGCGCGCGCCGCCGCACCCGGCGCGCGCGTCATCTTCCGCACCGCCGGGACCGAAACCATCCTTCCCGGCCGCGTCGATGATGCGGTGCTCGGAAAATGGCGCTATCTGGCCGAACGTTCGCGCGAGCTGGGCGCCAGGGACAGGTCGTCGATCTATGGCGGCTTCCACATCTACGAACTCGCATGACCGGCTTTGCCTCCGGCCATGGCCAGGCGATGGACCGGATGTACCGGCACCAGCGCCATTTCTACGATGCCAGCCGCCGCTTTTATCTGCTTGGCCGCGATACGCTGATCCGCCGCCTCGATCCGCCGCCCGGCGGGCATGTGCTCGAGATCGGCTGCGGAACCGGCCGCAACCTCGTGGCCGCCGCGCGCCGCTATCCGCTGACGCGCTTCCACGGTTGCGACATTTCCGGTGAAATGCTCAAGACTGCGGCGGGCGCCGTCCAACGCGCCGGCCTCGGCGGGCGTGTAGCGCTCGCACTGGGTGACGCGGCCTGCTTCGATCCGCGCTTTGCTTTCAGCCGCAACCGCTTCGACAGGGTCTATTTTTCCTATACGCTGTCGATGATTCCGGCGTGGCGGCAGGCCATTGCCCAGGGCTTGAACCTTCTGGCGCCCGGAGGCCAGCTCCACATCGTCGATTTCGGCCAATGCGAGAGATTGCCAAAACCTGCGCGTGCCGCACTGTTTACCTGGCTCGGCTGGTTCGGCGTCACACCCTGCGCCGGCTTGCGGGATGAATTGCGGAGGCAGGCAGCAGCCCGCGATTTCTCCTTCACCTTTACGCCCCTCCACCGCGGCTACGCCTGGCACGCGATCGTCGGCAATTATTAGGGCGCCATCAGTCTTTCAACCTCGGCCCTGGACTTGACTTCATCGCGATCGCGGTGCAACTTATTTGTATACAAATGAGTAGCTCCACCTTTGCCCGGTGACTATTCGGCATGATTCAGAACGCGACCGAGACAGCAGACGCCGGCGGCAAGATCCGCTGCGATGCCTGTCCCGTGCTCTGTTACATCCGCCCCGGCATGGCCGGCGCCTGCGACCGCTATGCCAACCACGATGGCCGGCTGGTCCGCCTCGATCCGCACATCGTTCTGAACCGCGCCCTCGATCATGGGCAGAAACTTGTCGAGTTCAGCCGCGGCGGCGAATGGGACGGCGGCATCGTCAACCAGCCGCCGCCATTCGTGACCGCCATAGGTGCTGGAACCACCTACCCGGACTACAAGCCCGCACCCTTCATCGTGTCCTCGGAGGTCGACGGCGTCGACATGGTGACCGTCGTGACCGAGGGCATCTTCAGCTATTGCGGCGTCAAGGTGAAGATCGATACCGACCGTTTCCTCGGGCCGGAGCGCAATCTGGTGCGGGCCCAGGGCGAACCCGTCGGCCATGTGACGACCGGCGAATACGGCTCGCAGATGTTGTCGCTCGGCGGCGTCCATCACCTGACCGGCGGCACCAAGAAGGAAGGCCGCGTCACCTGCGAAACTCTGCTCAATCTCAGCAACGGTCACGCCGTCGAGCTGACCGTCGATGATGGCGCCGACCGTCACTCGTCCAGGCGGGCCTGCCGCCCATCGTAAATGGTGTTGCGGAAGAGCGCATGCGCGTCGGCTGCGGCTCCGCGACGATCGGCATGTTCGCCAAGCAATGGTTCGGAAAGATCGACGATGTCGTGGTGGTCGACGATCACATTACCGGCGTACTCTCCGAACATCAGGCCGGCAAGTTCCTCGGCGTCCGCGACACCGGCATCAAGTTGAAGGGCCGCCGCTCGACGCCCGGACGCTATTTCCAGGTCGCCAATCCCGGCACCGGCTGGGGCGGAACCGATATCTCCGACCCGCTTGCCATTCTGGGTCCCTTCGATGCCAAGGAGGCATGGCCGGGCCTGCGTTTGCTGATGGTCAGCACGACCGGCGAAAACCATGCCTATTTCGAGCTTGATGACAAGCTCCAGCCCGTCGAACGCGATCTTCCAGCCGATCTTGCGGAGTCCGTCGAACGCATCAAGGAGAACTGCGAACCCGCCTGCTCGACCGTTCTGTTCATGGGAGGTGCCGGCGGATCGCTGCGCGCCGGGGTCACGGAAAATCCGGTGCGGCTCACCAGATCGGTCAAGGACGCGCTCACGAAAGTCACCTGCGGCGGCGCTCCGGTCTATGTCTGGCCGGGCGGCGGCATCACCTTCATGGTCGATGTGACGCGGCTGCCGCAGAATGCCTTCGGTTACGTGCCGACGCCGGCGCTGGTTGCACCCATTGAATTCACCATGCGCCGCGACGACTATGCGGCACTCGGCGGCCATGTCGGCGAAATCCGCGATCTGGCCTCCCTGCAAGGCACCTACAACACGCTGCAGGTCGGCCAGCATCCCGAAAATCCATGGCCGCTCAATCTGCGCCGGGGAGACTCCGGCCATGGCTGAAGCTCGTCACCATATCGCCATGCTCGCCGATGGCCGCCGTCTTCACATGCAGGATGGACCCATCGATCTCATCGTCGAGGCCTATGGCGCCGCAGAGGAGGTGGCTTCCGCCTATGGCGCCGCTGCCAGGCGGTTCCACGGCCTTCTCGATGAATTGTGCGGCGAACTGGATGAACTGCGTTCGCCGGTCCGTCCCGGCTCTTGTTTCCTTGAGGGACCAGTTGCTCGGCGCATGCATGATGCGGTTTTGCCATACGCGAGCGAAACCTTCATCACGCCGATGGCGGCGGTTGCCGGCGCGGTCGCCGAGGAAATTCTAGGCGCCATGCTTGCCGCGGCCAGGCTGAGCAAGGCCTATGTCAATAACGGCGGCGACATTGCGCTTTATCTCGGCGCCCGGCCAATCCTTCGTGACCGGCCTCATCGACCGGCCGGATGCGCCATCTCTCTTCGCCACGGCAACGATCCGCGCGGAAGACGGCATCGGCGGCATTGCGACGAGCGGCTGGCGCGGCCGCAGCTTTTCGCTCGGCATTGCCGATGCGGTCACCGTTCTTGCCGAAACGGCCGCGGCTGCGGACGCGGCGGCGACCATCATCGCCAATGCCGTCGACCTGCCCGGCCATCCCGGCATCGTCCGGCAGCCGGCATCCAGCCTGCAGCCGGATTCGGATCTGCGCGACTTGCCCGTGACACGTTTCGGTCGGGCCGCTTTCCTCCGCTGAAATCGAAATGGCCCTCGATGCCGGCGCCCGCCGCGTCGCGCCAGCTGGTGGAGTCCGGGCAAATCGCTGCCGCCGCCATGCACCTGCAAGGCACGACGCGGACGGTCGGCACGCTGCAGCCTTCACCTGTTCCGTTATTCTCCTTCGAGATGCAGGGTGCCTGCCATGCCTGAGGTCAAGACGCGCAAGTATTCGATTGCCGTCGAGGATATTCTACATGAGGGCGGGCCGGCGCCGGCAAAACCGCTGCGGCGCGGCAGCATTGCGGCGGTGATCCACAATCCCTTTGCCGGGCGCTACGTTGAAGAGATCACGCCCTTCATGCAGGACCTCGAGCCGCTCGGCCTCGACATGGCGCGCAAGCTTCTCGCCGCTCTCGGCGGCAACTCCCGAGGACATCGAAGGCTACGGCAAGGGGGCGATTGTCGGTGCGGCCGGCGAAATCGAGCATGGCGCGCTGTGGCATGCGCCCGGCGGTTACGCCATGCGCCAGGTGCTCGGCGATACCAAGGCCATCGTGCCGTCCACCAAGAAGGTCGGAGGACCGGGCACGCGGATCGACATTCCGGTTACCCATGTCAATGCCTCCTATGTGAGGAGCCACTTTGACGCGATGGAAGTCGGCATTGCCGATGCGCCGCGCGGCGACGAAATGGCGGTCATTCTAGTCATGACGACGGGCCCGCGCATTCATGCCCGCGCCGGCGGTCTGAAAGCCAATGAAATTGCCGGGAAGGACGGACTGCGATGAAGTCGAAGGTCCGAAAATTTTTGATCGTGGTCGAGGAAACGGCAATCGAGGGCGGCAAGCCAATTGCGCCCCCCACCAGACGCGCTGCGGCCATCGCGGTGATCGAAAATCCCTTCGCCGGCCGTTATCAGGAAGACCTCACCGAGCTCATCGATATCGGCGAGGAGCTGGGCGGCATTCTCGCCGAAAAGGCCGTCGCAGCACTTGGAATCGAAGGCGGTAAGGTCGAGAGCTACGGCAAGGCCGCGGCCGTCGGCGAAAACGGCGAGCTTGAACATGCCGCCGCGATTCTGCATCCCAAACTGGGTGCGCCGTTTCGCAAAATTCTGGGGAAAGGTGCCGCATTGATTCCATCCTCGAAGAAGCGTGGCGGGCTTGGCGTGGCGCTGGATATTCCGCTCGGCCACAAGGATGCGGCCTTCGTCCGCAGTCACTTCGACGGCATGGAGGTGCGGGTGAACGACGCGCCCCGCGCCAATGAGATCATGGTGGCCGTCGCGGTAACCGACAGCGGGCGGCCGTTGCCGCGCGTCGGCGGGCTTGCCAAGCATGAGATCAAGGGTGAGGACGGATTGCGGTGAAGAGATGAGCAAGGCTATGGCACTGAGATCGCCGGCGCCGCGGGGCCGCGACGGCTTCGCCTATCGCCTCGATGAGCAGGTGGGCTTCGTGCTGCGTCAGGTGAGCCAGCGTCACGCCGGTTTGTTCGCCGCCACGATCGGCGACGAGACGACGCCGACGCAATGGGCGGTTCTGGCCAAGCTCATGGAGGCGGGCGCTTCATCGCAAAACGCCCTAGGGCGCCAGACGGCGATGGATGCCGCCACGGTGAAGGGCGTTGTCGAAAGGCTTCTGCGAAGGGGTCTGGTGGAGACGCGCAATGACAGGGACGATGCCAGACGGATCGTCGTCGATCTCACGGAGGCCGGCCGCCGCATGGCGCAAACCTATGAACCGCGCGCCGTGGCGATTACCGAGGAGACCTTACAGCCGCTTTCGGCGCCGGAGCGCAAGGTCTTCCTTGCCTTTCTGAAACGCTTGTGTTGAAGGCTCGGCGATGACCCCGGCAAAAGCCAGCGATTATGCCCGTTCCGACTCGCTTGACGATACGCTCAAGGCACTGGCGAGGCCGGGAACCCGGATCCTCGCAGGCGGCACGGATTTCTATCCGTCGCTGGGCGACCGGCCTGCCAACGGGGCGATTGTCGATATCTCCGCGGTGCGTGAATTGTCGGGCATCGCCATCGGCCCCGGTGAGGTCCGCATCGGCGCCCGCACGACATGGACCGAAATTGTCCGGAGCGACCTGCCGCGCGCCTTCGATGCGCTCAAGGCCGCGGCGCGCGAGGTGGGTTCGATCCAGATTCAGAATACCGGCACGGTCGCCGGCAATCTCTGCAATGCTTCCCCCGCTGCCGACGGCGTGCCGCCGCTTCTCGCCCTCGATGCGGAGGTGGAAATCCGCGCCGACGGCACAGCGCCCCGCAAGGTCCCGCTGTCGCAATTTATCGTTGATTACCGCAAGACCGCTCTGCGGCCAGGCGAGTTGGTCTCGGCGATCATTGTGCCACGGACCATCGAAGGCCCTTCAGCGTTTCTTAAACTTGGCGCGCGGCGTTATTTGGTGATCTCCATCGCCATCGTCGCTGCCATAATCGAGAAGGGCGGGGATGGCCGGATCGCCAAGGCGCGGATCGCGGTGGGGTCGTGTTCGGCCGTGGCTCAACGCATGCGGGACGCCGAAACCGCATTGGTAGGTGCTCCCGCTGAAATTGGAGTGAGCAGGCGCATCACGGAGAGGGAGCTCACTGGCCTGACACCCATCGATGATGTGCGCGCCACCGCGGCCTATCGCAGCGAGGCAGCACTCACCCTGATCCGCCGTGCCGTCGAAACTTGCGTCGAGGAGTGTGCCCGATGATGGACCGCTTCGGCGCATCCGGGATTTCCTTCCGGCTGAACGGGGAAGAGGTCAAGGCCTCAGCCAGCCCGACCACCCGCCTCACCAAGCTCCTTCGCGATGAGCTGGGCCTCAGAGGAACCAAGGTGGGCTGCGATGCCGGCGACTGTGGCGCCTGCACCGTGCTGCTCGACGATGAACCGGTCTGTGCCTGCCTTGTCGCCGCCGCGCAGGTTGAAGGACGCGATGTCGTGACGATTGAAGGATTGAGCAAGCGCTCGGCGTTGGCGGAGAGGCTGCAGGCGTCTTTCCTGCGCCACGGCGCGGCGCAATGCGGCATCTGCACGCCGGGAATGCTGATCTCGGCAATCACGCTGCTTGAGCAAAATGCTATGCCGTCCGAGCCGCAAGTGCTTGATGCGATCGCCGGCGTTCTCTGCCGCTGCACCGGATACCGCAAGATCATCGCGGCCATCATGGACGCGCATCGCGAGGCGCCGCCGCAATCCCTGCCGGACGCCGGTCACGCGGTCGGCGCGCGAATCGAACGGCTGGATGGAGTGAATAAAATCAACGGATCGGAAATCTTCGGCGGCGATGAATGGCCGGCGGACTCGCTTCTCTTGCGGGTGGTCCGCAGCCCGCATCACCGCGCCGGATTCTCATTCGGCGATCTCGATGCTTACGTGAAACAGAACCCCGGCCTTGCGCGGGTGTTCACGGCCAGGGACGTTCCCGGCGAAAACTGCTTCGGCGTCATTCAACCTCTCGCCGACCAGCCGGTATTTGCCGAAACCGAGACGCGCTTCCGCGGCGAAGCGGTGGCCGCCATCGTCGGGGAGACAGATGTGGTTGAAGCTCTGGACCTCGCCAAATTCCCCGTGACATGGCAAGTGCTGCCGCCATGCCTGACGATGGCAGAGGCGTTGACCGAGGGTGCCGACCTCGTTCACGCTGGGCGCGCCGGCAACATTCTTATTCGCGGCCGCGTGGTGAAGGGCGATGTCGAGAACGCGCTGGCCGCCGCCCACGCCACCGTCGAAGGTGAATTCGAAACGGGCTTCGTGGAACATGCCTATATCGAGCCCGAGGCAGGCTTCGCGCGCCGCGACGGTGACCGGCTGATCATCCAGGCCTGCACCCAGTCACCCTATTTGGACCGAGACGAAACCGCGAAGATTCTGGGCATCGCACCCGGCGACGTGCGCATCATTCCAAGCGCTGTTGGCGGCGGCTTCGGCTCCAAGCTCGATCTCAGCGTCCAACCCTTTCTGGCGGTCGCCGCCTGGCATCTGAAGCGCCCGGTGCGCATGGTCTATTCGCGAGCCGAGTCGGTAATGACGACGACCAAGCGCCATCCGGGCCGGATGCGCATGCGTGCCGCCGCCGACGCCAATGGCAAACTGCTGGCCATCGATTTTCATGGCGACTTCAACACCGGCGCCTATGCGTCCTGGGGCCCGACGGTTGCCAATCGCGTGCCTGTCCATGCCTCGGGCCCCTACTTCGTGCCGAACTACCGCGCCGTGGCTCGGGCGGTTCATACCAATATCGTGCCCGCCGGCGCGTTTCGCGGCTTCGGCGTGCCGCAGGCCGGCATCGCCCAGGAACAGATCTTCGATGAGCTGGCGATCAAGCTGGGCATGGACCGGCTCGAGTTCCGCATTCTCAATGCGCTTCGTCCCGATCAACCGACCGCTACCGGACAGGTGATCGGCGAAGGCGTCGGCATTCTCTCCTGTCTCGAGGCGCTGCGGCCCCATTGGCGGCGCGCCGGGCGGGATGCCGAAGCAGCCAACCGCCGGCAGCGCGGCCCCATGCGCCGCGGCATCGGGGTTGCGGGAATGTGGTATGGCTGCGGCAACACCTCGCTCGCCAATCCCTCGACCATTCGCGTGGGCCTCAAGCCCGACGGCCGCATCGCACTGCACCAAGGCGCCGTCGATATCGGCCAGGGTTCGAATACAGTCGTCACCCAGATCTGTGCCGATGCGATTGGCGCCGCCCTTTCGCGCTTCGATCTGATATCAGCCGACACCGATCTGACACCCGATTGCGGCAAGACCTCCGCCTCGCGCCAGACTTTCGTCACCGGAAAGGCGGCGCAACTGGCCGGCGGCGCGCTGCGCCGCGCCATTCTCAGGCTCGCCAATGCCGGGGCTTCTGCTTCCATCGACTTTGCCGATGGCAGAGTCACCATTTACGATGGCGAGGCCACACGCAGCATCGCCTTGCCGGATTTGCCTGTCGATCGCTTTGGCTATGTCCTGTGCGCCGAAGAAACATTCGACCCGCCCACCACTGCGCTCGATGCCAACGGTCAGGGCAACCCCTACGCCGTCTACGGCTTCGGCGCCCACATGGCGGAGGTCGATGTCGATATGGAGTTGGGAACCGTCAAGGTCGTCAAGATGACCGCCGCTCATGACGTGGGCCGGGCCATCAATCCCACCCTCATCGAGGGACAGATCGAAGGCGGCATCGCGCAAGGCCTGGGCATGGCGCTGATGGAGGAGTTCCATCCCGGCCACGGCGAGAACCTGCACGACTATCTGATCCCGACGGCGGGCGACATGCCGCCGGTCGAATCGATCATCATCGAGGACAATTCGCCGGTCGGGCCGTTCGGCGCCAAGGGGATCGGCGAACAGGCGCTGATCCCCACCGCACCCGCCATTCTCAATGCCATATGGCATGCCACCGGCGCCCGCATCAGAAAGGTGCCGGCCATGCCCGATCGGGTGCGCAAAGCCATCATCGAAAGGTCAATGGCAGAACAGGCTCCGAGGGGACGCGCCTATGGCACATGAAGAAGCAAAACCGGCCGGACCCGCCAAGCTTGTCATCCGCAATATCGGCCTGCTGCTGTCTGGCGACATCAGGAACCCCATACTCGATGGCGATACGATCGTTGCCGCGGATGGCAAAATCTCGGCCATCGGCCGCCACAAGGATCTTGATACGTCCGGCGCCACCACAATTATCGATGCCAATGGCGTCGCAGTGGCGCCCGGCCTGATCGACAGCCACGTTCACCCCGTTGCCGGCGACTGGACGCCGCGCCAGAACCAGCTCGGCTGGATCGATTCCTGTCTGCATGGCGGTGTCACCACGATGATTTCAGCCGGCGAGGTTCACATGCCGGGCCGGCCGCGCGATCCAATCGGCGTCAAGGCCATGGCGATTTTCGCCGAACGCGCCTTCCGCAATTTCAGGCCGAGCGGCGTCAAGGTGCATGCCGGCGCGCCGGTTATTGAGCCGGGTCTCGAGGAGGCGGATTTCGCCGAGATGGCCAGCGCCGGCGTGCGCTACCTCGGCGAAGTCGGCCTCGGCCAGATCAAGGACGGCGCCACCGCCCGCAAGATGGTGCACTGGGCCCGCAAATACGGCATCAACTCGACCATTCACACCGGCGGGCCCTCGATTCCGGGCTCGGGACTGATCGACGCCGATGTCGTGCTCGAAGCCGACACCGACGTGATCGGCCACATCAATGGCGGCCACACGGCTCTGCCCGATTCCCAGATCCGTTGCCTGTGCGAGCGCTGTGAGCGCGCTCTCGAAATCGTGCACAACGGCAACGAGCGCGCCGCGCTCTTTACCTTGCGGACGGCCAAGGAAATGGCTCAGCTCGAACGGGTGATCCTCGGAACCGACGCGCCGGCCGGCTCCGGCGCCCAGCCGCTCGGCATCATCCGCATGATTTCGATGCTGGCATCGCTGGGCGAAGTCGGCGCCGAAACGGTTGTGTGCTTCGCCACCGGCAATACGGCGCGGCTGCGCAATCTCGATTGCGGTTTGATTGAAACCGGCAAGGCCGCCGACTTTGTGTTCATGGACAAGGCCCAGCATTCATCGGGCAAGGACCTGCTGCACTCGATGGCACTCGGCGATCTGCCGGGCATCGGCATGACCGTGATCGACGGCCTCGTCAGATCGGGCCGGAGCCGCAACACGCCGCCGGCCACGCGGATTCCGGAAGTGGCGGGTCACTAGCGCTTCTAGGGCTTCCTTTCCACCCAGTCGTGAAAGGCCTTGAGCCAGGCGACCAGGCGCGTCCGGGTCGCTTCGTCCGTCAGGTTTCCATCCGCATCGAACTTCGCTTCATTGTTGGTTATGAAGATTTCGGGCTTGGGCATCACGATGGCTTCCAGGGCTTGGAGGTTCTGCCGGAGGTGGTATTGGGCGCGGCCCGTGCCGAGAAAGGCGCCGGCACTTGAACCCATGAGGCCGAGGCGTTTCCACTTGAACGGAGTGGCACGCCGCGACAGCCAGTCGGTGGCGTTCTTCAAGACGCCCGGGATCGAGAAATTGTATTCGGGCGTTGCGATGATGATGCCGTCGGCGGCTTGGATGCGCGCATCGAGATCAAGCACGGCCTGTGGTTTTCCTGCCGCCTTCTCGACGTCGCCGTCATAGAGGGGGATGCCATGCAATGTAGCGATTTCGACTTTCATGTCCTCGGGCGCCAGGCCTTGCAGCGCGCGCAGCAGGGCGGTGTTGGTCGAGCCGCGGCGAAGCGCACCGCTGATTGCGAGAATGTTCATGCCGTTGTTACCTTTGGCGCCCCGGTTTGCGCCCCGATCAAATCCACGTGAGGAGCGGCGCCTGCCGAATATCGGACCCGGTCCAAGCGTAATTTGATTTGTTACCAAACTAGAGAGGAGAGGCGCAATGACAAACAGACGCAGATTGCTCCAGGGTGCCGCCGCATTAGCGGCCGGCGCGGCTTTGCCGGTAGCGGCGCTTGCCGCGGCCCCAATGCTCGGCGTGGCGCCGGCGAGCGTGCATCGTTACAAGCTGGGTGGCTTCGAAATTACCGCCATTCTCGACGGCTCGTGGATGGTCGAGAAGCCGGAGACGATTTTCGGCGTCAACCAGAAGCCCGAGGATGTGGCAGCCCTGCTGCAAGCCAATTTCCTCCCGGCCGACAAGATGGCGATCGTCTTCACACCGTTGGTGGTGA
Source organism: uncultured Alphaproteobacteria bacterium (assembly GCA_963776685.1). Lineage (GTDB taxonomy): Bacteria > Pseudomonadota > Alphaproteobacteria > Rhizobiales > Aestuariivirgaceae > Aestuariivirga. The sequence continues at coordinate 374,416 of CAVZNM010000001.1, forward strand.
ATACCGGCAAGGAACTCATTCTCTTCGATACCGGACGTGGCGGGGCCAACGGCGGCCAGCTTGCCACCCTCCTGGATGCGGCGGGGATTTCGCCGGAGTCAATCGACATCGTCGTCATCAGTCATTGCCATCCCGACCACATCGGCGGCACCATGGCGGACGGCAAGCCTTTATGTCCCAATGCACGCTATGTGATCGGCGAAACCGAATATGGTTTCTGGTCGGCGCCGGAGCGGCTGTCGGGCGCCACAGAAGGTGCGGCCAAGCTGGTGCAAACCAATGTGGTGCCGCTCCGCGACAAGATGACATTCGTCAAGAACGAGGCTGAAATCGCCGGCGGCATCCGCACCATCGAAGCCTTCGGCCACACGCCCGGCCACCTCGCCTTCCATCTCGAGAGCGAGGGCGCACGGCTGCTGATCGGTGCCGATTTCTGCAATCATTTCGTGCTGTCGATGCAACGGCCGGAATGGCATGTAAAATTCGATGCCGACAAGGAGGGCGCTGCAACGACGCGCAAAAAGGTGCTCGACATGCTGGCGGCGGATCGCATCCCCTTCACCAGCTATCACATGCCCTTCCCATCGGTCGGCTATGTCGAGAAGGCCACCGAGGGCGGTTACCGCTTCGTGCCCGCGGCCTATCAGCTGGTGCTCTGAGCCGCGGCTTGCGGCTTGGCGGCCCGCTTCTCGAGCAGGCGGGTCAGCCAGTCGGGATCCATCTCCGGCACCGAGGACAGCAGCAGCTCGGTATAGGCGCGGATGCGGCGGCGACAGCACCTTGGATCTTGCGGCCCCTGCTGCACCACCTTGCCCTGATGCATGACGACGATCTCGTCGGCGATCGCCCGCACCGTGGCGATGTCGTGGGTGATGAAGAGATAGGAGACGTTGGTCTCCTTCTGCAGGCGCATCAGCAGCTTGAGGATTTCCTCCTGGACGATCTGGTCGAGCGCCGAGGTCACCTCGTCGCAGATGATGAGCTCCGGCTCGGCCGCCAGCGCCCGGGCGATGCAGATGCGCTGCTTCTGGCCGCCCGACAGTTCGCCCGGGAAGCGGTCGATGTAGCCTCGTTGAGTCTCGATCAGCTCCAGGAGCTCGACGATCTCGCCGGTCGCGCGCCGCGCCCTTCAGGCCGAGATAGAATTCGAGCGGCCGGCCGATGATATCGCGCACCTTCTGGCGCGGATTGAGCGCGGTATCGGCCGACTGGTAGATCATCTGGATGCGGCGCAGCGTGTCCTTGTCGCGATCCTTGCAGCGCGCGCGGCAGCGGCTTGCCGTTGAAATAGATCTCGCCCTTGATCGGCGGCAGGAGCCCGGTGATGGCGCGCGCCAGCGTCGACTTGCCCGAGCCCGATTCACCCACGACCGCCACGGTGCGGCCGCGCGGCACCTGCACGGTGACATTGTCGAGCACCTTGACGACGCCGCCGTAGCTCGCATCGACGTTGTGGATGCGGAGCACGATGTCGTCGCCGATCGATTCCGGCTTGGCGCAGCTTGCGCACCGCCCACAGCGTCTTGGTGTAGTCCTGGGTGGGCGCGCTTCAGCATCTCGCGGGTCGGCGCCTCCTCGACGAGCTTGCCGTAGCGCAGCACCATGATGCGATGCGCCATCTGGGCGACCACGGCGAGATCGTGGGTGATGTAGATGGCCGCGGTGTTGAACTGCTCGACGATGTCGCGCATGGCGGCCAGCACCTCGACCTGCGTGGTGACGTCGAGCGCCGTCGTCGGCTCGTCGAAGATGATGAGGTCGGGCCGGCAGGACATGGCCATGGCGGTCATGGCGCGCTGCAACTGGCCGCCGGAGACCTGATGCGGGATAGCGCTCGCCGATCGTCTCGGGATTGGGCAGACTGCAGGCGGCCGGTAGAGATCGCGGGCGTCGGCTTCGGCCTTGTCGCGCGATCATGATGCCGTGGCCGACGGCGGTTTCGACGGTCTGGTCGATGAGCCGGTGCGCCGGATTGAACGACGGCCGCCGCGCTCTGCGCCACATAGGCGATGCGCGAGCCGCGCAGCGTGCGCTGCTCCTCCTCGCTCGCCTTGATGCAGATCGATGCCGTCGAACACGATGCGAGCCGGCGGTGATGCGGCAGCCGGGCCGGGCAAAGCCCATGGCGGCAAGGCCGAGGGTCGATTTGCCGGCGCCCGATTCGCCGATCAGGCCCAGCACCTCGCCGCGCTTCAGCGTGAGGTCGACGCCCTTGACGATCGGATGCCAGACGTCGTCGCTCATGCCCTCGATCTGGAGGCCGCGGATCTCGAGCAGCATCGTCGCCCTTGACGCGTTTCTTCTCAGTGCTCATCGCGCAGTCCGCTCGTCTTGTGCAGGAACCAGTCGACGACGAAATTGACGGCCACGGTCAGCAGCGCGATGGCGCCGGCCGGATAGAGCGGCGTGATGTCGCCATAGGTGATGAGCGTCTTGTTCTCGCGCCACCATCGAACCCCAGTCCGCGGTCGGCGGCTGGATGCCGACGCCCGAGGAAGGACAGCGCGCTGATGGTGAGGAACACGAAGCAGAAGCGCAGGCCGAACTCGGCGACCAGCGGCGGCAGGATGTTGGGCAGGATTTCCTTGAAGCATGATCCAGCCCAGCTTCTCGCCCCGCAGCTTCGCCGCCTCGACATAATCCATCACCACGACATTCATGCGCCGTGGCGCGGGCCAGGCGGAAGACGCGGGTCGAGTCGAGCACGGCGAGGATGAGGATGAGGTTCGACGACGCTCTTGCCGAAGACGACGAGCAGCATCAGCGCGAAGATGAGCACGCGGGATCGCCATCAGCGCATCGACCACGCGGCTCAGCACCTGGTCGAACCAGCCGCGCTTGAGATCGCGGCAAGCACGCCGAGCGTGCCGCCGACGCAGAACGACAGCGAGCGTGGTGATCAAGCGCGATGCCGATCGTGTTGCGCGCGCCGTAGATGAGGCGCGAGAGCATGTCGCGGCCGATCTGGTCGGTGCCGAGCCAGGAATTCGCGCGCTCGACGGCTGATAGGCCTTGCCGACGATTTCAGCCTCGCCATAGGGCGCGATCAGCGGCGCGAAGATCGCGCCGATGGCATAGATGAGCGATGACGATCATGCCGAACCAGGCGCTGACCGGCGCCTTCTTCGAGCTCGCGCCATGGCGCTTTCGATGCGGCTGCGGCGCGCGCGTGACGGCGCGGACGGCGTTGGCGGCTTCGGCGGTCATCTCGGATGCAGCAGTCTCGGATTGGTGACGATCGAGACGATGTCGGCGGAGAGATTGAGCAGGATGTAGGTCGCGGCGAAGATCAGCGCGCAGGCCTGCACCACCGGCATGTCGCGGCTGCGACACCGCATCGACCATCAGCTGGCCGATGCCGGGATAGACGAAGACCACCTCGACGACGACGACGCCGACGACGAGATAGGCGAGGTTGAAGGCGATGACGGTGACGATCGGCGCCCAGGCATTGGGCAGCGCGTGGCTGCACGATGACCTGCCGCGCGCGGCACGCCCTTGAGCTGCGCCATCTCGATATAGGGGCTGGCCAGCAGGTTGATGATCGCCGCGCGCGTCATGCGCATCATGTGGGCGACGATGACCAGCGTCAGCGTGATGGCCGGCAGCGCCGCGCGGCAGATATGCTCGAAGAAGCGGTGTCGTGTCGCTCACCGTCGAGAGCGAATAGAACCAGCGGCAACTTGATGGCGAAGAAGAACATCAGGATATAGGCGATGAAGAATTCCGGCACGGCAATGGTGGTCAGCGTCACCGAATTGACGATGCGGTCGAACCAGCTGTTGCGATAGAGCGCGGCCATCACGCCGAGGACCAGCGACAGCGGCACGGCGATGATCGCCGCCATGAGGGCCAGGAAGAAGGTGTTGTAGAGGCGCGGCGCGATCATGGCGGCGACGCTGCGCTTGATGGTGCCGCCGAGGCCGGCATAGGAGTAGCCGAAATCGCCTGTCAGAACGCCGCCGATCCATTCGACGTAGCGCACCGTCGCGGGCCGGTCGAGACCGATCTCGCGGTTGAAGGCGGCCACCGTTTCGGGCGTCGCCGCCTGGCCGAGGATGGCCTCGGCAAATCCGCCCGGCAGCATCTCGAGCGACGAGAAGATGACCACCGAGACGACGAACAGCGTCAACAGACCCAAGCCCAAGCGCTGCAGGACCGTCCTTGCGATCGGATGCATCTTGCTCCCCGTTGGCCTCCTTTGCGGGGGCTCATTATAACAGAACAGTAGCAGATCGGTGAACCGGCGCTACTCAAAAACATCGGGGGCCGGATCACCCTGTGGCGATCCGGCCCCCGGCAGTTCCCGGTCCTTTGTCGAGCCCGATCAGGTGGCAAACCACCAGCGCTCGGCGATCTTCATGCCGTCGATCGGCCAGTTCGCGGCCGATGTCGCCATGGGCGAGCGTCTTGGCATGGGCATCGACGAAGTTGTTGAACACGACGTTGACGAGGCCGCCATCGTCATGGACGAGCTGCTGCATCTCGGCATACATCGCCGCGCGCTTGGTCTCGTCGGTTTCGGCGCGGGCCTGCGACCAGAAGCTCATTGAAGCGCGGGTTCTTCCAGAACGTGTCGTTCCAGGCGGCATCCGCCGCATAGGCGGTGGTGAACATCCAGTCGCAGGTCGGACGGCCGCTCCAGTAGGAGGCGACGAACGGCTTCTTGAGCCAGACATTGTCCCAGTAGCCGTCGTCCGGCTCGCGGATGACATTGATGTCGATGCCCGCCGCCTTGGCGATGCTCCTGCCACAGGAGCGCCGCGTCGATGGCGCCGGTGAAGGCCGCGTCGGCGACCGAGAGGTCGACCTTCAGCGTCTCGAGCCCGGCCTTCTTGAGCAGGCTCTTGGCCATTTCCGGGATCGTAGGCGTGCTGCGGCTGCGGATCGATGGCGAACTTGACGGTCGGCGCGATCGGGTTGTCGTTGCCGACCGTGCCGTGGCCGAGGAACACCTTCTCGACGATCTCCTCGCGGTTGAGCGAATACTTGATCGCCTTGCGCACATCGACATTGTCGAAGGGCGGCGCCGTGACGTTCATCACGTAGATGTAGTGGCCGTAGCCGGTCACCTCGAAGATCACGATATTCGGGATTCTGCTTCAGCAGGTCGAGCGTCTTCAGATCGGCGCGGTGCAGATAGTGCGATTTCGCCGGTGTTCAGCGCGTTGGTGCGCGCCGTCGCGTCGGTGATCGACGAGCATCTCGACCTCGTCGAACCAGGCCTTGTCCGGTTTTGAAGTAGTTCGGGTTGCGCTTGAATGTCGCGATGACGCCCGGCTCGAACTTCTCGAGCACGTAGGGGCCGGTGCGGATGCCCGACTCCCAGTCGACGCCGCCGCCGTCCTTCGCCGGCATGATCGGGATGTGATAGTCGCGAGGCGATGTAGGGGAAGTCGGCATTGCCGCCGTTGAGCTCGAAGACGACCGTCTCCGCGCCGTCGGCCTTGATCGCTGCGACCGGCTCGAGCAGCGACTTGGCGGCCGATTTCGAGTCCTCGCCCATGTGATGCCGGTAGCGACGCGACGACGTCGTCGGCGGTCACCGTCTTGCCGTTGTGGAAGGTGACGCCCTTGCGCAGCTTGAACACCCACTTCTTGGCGCCGTCGGACGGCTCGAAGCTCTCGGCGAGATCGGGAACCGCATTGCCGGCGGGATCGATCTCGGTCAGGCTGTTCGACAGCGTGCCCCAGCAGGCTGTGCCGGTGCCCTGGTCGGAATAGAGGCCGGGATCCAGCGAGTCGGTGGTCGGCGCCATGGGCCAGGCCGATCCGGAGAGTGCCGCCCTTCTTGGGCTCGGCGCGGACGGCCTTGGCGAACATCGTGTTGGCGGCCGCCAGCGTGAGGCCCGCGGCCAGCGCCAGTTGGACGAAGTCGCGGCGCGAGACCTTGCCGCGGCCGGCGAGTTCCGCCGCCAGTTGCAGCTTGTGGTTGATTTCCGTCATGTCGCAGTCTCCTCCTGACTTCGATTGTCGAGCCGGCGCATCTCGCACGGAGCTTGGCGACTCATTACTTGTTAACGCCGCGTCAGAATTAATTGATTTGTTATTCAACAGGCCCGGCGCAACGTTCATTGGCAACGTCTCACTAAACAAAGACCCCGTCAATCGCTTGACGGGGTCCTTCTTTCCGAACTTGTCGTGTCAGAGTTGCAACTAACTCACGCCATCCACCAGCGCTCGTAGATGTAGCCGCCGTCATCGTCGAAGTTGGTGTTGAGTTCGCCGTGAGCGACCGCCTTGGAATTGGCCGACACGAAGTTGTTGAACATCAGCACGATGACGCCGCCATCGTCGTGCAGGATCTGCTGCATCTCGGCATACATCGCCTGACGCTTTGCATCGTCGGTCTCGGCGCGCGCCGGCGACCAGGAGCTCGTTGAACTTCGCATTCTTCCAGAACGAGTCGTTCCAGGCGGCTCCGCCCTGCATAGGCGGTGGTGAACATCCAGTCGCAGGTCGGCCTGCCGCCCCAGTAGGACATGCACCACGGCTTCTTCATCCAGACATTGTCCCAATAGCTGTCGTCGGGCTCGCGGATGACATTGATGTCGATGCCGGCCGCCTTGGCCTGCTGCCTGCATGAGCAGTGCCGCATCGACGGCGCCCGGAGAACGCGGCGTTCGACGTCGAGAAATCGACCTTCAGATTCTCCATGCCCGGCCTTCTTGAGATGGAACTTCACCTTCTCCGGATCGTAGGTGTAGACCGGCTCGGGATTGGTGGCGAATTTGATCGACGGGGCGATCGGGTTGTCATTGCCGGGCGTGCCATAACCGAGCAGGATCTTGTCGACGAGCTCCTTGCGGTCGATCGCCCATTTGAGCGCCAGCCGGACATCGAGATTGTCGAAAGGCTGCGCAGTGACGTTCATCGGCGCCACATAATGGCCGAAGCCGGTGAGATTGGTGATTTCGAGATCGGGATTCTGCTTGAGCAGGTCGATGGTCTTGAGGTCGACGCGGTCGATGTAGTGGATTTCGCCGGAAATCAGCGCGTTGGTGCGCGCCGTCACATCGACGATCGACAGCAGCTCGACGTCGTCGAACCAGGCGGCGTCGGACACGTGATAGTTGGGGTTGCGCTTGGCAGCGCGCCTTCACGCCCGGCTCGATAGCTCTCCAGCATATAGGGCCCGGCGCTCACGCCCTTTTCCCATTCGATGCCGCCGCCGTCCTTGGCGGGATAGATCGGCAGGTGATAGTCGGACGTGATGTAGGGAAAGTCGGCCGAGCCGCTGTTGAGCGTGAAGACGACCGTTTCCGGGCCGTCGGCCTTGATGTCCTTGACGATCGACGAGGCCGATCTTGATCGCCGACTTCGAATTCTCGCCGCGATGATAGTTGTAGGTTTCGACAACATCGTGGCGGTGACCGTCTTGCCATTGTGGAAGGTCAGGCCCTTGCGCAGCTTGAACACCCATTTGCGTGGCGCCGTCGGCTGGCTCGATCGACTTCGGCCAGATGCGGCTTGACGGCGTTTTTCTGGTCGATCTGGATCAGCTGCGCGCCGAACACGCCGACCGACATGTCGACCTGGAGGCCGTTGGTCCAGGTGGCGGGATCGAGCGTATCGGTGGTCGCGCCATGGCCGTTGCCGACGCGCAACGTGCCGCCCTTCTTGGGTTCGGCGCGGGCGGCCCTGACGAACAGGGCGTTGGCGGCCGCGGCGGTAAAGCCGGCGGCCAGGGCGAGCTGCATGAAGTCGCGGCGCGAGAGCTTGCCCCGGCCGACGAGCTTCGATGCTTGTTTCAGTTTTGTTTCAAGTTCGGTCATGCGTTTCTCTCCTGACTGACCAATATGTCGAACTGTCCGAGAAGATGTCCGATGGAATGTCCGGCCGGTAGGGCGAGCCCTGTGCCCAGCCGGCGAAGCCATGCCGTCTCCCCATTTCTTCTTTTTCTTCTTTTTCTTTTCTGTCCCGAAACCTGTCACGGTCCACTGTCACCGTCAATGACAGTCTGCACCGGTTCGAAGCGCAAAAGCGACAATTGCCGGGGATTTAGCCGCTGGCCAGGCTCTCGGGTTCAAACCGGTAATTGGCCGAGCAGAATTCGCAGGTGACGCTGATTTCGCCGTTGTCGACCATGTCGGCGCGTTCTTCTTCGGGAAAGCGCAGGAGCATCGCCGCAACGCTGTCGCGCGAACAGGTGCAGTGGCGGACGAGCGCGACCGGCCGGATAAACCGTGACGCCGTCCTCGTGATAGAGCCGGTAGAGCAGTTCCTCCGGGCTGAGCGTCGGATCGAGCAGTTCGTGGTCCTCGACGGTGTCGAGCAGCAGCCGCGCCTTCACCCAATCATCGTCCTCCGGCGACCTGCTCCTCGACGCCCTCGCGGCGCATCGCCGGACGAAAACGGCATCGGGCTGATGCCGCCGTCTCGCGGCAGATGCTGCACCATGATGGCGCCCGCCCGCCAGGCTTCGGTTCCGCCGCCCGCGGCCGAGCAGCGGCCCCGCCGACAGCCTGAGCCGCGTCGGGATTTGCTCGGACTGCGCGAAATAGGTGTGCGCCGCCTCGGTCAGCGTGTTGCCGTCAAGCGGCACGATGCCCTGATAGCGCTCCATGTCGGGGCCCTGGTCGACGGTCATGGCGAGATGGCCCTTGCCCAGCAGGGCCTGCTGGCGTCGGCGGATCGAGCGCTCGCGACCTGCTCGCGGTCGAAGCGGGCATAGCCGCGGATCTCGCCGGGCGACGCGATAGTCGGCGACCATCATGTCGACCGGACCGTCGGTCTTGGTCTGCAGGATGAACTTGCCGTCGAATTTGAGCGCTGGCGCCGAGCATGGCGGTCAAGCGCCACGGCTTCGGCCAGGAGCGCCGACACCGGAGCCGGATAATCGTGCTTGTGGAGAATGTCGTCGATCACGGTGCCAAGCCTGACGATGCGGCCGCGCACGCCGAGCGGCTTGATCTCGAAGGGCATGACGAGATCGTCGGCCTGAACCTCTTTTGCTTCAATCATTGCCGCCCAGACAGTGGAGCAGAATGCTTTTCTGGATATGGAGGCGGTTTTCGGCCTCGTCAAAGACCACCGATTGCGGCCCATCGATCACTTCGGCGGTCACTTCCTCGCCGCGATGGGCGGGCAGGCAATGCATGAAGATGGCGTCTGGTCGCGGCGAGCGCCATCAGCGCGGCATTGACCTGATAGGGCTTCAGCAGATTGTGCCGGTTCGCCGCATCGGTGTCGTGCATCGAGACCCAGGCATCGGTGATGACGCAGATCGGCCCCGGCGACCGCCTCTTCGGCGGACGTGGTGACCTGGACATCGGCCTTCTCCGCCTGGCCCAGCGCAACAGCTCGGCGTCGGCGAAAGCTGCTGGCGGACAGCCGAGCCGCAGCTCGCCGCCCAAGCTTGCGCACCGCATGAATCCACGAGGCGGCGACATTGTTGCCGTCGCCGACCCAGGCAATCGCTCTGGCCGGCGAGCGGCCCTCTGTGCTCCTCGAGCGTCATGACATCGGCCATGACCTGGCAGGGATGCGACTTGTTCGGTGAGCCCGTTGATCACCGGCACGGTGGCATGGCGGGCGAGTTCGGTCAGATGGTCGTGCTGCGAGGCCCGGATCATGATGGCATCGACATAGCGCGACAGGACGCGCGCCGTATCGGCGATGGTTTCGCCGCGGCCCAATTGCATGTCGCCGGCGGAAATCACCAGCGTTTCGCCGCCGAGCTGGCGCATGGCCACCTCGAAGGAGACGCGGGTGCGGGTCGACGGGCGCTCGAAGATCATCGCCAGCACGCGGCCCGCGCAGCGGTTCGCCGGCCTCGCGCGCCCCCTTGGGCAGGCCGCGCGCGCCGCCTTCATGGCCCGCGGCTGCGGCGATCATCGCCTGCAGATCGGCGCTTGCTGAAATCGCGCAATATCGAGAAAATGCCGGGGTGCTGCCGCCATGCGCAATTGCCTCAGGCCGCCTTGGCTTCGAGCGCGCGGCAGGCCCGGTCGAGCCGGTTCACGGCCTCGGCAATATCGGCATCGGTGACGATGAGCGGCGGCAGAAGGCGCACGCACATTGTCGCCGGCGCGCGATGGTGAGCAGCTGCTGATCGAGAGCGGCGGCCTGCAGCTCGGTGTTCGGCACCTTGCACTTGAGGCCCATCATCAGCCCGGCGCCGCGGACTTCTTCGATGACGGCGGGATGCTCGTCCTTGAGCCGCGCGAGCTTCTGCTTGAGGTTCAGGCCGCGCTGCCGCACGCTGTCGAGGAAGCCCTCGGCCAGCACCACATCGAGCACCGCGTTGCCGACCGCCGTGGCCAGCGGATTGCCGCCGAAGGTCGAGCCATGGGTGCCGGCCGTCATGCCCTGCGCCGCCTTTTCGGTGGCAAGGCAGGCGCCCATCGGGAAAGCCGCCGCCGATGCCCTTGGCGATCGCCATGATGTCGGGCGTGATGCCCGCCCATTCATGGGCGAAGAGCTTGCCGGTGCGGCCGATGCCGCATTGCACTTCATCGAGGACCAGCAGCAGGCCGTGCTCGTCGCAAAGCTCGCGCAATGCGCCTGCAGATCCTGGGCGGCGACCGGGCCGGATGCCGCCTTCGCCCTGTATCGGCTCGATCAGGATGCCCGCCGTCTCGGGCCGATCGCCGCCTTCGAGCGCCTCAACGTCGCCGAAGGGAACCTGGTCGAAGCCTTCGACCTTGGGGCCGAAGCCTTCGAGATATTTCGCCTGGCCGCCGGCGGCGATGGTGGCGAGCGTGCGGCCGTGAAAGGCGCCCTCGAAGGTGATGAGCCGATAGCGCTCCGGGTGCTCCGTTGGCCGCGTGATATTTGCGCGCCATCTTGATCGCGCATTCGAGCGCCTCGGCGCCGGAATTGGTGAAGAACACCGTGTCGGCGAAGGTCGCCTCGATCAGCCGCCGGGCCAGCTTCTCCTGGCCCGGCATCTCGGTAGAGATTCGAGGTGTGCCAGATCTTCCGGGCCTGCTCGGTCAGGGCCTTGACCAGATGCGGATGGGCATGGCCGCAGGCTCGTCACCGCGACGCCGGCGCCGAAATCGAGATACTCCTTGCCCTCGGGCGTATAGACGCGCACGCCTTCGCCGCGCTCGAAGGCAAATCCTGGCGCGCGCATAGGTGGGCAGGACGGGTGCAATCATCGGCCGTGGCCCTCGCTCAAAATCGAAACGGCGCCGCACGAAGGACGGCGCCGCATTACTTCACCGGCTTATATAATTCGATGATCGCCAAGGGTCAATTGCACGCCGTCAAAGCGCCCGCGGGTGAGTCAAAACAGCGCATGGACCAGCGATTCCAACGCCTGTTAAGATTTCGTTAACGACCATGTAGCGGCAGTGGAGCATGACCGGTCGTGGATTAGCTGGGGAAAACACCTCGGAACGGCAGCCGGATTCTTGCAGTCGCACCACCGCGTATTGTAGTGTCACGTATTGAGCCTACGAAATGTAGCGATTTCACAGTCAGCGAAAGCGTAACGCGTGCGGGGCAAGGCTGCGCGACAGAAGAGGGATTCTGGTGAGCGGCACTATGGACGGCAACCAGGGAGGGGCAAAGATGTCCTGGACAGATGAGCGGGTCGAGCTTCTCAAGAAGCTGTGGACCGAGGGCCTGAGCGCCAGCCAGATCGCCGCGCCGGCTTGGCTGCAGGGTGTCACCCGCAATGCCGTCATCGGCAAGGTGCATCGTCTCAATCTCTCCGGCCGCGCGCCGCAGCCGCGTTCGACGGCGCCGCGGGCCCCGCGCAAACCGCGCGAGCCGAGCCATCCGGGCCGGTCGACCGGCATGCCGTCGCATGCCCATCGGCCGGCAACACGGCGCTCAAGCCCTTCCTGCGCGCCGAGGCGCAGCCGCGCCACGTGGCGCTGCCGGAACCGCAGCCCTGTGCGCCTGGTCGATCTGCCGAAGGACGGCCGCGTCACCATTCTTCATCTCTCGGACAAGACCTGCAAATGGCCGATCGGCGATCCGGGCCATGAGGATTTCTGCTTCTGCGGCCATGGCCCGCGCGACGGCTCGCCCTATTGCGAATATCATGCGCGGCTCGCCTATCAGCCGCTGCAGGACCGCCGCCACCGCAGGCCGGCTTTCGCCTGACGCGCCGCTTTCTCCTTCTTCCTCATGCTGAGGTGCTCGCGTCAGCGAGCCTCGAAGCATTCTTTAATTGTTGTCATCGCCGGATTTATTCCGGCGACCCATTCATCCGATTTTCAGGTGTTCGAGCCTAGTTTTGCGATGGGTCCCCGGGACAAGCCCGGGGATGACAAAGTTCGGGCGGGCGGCGAATCTTGTCAGGCGTGGCCGAAACGCTCGTCGAAGGCATAGCCCATGCCGCGCACGGTGCGGATGGGATCGGTCTCGCGGCCGCGGCTCAGGCGATTTGCGCAGGCGGCCGACATGGACGTCGACGGTGCGCTCATCGACATAGATGTCGCGGCCCCAGACCGCATCGAGAAGCTGGGCGCGGCGAATAGACGCGGCCCGGGATTCTGCATCAGATGTTCGAGCAGGCGGAATTCGGTCGGCGACAGATTGATGTCGCGGGTCGGAGCGCGTCACCCGCCGGGTCCGCCGGTCGAGCGCGAGATCGCCCGCCTTCAAGCATCTCGGCGACGGCATCGGGATTGACGCGGCGCAGGATGGTGCGGATGCGCGCCAGAAGCTCCGGCACCGAGAACGGCTTCACCATATAGTCGTCGGCGCCGGTGGCCAGGCCCGCGCACCCGCTCGGTCTCCTCGCCGCGCGCGGTCAGCATGATGACCGGGATGTCGCGGGTCTCGGGCCGCGCGCGCAGCAGCCGGCAGACTTCGATGCCGGAAATGCCCGGCAGCATCCAGTCGAGCACGATGAGATCGGGACGCTCCTCGCCGACCAGGCGCGGCACATCCTCGCCCTGCGCGGTGGCGCGGACGCGGTAGCCCTCGGCCTCGAGATTGTAGGTGAGCAGGATCTGGATCGGCTCTTCGTCTTCGACGATCAGGATGGAAGCAGTCATCAGCGCTCGTTCAATGGCATCGATAGATGGTGGTGCTGGTCGTGTCCTTCTTCGGGCGCTCCTCGCGGATCGGCTTGCCGTGCACCAGGTAATAGATGTTCTCGGCGATGTTGGTGGCGTGGTCGCCGATGCGCTCGATGTTCTTGGCGCCGAACAGGAGATGGGTGCACAGCCCGATCATGCGCGGGTCTTCCATCATGTAGGTGAGAAGCTCGCGGAAGATGGAGTTGTAGAGCGCATCGATCTCCTCGTCGGCGCGCCACACCGCGAGCGCCTTTGTCGTCATCGGTCTGGGCATAGGCGTCGAGCACGTTCTTGAGCTGCTCCTGCGCCAGCCTGCCCATGCGGGTGAGGCCGGTGATCAGCTTGCGCGGCAGCTGCTCGGAGATGGCATGGGTGCGCTTGGCGATGTTCTTGGCGAGATCGCCGATGCGTTCGAGATCGGAGGCGATGCGGATCGCCACCATGATCTCGCGCAGGTCGCGCGCCATCGGCTGGCGCTTGGCGATGGTGAGGATGGCCTTCTCCTCGATCTGCAGCTCGAGCGCGTCGATCTTGTCGTCCTGCGGCGATGACCATGTCGGCGAGCTTGGTGTCGCGCTTGGCAAGCGCATCGATGGCCTTGGCGAGCTGGTCCTCGGCGAGCCCGCCCATCTGCGCCAGCATGGTCTTGAGGCTGGCGAGATCCTCGTCGTAGGCTTTGACGATATGGTCGGACATGTCGCTGTCTCCTTGACCGGCTCAGCCGAAGCGGCCGGTGATGTAGTCCTGGGTGCGCTTGTCCGCGGCGCGGTGAAGATCTCGTCGGTGTCGCCGATCTCGACCAGATCGCCGAGATGGAAAAAGGCGGTGAGCTGCGACACGCGCGCCGCCTGCTGCATCGAATGGGTGACGATGACGATGCAGAAGTTCTGCCGCAGCTCGTCGATCAGCTCCTCGATGCGGGCCGTGGCGATGGGATCGAGCGCCGAGCAGGGCTCGTCCATCAGGATCACTTCCGGATTGACGGCGATGGCGCGGGCGATGCACAGGCGCTGCTGCTGGCCGCCGGACAGGCTGGTGCCGGAATGGTCGAGCCGGTCCTTCACCTCTTCGAACAGGCCGGCCTTCTTCAGGCTGTTGACGACGATTTCTTCGAGATCGGCTCTTGATCGCTGGCCAGGCCGTGAATGCGTCGGGCCATAGGCGACATTCTCGAAGATCGATTTGGGGAACGGATTGGGCTTCTGGAACACCATGCCGACGCGGGCGCGCAGCTGCACCACATCGAGATCGCGGTCATAGATGTTCTTGCCGTCGATGCGCGATCTCGCCGGTCACGCGGCAGGACGGGATCGTGTCGTTCATGCGGTTGATGGTGCGCAGGAAGGTGGACTTGCCGCAGCCCGACGGGCCGATGAAGGACGAGACGGCGCGGTCCGGAATGTCGATCGACAGATTCTTGATGGCCTGCTTCTCGCCGTAATAGACATTGACGTCGCGGGCCACGATCTTGATCGGGCGTTCGCCATGATGCCGGGGCTTGTCCGGCGTGATGATCGTCTGGGGCATGACGTCCATGGGTTTGTCCTGTCTCTTACCAGCGCCGCTCGAAGCGCTTGCGCATGTAGATGGCGACGGCATTCAGGCCGAAGAGAACGACGAGAAGAACGATGATGGCCGCCGCCGTCCGCGACTGGAAGGCGATTTCCGGCAGATCCGACCACAGGAAGATCTGCACCGGCAGCACGGTCGCCGCTTCGGTGAAGCCGCGCGGAATATCGACGATGAAGGCGACCATGCCGATCATCAGCAGCGGCGCTGTCTCGCCAAGCGCATGGGCCACGCCGATGATGGTGCCGGTCAGGATGCCGGGCATGGCCAGCGGCAGCACGTGATGGAAGACCGCCTGCTGGTGCGAGGCGCCGACGCCGAGGGCCGCTTCCTTGATCGAGGGCGGCACCGCCTTGCAGGGCGGCGCGCGAGGCGATGATGATGGTCGGCAGCACGAGGAGCGCCAGCACCAGGCCGCCGACCAGCGGCGCCGAGCGCGGCAGGCCGAAGAAATTGAGGAACACCGCAAGGCCGAGCAGGCCGAAGATGATCGAGGGCACGGCGGCGAGATTGTTGATGTTGACCTCGATGATCTCGGTGAGCCGGTTCTTGGGCGCGAATTCCTCGAGATAGATCGCCGCCGCAACGCCGAGCGGCAGGCTGAAGGACCAGGGTCACGAGCGAGCGTCAGGAGCGAGCCGACGAGGGCGCCGCGGATGTCCGGCAAGTTCCGGCTCGCGCGAATCGCCGGAGGTGAAGAAGCGCCAGGCGAGCCGCTTTTCGATGGCGCCCTGGTCCTTGCAGGGCTTCGAGCCAGACGATCTCGCGGTCATCGATGCGGCGGTCGGCTTCGGCAACCGAGAAAGCGCAGAATGTCCCAGGTGCCCGGCGGTCAGCGGCATTGAGGGTCGTCGGGTCTGATCAGGTGCCTCGGCAGCGAGTCCGCGCCGCTTCGACGGCGGCGATGCGGAAGGCGCCGCCGTTGGCCCGCACGATTTCGCCCGGCAGCCAGACCGTCGATGGTCGCCGGTCAGCATGAAGTTCTCGCCCGCTTCGGCGATCTGCAGATCGTGCCCTCGCCGGCCGGCGCGTCGGTTCCGGTCTGCATGCCCCTTGAGATACAGATCGGCATCATCGCGAGAGCAGCACCGGCACCGTGACGTTCGGTGCCGATCAAGGCCGGGATCTGCTAGCCACCATGCTGGCGGAAATCATCGGCAGCGCCCGACTGACAGAAGGCCCGATCAGCTTCTTGCGTCGCCGCGCGAGGTCACGCCGGGAAAGAGGCGCCGCAAGCCGTCCCTCACCAGGCCTTCGAAATCGCCCCTGCAGCGGGATCCTTGGCATCGGACTCGTGCCGGCATCGACGGTCGACCGTCGAGAATGACGCGATGCTCGAAGAAAGCGGGCCAGGCCTTGACGCACGATATCGACGATGCAGAAGACGAGGAACAAGGCGGTAAACGCCGAGCGCCGCGGCGCCATAGGCCTGAACCGCCGTTCGGCGCGGTAGCGCTTGGCGATGAAGCGTCGGCGTCGCCTCGTGCTCGAATGTGTCAGTCATATTGTTCCCGGTATCTCTGCACGATGCGCAAGCGCGATGAAGTTGAGGGCCAGGGTGAAGCAGGAACAGCACGAAGCCGAGCGCGAAGGCCGACAGCGTCTTGGCCGAATCGAATTCCTGGTCGCCGACCAGCAGGGTCGCGATCTGCACGGTGATGGTGGTGACGGCGGCGAGCGGATTGAAGGTGAGATTGGCGGCAAGGCCCGCCGCCATGACCACGATCATGGTCTCGCCGATGGCGCGCGAGATCGCCAGCATGAAGGCCGAGACGATGCCGGGCAGCGCGGCCGGCAGGACGACCCGCTTGATGGTTTCGGATTTGGTGGCGCCCATGGCATAGGAGCCGTCGCGCAGCGACTGCGGCACGGCGTTGATGATGTCGTCGGAGAGCGAGGAGATCGAACGGCATGATCATCATGCCCATGACGAGGCCGGCGGCGAGGGCCGATTCCGAGCGACACCGAAAGGCCGAGCGCTTCGCCGGCAGCCGCGGATCAAGCGGCGCCACGGTCAGGGCGGCGAAGAAGCCGAGCACCACGGTCGGAATGCCGGCCAGGATTTCGAGAAGCGGCTTCAGAACGCCGCGCAAGCTGGCGACTCGCATATTCCGCCATGTAGATCGCCGACAAAAGGCCGAGCGGACCCGCCACCAGGATGGCGATGACGGTGATGAGCAAGCGTGCCGACGAGCAGCGGAATGAAACCGAAGGACGGCGGATCGGCGGTGGGCGACCATTGGGTGCCGAACAGGAATTCGAATGGGCGACACTTCGCTGAAGAAGACCAGCGATTTCGAACAGGACCGAGAAGACGATGCCGATGGTGGTCAGAACGGCGACCGCCGAACAGGCGACGAGCACCAGCCAGCACAAAGCGTTCGAAGCAGGTTGCGGGCGCGGAAGCTCGCCTGGCGATGCGGCGGATAGAGCGCGGCAATCGCCGCGGTGCCGGCAAGCGCCGCGGCGGCGGGCATGGCGATGCGAATCTGGACCCCATGGCGATGGCGGCAAGGGCGGCGGCAAAAAGCGCAGCGGCAAGGGCTGCGGCAGCCAGCGTCAAGCCCGTGATAGGCGGGAAGCGAATGGAAGGCCGCGCCGCCGGCATAGCCGCAGGCCGCGGGCGCGCGGCATGACCGACGAAGAACGCCGATGCCGCCGTCAGCGCGGCAACGATCAGCAACGTCCAGGCGGTCATTGCGCTCTTTCGCCCCTGTCTCTGCCTTACCGCAATTGTCGTCCGCGCGCTGCGAATTGCGATCGAATGGGGCAGCCGGTACATCCGCGGACTGCCCCATCCGCCTACGTCAGGCTTACTTCAGACCGTCGCCCTTCAAACGTCTCCATGGCGGTGGCGCAGCGCGCGGGTCTTTTCGGCCTCGTCGCCGGGCAGGGTCACAAGGCCCTTGGCGGCGAGATAGCCGTCTTCGCCGATCGCCTTGTCGGAAACATATTC
Source organism: uncultured Alphaproteobacteria bacterium (assembly GCA_963776685.1). Taxonomy (GTDB): domain Bacteria; phylum Pseudomonadota; class Alphaproteobacteria; order Rhizobiales; family Aestuariivirgaceae; genus Aestuariivirga. Next base: position 391,924 of record CAVZNM010000001.1, read on the forward strand.
GGCGACGAATTCGGCCATGCCGGGAACGGCGCCGACATGCTGCTTCTTGGCATAGATGAAGAGCGGGCGGGACACCTTGTATTCGCCGCTGGCGATCGTCTCATAGCTCGGCGCCACACCGTCGATCGGCGATGCCCTTGATCGTGCTCTCGTTCTCCTCGAGGAAGGAATAGCCGAAGATGCCGACGCGCATCCGGATTGGCCTCGAGCTTCTGCACGATGAGATTGTCGTTCTCGCCGGCTTCGACATAGGCGCCGTCTTCGCGCATCGACTTCCACACCTTCTCGAAGGCCTTGGCGTCGGCCTTCTTGAGCTCCTTGAGCGAGTCGATCGTCGCGGCACCCTGCTCCATCACCAGTTCGGCGAAGCTGTCGCGGGTGCCGGAGGTCGGCGGCGGGCCGAGCACTTCGATCTTCTCGGCGGGAAGCGAGGGATCGATGTCGCTCCACATCTTGTAGGGATTGGCGACGAGCTTGCCGTCCGCGTCCGGGAACTTCCTTGGCGAGCGCCAGGAAAATCTGCTGCTTGGTGAAGCGCGAGGTCCGTGGCCGCTCTTGGAATGGGCGACGGACAGGCCGTCGAAGCCGATCTTGATCTCGACGATCTCGGTGACGCCGTTCTTGGCGCAATCCTCGAACTCGCTCTTCTTGATCTGGCGCGAGGCATTGGTGAAGTCGGGATGATCTTCGCCGACGCCGGCGCAGAACAGCTTCATGCCGCCGCCGGTGCCGGTCGATTCGACCACCGGCGTCTTCATGCCGGAGGTCTTGCCGAAGTGCTTCGGCGACCGCGGTGGTGAAGGGATAGACCGTCGACGATCCGACGATGCGGATTTGGTCGCGGGCCAGTGCCGGCCCGGCAAGAAGCGCCAGCGCGCTGGCGGCGATGAGAAGATGTTTCATGTTTGCCTGTCTCCCTGTGAATGGACGGGCGGAACCTAGGGACCGTGGATGATGCTTATGTGACGCCCAGATCACATGAATTATGACAATTCATGATATTGAATTATCTAGATTTTTCGTCATGCGCCGGCAAACGGATGGTGAACCGGCTGCCGCGGCCCCGCGCCGATGTGACGATGAGCCGGCCGCGGTGGCGGTTGAGGATGTGCTTGACGATGGCCAGGCCAAGCCCGGTGCCGCCGCGCGAGCGGCTTTCCTGCACACTGATCCGGTAGAAACGCTCGGTGAGGCGCGGAATGTGCTCGTCGGCGATGCCCGGGCCATGATCGCGCACGGTGAACTCGCACATCGCCGCCCGGCTGGCGCGCCCGTCAATCTCGATGCGCTTTGCCGCGGCGCGCATATTTGATGGCATTCTCGACGAGATTCTGCACCACCTGCACGAGTTCGTCCCAATCGCCGTGCACCGGCAGCGGCCTTTGATCATCGAGCTTCGATCTCGGCACTCCTGCGTTCTTGCGCCAGGCCCGCCAGCATGTCGCACACATGGCGCGCCACCTGCGGCCAGGTCGACGCTCGCCCGAGGGCCGCCGATGCGCGTTCATCTCGATGCGGCGACAGCGACAGGAGATCGTCGATCAGGCGCTTCATGCGCTCGGCCTGGATCCGCATGAGGCCCAGGAATTTCTCGCGCGCCGCCTCGTCGTTCTTGGCGGCCCCCTGCAGCGTCTCGATGAAGCCCGAGAAGCGAGGCAAGCGGGGTGCGCAATTCATGGCTGGCATTGGCGACGAAATCGGCGCGCATGCGCTCGATCTGCTGTTCGCGCGTCAGGTCCTGGAGGACGATGAGTGCCGCGGGCCCTTCCACCCCGGTCCCGGCAACCGGCGCGATGAAGGCATCGAAAATGCCGGGCACGGGACCGCGCAATTCATAGTCGACATGCACGGGTTCGGCCCCGCGCGACCGCTGCCTGCGACCGCCTCAAGCACGGCGGGCGCCCGGATCGACGCGGACATGTGGCGGCCGCGCGGATCGAAGTCGAAGATGCCGCGGGCATGGGCGTTGGCGGCGATCACCTCGCCGCGCGCGATCGAGCAGCAGGACCGGATCGGGAAGCGCCGCAATCAGATTTTCGGTCAGATCCGCGCGCAACTCTGCCGCCGGCGGGCGCCCGGTCTCGAGCGCCGCGGTCTCCGGTTTTCTCCACGGCCAGATCATGGTGCGAATGGACGGCATCAGTTCGTTGAGGCAGACTTGTCTGCATTGCTATGACAAAATTGCATCCGGGAACAGGAATAATGACAGACGTGCCGGTCGATGCGGGCATGCTGAAATTCTATCACGAGCTTTCGGCCCATTCGCCGCCGGAATCGGCGGCCTGGCCGCTGGCCCGCCAGCGCCAGGCCTGGGACGAGGTCTGCCGCAAGTTCCGGGCCCCGCGGCCGCAGCGCCTGATGGTCGAGGACCTCGATGCCGATGGCGTCCATGTGCGCGTGTTCCGCCCGCCGGGCGAGGAGCCGAAGCCCGGCGTCATCTATTTCCATGGCGGCGGCTGGGTGCTCGGCTCTTGCGAGACCCATGACGACATGTGCGCCGAGATGGCAGACCGGGCCGATGTGGTGACAGTGCTGGTCGACTATCGCCTGGCGCCGGAACATCCGCATCCGGCGCAGCTGGAGGATTCGCACAAGGTTCTGGAGTGGATGCGCAGCTCGGGGCGCGCGCTGGGCATCGATCCCTCGCACATTCTCGGCGCCGGCGACAGCGCCGGCGGCCAGATGACGGTGGGCCTGGCGCTGTCGCTCCGCGATCGCGGCCTGCCGCAGCTGCGCGGCCAGGTGCTGATCTATCCGGTGCTGGGCGCCGACACCGAGACCGCCTCCTACAGGCGCAATGCCGAGGCGCCGTGCCTCACGCGCGCCGAGATGATCTTCTATCTCGAAAGTTTCCTGGGTCCGCGCGGCGGGCCGAACTGGCGCGATCCATATGCGGTGCCGAATCTCGCAACGAATTTGTCAGGCCTGCCGCCCGCCTTCATCTCCGTCGCCGCGCATGATCCTCTTTATGATGACGGCGTCATCTTCCACGACAAGCTGAAAACCGCGGGGCTTCAAGTGACGATCCGCAAGGAGCCGGCACTGGCGCATTCCTTCATGCGGGCCCGCCATGTGAGCGAGCCGGCAATGGACTGCCTTCGAGGCGATCGTCGCGGCGATCCGCGCGCTTGCCCATGAGGGAGTGCTGCCGGATTAGCGGATGTGTGGATGCAGCGGGGCAGTTACCGGAGAAGGTCGCTCCAGTCGCTTGTCCAACTACGCTTCTTGGTCTTGCTTACCAACTCGATACCGATCTCGCCGGCACTCCGCCACACCACGGTATAATAGCGCAAGAAAGGGTCATTATCGATGCGAAGCCAAAATGCGCGCGGAATAAGCCAGCAATCATCCATAATCAGTTTGGCGCCGGTCTGGGAGACGTCGCGCACCTGACAGGGGGCAAACGATTTTTGCTCCGGCATGACGATTCGCGCCGACATTAACCCAGATTGGCGGGACGCGCCGCGTCTGTCTTCGCCGCGTCTGTCCTCGCGGCGTCTGTCTTCGCGACGTCTGTCTTCGCGAAGTAGGCCATTATGATGTTTCTTATCGATTTGGCTTGCCATCAGGACGGATCTCCGGAGCGCCGCAACCCTAGCTTTAGCAGCCCAAAAACATCTTAATAAACCGAAGAAAATTTGACGAATTAATGATAAACACGTGGGGCTTTACGCCATTAAGTTGGCCGAAAAGACTGCTTCTGCAGTAACCTGAAAGGTTAAGGACGCCGATTTGCCGATCGAGTCCGGCACGTCGGCGCCCTGCATTGCGTCTCAGGCGGCGTCCTTCATGCTGCGGCCCATCTCAAGCCAGGCCGCGCAGTCGGCCCCGAGTTCGGCGGTGGCGCGGCTCTCATAGGCCCTTATCTCGGCCGGTGTGAGCGTATCGTGCCAGCGGCCGTTGGTGCCCTTGTTGATGAAGGTTCCGGCACCGCCTTCCCAGATGGTTCCACCAAGCGGCGCAGACAGTTCGGCATGGGCTTTCATGTAGTCGAAGCTGCAATGCCGGAGGATGGCCGGGAACTTCGCCTCGTCGATGGCGATGTCGAGGAAATCGGCGATTTCGCGAATCGAGCCGGCCAGGTCGCGCTTCAGGTCATTGTAATGCATGAGCTTGACATTCGGCAGGTGCCGCACTTCCCACCAGGTGCGGATGTTCTCCCAGAACGACCACAGCGGAAAACCGTCGCCGGCGAACCACTGCTTGTAATACTCATGAACCGAAGCCGGCGGCCGGCTCGATCTCCGGTCCAACGCGGCCCGGCGTATTGTTGAGCATGTCGTAGATCTCCGGCTTGGCCTTGATGAAATGGTTGTGGAGGCTCCACACCACGTCGCGCCCGTCGCGGCCGACGAAGATGTATTTTGCCTTGGGGGAGATAACCATCGCGTCAGCCGGTAAATGAGTCTTGACGAAGCGGCGGTGCGTCTGCGTCTCCAAACCCTTGATTGCTTCCGGCGGCATGATGCGCATGTCGACCCATGGCGAGAGCGTGGGGACGTCGATGCCTTCGGCGCCTTCAAATATCAATTGCCCGACGATCTGCTGGGTCCAGGTGGTTCCCGATTTCGCATAGGTGGCGATGACGATATCATCGGGACGGAAGCGGAAATCGTTCCACACCGCCGAATTCATGTGATGATTGTGCAATTCGCGGGTCTTCACCGGCCACGCGATCTTGGTGTTGTCTTGCATGCTTCGCTCCTTGGGTTGATTAAACTGAAGCGGGCCCCGGCTTCGGGACCCGCAGACTCTCTGGATGCCGCCGGTCAGATCACGGTTACCTCCGTGCCGACCGGCACATGGCGGTAGAGTTCCTTGACGTCCTCATTGTGCATGCGAATGCAGCCGGAAGACACCGACTTGCCGATGGACCGCGGTTCGTTGGTGCCGTGGATGCGGTAAATCGACGAACCTAGATAGATGGCGCGGGCGCCTAGCGGATTTTTTGGACCGCCGTCCATGAAGGCCGGAAGTTCCGGGTGGCGGCGGCGCATTTCGGCAGGCGGGCGCCAGCCGGGCCACTTAATCTTGGACGACACCCGATGGGTGCCCGACCATTCGAAGCCTTTCTTGGCGGTGGCGACGCGGTACCTTACTGCCTGACCGTTGCCGAGGATGAGGTAAAGGGCGTGTTTCCTGGTGTTGATGATTATCGACCCCGGAGCTGCCTCCGTGGAAAAGTCGACGATTTTGCCGCGTTTGAATCGGGGCCGGGGAGCTTCCTCTCGATACGCATAGGAAGCGGCGGGTGCAACAATTGCGCCCTGGCCCGGAAAGAATTCGCCGGCTTGGGCGGAGGCTGTAAGGAGACTGGCGACAATTGCGGTGGCGGCGATGGCCATTATGATCCTGGACATTCGTTTTCTCTCTCGACGCTTGTTTACAACCGCACCTCTGTAGAAACGCCGCTGAACCAATCATGTTCCGTTCCTATCCGGCCTCGATCTTGGCGTTCGGTGGGGGCTTGTATCTTGGTCGCGTCCGAATAATGTGCCCAACGTCACATGACCGATGCACCGCAAGAAAAATATGCAGAGCTGATAGACCCCGGACTACGCGCCTTCATGATCGCGGGCGAGCGGTTCTATCCGCCGGATGCGGTCAATTTCTCCATGGCCGAGCAGCGCGCCTTCTACGACAAATATTGCGCGCATTTCCGCAAAGAGCGGCCCGCCGGCGTCAGCACCGAGGATTTCAACGTGGGCGGATGTGCCCTGCCGCCTGTACCGCAGCGATGCCACGGACGGGCCGCCGTTGCTGCTCTATCTCCATGGCGGCGGCTTCGTGCTGGGCGGGCTCGAAAGCCATGACGATGTCTGCGCCGAAATCTGCGATGGCGCCGACGTGGCGGTGGTGGCGGTCGCATACCGGCTGGCGCCGGAACACCCCTTCCCGGCCGCCTTCGAGGATTGCTGGCAGGTGCTGCAATATCTGGGCACGCGCCATGCCAAGATTGCGGTCGGCGGCGACAGTGCCGGCGGCAATCTGGCGGCGGCACTGGCGCTCAAGGCGCGCGACGAAGGCTCACCCCGGCTGATGGGCCAAGTGCTGATCTATCCTGGTCTCGGCGGCGACATGAGCACGGGCTCCTATGTGAGCCAGGCCAAGGCGCCGGGCCTTGCGACAAGCGATGTTGAGTATTACCGCGATATCTACGAGGGCGGCGGCCAGCAAATATGCCGAACCCTGCGCGAGACCGAATTATCGCGGGCCTGCCGCCGGCCTTCATGGTAGCCGCCGGTCTCGATCCCCTGCATGACGATTGCGAGGCCTATGCGGCGCGACTCAGGGCGGCCGGCGTTGCGGCGTTCGTCCGCCACGAGCCGCTGCTGGTCCACGCTTTCCTGCGCGCCCGCCACATGAGCGAGCCGGCGCGGGCCTCCTTCGACGCCATTGTTGAAGCCGCCTGCTCGCTCGCCTATCGGGGCGTGCTTGCCCGCTCACGCAATTCCGAGGATCTGCATGACCATCAAAACGGTGAAGAAACTTTCCGCGCAAGGTGAAGGAGGTCGAGAATTTCTGGATTCCCCTGTCCGACGGCGTGAAGCTCGCCGCCCGCATGTGGATTCCGGAGGATGCCGAAAAGAAGCCCGGTGCCGGCCATCCTCGAATATCTCCCCTACCGCAAGCGCGACGGCACCATCGTGCGCGATGCGCTGACCCATCCCTATTTCGCCGGCCATGGCTATGCGGCGATCCGCGTCGACATGCGCGGCAATGGCGATTCGCGAAGGCGCTGATGCTCGATGAATATGCCAAGCAGGAGCAGGACGATGCGCTCGAGGTGATCGCCTGGATCGCCCGGCAGAAATGGTGCTACCGGCAAGGTCGGCATGATCGGCATCTCCTGGGGCGGCTTCAACGCGCTGCAGGTCGCCGCGCGCAAGCCGCCGGCGCTCAAGGCCATCGTCACCCTGTGCTCGACCGATGACCGCTATGAGGACGACATCCATTACAAGGGCGGCTGCCTGCATCAACGAAAATCTCGGCTGGGCCGCCACCATGCTCGCCTATTCCTCGCGCCCGCCCGATCCCAAGATCGTCGGCAACAAATGGCGCAAGATGTGGATGGAGCGGCTCGAAGAACGAGCCCTTCCTGCATCATCCCGTGGCTGCAGCATCCGCACCGCGACGCCTATTGGAAGCACGGCTCGGTGTGCGAGGACTTCGGCGGCAATCGAGACGCCCGGCCTTGATCGTCGGCGGCTGGAACGATGCCTATTCCAATGCCGTGCCGCGCCTGATGAAGGGCCTGCGCACGCACGCGCAAGGCGATCATCGGACCGTGGGCCCACAAATATCCGCATTTCGCCGTGCCGGAACCGCGCATCGGTTTCCTCCAGGAAATGCTGCGCTGGTGGGACCAGTGGCTGAAGGGCGAGCCGACCGGCGTCTCGCGCGATCCCGACTACCGCATCTATGTCATGGATGCCGAGAAGCCCGGCACCTCCAAGGCCGCATCTGCCCGGGCCGCTGGATCGGCGATCAGCTTCTGGGGCTTCGGCAATACCGAGACCAAGAAATGGTATCTCAACGAGAACGGCATCGGCGGCGCGCCGGGAACCGAGAAGGCGCTCACGATCTCATCGCCGCAGACAACCGGCGCTCGACGGCGGCGAATACTGCATCATCTGGCTCGGCCCGGAATTTCCCGGCGACCAGCGGCGCGACGATGCAGCAATCGCTCACCTTCGATTCGCCCGCACTCGATCACCGACATGGATATCGTGGGCCAGCCGGCGGTCGAACTCGATTTCTCGGTCGACAAGCCGGTGGCCTTCGTGGCGGTGCGCCTCAACGATGTCTGGCCGACGGGCGAAGTGTCCGCGCATCACCTATCACCTGCAGAACCTGTGCATGCGCGACAGCCGCGAGAACGCCGACGCCGCTCGAGCCCGGCAAGCGCTACCGCATGAAGATCAAGCTCGACGACATCGCCTGGCGCATCCCCAAGGGCCACAAGCTGCGGGTTTCGATCTCGACCAGCTATTTGCCGCATGATGTGGCCGGCGCCCGAGCCGGTGACGCTCACCGTCTATGCCGGCAAGTCGCGCGTGCATATGCCGGTGCGCAAGGCGATCGCCAACGAGGCGCCGCTCGTCCTGGAAGCCGGCGGAAGCGCGCCGAGCCGGCAAAGCTGCAAGGAGCTCGAAGAAGCCCTGGCACAAGCGCGAGACCACGATCGATCCCAAGACCGGCGAAACGCGCATCGAGATCGTCGACGATTTCGGCTCGCTACGAAATTGCAGCCGCACGGCCTCATCACCTATTCGGTGGGCCGCGAAAACTATTCGATCCTGCCGGACGATCCGCTGTCGGCGAAGATGGAAACCCACTGGACCGAGGAACTGAAGCGCGGCCGCTGGCAGGTGCGCACCGAAACCTACGGCCGCCTCACGGCGACCAAGACCCACTGGATCGTCTGGGGCAAGATCGAAGCCTTCGAAGGCAAGAAGAAAGTGTTTGCGAAGGAATGGAACGAGAAGATCGAGCGGAAGTTGCAGTGATTACGCGCAGTGCGCGGCGAGCCGGTTCATGAATACCTCACATTTCTGCAGTTGCTGCAATCTCGACATATTCATCGGGCTTGTGGGCCTGTTCGATCGATCCGGGGCCGCAGATCACCGCCGGGATGCCGATTTCCTGAAACAGGCCCGCCTCGGTGCCATAGGACACCGCATGAGTGCCATTGGCGGCGGCGAGGTGCAGCGCCAGATGTTCGGCGGGGAATTCCGTCTCGGGTGCAAGCCCCGGCACTACATTTGTCTGGCGGTTCTCAATTCCCGCTCCCGGCGCTACGGCCTTCATCGCGGGTTCGAGGCGGCGCGCGAAGGCCTCGAAGCGGTCCGGCACTTCGCGTGGGTCGGCACCGGGCAGAAGCCGCGTCTCCCACTGAAAGGCGCAGCGGCGCGGGATGATGTTCTTGGCGGTGCCGCCTTCGATGAGGCCCGACATGCACGGTCGAATAGGGCGGATCGAAGCGGCCCGACGGATCGCCGCGCTTCTCGACATCGTCGGCGGATGCGGTTGATCTCGGCGAGGAGCTCGCCCGCCACCATGATGGCGTTGACGCCCAGATGGGTGCAGCTCGAATGCGCCTCGTGGCCGGTGACTTCGGTTGCGAAGGTGACGGCGCCCTTGTGGGCGTTGACGACCTGCATCGAGGTCGGCTCGCCGACGATGACGGCGCGCGGGCTTCGGCAGGTGATCGCGGATATGGGCGACGAGCGGGCGCACGCCCTTGCAGCCCACCTCCTCGTCGCAGGAGAGCGCCAGATGAATGGGCGTCTTCAAGCGGCCGCGCTTTGAACTCCGGCACCATGGCGAGAGCCACGGCGATGAAAGCCCTTCATGTCGCAGGTGCCGCGGCCATAGAGCCGGCCATCGCGTCTCGGTGAGCGCGAAGGGATCGCTGGTCCAGGCCTGACCGTCGACCGGCACCACGTCGGTGTGGCCCGACAGCACGATGCCGCCGGCGATGTCGGGGCCGATGGTGGCATAGAGATTGGTCTTCTTGCCCGCCTCGTAATCGACGCGGAGATGCGGAATGCCCCAGCCGTCGAGATAGTCCTCGACGAATTCGATGAGCGGCAGATTGCCGTCGCGGCTCGTCGTGTCGAAAGCGACGAGGCGGTCCAGCATGTCGCGCCGGAGTGAAGGTTCGTCCGGTCATGGTGCTCAATTGATCGAGTGCGTTGTCATGCGGGCTGTCGAGCGAGAAGGCGGGAATGTCGACGTTGAACATTTCGCCGCCGCCGGTCTCCATCTGATAGGCGCCGACCATGAAGCCCGAGGCGGTGGGCAGCGGGCAGCCCGACGTATATTGGAAACTCTCGCCGGGCTTCAGCGTCGGCTGCTCGCCGACCACGCCGGCGCCGCGCACTTCCTGCACGCGGCCGCGGGCATCGGTGATCTTCCAGTAGCGGGAGCGCAGCGTCACGGTCTCGCTGCCCTGATTTTCGATGGTGATGGTGTAGGCCCAGACGAAATGGCCCTCCTCGGGCCGCGACTGGCCTTCGAGATAACTGCGGCCGGACGATGATCCGGATGTCGCGGGTGGTGCGCTTCGTACATGGCCGCCAGTTTAGCCTGATTGCGCGGCAGTTTTCCACTGTCGCGAAGTGGAGTTGCCTCGCTTGCGCGAAATGCCGCCGAAATGCCGCCAATGTCACGACCTATGGCCCGCAGCCATCCGCCAGCCATGCGCCCACGCGGCATCCTGCCGGCCAGGCTCATCGCCGATTATCTGCGCAGCGGGCCTGATCAAGCTCGGCGCGCGCCGCTCGATGCCGACCAGATCCAGCCGGCGAGCCTCGATCTCCGGCTCGGCGAATGGGCCTACCGGGTGCGCGCCTCGTTCCTGCCCGGCCCCAAGTCAACGGTCGACCGAGCGGCTGGCAGACGCTGGCGCTGCACCAGATGGTCGCTGACGCGACGGCGCGGTGCTGGAGACGGGCTGCGTCTATATCGTGCCGCTGCTCGAATCGCTGGCGCTGCCCAAGGGCATTTCGGCCGCGGCCAATCCCAAGAGCTCCACCGGGCGGCTCGACATCTTCACCCGGGTCATCACCGACTACGCCCAGGAATTCGACAAGGTGCCGGAGGCCTATGAGGGCCCGCTCTATGCCGAAATCAGCCCGCGCACCTTTTCCATTCTGGCGCGCACCGGATCGCGGCTGTCGCAAATCCGCTTCCGCGCCGGGCCCGCCGCTCGCCTCCGACGACATCATCCGGCGCGCTGCATGACAGCGAGGGCGCTGATCTCGGCGGGCGAGGTCAATATCGACAATGGCCTGGCGCTCACCGTCGATCTGTCGGGCGGTCGCCAAGGACAGCCCGGTCGGCTTCCGCGCCAAGCGCCATTCCGGCCTGATCGATGTCGACCGGAAGGCGGCCCTCGAGGTCGGCGATTTCTGGGAGCCGATCTGGCAGCGGGGCTCGCTGGTGCTCGATCCCGACCAGTTCTACATCCTCGCCTCCAAGGAGGCGGTGCGGGTGCCGCCGACGCATGCCGCCGAGATGGTGCCGTTCAATCCGCTGGTCGGCGAATTCCGCGTGCACTATGCGGGCTTCTTCGATCCGGGCTTCGGCCATCAGTGCGGGCGGCGGCGAGGGCGCGCGCGCCGTGCTCGAAGTGCGCTCGCATGAGGTGCCGTTCATTCTCGAGGACGGGCAGATCATCGGCCGCCTCGTCTATGAGCCGCTGACCGAGGCGCCGGCCCAGGTCTACGGCCAGGGCATCGGCTCGAACTACCAGCGCCAGGGGCTGAAGCTGTCCAAGCATTTCAAGCCGTTCGATCCCGCAACCAACCGGTAACCATCGCCGCCCTGGCGATTGGCCGCATTAACCACTCGTCAAGGTTTAGTTGGGAGTTGCCCGATTTGGCACAGCGGATGCATCGTCCGGCAGCAAACCTATGTCAATTTTCATAAACCTTAGAAAAGAATTGAATTGGGCGGCCATCTTGGATTACCCGAGACCGCTGTGGCGCGACAATTCCGGCAGCACTCTTATCGTTTTCACCATGTCATTGCCCTTGCTGCTGGCGGGTTCTGGCGCGGCTCTCATGTACGGCTTCCAGGTGACGACGATGAGCGATATGCAGGCGGCTCTCGATTCCGGAACGCTGGCCGGCACCGCCATGTCGGGATCCGCCACCCCGGACACCCGTCTCGGAAATGCCAACAGTGCCTATGACTGGAATTTCGTGGCCAAGAAGGGAAGCGTCAAAACGACCTCGAATTTCTGGGTGCAGGGCGGCAACAATCCGCAATTCACCGCCAACAGATGGGAGGTGAGCGGCACCGCCTCGGCCAAGATCCGCAATCCCTTCAGTTTCGTGATCGGCAATGAATGGTTGCCAGTGACCGTCTATTCCACGGCAACCAAGCTGGATTCGGACCCGGTCTGCCTGCTCGCGCTCAATGCCACGAGTGATGCCACCATCGGTTTCAACGGCCAGCCCAAGCTTACTGTCAAGGGCTGCGCCGCGCAGGCAAATTCCGAGAGCGATGAAGCTATCCAGCAGAAGGGCAAGCCCTTCATGTCGGCCAGCATGATCGGCACTACCGGCGGCTATGCCGGGACCGGCTACGATCCAATACCGATGACCGGCACCATCCCCCTCGACGATCCGTATGCGGACCTTCCCTTCCCATCCAGCTCACCCTGCAACTATAACGATGTGAAAATCATCCACCAGACCGTCACCCTGACCTCGGGTGTCTATTGCGGCGGTCTCACGGTGAAGGCCGGCTCCGAGGTTCGTCTGCAACCGGGCATCTATGTCATGAAAGACGGCCCGCTGTGGGTAAACAGCGGCGCCAATCTCAGCGGCGAAGAGGTGATGATTGGTTTCACCGGCCCCGGCGCCAGCATCCGCATGGACGGGTCGTCGCAAGCGAGCCTGACTTCGCCGGCCAGCGGCACCTATATGAACATGCAGTTCATGCAGGAGCCCGACACCGGCGGCGACGATCTCGCCGTCAGGATTACCGGCAACAACAAGCTCAGCTTTGACGGCGCCATGTATTTTCCGACTCAGGACATCGAGCTCGGCGGCGGCTCGGTGATCGCAATAAAGTCACCAAGCTACGCCATGGTGGCCGACACGATCCTGATCCGCGACCAGAGCGTCGTGACGGTCTCCCACGAGAACACCCGCAACCTGCCAATTGCCGACGCCAACGGCTACAAGTACGGCGCCCACCTGATCAAGTGACGGCATCCGCGCCACTGGACGCCGCGCGCCCGGATTGATAACCATTGGCGCGGCGCGGGCGTAGTTCAGTGGCAGAACGGCAGCTTCCCAAGCTGCATGTCGTGGGTTCGATTCCCATCGCCCGCTCCAATAGCCGAGCTACCCCCGCGCCTGAAAACTCGACAGCCCGTGCTCGGTCTTGTTCCAGTGGAAGGGTGCAACAATGAATTGCCACAGTGCCGCCCAGGCGGCGAACGAGATCAACAGCCAGTAGACGGGCATGGTCGCCAGTGTGAAATACCAGCCGGCAACACCCTTGCGCCGCATCGCCTTGCGGCCGGCTAGAATAGTCACCGCATAGCCGGAGACCAGAACCGCTAAATTGATGCCGGCCACGATCGTCGCAAAAATCCCGGCATCGGCGGAGAGCGCGCGTCCGGTGGCAATCAGCCAGACGGTGAGGGCGAGGCAGAAGGGATGGAAGAGGGCCGAGGCAACGAGGCCTGCCGTATAGGCCTGGGAGGCCCAGAAGCCGGCGCCACCCACCTCCTCCAGCAAGCGGAAGGGTGAACGCATGTGGACGAGCCAGGTCTGCAGAAAGCCTTTCAGCCAGCGCGACCGCTGCCGCAGCCAATTGCGCAGGCCGATGCTCGCCTCTTCATAGGTCGAGGCATCGAGAGTGGCGGTGGCATAGCCGAGCCGGGCAAGACGCAGGCCCAGGTCGGCATCTTCGGTTACATTGAAGGGATCCCAGGCGCCGACCCGGCGCAGGATGTGGGTGCGGAAATGGTTGGAGGTGCCGCCCAGCGGTAGTGGCAGGCGGTAACTCGCCATAGCCGGCAGCAGCAAGCCGAACAGGGTGGCATATTCGATGGCGAATTGCCGCGTCAGCCAATTCTCATTGGCATTGTAACAGGCGAGCTCGGCCTGCAGGCAGGCGACTCCCTCCGGCAATAGAGCGAAGGTCTCGGCGGCCCGGTGAAGCTGCAGCGGTTCGGGAATGTCTTCGGCATCGAAGATGGTGAGAAGCTCGCCGCGGGCGAACTGCAATGCGTAATTCAGGGCCCGCGGTTTGGTCTGGGGCGAGCCGCAGGGCACGACGATCACCTCGATATGCTCGGGCAGGTAAAGTTGCGCCACGACGCGCTGCATGGCGATATCGGATTCTTCAAGGATCAGCTTGATGTCGAGCCTGTCGCGCGGATAAATCAGGCGGTCCAGGGCGGCGAGCAATTGTTCGAGCACGGCAGTCTCGCGGAACAGCGGAACGAGCACAGAATAGACGGGCAGTTCGTCATCGAAGAGATCGGGTGCGGCGGCGTCCGGCAAGGGCTGCGGCGGGAACAGGCACAGCAGGCGAAGTGCTATCACCGCCAGAAAGAACAGGCCCGAAACCAGACTTGCGGCGATCCATAGAAAATCCGGCGGCAGGACCATCGCCGCAAAAGCGATCCCGGCAAGGCTGAATAGGGACCAGGCGATCTGCGGCAGCGTGAGGCGGCGCCTGGCTGAAAAGCGCCGATATTTTCGGGCCAGGCCAAAGGTGGCTTCGCGGAGCAGGCTGGGGCCAAGGGCCAAGCGCGCGGCGGCGATGAAATCGGCGGGGCGACCCTCCGCCACAAGATTGAGGCCACGACGCCGTGCTAGTACGAATGCGGCTCGGCCGAAACTGGCGAACAGGCGCAAGCCGGGCAGATTGGCGGTGGGCAAGATTCTGCTGCGCAGTGTCTGTTCAATCTCGTCTTCGGGTAAATGGCGAAGTGCTTCGGCAATGGCCCAGCCGGGCAATCGGGGCAAGACTTCCCCGTCATCTGCCGCTATTTTGCCCGGTACGCCGCGATATTGTGGCGGTAGCGGGACATCATGGCCCTCGACCAATGCCAATTGCGGTTCGCCGTCAACAGTGGTTTACGGTACGTTAAACAATGAAACGATCTCATATCGGGCGCACAACCACCTTAAGGCTGTATCTTATTGCCGTCGCAGTCTTTCTGGTTGCGTCAACGTCAGCGCTGCCACAGCCGCAGCCGCAGGATGGAGGGAGCTACAGGCTGCCGCTATTCCGGCATGTGGAGACGGGCGCCAAAGCCCCGCAGATCGCGTCCGCTGAAACCGTGCGGCTTCTGGCGGATACTGATTTTCCGCCCTTCAGCTTCGCGACCGGTTCGCGCACCGCGGCCGGACTTGCCGTAGATCTGGCACTTGCCGCCTGTGCCGAAATCAAGCTGCGTTGCGAGGTGGTGATGCGGCCCTATGGCGAGCTTGCCGGCGCGCTGGCGCGGCGGGACGGCGATGTGATCATCGCCGGTCCCCGGCCCGATCCCGGCTTGTTCAAGGAGGCGCTGGCAACGCGGCCCTATTTCCGCAGTCTCGGCCGTTTCGCCGCGCCGGGCTCCAGCGCGCTCGCCGCCGGCGACGTCCGCAGCCTCGGCGGCAAGCGCATCGGAATGGTAAAGGGCACGGCGCACGCCGCCTGGTTGGAGAAATACTATTCGCGCTCGACATTGACGAGCTTCGACAGCGAAACGGAAGCGCAGGAGGCACTGCGTACCGGCAGCGTCGATGCGCTGTTCGGCGATTCCCTGCGGCTCATCTACTGGATCGCCGGCAGCGCCTCTCGCGGCTGCTGCAAACTTTTGTCCGGCGCCTATGTGGACCGCGACTATTTCAGCCGCAGCATGGTGTTCCTGGTGCGCAACGACCGCGAAGACATTCGCGCTGCCCTCGACCATGGCCTCGACCGATTGCAGGGCAACGGCACGACGGAGAAAATCTTCAACACCTATGTGCCGCTCAATCCTTGGTGACCTTGGTGAGCCACGGCCTTTGCATCGCGGCCGCGCACCGATTCAAGGGTTGAGCCCTCGCGCCCGAGCCTGGCGGAGAGCCCTTCGAGAATCTCCGCCACCAGTCCAGGACCGCGATAAATGAGCGCCGAATAAAGCTGCAACAGCGTGGCACCGGCGAGAATTTTCGCCCAAGCCGTTTCGGCATCGCTAACGCCACCGACACCGACCAGGGGAATGCGCCCTTCAGTCACGAGATAGAGACGGGCAAGCTGGCGGGTCGAAAGTTCGAAGAGGGGTGCGCCCGACAGCCCGCCCGGCTCTTGAGCGTGGCGGGATTGGAGCGGCGGCCGCGCGATCGTGGTGTTGGAGACGATGATGCCGTCGACCGTTCCTCCGCCGCAGCAGTGGGCGATGTCTTCCAGCTCGTTGTCGCGGAGATCGGGAGCGATCTTGAGCAGCATCGGCGGACGCAGCGCCTGTTGCGCGCGCACCTCGTTAAGACGCGTCAAGAGGGATTGCAGTTCGGCCCGAGACTGCAGGTCCCTGAGGCCCGGCGTATTGGGCGAGGAAATGTTGACGACAAGATAATCGGCAACCTCCGAGAAGGCCTCGATCCCCGCTGCATAATCGGCGATGCGGTCAGATGAATCCTTATTGGCGCCGAGATTGACGCCGACCGGACCTGCGCTGCTACGGCGGGCGGCGAGCCTGGCAAATGCAACGGCGTGGCCGTCATTGTTGAAGCCCATGCGATTGATGACGGCGCGGTCTTCGGCCAAGCGGAATAATCTTGGCCGCGGATTGCCCGATTGTGGCCTGGGCGTCAGGGTTCCCACTTCGACGAAGCCAAAGCCCTGGGCCAGCATGGCATCGGGCACTTCGGCGTTCTTGTCGAAACCCGCCGCGAGACCCAGCGGATTGGGGAATTGCAGGCCAAAGGCGGAGACGACAAGGAGGGAGTCCTGCGGGCTGGTTGCGGCAGGCGGTATCAGCTTCAGGAGCTTGAGGGTCAGGCCATGGGCTGTCTCGGCATCGAGAGCATGGAGCAGCGGCCGCACCAGCCGGAAGCCAAGGCTCGCCAGCGTCATCGATCAATCCATTCCGCAGCGGAAATTGTTTTATAGAGCGTTGCCATGGTGCAGTTGAACCATAGGGACCAACCCAACTATGGACAATCCTGGACAAATGAGGTATAGGTTCCTAGATAATGTGAAAACTCTGCGGCATGGAGAGGCAAATCATGTTCAGCCACAAGCAGGTCTGGGCCGCGATCGACACGATCGCCGAGCGCTACGGTTTTTCGGCTTCGGGGCTGGCCAAGAAATCGGGTCTCGATCCCACCTCGTTCAATCCGTCGAAGCGCCACGGGCCTGACGGCCGGCCGCGCTGGCCGACGACCGAAAGCATCGCCCGCGTGCTGGAAGCTTCCGGCGCCTCGGTCGAGGAATTCTCCGACCTGTTGACCGGCCGCAAGGGCCAGCCGCCGCGGCGCAAGCAGATTCCGCTGCTCGGCCTCGCCCAGGCCGGCAAGGGCGGCTTATTTCGACGATTCCGGATTTCCGGTGGGCTCCGGCTGGGAGGAGATCGACGTTCCCGGCGTCACCGACCACAATGCCTATGCGCTCGAAATCACCGGCGACTCGATGCTGCCGGTCTACCGCGAAGGCGATATCATCATCGTTTCGCCGGCGGCCACCATCCGCAAGGGCGACCGGGTGGTGGTCAAGACCGCCGACGGCCAGGTGATGGCCAAGATCATGCAGCGCCAGACGGCCAAGACCGTCGAGCTCGCCTCGTTCAACCCGGAGCACGAGCCGAAGACCATCGACATGAAGGACATCGACTGGATGGCGCGCATCATCTGGGCGAGCCAGTAAGCTCGCCGTTCAGCGCCTTGGCGATCAGCGCCCGGGTGTTGCCGAGACCGTAAAGTGCGGCGAAGGAGCCGAAGCGGGGGCCGTGCTCCTCGCCGAGCAGCACCTGATAGAGCATGTTGAACCAGGCTGAGCGACACGCCGGTCGAGCCGTCCTTCTGCACCGTCTTGTAGGGATCGCGGCGGCCGACATCGTAGACCTTCTGCTGGATCGCCTCGGGCGATCGACCCCTCGGGCAACGCGCGCCAGCGCCGCCGACAAATCCGCAAGCGCCTTGCGCTCATCCTCCGTCGGCGGACGATATTTCTTCTTCGGCTTCACGAAATCGTGGAAGTAGCGGATGGCATAGCCGACCAGCGCATCGAGGCGCGGATGCGTCTCGGGCGAAACGGCCGGCGCATAGCGCTTGAGGAAGGCCCACAGCACGGATCCTTGTCCTCGGTATTGGCGACGGCGACGAGATTGAGCAGCAGCGCGAAGGAGACCGCCGCCCTCCTCCGGGCGGCGGCGGATTGCCGCCATGGATGTGCCAGACCGGATTGATCAGCCGGTCCTTCACATCCTGGCGGCGGATAGGCCTGCTGGAACTGGGCATACTCATCGACGGCGCGCGGGATCACGTCGAAATAGAGCTTCTTCGCCTCGCGCGGGCGGTTGATACATGAAGAGCGACAGGCGATGCGGGATCGGCATAGGTCAGCCATTCGTCGATGGTGAGGCCGTTGCCCTTCGACTTGGAAATCTTCTGGCCCTTCTCGTCGAGGAAGAGCTCGTAGTTGAAGCCTTCCGGCGGTTCGGCGCGCCGAGCGCCTTGCAGATCTGGCTCGACAGCTTCACCGAATCGATCAGGTCCTTGCCGGACATTTCGTAATCGACGCCGAGCGCATACCAGCGCATGCCCCAGTCGGGCTTCCATTGCAGCTTGCAATGGCCGCCGGTGACCGGCGTCTCATAGGCCTTGCCCGTTGCCGGATCGCGCCAGACGATCGTGCCGGCATCGAGCTTGCGCTTCCTCGATCGGCACCTGCATGACGATGCCGGTCTCGGGATGAATGGGCAGGAAGGGCGAATAGGTCTGCGAACGCTCCTCGCGCAGGCGACGGCAGCATGATCGCCATGACCTCGTCGTAGCGCTCGAGCACGCGCAGCAGCGCCGCATCGAAGCGGCCCGCGTTGTAATATTCGGTCGAGCTGGCGAATTCGTAGTCGAAGCCGAACTGGTCGAGGAAACGCGCGCAGCATGGCGTTGTTGTGATGGCCGAAGCTTTCGTATTTGCCGAAGGGATCGGGAATGCGGGTGAGCTGGCGGCCGAGATGCTGGCGCACCATCTCCTGGTTCGGGATGTTGTCGGGAACCTTGCGCAGGCCGTCCATGTCGTCGGAGAAGCAGAGGAGCCGGGTCGGCATATCCGACATGCGTCTCGAAGGCATGGCGCACCATGGTGGTGCGCGCCACTTCGCCGAAGGTGCCGATATGCGGCAGCCCCGAGGGGCCGTAGCCGGTCTCGAACAGCACTTCCTTCTTGCCGGCTTTTCCTCGACGCGCGCCACGAGCTTGCGGGCCTCTTCGAAGGGCCAGGCCTTGCTTTCCAGTGCCGCAGCGCGAAGCGCGGGATCGGCGGGCATTTTGGCGGGTTCCCGGATTAGGACGCGGGCCTGTTTAGGAAAGGGGGCGGCTGGCGTCAATGCTGCGCCGATATGGCGCCGGTTGGTTTGTTCCCACCGTACCGCCATTGCCAATGCGATTTGTCTCAGTCCAAGTAGAGTACGCTATCCCGCATGTTTCTTGAGGAACGCCACCGTGCGGCTCCAGGCGAGATCGGCGGCCTCCTTGTTGTAGCGCGCCGCGTTGGTGTCGTTGTTGAAGGCGTGGTTGGCGCCCTCATAGACGTAGAGCTCGTAGGTCTTGCCGTTGGCCTTGAGGGCCTGCCTCGAAGTCGGCGATGCCGGCATTGATGCGCTCGTCGAGGCCGGCATAGTGCAAGAAGCAGCGGCGCCTGTGATCTTCGGCACGTCGGCCGCTGCGGGCTGGCGGCCGTAATAGGCAACACCGGCGGCAAGGTCCGGATCGGCGACGGCCAGCGCATTGACCTGGCCGCCGCCCCAGCAGAAGCCGACGGCGCCCGACCTTGCCGTTGCAACGCGGATGCTTGGCGATGGCGAGCGAGGCGCTGCGAGAGTGGCGAGGATGCCTTCGGGCTTCAAGGTGCCGATCATGTCGCGGGCCTTGTCGGCATCCTCGGGCGTGCCGCCCGAGCGCATGCAGATAATCGGGGGCGAAGGCGACGAAGCCTTCCAGCGCCATGCGCCGGGTCACGTCCTTGATATGCGGATTGAGGCCGCGGTTCTCATGGATGACGATAACCGCCGGATAGCCGGTCACCGGCGGGCTGGGCTTGACCAGGTAGCCGCCCATCTTCTCGCCGATCGCCGCCATTTCTGTGCTGCAGGCGCGGATCGTCTTCGGCCACGATCTCGGCCCGGGCATAGTTGTTTTCCAGTATTGGCAAGCAAGGCGCGTTGCCGCCGCGGTGCTGCCCGCCAGCAGCGCCAGCCTTTCGAGGAAATCGCGGCGCTTCATGGCGCCGTGGGTGAAGCGATCGAAGAGATCGATGATATTTCTGGTCCATGGTGAGACTTCTCCTTCACCGATGCAGCCCGCCAGCGACTAAACGCTCGCATCGCGGCAATAGGATGACAAATGGATTGTCGACGTTACCGGCAGCGGTGGCGTTCGGGCCTGGGCGCGCGTCTGGCGGGCGCAAGCGGTCGAGCCGAAGGCGGCGCTTGACGCGGCTCGCCGCGGCGTCCGCATCTCGTCTGCCATGCCGCCTTCCTGATCGACCGGCTGGGCTTCGCGGCAGATGCGCCGCGCAGCCTGATCCGCGCGGCGCCGGGAGCAGAAGCATTTCGATGTGGCGGAGCTTTTCGCCTTCGTCTGTCCGGCGCGCTTCGCGACGCCGACGCCCGCCGGTCTTGCCCGCTCGCTGGCGCTCGATCCGGCTGCCGACGAAGCGCGAGACCTTGCAGCCTTGTCGCCGACGATCTGCTCGCCGCGGCTTGCGCAACCGCCATTATCCGGCGATCGCGCGAGACGGCGGAAATTGCCACCTTTCTGGCGCGCGCCAATTGGCCATGGGCGCAAGCCGGTGATGGCGGCGCTGCATCAAGGCCAATCCCAAGCTCGATGTCGGCACCTTCGCCACCGGCCTCAATGTCTGGGACCGGATCGACGAATGGGAGGATGATGGCGGCAGGCCGCCCGGCCGGCATGAAGGCGTCACGCCGGACGAGGCGCAGGAATTTCTCGACGAGCTCCTGCGGCACGGTTCCGAGCCGCGGCCGCAGCAGCGCGACTATGCGGCCGCCGCCACCCATGCCTTCGCGCCGCGCGCAGCACAAGCACGAGAACAACATCCTGCTCGCCGAAGCGGGAACCGGGCCTCGGCAAGACGCTGGGCTATCTCGCGCCCGCCTGGCTGTGGGCGCGGCGCAACAACGCGCCGGTGTGGATTTCGACCTACACCAAGAACCTGCAGCGCCAGCTCGACCAGGAAACCGCGCGCCTGGTCGCCGATCCGGACGAGCGGCGCCACCGCATCGTCATCCGCAAGGGCCGCGAGAATTATCTCTGCCTGCTCAACATGCAGGAAGCCTTCGGCACGGCTGACCGCCGGCAATCCGCGCTCGGCGCTGCTCGCCGCGCTCATCGCGCGCTGGGCCGGCATTCAGCCGCGACGGCGACATGGTGGGCGGCGATTTTCCGTCCTGGCTCCTGTCGCTGTTCAACGATGTCGACGCTCGACGGCGAAGGCCGGGCGCCTGTCGCCGGCCTCGCTCGGCCTCACCGACCGGCGCGGCGAATGCATCTATTCGGCCTGCCCGCATTACCGCAAATGCTTCATCGAGCGCGCCGTGCGGGCCGGCGCGCAAGGCCGATCATCGTCATCGCCAATCATGCGCTGGTGCTGCATCAGGCGGCCGTCGATCATGCGCTGGGCGTCGCCGAGACCGAGGAAGAGGAAGCAGCACCCGGCGGCTTGCGGCGCATCGTCTTCGATGAAGGCCATCATCTCTTCGATGCCGCCGACAGCGCCTTTTCCGGCCATCTGACGGCGCTCGAAACGGCCGAGCTCCGGCGCTGGCTCCGCGGGCCCGAAATCGAGCGGCCGGCGCGGGCGCGGCCTCGCCGACCGCATCGGCGATCTCGTCGCCGACGATGAAGCGGCGGAAAAGCTGCTGCAGACAGGTGCTGCAGCGCCGCCCATGCCCTGCCGGGACCGGGCTGGACGCGGCGCATCCAGGCGGGCACGCCGGAAGGCGCGGCCGAAGCATTTCCTGTCGCTGGTGCGCCAGCAGGTGCTGGCGCGCGCCGAGCAGAATTCCGGCCATTCGCTCGAGACCGATTGCGTGCCGCTGGTCGACGGCCTTGCCGCGGCGGCGGGCGAGCTTGCCGCCAGCTCTCATCGATCTCAAGCGGCCGATGCCGGCGCTGGCCGCGGCGCTTGCCAAGAAGCTCGATGACGAAGCGGCCGAGCTCTCCACCCATGACCGCGGCCGCATCGAGGCGGTGTCGCGCTCGCTCAGGCGGCGCGGCGAACTGATGGTCGGCGGCTGGATCGACATGCTGTCGCGGCTCCTCGAGAAGCCGAACCCGCTGTTCGTCGAATGGTTCTCGGTCGACCAGATCTGCGGCCGCGAAGCCGATGTCGGCCTGCATCGCCACTGGGTCGATCCGACCGAGCCCCTGGCGCTGGCGGTGCTGAAGGAGGCCGACGGCGTCATCATCACCTCGGCGACGCTCAAGGACCGGCCGCCCGACGTGCCCGACGACTGGGCCAATGCCGAAATGCGCACCGGCGCGGTGCATCTGCCCTATCCGGTGAAGCGCGCGAGCTATGACTCGCCCTTCGATTATCCGGCGATCGAGCCGCATCATCGTGGTCAACGACGTCAACCGCGAGGACATGGACCAGGTGGCGGCCGCCTATCGCGAATTGTTCCTGGCCGCGGGCGGCGGCGGCGCTCGGCCTGTTCACGGCGATCTCGCGGCTGCGCGCCGTGCACAAGCGGCTGGTGCGGCCGCTGGCGCAAGCGGGCCTGCCGCTCTATGCCCAGCATGTCGATCCGATGGATACCGGAACGCTGGTCGACATGTTCCGCGCCGAGCGCGATGCCTGCCTGCTCGGCACCGATGCGGTGCGCGACGGCGTCGATGTGCCGGGCGATTCGCTGCGGCTCATCGTGCTCGACCGGGTGCCGTGGGGAACGCCGACCATCCTCGAGCGCGCGCGGCGCGAGGCCTTCGGCGGCAATGCCTATACCGACATGGTGGTGCGGCTGCGCCTGCGCCAGGCCTTCGGCCGGCTGATCCGCAGCGACGGCGACCGCGGCTGCTTCGTCGTCCTCGATCCGCGGCTGGCCTCGCGCTTTGCCACGGCGTTTCCGCCGGGGGTGGCGATGTCGCGGTCGGGCTGGTCGAGGCGATCGAGGCGGTGAAGGGATTCAATGCCAGTTCACCCTCTTGAATCAACGGCACCGCAACGGCGATTTGCATGGAGACATCATGGTTGAAACCAGACTGACCGGCGGCTGTCAGTGCGGCGCGGTGCGCTATGCGCTGCATGCGATGCCCAGCGATCCATGCATTTGCCATTGCCGCATGTGCCAGAAGCAATTCGGCAATTTTTTTGGCGCCTTCGCGAGCGTCGACATGAAGGATTTTAAGTTGACACGCGGCGAGTTGTCGTTCTTCCGAAGTTCCCGGGATTTCGAGCGGAGCTTCTGCCGCGATTGCGGAACGCCGCTCGGCTACAGGTCGACGTCGCCACCGCATATGGGGATTTCCATCGGCTCGCTCGACGACCGTTCATCCGTCAAGCCCGTCAGGCAATATGGCGTTGAAAGCCGCGAGCCCTGGCTTGGTGAAATCCTCGCCCTGCCAGCAGTGGAAACCGGCGCCGGCGATGGCGAAACCCCAGTCTCCCTTGAAGCCATCCGCCGGAGCAACCGGCAACACCCCGACCACGATACGGACCAGTGGCCCCCGGCTGGACAATGATGCGCCGCTCGTCTAGCCCTTGCCGCCAACGGAGTAACCCATGCCAGGCACCATCAGCATCGAGCAGGCGCTCATCTATACCATGGTCACCATGTCGGGCGTCGAAGGCCGGATCAAGAATACTGAGCTCCTGGAAATCGGCCACATCGTCAAGCATCTGCCGATCTTCCAGCGCTTCGACGAGGCGCGGCTGACCACGGTGGCGCAGGAGGCGGGCGAAATGTTGCAGGAATCGGAAGGACTCAATGCGGTGCTGGGGCTGATCACCGAAGCGCTGCCGCCCAAACTGCGCGAGACCGCCTATGCGCTCGCCGTCGAAGTGGCCGCCGTAGATCTCGCGGTGGGCAAGGCGGAATTGCGCTTCCTCGCCATCCTGCGCGACCGGTTCGGCCTCGACAAGCTGGTGACCGCGGCGCTCGAACGCTCGGCGATCGCCCGCTATCAGATGGCGTGAAAGGCGCGGCGCTCGAGCGCCGGCATGCGCGCGGCGAAGGTCAGCCCGCGGGCCACGAAGAAGATGGATAGCGCCGCCCACAGGCCGTGATTGCCGTACGCCGGCTCCAGCAGCCACCAGGCCGCCATGAAGATGACGAGCGAGACGATCATCATGTTGCGCATGTCGCGGGTCGCCATGGCGCCGGTGAAGATGCCGTCGAACTGGAAGCAGATGGTGCCGAGCAGCGGCGTCAGCGCCGCCCAGACGAGATAGATGCCGCGCCGTGTCGCGCACCTCGGGGTTGACCGTCATCAGATCGATGAGCCAGGGACCGGCGAACCAGATGATCAGGCTGCGAAGCCGCGCCCACCACGACGGCCCACACGCTGGTGAGCCGGACGGCGGCGCGGAAGCGCTCGCGGTTGCGCGCGCCCACCGACTGGCCCGACCAGGGCCTCGGAGGCATAGGCGAAACCGTCGATCAGATAGGCGGCGACCTCGAAGAAATGCATCAGCACGGCATTGGCGGCGATCGTGACATCGCCCGCCCGGGCGCCGCGCGCGGTGAACCAGGCGAAGGCGAAGACCAGGCAGAGTGTGCTGATCATGATGTCGCCATTCATGGCGACGGTGCGCCACGAGCTTGGCGCGGTCGAAGATCACGGCGCGGTCGAGATTGACTGCCATGCCGCGAAGCAGCATCAACGCAAGGCCGCAGACCCAGCGCCGCCGCGGCGATCTCGGCGATGAGGGCGGCAAGCCCCACGCCATCGGACGTCATGCCCAAGCCCGAGCACGAAGACGAGCCCAGAGCGCCATGTTGCCGAGATTGAGAAAGAGCTGGACGACGAAAGGCGAGCTGCGCCCGGCCCTGGCCGATGAACCAGCCGATGACGCAGAAATTGATGAGGGCGAAGGGCGCCGACCAGATGCGGATGGCGGAAATAGACTTCGCCATGGTCGCGCGATTCCGGCCGATCCGCCGATCAGGTCGAAGGCGAGCCGCGCAATCAAGCGGCGACGAGCGCGATCAGGCAAAGTCCGGCAGCGACCGCAATGATCAGGGCGCGAATCAGCACGGCCGCCACTTCGGCCGCATCGCCGGCGCCCGACGGCCTGCGCCGACAGGCCGCCGGTGCGAGAGCCGCAGGAAGCCGAAGCCCCAGAAGATGAAAGAGAAGATCAGCGCGCCGACCGCGATGGCGCCGATGTAATAGGGGTCCGGCAATTGCCCGATGACCGCGGTGTTGACCACGCCGATCAGCGGCTCCGACACATTGGACAGCATGATCGGCACGGCGATGGCGAGCACCGAGCGGTGGGTGACCGGCAGCGCTGGCGGGAATGGACATGGCGCCAGTTGCGTTGTTCGGCCACGCAAGTCAAGCTGGCGGCGATGAGCCTTCTGCCGCAAGTTTTTCTCGACTGGTTTACGGCGCGCGGCTGGACGCCGCGGCCGCATCAGCTGGCCGTCCTGGACCACGCGGCGAAGGGCGAGAGCGTGCTGCTGATCTCGCCCACCGGCGGCGGCAAGACGCTGGCCGGATTCCTGCCGAGCCTCGTCGAACTGACCGAGCACGGCGCGAGCGCCGGCGGCATTCACACGCTTTATATCTCGCCGCTCAAGGCGCTGGCCGTCGATATCGCGCGCAATCTGGAAGCGCCGGTTCGCGAGATGGCGCTGCCCGTCACGGTCGAGACGCGCACCGGCGACACGCCGCATTCCAAGCGCAAGCGCCAGCGCGAGAAGCCGCCCGACATTCTGATCACCACGCCGGAACAGGTTTCGCTGCTGATCGCCGATCCGGGTGCGGCGCACATGCTGCGCGATCTTCACGTGCATCATTCTCGACGAGCTGCATTCGCTCGTCACCTCGAAGCGCGGCGTGCTGCTGTCGCTGGCGCTCAGCCGCGTCAGCGCCCACGCGCCGCAGGCGCGCCGCATCGGGCTTTCGGCGACGGTCGCCGACCCGGATGCGCTGCGGGCCTGGCTGGTTCCGGCAGGAGAGAAGCCGGCGCCGCTGGTCATGGGCAGCTGCCGGTGCTTCGCCCCATATCCGCATTCTCAAATCGGTGGAGCGCGTGCCGTGGTCGGGCCATTCGTCGCTCTACGCCATCCCGGAAATCTACGAGGAGATCGGCCGCGCCAAGCTGACGCTGGTCTTCGTCAATACGCGGAGCCAGGCGGAGATGCTGTTCCAGTCCCTGTGGGAAGCCAATGACGATCATCTGCCGATCGCCCTGCATCACGGCTCGCTCGATGTCGCGCAGCGGCGCAAGGTCGAAGCGGCGATGGCGGCGGGAAAGCTGCGCGCCGTGGTCTGCACCTCGACGCTCGATCTCGGCATCGACTGGGGCGATGTCGATCTCGTCATCCATGTCGGCGCGCCCAAGGGCTCGAGCCGGCTCCTGCAGCGCATCGGGCGCTCCAATCACCGGCTGGATGAGCCGAGCCAGGCGCTGCTGGTGCCCTCCAACCGCTTCGAGGTGCTCGAATGCGAGGCGGCGCGGCAGGCGGCGGCGGTCAATGCTCAGGACACGGAATATCCCGCGGTGCTCAAGCTCGACGTTCTGGCCCAGCACATCATGGGCCGCGCCTGCGCCGGACCGTTCCATGCCCGATGAGCTTTACGGCGAAGTCACGCGCGCCTGGACCTACCGCAATCTGACGCGCGAGGATTTCGACCGCTGCGTCGATTATCGTGGCGACCGGCGGCTATGCGCTCAGGGCCTATGAGCGCTATGCCAAGCTGAAGCCACAGGCGGACGGGCGGCTGCGGCTGGCGCATCCGCGGCTCGCCCAGCAATACCGGCTCAATATCGGCACCATCGTCGAAGACGCGATGCTGAAAGTGCAGGCTCGCCTCGCGTGCAAGCGGCGGCTGGGCAAGCGCGTCGTCACCGGCGGGCGGGTGCTGGGCGAGATGGAGGAATGGTTCCTGAGCCAGCTCGCGGTCGGCGATACGTTCCTGTTCGCCGGCGAGGTGCTGCGCTTCGAGGGCCTCGACGAATTCGGCGCACTCGCCACGCGCAGCGGCGGCAGCGAGCCGATGATCCCCTCCTATCAGGGCGGCAAGTTTCCGCTCTCGACCTATCTGGCCGAGCGGGTGCGCGAGATGCTGGGCAATCCGCAATCCTGGAAGAGCCTGCCGCGCGCAGGTGCGCGACTGGCTTTCCCTGCAGCGCTAGAAGTCGCTGATGCCGCGCGGCCACGCAAATGCTGGTCGAGACCTTTCCGCGCGCCGACAAGCATTATCTCGTCTGCTATCCCTTCGAAGGCCGCCTGGCGCATCAGACGCTCGGCATGCTGCTGACGCGGCGGCTCGAGCGCTGGGGCGCGCAGCCGCTGGGCTTCGTCGCCTCCGAATATGCCCTGGTCGTGTGGACGGTGCGCGATCTGTCGCTGTGATCGCCAGCGGGCGGCTGTCGCTTGAACGCCTCTTCGACGAGGACATGCTGGGCGACGATCTCGACGCCTGGCTGGCCGAATCCAATCTGATGAAGCGGACATTCCGCAATGCCGCGATCATCGCCGGGCTGATCGAGCGGCGCTGGCCGGGCAAGGAGAAGACCGGCCGCCAGATGACGGTCAATTCCGACCTGATCTACGACGTGCTGCGCAGCCATCAGCCCGATCACATGCTGTTGCGCGCCGCCTGGGACGATGCCGCCGACGGGCTCATCGACGTGCACCGGCTGGGCGGCCTGCTCAAGCGCATCAAGGGCCAGATCGTGCACCGGGCGCTCGACACGGTCTCGCCGCTCGCCGTGCCGGTGCTGCTTGAGATCGGGCGCGAATCCATTTACGGCGAAGCCCATGATGCCCTTCTCGCCGAAGCCGCGGATCAACTCATCGACGAGGCCATGCGGCTTGTCTAGGATCGCAGCAAATCCGCCTCGCCGGCCTCGATCTCATTCCCGATCTCTCGGGCGCGCTGTATGTGCCGGAATTCCGGACCCTGCTGGTCGCCGATCTGCATCTCGAGAAAGGCATCGAGCCTGGCGCGGCGCGGGGTGCATCTGCCGCCCTATGACACGCGCGAGTCGCTGCGCCAACTGGCGGGCGTCATCGCCGCGCTGAAACCGCGAGCGGCTGATCTTTCTCGGCGACAGTTTCCATGACGGCGATGCCCGCGAGCCGCATCGACGGCGGCGATCTCGCAACGCTTCGCACCTTGAGCGGCGGACAGCAGACGATCTGGATCGCCGGCAATCACGATCCGCTACCGCCCGCCGATATCGGCGGCACGATTGCCAGCGAAGTGGCGCTGGGGCCCTTGACGCTCCGCCACGCCCCGCGTGCGCTTGGCCCCGGAGTCTTCGAGATCGCCGGGCATCTGCATCCTGCCGCGGCACTTAGCCAGCGCGGCAGGCGCATCCGCTGCAAGTGCTTCATCGCCGACGGCCGCCGTATCGTCATGCCGGCCTTCGGCAGCTACACGGGAGCGCTTAGCGTCTCGGCGGAGCCGTTTTCGCCGCTGTTCCAGCCGGGCAAGTATAATGTCTGGATGCTGGGCGGCCGCGCCGTGCACAGATTCCCGGCTGCACGGGTCAAGTAACTAGCCTCGTCAGCTCGACTCGATCATGCCGGGCGCCCGCGGCAGACTGCGTGTCTCCTCCCTGACGCCCTCATATTTCCAATCGGTGTGGGTCACCGTCACGGTATTGGCATCCTGGAGAGAAGGCTTCGGCGTCCAGGCGCCGATCCGCCGCCGCATCACCGCTGCCGCCGAAGGCTGCAACGTGGCCATCATGGCCGCGGCGCGCTTCTTGGCATCGGCATCGTTCTGGCGTCCGGCCAAGGCGTACCAGAACAGGGCTTCGGCCGGGTCGGCCTTAGTGCCGAGGCCGCGGTCGTAGAGCACCGCGAGATTGAACTGGCTGTCCTTCAGGCCATGGGCCGCGGCGGCTGAAAACCACTTGAACGCACGGGTGTAGTCAGGTTTGCCAAGCTTGCCGCTGGCGGCAATCACCGCGGCATTATGCATGGCCTTGATATTGCCCGCGGCAGCGGCGCGCTCGTACCACAGAAGTGCGGCGGCCATGTCCTGGGCGACGCCCTTGCCGCGCTCGAAAAGCGAGGCGACCCGGTATTGCGCCGGCGCCAGCCCGCGCGCGGCAGCCTCCCGGTACCAATAGGCGGCCTTGGCGTAATCCTGCGGCACCGGCTTGCCATCGAGATAGCGGCCGGCGATGATGAACTGGGCGACGGCATCGCCCTTGGCCGCTGCCCGCCGCAGGCTTTCGCTGCCGATTGCCTCCGGCGGCATTTCGACCGATGTGGCTGCCGTTTTCTTTTCGGACACAATCGGGCTCAGGGCTGGATCCTTTTGCGGTGGCAGCGATGCGGTGAAGAGCTCCGCAGCCGCGGCAGCAATGGGATCGATGAAGATTGCGCTGACGGAAGCGCCCGGTATCGCCGGCAGCGCCACCATGGGCTTGACTGTGCCTTCGACGGCGCCGGACTGAGGAGGCTTTGACGTCCTGCCGAGCATGGTGAAGGTCAAGGCAGAAACGGCGGCGAGCAGCACGATGCCGGCGATCAGAAGCTTGCGGCGTTTGCCGGCTGTGTCGTTGGGGGCCTTCAGGATCGGCACCGGTTTCATTATAGCGGGCGGCTCAATCTTGGGCCTGGTGCCGGCCTTGGACTTCAGAAACGGTAGCTTGAATTTGGATTTCCGGCCGACGGCCTTGCGGCCGGCCTCGAGCGCCGCTGTGGTATCGATGAAGTCGACATTGTGCGCGGCAGCATGGGCGGCGCGGCGTGCGGCATCAATGTAGTCATCGCCGATTCCCGGGTCCAGTACACTCGCGGCGAGGTGCGGCGGCATGGCCGCAACCGGCGGCATCTGCTCGAAGGCCGGAGGCTGCGGCTCCAGGAGGGATTTGTGCGTTAGCGGGGGCGGCGCGGCGGGTTGCGGCCCGTATTGCTGTGCGGCAACGGGCTCCGGTGATTGCGGTTGCGGCTGATACTGGACTTGCGGTTCGGGCGCCCTCGCGGTTGCCTGCTGCACCATTGCCAGAGCCAATTGGTGGCCGGCCGAGGCGGTCTCCAGTTCGCTGAGTTTCACGACGATCTGCTCGAGCGTCTCGTGCACCGCCAGGAGCGTTTCCTGGTTGCGCGATTCGGCACTGGCGGCCGTCTCGCCGACGGCGCGCAGCCCCTCCTCCAGCGCCTGAAGTTCCGGCGAAGGGCCGTGAGCCGGCGCCTGCATGCCTGTGAACCGCTCGGCCATGCGATTGACGGCATCCTCGGCGATCTCGCGGGCCATGTTGCGGTTCTGATCGACGCTTTCGCAAAGCTGGGTGATGGTGCGCTCGATTGTCTCGAGATGCCCGAGCTGATGCTCGGTGCGGGCGACCCGCTCATTGACCGCGGCAATTTGCTGTTCGAGCGCGGCCACGGCGCGACCGTCGTCCTTCGACTGCACGGCATCGCTGAGCCGCTGATCGAGTTCGGCGAAACGGCGTTCGAGGTCGCCGAGCTGCGGCAGGTCGCGGGCCTCCGCCTGACTCTGTTCCAGCTTCTGCGGCGACATCGGCGAGGCGGCGGTCCATATCGGCCAACGGCCTGAGATCGGGGCCCTGCGCCACTCGGGCCGACAGTTGCTCGAAGGCGACGCGCAGTGCATGCACGTCGTGTTCCGATGCGGCATCGCTCTTCACATCGTCGATGCGCTGGTGGAGGCTGCCGATTTCGGCGCGCACGCGCTGTATCTCGGAGGCATTGCCGGCACTGTCGGCTAGCCCAGCCTGCGCTTCCTTCAGGAGACCGAGAATGCGGGATTCGATGTCGTGCAATTCCGCCTGGGCGGCCTGCACGGCCGATGATTGCGCCTTAGCGGCGAAAAATTCGGAAGCCTCGCGAACCTGTTCCACCCGCTCGGTGAGCTGGCCCAGTTCCTTGCGCACCAGATCCGGCAGGCCGGCATTGGCCGTGGCCTCGGAACGCTCGACACGCCGGGTGAGTTCGTTCAACCTAGCCTCGAGATCGTTGAAGGCGGGTACGGCCTGCTGCAAGGCGTCCGATTCGCCGGCGCGCTGGGCCATGTCGCCCATGCGGTCCTGCATTGCCTTGAGCGAATCGCGGGTGCGCTTCTCGCTGACTTCGATGTGGTCGACGATATTGCGCAGCGCGGTCTCGAGCGCCTGGTAGCCGGGGACGTCCTCGGGCTTGCGCTCTGCCGCCTGGGCGATCTGGTTGCCGAGGATCGACAGGCGCTCATCGACCGCTAACAGGGCGTTCGCCGTTTGCCGTTCGTTGCCGTCGAGACGGCTCAGGATACGGTTGATCGCGTCGACGTCCTGGCGCTGCCGGCCCGGCTGCTCATAGGCTCGAATCGAGGCCGACTGCTGGTCGCGCTGGGCCAGGCGGGTCAGTTGCTGGGCGATGTCTTCCAGGCGGATCGTGGTGTCGTCGGCATCGTCAAAGTGCTCTTCATCGGCTGAAAATTCTTTCGGCGCGGCATCGCCATGACGGCCTGCAACCTGCTGCGCACCGTCGGATTGGTCCAGAATCACCGAATTGAGCCACTCGCCGAGTGTCATTCCGGACCGCCGTGCCGCATCCTTGGCCGCCTCCCGGGCTTCCGGTTCGATGCCCTTCACACTCCACGGAATGCCCGGTTTCATTCAGTTTCTCTCTAGCCTCAGCCGCCCCTGGTGCCGCCGAATTGGCCGGCCTGGACTCATGGACGGCGCGAAATCCCAACGCTGAAAGTTAACGGGTTTGGTAAAGATTCAGTTAAGCAGTTGATCTCCAGAGGCAAATTGGCGCTCTGGGTCGGCCGAAAATGGTGCCGGACAGCAGCCAAAACTGGCAGGACAATTGCATGACCCCTTGTACAAGTTGACGCAACGGATGTATGTAAGCCGCGTCAGCATTCGCCCCCATCCCGCTGGAGAAGAACAATGGCCGCAGCCGAACAGAAAGACCGCTCGAATCGGGATCGCACCTATTCGATCACCGAACTTTGCCGCGAATACAGCGTCACCCCGCGCACCCTGCGCTTCTACGAGCAGAAGGGACTGCTGCATCCGGCGCGGCGCGGCTGGACGCGACTGTTCAGTTATCGCGACCGGGCCCGCCTGCAGCTCATCCTGCGCGGCAAGAAGGTCGGCTTCGCGCTGGAAGAGATCAAGGAGATGCTCGATCTCTACAATCTGCGCGACGGCCAGCTGACGCAATTGCGCATCGCCTCGACCAAGATGCGCGAGCGCCTCGAAGCCCTGCGCAAGCAGCGGATCGAACTCGAAGACGCCATCGCCGATCTCGAGCGAACCGTCGTGGTCGTCGACGGCATGCTGAAGGAGCGCGAAGCGGCGGTGCCTAAGGCGGCCAACAGCGCCTGACGGCCGCGACTTGCGCTTTCGACGCGCCCCGGGTGAAATGTCCCGCGGGCGCGTTTGCTTTTATGGATGGGGATGACTTCGGACCGGCCACTTGCTTTCGGCGGCAATCACCTCGACCGCTGCGCCAACCGGCGTGGCGATGCCAGCTGGCTTGCGCAATTGCTGGCAGCTGCGGAAACGCACTTCGTGCATATCAATGGCGACCGCACAGTCGTCGTAGACGGAAGGCTGTACACCGGCCGCGAGACCCAAGCGGGTGAACACTATCTGTTGGGCATCGATGCGGGCGGTGGCGCCTGGTTCGCCTGCCGCAGCGATGCAGCAGAGAATTTGCGCGATCTGCGCGGCCTCGCAGTTGAAGGTTTGTTGCCAGCCCACGAGCTCGCCCTCCTCGCGCAGGCGCGCTCGCTCGTCCATTGGCACGAACGTCACGGCTTCTGCGCCAATTGCGGTCAGCCGACCGAGGTGCAGGATGCAGGCTACCGCCGCCATTGCCCGGCCTGCTCCGCCGATCATTTTCCGCGCACCGATCCGGTCGTCATCATGACGGTGCGCAATGGCGAGACAATCCTGCTCGGCCGCCAGTCGTCGTGGCCGCCCGGCATGTATTCGACGCTGGCCGGCTTCATGGAACCGGGCGAAACGATCGAGGAGGCCGCGCGCCGCGAAGTGCTGGAGGAATCCGGCATCCGGACGTCGGCGACTATCGGTATGTTGCGAGCCAGCCCTGGCCGTTTCCGTCGAGCCTGATGATCGGCCTGATCGGCGAGGCGCTCGATCGCAATATCCGCATCGATTGCCGCGAACTCGAAGACGCGCGCTGGTTCGGCCGCTCCGAAGTCGACGATATGCTCAACGGAACCCATGCAGAACGGTCTGCGGGCACCGCCGCCCATGGCGATCGCCCACCGGCTGATGCGGCTGGCGTTTCAGTCGTCCTGAACGGGCTGCATCATGCGGGCGAGTTCGGCGCGGTAGGGGCTCGCCTTGTAGACGCCGAGCACGCGCAAATAGGAGGTGAAGAATTCCAGTTCCTCCAGCGCCAGCCGGACATGGCGCTCGGAGGGATGGCCTTCGATATCGGCATAGAACTGGGTCGCCGAGAACTGGCCTTCGAGCTGGTAGGATTCGAGCTTGGTCATGTTGACGCCGTTGGTGGCAAAGCCGCCCATCGCCTTGTAGAGCGCCGCCGGCACGTTGCGTACCCGGAAGACGAAGCTCGTGACCACCGGCCCATCCTCGGGCTCGGCATCCTGCGGCGCGGCCGACAGCACCACGAAGCGCGTGGTGTTGTGCTCCTCGTCCTCGATGTCGCGCGCGCAGGATGTCGAGGCCGTAGATTTCAGCGGCCAGCGTCGTGGCGATCACCGGCCGGGTCTTGTCCTTGCTCTCGGCCAGCTCGCGCGCCGCACCCGCCGTATCGGCGGCGACCACCGGCTTGAGCTTCATTTCGCGGATCGACCTTGCGGCACTGACCGAGCGCATGCACATGGCTGTGCACGGTCTTGAGGCGCCGGCGGCATCGGCGCCCGGCACCGCCAGCAGCTGGTGATGGACGCGCAGGAAGTGCTCGCCGACGATATAGAGGTTGGACGCCGGCATCAGATGGTGGATGTCGGCGACGCGGCCCGGCGACCGAATTGTCGATCGGGATCATGGCGAGCGCCGCCTCGCCCTCCTTCACCGCGGCGAAGGCATCCTCGAAGGTACCGCAGGCCAGGGGCTCGTGCTCGGGATAGGCCTCGCGGCAGGCGATGTGGGAATTGGCCCCGGCTTCGCCCTGATAGGCGATCTTCGCTTTCATGACGGCGTCCTCAGCACCTGGCGGGCGGTCTCGAGATCGGCCGGAGTATCGACACCGAGCGGCACCGTGTCAACGCGGACCACGACGATCCGCATGCCGTTGTCGAGGGCCCGCATCTGTTCGAGCCGGCGCTCGCTCTCGCGCGGGCTCACCGGCAGGGCCACGAAGCGTTCAAGCGCTTCGCGGCGATAGGCATAGACGCCGATATGATGCCAGTAGGGCGGCTCGTGTTCGGGACCGATGCGGCGCGACGAAATCGCGGGCGAAGGCCACCTCGCGGTCATCGCCCAAGGGCGCGATCGCCTTGACGATATTGGGATTGGCGACATCGGCCGGGTCGGTCAATCGAGGCGGCGATCGTCGAAATATCGACGCTCTCGTTGATGAGGCCCGCCAGGCAGCGCTGGATGGCCAGGGGATCGATGGTCGGCAGATCGCCCTGCAGATTGACGACGATAGTCGAAATTGCCGCTGGGGATCGCGCAGGCGCAGCGCCTGCGGCAACGCGGTCGGAGCCCGAGGGCAAGGCCGGGATCGGTGACGATGGCATCGCCGCCATGGGCTCGTGACCAGTTCGGCAATCTCGTTCTCGGCCGCGGCGACCAGGACCTGGCCCGACATTGGCTTCGACCGCCCGTTTCCAGACATGGACGATCATCGGCAGGCCGTGGATATCGGCCAGAGGTTTGCCGGGAAGCCTGCGTCGAGGCCATGCGGGCGGGGATCACGACGATGGTATTCTGGTTTTCGATCATGGAGTTAGGCGAGGGCGCGGCAAATTGCTCAGGCCCGTCTTATACGTATTGCGGGGCTGCCGAGAAACAATTAGTTTCCGCGCCGGCTCAAGGGCTCCAGTGGACCAGCAGGCTCGATGGACAGCTTTGAATTCAACAAGATTGCCGGCGCGGTTCTCGGCACGGCACTGGTGGTATTCGGGCTGAAGGAGCTGTCGGGAGAAATCTATCACTCGGAAACTCCGGAGAAGCCCGGCTTTGCCATCGAAGTGGCGGAAGCGGCGACCGGCGGCGAGGCGACAGGCGGCGGCGAAGTGGCTGCCGTTTCACTCGGCACACTGCTTGCCTCGGCCGATGCAGCCAAGGGTGCAGGCGGCGGCCAAGGCCTGTGCGGCCTGCCACGATTTTCGCCAAGGGCGGGCCGAACAAGATCGGACCCAATCTGTGGGACGTGGTCGAGCGCAACCATCGCCGCGCATGCGGGCTTCGCCTATTCCGATGCGCTGAAGGCGCAATGCGGGCGAGAAATGGACCTATGAGGCGCTCAACGAATTCATCAAGGCACCCAAGGAGGCTGTGCCCGGCACCAAGATGGTCTTTGGCGGCGTCAAGAGGGACCAGGCGCGGGCCGACCTGCTCGCCTATCTGGCGACACTGTCGGAAGCGCCGAAGCCCTTCCCCGCCCCGTAAAGGCCGCAAATCTTACGAAGATTTAACACCGGCAACAGCCTTGCCGGTGTTTTCATTTGGCCGCGCAAATGCGTATCTATAGCGGCGAATCACGCACGGAGCAGTCCCGCCGATGAACCTCTCCCGCCGCAGCCTCCTGAAACTCGCCGGCCTTCCGCCGCTCACCAAGATCGTGGGGGTGCAGATCGCCCGGGCCGAGGACCGGCAGTTCCGCCATGCGTTGACGCTCTTCGACGACATCAAGTACGCAGCCGGATTTCAAGCATTTCGACTATGTGAATCCGACGGCACCCAAGGGCGGGCGGGTGCGGCTCTCGGCGTAGTCGGGTCATTCGACAGCCTCAATCCCTATACCTTCAAGGGCGAGACCGCGGCCGGCGCCATGCAACGAAACGCTGCTCACTTCTTCGCTCGACGAGCCCTCGACCGAATACGGCCTCGTCGCCGCGCAGGTCTGGCATCCGGAGGACTGCTCCATGGTGGTCTATCGCCTGCGGCCCGAGGCGCGCTTTCACGACGGCAAGCCGATGACGCCGGAGGATGTGATCTGGAGCATGGAGACGCTGCGCGAATCGCATCCCTTCTACAACTCCTACTACAAGAACATCACCAAGGCCGAGCAGACGGGCGAGCACGAAGTGACTTTCGTCTTCTCGCGAGAAGGGCAACCGCGAATTGCCGCTGATCACCGGCCAGCTTCCGGTCCTGCCCAAGCACTGGTGGACCGGCAAAGGATGCGAACGGGCAAGCCGCGCAACATCCAGGAGACGACGCTGGAAGTGCCGCTGGGATCCGGCCCCTACGCGGTCGCGGATGTGAAGCCCGGCGCCTCGATCGCTGCTGAGGCGGGTCGAGCGACTATTGGGGCAAGGACCTGCCGGTCAATATCGGCCAGAATAATTTCGACGAGATCGAGATCATCTATTTCCGCGATGCCAATGTGGCGTTCGAGGCCTTCAAGGGCGACCAGTACGATTGGCGCATCGAGAACAGCTCCAAGAACTGGGCGACCGGCTATGATTTTCCGGCCGTCAAGGACGGCCGCGTCATCAAGGAAGAAATTCACGCTGAAGAAGGTCGAAGGCATGCAGAGCTTCGTCTTCAACATGCGGCGGCGCGAAGTTCCAGGATGCGCGGGTGCGCCGCGCCTTCAACTATGCCTTCGATTTCGAATGGTCGAATACCAATCTGTTCTACGGCCAGTACACTGCGCTCGCGCAGCTATTTCAACAATTCCGAGATGGAAGCCAAGGGCCTGCCGGCGCCGGAGGAACTGGCGATCCTCGAGCCGTTGAAGGACCAGATTCCGGCGGAAGTGTTCACCACCGAATACACCAATCCGGTCAACAGCAACGCCCAGGAGCGGCGCAAGAATCTGCGCGAGGCGTCCAGGCTGCTCGGCGAGGCCGGCTGGAATGTCGACGCAGGACGGCGGCAAGTCGCTGCTCAAGAACGCCAAGGGCGAAACGCTGAACGTCGAGTTTCTGCTCGATTCGCCGCTGTTCGAGCGCATCGCGCTTCCCTATCAGCAGCAGCTCGAACTGCTCGGCATCGGCGTCACGATCAAGACCATCGACAGCGCCCAGTATGAGCGCCGGACGCAGACCTTCGACTACGACATCGTCGTCGGCAGCTGGGGCCAGTCGCTGTCGCCCGGCAACGAGCAGCGGGATTTCTGGGGCATCGGAGGCGGCCGACAGCGAACGGCAGCCGCAATCTATGTCGGCATCAAGAATCCGGCGATCGACAAGATCATCGACGCGATCATCTTCGCCAAGAACCGCAAGGGGCTGATCGCCGCCTGCAAGGCGCTCGACCGGGTGCTGATCTGGAACCACTACGTCGTGCCCATGTGGTATATTCCCTATGAGCGCACGGCGCGCTGGGACCGCTTCGGCAAGCCGGACAAGCTGCCGGACTATTCCATCGGCTTCCCGACGATCTGGTGGTGGGACGAGGAAACGCGCCGAGAAGGTGCAAGGGATGATGCGGCTCGCCGTGGCGTCGGCGCTTGCGCTGCATCGCTGCTGGCGGCATCCGGCGCGTGCCGAGCCGCGCCACGGGCTTTCGATTTTCGGCGATCTCAAATATCGCGCCGGATTTCAGCGCATTTCGACTATGTGAACCCGCGATGCGCCCAAGGGCGGGCGCATGGCGCTGATCGGGCGCCGTGGCCAATCGATACCTTCGACAGTTTCAACGGCTACATCCTGAAGGGCGATCCGGCCCAGGGCATCGAGCTGATGTTCGACACGCTGATGGCGCGCGCCATCGACGAGCCCGATGCGGTCTATGGCCTGGTGGCCAAGACCGCCGATGTCGCCGCCGACAGGCAAGAGCGTGACTTTCGAGCTGCGCGAGGAAGCGAAATTCGCCGATGGCACGGCGCTCACGGCGGAGGATGTCTGCGACAGTTTCCGGCTGCTCTCGACCCATGGCCACGAGAACATCAGGCTCACGATCACGCGACGTCGAAGCCTGCGATGTGCTGGCGCCTCATGAAGTGCGCTACCGCTTCAAGGGCGAGAATACCCGCGACCTGCCGCTCATCGTGGCGCTGCTGCCGATTTTCTCCAAGGCCTATTACGGCAAGCACGATTTCACCAAGACGACGCTCGAGCCGCCGCTCGGCTCCGGTCCCTACAAGATCAGGAGCTTCAGGCCGGGCGAATATGTGGCTTATGAGCGGCGCGCCGATTATTGGGCGAAGGATCTGCCGGTCAACCGCGGGCGCTACAATTTCGACGAGGTCCGCTTCGAATATTTCCGCGACCGCATCGCCGGGCTTCGAAGCGCTGAAATCCGGCGTTCTCGATCTGCGCGAGGAATATACCTCGCGCGAGTGGGCCACGGCCTATGATTTCCCGGCGCTCAAGGACGGCCGCGTCAAGCAAGCGGTGCTGCCCGACGAAACGCCGTCCGGCGCGCAGGGGTTCTTCTTCAATCTGCGGCGCGAGAAATTCCAGGACATCCGGGTGCGCAAGGCCTCAATCTCGCCTTCGATTTCGAATGGTCGAACACCAATCTGTTCTACGGCCTCTACGATCGCACCGCGAGCTTCTTCGAGAATGTCGCCGCTCAAGGCGGAAGGCGCTCCGCCGCCGGAGGAACTCGCCATTCTCGAGCCGATGCGCGACAAGCTGCGGCCGGAGGTCTTCGGCGAGGCCGAACTGCCGCCGGTCAGCGATGGCTCCGGCCAGGACCGCAAGCTTCTGCGCGCAGGCCTCAGAGCTTCTCGATGAGGCGGGCTGGAAGCCGAAGGCACGCTGCGGCGCAATGCCAAGGGCGAGACCCTTCGACATCGAATTCCTGATCGACGAGCCCGGTCTTCGAACGCGTTCTCGG
Organism: uncultured Alphaproteobacteria bacterium; assembly: GCA_963776685.1. Taxonomy (GTDB): domain Bacteria; phylum Pseudomonadota; class Alphaproteobacteria; order Rhizobiales; family Aestuariivirgaceae; genus Aestuariivirga. The sequence continues at coordinate 430,714 of CAVZNM010000001.1, forward strand.
CACCCTATGTGAAGAACCTGAAGCTCCTCGGCATCGACGCCACGATCCGCATCGTCGACGAGGCGCAATACCAGTCGCGGCGCGAAGACTTCGACTACGACATCGATGTCGAGCCGCTTCGCCTCGGGCGTGACACCGGGCGACCGATCTTCGGGTCTTCTTCGGCTCCGCCTCGGCCAATGCGCCGGGCAGCTTCAACCTCTCGGGTGTGGCCTCGCCCGCGATCGACGCGCTGATCGAGCAAAGTGATCGCGGCGAAATCGCGCGAGGAACTTGAACGTCGCCGGCCGGGCGCTCGACCGGGTTCTGCGCGCCGAGCATTTCTGGGTGCCGAACTGGCACAAGGGCAGCCACTGGATCGCCCATTGGGACGTCTTCGGCCGGCCCGCGATCAAGCCCAAATACGACCGTGGCATTGTCGATACCTGGTGGTATGACGCGGCCAAAGCCGCCAAAATCCAACGCGGAAACTGATCCGCCATCATGGGCGCCTATATCCTCAAACGCATCCTGCTGATGATCCCGACGCTGCTCGGCATCATGCTGATGACCTTCGCCGTCATCCAGTTCGTGCCCGGCGGGCCGATCGAGCAGGTCATCGCCCAGATCCAGGGCACCGACGTCGATGCCACGGCGCGGATCGGCGGCAGCGACCGGCAGCGAGGCGGGCGGCGGCCAGCGATCCAGGCGCGGACGGCGAGCGGCGTCGGCACGCTTCAAATACCGCGGCGCCCAGGGGCTCGATCCCGGAATTCATCAAGAACGCTCGAGAAGCAGTTCGGCTTCGACAAGCCGGTGCATGAGCGCTTCTTCCTGATGATGCAGCAACTATCTGACCTTCAATTTCGGCGAGAGCTATTTCCGCGACCGCCGGTCGTCGACCTGATCATCGAGAAGATGCCGGTGTCGATCTCGCTCGGCCTGTGGCTGACCCTCATCACCTATCTCGTGTCGATCCCGCTCGGCATCCGCAAGGCGGTGCAGCGACGGCAGCAATTTCGACGTCTGGACCTCGGGCGTCATCATCGTCGGCTATGCCATTCCGAGCTTCATCCTCGCCATCCTGCTGATCGTGCTGTTCGCCGGCGGCAGCTATTTCAGCTGGTTTCCGCTGCGCGGCCTCACCTCCGACAATTTCGAGCAACTGAGCCTGGTTCGGCAAGATCGCCGACTATGCCTGGCATCTGGCGCTGCCGCTGCTTCGCCATGGGCATCGGCGGCTTCGCCACCATGACGCTGCTCACCAAGAACTCGTTCCTCGACGAAATCCGCAAGCAATATGTGATGACGGCGCGGGCCAAGGGCCTGAGCGAGCGCCGGTGCTCTATGGCCATGTGTTCCGCAATGCCATGCTGCTGGTGATCTCCGGCTTTCCCGGCGCCTTCCTCGGCGCCTTCTTCACCGGCTCGCTGCTGATCGAGACGATCTTCTCGCTCGATGGCCTCGGCTATCTCACCTACAAGGCAGCGCTCGACCGCGACTATCCGATCGTCTTCGCCAATCTCTATATCTTCACGCTGGTCGGCCTGGTCGTGGCGCTGATCAGCGATCTCACCTACACCTGGATCGATCCGCGCATCGATTTCGAGTCGCGGGAGCTCTGAGCGCATGGCGCTTGTCAAACTCTCCGGGCTGAACGCAGCGGCGCTGGCAGCTGTTCAAGGCGAACCGGCGCGGCTTTTGGTCCTTCTGGATTTTCTCGGTGCTGTTCCTGATCAGCGCTGTTCGCGCCGTTCATCTCCAATGACCGGCCGATGCTCGTCTCCTACAAGGGCGAGCTGCTGTTCCCGACCTTCGTCGAATATCCGGAAGCGAAGTTCGGCGGCTTCCTGGCGCGCACCGATTTCCGCGATCCCGTCAATCCAGGATGAGATCAACGCCAATGGCTGGATGATCTGGCCGCCGATCCGCTATTCCTACAACACGGTCAACAACGAACTGCCGCGCCCGGCGCCGTCGCGCGCCCGCCTTCCAGCTCACCCGCGACGAGGCCTGCGCCAAATATCCGCAAGGCGCCGCCGATCCCAATTGCATCTTCGGCAACCTGAACTGGCTCGGCACCGACGACCAGGGCCGCGATGTGGTGGCGCGGCTTATCTACGGCTTCCGCATCTCGGTGGCCTTCGGCCTCATCCTGACCATCCTCTCTTCGGTCGATCGGCATGGCGGCGGGCGCGGTGCAGGGCTATTTCGGCGGCTGGACCGATCTTCTGTTCCAGCGCTTCATCGAGATCTGGACGTCGATGCCGACCCTCTATCTGCTGATCATTCTCGCCGCCTTCATCACGCCGACCTTCTGGATCCTGCTGTTCATCCTGCTGCTGTTCTCGTGGACGGCGCTCGTCGGCGTGGTGCGCGCCGAATTCCTGCGGGCGCGCAATTTCGAGTATGTGCGCGCCGCCCGGGCGCTGGGCCTTACCGACACCAAGATCATGTTCAAGCATCTCCTGCCCAATGCGCTGGTCTCGACGATCACCTTCATGCCCTTCATCCTCTCGGGCTCGGTGACGACGCTGACCGCGCTCGACTTCCTCGGCTTCGGCCTGCCGCCGGGCTCGCCGTCGCTGGGCGAGCTCCTCGCGCCAGGGCAAGCAACAATCTGCAGGCGCCGTGGCTCGGCTTCACCGGCTTCTTCGTCGTCTCGGTCATGCTGTCGCTGCTCGTGTTCATCGGCGAGGCGGTGCGCGATGCGCTCGATCCGCGGAAGACCTTCGCATGAGCGAGCGCCTTGCTCGAGGTCAAGGACCTTTCGGTCGCCTTCCGGCAGGGCGGCAGGGCAACACTCGCCGTCGACCGCGTCTCCTTCTCGATCAACAAGGGCGAGACGCTGGCGCTGGTCGGCGAATCGGGTTCCGGCAAATCGGTTTCGGCACTGTCGATCCTCAAGCTCCTGCCCTATCCGGCGGCCGAGCATCCCTCGGGTTCGATCGGCTTCAAGGGCGAGGAATTGCTCGACGCCGACGAGCGCGACCTGCGCCAGGTGCGCGGCAACGACATCACCATGATCTTCCAGGAGCCGATGACCTCGCTCAATCCGCTGCACACGGTGGAGCGGCAGATCGGCGAAATCCTCGAACTGCACCAGGGCCTCACCGGCGAGGCGGCGCGCCAGCGCATCGTCGAGCTTCTTGACCAAGGTCGGCATCCGCGATCCGGAAACGCGGCTGCAGGACTATCCGCACCAGCTTTCCGGCGGCCAGCGCCAGCGCGTGATGATCGCCATGGCGCTCGCCAACAATCCCGACCTGCTGATCGCCGACGAGCCGACGACGGCGCTCGATGTCACGGTGCAGGCGCAGATCCTGAAGCTGCTCAAGGAGCTGCAGGCGGAATCCGGCATGGCGATGCTGCTGATCACCCATGATCTCGGCATCGTGCGGCACATGGCGGACACGGTTTGCGTGATGCAGCAGGGCAAGATCGTCGAGGCGGGGCCGACCAAGCAGGTGTTCGCCAAGCCGCAGCACGCCTATACCAAGATGCTGCTGGCGGCCGAGCCCAAGGGCAAGCCGCCGAAGAGCCGATCCCACCGCGCCCGTCGTCGTCGAGACCAAAGGCCTCAAGGTCTGGTTTCCGATCAAGCGCGGCTTCTTCCGCACGGACCGTCGGCCACATCAAGGCGGTCGACGGCGTCGATGCGCACGGTGCGGGCCGGCCAGACGCTGGGCATCGTCGGCGAATCGGGATCGGGCAAGACGACGCTCGGGCTGGCATTGCTGCGGCTCATCGCCTCGGAAGGCCCGATCGTCTATCTCGGCCGCCGCATCGACGACTTCAATTCGCGGGCGATGCGGCCGCTGCGCAAGGACATGCAGATCGTGTTCCAGGACCCCTACGGCTCGCTGTCGCCGCGGCTGTCGATCCAGCAGATCGTCGAGGAAGGCCTGCTCGTGCAGGGCACAGGACATGACGCGAAGAGAGCGCCGCGCGCGCGTCGCCCAGGCGCTTACCGAAGTGGGCCTCGATCCCGAGACCATGGACCGCTATCCGCATGAATTCTCCGGCGGCCAGCGCCAGCGCATCGCCATCGCCCGGGCGCTGGCGCTCGATCCCAAATTCATCGTGCTGGACGAGCCCACCTCGGCGCTCGACATGTCGGTGCAGGCGCAGATCGTCGATCTGCTGCGCGAGCTGCAGCAAAAGCACAATCTCGCCTATCTGTTCATCAGCCACGATCTCAAGGTGGTGCGGGCGCTTGCCAATGAGGTGATCGTCATGCGCAACGGCATCGCCGTCGAGCGCGGCGCGGCGGCGCAGATTTTCGAGGCTCCAAAGACCGACTATACCAAGGCGCTGATCGCCGCGGCGCTCAATCTCAAACCGGCTCCCGAGGACATCGTGAAGCAATAGCGATGGCTTTTCTTTTCATCACTTCCCACCTGGCCCGTCGACGTCTGGAGCAAGGCCATGCGCAAGGCGGCACCGCAACTCGATGTGCGCGTCTGGCCCGACGGCATGGGCCGGATCGAGGATATCGACTATGCGGCCGCCTGGCTGCCGCCGCCCAATGTGCTGAAGAGCCTGCCCAATCTGAAGGTGATCTTCTCGCTGGGCGCCGGCGTCGATGCGATCCTGAAGGACCCGACGCTGCCCGACGGATATCCCGATCGTGCGGGTGAACGAGCCCGATCTCACCATGCGGATGACCGAATATGTCGTGCTGCATGTGCTGATGCATCACCGCCAGCAGCGCCGCATCGACGAGAACCAGAAGCAGAAAGATCTGGGACTCCTTCCCAACCCATGCGGCCTCCGACATGGCGGTCGGCATCATGGGGCTCGGCGTCATGGGCCAGGATTCGGCCGAGCGGCTGCGCGATCTCGGCTTCAAGGTGGCGGGCTGGAGCCGCAGCGCGCAAGATGATCGACGGCGTTCACTGCTATGCCGGTGCGGCGGAGTTCGATTCCTTCCTGCGGCGCACCGATATTCTCGTGTCGCTTCTGCCCGCCACGCCGAGACCGACGGCATCATCAATCGCGAGACGATCCGCAAACTGTCGCGCAAAGGCCCGTTCGGGGCACCGATCGTCATCAATGCCGGGCGCGGCCGCCAGCAGGTCGAAGCGGATATTCTCGCATGCACTCGAGGCGGGCGAACTTCATGCGGCAACTCTCGACGTCTTCGAGACCGAGCCCCTGCCCGCCGACAAGCCCGCTGTGGAGCCATCCGAAACGTGACGGTGACGCCCCATTGCGCCGCCGATTCCGATCCGGAAGTGATCTGCGCCTATGTGGCGAGGCAGATCGAGCGGCACAAAGCCGGTCAACCGCTCGACAATCTCGTGGACCGGTCAGCGCGGCTACTGAAGCCGCTTGATCGAGGTCACCCGTCCGAAGCTCCGCGCGATCCGGTCGACGGCTTCGCGCAATGGCTCGGTCACGGTCAGCATGTGATGGCCATTGGCATGCAGCAGGGTGGCGCTCATCGGCCATGATGCCGACATGGCCGTCCCAGAAGACCAGATCGCCGCGCTTCAGTCCGTCGAGATCGTTGATGGGGAGTTCAACGCCGAGATCGCGTTCCTGCATGTCGGTGTCGCGCGGGCAGGCGATGCCGCAGGCCTCGAGCGCCAGTTGCACCAGGCCCGAGCAATCGAGACCGTGGACGGATTTTGCCGCCCCAGTAATACGGCACATGGCGAAACATTTCGGCCACGGCGACGAAATCGTCTTCGCCATTCGCGGAGGGGCTTGAGGTGCCTGGCGAAGACGAAGCGGCCGCTGGCGAGGGCGTATTTCTCATCGCCGCCGGTGACGGCCACCATGGCATTCATCGGCAGCATTACCGCCGGCTGCGATTTCAAGTCGGGCGCCGGATAGACGAAGGTGGCCGGAACGGCGATGCGGTGGGTGGGCTTAGTGCAGCTCATCCGAGAGCGCATCGGCGGCCAGATAGCCGACATAGCCGTCGCGTTCGAGCCGGCCCCAGGCCCAGCCTTCGCGGCTCTCGAAGACCCGAAGCTTCTCGCCCATCAGCGCCTGGGTCACCTGCATCGCATCGAAACGCGGCTGCGCGGTGGAGGCCGGTCAAAGGAGCGGCGATCTCCATCATGGTGCCGTCGGCGTAGCGTTCCGCCTTCACCTGCGACCTTGCAGGCGCCGGTCGGCGAGATCGGGACGGAAGGCATGCAGGCGCGGATCGAGTTCACCCATGGCACCGCCCTACACGGACTTGGACAGGTTGCCAATGGTATCGGCGAGGCGCTCGAGATAGAGGGCGCCCTTCACCGTCCGCTGCACCAGCACATTGCGGCGATCCTTGTCGTCGCGCCGGCGGGAGAGAAGTTCGAGCTTGCCCATGGAATCGAGGGCCCGGGTGATGACCGGCTTGGACACGCCAAGCTTGCCGGCGAGATCGCGCACCGTGTGCGGCGGCGCCTCCAGATAGACGGTGAGCAGAATGGTCATCTGGCGGAGCGACAAGATCGGGCTCGTCGTCGCGAACCATGGCCAAATTAACGTCGTGCCAGAGTCTGCAACGCCTGCGCCGTGGTCAGTCCCGGTGGCATTCGATTCGCATCCGTAATACGGCGAATTGTTACGGAACCGTATCATTCTTGCGGCGTTTCTCAAAGGGCAAGCCTTATACCCTCGCGTAGCGATTCCGGATTACGGCGAAAAGGGCGCGCATGGCCTGCGCTTCGCCGCCCTTGGGCCGGCCCGGCCTGGCAGCCGGCGTCCAGGCGAAAATGTCGAAATGCACATAGGCCTTCGCCCTGTCGACGAAGCGCTTCAGGAACAATGCCGCGGTGATCGAGCCGGCAAAGCCGCGATTCCGAGGCAGTTGTTGATGTCGGCGACCGGCGACTCGATCAGCCGCGTAATAGGGCTGCCACAGCGGCATGCGCCAGAGGGGATCGTTCTCGGCCTCGGCATGCACGGCTGATATCCGCGGCGAGCTTTTCATCATCGGTATAGAAGGGCGGCAGATCGGGGCCCAGCGCCACGCGCGCGGCACCCGTCAGGGTCGCCATATCGATCAGCAGATCGGGGGCCTCCTCGTCGGCCAGCGCCAGGGCATCGGCGAGGATGAGACGGCCCTCGGCATCGGTGTTGCCGATCTCGACGGTGAGGCCCTTGCGGCTCCGTCAGCACGTCGCCGGGGCGGAAGGCGTTGCCGGCGATGGCATTCTCGACCGCCGGGATCAGAACCCGCAGGCGCACCGGAAGCCTGGCCTGCCATGATCATCTGGGCCAGGCCGAGGACCGTGGCCGCGCCGCCCATGTCCTTCTTCATCAGAGCCATGCCGGAGGCGGGCTTGATGTCGAGGCCGCCGGTATCGAAGCACACGCCCTTGCCGACCAGCGTCACCTTGGGCGCGCGCGCCGGCCCCCAGGTGAAATCGATGAGACGCGGGGCCCGCGGGCTCGCCTTGCCGACCTCGTGGATCATCGGGAAGCCGCGGCGGAGTGCTGCTCCCTTGGTCACCCGAAGCCTGGCCTTGATGCGCAGCCGCAAGCTGGCGGGCGGCCGCCTCGAGTTCAGCGGGGCCGAGATCGGAGGCCGGCGTGTTGACCAGATCGCGGACTATATAGACGGCGCGCGCTGCGCGGAGGATTTCGGCGCGATCAACGCCGTTTGGGCATACAAGACGCGCCGGCTCGGCGCTGCTCTTACGATAGGATGCAAAACTGTAGGCCTCGAGACACCAGGCAAGAGCTGCAAGCCGCAGATTGCTCACATCGCCGCCCAGACTGTAGAGCCCAGGCGGCAGCGCGCGGGCGAATTTCCCGAGAGCAAAGGGATCGCCCGAAGCGCCGCCAGCTCCGGCCAGGATTTCGGCGATCTTCCCGTCCGGTCCCGGAACTGCAAGATGGCTGCCGGGTTCGGCCGCGAATGCATGCGCTTCGGCCCATCTGCGCGCCGCAGCCGAAAGGCTTTTACGGCGGTCTTTCCACGCGTCCGTCGCGATCGCGACGATCGGAAGCGCCGCTCCATGCCGGCCGGCGGCAATCAATAGCTTGTCGAGATCCATCATGATTTGTCCCTGTCCATTTGCTCCATATAGACGGAAACAGCCTATGGTTAATGGTTTATTGAGGACTGGCAGACATGATCGGCCGCGAAGTCGTAGCAACCTCGCGCGATTATTGCGGAGCATCGTACATGCGATCAATTCATGAGCGGCAGCCACGCCGCAATCTCGCTTCAGCTCTGGTTCTGGTGGCGGCATTTACAACGGCGGCCTGCCAAAGCAAGACGGCCAGTCTCGATTCGCTCGACGCGATGAGCACTGCGAGCACTACCAAGGCGTCCTTCTCGGCCACCGCTGCGTTGGGAAAGAAATGGGAAGCCGATCCTTCCAACATCGCGATAGGCATCGCCTATGCCAACGGACTCGAAGCCCTCGGCCAGACCGATCGGCAAATGGGTGTATTGAAGACGCTCGCCGGGCATCATCCGAAAGACTCCAAGCTGCAATCGCTCTACGCCAAGAAGCTCATCGCGGCGGGCCGCGCCGGCGAATCGATCGCGGTCTTTGAAAGCGCCGTGGCATCCGGCAATGCCGATTGGCGTCTCTTGTCTGCGTTGGGCTCGGCCTATGACCAGCAGGGCCGCTATGCCGAGGCTCGCACGCAGTACGGCAAGGCCCTTCAACTGCAGCCAGAAGAGATATCTGTCCTCAACAACATGGGCATGTCCTATGCGCTGGAAGGCGACCTGAAGCAGGCGGAAATCAGGCTGCGGCAGGCCGCCATGCTGCCCAAGGCGGCAGCGGAGCCGCGAATCCGGCAGAACCTGGCGCTGGTCGTCGGTCTGCAGGGACGTTTCGACGAAGCCCGCAAGATCGCCAGCGAAGATCTGCCCGCCGATCAGGTCGAGGCCAACATGGTGTATCTGCAGAGGATGTTGTCGCAGCCCAATACCTGGCAGCAGCTCTCGGGCGAAACCCAAGGCTGATCTACAAGTCACATCGCCAATACAGGAATGACGCGGTCCCTAGAGCATGTGCTTTGGGGCGACGCGATTCCCCTTCGGAGGACAAGCGCGCTAGCCCGCGCCGCTCGGCTTCCGGCTATGGCGCTACTCGAGCTTCATCACCATGATGACCGACGGTCCGAGGATGATCACGAAAATCACCGGCAGGAAGAACAGGATCATCGGCACGGTCAGCTTGGGCGGCAAGGCGGCCGCCTTCTTTTCGGCTTCCGACATGCGCATGTCGCGGTTTTCCTGGGCCATCACGCGTAACGCAGTGCCGAGCGGCGTGCCGTAGCGTTCCGACTGGATCAAGGCTGGTGACGACCGATTTCACCGTCATCAGACCGGTGCGTTTGCCGAGATTGTCGAATGCCTTGCGGCGGTCCTGCAGATAGGAGAGTTCGGCGACGGTAAGGGTCAGTTCCTCGGCCAGCGGCACCGAGGCGCTGCCGATCTCGCGCGCCACTCTCTGCAAGGCGGGCTCGATCGCCATGCCGGATTCCACGCAGATGAGCAGCAGATCGAGGGCATCGGACCAGGCGCGCTTGATCGAGAATTGGCGCCGCGAAATCATGTTCTTGAGAAAAATCGTGGGCAGATAATAACCGAAGATCAGACCGATGCCGGTGGCCGCCACGCGCATCGAGGGCACGACGCGGTCGGCGAAAACCGTCGACGAATAGATGAACACGACAATCGCCAGCACCAGCGGCGCGATCAGCCGGGCGGCAAGAAAGGTCATCAGATTGGCGCTCGTTGCGCATGCCGGCCTGGCGCAACATTTCGCGCGAGGCTTCGGCATCGAAAACTCTGCGAAGGTTGAGTGCGTCGACAAGCTGGCTGTACAGGCTGGTCTTGGGCTTTTCGCGCAAGCGCGTTTCCGGCGACGCCATCAGCTGAACGCGCTGCGCGGCACGCAGCTTGTCGCGCTCCTGGCCCACGGACTTCATGCGCGTCGCGAGCTGGTCGGTTTCGAAGTAGGGTGCGGCAATGGTGAGGATGGTGGCGAAGGCCGCCAATCCAACCAGCACGGTGATGAGCGTTTCGATCTGCAGGAGACTGGAGACGAGATTAAGCATGGCTGTCGGGGACCGCTGTCATATCTGGAAGTTGATCATCTTGCGCATGACGAGTACGCCGGTGAGCATCCACAGTCCGCATCCGATCAGCAGCATGTTGCCGACACTGGTGTAGAACATCGGATTGAGATAGGTCGGGGTTCAGTATGGTCAGGGCGCCCATGATGACGAAAGGAAGCGCGCCAATGATGGCTGCCGACGACTTGGCTTCCTGGCTGATCGCCCTGATCTTCGCCTTCATCTTCTTGCGGTCGCGCAGCACCTTGGAAAGGTTGCCGAGCGCTTCGGAAAGATTGCCGCCGGTCTTCTGCTGGATCGCCATGACGATGGCAGGAAGTTGACCTCGGCGAAGCGGCATGCGCTCGTACATGCGTTCGATGCCCTGGTCGATGGTGATGCCGATACGCTGACCCTCGACGACTTCAGAGAATTCCGGGCCGACCGGCGCACCGGATTCGGCGGCGATGATCTTCATGGCGTCGGAAACCGGCAGCCCGGCCTTGAGGCCGCGCACCATGACGTCGATGGCGTCGGCAAAGTCGTTGAGAAAAACATTCTGCCGGCGCCTGCGCAGGAAGCCGAGGAGCCAGCGCGGCAGGCCAAGGCCGCCGACGACGCCCGCGACGAGCGAAACATACCAGGGCACGCCGCCAATCAGCGCCGCCGCCATGACTACAGCGGCGCAACCCGCCGAAATCATCCAAAATACCTTGACCTGCATGTCTAGCCCGGACTGCATGATCTGCGTACGGAGCGTAATCCGCTTCTTGCGCTGCTTCTCGCGTTCCTCGATCTGCTTGAGCGACTCCTGAACTGCTTGCGGCTGCTTTCCTTGGCATCGTCGAACAGGCGCGATTTCCACGACGTCTTGGGCGCCGCGGCGACCTTCGAATTTTCAGCAATTGCCTTGACGCGCCTGGAAGCGGTGCCGCCGGACAACATCGGATAGATGATGGCCAGCACCACCCCGGCGACGGCCACGGCAATCATTGCGTAGATCGCCAGCTGAGTGATGTCTTCGCCGAAATACATGTCGTCCTAATGCCTCCCCTTCAGGGCGCTCAGTCTGCGTCGTTGCGCGCTTCCGCCTTTTCCAGGGCCTCGGCAAGGCGCCGTTCCTCGTTGTAGTAGCGCGCCCGGTCCCAGAAATGCGGGCGGGCGATGCCGGTCGAGCGATGACGGCCGATGATCTTGCCGTTGGCATCCTCGCCGAGGATTTCGAAGACGAAGAGATCCTGGGTGATGATCACTTCGCCCTCCATGCCGACCACTTCGGTGATGTGAGTGATGCGGCGCGAGCCGTCACGCAGGCGGGCGGCCTGCACGATCACGTCGATCGATCCGCAAATCATCTCCTTGATCGTCTTCGACGGCAATGCAAAGCCGCCCATGGTGATCATCGATTCGAGGCGTGAAATAGCTTCGCGCGGGCGAGTTGGCGTGTAGCGTTCCCATGGAGCCGTCGTGACCGGTGTTCATGGCCTGGAGGAGATCGAAGGCTTCCGGGCCGCGGACTTCGCCGACGATGATGCGCTCGGGACGCATGCGCAGGCAGTTCTTGACCAGGTCGCGCATGGTGATTTCGCCTTCGCCCTCGAGATTGGGAGGACGGGTTTCAAGGCGCACCACATGGGGCTGCTGCAACTGCAGTTCGGCGGCGTCTTCGCAGGTGATGACGCGCTCGTCCTGATCGATGTAACCGGTGAGACAGTTCAGCAGCGTGGTCTTGCCGGACCCGGTGCCGCCGGAGATCAGCACGTTGCAGCGCACCCGGCCGATGATCTCGAGTATTGTCGCGCCTTCCGGGGTGATCGAGCCGAATTTCACGAGGTCCGGAAGCTTCAGCCGGTCCTTCTTGAACTTGCGGATGGTGAGGGTCGGGCCGTCGATGGCCAGCGGCGGGACGATGACGTTGACGCGCGAGCCATCCAGGAGACGGGCGTCGCAGATCGGGCTCGCTTCATCGACACGGCGGCCGATCTGGCTGACGATGCTCTGGCAGATGTTGAGAAGCTGGGAATTGTCGCGGAAGCGTACGCCGGTCTTCTGCATCTTGCCGTTGACTTCGATGAAGGTCGCGTTAGCAGCCGTTGACCATGATGTCGGCGATGTCGTCACGGGCCAGGAGCGGCTCGAGCGGACCGATAGCCCAGGACGTCGTTGCAGATGTCCTCGAGCAGTTCCTCCTGCTCGGCGATCGACATCACCACATCCTTCAGCGTGATGATCTCATTGACGATGTCGCGGATTTCGTCGCGCGCGGCATCGCGGTCGAGCTGGCCGAGCTGGGTCAGGTCGATGGCGTCGATGAGCGCGTTGAAGATCGTGCTCTTGATATCGTAGTAGTTGTCCGAGCGCTTGTTGGCGAAAGCGGCGTCGCCCTTCTTCAGGTGAGCGCCGGCCTGACCGCCGGGCCTCGCCGCCTGGGCGCCGCCCTGCGGCATATTCAAATCGGGAATGGTGCCGGCTGCCGCAGCCGCCGCGGCCGCGGCGGGTTGCGCCAGCGGGGGCGCAGCGCTCTTGTTGTCTGCGTCACTCGTACGTTTGCCGAACATTATTTCTTCCTCAACAGCGGCAGCTTGTCAAAGATCGGGGACAGGGAGAATCTCGCGGGTTTCACCTGCTTCTCGGCGCCTGCGAGAATTTGAGCCAGTGCCGCGATCGCCTCGGCGGCCTTGGCTTTCGGCGCCACTTCGAACAGCATCTGACCGTTGCTCTGGGCCGTGCCGAAGGAGTGCGGATCGTGCGGGATCACGCAGGTGATATCGACGCCGATCGCCTTGCCGAATTCGAGAGGCGGAATTTCGGGGCGTTTGGGAACGCCGAACTGATTGATCACGACCTTTGGCGGCTTGTCGTTGGGACGGGCCTGCTTGAGCATGTCGACCATATTCTTGGTGTTTCGCAGACTCGCCAACTCTGGCGTGGCCGTGATGACCACCTGGTCGGCATGGACGAGTGTGTGTTTGATCCATGGCGCCCACAAATTGGGGACATCGACGATCACGCAGGGCACGCTGGCACGGACGGCATTGAGAATGGTCTCGACCGCATGAGCTTCGATGTTGAATTCGCGGTCGACGCCGCCGGGCGCGCTCAGCAGGCTCAACTTGTCGCCGAGCTTGGTGAGCAGGCGGTCGATGAATGTCGAGTCGATGCGATCCGGTTGGCCGAGCGCATCGATCATGCCGCCTGAGGCGTCCTGGTTGAAATTGAGGCCGGATGTGCCAAAGGCAAGGTCGAGATCGGTGATTACCGTGTCGGTGCCGAAACGCTTCGACATCTGCCAGCCGATGTTGTGGGCGAGCGTGCTCGACCCGACACCGCCTTTGGCGCCCACGAAAGCAATGACCTTGCCGACCGGTTCGGCTTTCGGATCGCGATATAAATTGGCTATGGTCTCGATGACCTGCAGCTGATGCAAGGGCGCGACCAGATACTCACTGATGCCTTGACGCATGAGTTCGCGGTACAGGATAACGTCGTTGATGTGACCGATAACGATCACCTTGGTGTCCAACTGGCAGACCTGGGCAAGCTGCGAGAGTTCGGAGAGGACCGCATCGCGCGAGCCGTGCGATTCGACCAGCAGGACGTTGGGGGTGGCCTGACCCTGATAGACCTGAACGGCAGCCATGGTGCCGCCTAACTGGATGGTGACGTGCGAACGCGACATGCGCCGGTCGGCGGCCGCCGATTGCATGACCTCGGCGGTCTGCTGATTGTCGCAGAAGGCATGGATGTTGACGCGCGGAACCAGCGCCACCAGGGACTGGTCGTCGGCATGATGTAAGGCATTCGTCTGCATGGTTGGGCTCATTCTCTAAAAAATTCATCCGGTCAGGGGTTGGTGCCCGAAGGTCTGGCCACAAACTGGTCGATCAACAGAACGCGCTCGTACGCGCCTGCCGATTGCATGACCTGGGCGGTCTGCTGGTTGTCGCAAAAGGCATGGATGTTGACGCGCGGATCCCGCGCGACGAGTGATTCTCCTCCATCCGGAGCGGCTGAGCAATGTGTAGTTGAAGTCATCATGTGATACGTCCTGAGTGTTCAAGTGCCAAGTTGTAGGCTCTGAAGCTCCACATTTCCGATCCCGCCGCCGCCGGAGTTAATCTTCTTTAAGTTTCCAGTAGTCGCCGGCAGTCTCGTTCGTCTGGTAGACCGCCAGGGCAACGGTACGGTTTGTAGCGTCGACAGGCGGCATGGCGCGCGGCGTTTCGAAGTCGGCGGGGTTTGAGACCATCGCTGCAACGTTGTTTTGCATCGAGCATCCGAAATTCGGATACGGTCCGTTGGTGGGGTTGACCGCAAGGTTTTGCGACCAATCTCCGCACTCTCTGGTCACCGCAACTTTTCTCACAAACGAAAGCTCGATCGGCCGGCCGGCATTTCCTGGATAGGAACTTGCTTTAATCATTGCGGCCGGAACACCTTGGGCTACCAGGACTTGCGCAATTTCGCGAGCCACGTGACTCGAATTCGCGCTGCCCGAAGGCCACTTCAAGGAAATTCGGGAGGTCGAGCTGCGCTTCGCCTCATTGGCAAAATTCACGACGGCGTTCACCTGATCGGGTTTCAATGCGCCCCAGGCAGCGGATACACCCATTTTCACCGGCGCTTTTTTTACCTTGATCGGATAGCGCTCAGCCACGCTCGCACGCACGTAGTGGTCTTCAAGGGCTGCGTCGTCGAGCTGGCAGCCCGCCAGCAAGAGGCCCGAGCTTACGACCAGAGCCAATCCGAGCCGAGTTGCGAGGATACTGTTCAAATGCTTAACCATGACTCTCTCTCCTCTCACTACTCGACGATGTAGCCGACGCTACCATGATAGACGCCGTCCGGATGCTTGCCGGCCGTTCCGTAAACCTTGTTCAGTCGGCCAAAGAGAATCGTCTGGCGATCGGTGGCAGTGTTGTAACGATCGACGGGCGTGGCCAACTCACTTTCGTGCACGGGCTTCACAATGTAGGGCGTCACCATCACCACCAACTCAGTCTGGTCGGACGTGTAATTCCGGCTGCGGAACAGTGCGCCGAGGACCGGCAGGTTTTTAAGACCCGGTGTACCCTCGATCTGCTGTCGGGTGGTATCCTTGATAAGCCCGGCGAGCATCATTGAGCCACCGCTCGGCAGTTCGATAGTGGTTTCGGCGGCACGGGAAGAAAGTGCGCCGGAGGAATTGCTAATCTCGCTGACTTCGGTGGCGATTTTCATGCTGATGCGTCCCTCGGAGAGGACCATGGGCGTGAATCCGAGTTGCACACCGAATTTCTTATAGGTGATGGTATTGGTGCAATTCCTGCCGCTAGGGTCGCAAGTGGTGCCACTGACATACGGGAATTCACCGCCAGCAAGAAATTTCGCCGGTTGCCCTGAAACGGCCGTAAGCGTGGGCTCGGCGAGGGTACGCAGCACGCCATCGGACTCCATCGCATCGACAAATACATCGATTGAGACGTCACCGTTGGAGAAGCCGGCCGAACCGCTAATAGCGGTGCCGAGCACCGGATTGCCGGTGGCAAGCCCGAATGCGAAGCTGCCGACATTCACGGCGGCGTCGAGATTGATGCCAAAGGTCTTGAGAACGTCGCGCTGAATTTCGACAATCCGCACCTTCAGCATCACCTGGTCTTCGCCGGCGATCTTGATGGCGTTGACGACTTTGGCACCACCCGTCCCAAGAGAAAATTTGTCGGCCAGGTCCACAGCCATCTTGGCCTCCGCAGCATTGGCCGCAACGCCGCCGAGGATGACGTTGTCGTTGACCGTATCGGCGGTAATCTTGCTTCCCGGCATGGTCCGCTTGATCAGCTTCTGCAGGGCCGTCATGTCGAGCGTCACTTCCAGATCGATCGCCATTATCTGCCGGCCGTCGGCGTCGAAAAAGAAGATGTTCGTCTGACCAAGCCCCCTGGCGAAGAGGTAAGCCGTGTGCTTGTTGCGCACCACCGCGTCAACAACCAAAGGATTGCCGACGATCACATCGTGGGCGTCGGCCGGCAGGCGGATGACGACCGACTTGTGCAAACCAATGCGCACGAAGCGGCCGCTGTCTTCGGTCTCGACCGGTCCGCCGTTGTAATCGGTGGCCGCGAGGCGGGCAGGATTTGCCGTCAAGGCCAGGGGTACTGCGACCGCCAAGGCGGCGGCGAGCTTCGCCGGCTTGCGGAAGCAGTCCGCGGCCGACCGGATCGTGAGCTTGTAGGGTGCAAACAACATGGCGCTTTGCCTCAGCGACTGGATGAAATTGATTCGATGCCGTAACGGACGTAGAGAAGGTCGCCGTCGGCCGTTCCCTTTTTCTTCTTGCCGCCGTTATACTGGTCGGCCAGTTTCGGGCCGCTGTCTTCGAGGCTCACGCCGTCGTTTTCGGCCATCGAGCGCAGTGAAAGAGAAAGCTCGCCGGAGGATTCGACCATGGAGACGATTTCGCCTTGCTGCGGAGTGAGTTCGAGGGTTGCGGTCTTGCCTTCGGCCACCGTCACTTTTTCCCCGGTTTCATCCTGGCGATAGGTCTGATTGATGGCCAGCACACGGACATTGGTCAGAACCGTGTCGCTGACGACGATCTTTTTCTTGGTCTGCGGGTCGTCGTACTTGCGGGTGAGAATGACATCGACCCGGTCGTTCGGCAGGATGAAGCCGCCGGCGCTTGAGCGTACCGAGATCGCCACTGAAATCGCCCGCATGCCCTTGGGCAGAATCGCGCTCATGAAGCCGGTCTGATCCGGCAGCACAAGTTTCTTCTCGACGATAGGCTCGCCCTCGAAGATGGGCAAACGCGCCCGTGCCTTGGCGAATTCCTCGCTGGCTTTGGGTTTTTCGCCACGGGTGATCATTGCGGTGGTAACGTTACTTTTCGGCCATTCGCGCCAGGCGACAGCGCCCTCGGCCAGGCGCTCGCCCATCTGCATGTCGCGAGACGCGACCAGCACTTCCGACATCGGGACTTTGTTGACTTCCACCACTTCGGTGGGCGCCTTCCTGCCGATGTACCCTTTGGCCAGAAGACCGGCGAGGACGGCCGAACCCACAGCCAGACCAAGCACGACCACGCGCATTTTACCCATCGATCGAACCCTCGCCCCAAACTTCTATTGCCTTGCCGTGATGTTTACTTTCGGCGGCAATGGTCAAATTTAAGTTAACAGTTTTCATTTTTGCCGACCTCTCACTAACCAACCGACTGTATCCACCAGCTCTCGGGAAAAGCCAGGATCGCCCCGATGGCGAAAGCGTAGCCGTAAGGCACATTGGGCTTGATCGACGCGAACCGTTTCAGCCAGGACTCGCCATGCAGCTCGGACGACAGCATGATCGCCGACCAGACGCCGACGCAGAGTGCCAGGATGCCGCCGGCAAGAACTGTGAGCACCAGGAAAGGCAGAACCTGCGGCCAGCCGAACCAAAGGCCCGCGACCGCCAACAGCTTGGCATCGCCGCCGCCGAACAGGCCCAATGAAAACAGCGCGAAGCCGGCCGCGAACAGGCCGATGCCCGTTGCCAGATGAAGTCCGAATTCGCCGAGCGGCATGCTCGTCAACAGCGCCATTGGGACGAACAGGACTGCGGCGCCGGCGGTCAGCCAGTTCGGAATGCGCAGCGATATGGCGTCGCCTGCGCCGGCGACGATCATGAGTAGCGGGAACAGGGTGACAGACAGAAAATTGGTCATGGGGTCCAATGCAGCCGGCGCTAGACTGACCGGCGGCGCAAGCCTCACATGCGTGCGATTAAGACCGAGTTAACTGTGCGCCGAAAACCCTAAATACAAAACCGCCGGCGCGAAGCCGGCGGTTCTGCACTGTCGAATAGGAGCCGCGCCGCTGACAGCGGCGCAGCGATTCCGATTACGCGCCACCCGTCGAGATAGCAACGGCGAGGCTGGTGAAGACTTCTTTAATCGCGGTGGCGAGCAGCGGCATCACGGCGACGAGGGCGAGGCCCATGGCAGCGGCGATCAAACCATATTCGATCGCAGTTGCACCTGACTCGTCCTTCACAAAACGTACAAGCTTGGTCATTTTGAACTCCACTAAGGATTACAGCACCTGGTTCATGTGAACGGTGCTTGATGCCCCGTCCTCCCAGAACCATTCACTCACTTTAGGAGCGACCCTTTAACAGTAAGTAAATCTGGCAACAACCGGAGTTAACATCTGACACATCCGCAATTTTAGGTTATCAGATCCATTTGTGAAACATTACAATTTTAGATATTCGGATTTTTAGCCCGCAATTTGAAACTTATATTTATGTAACACTATATGTTAGTACAAATCTCCAATGAAATACTCATGAACAGAGCTATATATTATAATAATACTATGGGTCTTTGATGAGTTTCGGGATGACGATTGTTGATATTACTGCGCTGCCGATGCGGGGGCCTGATCCGTTTGCTATGAATCCGGCATGATCTACCGCCGCCCGCCGGGTTGCCGCGCAGTGGAAACGACCCAACTTCGTTGGCTGTAACGGAACATTCACCAATGGCGAGGCAAATTGGTCTGAAGTTGAAGACAGTTCATTGACTCACAAAGCGGGAGTGCCCGCCAAGGATACAAGTGCCATGATCATCAAGAAGAGCCTGACCGCTACTTTGCTCTGCGTTGGCCTGTTGGCCGCTCAACAGGCCTCGGCTGCCGAGACTTTAGTGTTGCTGACCGATCAGACGCGGCTTCTCAAGCTGCCGAGAGCGGCCGGCACCATCGTCATCGGCAATCCGACCTTCGCCGACGTCACCGTCCAGGATCAAGTGGTATTCCTGCATGGGCGCGCCTTCGGCACGACCAACATCATCATCCTGGACGAGGCCGGCGACCAGATGGCGGAGTACGAGGTCACCGTGCAAATGGGCGGCAGCAATAATCTGGCTTTATACAAGGCCGGAATGCGTTTTTCCCATGTGTGCGCTCCGAACTGCGAGGTCACACTGCAGGTGGGCGATCCAAAGGATTGGTTGACTAAAGAAGTTGCCGCAGCAATTGTCGCAAAGTCCAATCTCGCAACCGGCAAGACCGCGGCGGAAGCTCCGCAAACCGGAAATTCGGGAAACTCGGAAAACTCGGGAAACTCGGGAAACCAGCAATAATCTGACCGGCACTGCCGCTTTTTCGAAGCCCCGGCTTGTCCGGGGCTTTTGTTTTCCCGGACCGGTAAAATTTGAACATCTTCCTTCACCACCCCGAAATGCTCCTTTGCTAATGCTGAATCCCAAATCGGGGCGGCCGGGTGCCGTCGAGGCGCCGTGCGCCGTTCCGACATGGGAGACAGGTCATGTGGGGCCGATCGGAAGGACTGAACAGGCGCTTTCTGCGCCGATTCCTCAAATCGCAGGATGGTGCCGCCGCCGTCGAGTTTGCGCTCGTCGCCGCTCCGTTCTTCTTCGTGCTTGGCAGCATCGCCGAAACCGGGCTGATGCTGTTCTCAGAATATGTGATTCAAAACGCGGTTCAAGGCGCGGCCCGCGAAATCAGAACCAATCAAGTCACATTCGAAGACGGAACCCTGAAGAAGACCGAGGCAGAGTTCAAGACCATGTTCTGCGGTTCGCTCACCTCGCTCATCGACTGCGAAGGTGCAGTCACGGTCTATGTCGACAGCGACAATGATTTTGCCAGCCTCGAGGCGGCAATGCCCGATTTCATCGCTATCGGTTCGGGAGGTCCGAGTTCCTACGTGCCCGGCCAGCCGCTCGACGCCGTCGGCGTGGTCGCGACTTACGATTGGGACTTCGCATTCCCGCTCATGGACTTCCTCGGCAACATCGATGGCGGCAGCAAGCGCCGGCTGCATGGCATCGCGATCTTCCGCAATGAACCTTAGTCAGTCCGGAGAGACCACGATGATCCGCAAATTAAACCTTTTCGCCCGCGACAGCCGCGGCATAGCGGCCATCGAGATGGCCTTTATCATGCCGGTGCTGTTGTTGCTCTATTTCGGGCTCTTCGACCTGACCGCCCTGATTTCGCTGAGCCGCAAGATCACCTATTCGTCCAGCGTCGTTGCCGATCTGGTCACCCAAGAGAAGACAACGGTCGCGGCGACGGATATCGACGATTACTTCAATGCCGCCGAGATGGTCATGTCGCCGACGCCGATCGCCAACGTCCGCATCGAAGTCTATGGCTTCCGCAACAATGCGGGCACCATAACTCAGCGTTTCTCCAAGTCCAGCGCGGGTGGCGCTTCCTGCGGCGGCGCACCCTCGACCGCGGACATGGAGGAACTGATGACCGACGGCAACGATGTGATCGTCGCCCGCGTCTGCACCACTTATACGCCCTATATTGCCACCTTTCTCGGCGAGAACATTCTCGGCGCGACAAGCTTCACCTTGAGCGAAGAAATAGCTCTCCGCCCGCGCATGACGGCGACGCTCGACTGCCCGACCTGTTGAAATAATACCCGCGCGTGCAATATCTGGCACCGCCCTGGCGGTGCCTTTTTCTTTGCACTGGCCGAAACCGCGCGCTAATGATCGGCTCCTTCCGGGGTAGTTTTCTTGGAACTCACCGTCTTTCTCGCCGTGCTCGCCGCGGCCGTCATGCATGCGGGCTGGAATGTCCTGGTCAAGCTCAAGCTCGACCGGTTCCTCTCGCTTTTCCTGATCCAAACACTGATGGGCCTCATGGGCCTAGCCATGCTGGCCGCATTCGCCTGGCCGAGCGCCGCCAGTCTGCCCTACGCCTTTGCCTCCGGCATCCTGCATACGGGTTACAATCTCTTTCTCGCCCGCAGCTATCGCACCGGCGATCTCAGTCAAGTCTATCCGATCGCGCGCGGGACAGCACCGCTCCTGACGCTGATCGTCACATGGTTCGCCGCCCACGAGACGATCGGCATCGCCACCGGCGCTCGGCATCGGCGTGCTCGTCGCGGGCATCTGGCTGACCGGCCTGGTGGGCAAGCGCGGCATCAAGCTCGACGGATTGACTCTTTTCTTCGCGCTCGGCACCTCGGTGTTCATCGCCGCCTATACGGTCGTCGACGGGCTGGGCGGCCGCGCCTCGGGATCGCCGTCGGGCTATGCGGCACTGGTGTTCCTGCTCGATGCGGTGTGTCTGCTCTTCGCCGGGATCTATATGCGCGGGTACGGCATCCTGCGGCAGGTCGCACCCTACTGGAAAAGCGGCATCGCCGGGGCGGCGCTTTCCGCCTCCGCCTACTGGATCGTGATCTGGGCCATGACGCTGGCGCCGATCGCCGCAGTAGCGGCGCTGCGCGAAACCAGCATCCTCTTCGTTATGCTGATGTCAATGCGGGTTCTGAAGGAGACGGTGACGGCGCCGCGCGCTGCCGGTGCCCTGTTTATCGTTGTAGGCGCCGTGATCCTCAGGTTTTCCTGAAGCCGCCGGCGTAACGGTCGCGCAATTCCGCCTTCTGCACCTTGCCCATGGCGTTTCGCGGAAGTTCATCCACCACATGGATGCGCTTAGGCACCTTGAACTTGGCGAGCCGCTTTGCCAGGCTGGCGATCATGTCCCGCTCCGCCGGAAGCTCTTTGTGCACCGTGACCACGGCGATGACAGCCTCGCCGAAATCGGGATGGGGCACGCCAATCACCGCCGATTCGATGACGCCTTCGATGGCATCGATCTCTCCCTCGACCTCCTTGGGATAGACGTTGAAGCCGCCAGAGATAATCAGATCCTTGGCGCGGTCCACGATTGTGAGGCGGCCCTTGTCATCCATGCTACCGATATCGCCGGTGATGAAATAGCCGTCGGGGGTGAAATCTTCGGCGGTCTTCTCCGGCATGCGCCAGTAGCCCTTGAAGACATTGGGGCCCTTCACTTCGATGACGCCGGTACCGCCGCCGGCGATGCGGACGTCGACACCAGGCAGCGCGAAGCCGACGGTTCCGGCGACCCGTTGGCCGTCGCAAGGGTTGGAGGCTATCATGCCAGTTTCGGTCATGCCGTAGCGCTCGAGAATGGCGTAACCGGTACGGGTAGCAAATTCCCGGTGGGTCTCCGCCAGAAGCGGCGCCGAGCCGGAAATGAAGAGCCGCATATTGCGGCAATTCTGGCGCGTCAGTTCCGGCGCCGCGAGAAGCCGCGAGTAGAAGGTGGGAACTCCCATCATCACCGTCGCCCGCGGCAGGGCCGTGATCACGGTGCCGGCATCGAAACGGTCCAGCCAGATGATTTCGCCGGCATTGAGAAAAGTGGTGTTGAGGGCGACATGGAGGCCATGCACGTGGAACACCGGCAGCGCGTGGAGCAGCACATCGCCGCCACCGAAGCCCCAGAACTTCACCAGGGTCTCGGCATTGGCGGCGAGATTGCCGTGGCTGATCATGGCGCCCTTGGAACGGCCGGTGGTGCCCGAGGTATAGAGCAGTCCCGCAAGATCGTCGCTGTCGCGGGCAACCGTGTGGTGTCTTTCATCCATCCGCGCGGCAAGGGCGGCAAGCGAACCTTCGCCAGAAGCATCGAGATTGACGCAGGCTAGAACGAGATGCCGATCCCCGATCTCGCGCGTGGATAGCTGCCGCGAGGGGTCGCAGACGATGAGCTTCGGTTCGGCATCGCTCACGAAATATTCGACTTCGGAGGGGGTATAGGCCGGATTGAGAGGCTGGTAGACGGCGCCCGCTTTCATCACCGCCAGATAGAGCAGCACATTGGCGGGCGATTTTTCGATCTGCACGGTAACGCGATCGCCCGGCTCGACGCCAAGGGCGACCAGGGCGTTGGCGTAACGGGAGACAGCCCGGCGCAATTCCGCGTAAGTGAGGAGTGCTGCACCTCCGGCCGAGTGCAAGGCTGTCCGTTCACCCGCCCTTGCAAAGGCCCGGTCGAACGCTGAATAGAGGTTCTCGTCGGTCACCGTGAAATGGCTTTCAAATTTTCACTATCCGTCATGTCTTTGTCATTTGAGACAGGCAATGGTGAAGGTGCAGGGAGGCGTTGAGTAATGTTTCCAAGCCCTGCAGCACCCCGACCGCCCTACCCATGCCGCGGCGTGGCGGCTCCATCGGCCCCCTCTGCGCGCCGCGCCCGGCATGGCCTTTTCAGCCAAGGAAAGCATCCATGCGGCGGAGCGCCTCGCGGATATCGGCCTCGCTCGCGGCATAGGAGAGGCGCAAATAACCCTCGCCGTTGCCGCCGAAACTCTCGCCGGGCACGAGCGCCACATGGGCCTCTTCGAGCAGCTCGCGGCCAGCTCGCCCGAATCGCGGCCGGTGCCCTTCATGTTGGGAAAGGCATAGAAGGCGCCGCCCGGCATCCGGCAGGAGACGCCCTGCATGGCATTGAGCCCGTCGACCACGATGCTTGCGCCGCTGCTCGAAGCTCTGGCGGAAACGCTCGATCTCGTCCATCGGGCCGGTGATCGCCGCAAGCCCCGCCATCTGGGTGGCGACATTGGTGCAGGAATGATCGACGGTGATCAGTTTCTTCACATGCTCGACCAGACCTCGCGGCCAGATGCCGAAGCCGAGCCGCCAGCCGGTCATGGCAAAGGTCTTCGACCAGCCGTCGAGCATGATGGTGCGGTCGCGCAATTCGGGAAAGGTGAGGAAGCTGGTGAACTCGGCGCCCTCGAAGATGAGATGGCTGTAGATTTCGTCGGACAGGATCGCCACCTCGCGGATGCTTCACCAGGCCCTCGGCGAGCTTCTGCGATTTCGCGCGCGTGCGACCACGCCGCCGGTCGGATTGGCCGGCGAGTTGATGATGATGAGCCGGGTTGCCGGCGTGATGCAGCGACAGGACTTCCTCGGCATCGAAGCCGAAATCCTTCTCCTCGCGGATCGGATAGGGAACGGCTGTGGCGCCGCCCGAGCGGATCGCCTCGCGATAGGGCGGAAAGCCCGGATCGGGATAGAGGATTTCGCTGCCCGGGCCGCCGAACAGCAGGCAGGCGAAATAGAAGGTGACCTTGCCGCCCGGCACGATCACCACCTCTTCCGCCGAAACCGGCACCTTGAAGCGCCGCGCCACATATTGCGCCACCGCTTCGCGCAGACGGCAGGATGCCGATCGGCGAGGTGTAGCCATGCGGCCCGTCGCGCACCGCCTTCTCCGCCGCCGCGAGAATATGCCGGGGCGGCGTGAAGTCCGGCTGGCCGATGCCGAGATTGATGATGGGGGCGCCCTTGCGCTTTGAGCGCCAGCGCGCGGTCGAGCACCGCGAAGGCGGTCTCCTCCTCGATGGCGGTGATATGGGGATTGAGCTTGAGCATCAGGTCACATCGTCGATGGCGGGATCGAGAAGATGGCTGACATTGCGCCCGCCATGGCCCGTCTCTACGGCCTCGGCGAAGACGCGAGGCAACCGCCTCGGCGAGCGGCGTCAGCCGCAGCCCAGGCTTTCGGCAAGCTCGGCATAATAGCCGATATCCTTCGCCGCATTGGCGATCGAGAAGCGGTAGCCGTCGAAATCGCCGGCCGAGCGCCGGCATCCACCATCTTGCGCAGCACGCCGGAATTGCCGGAGCCGTTCAGCATGACTTCGTAGAGATCGCTCCAGTCGAGCCTGGCCTTGCGGGCGCGCGGCGAAGGCTTCGGTCACCAGGGCGATCATGCCGGTCACCAGATAGTTGGAAATGAGCTTCGCCGACATGGCCCGAGCCCGGCGGGCCGAAATGCCGGATGCGTGGTCGCATAGCAGGTGAGCATCGGCTCGATCGCCGCGAAGGTCTTGTCGTCGGCGCCGCAGAGGACGCCGAGTTCGCGCTCTGCCGACCTGCTCCGGCCCGCCGGTCATCGGCGCATCGGCATAGGCGATGCCGATGCGGCCAAGCTCGCGGGCGAGCCGGCGCGTGGTTTCGGGCTCGGAGGTTCCGGCATCGACGATGATCTGACCGCGCGCGCAAATGCGGCTTGAGCTTCGCCGATCGTTTCTTCCACCACTTTCGACGTCGAGACGCAGAGGATGATCACATCGGCTTCGCCGGCGAGCTCCCGCAGGTCCGGCGCCTCCGCGGCGCCACTGCGCCACGAGATCGTCGATCGGCGCGCGATTGCGATGCGCCATCACCGTCACCTCGATGTCCGGCCTTGAGCAGGTTGAGAGCCATGCCATGGCCCATCATGCCGGCCCCGATCAACTCCGATCCGCATGCTTGGCCTTTCCAGTCGTCCCCCATGCTAGCGTTCCGCGCCCGCAAGCGGTGAGGAGCTCGATCATGGCGCTGCACAAGAATTACATCAATGGCGAATGGGTGGAAGGCAAGGATCGCGCAAGGACAATATCAATCCCTCCGACCTGTCCGACATCGTCGGCGACTATGCCCAGGCCGACCAGGCCCAGGCCGAGGCGGCCATCGCCGCCGCCACGCGCCGCTTGTCCCGGCCTGGCAGGCCACCACGCCGCAGCAGCGCGCCGATATTCTCGAAACCGTCGGGCGCCGAGCTTCTCGCCCGCAAGGACGAGATCGGCAGGCTCCTGTCGCGCGAGGAAGGCAAGCCGCTCGCCAACGGCATCGCCGAGATCGATGCGCGCCGCCCAGATCTTCAAGTTCCATCGCCCAGGAGGCGCTGCGCGATCGAGGGCGTCGCCATCGCCTCGGTCGGCCCGGCGTCGAAGTGACGGTGACCCGCGAAGCCGCTCGGCGTCGTCGGCCTCATCTGCCCGTGGAATTTCCCGATCGCCATTCCGGCCTGGAAAATGGCGCCGGCGCTGGCCTTCGGCAATACCGTGGTGTTCAAGCCGGCCGATCTGGTGCCGGGCACGGCCTGGGCGCTGGTCGAGATCCTGTCGCGCGCCGGCCTGCCCAAGGGCGTCGTCAATCTGGTCATGGGCACGCGGCTCGGTGGTGGGCCAGACGATGCTCGAATCCAAGGACGTCAACGCCATCTCCTTCACCGGCTCGGTCGAGACCGGCGCCAAGGTGGCGATGGCCTGCGCGGCGCGCGGCGCCAAGTTCCAGCTCGAAATGGGCGGCAAGAATCCGCTGATCGTGCTCGACGACGCCAATCTCGATGCCGCGGTTGCCGCCGTCGATCGACGGCGCCTTCTACCAGACCGGCCAGCGCTGCACCGCCTCCTCGCGCCTCATCGTGCAGAGCAAGATCCACGATGCCTTCGTGGAGAAGATGGTGGCGGCGATGAAGGCGCTGAAGGTCGATCACGCGCTCAAGGACGGAACCCAGGTCGGGCCCGGTCGTCGACGAGAACCAGCTGGCGCAGGACCTCAAATATATCGACATCGGCCGCGCAGGAAGGCGCCGAACTGGTCTGGGGCGGCGAACGGCTCAATCGCGACACCAAGGGCCATTATCTGTCGCCCGCGCTCTTCGCGAGCACCAACAACGAGATGCGCATCAACCGCGAGGAGATTTTCGGGCCGGTCGCTTCGGTGATCAAGGTCGACAGCTACGACGAGGCGCTGGCGGTCGCCAACGATACGACCTTCGGCCTGTCGTCCGGCATCTTCACCACTTCGCTCAAACACGCCGAGCGATTTCCGCAAGAATTCGGCGGCCGGCATGGTGATGGTCAATCTGCCGACGGCGGGCGTCGACTATCACGTGCCCTTCGGCGGCCGCAAAGGCTCGAGCTATGGCGCCGCGCGAGCAGGGCCGCCATGCGGCGGAGTTCTACACCGCGATCAAGACCGCCTACACGCTGGCGTAGTTATCCCCCATCCCCTTCTCCCTGCACGCAGTGCGGGGAGAAGGTGCCCGAAGGGCGGATGAGGGGTGCGGTGCCATGTGCACTGACAAGCGGTTCGACTCGCGGAGAGAGCCCCTCATCCGGCCTTCGGCCACCTTCTCCCCTCCGAAGGCGGAGGGGAGAAGGGGCCAATTGGGAGAGGTTCGAATTTCAGGCCAGCACGATGTTGCGTTCGGCGAAAGACTTGCGCGTCGCCTCGGCCGAACCATTGAGATCGATGGCGCGGCAGGCGGCCTCGATCACTTCCGTCTCGAAGCCGAGAGACTGGGCATCCTCGGCCGAATAGCGCACGCAGAAATCGAAGGCGAGGCCGACGCAGACGGTCTTGGTGAAGCCGCGCTCCTTGAGATAGCCGCCAAGCCCGGTCGGCGTCTTGTGATCGTTCTCGAAGAAGGCCGAGTAGCTGTCGATCTCGCGGCGGAAACCCTTGCGAACGATCAATTCGGCATGCGGAATGTCGAGGCCCTCGTGAAAGGCAGAACCCGGTGTCTGCTGGATGCAGTGGTCGGGCCACAGCGTCTGCGGGCCATAGGGCATTTCGATCTGCACGAAGGGTGCCTTGCCGGCATGACTCGAAGCAAAGGAGAGATGGCCTTTCGGATGCCAGTCCTGGGTCAGCACCACATGCTTGAAGCCATGGGCGAGGCGGTTGATGAGCGGCACCACCTCATTGCCGCCCGGCACGGCGAGGTTGCCGCCCGGACAGAAATCATTCTGCATATCGACGACGATGAGGATGTCTGTGTCCTTGCGCATGCGGGTCTCCTTAAGCGGCGAGGGCGGCGGCGCAGCCCTTCAGCGCCGGAAACCGGTCGACGATCACATAGACCGGAATGGGCCGCATGACATGGGCAAGCCTGCCCTTTTCCTGGAATATGCTCCGGAAGGGACCGGCCTGCAATTTCCCGGCAATCGATGGCGCGATGCCGCCCGCCAGATAGACGCCGCCGCGGGCCTGCATGGTCATCGCCGCATCGCCGGCGATGCGGGCGAGCCAGACGATGAACTGGTCGAGCGTCTTCACCGCCCACATGTCGCTGCCCGCCAGTGCCGCCTGCAAGACGGCCTCGGGGGTCGCAAGCTGCGGCGGATCGGCAATGGCGCGGTACATGCGCAGCATGCCGCCGCCGGTAATCGCGTCCTCGGACTCGAAGGGAATGCCGGACTTGCTCATCTTCCCGCGCCAGTCGAATTCCTCCTGGGTGGCGACCGGCAGAGTGATGTGGCCGACCTCGCCGGCGAGCGCCATCCAGCCGCCCTGCGGCAAGGGCGCCAGAGTCGCCATGCCGAGACCGGTCCCCGGTCCCAGAACGATCTTGACCGCGGGCTTGGCGGGTGTTTCGCCGCCCACCTGCACCAGATCGGCGCCCGCCAGATGCGGCAGCGACAATGCCAGCGCCTCGAAGTCGTTCAACAGCCGGATGCGTCTCGCACCCGTGGCCTTGCGCAGGCTTTCGGCCGAGAAAGTCCAGTCGCGGTTGGTCAGCGTGATGCGCTCGCGTTCGACGGGGGCGGCAACCGCGATGGCCGTGGCCGCCAAGTCCTTAAGGCCGCGCTCCTTCACATAGTGGGCGGCGGCGTTTTCGAGGGAGGTGAAATTGTCGTTCCTTAGGGCGTCGATGTCGCGCACCCGGGTCGAGCCCGGTTCCACCAGGCCGAAGCGGGAATTGGTGCCCCCGATATCTCCGACAAGCGCCAGTTCAGTCATGATCAAACCCCGCTCTCAACTGCCATTTTGCTCATCCTTGGGCAACCGCCTTCATGACTGGACGCATGGCCGGAACAAGGCTAGAGACGGCGCTTGCATTTCCAACCGGTACGCCTGTGACCACTTCACTCGAAACCGAGGTTTCGCGGCGGCGGACCTTCGCCATCATCTCGCACCCGGACGCCGGCAAGACGACGCTCACCGAAAAGCTGCTGCTGCTCGGCGGCGCCATCCAGCTTGCCGGCCAGGTGCGCGCCAAGGGCGACCGGCGCCGCACCCGCTCCGACTGGATGACGATCGAGCGGGCCCGCGGCATTTCCGTCGTCACCTCGGTCATGACCTTCGAATATGGCGGCTGCGTCTTCAACCTGCTCGACACGCCGGGCCATGAGGACTTCTCCGAGGATACCTACCGCACGCTGACCGCCGTCGACGCCGCCGTCATGGTGATCGACGCCGCCAAGGGCATCGAGGCGCGCACCCGCAAGCTCTTCGAAATCTGCCGGCTGCGCGATATCCCGATCATCACCTTCATCAACAAGATGGACCGCGAGAGCCGCGAGCCGCTCGATCTCCTCGATGAAATCGAGAAGGGCCTGGCATTGACCGCCGCACCCATGGTTTGGCCCATCGGGCGCGGCCGTGACTTCGCCGGAACCTATGATCTGACGACGCCCAGGGTGCGCCGCCTCGACGAAGACCCGGCGGGAACCCCGGTCGTCGGGCCCCGACGATCCGCTGATCGCCAGTCTGCTGAAAGGCGATGCGCTCAGCCACTGGCGCGAGGAAGTCGGACTGGTGCGCGATCTCGGCCACGGTTTCGACCGCAAGGCCTTTCTCGAAGGCCATCTGTCGCCGGTATATTTCGGATCGGCGCTTGAGGAATTTCGGAGTGCGCGATTTGCTCGACGCCCTGATCGCCCATGCGCCGCCGCCCCGCGACCAGGCGGCATCCAGCCGCATCGTCCATGCCACGGAATCGAAAATGACCGGCATCGTCTTCAAGATCCAGGCCAACATGGACCCCAATCACCGCGATCGCATCGCCTTCATGCGGCTCGCTTCCGGCAAGCTGACGCGCGGCATGAAGGTGAAGACTGGTGCGCACCGGCAAGACCATGGCGCTCAACGCGCCGCAATTCTTCTTCGCCCGCGACCGTTCGCTCGCCGAGGAAGCCTATGCCGGCGACGTGGTCGGCATTCCCAATCACGGAGTGCTTGCGCATCGGCGACACGCTCACCGAAGGCGAGGACATCGTCTTCACCGGGGTTCCGAGCTTCGCGCCGGAAATCCTGAGACGGGTCAAGCTTGGCGATCCGATGAAGGCCAAGAAGCTGCGCGGCGCGCTCGAGGAACTGGCCGAGGAAGGTGTCGTGCAGCTGTTCATTCCGGCCGACGGCTCGGCGGCGATCGTCGGCGTCGTCGGCGCCCTGCAGCTCGACGTGCTGACCGACCGGCTGGCCAATGAATATGGCGTGCCGGTGCAGTTCGAGCCGGCGCGCTACGAGGTGCTGCGCTGGATTGCGGCGGAGGATGCAAAGTCACTCGACGAGTTCATGACCGCCAACCGCTTCTCCGTCGCCCGCGACCTTGACGGTGCGCCGGTGTTCATGGCGCAGTCGGCCTTCAGCCTGAACTACACGCTGGAACGCGCCCCCGGCATCACGGCCACCGAGATCAAGGAAATGCATCGCGCATGATGGGCTAGTTGGCTGTCGAAGCTCACGAAGTGAGTTGCGCCGCCTGGCGGGCCAGCGTCTCGATCGCCGCCCAGTCCTTGGCTTCGACCAGTTTCTTCGGCGCCATCCACGAACCGCCGATGGTGATGACATTGGCAAGCTTCAGATATTTCGGCGCCGTTTCCGAGCGTGATGCCGCCGGTCGGGCAGAAGCTCACCTGCGGCAGGGGCGAGGCGAGCGATGAAAGATAGGCGACACCGCCCGCCGGTTCGGCCGGGAAGAATTTCTGGAAGCGATAGCCGCGATCCATGAGGTGCATGCATTCCGTCGCCGTCGCAGCGCCCGGCAGCAGCGGAACGATCGCGATCTTCCGCCGCGTCGAGAAGCGATTTGGTGGAACCCGGCGAAACGGCGAAGGCGCAGCCAAGTATGCTCGGCCTCCTTCAATTTCTTGCCGTCGAGCACCGTGCCGGCGCCGACGATGGCGCCTTCCACCTCGGCGATGATGGCGCGGATGCACTCGAGCGCCGCCTTGGTGCGGAGCGTGATCTCGAGCACCGGCAGGCCGCCCTTGACCAGGGCGCGGGCCAGCGGCACCGCGTCGGCCACATTTTCGATGACCATCACCGGCACGACGGGTGCGGCCTTCAGTATCGATTCCATGCCCTGCTGAACTTCCTGCATCGTCTCACGCCTCCTCGAAAATCGAGGCGCCCTGATCGGCGCGGCCGGCTATGGCGCGGAAGGCGGCGAAGAGTTCGCGGCCGGTGCCCGATCCAGTTGGGCGTCAGATCGGCCTGGACGGGCGGCCTGCGCGGCGAATTCCGCTTCGCCGACCAGCACTTCGAGGCGGCCCTTATCGGCGTCGACGCGGATCATGTCGCCGTCGCGGATGCGGGCGATGGCGCCGCCATCGGCGGCTTCGGGCGTCACATGAATGGCGGCCGGCACCTTGCCGGAAGCGCCCGACATGCGGCCGTCGGTGACCAGCGCCACGCGGAGGCCGCGGTCCTGCAGCACGCCGAGCGGCGGCGTCAGCGGTGCAGCTCCGGCATGCCGTTGGCCTTCGGACCCTGGAAGCGCACGACCGCCACGATGTCGCAGTCGAGCTCGCCCGCCTTGAAGGCCGCCTGCAATTCTTCCTGCGAATGAAAGACGCGGGCCGGCGCTTCGATGACATGGCGGTCGCTCGGGAATGGACGAGGACTTGATCACGGCGCGGCCGAGATTGCCGTCGAGCACAGCGAGGCCGCCGGTCTGTCTGAAAGGGATTGCCGCAGCCGCGCAGCACCGTCTCGTCGCCGGACGCCGATCGCCGCCTCGCGCCAGTCGAGTCCGCCGCCCTTGGCGAGTTGCGGTTCGACCAGATAGCCTTCGAGACCCGTGCCCCATGATCGTCGTCACGTCCTCATGCAGGAGACCGGCGCCCAGCAGCTCGCGGATCAGAAAGCCCATGCCGCCCGCCGCGTGGAAGTGGTTCACATCGGCCTTGCCGTTCGGATAGATGCGGGTCATCAGCGGCACGACCTTGCGACAAGCTCGGCAAGATCGTCCCAGGTGAGCGCGATGCCCGCCGCCGCCGCCATGGCGATCAGATGCATCGTGTGATTGGTCGAGCCGCCGGTGGCGAGCAGGCCGACGACGCCATTGACCATCGCCTTCTCGTCGATAGATGCGGCCGATCGGCGTGTAGCTGTTGCCGAGCGCGGTGATCGACAGGGCCCGCTTCGCCGGATGCGCGGGTCACCTCGTCGCGCAGCGCCGTGTCGGGATTGACGAAGGTGGTGCCCGGCAGATGCAGGCCCATGATCTCCATCAGCATCTGGTTGGAATTGGCGGTGCCGTAGAAGGTGCAGGTGCCGGGGCCGTGATAGGACTTGGCTTCGCGCTCGAGCAGCGCGTCGCGGCCGACCTTGCCTTCGGCATAGAGCTGGCGGATGCTTGCGCCTTCTCGTCGTTGGGAAGGCCCGAGGTCATCGGCCCGGCGGGAATGAAGACGGCCGGCAGATGGCCGAAGGACAGCGCGCCGATGATCAGGCCCGGCACGATCTTGTCGCAGACGCCGAGATAGACGGCGGCATCGAACATCTGGTGCGACAGCGCGACGGCGGTCGAGAGCGCGATCACGTCGCGCGAGAACAGCGACAGCTCCATGCCGGTTTCGCCCTGGGTGACGCCGTCGCACATGGCGGGAACGCCGCCCGCCACCTGCGCCGTGCCGCCCGCCTCGCGCGCCGCGGCGCGGATGATGTCGGGATAGCGCTCGAAGGGCTGATGCGCCGAGAGCATGTCGTTATAGGCGGTGACGATGCCGAGATTGGGGCCTGCGCCATTGCGCGAGTGCGTCCTTGTCATGGCGCGCAGGCGGCAAAGCCGTGGGCGAGATTGGCGCAGCCCAGCGCCTTGCGCTTCGGCTGATGGGCGGCGGCGCGCCTCGATGCGGTCGAGATAGCGGCGGCGCGTCTCGCTGCTGCGCGCGACGATCTTCTCGGTGACGGCGGCGACAACGGAATGAACGGGCATGGGCAACCTCTTCGTCAACGGCACCAGTAAAGCGTCAGCGGCGTCTTGCGACCGCAACACGGCGCGGATCGGCATGGCTTCGACGGGGCCGTCCTTCAGCGCCGTATCGAGGACCTTGCGCTTCTCCGCGCCCTCGATATGCAGCACAAGATAACCGCGTATCGAGTGAGGACGGGCGAGCGTGAAGGTGAGGCGCGGCTCGCCGGCACCGGGCGCCGTCATGGTCACGATGCGCTCCGTGGTCTCGGGATCGAGCGCAGTGGCGAGATTGTCGCCGCCGGGAAAGAACGACGCGGTATGACCGTCGGTGCCCATGCCGAGAATGACGACATCGAAGGGCGGCAGTTCCGCCGCCGCGGGATTTTCATAGAGCGGCACGAAGCGCGGCGGCGGCGGCCTTGTCCTTCAGGAGATGCTCGCGCACCAGCCTGGCATTGGAGCGCTCGCTCGTCTCCGGCACCCGGCGCTCGTCGACCAGCGTCACCGTCACGGCAGCCCACGGCGATGGCCGCATGTGCGAAAGTTTGTCGAAGAAGAGCTTCGGCGTTTCGCCGCCGGAGACGGCAAGGGTCGCCTTGCCGTTGGTCGGCGACGCAGCCGGCGCAGCGCCGCCGCCACATCGCTCGCCAGATGCCAGGCCAGGTCGCTCGCGGTCGGCGAAGAGCCGCTCCTTCGTCGATCATAGATCGGTGTCCTCGTGCCAGGTGCGGCCGTCGCGCTCGATCAGCGCCACCGCCGCCGAGGGCCCCCAGGTGCCGGCGGTATAGGGCTTCGGCGCATCGGGCGAGCCTCCCAGGCATCGAGAATCGGATCGATCCAGCCCCAGGCGGCTTCGACTTCGTCGCGGCGCATGAACAGGGTCTGGTTGCCGCGCACCACATCCATGAGCAGTCGCTCATAGGCATCCGGGATTGCGCACCCCGAAGGCCTTGGCGAAGCTCATGTCGAGCGGCACATGCTGCAGGCGCATGCCGCCGGGGCCCGGATCCTTGATCATCAGCCAGAGCTTGACGCCCTCGTCGGGCTGCAGGCGGATGACCAGCCGGTTGGCGGCGATCGGACCGGCCGAGGTCGTCGAAGACCGAATGCGGGATGGGCTTGAAGGTCACGACGATCTCGGAGACAGCGGCCGGCCAGGCGCTTGCCGGTGCGCAGATAGAAGCGGCACGCCGTTCCAGCGCCAGTTGGCGATCTCGGCCTTGAGCGCGACGAAGGTCTCGGTCTTGCGTCGACGGCGAGCCGAGCTCGTCGAGATAGCCCGGCACGGCGCCGCCATTGGAGGCGCCGGCGCGATATTGGCCGCGCACCGTGAGATTGGCCGCCGCCTCGCCGGCGATGGGCTTCAGCGATCTGCAGCACTTTCAGCTTCTCGTCGCGCACCGCATCGGCGGCGATCGAGGTCGGCGGCTCCATGGCGACGAGGCAGAGAAGCTGCAGCATGTGGTTCTGCACCATGTCGCGCAGCGCGCCGGCCGTGTCGTAGTAGCCGGCGCGGCCTTCGACGCCGAGCGTCTCGGCCACGGTGATCTGCACGTGATCGATATGGGCGGAATTCCACAGCGGCTCGAACAGGGCATTGGCGAAGCGCAGCGCCATCAGGTTCTGCACCGTCTCCTTGCCGAGATAATGATCGATGCGATAGACGGCGGGTCTCGGGAAAGACGCTGGCCGATGGCGTCGTTGACGGCCTTCGCCGAAGCGCCCGATCCTTGCCGAGCGGCTTCTCGACCACCACGCCGCGACCGCGGCGTCACCAGCGCGTGGCTGCCGAGGCGCTCGCAGATCGGCCCGAAGAGATCGGGGCCGACGGCCAGATAGAAGACGCGGATGCGGTCCGGCGCGCTCTTCAGCAGTCTTTTCCAGATCGCTCCAGCCCGCCTCCTGGGCCGCGTCGACGGTCACATAGTCGAGGCGGCCGTAGAAGCGCTTGCAGATCTCGGCGGCTGCGCTCGGCTTCCGGCACATGGGCTTCGATGGCGGCAATGGCGAAGGCCTTGAAGGTCTCCCGCGCTCATCGGCCGGCGCGAGGCGCCGATGATGCGGGCGCCCTCCGGTATCTGGCCCTGATCGTCGCGATGAAACAGGGCCGGCAACAGCTTGCGCTGGGCCAGGTCGCCGGTGGCGCCGAAGACCACGAGATCGAATACCTCGACAGGAATGATGCGGGTTGTCATTGAATCCCGGTGCGGCTCCCTGATCTGCGCCAAGCAATAGCCGCCATCTACACGCCAGAGAACCTTTTGGCAATAATTCAACCCCCGTGATTTATTGCCACGGTGCCGGGATTTGGCTATGACTGCGGCGAAACGGAGGCGAGGTTGGCGATGATTGTGTGCTGTGGCGAGGCCTTGATCGATTTCCTGCCGCGCACCTCAACAGAAGGGGCCGCGGTCTACCAGCCCGTCTGCGGCGGATCGATTTATAACACGGCGATTGCGCTGGGGCGGCTCGGCGTCAGCGCCGGGCTGTTCGCCGGGACTTTCGACGGATTTCTTCGGCGACCAGCTCAAGGAGGGCCTCAAGGCCAGCAAGGTCGATCTCAAATATACCAAGCAATGGGACCATCCTTCGATGCTGGCCTTCGTCAAGCTCGACAACGGGCATGCGCGCTATTCCTTCTTCAACGAGAATTCCGCCAGCCGGATGCTGACGGACAAGGATTTGCCGAAGCTGCCGCCCAAGGTGCGAGCTTTGCATTTCGGTTCCATCAGCCTCATCGCCGAACCCGGCGCTTCCACTTACGAAGCCCTGCTGAAACGCGAGGCGAAG
The DNA here is from genome assembly GCA_963776685.1 of uncultured Alphaproteobacteria bacterium. Taxonomy (GTDB): domain Bacteria; phylum Pseudomonadota; class Alphaproteobacteria; order Rhizobiales; family Aestuariivirgaceae; genus Aestuariivirga. The sequence goes on from CAVZNM010000001.1 coordinate 466,029, forward strand.
CGCCGCGTCATCTGCATCGATCCCAATATCCGCGCCAGCCTGATCAAGGACAAGCGCCGCTATCTCGCCCGCATCGGCCGGATGATCGCGCTGTGCGACATTCTCAAGATTTCCGATGAAGACGTGGCATGGATGACCGGCAAGACGGACCTCGCGGCGGCGGCGCGCAAATGGCTCAAGGCGGGCGCCAAGATCGTCGCCGTAACCAAAGGCGGTGAACGGCGTCGAGGCCTTCACGGCACGCTTCGCGATCAGGCTTCCGTCGGTCCCGGTCAAGGTGGCCGATACGGTGGGGGCGGGCGATACATTCACCGCCGGCCTGCTGGCGGCCCTGGCAAAGGCGGGAAAGCTCGACAAGAAAGCCTTGTCCGGTATCGCCGAAAACGATCTCCGCGACGCCCTCGACTTTGCCGCCCGCGCCGCGGCGATCACCGTCTCGCGCCCCGGCGCCGACCCGCCCTGGGCCCATGAGCTTGACAAGACCTGACGATCTCTAGACTGGAGCGGCATGGAATTTCCCGTCGATGCCGTTATTCCGCAATTGAGCGAGGCGCTGGCGCGTGGCTCTGCGGCATTGCTCGTCGCCGAGCCGGGTGCCGGCAAGACGACGCGCGTGCCGCTGAAGCTTCTCGATGCGCCATGGCTCAAGGGCCAGAAGATCGTCATGCTCGAGCCGCGCCGGCTTGCGGCACGGGCGGCGGCGCACCGCATGGCGGAAACCCTGGGCGAGGAGATCGGCGAGACCGTCGGTTACACGGTGCGTCTCGACCGCAAGGTCTCGGCCAAGACCCGCATCGAGGTGGTGACCGAGGGCATCCTGACGCGGCGCCTGCAGAACGATGCCGAACTCAAGGGCACGGGCCTCGTCATCTTCGACGAATTCCACGAACGCTCGCTCGACGGCGATCTCGGCCTCGCACTCACACTCGACGTGCAGCGGGCCTTGCGCGGCGATCTCAAAATTCTGGTCATGTCGGCGACGCTGGATGTGGCCCGCGTCGCCGCGCATCTTGGCGGGGCACCGGTCATCGAGGCGCCGGGCCGGGTCTTTCCGGTCGAAACCCGCTATCTCGACAAGGCGCAGCGCCAGACGGTTTCGCAGGATGCCTGCGCGCGCCATGCACCGCGCCCTGGCCGAGACGGAGAAGAGCATCCTCGTCTTCCTTCCCGGCGAGGCGGAAATCCGCCGCGCCGAAGAGGCGCTGAACGCATCCGGCCTGCCGCACAATGTCAAGGTGCGGCCGCTCTATGGCGCCATGGGTTTTGCCGAGCAGGATGCGGCGATCCGGCCATCGCCTCCGGGCGAGCGCAAGATCGTGCTGGCCACCACCATCGCCGAGACCAGCCTCACCATCGACGGCATCGGTGCGGTCATCGATACGGGCTTCAAGCGCGTGCCCCGCTTCGATCCGGCGAGCGGCATGACGGCGCTGGAAACCGTGCGCGTCAGCCTCGCCGCCGCCGATCAGCGGCGCGGCCGCGCCGGGCAGGCTGGGCCCCGGCATCTGTTACCGGCTGTGGCCGGAAGCGGAAACGCGCGCCCTGGCGCCGCACGATCAGCCGGAAATTCTCGTGGCCGATCTGGCGCCCTTGGTGCTCGAACTCGCCGCCTGGGGTGTGAGCGAAGCGCGCGGGCTTGCCTGGCTCGATCCCCCGCCCGAGGCCGCCTTCGCCCAGGCGCAGGATCTGTTGCAGCGGCTCGAGGCCATCGACGCGCAGGGCCGGATCACCGCCATGGGCAAGGCCATGGTCAAGCTGCCGCTGCATCCCCGCCTCGCCCATATGGTGGTCAAGGGCGGCAAGTCCGCTCGCCGCCGAACTCGCGGCCTTGCTGTCCGAGCGCGACGGCTTGGGCCGCGGCGCCGGTAGCGATATCGCTGCGCGGCTCGAGCAGTTGCGCGGACCGCCGCGCGACCGCATCCGTGCATCGGCGAAACAGATCCGGCAAATCGTCGGGATTGGGGATGGAAATTCGGAATTGAGCGTAGGCGCGCTGGTGGCGCTGGCCTGGCCGGACCGCATCGCCCAGCGGCGCGGCGGCGACCGGCGCTACCGCATGTCGGGCGGCGGCGGGGCGATCCTGCCGGAACATGATGCACCTCGCCGTGCATGACTGGCTGGCGGTGGCGACGACCGACGGCGCATCGGGCGACCAGAAGATTTATCTGGCGGCCCCGCTGACGCTCGCCGAAATCGAAGACCTTTTCGCCGATCAGATCGAGACCCGCGACGGCGTCTTCTGGGACAGCCGCGCCCGGGCCGTCTTTGCCCACCGCTCGCGCCAGCTCGGCGCGCTGGTGCTCGAGGAAAAGCCCATCGCCAATGCCGATCCGGAGGCAATGATTGCGGCGATGGCTCGAGGGTGTCCGAGACATGGGACTTGCGGTCCTGCCATGGAGCGAAGCCACGCAGAACCTGCGGGCGCGCACTGCCTTCCTCCGCCGTCTCTATCCCGATGAAGGCTGGCCCGATCTCTCGGATGCGGCATTGCTGGCAACGCTCGATGATTGGCTCAGGCCCTATCTCGCCGGAATGACGCGCAAGGCCCATCTCGAAAGACTCGATCTGCACGCCATCATGAAGGGGCTCATTCCCCACGATCTGCAGCGGCGCCTCGACAGGCTGGCGCCAACCCGCATCGAAGTTCCTTCGGGTGCCGATGTGCGCATCGACTACGAGACCGAGGGCGATCCCGATCCTCCGGGTGCGGCTGCAGGAAATGTTCGGCCTCGCCACGACGCCGGCGATCGCCGAAGGCCGGGCGCGACTGCGGATCGAACTGCTCTCGCCGGCCGGCCGTCCGCTCGCCGTCACCCAGTCGCTGGAAACCTTCTGGAGCAATGGCTACCCCTCGGTGCGCGCCGATATGCGCGGGCGCTACCCGAAGCATTCCTGGCCGGAAGACCCGCTTGCGGCGGCGCCGGTCAAGCCGCGGCGGCTGCGATGATGGCAATGCTTGACCTCGTGGGGTGCCGATGCCAAACACCGCCCCGACCATGATCGACACCGCCCACATCCGCAATTTCGCCATCATCGCCCATATCGACCACGGCAAGTCCACGCTGGCCGACCGGCTGATCCAGCTGTGCGGCGCCGTCGCCGACCGCGACATGGTGGACCAGATTCTCGATTCGATGGATCTCGAGCGCGAGCGCGGCATCACCATCAAGGCCAATACCGTGCGCCTCGATTACACGGCGCAGGAACGGCGAGCACTACGTGCTCAATCTGATCGACACGCCGGGGCATGTGGACTTCGCCTACGAAGTGTCGCGCTCGCTCGCCGCCTGCGAGGGCTCGCTGCTGGTCGTCGATGCGAGCCAGGGTGTGGAGGCGCAGACGCTCGCCAATGTCTATCAGGCGATCAACAACAACCACGAGATCGTGCCGGTGCTCAACAAGGTCGATCTGCCCGCCGCCGAGCCCGAGCGCATCCGCCAGCAGATCGAGGACGTGATCGGCATCGATGCCTCGGATGCCGTTCCGATTTCCGCCAAGACCGGGCTCGGCGTGCCCGAGGTGCTCGAAGCCATCGTGCACCGCCTGCCGCCGCCCAAGGGCGACCGCGCAGCGCCGCTCAAGGCGCTGCTCGTCGACAGCTGGTATGATCGCCTATCTCGGCGTCGTGGTGCTGCTCCGCGTCGTCGACGGCGTCATGAAGAAGGGCCAGAAGATCAAGCTGATGTCGACCGACGCCGTCTATCAGCTCGACCGGGTCGGCGTGTCGCGGCCCAAGCGGGAGATGGTCGACGAGCTCGGCCCCGGCGAGATCGGCTTCTTCACCGCCTCGATCAAGCAGGTGGCCGATACCCGCGTCGGCGACACCGTCGTCGAGGACAAGGCGCCGCCGGTCAAGCCGCTGCCCGGCTTCCAGCCGGCCCAGGCCGTGGTCTTCGCCGGCTTCTTTCCCGTCGATGCGGCGCGCTTCGAGGATCTGCGCGAGGCCATGGGCAGGCTCCGCCTCAACGATGCGAGCTTCTCCTACGACATGGAGACCTCGGCGGCGCTCGGCTTCGGCTTCCGCTGCGGCTTTCTCGGGCTGCTGCATCTCGAAATCATCCGTGAACGGATCGAGCGCGAGTTCAATGTCGACATCATCACCACCGCGCCATCGGTCATCTACAAGGTCAACCTGCGCGACGGCCGCCAGATCGAGCTGCACAATCCGGTCGATCTGCCGGACCAGACGCTCATCGCCTCGATCGAGGAGCCGTGGATCGAGGCGACCATCCTGGTGCCCGACGATTATCTGGGCTCGATCCTCAAGCTGTGCGAGGACCGGCGCGGGCGGCAGAAGCAGCTCACCTATGCGGGCTCGCGCGCCCTGGTCGTCTATGAGCTGCCGCTCAACGAGGTGGTGTTCGATTTCTACGACCGGCTCAAATCGGTGAGCCGCGGCTATGCCAGCTTCGACTACAAGATGATCGGCTACGAGGAGAGCGATCTGGTGCGCCTCGCCATCCTGGTCAATGGCGAGCCGGTCGATGCGCTGGCGATGATCGTGCACCGGGCCCGCGCCGAGCAGCGCGGCCGCGTCATGTGCGAGAAGCTCAAGGAGCTGATCCCCCGCCACATGTTCCAGATTCCGATCCAGGCGGCGATCGGCGGCAAGATCGTGGCCCGCGAGACGATCTCGGCAATGCGCAAGGACGTGACCGCCAAATGCTATGGCGGCGACATCACCCGCAAGCGCAAGCTTCTCGACAAGCAGAAGGAAGGCAAGAAGAAGATGCGGGCCTTCGGCAAGGTCGATATTCCCCAGGAGGCCTTCATCTCGGCGCTGAAGATGGACGAGAATTGACGCCGCCGCGGACGATGCGGCCGGCGAGCTTCCAGCAGGCGTAGGCGATCAAGGCGCCGAGATAGCCATCGACCGCATAGTGCCAGCCGAGCAGCACCGATCCCAAGAAAATCGCCAGCGAAAATCCAACCAGGAACCAGCCGAGGCGGCGTTTGCCGGCGGCGAAGGCCAGAAGGAAGAAAAGAATGGTGGTCGCCACATGCATGGACGGCATGGCGGAGACGCCCTCGACATCGCCGAAGCCGGCAAGATGGCTAGCCCACAGGATGTCCTGGGTCGACACGGCCCAGATCGGATAGATTTCATTGGTCGCCCTGAGATAGGCCATCAGCGAGGCATAAGGGTCGGCGCCTTGGACGACAAAAGCCGTAGAAGCAGGGACCTGCTGAAGACAGTATGGTGCCCAGGATGCAGGTGCCAAAAAACCAGGTGAGCAAATAGGACAGCAGATACTGCTGGCGAAGTGCTGAGTCGCGGCGCGCGAAACCCTGCCAGAAGAAGCAGGCGATGAGCGCCAGGAACCAGGTATTGTAAATGAGATTGATGACGAGGGTTGCGAGCGGATACTGGAACAGCGGCGCCAGGATTTCATGCGGCAGGCGGCCGAAATGCAGAGCCCGGTCGAGCTCCATGAAGCTCTCGTCCCAGGCGAAGGGATAGGTCAGCGGGATCGCCTTCTTGATCGCCAGGAAACCGACGAAGAACACGCCATTGACGGTGAAGGCATGAACCGTGTTGGCGATGCGGCTGGGGGCCAGAATGTCGTCGAGCAGCTTGGCCTTGAGCGCCAGTGCCGGACTGCCGCGATAGCCCGTCCACCACAGCCGCAGAAATTCAAACAGCAGCCAGAAAAACACGATCAGGAATAGAAAAATGAGAGTCGTTCCGGTGATCAGGGAAACCAGGGCGAGATCGACCTTGTGACCGAGCCACAGGCTCTGCAGTCCCGCCAGGCCATAAACCAGAATGGCGATTGCATGGAGCCGGGCATGGCTGCGAAAGCCCACGGCAATTGCCGCGAAGGTCCGGCGCAGGCGCGGGCCCGCACCCAGCGCAATGCGCTCCGTCAATCCATCAAGCGATGCCGAACCCATCGATTGCCACTCTCCCAGTGGCCCGTGAGGCTAGGTGCCGCATCGTTAAAACCGGGTTCAAGCGATCAGGAATTGACTCTGGACCACAATTTTCAATGATCCTAAGGTTAATCGGCCTTAACCTTTCGAGCGCCCTTAACGTGAAGAGCTTTTCCGACCTGACCGAACAGGAAATCCTGGCGCTGGCCATTTCCAGCGAGGACGATGATGCCCGCGCCTATGCCGGCTTTGGCCATGCGTTGATGGAGACCTATCCGGCCTCGGCCAAGGTCTTCGTCGAGATGGCGGAAGAGGAACACGAGCACCGTCGCGCCCTCACTGAACTCTATCGCAAGAAATTCGGCGATTTCATCCCGCTGGTCCGGCGCAGCGAGATCAACGGTTTCGTCAAGCACAAGCCGGCCTGGGCTATCGGCAAGCTCAACATCGAGGAGATGCGCCGCCGGGCCGAGGTGATCGAACTGGAGAATTACCGGTTCTACAAGCAGGCGGCCGAGCGCAGCGCCGATCCCACCGTCAAGAAACTGCTCAATGGCTTGGCGGAGGCCGAAAAGGGCCATGAATCGCTGGCCGGGAGGCTCGGCAAGCAGCATGTAACCGCCGATGTCAAGATCGAGGAAGGCGAAGCGAAGCGGCGGCTGTTTCTGCTGCAAGTCATCCAGCCCGGTCTCGTCGGATTGATGGACGGCTCGGTATCGACGCTGGCGCCGCTCTTCGCCGCGGCCTTTGCCACCGGCAGTACCTGGGAGACCTTCCTGGTCGGCACCGCCGCCTCGGTGGGTGCCGGCATTTCCATGGGCTTCGCCGAGGGCCTCTCCGATGATGGCAAGCTGACGGGCCGCGGCCATCCGCTGATCCGCGGCCTCGCCGCCGGCGTCATGACCGCCGTCGGCGGCCTCGGCCATGCGCTGCCCTATCTCATTCCGGATTTCCAGACCGCAACGGCGCTGGCCGTCGTCATCGTCTTCTTCGAGCTCTGGGCCATCTCCTGGATCCGCTACAAATACATGGACACGCCTTTCCTCAAGGCGGCCTTCCAGATCGCCGTCGGCGGCTTTCTGGTGTTCCTCACCGGCATCTTGATCGGCAGCGCCTGAACCCCTGCCCTATCACGCCACCAGAGCGATCACCCGGCAAGGTCCGCCGCTGCCGCCGCGTACTTTCGGGGCACCTACGACGAGCACGGCGCCCGCGGCCGGAAGCGCCGCCAGATTGGCGATGGCTTCAAGGCCCCAGCGTCCGGTCGGCAGCCAGGCAAAATGGCTGGCAAAATCGGGCGACAGGCCGAAATCGAGCGACAGGGTGTCAACGGCGATGCCGATGGCGTTGCCGTCCTCGATCAGCATTTTCACCGCCTCCACATGGAAGCCCGGAAAGTGCAGCTTCTTCTCGGCATCGGCATTGCGGAACTTGTCGAACGCGACATGGGCGTCCCAGCCGGAATTCATCGCCACGCAGGCGCCGGCCGGCAACGGCCCGTGGGCCGCGAGTCCAGGCCTTGATGTCTTCGGGTGTCACCTGGGCGTCCGGATTGGTGGCCGCCTTGTCGCGGATATCGACGATGGCCAGGGGTGCCACGAGATCGTCGACCGGGATTTCCGCGACGCTCTTGCCGTCGGCGGTGAAATGCAGGGGCGCGTCCATATGCGTGCCGGTGTGCTCGATGAGGCGCCATTCATTGACATTGAAATGGTCCTTGGCGAAGGTGAATTTCGGTTCGATGAAAAACTGCTGGGGGCCGAAATAGGTGGGGAATTGCTCGTGCAGCTCGTGGGTCATGTCGTAGGGCTTGCCCATCATGGGCGCATCGGCCGCCCGCGCCGGCTTGGCGGCGCCCGCCGCGATCGCGGTTGCGGCCGCTGCCGCGGCGCCGGTGAAAAAGCTTCTGCGGTCGAGCAACTGGTTCTTGACGCTTTCCATGACGCAATGGTGGCACATGACAGGCTCCCTGGATTGGTGGACGGCCGGGAGAGCCTATCACAATGATAGTCGAAGGCCAGAGTCGTCAGCTCACCAGCACGCGCCGGTCGATGTCCGCTGACACGCTTCACGCCGGTGAGCGCCATGGTGATATCCAGTTCCTTGGCGATGATTTCGATCGCCCTGGCGACGCCCGCCTGGCCGCCGGCGCCCAGACCGAAGATGTAGGCGCGGCCGATGAGGCAGCTTTTGGCGCCGAGCGCCAGCGCGCGCATCACGTCCTGGCCCGAGCGGATGCCGCTATCGAACATGAGTTCGATCTCCGAGCCCACTGCATCGGCAATTTTGGGCAGCATCGAGATCGACGAAGACGCGCCGTCGAGTTGCCGGCCGCCGTGATTGGAGACGACGATGGCGGCGGCACCGGTGCCGGCCGCGATCCTGGCATCTTCCACATCGAGTATGCCCTTGATGATCAGCTTGCCGGGCCACAGGCTGCGGACCCACTCGACATCCTTCCAGCTGAGAGTGGGATCGAATTGCGTCGCGGTCCATTCGGCAAGCGACCTCGACGCCCTCCATGCCCTTCACGTGACCGGCGAGATTGCCGAAGGTCCAGCGCTTGCCGGACAGCACGCTGTAGACCCAGCCGGGCTTGGTCGCCATGTTGACGAGGTTCTTGATCTTGAGCGATGGCGGCACCGCCAGGCCGTTCCGGGCGTCGCAGTGACGCTGCCCGAGCACCTGCAGGTCGGCGGTGAGCACCAGCGCGCTGCACTTGGCGGCCAGCGGCGCGCTCGATCAGGGAGCGCACGAAGCCGCGGTCCTTCATGACATAGAGCTGGAACCAGAACGGCTTGTCGACCGCCCCGGCCACGTCCTCGATCGAGCAGATCGACATGGTGCTGAGCGTATAGGGGATGCCCGCCGCCTGGGCGGCGCGGCAAGCGAGAATCTCGCCATTGCCATGCATGAAGTCCGCTCAGGGCGACGGTCGAAAGGGCTAGCGGCAGCGCCGCGGGTCTCGCCCAGAATGGTGGTGCTCAGGTCGCGCTCGGCGACGTCGATGAGCACCCGCTGGCGCAGCTTGACCCGTTCCATATCGGCACGGTTGGCGCGCAATGTTTCTTCGGAATAGGAGCCGGCCTCGGCGTAATCGAAAAACGCCCGTGGTACCTGGCGGCGGGCGGCCTTCCGCAGGTCTTCGATACAGGTCATGTTTTGCATGGAGGAAGACCTACGATTGACTGGGCTTAATTCCTCCCCGAGGCGGCTGACGGGCGGGTTGTTCGCTCCAATTATTGCCTGCGGGTTCAGTAGCTCGTCCATGTCATGCCGCTCCTATGTAAAACTCGGGGCCAGGACTAGCCTACGCCCTTTCAGGTCCGGTGACGATCCAGGGACGGCGGGCGCTCCGGCCCCCTCCGCCCCGATCCTGCCATGAAGCTGAACGGCAGATGAACGAGGCTATCGGTTTTTGTTCACCAAGACTCCGCCATGATTGCCGTCAAATGGGGACGCGGCTGTGATCAAGTATTTCGGTGACTACCCCGGCGCGTTCGACAGCGAACAAATCGGGTTGATGTCCAAGGCTTTGGACCGTGCCTGGAAAGCCGTTCAGGCGAGCAAGGCCAGTTACGCATTAGGCGATGAGGCCGAACAGGCACGTGCGGCCCTCGCAAAGCATATCATCGAGGCGGCCAAACAGGGCGAGCGTGATCCGCGTCGGCTAAGCGAGGCTGCCCGTATTAGTCTAGCCGAGGACCATAAGGGGTAAGGCCTCAGTTGGACATCTCCCCTTCTTGACGGAACCTTAGCGCCTGTCATGGGTTTACTATAACCAAGGCAAGGCAGTGAACGCCATGTCGTCCGGAAACGTTGCACAATATCGCCGCAAGGCTGGAGAGTGCTTCGCGCGCGCCAGAACAATTAGAGTTACAGAGGTTAGGAGGCTCTGGCTGACACTCGCGGAGGATTGGCAGTTGCTTGCCGACCATATCGAGAAGGACGATGCACGCCATGCTAGTGATATGGTGATTGACCGCGCTGCCTAACCGCCCGAAAGCTCCCTCGCCTCCGGCCTCGCCCAATCGGGGTGATGGCCCGATGCTATGAGCAAGGCCTTGGACCATGCCTGGGCAGCCGTTCAGGCAAGCAAGGCCAGTTACGCAACGGGCGACGAGGCCGAACTGGCACGCGCGGCCCTTGCCAAGTGGATAATCGCAGCAGCCATAGGCGGCGAACTCGATCTTCGCCGACTGAGCGAGGGCGCACTCGCGGATTTGGCCGGCGCGAATAGGTTGTAATTCATGGCGAGGCCGGGCCCTGCTCGGGGTCGTTCCGTGCTTCGCTCTTTTCGAGTTTATCGGCCCGCGATTGCCAATGTTCCGCCAAATTGAACCATTGAATTTTGGCTTCGGAGTCGCTTGTCGCTCCTGCGATGCACTGCGCTGCCATGCGGCGATACTTTGCAACCTGGTCAGATGACACCGTCTCACCCGCCGTACGCCAAACCGGGAAACTCGCGCCAGCCACAATCGTTCCACCACGCGAGCAAAAACCCGGCTAGTGAGGCCGGGGTTGCGCCGAGTTTCAAGAGGACTAGGCTGAGACCCAGCGTTGGGAACGGCGGCGTTCGATGATCTGCTCGCTGAATTCCACGCCCAAATGGTGCTTGGTGCGCCAGGTTGCGGTGCAAAAGCGGAGAGTGCTTTCACCTTCGAGGCGCAACCAAAAGAAGGACGGCAGGTCCTTGGGATGAGGCAGTTTAACGAGTGCGCCGTCTTGCGACACGTTGCGCACCGCGCACTGTAGGTTTTCGGTTAGGTTTGGGTGGATGATCGAAGCCTGCATAAAGGCAGTGCGCCGCGGGGAACGGCGTCTTTCGTCGGATTTGTCGTCGCTGTCCATGGACTAGTCAAGCCCACTAGTTTTCATGGACAAATCTACGGGTGATGCCTGAAACTATACTTACCAAATTAGCTAAAATTGTATGAATGGTCGCGCCTATTCAAGAGCGACAGGCTAGTTGCGATATAATATGTTGAATTGCTGGCGGAAGGGGAGGGATTCGAACCCTCGATACGCTATTAACGTATGCACGCGTTCCAGGCGTGTGCCTTAAACCACTCGGCCACCCTTCCGCAAAGACGGCGCAATATAGCGGCGCTCGTCTGCCATTCAAGCGCTGTTGAGTGGCCGTGAAGGCTCTGTCACACTATATTATGGTCATCGCTCAGGAGGACCTAATCCATGCTCTTCGCCCGCAAGAAGCTAGAAATGCCCGATGCCGCCCAAGCGCTCCCCGGCCGTGCCGATCCCATTGCCACGGCCAAAACCCATTTCGTCAACGGCCATGCCCTGAAAGGCCCCTATCCCGCAGGCAGCGAGACGGCGATCTTCGCGCTCGGCTGCTATTGGGGGGCGGAGCGCAAGTTCTGGGCAGTCCCCGGCGTCTGGGTGACGGCGGTCGGCAATGCCGGCGGCTTGACGCCCAATCCCACCTATGAAGAGGTCTGCAGCGGCGGCACCGGCCATGCCGAATCCGTGCTGGTGGTCTATGACCCTGCCAAGGTGAGCTACGACCGGCTGCTGCAAGTGTTCTGGGAGGCTCACGATCCGACCCAGGGCATGCGCCAGGGCAACGATGTCGGCAGCCAGTACCGCTCGGCCATCTATTGGACGAGCCAGGCACAGCGCGATGCAGCGCTGGCGTCGAAGGCCGCCTATGAGAAGGCGCTGGCCGCCAAAGGTTTCGGCCCCGTCACTACGGAGATCGCCGAGGCCGGACCCTTCTATTTCGCCGAGGACTATCACCAGCAATATCTCGCCAAGAACCCGCACGGCTATTGCGGGCTCGGCGGCACCGGCGTTGCCTGCCAGATCGGGACCGGGGTCGGCGCCTGACGCACGCGCGAGATCGATTGGCCAGTTAACTGCGTTCAGCCTCGAGAGTCTTCGCCGTTCAGGCTCCAGCGGGCCAGTGGCAGGGCGAGCCACCATGCAACCATGGTGATAGCCAGTCCCGCATAGGCGTCGATGGCATAGTGCCAGCCGAGATGCACCGAGCCGAGTCCGATCAGCGCTGCGAAGACAATCGACAGCCAACGCAGCACCAGGCCCAACGGCCAGCAACCGAAGGCCACCAGGCAGGCGATTGCCACATGCATGCTTGGCATCGCAGAAATCGTCGCAAATGACGGAATGGAAACGTAAGCCGTCCAGAGTTGTTCCTGCAGCTCCAGCGTCTTGATGGTGATACGGCCATCCACCGCCTTGAGAAAGGCGAAATGGGCGGCGTAAGGATCCGAACCGAGACCGAGCCGGCCGAAATAGACCGGTCCTGCCGACGCAAAGAAATTGGCCAGAAACGTGCCGCCGATGCCCCAGGTCAACAGAAGTGCAAACAGATAACGCTGCCGGTGCAGGCTGCGGCGCAGCTGGAAGGCCGCCGCAAAGCATGAGGCAAAGAGCACTGAAAACCAGAAGAGATAGCTCCAGTTGATGGCAGCTGTAATCCAATCCGCACCGAGAAACGGCCGCAATAGCTCATGCGGATAGAAACCGAAATGCACAGTGCGGTCGAGATCGGCAAAGGCCCGGTCCCACTGAAAGCCGAAGAGCCGGGGAACCAGATGCTTCCACATGGTGAAGCCCATGACGAGCAGGAAGATAAAACCCATGCCGTGCAGCCCGTTGGCCAGCCGTGCCGGATCCAGGACACTGCCCTTGATCCAGCCATAAAGGGCAAGAGCGGGCGAAGCCGGGCGCTCGACCAACATCATCCGGACGAATTTGACCAGGAACACGACGGTACAGACATAGGTGGCGGCAAGACCCACATATTTGAAGACGAATGCGGCAGGCGACAAAGGCAGGTCATGGCCCGACAATACCGCCGCGCAATAGCCCGATGCGAAAACCAGGGCGCCACCCACATGGAGCGGCATGTGGGACCGTGAGCCGGCCCTAAATTCCGATGACAGCCGCCGGAAGAATGCGGCAGCCGCATGCATGTTGCCGGCCAGAACTGTCTTGCCGATGCCGCCTTCCATGGTCTGTCAAAATCCCGGTGATGGGTGCCAAAGCCCCGAAACCTAGGCGGTCTTGTGTTAAGAATCTGTCTACCGGCCCGTGCCAGCGGGCGGCGCGGTCAGACGTCGAGATTGGCGACGCTCAGCGCATTCTCGCGGATGAAGTCGCGGCGCGGCTCGACGACATCGCCCATCAGCTTGGTGAAGATGTCGTCGGCCTCGTCGAGCTCGCGCGACCTTGACGCGCGAGCAGCGAGCGGACATTGGCGTCGAGCGTCGTCTCCCAGAGCTGCTCGGGGTTCATTTCGCCGAGGCCCTTGTAGCGCTGCATGGTGATGCCCTTGCGGCCGGCGGCGAAGACCGCTTCGAGCAGATCGATGCGGCCCGTGGATCGACGGTATCGGCATCCTTGCGGCGGAGCTTGGCGGGCTTGGCATAGATTTCCTGCAGATGCGCCGCCTTCTTGTCGAGGCGCAGCGCATCGGCCGAGGCGATGAGCTTGCCGTCGATGCGTCCAGCTTTCCTTGACGCCGCGCACTTCGCGGGCGAAGGTGAGGCCGCCGTCGGCGGTCGGCGCGCCGATCCAGCCGCGCTCGGTCTCCTCCGAGATCACATCGAGGCGCCGCGCGATATAGGCGGCGGCGGCGGCGGCGTTCTCGAGGTTGGAGAGCACTTCCGGGTTGAGCGCGCCGGCGATCGCCGCCTGCTCGATCACGATGCGCGAATAGCGCGAATGCAGCGCATCGAGGGCGGCGCGCACCTGAAGCGCCTCCTCGACGATGGCGCGCAGAGTCGGCGCCGGCGCGCTCGCTGCCGTCGGCGAGCACCAGCGTCGAGCCTTCAAGCCCGGTATCGATGAGATAGTTCTCCAGCGCCTTGCCGTCCTTCAGATATTGCTCGGAGGAGCCGCGCTTCACCTTGTAGAGCGGCGGCTGGGCGATATAGAGATGGCCGCGCTCGATGATCTCCGGCATCTGCCGGTAGAAGAAGGTGAGCAGCAGGGTGCGGATATGGGCGCCGTCGACATCGGCGTCGGTCATGATGATGATCTTGTGGTAGCGCAGCTTGTCGATGTTGAATTCCTCGCGGCCGATGCCGGTGCCGAGCGCGGTGATCAGGGTGCCGATCTCGGCCGACGACAGCATCTTGTCGAAGCGGGCGCGCTCGACATTGAGGATCTTGCCGCGCAAGGGCAGCACCGCCTGGTTCTCGCGGTTGCGCGCCTGCTTGGCGGAGCCGCCGGCCGAATCGCCCTCGACGATGAAGAGTTCCGATTTGGCCGGATCGCGCTCCTGGCAATCGGCGAGCTTGCCGGGAAGCGACGGCCATGTCGAGCGCGCCCTTGCGCCGGGTGAGCTCGCGGGCCTTGCGCGCGGCCTCGCGGGCGGCCGCGGCTTCGACCACCTTGCCGACGATCATGCTTCGCCTCGCTGCGGATGCTCCTCGAACCAGGCGCCGAGCTGCTCGTCGACGAGGCCCTCGACGACCGGGCGCACTTCCGAGGAGACGAGCTTGTCCTTGGTCTGCGAGGAGAATTTCGGATCGGGCACCTTGACCGAGAGCACGCAGGTGAGGCCCTCGCGCGCATCATCGCCGGTGAGCGCCACCTTCTCCTTCTTGGCGATGCCGCTGGTAGTCGGCATAGTTGTTGACGACGCGGGTGAGCGCGCCGCGGAAGCCCGCGAGATGGGTGCCGCCGTCGCGCTGCGGGATGTTGTTGGTGAAGCACAGCACGTTCTCGTGATAGCTGTCGTTCCACCACAGGGCGCATTCGATCGTGATGCCGTCCTTCTCGCCGCGGATCATGATCGGATCGGCGATGAGCGGCCTGCTTGGTGCGGTCGAGATAGCGCACGAAGGCCTGGATGCCGCCTTCGTAGTACAGCTCGACTTCCTTGGGCTCGACGCCGCGCCGGTCGGCCAGCAGAATGCGCACGCCGGAATTGAGGAAGGCCAGTTCGCGCAGGCGATGCTCGAGCGTGGCGAAGTCGAATTCGGTCTTGGTGAAGGTCTCGGGCAGGGCAGGAAGGTGACTTCGGTGCCGCGCTTGCCTTGCGGCGTCGCCGACCACTGCGCAGCGGCGCATCGGCATCGCCGTGGGTGAAGCTCATGGCGTGTTCCTTGCCGTCGCGGAAGATGCGTCAGCTTGAGCCAGATCGGACAGCGCGTTGACCACCGAGACGCCGACGCCGTGCAGGCCGCCCGAGACCTTGTAGGAATTCTGGTCGAATTTTCCGCCGGCATGAAGCTGGGTCATGATGACTTCGGCCGCCGACACGCCTTCGCTTGGATGGATGTCGGTCGGGATGCCGCGGCCGTTGTCGGTCACCGTGCAGGAGCCGTCGGCGTTGAGGGTCACGGTCACGCGGTCGGCGTAGCCGGCAAGCGTCTCGTCGATGGCGTTGTCGACCACCTCATAGACCATGTGATGCAGGCCCGAGCCGTCGTCGGTGTCGCCGATATACATGCCCGGGCGCTTGCGCACCGCATCGAGGCCCTTGAGCACCTTGATCGAATTCGGCGCCGTAGGCTTCGGCAGTCCGGCATTCGTTGCCTCGTGGCATCAATGCTCTCATCGTCTGCCAAGATCTGCCCGGCCTCCACATGGAAACACTGCCGCTTCACGCCCCAGCCCCGCGAACAATCGCCGTCGGTGCCGGTCATCCAGGCCTGGCAGCCCAAGCGCGCCGAGCGTGTCGAAGAGGCCCTCGCGGCGCGCCCTGTCGAGATGGGCTGCAACCTCGTCGAGCAAAGCACAGGATGGGCAGGGCTGCCACAGCTCTCTTCACGGCCCGGGCCTGCGCCAGGATCAAGCCGATCAGCAGGGCCTTCTGCTCGCCCGTCGAGCACTGCGCCGCGGCCATGGATTTGGGTCCATGGACGACCACGAAGATCGCTCCGGTGGGGCCCGTGCAGGGTGCGCCCCGCCGCCCGGTCGGGCCCGCGCGAATCGGCGAGCAGTCTACGATATTCGTCCTCGGCGCGCACGGCCGGCATGGCGGCCACGCAGGGCTTCGATCTCGCCCTCGATGGCTGAGTTCGCCCCAGGGAAAGGCGCTGTCCGGCGTGGTCTTCTGCGATGTGGCTCTGCAGGGCCTCGACGGCGTGCGAGCCGGGCGGCGGCGATGGCCACGCCGGCTTCCGCCATCTGGGCCTCGAGGCTGGCGAGCCAGGCGTGGTCGGGCGCGCGGTCCTCGAGCAGCAGGTTGCGCTCGCGCATCAGCTTCTCGAAGACGGCGACGCGCGCGGCATGTTCGGGATCGAAGGCGGCTGACCAGCCGGTCGAGAAAGCGGCGGCGGTCGCCGGCGGGCCCGGCAAACAGGCGGTCCATGGCCGGGGTCAGCCAGAGGAGCCGCACATAGCCGCCAAGGCGCCGGAGCTTTTCTGCACGCGGCCGTCGATGACGACCTGCCGGGTCTGGCTTGCGGCATCGCCGTCGCCGTCGGCCGCGTCCAGCCGGTGCCGAGCGCGACGGTCTCGGCCGCCGGTGCTGAGTTCGGCGGCGATCGCCCAGCCGCGGCTGCCGCCGTGGCGCGCCAGCTCGTCGAAGCCGCGCGCCGCGCAGGCCACGGCCGGGCGCGAGCAGCGAGATCGCCTCGAGCAGATTGGTCTTGCCCGCGCCATTGGGCCCGGCGAGCGCCACCAGCCGGGCTGCGGTCTCCAGCCGGAGGCCGGCATAGTTGCGGAAATCGGTCAGCGTCAGGCGGGTCAGCGCCAGGTGCAATTGTGTCGGTCACAGCAACTGCATTACACCCGCATCGGCATCAGCACATAGAGGGCCTGCTCGTCGCCGGGATCGCGGACGATGGTGGGCGAGCCCGCATCGGCGAGCTGGAAACTCATCGTGTCGCTCTTGATCTGGCCCGCGATGTCGAGCAGGTAGCGGGAATTGAAGCCGATATCGATGGGATCGGCGTCGTAGGCTGCGGCGATCTCCTCCTCGGCCGAGCCCGAATCCGGATTGTTGACGGTGAGCACCAGCTTGTCCGCCGGAGATATTGAGCTTCACCGCGCGGCCCTTTTCGCATCGAGATGGTCGAGACGCGGTCGACGGCGCTCGGCGAAGAGTCTTGGTGTCGACCTCGAGCATCTTGTCGTTGTGGCGCGGAATGACCCGCTCATAGTCGGGGAAGGTGCCGTCGATCAGCTTCGAGGTGAGCACCAGATCGCCGATGGCGAAGCGGATCTTGGAGGCCGACAGCGCCACTTCGACATCGCCCTCTCGCCTTCGATGAGCTTGACGAGTTCGAGCACCGTCTTGCGCGGCACGATGATGCCGGGCATGCCCTTGGCGCCGTCCGGCCGCGCGATCTGGGCCTGGGCCAGGCGGTGGCCGTCGGTGGCCACCGCGCGCAGCATCGCTTGCTGCCGGCACTTCATGCAGATAGATGCCGTTCAGATAATAGCGGGTCTCCTCGGTCGAGATGGCAAAGCGGGTCTTCTCGATGAGGCCGCTGAGATCGGCGGCCGGAAGCGTGAAGCGGTTGGCCGAGCTCGCCCGCGGCCAGATCGGGAAAATCCTCGGGCGGCAGCGCCTGGAGCGCAAAGCGCGAGCGCCCGGCGAAGATCGAGACCCGGCCCGAATCCGGGCCCTGGTCGAGTTCGAGCTGGGCGCCGTCGGGAAGCTTGCGGACGATGTCGTAGAGCATGTGGGCGGGAACCGTGGCCGCGCCGTCCTGGCGCACCTCGGCGGCGACGCTCTCGACGATCTCGATGTCGAGGTCGGTGGCGGTGAGCCGCACTGCGCCGCCTGCCGCCTGCACCAGCACATTCGACAGGATCGGGATGGTGTTGCGCCGCTCGACCACGCTCTGCACATGGTTGAGCGCCTTGAGAAAGGCCGATCGTTCAATCGTCACACGCATAAGCGGATCGTCCCCTGTCCTGCCGCCGCGGCCGCTGCCGCCGGGGCGCAGACATTGGCCCGGAAAGACCCGGTTTTCAATGGCAATCTACTGCTGCTCGACCAGCCGTATGAGCAGGGCCACTTCGCGGGCCAGCCGGTCGTCGGTCTTGATCAGTTCCTCGATCTTGCGCACCGCATGCAGCACGGTCGAATGGTCGCGCCCGCCGAAACGGCGGCCGATCTCGGGCAGCGAGCGGGCGGTCAGCTTCTTGGCGAGATACATGCCGATCTGGCGCGGCACCACGACGGCGCGGGCGCGGCGCGGCGACAGGAGGTCGGCGCGCGCCACATTGTAATGGCGGCCGACCACCTTGAGGATGTCGTCGATCCGGATGCGGCACTGATCGGGATTGGCCGACATGTCGCGCAGCACCATGGCGGCGAGATCGACCGTGATCGGGCGCATGGGTGAACTGCTGATAGGCGATCACCCGGTTGAGCGCGCCCTCGAGCTCGCGGCCGCCGCCGGTGATCTTGTTGGCGATGAACTCGACCACGTCGGGATCGATGACGGACAGCGGGATCGCGCGCGCCAGGGCGGCGAGCCGCGCCTCGAGCGATGCGGCGGCGCAGCTCGAGTTCGGGCAGTTCGATGTCGACGACGAGGCCGCCCATCAGCCGCGAGCGCATGCGCTGGTCGATGGTGTCGAGCTGGGCCGGCGGCACGTCGGCGGCCACGATCACCTGGCGCTTGGCATCGACCAGGGAATTGAAGGTGTGGTAGAATTCCTGCTGCATCGGTCTTGCCCTGCAGGAACTGGAAGTCGTCGATGAGCAGCACGTCGATCGACTGGAAGTAGTCCTTGAAGGACGATCGTGTCGCGCTGGCGCAGCGCCTGGATGAAATGATACATGAAGCGCTCGGCGGTGATGAACAGCACCTTGCGCTCGGGCTGCTGCTCGCGGATGCGCCAGGCGATGGCATTGAGCAGATGGGTCTTGCCGAGGCCCGCCGCGGAATGGATGAACAGCGGATTGAAGCTGACACCGGCGGCTCCGGCATGGCATCGGCCACGCGCAGCGCGGCGGCATGGGCCAGGCGGTTCGAGGTGCCGACGATGAAGCTGTCGAAGGTCTGGTTGGGATCGAGCGGCGACGGCCGATCAAGCCCCGAAACGATGGCCGTTGGCGAAAGCGGCGACAAGACTGCGGCTTCCGGATTGCGCAAGGCGGGGTCTGTCTGGCGCGGCGGCACGCCGTTCAAGCGCACCCGGACCTGGACCGTATCGAGATGGCCCAATTCGGTTTCGCTGGTCTTGTGCAGGCGCGGCAGATAATGGGTCTCGATCCAGTTCTTGAGAAACCGGGTCGGCACCGAAACCGCCAAGCGGCCGCCGACTCAGCTCCTCCGGCTCCATCCTGGCAAACCAGCTGGAGAACAGGTCTTCGCCCAATTCGGCGCGCAGCCTCTGGGAAACGCGATCCCATTTCTGCTGCAACGCAGTCGATGCTTCTGTCATGATCATCTGGTTCCCTTTCCCGGCCAGCCGGGCGCACATGAGTTCTCAGGACCCCCTAACGGGGTTGCCAAACCGGTGTTTCCGGCCGAACCTAGGCTGTGCTGGGTTTGATGGTTTGGGTTTGCGTCACTGCCGCCTCCGCGATTTTCATGGGTGCGTTCCGCCCTTGCTTGTTGGTGTTCATTGTCCAGGCCTCACTGACGCACGGTTCACCTCACCGGAGCCGTCATGCACCGGTCGCAAACAGATTCAACTCTGTGGATGCGGTGAAGGCCCGCCCCAAGGCGACCTTTCGCCAATCCCGACAAACTGCGCGACTTCGTGGCATCTCGGCCCGCGCGCCAGGGGAACCTACAAAGGCCATGCAGCACACTGCAACCTGATTCGATTGAACTTCCGTACACGGAGCAACGAGGATTGGCGCAGGCTAGCGGGCCTCCCGCAGGCGGCGGCGCTAAACCCATGAAGTCCTTTCGCGATTCGCAGCCCCGAAAATCCCGCTGGGGCAACCTTCAGACGTGGACAGGCGGCGCGTGTCGGGGGTTGCATGGGGTTGCGGATGCCGAGAATCCCGCCCCGGAGCGATCTGTGCCCGCAAGTCGATGAAAAATATATCGATTTGCTGTCAGAATAAATCAGTCCCCGGACAAAGAAAAACGCGCCACAAGCGATTTGCGGCGCGGCGGTCCGAACGGACTTGTGGAAAAGCTCAGGCTTTCAGAGCCTTGATCAATGCCTGGATGCGGCCGGCCAGGCGCGAGACTTTGCGCGAAGCGGCATTCTTGTGGATGATTCCCTTCTGGGCGCCGCGCATCAGCTCGGGCTGTGCCACCTTGAGTGCCGCCTCGGCGGCGGCTCTGTCGCCGACGGTGAGCGCCTCTTCCACCTTGCGCACGCTGCCGCGCACCCGACTCATGCGGTTCTTGTTGACTTCATTGCGGCGGGCGGCGACGCGGGTCGCCTTCTTCGCCGATTTGGTATTGGCCATAGATCGAAATCCTGTTGTCAGACACGGTGCCGGTGGGATGACGGGGGCTTATAGGGGGGCAGCGAAATATCCGCAAGCACCATCTTGCCAGGGTTTGCGGTTCCGGGGCATAAGTAACCGTATGGTGAATAACAGCGAGGCTCGGCAATGAACTCGGCCAACGGCATTCCGCTTCTCGGTTTCGGTACTTGGCCGCTCCACGACGATGAAGTCGAACGCTGTGTCGGGATGGCGCTGGAGGCGGGCTTCCGTCATGTCGATACGGCGCAGATTTATGGCAACGAGAAGAATGTGGGCCGCGCCCTCAAGGTGTCCGGCGTGCCGCGCCGTGATCTCTTTGTGGTCACCAAGGTCGACTCCGGCAATTTCGGCGCCAAGGCTTTCCGATCTTCGGTTGAAAAATCGGCCAACGATCTCGGCGGGCCGGTCGATCTCCTGCTCATCCATTGGCCGCCGCCTGATTCCGAGCTGGATGCCGTCATCGACCGGCTGGCCGAGGCCCATGGCGCCGGGCTTGCCCGAAATATCGGCGTCAGCAATTTCCCCTCCGCCCTGATGCGGCGGGCGGCGGCGCGGTCACCGGTCAAGCTCATCAACAACCAGGTCGAGTTCCATCCGCTCATCAATCAGTCGAAAGTGATGGCGGAAGCGCAAAGGCTGGGCATGACGCTGTCGGCCTATTGCCCGCTGGGGCGCGGCATGGTGCTCATGGAGCCGGTCATCCTCGGCATCGCCAAGAAGCATGACCGGCCACCTTCGGAAATCGCGCTCCGCTGGATCGTGCAACAAGGTGTCGCCGCCATTCCGATGACGACCAAGCGCGACAATGCGATGAGCAATTTCAAGGCGATCTCCTTCTCGCTGCCGGACGAAGACATGCAGGCGATCTCGGCGCTCAGCCGCCAAAAACCGGCGGGTGGTGGCGCCCGAAAGCATGGCGGGGCGCTGGGACAATTAATTTCTTTTCTCCCGCCGCCATTCGGCTAATTCTTTTCAGCAACGGGAGAGAATGGCGATGGTCAGCGAAAGAAGGCCGTGGGGCGAATTCCATGTGCTCGACGAGCAAGCGGGCTTCAAGGTGAAGCGCATCAGCGTCAACCCCGGCGGCCGCCTGTCGTTGCAAAGTCACAGGCATCGCGGCGAGCATTGGACGGTGGTCAACGGCATCGCCACCGTGACCGTGGGCGATAGCATCCACAAACTCACCCGCGCCCAGTCCATCGATATTCCCAAGGGCGCCAAGCACCGGCTGGAGAATCTCGATACCAGCATCGTCGAAATCATCGAAGTGCAGTTCGGCGATTATCTGGGCGAGGACGACATCGTCCGCTACGACGACGCCTATAACCGCACATGAGCAACCGCATCGGCATCGACGTGGGCGGCACCAAGATCGACGTCATCGTCCTGTCGCCTTCCGGTGCGACGCTGTATGAGAGGCGCATCGCCACGCCGCAAAGCTATGACGGCCTGATCGCGGCCATCGCCCAACTGGTGGCCGAAGCGCGGCTGGCGGCCGGCGAAGGAGCAACGGCAGGGCTAGGAGCACCCGGCTCGCAATCGCCGCGGACAGGGCTGTGGCGCAATGCCAATATCACCTTCTGCAATGACCGGCCCTTCGTGCAGGATTTGCAGACGGCGATTGCGCTGCCGCTCAAGGCCGAGAACGACGCGAATTGCTTTGCCCTTTCGGAGGCGCTCGACGGCGCCGGGCGCGGTTACGAGGTGGTCGCCTTCTTTACGATCGGCACGGCCTTGGGCGGTGGCCTGGTCATTAATGGCAAGCTGCGGACCGGGCCCAATGCCGAGGCCGCCGAATTCGGCCACACGCCGCTGCCGCGGCCCGACCAAAGCGAATGGCCACTGCTTGACTGTTTCTGCGGCAAGAAGGGTTGCGCCGAAACGCTCGTCTCGGGTACGGGCCTGGCGCGCGACTACGCCCGCGCCACGGGCCGTGACATCAAGGGCAAGGAGATCGTGGCGCGGGCCCGGGCCGGCGAGGCCGAGGCGAGCGCGGCGCTCTTGCGCTTGCAGGACCGCTTCGCCCGGGTCTGCGCCAATATCGTCAATGTGGTCGATCCCGATATTTTCGTGATCGGCGGCGGCCTCAATCAATTGCCGGAACTGGTCGAAGAGCTGCCGCCGCTCGTCTCGCGTTACAGTTTCTCAGGCACAGCCCTGGTCAGGGTGGCGCGGGCCCAGCACGGCGAAAAGAGCGGCGTGCGCGGCGCGGCCGGCTGTGGGGTTAGATGTGGATTGTCGCGCTGTGGCTTGATGGGCTCATCGCCGGCACGCGGCCGTGCCGATTCCGCCATTGGCGCCGACGGTCAACGGTCGCGATTGCACGACCCTTGCCAAACAGGGCGCAACGCGCAAGACTTGCGGCAAGGGGAATATCTTTTGAGGGCTCGACCCCGGGTCTTCCGGGTAACCAGCCGTTCAAAGTCAACGAGTGATGAGACAACAGTCGCAATACGCGCTGGGGGCTCCATGCCTGATGACGCACAGAAACGCAACATTCTCGCCTATCGTACCCGGATCGCCTCGCTCGGCCTCCTCAGCAAGAAACGATCGGGCATTGTCGTCGAGGCCGCCCTGCGATGGAGCATGCACGACGCCCGAGTCAGATCGGCGGAATTGGACCAGTATATAGAACGCAAGCACCGCGCCGTGCGCGATATTTGGATCGTTGCAATTACCGGGTGTGTCTCCTGCATTGGGGCGTGGGCGGCCACTGCCTCTTTCGCGCGGGCCGGCGGCTATGCGTACACAGGTGGTTCATGGGCGGCACCGATGATCACGACGATGCACGGAGTGGTGCGCGTCGTCGCTCCGGCCGGGTTGACGCTGAAGCAATGGTTGACCGCCAAGATGGTCGAGTCCGTCAGTGCTGACCATTCCTACCGGTATGGCCCTCAGGAACAATCTCGGCGCCAATGCCCTCGATCTGCTTACGGCGTGGTGGCTGGGACTGATTACCGAGAAGACGGCGGTCACGCCCGAACAACTTCGCCGGCTGCGCGACGAATTGGTGGCCGACGGCATCGGCGATGCGGCGTTCCAGCGGACAATGCGTGATCCCAATGCGCGGCATGATCAGGTGGTCGAGGCAATGCGCGCTATGCTTCGCGACCGTGTCGCCAACGACGTGATCGAGGTGCTCGCAGGCATGGACCCGCCCGCTAACCTGCTGCTGATAATGACCGACCTGCAATTCAACAATTGGCGGAGGCAGTTCGAAGCGGCGGCTGAGGCGCAAATTGCACAGAATCATCCCGATATCTCGGTGGATGAGCGGAGGTTACTCTTCAACCGCGTGGTCTCAGAGATATGGCATGACATCCATAACCAACTCAACGCCTATGACAGGGCATGGCATGGCCAGATCGCAGATTACAAACGCGCCATCAGCCGGGAAATTTTACGCCTCGACGTGCTGTTGGGCGGATCGCCACGCTGAATGCCGCGGGCTTCGCAGCGCCACACTCATACTTTTCAAGGGCTGACTGCGGCGCTTGTAGCGTGCCCTCCGAGAAGAGCGGCGTGCGCGGTGCCGCCAGGCTGTGGGGCTAGGGCTTCTCCCACTTGCGGCTCTTTTCGGAGCGGAAGAAGGCATCGATGATCTTCATGTTCTGGATGGCATCGTCGACGCCCCAGACGAGCTTTTCCTCGCCGCGCAAGACCCGGCCGAAGGCCTCCGCCTGCAACTGGTACTGGTCGGTCACCGGCAGTTCGTGCCAGGTGCCTTCATTCATGCTCCATGCCCTGGACGAAATAGCGGTTGGGCTGGTCGGGCGGCGCGTTGAAGGGAATTTCGATCTCGATGCGGCCCTTGGTGCCGGCGATATGGGCGCGCTGATAGGGCGCGAGTCTGGGTCGAGATGCTGAAGGACAGATGCCGGCCTTCGCCGAAATCGGCAAGGCCGCCGGCGGTGCGGTCGGTCTTGAATTTCGGATCGCGGTCGAAGGTGGCGATCACGCGCTTGGGCTCGGCGCCGAAGATGAAGCGCGACGACGGTGATCGGATAGCAGCCGATATCGAGCAGGCCGCCGCCGCCGATATCGGCCATGTTGCGGACGTTCTTCGGGATCGCGGTTGAAATAGGAGAAGAACACCTGGATGGCGCGCACCTCGCCGATCTCGCCCTTCTTCACGCGCGCTCGCGCGCCTCGATCCATTGCGGATTGTGGCGCACCATGAAGGCTTCGGCGATCATGATGCCCTTCGGCGCCTTCTTCAGCTGCCTGGCTTCCGCCGCCGTGATGGCAATGGGCTTTTCGCACAGCACATGCTTGCCGGCCTTGGCGGCGGCGAGCGTCAGCGGCACATGCAGATGATTGGGCAGCGGGATTGTAGACGGCCTCGATTTCGGGGTCGGCCAGCATCGCCTCATAGGAGCCATAGGCCTTGGGGATGCCGAGCTTGGCGGCCGCCTCCTTGGCGCGCTTGAGGTTGCGCGAGGAAATCGCCGACGACTTCCAGTTCGCCGCTCTTCAGCATGCCGGGAATGACCTTCGCGACACCGATATCGGCCGTCGAAATGATGCCCCACTTCACTTTCCTCATGATGCGCTCCCGCTGGTTTGAAGGATGCACAAGACTATCGCGCAAGCTGCGCGTCAAGACATTCGCGCGGACCGCCTGTCGAACACAGATTGCCGAGCAGCCTTCGTTCGGGCTACAGTTCCGGCACATTCCGTGCGCAGGCCGCCGCAACAGGCTGGCAGGCCACGGGCATGATCACAGGGAGGACACAACATGAAATCGACCATCAAGACATTGCTCGGCGCGCTGGCGCTCGGGGCCGGCCTCGTCGCCCTTGCGGCCCCGGCATTCGCCGGCGATCCCGAATCCTGCAAGACGGTGCGCTTTGCCGATGTGGGCTGGACCGACATCCAGGTGACCACCGGCGCCACCCAGGTGGTGCTGGAAGCCCTGGGCTACACGCCGGAGGTCAAGACGCTTTCGGTGCCGGTCACCTACGCCTCGCTGAAGAACAAGGACATCGACGTCTTCCTCGGCAACTGGATGCCGAGCATGACGGCGGACATCCAGTCCTATCTCGACGACAAGTCGGTCGAACAGCTTTCCACCAATCTGGAGGGCGCAGGCTATGGCCTCGTGGTGCCGCAATATGTGGCCGATGCCGGCGTCAAGAGCCTCGCGGATCTCGGCGCCAATAAGGACAAGTTCGGCGGCAAGATCTATGGCATCGAGGCCGGCAATGACGGCAACCGCATCATCTCCACGATGATTGCCGATGCCAAGAACAATCTCGAAGGCTTCGAGCTCGTCGAAAGCTCGGAAGCCGGCATGCTGACGGAAGCCGAGAAGGCCATGAAGAACAATGAATGGATCATCTTTCTCGGCTGGACGCCGCATCCGGTCATGGGCGAGATGAAGATCGCCTATCTCGACGGCATGGGCGATTCCGGCTTTGGCGCGGCAACCGTCTTAACCAATGTGCGCGCCGGCTATGCGGCTGAATGCCCCAATGCCGGCAAGCTCTTGTCCAACCTCAAGTTCGACCTGGCCATGGAAGGCGCGATGATGGCGCCGGTGCTGAAGGACGGCGCCGATCCGAAAGCCACCGCTCTCGAATGGCTGAAAGCGAACCCCGATGCAGTGAAGCCCTGGCTCGAGGGTGTCACCACCTTCGACGGCGGCGACGCCACGGCCGCGGTCACGGCGGCACTCGCCAATTAGGCCAAACACTCCCTCCCCCTTGTGGGGAGGGGGAAAGCGACTGATTGTGTCTAAATCATCACACTCTAACTTTCGCTTCCGCTGAACCCCACAAGAGCGGAGGCTCGCGAATATCCGCGGCCGTTCCGCCGGGGTAGAGTTATTTCACTGGGGAGGGACTGATGGATCCCGTATCGAAATTTGTTGCCGGCTGGAAAATTCCCATCGGCCAATGGGGCAAGTCGTTCATCGATTTCATCGTCACCTATTTCCAGTGGTTCTTCGACGGCCTTTCCGCCGTGCTGGAATGGAGCGTCGAGGGCACCACTTTCGTGCTCTTGCAAATTCCGCCGGTCATTCTCGCCATCGCGTTGGCGGGCGGTGTCTATTGGCTGCGAAGGTCCCGGGCCCTGGCACTTGCAACGCTGATCGGGCTCCTGTTCATCATCAATCAGGGCCTGTGGAAGGAAACCGTCCAGACGCTGGTGCTGGTCGTTGCCGCCACGGCGCTATCGATGGCCATCGGCGTGCCGCATCGGCATCTGGGCGGCGCACAAGCCGCGGGTCTGGCGGGTGACCCAGCCGGTGCTCGACCTGATGCAGACCATGCCGACCTTCGTCTACCTCATCCCCATTCTCATTCTCTTCGGCCTTGGCGCCGCTCCGGCGCTGATCGTCACCATCATCTTCGCCATGCCCGCACCGGTGCGCATGACCTATCTGGGCCTCACCTCGATCCCCAAGCCGATGCTGGAGGCGGGCGAAAGTTTCGGCGCCACCAAGCGCCAGCTGCTGTGGAAGGTGGAACTGCCGGCGGCCCTGCCCTCGATCATGGCGGGTCTCACCCAATGCATCATGCTGTCGCTGTCGATGGTGGTGTTCGCCACCCTGATCGGCGCGCCGAGCCTCGGCAATCCGGTCAACAAGGCGCTGGCCAACCGCAACATTCCGCTCGGCATCGAGGCGGGGCTGGCGATCGTCATTCTCGCCATCATCCTCGACCGGGCGCTTGCCTTCAACATCGGGAGCACAAGAAATGAGCGCCGCCGTCGAATTCAAGAACGTCGACATCATGTTCGGCAAGAGCACGAAGGAAGCGATAGCCATGCAGGATGCGGGCGCCAGCCGCGCCGAGATTCTCGCCAAGACCGGAGCGGTGCTGGGGGCCGCGGGCGCCAGCCTCGTCGTAAATGAAGGCGAGATCTCGGTTCTCATGGGACTTTCGGGTTCCGGCAAGTCGACGCTGCTGCGCGCCGTCAACGGCCTCAACAAGGTGACCCGCGGCGAGGTTCTGGTGAAAGACGGCAACCGGATGGTCGACGTCGTCACCTGCAATGAAGCGGCCCTGCGGCGGGTACGCCAGCATCAAGTCGCCATGGTATTCCAGCAATTCGCATTGCTGCCGTGGCGCACGGTCGCCGAGAATGTCGGCTTCGGACTGGAGCTTGCAGGCGTGCCGGAGGCCGAGCGCAAGGAACGCGTTGACCAAGCAGTTGCAGTCTCGTGGGCCTCGACCAATGGGCCGGTAAATACGCCCATGAACTGTCGGGCGGCATGCAGCAGCGCGTCGGGCTGGCCCGCGCCTTTGCCACCGAAGCGCCGATCCTGCTGATGGACGAGCCGTTCTCGGCGCTCGATCCGCTGATCCGCACCAAGCTGCAGGATGAACTCCTGCAACTGCAGAAATCGCTCAAGAAGACCATCGTCTTCGTCAGCCACGATCTCGAGGAGGCCCTCAAGATCGGCAACCGCATCACCATCATGGAAGGCGGACGCATCGTGCAATCCGGGCCGCCGGAGGACATCGTGCTCAGGCCCGCCAACGATTATGTGCGCGAGTTCATCGCCAATGTGAATCCGCTGAGCGTGCTCACGGCGTGGAACGTGATGCGATCCATCCACGAACTGGAAAGCACGAACGGAGGCTGGGTGTGGCTCGACAAGCGCAAGACGACGCGATTCAGGCTCGACAGGAACCAAAAGGTCATCGAGGCCGAGCGCGACAGGAAGAAGGCGACCTGGGTGCCTGCACCGATGTCGAAAACCCGATCGCCGAGGGGACGCGGCCTGTCTATTGGGCGCGGCCCGGCACATCGCTCAAGACCGTCATGCTGGCCATGCACAATGCCGATACGGCGCCGGTCGCGCTGTTCGACGACAATGACCGCTTCGTCGGCGCCATCGGCGTGCGCAACGTGCTGCAGGCGGTGCTGAAACGCTCAGACTGACCAGGCCTCGCCTGCTCCCAAGGGCGCTATGCCGAGGTGACGGGCGATGGTCTGGCCGATATCGGAGAAACTCTTGCGGCTTCCGACGCTGCCGGGCTTCATACCCTTGCATCAGAGTCATGACCGGCACCCTTTCGCGGGTGTGGTCGGTGCCCTTCCAGGTCGGATCGTTGCCATGATCGGCGGTGAGTGCCAAAAGGTCGCCATCGCGCATCCGGTCGAAGACGCGGGGCAGCATCGCGTCATAGTCCTCGAGCGCCTTGCCATAGCCAACCGGATCGCGGCGATGGCCGAAAATCGTGTCGAAATCGACGAAGTTGGTCATGAGGAAACCGCCATCGGCCAGATCGTCCATGGCGGTGAGCGATGCGCTCATCAGCGCCTCGTGGCCCGACATCTTGATTTCCTTGCCCGTGCCGGAATGGGCGAAGATGTCGCCGATCTTGCCGACCGAGACGACGTCGCGGCCCACTTTCGTGAGACAATCGAGAAGCGTCGGCGACGGCGGCAGCACCGCATAGTCCTTGCGGTTGCCGGTGCGGGTGAAGTCCTTGGCGGCCGCGCCGATAAAGGGCCTGGCGATGACGCGGCCGATATTGAGCGGGTAGGACAGTTCGCGCGCCACCTTGCAGACCTCATAGAGACGCGCGAGGCCGAAGCTCTCCTCATGGGCGGCGATCTGAATGACCGAGTCGGCGCTCGTGTAGATGATCGGTTTGCCGCTCAGCACATGCTCCTCGCCGAGTTCGGCGATGATCTCGGTGCCCGAGGCATGCTTGTTGCCGAGAAGGCCGGGAAGATTGCAGCGGGCGATCAGCGCATCGGTAAAGTCGCGCGGAAAGGCGGGAATGGTGTGCGGGAAATAGCCCCAGTCGAAGAGTACGGGCACGCCGGCGATTTCCCAGTGACCGGTGATGGTGTCCTTGCCGTGCGAGATTTCGGTGGCGCAGCCCCATTGGCCGATGATCTCCGTGGGGCGCAATGGATTGTGGCCCGCCGCCAGTCCGGCGGCCAGGCCCAGGCCCAGGGACGCCAGATTGGGCAGTTTCAAGTCCATTTTTCCGGCGATGTGACCGAGCGTGTTGGCGCCTTCGTCGCCGAATTTCGCTGCATCGGGCGCGCCGCCGACGCCGAGTGAATCGAGAATGAAGAGAAAAGCTCGGGTCATTTCACCGCCGGCCCGATGCGCCGCAGCACCGCGGGCGTCCGCCGCGGCGCCTTGCCCATAACATAGGCGCTTCGCACGATCTCCGCAGCCCTGTCGAAGCCGGCCTCGTCGCGGGCATGAATGATGGCGAGGGGCCGGTCCTTCGACACAGCGGCGCCCTTGCCGGCGAGTGCCGTCAGTCCGACGGCATGATCGATCTTGTCGCTGGCCACGCGGCGGCCGCCGCCCAATTCAATCACCGCAAGACCGAGCGCGCGGCGTATCGATCGCCCGCACCATGCCGGGTTTCGTCGCGAAGACCGGCCGGATGATCGGCGCCTTGGGCAAATGCGCCTCCGCCCTGGCGACGAAATCGCGCGGCCCGCCGAGTGCTGCGACCATGCGCTGAAAGCGTTCTGCCGCCGCGCCCGAGGTCAGCGTCTTCTCCAGCGTGTGGCGCGCTGCCTTGGTATTTGCCGCAAGTTTCGACAGCACCAGAAGTTCCGCGCCCAGCGCCAGCGTCACCTCATGGAGCCGCGCGTCGCGATGGGCTCCGGTCAGATAATCGACGGCATTGCGCACCTCGACGGCATTGCCGGCGGCGGAAGCCAAAGGCTCGTCCATATCGGTGATCAGCGCCTGGTCTTGAGGCCTGCGCCATTGGCGACACGCACCAGGCTTTTCGCAAGAGTCGACGCGCATCCTTCTTCTTCGCCATGAAGGCGCCGGAGCCGGTCTTGACGTCGAGCACCAGATAGTCGAGGCCCGCCGCCAGCTTCTTCGACAGGATCGAGGCGGTGATCAGCGGCACCGATTCAACCGTCGCGGTCACGTCGCGGATCGCATAGAGGCGCTTGTCGGCGGGGGCGAGATCGGCGGTCTGGCCGATGATCGCCGCACCCGTCCTCCTTCACCACCTTGCGGAAGCGGGCGAGATCGGGCTGCGTGACATAGCCGGGAATCGAATCGAGCTTGTCGAGCGTGCCGCCGGTGTGGCCGAGGCCGCGCCCCGAGATCATCGGCACATAACAGCCGCAGGCCGCCAGCATCGGCGCCAGCATCAGCGAGACATTGTCGCCGATGCCGCCGGTCGAATGCTTGTCGACGACGGGGCCAGGCAGGTCCCAGGCGAGCACCGTGCCGGAATCGCGCATGGCGAGGGTAAGCCCCACGGCTTCCTCGCGCGCTCATGCCGCTTGAAGAACACCGCCATGGCGAAGGCCGCCACCTGGCCTTCGGAAATCGCCCCCGATGGTCAGGCCGGCGATGAAGTCCTTGATCTCATCGCGGCTGAGCGGCCAGGCCGTCGCGCTTCTTGCGGATCAGTTCCTGTGGCAGCATCAGCGGCTATCCACGAAAAAGCGGCTGAGCAAGCCTTGTCATGCGTTCCGCCACCTTGGCGCCCTCGCGCTTGGTTTCCTCATGGCTGGGACTGGCGCCTTCCATGCCCGGCGCCGAGATTGGTGATCACCGAAAGTCCGGCGACCCGCAGGCCGAACCGGCGGGCGAGGATCGCTTCCGGCACTGTCGACATGCCGACCGCCGTGCCGCCCCATTTGCGCACCATGCGGATTTCGGCCGGCGTCTCGAAGGAGGGCCCCGAGAACCAGACATAGATGCCGCCATGGAGCTTGATCTTCTCCGCCTTCGCCGCCCGCTGCAGCGCTTTGCGCAATTGCGGATCATAGGCATCGGTCATGGGTCACGAAATTCTCATCGCCATTCTCGCCGATCAGCGGATTCATGCCGGAGAAATTGATGTGATCCTCGATCAGCATGATCGATCCGGCGCGCATCTTGCGATCAAGCGAGCCCGCCGCGTTGGTGAGGATCAGCGTTTCGATGCCGGCCCCTTTCAGCATCTCGATGACCGGGCGCATCACCGCGGCATTGCCGCTTTCATAGGGGTGGGCGCGGCCCTGCAGCACCGCCACTTCCTTGCCGCCGAGCCTGCCCACCACCAGCTTGCCGGCATGGCCGGAGATATTCGGCACCGGAAAGCCCGGCAGTTCGCGATAGGGAATGTCCAGCCTGCTCCGTCACCGCATCGGCGACGGGCCCCAGGCTTGAGCCCAGGATGATGGCGGTCCTGGGCTGCGCGTGATCCGAGCCGTCTCGCAAGTTCGTTCATTGCAAGATGCTCCGGCCCGAAGGAGGCGGGCAGCAGTTCGTCGAGGATGAATGTCTGCTTGACCTCGCCGCTCTCGCCGCAGACATGGATCTTGACATCGCCCGCGGCGAATTCGCGAATCTTCTGGCGGCAGCCGCCGCAGGGGGTGACGAGCCCTTCGCCGCCGCCCACCACCGCGACTTCGGTGATACGCCTGCCGCCGGCCAGGATCATCGCCGAAATCGCCGAGGCTTCGGCGCACCAGCCCTGCGGATAGGCGGCATTCTCGACATTGCAGCCGGCATGGACGTTGCCATGCTCGTCGCGCACCGCCGCCCCTACCGGAAAATTCGAATAGGGGGCATAGGCCTTGAGGCGGGCGGCGACTGCCGCCTCGATGAGGTCGCTCGCCATGTCATCGGTCCTTGCTGTAGGGAATGCCGCTGGCCTTCGGCGGAACCGATTTGCCGATGAAGCCGGCAAGCAGGATCACGGTCAGCACATAGGGCAGCATGTTGATGAATTGCACCGGGAATTGCGAACCCCGCAACATCGACGCCCTGCAGCCGGTTGCCGGCGGCGCTCAGGAAGCCGAACAGCAGGCAGGCGCCGAGCGCCGGCCAGGCCCGCCAGTTGGCGAAGATCAGCGCCGCCAGCGCCATGAAACCGCGGCCCGCCGACATGTCCTTGATGAAGCCGGCGGCGAGCGAGGTCGAGAGAAAGGCGCCGGCGAGGCCGCACAGGAGGCCGGCGATGATCACCGCCCGGTAGCGCAGTGCCGCCACCGAAATGCCGGCCGTATCGACGGCGTGGGGATTTTCGCCCACCGCGCGCAACCTCAAGCCAAAGCGGGTGCGGGCCAGCGCCCAGGCGGTCAGCGGCACCAGCAGGAAGGCCACATAGGTCAGTAGCGAATGGCCGGAGAGGATGTTGTAAAGCCAGCCGAGCACCGGCATGTCGCGCAGCGCAACCCCGCCCGGGAAATTTCAGCGGCAGGAAGCGTTCGTCCGGCTGCAGCGCCGGGGTGCGGCCGCCTTCGCCGAACCAGGTATTGCCGAGCACCAGCGCCAGGCCCGCCGCCAGCATGTTGATGGCGACGCCGGAGACCACCTGATTGCCGCGCTGGTTGATCGAGGCATAGCCATGGATCAGCGCCAAGGCGACCGAAACGATCAGCGCAAAGAGTAGTCCGGTCCACGCCGAACCGAAGACGTGGGCGGCGGCGGCGGCGGCGAAGGCGCCGGCCAGCATTTTGCCCTCGAGGCCGATGTCGACGATGCCGGAGCGCTCCGACCACAGGCCGGCGAGGCAGGCAAGGATCAGCGGCACCGAAAGGCGGATCGTCGAAGCGAGCATCTCGGAACCGAAGAAAATATCCATCGCTCAACTTTCCGCCTTGAAGAAAAGCGGCGCCAGCCACGGGCGGAAGGCCTGCTCGAGCGCACCCATGAACAGGATGACGAGACCCTGGATCACCACGATCATGTCGCGGGTGATGGCGGGCTTGGCGAAGGAGAGTTCGGCGCCGCCCTGGTAGAGCAGACCGAACAGCATGGCCGCCAGCACCACGCCGACGGGATGCGAGCGCCCCATGAGCGCCACCGCGATGCCGACGAAGCCCGCGCCGCCGGCGAATTCCAGCACCAGCCGGTGCTGCACGCCGAGAATTTCGTTGACCGCCATCAGCCCGGCCAGTCCGCCGGAAATCAGCATGGTGATGATGATGATGCGATCGGGCCTGATGCCGGCGTAGATCGCGGCGTCGGTGTTGGCGCCGACGGCGCGGATTTCATAGCCGAGCTTGGTGCGCCACAGCAGATACCACACGGCCCCAGGCGGCAATCGCCGGCCAGAAACACGGTGAGATTCAGGGGCGTGTTGGGCAGCTTCACGCCAAGCCACAGGCCGATCTCGCGGAAGCTCGGCATGGTGACGTTGACGATCTCGCGGCTTTCCACCGCCATGCGGCCGGCGGGGCGGAATACGTTGTTGATGAGATAGACCATCAGGCTGGCGGCGATGAAATTGAACATGATGGTGGTGATGACGATGTGGCTGCCGCGCTTGGCCTGCAGATAGGCGGGGATGAAGGCCCAGGCCGCGCCGAACGGCCATGCAGGCGAGGATGGCGAGCGGCAAGGACGATCGGCCAGGGCAGGAAACTCAAGGCCCAGGCCCACAACGCCGGCGCCGAGGCCGGCAATGTAGGCCTGGCCCTCGCCGCCGATATTGAAGAGACCGGCATGGAAGGCGACGGCGACGGCAAGGCCGGTGAAAGTGAAGTTGGTGGCGTAATAGAGCATGTAGCCCCAGCCCTTGAGACTGCCCACCGCGCCGTTGAGCAGGATGGCCAGGGCTTCGAGCGGATTTTCGCCGATGATGAGCACCACGAGACCGGCGACAAGCAAAGCGACGACGAGATTGAGCAACGGAATGAGGCCGATATCCACCCAGGCCGGAAGTTCATCGCGCGCCGCAGCCATCAGGCGGCCTCGTCTTCAACGCCCGCCATGAGCAGGCCAAGCTCGCGCTCGCCGGCGCCTGCCGGCCGCTCGCCGACGATGCGGCCGGCGAACATCACCAGGATGCGGTCGGCAAGGGCGCGGATTTCGTCGAGTTCGACGGAGACCAGCAGCACCGCCTTGCCCTGGTCGCGCAGTTCAATGAGCCGCCTGTGGATGAATTCGATGGCGCCGATATCGACGCCGCGGGTCGGCTGGCCGACGATGAGCAGCTTGGGATCGCGCTCGATCTCGCGGGCGAGAATGATCTTCTGCTGGTTGCCGCCGGAAAACTTCGCCGTCTTGAGAAGCGGATCGGCCGGGCGCACGTCGAATTCCTCCATCTCCGATTTGGCAGCGCCCGATCACCACCTCGCGGTCGAGTCGGAAGCCCCTGCCGAGGCCTTCCTCATAGTGCCAGCCGAGGATCGCCGATTCGGCGGCATCGAATGAGGTGACCAGGCCGCGGTGCTGGCGGTCCTCGGGCACATGGGCAAGACCGCGCCGGCGCGCCTCGCGCGGATCGCTCGGCTGCCAACAAATCGTGACCTTCGAGAAGCGACGCGGCCCGAAGTCGCGCGGCGGATGCCGGCCGATGCACTTCGAGAAGTTCCGACTGGCCATTGCCGGAGACACCGGCAATGCCGACGATCTCACCGGCGCGCACGTTGAACGACACATCGTCAACGCGGGCTACGCCCTGAGCTGGTCCTTCAGCGTGAGATTCTTGACCTCGAGCACCGTCTTGCCGGGCTTGGCCTTGCCCTTCTTGACCCGCAGCAGCACGCGGCGGCCAACCATCAGCTCGGCCAGCTCCTCGACGATTGGTATTCTTGGTCTCGCGGGTCGCCACCAGTTCGCCGCGGCGCATCACCGACACGCGATCGGTGATCGCCATGATCTCGCGCAGCTTGTGGGTGATGAGGATGACGGTCTTGCCCTGGTCCTTGAGCTGCCCCAGAATGCGGAACAGATGATCGGCTTCGTCCGGCGTGAGCACGCCGGTCGGCTCGTCGAGGATCAGGACCTCGGCGCCCTTGAACAGCGCTTTGAGGATTTCGACGCGCTGCTGCAGGCCGACCGGCAGGTCGCCGACGATGGCGTCGGGATCGACGTCGAGCTCATAGTCGCGGGCAAGCCGCTCGAGCTCGGCCCGCGCCTTGGCCAGCGCCGGGCCGATGAGCACCGCCGCCTTCGGCGCCGAGCACGACATTTTCCAGGACGGTGAAGGGCTCGACCAGCATGAAATGCTGATGCACCATGCCGATGCCGTGCGCGATGGCGTCGGCCGACGACCTGATCTTCACCGGCTTGCCGCCGACGCTGATCTCGCCCTTGTCGGCGGCATAGAAGCCGAAAAGGATCGACATCAGCGTCGATTTGCCGGCGCCGTTTTCGCCGACAATGCCGTGGATCGAGCCCTTGCCGATCGTCAGCGTCACATCCTTGTTGGCGTGAACCGACGCCAAAGCGCTTGTCGATGCCGATCAGCTCGATGGCGGGAGCGTCATGGCTTTGGATTTCCTGCACCATCTTTGCCGTCATCCCGCGAAAGCCGGGACCATTCGCCGCCGGTCACAGGATTGAAGCACCGTCCAGCCCAACCATCGATCCCGGCTTTCGCCGGGATGACGGCTGGCGGACGGCCTATTTCGCTTACTGCACCGGGCACTTTTCGTCGGACATGTAGTCGTGCACCGCGAGCTTGCCGCCGATGATGTCGGCCTTGGCGGTTTCGACCTTGGCCTGCATGTCGGCGGTGACCAGGTCCTTGTTGTTGTCGTCCATGGCATAGCCGACGCCATCCTCGGCGAGACCGAGCGACTTGATGCCGGGCTTGAAGGTGCCGTCCTTGCCGGTCTTCATCACGTCGTAGGTGGCGACATCGACGCGCTTCAGCATCGAGGTCAACACCTTGCCGGGATGCAGGCCGTTCTGGTTGGAATCAACGCCGATGCCCAGCGCGCCGCCATCGGCGGCAGCCTGCAGCACGCCGACGCCGGTGCCGCCGGCGGCGTGATAGACGACGTCGGCGCCTTGCGCGATCTGCGCCTTGGTGAGTTCGCCGCCCTTCACCGGATCGTTCCAGGCCGCACCCGTGTCGCCGGTCATGTTCTGGAACACGGTGGCGTCCGGCTTGGCGGCCTTCACGCCCTGAACGTAGCCGCAGGCGAATCTGCGGATCAGCGGAATGTCCATGCCGCCGACGAAGCCGACCTTGCCGGACTTGGACGCCATGGCGGCGAGCATGCCGACGAGATAGGAGCCTTCATCTTCCTTGAAGACGATCGACTGCACGTTGGGCAGGTCGACGACCATGTCGATGATGGCGAATTTCTGATCGGGATATTCCTTGGCGACCTTCTCCAGCGCCGCGGCCTGGGCGAAGCCCGCGGCGATGATCGGGCTGTAGCCCTGGTCGGCGAAATTGCGGAGCGCCTGCTCGCGCTGGGCCTCGTTGGAGATTTCGAATTCGCCATAGGCGATGCCGGCTTCGGCCTTGAACTTCTCGGCGCCGTTGTAGATGCTTTCGTTGAAGGACTTGTCGAACTTGCCGCCGATGTCGAAGACACGGCGGGCTTGTCGTCGGCGGCCAAGCTCGCGACCGCCATCAGCGCCGTCATCGCGGCGGCGGCGAGCAGTTTCTTGATCATGATGAATCCTCCCTGATTTTTTGACCGGTTGATCGGGCCTGCAACCAGTTGACGACAACTCGCATTCATTTGCAAGCGGGGCGTAAACCATTTGAAAGGGGGTGTAAACGGAGTCCGGCCAAGGCCTTGAAACGCCTCTTGCCGCTGCACATATCTGGTGGCGAGAGGGGTTCCGGTGCCGGATGGGCTGGAGCCCGAAAGTGCCGCTTTTGCGAGGGCATGGAGATGAATGTAAACGAGAGTGCAAAGCCGGAATTGTCAGCCGCCGAGCTCGCTCAGCTAGGCGGCGGAGCGCTGGCTTATATCCGCGAAATCGAGGGCAAGGAAGCGATCCGGCTGATTGGCGCGCAAGCCGCCGTGCCGCCCGATGCCAGGCTGTTCTGCCTTTATGCCGCCGACGGCACGCCGGTATCGATTTCCGGTACGCGCGAGGCGGCGATCGGCAGCGCCTTCGAGCATGAACTCCTGCCGATGAGCGTTCACTGATCAGGCGGCCGAAGCCGTCGTCGAGGGTTCGGTGAGGATGGCATAGAGGCCTTCCGCCGTATCGGTGCCGCGCAGTTTCGCCACGATCGCCGGATCGCGCAGCAGGCGCGAGATGCGGGCCAGCGCCTTGAGATGATCGGCGCCGGCATGATCGGGCGCCAGCAGCACGAACACCAGATCGACCGGCTGGCCGTCGACCGCATCGAATTCGACCGGGGTTGCGAGCCTGGCAAACAGGCCGTGGACGCGGGCAAGCGCGGCGATCTTGCCATGCGGGATGGCGATGCCCTGGCCGAGCCCGGTGGAGCCGAGCTTCTCGCGGGTCGAGCAGGATTTCGAAAATCGCCCGGTGGTCGATGCCGGTCACTTTCGCCACGGCCTGCGACAGTTCCTGCAGAAGCTGCTTCTTGTTCTTCGCCTTGAGATTCGGCAGAACCGACCGCGCCTCGATGATATCGGCAAGCATCATGGGATCGCCCTCGTTGCGGGAAGCTGGAATTGCGTTCAGGCGGCCGGGTTGGGGTCGACCCAGCCGATGTTGCCGTCGTGGCGGCGGTACACGACGTTGAGCTGACCGTGGCCGCTGTTGCGGAACAGCACGAAGGGCACGGTGGAAATATCGAGTTGCATGACGGCTTCTCCGACCGTGAGTTCCGGAACCTTGGCGGCGGTTTCGGCGATGACCACCGGATTGAGATCGGCAGGCTCGGCTTCTTCTTCGTCTGCGGCGCCGATTACATAACTGGCCGCTTCCATTTGGCGGACCGGTACGTGCCGCGACTTGTGATGATCCTTGAGACGATGCTTGTAGCGTTTCAACTGCTTCTCGAGGTGCTGGGCGGCCGCATCGAAGCTCGGATGCGCCGCCTCCGCCAGCGCCATGGGCCTGCAGCACGAGGCCGGTGGCCAGATGCAGGGTGCAGTCGCTCTGGAACGCGGTGCGCTGCTTCTCGACGGTGACGTGAGCCGTGTACCGTGCCTTCGAAATACTTGCCTTGGAGTTGACGCAGGCGCTCCTCGATATGCCGTCTCAGTGCCTCACCGATGTCGAGATTCTTGCCGGTGATCTTGATCTGCATGGTCGCGACAAAGTCCCTCTCGCCGCCCCATTCCCTAGAAATGGGCGTTTGCGATGGCAACGTCAACTCGGTCTGCCGGACTGGTGCGAATCTCACCGCTTCGAGCCTTCGTCTCGGCCTCTGCGGCACGGGCCCGGCCGCACCGCCTCGCAAAGCGGCGCGGAACCTAGTCGCGCCGCCGGGCCCAAGTCAACGGCCATGGCGGCGGCCTTGCTGACGGTTTCCCGGCGGCGCTGGACGGAAGACGGAATTCCAAGCGATTCCCGATATTTGGCGACCGTCCGGCGGGCGATATCGATGCCCGCCTGCTGCAGCATGTGCGACGATCGCATCATCGGACAGGACCTTGCTCGCCGCTTTCACCGGCGATCAATTCCTTGATGCGGTGGCGCACCGCTTCGGCCGAATGCGCGTCGCCGCCCGCTTCCGCCGAGGCGATGGCGGTGGTGAAGAAATATTTGAGTTCGAAGGTGCCGCGCGGCGTCGCCATGTACTTGTTCGAGGTGACGCGGCTCACCGTCGATTCGTGCATCTCGATGGCATCGGCCACGGTCTTGAGATTGAGCGGCCGCAGATGCTGGACGCCGAGCACCAGAAACGCGTCCTGCTGGCGCACGATCTCGCGCGCCACCTTGAGGATGGTCTTGGCGCGCTGGTCGAGGCTCTTGCACCAGCCAGGTGGCGTTGGCCTGGCATTCGGTGAGATAGGTCTTGTCCTCCTCGCGCGCCGCCGTCTGCGACACCGTGCGCCATATACTGGTTGTTGACCAGAACGCGCGGCAGCGTGTCGCTGTTGAGCTCGACGAGCCAGGTGCCGTCGGGGGCGGCGCGCACGAAGACATCGGGCACGACCGGCTGCACCGGCTCGGCGCCGAAGGCATGGCCGGGCTTGGGATTGAGGCCGCGCAATTCGGCGATCATGTCGCGGATGTCGTCGAGATCGACCTTGCACAGCGATCTTGAGGCCGGCGAAGTCGCGCTTGGCCACGAGTTCGAGATTGGTCGACCAGCGTCGCCATGGCCGGATCGTAGCGGTCGCGCTCCTTGAGCTGCAGCGCCAGGCATTCCTTGAGATCGCGGGCGAAGACGCCCGGCGGATCGAAGCCCTGCAGGATCGTCGAGCACGCGCTCGACATGGTCGGCGTCGGTGCCGAGCAGTCTCGGCCACCGCTTGCGACGTCGCCGGTGAGATAGCCCGCCTCGTTGACCATGCCGATCAGATGCTGGCCGATCAGCCGGTCGGCCGGATCGGCGATGGCGAGATTGAGCTGCTCGGTCGAGATGTTCGGCAAGCGTCTGCCTCGCGCGTGAGCGTGGCGCCGAAATCGAAGTCGTCGCTGGTCGAGCGAGACGCCGCCCGACGGGCGTGAGCGACGCCCAGCCCGAATCGGCGGGTGCCGCGGCGCTCGCGGCTGGCGGCATCGGCGCGGCCTCGCCGGCATAGACATTGTCGAGGTCGGTATCGAGCGTGCGAGCCGCTCCTCGGCGCTGCGCCGTCGTCAGCGCGCTGCCACGTCGCGCGCTCCGGCTTCGCTGCCGCGGCGCTCGGCTCGCGCCGCTCGTCGCGCTCAAGCAGCGGATTGCGCTCGAGCTCGCTCTCGACGAAGGCCTGCAGCTCGAGATTCGACATCTGCAGCAGCTT
This sequence comes from uncultured Alphaproteobacteria bacterium, assembly GCA_963776685.1. Taxonomy (GTDB): domain Bacteria; phylum Pseudomonadota; class Alphaproteobacteria; order Rhizobiales; family Aestuariivirgaceae; genus Aestuariivirga. The sequence continues at coordinate 505,765 of CAVZNM010000001.1, forward strand.
GATCGCCTGCTGCAGTTGCGGCGTCATCACCAGGGACTGGCCCTGGCGCAGTTCGAGCCTCTGCATCAGCGCCATGGCGGGACTCTCCCGCCTACATGCTGAATCGTGTCGCCGAGATAATAGCGCCGCACATCCGCGTTGTTGACGATCTCATGCGGCGTGCCTTCGGTCAGGACCTTGCCCTCATGGATGATGAGCGCGCGGTCGATGAGCTCGAGGGTTTCGCGGACGTTGTGATCCGTAATAAGCACCCCGATTCCCCGAGCGGTGAGCTGTCGCACCAGCTTGCGAATATCACCGATCGCAATCGGATCAATTCCGGCGAAGGGCTCGTCGAGGAGCATGAATTGCGGGTGGGCGGCAAGGGCGCGGGCGATTTCCACGCGGCGACGCTCGCCGCCAGAAAGCGCAACAGCCGGCGAATGCCGGAGATGGGAGATCGAGAACTCATCGAGCAACTCACGCAACTCACTTTCGCGCTCGGCTTCCGGTCGGGCTCGACGAGCTCGAGCACGGCGCGAATATTGTCTTCAACCGTGAGTCCGCGGAAGATCGAACTCTCCTGGGGCAGATAGCCGATTCCGAGCCTGGCCCGCTGGTACATCGGCAGATGGGTGATATCCGCCCCGTCGAGACTGATCGTTCCCTGGTCGGCGGCAATCAGGCCGGTGATCATGTAGAACACCGTCGTCTTGCCGGCGCCATTGGGTCCAAGCAGCCCCACGGCTTCCCCACGCCGCACGGAGAGCGATCACGCCCCTGACCACCGGCCGGCGCTTGTAGCTCTTGCCAGAGCCCCTCAGCCACAAGCCCCGGCCGGGCGGCCAGCCCGATTCGCCTGCGAATCGCCGGGGCGCGATGTTCCGCGCCCCGCCGTCGCAGCGTCCGCGACGGGGCCGTTCTTGCGCCTGCCGGGACCGGGAACCGATCTCACATCACCGTTCTGCGTCACCTGGATTACCGCCCATTTGCATTAATTTTGAGTGAAAATGTCACTTGCCGGAACGAAACTGCCCTTGACCCGGCCGCCGGTCATCTCGCTCTTGTCGGTGTCGAGGTCGACGAAGAGCTGCTCGCCGTTGCAGGACCGTCTGGCCCTGCACCACCTTGACCTTGCCGCCGACCGTCGAGCTTGTTGGCCTTGACATCCATCTTGGCCCATTGGCCGGTGATCGTCTGGCTTCGCGGTGACGATCGTCACGTTGCCCTCGGCATCGAGCCAGGTGACCTCGGTCTTGCTGCTGCCGTCGGTCTGCTTCACGTCTCGGTATAGATCGACCACCAGCTTGTCGCAGGTGAGCGGACGTCGCCGCGCTTGGCGTCGACATTGCCCGTGAAAACCGCCTGGTCTTCTGCGTCGAGGATTTCCATGCGGTCGGCCTCGATATCGACTTCCTTGGACTGCTGGCCGCTTGCGGCCGCCTTGGTGTCGACGGTCTGCGCGCAGCGGCGCAGCGGCACAAGCCAGCGCTGCAGGCATCAGTGGCCGGTCATCGCGCATCATTGGCTGCCTGTCTCCCTGTTGCACGCCATGCCGCGAACCGGGCCTTGACCCCATTCAAGAACAGAATGGTCTTGCCGTCATTGGTTATTTCAAGGCCATTGGCCTCGATCGTTCCGTCCGCCAAGGTCACGGCGACGGGCGCGTCGGAGGTCAGCTTCTTCTCCTCCACCACCACATGGGCCTTGTCCATGCGGGCGGTGAAGCGGCCCTGCTCGACGATCTCGACATCGCCCGCAAGATCGAGCTCCTTGGCCTCGGTATCATAGAGGGCCCGTCGTGCGGCTCGACGTCATAGACCTCGCCGGTCGTCTTGCGGAAGGTCGCCGGTACACCTTCTCAAGATGCACGAGATTGGGCTTGTCCTCGTCCTGATGGCCGCTCTCGGCCGTGACCGTCATAGGGCTGCTTTTCGCGGTCGAAGCCGGTGAGCGTGGAATCGGATGACGGTGATCTTGATCGGGATTGTCGGGCGCAAGCGGGACGGTGGGCGGCTTCGGCAGCAAGCCGGCGAAGAGACCCGCCTGGATCAGGAAGGCGCCGAAGAAGGCCAATGCCGATGACCGCGGCAAGGACGCCGAGACTGCGCGCCAGCCGCGCCCGCGCATTCGCATGGCGTGCCGCATCGCTGCGCCGGGAAAGCTTTTGCGTCAGTGGGCGAAGACATCTTCCTCGGTCCAGCCGCCGAGGTCGAGTGCCGCCCGGACCGGCACGAAATCGAAACAGGCCTTGGCCAGGCCGGCGCGCCCCTCGCGCTCCAGCATCTGATCGAGGCGGGCCTTGAGCTCATGCAGATAGAGCACGTCCTGGGCGGCATATTGCTTCTGCGCATCGCGAGAGCACATGGGCGCCCCAGTCGGAGCTCTGCTGCTGCTTGTTGAGCTCGATGCCGAGCAGCTCCTTGATCAGGTCCTTGAGGCCGTGCTTGTCGGTATAGGTGCGGGTGAGCTTGCGAGGCGATCTTGGTGCAGTAGAGCGGCGCCGCATCGACGCCGAGATAGTGCTTGAGCGTCGGCCACGTCGAAGCGGGCGAAATGGAAGATCTTGGTGACCGCCGGATCGGCGAGCAGCGCCTTGAGGCGCGGCGCCTCATAGGTGGCGCGGTCGAGCTGCACGAGATGGGCATTGCCGTCGCCGGAGGAGAGCTGCACCAGGCACAGCTTGTCGCGGCGCGGGATCGAGGCCGAGCGTCTCGGTATCGATGGCGACCGACTGTGCCGAGATCGAGTCCGGCGGGCAGATCGCCCTTGTAGAGCTTGATGGCCATGCGCTGCCTGCCGCCGTTCAATTCGATTTGGCTCGCCGAGCCGAAGCTCATCGAGCGTAGGCTGGTGCCCAGAAGAGGACTCGAACCTCCACGCCTCTCAGCGCTAGTACCTGAAACTAGTGCGTCTACCAATTCCGCCATCTGGGCTTGCGGGGGTTCTTAGATGAGCCGCTGTGCGTCAGTGTCAACCAAGGCCGCGGGTTCTGCAGCGGCGATTTGGTCTTTGCAAAGGCGGCATCGCCCCGGCTAAAAGCGCCACCATCCGACAACATGGCGAGACGACCTCGTGACAGCCTCGACCTTCCGACAAGCTTGATCACCATTATCGGCGGCTCCGGCTTTCTCGGCCGCCACATCGTGCAGGCGCCTCGCCAAGCGCGGCTATCGCATCCGGGTCGCCTGCCGCAGGCCCGACCTCGCCGGCCACGTGCAGCCGCTCGGCACTCCCGGCCAGATCATGCCGGTGCAGGCCAATGTGCGCTATCCGGCCTCGCTGGCGGCGGCCTGCGACGGCGCCTATGCGGTGATCAACCTGACCGGCATCCTCTACGGCTCCGGCGCCCAGAGCTTCGATGCCATCCATGTCTTCGGCGCCGAGGCCTCGGCCAAGGCGGCGCAAGGCGGCCAAGGCGCCGGCTCTTCATCCAGATGTCGGCGATCGGCGCCGATGCCGCAGCTCGGCCAGCGACTATGCCCGTACCAAGGCCGAGGGCGAGGTGCGGGCCCGCGCCGCCTTTCCCGGCGCCATCGTCATCCGGCCCTCGATCGTCTTCGGACCCGAGGACGGCTTCTTCAACCGGTTCGCCGCCATGGCCCGTTTCTGCCCCGGCCCTGCCGCTTGATCGGCGGCGGCACCACGAAATTCCAGCCGGTCTTCGTCGGCGACATCGCCGAAGCGGTGGCCCGTCTCATCGATGCAGGCGAGGCCGACGGCCGAGACCTATGAACTCGGCGGGCCGGAGGTCTTGACTTTCAAGGAGCTCATGCGAATTCACCCTCAAGACCATCGGCCGCAAGCGCCTGCTCGTGCCGCTGCCATGGAGCATTGCGAAAATCCAGGGCATGATCCTCGGCCTTTTGCCGAAACCCCTGCTCACCGCCGATCAGGTCGAACTGCTGAAGACCGACAATGTGGTGAGCGAAGCGGCAGTGCGCGAAAGGCGCACGCTCGAAGGCCTCGGCATCGCGCCGCGCGGCATCGAAGGCATCGTGCCGTCCTATCTCTACCGCTACCGCCGGGCCGGTCAGTTCACCGCCGCCCAGCGGCACGCCGGAATAGATCAGTGCCAGCAGCATCGCACCGAGCAGCGACCCGGTAGATGACGAAGGGCAGGAAGCTCATGCGCTTCACCAGGTACATCAGAATGGCGATGGTGCCGAGCGCGACGAAGAAGGTGAGGCACCGCAGTGAGGATGCGTTGCGAAGGAGATGGCGATGCCCTGCACTCGACCGCTTCGCCGAGCTTCAAGACGCCCGCCGCTCCGATGGCCGGAATGCCGAGGAGGAATGCGAAACGCGCCGCCTCCGGCCGCTCGAAGCCGAGCGCGCGGGCCGCCGTCATGGTGATGCCCGAGCGGCTGGTGCCGGGAATGATGGCGAGCGCCTGGGCGACGCCGATCATCATGGCGGGAAGCAGGCTCATGTCGGCCAGGCGCCGGTTGGACAGCCCGTACCGGTCGCAGACATACATCAGTATGCCGAAGACGATGGCATTCCAGGCGACGATCTGCGGCATGGTGCGGAACGACTCCATGAAGCCCGCCATGTTGAGGAACAGGCCGAACAGCACTGCCGGAATGGTCGCGGCGGCGATCAGCAGCGCAAGCTTGCCCCAGGCCGTGATTCGTCCCCGCGCCAGGTCGACCGTGCCGGCGGCGAGACTGACGCAGTCGCGCCAGAAATAGACGACCACCGCCAGGAACGATCCCATGTGCACCATGACGTCGGTCATGACACCCTGGTCGCGCCAGCCGGTGAGAAGCGGCACCAGCAGGAGATGGCCCGAGGACGAAATCGGCAGGAATTCGGTGATGCCCTGGATCAGCGCCAGCACGACGATCTGCTCAATCGGCATCACTGCTCAATTCCCCTCTCCGCCGCAAGCCCGCGTCGAATCGCTTGCCGCAACGGTGGGCGGGTTTTATAGGTCGCGCATGGGCGGGGCAATTGCGGCGCGGCCGCCGTTTCGCCGCATGATTAACTTGCATTAGGACCGTGTCCTTCCATCATGCCGTCACTCATCCATTTCGCGCTCGATCCCTACAGCCGCCGGATGCGGCTGGCGCTCGCCGAATATGGCGTCGCTACCGAACTGATCGAAGAAAACCCGTGGAATCCCCAGCCGGATGTCGTGGCGCTCAATCCGGCGGGCACGCTTCCCGGTCTATCTGGAGGATGACGGCGGCGCCATCTGCGGCGTCGAGGCGATCGGCGAATATCTCGAGGAGACGCGCAATCAGAAATCGCCGCTCATTCCCGGCAATGCCGCGGCCCGCGCCGAAGTTCGCCGCCTCACCGGCTGGTTCGATACGAAATTCTACGCCGAAGTGTCGGAGCCGATCGCTGAGCGAGAAGATCGTCCGCCGCTTCATGACGCCGCGAGGCGGGCGGCGGCTCGCCCGACATGGCTCGCGTCCGCCAGGCATTGGCCAGGCTCCGCAATCATCTCGACTATATCGGCACGCTGGCCGACGGCCGCAACTGGCTGGCCGGCGATCACCTGTCGCTTGCCGATCTGGCGGCGGCCGCGCATCTCTCGGCGGTCGACTATGTCGGCGGACGTTCCGTGGGCGGATTATCCCGCCGCCAAGGCCTGGTACCAGCGCATCAAGTCGCGGCCGTCGTTCCGGCCGCTGCTCGCCGATACGGTGCGCGGCATGGCGCCGTCGGCCGCCTACGCCGATCTCGATTTCTGAACGTGACCTCGCTTGCCGACCGGCTCAGGCAGCGCGCCGCACAGGAAGGCTTCAGCCTCGTGCGCATCGCCCCCGCGGCGGAATTCGCCGGCGCCGGCGCAAGATTGCGGGAGTTCGTGGCGCTCGGCCGCCACGGCGACATGGACTGGCTCGCAGACACAATCGAGCGGCGCAGCGATCCCAAGCGCATGTGGCCCGAGGCCCGTTCGGCCATCATGCTGGCGGCGAGCTACACGCCGAGGATCGATCCCCTGGCGCGGCTCAAGAAACGCGGCACCGGCGTCATCTCGGTCTACGCCCTGGGGCGCGACTATCACGATGTGGTCAAGGGCAAGCTCAAGCACCTCGGCCAGTGGCTCGCCGCATGAATCGGGCGCCGAGGTCAAGGTGTTCGTCGACACCGCACCGCTCATGGAAAAGCCGCTGGCGCAGGCGGCGGGACTCGGCTGGCAGGGCAAGCACACCAATCTCCTGTCGCGCGAACTCGGCTCGTGGTTCTTCCTCGGCACCATACTGACAACCGCGGAATTGCCTTTCGACACGCCAGAAACCGATCACTGCGGCACCTGCCGGGCCTGTCTCGACATCTGCCCGACCCACGCCTTTCCGGCGCCCTATCAGCTCGATGCGCGGCGCTGCATTTCCTATCTGACCATCGAGCACAAGGGCCACATCGCCCGCGAGTTCCGCGAGGCCATCGGCAACCGCATCTATGGCTGCGACGATTGCCTGGCCGTCTGTCCGTGGAACAAATTCGCCAAGGCGGCGGCGGACGCGAAGCTCGAAGCGCGCGACGATCTCGTCGCGCCTTCATTGGCCGAACTGGTCGAGCTCGACGATGCCGCGTTCCGGACGAAGTTCTCCGGCACCGCCATCAAGCGCACCGGCCGCGACCGCTTCGTGCGCAACGTGCTCATCGCGATCGGCAACAGCGGCGATCCGGAGCTTGCCGCGGTTGCCGAACGCCGCCTTGACGATGCTTCGCCCCTGGTGCGCGCCATGGCGGTGTGGGCCCTGTCGCGGCTTGCATCACCCGACCGCTTCAGCGCGCTCCGCCAGCAGCACCTCGCCGGCGAAACCGACATCAGCGTGCGCAGCGAGTGGCTGCCGGCATGAATCATCTGCTGTTCTTCGGGCTCGGTTACTCGGCCCGGGTCTTGGCGGCGCGGCTCCATGCGCGCAACTGGACGATCAGCGGCACCAGCCGCAGCGAGGCGGGCGTCAGCGAAATTGCGCGCCTGGGTTATCGCGGTCTTCGCTTCGACGGTCGGACACCGCTTGCTGCAAACGCCTTCGACGGTGTTACGCATCTGGTGATATCCGCGCCGCCAGACGAGACTGGCGATCCGGTCCTTAACCTGCATGCGCGCGATCTTCGCAGCGCGGGCATCGAACATCCGCTGGCTCGCCTATCTGTCGACCACCGGCGTCTATGGCGATCGCGGCGGCGACTGGGTGGATGAAGATTCGCCATTGTCACCCACCACCGAACGCGGGCGGCGGCGGCTCGCAGCGGAGCGGCAATGGCTCGCCCTCCATGCAAGCCACGGCCTGCCGGTTCACATCTTCCGTCTCGCCGGCATCTACGGGCCCGGCCGCAACCAGCTCATGTCGGTCGCGCGACGGCACGGCGCGGCGCATCGTCAAGCCGGGGCAGGTGTTCAGCCGCATCCATGTCGAGGATATCGCCACGGTCCTCGAAGCCTCGATGGCAAAACCCAATCCCGGCCCCGCCTACAATGTCTGCGACGACGCCCCCTGCCCGCCGCAGGACGTGATCGCCTACGCGGCGGAATTGCTCGGCCGCCCGTTGCCGCCGGAAATCCCATTCGAACAGGCGGAACTCTCGCCGATGGCGCGCAGCTTCTATGCCGAATCGAAGCGGGTCTCGAACCGGCGCATCAAGACAGAGCTCGGCGTCAGGCTCGCCTATCCCGACTATCGCGCCGGGCTTCAGGCGCTGCGCAAGGATTTCACACCATGATGCCGTCGGCGCGCTCGGCCAGCCGCAGCACAGTCTCGCGGATGAGCATCAGATTGGCGGGCGTCGAAAGCCGATGATCGCCGTCCTTGATCAGCGTGAGGGTCACGTCCGGCGCCGAGATCGCTTCGAAGACCTTGAGCGCATGGGCGGGGGGCACGTCGGGATCGGCCTCGCCCTGCAGAATGCGTATCGGGCAGGAGGCCTGCATGCCCGTCTTGAGGATCAGATGTGCAGCACCATCTTCGATCAGCTCCGCGGTGATCGGATAGGGTTCGCCATAGGTCGAGGGCTTCATCCAGACGCCCTTGCTGCGAAGGGCATCGCGGGCCTTGGGCGAAAATGTGTCCCACATCAGATCGTCGGTCATGTCGGCGGCCGGGGCGATGAGCACCAGCCCGGCGATGCGATCGGCGGCTTTCGGCTGGCTCCGCCGCAGCGCCTGCAGCAGCAGCATGGCCAGCCACCCGCCCATGCTCGAGCCCACCACGATGCGCTTGCCCGGCGCGCGGGTGGCGAACATGTGCAGCGCCTGGGCGAGCCAGCGCGAGATCGTTCCATCGGTGAAAACGCCGCCGGACTTGCCGTGCCCCGAATAGTCGAAGCGCAAGGATGGCCGGCGGGTCTCGCGGGCCAGCGCCGCGATGACCTCGGCCTTGGCCCCCTCCATGTCGGACTTGAATCCGCCCAGCCAGAAAAAGCCGCAGCGGCCAAGGTCCTGGCCGCCGCCATCCTCGAGATAGGCGAGCTTCTCGCCCTCCGGTCCGCGATCGAATTGAACCACCGCCATGGCTGCTTGACGAGCCCCTCGTTTCTAAGGTCTAAAGCGGTCCTTGCAACCGGCGACGGCTGGATTCGTCAAGCGGATTCCACGATCGCCCCGAACAGGAGCTACCGTCGACTTGAGCATACCACCCAGGAGGCCAACGATAAACCGCGGAGCCGCCCCCCCGCAAAAGGAAGAGGGACACAAGATCAATCATCGCATCGAATCGCGCGACGTGCGCCTGATCGACGCCGACGGCGAAAATCTTGGCGTGGTGCCCACCCGCCAGGCGCTGATCATGGCCGAAGAAGCCAGTCTCGACCTGGTCGAGGTCTCGCCGGACGCCAAGCCGCCGGTCGCCAAGATCCTCGATTACGGCAAGTTCAAGTATCAGGAACAGAAAAAGGCCAGCGAGGCCCGCAAGAAGCAGAAGGTCATCGAGATCAAGGAGATCAAGATGCGCCCGATGATCGACGACCACGATTACGACGTGAAGATGAGGGCGATCAAACGCTTCTTCGAGGAAGGCGACAAGGTCAAGGTCACGCTGCGCTTCCGCGGCCGCGAGATGGCGCACCAGGAACTGGGCCAGCAGCTCCTCGACCGGGTGAAGAAGGATACCGGCGAGATCGCCAAGGTCGAATCCGAGCCGCGCTTCGAAGGCCGCCAGATCGTCATGGTGCTGGCGCCTCGCTGACAAATCGCCGACAGGTCGAATATTTCCTAGGCTTTGGCTGGCGATCGGCGGGCTGACTTGCATTTGCCGCCGGTTTTTGCTTAAACCCCGCCGTCCAGCCGCCTGGCCTGTAAAGGGCATGCCATGGCGGCTTCTCTATGCTTTGAAAGGATAAGCCAAATGCCCAAGATGAAGACCAAGTCCTCGTGCCAAGAAGCGGTTCAAGATGACCGCCACCGGCAAGATCCGCGGCGGCCAGGCCGGCAAGCGCCACGGCATGATCAAGCGCACCAACAAGCAGATCCGCAACCAGCGCGGCACCACGATCCTGGCACCGGGCGATGCCCGCCTGGTCAAGATCCACATGCCCTACGCGCGCTAAGGATCGGGGAGAACAACCATGTCCCGCAGCAAGGCAGGCACCGTCGCACGGGCCGCGCACAAGAAAGTCATCAAGAAGGCCAAGGGCTATTTCAGCCGCCGCAAGAACATCTTCCGCGTCGCCGTCCAGGCGGTGGAGAAGGCCGAGCAATATGCCTATCGCGACCGGCGCAACAAGAAGCGCAATTTCCGCGCTCTGTGGATCCAGCGCATCAATGCCGCGACCCGCGAGCTCGGCCTGACCTATGGCCGATTTATCAACGGGCTCGGCAAGGCCGGAATCGAGATCGACCGCAAGGTCCTGGCCGATCTCGCCGTGCACGAGCCGCCAGGCTTTCGCCGCTCTCGTCGAGAAGGCGAAGGCCGCTCCTAAGGCGCGTACTGCACGTCGTATTCCGGATAGCTTGGCCGGGCCAGACGGGTGCGATATGCACCGATGGCCCGGCCTTTTGATTTTGGGGACAGCATGAATTTGCAATCGCTCGAGCAGGAAATTCTGAGCGAGGTCGCCGCCGCCGCCGACGAGGCAGCGCTCGAAGCCGTGCGCGTGGCAGCGCTCGGCAAGAAGGGCTCGATCTCCGAGCGCATGAAAACGCTCGGCGCCATGAGCCCGGAGGAGCGCAAGGAAGCCGGCGCCGCGCTCAATGTGCTCAAGGACAAGATTGCGCGAGCCATCGCCGCGCGCAAGGCGGCGTTGCAGGAGACAGCGCTCGAAGCGCGGCTTGCCACCGAAAAGATCGACGTCACCCTGCCGGCGCGCCCGAAGCCGCACGGCACCATCCATCCGGTGAGCCAGGTGTGGGAAGAGGTGGTGCAGATCTGCGGCGATCTCGGCTTCGCGGTCGCCGAAGGTCCGCATATCGAGGACGACTTCCACAATTTCACCGCGCTCAACATGCCGCCCGAGCATCCGGCGCGCCAGGAGCACGACACCTTCTATTTCAACGAGAAGCCCGACGGCTCGCGCATGCTGCTGCGCACCCATACGAGCCCGGTGCAGATCCGCACCATGCTGGCCGAGAAGCCGCCGATCCGCATCATCGCGCCGGGCCGCACCTTCCGCAGCGACTCGCGACCAGACGCACACGCCGATGTTCCACCAGATCGAGGGTCTGGTCATCGACGAGGAGACGCCATCTCGGCCATCTCAAATGGGTGCTGACCGAATTCTGCAAGGCTTTCTTCGAGCTCGACGATGTGAAGATGCGCTTCCGCGCCTCGCATTTCCCGTTCACCGAGCCCTCGATGGAGGTCGACATCAACTGCTCCTGGGAAGGCGGCCAGGTGAAGATCGGCCAGGGCACGTCATGGCTCGAGATTCTGGGCTCCGGCATGGTGCATCCCAATGTCATCAGCGCCGGCGGCCTCGATCCCGAGCACTATCAGGGCTGGGCCTTCGGCATGGGCCTCGACCGCATCGCCATGCTCAAATACGGCATCCCGGATCTGCGCGCCTTCTTCGAGGCCGATCTGCGCTGGCTCCGGCATTACGGCTTCCGCGCCCTCGCAAGTGCCGACGCTGGCCGGGGGCCTGTCGTGAAATTCACCCTCTCCTGGCTGAAGGACCATCTCGACACGAACGCCTCGCTCGACGAGATCGTCAGAGGCCTGATCGGCGTCGGCCTCGAGGTCGAAGAGGTCGACGACAAGACGCAAGCTGCTCGCGCCCTTCACGGTCGCCTATGTGAAGCGAGGCGAACAAGCATCCCAATGCCGACCGCCTGCGCGTCTGCAAGGTCGAGACCGATCAGGGCGTGGTGCAGGTCGTGTGCGGCGCGCCCAATGCGCGCACCGGCATGAAGGGCATCTTCGCGCCCGCCGGCACGCATATTCCGGGCACCGGCATCGATGCTCGAGAAGGGCGTGATCCGCGGCGTCGAAGTCGAACGGCATGCTGCTCTCGGAGCGCGAGCTCAGGATCTCCGACGAGCATGAGGGCATCATCGAGCTCGCCGGCGACTGTGCCGATCGGCACGCCGGCGGCCGACGGCGCTCGGCCTCGACGATCCGATGATCTACATCAAGGTGACGCCGAACCGGCCCGATGCGCTGGGCGTCTACGGCATCGCGCGCGATCTCGCCGCCAAGGGTCTGGGCAAGCTGAAGCCGCTCGCTGCCAAGCCCGTGCGCCGGCACATTCGACTCGCCGATCAGCGTGTCGCTGCGATTTCCCCGGCGGCGACACGAAACCCTGCCCGCTCTTCGTCGGCCGCTATTTCCGGGGCGTGAAGAACGGCCCCTCGCCGGAATGGCTGAAGCGGCGGCTCACGGCCATCGGGCTCGGCCGATTTCGGCGCTGGTCGACATCACCAACTACATCACCTTCACCTATGGCCGGCCGCTGCATGTCTTCGACGCCGCCAAGGTGAAGGGCAACATCCACGCGCGCCTGGCGCAGCGACGGCGAGAAGATCGCGGCACTCGACGGCAAGACCTACGCGCTCGATCCGGCGATGACGGTGATCGCCGACGACAGCGGCGCCGAAGCGCATCGGCGGCATCATCGGCGGCGAAGCGTCCGGCTGCTCGCCGAGGCGACGACGAACGTCTTCCTCGAAGCCGCCTATTTCGATCCGCTGCGCACCGCCGCCACCGGCCGCAAGCTCGGCATCCAGTCCGATGCGCGCTATCGCTTCGAGCGCGGCGTCGATCCGGCCTTCACGCAGACCGGCGCCGAGATCGCCACGCGCATGATCCTCGATCTGTGCGGCGGCGAGGCCTCGCGAACTCGTCATCGCCGGCGCGGCGCCCGATACGGCGCGCAGCTACACGCTGCGCACGATCGCGGGTGAAAGCGCTGGGCGGCGTCGACATTCCGCTGGCCGAGCAGAATCGGCATCCTCGCCGCTCTCGGCTTCGGCGTGACCGAGACGACGGACGGCCTCTCCTGCGCGGTGCCGTCCTGGCGGCCGGATGTGCATGGCGAGGCCGATCTCGTCGAGGAAGTCTGCCGCATCTACGGTCTCGACAAGGTCCCGCTGTCGCCGCATCGCCGCGGCTCATGCGGTCGCCAGGCCGGTGCTCAACCCGCTGCAGAAGCGCATGCTCGCGGCGCGGCGCACGCTCGCCGCGCGCGGCTTCAACGAGGCGGTCACCTGGTCGTTCCTGCCGGAGGCGCAGGCGAAGCTGTTCGGCGGCGGCCAGCCGGAGCTGAAGCTCGCCAATCCGATCTCCTCGGAACTGTCCGACATGCGGCCCTCGCTGCTGCCCAATCTGATCGCGGCGGCCGGCCGCAACATGGCGCGCGGCTTCGCCGATCTGGCGCTCTTCGAGGTGGGCCAGGCCTATGCCGGCGACCGGCCGCAGGACGAGACGCTGCGCGCCGCCGGCATCCGCCGCGGGGCCGCGGTGCCGCGCCACTGGCAGGGCGGCGCGCGGCCCGTCGATGCCTTCGACGCCAAGGCCGATGCGCTCGCGGTGCTCGAAGCGGCCGGCGCGCCGGTCGCCACCGTGCAGGTCGTGGCCGGGGCGCCGTCCTGGTATCATCCCGGCCGCTCCGGCACCATCCAGATGGGGCCGCAGAACAAGCTCGCGCATTTCGGCGAAATCCATCCGCGCGTGCTCGCCGCGATGGATGTCAAGGGACCGCTCGTCGCCTTCGAGGTCGATGCTCAACGCCATTCCGGCGTGCCAAGGCGAAGAGCGCCACGCGCGCCGCGCTCAACGCCTCCGACCTCATGCCGGTGACGCGCGACTTCGCCTTCGTCGTCGACGACGACGTCGAGGCCGACGACGCTCGTGCAAGGCGGCCAAGGGCGCCGACAAGGCGCTGATCGCCGATGTCGCCGTGTTCGACCTGTTCACCGGCGGGCGCTCGGCGCGGGCAAGAAATCGCTCGCCATCGAGGTGACGCTGCAGCCGCGCGACAAGACGCTGACCGACGAGGAGATCGAGGCGGTGTCGGCGAAGATCGTGAACGCGGTTCAAAAGGCGACGGGCGGCAGCCTGCGAAGCTGACCGAAGCAAGGAGGGTTGCGCATGGCGAGAACCGGCAAGGCGAGTGTTCAAGCCGCATTCAAGGCGCTCGCGGCGCATCGCAAATCGGGTGCGCCGGCCGATCTCCGTGCCGCCTTCGCCCGCGATCCACGGCGCTTTGCGGCCTTCTCGGCCAGGCTTGACGATCTGCTGCTCGACTGGTCGAAATGCGCCGTCAACGCCCGCACCATGGCGCTGCTTGCCGGTCTCGCCAAGGCCGCCGGCGTCGCCGCCAAGCGCGATGCGATGTTCGCCGGAGAAGCGATCAACATCACCGAAGGCCGCGCCGTGCTGCACACGGCGCTTGCGCAACCGGTCAGGCCGGCCGGTGCTGGTCGATGGCCGCGACGTGATGCCGGATGTCAATGGCGTGCTCGAGGCCATGGCCCGTTTCGCCCGCGAAGTCCGCGCCGGCAAGATTACCGATGTGGTCAATATCGGCATCGGCGGCTCGGACCTCGGTCCCGCCATGACCACGCTGGCGCTGGCGCCCTATCACGACGGACCGCGCCTGCATTATGTTTCCAATGTCGACGGCGCCCATATCGCCGACACGCTGAAGCATCTCGATCCGGCAACGACGCTGTTCCTCATCGCGTCCAAGACCTTCACGACGATCGAGACCATGACCAATGCGCGGACGGCGCGGAAATGGATCGCGGAAAAGCTCGGCGAAGCGGCGGTCGGCGCCCATTTCGCGGCGATTTCAACGGCCATCGACAAGGTCAAGGCCTTCGGCATTGCCGAGGACCGCATCTTCGGCTTCTGGGACTGGGTGGGCGGGCGCTATTCGATCTGGTCGGCGATCGGCCTGCCGCTGATGATCGCCATCGGGCCTGAGAATTTCGGGCGCTTCCTCGATGGCGGCTTCGCCATGGACGAGCATTTCAGGGCGGCGCCGGTTCTCGAAAACCTGCCGATGCTCATGGGGCTCATCGGCGTCTGGCACCGCAATATCTGCAAATATCCGACGCGCGCCATCATTCCCTACGATCAGCGGCTGTTGCGGCTTTCCCGCCTATCTGCAGCAGCTCGACATGGAATCGAACGGCAAGCGGGTGACAAAGGACGGCTCGCCCGTCGAAGTTGCAACCGGCCCCGTCGTCTGGGGCGAGCCCGGCACCAATGGCCAGCATGCCTTCTTCCAGTTGCTGCATCAGGGAACCGATATCATCCCGGTCGAGTTCCTGATCGCCGCCGAGCCGCATGAGCAGGGCATGGACCGAGCATCATTCGCTGCTGATCGCCAATTGCCTGGCGCAGTCGCAGGCGCTGATGAAAGGGCGAACGCTCAAGGAAGCCGAGGCCCAGCTTCTGGCCCAGGGCAAGACAGGCTGCCGAGGCGAAACGTCTGGCGCCGCACCGGGTCTTTGCCGGCAACCGGCCGTCGCTCACCATCGCCTACCGCAAGCTCGATCCCTTCACGCTCGGCCGGCTCATCGCGCTCTATGAGCACCGGGTCTTCGTCGAGGCGGCGATCTGGGACATCAACGCCTTCGACCAATGGGGCGTCGAGCTCGGCAAGGAACTGGCCACGCGGTTGCAGCCCGTCATGGAAGGCAAGGTTTCCACCGAGGGTCAGGACAGTTCCACGGCTGGACTTGTGAATTACCTGAAGAAGAAGCATAGGGTTCACCATCAGCGATGCCTCGCTATTAGGCGAGCCGTTCCCCCGCTCTCCATGACCGTCCCGGCTTGATCCGGACACCCGGTCACCCAGTCCTTCCACCCTGCGCCGATGCCGCAAGGCCATGTCTATATCCTCGCAAGCAAGCGCAATGGCACACTCTACATTGGCGTGACCAACAACCTCGCAGCGCGCATTTTCGCCCACCGGGAAGGTCGAGGCTCCGTCTTCACCAAGAAATACGGCGTCAAGTTGCTGGTCTGGTACGAGAGTTACGACATGGTCGTCGATGCGATCCAGCGCGAGACTTCGCTGAAACGCTGGCCCAGAAAATGGAAACTCGACCTCATTGAAAAGTCAAATCCTGACTGGGTCGATCTATATGAGTCTCTGTGAGGAAGTCTGGGTGGCCGGGTCAAGCCCGGCCATGGAGAGACGGGGAGGTCAGATCTTAAGTTAGCGCCTATGAGGGTGAGGGAGCGGAAGGCGGCGAGGATTGGGAAGGATCGCGGGGCGATTGTCTGGAAGGCTTGCCAATCTTCCTGATAGTAGCTGAGTGTCCAACAACGCTTTCTAGATGGGGGATCACGGCAAGAAAGTCGCGCCGTATCGCGGTATTCAGCATTTCCCGCGCCATCGTTTTGATGAACGCCCGGGCTTCATCATCAGTAATGAAATAGAACCGATCCGGTCTGCCGGATGCCATTGCGCCGTCGCCCTTACTTTAGGTGAGTTTACGCTAGGGGAAATCGGCTGCAACCAACCGGAGGTTTAATTTCTCAGTGCAGGGGGGAAGGACGCCGCGACGAGCGGCGACCATGGGGAATCCCGGACGGAAAGGAAACTGAATAACAAAATCAGCCGAGGCGGGTTTACGGTTGCTTTTTTGTTGCAGTGTTTCGACGCGATTGGCGTGACGGAGGTGCGCCTATGACCGCGGGCAAGGGCACCCTTTCTAATATTTTCTGAATTTCCTGCATTCACAATCTTGCTCGTCGTCTTTTTTTCTAAGTCGCGTAGTGCCTTAATTAGACGAATGCGTACTGGAGAAATGGTCTTTGTTGCTCAACGGTGCATGTCAATTCGATCATTTCGGTATTAAGTTCGGTGACTGCGTGCGAGCTATCTGTGATTGCCTTCTGAATTTGATCGCTTTGTTGGTTGAGCAGGATTCTCCTCTTTTTCCTACCACCAGCTATGTAGTCCACTATAATAATATAGGCAACAAGTCCCAACCCCAGCAACGTGGAAATGCCTGTGAACAGGTCAAAAACGTCAGATCACAGGTACAGGTCGCTTCTAGTAAGAATTTCTGAAATAGAGAAGATGAGTGGTGCTACTGTCTTATAAAGAAAGTCGATACAGAGTGCTGCAATCGTCAACCCAATTAGCAGTAACAAACCGGTTGTAACAGTTTTCCCAAAGCGGGCTTCGAATTTTTCCAGTACTCCGGCAAATCCAAATTCCAACATCAGAAATCGCGCCCCGTCCGAGATAGAACGGAACATTGCCGTAAAGCTTGCCCCAAGTGGAGTCGCTCTTTCTGCCCTCTGACAGCCCACTGTTATCCTCGATGCTCGAGGGCATCAGGCAGGCAAGCGCGGTTTTCGCTTGCTAACTAAATGCCGGGGTTCACCATCGGCGATGCCCGCTCTTCCAGACTCCAACTGCATGCAATATGAATAAAAGCGCTTGACAAGTATATTCCTAGTATGCCATTTATGTTCCTGTTCTGTTTTTTGCCGGATAGGAAGTATATATGGACTGGGCCAGGGCCATCGAACGCAACAGCGAAGCGCTCAAGGGCATAGTTGCGGCACTTTTCGCCATGCTGGGTCTTGCAGGCACAGACATGGCGGCGCGGCTTCCGCGCTCCATCCACAGTGCCGTGCTGCGCCTGCTCCGGCCCGCCGAATCCGCCGTGCGCCGCCTTGTCGTCATCGCGGCGCAGGGCCTTGTGGTAAAGCCCGCTCCCTCGCGTCCGATGCCGGCGGGGCCGATCGGCGGCGGGCACCTGCGTCTCTCCTTCCAGTTGTTCGATCCGCGGAAAAACTTCGCCTCCTTGCGCCGCAGAACGGCCACGCGAAATCCCCCGCGCATCCATTTCTTCGCAAGCGATCCAAGGGTGGCGGCCCTGTGGCCAGCACCCCAGCCCGTGGCCGAGCCCGCTCCGCTGCCCGATGGCCTTGTCACCGCCGGGCGTCTCACCCGGCGGCTTCAGGCCCTCAAATTCGCACTTGAGGATCTGCCACGCCAGGCCAGGCGTCTTGCCCGCTGGCGGGCGAGGCGGGAGAACGCGCCAAGTCCGAAGTTCAAGTCGCCGCTCAGGCCGGGCCATCCTCCCGGCTACCGCAGGAAGCCGGTTCACGAAGTCGATGCGGTGCTCGCCGAATGCCATGGGCTCGCCTGTGACCGAATGAAGTCCGACACGTCTTGAAGTTCTGTCCCCGCAACCCTTCGAGAGTTCCTGCGCGGCAACGCTTAAAAGCTCGCCGCGTCGAACTCCATCATGGTGCGGCTGCCCGCCATGATGGCCGAAACGCAGCGCACCCGTCTCAGGCAGGATGCGTTCCATGTAGAAGCGGGCGGTGCCGATCTTGGCGCGGTAGAAATCGTCATCCGGCTTGGCGATCGAGATTTCCGCCATGCGGGCCCAGAGATAGCCGGTCGCGGTCAATGCGAAGAGGCGGAGATATTCCGTGGCTGCCGCCGCCGCCTCATCGGGATTGGCGGGGCCGCGTTCGGCAATCGCCGCGGTTGCCTGCTGCAGCCGCGCCAGGGCCTTGGCGAGAGGCTCGACGAACTCCGCCATTCCCGCATCGGCCTTCTTTGCCGCGATGAAGGAGGAGACCGGATCGAGGAATGTCCGCAGCAGCCGTCCCTGCTCCTGCGCCAGCTTGCGGCCGACGAGGTCGAGGGCCTGAATGCCGTTGCTGCCTTCGTAGATCTGGGTGACACGGACATCGCGCACCAGCTGTTCCTGGCCGTTGGCGCGGATATAGCCGTGGCCGCCGAAAATCTGCATGCCGAGATTGGCGGCCTCGCTGCCGCAATCGGTCAGGAAGGCCTTCACCACCGGGGTCAACAGCGCCACGAAATCGTCGGCCTTCTGGCGGACTTTCGCGTCGCCATGGCGTTCGGACACATCGAGAGCCTGCGCCGTCCACAGCGCCAGCGCCCGGCAGCCTTCGACCAGTGCTTTCTGGGTCAGAAGCATGCGGCGCACATCCGGGTGGACGATGATCGGATCGGCCGGCTTATCCGGGAATTTCGGACCGGAGATGGCGCGGCCCTGCAGGCGTTCACGGGCATAGGCCACGGCATTCTGATAGGAGGCTTCGGCCACCGCGAGACCCTGGATGCCGACGGCAATGCGCTCGGCGTTCATCATCGAGAACATGGCCTTGAGTCCCTGGTGCGGCTCGCCCACCAGCCAGCCCTTGGCGCCATCGAAATTCAACACACAGGTGGCCGAGGCCTTGATGCCCATCTTGTGTTCGAGGGCGCTGCAGGCGACGGTGTTGCGCTCGCCCAGCCTGCCGTCCGAATCGGCCAGGAATTTGGGAACGACAAAGAGGCTTATGCCCTTGGTGCCCTTGGGCGCATCGGGAAGCCTGGCCAGCACCAGATAGACGATGTTGGCGGTCAGATCGTGATCGCCGGCGGAAATGAACATCTTGGTGCCGGAAATCGAATAGCTGTCGTCATTGCGGGGCGAGGCGGCGGTGCGCAGCAATCCCAGATCGGTGCCGCAATGGGGCTCGGTCAGGCACATGGAACCCGCCCACTCGCCGCTTGCCAGGCGCGGCAGATAAAGCGCCTTCTGGTCTTCGTTGCCATGATGCAGCAGCGCCACATAGGCGCCGCGCGTCAGGCCGGGATACAGGCTGAAGGAGAGATTGGCGGCGCAGGTCATCTCCTCGACCAGCACATTGATCATGTGCGGCATGCCCTGGCCGCCGAAGGCCGGATCGCAGGTGAGCGACGGCCAGCCGCCTTCGCAGAAGATACGGTAGGCTTCCTTGAAGCCTTGCGGCGTGCGCACGGTGCCGTTCTCGAGCCTGCAGCCTTCCTCGTCGCCCGTGCGGTTCAGCGGGTGGATCACGTTGGCGGAAAATTTCGCCGCCTCTTCCAGAACCGGCAGCACAACATCCGGCGTGAAGTCGGCGAAGCCCGGCAGCTTCATGTGCTCGTCGGCGCCGAAGAGCTCGTAGAGACAGAAGCGGTAATCGCGCAGCGGCGCCGCGTAGTGGGGCATGCGTTAGTTCCTCCTCAGCATTCCACCACATTGACGGCAAGGCCGCCGGTCGAGGTTTCCTTGTAGCGGTCGCTCATGTCGATGCCGGTCTGGCGCATGGTTTCGACGCAATTGTCGAGGGGCACGAAATGGTGGCCGTCGCCGCGCAGCGCCAGCGAGGCGGCGGTCACCGCCTTCACCGCGCCGAAGGCGTTGCGCTCGATGCAGGGCACCTGGACCAGGCCGCCGACCGGATCGCAGGTCATGCCGAGGTGATGTTCAAGGGCGATCTCGGCGGCGTTCTCCACCTGCTCGTTGCTGCCGCCGAGTGCCGCGCATAGGCCCGCCGCCGCCATGGCGGAGGCCGAGCCCACTTCGCCCTGGCAGCCCACTTCGGCGCCGGAGATCGAGGCATTGTGCTTGATGATGCCGCCGATCGCCGCGGAGGCGAGCAGCAGGGTGCGGATGCCCGCTGCATCGGCACCGACGCAATGGTCGAGATAATAGCGGATGACCGCCGGCATGACGCCGGCCGCGCCATTGGTGGGGGCGGTGACGACCTTGCCGCCCGCCGCATTCTCCTCGTTCACCGCCAAGGCATAGACCGAAAGCCAGTCCATGACCCGGTGCGGCTGCATGGAATTGCCGCCCTGCTCGGCCTTGAGCTTCTGCAAGATTTCGGCGGCGCGGCGTCTGATCTTTCAGGCCGCCGGGCAGCGTGCCGGCCTAGGCGAGGCCGCGGTTCATGCAGGCATTCATCGCATCCCAGATGCGGTCGAGGCCCGCATCGAGTTCCGCCGTCGCTCATCGCCACGGTTTCGTTGGCGCGCTTCATCTCGGCGACGGAGAGGCCGGAGGCCTTGCCCATCTCCAGCATTTCGGCGGCGGTCGAGAAGGGATAGGGCACGGCGAGTTTCGGCTTTGCCTGCGGGGTCCGAGTGCCGTTCGGCCTCGGTCTGCACGAAACCGCCGCCGATGGAATAATAGGTCTCGGCGAGGAGCGTGTTGTTGTCGTCGTCGAGAATGCGGAACACCATGCCATTGGAATGGCCGGGAAGGGCGGGCCCGATAATCGAAGATCACGTCCTTGGCCGGATCGAAGAGAACGATGTTGCCGCTGGCAAGTGTGATGCGGCCGCGCTCCGCCATGTCCGGCAAGGACGGAGTCGACCCGGTCCGGATCGATGGTATCGGGCCGCTCGCCGGCGAGCCCGAGGATCACGGCGCGGTCAGTGCCGTGACCCTTGCCGGTGAAGGCGAGCGACCCGTGCAGGCGGACCGTCAGCCGCCCGGCATGGGGCAGCGACGTGGCGCCCGCCAGGTCGAGGAAGCGGCCGCGCCGCCACCATCGGCCCCATGGTGTGGGAGCTCGACGGGCCGATGCCGATCTTGAAGAGTTCGAAGACGGAAAGAAACATGAGCGGAACCAATCGTCGCTGTCGGGCCGTAGCATAGCTGATTTACATTATTTTGGCTTGGGAACGGCATGGGCCGCAAAGGAAAATGGCGGCCCGGGGGCAAGCGGCATAAATTTGGGCGAAATGGTCAAGAAACGGCCTTGTGATAACCGCCGCGCCAGAATACCAGAGGCTTGCCCTTGGGGTCGTGGTCGAAATTGAGCACTTCGCCGACGAAGATTACATGGTCGCCGCCCTGATATGTGTAAGCGGTCTTGCATTCGAAAATCGCCAGTGCGTTGGGCAGTATCGGGCAGCCGGTTTCCCAGGTCTCGTAATCGATGCCCCGCCACTTGTCGCCGAGCGACCTCGAAAAGCGGCTGGACAGATCTTCCTGGCCCTCGCGCAGCACGTTGACGGCGAAATGATCGCAGCCGAGATAGGTCTTGAAACTATAAGCGTTGCGCGACAGGCTCCACAGCACCAAGGGCGGTTCGAGCGAGACGGAATTGAACGAATTAGCGGTATTGCCGACCAACTCGCCCTTGGGACCGCGCGTGGTGATGACGGTGACGCCAGTGGCGAAAGAGCCAAGAGCGGAACGGAAGGCGCGGATATCGGTAGGCTGTGGCATGGCGCGGTTTTAGCAGAACACCGCCCGAAGGCGAGGTCCGAGCCAATTCCGACCAATTTACTACCATCGTTGATTAGGCGGACTGAGCGGCATAGGTTAAAAAAGTACCATGAACGAGATCCCGCGTCCCTCGCCTTTCATCTCGCCGCCACGGGCGAGCGTCATTCTGCGGCCCGGCATAAGGACCCTGCCGGCGGGCACGGAGCGCTACCGGATCGCCGGCGGCGGATCGCTGGTGGTTCGAGCTGCAGGCCGGCGACGAAGTGACGGTCACCGATATCGAGGGACTTCAGGCCTGCGAGTTGTTAACGGCGGGCACCGACAGGCGCGTCGATGCGGGGCTCCTCGGGGTGCGCGCCAATTCAAAGGCCGAAGGCCTCAAGGCGATGCTGGCCTCCCGCGGCACCACCGCCACGGCGCTAGCCCGGCGCGGTATCGATCTGGGCAAAGCGGAAGCGTTACGCATTTTCGGGACCGGCTCGAAGCCGGGCGCCAAGGCCTCGTTCAAGATTGCGCGCGACGGGGTGCTGATCGCGGCGGCACCGGGCGGCAGTCATGGACGCGGAGCTGCAGGATACGGCGACCGATCTGGAGCTGGTCATCCGCCGCGCTGTCGCGGCGGTTAACAAGAACGAGCGGCCGCTGCCGGAGCCACTTGCCGATCCGTTGCAGGACATCCGCATCAGGGCATCCACCGCCCAGGCCTATGTGGTGAAGGCCGGCGAATTTATCCAGGTGATCGACGTGGCCGGCCGTCAGTGTACGGATTTTCAGTGCTTCTCGGCGCGCAAGCTCGACAAGGGCATCGAAAATGCGCTCGACGCCACGATCTCGCGCACGCTCACCGGCCGGAGCTATCCGACGCCCGGCCTGCCGTCGAAGGCGTTTGGACGGGATTTCGAGCCGCTGATCGAGATCGTCCAGGATACGGTCGGCCGCCACGACGCCTTCGCCACCGCCTGCAACAGCCGCTATTACGACGACATGGGTTATCCGGGGCATGTGAACTGCAGCGAGAACTTCAACACCGCGCTGGCGCCCTATGGCATCGCCCGCCGCAAGGGCTGGGAGGCGATCAATTATTTCTACAACACCAACATCGACGCTCATAACCAACTCTATCTTGACGAGCCGTGGTCGAGGCCCGGCGACTATGTGCTGATGCGGGCCCTGACCGATCTGGTCTGTGTCTCCTCCGCCTGCCCCGACGACATCGACGCGGCCAATGGCTGGGACCCGACCGACATCCATATCCGCACCTATTCGTCACAGGAAAAATTCTCCAGAGCGGTGGCCACTCGCATGACACCCGACGCAGACGCCAAACTCACCCGCGAAACCGCCTTCCATCCGCGCCTTTCGCCAATGACGCGTAACTACACCGAATATCGCGGCTATTGGCTGCCCACCCGCTTCAACAACGCCAATGCCATCGACGAGTATTGGGCCTGCCGCGAACGCGTGGCGGTGATGGACCTGTCGCCCTTGCGCAAATTCGAAGTAACGGGCCCCGATGCCGAGGCGCTGCTGCAATACTGCATGACGCGCGACATGCGGAAGCTGTCGCCGGGCCAGGTGGTCTATACGGCCATGTGTTACGAGCACGGCGGCATGATCGACGACGGCACCGTGTTCCGCCTGGCCCAGAACAATTTTCGCTGGATCGGCGGCGATGATTTCTCAGGGCTGTGGCTCCGCCAGCAGGCGGAGAGGATGGGCTTTGCCGCCTGGGTGCGTTCATCGACCGACCAGATGCACAATATTGCGGTGCAGGGGCCGAAAGCCCGCGAGCTTCTCAAGGAGTTCGTGTGGACGGCGCCGGCGCAGACCGCGATCGGCGAGCTCGAATGGTTCCGCTTCTGCGTCGGCCGCATCGGCCATTTCGAGGGACCCCCCATCGTCGTGTCGCGCACCGGCTATACCGGCGAGCTGGGTTATGAAATCTTCTGCCATCCAAAGGACGCGCTTGCCGTCTTCGATGCGGTTTGGCAGGCGGGTGAGAAGTACGGCATTTCGGCGCTGGGCCTCGAGGCCCTCGACATCTTGCGCATCGAGGCGGGGCTGATCTTCGCCCACTACGAATTCTCCGACCAGACCGATCCCTTCGAGGCGGGCATCGGCTTCACCGTGCCGCTCAAGACCAAGAGCGACGATTTCATCGGCAAGGCGGCCCTGATCGAGCGCAAGGAACATCCGCGCCACCGGCTCATGGGCCTCGAGATCAAGTCCAACGAAACCGTCGGGCATGGCGACTGCGTGCACATCGGCCGGGCCCAAGTGGGTGTTGTCACCAGCGCTACGCGCTCACCTATTCTCAAGAAGAACATCGCGCTGGCGCGACTCGACGTCACACACGCGGCTATCGGCACCGCAGTGGAGATCGGCAAACTCGACGGCCATCAGAAACGCCTGCCCGCCGTCATCACCGCCTTCCCGCACTACGATCCGAACAAGGAGCGGCCGCGGTCCTGACCGTACCTATCCGACGAGCTGTTTCACCAGCGCCGCGATCATCCGCGGAAGATCGTAGGGAAAGCGCGCGGTGATTAGATTGCCATCCACGACGCATGGTTCATCCAGCACCGTTGCGCCGGCATTCTCAAGATCGATCTGGATATTCCACACGGCAGTCGCCTTCTTGCCCTTGAGCATCCCAGCACTCACCATCACCCATGGTCCATGGCAGATGCCGCAGGTGGGCTTGCCAGCCGCATGCATGTCGCGCAGGAAGGCCTGGGCATTCTTGTCGGCGCGTAGGAAGTCAGGATTCCAGCAGCCGCCGGGAACGATTACCGCATCGTAGTCGGCAATTTTGGCGGTCTCGAGATATCGGTCGATCTTCAACCAGCCGGCATTCTCCATGAGCCGGATTGCCAGCACGTGGGTTTCGGCCACGGGCGGGAATCGCAGACCGAAACTCGGCGGGAAGGCGCCTATCCGTGGGGCAACGATATGCACCGTCGCACCATGCTCGCTGAGCCAGCGCATGGCGCCGATGATTTCCACTTCCTCGACGCCATTGGTGCAGCAGATCGCAATCCTCTTGCCCTTTAAAAGATTTGGGTTGGAGGGCGGATCGAAGAGAAAGCTGTTGAGCTCGCGATTGAGTTCGCCGTCGGCGGTGGCCAGGAGCTCGGTCGAGATCGACGGCACCGGCGAGGACGAGGCGAACTGCTGCATGCGGGCAAGGGCGGCGTTCTGGGCGGAAGCGGGATCATGCGGCTTGTTCATGGGGCTCCTCCGTTGCGGTGATTGCAGCGGAAGGTCCCATCTTTTGCTGCGGCCGTCCATAGCAAATGGGCTGCCATTCCGGCGGCCCCGCAGCGGTTTCCAAAAGCTATCAGGTATTCTGCAGGTAGCTTTCCATGGAGTCGTCCAGAGCCTTCACCCAGGTTGTGTGGTGCTTGGGCGCCATGGTGCCGGTCATCAGCGAGCGATAGGAGTTGTCTCGGAAGCCCATGATGTTCTCCATCTTGTGGTGCTCCCATTCCATGAAAGTCTTGTTCACCGCCTCGACATCGAAGTTCGGATAATCGGTGGCGGCGATCAGCTCCTTCACGTTGTCGCCCTGGAACCAGATCATCTGCTCGGCGTTTTCAAGCTTCTCCTCGCGCTTGCGCCAGGCCTTGGAATTCTTGCGCATGGCATCGAGCTTGGGAAGCTTGATGCGGCCCAGGATGATATCGCGGGCGTACCAGGCCTGAGCGTCGAACATGTTGAATGTGTAGAACTGGTCCTGCATGCCGATAAAGAAGAGTTTCGGGTTGTCCTCCCAGACCACACCCTTGTAGAGGCCGAGCGGCCAGAGGCGATTCGCCGTCGTAAGGCGGAGATCGTCGGGCAGGAAGGGGAAATGGTGCAGGTAGCCGGTGCACAGGATAATGGCATCGACTTCCTTCGACGAACCGTCCTTGAAATATGCGGTCTTGTTCTCCAGGCGCTGCAACAACGGGCGCTCCTCGAAATTGGTCGGCCATTTGAAGCCCATGGGCTTGCTGCGGTAGGTTGAGGTGACAGAACGCGCGCCATATTTCCAGCATTGCGAGCCGATGTCTTCGGCCGAATAGGAGCGGCCGACGATCAGAATGTCCTTGCCCTTGAATTCCAGCGCATCGCGGAAGTCATGGGCGTGCATGACGCGGCCGTTGAAGGTCTTCAATCCCTCGAAATACGGAACGTTGGGCACCGAGAAGTGGCCGGAGGCTATGATGACATAGTCGAAATCCTCCGTGTACATACGATCCTTGACGCGGTCGTGGGCGGTGACGCGGAAGTTCTTCTTTTTCTTGTTCCACTCCACCATGCGCACGGGCGTATTGAAGCGCACCCATTTACGCACCTTGGCCTTCTCGACGCGGCCCTTGATATAGTCCCACAGCACGGCGCGAGGCGGATAGGAGGCGATCGGCCTGCCGAAATGTTCTTCAAAAGTGTAGTCGGCGAATTCCAGGCACTCCTTGGGGCCGTTGGACCAGAGATAGCGATACATTGAGCAATGGACAGGTTCGCCATATTCGTCGAGGCCGGTGCGCCAGGTGTAGTTCCACAGGCCGCCCCAATCGTCCTGCTTTTCGAAGCACACCACCTCCGGAATCTTGGCCTTTTTCCTGGCGGCGGACTGGAAGGCCCGGAGGGCGGCAAGGCCGGACGGACCGGCTCCGATAACGGCGACGCGTGGCATTCGATAGGTCTCCTCGCTGTGACGTTCCGCTTGCTTGCGGACCCAATTCTGCCCACTATTAGGCCAATTTCAGACCAATCTGTAAAGTCCAAAGACGGGCGAATGCGCGCCATTAGCGACCGAAAATTGCGAGATCATTTTCTCGGTTGGCAATGCCGCATCCGGCAGATATCGGCCCGCGATTACGGCGGCCGGCCGATGCCCGCCATGCGGCCGCGGGTCAGCAGCCCTAAAGGCGAGGTATTGCTCTCTGCCATGACCGTTCTGCTGTTGCCGGAGGAGCCTTCGGTCAGTACCGCCTATTTCCGCTTCCAGGTCCAGAAGACCAACGAGGCGCAGAAAGCGCGCGATACCGGTATTGAATACCTGGCCGGCGATTTCTACCAGCTTCCGGAGCTGTTCTCCGACGAACTGACAGCGGTGTTCGGCGCCGGGTCGAAGACTGCGGCTGTGTTGGTCAAAGCCAAAGAAGTGCTGCTCGATTTCGAGCAGTATTCCCAGAGTTTTCGCATGTTCTGCACGGTCAGGCGGCTCACCATCCGGAGCCCGCCGCGCGAGGCCAGTCTGTGGCAGAGCCGGTTGTTCAATCCAAATATCCCGAACGACGCCGTGGTCCTGGGCCTCAAGCCCGACTGGAAGAACGCCGCGGCGGTACCGATGCCGTAGCTCTCGATTCAAAACTTCCGGTACGCCTTGTTCAGCTGCACCATCGGATGATTGGGCGACATCTGGAACTTGATCAGCAGTTCCCTCGCCATCATGTCGCGATCCTGCTGGTTGTCGGGCAGCTTCACCTTCTTCGGAATGCGCACCCAGCCGTTGCAGTTGCGGTCGAAGATGGCGGGCTCGCCTTCCTCATAACCCATGTGGACGTCTTCGAGCCAGTTGAGATCGTCCCAGCCCATGAACTCCAAATAGCCCTTGAGAAACGGCGTGAGCCGCTTGTAGTCGGGGATCAGGTTCACGTCATAGCGGTAGCCGATGTGCTGGCCGATTTCCTTCTCGCGGCTCGAAGCCAGGCCGGCCTTGTCCTTGATGAACTGGTCGACCGATTTGATCTCGGAGCCCTTGTAGCTTGTGCCTGCCATCGTCTCTCTCCGATCAATATTTGTGATAGTCGGCGCCTTCCATGCCGACCGTGTAATTGGTGCCAGCCAGCGGCACCTTGCACATGGCGGAAGCTTCCATCGTCAGCGCCGCGAGATCTTCCGGCTCCAGCGAATGGATGTTGGTCTTGCCGCAGGCGCGGGCCAGCATCTGGGCCTCCATGGTGAGCGTGTGCAGGAAATTGTAGACGCGCTCGGCCGCCTTGTCGGGATCGAGACGCTGGCGCAGCACCGGGTCCTGCGTCGCGACACCGACCGGGCAGCGGCCGGTGTGGCAGTGGTAGCAATAGCCCGCCTCGACGCCGATCTCGTTGGGATAGTCGGTGACGCCTTCGATATGCTTGTTGCAGTTGAGCGCCATCAGCACCGAATGGCCGATGGCGATGGCGTCGGCGCCGAGCGCCAGCGCCTTGGCCACGTCGCCGCCGTTCCTGATGCCGCCGGCATAGACCAGCGAAATCTCGCCCCTCTTGCCGAGCTCGTCGATGGCGCGGCGCGCCTCGCGGATCGCGGCGATGCCGGGAACGCCCGTGTCTTCCGTCGCAATATGGGGGCCGGCGCCGGTGCCGCCTTCCATCGCGTCGATATAGATCGAGTCCGGATCGCATTTCACCGCCATGCGCACGTCGTCATAGACGCGGGCGGCGCCGAGCTTGAGCTGGATCGGGATCTCGTGATTGGTCGCCTCGCGGACTTCCTGGATCTTGAGCGCGAGATCGTCGGGACCCAGCCAGTCGGGATGGCGGGCGGGCGAGCGCTGGTCGATGCCGGCCGGCAGCGAGCGCATCTCGGCGACCTGGTCGGTCACCTTCTGGCCCATCAGATGGCCGCCGAGGCCCACCTTGCAGCCCTGGCCGATGAAGAATTCGCAGGCATCGGCGAGGCGCAGGTGATGCGGGTTGAAGCCGTAGCGCGACTGGATGCACTGGTAGAACCAGCGTCTCGGAATAGCGCCGCTCATCGGGGATCATGCCGCCTTCGCCGGAGCAGGTGGCGGAACCGGCCATGGTGGCGCCGCGGGCGAGCGCGATCTTCGCCTCATAGGAGAGCGCGCCGAACGACATGCCGGTCACATAGACCGGGATATCGAGCACCATGGGGCGCTTGGCGCGCGGGCCGATCACCGTCTTGGTCTCGCATTTCTCGCGATAGCCTTCGATGACGAAACGGGTGAGCGTGCCGGGCAGGAAGGTGAGATCGTCCCAGTGCGGGAATTTTCTTGAACAGCGAGAAGCCGCGCATGCGGTAGCGGCCGAGCTCGGACTTGATGTGGATGTCGTTCATCACCTCGGGGGTGAAGATTTTCGACGAGCCGAGAATGTATTTCCTGGTTTCGGCGGGAGCGCGGCCCGCCAGCGCGGCCATGCCGGTGGCAGTGCGCGCGGCGGGAAGCCTGCGCGCCGAGACGGCGACCGTCTTGGCCTTTTTGGCCTTCACCGGCGCCGAACGCCTGACTGCGACCGCTTTCCGCGCCGCCACGGTTTTGGGTTTCTTGCTTCCTTGCCATTTACCTGATCCTCATCACAGCACGAGCTTCTTCTCGCTCGGTTCGAGGTTGTCGTAGTTCCACAGTTGCTTGCCGGCGACGATCTTCTTGATGTGATCGATGCCCTGCTTCGGCATCATGTCGTACATCTTGAGCTTGCGGGTGAGCCACTCGCGGTCGAGATCGGTCATCTCGCCGGGCACCGCATCGACGCCCAGCGAGCGCGCTTCGCCGCCCAGATAGATGGTGCCGTCATACATCGAGTCGCCGAGGTTCTTGCCGGCATTGCCGAGGATCACCATGCGGCCGCGCTGCATCATGAAGCCGGTGAACGATCCGGTGTCGCCGCCGACGATGATGTTGCCGCCCTTCTGGTCGATGCCGGTGCGCGAGCCGACCGCGCCCTTGCAGACGAGATCGCCGCCGCGCAGGGCCGCGCCGAACTGCGAGCCGGCATTCTTCTCGATGACGATGGTACCCGCCAGCATGTTCTCGGCACATGCCCAGCCGACGCGGCCCTTGATCGTGACATTCGGTCCATCGAGCAGGCCGCAAGCGAAATAGCCGCAGGAGCCTTCGATGTGGAGATTGAGCCGGTGCAGGATGCCGACGGCGATCGAATGCTTCGCGCCCGGATTCTTGAGGACGATGGTGCCGACTCCGCGGCGCATGAGGTCGCGGAGCTGGATGTTGATCTGCTTCGAGTCGAGATCGTCGCAGTCGATCTCGGCGCGCTTGTTGAAGTCGACGTCCGGCGCATCCGGATAGCCGTAACCGCACATTCTCCTCGGAGATGTCGAAGAAGCGCTGCTGGGTCCGGCCCAGCGCAGGCCTTCGGTGTGCATGCCCATCTCATGGGAGAGATGGTCCTTCTTTGCCGTCGTTACGCCCGCCATACGCGAACCTCCTCATCGTAAGGATCCCAGGTATCGATCTCGTGGTGGATGACGGCGCGGATCGCCACTTCCTCGGAGGCGAGCGCCACCAGATTGTCGCTCTCGTAACAGCACCATGGGCTTGGCCGCCATCGTGTCCTTGGCCATGCCGAGTTCATCCTTGGTCGAGACGAGATAGGTGAACACGCCGTCGATGTCCTGGATCGACTGCTTGAGCGAGTCTTCCAGCGTCGCGCCGTGCTCGAGATTGTAGGCGGTGTAGACCGCCAGCAATTCCGAATCGCAGTTCGACACGAAGCGATGGCCCTTGCGCTCGAATTCGCGGCGCATCACCCAGTAATTGGTGATCTGGCCGTTATGGACGACGGCGATGTCGTTGTAGGGATAGGCCCAGTAGGGATGCGCCGAGCGGATGTCGACATCGGATTCCGTCGCCATGCGGGTGTGGCCGATGCCATGGGTGCCCTTGAACTTGCGCAGCGCGTACTGGTCGGCCACGCGGGCCGCATCGCCCAGGTCCTTGATCAGCTCGAGCGCATTGCCCATCGAGAGGATTTCGGTGCCTTCGACATCTTCGACATAGTCGGCGAGCTTCTTCATGTCGCCGTCATACTGGATGCGGTAGCGGTAGGCGTATTCGGTGGCATCCTCGCGATCGATCACCTGCACGCCGAGCGTGGCGAGCCGTTCCTCGACCTTGGCGCGGCGCTTCTTCACCTCGTCATGGATGTCGAAGCCCTTCGCCATGTCTTCCTGCTCGGCGACCTTGAAGCGCATGACATGTTCATTGCGCCCCGGCGCGCCGTAGATGGCGTAGCCGGTCGAGTCGGGGCCGCGATGCTTCAGCGACTGGAGCATGTCGGTCATTTCCTGGCCGATATTGCCCGTGCCGTCGCGATGGATGAGTCCGGCGATGCCGCACATGGCTGTTTCTCCTCTACGGCAGACAGTTGAGATAGGTGGCGAGATCCCACTCCGTCGAGGTATGGAGGAAGCGTTCCCATTCGTCGCGCTTGTATTCGTCATAGAGCCGGTGCATCTCGCCCGGCATCGCCGATTTGATGACCGGTCGTTCTTCAGCGCCTCGAGCGAGTCGCCCAGCGTCATCGGCAGCTTCTTCACCTGCTTGCCGGCTTCCATGGCGGCGTAGATGTTGCGCTCTTCCGGCTTGCCCGGATCGATCTTGTTGCGAATGCCATCGTCGGCCGCCTTCAGGATGGCGCCCGCCATCAGATAGGGGTTCACCATCGAGTCGACGGCGCGGTATTCGAAGCGGCCGGGGGCGGAGACGCGAAGGCCCGTGGTGCGGTTCTGGAAGCCCCAATCGGCGAAGACCGGCGCCCAGAAGCCGGTATCCCACAGGCGGCGGTAGGAGTTGACGGTCGAACAGCCGATGGCGGTCAAGGCCGCGAGATGCTTGACGATGCCGCCGATCACATGCAGGCCCATCTTGCCCGGCATTTGCGGGTCCTTGCCGTCGGGCATGAAGGTGTTGGTGCCGCCGCGGCGGTACATGTAGTTGTGTTCGAAGCCCGGCAGGTTCTTCCGGTCGTTGCCGAGAATCTTGAATTCGTCCTTGCCGCCCTTCCACAGGGAGATGTTGTGGTGGCAGCCATTGGCGGAGACGCCCATGAAGGGCTTGCACATGAAGCAGGCGATGATGTTGAACTCGCGCGCCACCTGGGCGCAGATCTGGCGATAGGTGGTGAGCCGGTCGGCGGTGCGCAGCGCATCGTCGTAGTTGAAGTTCAGCTCGATCTGGCCCGGCGCGTCCTCGTGGTCGCCCTGGATCATGTCGAGGCCCATCTTGCGGCCGTATTCGATGACCCGCATGTAGACCGGGCGCAGGCTTTCGAACTGGTCGATGTGATAGCAATAGGGCTTGGAATAGCCGCCATTGGGCCTGCCTTCCTCGTCCTTCTTCAGCCACATCATTTCCGGCTCGGTGCCGTGGCGCATGCGCAGCCCATGGTCCTTCTCGAACTGGTCGTGGATGCGGCGGAGATTGCCGCGGCAGTCCGAGGTGAGGAAGGCGCCCGGATTTTCCCTTTCCTCGCGGTTGCGGAAGAGCGTGCAGAACATGCGCGCCACGCGCTTGTCCCACGGCAGCTGCATGAAGGTTTCGGGTTCGGGAACGCCGACCAGTTCGGCCGCTTCCGGGCCATAGCCCATATATTCGCCGCGCCGGTTCATGAACAGATTGACGGTCGAGCCATAGACGAGCTGGAAGCCGCCATTGGCGACATTCTCCCAATGGTCGGCCGGGAATGCCCTTGCCCATGATGCGGCCGGTGACGGAGACGAATTGCAGATAGAGATATTCGATGCCGAGCGCGTCGATTTTCTTGCGTACCTGCTTGATCAGGTCGGCGCGGCCCGGCCGTCTTGATGAAATTCTCATAGTCGGCCATTTAGTTTCCTTCCCTCGATTTTCTTCCGATTCACCGCTGCAATGGCGTCGCCGTCAGCTCCACGGGAACGGGCTGTTGGAGACCGGATGCAGCTTGCCTTCGGCATAGCGCGAGAAGCGGAAGGGCTCCAAGCAGCTTCGATTTCTCGCCGCAGATTTCCTGCGCCGCCAGCTTGCCGACGCCGATCATCTTGTAGCCGTGGTTGGAGTCGGCGATGACGAAGACATTGTCGCGGAAGACATCGAACACCGGGAAATTGTCGGGGGTGAAGCAGCCGAGGCCGCCCGACTTCTCGTGGGCTCTTGTAGATGCCGATCTTGCCCTCGAAACGCTTCTGGCAATGGGCCAGCATCGAGCACCAGGTCTCGATGAAGTGTCGCCCACGATGAAATCCGGGCTGTCGGGTCCGTAGGGGTCGATGGCGATGGTATCGGGCTCGCCTTCCACCTTGTAGGGCGAGGCGCCGCCCTGCACGCCGCCGAAATTGAAGTCGGGCTTGTAATAGAGGCCCCAGAGCTTGTCGGTGAGAAGGCGGCCGTCGACATCGGAATAAAGCGGCGCATCGGTGTCGACATGGATGACCGGCGGCATGCGGCCGTCATTGGTCTTGTGCATGTTGGGATCGACGCCCAAGGTTCCTTCCTCGAGGCACCAGTATTTCCACATGCGCACGCCATCGTGCATCTTGCCGTCGCGGCCCTTGATCGAAACATGGCGCGGCAATTCCAGCATGTTCCAGACCTGGTTGATCCAGGGGCCGACGCCCACCACGACATAGTCGCATTTGATCGTGCCCTTGTTGGTCTCGATGCCGGTCACGGCGCGGGAATTGTTGCCGAATTCGAAGCCCGTCACCTCGCAGCCGGTCATGATGCGCACCCCTTCGGCTTCGGCCTTGGAGGCGAGGCCATAGATCGAGGCGGTGTTGTTGGCATAGCCGCCCTTCTTCTCGTGCAGCACCGAGGTGATGCCCTTGGCCTGCCAGTCGTCGAACAGGCCTTCCATGTACACTTGTGAATCCCTGGCGCCTTCGACGAAGGTCGAGTCGTAGCCGATCTCCTTCTGCTGCTCGATAGATCGAGCCCACCTGTTCGTGCATGACCTCCGGGCTGATCTGCATGTAGCCGACGGCATGATAGGAATAGGCCTTGGGATCGCTCTCCCACACGGACACCGAATGCGCCATCAGCTCGCGCATCGCCGGCTGATAGTAGTTGTTGCGGACCACGCCGCAGGCGATGCCGGAGGCGCCGGCGGCGATCGCCGTCTTGTCGACGACGAGAATGTCCTTGCCGGAGCCCTTGCCGGTTTCCTTGAGCTTGAGGGCCAGATGGTAGGCGGTGGAGAGGCCGTGAATGCCGGCGCCGATGATGGCGTATTTCACTCCCGACGGAACAGCCATGGGGTCGTTCGCTCCCTGAACCGGTTGAGCCCAATCACAACCCGACAGTAAAGCTTGACGGGGAGGGCCGATCTAAGGCCATATGATTCACAAAACGAGACCGATTGCAAACCAATTCTATCCAATTGCGACCAATTTGGAGCGGCCGTGACCAACAAAAGCGCCTCGTCTTCGGCCTATAGGCCTGAAAGTGAGGACGAGTCAGATGACTTGGTGGCCGTCTCCGGACGCGCCGCAAATGCCATCATGGCACGGCTGCGGCGGGCGATCGAAACCGGTGTCTATGCGGATGGCGACCAGCTGCCGGCCGAGCGGCAGCTCGCGGTGACTTTCGGAACGGCCCGCTCGACCATCCGCAAAGTGCTCGATCAGCTGGAGCAGAAGAACCTGGTGACGCGCCGGGTCGGCAGCGGCACCTTCGTCAACTATCCGGGGCCGCTGAAGCAGGGCATGGACGACATCACCGACCTGGTGAGCCCGCTGCAACTGATCGAAACGCGCTTTGCGATCGAGCCCTACATGACGCGGCTTGCCGCCATTCACGCCACCGGCGGCGATCTCGACAATATCGAAAACGTGCTGAAGCGGCTCGAGGCTTCGAACGGCGACCAGAACCTGTTCACCCAGCTCGATTCGGAATTCCATCTCGAGCTTGCCCGCTGCTCGCGCAATCCGCTGATCGTGCGCATGTACCAGCAGGTGAACATGGTGCGCCTGCACGCCCAGTGGGACCGGATGAAGACGCTGATCCTGTCGCCGGCCAAGATCGCGTCCTATAATGTCCAGCACCGCGCGATCTACGAGGCGCTGCGCCAACGCGACGTTGCGGGCTCGGTCGACCGGATCACCAAGCATCTGGAAGCCACACGGCAGGATCTGATCGGCGCCGATACGCTTTAGGAGCGAGCATGCCCCGCATTGAACTGACGCAAGCTCATATCGACACCTTCGACAGCGACGGGTTTGTCGTTCTGCACGATGTCCTGACGGGAGCGGAAATCGACGCGGCGCGGGCGCGCTTCGAGCCTCTGTTCTCCGGCAAGTTTGAGACCGGGCTTTACCCCGACGAATGGAACTGGCGCATGGGCCGCGACGCGCGAGGACCTGACGCGCCAGATCTGCAATGGCTGGAAGTCCGATCTCACCATTGCTGCGATCGTGCTCGCGGCCGATGTCGGCCGGGCTTGTGCCAGGCTCCGGCATTGGCCCGGCGCGCGCATCGGCCAGGACAATGTCATCTGGAAGCCGCCGGGCACGAAACCGCTTGGATTCCACCAGGACGATTCCTACAATGACTGGATCGTGCCCGGCGAAATGAGCACCTGCTGGGTGACGCTCGACGATACCAAGGCCCATCAGGGCACCATCGAATATGTGCGTGGTTCGCACAAATGGCCCATTGCTCCGCCAATCAGGCAGTTCCATGCACCAAGCGATCCGCTGCACGATCTCCGTCCCGCCGCCAAGACCGCGGGCGTTGCCGACTGCGAAATCGTGCCCATCGAGGTGCCGGCCGGTTCCTGCGTCATCCACCACGGACGCACCTGGCACGGTTCGCGCGACAACAAGGGCGACAAACCACGGCGCTCGGTCATCGCGCACTGCATTTCCTCGGCGGCGACATTCCACCCGGCCAGGATCAGCTACATCTATTCGCGCTACAAGAAAGTGGGTTCGGTTGAAATGGACGAAAGCTATTTCCCGGTGCTGTGGCGGGAAGACGGCTATCGCACGCAATGGCTTGACAGCTATGTTCGCGGCGAAAGGCTGGCGGCATGAAAAAAATCGGCAAAAACGAGCGGCTCGTCACCAATATCAAGACCGCGGCCTTCAAGCCCTTCGTCATCGACGGGATGGAAATTCCGGGCCAAAGTTTCCTGCAATTGGACGACACGTTCCCGGAAGGCACAGGCTTTCACATCTACAGGATGGCGCCACACTCCTCGAGCCAGCCGCATGAGCACAGTTGCCACGAACAATTCCTGGTGCTCGAGGGCGAGGTGATCGACAATGACGGCCATGTCTACAAGCCCGGCGACTTCGTGCTGCTGAAACAGGGCACGCAGCATTCCTCGCGGACCGCGACCGGCGCCACGCTCGCCGTCTTCATTCGCAGCGCCGAGACCAGCCTCTAGGGCGGACACATGAGCCAGACGCCGAACCGCTGGAAGCGTTATGCCGACTGGGACGAGCGGCCGCTGCGCCTCGACCGGTTCGCGGTCGAAGATGCGAAGAACGGCTTCTCCGCCTTTTCAAGCCCCTTCGATCCCAAGCCTGGCATCGACATCAAAGCGGGCCGTATCGCTGCAATGGACGGCGTGCTCGAACATGACTTCGACATGATCGACCGTTTCATTGCCCGGCATCACATCGATCCCGCCATGGCGCCGGAAGCGATGGCGATCGAGTCGCGCGAGGTGGCGCGCATGCTGGTCGACATGCATGTGCCGCGCGGGAAGCTTGTCCGCCTCGCTCATGGCATGACGCCGGCGAAACTGGCGGAGGTCGTGTCGCAGCTCTCGGCGCTCGAGATTGCCTTTGCCTATTCCAAGATGCGGGCCCGCAAGACGCCGGGCAACCAGGCGCATGTGACCAATGCCAAGGACGATCCCTTGCAGCTGGCCGCCGATGCAGCAACCGCCGTCGGCTTCGGCTTCGACGAGATCGAGACGACCATGCGGGTGTCACGCAATGCCTGGTCGAATGCGGTGGCCTGTGCGGTGGGCGGAGCGGTCGGGCGCTGGGGCACGCTGTTCCAGTGTTCGAGCGAAGAGGCGGAAGAACTGAGGATCGGCATGGCGGGCTTCACCTCCTATGCCGAGACGGTTTCGGTCTATGGCACGGAGAAGACCTTCATCGACGGCGACGATACGCCCTGGTCGAAGGCATTTCTCGCGGCGGCCTATGCCTCGCGCGGCATCAAGATGCGCTGCACCTCGGGGGCGGGCTCCGAGCTGCTGATGGGGTTTCACGAGTCGAAATCGCTTCTCTATCTCGAAGCGCGCTGCCTCTGCCTGCAGCGCGGTATGGGCGTGCAGGGCACCCAGAACGGCGGCATCGACGGGGCGCCCCTGACATCGACGATGCCCGGCGGAGTGCGCGAACTGATGGCGGAGAACCTGATCGCCGTATGGCTCGATCTCGAATGCGCCTCGGGCAACGACGCGCGCACCACGGAATCGGAAATCCGGGTGGGCGCGAAGATCTTGCCCTATCTCATCGCCGGTTCCGATCTCATCTGCTCGGGCTTCGGCTCGATCCTCAAATACGACAATTCCTTCAATCCCTCGCTGCTCAACGGCGAGGAGATGGAGGACTATCTGGTCCTGCAGCGCGATTTCGAGGCCGACGGCGGCCTGACGCCGCTGCCGGAGTCCCGCGCCCTCGATCTGCGCAGCCGCGCGGTGGAAGCACTGGCGGCGGTCTACGAAGAATTGGGGCTATCGACTGCAACCGCAGACATGAAGCAAAGCGTCGTGGTCGCCTCGGGTTCCGACGAAACCCGCAGCTACACTGCCGCGCGATGTGTCGCTGATCAGCGAAGAAATCAAGGCGCGCGGCATCACGGTGATTGACGTCATCAGGGCGCTGGCGAAGCGCGGCTTCCGCGAAGAGGCGGAAAATCTCCTCAATGTCGTCAAGCTCCGTGTCTCTGGCGACTATCTGCAAACCTCGGCGATGGTGCGGAACGGCAAGGTCGTCAGCGCCGTCAACGATCCCAACGACTATCTCGGTCCCGGCAGCGGCTATCGCGTATCGGAGGCGCGCCGGCAGGAACTCAACTCGATCCGCGACGTGCTCGACCGGAAGGAGGTTCTGCGCTCCGAGGCGATGCACGAAAAGGACGAGGCCCGGCGCATCCGCTATCGCGCCATGGGCGCCGCCCGGCCGGGGACGGACGGCAAGGACCTCGTCATCGGCATCAGTCCGGCCTTCGGGCTGAAGCTTTACCAGACGACCGCCGGCCATCGCCTGTCGGAAGTTCTTTCCGTGATGACGGAAGCCATCGCCAAGCGGGGCCTGAAACCGCGCATCGTGCGTTTCCTGCATACGGCGGATACGTCCTTCCTCGGCCTTTCGGCCGCCCGGCTGGCGGGTTCGGGCGTCGGGATCGGCATCCAGGCCAAGGGCACGGCGGTTATCCATCAGCGCGACCGGTTGCCGCACAACAATCTCGAACTCTTCTCCAATGCGCCGATCACCCGGCTCGAACATTATCGCGGCCTCGGCGCCAATGCGGCGGCCTATGCGCTGGGCGAGATGCCGGAACCCGTGGTGGTGCCGACGCGCGGCGAGGCCATGGGCTCGCGCTATCACGCGCGCGTGGCGCTGATTTATGCAATCGAGACGGCGATGACGGCGGAGGGGGCCGAGCCCGAGGAAATCGAAGTAAGCTTCACCGGAGCGAAGGCATGACAAAAAAGCTCACGGTGGCGGACTATCCCTTGGCCGAGACGCAGCCGGAACGGATCGCCGGAAAGCGCGGCAAGCGGCTCTCCGAAATCACGCTCGATGCGGTTTGTGACGGCGGTATTTCCATGGAGGATCTGCGGATCACGCCGAAGGCGCTGCGCGACCAGGCCGAAATCGCGCGTTCCGCCGGCAGGCCGACACTGGCGCTCAATTTCGAACGCGCCTCTGAGCTTGTCGATGTGCCGCAGGACTACATTATGGAAGTGTACGAACTGCTGCGCCCCGGCCGCGCCAAATCTAAGCAGCAACTGCTCGATGCCGCGACGATCCTGCGCGAGACCCACAGGGCCGAACGGGTTGCCGCCTTCGTCGAGGAAGCGGCCGAGATCTACGAGCGCCGCGGCCTCTTCACCTACCGATTCTGAGGATGCCATGAACTGGAAGACCGCATTTCGCTCCATCTACTCGTGTCCTCGACGGTCAGGAGCCTGGCGGATGAAAGCTATAATGTCGTGGTCGTCGAGGATTGCTGCGCTGCGGGATCGCATGACCTCAACGTCAAGGAGTCCGAGATCATCAACATGACTTATTGCCATGACGTGGCCAGCGCCGAACTCATTGCCATGATGAAACTGGCCTAATCGGCCAGGCGTGTTCTCTCTTTACTCGCAGGAAAAAATTGTGCTCAATTCCGCGCCGGACATCCTCGAGACATGACGGGCGAATGGTCCGCAACGGAGATTCAGGGAGTAGGACATGGCGAACAGCAGCAAGTTTTCGCGCCGTAATTTCATGCAGCAGTCGGCCCTGTGGGCGGCGGCTTTCGCCGGAGGCACGACGACGGTACCGGGCATCGCTGCGGCGGCGCGCGAGAAGGAACTGAACATCCTGTGCTGGGAGGGCTACAATTCGGCCCAGGTGCTCGATCCCTTCCGGTCCTCGACGGGTGCAACGGTCAAGGCCGAGTCGCTCACCAACGATCCCACCATGATCAACCGTCTACGGGCGGGGGAGACCAATGTGTGGGACCTGATCAACGTCAACAATCCATGGGCGCGCAAGGTCATGCACCCGGAAAAGCTGATCAAGCCGCTCGACCGGGCCAGGTTCGAGCCCTATTTCGACAAGATGATGCCGGCCTTCAAGGCGCCCTACAAGTGGGCGATGGACGATTCAGGCACCGAGCTTCTTGGCATGGCACAGCGCTTCGGACCCTACAGCTTCGTCGTCAACACCGACAAGGTGAGCCGCGCCACGGCTGAGGACCAAGGCTGGAACCTGTGGAACGATGCCGCCAACGACAAGAAATACGGTGTTCTCGAGTCGGACGACTGGAACGTGTTCTGCATCTGCTGCATCGCCGGTTTCGATCCCTTCAAGATTCATGCGGACGACGAGGTGGCGAAATTCACGGATGCCGCGAAGCGCGTCTTCAAGGGCGCCAAGGCGGTTGCCGATCTCGCCAGCATGAACCAATTGCTGATCGCCGGCGAGATCGACTTCCACCTGACCGGCGGCACCTATTCCGCCTCGCCGGCCCGCGCCGACGGCCATCCCAACATCCGCGGCATCACGCCGAAATCGGGACCGATGCAGGGTGGCAAGGGCGGCATTTCGTGGATCGAAATCACCTCGACGGTCAACAATCCGGAGCTGTCGCCGCTCGCCGCCGGACTTCCTCGAATATGTCCAGGCGCCCGACGTCGCCCATACCGTGGCCTTCGCCGAGGGCACGTTCAATCCGGTGTCCCAGATGGCCAACCCCGATTGCTTCAAGCTGTTCACCAAGGAGGAGCTCGATTGCGATACAGTGGGACAGCCTCGAAGAGGAGATGGCCGGTTCGATCGAATACGATATCGTGCCCGATTACGACAAGCTGCTCGACATCATGACTGCGGCGAAGCGCGAAGCCTCGGGCGGCTGACCATCCGCTCTCCGGAAAAGACCGGCAGCCTCGACAGCGGCTGCCGGCGGACCTAATCGATGACCGAATGCTACATATGGCCGATCGCCCGATCATTCTGTCGCTGAAATCGGTCAGCAAGACTTTCGGCAGTCTCGCGGCTGTCGATTCAATCGACCTCGACATCGCGGAAGGCGAATTCTTCACCATCGTCGGGCCATCGGGCTCCGGCAAGACGACGCTTCTGCGCATGCTGGCCGGGATGGATCAACCCACGGACGGCGACATCCTGTTGCGCGGCAAGCGCATCAACGACGTGCCCGCCAACCGGCGTCCCACCTGCATGGTGTTCCAGTCGCTGGCGCTCTTTCCGCACCGCACGGTCGGCGAGAACATCGAATTTTCACTCAAGATCCGCGGCGACCCTCCGGCCAAACGCAAAGTCCGGGCGCTGGAATTGATGGAACTGCTGCGGCTGCCGCAATCCTATTACGGCAAGAACGTATTGAAATGTTCGGGCGGTGAGCGCCAGCGCGTAGCGCTGGCCCGGGCGCTGGCCTACGATCCGCAAATCCTGTTTTTCGACGAACCGCTCTCGGCCATCGACTACAAACTGCGCAAGACGCTCGAAAAGGAACTCAAGGACATTCACCGGGAGACCAAGAAAACCTTCGTCTACATCACCCATTCGCTGGAAGAGGCCATGGTGATGAGCGACCGGATCGGCGTCATGCGGGAGGGCCAACTCGTCCAGGTCGGCACGCCCCATGATATCTACAGCGCCCCCAATACCCGCTTCGTCTCGGAGTTTATCGGCGACGTGAACGTTATTCCGGTCACCATGGGTAAGGGCGGCAGACTCACATCTTCCGCGGTGGCCGGAACTATCAAGCCGCCGGCGTTGCCGCCCGATTTTGCCGCCGGTCATCTGGTGATCCGGCCGGAATTCCTGCGCTTCATTACCAAGGCCTCGGAGGCGGACAATTCCGTGACCGGCCGCCTCTACAATGAATATGTGCTGGGATCGCGCATACAGTATCAGGTGCGCGTGGGGGACACGGTCTTCCTCGTCGAAAAACTGCGGCAGCAGGCTCTCGCCGGCAAGCTCGACGAGGAAGTGCGGATCGGCTGGGATGCCGGGGATTCGATCGTGGTGACCGACTGATGCGCGGGCGCCTGCAACTTGGCCCGGGCGAAAGATCGGCCATGCCGGTGCTGGCATTCCTGCTGATCGGATTTGCGGCGCCGCTGATCGCCGTCGTCTGGTTCAGCTTCATGCCGTCCCGGACTTTCTCGCTCGCTGCGGCGCCAACGCTCGAGAATTACGCCACCATCTTCCAGGGCACGAACTACATTTCCTTCCTCTGGTCCCTGGGACTGGCCGCGCTGACCGTCGGACTGCTTGCCGTCATCTGTTATCCGGTGGCCTACGGCCTGGTGCGGGTCTTCGGCAAATGGGCCATGCTGTTGACGCTGCTTTTCACCATTCCGCTGTTCGTCTCTGAGAACATCCGCCTCTATGGCTGGGTCCTGTTTCTGATCAAGAATGGGGTTCTCCTTGGCTCCCTCAAATCGGTATTCGGCATCGAACTGGAAAGCATGCTGTTCACGCGGGCGGCCATCGTGCTTGGCATGGTCTATGTCTACCTGCCCTTCATGCTGTTTCCGCTGACGCTCGGAATCGGCATGGTGCCCAACGAGACGCGCGAGGCCGCCTACGATCTCGGCGCCTCGCGCTGGCAGGTGTTCAAGGAGGTTGAACTGCCGCTGTCCATGCCCGGCATCGTCATCGGGTTCCTGCTGACTTTCGTTCTCGCGGTGGGTGCCATCGCCGAGGCCAAGGTTGTGGGCGGACAACAGATCATTCCCATCACTCACGATATCGAAATCGCCTTCACCTATGCGCAGAACTGGCCGCTGGGTGCCGCCCTTTCGGTATTGCTCATGCTGGTTGTCGGCGTATTGGTGCTGGCGGCGCTGAGGCGCTTCGATCTCGACCGCTTTCTGGGGCGAAAATAGACCATGGAAACAACGGGCCAGCGAACCCGGCATGCGCTCATCACCGTCTGGACGCTGACCGTCGTCGTGTTCATCTATCTGCCGACAGTGTGCATAGCCCTCGCCTCGCTCACCGCCAGCCGCTATTTTCAGTTTCCGATTGCGAAATTGGGCCTCGACTGGTGGCAGAAAACCTTCAATTCGATCGAGATCCGGCAACTGCTTTCGACATCCATCAGTATCGCGCTTTGCGTAACGGCGATTGCCGTCGTCATCGCCTTCTTTGGCGCGCTGGCCTTCGCCCGCCATGACTGGACGGGACGGTCCTTCTATCAGAAGCTCATTCTGCTGCCCATCTTCTTTCCGCAATCGGTGCTCGGACTGGCGCTTCTACTCTGGTTCAATACGCTGGGACTGCAGCTTTCCTGGATGACGGCGGTCTTTGCGCATCTCGTGTGGATCGTTCCCGTCGTGACGCTGGTCATCGCCATACAGGTCTACAGTTTCGACCCGGCGCTCGAGGAAGCGGCCTTCGACCTGGGTGCGTCGCGCTGGCAGGTGCTGAGGGAAATCACCCTGCCGGTGCTGTTTCCAGGCCTGTTCTCGGGCGCGTTGTTTGCGTTCCTGTTGTCCTGGGGCAATTTTCCGCTGTCGCTCTTCACCACCGGCGCGGATACGACGGTGCCGGAATATCTCTACGCCAAGATGGTGGCAGGCTACACGCCGGGCGTACCGGTTCTCGGCACTGTTTCGACGGTCGGCGCCGCCATCCTGTTGATCGGCGGCTACGGAGTGATCCTCGCAAGGCGTCGGGCACGGCAAAACGGTTCCAGCTAAACGCAAGGGAGATTGAACATGTCCGCATCGCTGAAGAGACCGTTCCGTTCTGGTGACCGGCGGCTCGAAAGGCATCGGCAAGGGCATCGCACGGGTCTTCGCCAATGCCGGGGCGAAAGTGGCGATCCTGGCGCGCCACGGCGATCAGGCAGAGGCGGCGGCGACGGAGATCGGCCACGGCGCCTTCGGGCTGGCCGGCGATGTCACCCAGCTCGGCGAGCCTCGCGGCGGCGGTGAAAGCCGTGGCCTCCAGGAACGGCGGCCTCGACGTGCTCTGCGCCAATGCCGGCATCTTCCCTCCGGCCAAACTCGAGGAGATGACCGTCGAGCAATGGGACGAGGTGATCGACACCAATCTCAAGGGCACGTTTCTGTCGGTGAAGGCGGCTCTCCCCTATCTCAAGAAATCCGATCAGGGCCGCATCGTCATCACCTCGTCGATCACCGGGCCGGTCACCGGCTTTCCCGGCTGGACCCATTACGGCGCCACCAAGGCCGGCCAGCTCGGCTTCATGCGCACCGCCTGCATCGAGCTCGCCAAATACGGAATCACCGTCAATGCGGTGATGCCCGGAAATATCCTCACCGAAGGACTGATCGGCATGGGCGAGGATTACCAGAAGACCATGGCAGCCTCGATTCCCCTGAAGCGCCTCGGCACTGTCGAGGACATCGGATATGCCGCGCTTTACTTCGCCTCGAAGGAAGCCGGTTACGTGACCGGACAGACGATCATCGTCGATGGCGGGCAGATTCTGCCGGAAAGCCTCGAGGCGCTGGCTCAGGCATAGCGGCGCAAGTAATCCTCGCACAACCCGACCGTCCCCTCCGTGTACGGAAGACCCATGGACTTGGCGAGGTCGGTTTCGGAGTGCGAGCCGATCCAGGCGACGAGCAGCAGGCGGCGCAGCATGATGAAGGTCGGGATTTCGTCCTCGTCGGCCTTGGGCAGCGCCAGCGACCCTGCGATAGCCCTTCTTCCAGGATTCGATCAGCTCCGGCACCTGCGGCTCGTGCTCGTAGAAAGACACCGGCGTTGCCGCGTCATACATGTACCAGCCGAAGCCGCAGTCGTCGAAATCGATGACCTTCACCGGCCTTGCCGTCGATCAGCAGATTGGCAAGGCGCAGATCGCAATGGATGAGGCCGAAACGCTCCGGCCCCTTGCCATAGGCCGGCGAGCCGCCTGCCGATCAGATCGACGGTGCGGCCGAACAGTTTCGCCTTCGCGGCATCGACGCCCATGCCGTCGCGCCAGCGGCCCCAATGGGGCTTGTCCTCGCCGAGGCTGGTTTCGAAGTCCCAGGTGTGGCGCTGGAACCAGGCGGGACGCCGCCACTGCCGCGCGTGAATGTGCATGCGGGCGGTGACTTCGCCGAGAATTTCGAAAGGCTCCGAGAGGTCTTCGCCGATGCCCGGCTCCGATCCCGTCTCCCACTCGGACAGCACCACATGGCGGGGACGCGGCATGCGCGGATGCGAGACGATCTGGATGAACTCGCCGTCCTTGCCCTTGACCGGGCGCGGCGTCATCACGACGCCGGTGTCGCGGAGATCCATCAGCCAGGCGAGTTCGGAGGCGATCGCCGTCTTGGAGTGATAACCGTCGCGGTGAACGCGCAGCGCCCAGCGGCGGCCGTCCGGCGCCTCGACCTTGTAGGTGGCGTTCTCCGAGAGATTGATCATCTCGACAGAGAGAGGCCGCGGCAGATTCGTAGTTGCCGGCCGACTTCTCCGCCAGTTCGAGCAGGCAGGCGAGCTGGTCCTCGTGGCTCAAACTGTCGAAATCGGTCACGGCGCGTCCCCTCAGGCGTCTCGTCCGCTCTATCCCTGCCAGAACCCGCTCGATTTCCGCAAGGCCCCGCTCGACGTCGGCCGTCGTCCCCGACATGTAGACGCGGCCCGCCGCGCCGATCATCTGGACATCGACGAGGGTCAGCCCGGGCGCCGCCTTCTCCGCCTCGTTGGCGGCGATCGCCGCATAGAGCGCCGGCACCATCTCGCAGACCAGCAGCGTTTCGCCCGGCATGATCATCGAGGCCTGGCGGTTGCGGTTGACGATCACCGCATGGCTGGTCGGCGACATCCTCGATCACATCGGTGAAGAGGATGCGGGGCCTGAGCTGTTCGCCCTCCGAGAGCGCCATGCCCTTCAAGCACGGCGCGGCCGGCGGCGTGAAGCCTCTCCTTGTCGTTCCCGTGAATTTCCAGAATGCCGAACTGCCGTTCGACAAAGAGAATGCCGGGCTCGAGATCGGGGTCGGCCTTGAGCGCCAGATCGATCACCCGCTCGATCATCAGGCCGGGGGCGACC
This sequence comes from uncultured Alphaproteobacteria bacterium, assembly GCA_963776685.1. Lineage (GTDB taxonomy): Bacteria > Pseudomonadota > Alphaproteobacteria > Rhizobiales > Aestuariivirgaceae > Aestuariivirga. The sequence continues at coordinate 550,572 of CAVZNM010000001.1, forward strand.
TCGATGATCAGCGCGTGCTGGCCCGCGTAAGGCGGATAGCCGCGCGCCCGGGTCGGCGTTCCCATATAGGCGGCGAATTGCGGCTGCAGGGTCTCAAGCGTCAGATAGACCCGGAGCTCGCCCTTGGCGCGCGGGCGAGAAGCCGTCACGGTTTACTTGGCCTGGTTGGCCGTGAAGTGCTTCGAGACATCGGCATGCGGGCGCGGAATGACGTGGACGGAGACCAGCGTTCCGACCTGGCCCGCGACTTCGGCACCGGCTTCGGTCGCGGCCTTGACCGCGCCGACGTCGCCGTTGATGATCACGGCGACGAGGCCGTCGCCCACCTGCTCGCGGCCGATGATCGTGACGTTGGCGGCCTTGACCATGGCGTCGGCGGCGGCAAGCGCCGCCACATAGCCTTTGGTTTCAATCATTCCGATGGCATTGTTCGACATGTTGTCCTCCTTGTGGACGTTGCGATTGACTAGTTCTTCTCCGGCCGGCCGCTGCCTCGTCGATCGAGCCGATGATCAGCGCGTCGATGGGCGGCGGCTTGCCGGGAAACCATGCGGCGGCGACGGAGCCCGTCGCCACCATGACCTTTTCGCCCTCGCCGCAGCCGAGCGGATCGAAGGCGAGAAGCCGCGGCGCCCGATTCATCGACAGCCACTTCGAGAATCGAGCCGGTCGGAACTTCGGATATTTTCTTGGTGGACCAGATGCGGCCCGTGACAGTTGCCTTCAGCATCAGCGTCTCCTTTCGATCTTGAGGCCAAGCCGCCGCGCCTTGTCGCGGGCGAGCGGGGTCAGAACGGCGCCGGGGCGCAAGCAGCAGCGTGCCCTGGCCGGCCAATTCGTCGATCTTCTGTTCGGTGATGACGCCGTCAAGGGCGTCGCCTGCGGGCGCCGGCGGCGCTGCACCGTCTGCTGCAAGGCGAAGCGCAGTTTGCCGGCGCGGACCGCGTCGAGCGTTGCCGGGCTGGATAAGGCGCGCCACGAAGGCCGGCGAGATCGGCGTCATTGGCAATGCGGACGGTTTCGACTGCCTCGCTGGCCGCGCGCTGGGCCATCACCTCGCGCAACACGTCGCGCACCATGCCTCGCAGTTCGCCCGCGGTTTCGGGTTTCATCGCCATCTCAATCCTCCAGCGCCTGTTCGGCGGCCGTGGCGGCGGCGCGCACTTCCGATTCGGTACCCGAAAGATAGAGCCGCCCGGTGGCGCCGATCATGCGGTAGTCGACGATCTTGATGTTGGCCGCCTTCTCCGCCGCGTTGGCGGCGAGAATGGCATAGGCCGCAGGCTCGGTCTCGAGCACGAAGAGGGTCTCGCCGGCCAGGATCATCGAGCCGCCCTTGTTGCGGTTGATCAGGAAGGCATGGCCGGCGATCGATGCGGGTGACGATCTTCGACGCCAGAATTTTCGGCCGCATGGCCTTGTCCGGCGTCATCGCCATGGCGTCGAGCACCGCTTCGGCCGCGGCCTTGACGGCGGCGATGTCGCGCGAATGAATTTCGAGATAGCCGAACTGCCGCTCGACCACCAGAATGCCGCCCTGCACGTCGGCTGCCTTCAGCGCCACGTCGGTCAGGGCCTCGATGTCGAGGCCGGGCGCCACCTCGATGATCTGCGCCGCCATGCCGGTGCGCGGCAGCGAACCCCTGATCCAGGTGCCGAGACAGCACATGGTCTGCGGCTGCAGCTGGTCGAGAAAGATGTATGAGCGCAGCGTGGCCATGGCGATCAGGCGGCCAGAACCGCGTTCAGCTCCTCGAGAATGATCCGGCGCAGTTCGCGGCGCAGTTCGTCGGCATCTGGAGTTGTCGACGGCGAGCGACACGGCAGGCGCCTCGCGCTTCGGCAGGTGCAGGGGATCGAGCCCGTCGAAGCTGCCGAAGGTTTCGCTGGCGGCCTTGTTGTAGGCGATGCGCGCATATTGCACGAGATGATGCGGGGTCAGATTGTCGCCGATCGAGGAGCCGCCCGCAAAGCCGGTGCCGATGGTCATCGACGGGCCGAGATTGGTTTCGAAGCCCGCCGCACCCAGCGAGCAGCCGGCATTGACCGCGACGCGAAGTGCCGGAACGGCGGCGGCGAAGGCCAGGATGTTGGCTTCGGTCTTCGAGTGGATGGCAGCCGAGTGGCCGCGTGCCGGACTGCCGCATCATGGAGCGGGCGGCGGCAATGCGCCTGGTCGATATTCTGCACCCGGGCGAAAGCCAGCACCGGGCAGAGCTTTTCGCGCACCAGCTTTTCTTCCGGCTGCACGAGATCGACCGGCGTCACCAGAATTCTCGCATTCGGCGCGTTGAAGCCCGCTTCCCGGGCAATGATGCTCGCGTCCTTGCCGATCAGGCCGATGTTGAAGCCGGTATCCGTGAAGAGCAGCGCGCGGAGCTTCTCGCGTCTCCTCCTTCGAGCAGATATGGGCGCGCTCGGCCTTCATGGCCTCGAGCAGGCGATCGGCAATCGACGAGAAGGCCAGCACCGTCGATTCATTGGTGCAGAGAATGGAATTGTCGAAGGCCTTGGACTCGACGATGCGCTTGGCGGCGAGCTTCAGATCGGCGCTGTCGTCGACCAGCACCGGCGCATTGCCGGGTCCGACGCCGAAGGCGGGATTGCCGGAGCGATAGGCGGCCTTGACCACCGACGGCCCGCCGGTCGCCACGATCAGGTCGACGCGCTCATCGGACATGAGCTTCTCGATCAGGGGAATATTGGGTTCGGCCAGCACCTGGATCACGCCGTCGGGCGCGCCGGCGGCCTTGGCCGCTTCCGCCAGGGTGCGCGCCGCATCGGCGCAGCAGGCCTTGGCGCCGGGATGCGGGCTCAGGATGATGGCGTTGCGCGTCATCAGCGCCAGCAGCGTCTTGAAATAGACGGTGGCAATCGGATTGGTGACCGGGATCAGCGCGAAGATGACGCCGGCCGGGCGCGGCAGCTCGACGATCTTCCTGGCCCGCATCGATGCGCGGGCGCCACGAAATCCTCAGCCGCCATAGAGTTCGAAGATACCCTTGGAGCAGGCCTCGTTCTTGATGCGCTTGTGCTCGACGACGCCCATGCCGGTTTCGCGCACCGCCCATTCGGCATAGTGCTGCGCCTTGGCGTGGCCGGCATTGGCAACGGCTTCGGCGATGCGGCGAACGGCGGCGCGGTCGAGCTTCTGGAATCCGGCCGCCGCCCAGCGGGCCCGGTCGAGCATCATGCGCGCCTGTTCCAGTTGCGCGTCGGGAACCTTCATCAGCGCTTCGCTCATGACTTCGCTCCTCAATTCACTTTGCTCAGCAGCACGCAGCAGTTCGCGGGCCCGCGGCATGGCGGCATCGAAACGGTCGAGAATTTCCTCGCACAGGCCGGCGGTCAGCAGCACGCCCGGCTTCCATTGCAGCACGCGCTTGTCGAGCGAGGAGAAGATCGCCCAGACGCCGTGCTCGTAGAGGGCGCGCGACACATGAGACAGCACCTTCCGGATGATTGAATTCGAGGCCGAGGATCACGCCCTTCTGGCGCACGCCGGTGAAGATGTCGCCGTGGCGGGCCATCATCTCCTGCATGCCCGCGGCGAAGAACTCGGTCACCGCCCGACATTCGCCACCATCTCCGGGCGCAGCAGCATTTCGATCACCTTGTGGGCGACGATGCAGCCGAGTTCGGCGCCGCCGGAGGTCGAGATGTGGGCGGCGCCGTCGACGTTGAGCCAGCCGCCGGCCTTGTCGTTCACCAGGCAGGCGGCGATCGGATAGAGACCGCCGGACAGGCCCTTGGCCGTCACCATGATGTCGGGCTGTACGCCGTAGGCCTGCCAGCCCCACATGGAGCCGGTGCGCATGAGGCCGGTCTGCACCTCGTCGGCGATATACATGGCGCCATGTTTCTCGCACAGCGCCTTGCAGGCATTGAGATAGCCGGGCTTCGGCATGGGGAAGCCGTAGGTGGCCGGGATCGTCTCCATGATGAGCGCGGCGCAGTCGTTGCCCTTGAGCGCCTGTTCCATGGCCGCGATGTCGTTGAAGGGAACCTGGATGAATGTCGTCGGGCTGGTCGGAGAGGAAGATCTTGGAGAAGCGCTCGTCGCCGGTGGCAACCGACAGTCCGGAATGGCCGTGATAGCCCTTGACGATCGACACGATCTTGCGGCGCTTGGTGGCATAGCGGGCACTCTTCGATGGCGATGTCGACGGCCTCGGCGCCGCCAGGTGCAAAGACCGCATAGGTCATGCCGGGCGAAACCTTGATCAGCGACTCGGCAAGTGCGGCGCGCGCCACCGAGGGAAACCAGTGATTGCCGATGTCGAAATAATCGAGCGCGCCCTTCAGCGTCTCGACCAGTTCGGGATGGCGATGGCCGAGATTGTAGGTGCCGCCATTCAGATGCAGGTCGATGAGCCGGCGGCCCGACATGTCGTAGAGGCAATAGCCCTCGCGCCGGTCGATGACGAGATCGATGCCGACACTTCTGCCAGAACTTGGTCTTGTCCGGATTCCAGTAGCGGATGGCCTTGTCGAACAGGTCCTGCTTGGAGTCGAACTTGAACAGGCCGTAGTCAAACATCGATTGCACCTTCGGGCATAAGTTGCCCAACATCACACAGTTATTGATGCAATCACAACATATTATGTTGTCAAGCAGTCATTTTTTGCCTGAATTGCAATAAATTTGTCTGGAAACCCAGGCCAGTCAATGGCATTATCGCGGGCCATGGCAGCCCCCCGTCTGAGCAAGCACGACCGCCAGGCCCGCATTGTGGCGGAACTGCGCGCCACGCCATCGCTGCGGGTGAACGAGCTTGCTGAGCGCCTCGCTGTTTCGACCGAGACGGTGCGCCGCGATCTCGCCGAACTCGACGAACGCGGCCTGATCACCCGCACCTATGGCGGCGCCATGCGGCCCATCGCCTTCGAACCGGGGCTGGCCGAGCGCGAAGGCCTGATGGTTGCCGAGCGCGAGCGGATCGCGGCTGCGGCGGTGAAACTGGTAAAGCCCAACGACATTCTGATGATCGGCGGCGGCGCGACGACCTTGCATTTCGCAAGGCGGCTTGCCGCCGAGCGCAATCATCTCACAGTCATCACCCATGCCCTCTCGATCGCCATGGCGCTCGCCACCAATCCCACGCACAAGGTGCTGATGCTGCCCGGCCAATATGACGGGCGCGAGGGCCTGATCCACGGGCCCGATACGATCGATGCCCTGCAACGCTATCACGCCAACACGGCCTTTCTCGGCGCCAGCGGCCTGACGCCCGAAGGACCCAACGACGCCGATGTCGGTCCGGGCCTCATCTATGGCGTGATGATGCGGCGGGCCTCCGCGACGGTGATCCTCGCCGATGCCACGAAATTCGACCGGCCATCGCTTGCCGTCTTTGGGCCGTGGTCGCCGGCTGTAACTCTGGTCTCCGATCAGGCGCCTGCCGGAGAACTGGCAGCGGCGCTTGCGGCGTCGGGCACCCGCTTCGTCCACGCCGCCTGACCCCGCTCAAAAAAGTCTCGGAATCGCCGGCGTCATGGGCTAATCCGGTCCACGGTTATAGTTCCGGAAAGGGAAAATGACGGCAAAAATCGGAAATACGAAAGCACCAGGCTTTCACGATCTCGATCTCAACTCTATTGTGGGAAGCATGCCGAAGCCTGTCCCGCGCGAGGCCGATCCCCAAACCATCAGGGCGGAAATTCTCGAGAAGCTTGCCTATGCGATCGGCAAGGATCCGATCGTCGCCAATGATCACGACTGGCTTGATGCTACAATCCTGGCGCTGCGCGACCGGATCATCGATCGCTGGATGGATTCAACGCGGGCGACTTACCGGGCGGGCACCAAGCGTGTCTATTATCTCTCGCTTGAATTCCTCATCGGGCGGCTGTTGCGCGATGCGCTGGGCAATCTCGAACTTACATCCGCGTTCAAGGCGGCACTCAACGAGCTGGGTGTCGATTTCGACGTCGTTGCAGCCCTCGAAGCGGACGCGGCATTGGGCAATGGCGGGCTGGGCCGGCTTGCCGCCTGTTTCATGGAAAGCATGGCAAGCCTCGACATTCCCGCCTATGGCTACGGTATCCGCTACGATCATGGCCTGTTCCGGCAGAAGATCATCGATGGATGGCAGGTGGAACTGCCGGAAAACTGGCTGGAGAACGGCAATCCCTGGGAATTCCCGCGCCGCAAAGCGGCCTATGAGGTGGGTTTTGGCGGCAGCGTTGCAGTTGAGACGACTGGCGAAGGCAAGCAAAGGCGCTGGCAGCCGGCGGAGAAGATCATGGCCACCGCGTGCGATACGCCGGTCGTCGGCTGGCGCGGCAAGCGAGTCAATACGCTGCGCCTTTGGACGGCGCGGGCCATCGATCCGATCCGGCTCGAGGCCTTCAACAGCGGCGATTATGCCGGAGCACTTTACGCCAGCAACCGCGCCGAAATCATCACCCGCGTACTTTACCCGTCCGATTCCACACCGGCCGGCCAGGAACTCAGGCTGCGCCAGGAATTTTTCTTCACGTCGGCCTCGCTGCAGGACATTCTGCGCCGCCACATGCAGCAATTCGGCGATGTCCGAAGTCTCCCGGATAAGGCGGCGATCCAGCTCAACGACACCCATCCGGCCATCGCCATCGTCGAATTGATGCGTCTGCTGATGGATGTGCACGGCCTGGCCTGGAAGGAGGCCTGGGACATCACCCGGGCGGTCATCTCCTACACCAATCACACGTTGCTGCCGGAAGCGCTGGAGAGCTGGCCGGTGCACCTCTTCGAGCATCTGTTGCCGCGCCACATGCAGATCGTCTATGCCATCAACGCCCAGCTCATCGCCGAGGCCCAGGAAAACCCGGCCTATCGCGGAATCAATGCTTGCCGCCATCTCGCTGATCGACGAGCGCGGCGGCCGGCGCGTGCGCATGGGCCAGCTGGCCTTCGCCGGCTCGCACAGCGTCAACGGCGTGTCGGCGCTGCACACGTCCCTGATGAAGGAAAGCGTATTCAAGGACCTGAACACGCTCTATCCCGGCCGCATCAACAACAAGACCAACGGCATCACGCCGAGGCGCTGGCTCCTGGGCACTAATCCGGATCTCGCCGGACTGTTGCGCGAGGCAGTCGGCGCGCGCGTGCTCGACGATGCCAACCTGCTTTCGGGTGCGGTACCCTTTGCGGAGGATGGCTCCTTCCGCGATCGTTTTGCCGCCATCAAGCGCCGAAACAAGGAGCGGTTGGCTCAAATCATCTTCGAACGCCTCGGCTTTGCCGCAGACCCCGATGCCATGTTCGATGTGCACGTGAAGCGCATCCACGAATACAAGCGCCAGCTTCTCAACATTCTCGAGACGGTGGCGCTCTACAATTCGATGCGGGCGCACCCCGACCGTACCTGGGTGCCGCGGGTCAAGATCTTTGCCGGCAAGGCGGCGGCGGGCTATGTCCAGGCGAAGCTCATCATCAAGCTGATCAACGACGTCGCCAAAGTCGTCAACAACGACCCCGACATGCGCGATCTCCTGAAGGTCGCCTTCATTCCCAACTACAATGTCAGCCTCGCCGAGGCGATCGTCCCTGCCACCGATCTCTCCGAGCAGATCTCGACGGCGGGCATGGAAGCATCGGGCACCGGCAACATGAAATTCGCCCTCAACGGCGCTCTCACCATCGGCACCCTCGACGGCGCCAATGTGGAAATCCGCGAGCATGTGGGCCATGACAACATCTTCATCTTCGGCCTCACCGCCAAAGAAGTCGAAGCCCGCCGCCGCAAGGGAGACGATCCGCGCAAAACGATCGAGGCCTCAGCCGATTTGCATGGCGTGCTCGATGCGCTCGCCTCCGGTGTCTTTTCGCCCGACGAACCAAATCGCTACCGACCGATTATCGAGTCTCTTTACAATGGCGACTGGTTCATGGTGGCGGCGGACTTCGACGCCTATGCCCGAACTCAGCGCCTGGTCGGCCGAGCTCTGGCGCAGGCCCAAAGAGTGGACGGCCAAGGCCATTCTCAATACCGCCAATATGGGCTGGTTCTCATCCGACCGCACCATCAGGGAATATGCGCGCGACATCTGGACGGTTCCCGTAACTTAGGTATTGTCGGGCCATGTCCGTGCCCGCCTGGAGAACGAGCGATGCCGAAATTGCCGCCATCGTCGATGGGCGGCACGGCGATCCCTTCAAGGTGCTGGGCCTGCACAAGCATGGCCGCGACTGGATCGCCCGGGCCCATGTTCCGGGTGCGGAGTCGCTTGCCGCCGCAACGCTTGACGGCAAACCCGTGGGCCATCTCGAAATGCGCCACGACGCGGGATTTTTCGAAGGCAAGCTGGCGCTGAAGCAACGCCAGACGCTGCGCTATCAGGCGGCAAACCGGGGGGACGGCTGGAATTTCATCGATGCCTATCTATTCGGACCAGTGCTAGGGCCGCTCGACGACTACTATCTCGCCGAGGGCACGCATCTGCGGCTCTATGACAGGCTCGGCGCCCATCCCATGAGCCATGAAGGTGCGGAGGGCGTGCATTTCGCCGTCTGGGCGCCGAATGCCAGCCGTGTCTCGGTGGTCGGCGATTTCAATAATTGGGACGGCCGCCGCCATGTCATGCGCAAGCGCCAGGATATCGGCGTGTGGGAAATCTTCATCCCCGGGGCCAGCGAGGGTCAAGGCTACAAGTACGAGCTCCTTGGCCCGGATGGCCGCGTGCTGCCGCTGAAGAGCGACCCTTACGGATTTGCCGCGGAGTTCCGCCCAAAGACCGCCTCGCGCATCGCCCGCACCGACAATTTCATATGGAGCGACGGTGCCTATGTCGAAGCCCGTGCGGCGCGGGACCCGCGGCGTTCGCCGATGGCGATCTATGAGGTGCATCTCGGCTCCTGGCGGCGCAAGAAGGGCAATGAGTTTCTCACCTATGACGAACTGGCCGACCAGCTCATTCCCTATGTCCGCGATTTGGGCTTTACCGATATCGAGCTGCTGCCGATCACCGAACATCCGTTCGATCCATCCTGGGGATATCAGCCGACCGGCCTTTATGCTCCCACCGCGCGCTTCGGCGAACCTTCCGGCTTCGCCCGCTTCGTCGATCGCGCCCATGCGGCGGGTCTCGGCGTCATTCTCGACTGGGTGCCGGCGCATTTTCCGACCGACGAGCACGGTCTTGCACGCTTCGACGGCACCGCCCTCTACGAGCACGAGGATCCGCGTCAGGGCTTTCATCCGGACTGGAACACGGCAATCTACAATTTCGGGCGCCGCGAGGTATCGGGCTTCCTCATCAACAATGCCCAGTTCTGGCTCGAGCGCTATCATCTCGACGGGCTTCGCGTCGATGCGGTGGCCTCGATGCTCTATCTCGACTATTCGCGAAAGGCCGGCGAGTGGCTGCCGAACCGCTATGGCGGCAATGAGAATCTCGAGGCCATCGAATTCCTGAAACGGATGAACCAGGTGGCCTATGGCGGCCAGCCGGGCATCGTCACGATCGCCGAGGAATCAACCGCCTATCCCGGCGTATCGCAACCCACCCATGCCGGCGGTCTCGGCTTCGGCTTCAAGTGGAACATGGGCTTCATGCACGACACGCTCGAATATTTGAAGCGCGATCCGATGCACCGCAAGCACCACCACAATGAGCTGACCTTCGGCCTGCTCTACGCCTTCTCCGAAAATTTCGTGCTGCCGCTCTCCCATGACGAGGTCGTCCACGGCAAAGGCTCGCTGCTTGCCAAGATGGCGGGGGACGACTGGCAGAAATTCGCAAACTTGCGCGCCTATTACGCCTTCATGTGGGGCTATCCGGGCAAGAAGCTGTTGTTCATGGGCCAGGAAATGGCGCCATGGACCGAATGGAGCGAGGCGCACAGTCTCGACTGGCGCCTCCTCGAGCATGCGCCGCACAAGGGCATGCAAAGCTTGATCCGCGATCTCAACGGGCTCTACCGGGCCTATCCGGCATTGCATGCCCGCGATTGCGAAGGCGAGGGATTCGAATGGCTGATCGCCGACGACCATGAAAATTCCGTCTTCGCCTGGGCGCGGCATTCGGGTAGCGGCGATCCCATCGTCGTGGTGGTGACTAATTTCACGCCGGTGCCGCGCGATAATTACCTTCTGCCGCTGCCTTCCGCCGGACATTGGCGCGAAATTCTCAACACCGACGCCGGCGTCTATGGCGGCAGCGGGCGCGGCAACATGGGCGCTGTGACGGCGGCTTCGCACCGTTCGCATGGCAAGCCGGCCAGCGCGCGCTTGTCGCTGCCACCGCTGGCGACGCTCTTTCTGGTGCATGAAGGGGTTTGAAAAAGAACAAGGGGGACGCAAATGGCCGATCACCGGAAACATGCACCGCTGGCGCGCGACGCCATGGCCTATGTGCTGGCGGGCGGCCGCGGCAGCCGGCTTCTCGAACTTACCGACAAGCGCGCCAAGCCGGCGGTTCCCTTCGGCGGCAAGTCGCGGATCATCGATTTCGCCCTGTCGAACGCGCTCAATTCCGGCATCCGGCGCATGGGGGTCGCCACCCAGTACAAGGCCCACAGCCTGATCCGGCATCTGCAGAGGGGCTGGAACTTCCTGAGACCGGAGCGCAACGAGAGTTTCGATATTCTGCCGGCCAGCCAGCGCGTCTCGGAAGACCAGTGGTATGCGGGAACGGCGGATGCGATCTACCAGAACCTCGACATCGTCGAGAGCTATGGCCCCAAATACATGGTGGTGCTGGCGGGCGACCACATCTACAAGATGGATTACGAGCTGATGCTGCAGCAGCATGTGGAGAGCGGCGCCGATGTCACCATCGGCTGCCTCGAAGTGCCGCGCATGGAAGCGGCCGGCTTCGGCGTCATGCATGTCGACGCCAAGGACCGCATCGTCACCTTTCTGGAAAAACCCAAGGACCCGCCGGGCATGCCCGACAAGCCCGACATGGCGCTCGCTTCCATGGGCATCTATGTTTTCGAGATGGGATTTCTCGCCGATCAATTGCGCCGCGATGCCGCCGACAAATCGTCGAGCCGCGACTTCGGCAAGGACATCATCCCCTACATCGTCAAGAACGGCAAGGCGGGGGCGCACCGCTTCACCCGCTCCTGCGTGCGCTCGGCGCAAGAAGCCGAAACCTATTGGCGCGACGTCGGCACCGTCGATGCCTATTGGGAAGCCAATATCGATCTGACCGACGTGCTGCCGGCGCTCGATCTCTACGACCGGGAATGGCCGATCTGGACCTACAGCGAAGTGACGCCGCCCGCCAAATTCGTCCATGACGAGGAGGGCCGGCGCGGCCAGGCCGTCGCCTCGCTGGTGTCGGGCGGCTGCATCGTGTCCGGCGCGTCGCTGCGCCGCTCGCTGCTGTTCACCGGGGTCAGGGTCAATTCCTACACGACGATGGAAGAGGCGGTGGTGCTGCCCTTTGTGCAAGTCGGCCGCAATGCCAGTCTGAAGCGCGTGGTGATCGACCGCGGCGTGATCATTCCCGAGGGGCTGGTGGTTGGCGAAGATGCCGAAACTCGACGCCAAGCATTTCCGGCGCACCGCCAACGGCGTCTGCCTGATCACCCAGCCGATGCTCGACAAACTCGCAACATGAAGGTGCTGGCGGCCGCGTCGGAAATCTATCCGCTGGTGAAGACCGGCGGCCTCGCCGATGTGGTGGGGGCACTGCCCGGCGCCTTGCAGCCGCAGGGCGTTTCGGTCAGGACGCTGGTTCCGGCCTATCCGGCCGTCGCCAAGGCGCTCGAACGCGGCAGCGTTCTGCATCGCTATGGCAATCTCTTCGGCGGCCCCGCTGCGGTGATCGGCGGCCAGGCCCACGGCCTCGACCTCCTGGCGCTCGATGCGCCGCATCTCTTCAAGCGGCCGGGCAATCCCTATCTCGGGCCCGACGGCAAGGACTGGCCGGACAATGCCCAGCGCTTCGCTGCCCTGTCGCTGGCCGCGGCCGATGTGGCACGCGGCGCCATCAAGGGCTACGCGCCGGACATCCTGCATGTGCACGACTGGCAGGCAGCGCTGGCGCCTGTCTATCTGAAATTCGGCCGCGGCGGGCCGCAAAACCGTCATGACCATCCACAATATCGCCTTCCAGGGGCAATTCCCCGCCGCGCTGTTTGCCTCGCTGAAAATGCCGCAGGCCGCCTTCGCCATCGACGGCATCGAGTTTTATGGCAAGGTCGGCTATCTCAAGGGCGGCCTGCAATGCGCTGACGCCATCACCACGGTGAGCCCGACCTATGCCGAAGAGATCCGCACGCCGGAATTCGGCATGGGGCTCGACGGGGTTTTGCGGGCGCGGCGCGACGCGCTCTCCGGTATCGTCAACGGCATCGACACGGAGGTATGGAATCCGGCCACCGATGCCAACATCGCCGCGGCCTATGATGCCGCAACGCTCGCCAAGCGCGAGGTCAACAAGCGCGAGATCGAAAAGCGCTTCGGTCTCGAACGCGATGACGGCATGCTCTATTGCGTGGTGAGCCGGCTCACCGGGCAGAAGGGCATGGACATTTTCGCAAGTGTCCTCGACCGCATGGTGGCGTCGGGGGCGCGGCTGGCGCTGATCGGTCAGGGCGAGGCCCAGATCGAAAAGGATATTCTGGCCGCGGCCAGGCGTCACAAGGGGCGCATCGGCGTGGTCACCGGCTATGACGAAGCGCTGTCGCATCTGCTGCAGGCGGGCGCCGATGCCATTCTCATGCCATCGCGCTTCGAGCCTTGCGGACTTACCCAGCTCTACGGCCTGCGCTATGGCTGCGTGCCGGTCGTGGCGCGCACCGGCGGGCTTGCCGACACGATCATCGATGCCAATGAGGCAGCGCTTGCAGCGGCGGTGGCGACCGGCATCCAGTTCTCGCCCGTCGATGCCGCCGCGCTCGAGAACGCCATCGCCCGCGCCATGCGGCTCTTCGCCGACCGCAATTCGTGGCGCAATCTGCAGCGGCGCGGCATGAAAACCGATGTATCCTGGAAGCGCAGTGCCGCGGCCTATGCGGCACTCTATCACAAGCTGCACAAGGCAAGCTGAGAGTCGGAGATGATCACGACAGTCGCCACGAAACCCTTCGACGGCCAGAAGCCGGGAACCTCGGGGCTGCGCAAGAAGGTCTCGGTGTTCCAGCAGCCGCATTATGCCGAGAATTTCATCCAGTCGATCTTCGATGCACTCGAAGGCTTTGCCGGCAAGACCCTGGTGATCGGCGGCGATGGCCGCTTTCTCAATCGCGAGGTGATCCAGACGGCGATCCGCATGGCCGCAGCCAATGGTTTCGGCCGGGTGCTCGTCGGCCGCGACGGGCTCCTGTCGACGCCGGCGGCCTCCAACGTCATCCGGCAATACAAGGCCTTCGGCGGCATCGTGCTCTCGGCCAGCCACAATCCGGGCGGACCCGACGGCGATTTCGGCATCAAGTACAATGCCGGCAATGGCGGACCGGCGCCCGAGAAGATCACCGACCGTATTTTCGCCAGGACGAAGTCGATATCGTCATATCGGATCGTCGGAAGCGGCCAATACCGATCTATCGCGCGTCGGCACCTCGAAAGTCGACAGCATGACCGTCGAGGTCATCGATCCGGTCGCCGACTATGCGGCACTGATGCAGAAACTGTTCGACTTCGACGCGATCCGCGACTTGTTCAAGTCCGGTTTCCGCATGCGCTTCGACGCCATGCACGCGATCACCGGGCCCTATGCAAAGGCCATCCTCGAAGACCACCCTCGGCGCCGGCGCCGGGAACAGTCATGAACGGAACGCCCTTGCCGGATTTCGGCGGCCATCACCCCGATCCCAACCTTGTCCATGCCAAGGAGCTTTACGATCTGCTGATGTCGCCCGCCGCGCCCGATTTCGGCGCGGCCTCGGATGGCGATGGCGACCGCAATCTGATCATCGGCCGCGGCCAGTTCGTGACACCGTCGGACTCGCTCGCCATGCTGGCGGCCAACGCGCATCTGGCGCCCGGCTATGCCAAGGGCCTTGCCGGCATCGCGCGCTCCATGCCGACGAGTGCCGCCGCCGACCGGGTGGCCGAGAAACTCAGCATCAAGTGCTACGAGACGCCGACGGGTTGGAAGTACTTCGGCAATCTGCTCGATGCCGGCATGGCGACGATCTGCGGCGAGGAGAGTGCCGGCACCGGCTCCGACCATGTGCGCGAGAAGGACGGGCTGTGGGCGGTGCTGCTGTGGCTCAACATCCTGGCGAAGCGGAAGCAGAGCGTCGCCGAAATCGTTCGCGAACATTGGCGGACCTATGGCCGCAATTACTATACACGGCACGACTATGAAGAAGTCGATGCCGACGCCGCCAACGGCCTGATGAGGGATTTGCGCAAAACGCTCGGCCGCCTGCCGGGCATGCACGGCATCACGGCCGCCGACGATTTTGCCTATGACGATCCGGTCGACGGTTCGCGAACCACGAGCCAGGGCATCCGGGTGATGTTCGAAGACGGCTCGCGCATCGTCTACCGGCTCTCCGGCACCGGCACGGCGGGCGCCACCTTGCGCGTCTATATCGAGCGCTACGAGCCCGACGCGGCGAAGCATGGACTCGAAACCCAAGCCGCCTTGGCCGATCTCATTCAATTATCGCGGACGCTCACCGGCATCGAGGCCCGGACCGGGCGGGCAGCACCTTCGGTGATCACCTGAACCCGCGGCTTTCGACCGGCGGCGGCATCCCCGGCCCACCCGGCGTCTCCCTGCGCGACGGCGGCGTCAATGTGTCTGTCGTGTCGCGCCATGGCGAGCGCATCCATTTCTGTCTCTTCGATGCGACGGGCGAGAGGGAAACCCAACGCTTCGTCCTGCCGCAGCGGCTGGACGATGTTCACTTCGGCTTCATCGAAGGTGTGACGGAGGGGATGCGCTATGGCCTCCGCGCCGAAGGGCCATGGGAGCTAGCCGCCGGCCATCGCTTCGACATGGCGAAACTGCTGATCGATCCCTATGCCAGCCGTATCGACCGGCCCTTCGTGCAGCGCCCGGAACTGGCCGAGCTAGGCCGCGATACGGCGTCGCTGGTTCCCAAATGCATCGTCACGGGACCTTTCGACACTGTCACGCCACTGCCGCCATTCACGCCCGGCCTGCATCTACGAAATTCCGGTCAAGGCGTTCACCAAGCTCCATCCCGAAGTGCCGGCCGCCTTGCGCGGCACCGTCGCGGCGCTGGCGCAGCCGGCGGTCATCGCCCATCTGCACAGGCTCGGCGTCGACACGGTCGAGCTCATGCCGCTTGCGGCCTGGATCGACGAGCGGCATCTGCCGCCCTTGGGCCTTGTCAATGCCTGGGGATACAATCCGGTGAGTTTCATGGCGCCCGATCCGCGCCTGGCGCCGGGCGGCCTCGCCGAAATCCGCACGGCCGTCGAAGCCCTGCATCGCGCCGGCATCCGTGTCATTCTCGATGTGGTGTTCAACCATACGGGCGAGAGCGATGAGTTGGGCGCCACCCTGTCGCTGCGCGGCCTCGACAACGCGCTTTACTACGCCCATGAGGAGGACGGCCGGCTCGTCAATCGACACGGGCTGCGGCAATACGCTGGCGCTCGACCGCCCACCCGTCGTGCAACTCGTCATGGCTGCGATGCGGCATTGGGTGAGCTGCTGCGGCATCGACGGGTTCCGTTTCGATCTGGCGACGGTGATGGGCCGGACACCGGCTGGGTTTTCACCCGATGCGCCGCTCTTTGCGGCGATCGCGCAGGATCCGCTGCTATCGCAGCTCACGATGATCGCCGAGCCCTGGGACGTGGGCGCAGGCGGCTACCGGCTCGGCCAATTTCCGCCGCGCTGGCAGGAATGGAACGACCGCTACCGCGACGATGTGCGGCGCTTCTGGCGCGGCGATCCATTCGCATCCGGCAAACTTGCCACACAGCCTTGCCGGCTCGTCCGACATCTTTGCGCCGCGGCGGACGCCCATCGCGAAGCATCAATTTTCTCGCCGCCCATGACGGCTTCACCTTGCAGCGACGCCGTCACCTATCGGGTCAAGGACAATGCCGCCAATGGCGAAGGCAATCGCGACGGCAAGGCCGATGAAGTGACCTGGCCGGGCGGCGACATCCGCGCGCTGCTGGCCACCCTGTTCGTCTCGCGCGGCACGCCGATGCTGACGGCGGGCGACGAGTTCGGCCGCAGCCAGCGCGGCAACAACAATGCCTATGCCCAGGACAATGAAACCACCTGGCTCGACTGGGGTAGGGCCGACGCGGGCTTGATCGAATTCACGGCATCGCTCGTCCGGCTCCGTAAGAACCAGCCGCTGTTGACCGAAGACAGGTTTCTCACCGGCGGGAGCGCCGGCGCGGCGAGCCTGCCGGACGCAACATGGCTTGGCGGCGACGGGCGCCCCATGGACTGGCAGGAAAAGGACGCCCGCGTTCTTGGCCTCATCCTTGCCTCGGATGATGAGCGCATCGGCATTTGGATTAACGGTCTGGCCGAGGACCGGGACATGCCGCCCATGCCGGCGCGTGACGGTTTTGCCTGGTCGCGGGTGTTATGCTCGGCATCGGGCAACGGCCTTCCCGCCCATTCTGTCTCGGTCTTCGCCGAGCAGCGGGGCGGCGTACCGGAATCAGCGATGCAACACTCGCCGAACTCGCCGAGGCGGCGGGCATCGAGCGCGAATTCTGGGAGGTCGACGGTACCCATCACCGCGTTTCGCCCGACACATTGCGGATAATTCTGTC
Source organism: uncultured Alphaproteobacteria bacterium (assembly GCA_963776685.1). GTDB lineage: Bacteria > Pseudomonadota > Alphaproteobacteria > Rhizobiales > Aestuariivirgaceae > Aestuariivirga. Next base: position 567,236 of record CAVZNM010000001.1, read on the forward strand.
GGTCCTCGGTCTTGAGCATGCAACGCCGGAGGATGCCCATGCCTCGCGGTGGCGCCTCGCTCAAACCTCCAAGCCGGTTCTGGTGCGCATGGGCGAATCCGCTTCGCTGCGCGGCGCCATCCACGCGCGCCGGCTGATCCATGTGGCTCTGGAGGATGGCGGCCAATTGCACTTGGAATTCGCACCCGGCGAAGCGGCAGTCCTGCCCGGACTGCCCATGGGCCGGCATCGGGCGTGGAGCGATGCAACGCCCGATCTGGGCGAGACCATCATCGTCAGTCCCGGCACCTGTCATCTGCCACAGCGATTGGCTGGCGGCGCGCGGGAATTCGGCTTCGCGGCCCATCTCTACAGCCTGCGCCATGGCGGCGACGGCGGCATCGGCACGCTTGAAACCCTGCGGCGCTTCGCCGAAGCAAGCCAAACGCAGGGCGGCAGTCTCGCCGGCATCAATCCCCTGCATCATCTGTTTCCCGCCGATCGCCAGCGCGCCAGCCCCTATCAGCCGTCCGACCGCCGCTTCATCGATCCGATCTATATCGACATCGCGGCAGTGCTGGCCGAGTTCCCGCTGCCCAAGACCCGAAAACTGGCAGAGACGCGGCGCGCCGCCCTAGCACGACTCGAGGGCTTGCGATTCATCGATTACCCTGAGGTGTGGAAAGAAAAGAGCGCGCTTCTCGAGGCCGCCTTCTCCGAATTTCCCGGCGATCGGCGCCTCGATGCCTTTATCCGCGACGGCGGCACGACGCTGGCGCGGCACGGCGCATTCGAAACGCAGCAGGCGGGCGAGCCTGCCGACGATGGGCGGCGCGTCCGCTACCGCGCCTTCCTGCAATGGCTTGCCGAGCTGCAACTGGCGAAGGCGGCGGAGCGCCGCAATCTCTACCGCGATCTCGCACTGGGCACCGCCTTCGACGGCGGTGAAATGTGGGAGCAGCCGGAGCTTTTCGCGCCCGGTGTGTCGCTCGGGGCGCCGCCCGATCCCTTCGCCCGCCGGGGCCAGGTATGGAGCCTGCCGCCCTTCTCGCCCCTGGCGCTCGCCGAAACGGGATTTCAGGCGGTTGCCGATATACTGCGCGCCAACATGCGCCACGCAGCGGCGCTGCGCATCGACCATATTCTCGGCTTTGCACGGCAGTTCTGGGTGCCGCGCGGGGCGGATGCGGCGGCCGGGGCCTATGTGCGGTTTCCGGCCGAAATTCTGATCGCGCTGACGGCAATCGAGAGCCGGCGCAGCGCCTGCATGATCGTCGGCGAAGACCTCGGCACCATTCCCGAGGGCCTCCGCGAGGCGTTGGCCGCGGCCAATATTCTCTCTTATCGGGTCCTGTGGTTCGAGCGGGACGGCATTCAGTTCAAGCCGTCCTCAACCTATCCCAAGCTGGCGCTTGCCTGCCTCGCTTCCCACGACCTTCCCACCTTCATGGGCTGGCGGCAGGGCCGCGACATCGCGATCGCTGCCGACTTGGACCATCTCACGGAAGCGGCAGCCATCGAAAGGCGCACAACCCGCCGCCGGGAGATCGAGGCCCTTGAGCGCGCAACGGGAGTGCAAGACGGCGACGCCGCGGCCGCCCACGCATTCGTTGCGAAATCGCCGTCGATGATGATGTTAATCCAGGCCGACGATCTGGCGGGAGAAACCGAACCTCTCAATGTTCCGGGCACCGACACGGAACGGCCGAACTGGCGGCGGCGGCTTCCACAGCCCGTCGAGAAACTCATGGAGGAGCCGATGGCGCAATCGATACTAGCGGCGGTGAAACGCGAGAGACCCCAGTGACCGATCAGATTGCAATCGAGAAGGCGGAAATCCTGTCGCAGCGCTGGGCGCGGCTCACCCAATATACGATCCGCTACCGGCGCCGCGACGGCCGCAGTGAAACCCTGTTGCGCGAGGTGCACGACCACGGCCATGGCGCGGCCGTGCTGCCCTATGACCGGGCGCGCGGCACGGTTCTGCTGGTGCGCCAGTTCCGCCTTCCCGCCTATCTAAGCAGCGGTGACGGCATGTTGATCGAAGCCTGCGCCGGGCTGCTCGACGGCGGCGATGCCGAGACCTGCGCGCGTCGGGAGGCGGAGGAGGAACTCGGTTACCGCGTCGACAAGCTCCGGCAGGTGGCCAGCACCTTCATGTCGCCGGGCGCCATCACCGAGCGGCTCACCATGTTTCTGGCCGACTATGGCGCCAATACCCGGATCGGCGCGGGCGGCGGTCATCCCCATGAGGGCGAGGACATCGAAGTTCTCGAAATGCCCCTGGCCGAAGCCTGGCAGATGGTTCTCGACGGCCGCATCGCCGATGCCAAGACCATCATGCTGCTGCAGTTCCTGAAGCATGAACTGATTGATGCAATCTGATGGAATGCGTCACGAACGAGTTGCCGAATTACGCGGGTTTCGTTAGGGTCCCGGCCATTCTTGGAGGAAGCCGGACATGAATGCGCAGGTTATCGCGCGCGACTACAGCCTGGTTGGCCGCGAAGCGAAGCTGGCCGAGGAAATGGGCCTCGCCTCGGCCCAGTGGTATACCGCGCCGATGCCGCGCAAGCGGCTGAAGGAACTGATGCAGCGCAAGGACGGTCCGGCGATCCGCGACACGCTGATCTGGATTGCGTCTTTCCTGGTGACCGGCGGGCTCGCCGTCTATTTCTGGCCGAGCCTGGTGGGCGCTGCCCTTCTTCATCGCCTATGGCGTGCTCTACGGCTCCTCCTCCGACTCGCGCTGGCATGAATGCGGTCACGGCACCGCCTTCAAGACGCGGTGGATGAACGACGTCGTCTACCACGTCGCCTGCTTCATGATCATGCGCGAACCGACGGTCTGGCGCTGGAGCCATACGCGCCACCATACCGACACGATCATCGTCGGACGCGATCCGGAGATCGCGGTGATGCGGCCCGACCGTCATCCTCAAGGTGATCGCGATGTTCTTCGCCATTCCGCAAACCATGGCGCGCGATCAAGAAGATGGTGCTGCATGCCTGCTGGCCGATCTGCGATCCGAGGAAGCAACGTTCATTCCGGAAATGGAACGCGCGCAGGGTCTATCTGGTCGCCCGCATCTGGCTGGCGATCCATGTGGCGGTGATCGCCTTGCGGTCTATATCGGCTCGATCCTGCCGATGCTGCTCGTCGGGCCGCTGCCCACCATGTATGGCGCCTGGGTTCATGTCATGACGGGCATCACGCAGCATGCGGGCCTTGCCGAGGACGTGCTCGATCATCGTCTCAACAGCCGCACGGTCTACATGAATCCGGTGATGCGCTTCATCTACTGGAACATGAACTACCACATCGAGCATCACATGTTCCCGATGGTGCCCTATCATGCGCTGCCGGCGCTGCATGAGGAGGTGCAAGCCCTAGTGCCCGCCGCCCTATCCGAGCATCTATGCCGCCTACCGCGAGATCATTCCGGCATTGCTGCGCCAGGTGAGAGAGCCCGGCTGGTGCATCGAGCGCAAATTGCCCGAAGGCGTTGCACCCATGGCGGCAGCGGCGCAGTAGGACGTTCGAAGGGGTAACCAATGGCGCAATGGATCGAGGCCTGCGCGGCCGGCGACATCGACGAAGAGGACGTGATGCGCTTCGATCACGGCGGCAAGATTTTCGCGATCTACCGCTCGCCGGACGACAAGTATTATGCCACCGATGGCATCTGCACCCATGAGCATGCCATCTCTGACCGACGGGCTGGTCATGGACAACATCATCGAATGCCCCAAGCACAATGGCCGTTTCGATTACCGCACCGGTGCCGCCAAGGGTGCCCCCGTCTGCGTCAATCTCAAGACCTATCCGGTGAAAGTCGAAGCCGGCAAAGTCATGATCGACATCGGCTAAGGCATGTCGGAGCCCGGCATGGTGATCGTCGGTTCCGGCAAGGCGGCGGCGCGTGCCGTCGTGGGCTTTCGCGAACACGGCTGGAAGGGTTCGATCACGCTGATCGGCGAGGAGAAGCATCTCCCTTACGACCTTCCGCCGCTCTCGAAAGCGGCGATCACCGCCGAGGAAGAGCCGCAGCCGGTGCTTTTGCTTGACGAGTCGATGCTCGGCTCGCTGGGCGTTACGCGGATTTCCGGCGTCGCCGTCGCGGCCATCGACCGCGCGGCGAAATCCGTGACGCTTGCCGATGGCCGCAGAATTCGCTATGCGCGGCTGCTGATCGCCACCGGCGCGCGAGCCCGAAAACTGAATATTCCCGGCGGAGAACACGCGCGGACTTTGCGTAGCTTCGAAGATTCGGTGTGGCTGCGCGCCGCCTTCACGCCCGGCCGCAGCATCGCCATCATCGGCGGAGGATTCATCGGGCTTGAACTTGCGGCCAGCGCCAGCAAGCGCGGCTGCACGGTGACCGTGATCGAGGCCCTGCCCCGCATTCTGATGCGCGGCGTGCCGCAGGCGATCGCCGATGTAGTGGCGGCGCGGCATAAGGCGGCCGGCGTTACGATTCTGACCGGCGTTATCATCGACCGCATCGAAAAGGACGGCGTTGTCTTCTCCGGAGGGCGCAAGATCGCCGCGGATGTCATCGTCGCCGGAATTGGCGCTGCACCCGAAGTTTCTCTTGCACAGGCGGCGGGCTTGGCAATCGATAACGGCATTGTCTGCAACGCACAACTCCAAACCAGCGATCCCCACATTTTTGCCGCCGGTGACTGCTGCTCGTTTCCGCATGGCGTCTTCGGAAACCGGCGGCTTCGCCTCGAGGCCTGGCGCAGTGCCCAGGACCAGGGGGCGGTTGCCGCCGAGAATATGCTGGGCGGCGGCAAGGCATATCGACGCGGTGCCATGGTTCTGGTCGGATCAGTTCGAACTCTCGTTGCAGATCGCCGGGCTGCCCAGCGACGGCACATCGAGCGTCAGGCGGCAGGTGAAAGAAGATGCCTTCATCCTGTTCGATCTGGATGCGGGCGGCGTGCTGGTCGGCGCCAGCGGCATCGGGCCGGGCAATTCCATCGCCCGCGACATCCGCCTTGCCGAAATGCTGATCGGCAAACGCGCGGCACCCGACCCAGCACAACTGGCCGATCCTGCCGTCCAACTCAAATCATTGCTCAAGGGCTGAAGACGCGATCATGACGGACGGAGGCCGCCCACCTCGGCTTGCGATCTCACGACTTACAAGTTGACAACTTGTCCCTCGTGAATCGACCGGTCCGCCGCGAGCACTATCTTCAGGCTCTTCACCCCGTCATTCATGTGATCGGTCAGATCGAGATTCTTCTCGATCGCCTTGAGCAGGTAGCGCTGCTCGCGCTCGCAGAGATCGTCGTGACTTGGTTCGTCGCTCATGTCGATGCGCTCGTCGGGTTTCGACATGTCGGCATGGTGCCAGAGTATCTGATTGGTCTTGGTGTGCGCGTTGATGTCGTCGGATTTCACGCTCGCCCGCGGTCTCCGCCATGACGATCGAAACGGAACCCTTGGGACCGATGACGTCCTTCACAAAGAAAGCCGTCTCGCTCATCATCGGCCCCCAGCCGGCCTCGTACCAGCCGACCGAGCCGTCATCGAACACCACCTGCAGCATGCCGTAATTGTTGAGCTGAACCTCGTTGCTGAGCTTCGTGCCGATGGCATGGACCTTGATGGGCTTGGCCTTGGTCATCTGGCACATCACATCGACATAGTGCACGCCGCAATCGACGATGGGCGGGAAGGAGTCCATCAGGCGCTTGTGCCACTCCCAGGTCTCGCCGTTCGATTGCTGGTTCAGATTCATGCGGAAGACGAGCGGCGTGCCAAGCTGCCGCGCGATCTCGATGAACTTGATCCAGGAGGGATGCTGGCGAAGGATGTAGCCGATCACCAGCTTCCTGCCCGTGCGCTTGGCGGTTCTGACCACTTTCTCCGCATTTTTGGCGTTATCGGCGAGCGGCTTCTCGACGAAGACATGCGCGCCCGCTTCCATGGCCTTGATGGCAAACTGCGCATGCGTATCGGGCAGCGTGTTGATCGACACCACATCCGGTTTCAACTCGGCAAGCGCCTTTTCAAAGTTGTCGAATTTCCTTGCGCCCTTGAGAGCCTCGGGCAATTTCCGTTTGGCGATGCGGCGCTCGCAGACGCCGACCACTTCGAATTCCGGTATACGCGTATAGGCGAGCGCATGGCTCATGCCCATGTTGCCGAGACCAACTACCAAAACCCGTTTCTTTGCCATGACTTTCTCCCTTGGTGTTTGGCTCCTCAGCCGCGATCCTCTAGAAATTCTCGAGCGTCAACTCGCGCGCCATGACGATATTGCCCGCGGAAAGGCCACAGTCGACGGGTAGCGCGATACCCGTGATGGCCGCCGCCGCATCCGAGGCGAGAAAGCCCACGGCCCGCGCCACGTCGATGGGATCGACGATCCGGCCCGAGCGGATACCAGCGCTTCAGCGACTCAAGCACATTGGAATCCTTGCCGGCCTTCCGTTCCCACAGCGGGGTACGGACGGTTCCGGGCAGCACGATGTTGGCGCGGATACCGAAGCGGCCGTATTCGACGGCGAGCGAGCGGGTCAGCGACATCATCCCCGCCTTGGAAGCACTATAGGCGGGGTCACCGAGGGCGCTGAGGCCGTTCACCGATCCGATGGCGATGATGCTGCCCGCGCCCTTCTCCTTCATGCCTGGGATCACCGCATGTGCGCAGTAGTAGGCGCCATTGAGATTGCCGTTCACATCGTGCCGCCAGCCGGCGGGGTCGGTGCGGGAGAAGGTCGGGTGCTCCGAGAAGCCGGCATTGTTGACGAGAATGTCGACGGTCCCGAGTGCACTTGCGAGGCTCTTGAATGCATCTCGCAATCGCATCGGCATCGCCAATGTCAGCGACGGCGTGAGCGACGTTGATACCCGAGGAAGTCAACTCCGAAGCGAAGTCGGCGAGGTTCGGGCTTATGTCGATGGCGGCGATTGCCGCACCCTCCGCACCGAAATATCGGCAAAGGCTCTGGCCGATGCCGCCGGCGGCTCCCGTGATCGCAACCACTTTGCCCTTGAACATCATGACTTGCGCTCGAGCATCTTCATGGCGTCGGCGATCCACGCCACATTGGCGCTGCGCAGATGGCCCCAATTGTAGAAGGCGAATTCTCTGACTCCGCCCTCGATGAGTGCTCCGGCAGCGGCCAGGAACTCAGCCGCGGCTGCCGAAGTCGGGATAGGCAGGCCTGAGAATGCCGCGCAGCTTGCCCTTGCCGCGCAATCTGCGTGTGACGTCGAAGAGGTCGGCCTTCACGCGATGCGCTCCCGGTTCATAGAAGCAGGCTTCGATGATGCCGGCCGCATCGGCGAGCGCCGCAAGATCGCTGCCCTCGTACCAGGCGCCACCCGTCGGCCGCGCCACTGAAGGGATCACCGCAACGCTGGCATCCTTGCGCACGCTGCTACGGATTTCAGCCACCAGCGAGGTTACCACCGTGCAACGCCAGTCGAGAAACGCCTTGAGTACGCCGTCGCTCCTCGTATCGGCGAGCCAGAAGGCCTCCGCCATGTCGGCGGGGAAGTCGATATCGCTCGCCAGGTAGTCAGTGATGTCCTTGGCGACCTGTGCTTTCAACCGGGCCGCATCGATACCGGCGGCTTTGGCACTGGTCATGCAATGGCCGCAGAAACACAGTCCCAACTGGCTGTCGAGCCATCGGTTCGGCATATTGAGAGCAAACTCGTGATGGAAGCCGTGCGCGTAGGGCAGATAACCCGGCGTTTCCATGGAGATTCCGGAGACCGGATAGCTCTCCGTCACATCGCGGGCAAGCCCCACCGCATAGGCGCGGGCATCGGGCGCGGCGGGACAGAGATTGTAGACATACCGGTCATCGAAGGCATTGGCGACGGACGAATCGGGATGCGCCGTTCCGAGCAGCGTATTGTGCAGGAGAACCAGCCAGACGTTGGTGGCAATGGTTTCCTGTGTCAGCTCGCGAAGCACGTCGCGTTCGGCAAGCATCGAATTTGCCACCGGCTTGATTGCGCCATAGCGGCGGGGATCGGCCTTGAAATAGACTGTGCCGTCCTCGGGGAAATAGACCTTTCCCGTCTTGCCGCGCGGCCTCAGAAACTTCCCGGCATGATAGCTGCCGGCGATCGTCACCGTGTCGAGGCCGAGTCCGCGGAACTGCCGGACGGCCTCCGTGACGCCTTCTTCAGCGAGATCCCACGCATAGGCATAGATGGCTCTGTAACTCATCGCAGGTGCAGGAGTTCGATGTGTTCGGGATGGCCGTGCGGGTTGGTCACCCAGACGCGGCTCTGTTCAACCCAGTTTTCGCCCGGTTGCGGCACCGCCGTGGTAATGCCAACGTGATCGAAGAAAAACATCGGTTCTCCCGCTCGTGCTGCCGGAATTGCGGCGGCGCCGGGCAAGCGCCGCCGCCCGTAACTCACAGCGCGGCTCTTATCGCTTCGACGTCGACCTTCTTGTAATCGTCCGAAAGCGCAAAGCCATCGGCGTCGGCCTTGACCTTGGCCGCGTCGAAACTGTTGGCCACATTGACGAAATCGTTCTTGACTACATCCTCCGTCTTGAAGTCGCCGCTGATCTGGCCGATGGCCCGGCCGGTGTCGAAGAACAGCTGCCAGCTCTCCATGATGTGGAATCCCCATTTCTTGCGTTCGTCCCAGCGGCCTCTGAAGACGTTGGCGAGTTGCATCATCGATTCCGTCGCCACGGGCGGCGTCATCTGCGAGGCGAGGCCCGGGAACTGTTCCATGACGATCTGGGTCGCGGCCCGCGGGTTTAGATGGCCGAACTCGAGACCCGCCGCCCAGGCCTGGAAGTAGCGGCCATAGAGATCCTTTTTCGCCGCGTCCTCGAAATCAGCCTTGCGGATGACGAAGCTGTTGGCTGGCAGCTTGGAGAAATCGCGGCCGAGGATGTAATCGAAATCCAGGCCCTGACCCTTCCACTGGGCGCGCAAGCCTTCCCAGGAGAGCGCCGCGTCGCCCTTGCCCTGCATGACGGCCGTGCCCCAGGTCGGCCAGCCCGCGTCGACATATTTGACCTTGGAGATATCGACACCGGCAGCTTTGAGCATCGGGTCGGCGATCGACTGCCAGCCGGCGCTACCGAGCACGATCGTCTTGCCTTCCAAGCCTTTGATGTCGGCCGGCGCCTCGCCCTTGCGGAAGGCGAAGTCGAACACGTCGGCGCCGCCCATCTCGAAGGCCGAGACGAGCGGGATGCCTTGGGCGAGTGCCAGGGAAAACACGCCGGGCGATGGAAAGCCGACGTCAGCCTGATTCTGGTCGACCAGCTTGACGGTGGCAGTTGCTTCCGACGGCCCCGGCTCGAGCGTGGTTTCGATGTCGCCGAAATATCCGAACTTCTTGGCGACCCAATACGGATAGTCGTCGAGCACTTCGATTGTGCCGCGGGGGCTCACCCAGCGGATGGTATCGGCCGCGCGGGCCCGGCGGGCTCCGGTCAGGTTTCCCAGCGTTGCGGCTGAAACCCCCGCTGCGGTCAAGGTCAGCAGGCGGCGGCGCCCGATCATCATATTGCCAATCATTCGCGTCTTCTCCTCTGTTTGCGTCGTCCTACTTTTCGTGCCGGATTTGGTTCGCAGGGTTGCTCCCTGTCTCGTCACCCGGTTCAGGCTTCCCAACTGGCCCATCTCTTTCCGAGCCAGAAAAAAAACACATATATGGATATGCCGAGTATTGCGAGGATCAGAATGATCGCGAAGAACTGCGGCATGCGGATCAAGGCTGAATAGTAAGTCAGGCGGTTGCCGAGGCCTTCGGCGCCGCCGACCATCTCGGCGCCGATTGTGGTGAGAAGGCCGAAGATGGAGCCGACCATCAGGCCGACGATGATCATGGGCATGGCCATGGGGATGCGGATCTTGGTGAAGATCTGGAACGTGCTTGCGCCAAAGGAGCGGGCCAGCGCGATCTTGGCGAGATCGACCCGGCGGAATCCGGTGGCAGAATTGATCATCACCATCGGCCCGCTGGCCAACGCCACGGCAATGATGCGAGGCTCGCTGCCAAAGCCGAACCGCAAGATCAGCAACGGCACCAGCGCCAGCATGGGCGTGGTCACGAGGAGGAGGATGTAGGGCGTCACCACTTTCTCGACAAAAGGAAACTGCGTGATGACAGCCGCCAGGACGAACCCGATGGAGCCGCCGATCGCAAAGCCCACCAGCAGTTCATAAAGCGTGATCAGGATATGCGGCCACAGGAACTTCCATTCCGTGAACAGCGCCATGACAATCTGGCTCGGCCGCGGCAGCACATAGTGCGGAACTTTGAAGGCGTACAGCAGGATCTCGGTTCCGCCGATGATCACGACGGCAACCAGCACGATGACCAGGACTTCCAGCTTGGTCCGGTGCTCGCCCAGTCCCAGCGACGCCCCTGCGATGCCGACACCGCCGCCGGCCTGCTGCTTCTTGTTGAACTCCGGTACCTTGTCGCCAAGCAGCTTATCCACGCCCCGTCTCCTGTGATCGCTTCCCGGGTTTTCTCACGCGATTGCCAGCCCGGTGGCCGGCCCCCGGCCATGCTCGATCCGCGACTTGACCCTCAGAATCCGCGCGATGAAATCGGGCCGGGTTTGAATCTCCACCGGACGCGGGCGCGGAATATCGACCTCGTAAATCTCGACGATGCGGCCGGGGCGCGCCGACATGACGGCCACGCGATCGGCAAGGAAGATCGCCTCCGAAATCGAGTGAGTGACGAAGGCAATGGTCTTGCCGGTCTCCATCCAGATTTCCTGGATCAGCAGATTCATTTCGTCGCGCGTGAAGGCGTCGAGCGCGCCGAAAGGTTCGTCCATCAGGAGAACCGACGGATTGACCGCCAGGCTTCGCACGATCGAGGCGCGCTGCTGCATGCCGCCCGAGAGTTCGCGCGGGAATTTGTTCTCGAATCCGGAAAGGTCGACGCGGTCCATGAGTTTGCCGATAAGGGCCCGGTCTGGCGGCCGCCGCTTCAACTCAAACGGCAGTTCGATGTTCTTCGCCAGAGTTCGCCAGGGCAGCAGGTTGGCATCCTGAAAGATCATGGCAATTTCCGGATTCGGCTTGGTGATCACTTCATCGCCAAGACGAATCTCGCCGCCGCTCAGCGAATGCAGTCCGGCCATCGACCATAACAGCGTGGTTTTTCCGCAGCCGGAAGGTCCGAGGATGCAGAGGAACTCGCCCTCTCGTACATCGAGAGAGACGGAGTCAAGTGCGTGAACGGCGCCGGTTTGCGTGTGATAGTATTTCGTAGCGTCCCTGATCGCCATCTTGATGGCTTGCGGCTTGGCGGAAGTGGCGACGTTCTTCGCTCTCTTCACATTCATCAAGCCGTCTCCAACACCCACGTACAAGCCACTACTGCGAGTCCGACCAGGAGTTTTGTTACAAATCTGCAAGCAGCGCAATAGCCGGAGGATTCCGCGTGCGAAGCGCTTCCACCATGGAATCGCAGCGAACCTGTGTGCTATGTCAATGCGAGCATTGGCAATCTGCTGTCACGAGGAAAGGGGGCTCCGGTGATCTACGAGATATGCGTGGATTCGGTGGCCGGCGTCCGCGCCGCCAAGGCTGCCGGGGCGGACCGGGTCGAACTGTGCGCCGACCTCCTGGAGGGAGGCACCACGCCGAGCCGCGGCATGATCCGCCAGGCGCGCACGATCGCAGGCATCGGGCTCAATGTGATGATCAGGCCGCGCGGCGGCGACTTTCTGTTCGACGACGATGAATTCGCGATCATGGAAGCCGACATCGAGACCGCCAAGGCAGAAGGCGCCGACGGCGTCGTGATCGGCCTGCTGACAGCCGACGGCGCGATCGACGTGGAGCGGACGCGCGACCTGATGGCGCGTGCCCGGCCACTGTCGGTGACTTTTCACCGGGCCTTCGACATGACGCCCGATCCTTTCGAGGCGCTGGAGACGCTGTCGGGCTCGGCGTCGACCGGGTGCTCACCTCCGGCCAGGAGGCGACCGTGCTCGAAGGGCTGCCGCTGATTGCCGAGCTCGTCCGCCGCGCCGGCAGAGCGGATCATCGTCATGCCGGGCGGCGGCATCACGGCTCGCAATGTCGAGCGCATCGTTGCCGCCGCCAAGCCGCGGGAGATCCATTTCGCGGCGCTCGAACCCGCGGCCGGCGGCATGCAATTTCGCCGGCACCATGTGTTCATGGGCGGCGAGCTGCGCCCGCCGGAATATGATCGCCTCGTCACTTCGGCCTGCATTCCATCCGGTCAGTGATGGCGAAGGCGTCCGCGACATAGACTCCAGGCGAGGCAAGAAGATCATGGCAGGCCGACAGGAAAATCTGGCGAAGACCGAATTCGGCCGCAACGCTGGCGGCAAGAATCCGCCGCAAGGAGATATCGCCGGTCGAGGTGGTGGACGCCGCCATCGCCCGCATCGAGGCGCACAATCCCAAGATCAATGCGCTGGTCATCTTCGGCTACGACGATGCGCGGAAGGCGGCGAAGGCGGCGGAAGCCGCGATCATGCGCGGCGACGAGGTCGGCCCGCTGCACGGCGTGCCGATCGCCATGAAGGACTGCTTCGACTTCAAGCCGGGCTGGGTCACGACCTTCGGCGGCATCCGCGCGCTGAAGAACTACGTCGCCGACACCTACTGCATGTTCGCCGAGCGGATGGAGCAGGCCGGCGCGATCTTCGTCGGCAAGACCAACAGCCCGGTCTTCGGCTTCCGCGGCACCTGCGACAATTACCTGTTCGGACCGTCGAAGAACCCCTTCGACCTGACGAAGAACACCGGCGGCTCCTCCGGCGGCAGCGCCGGCGCGGTGGCGGCGGGGCTGTTGCCGCTCTGCGAAGGCACCGACGGCGGCGGCTCGATCCGCATCCCGTCCTCCTGGTGCGGCGTCTACGGCTACAAGCCGTCCTTCGGGCGCGTGCCGCTGGTGACGCGGCCCGAGGCCTTCGGCGGCAACGTGCCCTTCATCTTCGAAGGCCCGATCACCCGCACGGTCGAGGACGCCGCCTGGCGATGACGGTGCTCGCCGGCTACGATTCGCGCGACCCCTACTGCGATCGAGGGCAGCGTGGACTTCATGGCCGCGCTGCGCGGCTCGGTCGCCGGCAAGAAGATCGCCTATACGCGCGACTACGGCATCTTCCCGGTCGACCCGCGCGTCATCGCCGTGGTCGACAAGGCGGTCGCGGCGTTCGAGGAGGCGGGCGCGCATGTCGAGGAGGTGGAGATCGGCATCCGCCGCTCGCAGCGGGAGCTGAGCGATGTGTGGTGCCGCTTCATCGCCCCGAAGCAGGTCGCCGCGCTCGAAGGCTTCAAGCGCGAGGGCATCGACCTCGTCCGCGACCACCACGACGATTTTCCGCCGGAGTTCTGGCACTGGGACGAGATCGGGCGGAAGATGACGGTCACCGCAATTCCTCGCCGACCAGGCGGTGCGCACCGAGGTCTTCGACGCGCTGCGCAGCGTGCTCGACCGCTACGACTTCCTGGTCTCGCCGACGCTCGCCTGCCTCGCCGTCGACAATGCGACGGACGGCAACACCGTCGGGCCGGCGGAGATCAACGGCGAGGCGATCGACCGTCTGATCGGCTGGTGCATGACCTATCTGATCAACTTCATCGGCTATCCGGCGGCGACCGTTCCCGCCGGGCTGGCGGAGAACGGCCTGCCGGTCGGCATGCAGATCGTCGGCAAGCGCTACGCCGATGCCGACGTCATCGCGGCAAGCGCGGAGTTCGAGCGGCTGCGGCCGTGGATGGACACTTATCGGCGCTGCAAGGCTCTAGAACGATGCCGCGACTGATCAGCTGTCACCAGAGCGTGTACCCGCCATCGATCACGAAGGCCGCGCCGGTGACGTAGCTGGACGCCGGCGAGGCCAGATAGACCGCCAGCGGGCCGATCTCGTGCGGCTCGCCGGTGCGGCCCATCGGCACGGCGCTGACGAAGGTCTCGATCACCTCCGGATGCTTCTTCGCCCAGGCGACGATTCGGCTCGGTCATGAAGAGGCCCGGACAGATGGCGTTCACGGTGACGCCGCGCGGCGCCCAGTCGGCGGCGGTGGCGCGGGTGAAATGGATGACCGCCGCCTTGGCCGTCTCGTAGTGACGCCCGCCGATGCCGCGATTGGCGACGAGGCCGCTGATCGAGGCGATGTTGATGATGCGGCCCTCGCCGCGCGCCAGCATCGCGCCGCCGATCATCTTGGTGCAGAGGAAGCAGTGCGTCAGGTTGAGATCGACGAAGCTCTGCCAGGTCTCGAGGTCGGTGTCTTCGATCGCCACGTCGAGATTGCGGCCGCCGACATTGTTGACCAGGATGTCGATGGGCCCGGCCTCGGCGAGCACGCGCGCGCACAGCGCCTCGCACGCGGCGGGTCGGCGATGTCGCCGGCGAAAGGTCCAGACTTGGCGTCCGCGCTCGCGCACCTCGCCGGCGGTCCTCGCAAGCGCCTCGGGGTCGCGGGCGTTCAGCACGATGTCGGCGCCGGCCTCCGCCGCCGCAAGCGCGATGACCCGGCCGAAGCCGCGGCTGCCGCCGGTGATGAACAGGCGCTTGCCGTCCAGCCGGAAGCGATCGAGCACGTTCATGGGACTATCCTAGCGAGCATCTTGGCATTTATCATATTATCTGATAATATCTGTTACGCTCTCTGTCGAGGCCCAGTGGCATGCAGCCGTATCGGAAGCGCTGCCTCAGCCGGCTCGGCAAGATGCCGTTGCAGGGTTGGAAATTTTATACGAGAGTTCCGCCGTCCATTTAACGAGATCCAGAAAAACTGAATCACTCCGGGAGGTAACCGATGACAATGCGAAAGGAACAGGAATACATCCTGCAGCAGGCAGCACGCCGGCAGTTGCTGCGAGGGAGCATCGACCGGCGCGAGTTCCTCACGCGAAGCCTGGTCGCCGGCCTCGGCCTGGCCGGCGTCGGCGACCGTGGCGAAGACCGGCATCGGATCGGCCTTCGCGCAGGACCGCCCGCTGACGCCGACCTTCTATCAGTGGATCGAGGACCTTCATCCCGGCATCCCGGCGGTGAACGCGAAATTCCCCGGCATCAACTACCAGATCGCGCCGGTCGAGGGCTTCGGCATCGAGCGCTTCGTGGCCGAGGCCAAGAACAAGGAAAGCACCTGGGACGTCTATGTCGGCCAGACGCCGTTCGTGGAAATGTCGGCGATGATCGAGGCCGACGTCATCGAGCCGTGGGACAACTACATCCCGAAGGACGTGCTCGACGACATCATCCCGTCGATCCGCGAGGAGAACACGATCGACGGCAAGCTCTACGGCTGGCCGTTCCTGCTCGATGTGATCGGCAACTCGCTGGCATTCGGGCCTGACGACCAAGGCCGGCCTGCCCGACGCGGCCCCCGCGACCTGGGACGAGCACCTGGCCAATGCCAAGGCGATCGTCGATTCCGGCGCCGCGCCGTTCGGCGCCACCTTCGATTCGCATGGCTGGCGCTCGCTCGCGCCGATGACGCACAGCATGAGCAGCGATGTCTACACGTCGGAGGGCCTGTTCGACTTCACCAGCGACGCCGCGATCGAGGCGTTGATGCTGATGAAGAAGATCATGGCGCTGTCGCATCCCGACATCCTGCTCGAGGGCGCGTCGGACGGCGGCGTCAACGGCACGCCGGACGAGGTCGCCTTCGCCGCCCAGCGCGTCGGCTACTATCACAAGTACTTCAACGCGCCGCTGCGCATGGCCGCAGAACTGGGACGATCCGAAGCTTCTGCATCATGGGCCCGCTGCCGAAGTTCGCCAACGGCGAGGGCTCGACGGTGTTCTGGACGACGGGCTGCGCGCTGTTCAAGCACGGCAAGAACAAGGAGAAGGCGGCCGAATACATCAAGGCGCTGACCTACGACCCGCAGATCTGGAAGGACTCGATCGCCGGCACCGAGAGCGGCCATCCGGGCCAGCTGCCGCCCTACAAGTCCATCTACGCGGAATGGGACGCCAACAAGCCGGACTGGATGCCCGACTTCGTCGGCGCTGGTCCGCGGCCAGCTCGACAAGGCCAAGGCGATCACCAACCACATCTTCGGCCTGCAGCAGTTCGTCATCGGCAAGCCCGTCTGGGAGACCTATCTCAAGGGCGAGGAGGCCGATCCGAAGGCGGCCATGCAGAAGGTCATCGAGGCGGTCCAGGCCGAGATGAAGCGCGGCAAGTAATCGGCGCATGACGCGAGGACCAGGGCCGGGCAATCCGCCCCTGGTCCTTGCTCGATGTGCACGATGTGCGCTTGGCGCGTCGAATCCGTTGGCATAGCGCATGGCAGAGACGATCGCATCCGACCGGGTAAGCGCGAGCCCGGCGCTGCGCGCCGGCAGGCTGGGCGGCGCGTGCTGAGCGCGCTGCGGCAAGGCGTGAGCCCCTGGCTGTTCCTGCTGCCGGCGCTCGCCTTCTTCGTCGGCTATCAGGTCTACCCGATCTTCCGCGTCCTCTGGATCAGCTTCACCGACTTCCAGTACCTGTCCAACGAGCCGGCGAACTGGGTCGGGTTCGACAACTACATCGCGGCGTTCAACGATCCGCTGATGTGGAAGAGCCTGTGGCGCGCGGCGCTGTTCACCATCATGTTCCTGCCGGGAACGATCATCCTGCCGCTGCTGCTCGCCATCCTCGTCGACCGGGTGACCAATCCGCGTCTGGCGACCTTCTACCGCGTGGTGCTGCTCATCCCGGCGGTGATCCCGAGCACGCTCGTCTTCGTGCTGTGGAAGTGGATGTACAACTACCAGGTCGGCCCGATAAACCACTTCCTGGTCGACATCGCTCGGCCTGTTCACCCTGCTACGAACGCGCCGCAATGGCTGGGCGGCACGCCGCTGACCCTGCCCGCGGTCGCGATCATGGAAGTGTGGTGGGGCCTCGGCTACCACACGATCTTCTTCCTCGCCGGCCTCGCGGCGATCCCCAAGGACCTGCCGGAAGCCGCCCGCATCGACGGCGCCAACGAATGGCAGGTCTTCTGGCATGTGACGCGGCCGCGGCTGGCGCCGATCATGATGATCCTGGTCGTGCTGCGCTTCGGCACCTCGATGGCGGTGATCGACGAGTATCTGATCTTCGGCGGCTTCAACCGCGACTCGCCGACCTACACCTGGACCATCTTCATGTACGACCAGGCGTTCAAGCTCGGCCTCTGGCGGCAGGGCTTCGCCGCGGCCATCGGCATGATCGGCGCGGTCTCGATGATGTTCGTCATGATCTTCCTGCTTCGCATCTTCCGGCCCAAGGGCTGAGCGAGAGCTGACGCGTGACCATGGCGCTCGAAGCTGCCCATCTCGGCAGCGGCCGCGTCAGCGACCGGCGCCGGGCTGGTTCAAGCGGAACCGCAGCGCCATCGTCCGTCACGCGGTGATCAACTTCTTCATGGTGATCATCCTCCTGCCGCTCGCCTGGGTGCTCATGATGTCGATCAAGTCGCGCCCCGACGCGATGCGCGGCGACTTCTGGCCGCGGAAGTTCGACTTCACCCACTACAGCTACGTCTTCGAGAAGATCGACACGCTGCCGATCAACCTGTTCAACAGCATCTACGTCACCGCCGGCACGGTGCTTCTCACCACGATCTGCGCCGTGCTCGCCGGCTATGCGCTCGTCCATCTGAGGCCGCGCGGCGGCGGCATCGTCGTCGCGGCGCTGCTCGTGTCGCTCTATTTCCCGGTGCGCGTCGTCTCGATCATCAGCGTCTACGAGATCCAGGACTATCTCGACCTGATCAACAGCACCAGCGGCCTCATCCTGCCCTACGTCACGCTGAACCTCGCGATCAGCGTGCTGATCATGCGCAGCGTCTTCCAGCTGGTGCCGCACGAGATGATCGAGGCGGCGAAGATCGACGGCGCCGGGCCCTGGCAGACGCTGTGGATGATCGGCCTGCCGATGGTGCGGAACGGCCTGGTCGTCGTGTTCATCGTCAACTTCGTCACCGCCTGGGGCGAGTTCCTGCTGTGCACGACGCTCACCAACGACCAGGACGTGCGCACCATGCCGGTCGTGCTTGCCGGCGCCCAGGGCGGCCTCGGGCAGTGGTCCTGGCCGGCGCTCGCCGCGGTCTACGTCCTCGTCGTCACCCCGGGCCTCATCGCCTTCACCTTCGCCCAGAAGCTCTTCTTCAAGGGGCTGATGGAAGGCGTGGTGAAAGGCTAACGTCCTGCAACAAATTACTACCCAGCTCATGTTGGAGATATTGAAGCCATTCATGGCCTAGATCATTTCCTCAATTGCACTGTCCATGAATGCTCTCCACTTCCGAGTTCCTGTTTGGAATCCTTGGGCGTCGTCGTTAGCGGTTGATACTGGGCGGTCGAGGCGCGTTGGACCACGGGGCCATTAATTTTGATCGTCACAGGATTCGCTGACTTGCCGTGAATGGTCATATCGAGCAGTGCCTCCACCGCGCGCTGCCCCATCTCATAATTTGGCAGCACCAGCGTCGACAGAGGAGGGTGAGTGTACCGCGCAAGCTCCTGATCGTCGTAACCCATGACGGAAATGTCTTCTGGCACGCTCAGTCCCTGCTTGCTTGCCGCTTCGAGCACGCCGATCGCCATGAGGTCGTTCCCGCATAGGATTGCGCTTGGTGGATTGTCGAGCCCGAGAAGTTCGCAAGCCAGCTGATATCCCCGCGTGGGAAGCCAGTCGCCATTCCGCACCAGATGATCCATCGAAGGCGATGTCCGCCGCGGCCAGCGCCCGCCGATAGCCCTTAAGACGATCGACCGCGGCATCCATCCATGGCTCGCCGTTGATGAAGCCGATTCGCCGGTGCCCCAGCGCCGTCAGGTGCGCAGTGGCGGCGAACCCGCCGGCGACTTCTCCGGGCAGAATCGCGATGTGCTGGCGCGGTTCGGCATGGCAATTGAGCAGCACGGTGGGAATGTCTTCCAGTAATTTCGGAAAATTGACGCGCCGCGTGAATATCGTCGAGTAGATGACACCGACGATCGATTTGTCACGCCTGATGGATGTGATCGTCGCTTCTTCGAGATCCGGGTTGGAGCGCGTGACATGGGCGGCGACAAGAAAGCCCTGTTCGAAAGCAAAGTCGCGCGCCCCGTCGAGGGTGACGACGGGATGCGGACTGGTGGAGATTTCGTCAACCAGGTAGGCGATGGTGCGCGGCTCCGAACCCAGCGAGGAGGCGCGGCGGATTGCCGGCAATTCATAGCCTATCTGCCGGGCAGCTTCGATTACCCGTTGCTGCGTTAAGCCGGAGATGCGGGCCCCGATCATCCGATTGAGAACCAGCGATACGCTTGACTGGGATACGCCGGCAATCCGCGCGACATCGGTCATTGTCGGTCTGCCGCGTTTTCCCTTGGGCTGCGGACTCGCTGCTTCGACCAACTTCTTGGGCTTTGGTTTGCCGTTCGGGTTTGCCACTGCGTCTACCGGTGGTCGTGATCGAGAGTGCTTAAGGCCATGGAATTTTTCTTGACTGCTAATATTATGAGCGCAATATCTTCGGGTGTGAAGCAGATTGTTGCTTCAATCCGGCCAACAGAAGCTGGACAGTTAGGGAGAAAGGAAACCCCATGTCATCCATTACCCGCCGTCATTTGCTGATTTCCGCAGGCGCTCTCGGCGCCGTGGCGCTGACTGGAAGCACGGCCCTTGCGGAGCTGCCCCCGCTGCCCAAAAAGGATAGCTACAAGGTCGGCTTCGCCCAGGTGGAATCGAACAATCCCTGGCGCATCGCCCAGACCGCCAGCATGAAGGCCGAGGCGGCCAAGCTGGGCCACCAGCTCGTCTACACCGACGCCGCGGGCTCGGCCGCCAAGCAGGTCGCCGACGTCAACTCTATGATCGCGCAAGGGGTCGATCTGATCTTTCTCGCGCCGCGCGAAGAAAAGCCGCTCATCCCGGCCGTGATGGCAGCCAAGAAGGCCGGCATTCCGGTGATCCTGCTCGACCGCAACGTCGACAAGTCGCTCGCCAAGCCCGGCGAGGATTATGTCACCTTCATCGGCTCCGACTTCATTCAGGAAGGCCAGCGCATGGCCGAATGGCTCATCAAGAATGCCAACGGCAAGTCGAAGATCATCGAGCTCGAGGGCACGACCGGTTCCTCTCCCGCCAATGACCGCAAGAAGGGCTTCGATGACGTGATCAACGCGGCCGGCGGTTTCGAGATCGTGGCCTCGCAGACCGGCGATTTTGCCCGCGACAAGGGCCGCCAAGTGGCGGAATCCCTGTTGCAGGCCCACCCGGACGCCGACATCATCTATGCCCACAATGACGAAATGGCGATTGGCGCCATCGCGGCACTCGAAGCCGCCGGCAAGATTCCCGGTAAGGACGTGCTCGTGCTGTCGATCGACGGCGGCAAGGAAGCCGTTCAGTTGGTAGTCGACGGAAAAATCGCCGCCGTCGTCGAATGCAACCCGCGCTTTGGCCCCAAGGCTTTCGAGACCATGGCGCGTTACGCCGCCGGCGAGAAGATTGAGCCCGTGTTGAAGAACGACGACAAATTCTACGATCCTTCCAATGCCGCGGCGGAACTCCCCAACGCCTACTGATCCTCCCAGGCGTGGCCGGCCGGAATCTTCTCTGGCTGGTCCCGCTGCCTTTTTGGCCATCCAGTCGCACATTGCTTCCATCGCGAAGCGAGTGCACAAATGCAGTCGGGGAGGAAGTGCCGTTGCTGCTCTCGATGGAAGGCATCGACAAGAGTTTTTCCGGGGTGAGGGTCCTGTCATCGGCTTCTCTGGAACTCGAATCCGGAGAGGTCATGGCGCTCGTCGGCCAGAACGGAGCGGGAAAATCGACTCTCATCAAGATTCTCACCGGCGTCCATTCCCGCGACGCCGGAACGATCACGTTTCAGGGCAAGCCCGCCAACTTCCGCTCCACCGCCGACAGCCAGGCGGCGGGGATTGCCACCATTTACCAGGAAATCAACCTCGCGCCGCACCGTTCCGTCGCCGAGAACATCTTTCTGGCACGCGAGCCGGTTCGTTTTGGACTTGTCGACCGCCGCAGGATGAATTCGGAGGCGCGTCTGTTGCTTGCCCGGTTCAATCTCGACGTAGATGTGGAAAGTCCGCTGGATGAATTCGGGGCAGCCACCCGGCAAATGGTGGCGATCGCCCGCGGCGTCACCCAGAATGCACGCCTCGTAATCATGGACGAGCCGACTTCCTCGCTTGACGAGCGCGAGGTCGTCGTACTTTTCGATACCATCCGCACGCTCAAGGCGGATGGTGTCGCCACCGTCTTTATCAGTCATCGGCTCGACGAGCTCTATGCCATCTGCGATCGCGTCACTATTATGCGCGATGGCCGCACGGTCGCCGTCAGCGCCATGAAGGATATTTCCAAGATCGCGCTGGTACGGGCGATGCTCGGCAAGGAACTCACCGCCTTCACTGCCGGAGCGCGCAACCGCCAGGCATCGGGCGGCGCCATGTTTGTCGAGGCCGAAGGGCTGGGCGCCGGGTTGCGGGTTCGCGACGTCTCATTGGCGATCGGCCGGGGCGAAATCGCAGGACTGGCCGGTCTTCTTGGCTCCGGGCGAACCGAAACCGCCCGCTTGATCTACGCCGCCGACCGCAAGCACAAGGGGGTGGTGAAAGTGGACGGGGTGGAACGGCGCTATTCCGAGCCCGGCGACGCCATCCGGGACGGCATCGGCTTTCTTTCCGAGGACCGCAAGGTCGAGGGCATCGTTCCCGAAATGAGCGTGCGCGAAAATATCACGCTGGCCCTCCTTCCGCGGCTGCAAAAGTCCGGCATCGTCGATCACGACGCGCAGCAGAAGATCGTCGATCGCTACATCAAGGCTCTCGGCATCAAATGCGCTTCGCCCGAGCAGATGGTCCGCGAATTATCCGGCGGCAACCAGCAAAAAGTGCTGCTTGCCCGCTGGCTGTGCATGAACCCGAAGCTGTTGATCGTCGACGAGCCGACCCGTGGCATCGATGTCGGCGCCAAGGCCGAAATCCTCAATTTGCTGCGCTCGCTGGCCGATGAGGGCTTGAGCGTGCTGATGATCTCCTCCGAGCTGGAAGAGCTGATCGCCGCTGCCGATCATGTCACGGTGTTGAGCGACGGCTATTCGGTCGCAGATCTCGGGGGCGGTCAACTGACCGAGGAACGGCTTCTATCCGCCATGGCGCACCAGCACGGGACCGCGCCATGACGCCGGTTGACACGGCGGCGCCCGCGTCGGCGACGGTGCGGGGCGGGCTGCTGCCCTGGATCAGCCGTTACGGCACGCTTACCGCATTCCTTGTCCTGATCGTCTTCAACATCGCGGTCACGCCGAATTTTCTGTCGTGGCAAACGCTGAACGTAAATCTGACCCAGGTCGCCACCATCGTCATCGTCGCCGTCGGCATGACGCTGGTGATCGCGACCGGGGAATAGACTTGTCGGTTGGATCGCTGATGGCGATCTCGGGGGCGCTCGCGCCGATGATTTTTCTCGGATCCATCGTACACATACCGAATCCGGTGCTTGCCGTAGCGCTTGCCTTCAGCTTTCCGGTGGTCGTCGCGGCGCTGTTCGGCTGGTTCAACGGCATGCTGATCACCCGGTATTCGATCCAGCCCATCGTGGCGACGCTGGTGTTGTTCATCGCCGGACGCGGCATCGCGCAGGTGATGACCAACGGTAATCTTCAGGTATTCAAGAACGAAACCTTCCAGTTCATCGCTCTTGGCCGCGTCTTCGGTGTTCCAACCCAGGTCATCATCATGATCGCGGTCGTGGCGGCCGCTGCGTTTCTGATCAAGCGCACGGTGCTTGGCCGGCAGATCATTGCCGTCGGCGGCAATGAGAAGGCCGCCCGGCTCGCGGGCATTCCGGCGAAGCGGGTGAAATGGCTGGTCTATGCGATCAGCGGCGGACTCGCCGGCATTGCCGGCCTTGTCGTGGTGGCGCGCAATTCGGCCAGCGACGCCAATCTCGTCGGTCTCGGCATGGAACTCGATGCCATCGCGGCGGTCGCCGTGGGCGGCACATCGCTTTCGGGCGGCCGCGCCCTTATCCTGTCAACGCTGCTTGGTGCCTGCGTTATTCAGCTTGTCCGCTACACGTTACTTGCCAATGGCGTGCCGGATGCGGCTGCACTCATCGTCAAGGCCGGGCTCATCGTGTTCGCGGTCTTCATCCAGCAGCGTGCCGACCGGGGATAACGCCATGAGCAACGCCGCTTCAAAACTCGGCTTCCTGGGACCGCTGGCTCCCCGCTCCAACACGGATCTCGCGCGGCTAGGAGTCATCGCGGCGCTTGTTGGGCTCATCGCCTTTGGCGCCCTGCGCTACGACAATTTTCTTTCGACTTTTAATGCCCTCAGTTTCCTGCGGTACAATTCCATGTTCGCGCTGATCGCACTCGGCATGGCCTTGGTGATTATGACCGGCGGCATTGACCTCTCCGTGGGGGGAACGGCTGCGATGACAAGCGTGGTGGCGGCAATGCTGTCGCCCTACCACTGGGCCGCCGGACTCCTCGGGGGGATGGCCGCGGGTCTCGCCGTCGGCGCGGTCAACGGCCTCGTCATCACAAGGCTTCGCATCCAGCCCTTCATCGCGACACTTGCGGCAATGCTCGCAACCTACGGCACCGGGTTGCTTCTGGCAGGCAACCAGTCCGTCTCCGTCTCCTACGATAGCGGTTTCACGATGATCGGCCAGGACGATTTCCTCGGGTTTCCAATCCCCGCGTGGATCGCGCTAGCGGCCTATGTCATCGGCTGGATCGCCATCGAGCGTCATCCGGCCGGTCGCCGCATCCTAGCCGTCGGCGACGGCGAAACGACGGCGCGGCTGATGGGGTTAAAGGTAGAACGTACGCTGACGGGCGTCTATGTAACTTCCGGCCTGCTTGCCGGCCTGGCGGGCGTCATTCTCGCTTCGCAGTTTGGCGCCGGGCAACCGACCGAAGGAGTCGGTTGGGAGCTCTTCGCCATCGCTTCGGTGGTGGTTGGTGGAACGCTGCTTAGCGGCGGCGTCGGTTCCATCGGCGCGACACTGGCGGGGGCGCTGCTTCTCGCCATGGTGTTTAATATTCTCAATTTCGAAAATGGTCTCGGCTGGATCTCCCTATCCGCCTATTGGCAGTCCGTCATTCGCGGCCTGTTCCTGCTCGCCGTCGTCATCCTCCAGGCGAAGATCGCCGGAAGCCGTGCGCGTGGTTAGATATCCATGGATCTAGGTTCCGAATTTTCCGGCAAATCGGTCCTGGTCACCGGTGCGGGGAAAGGCATCGGGCGGGCAGTCACAGTCATGCTCACTGCGCGTGGCGCTTCTGTCACTGCGCTCAGCCGCACTGCCGCTGATCTTAAGGTCCTCGCCGCTGAAACGGGATGCCGCACGACAGCGGTCGACCTCGCCGACCCGGTGGCAACCCGCCAGGCGGCGAGAATCGCAATGCCCGCAGACTTTCTCGTCAATTGTGCTGGCACGACAACGCTGGAAAGTTTCCTCGAAGTAAGCGTGGAGTCGTTCAATCACCTCATTGCCGTCAATACCCTCGCACCGATGATCGTGGCACAGGAATACGCGCGATCATGCATCGCAAGGAAAACTGGCGGGGCGATCGTCAATGTCTCCAGCCTTTCCGCCTTTACCGGCTTTGCAGATCACGCAGCTTACTGTGCCTCCAAGGGCGCCCTTGATGCGATGAGCCGTGTCATGGCCAATGAGCTCGGGCGCTTGGGCATTCGGGTCAATTGTGTCAACCCGGCCATCACGCTGACAGATATGGCACGCAAGGCCTGGAGCGACCCGGAAAAATCCGCGCCCATGCTGGCGAGAATGCCGCTTGGACGCTTCATCGAACCTGAAGAAGTGGCAGAAGCCGTCCTATTCCTGCTTTCCGGCCGCGCTTCGATGATCAACGGCGTCAGCCTGCCGGTTGATGCCGGATTCGGTATCGTCTAACCTCGACAGACCGATGGCAAATATCGCTTCCCTCATCACCGGTTACTATCGCATTCCCTTGCCGGAGGTGCTCACCGACTCGATGCACGGCATCATGCGCGATTTCGAACTGGTGACGGCGCGGGTCAGGGACGGCGATGGGGCGGAGGGTGTGGGCTACACCTTCACCGTAGGCCGCAATGGCGGTGCGGTCGCCGACATCGTCAACCGTGAAATGTCCGCGATCATAGCCGGCAAGGATGCCGAAAACATCGAGGCTATTTGGAACACCCTGTGGTGGGAGATGCATTATGGGGGCCGCGGTGGCCCCACCGTTCTGGCGCTGTCGGCCGTGGACATGGCACTTTGGGACCTCAAGGCAAGGCGGCTCAATCAGCCTCTCTGGCAGTTGCTTGGGGGATTTTCAAATCTCGTACCCTGTTATGCGGGCGGCATCGATCTGGAATTTCCGCTACCGCGGCTCCTGAAGCAGACCGACCGGAATCTCGGGCGCGGGTTTCGTGCGATCAAGATGAAGGTCGGACGCCAGCGCCTTTCCGAAGACGTCGAACGCGTGGCCGCCATGCGCAAGCATCTTGGCGGCGACTTCCCGCTGATGGCCGACGCCAACATGAAGTGGTCGGCCGACGAAGCCATTCGCGCCGCCCGGGCGTTCGCGCCTTATGACCTGACATGGCTCGAAGAACCGATTTCGCCCGATGACGTGGCAGGCCATGCGCGCGTCGTGCGCGAAGGGGGCCTGCCCATCGCCGCCGGCGAGAATCTTCGCACCCTTTGGGATTTCCGCCACCTCATTGCCTCGGGCGGCGTCACCTATCCCGAGCCCGATGTCACCAATTGCGGCGGCATCACCAGCTTCATGAAGATCGCTCACCTCGCCGAAGCCTTCTATCTGCCGGTGACATCGCACGGCGCCCATGATGTGACCGTGCATCTGCTCGCGGCCGTGCCGAACCGGTCCTATCTCGAAGCCCATGGGTTTGGCCTCGACCGATTTATCTCTGAACCACTCACAATAAAAAACGGCTTCGCGATCGCCCCCGACAGGCCGGGTCACGGCATCGCATTCGACTGGAAAGGGCTCGAGGCAGTCCGGGCTTGATACAGGCTGGGGCGGGAGGGGAAACCTATCAAATTGAAAGACAGCTACGACCATATCGTCATCGGTGGCGGATCGTCAGGATGTGTTGCGGCCGCCCGACTGGTCACGGAAGGTTGTGGGCGCGTGCTGCTGCTGGAAGCGGGATACTCGCACCGGCACCCCTTGCTCGATATGCCGCCGGGCATCTTCAAGATGATCAACGGCAGCAAATACATGCGCTACCATCGCACCGTACCCCAAGAACATCTCGATGGCCGGGTGCACGATATCCCGCAAGGCAATGTCCTCGGTGGCGGATCGTCGGTGAATGCGCAGGTCTACATGCGCGGCCGCCCATCCGACTATGAGGAGTGGCACGAACTCTTGCGCGGCGACAACGACTATCCCGGCTGGCGATGGGCGGACGTAATGCCGCATTTCCGCACGATGGAGGGCAACGACCGGCTTTATGACGACCGCCACGGCGCCGATGGTCCGCTGCTGGTTTCCGATCCGGGTTATATCAACGAAGTCTCGCGCTGGTTCGTGCAGAGCGTTCAGGCGTTGGGCGAACCCTTCAATCACGACTTTAACGGCGCATCGCAGCGCGGTGTCGGATTTTATCAATTCATGAACAGGCGGGGAAAGCGCAGCAGCGCGGCTTCCGCATTCATCGCGCCGCTCGACGGCAATCCGAATCTCACCGTTCGTCTCAATTCGCCAGTGCGCCGGATCGAGATTGAACGTGGGGTGGCAGTGGGCGTCACCTATCGCGGTCGCGACGGGACCGAGCAAAGGGCAATTGCCGAACGCGCGATCATCGTGGCCGCAGGTTCGCTCGTTACGCCGCAACTGCTTATGCTGTCCGGGATAGGGCCAGCGGATCACCTGAAATCCCACAGCATTCCATGCACCCTTGACCTTCCCGGAGTCGGCGAAAACCTGATCGACCATCCCGAAGTCCCCCTCGTTGCCATGGCGAACGGTCCCTATGGTTATTACAAGCAGGGGGTTGGCTGGCGGATGCTGCGCAGCGGCCTTCAGTTCAAGCTCTTCGGCTCGGGGCCAATCACCTCGGCCGGGGTCGAAGCCGGAGCCTTCGTCAATCCGGCTGATCCTGAAGGCGAACCCACAATCCAGGCTTTCTGCGTGCCAATCGTATATCTCGACCGCGATACGCTTGGCCTTGTCGAAGACACCTATGGGCTGACGGTTACAACCGTCGTGGTCAAGCCGAAGTCACGCGGGTATGTGCGGCTTCGGTCGTCCAATCCCGATGATATGCCATTGGTATCGCCGCATCTCCTGAAGGACCCGGCCGACATGCGCGCCATGATCGGCGGGCAGAAGTTTTTCCTGCGTGCCTTCCATTCGAAGCCGCTCGCGGACCGGATCGAGCGAATCGCAATTCCCGATCCGAAGGACGTGAGCGATGAAGCGATCATGAAACATTGCAAGCGCTTCGTGAAAACCAACTATCACCCAAGCGGTACCTGCCGGATGGGCGCGAACGGCGACCGCATGGCAGTTCTCGATTCCAGGATGCGGGTCCGTGGCATCCAGAATTTGCGGGTGTGCGATCTTTCGGCGATGCCAAACATCAATGCCGGCAATACCAATGCACCGGCCATGATGTTGGGAAGCCGCTGTGTGGAGTTCATCATGGGCGGGACCTCGACACCTGCATAGACGGCTCTCAACCGGCCTTCACACTCGGCAGCTCTGCCACGTAATGGTCCCCAGAATGGCCAAAACCCAGTCTACCAAAATGGCCTGTTTCTACTGGATGCGTCCGTGCTGGTTCATATGAACCTCGCACCAATGAGCATGGCTATCCTCAAGCGTCAGGTCTACGGCGCCGGTGGACTTCGACCACCCTCGTCCAACCTCGCTCTGACCATACTCGAACCCATTCGGCAGTAATATCCCGGCGCGGTGTTCCTTTTTGGTCACCGGGTTCAGGATCGGCTCTCCGCGGCTTGTCACTATTCCTTCCGCCTGACACCCGGCACGCCGGCCGTTCATGTCGAAATCGATGCTGATTTTGGCATGAACCGGATCTTGAATTGTGTCGCACATGGCGGTGTAGATCGCAAAGACTGTCATCATCGGGTCGGTGTCCTTGCCGGTTAGGATATTGATCAACGCCGCCCTTTGGGCATTAGTTCCCCTCTCGTCGATTATCGGCTGCATCGATCCGTGGCCTTGATGAACAGCGCCAGGCCACGCAATCGCGAACGCCATATTCAGATCATCTAGCTGAGCCTCACCAAAATGGCCTCTATCGACATGGAGAAAGCAAATCGCCCGACAGTAACCGTGCGTTGGCAACGCGTTGAACTGACAGGGGCAGCCGTAAGCACAGCTGCAATTGGTAAACATCAGACCCTGAATTTCCCAGCCGGTCATGGTGCTCTCGCAATCTTAGCCGGCATCGCGCTTGCGTCGACGGGCTTGTTGGTCGAGATTGGCGCTAAAGATCGTCCGTAACAAGAGCGGACCTTGAACGTTGTATTTCAGGGTCTCTTCCCGCCACGGGATTGAGTCGGAGTTTCGACTGAAAGTAGATGGTGGCGGAGCCAGTCAGCGGACGAACCCGTCTCGGCCTCAAATTCCCTGATAACAGGGAAAAAACAGGGAATTTCGTGAAATTTGCGCTCATTGCGGCCCTGGAGCCTGACAATTCCACTGCAAATTCCGTAACATAGCCACAAATTCCCTGCTGTAGGGAACAGGGAATTTTTCTAAGCGAACAGGGAATTTTGGACCGTTGAACAGGGAGTCTCCTGCAGCATCAGGTAATTTGATTCCGGTTGTTGCAACCGCGGCGTTCGCAGCGCTGAAATCGCAATTGCCTTTGCTGGATTCAACCCATGGCGCGCGGGATTATTTTAGCAATGCCGTGTCTTGCCGAGCGAGAGTGCTTTCCGCAGGTTCTTCACCCCCGCCACTCATCGATTCTGCATCAATCGGGTCTGTCGATGCATTCGATGGATTCAACCAGACACCTCCTGAGATCGGCAAGCCTGATGCTCAAGATTTGTCTGTTTCTGCCGGCCATCAGGAGGAAGGCCTTCAGGACCGTATCAGAGTTGTGAACCAAAGCCACCAGATGCCCACCGCTCGGCCCATGCGATCCGGCGAACCAGTTTTTGACCGCTCGCTCGCTGGCACCTGTCCATTGCATCACGGTCTTCACGGACCGATGGGTCGATCCAAGTTCTGCGTGCAATGCTTCGGCAATTTTAAGATTGAAATCTACTCCAGATTCGCTGCGGTTTCCCTGCCGATGCAACTTGTTGCCCTTTTTCGGTAACATGTTTCCTCCGCTTCACAGCTATAGTGGGTTTGATGCGGAGACGGCTGATTTCGCTATCGCTGTCGCCTGATTTTCAGTGTCTCGCCGTGCGTCACTCCGGCGCGGGCTGGTCCGGAGATGATGCGTCGTGGCAAATCGGGGCCGACATCAGGGACAGAAAGTTGGCTCATCGCCCCAGGCCCCGACGCGCGCCGCCATGTATGTGCGCATGTCGACCGAACACCAGAAATACTCCACCGAAAACCAGGGCGATGCGATCCGTCGCTATGCTGTCGAACGTGGAATCGAGATCGTCCGAACCTATGCCGACGACGGCAAGAGCGGGCTGCGGCTCGATGGTCGGAATGGTCTGAAGCAGCTGTTCGATGATGTCCAAAACGGCCGCGCCGACTTTGGAGCAATCCTCGTTTACGACGTCAGCCGTTGGGGGCGGTTCCAGGACGCCGACGAAAGCGCCTATTACGAATACGTCTGTCGCCGGGCAGGCATAGCCGTTCATTATTGTGCCGAACAGTTCGAAAATGATGGCAGTCCGATCTCGACGATTGTCAAGGGCGTCAAGCGCGCCATGGCCGGTGAATACAGCCGAGAGCTATCGACCAAGGTCTTTGCTGGCCAGTGCCGTTTGATCGAATTGGGATTCCGGCAAGGTGGACCCGCAGGCTTTGGCCTTCGCCGCATGCTCGTTGATCAGACTGGCGCGGTCAAAGGTGAACTCAGTAGAGGTGAACACAAGAGCATCCAGACCGATCGGGTGGTGCTGGCCCTTGGCCCCGATCCCGAAATCACCCTGGTGCGGGAGATCTACCGCAGTTTTGTCACCGACAACCGTAGCGAACAACAGATCGCGGATGACCTGAACGCGCGGGGTATCCTGACCGATCTCGGCAGGCCATGGACTCGGGGAAGTGTCCACCAGATCCTGATTAACGAGAAATACATCGGCAACAACGTCTGGAACCGTGTCTCCTTCAAGCTCAAAAAGAAGAGAGTTCAAAATGAGCCCGGCATGTGGATCCGTGCCGAGGATGCCTTCCCGGCCATCATCGAACGGCACCTATTCGAGGCGGCCCGGGCTATTATTCACGCCCGGTCGTTTCGGTTGTCCGACGAGGAGATGCTTAGCTCTTTGCGCGGTCTGCTCGAGCAACGGGGCATGCTCTCCGGCTTGATCATCGACGAGACGGAAGGGATATCGTCGAGTAGCGCCTACAGTTCGCGATTCGGCAGCCTCCTCAGGGCTTACAGTCTGGTGGGTTATTCCCCCAAGCGCGATTACCGTTACATCGAGATCAACCATGCGCTTCGTCGTCTTCACCCGGACGTCATGGAGTCGATTTTGCGAGGGATACAGAATGCCGGTGGAGCAGCCCGGCGGGAGTCCAGCACCGATCTGATCGAGGTGAACGAAGAGTTCTCCCTGTCTGTGGTGATCGCACGCTGTCGCCGGACACCATCCGGCTCACTGCGGTGGCGGTTGCGTTTCGATACAGGGCTTCTGCCCGATATCACGGCCGTTGTCCGCATGGATGCCAACAACCGGACCCCGTTCGACTATTATCTCTTCCCCCGGATCGACATCGCCAATGCGCGCTTCAACCTCGCCGAAGACAATGAACTGCAATTCGACGCCTACCGGTTCGACACGCTCGACCTTCTTTACGAGCTGGCGCGGCCGGTTTTCATCATGGAGGCAGCATGACGATTCCATCCCATCCCCAGAATATCGAAGTGATCCCGTTGTCCCGGATCACGGTGCTCAATCCCCGCGCCCGAAACAAGCGTCAACACCAGGAGATCGTCGAGAATATCGATACCATCGGCCTCAAACGCCCGATCACCGTAAGCCGCCGGACATCGGGCGGAGAGGTCCGATATGACCTCATCTGCGGTGAAGGCCGGCTGGAGGCTTTTCGCCTTCTTGGAGAAACGGACATCCCGGCAGTTGTCGTCGAAGTTCCGGAAAATGACTGTCTGGTGATGAGTCTGGTCGAAAACATCGCACGCCGCCAGCATCGGCCGCTCGACATCATGCAGGAAATCGGCGCTCTCCATCATCGTGGCTACACCAATGTCGAAATAGCCACAAAAGTCGGGTGCACGGCGAGTTGGGTCAACATGATCGTCGTCCTGCTTGAGCGCGGCGAGGAGCGTTTGGTTTCGGCGGTCGAAACAGGACTCATCCCCCTCAGTCTGGCGGTCGACATCGCCCGCGCCGAAAGTGACGAGGCGCAGAACATTCTTATCGATGCCTATGCTGCGGGCAAGCTCAAGGGCAAGAAACTGACGGCGATCCGCAGGATCCTGGATCAGCGCGTGAAGCGCAGCAAGACAATCCGGGAAAGTACCATTGGCCGCAAGACGATCACGCGGCGCGTCACGGTTTCCGATCTCGTTCGGGTCTATCAGCGCGAAGCCGAAAAGCAGCGACTGCTTGTCAGGAAGTCAGACTTTGCTCAGGCGAAAATCCTGTTCATCGTCGAAGCCTTGAAAGGCCTTCTCGCCGACGATCGGTTCAGCACCCTATTGCGTGCCGAAGACCTCGGAACGATGCCGCAGGCGTTGGCCGCCCGCATCACTGGCGAGGTCGTGCGATGACCCGCGAGACAAATCGGAGTGGTCGCGTGAAGCTGTCCTTCGAGCGGCGGAGCGTTGTCGTCGCTCTCTCCCAGCTGGTACCTCTCAAGACGCTGCGGCCCGGCACCAAAGAAAGCAAGAAATACACCCAGATCATGGGATCGATCCGCGTAATTGGTCTCGTCGAAGCACCAGTTGTCGCCCCCGACCCCAAGCAGCCGGGGCGATACTTCCTGCTCGATGGGCATCTCCGGATTGAAGCCTTGAAGGAACTGGGGATCGAGATGGTCGAGTGCCTCGTTTCCACCGACGACGAAGCCTATACCTACAATAAACGCATCAACCGTATCGCCGCCGTCCAAGAATACAAGATGATCAAGCGCGCGGTTGAGCGTGGCGTTCCAGAAGATCGCATCGCCGAAGCCCTCGGGCTCGAAGTGGGATCGGTCCGGCGACGCGCCAAAATGCTTGAATGGGATTTGTGCCGACGCTGTCGAAATTCTCAAAGACTCTCCCTGTCCGATCGTGGCGTTCGACACGCTGCGCCGAATGACTCCGATCCGCCAGATCGAGGCGGCCGAGTTGATGCTGGGGCAGAGTAATTTCAGCGGTATGTTCGCTAAGGCTCTGCTGGCTGCGACGCCTGAGAAGCTCCTTGTAAATCCGCGCACAAAACACCCCGGCAATTCAACGGGAGTCACGTCCGAGCAAATCGCACGTATGGAACGTGAGCTCGCCAGCCTTCAGACCCAGGTCAAGTCTGTAGAAGAAGACTACGGGATCGACAACCTGCATCTCACGGTCGCCAGAGGCTACGTTAAAAAGCTCCTGGCCAACACCCGGGTCGTGCGTTGGCTATCTAAGCATCACCACGAGTATCTAACCGAATTCCAGTCGATTGCCGAAATCGAAACCATCGGCGCCGCCAAGGCTGCGGCTGAATAACAATGACGGGGACCCGGACCCGATAAGCGCGGGGGCCGCAGGAGACGCCGCACGATGGGGCGGATCGAGCGCGGCGGTGGGAATGGCGGCGAACCCGTCCGAAGCCCACCAGGCCAGTCGAGGTTTCGCTGGCCGCATGCCGGTATGTAGCTGCGCATGTTATGAAACGGGCGTGCCGGCAACAAACGAGAGGCCGGCACGCCCGCGCAATGATTGATGCTTTTCGAGATTGCTAATTATGCTTGTTTCGACGACTCTGCAATCCTGCTTTAGAGACTTACCGTCATTGCCGCAGTGCGTGCGGCAGTGGTGCAGTTTGATTGTGGCCGAAACTCATGAACCCAATGCGACGTGAGCCAGGTGGCTGGTGGTAAGGCAATTGGAAATCGTGGTGCACCCGTCCCGACAGAAGTTGAAGTTGCGGCAGCTTATTCATCCAGCCCCGCGGGCACAATCGCCCCCGCGCCGACTGCCGATTCCTTCGGTAGCGACAACGCCGTGACGACTCCCACTGCAGCCAGCACGGTAGCAAGAACTCATGGATAGGCCGTAGCCGCCGGTAGCATCGAAAATCGCACCTGCCAGCCACGGTGCGGTGAGACCGGCCAGACCCCAGGCCGTGAATACCCATCCGAATGCGGCGGCACCAGCGGCAGCGCCGAGCTGGCGCGTTAGCAGCGCAGGAATCAAGGTGAGCA
The DNA here is from genome assembly GCA_963776685.1 of uncultured Alphaproteobacteria bacterium. Lineage (GTDB taxonomy): Bacteria > Pseudomonadota > Alphaproteobacteria > Rhizobiales > Aestuariivirgaceae > Aestuariivirga. Next base: position 600,720 of record CAVZNM010000001.1, read on the forward strand.
AGGCGCCATAGGCGAAGCCGACTACGGCAAGGAACTTAAGCACCGCTGCACTGGACATCCCGATCGCAAGGGCAAGGAATGCGACAAGCGCGACCGTCCCGGCCGCTGCAAGGCTATGCCCCGGCTTCCATCTTCCTGCCAGATAGCCGCCGACGAGGCAGCCGGCGATGTTGCCAAGCGCAAAAACCATGGGCCCAGCGGATGCGGCAGTCGATCCCGCGGCGTGGACTAGCTCGGCGGCATGGCCCGCCACCATCAATGCGCCCGCGGCTCCGCAGGCATAGACGATCCAGTAGCGCACGATGAGGGGCGCGATCCGCGATCCCTGCGACGATGCAGTGTCCCGTGTCTGAGCTCTTTCGCCCCGCATCAAGCCCGGCGGCAATCAAAGCTCCGACGGCGACGCAGACTGCGAAAACGTGGAGGAGGCTGCTCGTATCCATGCGCTCAACGAGGAAACCCAGAAGCAGTGCGAAGGACACGCTGCCGATACTGTAGACGGCGGAGACAATCCCAATGGCCGCGCCGGGACTGGCGGGAAGCGAGCGGTCGGCGGCAGTGAGAAACAGGCCGTAGCCAAGTCCATTGCCGAAACCGAAGAGCAGGCCGAATCCGGTGGCGAGGCCAGTAACCGAATGATCGGTGGCCGCTGCGACAATGCCACTGCAGGCAATCGCCCCGGCGAGAAGGGCGGTGTGGCTGAAAGTCAATCGCGACAGGATCAACGGGCTCAACAGGACGCCGCACGCCAGGCTGAAAATTGCCAACGAATAAGCGATGCTCACCCCGGCGCGCGACGACCCGAGCCACGCTTCGAGCGGCGCCAGAATTACGCTGTAGGAATGCAGTGAGCCGAGCACGAAGCTCAAGGCACAGGCACCGGCGAGCAGGCGGAGGTTCACGCGATGCCTAATTCCATCTTGCGCCGCCTGGCCCAGGCGCCGATCAGCCGGTCGGCGATGATGCCGATGAAGGCGATGCCGAGGCCGGCGAGCAGGCCGCGGCCGGTATCGGCGCCGGGCAGCGCCTTGTAGATTTCCTGGCCGAGATCGCGCGAGCCGATGAGCGCGGTGATCGCCACCATGGCGAGCGCCATCATGATCGTCTGGTTGATGCCGAGCAGGATTTCCGGGAAGGCGATCGGCAGCTCGACCTTCCACAGCCGCTGGCGCGCGCGTGGCGCCCGACGCGATCGCCGCTTCGATGGTCGCCGGCGGGACGCGCATGAGGCCGAGATAGGTGTAGCGGATCGCCGGCACCGTCGCATAGGCGAGCATGGCGATGACGTTGGAGAGATCGCTGATCTGGAACAGCATGATGACCGGGATGAGATAGATGAAGCTCGGAAAGGTCTGCAGCGTGTCGCAGATGGCCATGATGACGCGCGCCACGCGCGGCATTGCGCGACGCCCAGATGCCGAGCGGCACGCCGATCAGGATGCAGAGGATGGTGGCGCCGGTGACGAGATAGATCGTCAGCATCAGCGGCGTCCAGAAGCCGGTGAGCAGCATGAAGCCGAAGAGCGCAGACGGGAAGCAGCGCCAGGCGCCAGCCGCCGAGATGCCAGCCGATGAGCGCCGAGCGCGCCGATCACCGTCGGCCAGGGCAGCCACAGATAGAAATCGCGCATCGGCAGCAGCAGCCAGATGGTGATGCCAGTCGCGGATCGGCTTGATATAGGCGAAGAGGTTCTTCGAGATCCAGCGCACCGCGTCGTTGATCGGCGCGCCGATAGGACAGCGTCAGATCCTTCGGCAGCACGCGCAAGCGCCGGGAAGCAGCGCGCAGCGACGATCGCGACGACGAGCAGCGCCGAGGAAGAGCGACGAGATGCCGGTGCCGCGCGAGCCACGGCGTGCCGCGGCGCAAAGCGCGGCGGCGTCGCGTCGCATATAGGCCTGCGTCAGGCGGTCGAGCACGATGGCGATGAGGGTGATGGCGATGCCCTGTTCGACCGCCTTGCCGATCTGCAGCTGCTGCAGCGAGAAGAGCAGCTTCTGGCCGAGCCCCGAGGCGCCGACCAGCGAGGCGATGACCGCCATGGCGAGCGTCTGCATCACCACCTGGTTGAGGCCGAGCAGCAGGGTCTGCTGGGCGGCGGGCAGTTCGACCTTCCACAGGAGCTGGCGCGGCGTGCAGCCCGACATGCGGCCCGCCTCGATGATGTCGGACGGCACGGTGCGGATGCCGAGGATGGTGCAGCGCGCCATCGGCGGCATGGCGAAAGCCGAGCGTGGCCAGCATGCGCCGGCACCTGGCCGAAGCCGAACAGCACGACGACGGGACCGAGATAGGCCATGTGCGGCGTCGCCTGCATGCACGTCGAAGGCGGCGTTGAGGACGCTCTCGACGCGGCGCGATCGCGCGTCGCCCAGATGCCGAGCGCCAGGCCGAGAGCGCCGCCAGCGGCACCGTGACGAGGACGATGCGACAGGGTCTGCATGGCATCGGGCCACAGGCCGAAGATCGCGAGATAGAAGCGCGCAGAGCCCGCAGAAAAGCGCAAGCCGTCGGCCCGCCGATCCAGTGGCCGAGGATGGCCGTGCCCGCCGACGATCGCGATCCAGGGCAGCGGCGGCCATTTCCAGGCGAGCACGCCGCGATAGAGCAGCGCCTCGACGAGGGCCAGCGGCAGCGCCAGCAGCCAGGCAATGGCCGCGCGTCACCGGCTTTGCCGATGGCGCGCGAACCAGGCGAAGAAATCGGTGATCCAGTCGCGCGGCCGGGACGACCCATTCCGCCGGCCATTGTCGAGCAACGGAACGAACTGCGCCAGACAGCGACGCGTGCACGACGACCAGCGACCAGCGATCAAGAGCGATGGACGGCCGAGGCGCCGCCGACCGTGCGCTGCGCCGAGCGGCAGACGCGCGTCGCTCATGCGCCGCTGTCCGGGATAGAGCGCCGCGATCATCGCCGTCGCGGGTGACGGCGCCGACCGGCCGGCCGTCGTCGTCGACGACCGCGATCGGCTGTGTCCGACGCCAGCACCTGCGCGGCGACATCGCCGATCTTGGCGACGGCCGGCAATCGGCGTGCCATTCGCCTTGCCCGCGGTCTTGTCGGCGATGGCGCCGACGCGTGACGATGCGGTCGCGCGGCGCGTTCTTGGTGAAGGCGCGCACATAGTCGTCGGCCGGGTGCGGTGACCATCTCCTCGGGCGTGCCGAGCTGCACGAGCCGGCCGTCCTTCATGATGCCGATGCGGTCGCCGAGCCGGATCGCCTCGTCGAAATCATGGGTGATGAAGACGATGGTCTTCTTGCAGCAGGCGTCTGCAGGCGCAGGAACTCGTCCTGCATCTCGCGCCGGATGAGCGGATCGAGCGCCGAGAACGGCTCGTCGAGAAACCAGATATCGGGCTCGACGGCGAGCGAGCGGGCGATGCCGACGCGCTGCTGCTGGCCGCCCGACAGCTCGCGCGGGAAATAGCCCTCGCGGCCCTCGAGGCCGACGAGCTTGATCATTTCGCGGGCCCGCGCCTCGCGCTCTTCGCGCGCGGCGCCGCGCACTTCGAGCGGAAAGGCGACATTGGAGAGCACGTTGCGATGCGGCAGCAGGCCGAAATGCTGGAACACCATGCCCATCTTGTGGCGGCGCAGCTCGATCAGCTCGCCGGGCTGTCGCCTTCATCAGGTCCTGGCCGTCGAACAGGATCTGGCCGGCGGTCGGATCGTTGAGCCGGGTGAGGCGCGGATCAGCGTCGACTTGCCGGAGCCCGACAGGCCCATGACGATGAGGATTTCGCCCGGATCGCACATCGAAGGAAACATCGCGCACCGCGCCGATATAGCTCTCCGCGCTGGAAGTCATCGTCGGATCGGGCGCTGCCGCCATGGCGCGCCAGGAAACCCTGCGGGATCGGGCCCGAAGATCTTCCAGAGATTGCGGCAGGAGATCTTCGGCGTGACTGTCCATGCGCTCCGCCTGGGGCGATCGTCGAGACGCCAATCGACGAAAGCGGAGCCGGGCGCAACGGTCAGCCGCGCCCGGCTCCAATCGTTCGATGCGTCTTATTCGAGCCAGGGCTTCCAGGTCGCTTCGTTCTCGGCGATCCACTTCTTGGCCGCGTCTTCCGGCGTCATGCCGTCGACATCGACCATGGCGGCGGCCGCGGCGATCTGCGGATTGGTGAAGTTCACCTTCTTCAGGATGGCGGCGGCCTCCGGCCATTTCTCGTCGAGCTGCTGGCGAGCCGGCCTTCTTCAGATAGCCCTTCGCCGGCGCGCCGCAGTCATAGACGGCATCCGGGTTCGAGCCCCATTTGGGATCGGTCAGGCAGGCCGGCTCGTAGGTCGGGAAACTCGACGAACTCGCCCTCGAATTTCGCTTCGATGAAGTTCGGCGTCCAGTTGAACAGCACGATCGGCTCCTTGCGGTCATAGGCGGCCTGGAGTTCGGCCCACAGCGTCGCCGCCTGGCCGACCGGCACTTCCTGGAAGTTCATCTTGAGCGCCTGGATGCGCTCGGAATAATGCTTGCCCCAGTCGGCCGGCGGTCCGACGAAGCGGCCCTTGGCGCCGGTTTCGGCGGTGGCGAACTTCGCGGCGCAGGCATCGAGCGCCTTCCAGTCCGGCAGGCCCGGGCACATCTCGTTCACGTAGCTCGGATACCACCAGTCCTCGCGGGTCACGGCGTCATGGGCGCCGAGATCGACGGCACCGCCGGCGAGCGCCTTGTTGAAGGACTTCGGCCTGCGAGCCTTCCCAGACCTCGACCTGGAAGTCCATGTCGCCGTTGGCGAGCGCGGTGTATTGCAGCTGCGTGTCGGAGGACTTGTATTCGACATTGTAGCCCTTCTGTCTGCAGGAGCTGGCCGACGACATTCGACAGCACGAGCTGGCTCGTCCAGTTGTTGGTGACGATCTTGATCGGATCGGTCGAATCCTCGGCTTGTGCCGGTGCGGCACAGATGAAAAGCGAAAGGGCAGCAACCGTGCCCAGCATAGTGTAGCGCATCTTGTCGTTCCTCCCATTTGTTGGCGATTTATAAGGACGATGACGGCGGTTTGGAGGAGAAGAGACGAAATCTAGCCGGATCCAGCCGCCGAAATTCCTCGATAATTACTGTATGGTGAAATCGCAGCCCACTCAAGACTGTTCTTGACCTGATGCACCCAATTCGGTCCAATTCAGCCCAGATGGCTCACAAAAGTCTGATTAGGTTTGCGCACAAGGTCCGCATCTGGCCCGACGCGTCTGATTGTGTGTTTCAACAACTTGTCTTCAATCAAGTGGTAAGCCGACGGTACACGGACGACGAGCGACCGACCCTGCTGACCCAAGGCGGACCTTCCGTTCTTGATCAGGAACTGCAGCTGTGTTGGCAAATCAGGCCGATCGCTACCGCACCTTGACGACGACCTTGCCCTTTGCCCGCCCAGTCTCAACATACGCCAAAGCCTCCCGCGTGGCTTCGAAGGGAAAGACCCGGTCGATGACCGGTCTGATCGTTCCGGATTCGATGAGTGACGTGATCTTGCTCAGTTGCTCGCCGTCCGCCCGCATGAAAAGGAACGAAAATCTCACGCCATGGCGTTTGGCTTTGGTCCGAATACCGTAGCTCAGCAGCCGCAGAACCAGCCTCAGCACCACGTTCAGTCCCTGTTCCTTGGCAAATTCGGAATCCGGCGGACCGGAGATCGAGATGAGCTTTCCACCCGGTTTCAGCACGCGCAGCGATTTATCGAGCGTTTTGGCGTCCTGACTATTCAGGACGACGTCGTAACCCGACAGGATTTTCTCGAAGTGGTCGTTCTTATAGTCGATCACAGTATCGGCGCCGAGACGCACGACCAGATCGATGCTCGCCGCGCTCACTGTTGTCGCAACCGTCGCGCCAAGGTGCTTTGCAAACTGGATGGCGAAGGTTCCCACTCCGCCGGAGCCCGCTTGGATAAAGACTTTCTGCCCTTTCTGCAGGTTTGCCCTTTCAACGAGCGCCTGCCAGGCGGTCAGGCCGACCAGAGGAATGGAGGCGGCTTCCTCCATACTGAGGTTTTTCGGCTTCAATGCCACGTCGGCTTCATTCACGGCGATGTATTCGGCGAACGTCCCAATTCGGCCATCACGCGGCCGCGAATAGACTTCGTCGCCGGGTTTGAATATGCTAACTTTTGATCCAGCCCGGACCACGGTCCCGGCCACGTCGTGGCCGAGGATGAATGGCGGGCGGTACCGCAGGATCGGTTTGAACTCGCCGCTTCTGATCTTGGAGTCCAGCAGGTTCACGCCTGCACCGTGGATTTCGACCAAGACATCATTTTCACGCAGATCCGGCTCTGGCATCTCGCCAAACCGCAGAGCGCCTTTTTTGTTGTATTCATCGACAATGAAAGCCTTCACGGCGCTTTCTCCAGTTCATGTTCAAGGCGGCATCAGGCAGGCAGGCGGAACTGCTTGCGCTGGCCAAGGACGCGGAAGGCGTTGCTCTGGGCGTTTATGCGACCCTCGTCGGAGCACTTCAATTGGCCCGCGCCGTCGAAGGGACGGAACTGTCGGATCGCGTCCTTGAGGCGGGAAAGGAAGCCGCGCGGACGCTGGCCCGCCCAATAGGCTCACGTCAGGACACCTGATGCATCTCCGCCGAATTTACCGCTTCTGGCCCGTCTGAGAAGTTGCAATTATTACCAATCATGACTGCATTCGAAGATAAAGCAAACCCTGGAGCGGAGTTGCCTTACTTCGGCGTCTGACCCAAACCGGACCTTTCGACCGAAATCCCAAGACCCAACCATTCCGTTTCCTATGCAGCCGACACTCATGATAGCAAAGCTCCTAAAGACGATGCGGATGCGGCGCGTCCCTCTTTGGGCGGCCGGAACTGGGATGACTTCCTGGCCGCGCGGGTGGGCGTCGGAGTGACAACAGATCCGGCCCGAATTTGCCGAACGAACGGAGGACAGAAATGAGAAAGGTCATCACAGGGGCGTTTGTGTCGCTGGACGGCGTGATGCAGGCGCCGGGCGGGCCGAAAGAGGATCCGACGCGCGGCTTCGAGCTGGGCGGCTGGGTGGTGCCGTACATGGACGAGGTGTTCGGCCAGGCGATCAATGAGATGTTCGGCCAGCCGTTCGACCTGCTGCTCGGGCGCAAGACCTACGAGATCTTCGCGGCGCATTGGCCGTACGCCGAAGGCGGCGACGACGATTTCATCGCGAAGCGGTTCAACAGCATCACGAAGTACGTCGCGACGCGCTCGACCATGGAGCTGACATGGAAGGGTTCGGTCGCGCTGCATGATGCGGCGGCGGACGTCGCCCGGTTGAAACGAGAGGACGGCCCTGCATTGGTGACGCAAGGCAGCAGCGATCTGATCCAGACGTTGCTGGCCAACGATCTGATCGACGAGATCAGCACGTTCACGTTCCCGATCGTGCTGGGCAACGGCAAGAAGCTGTTCGGCGAGGGCGCGAAGCCGGCAGCGTTCACGCTGGTGGACAACAAGGTGACGACGAAGGGGGTCACGATCGCCCGCTACCAGCGTGCGGGCGCCGTGGCGACGGGCGATTATGCGATGGATCCAGCCGACGCCGGCGGAGGTCGCGCGGCGCGAGCGGATGAACCGCGAGGGCTGACGGCCCGCTCGGCTCATCGAAGTTCCGGACGGGCCAGGTCATTCCAGGCGCACCAGCCCGGTGCATTCTGGCTGGGATCGCCTCGGTTCGGCGCGTCACGGCCACGTTACTGTCAAATAGAAGGATCAAAGGCCCTGCCAAAATCTGCCCATTCCATAACGCTCCAATATGCGAATAGCGAACCTGGCCTGACGCGGATCTCGCGGACGGCTTTCCAATGGCTGCTTAAGGGTGCAGAGCAGAAAGTGGTGAGGAGATTGCGCACATCCGACTCTGACCCAGAGCGGACATTACGACTTTGGCAGATCGCCTCCGCCATTTGCCTAGTCCTTCCTTGCTATATGGACCTAGTCGGCGCAGCGTACGGTTTTGACAGCCGTTCATTGGCGAATGCTAAGTCATTTTGTGTAAGTCTTCGGCGGTTCAAAGCGAAGGCCCGGTCTGGACAATGACCCATTTTTACCCAAACATCGAACTTAACAAAGCAGTCATCCGGTGGATGTCGGCTCAAGCGTGTTCCGCTCGCGGATCGAAAAGTATGGGAAAGGAGAAAACGATCATGAACCACACCAAGAAGCATCAGCAGATTGCGTTACTGGTTGTCGCCGCCTCATTGCTCGCCGCTCCAATGGCGCTGGCCGATGTGGTCACCGACTGGAACATCAAGGCCGGCGAGATCGTCGTTGAGGCCAAGCTGGGGCCGCCACCTGCCAACCGGGTGCTGGCGATCGTCCAGACGGCCGTGTACGAAGCTGTGAACGCCATCACCAAGCGCTACCCAGCCAGTGAGCTGCAACTGGAGGCAGCGTCTGGTGCCTCGGTCGAGGCCGCGATCGCGGCGGCAAATCACGCCACGCTTGCGAAGCTCGTGCCGTCGCAACAGGCGGCCATCGATACCGCCTACCAGGCGGCGTTGGCAGGGATCGCCGATGGCCCGGCGAAGACCGCGGGCATCGCGGTGGGAGACAAGGCCGCGGCGGCGATCCTCGCGGGGCGCGCCGATGACGGCGCCGCCACGGCGGAGACGTATCGGCCGCACACCACCGCGGGGGTCTACGTGCCGACGGTCATCCCGGCGGTCCCGCAGTGGCCGCAGCGCAAGCCGTGGCTGATGACGAGCTCTGCCCAGTTCCGTCCCGGCCCGCCGCCCACACTCACGAGTGAGGTGTGGGCGCGCGACTACGACGAAATCAAGGCGCTCGGCAGCAAGAACAGCACGCGCCGCACCGCCGAGCAGACCGAGATCGCCCGCTTCTGGGAAGCGACGATGCCCCCGATCTATCACGGGGTCGTGCGCTCGGTCGCCACCGTGCCCGGGCGGGAGGTCACGCAGAACGCCCGCTTGTTTGCAGCGGTGACGCAGGCTACAGACGACGCGCTGATCGCCATCTTCGACGCCAAGTACCACTACAATTTCTGGCGGCCAGTCACCGCGATCCGCAACGGCGACATCGACGGCAACGACGCGACCGAACGGGATCCGTCGTGGACGCCGTTCATCGACACCCCCATGCACCCCGAGTATCCGTGCGCGCACTGCATCCTCTCCGGCGCCGTCGGTACGGTGCTACAAGCGGAGATCGGGACCGGTCCCATGCCGACCTTGACGACGACCAGTGTCACCGCCAAAGGCGCGGCGCGGAGTTGGACGAAGATCGATGACTTTATGCAGGAGGTAGCAAATGCGCGCATCTACGACGGCGTGCACTACCGCAACTCCACGGAAGTCGGCACGGCCATGGGCAAACAGATTGGCGAGCTGGTAGCGGCGAAGTACCTGCGGCCTCTCAAGTAGAACGCGCATATACGCGCCTGTTGGTATCGGCTTTCAAAGTCTGGCAACACGCAAGATCTCACTGTTGGTATCAACGCTTTCCTCGTTGAAGGGGATGTCCGCTGTTGGCCCAACGCGTCTGGTTGCGGACCCAGCAATTCGTCTGCAATCACAGGGTAAGCCGACACTGTGGAGAGGGCGAGAGACCGACCCTGCTGACCCATTGCGGACATCTTCAGGCTCATAACCTGAAGGTCGTTGGTTCAAATCAGCTCCCGCAACCAATAGAAGCCCGTCAATCCAAGTGGTTGGCGGGCTTTTCCTTTTTCAGCGGTAGAGCGGTTTGCACCAGCTTTGGAGCGGACAGCGACCTTGACACGTTCTTCTTCGTTCAACACACTAAGAGCGGGACATCGTATCTGACGCAGACCGGATGCCGCAGGTCTGAGGTAGTCCATCTGAGCCTAACATGCCCATGCGGCGAAAAATTTCGGTCCGCTGTTCTGATTTGGGAGTAGGCACATGGCTCCGGTCGATTTTATCAACGTCCGGAAATCATTCGGCGCCGTCCCCATTATCAAGGGCGTGAACATCGAGATCGCCGACGGCGAATTCGTAATCCTGGTCGGGCCATCGGGCTGCGGCAAGTCGACTTTGCTCCGCATGCTGGCGGGGCTCGAGAACATCACCGCGGGCGAGATCCGCATCGGTGGGCGGGTCGTCAACCGGATGCCGCCGAAAGAGCGCGACATCGCCATGGTATTCCAGAACTATGCGCTCTATCCGCACATGACGGTGGCGGAGAACATGGGCTTTTCGCTTCTGCTGAACGGCGAGAGCAAGTCCGGACATTGCCGCCATGGTGAAGCCGGCCGCCGAGATCCTGGGCCTCACCAATCTGCTCGACCGCTATCCGCAGACAATTGTCGGGAGGGCAGCGCCAGCGGGTCGCCATGGGCCGCGCCATCGTGCGCAATCCGCAGGTCTTCCTGTTCGACGAACCCCTGTCCAACCTCGACGCCAAGCTTCGGGTCCAGATGCGGATCGAGATCAAGGAATTGCACCAGCGGCTCAAGACTACCACCGTCTATGTGACGCATGACCAGATCGAGGCGATGACCATGGCCGACAAGATCGTGGTCATGCATGACGGACTCGTCGAGCAGATCGGAGCACCACTCGATCTCTACGACCGGCCGAACAATCTCTTCGTCGCGGGGTTTATCGGCTCACCGGCGATGAACATGATCGAGGGGCAGGTGTCGCCGTCCGATCCGCCGGTCTTTGTGACTTCGCGACGGAGACGGCCCTGCCTCTGGCAGTTCGGTCGATGCCGCGAGCGGCAAAGCCCTTGGTCTATGGGCTTCGGCCGGAGCATGTGCGGCTCGATCCCGATGGCATTCCAGCGACGGTCGTGGTCACCGAACCCACCGGGTCCGAGACCCATGTCATCGCCCGGATCGGCGGCAACGATCTTACCTTCCTTTTTCACGAGCGTATTGACGGCCGGTCCCGGCGAGACACTGCGGATTGCGATTAATGCACCGCGGTCCATGTGTTCGACAAGGAGACTGGAAAGAGAATTTAATGAAGTCATCCGCCGACCGGTGCTAGTTTCGGGCTGTACCGGCGGCACTAGCAAAGATCCCGAAATGTCCAAGGAGGAAGAAAATGAAGATCAACAGACGCGATCTACTTGCGGTGTCGGCCGCGGTCTTGCCGGAGCGGCGGGCCTGGGGCTCGGCGGACGTCGCCCGGCCTTTGCGCAGGAACCGAGCTATACGCCCGAGGAAGGCGCCAGCCTCCGGCTGCTGCGCTGGACACCTTTCGTCCAGGGTGACGAGGATGCCTGGCTCGCCAACACCAAGAAATTCACCGAGGCGACGGGTGTCGAAGTCCGTGTCGACAAGGAAAGCTGGGAGGACATCCGCCCGAAGGCGGCGGTGGCGGCCAATGTTGGTTCGGGTCCGGACATGGTGCTGTGCTGGTTCGACGATCCGCACCAGTATCCCGACAAGCTTTTGGACATGACCGATCTCGGCACCTATCTCGATGGCAAATATGGCGGCTTCTACGAAGGTCTGAAAGGTTATGCGACCCGCGGCGACAAATACATCGCCCTGCCGCTGGCCGCCATCGGCAACGCCATCTGTTATCGCCAAAGCCATATGGAAGCCGCGGGCTTCAAGGAGTTTCCCAAGGATACGGCGGGTTTCCTCGAACTGTGCACAGGCGCTCAAGGCGAAAGGAACGCCGGCCGGTTTTCCGCACGGCAAGGCGGTTGGTGACGGCAACAACTACGCCCACTGGCTGCTATGGAGCCATGGCGGCAAGATGGTCGATGAAAAGGGCGTGGTGGCGGTCAACGGCCCGGAAACCCTGGCTGCGCTGAACTATGCCAAGGCGCTCTACGCTACCTTCATTCCGGGCACGGAGAGCTGGCTCGACATCAACAACAACCGGGCCTTCCTGGCTGGCCAGGTGTCGCTCACCGCCAATGGCGTTTCGCTCTACTACGCCGCCAAGAAGGACGAGAAGCTGAAGGAGCTGAAAGAGGATATCCGCACGACCAACTTGCCGATTGGCCCCGTCGGCAAGAGCGTCGAACTGCATCAGACGACGCAGGCCATCGTGTTCAATCACACGAAGTATCCAAACGCCTGTAAGGCCTATCTCAAATTCATGTTCGAGAAGCCACCAGATGGATGCATGGATCACCGGCTCCAGCGCCTATTGCTGCCAGCCGCTGAAGGCCTTCGCCGATCAACCCGGTGTGGACATCCGATCCGCATCCATGCGCCCTACGCCGTGGCCTCGGCGACGCTGCGGCCCGAACGGCTATGCCGGGCCGCTGGGTTATGCCTCGGCCGCCGTCATGGCCGACTATGTGGTGGTCGACATGTTCGCCTCGGTGGTGACCGGTGCCGCCACGCCGGAGGAAGCCATCGCCCAGGCCGAGAAGCGCGCCAACCGCTACTACAAGGTCTGACGACAAAACCGCGGGCCATCTGTCGCAAGACGGGTGGCCCGCAGTTCCGCTCGAGAGGTTCAGCGAGGAACAGGCATGTCGAGCTCATCCGACACCGGCGCGGCTTACCCGCTCGGGCACTTTCGTGTCCCGCTTCAACAACAGCCGGAATGCGCTAGGCTGTGTGTTCATGCTGCCGGCGGCGATTTTCCTGTGGGCTTCCTCACCTATCCCTTGGGCCTCGGCGTCTGGCTGAGCTTTACCGATACGCGGATCGGACAGGCCGGCGATTTCATCGGACTGGAGAACTACTGTTATCTGCATGGACGACAGCGTGTTCTGGCTGTCGGTGTTCAATACCGTCGTCTACACCGCTCGTCGCCTCCGTCCTGAAGTTTGCTCTGGGCCTGTGGCTGGCGCTGATCCTCAACGAGAAACTGCCCTTTAAATCCTTCTTCCGCGCCATCGTGCTGTTGCCGTGGGTGGTGCCGACGGTGCTGTCGGCGCTGGCCTTCTGGTGGATCTACGATGCGCAGTTCTCGATCCTGTCGTGGTCGCTGATGAAGCTTGGCCTGATCGACCATCCGATCAATTTTCTCGGCGACCCGCTCAATGCGCAGGCTGTCGGTTATCGCGGCCAATGTCTGGCGCGGCATTCCGTTCGTGGCGATCTCGCTGCTGGCCGGACTGCAGACGATCCCCGCTTCTCTGCAGGAAGCAGCCTCGCTCGATGGCGCGACACCATGGAAGCGTTTCCGCTTATGACGCTGCCGATGCTGACGCCGATCATCGCCGTCGTCATGACCTTCTCGGTGCTGTTCACCTTCACCGATTTCCAGCTCATCTACGTGCTCACCAAAGGCGGGCCGGTGAATGCCACCCACCTGATGGCGACGCTGTCGTTTCAGCGCGGCATTCCCGGCGGACAGCTGGGCGAAGGTGCGGCGATCGCCGTTGCGATGATCCCCTTCCTGCTGGCGGCGATCCTGTTCAGCTTCTTCGGGCTGCAGCGCCGCAAGTGGCAGCAGGGCGGCAAGGACTGATGGGGACGCCATGAACACCAAGACAGGCGATCGCACCGGACGAACTTCGCGACGACGCGGAAGGCATGAGCTATCTCAACCGGCTGCCACGGCGCCTGGTCGTGATCTACCTGCCGCTCGCGATTTTCGTCTTCGTGCTGCTGTTTCCGTTCTACTGGATGGCGATTACCGCCGATCAAACCCAACTCGCAGCTCACCGACTACGAAAATTACAGCCCCTTCTGGGTGGTCGGGCCGACGCTTGAGCATATCAAATATCTGCTGTTCGAAACCTCCTATCCGGGCTGGCTGTGGAACACGATGCTGGTGTCGGTCGCCGCCACCTTTCTTTCGCTGTTTGCCTCGGTGTTTGCCGCCTATGCCATCGAGCGGGTGCGATTTCAGGGTGCTCGGACGATCGGGCTGCTGATCTTTCTCGCCTATCTGGTGCCGCCCTCGATCCTGTTCATCCCGCTGGCCTTCATCGTGTTCAATATCGGCATCTATGATTCGCGCTTTGCCCTGATCTTCACCTATCCTACGTTCCTCATTCCGTTCTGCACCTGGCTGCTCATGGGATATTTCCGTTCGATTCCCTATGAGCTCGAGGAAAGCGCCCTGGTGGACGGCGCGACACGCTGGCAGATTCTGCGCCGCATCATCCTGCCGCTGGCCGTGCCGGGCCTCATCTCGGCGGGCATTTTCGCGTTCACGCTGTCGTGGAACGAGTTCATCTATGCGCTCACCTTCATCCAGTCGTCTGAAAACAAGACGGTGCCGGTGGGCGTTTTGACCGAACTGGTGCGCGGCGACATCTTCGAATGGGGCGCGCTGATGGCCGGAGCGCTGTTCGGGTCGCTGCCGGTCGTCATCCTCTATTCGTTCTTCGTGGACTATTATGTGTCATCGATGACAGGGGCAGTAAAAGAGTAACGAAGACGAAAATGTTATCCTGCGAAAGCTCGTGGCGCTCGCGCTGGTCGCCTGGCCGGTGAAATATGCCGAGACTGGTGTCAATAGCTTTAAGGTGAACCAGGCTGGCATCGTGTACGAAAAGGATCTCGGACCCAAGACCGAAGCCATCGTGAAGGGAGAATGATTGCCACTTCGCGAGGATTTTGACCTGTGAGGTGAGATCAGGCCGCCTTTTCTGCTTCTGGCCCATTCGAGACCTGCTGAGCGGGATTACGAGTTGTCTGTTCTATAAACTCATAGCCGACATTCCATCGCGATGTCCGCTATAAGAGAAAACTTGTCTGCAAGCAGATACACAGCGCCTGCTGGCTTTCCGCGCGAGGGCCGATGACCCGAATTGGGCAGATAATCAGTGCCAGGGCCGCAGAGGTCGGTCCTTTTCGCGACAGTCAGGCGGCTTGGCTCAAGATCGTCTTGGTCAATTATTGAGCTCCACCTTGGGCAATTGAATCGTAATATCGCTCTGTGTCCGCTGATAATAGAGATATCCAACGACGAGCAGCGCAGCGACCAGTGCGCCAATAACCAGGGTCGTGAGTGGTTTCATCCGACCCCCCAATGCGATTGCCTACTTGCCACGTAGTGCATCCTTAACGCGACCGATGGCATTCTGAATTTTGCCCCGGTCTTGGCGGCTTTGCCGTCTGCCTGCAGCTTGGCGTCGCCAGTGAACTTGCCAGCGGCTTCTTTGATTGCGCCCTTCGCCTGTTTGACTGATCCCTGGACCCTATCCTTGTCCATCGGAATTTCCTTTTCTGCATGGTTGGAATGCCTACAACAACTCTGGAGCCGCTTAAAGGTTCCTCAGCCCGGCGCCGCCGGGCCACACAGCCGCGGCAGGGTATCCGCTCAGCAGTGCGGATGCGACCAGCGCCAGAACGCCGACCAGTGTAACAAGCAATCTTTTCATGTGACGTCTCCTGTTGTAAATTTTGTCGGTGGCTCACTGGTGCTCGCGGCGGAGGTGCTCGACACCTTAGGATGACAATCTAAGGAAAACTCTCAGACATGCCCAATCCCGCTATATCCTCGAACTCGGTGGCAGTGATCACCGGAGGAGCTTCCGGCATCGGACTTGCCACGGCCATGCGGTTCGCCCGTCTCGGTCTCAGAATATGCATTGCCGATCTGGGAAGTGATCGACTTTCCAACGCGGCCTCACTTCTTTCAAAGGCGGCGCCGGATGGCTCGGCCAGCATCATGACGCATGAGACCGATGTCAGCCGCATCAGCGACATTCGATCCCTGAGCGGGGCGGTGGGTGATCGTTTCGGCGGTACTGACATCTTGATGAACAATGCCGGCATCCAGCCGGGCAGCGATATGTTTGGACCGGCGGAAAACTGGGAGCGCGTGCTCAATGTCAATCTGTGGGGCGTCATTATGGAACGCAAATTTTTGTCCCCGGCATGATTGAGCGAGGCCGACCGGGTCTGGTGATCAACACAGGCTCAAAGCAAGGTATCACCACCCCACCGGGCGACCCCGCCTACAACGTGTCGAAGGCAGGCGTGAAAGTGTTCACGGAAGCGCTCGCCCATGAATTGAGGAATACGGCGAACTGCAAGATAACCGCACACCTGCTCATCCCGGGATTTGTCTTTACCGAACTCACAGCTAGAGGCCGCACAGAGAAACCGCCTGGGGCTTGGACCGCGGATCAGACCGCCGGCTTCATGTTTGATCGAATTGAAGCTGGGGACTTCTATATCCTTTGCCCAGATAATGAGGTGCCCCGATCGTTGGATGAAAAGCGCATCCTCTGGGCTGCTGGAGATATCGCTGAACCGTCCACCCCTATCTCGCTGGCATCCCGACTACGCAGACGCCTTCGCGGGATTTTGGAAGAAGGGATGAGGCTGAGCTAGGGCGAACTGCATGGTTGCGCTTTGCCAACGCCGGGGCGTCCTAGGTGGGGTCGACGGCTCGTAACCCATCCCCGGTTTCGGCGTCGGCGGAAGCGGTCCGTTGCGAACAACGGTGCATTCCGCGACGGGAACCAACAATCCCTAACTGTTATTTTCATCTGCGACTCGCTATCGACATGTTATCAGTTATAGCAAATATAGCAAACATGACAAATGCACAAGCCGTAGCCGCGACCCTTCGCGCAATTCGTTCGAAAATGAATCTCACGCAGGAGCAGCTCGCCGAGCGCATGGGCGTGTCCTTCGTGACCGTCAACCGTTGGAAGGCGGATCGAACCTGCCACAGAAGGCGGCGCGCGAGGCGATCACGGCGCTGGCGCAGGAGACGGGAATCGATACCAACGAAGATACGGCCGAATCAACCGATCGCGAAGACCGCATCCTGCTCGTAGATGTCGAGCACCTCGAGCGCGACCGCCGCGCAGACCGGGTGGCCGCCGAACGTCACGCCGTGCAGCAGCGTGCGGCCCGGCGTCGTACAGCGGCGCGGCGACCTCGTCGCGCACGAGCACCGCGCCCATCGGCACGTACGCGGCGGTCAGGCCCTTCGCGCACGTGACGAGGTCGGGCGCGGCGCCGTAGCGCTGCGAGCCGAGCCACTCGCCGAGCCGCCCGAAGCCGGTGATGACCTCGTCGGCGACGAGCAGCGCGCCGCAGCGGTCGGCGATCTCGCGCAGCCCCTGCCCAGTAGCCCGGCGGGCGGCGTGAGGCAGCCGCCGGCGTTCTGCACCGGCTCGGCGATGATCATCGCGACCGTCTCCGGCCCCGCCTCCTCGACCGCGCGCTCGACGTCGGCGAGCGGGTCGTCGACCTCGGGCCGGTAGGCGTTCGTGGTCGCGGCGTGGTGGACCTCGATCGCGGGCGGCCCGAACGGCTCCTTCATCGGCGCGACGCCGGTCAGCGCGAGCGCCCCGAGCGTCACGCCGTGGTAGGCGGTGCGCCGCGCGATCGCCTTGTGCGCTGCGTGCTCGCCGCGCGCGAGGTGGACGTGGCGCACGATCTTCCACGCCGCCTCGACCGACTCCGACCCGCCGCTCGTGAAGAACGCGCGCCGCAGGCCGGTGCAGCTCGCCGAGCCGCTCGGCGAGCTCGATCGCCGGCGGGCTGCGCGACGCCCCAGTTCGTCGCGAACGCGAGCTGCTCCATCTGCGCGCGCCGCGACCTCGCCGAGCCGCTCGCCGTACGAGTAGCCGAGCTGCGCGCAGAACAGGCTCGAGAGCGCGTCGACGTAGCGGCGGCCGTCGGCGTCGAAGACGTACGGCGCCCTCGCCGCGGTCGAGCACGCAGCGGCGTCGGCGCCGCCGTTGCGCGCGAAGTGCAGCAGCAGGCGCGCGTCGGCTCATGCGCCGGCAATGCTCGCGCTCGGCGCGCGCGACGCGCCGATGAAGGGACGGAATGGCGCAAGGCCGCGCGACATCGACACGACGGAACGTCCGGCGACCGGGTGTAGTGTCGGCGCCATGGCGCGCGATGACCGTCCGCGCCGCCCTGGCGCTGCCCGGCGCTGCGCCGCGGGCTGCCGCAGGTGCTCGCCGGCGCGCGCGGCGCTCGACCGCCCGCTGCGCTGGGCGCACGCCGCCGAGGTGCGCGAACATCGCCGAGCTGCTCAAGGGCGGCGAGCTGCTGCTGAGCACCGGCATGGGCTTGCCCGACGCGCGCGGCCGAGCAGCGCCGCTTCGTCGGCGAGCTCGCCGAGCGCGAGGTCGCCGCGCTGGTCATCGAGCTCGGCCCGGCGCTCCCCGCAGGTCCCCGAGCGGCATGGTCGACGAGGCCGAGCGCCGCGGCCTGCCGCTCGTCGCGCTGCGCCGCGGCGTCGCCGTTCGTCGAGGTCACCGAGGCGGTGCACTCGGCGATCCTCGCCGGCCAGCTCGGCGCTGCTGCGCCGCGGCGAGGAGATCCACCAGCGCTTCACCGCGCTCATGCTCGAGGGCGAGGGCGTCGACACGGTGCTGCGCGTGCTCGCCGAGACGATCGCCGACCCGGTCGTGCTCGAGGACGCGCGCGGCGAGCTGCTCTTCCACGCGCGCCACCGCACGCCCGACGGCGACGTCGTCGCCGCGTGGGAGGCGCTGCGCGCGCGGCGGCGACGGCGCTGCGTACGCCGTCGAC
Organism: uncultured Alphaproteobacteria bacterium; assembly: GCA_963776685.1. Lineage (GTDB taxonomy): Bacteria > Pseudomonadota > Alphaproteobacteria > Rhizobiales > Aestuariivirgaceae > Aestuariivirga. The sequence continues at coordinate 619,074 of CAVZNM010000001.1, forward strand.
ATCCCGACCGGCGACGCGGGCGGGCCCGGGCCGGCTCGTCGCGCTCGCCGCTCGACTCGCCGCTCGACGACTTCGACCGCGTCGCGGTCGAGCGCGCCGCCGGCGTCATCGCGCTCGCCTCGCTGCGCACGAACCAGCAGCAGCTGCTCGCGCCTGCGCGAGCGCGGCGGCTTCCTCGCCGAGCTGGCCGCGGGCGACCTGCGCCGCGCGCGACGCGGCCGCGCGCGCGGAGGGCGCTGAGCTTCGACGCCGGCGACGGCGCCGCTGCTGCCGCTGTCGATCGCGCTGCTGCCCGCGATCGCCGGCGGGCGCCGCGACGCCGAGGAGCGCGCCGCCGCGCTCGCCTGGCGCGACGTGCGCCGCGAGCTGGCGGGCCGCAACCTGCCCGCGCTGTTCGGCGCCCGCGCCGAGCGAGGGCGACGTGCTCGCGCTCGTCGCGCTCGGCCGCCGCGCAACGGCCGCGCGACCGACCGCGCGCACGCGGCGACGCTCGCCGCCGAGGCGATCCACGCGGCGGTCGAGCGCCACTTCGGCCGCGGCCGCGCGCGCGGTCGTCGTCGCCGGGCCCGCCGCGCGCGGCTGGGACGACGCCGGCGCCGGGCCTGCGCGCCGCGTGCGACGCCGGCCGACGCCGCCCGGCGCGTGCCCGCCGCGCCCGTGGCACGACGCCGCCGCGCCCGACCTCGAGCGGCTGCTCGCCACGCTGCGCGACGACGCGGCGCTGCGCGACGTTCGTCGGCCACCGCCTCGGCCCGCTCGTCGAGCACGACGCGCACCGCAAGCACAAGCTGCTGCCGACGCTCGAGGCGTTCTGCACCCACGGCGGCCACAAGGCCGAGACCGCGCGGGCGCTGCACCTCGGCCGCCAGGCGCTCTACCACCGGCTCGACCGCATCGAGGAGCTGCTCGGCGCCGACCTCGACGACGAGGACACGCGGCTCGGCCTGCACCTCGCCCTCCGCGCGCGGCGGCTCAACGGGTGACACAACGTCCCGCCGCGCCGGTCCATCGTTGGACAACCGGTCTATTGGCGTCTGTCAACCGACCATCGTAGGGTCGGCCGATGGCCGCTCGTTGGACGACGCCGCCTCGGCGGCCGCGCCCGGACATCGCGCTCGACGGCGTGACCAAGCGCTTCGGCGACATGATCGCCGTCGACGCGCTCGACCTCGAGATCCCGCAGGGCACGTTCTTCGCGCTGCTCGGCCCGTCGGGCTGCGGCAAGACGACGACGCTGCGGATGATCGGCGGGTTCGAGGACCCGACCGAGGGCCGCATCCACCTCGCCGGCGAGGACGTCACCGACGTGCCGCCGTTCAAGCGCGACGTCAACACGGTCTTCCAGTCCTACGCGCTCTTCCCCCACCTCGACGTCGAGCGCAACGTCGCCTTCGGCCTCGAGCGCACGAAGGTCGCCAAGGACGAGGCCGAGCGGCGCGTCGCCGAGGTGCTCGAGCTCACGCAGCTCACCGGCTTCGAGAAGCGCAAGCCCGGCCAGCTCTCCGGCGGCCAGCAGCAGCGCGTCGCGCTCGCCCGCGCGCTCGTCAACCGCCCGCAGGCGCTGCTGCTCGACGAGCCGCTCGGCGCGCTCGACCTGCGCCTGCGCCGCCAGCTGCAGATCGAGCTCAAGCGCATCCACGCACGAGGTCGGCCTCACGTTCGTGCACGTCACGCACGACCAGGAGGAGGCCATGACGATGGCCGACGAGATCGCGGTGATGAACGACGGGCGCATCGAGCAGCGCGGCTCGGCGACCGAGCTCTACGAGCAGCCCGCGCACCGAGTTCGTCGCCGGCTTCCTCGGCATCTCGAACCTCGTCGACGCCAAGCTGCGCGGCCGCGAGCGGGCACGTCGACGTACGACGACGCACGACGGCGCGACGGTCCGCGCGCCCGTCGACGCGCGAGGGCGCCGTCCGCGTCGGCGTGCGCCCCGAGAAGCTCTCGATCGTCGACCGAGGCGCCCCGAGGGCGACAACGTCCTGCGCGGGCCGCGTCGAGGTCGCCGTCGTTCCTCGGCGTGTCGCTGCAGTACCTCGTCCGCACCCCCGGCGGCGAGGAGCTGACCGTCATCGAGCAGAACCGCGACGGGGGCGCGCTCGGCCCCGGCCGCGAGGTCACCCTCGCCTGGCGCCCCGAGCACACCTTCGTCGTCACCAAGGAGAAGCAGCATGGCCCGTGAGTCCTTCGAGTCCGCCC
>CAVZNM010000002.1:0-739541 GCA_963776685.1 uncultured Alphaproteobacteria bacterium
TGATGCTTTGATTTGCGACCATCCGTTCGTCGTGGCGAGCGGATGGAGAGGGGATGAAGTCGGTGGATACGATTGCCCGGGTTCGGCGCGCCTTCCATGTGCAGGGATGGTCGCTCAAGCGGATCAGCCGCGAGCTGCATGTGTCGCGGAACACGATCCGCAAGATTCTGAGGTCCGACGAGACGTCGTTCTCCTACGAGCGCGAGCGGCAGCCGAAGCCGAAGATCGGGCCGTGGCAGGATCAGCTCGACGCGCTTCTGAACGGCAACCATGGCAAGGCGGCGCGCGAGCGGCTGACGCTGATCCGGATCTACGAGGAGCTTCGCGGCCTCGGCTACGAGGGCGGCTACGACGCGATCCGGCGCTACGCGAGGAGCTGGGCGAAGGCGCAGGGATCGGCGACGGCGGAAGCCTATGTGCCGCTGTTCTTCGCGCCGGGCGAGGCCTACCAGTTCGACTGGAGCCACGAGATCGTCCTGATCAACGGCGTGACGGTGACCGTGAAGGTCGCCCATGTCCGGCTCTGCCACAGCCGCATGATGTTCGTCAGGGCCTATCCGCGCGAGACGCAGGAGATGGTGTTCGACGCGCACGACCGGGCCTTCGCCTTCTTCGGCGGCGCCTGCACGCGCGGCATCTACGACAACATGAAGACGGCGGTGGAGACGGTGTTCGTCGGCAAGGACCGGCAATACAATCGCCGCTTCCTGCAGATGTGCAGCCACTATCTGGTGCAGCCGGTCGCCTGCACGCCGGCGTCGGGCTGGGAGAAGGGTCAGGTCGAGAACCAGGTCGGGCTGGTGCGCGAGCGCTTCTTCACGCCGCGGCTGCGCTTCAAGACCTATGAGGAGCTGAACGCCTGGCTGCTCGACAAATGCGTCGCCTACGCCAAGGCGCACCGTCATGTCGATCAGCCGGAGCGCACGATCTGGGAGGTGTTCGAGGAGGAGCGCGGCAAGCTGGTCGACTATCGCGGCCCCTTCGACGGCTTCCACACGGTGCCGGCCTCGGTGTCGAAGACCTGCACGGTGCGCTTCGACAACAACAAATACTCGGTGCTGTCGACCGCCGTCGGCCGCCCGGTCGAGATCCAGGCCTATGCCGACCGCATCGTCATCCGTCAGGACGGCGTGGTCGTCGCCGAGCATGCCCGCTCCTTCGGGCGCGGCGAGACGATCTACGATCCCTGGCATTATGTTCCGGTGCTTGCCCGCAAGCCCGGCGCGCTGCGCAACGGCGCGCCGTTCCAGGACTGGGTTCTGCCATCGGCGATGGAGCGGGTGCGGCGCAGATTGAAGGCGGCCCATGACGGCGATCGGCAGATGGTGGCGATCCTGACCGCGGTTCTCAGCGACGGCCTCGATGCCGTGGAGGCCGCCTGCCAGGAAGCGCTCGACCAGAACGTCTGCTCGTCCGCCGTCATCATCAACATCCTGGCGCGCCGGCGCGATCCGGCGCCGGCCGTCACCATCCTCACCCCGGACGCGCTTCGCCTGCAGCACGAGCCGCAGGCCGACTGCGCCCGCTACGACAGCCTCAGGAGGGCAAGCTGATGGAACGCACCCAGGTTCTGGACCTGATGGGAACGCTGAAGCTCTACGGCATGCGCAGCGCCTATGACGAGGTCATGGCCACCGGCATCAAGCGCCAGCACGAGCCGCCGAGGATCGTCGGCGATCTGCTGTCGGCCGAGATCGCCGAGAAGCAGGCCCGCTCCATCAAATACCAGCTCACCGTCGCCAAGCTGCCGCTGGCCAAGGACATCGAGGAGTTCGACTTCGACGGCACGCCGGTCAACGAGGCGCTGATCCGCGATCTCGCCAACGGCACCTTCGTCGCCGACCAGCGCAATGCCGTGCTCATCGGCGGCACCGGAACCGGCAAGTCGCATCTGGCCATCGCCATTGCCCGCGCCCTGATCCGCAACGGCTCGCGCGGCCGCTTCTTCAACGTCGTCGATCTCGTCAACCGGCTCGAGACCGAGCACCGCGGCGGCAAGCAGGGCCGCATCGCCGACTACCTCACCCGGCTCGACTTCGTCGTGCTCGACGAACTCGGCTATCTGCCCTTCGCCCAGGCCGGCGGGCAATTGCTCTTCCACCTGATCAGCAGGCTCTACGAACGGACCTCGATCATCGTCACCACCAACCTGGCCTTCGGCGAATGGCCCGCCGTCTTCGGCGACGCCAAGATGACGACCGCGCTGCTCGACCGTCTCACCCATCACTGCGAGATCATCGAGACCGGCAACGAGTCCTGGCGCTTCAAGAACCGCGCCTGATCACCCATCACTGCCAAGCCGATCCGCACTCGCCGGGCTGCGCAACCCCGACCAGCTCCGCCCGGCGAGCGCTGACCGTCGCGCATTACACAAGGGGGTCAAAATTGGACGCCGATCGGGGGTCAGTTTTGGAAGCCGTTTGACACTTTTGCTTTCTCTGACGGCTTTTCTGTATCCGGCCTGGCGCGATGGGCGCATCCTCGGCGTAAATGCCGTGAGACGTGTTGTCGGGCGGGGCACTGTTCCGCTCTGGCGACGGCTTTGGATCGACTGCCTGCTCATCACGGGCTCCTTGTTGTTCTTCTGGCAATCGGCGAGCACCGGATATCAGATCGTGCTGACGCCGAAGGCGTTCCCGCCACCTCCGTGGACTACAATGCTTTCCTCGCCCCGGCGATGTTCTGGTTGGGTTCAGCGCTTCTTACGATCCGGGTGTCCGGTATGATCATTGCGGGCAACGACAGGGCACTGAAATCGCTCGTGCGCCCGGTCGCCGGAAGGCTGGCCCCCATTGTCTCCGCTGCGCTCTCGCATCAGTCCGCGCGGATCACCGCAGGCGTCGTCATGACTGCGCTCGCCATTTCCTTCGCGGTTTCGACCGCCGTCTTCAACACCACCTACAACGCCCAGGCGCGCGTCGATGCCGAATTAACGAACGGCTGCGGATGTCACCGTTTTCGGAACGGCAGCCGATCCTGCCAGCGCTAGCCTTCCTCGCCTGTCCGGTCTCGCCGGGCTCGCCGCGGCCGAGCCGATGCAGCATCGCTTCGCCTATGTCGGCGCCGACTTGCAGGACCTTTTCGGCATCGATCCGCTCGCGATCGGCAAGGCGACCAGCCTTTCCGACGCCATTTGGCGGTGGGACCGCTACGCAGATGATGGCGACGCTCGCCAAGACACCCGACGGAGTACTGGTCTTCCGAGGAGACGGTGCGGGACTTCGAACTGAAGCTTGGCGACACGATCAATCTCAGGCCGCAGTGCAGCCACAATCACTGTCGTCCCGTACCAGTCACCTTCATCGGCGTGGCGCGCCAGTCTTCCAGCAGCGCCGAAGGACTGGTCTTCGGTCGCCAACGCCGCCTATATCGCCAAAATGACCGTCTCCGATGCGAGCGAGTATGCCTCATGAAGTCGAGGTGGAGATCCGGCCGCCCTTGCCCGCGCGGCAACGGCAGTCCTCGCCGACAATTCGTCGCTTCAGGTGAAGGATGTCGGGGCGGCGTTAAGGTCACCCCGCGCCTCGAGCGCCATGGCAATGTCGATGACGCCGACCGGCGCATAGTCGAACAGGCCCGTCTTGCCCTTGAACTTGGAATCGAGCAGGTCCTTCCAACTAGTGACCTTGTCACGGCCGGTCATAAGATCGGGCCGGATGCCGAGGGTGTCGGCGTTGTAGATCGTTGGGATCATTGTCAGGAAGTCGGTCGGCTTGCCGGCGAGTTTCTTGGCATCCTTGGTCTCGTAGAACATCGCCTTGCCCGGCGACAATCCTTGATTCGAAGTCTGCTTGCCGTTCGGATAGGTGTTCTTGGTGAACAGATGCACGGTGTCGTCCCAGTATTGAATTTCGCCACCGGGATCGCAGCCAAGACGCCCTTGCCCACGAGATCAGGGATTTTCACATTGTCCATGTTGTTGATGTCGATGCCACCGGGCTGCGTCAGCGAGCGGTTGATCTGGATGTCGTCAGTGATGGCGTGCATCACGATCTTGAAGCCGGGATCCTTGGTGGCCTGATCGCCGATCTTCTTGATCGCCGCATAGGAGCCTCCGGCGTGAACCAGCGTGACCTCCTTGATTTTCAGGCCCAGATCGTCGGGGAGCCCGCGCTCAGCCTGAGCCCCACGCTAGGCCGGCACCCGCGGCCGCCACGTTCAATACCCGCCGACGCGTAATCTTGACCTTCCACATATCCTTTGCTTCTCTGTTTATCGTGCTCTGCCTCGCAAAGGCGCCGCTCTCGACTCAGCCGTTCCAGCACCGAGGGCGATGGGGAGTCGGTCGCTAGGGTCGGTTCGCTTTGCATCGCCACTGTGCGTGATCGAAGCTGAATCCGCATCATCGAGCGCACGATTCTCCCGGACTTTAAGTGGAGTCGATCCGCATCCGCGACGAAGCTCCGCTCGCTGGGAGCGCTTGGAACATCGGGCTCCAAACCGCCAATTTCGTCGCGCTCGTCGATTGACTCGATGGCAAACCCAGGCGGCCGTCAAGGCCGCCAACATCTCGATTGTCGCCGGAAACCGATAAATGTCGCCGGAAGTGCCTGCATGATCGTACTCTTCGACGCCGAGAGCATCGATGGTGCGCTTGTTCTCACCCCATGTCTCACGCGCGATGATGAAGGCGATAGCCGCCGAGTAGCCCATTGGCGTGGCGCGTCTGCTCGGCGATGAACTGGGCGTACGCATGGGCGGCCGACTGTAGCTGCGCGAGACGAATGCCGACGACATACAGCAGGACGAAGCCTAGCACGGCGGCCACGAAACCGATGGCCAGTTGATTGACGCCTGCTATGCAGCTCCGCGGAATAACATCTTGTAGATGCTCCTGGTTTGGCAGACGATTCCCAGCCTCACGCCGAGGCCTGTTCGAAGGCCTCGGGACTGACGCCGCCCAAGTGGCTGTGGCGGCGGGTTCGATTGTAGAAAGACCTCGATGTAGTCGAAGACATCGGCGCGCGCGAGCTCGCGGGTTTTGTAGATGCGTTTGCGAATGCGTTCCTTCTTCAGGCTGCTGAAGAAGGATTCGGCCACCGCGTTGTCCCAGCAGTTGCCGCGTCGCTCATGCTCCGCGCTGCTCATGCTCGGCTCCAGATTGTTGGCCGGCAGAACCGCTGACCAGTCGTCGCTGCCGTACTGCGTGCCTTGATCGGAATGCACAACGACGCGGCGTGCGGTTTGCGCCGCCACACCGCCATCAGCAGCGCGTCCAGAGCCAGTTCCCGCGCGAGCGTGGGCTTCATCGACCAGCCCACGACCTTGCTGGCGTAGCAGGTCCATGACGACCGCCAGGTAGAGCCAGCCCTGCCAGGTGCGGATGTAGGTGATGTCGGTCACCCAGGCACTGATCCGGCGCGTCGACGGTGAACTGCCGGCTGAGCCGATTGGGAGCGATGATCGATGGCCGGCCGGCGATGTGCCGCGGCGCTTTGTAGCCCCGTATGGCGCTGATCTTGTGCTCTGCGCATGATCCGAGCCACGCGATGTTTGCCACAGGTTTCGCCGGCTTCGCGCAGATCGCCGAACACGCGCGGTGAACCGTATACGCCGCCGCTGAGCATGTACGAGTCGCGAATCAGAGCGAGCAGTCGTTGATCTTCGACTGGCGCGATTCGATAGCGGCTTGTGCAGCCACTCATAGAAGCCCGCTCGCGCCACCTGCAGGACACGGCACATCGTCGCGACACCGTGCTCGTGACGATGATCGTTGATAAAGCGGTACTTCACTCGGGCTCCTTGGCAAAGTACCGCGCGGCTTTTTTTAGAATGTCGCGTTCTTCTTCGGTGCGCCGCAGCTGCGCGCGCAGCTTCAGGATCTCGCTCTTGGCCTCGAGCAAGTCTTCGCGCCTGCTTCTCCGATTTGTCCGGCGATACCGACTTCACCCACTTGTAAAGGCTGTGACCGAAACGCCGATCCTGGCCGCGACTTCCGGCCACCGAGTAGCCGCGATCGACAACTTGACGGACGGCTTCTTGCTTGAATTCCGGAGTAAACCTCTGGGTACTCACGGGACCTCCTCCTATGCTCAAATGATAGGCGGGGCCTGTCTAACGCATCCAGGGCCAGTCCAGACCCCGCATACCAATGTATGACGTCTACGACTGATCAGATGACCGAGCAAACCTCTCGTAGGATTGAAGGTACTCCGACCCCGTGCGGTAGTTTGCAAGGTAACACTGGTGCGAACAAGCGCATCCTTGGCACGAAGGTTGAAATCAACTGCAGGGCCGGCTGAGAGGTCAGCCCTCGCCAAATTCGGAGGTCCCAATGTCCAGCCAGGCTCGCATACAGGTTAAGTCACGTTTGGAGTTGACGCGTATCAAAGCGACGGGCGCGGCAGTCATGCTGATTGCCATGTCCGCCGTACCGGCGGCGGCGACCGGATCGCCTCAGTGCGCCCCGCGGCCAGAAATCCTGAAGGAACTTTCCAAACGATTCAATGAAGAGCCTGTTGCCCTCGGTCTGACCAACGACGGCTCATCATTGAAGTGCTTGACCAGCGACGGCGGCTCGACCTGGACGATCATGATCAGCCGCCCGAACGGCTCAAGCTGCCTCGTCGCAGCCGGCGAAGGCTGGGAACAAGGGAAGATTGCCGCCGAGGGCGAGCGCGGCGCCTGATCGCTATAGAAGGAAAACAAAGATGGTTGATACCTATTCCCGAGAAAGCGCGCCGCAGCAGAAGTTGCGGTCCATCGTCGTTCCGATCGCTCAGAAGCACGGGCAAAAGCACCCAGGTGACTTCGGATCGCAATCCGTTGCCGGCAAGCTGTGGGACACTGACGACACGCACGACGCCCCGCTGGCGTTTCTGTCGCGGTTCGTCGTTCTACAGGCGATCGGCGCTGCCGGAATCGTCGGCCTGTGGGTCGCCGGCATCGCCGACAAGCCGTTCACCGGCGACAACGGGTTTCTGTGCTGGCTGATCGCCGCCATCGGCGCCTTGGGCATTCTGTGCGTCTTCCTTCAGCGTTGGCGCGATGTCGATTGGCTGGCGACCCATGTGGTGCGGATCGGGCTGCTCGGAACCGTGGTTGGGCTCATCGTCGCCTTCTCTGCGGCGCGCGCCGGCGGCTCGGCCGATCCCGATGCGATCCAGCCGATGATCGCGTCGGTCATCGACGGCATGTATGTCGCGCTCTATGCGACGCTGCTCGGCATAGCCACCAACCTGTGGCTGAAGATCAATCTTCGCCTGCTCGGTAACGTCCATGGATGAGGAAACTCTCACCGTCTGGCTCGACACCGCTCTCTTGATGCTCGGCGGCTTCGTCCTCATGACCATGCTCATGATGACGGTGATGAACCCGCCTGCCAAGGCGAGCGAAACCGATGGCGTCACAGCGCCCGGAAACGTGACCGTCGAGATGCAGTGGGCCGACAAGCTCGACGCCGATGTCGATCTGTGGGCCCGGGCGCCCGGCGATGTGCCGGTCGGCTACTCCAACAAGAGCGGCAGGCGTGTTCAATCTGCTGCGCGACGACTTCGGCAAGGCGCAGGACATGACCGACTACAACTACGAAGTCGCCTATACGCGGGGAACGCCTGCGGGCGAATACATCGTCAATGTTCACATGTATCGCGGCGTGAACGTTTCGTATCCCATCCCGGTGAAGATAACCGTCAATCGTAAAGCACGATTCCACCAAGACGGCCACGCCGCTGGCCACGACGACGGTCGAGCTGCGCAAGCCGAACCAGGAGCTTACCGCCCTGAGGTTCCGCGCTCGATTCGGACGGCCAACTGGTGCCGGGCAGCGTCAACAGCCTGTTCAAGGGCTTGCGCGTGGCGGCCGCCCAATGATGATCGCTCCCGTCATCTTCGCCCTGCTGCTCGGCGCGTTCATCTTCGTCATCCTGCCGCATGCAGGTGTTGCCCGCCGCGCCCTCTCGGTCGGCATCTTCGTGATGCTGATCGCCGTCGTCTATATCGGCGCCAGCGAGCTTCTCGGCCGCCCGAAGCCGCTTGCGCTCGAGTGGCGCGACGTGGCAAAAGCCCAGGTGCTGAGCGCCGTCCCGGTCGAGAACGAAGCCATCTACGTGTGGCTCACCATGCCCGGCTCGCCCGAGCCGCGCGCCTATGTGCTGCCGTGGAGCCAGAGCGCCGCGCAACAACTTCAAGATGCGATGGGCAAGGCCGAGGCCGACGGCACCGCGGTTGAGATGGCGATGCCGTCCGACGGCGGTCTCGATGACGCGCGAACCGATGTTCTACGCGCTGCCGCAACCGCCGCTGCCGGTAAAGGACTATCAGGGCGGCGCCTGGCCTGGTCTATACGCGGCCTGGCCCGACAGTTGACTAGGTGTTTGATCCAGGCTTTGATGGTGCGATGTTTTCCATGAATGGAAGGAGGCACTATGGGCCAGGTTCTTCATGGAAGCGCCACGACGACAGAGGCCATCCGTCGAGCGATACAGCATCGTCAAGAGCACTAAGGACGCTTTCGAAGCGCTTGAGGATCGACCAGGAAGAAACAGTCCATGGAAGAACGGACCTCTGTCGCCGATGTGCCGACTGGTCCGAAGCCGAAGTCGACCGTGCTGTCGATCGAGGAGGAAGCGATCATCGTGGCTTTTCGCAAGCACACGCTCCTTCCCCTCGACGATTGCCTTTATGCCTTGCAGGCGACCATCCCGCATCTGACCCGGTCGTCCTCGCATCGCTGCCTTTTCAGCGCCACGATATTTCGCGGCTGCCGGATGTCGATGGCGACGAACAGCACCAGGAAGAAGTTCAAGTCTTATCATCGGCTATTTCCACATCGACATCGCCGAGGTGCAGACCGCGCAGGGCAAGCTCTATCTCTATGTCGCCGATGATAGCCACGAGCAAATTCGCTTTCGTGCAGCTGGTCAGGAAGACCGGCGGAACGTGCAGCGTCGTCGGCCTTCCTCGTCGCTCTGGATCGAGGCCGTGCCGTACAAGATCCACACCGTGCTGACCGACAACGGCATCCAGTTCACCTTCCCGTCCCGCTATGCCGATGACCACAGCGCGTTACATCACCCACATGTTCGACATGCGGTGCGAAGGAGACGGCATTGAGCACCGCCTCACCAAGATCAAGACACCCCTGGACCAATGGTCAGGTCGAGAGGATGAACCGGACCATCAAGGAAGCGACCGTCAAGCGTTACCATTACCAAATAGCACCACAGCAACTCGAAGCCCATCACAACTTGAGCGACACCGCCTACAATTTCGGCCGCCGGCTCAAGACGCTGAAGGGTCTCACCCGAGTACGAGTTTATCTGCAAAAGCTCGATGACCGAACCCGAAAGGTTCGGACTGATCCAATCCACCAAATGCCAAGAATTGAACAACGCGTCAGACCCGTCAGTTGTTGAGTTTGTTGATTTCCGCTGCGAGCTGTCGGCTACGCCATCGGCGCTCTTTCGGCCGGCCTGATCGCCGACTTCTTCGGGTTCGCCTGGGCGATCGGATCCATCGCTGCGCTTACGTTCCTCTCGGGAACGGTTGTGGCGTTGTTGATGCGGAGCGCGGGCCAGCGCCCGATCGATTCTGCGTCTTACGCCGCTTCGTCACGGGTAGCCGAGGACATCTCGCCATCACTCGGCGAAGAAGCGTGCTCCAGCCGGGCTCGGTGTCGAAGGTTTTGCGCACCGCTTCCGCGCCGTCGCCCATGTTTTCGAGGAGCCGGTGTTCGAGATCGAGCGCGTCGCGTTTTCGCCGAGCGCGGCGAAGCGGATGTGGATCTCTGGGTCGGAGAACAGGTCTGGATCGTAGCCCCAGTCGGGCCGGATCCGCCACGCGGCACACGCGCGCCGGCGCTTCCCATTGAGAACATCGCCCCAGTCGCACTCGCTGCCGTCCTCGCCTACCTCGTACCAGCGGCCGCCCGTCCGCGGCTCAACAATAACGTTCTTGATCGGCGACTTGCCGATGGATAGGCGGCCGGCCACCAGCGCCCGATTCCTGCCGTGAAGATCTTTGAAGGCCTTGTCGATCGGAGCATCGACCGTGATGGATTCCATGACTGGCGCGAGCTTGATCGTGACCGTCATTTGCCTTCTCCCTGCTGGCGTTGATTTCTTGCTGAAACGCTTCGAGCGCGTCGCTCCACATCCGGTCGAGCCAGTCACGCATCTCGCCGAGCCCGTGTGGATCGAGATGATGAGAATGTTGCTCGCCCCGCGCGGCTCGGCCCGCACAGCTGGGCCACCTTGAGCACCTTCAAATGCTGGGAGATCGCCGGTTGGGACACCGGAAGCCGGCGGGTGAGCTCGGCAACCGAATGCGGCTGCTGGGCAACGAGTTCGAACACCCTGCGGCGCGTCGGGTCGGCCAGCGCGGACCATGCCTGCGTAATCATAGTTCATTCTTATGATAAGTAATGCCTTATGATCTGTCAACCAGCTGTCGATAGAGGCGGTCGGCTTACCGGCCTTGGCCGCCGAGCATCCCCCGATGTGCCCTGACGATCATACCAACCAGGTCGATTTGCGTGGTGAGTAGAGGACGGCGGCGATGACGGCCCATCGCGTCAGGCACGTCCCCTTGTTGTTACATGAGCCCGAGAAAGATTCAGAACGAAAGGCTGTCCTCCGCTGTTCGCACGGTGTATCCTACCCTAGAGGATAGGATAGTACTATGAAACACGCATCTCACCCTGCCATCATCACCCGCCTCAAGCGGGCGCACGGCCATCTCGCGGCCGTCCTCTCCATGTTCGAAGACGGACGCCCGTGTGTCGACCTTGCCCAGCAGCTTCATGCGGTCGAGAGCGCGATCAGCAACGCCAAGCGCGAGCTGATCCACGATCACATCGAGCATTGCCTCGATGACGACGCAGACGCCCCAAGCCCCCGCACTGCTCTCAAGGAACTCAAAGTACTGGCGAAGTACCTATGAGCCCCGGTATGGGAGCACGCATTCTCGGTTGGTTTGGCTTCGGCTCGGATGGCCACGCGCATGACGCACACGGTCACGGCGCGCATGGCCACACCCACGGCGTGATCGATGCGAGCATTCCGACGACCGACCGCGGCATCTGGGCGATCAAATGGTCCTTTGTCATTCTGGCAATCACCGCCCTCCTGCAGATCGGCGTCGTGGCCATTTCGGGAAGCGTGGCGCTGCTGGCGGACACCATTCACAATGTGGGCGATGCAACGACGGCGATCCCGCTTTGGATTGCCTTCAAGCTGGCGCGGCGCAAACCGACGAGGACATTTACCTATGGCCTCGGCCGGGTCGAAGACCTCGCCGGTATCATCATCGTCCTTATCATTCTCTTCAGCGCGATCGTCGCGGGCTACCAGGCGATCGACCGGCTGTTACATCCGCAAGGGGTGATGTATCTCGGCTGGCTGACGGCTGCCGGCATCGTGGTTTTCTCGGCAACGAAGCCGTTCGGCGCTGTTCCGCATCAGGGTCGGACTCGGAATCAACAGCGCGGCCCTGATCGCAGATGGCTATCATGCCCGCACCGATGGCCTGACCAGCCTGGCCGTCGTCGCCGGTGCGCTCGGCGTGTGGCTAGGCTTTCCGCTCGCCGATCCCATCGTCGGGCTGCTCATCACCATCGCGATCTTCGGCATCGTCTGGCAGTCGGCAAGGTCTGTGCTCACGCGGATGCTCGATGGCGTCGAGCCGGGTGTCATCGATGAAATCCATCGTGCTGCCGAGCATGTGCCGGGCATCAAAGCCGCCGATGCCGAAGGCGCGGTGGATCGGCCACAAGTTGCACGCGGACGTGGCGATCAGGATCGACGAGGACATGCCGCTTTCCGCCGCGAACAAGATCGCGGCCTCTTTTGCAGAGCGAACTGTTCGAACATACTGCCCGCGCTGGCGGCGGCGAACATCCGTTTTTCAAACGACGATGCGGACCACCGTCATCCCCATCCGCATTCGAACGATCGCGGCCACAAGGCCCACCACAACCACGGGTAGAGGTGGCGGACCTTCCAGCTACGCCGGCCTGCTCGTGAGCGCGCTTCTCGCGGCGACGATCCTGCCTATGCAATCGGAAGGGGTGCTTGGAGCCTTGCTGCTCGGAGGAACCTATTCCACCGCCGGGGCTGATTGCCGTTGCAAGCATCGGCGATATTCTTGGCGCGGTGATCAATTGGTTTTTGGGGCGAGGCATCGAGCGCTTTCGGGACCGTGCCTGGTTCCCGGTGAAGCCGCCTGCGCTCGTCCGCGCCGCCACCTGGTATCGTCGCTATGGCAGATGGTCGCTTGGCGGGTTGGCTCCCCGTCGTCGGCGATCCGCTCACCGTGATAGCGGGCGTGCTGCGCGAGCCGTGGTGGAGTTTCGTGATGCTCGTCGGTATCGGTAAGATCGCGCGCTACCTCGTACTCGCTGCGCTCGTTTTGAACTGGACATAAAGGCCAGTGTTTCAATATCTCGTTGCCATTCAGGCCAGCACACTCAGCACGGACCGCGGCAGAATTGAAAGGCATATCAAGCCCGACCGTCGGGAAAAGCGGATTGGGGAAATCACACGTGCCGATGTCGAGAAGTTCCTGCGAGATGTAGCCGCCGGCAAGACCGCAGCCGACGTCAAGACCAAGCTTCGCGGCCGTGCGATCGTCGAGGGCGGCAAGGGTACTGCGACAAGGACCGTTGGCCTGCTCGGCGGCATTCTGTCTTTCGCAGTTTCTCGCCAATTGCGAGCCGACAATCCTACTCGCGGCGTCAAGCGGTATCCGGACCGCAAAGGAGAAACCTTTCTGTCTGCTGGCGAGCTTGCCGAGATCGGCTCCGCCTTGGCCGTCGAAGAAGCGAGGGGGAGCGATTCTTCTTGCAGTTGCCATCATTCGTCTGCTCGCTTTCACCGGCGAGTTTGCGTATCTCAGCCTCCGTTGGTCGGAGGTCGATCTTGAGCGTGGCTACCTCCGATTAGGGGAACTCGAAAACGGGGGCTAAGATCATCCCGATCGGAGCGCCTGCGAAGGAATTGCTGGCGAATGGTCCTGCGGTCGACGGTAGCGAATACGTATTCCCGGCCACCCGCGGCGAAAGCCAATTCCAGGGCATAGAGCGCGTATGGCGCAAGGTGCGGGACCGCTGCCGGCTTTTCCTGCACTGCGGCTTGACGATTTGCGCCATAGCTTCGCCTCGATCGGTCTTGCGCGAGGCGATGCCCTGTCAGTCATCGGCGCTATCCTGGGGGCACGCCCACATCAAGACAACCAGCCGGTACGCGCATCTCGCCGACGACCCTGTGAAGGAAGCGGCGGACGGGATCGCCAAGTCCATAGAGGCAGCGTTGTCAAACTCTGCGAGCGCAGATGTGATCCCGATTTAGCGTCGCGGCAACTAGCCTGGGGCTCTATCGCCGGGCTTTTGTGCACAGAACAAAGCTCGCCTTGACGCGATGATGCATTATAGCAAATATAGCAAACATGACAAACGCACAAGCCGTAGCCGCGACCCTTCGCGCAATTCGCTCGAAGCTGAACCTGACGCAGGAGCAGCTCGCAGAGCGCCTGGGCGTGTCCTTCGCCACGGTTAACCGCTGGGAGGGCGGAGCGAACATGCCGCAGAAGGCCGCGCGCGAGGTGATCGCGGCCCTCGCGCAGGAGGCGGAAGTCGAAGTGAGCGAAGATGTCGAGCGAATCAGCCGAGCCCGCAGCCGGCGTCACGCGCCGCAGGCGCGCATCCACAGCCGCGGCCCCGTCGACCAAGCCCATGGAGCAGATGCTCTGGGATGCGGCCTGCTCGATCCGGGGCGAGAAGGACGCGCCGAAGTTCAAGGACTATCTGCTGCCGCTGCTCTTCCTGAAGCGGCTGTCGGATGTGTTCGACGACGAGATCGCGCGGCTCGCCGAGGACTACGGCGACCGCGACACGGCGCTCGAGATCGCCGAGGGCGACCATTCCCTGCTGCGCTTCTATCTGCCGCCCGAGGCCCGATGGGGCGCGATCAGCGGGCGCGAAGCCATCGAGTGGCCGCTGGACGACAAGGGCCAGAGCACCAAGCCCAAGGACATCGGCGAGCACCTGACCAAGGCGGTGCGCGCCGTCGTCAAGCAGAACCCCACGCTCTCCGGCGTGATCGATGTCGTCGATTTCGCCGCCGAGCGAAACGGCGAGCGCGACATCAACCCGGCGAAGCTGCGCCTCGTGGTCGAGACGTTCTCCGATCCGCGCTATCGCCTGGGCCTTGCCGATGTGCAGCCCGATTTCCTCGGGCGCGCCTACGAATATCTGCTGCGCAAGTTCGCGGAAGGCTCGGGCCAGAGCGCGGGCGAGTTCTTCACCCCGACCGAGGTCGGCTTCCTGATGGCGCATATCATGCGGCCCCGCCCCGGCGAGGATTGCCATGACTATGCCTGCGGATCGGCGGGCCTGCTGGTGAAGCTGCAACTGGTCGCGCGCGAACTCGATCCGACCGGCCAAGGTGCCGTTGAAGCTCACCGGCCAGGAGCTTCAGGCCGAGAGCTACGCCGTCGCGCAGATGAACGGCATCATCCACGACATGGAGATCGAGATCGCCCGCGGCGATACGATGATCAATCCGAAGTTCCGCACCAACGAGGGCAAGGTGCGCGACCACGATATCGTCGTCGCCAATCCGATGTGGAACCAGCCCTTCGCGCCGGATGTGTTCGCCAACGATCCGTTCGACCGCTTCCGCACCACCGGCGGCGTCACCACCGGCAAGGGCGATTGGGCGTGGCTTCAGCACACGCTCGCCTGCCTGAACGATCATGGCCGCGCGGCGGTGGTGCTCGATACCGGCGCGGTGACGCGCGGCTCGGGCTCGAAGAACGAGGACAAGGAGCGCAACATCCGCAAATGGTTCGTCGATCACGACCTGATCGACGGCGTGATCCTGCTGCCGGATAACCTCTTCTACAACACCAACGCCGCCGGCGTGATCGTGGTGCTGAACAAGCGCAAGCCCGCCGCGCGCAAGGACAAGATCGTCCTGCTGAACGCCAGCAAGCGGCTGAAGAAGGGCAAGCCGAAGAACTACATCCCTGAGGACGCCATCCGCCCGCTCGCGGCGGCTTATCTCAAGGGCGAGCCGGTCGATGGCGAGATCGCGGTCATCACGCGCCAACAGGCCGAGGAAGCGGACTACAATCTCGAGCCCGAGCCGGTGGGTCGGACAAGCTCGAAGAAACGGCGAAGTCGGCTCAGTCGGTTGATCGATCTGCATTGACGAGCTTGCCGAGAAGCTCGTCGACTGCGGACGACAATCCGAATTGTCGCAAGCTCAGAGCGCTGGCATGAGCACGATCCGCAGAAACCGTCACGCAATCGGACGATCGCTGATCTGATCGGCATCCAAGTCGAGCCGCGCGATGACCGCCAACGTCTCCACATCTGGCCTGGAACATGTCGCATCGAGCACGTTCTTCCGAACTTCGGCTGGTGGGCGAGACGATCGTCAAGTGCGACGAGATGCAGTCGTCAGCAGCACGATGCTTCGGGAAGCTTCGCCTTCAACAAGGTCGACGTGCTGTACGGACGAAATCGCTCGCGCCCTATCTCGACAAGGCGTTCGCTGCGAACGGACGGCGTTTCACAACCGACTTCTCGTCCTCGAGCATCGAAGTGGCATCGATCCTCGATTCCTGACTGCGTCGTTCACTGCCGCGAATTCATCGAAGATCGCGATCTCAGCGCGCAACCGGATCACAGCTCGCTGAACGTCTTGACACCGCATCAGCGAATTCGAAATACCTGACCATTCTCATCCGAAGAGCAGTCGCAATCGCAGACGTAATTTGGAGCGCACAATTCGATCCTGTGCGAAGAGGCCAGTTCCAGTCGGCCACGAGCTGAAGCGCGCGGCCATGCGCGACCTATTCACGCGAGGGCTACGCGGCGAGGCGCAGAAGGAAACCGAGATCGGCCTTGTTCCGGAGAGCTGGGACGTGTGCCGCTCGGATCGACATGCGCGAC
Organism: uncultured Alphaproteobacteria bacterium; assembly: GCA_963776685.1. Classification (GTDB taxonomy): domain Bacteria; phylum Pseudomonadota; class Alphaproteobacteria; order Rhizobiales; family Aestuariivirgaceae; genus Aestuariivirga. Next base: position 15,896 of record CAVZNM010000002.1, read on the forward strand.
TGGTCAACGGCGTATCGCGCAATGGACTGTCGATTCGCGGACGATCGAGAATGTCGGCACCTAGTCCTGCGGATCGAACGTCAGGACGATCAGTAGTCTCATACCGAGACTGAATGCTGAACTGTGATCGGGCGAGCTGCGAGAGTCGATCCGCGCATCGACTCAGCCGGCGATCTGCTCTCAATCGCGACGCATGGAGCAAGTCGGACGCTGGCGATCAGTTGCGCGGCATCTTGGATCGATGCGTCCGACCAGAGCCATGTGCAGCGATGTCGTTCCGACGGAAGCGACTTCTGCCCTACTTTGTTCGCACTACCTGCGCAAAGCGCATATCAAGACTAGCTTCGCTCAGGTCGCGCACAGCGGACAGCACCAAACGCTGCAACTCAACATGAGCAAGTCTGAAGCCGTTCCGGTCCCGTCCCGCCCACGCTCGACGAACAGCGCGAGATCGTCGACATCCTCGACGCCATCGACCGCAAGATCGACCTGCACAAGCGCAAGCGCGCGGTGCTCGAAGATCTGTTCAAGGCGCTGCTGCACAAGCTGATGACCGGCGAAATCCGCGTGGCCGATCTCGATCTCTCGGCGCTCGGCCAAGGCTCCGCTTGAGGGAGTTGCCGCATGAGCGACCTCAAGATCAGCGAAGCCGGCACCGTCCAGTTCCCGATGGTGAAGCACGCCGCCGAAATCGGCTGGACGCCGCTCACCCCGGAAGTCGCCAAGCAGAAGCGCGGCGGCGAAGCGGGCATGCTGCTGCGCGACGAACTCGAAGCGAAGCTGTCGGAGTTCAACCCGTGGCTTTCGGCCGACGCGCTGCGCTCGATCATCGAGACGCTCGACGCGATCCCGGCGACGGTCGAGGGCAACCGCGAAATGCTGATGTGGCTGCGCGGCGAGCGCGGCTGGTACGACGAGGCCGAGAAGCGCCATCGCCGCGTTCAGCTGATCGACTTCGAGCATCGCCGACGCCAACGAGTTTCACGTCTCGTGGGAATGGACGCTGAAGCCGCCCGCCCGCAAGGGCAACCGGGCGGACGTGATGTTTCTCGTCAACGGCGTGCCGGTCTGCATCGTCGAGCACAAGAACCCGAAGGACGGCGACGCCATCGAGCGCGGCATCAAGCAGCTGCGCCGCTACGAGATCGAGACGCCGGAACTGATCGGCGCGCCGCAGCTCTTCAACGTCACGCACCTGCTCGACTACTGGTATGGCGTCACCTGGAACGCCACCCGCCGCGACATGGCGCGCTGGAAGCAGACGCCGGACGAGGCCTATCGCTTCGCGGTGCAGGCGTTCTTCGAGCGCACCGATTTCCTGCGCACGCTCCAGCACTGGATTCTGTTCTACGTCCAGGACAGCGAGACGCGGAAATCGATCCTGCGCCAGCACCAGCGCCGCGCCATCGACGCGATCGTCGCCCGCTGCGCCGATCCGACCAAGACGCGCGGCCTCGTCTGGCACACGCAGGGCTCGGGCAAGACCTTCACGCTGCTCACCGCCGCGCGGCTGATCCTCGAGGACAGAAGGAGCGCTTCCAGAACGCGACGGTGATCCTCGTCGTCGATCGCACCGAGCTTGAAGGCCAGTTGAAGGGCTGGGTCGAGCGCGCTGCTCGGCGAGATGCAGAACCAGGACATCGCCATCAAGCGGGCGAACACCAAGGCCGAGCTGCAGGCAGCTTCTGGACGCGGACTTTCGCGGCCTGATCATCTCGATGATCCACAAGTTCGAGGCGATCCGAAAGGACAGCTCCGCCCGCGACAACATCTACGTCTTCATCGACGAGGCGCACCGGTCGGTCGCCAAGGACCTCGGCACCTACCTGATGGCGTCGGTGCCGAACGCGACGATCATCGGCTTCACCGGCACGCCGATCGCCAACACCGAACAGGGCGACAGGCACGTTCAAGATTTTCGGCGCCGAGGACGAGACCGGCTATCTCGACAAGTACTCGATCACGGAATCGATCGCCGACGAGACCACGCTGCCGATCAAGCACGTCCTGGCGCCGAGCGAGATGACGGTGCCGGTCGAGCGGCTCGACAAGGAGTTCTTCGAGCTCGCCGCCGCCGAAGGCGTGACCGACATCGAGGAGCTGAACAAGGTGCTCGACCGCGCGGTCGGCCTGCGCACCTTCCTGAAGGCCGACGACCGCGTCGAGAAGGTGGCGGCGTTCGTCGCCGAGCACTTCAAGGAAAACGTGCTGCCGCTCGGCTACAAGGCGTTTCGTGGTCGCGGTCGACCGCGAGGCCTGCGCCAAGTACAAGCAGGCGCTCGACAAGCTGCTGCCGCCGGAATGGACCGAGGCCGTCTACACCGAGAACGCCGCCGACGTCGTCGATCGGCCGCTCGTGGCCGAGCTGCAGCTCAGCGACGAGCGCGAGGAAGATGTCCGCCTGCTGTTCAAGAAGGCCGACAAGGACCCGAAGATCCTGATCGTCACCGACAAGCTGCTGACCGGCTACGACGCGCCGCTGCTCTATTGCCTGTACCTCGACAAGCCGATGCGGGATCACGTGCTGCTTCAGGCGATCGCGCGCGTGAACCGGCCCTATGTCGACACGGAGGGCATCCAGAAGCGGGTCGGCCTCGTCGTCGACTTCGTCGGCGTGCTGCGCGAGCTGAAGAAGGCGCTGCAATTCGACTCGTCGGACGTGGACGGCGTGATCGAAGACCTCGATCTCCTGATGCAGCGACTTCCTCGACAAGATCGCGAAGGCGAAGGCCGACTATCTCGATGCCGGCGAAGGCGGCGACGCCGACGAGCGCCTGGAACGCCTCGTCTATGGCCGCTTCCTCGAGCCGGAGCCACGCAAGGCGTTCTTCGAAGCCTACAAGGACATCGAGAACCTCTGGGAAATCCTGTCGCCGTCGACGGAGCTCGTCGACCACATCGGCACGTACAAGCGCCTGGCGCAGCTCTATGCCGCGGTGCGCAATGCCTATGCCGACAAGATCGGTTTCGTCGCCGATCTCGCCTACAAGACGCGGCAACTGGTCGAACAGAACGCGACGCAGGAGGGCCTCGGCCGGCTTGACCAAGAGCGTCACCTTCGACGTGAAGACGCTCGAAGCCCTGCGCTCGGACAAGGGCTCCGACGAGGGCAAGGTGTTCAACCTCGTGCGCGGCCTGCAGAAGGAGATCGACGACAACGCCGATGCGGCGCCGGTGCTTCAGCCGCTGAAGGATCGCGCCGAGCGCATCCTCAAGGACCTCGAAAACCGCAACACGACCGGGCTTGCCGCGATGGACCTTCTCGCGGCCCTGGCCGCCGAGAAGGATGCGGCAGCAAAGGCAGCGAAAGATACCGGCCTGACGCCGAAGGCGTTCGCCGCCTTCTGGGCGCTTCGGGATAACCCCGTGCTGAAAGGCAGCGGGATCGATCCGCTCGAACTGGCCAAGGAGATCGAAAAGCTCCTCGCGCGTTTCCCGAACGCGAAGGTCAATCCCGACGAACAACGGCAGCTGCGCGCCTCGCTCTATCGGCCGCTGATCAGCCTTCCGAAAGACGCCCGCGCCGGCGTCGTGGATCTGATCATTGCAAACGTGCTGAGCTAGTGTCCGCTCATGGCAAAATCGGCTTTCTGATCAGGACGCGTTGAAGCAGCGCGTCGAACGGTGGGCGATCAAGCTCAAGGTCAATCCGCGCCGTGTCCGCGTTCAACGGATGACGCGCAAATGGGGTTCGTGTTCGACCGCGGGCACGATCACTCTTGCCGCCGATCTTGTTGACGAGACCGATAGTTTCCAGGACTTCGTCGTCGCCCACGAACTGCTTCACCTTCGCGTGCCGAACCACGGGCGCTTGTTCAAAGCGTTGATGACGGCGCACGTCCCGGGCTGGCGACTACTTGAAATCTCGCGTCGAAACCTACCCCGGTGAAGCAGATCGCGTTATTGAATGGCCCGAATACGAGGGCCGGACGGCAAAAGCTCGCCGTCGCCTTGAGATTCGGCTCGACATCATTTGCACTGGACTGTTGCCACCAAGGAAGCAGTAGTAAATCTGCTCGAACTCTGATCGGCTTATCGAGCGAGCCTGGCCCGGTGCTGGGCTGGTGGTGGTGCAAGCGCCCGATTGGCGGGCGCAAATTTAGGAGTGCATCATCTTGACGACAAGCAAATCAAAGAAGTCAAAAACGCCGAGGAACCAGCGCAATGCTGCGACCCGCAGTACAACTAAAAGTAGGTCCGGGATAGTCGCACCGAAATCACAGCAGCAGAAGGAGAAGGTCTCTTCCAGCACGGACAAGGATGTAATCATCGGATATTTGAGACGATCGGCGGGAACAACACTCGCCGAACTGGCGGCGTTGACGCACTGGAAGCCGAACTCCGTGCGAGGCTTTCTCCACGGCTCGGTTTTGAAGCGCGCAGGTCTCACACTCCGAAGCGACAAGCCAAAGTCTGGTGATCGCCGCTACTCCGTGGATAGCTTGGAGGCAAGCTGATGGCTACGGTCTTTCGTCGAGCTCAAATGACCGAACTGGCGGATGTTTTAACGGTCGATCTTGCCACGCTAATGTTGATGACCGCCGATGAGCTCACCCAGATCTGGCGCCGTCAGTTTGGCAAGGCGGCGCCCCTAAAGCTTCCGAAATCGCTGCTGGCAAGATTGTTGGCCTATCGCCTACAGGCGGAGCGGTATGGTGACTTGCAGGGTGAGACGATCCGAACGCTCGACAGGATCGCCGACGAACTGGAAGCGGGAAGAGAAGCAGTCATTACACCAGTCCAGAATAATCGCCTTATGCCTGGAACGGTCCTCGTACGCGAGCATGCTGGTGCCATGCATCGTGTTATGGTCCTGGCCGAGGGTTATGCCTGGAACGGTGAGACCTACCCGAGTCTGTCCGCGGTCGCTAAGGCGATCACCGGCACGAACTGGAATGGCCTTGCCTTCTTTGGTCTCAAGGAGAAGAAGACGGCCAAGAAGAGATCCGATCTGCGGAGCGGCCGTCATGAAGCCAGCCCGCACCATTCGCTGCGCAATCTATACGCGGGTCTCGACCGACCAAGGTCTTGAACAGGAGTTCAACTCCCTGGATGCCCAGCGCGAAGCCTCGGAGGCCTACGTCAAGAGCCAGGCCCATGAGGGATGGGTCTGCCTGCCCGGAGCAGTATGACGATGGCGGGTATTCCGGCGGGTCGATGGATCGTCCGGCTCTCCAGCTGCTTCTCGACGCCGTTCGCGCGCGCAAGATCGATGTCATCGTCGTCTACAAGGTTGACCGGCTCACCCGATCACTGGCCGACTTCGCCAAGCTGGTGGAACTGTTCGACGCCCATGGAGTGTCTTTCGTCTCGGTCACCCAGAGCTTCAATACGACCTCCTCCATGGGTCGGCTCACCCTCAATGTGCTGCTGTCGTTTGCCCAGTTCGAGCGGGAGGTCACCGGTGAGCGCATCCGGGACAAAATCGCCGCCTCGAAGAAGAAGGGCCTCTGGATGGGCGGCATCGTCCCGTTCGGCTACCGGGTCGAGGACCGCAAGCTGGTGATTGAGGATACAGAGGCTGAGACCGTTCGGTCTATCTTCAGGCGATACCGCGACCTTGGGTCGATCCCGATGCTGATTCGCGAGTTGCACGCCGATGGGATAAAGACACGCATCCGCAAACTCGCATCAGGAAGGGAAGTGGGCGGCATCTCATTCACGACAGGGCCGCTCCATCACATGCTCTGCAACCGCGTCTACCTCGGTGACATCAATCACAAGGATAAGAGCTATCCCGGCGAGCATCACGCGATTATCGAACGTGAACTCTTCGATGCGGTCCAACAGCGCCTCAGTGAGAATCGGTCCGGCCGGGCACGCGCCTATGAACAATCGGAGGCGCTACTGGTCCGGCTCATCTTCGATGATCGCGGCAATCGGATGACACCGGTGTTCGCCAACAAGGGATCCAGTGAGATATCGCTATTACCAGTCATGGGTTCTGGCGCAGGGCAGAAAGTCAGAGGCTGGGTCCATCTCCCGCGTTCCGGCGGACGATGTCGAACATGCTGTCGCTAACGCCCTCCTAGAGCACCTCGGACAACTACACGGTTTCAGCAGTGAGGAGCATCGCCATTCACTGATCCGAACACACGTCGAGAAGGTGACAGTCCATCCTGATCGTCTCGAGATCGCGCTTCACCAATCCGAAGCGGATGCAGTGGACCGCGCCGTCGAACCCCATCGGCAGCCTTCTGCCAACTTGACTATCGAGTGGTCCAAACCCTCTGCGACGCGACACCGCGAAATTCTCGGGACTCCAACCTCAGTCAGTCCTGCTCGTCCCATTCGTAGCGAAGCCCGATCTCGTCTGATCACTGGAATAGCTCGTGGGCGCCGCTGGCTCGAACAGCTCGCAGACGGTCATGTTGAGGATCTCGCCTCCATCGCAAAACAACATAGCCTGTCGGAAAAGACAGTCCGTTCGATGATCTCGCTCGCCTTCCTTGCGCCCGACATTGTGCAGGCAGCAATCGATGGGCGCCTTCCGCGCGGGCTCGGAATCTCTCAGATGACCGACATGCCAGTTGCCTGGGATGCCCAGCTCCGACAGCTCGGTCTCGCCTGATACTTCTCTACGTAAAGACCGCAAAATTTGGGCAGCCTTCCGCCCCATTTGTCGTGGATTGGTGACATACGAACCGCTCTCAGTGGACATGCGAACCACTCTCGGAGAAGTCGCCGCACTCATTCAGGGAAAATGTTTTCGAGGGGGCGAGAGAAGGCACAAATGATGCGCAGAATTCGAAGAAAAGCGCCATCGTAGAGAGGCTAATTCCGCTGACACTGTAAGCCAAGTCACGGAAATGACGCGGCTATTCCCTGCGGTTATCGATGTGCTGTTTCGACAGAGAGTGGGTGGTGGTCTCAGTGAGAATTGAACTGACGAACCGGTCTCTGATTGTTTGCCATTCGGGATCTGTCGGCGCATGCGGCAGGCGCCTTATCCCCATAATTCAGGGAACAGCACCGCGAACAGCCCACGCCACATTTGCATAAGATCTGGGTCCGTCGGGCCGGCCTGCTTCGTATGCATCGCGGACGGCCGAGTCTGTCCGATCTCGCTCTGAGCCACTCAACGTGGCAACATATTTTCCCAAAGGTCCTTCGCCCGCGGCAATCGGAGCCCAGTAATCGTCGAAGTTCTGATAATCCATGCGGATCATCAATTCGGCCTCTTCGACGTTCCGTAAGCCCTGCTCCAGAAACGTTCGCCTCATTTCGCCGGGTTGCATCATGGGCTGGAAGCAATAGCGGCTGCGCAATTGACGGCCTCCCTCGCTGAGCGCTGCAACCGTATCCACCATCATTCGCATCCCGGGCATTCCGCCCAGATGGTCCCACACGACGGCTGCGACCACGCCACCGGGTCGCACGACCCGGCGCATTTCAGCGACGGCTTTGCCAGTTTCCGGAACGAAGTGAAGCACCAGCAATGCCATTGCGCGGTCGAAATGTGCATCACCAAACGGCAGTTCACAGGCGTCCGCCTGCTGGATCTTGATCCGCGGATCGGTGTTGCGCCGCATCGCTTCCGCGACGAAGACCGGCGAAAAGTCAATGGCGGCAATCTCCTTCAATCCGGCAGACTTTGCCAACGTGAACGCCAGACTGCCTGTCCCGCAGCCGACGTCGAGAACTCTTTCTCCTTCTCTCAGTCCTGAGAAATCGATGAACTTGGGCGCAAGCTTCATACTCCAGCGACCCATGAGCTGTTCGTATCCGGCGGCATTGTGAACATTGAAGATAGAGGTCATTGTGGGGCCCTACAGGTCGGCTCACGCTAATCTCGTAGCCAGTTGTTGACAACAACGATCATGCCGAGCCAACCGCCGATCGGGGCAGGGAAGTCCGTTTCGGAAGCGTGGACGAGTGCCTGCTATTCTGACCACCTAACAACTTACAGCCGCTCTGGCCCACCTCCAACGCGTCAATTACGAAAAATGAGTCATGTCCACTTGCGAACCCGTCTCCGCCCACTGACGAACCAGTCTCAAGAAGGCATTCGACTTGGTTTTGGGAAAAAGATTTTCGAGCGCTGAGACTGTGCGCGTTTTTGCGGCTTTTCGATCATTTTGAAATTTTATTGTCCACTTGCGGCTGCGAGCAACAATCACATCACGGAGGTCTGAGGCGACCCCTCCGCATTCTCGAGTGACATACGAACCCGTCTCTTGGAACTGTCGAACCGCTCTCATGAACTGAGCAGATGAAAATCAGAGAAAAAGAATTCCGTAGGCTGAGAGAAATGGCAATTCTTGAGCAGAATATGCGCGTCAGAGAGAGCAAGAGAGCGAAAGCTACGGGATAGTGGCGGCTAACCGCCGGAAGTGTCGGGTAATTTCGATTCCTTACCGAAAACCCAATAATATCAGTGACTTGGTGGTGGAGCTCAGGAGAATCGAACGTGCGAACCGCTCTCTGATGGTTGCGGCTTGAGCCTTGAAACTGCTGGCGATCCATCGAGTTCGATTGGTCATCTCTTGGTGGTCGAGATGAATTGCTCAGGTTAGGTGGGCTTGCGGCAACCTAAAATTCTGCCACAGTTTATCGACACGATTTACTCTCAAACTATTATTGGTAGCACCATGTCTTGCAATGGCTGGAATCATGGGCCGAACTGTAATTGTGGTTGGGGCGGCCAATGGCACGGCAACATTCCGGCCGGCGGCGGTGCTGGAACATCATTCTTACCTTTGACCAATTCCAATAACCTACGGGAGCTTGCCAGAACATATGGGCTAGCGCGACGTCTTGATCCCAGAAGTGACTTTCGCAGTATTACAATTCCAAATGCCAGCTGTCCCGTCTGCGGCAAGTCTGTGTTCTTCTATCAGAATGCGCATGGCAGCCGTGTTTTCTTCGATGAACTCGGGCCTCCATGGCCGAAGCATCCGTGCACAGATAATGGCGAGTGGACGAGAAGATCAAACCACGCAATCTTTAGCCCTGCCTTTACACTGCAAATGCATCGAGCTGATTGGCTCGATACATGGACCCCATTCTTGATAGTAGATATTTCTGGTGCAGATGTTCTGTTACGCAAGATCTTTGATGACTCTGAAATATGGCTTCTATTTGATAGGCCCCCACCAAGATGTGAATTGCGAATTGCGTACTGCGCGGCTGAAAAGGGAGCACTAGCTTGGGTTGTTTCAATTCTCGCTACAGATGCTCTTAAGGCGCAAACCTTTAGGGCTACCAGATCACGGCTTAGGATGAAATCGTCGCTGTCGGGCTTCAGGCTGTATTGTGAACACGAGAGGCGGCTGTGCAGAAGAATTGACGCTGAACGAGAGATCGCGGCGATTAAGTCAAATAAGGTTTCTTGGCGTAGGCACCCTTGGTGGAGCGGTCGAAAGCAGCCCGGATTGCTTTCGTAAACGTCATCCCATACTGCGCAATTGATGAAAGGTGCCAGTGCTTGGACCCTCGATTGGTGGCTGACATATGAACCCGTCTCTTGGAACTGTCGAACCGCTCTCAAGAAGTGAGCAGGCGCTAGTACCTCATGGTTGATTTTTCCGTTCTCGATCTTGCTCCAGTCTCGGATGGCAAGACCCCTGCCGATGCGCTGCACAATGCGCAGGAACTTGCACGTCACGTGGAGCGCCTAGCATACAAGCGCTACTGGGTGGCTGAACACCACAACATGGTCGGCATCGCCAGTGCCGCAACATCAGTCGTCATCGGCTATATTGCAGGCAGTACCAGCACGATCCGCGTGGGGGCAGGCGGCATAATGCTTCCCAACCATTCGCCGCTCGTCATTGCCGAGCAGTTTGGTACGCTTGAATCGCTGTATCCGGGCCGCATCGATCTTGGCTTGGGTCGCGCACCTGGAACCGATCGCCAGACCATGGCGGCCTTACGTCGCCAAGTTTCAGCGGCTGACACATTCCCCCAGGACGTTATCGAACTGCAGGCACTCCTGGGACCACTGCAACCGGGTCAGACCGTACAGGCTGTTCCCGGAACGGATACCAACGTCCCCCTCTGGATTTTAGGTTCCAGCCTCTATGGGGCACAGCTCGCCGCGATGCTGGGACTGCCCTATGCATTCGCATCTCACTTCGCTCCAGACGCACTTTCGCAGGCCCTCAACATCTATCGCGCGAAGTTCGAACCATCTGCCAGTCACGCCACCTCCTATGCCATGGCTGGAGTGAATGTCATCGTCGCCGAAACCGATACGGAGGCGAGCCGCTTGTTCACGTCGATTCAGATGCGGTTTGCCGACATGTTTCGCGGTGCGCGGGGATATCTCAAGCCGCCGATCAACGACATCGAGGCCTATTGGACACCGGCAGAAAAAGCTCAGGCCTCCGCCATGCTGGCTTGTTCCTTTGTTGGGTCACCGCGCAAGGTCAGGACTGAACTGCAGTCCTTCGTGGGGAAAACAGGTGTCGACGAGTTGATGGTTGCATCGGCGATACATGATCATTCTGCCCGGCTCCGCTCCTATGAACTGTTGGCAGACTTCAGGTTCTAGCGACCTGTAAGCTGAAGTTTTTGCTCGCTCGGAACATACGAACCCGTCTCTTGGAACTGTCGAACCGCTCTCGTGAACTGAGCAGATGAAAATCAGAGAAAAAGAATTCCGTAGGCTGAGAGAAATGGCAATTCTCGAGCAGAATATGCGCGTCAGAGAGAGCAAGAGAGCGAAAGCTACGGGATTGTGGCGGCTAACCGCCGGAAGTGTCGGGCAATTTCGATTCCTTACCGAAAACTCAATAATATCAGTGACTTGGTGGTGGAGTCAGGCGGAATCGAACCGCCGACCTCTTGAATGCCATTCAAGATTTGGGACTTCTAATGGGTACCATCCATTACTATGACTCCTGTTATTTCAATGGGTTAGGAAGTTTCATTTCTTGACACTCCCACCTGATACCCGTCATGGTGGTTGCCTAGTTGGAAGCTAATTGGTTGCTAGAAATACTTTGAATCTATTTCCATGAGCTCACGACCGACCAAAATCACCATACGAGTTGTAGAAGCATTGCAGCCGAATGAAACCGTTTGGGACTTTGGCAATGGGAGCGTTGCCGGCTTCGGTGTTCGTCGGCAACGTCGAGACTCGGTTTATGTTCTCAAGGCTCGAATTGGTGCCCGGCAACGGTGGCTTACGATCGGCAAACATGGCACTTGGACAGTTGATCGGGCGCGGCGTGAGGCGCGTGCGATCCTTGGAGAAATGCTCGGGGCCACGATCCAGCCACCCGCCGCGATGTCGAGAACCGAATCCCAACCATGGATGTGGTCGCGGATCGGTTCTTGAATGAGGAAATCGCACCCAAACGCGCCGCTGCGACAGCCGTACTCTATCGCGATCTATGGAACCGCCTCGGCAAGGCCCGCCTCGGCAGTCTCAAAGTCAGTGAGGTGAGCTTTACGGATATCGCCGATCTTCACTATCGGCTCAGCGCTATCCCCATTACGGCCAACCGGTTGGTGGCTATCCTATCGAGCATGTTCTCCTGGTGTGAGCGACAGGGACTGCGTCCTAGACAATCCAATCCCTCCATCGGCATCGAAAAGTTCAGGGAGAAGAGCCGCGAGCGATACCTGTCATGGAGCGAACTCGCAAGCCTCGGACTCGCTTTGACCGAAGCCGAGGACAAGGGGACCGAATTGATCTTCGTTCTGGCTGCGATTCGATTGCTGATGCTGACTGGATGCCGACGTGATGAAATCCTCAAACTCCGGTGGCAAGATGTCAGAGCCGATCAAGCCATGCTTTTTTTGCCAGACACCAAGACAGGAGCCAGGTCAATCTACCTGTCAGCCCCAGCCCTGAGTGTCTTATCATCCTTGCCACGAGCTGCAGAAAACCCTTACGTTATCGTTGGAGAACGCAAGGGCCGTCATCTAGTCAACCTCAGGAAGCCGTGGTTGCGCATTTCCGCTACCGCTGGGTTGAACGGCGTCAGGATTTACGACCTGCGGCATTCGTTTGCCAGCGTGGGGGTCAGTGGTGGAGCATCCTTGCCAATTATCGGAAAACTCCTTGGCCACACCAAGGGCTCGACGACCGAAAAATACTCCCACCTTTCCGCAGACCCTGTCAGACAAGTCAATGAGTTTATAGGTGAGGCTATTTCCAAATCACTGACTGCAAATTCGGTCAGGCTAACAGATGCTGACTTATAAGACCAATTGGGCGTGAACTCATGAGCATGCCGCAAGCCGACTTCGCTCTGTCAGCTTTGGAGCGGTAAGCGGCAGTCAGTTGCCTTGGCCATCACTTCTGAAAAGGGCCAAGAGCGGTCATCACTGCGGTGCCAGATAGCAGATATTCAATCGAACCGCCTTATCTGACTCGCTGGACCTTCGTGGGCGGCAGAATGCCGACGCCGTACCTAGATGCGCAAGTCTCGCATTGATCGCGAGATGTGCGACGGGAAGTTACCCCCACACGGTCATGACCACTCTCTGCCCTCGGGGCTCACTTCAGCCTAGTTTTGGTAGATGGAAAATCGCGCCAGAAACGGCCGGTGCCTTTGCGGATAACCTGGTCCTGAGGCAGGATTTCGAAGGGCGTGTGGGTTGGCAGCGTCGCGGAATTTGTCGAACAAAGCGGTGAAATCCGTCCGCTTTAGCAGATCGAACAATTCCTCGAATTGATCGATCACGAAGTAGGTCGCCTGGAAATCGTCGATATAGTAGCCGGTGCGCAAGACGCGATCGAGATTGAAGGCCAAATGGTTGGCGGAAGAATCCTCCGCCACATATTTCGCCTCGCCGAAGGATGAGACGATGCCCGCGCCATAGATCCGGATGCCGTCGGGTTTGCGGATCAGTCCGAATTCGATCGTGTACCAGTTGAGGCGGCTCAGGAACTTCACCCCCTTGTATTCGATCGCCTCAAGTCCTAGCCGGCCATATTCGTTCATGTAGTCGGCATAGGCGGGATTGGTCAGCAGCGGCACGTGGCCGAATACATCATGGAAAATATCGGGCTCCTCCAGATAGTCGAGTTGCTCGCGGCTGCGGATGAATGTTCCGGCCGGAAACTGGCGGTTAGCCAGCATCTGGAAAAAGGGCTGCCCCGGGATGAGGCCAGGGACTGCAACCACCTGCCACCCAGTCAAACGTCTGAGCTTGGCATTCATCCGGTCGAAATTCGGCACGCCCTCGGAGCCGATCCCGAGCGCCTCGAGGCCGTCCAGATACTCCTGGCACACATGGCCCTTTAGGGTCTGCTGCTGGCGTTCAAACAGCACGCCCCAGATGGCATGATCCTCGGCGCTGTAGCGTTCCCAGCCCTGGTCGATAATGCAGTCTTCAACCGTTTGAGCGGTCAAAAGCGCGTGTCCTTGCATCGCTTTCACTCCTGAGTGCCAGGGATACCTGATTCGGCTGCAACCGCCGGCCTGCGACGGCTTCCGCGTCTCCATAACGAGCGACATAGCTTCGCAGATTCGACCGACAGGCGAACTTAGATTACCCCCTTGGACGCCGAGTGCGAAGAAGTTTGCGGTCATGATCACGCGCGCAGGTGTGTGCGGTCTCAACCATGTTTTCTGACCTCTTGCTCAATCGCGCCGAAGACGGAGTGTCCGCTCCTGTCCTTCATTTCGACCCGAACCGTGTCGCCGAAGCGCATGAAGGGTGTTACCGGATTGCCGCGATTGATGGTCTCGATCATGCGGATTTCGGCAATGCAGGAATAGCCCAGGCCGCCTTGGCTCACGGGCTTTCCCGGGCCGCCGGACGTGTCCTTGTTCGACACGGTGCCGGAACCCACGATTGAACCCGCTCCGAGCGGACGCGTCTTCGCCGCATGGGCGATGAGCTGACCAAAGCCGAAGGTCATGTCGATGCCAGCTTCGGCGCGGCCAAAGGCGCGGCCATTGAGATCGACGCTGAGCGGCAGAGACACCTTGTCGCCATCCCAGGCGGCGCCCAGTTCATCGGGCGTAACCGCGACCGGCGAAAACGCGGATGACGGTTTCGACTGGAAGAAGCCGAAGCCCTTTGCAAGTTCGGCCGGAATGAGACCGCGGAGCGAGACGTCATTCACCAACATGATCAGCCGGATGTAGTTGCGGGCTTCTTCCGCCGTGGCCCCCATCGGCACATCGCCGGTGATGACGGCGACTTCACCCTCCATGTCGATGCCCCAAGCTTCATCGGCAAGGGTGATTGGCTCGCGCGGATCGAGGAAGGAATCCGACCCGCCCTGATACATCAGCGGGTCGGTCCAGAAACTCGGCGGCATTTCGGCGCCCCTCGCCTTGCGTACCAGCTCCACATGATTGATATAGGCGGATCCGTCAACCCATTGAAAGGCGCGTGGCAAAGGCGAATGGCAATCATGCTCATGAAAACGGAAAGATGGAACGGTGCCGTGTTCCAGCGCCTCCGCCAGATCGGCGAGACGCGGCGCCGACACATCCCAAGTATCGAGCGAGAATTGCAGCGTCGGCGCAATCCCCGCGGTTTCGGTGGCCCGGGTTAAGTCCCGCGACACGACGACCAACTTGCCGTCGCGGCTTCCGTCTTTGAGGGTTGCAAGTTTCATGGCTTGCCATTGAAATTGCGGGTGAGCCCCTGCCAGCAATCGGCATAGTCATGTTGCAGCGTTTCTAGCGAAGCCGCGTAAGCGGTGAGATGCTGCGGGTAGCGGGTCTCGAACATGAACGCCAACGTATTGGTGAGCTTGTGGGGCTTGAGCTCCTCGGTCGTCGCCCTGACATAGGCACTGGTGTCTGGTCCATGGGGCAGCATGCAATTGTGCAGGCTCATGGCGCCGGGTGCGAAACCCTCGGGCTTGGCATCATACTGGCCGTAGATCAGCCCCATGAACTCCGACATGATGTTCATGTGATACCACGGCGGCCGGAAGGAATGCTCGGCCACCAGCCAGCGCTCAGGGAAGATCACGAAGTCGATGTTGGCGGTACCTTCCTCGCCCGAGGGAGCGGTAATGACCGTGAAGATCGACGGATCGGGATGATCGAACAGCAGGGCGCCGACCGGCGCATAGGTTCTGAGATCATATTTGTAGGGCGCGTAGTTGCCATGCCAGGCCACGACATCGAGCGGCGAGTGGCCAATTTTCGTCTCGTGGAATTTGCCGCACCACTTGACGGTGACCGTGCATGGCTTGGCCTTGTCCTCATAGGCCGCAATCGGCGTCTTGAAGTCGCGCGGATTGGCCAGGCAATTGGCGCCGATGGGGCCGCGATCCGGCAGGGTGAACTTGGCGCTATAGTTTTCGCAGAGATAACCGCGGGCGGGACCGCCAAGCAACTCCACCTTGAATTTCATGCCGCGCGGGATGACACATATTTCGCCAGGCGCAACTTCGATCTTGCCGAGTTCGGTGAAGAAGCGAAGACCGCCCTCCTGGGGCACCACCAGCAACTCGCCGTCCGCATTGTAGAAATACTCATCGACCATCGAGGCGGTGACAAAATAGACCGACGCCGACATGCCGGTCTGGGTGTTGACGTCGCCCGCCGTGGTCATGGTGCGGATGCCGGTGAGGAAGGTGAGCGGCTCATTCGGAATGGGTGGCGGCGACCAGCGCAGGGGTCCGAGCGGCAGGTCATGATCGTCAAGGTAGGGCGCGGTTTTCCAGAATGGCAGTTCGATGCGCTTGAAGCGGTGAGTGTGCATCACCGAGGGTTGCATGCGGTAGAGCCAGGAGCGCTCGTTGGCGCCGCGCGGCGCCGTAAAGGGCGAACCCGAAAGCTGTTCGGCGTAAAGCCCGTAGGCGGTTTTCTGCGGCGAGTTCTGGCCGTATGGAAGCGCGCCCGGCAGCGCCTCCGTCTCGAAATCATTGCCGAAACCGGGCATGTAACCGGGGACTATGGCGCTTTTCATGGGTGGTCCATTGGTTGCATTTGCGACTAACCTATTTGTTGCACATGCAACTAGTATGTGTCAAGCTGCGATCATGACCGAACACCTCGATCTCAATGCTTTCTTGCCCTTCCGGCTTAACCGGTTGGCCGCGGAAGTCTCGGAACGGCTCTCCGTCATCTATGCCGAACGTTTCAATCTCGACATTCCTCAGTGGCGGGTGCTGGCGACATTGTCGGGCGGAGACTGCACAGCGCAGGCCATTGTTGCCTCCACCCGTACCCACAAATCGACGATCAGCCGTGCGGTTCAGCAGCTTGAGGACAGGAGACTGATCGAGCGCGCCGCTTCCACCGCTGACCGGCGCGCCTTGCTCTTGCGGCTCACAGGCGAGGGAAAGAAACTATTCCGCCAATTGCGGCCGCTGGTGCTCGACTATGAGGAACGGCTACTGGCGCAAATTTCGGCGGCGGAGATCAGGTCCCTGCTGCGTGGTGTTGCGGCGCTGGAAGGCGCGTTGGGTCTCAGCGATGGAGACACGGCGTGAAAATCTATGGCTATTTCAGAAGTTCGGCGGCCTATCGGGTCCGCATCGCCCTCAATCTCAAGGGGCTGGCACCGGAGTTCGTGCCTGTCCATCTCGTTAAGGATGGCGGCGGGCAGAGGGCGCCAGGCTATCTTGCTAAGAATCCCCAGGCTCTGGTGCCCGCACTTGAACTCGACGACGGCACAGTTCTAACGCAATCGCTCGCCATCGTTGAATATCTCGATGCCGTCCATCCCGAACCGCGGTTGATTCCGGCGGATCCCGTATTGGCCGCGAAAGTCCGGGCCGTGGCGCTCGCCATCGCCTGCGACATTCACCCGTTGAACAATCTGCGAGTCCTCAACTACCTGAAAGGTCCACTCAAACATTCGCAGGACGAAGCCGATGCCTGGTACCGGCACTGGATTCTGCAAGGGGGGCTCAATGCCATCGAACAGATGATCTCGGCTGGACCCTTCTGCTTCGGCCGCACCCCGTCCCTGGCGGATGTCTGCCTCATCCCGCAGGTGTTCAATGCGCGGCGCTTCAAGGTCGACATTTCGCATTTGCCGAAGATCGTGGCTGTCGATACCCACTGCGCGACGCTTGAAGCCTTTGCCGCGGCGCATCCTTCAAGGCAGCCCGATGCCGAATAGCACTTATAGATTGAGCGCCAGAATCTGATCGTCGCGCAAGGTCTCCAGCACAATCTCGGAGCGCACCCGGTCCACCGACTTGTGCTGCAGCAGCACTCCGTTGACGAGTTCGCGCAACCCATCAAGATCGCGCACGCAGATTTTCAGGACATAGTCGAAATCACCGGTGAGCGCGTGGGCTTCGAGAATGCCCGGTGTGATGTTCACCAGATCTCGGAAATGGCGGGCGTTGCCATCGGAGTGACCGGCGAGCTTTACATGCACGAAGGCGGTAACGGAAAAGCCGAGCTTGCGGGCATCGATATCGGCACGGTAGCGGCGGATCAGTCCCGCCGCTTCCAGGGACTGGCGCCGCCGCATGACCTGGGATTCAGACAGCCCCACGCTTTCGGCGAGTCCAGTGCGGCTGACGCCTGAATCGCGCTGCAACTCAGAAAGTATTTTTCGGTCAAAAATGTCCATTTCCCGCTCGTTTTCGCGCAATATTTATGCTTTTAACGCCCATTATGCGCCAAAATATAAGAATTGTCGATCTATGCTGTTGGCAGATTCACCGGAGACATGAGACATGGGTCCCTTTCCTCACGACGCGCCACCCGCCACGATCAGCCAGGACAATCCGGCGGGCACGGATGGGTTTGAGTTCGTCGAATTCGCCCATCCGGAACCAGAGAAGCTCGATACGCTGTTCCGGCAATCCGGATTTGTTCCGGTGGCGCGGCACAAGTCGAAGAACATAACGCTCTACCGCCAGGGGGATATCAACTACATCCTCAACGCCGAACCGCAAACTTTTGCCGCCCGCTTCATCGAACAACACGGGCCCTGCGCACCATCGATGGCCTGGCGCGTGGTCGATGCGGCGCACACTTTCAAGCACGCCGTCGCCTTGGGCGCCGAACCCTATGAGGGATCCGACAAGACACTCGATGTTCCCGCCATCAAGGGCATAGGCGGCAGCCTGCTCTATTTCGTCGACAAACATGGCGCCAAGGGCTCGCCCTATGCGCAAGAGTTCAACTGGCTTGGTGATAGCGACCCGAAGCCGGAAGGCATCGGATTCCATTATCTCGACCATCTGACCCACAATGTCTTCCGGGGCAGCATGGACAAGTGGTTCGGCTTCTATGCCAAGCTGTTCAACTTCCGCCAGATTCGCTTCTTCGACATCGAAGGCAAGTTCACCGGCCTATTCTCGCGCGCGCTTAATTCGCCGTGCGGGAAAATCCGCATTCCGATCAACGAAAGCGCCGACGATAAAAGCCAGATCGAGGAATACCTGCGCCGCTACAAGGGCGAAGGCATCCAGCACATCGCCATTGCGTCGAAGGATATTTACGCATCAACCGAGGCGCTTGCCGCCAATGGCGTCCGTTTCATGCCGGCACCACCCGCGGCCTACTATGAGAATTGCAGCAAGCGCGTTCCCGGCCACACCGAACCGGTCGAGCAATTGCGGAAGCATGGCATCCTGATCGATGGCGAAGGCGTGGTGGATGGCGGCGAAACCAAAGTCCTGCTGCAGATTTTCTCCAAAACCGTCATCGGGCCCATCTTCTTCGAGTTTATCCAGCGCAAGGGCGACGACGGTTTCGGCGAGGGCAATTTTCGCGCCCTCTTCGAGAGCATCGAGGAGGACCAGATCAGACGCGGCGTACTAAAGAGCCGCGTGGCCTAACGTTTCCTGGAGAAGCACATTGATCGTGGGGCGGGCGTCCCTCGATACATGTTGCCGCTCACCCACACGTAACGCACTATCCGTTTACAATGACGACAAAGATGATGAAGAAATCATCGATCGCTGGACGCCCTGATTTCATCGATAGCCCAGAACAACCAAGAATCCGCATGCCTGCGGACTCTGTCACGCGATAAGCTTGCGATTTCCGCTTTCGAGCACCCACGCTCGGGTAGCGGGGTCGGCTATGGGTCAGAGTCGGAAGTGCGCAATCTCCTCACCACTTTCTGCTCTGCACCCATAAGCAGCCAATGGAAAGCCGTCTGCGAAATCCGCGTCAGGCCATGGGTCGTTATTCTCATAAGGGGCGTTATGAAAACACTTTCCACCGCTGCTAATCAGCACGAGAGTAGGGCCCGTCAGCCGATGGTGGCCAATATGGATATCGAGCAACCAGAATGAGACCTTCAGGGCGGCGGTGGCGTTGTGGTCCACATTGCGCGCCGCGAACAGCAAAGTCAGCGCGCGCTGCTCTCGGCGTTGTGCCGCAGGGAGGCAGTCCTCACCGTTGTCCTCGAGCACCCGTACCATGCTTGATGCAGAGGCTCATCATGCGGACGAGAGACTGAAGCTCGATGATCTGATTCTGACCACCAATGTTGCGATGTTGGCGTTGTATGATATGCTAAAAATGTGGTCCCAAATGGCGGCAAGAATGCTCACTGTCACCAAGATCGCAGGAACTGCAAGCGAACCAGCCATAGCCGACCTGCTCCATGACCTTGACCACAGGGGCAAGGTTGAGTTCCTGACGGTTGACCGGAGCGATACGTTGAGGCGTAGGCTGCGCGGTATGACTGACAAGGGTACTGAAGTCGTCGTGGCCCTCGACCGCAGCGAGCAGCTTGCCGATGGTGCGGTGCTGAGCCTCGAAAGCGATCGAGCAATCGTTGTCAGGATGACGGAAGAGCGATGGCTCCGTATCACGCCGCGCGATCTCGATTGCGCCCTCGAGACCGGCTATTTCGCCGGCAATTTTCATTGGCGGGTGCGCTTCGAGCCGGGCAGCATTCTGGTCGCCCTCGAAGGCCCCGCCGAAAACTACATCTCGCGGCTTGCGCACCTGACCATGCAGGGAAAAATCAGGCTTGCGGATCATGGTTGATTTCGCATCGATCCTGAATGTGCTGCAGCATGGCGACAGTTTCTTTCCTTCGGGATCGGTTTCCTTTTCCTGGGGTCTCGAGGCCATGGCCGGCAGCGGCGCGTTGGCGACTTCGGATGACGTGCAAGCCTTCATCATTGGGCAACTGCACGCGCGCTGGGCATGCTTCGACCGGACAGTCGTTGCCTCCGCGCATCGCTCGGCAGAAAATCTCGATGCGGTGGCCGAGGTCGACAAACTCGTGGAACTGATGACATCGGCGGCCGAACTGCGGGCTGGTTCGCGCCGCATGGGCGATGCGATGCTTACCGTCTTTGCCAGACTTGGTTATGGGGGGGCGGTCAACTACCGTGCAATAATCAAGACGCAGAGGGCCTGTGGCCACATCGCAGCCATGCAAGGTCTGCTTTGGGCGCGTGCCGGCCTTTCCGAATCGGAGTCTCTTGCTCTCTCTGCCCATACTTTCTGCACCGGGCTTTTGGGCGCGGGCCTTAGACTTGGCTATCTCACCCATATTGACGCCCAGAGATTGCTGAGCGCCGTGCGCTCCGAAGCAGCGCAAATCGCTGCCCAGCCGATCGTGCCCCTGGACGATATTGGCGCCTATGGCATCGAGGCCGAGATTGCAGTGATGCGGCATGCGTCCCAGGATCTTCGCTTGTTTGCAAACTAAGAGACCGAGAGAGTGGGAGACGAAAAATGCTATTGACTCCAACCGAAATAGAACGGTTGACGATCTATGTGGCCGCCGAACTCGCCCGCAAGCACAAGGCAAAGGGCCTGTTGCTCAATCACCCCGAGGCCATCGCTTATATCGTTGACGAAATCCTGGAAGGGGCGCGTGAGGGGCGCTCGGTGGCTGACCTCATCTCCTGGGGTTCAACGCTACTGACGTCTGATGGCGTCATGCCGGGCGTGGCTGAGCTGATGCCGGTGATCCAGGTCGAAGGAACCTTTCCCGACGGGACCAAGCTTGTTACCGTCCATGATCCCATCCGCCCCGGAAAAAAGAAGCGGGGCAAGGACGACGTCGCCCCCGGCGAAATCATCACCGACGACGGCGAGATCGAACTCAATGCGGGGCGGCGGAAAATGACGCTCAAGGCCGTGAACACCGGCGACCGGCCGATCCAGGTGGGTAGCCACTATCACTTCTTCGAAACCAACAAAGCCCTCGATTTCGACCGCGCGCAAGCCTTCGGAATGCACCTCGATATTCCGGCCGGCACAGCAGTGCGCTTCGAACCGGGTGAGTCCAAGGAAGTGGTTCTCACCGAGTTCGGCGGCACTGGAGAGCTCCTGGGCCTAAATGGTCTGACCGACGGTTTCTGGCGGAGCGAGGCCAATAAGCAGGACGCGCTACGGCGCGCCAAACAGCGCGGATTCAAGGGAGTCTGAGCCATGGTGAAGATGAGCCGGAGAGATTACGCCCACATGTATGGGCCCACCACCGGAGATGCCATCCGCCTTGGCGATACGTCGCTGCTGGCCGAAGTGGAACATGACTATGGCGTGCCGGGCGAAGAATGCCTCCACGGTGGCGGCAAAACCCTCCGCGACGGCCTTGGAATGACACCCGGCTACGACAGCGCCATGGGTGCGCTGGACATGCTGTTGTGTAACGCACTCGTCATCGACCCGGTACTCGGCATCGTCAAGGGCGACATCGGTATCAAGGACGGCAAGATCGCCGGCATCGGCAAGGCGGGAAATCCGGCCACGATGGACGGCGTCCATGCCAATCTCATCGTCGGGGCCGCGACTACTGTGCGCGATGCCGAGGGAATGATCGCCACACCCGGCGGCATCGACGTTCATGTGCATTTTGATTCGGCGCAGCTTTGCGAGCACGCCATCAGCGCGGGCCTCACCACCATGATCGGCGGCTCACTCGGCCCGATTACCGTCGGCATCGATTGTGGCGGCGCCTTCAACGTCGGCAAGATGCTGCAGGCGGCCGAACATTGGCCGATCAACTTCGGATTCCTCGGCCGCGGAAACACATCGCGTTCTCGCTCGATTTACGACCAGATCGCAGGTGGTTGCATCGGCCTCAAAATCCACGAGGACTGGGGCGCCATGCCGGCGGTCATCGATACCTGCCTGTCGGTTGCCGACGAGCTGGATTTCCAAGTGCAGCTCCACACCGATACACTCAATGAAAGCGGCTTCCTCGAAGACACGCTTGCGGCCATCCGCGGCCGAACCATCCACATGTATCACACGGAGGGCGCGGGCGGCGGCCATGCGCCCGATATCATACGTGTCGCCGGCGAAGTGAATTGCCTTCCCTCCTCGACCAATCCCACCAATCCCTACACCATCAACACCTTCGACGAGCATCTGGATATGACGATGGTGTGCCATCATCTCAATCCGGCCATTCCGGAAGATGTGGCCTTCGCTGAAAGCCGCATCCGGCCCCAGACCATTGCGGCCGAAGATGTTCTCCATGACATCGGAGCGATCTCGATGCTCGGCTCCGACAGCCAGGGCATGGGCCGCATCGGCGAAGTGATCTGCCGTACCTGGCAGCTCGCGTCCAAGATGAAGGACCAGCGCGGCCGCCTGCCCGAGGAAACCAGCAAGCGTGGCGACAACGAACGGATCAAGCGCTATATCGCCAAGTATACGATCAATGCGGCGCGCACCTTCGGCATCGACGCCTTCATCGGCTCATTGGAGCCCGGCAAGATGGCGGACGTTGTGCTATGGCGGCCGGGCTTCTTCGGCATCAAGCCGGAAATCGTCGTCAAGGGCGGCTTCATCGCCTGGGGTGCCATGGGCGACAGCGCAGCGAGCCTTATGACCTGCGAACCGTTGCTGATGCGGCCCCAATGGGGCGCCTTCGGCCGCGCCAAGCAGGCGCTGAGCGTCTGCTTCGTAAATCCGATGGCGATCGGCTCCGGAATTGCCGGACGACTCGAGCTTTCGAAAATGCTGCTGCCGGCGAAAGGAACACGGAAACTCAACAAGCAGCACATGCTGCATAACGATGCCTGCCCGAAGATCACGGTCAATCCGCAGACCTTCGATGTCTTTGTTGACGGCGTTCTGGCCACATGCGAACCGGCCCACAGGTTGCCGCTGGCCCAGAGGTACATGCTGCGATGATAACGATGAAGAAGCTCCCCGGCGTAGCCCGCATCGGTATCGGCGGGCCTGTCGGTTCTGGCAAGACGGCTCTGGTCGAGCGCCTTATTCCGGCGCTGATGGCCCGCAATATCGAGGTGGCCGTGGTCGCCAACGATCTCGTCACACGCGAGGATGCCGAACGCATCAAGCGGTCTGGCCTCATCGATCCAAACAAGGTACTTGCCGTGGAGACCGGCGCCTGCCCCCATACGGCGATCCGCGAAGACCCCACCATGAACATCCAGGCGGTCGAGAAGCTCACCGAGGCCTTTCCCGAGGTGGAGGTGGTTCTCATCGAATCGGGCGGCGACAATCTTGCCTCCACCTTCTCGCTCGAACTCGTCGACTATTGGCTGTTCGTCATCGATACGTCGGACGGAGACGACATCCCACGCAAGAAGGGGCCCGGCATCGTGCGATCGGACATTCTGGTCATTAACAAGACCGACCTGGCGCCCTATGTCGGCGCCAATATCGATCTTATGGTCAAGGAGGCCGGTATCGTCCGCAACGGCCGTGCGGTCATGCTCACCAACTGCAAGACCGGGGCCGGTATCGAGCAGCTGGTGGACCAACTCGCCCGCGACGTCCTGTTTACGAGCTGATTGTGACAGCCGTCAGCGCCGCAACCCGCCCGGAGCCGCCCGCTCAGCGCAGACTGGTCGATGGACGGATCAGTCTCGAATTCGCATGCGACGGAAACGGGCGGACCTATCTGGCACGCCAATATGCCTCCTACCCGTTCCATGTCTGCAAGGTTCAGTTCCACGATGCCGATTGTCCAAGCCTGGCCACGCTCTATGCCCAATCCTGTTCCGGCGGACTCTATGAAGACGATCAGCACAGACTCGAACTGACCGTGCGAAGCGGCGCGGAGGCGCATTTTACCACCCAGGCTTCGACCATCGTCCACAGCATGCCCGTGGGGCGGGCCCACCAGGACATGCGGATCACCGCGGAGAGCGGCGCCTATCTTGAATACCTTCCCGATCCGCAGATCCTGTTTCCCCATTCAAGCCTTGCATCGACGATCTGGATCACCATGGCATCCGACGCCACAGTCCTGGTCTCCGACTCCTTCATGGGACACGATCCTCATGGCATGGGCGGACTTCCGGATTCCTACGAGAGCGATATCGTCATCGAGGATGCCGGTGGGCGAAAACTGGCGATCGACCGGCTGCGCCTGGCATCCCTTGCCTTCAAGGCACGCAGGCTGGGCATCATGGGCGCTTTCAATGCCCATGGAACGCTTCTGGTGGCGACACGCAATCCGCCGGCCGCGGCCCTCCAGACTGCGGGGCGCAGCCTCGACTTCAATTACGGAGAAGCAGCCGTCGGGGTTTCCGCATTGCCCAATTCGGCTGGACTTGTGTTCAGAATTCTCGCCCAAGACGGCGTGGCACTCAAGCGTGCCATGTACGCCTGCTGGAGCTCAGCACGCCTCGCCCTTGCACGTACCGCTCCGGCCATGCGGCGGAAGTAGTAACACATTAGCGTGGACGGAGGAGCCACAGGCCGAAGAACAGGCCGACGATCGACAACACTACCGAAGCAATCACGTAAATTAGCGCGGCAATATTAGCACCGCGTTCCCACAATGTTGCTACATCAAGGGCAAATGCTGAGAACGTCGTAGAACCGCCCAGCGCTCCCGTGGTCAGAAATAGTCGCCACTCCTGGCTCGCCTCACCCCTGAATGCAAAATACCCGGCCAGCATGCCCATTACGAGTGAGACGCGTTGACAAAGAACGTTCCCATTGGAAAAGCAATACCAAAGAGCCATGCCGCAAGAATATTGACACCATGGCGGAGCGCACCGCCCAATCCGGCACCCAAGAAGACAATCAAATATCCGTACATCCAGTTACACCATCATCCGCCGGCGTCTTTGCCGCATCAACATGGTAGGTCATGGCATTGGCTCGTTACTTTCCTCATCGAATGACTTTCCCAAAGACACTTGAATCACAGATTAATGCCTAACCATCCACGGATGATTGGAGACATGCGCTTCGCCGCTGCCGCGATCACGGGAGTGCGAATGCCCCGCGTGGTGATGCGCATGAGCGTCTCCGGAAGCGCGATGTTGACTGAGATCGCGATGGGCATCGTGCGGAATCGGATCCCCACGGCGGCGGCGAACCACGCGCGGCTCGTCCGCACTCTTCTCATTGATGCTATGGGCCTTCCGCAGGCTGGAATTAATGCCAAGATAAGGCGCCGATACGCTGCGGCGGGCCAAGTCCCCACAGATCGGGCACGGCGCGGGATTTTCGGACTCGCTCATGTTTCGCCAGTCACTGAACGTGCCGTGTTGCTGGCATTCGTAGTTGTAGAGCGGCATGGTGGTTCTCCGCAATCGTCGGTCGCAAGGATCAAGCTTTACTCGATCCCTGCGATCTGATCTTCAGCGAGCCCGCGCCAAATCGGTTTTCGAGGAGTCGACCTGTTTCTGCGGGCCGGCGGCGTTCGGGTGAATGTCGAATTCGAACATGGCGGTTGGAATGGCCATTGACACGCAGGCATTGGGAATGTCGACCACGCCACCGATGCGGCCCTCGACCGGCGCGCAGCCGAGGATGACATAGGCCTGTTCTTTCGAGTAGCCGAACTTCGACAGATACTCGATGGCGTTCAGGCAGGCCCGCCGCATCGCCATGGTCGCATCGTTGTAGAGTTGCTTGCCTGTCTTGTCATCGACGCCGATGCCCTCGAAGACCAGGAAGTCGCCGTAATGGGGATCGACGGGACTGATCTTGAACAAGGGATTGACGAGCCCGTACTTGCCGACCCCGCCCTTGATCAACTCGACATGCAGATGGATCCATCCCGCCATCTCGATCGCGCCGCAGAACGTGATCTCACCATCGCCTTGCGAGAAATGATAATCGCCCATCGAGAGTTTTGCGCCTTTGACATAGACCGGAAAGTAAATGCGCGAACCGCGCGAGATATTCTTGATGTCGCAGTTCCCACCATGTTCGCGGGGCGGGATGGTGCGAGCGGCCTCGTTAGCCGCCTTTTTGAGCGCCTCGCCCTTGAGGGTGCCGAGCAACACCCCTTCCGGGGTCGGCCCCAACGCGAGGGGCGGTACCCGGTTCGGATTGCTGGCGATAAGCTCGGCTTCGCGCTTGTTCCATTTTGCCAAGAGCTCGTGGCTCGGAGCGCAACCGATGAGGCCAGGGTGGGTGATCGCGGCAAACCGGACCTTAGGAATATGGCGCGAGGTTGCATAGATCCCCTTGCAATCCCAAATCGCCTTGCGTGCATCGGGAAAAATGTCGGTGAGAAAGCCGCCGCCGTTTGCGGTCTTGAAAATCCCTGTATAGCCCCACTCATTTCCTTTGAGCGGTCCAATATCGAGGATATCGACGACCAGGATATCGCCCGGTTCGGCTCCGGTCACTTCGATGGGGCCAACCAGATGATGGCACGGCGGCAAATAGCAGTCGCGAACATCCGCAGCGTTGTCGTCGTTCTTGATCTGCCCGGCAGTCCAATCCAGAGCCTCGACAATGAAATCGTCGCCAGGCTTCACCGTGACCACGGGCGGAATGTCCGGGTGCCACCGGTTGTGCAGGGGCGTGGGTTGTTCGGCCGGCGGCTTCTTGATGTCGACAGAGATAATTGTTTTTGCCATGGTTATCCTCCTTCTTTAGACCTGCAAATGCCTTTTGACGACCGCATCGGTGAGCTGGCCGATATTGCCCTGGGCGGCAATCCGGCCGGTATCGAGAATGGTGAAGCGCTTGGTGATGTCGCGGACGAATTCGAGCCGCTGCTCTACCAGCAGAACCGAACACTTCCGTTCGCCGAGGATGCGCTTGATGATCGTCTGAATTTCCTCGACCACCGACGGCTGCAATCCTTCGGTCGGTTCGTCGAGGAGCAGCAGTATCGGCTCCTGCACCAGTGCGCGTGCGATGGCCAGTTGCTGCTGCTGGCCCCCGGAGAGAACGCCGCCCTTTCGTCCAACGATCGGCTTGAGGGCGGGAAAGTAGTCGAATACGTACTGCGGTACGCGAGCATTCGACAAGCCCTTACCGAGCAGCGCGAGCTCTATATTCTCAGCCACGGTGAGATCGGGAATGATCTGTCGGGCTTGCGGGACGTAGCTGATGCCGAGATGGGTGCGCTTGTGAGACTTGAGGTGGGTTATGTCGACGCCATCGAGCTCGATCGTACCGGTCTTGGCGGGGTTGACACCGGTGATGCTGCGCAACAGCGTCGTTTTGCCTGCCCCGTTGAGCCCCAGTACGGCGACCAGCTCGCCATCGCCAATCTCCAAAGATACCTGGTGGAGGATGTGGCTAGTGCCGTAGAAGGTGTTTATGTCCTTGACGCGCAACATCAGCGCTGCCCGCCCTTTCCCAAGTACACCGCCCTGACCATCTCGTTCTCGACGACCTCGTCGAGCGGACCCTCCGCCAGAACCTGTCCCTGGTGCATGACAGTTACCTTTTTCGCGATTTGACGAACCACATGCATGTCATGCTCGACCAGTAGCACGGTGTGATTCTTCGCGATCCGCTGAATGAGGCTGGCGGTGCGCCGCTTTCCCTCTTCCGTCATCCCCGTCGTCGGCTCATCCAACAGCAGGAGTTTCGGATTCGAGGCGATGAGCATCGCCATCTCAAGCCACTGGCGCTCGCCATGCGATAGCGTGTCGGCGGGGTCGTTGGCCTTGCGAGCAAGCTCCATGAATTCGAGGATTTCCCAAATACGCTCATTCTCTTCGGGCGTTACGCGCTTAAACATGTATTTGAAGACTTTTCGATCGGTCTGAAGCGAGATCATGATGTTGTCGTATACCGACAGGGTCTCGTACATGTTGGGAACCTGGAACTTCCGGCTGATCCCGGCGAGGAAAATCTCGTCGGGACTGCGTCCGGTAATGTCCTGGCCATTGAAGAAGATCTTGCCGGAGGTCGGCTTGAATTGGCCGGTGATCATCGAGATAAGCGTGGTCTTGCCGGCGCCATTGGGACCGAGCAGCACTCGCAGCTCATTTTCTTCCATGCTGAAGCTGAGGTTGTTCAGGATCGTGTATCCTGAAACGGTCGTCGTCAGACCCTTGACATCGAGGAGCGCCATTCTTCGATCTCAAATCCTGCCGTCTTGCACTGCTGAGCTAGAGGCCGAGCCCACCACTTTGCTCCTAGATCTTTTCCTCGCCCGCTTTGGGCGCACCCGCAGGTTCCCAGTCGTGCTGGCGATCCCGTGCAAGTTGATCCTCCTCTTCCTGAATCTGATCAAACGTGCCTCTACGGCGCCGACGCAGCCAAGCGGCGAAAGTTCCGACCAGCCCATCGGGTATCCACAGCACGACGGCGATGAACAGCACGCCCATGAAGAGTTGCCAGTAATTGGCGAACCAGCTTCCGCTTAGGAGGAACTCCAACCCCCTCACCAGAAAGGCGCCGAGGAAAGGACCGATCAAGGTGGCGCGCCCGCCCACCGCGGTCCAAATCACCCCTTCGACCGAGAGCAACGGCCCTGCATCGAGAAAAGAGACGATGCCCACCCATGCGGCATACATGGCCCCCGCGGCAGCCGACATGAATGCGGACACGCAGAACACGAAGATTCGGTAATTGGCGACGTTGTAGCCCATGAACTGGGCACGAACGTCATTGTCGCGGATGGCCTTGAGGACGGTACCGATGCGCGAATGGGTGAGCGCTCTTGCAATCAAGAAGAAGGCCACGGAGACCGCCAGCATGAACCACAGAAACGCCGGGCCGACATAATTCGCGTAGTCGGTAACTCCGTTGAAGCCTCCCGTGTAAGCCTGATATTCGATGATGAATTCCTGAAGGATCAGCGCTTCGGCAAGCGTGATCACCGCGCAATAGACGCCGTAGATGTGCCGTTTGAAAGTGATCACGCCGAAGATAAAAGCCAAAAACGTGGGGACTGCCACGGCACAAAACACCGCAAATGAAGTGCTGGTGAGCGGCAACATGAACCGGGGCACTTCGGTCAGCCCGTTCCACTCCATGAAATCGGGCAACGGATTGCCATAACGGGTTGGATTCACGAGCGCATAGTTGAGTTTCAGCGACAGGGCGACGAAATACGCGCCCATGCCGAAATAGACGGCCTGACCAAGGCTCAGAATACCGGCAAAGCCCCAGATCAGATCGATGCTCAACGCGAAAATGGCGAAACACAGGAACTTGCCAAGCAGCAGGAGCACATAGCTGTCTGTGCCGCCGTAGTAGGGGAACGTGCCAATGAGCGCCACCAAGAAGGCTCCCAAAAGAAGTGCCCACGGGGGCAGCAACCGGGTCCTCCGCACGGTTCTCACGCCGCTCATTTTTTGCGTACCTCGCGCCATCACAGATTGTCTTTCAAGGAACCTCTCAGTATTGGTTCAGGTCACCTGCGTTCGTGAAATCCAAATATTCCGCGCGGAAAGACCCGGATTGCCATCACGATGGCCACGAAAACGAGCAGCTGCCCGATCACCGAATTGTACTTGTAAGCGAGCAATGTCTCGCCTTCACCGATGAGGAACGCGCCGGTTGGAACACCCAGAAGATTGCCGACGCCGCCCAATACGATGACCATGTAGGACCCAACGGCGTAGCTGAAGCCCATGGTCGTCGAGACTGACTTGATCGGGGCGAGGACCGCGCCTGCGATGCCGGCCAAGCCTGAGCCATACATGAAGATCAGCATGTCAACGCGTGCCGTGTCGATACCGAGGCATCCCGACATCGCCCGGTTGCGCCTGACGGCGCGGACCTTCAGACCAAAGTTGGTCCTGTAGATCAAGTAAAAGGTCGCCAGCACCATGATGATGGCCATGGCGATGAGGAACAGGCGATAATAGGGATAGGGAAGGCGGCCGATGATGCGGAATCCGCCATCGAGTATCCTCGGCGCGCCGACGTAGTAGAGTTCGGGGCCGAAGATCGCCTTCATGAGAACCTCGAGAATGATTCCCACGCCCCAAGTCGCAAGCAGCGTTTCCAGCGGCCGGTCGTAGATCCATTGGATAATGCCCCGCTCGACTATCAGACCGAGAAGTGCCACCACGATGAACGCCACCGGGATGGCGACGAAAGTATTTCCGCCCAGCTGTCCCACCACTGCCGCGGTGTACGCTCCGACCATGATAAACTGGCCGTGCGCCATGTTGATTACGCCCGCGACGCCGAAGATGACCGCGAGACCGATAGCGCTGATGGCCAACATGGCGGCGACGCTAAAGCCGATGAGGAACTGTGATATCAGTGCCTGTGTCATGACAGAGCGAACATCCGGATAAATTCCGTCGGCGGTTTTGCAGCAAGACCGGGGCAGACGGCGGACTCTCCGCCGCCCGCCGCATAGTCAGATATCCATCGTCCCGGACCTGTTCTTTTCCTCGGCCCAGGGCTTCTTTACCCGTTCGAGCACCTGGGGATTCGTGAAGTCGCAGTCCTTGTTTGGATAGAGAAGATCGACCCACGGGTCTGGACGGATACGATCCTTCGAGGTCCAGACGATGTCGAACTGGCCATCCTCGCGGGCCTTGCCGATGCGCGCCCACAGATGGGTGTGGTGGTTCTTTTCGTCGATCTTGACAGGCCCCTGCGGCGCCTTGAACTCCTGGCCCGGCAACCCTTCAAAGATCAATGCGTCGGTGTCGGTGTTACCCACCTTTTCGATGGCCTGGGCGAGGAGATAGGTCTGGAAGTAGGCCGCCTCCATCACCGCGTTGGTCACCTGATTCTTGCCGTATTTGGCCTTGTAGCGCTCGACGAAGGACTTGTTTTCGGGGGTGTCGACCGTCTGGAAATAGTTGAACGACGTATAGTGTCCTACGGCATTTTCTGCACCCATGGCCGCCGTTTCCTGCTCGGTCGTTATTGGAGTGCAAATCGGCAGATTATCGGCGGTGAATCCGAACTGCTTGAACTGTTTATAAAAAGCAACGATCGAGTCACCCACCAGGTCGGAGAACACGACGTCCGCGCCGCTGCCAGCGATATTGTTTATGATGGTGGAAAATTCGCTGTGGCCGAGTGGTGCATATTCCTCGCCAACGTTCTCACCGCCATGCTTCTCGAGCAGCGCCTTGACTTCGCGGTTGGTCTCCTTGGGATAGATGTAATTGGAGCCGATCATGTAGAACTTCTTGCGGCCGAGCGTGCTGATGATCCACGGCACGAAGTCGTCGAGCTGCTGGTTCGGCACCGCACCCGTATAGAACACGTTCTTGCTGCACTCCTGCGCCTCGTAGAGCGTCGGATAGAGGAGCAAACCGTTATATTGCTCGAATACCGGCAATACGGATTGGCGGCTCGCCGAGGTATAGCAGCCGAGCACCGCGATGACCTTGTCGTCCAACAGGAGCTTCTTCGATTTTTCGGCAAAGACCTGAACCAATGACTGCGGGTCTTCGATTACCGGCTCGATCTGCTTGCCGAGCACGCCGCCCTTGGCGTTGATCTCCTCGATGGCCAGCAGTTCCGCATTGTGCAGCGACGTTTCGATGATGGCGATGGTGCCGCTCAACGAATGCAGAATGCCTACCTTGATGGTGTCGCTATCCTGCGCTCTGGCGATGTTGCGCTGGAAATAGTAGGGGGCAGTGGTTCCATAAGCCAAAGCTCCCAGAGCTCCCGTGCTCTTGAGAAATGTACGCCTTTTCATTTTTCTTGGCATCGCTGTGTCCTCCCTGAACTTTTTCGAAAGCCAAAAACACAAAACCCCACGTGTCATCCTTTCGGAGACTACGTGGGGCTTCCTTGCCCACCGATTTTTAGCGGCGCTGCTGCCGCCTACTCCGCACCCCGCGCCATTGGAGGGTGCCAATCACCACACTGAGGCTTTAGTTCTTGCTCCCCAGCAGGATATTACCAGATTCAACGACCACCGAGGCAACGCTGCCGATCGATATCCGCTTCTTCATGGCCTGATCGCGCAAGAAAGCATACGCTTCAGACTCATCGATATTGCGCGCTTGCATCAGAATAAGCTTGGCACGCTCCACCGTCCGTATCGACCTGAGTGTCTCCTCGAGTTTCGCTACCTTGTTCAGCAAACGCCTTTCATATCGCGAATTTTTATAGGCCACCACTACATTTGTCAATATTGCGGTTGCGTCAAACGGCTTGGTAAGCACGACCTGGGGGCCAACAGCGGCCAGCAGCTGGGGCGCCCGCGGGTTTGCCGGATCCACTATTGCCGCGATTGCGGTCTGGCGCGTGTGCATCAATTCGCAGCACAGTGCATATGTTTCCTCTTGCAAGAGACAAAACGTGATGTCCGCCGTCGCCCCGATCTTGTCCGGCGGGGGCCACAGCAAATCGACTTGGCAGCGCAGCCGCTGGAGATTACGCAACAGGAATTCGCCATCATGATCGCGGGGATGAATGACGATGATCCGCAGTTGATGAAAGTCGATAGGTAATTCCTCAAACATGCTGGGCCATTTTCCTCGCCACGGATCGAGGGGAATATTGTGTGCTGTCATCGGAAGCGACTACCGTTAGTGGCTCACCAGATAGGGATCGGGTTTTACAGACTGCAGCGACTCTCTGATTATGTCGAACTGCCCGCGCTCGTTCACGCGCCCGAGACGTGTCCACAAATTGGTGTGGTTGCTGTCTGAATCGATGACGACATGCCCCTGCGGTGCGTCGAACTCGCTGCCAAGCACGACGGGACGTAGGATGTCAGGGTCCATCGAGTTTACCTCCGACAACGCCTTGGCGAATATGTGCACCTGGAAGTACGCCGCTTCCGCGCAAAGGTTTGCCGGCTCATCATCTCCGAACCGTTTCTTGTAACGCTGGAGGAACGATGCGTTGACCGCCGTATTCACACTCTCGAAGTAGGGTGCTGCGGTGACGTGACCGCAAGCGACGTCGGCACCCATCAGCTTAACCTCCGCTTCCGAGGTGGTGAGACTTGCGATCGGCATGACATGAGGATCGAAGCCAGCGTCGCTATAGGCTTGATAAAGATAGGCCGTCGCCTGGCCGACTACGGTAGAAAAGATCACATCCGGGCGGGAGTTGCGCACATCACGCATTAACAGCCGGAATTCCGAGGGCCGCGCTCCCAAATCAAGGTAGTGTTCACCGACAATCTCGCCATGCCGCTGGCGCAGCAGCTCGCGCATGATGCGGTTGGATTCTCGCGGGTAGATGTAATCGGAACCGATGAGATAGAATCGTGAACCGTAGCTTTCAAGCAAAAATTCCACGAGTACGACACTGTTCTGGTTAGGGGCGGCACCCGTATAGATGACGTTGGGCGAGTACTCGAAGCCTTCATAGAGAGTAGGGTACCACAACAAACCATTGCGACGCTCGACTACGGGCAGTACGGCTTTCCGGCTGCTCGAAGTGTAGCAGCCGAAAATCGTGCTCACGCCATCTTCGGTGAGGAGCTTGTCGGCCAGGCGGGCATACATGCTGCAATCCGACGCAGGATCGTACATGACGGGCGCGAATTCCCGCCCGTTGATGCCACCACTAGCATTAATTTCCTCAATTGCGAGCATCGTTCCGTGAAGTTGCGTCTCCTCGATGACAGCCGTCACGCCGGTGCGCGAAAATAAGACGCCGACCCGCCATGGTTCGTGACTGGTGTCCGACTTTGCCACCTTTACCTCCCAACTCGCATTTACACCTCCGCGGCGGGCCGCTGCACAGGGGCGCGCAGTCCGGCTAGCCGACGCGTTGGCACCAAAACAAAAACTCACGCAATCCGGCAAGAGGATCACGTGAGACTTCATAGTCTGATGCTGTGTCACGGCCTCGCTGCCGCTCGGTCACCATTACAGGCGCCGAAAGTTCATTTAAAACGATAACACCATTCTCACTCATCCGAAAGAACTTCGTTCGAATTCACGACAAAGGCCGCCATGGTGCCAGCAGGAACACGGCGGCGCATGGCTTGCTCGCGCAGATAGCCGTAAGCGTAAGAAGCCAAGGCGTCGCAACGGGTGGTCATCGCAACAATGCGCCGGCACGAAACCCTGCCCACAACGCACTTGACGGCCCACAAGCCATTCCACTGGTTCCAGATCCTCCCGGCGGTCGCCACCGTCCATGTCGAGCATCGCTACCGGCCGGTGCCCGGCTATTCCTTCGTCACCTGCGAGGCGCTGGATGAGGACTACGTGAAACAGGGTTTTCTGCGTGAATGAAGGTTTTCGCCAGAAATTTGCGGCACGGGTGAAAGCCGAGAAGAACCGGTCGCCGATTGAATGTCAGCTAAGTGATGATGAACGGACAAGTCGTAATCCGGCCAAGAGTTCTCCAAAGGGCCAAGAGCGGCCATCGATTGTGCCATTCTGGCCAGGAACGGACATCACCGCACGGACGTGCAGCGGTTATTTTCTCGGTCTTCATCTCGACCCACGCGTAGTTCTCGGCCATTCTTTCGAAGCGAAGCGACTCGCTGCCGACCACCTTCACGGCGATTCTCTATTATGCTCATGTCGGATGCGGCCGAGTTGACCGCGCATTCTGCGATTTCGTACTATTGTCTAAAATGTTATTATCCTGATGAGCGCTCGGGTGGAGAGTCAAAAATTGGCGCGCGGCAAGACTGCATCGATCTACATGCCTAAGGCACGGACCGTCTGCCCGATCTCGCGCGTCGAGGTCATCCCGCTCGCCGTGCCTGAGGCCGACCACAGCGACCTCGATGGCCTCGTCGACACCGTCATCGTTAAAGTTCACGACGAGGCCGGAAACTACGGCTTCGGTGAAACCGACGCGCCGCCCGGCGTGATCAAGGCCTTTATCGAGACACCGACCGCCCATGCCTGGAGCCGCAACATCTCCGAGATTCTCCTCGGCGAGGATCCGACCGAGATCACTGCCCTATGGCAGAAGATGTACGAGGGCACCTTCTGGCACGGCCGCCGCG
Source organism: uncultured Alphaproteobacteria bacterium (assembly GCA_963776685.1). Lineage (GTDB taxonomy): Bacteria > Pseudomonadota > Alphaproteobacteria > Rhizobiales > Aestuariivirgaceae > Aestuariivirga. The sequence continues at coordinate 50,756 of CAVZNM010000002.1, forward strand.
GCCTCGGACTCCATGCCATCGGGGCGCTCGATATCGCTCTGCACGACCTTGCCGGCAAGCAACTCGGGCTTCCCGCCTACAAACTCATGGGCGGCGCCCGCCGATCGTATCTCCAGCCCTATTGCACGATTTATCCCGGTCTCGCGCATGGCCGCAGCATCAATGAGTTGATGAAGGAGATCGGCCGGCAGTTCGACAAGGCAATTGCCATCGGCTTCCGGGCCGTGAAGATGGAAGTGCTGTTCTACGATCTTGTCAGCGACGCCGAACTGGTGAAGTGCATCGAGGAGGGGCGCCGCATGCTGGGTGACGGCATCACCATGGCGCTCGATTTCGGTTACCGGTGGAGGAGCTGGCATGATGCGCTATGGGTTCTCCAGCGCGTTGCCGAATGCAACATCTATTTCGCCGAGGCCACGCTGCAGCACGACGATCTTGAGGGGCATGCTCGCCTCGCGGCCATGAGCCCGATCCGCATCTGCGGCGCGGAAGCGGCAGCGGGACGCCACGAGATACGCGAATGGATCGAGCGCGGCCGAGTGGCAGTGGTTCAGCCTAACATCACGCGGTCGGGCGGACTGACCGAAATCCGCCGCATTGCCGAGATGGCGGACATGGCCGGCGTCCAGGTCATCCCGCACGGCTGGAAGACCGGCATCACTTCGGCGGTGGGCCGGCATTTCCAGGCGACTTGCCCGGCCTCGCCCTATTTCGAGTATGTATCGCCGCACGTCTTCGACAGCATGCTAAGGCGCGAGCTGACCACGCCTGAGGCAACACTCACCGACGGCGTGATGGCGCTGCCGGAGGGCCCCGGCCTCGGCATTGCACTCAACGAAGACCTGGTGGACCGGCTGCGTGCGGCCTGAAGAAGGTCTCTGTGGGTCTCAGGCGATCCTGAATTCGGCGATGGTCTTCTCGTTCAGGCTGACGCCGAGCCCCGGTCCCTTGGGTATGGAGATGCGGCCGTCGGGGTCGATGGGGAAGGACTCGTTGGTGAGCGTCCAGCGCAGTGGCGACTGGCTGGTGGAATATTCGCAGGGCTCCTCGTCGTCATGCTGGGAGAGGAAGGCAAGGTTTGCGGCGATCGTGATATTCGACTTGTAGCCGTGCGTCACGACGCGTTTGCCGAGCTTCCTGGCGAGCGCGGCCACGCGCATCAATTCGGTGATGCCGCCCACCATGGTCACGTCCGGCTGGGCGATGTCGATCTTGCCGATCTCGAACATCTCACGGTACTCAGCACAGGTCGTGAGGCCGAGGTCACCGCCGCCGATTGGAACGCCAAAGCCCTGGAACCGGGCGTGCCCTTCGAGATCGTCGAGGGGAAGCGGCGCTTCCACCCAGGAAAAGCCATGCTCCTTGAAGAGCGGCATGAGCGGCAGGCCGTCTTCCGCCCTGGCCCAGGCCGTCGCCGCATCGACCATGAGGCGGACGTCCTTGCCCACATGATCGCGCGCGGTGCGGATGAGCTTCGCGGACAGGTCGAGGTCGTCGCGCCAGAACGGATCGGCTACGATCTTGATCGCCCTCAGACCAAGCTTCAGCCCGCGGTCGATGTTCCTGCGCACCGCATCGGGCGTCTCGCCCAGCGGATAGACCGTGCCATAGGCGAGAAGCCTGTCGCGCTTCGTCTTGCCGAGCAGCGCATGCAGAGGCTTTCCCTCAGCCTTTCCGCGCAGGTCCCAAAGCGCGATGTCGAGCGCGCTGATGGCATGGATCACAGCACCGCGGCGGCCGTAATAGCTCGTTGCGTCGTACATCTCATCCCACAGCGCTTCGACATTCGAGGGATCGCGGCCGAACAGCACCTCCTTGAGGCCCATGGCATGGGTATGAGACCGCTTCGCTTCGATGATCGCCTTGATGACCGAAGGCACGCTGTCGACCTCGGCGATGCCGGTCACCCCTGCATCAGTCTTTATCTTGATGATGCAATTATCGTAGGAGCCGTCGAAGGTAAGTCCCTGCCATCCGGGAATCCGCAGTTCCACGACTTCGATATCGATGATCTTCAAGCTCTGCCTCCGCCGGATTTGCGATCTGTTCACAATGGCGGGACCGTGGCAACCCCTCAGCGTGCGGAAGCTACGAAGGCCTCTTGCAGCTTCGCGAGGAGAGCTGCCTCGCCCAGATCGCCACGCAGGTGATGCTCGACCAGCATGCCGCCTTGCTCCTGGAATCCGAGATAGCCAGGGTAGCGGGGCCTTATCCATGCTCCCTCGATCGTGGCGCGCGTGGCGGCAAAGCAGCCGCCGAAAATGCGGTCGATCTCGGCATCATCCCAGATCTCGATGCGTGCCGGCTGGCCGTGATGCCGGGCGAACTGACGCTGCGTCGCGGCCGAGGCCGTAAATGCCGCGTAGGCGAGCGCTGCCTCAGGCGCTTTGCAGGAAGCCGAGATGGCGAGCCCGGTGCCGCCGATGGTCGATCCCGTGGGCGAAGCGCCCACGACCGCCGGCAGATCGGCGAAGCGCAGCGGCCGGCGCTGGTCCGCCTCCGCGTAAGTCGCATAACAATAGACGGCCGGGCAATAGGCGAACAGGTCTTCGGCAACCATCACCTCGTGGAGCCGGATGCTGTTCCAACCGAAAACCTCAGTTGGGCAGAACTGCAGGAGGCCGCGCAAGATGGCCAGCGCTTCGCGCGCCGCGGCGTAGTCGCAAAACGGTTCCTTCGGCGATTGCGCACAGGGCTTTCCCAATCCTGCCATCAACGTAAGGAACGTCATCAGGCTGTGAACGCCGGCAAGTCCAATGGCAAGCTTGAGGCCCTGGCGCGCCACGGCGTCGCCGAGCGCGAGAACTTCCGTCCACGTCACCGGGGTGGCTGAGCCGATCCGGGCCATGATATCGGGCCGGACAACCGCGACCTGGCAGGCCGCGTCGACCGGCACAGCGTAGATCGCACCATCGTAACGGTAGGTGGCGAGCGAGGGACCGATGTAATCGGCATCGCGTCCCGCAAGCAGCTGGTCGAGAGGCAGCAAATATCCTTTCCGCATTGCATCGCCCATGAAAGGATGGTCGAGAATGACGAGGTCGTAGTCTCGCGAAATCTGTTCGACCGGCTGGAACTCGAAACCCGCGAGTGGACGGGAAGTCCACTCGATATCGATGCCGGGATGTTGGGCGCGGAAGTTCGGGAGTGTCTCAACAAGGGGATCGATGGCGCGGCGATGCTGCCACGTCATACCTCTCAGTCGGATCAAACGGCCCCCCTTTCCTTGACAGATGAAATCCCTCATGAATAAGCTAGCATTCTGAAAAATCGGACACAATTCCGGCTTTTCGGAATAAGAACAATAAACATAAGTTAGGGAGGAGAACGAGCATGCGCTATCGGTCAATGGTATCTGCAGTGGCGCTTTTCACCACTGCCATCGCCGGTCCGGCCTACGCCGCGGCCGGTGATGAGTGCGTGAAGGTGCTTGGTTACGAGTGGTCCGGCGAAAAGCAATCCATGGACCCGGCCGACATGCAATCGGGTGACGACGCCTATCACACTTTCGCCGTCTATAATCGCCTTCTCGACATCGACGACAACTTCCAGACCATTCCCGAACTTGCGACGGAATGGTCGGTGTCTCCGGACGGCCTGACCTGGACCTTCAAACTGCGCGAAGGCGTCAAGTTCCATTCCGGCAAGGACTTCACCTCGGCGGACGTGGTCTACACCTTCAAGCGCTTCTTCGATGCCGATCTCGGCTCGGGCGCCAAGGCGGTGCTCGAGTTCCTCGATCCCGAGGGTATCAAGGCGGTCGACAAATACACCGTATCCTTCACGACGAAACAGCCGGTGGTCGAACTGCCGGTGCTGATCACCAACAAGTTCACCAACATCGTTCCGGAAGGCGCCAAGCATGAAGACCTCAGGCTCAAGGCTGACGGCACCGGGCCCTTCATGCAAGAGCAGTTCACGCCGAACGACCCCGTCCGCATCATGAGGAAGAATCCCAACTACTGGGATGCCGGCAAGCCGAAGGCCGAGTGTATCAGGGTCACAGTTGCACAAGAGCCGGTTGCGGCCGTGGCGGCCATCAAGTCCGGTCAGGTCGATCTCGTGCTGAACGTCGATCCGACCGGTATCCCGACGCTCAAGGACGATCCGAGTGTGGAGCTTCTGGAAACGGGCGCGTCCAATTCCATGACGGTGTCGATGTGGGTCGATACGGCGCCCTTCGACAACGTCAAGGTGCGCCAGGCGCTCAAGGCTGTGGTCGACCGTCAGGCGATGATCGACACAGTGCTGCTCGGCTTCGGCGAGGCCGGTGCCGACAATCCCGTGCCGCTCAAGAGCCCAGCCTCATTCACCAAGGAAGCGCCGAAGCAGGATATCGAGTTGGCCAAGAAGCTGCTGGCCGAGGCAGGACATCCTGACGGGCTCAAATTCGATCTCTACACCGCCGAGGGCGTCCCCGGCATGGTGCGAATGGCGCAGGTCTTCGCCGAGATGGCGAAGCCCGCCGGCTTTGATATCAACGTCGTCGTGACCCCGGCCGAGAGCTACTGGGACAATGTCTGGCTCAAGAAGCCGGTGGTCAACTCGGCCTGGTCGATGCGGCCACCCGGCGAAGGCCTGGCAGTCGCCTACACCCAGAGCGCCAAGTGGAAGGAGACCCACTGGGAGCGGCCGGACTATGACGCACTGCTGCTGAAGGCCAACACCACGGTCGATGAGGCCGAGCGGATCAAGCTCCATCAGCAAGTCGGCAAGCTCCTCGCCGATGAAGGTGGCGTGATCATCCCGATGTTCGTCCACCAGGTGCTGGCGCTGCGCAAGGGCTGCACCGGTTACACGCCGCGGGCGCAGAACTTCAATCTGAACTTTGAAGATCTGAGCTGTACCAAGTAGGATGCATTTGCCGGGACCCTGGGGGCGCCAGCCCCCGGGGAACTTCGGCGAAGCCCTCCTGAAACCTGCAGCGGAAGTCTCCGCGCTTAGCAACGGGGTGGAACAGCGGTGTTCGTCGCGCGGTTGATCGCCCAGCGCTTCATTCTGGCGCTGTTCACCCTGTTGCTTGTTTCCTTCCTCATCTTCGCCGTCCTCGAGATCCTGCCGGGCGACGTCGCCACCCGCATCCTGGGGCGCGACGCAACACCGGAGACGATCGCGGCGCTGCGCCTGCGCATGCATCTCGATGACCCCGCACTGCTTGCGATACGTCCGCTGGCTGTCGGGGTTGCTGCGCGGCGACTTCGGCCAGTCGCTGGTCAGCGGCCGCCTGGTGACTGAGGTGCTTGGCCCCCGCGTCGTCAACACCGTGTTCCTGTCAGTCTACGCCTTCCTCCTCTACATCCCGCTGGCCACGCTGCCCGCCCTCGTGCAGGCCGTCCGGCGCGACCGGCCCCTCGATCATGCGCTCTCGGTCGACCACCCTTGTGCTCCTGTCGCTGCCGGATTTCCTGCTTGGCACGCTGCTGCTTCTCACCTTCGTCCTGCTCATCCCGGTCCTGCCGGCCATGTCGACGGTCGACCACACCTCGGGACTCATGCGAATATATCCGCGCCACCACGCTGCCGGCGCTGACACTTGCCATCGTCATGGCGGTCTATGCCGTGCGCATGCTGCGCGACAATCTCATCGAGGTTCTGGACGCCGACTACATTCGCATGGCCGAGCTGCGCGGCGTGCCCGCCCGCCGCGTCGTCTGGCGCCATGCCCTGCCCAACGCGCTGGTTCCGACGCTCAACGTCACGGCGCTCAATCTTGGCTACCTGGTCGGCGGCGTCGTCGTGGTGGAGAAGGTGTTCAGCTATCCGGGATTCGGGAGCCTTCTCGTCGATTCCCTGCAGCTCCGGGATTTCCCGCTCATCGAGGCGACCATACTCATTTCGGCCAGCGTCTACATCGCGGCCAATTTCGTGGCCGACGCCGGCGCCATCCTCCTCAACCCCAAGCTCAGGACGGGATGACCGATGGCGGCCGTGGAACATGCGCCCGCCGCGCCGGGCTTCCTCGCGACGATCGCCCGAACGCCGCTCAGCCTGCGCATCGGCGCCGTCATCCTGTTCATACATGTGGGCCTCGCCGCGACCGGTCCCTTCTGGGCGCCCTACGGTTACTCCCAGATGGGCACCGGCCTGCCGCTTGCGCCCGCCAGTCTCGCCCATCCCTTTGGCGTCGACCAGCTTGGGCGTGACGTCTTCAGCCGCATCATCCACGGCGGCCATATCGTCCTGCTGCTGTCGTTGTCGGGTACCGCGCTCGGCCTCGTCATCGGCTCGGTTATCGGGCTCCTCTCGGGCTATGTCGGCGGCATCGTCGACAACATCATTCAGCGCCTGCTCGAGGCGCTGATCTCAATCCCGTTCCTCGTGCTGGCATTGCTTGCCATGGTGGCCGCCGGACCCGACCTCTCCGGCAATCCCGTTCTCGTGGTCTTCGTCGTGGCACTCGTCTATGCACCCCGCATCGCCCGCATGGCGCGCACCGCGGCGATCGAGATCGCCACCCGCGACTTCGTCACCATCGCCAGGCTCCGCGGCGAGTCCGCCTGGTCGGTGATGCGGCGCGAGCTCCTGCCCAATGCCACGAGCATTCTTCTGGTCGAGTTCGCCCTGCGCGCGGGCTATGCGCCGGTGCTCATCGGTTCGCTTGGCTTCCTCGGCTTCGGTCTCAGGCCACCGACGCCGGAATGGGGAATGATGATCAGCGAGAACCGCTCGCTCCTGATGATCGCGCCAGCCACGGTCGTCGGCCCTGGTTTCGCGCTCGCCTCGCTCGTCGTTGGGCTCAACCTCTTCACCGAGGGTCTTGCCCGCATCCTCGGCCGCACCGTCAAGCTCGGCGTCCAGCAATGACTCGCGTCATCGAGGTCGACAACCTTTCGCTCGCCTTCCGCTCCGGCGGCGGCTGGACGCGGGTGCTGCACGGAGTGAGCTTTCATATCGACCGCGGCGAGGTGCTTGGCCTCGTCGGCGAAGTCCGGATGCGGCAAGTCGACGGTCGGACTGACCCTCCTCGGCTACCGCCACAACAACGCCCGCATCGACGAGGGACGGGTTCTCTTCAAGGGGGAAGACCTGCTCCGCCTCGACCGGCCGGCCCTCGACCGGTTGCGCGGCAACCGCATCAGCTTCGTGCCGCAGAACCCGACGACCGCCCTCAATCCCGGAATGCGGGTGGGTGACCAGATCGCCGAGACGCTCATTTTGCACCGCCGGGCCGCCGATGGGGTAGTGGCGGCGGCACGCTCGTGCGAGCTTTTCGATCTCGTGGGCCTGCCGCGCTCCGCCGGTCTCGTCAGGTGCTACCCGCACGAACTGTCGGGCGGACAGCAGCAGCGGGTGTGCATCGCCATAGCGCTTGCCTGCGATCCCGATCTCGTGGTGCTGGACGAGCCGACGACCGGCCTCGACGTGACCACTCAGGAGCAGATCGTTGCTCTCCTGATCGATCTCCGGCAACGGCTCAACATGTCGATGCTCTATGTCACCCATGATCTCGGGCTCCTGGCCCAGATCGCCGACCGCATCGGCGTGATGTATGCCGGCCATCTCGTGGAAGTTGCGCAATCGCACGCGCTTTTCGGCGAACCGCGCCATCCCTATACGCAGGGGCTGATCGGCTCGGTGCCGCGCATTGATGCACCGCGGGGCGACACGCTCACGCCCTTGCGCGGTCTTTTGCGGCGCCAGGACCTGCCGCCCGGCTGCCCCTTCGCGCCGCGCTGCGACATGGCCACCGCCCGCTGCCGCGACGAACCGCAGGCGCTGGCCGAGATCGGCAAGCACCACACGGTCGCCTGCTGGCGCTGGCCCGAGACCGGCAAGCGCAGGAGCAAGACCGTCGCTGCGGCCGCCAGTCACCGGCGCGCCGGCGGGCCTCCGCTGCTCGAAATTCAGGGAGTCAGCATCGCCTACGGACTGAGATCGGGGCTGTGGGGGCAGCTGTTTCCGGGCCGGCCGTTCCTCGCCGTGAAAGACCTCGACGTCACGATGGGCCGCAGCGAGACGTTTGCGCTGGTCGGTGAATCGGGAAGCGGCAAGTCTACGGTGGCCCGCGCCGTCAGCGGCTTGCTGCCGCCGCAGTTTGGCCGGATACTGCTCGACGGCGAGACTCTTGCGCCGCTTGTCCGCAACCGAACGGACGAGCAGCGCCGCCGCATCCAGTACATATTCCAGAACCCGGACGCCTCGCTCAATCCGCGCGCGCGCATCGGAACGATCCTGGCGCGCCCGCTCGAAATGCTGGGCGGCGGCGGCGATATCGCCGCGCGGGTCGCGGCCGCCCTCGCCGACGTGCGCCTCGACGGTGCCTACGCCCAACGCTATCCCGACGAACTTTCGGGCGGCGAGCGCCAGCGCGTCGCCATCGCCCGGGCCCTGATCGCCGATCCGGCACTGCTCATCTGCGACGAAATCCTCTCGGCGCTCGATGTGTCGGTGCAGGCGAACATCCTCGAACTCCTGAAGAAGCTCCGCTCCGAGCGCGACGTGGCCATGCTCTTCATCTCGCACGATCTGGCGGTCGTGCGTTCGCTCGCCGATCGGGTGGGCGTGCTCTTCCGCGGCGAACTCATGTCGGTGGGAGCGGTCGAGCGGATCTTTTCGCCGCCCCATCATCCCTACACGCTGAGCCTGCTCGAGGCAGTGCCGCGCATCGACGTCGTGCGGAAGCCCAGGCCGAGGCAGGCTGTTGTGGCGGCCGCTGCCGGCGCGCGGCCGAAATGCGCCTATGCCGGCCGCTGCGCCTTTCAACTCGGCCGCATCTGCGTTGACATGGCACCGCCCTGGCGAGATGGGGGCGGCGGTCTCGCCATCCGCTGCCACATTCCCGTCGCCGAACTCACGGCGCGCGCTGTGCCGGCCACTGACAAAGCATCATGGAAGGAATTACAAACATGAAGATCACGGCGGTTGAATGCTTCGTTCTCCTGGTACCCGATTTCCGGGCCGATGCCTGTTCCTCGGCGCAGGACAACATCGTCGTGAAGATCCATAGCGATTCCGGCCATGTCGGGATCGGCGAGACCGACACCAACCCCTGGGTCGCCAAGGCGATGATCGAGGCGCCGGGCACTCATATCATGGGCATCGGCCTCAAGGAGACGCTGATCGGCAAGGATCCGCGCGACGTCGAGGGCCTGTGGGAGAAGATGTATGTGGGCTCAGCCATGACCGGCCGCCGCGGCCTCGGCATCTGCGCCATCGGCGCGCTCGACATGGCGCTTTGGGATCTTGTCGGCAAGATCGAAAACCAACCCTGCTGGCAGCTGCTCGGCGGCGCCACCAACAAGGCAATCACGCCCTACGCCTCGCTGCTGCCCGAGGGCGACGACCTCGAAACTTACGGCCGCGTCCTGAGAGAGCGCGCCGTGGCGGCGAAGCAGCTCGGCTTCCGCGCCGCCAAGCTCGAAATCTGCCTCAAGGGGCCTTATTCTCACAATTCGCTCCAGATCGAGGACGACCGTGAATGCGCCCGCATGGTGCGCGACATCCGCAAGGCCGTGGGCCCCGAGATGACGCTCATGGTCGATGTGGCCTATGCCTGGCGCGACTGGAAGGAAGCGCTGCGCGCCATCGAAATGTTCGCCGACCAGGACATCTATTTCGTCGAAACCCCGCTGCCGTCGGACGACGTCGCAGGCTACGCCAAGCTGTGCCACGCCTCGCCGGTCAACATCGCGCTCGGCGAATGGCAGAACACGCGCTTCGAATTCCTCGAGTTCATGAACGCCAGGGCCGTGGACGTGGTTCAACCCGACGTCGGCCGGGTCGGCGGCTTGACCGAAGCCAAGCGCGTCGCCAGGCACGCCTGCGATCGCGGCCTCGCATTGGTGCCGCACTGCTGGAAGTCGGCCATCGGCATCGCCGCGTCGGCGCATCTTGCCGCCGTGGCCCCGACCTGCACCTACATCGAGTTCATGCCGAAGCAACTGGCCGATTCGGCACTGCGCCGTGACCTGTGCAGTGTTGAGCTGCCGGTGGTCGACGGCCGCATTCCGCTGCCTGACAGCCGGGCCTCGGGGTCACAATCGATGAGGCCATGCTCCAGCGCTTCAAGGTCGCATGATCGTGTCCGGGGCCGACGCATTCACTGGCCGCCGCATCCTCATCACCGGGGCTGGTGCGGGCATCGGCGCTACGACCGCAAGGCTGCTTGTGGCGCGCGGCGCCCGTATCGCCATCCTCGACCGCGACGGCGCCGCGGCTTCGACGACGGCCGCCGCTTTGGGCGCCGGCCGGGCCCTGGCCTCAGCCGGCGACGTGACCGATGCCGCGGCAGTCGACGCGGTCCTCGCGGCGATGACGGAACATTGGGGCGGCATCGACGATCTCGTGAATAACGCCGGCACGTGGGATCACGCGCCTCTGCTCGATCTATCGCTCGAGCGCTGGCGCGGCGTGTTCGAGGTGAACCTCATGGCCCCGATCGCCATATCGAACGCCGCCGTGCCGCGCATGGCGAGGGGCGGTTCGATCGTCAACGTATCCTCTGTCCTGGGTCAGGTCGCCGCACCCGGGCGCGGTCCCTATTGCGTCTCGAAGAGCGCGCTCATCGCGCTGACCAAGATGCAGGCGGTCGAGTGGGCCGAACGCGGCATCCGCGTCAATGCAATTGCGCCTGGCTACATCACCAACGACACGACCCGCCGAATGGCCGCGGCCGGCGGTTTCGACACCGCCGCCATCAACCGCCGAACCCCGCTCGGGCGCTTCGGCGAGGAAGAGGAAGTGGCCGAGGGCATTGCCTATCTGCTCGATCCGCGGCGCGCCGCCTATGTCACCGGCCATGTGCTGGAGGTGAGCGGCGGCTGGACCGCCTATGGCTACACGTGAGAAAGGAACGCCCGATGATCACCGGCTTCAACCATACGAGCTTCACGGTGACCGACATGGATCGCGCCGTGCGCTTCTGGACCGCTGCGCTCGGGTTCGAGGCCCGGTCGGTTTCGCCCCGCTCAGGCGAGTGGCAGGCCAAAGTGACGGGCGTGCCCGGCGCCGGGCTGCTCGTGGCCCATCTCTTCGGCCATGGCACCCACATCGAATTCATTCAATATACATCGGGCGCCGGCGCGGCACGCGCGCATCGACCCGAACATGGCCTGCGCCGCGCATGTCTGCCTCGAAGTGTCGGACATCGAGGAGACCTGGGCGAAGCTGATCGAGGCCGGCGCCAGCCCGCAGGGAGAGATCACGGCGGTCGACAACGGACCGGTGAAGGGACTGAAGGCCGGCTACCTGCGCGATCCCGGCGGCATCATCATCGAGCTGGTAGAGATGTAGAGGTACCGCCTGTGGGCGGTGAGTATCACGGGTTGCGACTTTACCCTATCGTTCGGTGGAGACGCCTCATGCAGCGCATCGGTTTCATCGTCTTGCCCGGCTTTCAGATGATGAGCGTCGGCGTGCTCGCGGTCTTCGAAATCGCGAATTGGGAGATTGGCGAGCCGGTCTATGACGTGCATCTGCTGTCCGAGACCGGCGGGTCCATCCGCAGCTCGATCGGCATCGGCGTCGCGACGGAGCCGTTCGATGATGCGAATTTCGACACACTGATGGTCGGCGGCAGCGCCGTGGTCGGATCAGTGACGCCGGGCGTGATCAAATTTCTGCGCCAGGCTTTGGAGCGATCCCGGCGAGTCGCCTCGACGTGCGTCGGCGCGTTCGTCCTGGCCGAAGCAGGTCTGCTCGACGGCCGTCGCGCGACCACGCACTGGTACCGCGCGCGTGAATTGCAGGCTCGGTTCCCAAAAGTGAAGGTGGAGGAAGACCGCATCTTCATCATCGACGGCCCGGTGTGGACCTCGGCCGGGATGACCGCGGGCATCGACCTCGCGCTGGCCATGATCGAAAAGGATCTGGGCGCGGACCTGGCCCGGGCGGTGGCCAAGAAGCTCGTGGTCTATCACCGGCGTGCCGGTGGCCAGTCGCAGTTTTCCGCGCTGCTGGAGCTGGAGCCCAAATCCGACCGTATCCAGAGCGCACTGGCATATGCGAAGCGCAATCTCGATACTCCGCTGACGGTTGAACAGCTCGCCGAAGCGGCGCATCTAAGTCCGCGCCAGTTCAGCCGTGCGTTCCGCGCCGAGACCGGCCAATCGCCGGCCAAGGCGGTCGAGAACCTGCGCGTCGAGGCCGCCCGGCTGATGATGGAGCAGAGCCGCCATCCGATCGACGTCATCGCGCGGCAAACGGGTTTTGCCGATCGCGACCGCATGCGCCGCGCCTTCCTGCGCACCTTCGGACAGCCGCCGCAGGTGATCCGGCGAAACGCGCGCGCAGAGGTAACCGCCTGAATAGCGGTTCGCGCTCAACGCCTATGGCCCGCAATTCGAAATCCCGGTCACCGGGTCTGGTGTCGTCGGAGCGGCATCTTCCCTGGTACTTCCGCTCCTGGCCCTTAAGAGACCTCTTGCCTGTACTACGACTTGTCCGCTTATCAACTCATAGCCGCAAAGCGTCTTAGCAGGCGCCGGTTTCAAGCGGCCGCCGGGTCCATCCGGTGCTGGACTGTTGCCTCTCCAAGCCCCGGCCGGTCTCCAGCATGGCTTCCTGGGCAGCGCAGCAAGACGAGAGTACACGGGCCGCCATAAGATGCTCGATTAGGAATGTCACTTGTCCGATGTCGCATCGATCCTTCTGCCGACGAGGAATGGTCATCATCGTTGACTCCTGCGTTGATGTGATCGTCCACGCTTATAATATGACATCCCCCCAATGACCAGATCGTTAACCTGACATCCACCCGATGACTGGCTTGTTAAGGCCGAGATCCGGGCGAATGGAAGCAATTAACAAGACCGGGCCTTCGCCATGGGAGCAACCAAATACCAAAGCTGGTGACATTAGTGCGGTCCGCGCCAGGAATGTCGATATCGTCTTCGTCAAAACGCGCCACTCCAATGGTTCTTGCTGGAACACTTAGCAACCGAACTTATCACGCGGGCGTCGCGTTGGGCGGCGGCCGCAGCTAAGCGATCAGCTGCAGGATGCTGGACTAGAGCAATTGAGAATAACAGGACTCGTCTGCTTCTGGCCCAGAGCCGACACAGCGGACCCATTTCAACATCTCCGCTCTTGACCCGAAGCAGACGTAGCGGTCACCGCCCGCGCTCGTCACCCTCTGATTCAAATACCACTTGTTGTCGGTTGATCATTTGAATTGGGATGGTGACATCGGTCACGACAATGTTGCCGGACTTTGACCGCGACCTGGCATGGCGTGGCGCGATGCCGGCGTCACACATCGTTTGAAGTATAAAGGGAGTTGTTGCAGTAACAGCGATTGCTTGAACGACGGTTCGGCGGCTGACTCGGCTAGTGAGATCAATCATGAGTCTTGCTCCTAGCTACGGTCCTTGACGGCGCTCGCGCACCCTTTTTCCTGTTGGTGGTGACGAATACGCCGTAAAGCTTCAGCCAGTAGCGCGGCTCCAATTTGGTTTTTGAATGGGTCAACAACCGGCACTTTGTGAGCATGAAGCGGTGGTAACCGCTGCTGTCGAGAAGCCAAATCGACTTCGGTGACACACCCCGAATGACTGACCAGTGACTGACATGTCTTCCTTCGATGCCAGCAACGATCGCCGTGTGGCCACGGGCTGCCAGATAATTGATAACTCTATCTAGCTTGCAACGGTTGGCCGTGATCACGGTTTTTGGAAGCAGTTTGAAGGTGACTTTTGTGCCGGTAAGCTTGCTCGCCCTATGCGCCGCTCTACGCGCCAAACCGATTAGCTGATAGACACTCGTTCCCTCGAGAAAGAGTGAGGCGAAGCGCCATATCCGATCAGCGTAGCGGATCAGCGACCGCCAAATCTGGCCCTCGTGTTCAGCCGACAAGCCCTTATGTGGAGCCAAGGCAAAGCGAAGGCCGTTTATGACGCAGTAGAAACCGCATAAAGAGTCGCCATCGCCCTGTTGCCGCGGTTTTCTAATGAGTTTGCGACCCTCTTTTTTGTAACGGGGTGCCCATCTTGGGACGGCGTCGTCCATGCATAGGGCACCGGATGTGTGAGAGAACCCACGTCGCGTTTGCTGATCGATGTGTCCACGACCCGCCTCAATACTCATCGGCCAACATTACAGTGATCACTCTGACCGTGACCTTCGGGTCGGCGGGATCAGGGGAATGGTAAGTCCGGCTTCGGTCGTAGTAGTCGATTTTCCAAATAATCCGGTGACTCGAAACCTCCATCACCGCGCAGTCGTGCTCACACCACGGGTCATTGTCGGCAGTGAATGCCGAGAACGCGGCGATAGCCTTGAAGATGACATCGACCGTGGCAAGGCCCAGGGCGGCGACCCCATTGGGCATATGGATCATTCCTCCGCGGCCCTCTGTCCGTAGCCGGTCATTGAGCTCCCCTGATTTTGGTTGTGCGTTCTTCCGTTCCATTTTCACATCCCGGCCTATCCAAATGCCTATTGCTGTTTTGTTCCATGTTAGAGCAAAGCTTGCCGTTGTCCGTGTTCGACATGGTTGTCTCCTGTAGTTTTGGCTTGGATTGGCTGGGTTTGATCTCAACAGCGCTTTAGCCCTGGCGCCGTTGGCAAGTTGACCCGAGACTGAGCCAACTGTTCTTTCAGAACTTAGATCGGTCTGGTCAGATCAGTCGGATGAGTTTTTGTTGGGCGACGCCGTCACCTTCGATGTAACCCTCAGTCGTCTTGAGCGAACGATGACCGGCAAGCTGCTGCACGTCGCGCAACGATCCACCCGCCTTATGAATGAATCGTGCCGCCTGGGTGATGAAGGTTCTTCGCCCCGAATGAGATGAGCATCCTTCAAGGCTGAGCTCGGCATACATCTGATGGAACCAATTGACTATGGACTTGGCAGTCATTCGTTTGCCAGCTCGCTGGGAGCTGATGACCGGTCCATTCGCTTTGCCGCACTTCGAATACGTCGGCCTGATCCATATTTCGCGCATGCGCCTGGAAGTTCGATCATGCGGCCAATGTGCCCGCTACTGTCCGTCACCATGGCCCAGGTGAGGGCTGCGATTTCGCCGGCTCTCAGTCCGGCCTTCACACTCAGCAGTATCATCGTCCGGTTTCTCTGCCCATAGCGACGGCCGGCCTGCCCATGCCAAGGCACGGCGCACGTCAACGGGGCGGAGAACCTTTGCAGGTTGTCCCATCATAGTTGTCCTGGATTTTTGGTGAAAGGGAGCGTCATGGAAATTCGACCAAAGCTACTCCCACGTAATCATACTAACAAATCCTCGAAACCATGTCAAGTGGCTGATTTTGAAGGGTTTTTATGTGTTTTCTCGATTGAAAGCTGCCAATTGGCAATTAACCGCGGAGCTTCCACTTTCTGGTAGCTAATTGGTTGCTAGACCATCCAGTCCATTTGAAACATTTTGCCTAAGTAATTGATTTAGATGGTGGAGCCAGGCGGAATCGAACCGACGACCTCTTGAATGCCATTCAAGCGCTCTCCCAACTGAGCTATGACCCCATAGGCCTTGGATGCGGGCCGCATGTGGGGCGGCGAAGCGGGCGGAACCTAGTTCCGCAGCCCGCCAACAATCAAGCGAAAAGCGGCTCTACGGCTCCTCTTCCTCGCTTCCTTGCCGCCGGGCGGACCGCTGTCGAGGAGGCCGGAGACATTGTCGCCTTCTTCCTCCTCGACGACGAGGAACGTATCGTCCTCCTCGGCCTCGGCGGGTTCGGCCTCCTCGCCCAGATCGACATCTTCGATGCCGGCCGTCTCGTCATCGGCCTTGCCGGGCTCCTCGACATCCTCGAGGCTGACGAGCTCGACATCGGCGGTCTCCGCTTCCTCGACTTCCACCTCGCGCGGCTTCGGCGGAGCGGGCGCGGCGGCGCCTGGGTAATCGCCCTTGGAGGGCAGGATGGCGGCCGCGAATGAAGCTCGACGCCGCATTTCGGGCAGACGATGGGATTCTTCAACAGGTCGTAGAACCGGGCCGCGCAGGACGGGCATGTGCGCTTGGTTCCGAGTTCAGCTTTGACCACGGTTGATCCTTTCGAGACCGGCGATGACTGGGAATTGGCGGCTCCCATGCCACGGGTTCCTGCCGATTGTCAAAAGCCGTGATCGGGCAGGGGGTGACAGGCCCGCCTCGGCCCGTGTAACCAGAGGCTCGGCGAAAGCGCACTCATGCAGCAGCCCCAGCCCAGTCCCTGCTCATCGCGCGAAAGGCCTCCGGTCTCAAGGGCGGATCACGCGTTCCCGGCGACAAGTCCATGTCGCACCGGGCCCTCATGCTTGGCGCCGTGGCCATCGGCGAGACCCGGATCAACGGGCCTGCTCGAAGCCGAGGACGTGCTCAATACGGCCAAGGCCATGACCGCCTGGGCGCCAGGGCGGCGCGCGGCGACGATGGCGTCTGGCGATGTCCAGGGCGTGGGCGTCGCCGGGCTTGCCAGCTCCGCGCGAGCCACTCGATTTCGGCAATTCCGGCACCGGCGTCCGGCTCGCCATGGGCCTCATGGCGACAACCCCGCTCACCGCGCACTGCATCGGCGATGCCTCGCTGTCGAAACGTCCGATGGGCCGGGTGACCACGCCCTTGCAGCAAATCGGCGCCCGCTTCGAGGCCGCCGAAGGCGGCCGGCTGCCGCTCACCTGCATGGCGCCAAGACATGCCGGTGCCCATCACCTACACCCTGCCCGTCGCCTCGGCCCAGGTGAAATCGGCGGTGCTGCTGGCGGGCCTCAATGCGCCGGGCCGCACCACCGTCATCGAGCCCGTCGCCACCCGCGATCATACCGAGCGCATGCTGAAGGCCTTCGGCGCAAGGCTCTCGATCGAGCACAAGGACGAAGGCCGCCATATCTCCGTCGAAGGCCAGCATGAGCTCATGGCCCAGGAAATCGATGTTCCGGGCGATCCCGTCTTCGGCCGCCTTTCCCGCTGGTCGCGGCGCTGATCACCGAAGGCTCGGACATCACCATCGAGAATGTCATGCTCAATCCGACCCGCACCGGGCTTATCGAGACGCTCATCGAAATGGGCGCCGACATCGAGATCGATAACCGGCGGATAGCGGGCGGCGAGGAGGTGGGCGATCTCAAGCGTCAAGTCGTCGCGGCTGCACGGCGTACGGGTGCCGGCGCGCGCGGGCGCCATCGATGATCGACGAATATCCGATCCTCGCGGTTGCCGCCGCCTTCGCCGAGGGCACGACGCGCATGGAAGGCCTCGAGGAATTGCGGGTGAAGGAAAGCGACCGGCTGGCGGCGGTCGAGGCGGGGCTGCAGGCCAATGGCGTCATGACCCATTCGGGGCCCGACTGGCTCGAGGTATCGGGCGGCGGCGCGCCCGGCGGCGGCAGGGTCACCACCCACATGGATCACCGCATCGCCATGTCCTTTCTGGTCATGGGGCTGGCCTCGCGCATTTATACGACCATCGACGACGGCCGCTTCATCGCCACGAGCTTTCCCGACTTCACCGGCCTGATGAACGGCATGGGCGCGCGGATCCGCCCTGAGATCAAATGATCATCGCCGTCGACGGTCCGGCGGCCGCGGGCAAGGGCACCATCGCCCGGGCCCTCGCGCGCCATTTCGGCTATCATTTCCTCGATACCGGGTCGCTCTATCGCATGGTCGGGCTGGCGCGTTCTGCGACAGCGGCGGCGATCCCAATGACCGTGCAGTGGCAATCCGCGGCGGCGCAATCGCTCAAGCCCGAGACCTACCGCGACGAGGATCTGCGCACCGAAGACGGTCGGCAGACGCGCCTCCATCGTCGCCGTCATCGCCGAAGTGCGTGCCGCACTCCTCGATTTCCAGCGCAAATTCGCCAGAACAGGCGCCCGGCGCCGTGCTTGACGGCCGCGACATCGGCACCGTCGTGTGCCCGGATGCCGACGTGAAGCTCTTTGTCACCGCCTCGCCGGAGGTGCGCGCCCGGCGCCGCATGAAGGAACTGGCGGAGCGCGGCGATGATCGTTCCCTACGAAACCGTGCTTGCTGAAATCCGAGCCCGCGACGAGCGCGACCGTGGCCGCACCGCAGCCCCACTCATTGCTGCCGCCGACGCTTTGGTCATCGATAGCTCGGCCATGGCGGATCGAGGAGACGGTTGCCGCGGCCATCGCCGCTCGTCGGGAAATGCCGCAAGACCAAAGCCGGGCGAAAGTTTAAATTCCGGCATATCCCGCAAGCGCTTGCCCCGCCGGACCATTTGCCCTATATCCCCGCCGTTCCAGGCCGCCTGCGCAAGAACAGGCGAACATCAACCGGGGCGCCAGGCGATGATCGTCAAGCGCCCCTCATTGTTTCAGGACCGGATGCAGTCGTGCAGCCTGGGGGCGCTTGCCCCGGTTCCGGAACGCTTGTCGCGGTTTGCCCGCCGGGCCCCAATTATCAACGCATCGGGGCCTGGCGGGACGTCCTGCGGAAATTTCCGCCGGGCCAGCCCCGATTTTTGAATGGGATTGACAATTCATGGCGAAATCTGCCGTCTCCCTCAACTCCCACCCGCGAAGACTTCGAAGCCCTCCTCGCCGAAAGCTATCGGCGACAATCCGGCCACCGAAGGCTCGGTCGTCAAGGGCCGCGTCGTCGCCGATCGAGAACGATTTCGTCATCATCGATGTCGGCCTCAAGACCGAAGGCCGCGTGGCGCTCAAGGAATTCTCCCAGCCCGGCAAGGACGTCGGCCATCAAGGTCGGGCGACACGGTCGAAGTCTATCTCGAGCGCATCGAGAATGCGCTTGGCGAAGCGGTCCTGTCGCGCGACAAGGCGCGCCGCGAGGAAGCCTGGACCCGCCTCGAGCAAGTCCTCCACCAAGAACGAGCGCGTCGACGGCGTGATCTTCGGCCGCGTCAAGGGCGGCTTCACCGTCGATCTCGGCGGCGCCGTGGCCTTCCTGCCCGGCAGCCAGGTCGACATCCGCCCGATCCGCGATGTCGGCCCGCTGATGAATGTGACCCAGCCCTTCCAGATTCTCAAGATGGACCGCCGCCGCGGCAATATCGTCGTGTCGCGCCGCGCCATCATGGAAGAAACCCGCGCCGAACAGCGCTCCGAACTCGTGCAGAATCTCGCCGAAGGCCAGGTGGTCGACGGCGTGGTCAAGAACATCACCGATTACGGCGCCTTCGTCGATCTGGGCGGCATCGACGGCCTGCTGCATGTCACCGACATCGCCTGGAAGCGCGTCAACCATCCCTCCGATGTGCTGCACTGTCGGCCAGACGGTGAAGGTGCAGATCATCCGCATCAATCCCGAGACCCAGCGCATCTCGCTCGGCATGAAGCAGCTCGACAAGGATCCATGGGAGGTCGTCGCCGCCAAGTATCCGATCGGCTCCAAGGTCAAGGGCCGCGTCACCAACATCACCGATTACGGCGCGTTCGTCGAACTCGAGGACGGCATCGAAGGCCTCGTCCATGTCTCGGAAATGAGCTGGACCAAGAAGAACGTGCATCCCGGCAAGATCCTCTCGACCTCGGAGGAGATCAAGGTGCAGGTGCTCGAAGTCGATCCGGCCAAGCGGCGCATTTCGCTCGGCCTCAAGCAGACCCAGAACAATCCCTGGGAAACCTTCTCCGCGAAATATCCCAACGGCACCGATGGTCGAAGGCGAGATCAAGAACATCACCGAATTCGGCCTGTTCGTCGGCCTCGACGGCGATGTCGACGGCATGGTGCATCTCTCCGATCTCGACTGGAAGCGCTCCGGCGAAGAGGCGATCAAGGACTACAAGAAGGGCGACCAGGTGCAAGGCCAAGGTTCTCGACGTCGATCGTCGAGAAGGAGCGCATCTCGCTCGGCATCAAGCAGCTGGCGGGCGATCCGATGGCAGCCGTCGCCGGCATCAAGAAGGGCGACACGGTGACCTGCGAAGTGGTCAAGGTCGAGGACAACGGCCTCGAGGTGAAGATCGCCGGCTCCGACATGACCGCCTACATCAAGCGCGCCGATCTCGCCCGCGACCGCTCCGAGCAGCGCCCCGAGCGCTTCGCGGTCGGCGAGAAGTTCGATGCCAAGGTGACCCAGCTCGATGCCAAGAGCGCGCAAGATGAACGTCTCGATCAAGGCGCTGGAAATCGCCGATGAGAAGGAGGCCGTGGCGCAGTACGGCTCGTCCGACTCGGGCGCCTCGCTCGGCGACATTCTCGGCGCGGCGCTGCAAGAAGAAGGACGCCGAAGGCAAGAAGCGCACGAGCCGACAGACCCGTCCGGACGGGTATCGGACGATGATCTGCCGAGGCCGAACTCATCGTCGACCGCCGCCGGCTGAAGCGCCGCGTCACGTTCTGGCGGGTCGCCGCCGTCGTCCTGTTCATCTGGCCGCCTTGCGGCGCTCGCTGGCTCGTGGGCGGCTTCGGCGAGCCTCGGCGCGCTACGAGACGACCATATCGCGCGCGTGCAGCATCGACGGCCTGATCACCGGCGACCAGCCAACCCTCGATCTCCTCGACGACATCGCCAAGTCGATCCACGGTCAAGGCCGTCATCATCCGCATCGACAGCCCCGGCGGCACGACGGCGGGCTCGGAAGCGCATCTATGAGGCGCTCCGCAAGATCGCCAAGGACAAGCCGGTCGTCGCGGTCATGGATACGGTCGCGGCGTCGGGCGGCTATATCACCGCCATCGCCGCCGACCATATCGTGGCGCGCGGCAACACCATCACCGGCTCGATCGGCGTCATCTTCCCTTTGCCGGAAATCTCGCAAGCTGCTCGATACGCTCGGCATCAAGATGGAGGAGATCAAGTCGGGCGAACTCAAGGCCGAGCCGTCGCCCTACAAGCCGATGTCGGACAAGGCGCGCGAGGTCTCCAATGCGCTGGTGCAGGACAGCTTCGCCTGGTTCACCGGCCTCGTCGCCGAGCGCCGCAAGCTTCCGATCGAACAGGTGCGCGTGCTCTCCGACGGCCGCGTCTATACCGGCCGCCAGGCGGTGGCCGAAAAGCTCATCGATGAGCTGGGCGGCGAGGAAAAGGCGGTCGCCTGGCTCGAGACCGAGAAGAAGATCGCCGCCGACATCGAGATCGTCGATTGGGAAGTGCCGATCAGACGCCGGTGCCAGCGGGTCTGGGCTTTCGCGCTGACGCACGCGGCTGCTCGGGCTCTGGGCCTCGCCGGCCTCGCCGAGGCCGGCCGCATGCGCAAGCTTGACGGTCTGCTCGTGCTTTGGCACCCTCAGCTTTGATCCAGACCGGCGGCGAGGCTCTCACCATGATCAAATCCGAACTCGTCCAGAAGATCGCCGACAAGCAATCCGCATCTCTATCACCGCGACGTCGAGCGCATCGTCAACACGGTTCTCGACGAGATCATCCGGCGCCATGAAGGACGGCGACCGGGTCGAACTGCGCGGTTTCGGCGCCTTTTCGGTCAAATCGCGCAATGCCCGCACGGGCCGCAATCCGCGCACCGGCGCGGCCGTCGAGGTGATCGCCAAGCGCGTGCCGTTCTTCAAGACCGGCAAGGAGTTGCGCGAGCGGCTCAACGCCGAGACCTGATGACGCTGCGCCGCATCCTCAACTGGGTGATCGGCCTTCCCATCGCGATCATCGTCATCGCCTTCGCGTCGCCAACCGGCAGTGGATCGACGTCTCCTTCGATCCGTTCTCGCGCGAGGCGCCCTTTGCCGCCATCGACATGCCGCTCTGGGCGCTGTTCTTCTGCGGCATTTTCTTCGGCATGATCGCCGGCTGGATCGCCGCTGGTTCGCGCAGGGCAAATGGCGCCGCGCCGCGCGCGAGGCGCGCATCGAACTGCAGCGCGCCCAGGATGAAGATCGCAGCGGCTGCAGCCGCGAGAGCCGATCGCGCGAGCACCGTGCCGACCGCACAGTCCATGAAGGTCATTTCCGCGGCCGAAGTCTGGCCGAGCTCGCACCCTATCGCGACATCGTCGAGGCCCTGCGCGAAGGCTTTCGCGGCGACATCACCACGCCCGTGCGCCATCATCATGAAACCTCCGACGGTCTCGACCCTGCTTGCTGATGCCGGCCTGGTCGAAGGCATGGACCGGCCTCAAGACCGTCGTCGTCAAGACCGACAATGCCGCCAAGGGCTTGCCGACCATCAGGCCAGCTATCTGCTGATCGACAATGACACCGGCGCCACCGTCGCCATGATGGACGGCACCGAACTGACCCGGCGGCGCACCGCCGCCGCCTCGGCGCTTGCCGCCGACTATCTGGCGCGCCAAGGATGCCTCAACGCATGGTGCTGGTCGGCGCCGGCGCGCTCGGCGCGCATTTCGTCCGCGCCCATGCCGCGGTGCGGCCGATCAAGCGCGTGTTCGCTTTACAACCGCACAGCCGCCAAGGCCGAGAGCCTCGCCGGCGAACTCGCAAAGCGACGGCTTCGAGCCAGGGCCGTGACGCGATCTCGAAGCCGGCGGTGCGCGAGGCCGACATCGTCTCCTGCGTCACGACCTCGACGCAGCCGATCGTCAAGGGCGCATGGCTCAAGCCCGGCACCCATGTCGATCTCGCCGGCGCCTTCAAGCCGACGATGCGCGAGACCGATGGCGAGACGGTGGCGCGCGCGCGCGTCTATGTCGATACGCGCGAGGGCGCCTGGCCGAAGCCGGCGATCTCCTCCAGGCCCGCGACGAGGGCAAGTTCGATTTCGCGCCAGGTTCAGGGCGATCTCTTCGATCTCTGCCGCGGCAAGGTCGACGGGCCGCGCGAACGGCCGAGGAGATCACCCTGTTCAAGTCCTGCGGCACGGCGATCGAGGACCTGGCCGCCGCCGTCATGGTCTATTTGCGCAATGAGCGCGGCTAAGCGAGCCATGCGCGACAAACCCCATTTGCGTTGCCCTCGACACGCCGGATCTCGACCGGGCGCGCGAGCCTGGCGCGGCGCTCTCAAGCCGCATGTCGGCTATCTGAAGATCGGCATGGAGTTCTTCTATGCCCATGGCGCGGCGGGCTATGAGACCGTCGCCGCCGAGGGCCTGCCCGATCTTCCTCGATCTCAAGCTGCACGACATTCCCAATACGGTCGCCGCGGCGCATGCGCTCGCTCATGCGGCTCAGCCGCGTGCCGGCGATCGTCAATGTCCATGCCACCGGCGGCCTCGACATGATGAAGGCGGCGCGCGGATGCGGTCGGACGGCCGCGCCAAGCTCATCGCCGTCACCATCCTGACGAGCCTTTCCGATGACGATATCTGGGCCGCCGGTTTCGAGACCGCGAAGGACACGCAGGCCCATGCCGCGCGCGCTTGGCGGAACTTGCGCGCAAGGCGGGGCTCGATGGCGTCGTGTGCAGCCCGCACGATGTGGCCGGCATCAAGCAGCGCGACGGGCACGGACTTCCTCACCGTGGTGCCCGGCATCCGGCCCGCCGATGCGGCGACGCAGGATCAGAAGCGCATCGCAACGCCGCCGAGGCGCATCGCCGCCGGCGCCGATATTCTGGTGATCGGCCGGGCCATCACCGGCGCCGCCGATCCCGGCAAGCGCGGCGCAGCGATATCCTGGCGAGGTCTCCATGACGGTTGATGTCAAAATCTGCGGGCTCTCGACGCCCGAGACGGTCGACGCGGCGCTCGACGCCGGCGCCGATCTCGTCGGCTTCGTCTTCTATCCCAAGAGCCCGCGCAATGTTTCGCGTCGAGAAGGCGGCCGAACTCTCGCCGCCCGGGCCCGCGGCAAGGCACGGATCGTGGCGCTCATCGTCGATGCCGATGACACAGCTCATCGCCGAGATCGACGCCACGCGTCGATCCCGATCTGTTCCAGGCCCATGGCTGCGGAAACGCCCGAGCGCGATCGCCGCCATATGGCGCGCTTGACGGGCAAGCCGGTCATCAAGGCGATCAAGGTCAAGGATCGCAGCCGATATCGCCGCAGCCGCCGCGCTATGCCGGCAAGGCCGCGCTCATTCTCTACGACGCCAAGGCGCCGGAGATCGCTGAAAGGCGCCCTGCCCGGCGGCAATGGCCTCGCCTTCGACTGGTCGCTGCTCGGCAAGGACGGGCAGCCAGCGAAGGCTTCATCCTGTCGGGCGGCCTCAACCCGCAGAATGTCGCCGAGGCCATCGCGGTGACCGGCGCGCCCATCGTCGATGTCTCGTCGGGCGTCGAAAGCGCGCCCGGCGTCAAGGACCTGGGCCTCATCCGGAAATTCATTGAGGCGGCGAAGGCGGCCCGCTAGAACCGGGCTGAAAGCGAGTACGCCCATGAACGTCACCCGCTCAATTCCTACCGCACCGGGCCCGACGAAAAGGGCCTGTTCGGCATCTATGGCGGCCGCTTCGTCGCCGAAACGCTGATGCCGCTCATCCTCGAGCTGGAGCAGGCCTATAAGGACGCCAAGGCCGATCCCGCCTTCCAGGCCGAACTCGACTGCATTCCTCGAACATTATGTCGGCCGGCCGAGCCCGCTCTATTTCGCCGAGCGGCTGACCGAGCATCTGGGCGGCGCCAAGATCTATTTCAAGCGCGACGAGCTCAATCACACCGGCGCCCACAAGATCAACAATGTGATGGGCCAGATTCTGCTCGCCCGGCGCATGGGCAAGACGCGCATCATCGCCGAGACCGGCGCCGGCCAGCACGGCGTCGCCACCGCCACCGCCTGCGCGCGCTTCGGCCTCGAATGCATCGTCTATATGGGCGAGGTCGACATCGAGCGGCAGAAGCCCAATGTGTTCCGCATGAAGCTGCTCGGCGCCGAAGTCGTGCCCGCCCTTTCCGGCTCGCGCACGCTCAAGGATGCGCTCAACGAGGCGCTGCGCGACTGGGTCGCCAATGTCGAGGATACGTTCTACTGCATCGGCACGGTGGCGGGCCCGCATCCCTATCCGGAGATGGTGCGCGATTTCCAGTCGGTCATCGGCATTGAAACGAAGCAGCAGATGCTGGAGCGCGAAGGCCGCCTGCCGGATTCGCTCGTCGCCGCCATCGGCGGCGGCTCCAACGCCATGGGTCTGTTCCATCCCTTCCTCGACGACAAGGATGTCGAGATCTATGGCGTCGAGGCGGCCGGCCTCGGCCTTCGACACCAACAAGCATGCGGCCTCGATCACCGGCGGCAGGCCCGGCGTGCTGCATGGCAACCGCACCTATCTGCTCATGGATGACGACGGCCAGATCACCGAGGCCCATTCGATTTCGGCCGGCCTCGACTATCCCGGCATCGGCCCCGAGCATGCCTGGCTGCACGACATGAAGCGGGTGAACTATGTCTCGGCCACCGACAAGGAAGCGCTCGACGCCTTCCAGCTCTGCTGCAGGCTCGAAGGCATCATCCCGGCGCTCGAGCCCTCGCATGCGCTCGCCCATGTCATGAAGCTCGCACCGCAGAAGCCCAAGGACCATCTGATGGTCATGAACATGTGCGGCCGCGGCGACAAGGACATCTTCACGGTCGCGGATCATTCTGGGGTGAAACTGTGACGCACGCGCATCGACACGCGCTTCGCCGACCTGAAGAAGCAAGGCCGCGCCGCGCTTGTCACCTTCGTGACGGCGGGCGATCCCGATTACGAGACCTCGCTCAAGATCATCAAGGGCCTGCCCAAGGCCGGCGCCGACATCATCGAATTCGGCATGCCCTTCACCGATCCGATGGCCGATGGTCCGGCGATCCAGGCGGCGGGCCTGCGCGCGCTCGCACGCCGGCCAGACGATGAAGAAGACGCTCGAAGCTGGTGCGCGAGTTCCGCAAAGACGACGACGAAACGCCCGTCGTGCTCATGGGCTATTACAATCCGATCTATGTCTATGGCGTCGAGAGGTTCCTCACGGATGCCAAGGCGGCCGGCGTCGACGGCCTGATCGTCGTCGATCTGCCGCCCGAGGAAGACGACGAGCTGTGCCTCCCGGCGATCAAGGCGGGCCTCAATTTCATCCGCCTCGCCACGCCGACGACCGACGACAAGCGCGCGCCGGCGGTGTTCAGGAACACCAGCGGCTTCGTCTATTATGTCTCGGTGCTCGGCATCACCGGCACCAAGGCGCCCGATCTCAAGAGCGTCGAGTCCAATGTGCACCGCCTGCGCAAGCACACCGAGCCTTCCGATTGCCGTCGGCTTCGGCGTCAAGACAGCGGAGCAGGCCCGCGCCATCGCCAAGGATGCCGATGGCGTCGTGGTCGGCTCGGCGCTGGTCAGTGCCGTCAAGGACAGTCTCACAAAAGCCGGAAAGCCGACGCCAAAGACGGTCAAGGCCGTGCATGCGCTGGTCAGCGACATCGCCCGCGGCGTCAGGAGCTAGAGCAGCTTGAACTGGATCAAGAACTTCGTCCGCCCGAAAATCCGCTCGATCCTCGGCGTCAAGCGCGAGGTGCCGGAGAACATGTGGATCAAGGATCCGGAGACCGGACAGATGGTGTTCTACCGGGATCTCGAGGCGAACCAGTTCGTCATTCCCGGCTCCGGCTATCACATGCGCATGGCGCCCGAGGCTGCGGCTCAAATCCATGTTCGACGGCGGCGAATATCGAGACGATCGCCATGCCGCAGGTGCCGCTCGATCCGCTGAAATTTCGCGACGAGCGCCGCTATGCCGACCGGCTCAAGGAAGCGCGGCAGAAGACCGGCGCCGAGGATGCCATCCTCGCCGGCACCGGCACGCTCGACGGCCTGCCCATCGTGATGGCGGTGCAGGACTTCGCCTTCATGGGCGGTTCGCTCGGCATGGCGGCGGGCGAAGCGATCATCACCGCCATGCGCACCGCGGTGCAGCGGAAATCGCCCTTCGTGCTCTTCGTCTCCTCGGGCGGCGCGCGCATGCAGGAAGGCATCCTGTCGCTCATGCAGATTGCCGCGCACCACCGTGGCGGTGCAGGAATTGCGCGCCGCGAAGCTGCCCTATATCGTGGTGCTGACCAATCCGACGACCGGCGGCGTCACCGCCTCCTATGCCATGCTGGGCGATATTCATATTGCCGAGCCCGGCGCCCTGATCGGCTTCGCCGGCCCGCGCGTGATCGAGCAGACGATCCGCGAGAAGCTGCCCGAGGGCTTCCAGCGCGCCGAATATCTGCAGGAGCACGGCATGGTCGACATGGTGGTCCACCGCCACCAGATGCGCGAGACGGTGAGCCGGATCGCCCGCATCCTGATGAAGGCGCCGGAACTTCCCCAGAATGGCAATGGCAATGGCGGCTTGCCGGTCCTCGCGAGCCAAGCCTGAGGCATGGCAACTTGGCGCTGAGCGACGCCATACTGACGCGGCTTCTGTCGCTGCATCCCAAGATCATCGATCTAAGTCTCGACCGCATGAAGCGCATCCTGCAGCGCCTCGGCAACCCGCAGGAGCAGCTGCCGCCGGTCATTCATGTGGCCGGCACCAACGGCAAGGGTTCGACCGTCGCCTATCTCCGCGCCATGCTCGAAGCCGCCGGACTTAACGGTCCATTGCTACACCTCGCCGCATCTGGTGAAGTTCCACGAGCGCATCCGGATGGCGGGCGAACTCATATCGGAAGCGGCGCTCTCAGCTCTTCTGGAGGAGTGCGAGACGGCGAATGGCGGCGCGCCCATCACCTTCTTCGAGATCACCACGGCGGCCGCATTTCTCGCCTTCGCGCGCACGCCCGCCGATTATCTGATCCTGGAAGTGGGACTGGGCGGCAGGCTCGATGCCACCAATGTGATCGACCAGCCCGAGAGTGTGCGTCATCACCGCGATCGACTACGATCACCAGCAATATCTGGGCGATACGCTGACCGCGCATCGCCCATGAAAAGGCGGGCATCCTCAAGCGCGGCGTCCCGGCCATCGTCGGCGTTCAGCCCGACGAGGCGCGAGCCGAGATCGAACGCGTGGCGGAGCGCGTGCGGCGCGCCGCTCGTCATCGCCAATCAGGATTGGCAGAGCTTCGAGCAGCATGGCCGGCTGGTGTTCCAGGACGAGAACGGACTTGCTCGATTTGCCGCTGCCGCATTTGCACGGACGCCATCAGGTCGACAATGCCGGTAACGCCATCGCGGCGTTGCGGGCGCTGGGCGATACCCGCGTGACTGAAAACCACATCGCGCAGGGACTGAAATCGGTGATCTGGCCCGCCCGCATGCAAAGGCTTGGCCCCGGCGCGCTATGGTCGCAAGTTCCGGCCGATGCCGAGCTGTGGCTCGATGGCGGGCATAATCCCTCGGCGGCCCGCGTGCTCGCCCAGGCCTTTTCCGATCTCAACGACCGTCATTCGCGGCCGCTGGTCTTGGTCTGGGGCATGCTCAACACCAAGGACGTCGCAAGCTTCATCGGCGCCTTCGCCGGCATTGCCCATCGCGCTGTGACGATCACCATACCTGACGAGGAAAATGCTGCCGCTGCCGAGGCGCTGGCGCAAGCCGCGCGCAGTAAGGGCCTCGCCGCTGAAACTGCCGCCTCGCTTGAAGATGCACTGAGACAGGCGTCGCTGACGACGCCGGCGCCCAGAATTCTCATATGCGGGTCGCTCTATCTGGCCGGCCGGGTGCTTGCGGCACATCAGGGCCAAGAGATGAGCAAGGTCTCCGGCACGGCGCGGCGCTAGATCGACTGCTCGATCCAGGACTGCAACTGGTTCTTAGGCGCGGCGCCGATCTTGGTGGCCGCGACCTGGCCGCCCTTGAACACCATCAGAGTCGGAATGCCGCGCACGCCATATTTGGACGGCGTGTTGGGATTGTCGTCGATGTTCATCTTGACGATCTTCGCCTTGGGGCCGAGCGCCGTTGCAATCTCTTCAAGGGCCGGACCGATCATCTTGCAGGGACCGCACCATTCGGCCCAGAAATCGACCACCACAGGCCCCTCGGATTTGAGTACGTCCGTTTCGAAAGACGCGTCGGAAACCTTGTGGGTGGACATGAAAACCTCTTGGGCTTAGCGGTGGGAATCGCCGATTGGCGCTGCCGTGAAAGGTAGGGGTGGGTCCCGGCCCGGTCAAGGGCGGCGCACGGGCTTGTGATGATTCACGCGGGAGCCAGCGCCTGGTCGAGCATGGGGCCCGGAATCTCCACCAGTTTCGGAGCCGCCGTCCACAGAAGCGCGGTCCTGACCCTACGTCCCGGATAGACCTGGCGGACCGCCTCGCGATAGGCCGCCAGTTGCAGAATATGGTCCGGATCGGCTTGCGCCGCCGTTTCCGGCCAGTTGTGGCCAGTCTTGTAGTCGAGGATCGTGACCTCGTCGGCGGTCACCGCCAGTCGATCGATCCGGCCCGATATGATGCGGCCGAGAGCTCTCGATCGGGGCGACTACTGGAACCTCGGAGAGGCCGCCCGGGGCAAAAAATGCAGCGAAGTGCGGGGTGTCGAGCACGGCTTGCAGTTCTGCCCACAGGCCTTCATCAAAACCTTCCCTCCTGATGGCCCGCCGGGCGTAATCCTCGCGCGCGTCCGCCGCGATATCCGGCAGGTGCTGGAGCAGCTTGTGCAGCAGATTGCCGCGCCGGACCCGCCGCTGCAATTCGGCCGTGTTGGCTCTCTCACGGCCAAGGCGGGACGGTGCCTCCCAGGTTTCCGTAGCCGCGGGCGGCGCCGGTCTGCTGCTCATCCAGGCAGGCAGAGCCTGGCCGCCCGAGTGCTCCTGAAGTACGTCTCCGGCCTGACGCGGATTGGCGCCCAACCTCCAGCCGGCAATATTGCCGTCGGCATCGGCCATCTCGCGCATCAGGGGTTTCAGCACCGGCGCGATCATATTGTACCAGCAGTCCTGGGGCGGTTCCCTGACCCCGCGACAGCCGCAGATGTGAAGTTCATCGCGGGCTCGCGTCATGGCGACATAGAGCAGGCGGCGATATTCATGGGCCTGTTCCATTTTTGCCTGGGCTTTCCAGGCCGCCACTTGCGGCGACTCGGGTCTTTTGGAGAGGCGCCAGAAGGGAAGCCTGGCGATGCCATGGCGCACTTCGACCATCATCAGCGCGGATAGCTGTTTAGCATCGGGCACATTGCACGTGTCGGGGAGAATGACGATCGGCGCCTCAAGACCCTTGGCGCCATGCACCGTCATGATGCGGACTTCGCCGGATTCCTGCTCCATGTTGCGTTTGATGTCTTCTTCTCCGGCGACGAACCAGGCGATGAAGCCGGCCAGCGACGAGGAATGGTCTTGTTCATAGGCCAGCGCCGAATCCAGAAAGGCATCGAGCGCATCGCCGGCCTCACCCCCCAGGCGGGCGAGAATGCGCTTGCGGCTTCCGGCAAGAACGCCGGCAAAGAAGTCAAAGGGCCGGCTGCCGGCGCCGTCAAGCCATGCCGATAATTGCCGGTGGGCTTCGATGCAGGGTGGATCGCGGCTTTCCGACAAGCGCTGCCACAGGGAACGCGAGCCGCGCTGCCAGGCGAGATCGAAGAGCTGTTCCTCGCTCAAGGGCTCAGGCACCAGCGGGCTCTTAAGCAGGCAGGCCAGCGAATAATCGTCCTGCGGCAGCAGACAGAAGCGGGCGAGCGCCAGGAGGTCGAGAACGGCGATGCTCTTGGTCAGCTGCAGCCGGTCGGCGCCGGCCACGGGTACACCCTCATTGCGCAGTTCGCGGACGAGAGCGTCGAAAAGACCAGTGCGGCTGCGCACCAGAATGAGAATATCGCCGGGGCGCACCGGCCGGCCAGTTGCCTCGATCTGGCGCCGGCCGAGCCAGGACCTAACCGTGCGGGCGATTTTTTGCGCCAGCCTGCGGCGCGGCGAATTGGCGGGCTCGCGATCAACCGGAGCGATCCACGGCTGGTGCTCTTCACGATCCTCGGGCTCGATCAGCGGCCAGATGTCCACCAGCCCCGCCTCGCCGCGGCGAGTCGATTCATGCAGCAATATCTTTGTGCGCTTGCCATCAAGTCCCTGGCGCGCCGCGGCCCCCTCCTTGAACACCGTATCGACGGCCTCCAGGATTTGCGAGATGGAGCGGAAGGAAACGGTGAAGTCGACATCGTGAAATTCCTGTCCGGCCGCCTCGATGCGGGTTTGGAGTTCGTCGTGGACGATTTCGAACACGTCCGGATCGGCACCCTGGAAACTATAAATCGACTGTTTCCTATCGCCGACGGCGAAGAGGGTGCGATCCGGCATCTGGCGCGTGCCCGTGCCGGCGAAGAACTCGGCGGTGAGCGAACGCACGATGTCCCATTGGGCGGGGCTGGTATCCTGCGCCTCGTCGATCAGAACATGCTCGATGCCGCCATCCAGCTTGTAGAGTACCCAGGCGGCATCGGGCCTGGCGGCAAGCAATAGTCTGGTGCGGGCGATGAGATCGTCGAAATCATAGCTGCCATTGCGGCGTTTGATGTGTTCGAATTCGCCGGCGATCTGGCTCGCCAGAACCAGCAGCGCCCGGGTTGCGGCAAGCCGTTCGAGATCGGCGAGCCGGGCCAAACCTTCGGCGAGCCGCTGCTGCTCGGCGATGATGAAGTCATCGATCCAGGGATGGGCGGCACGGACCGGCTTGGTTGCAATGCCGGACAAGCTGCGGGGTTCGTTCTTCTGGGTGAGCAGGAACCCGCACAGGTCGATAAGCGTGGCGGCGCCGGTGCGCAAATGGCCGGCCAACAGGGCAGCGCGTTTGCAGTCGGCCTCGCTCCCACCCATCAGGGCTTCCGCAAGATGCGCATACTGTGCAGGCGATACGCTGAGCGCTGGCCAGCACGCTGTCCCGGTCCTCGCCGGGTGCAAATCCCAATGCCGCCCGCAATATGCCGATGGCGCCGTCGATGCCTTGTCCGCTCGACAGCACATCCTGCAGATCGGCCCTCTTGGCGAGAATCTCGTCCATCAGCTCGTTGAAGGCATCGGCCTGGACATGGCGCACCACTTCGGCCATTGCCTGTCCAAGCTCGCCCGTCCGATCGGCCTCCGCCCTGACAAGGACCCTGTCGCGGGCGGCTTCGAGCGCTTCCCGCGCGTTACGGTCGTCCATTACGGTAAAGCCCGGAACCACGCCGGCCTCGACCGGAAACAATTGCAGCAATCTTTCGCAGAAGGCATGGATGGTCTGGATCTTGAGTCCGCCCGGGGTTTCCAGGGCGCGGGTGAAGAGGCGGCGCGCCAAACGCAAATTGTCGGGTGACTCCGGGTCTGCGGCGAGTTTTTCAAGCGTCGCCGTCAGGGCCGCATCGTCCAGTGCAATCCAGCCGCTCAGGCGCTCGAACAGGCGGCCGGCCATTTCGGCCGCGGCCGCCTTGGTGAAGGTGAGACACAGGATGCGGGCGGGCTCGATACCCGCCAGCATCATGCGGATGACGCGGTCGACCAACACATGGGTCTTGCCCGAACCGGCATTGGCGGCGACCCAGGCGGAGGACGCGGGATCAGATGCCAGTATCTGCTTGTCCGTCGCCCTGGCGGCTTTCATGGAGTAGCCTTTCCCGACAGCGACCACTCGCGGTAGCGCGAGAGATGGTCGTAGTCGCGCTCCTCGTCTTCCTTCTCGACAATGGCGCGCGGAATATAGGGCTGCTCGTGCCTTGCATAGGCGGTTAGGAGTTCGACAAGTCCAGAGTGATGGCGCTTGGCGACATCCGCCGCCGGCTCATCGAGTTTCAACTGGATGATTTCACCCGGCGGATCGCCGCCCCCGAGCTTGATGTAGACGAGTTCGCGGGCAGCAATTGCGCCAGCGCCGGAGAAGGAGTCTCCTTCCAGCATGGCGGCTTCGAGGGTCAGTTGCGGCGCAAGACCCGACTTGACCTGCGCTGCGCTCGGCACGTTGCCGGTCTTGAAATCGATTATCCGCGCGCCACCGCCGGAAAAGAGATCGATGCGGTCGGCACGGCCGGTGAGCGTGAAGGGCCGGCCGGCGATATCGAGCGTCAGGGCACCGTCGATCTCAGCCAGAACTCTCTCCACGCCAGCCCGCATTTCCGCATCTTTTTCGGTTAGCCAACGGGCAATGCGCAGGAAGCGCGGCCACCAGAAGCCGGAAATTTGCGGGTCGTCCATGAGGGCCGCGAAATGCGCCCGTCCCGTCTCGATCAGGCGTTCGCCCGCATCGGCGGGAAGGTCGGAAGGATACCGCCTGAAGAAATCGCCCAGCACCGCGTGAAACAAGGTGCCGCGCAGCGCGAAATCCGGCGCCTTGGCGATTTCATCCAGCGGCTGCAGGCCGAGGACATGACGGGCATAGATGGCATAGGGATCGCGGATCAGGGTTTCGATCCGCGTGACGCTCAGCCGGTGTGGCCGCGCATCGGCCGGCGGTTTCGGCAGAGGCTTCGCGCACGGTATCACCGCCTCCGGTTCGTCGAGCGCTGCCGCCCATTGCTGCCACAGGCTGCCGGTGCCCGGCTTCTCCGCAATGCCCGCGGACTTGATCATCATCTGCAGGCGCAAGATCCAGCGCGAGGCGATCGCCGGTGAATCGCCGATGCGCCGCGACCATACCAGATAGGACTCATCGCAGGCGAAGGCCTGGACGAAATCATGGGCGGTCTGGCCGATGTCGCGTTCCGGCTGCGGCATGGCGAGGGTCTCGCGCATCGGCCGGTTGAGCCATGGTCCGGAATCGGGCCGCCGCGGCCAGATGCCCTCGTTGAGACCGCCCATGACGCAGATGTCGGGCCTGACCAGGCGCGCCTCGAGAAGTCCGAGTATGGCAAGCCGCGGATGGGCCTGCCGCCGCGGGCGCAGCGGCGCCGACATCATGCGGTGGCGCAGGATCGCTGCGGCATCGGCAAAGCTGCAATCGGACAGGCGCGGCGCCTCGGCCATGAGCTCATCGACGAGCGAGCCAAGTTCCTCACCCGCCTCCCCCTGCCACAGGGCGGGACCCGCAACACCCTCGCCGGCCTCGATGATTGTCCGGAGGTGATGGTTGAGCGGTGCTGTTTGCCGCCGCGACAGCGCTCCGAGACAGGCGGTGACGCGGCTTGCGAATTCCGCCATGCCGCTCCAGTCCGCATCCGAAAGATTTCGGACCAGTGGGTGAATATGGGTGTCGGCCGCACTCAGATTTCGGCAGCGCTCAACCGCGGCGGCGAAATCGGCGATGCCGCGTCCATTGTAGCCATTGCGAAACAGGGCGATCTCGATTGCTCGCGATGCCCTGCGCGCGGCATCCCACTCCATGCCGAAGCGGCAAAGCGGGTGACTGAAGAGCGCGTTCAGCGCCCCGGCCGGAAAATCCGTCAGCGCCGCCTCAAGGGCCAGGTTCAGAAGGGCGGCACCGGCGAAGCGGATCAATGGCTCACCGGCGGAATCGTCGATCTCGATCGCCCAGCGCGCCAGTTCGGCTTTCACCCGGCGGGCCAGTTCGCGATCGGGCGTCACCAATGCCGCGGTCTTTCCCGGGCTCTCCAGCGCGTGGCGGAGAATAAGCGCGATGGCCAATGCCTCTTCCTGGCGCGAGCGGGTCTCGACAAGTTCGACCCCCGTAAGTGCGCCACGGATCGCTTCGCGCTTCACGGTGACGATTTCCCGCCACTTTTCCGCGGTCTCGGCCGGCCGCATGATCTCGCTGGCCAGCCAGTCGCGCGATGACGATCCGGCTTGCGGAAAGATCGCCACATCGGCGCGCGTGACAGCAAGATCGGCGAGCAGAAGCTTGAGGAAATATTGCGGGTGCTGGGGACCAACGCTCACCCAGTCCTCTTCACTCATATGCGTGTCGAGGCCCGGCAGGACCACGGCGCCCATGGGCAAGCTGGCAATCGATTTGAGTAAGGCCCTAGTCGCCGGAATAGAACCGGTCGAGCCTGCGGCAATGACCGGCCCGGCCGGCGGGTGCTCGGCAAGGCGGCGCGCTTCCAGCCGCAAGAGCTGCGAGCGCCGCTCCATCGGGCCGATCAGATGCCATTGGTGAAGCAATGCCGGCAACTTGACGCGCGCCAGCGCCAAGAAATCCAGTATGGCTTCACGGTGCCCCGCGGATTCGAGCCCGAACAGCTCGGGTATCCGGTCGAAACCGATCTCCTCGATTTCGAGCCCGTCGATGAGTTGGGCGAGCGATGTGGCAAGTGCCTGCAGCTGATGCGCCGAATCGGCGATCTCCTGCGCCAGGCGGATATGCGGATTGGCCGCGGCCCATTCGCCGATCAGCGCCATCAGCGCCAGCTCCCTGCCCACCGGCGATATGGCTGGCGGCAGATCGAGTTCGGCGGGAGAGAAGCCCGGTTCGGCTCCAAAGAGATCCTCATCGACGTCGCCGAGCGGTCTTATGCGCGGCATGAGGCGGGCGACGCCGCCGCCTTCCTCATAGAATATGCGCTCGAGTTCACCAGCCGCACGCCGCGTCGGAACCAGGATCGTCCAGTTGGGAAGATCGCTGGGCCCGGGACGCGAACCGTCCGTCAAGGGAAAGCCGTCGAGCACGGCCCGCGCCAGGAGCTTGAGAAAAGGCCGGGCGGGCGGAATCGAGTAGATCCGCATGGCCCATTACTCCCTAAGTGCTGCCTCGGCGGCGGCGATTGCCTCCGGTGTGCCCACATGAATCCATTTGCCGTCATGGGCCAAGCCATAAAGCCTGCCCTTGGCGATGGCGCGATCCCACAACAGGTTCATCGAGAACTTGCCGGATGGCGCATCGCGGAACAGGCGGGGATCAACCAGATAGCAGCCGGCATAGACGAGAGCCGTCCCGGCGTCTTCGCTGCGGCGTGCCAGCCTGCCGTCCGGCCCGATCACGAAGTCGCCTTTGCCGTCATAACCCACGGTGCGCTCCAGCGGACACAGCAGCAGGAGACAATCCATGCGGGCACCGTCCCAGGCCGTCCGCAGACGCTGCAAGGCGGGAACCGTGCCGTCGATCCACAAACTGTCGCTGTTCAAGACGAAGAACGGGTGCGGCCCGAGCCGCGGAAGGGCAAGTGCTATGCCGCCGCCGGTATCGAGAATTCCCGCCTGTTCGTCGGAAATTTCGAGGCCCGGAGTCGCCTGGCGCTTCGACCAGGCAACGATCTGCCCGGCCAGATGATGGACATTGACCACGGCCTTCCTTACCCCCGCCTCGCGCAGCCGGTCAAAAGCGTAATCGATCAGCGCCTTGCCGTTCACCTCGATGAGCGGTTTCGGCCGCGCATCGCTCAAGGGGCGCATGCGTTGGCCCAACCCCGCCGCCAGCACCATGGCAGCTTTGCCGATGCCGCTCATCTGCGGCCCTCGCGCGCCGCCGCCGGCAAATGGCGGCTGAACCATCTCTTGAGGCCGGCCAGCGCCGGGTGCTGCAGATTGCGTTCGAGCGCCCGCGAGACGCGCGGTATGTGGTGCAGATAGCCGTGCTTGCCGTCGCGCTTCGACAGGCGTGCAAAAATGCCAAGTATCTTGCTGGCCCGCTGGCAACCTAGGACCGCATAGGCGGTTTCGAAATCGCGGCGGGCGAAGGCGCCCAGTTTCGAGCGCAGCGTGCAATAGTGATCGAAGAGTTCGTCCGCCTGCTCAAAGGCGATATCGACGCGCGCGTCCTGAAGCAACGATGCGAGATCGTAGGCGGGATGGCCGAGCAGGCAATCCTGGGTATCGATGAGACCGACGCGGGCGACGCCACGGCGCTCGGGCAACCACAAGCAGATTGGGCGAATGGTAGTCGCGAAGCGTCCAGAACGGAGCGGCCGGATCGGCAAGCGGCAGTACTTCCGCCCATTCATGCTCGAACTCCTCGCGGATGGCGGCCGGCGCTTCGGCTCCGTGCAAATGGGGCCAGAACCACATGGGCAGGAGACCCACTTCGATTTCCTGGGCTGCGCGGTCGTAGCGGTGGATTGAATGATTGCCGCCGCCGGGGACCGGAATTCTTGAAGGCCAGTCGCGACTGCGCCATGTCTGCTAAGAGCTCGACCGCTGCCGCCAAGGGCTCGCGCATGTCGGCGCCGTCCAGCATCATCCGCCCATAGACCTTAAATCCAAGATGCTCGATGATCGCCAGCCCGCGGCCGAGGTCGGAGTGGTAGACGCGCGGCGCGCTGTAGCCCATGCCGCACAGGTGCTCGTTCATGGCGACGGCCGCGCTCATGTTCTCGGCCAGATGCGCAATGGCGCTATAGGGTTTGCCGTTTTTCACCGGCGGTCCGTCGGGCTTCGCCGGCATGTCCATCAGGATGACTGCCGGGCCCTCGCCCTTGAGCGTTTCGTATCGGCGAAAGGAGGCATCGCCTTCGAGAAATTCGCGGCCAGCACCGCGCCAGGGCGATGCGGCGATGAATTGTGAAATCGCCTCGTTGCGCTGCAAATCCCGCGACCAGGCGCCCCGCCCCTCGAGCCTCACGCTGCGCACCGTGCCATGTCCGGCGATCGTCACGCGCAGACTGCCTGCCGGCGCTTTGAGCGCAAGGCGCTCGGGCCATTCTACGAGAAGGATGTGGCTCGACAGCAGATCGTCGAGACCGAGTTCATCCAGCTCCGATGCCGATGTCAGGCGAAAGAGATCGGCGTGGGCTACGGGAATGCGGGTTTCGTCATAGGTCTGGATCAGGGTGAAGGTCGGGCTTGGAATATCGAAAACGCTGCCGGGCAATGCGAGTGCTTGGATGAAGGCTCGGACAAAGGTGGATTTCCCGGAACCCAGTTCGCCCACCAGCAGGATGACCGTTCCGGCCTGGGCAAACAGCGACAGCTCGGCGGCGAGCGCCTCCGTCTCCGCCGGTGACTGCAACTGACGCTCGATTGTCGTCATGGCGCGAGCATCATGCGGACTTGCGGGCGCCGTCTCGCACGGCGGCGTTCTGGGTATGCAGAACGGAACGCGGGCCCTCAATCGGGAAGGAGCACAGAACCGTGGTGCCCTGGTTGATCTTGGACAGAAGCGAGACCTGGCCGTCGTGCAGATCGACGAAGCTCTTGACGATGGCGAGACCGAGGCCCGGACCGCGATGGCCGCCGGGCACCGGCCGCGACTGGAAGCGATCGAAGGCCTGTTTCTGGAATTCCGGCTCGATGCCGCGGCCCGAATCCGCCACCCAGAGCTGGAATGGCGGTGCCGGCGCGGCGGGCGCCGATCGGACGGTCTGCCTCTGGGCCGAGAATCCGATGGCATTGGACAGCAGGTTGGTAAGGATCTGTTCGACGCGCTTGGGATCGCCGATGAAGGAAGCGGCATCGGCGGCCACATCGATATTGAGGGTCAAGTCGCGGCGCTGGTATGGCGGGCGAGAGTTTCTCGGCCACCCGCTGCAGGATGGCCGGCACATCGACGGTCTGCGAGCTTCAGTTCCATGGCACCGGCATCGATCGCCGACAGATCGATGATGGCGTCGATGATGGTCTTGAGTTCCTCCGAGGACTTGCGGATGTCGAGGACATATTCCTTCTGCTTGGGCGAAAGTTCGCCGGCAATGCCCATATGCAGGCTCTCGGCAAAACCGAGGACGCTGGTGAGGGGGGTGCGGATTTCATAGGACACGTTGCGAGAGGAACATGTTCTTCAGGCGGTC
Organism: uncultured Alphaproteobacteria bacterium; assembly: GCA_963776685.1. Taxonomy (GTDB): domain Bacteria; phylum Pseudomonadota; class Alphaproteobacteria; order Rhizobiales; family Aestuariivirgaceae; genus Aestuariivirga. The sequence continues at coordinate 88,953 of CAVZNM010000002.1, forward strand.
GGCGGCTTCCAGCGCATCGGCGCGCTCGCGCAGGGCCCGCTCCATGCGCGCCGAGGACGGAGATGTCGGAGAAGGTCAGCAGCGTGTTGCCGTCGGGCAGTGGCACCGAATTGCATATTGCAGAATGCGTTCGCCGGCGATCAGCTTGCCCTCCACGGGCTTCCGCGCCGACATCGAGCCGGTCACGCCGAACTTGATTTCATCCCATGACAGGCCCGCTCCGCCGGACCACCGGCCGCGCCTGCTCGGCCAGCGCCTCGACATGCGGTTCCTGCTCGAGGAAACTCACGTCGAAATTCCAGAATTGGGCGAAGGCCGGATTGAACAGCTTGAGGCGTCCGTCGGAGCCGAACAGTGCGACGCCCTCTTCGAGATTGTCGAGGGTTTCGCGCTGCACGCCGATCAGCTCGTTGTAGCGGCTTTCGAGCTGGATTTCCTTGGTGGCGTTCTCGATACAGATAGGTGACGCCGCCAAAGGGATGCTGCTCGCAGACGACATGCAGCGAGCGGCCGTCGGGCAGATACCACCAGCTCTCGCGCATTTCGAGCGTTGTATAGGCGGAAAGCTGGCGGGCCCGCCATTCGCGGTAGTTCGCCTGTTCCGGAATGCAGCGCTGCACCCGCAGGCGGTCGAGGATTTCGCCGTCGGAGGGATGCATTTCGAGCCATGCCGGATCGAGCGGCCAGAGCGAGGCATAGGCCGTATTGCGAATCTGCAGCCGCTGGTCGGGACCGAAGATGGCAATCGCCGTGTCGAGCTTGTTCGAGCGTCGAGGCATGCGCCTTGATGTGGCGGTCGAGTTCCTTCTCCGACTCTTCGAGGGCCGACATGTCGATGGCGAAACCGGCCTTGCCATCCGGCAGATCGACTTCATGGATGTTGAAGGCGCGCATGGCGCCGCCGCCACCGCATGAACGCGGCCGATGCGGCCGCTGCGCGGGTCGGCGCGCGAGCGGTCAAGGCGTTCTTCCTTGGCGATCTCGACGCCTGCCTTGAGCACCGTGCCGCTGTCGCGGGCATCGACGGCGGCGACATAGGCGCGGTTGACCCAGACGATCCGGCCTTCGGGCGACCGCAGCCAGACCGGCATCGGCGAGGCATCGAGCACGGCGCTGAGGCGCTCGACCTGCTTGCCGAGAACCCGCGCGTCGTATTCGAGTTCGGTGATCTGGCGGCGCTCGCCGGCCAGCGGACGGAAGCGCAAGGTGGCAAAGCCGCCGGCGGTGCGGCCATCGGCTTCGAGCAATTCATTGAGCTTGCTGCGCACGCCGATATTGAAGGGGTTACCCACCCCGCGCAAGGCGCGGACCGCTTCGGTCAGGGCAGCGGCCGAGTCGGGATCGAGCCAGCCTGCGAAGTCCAGCAGCTCCTCCGGCTTGGCCGGCAGCTTGGCGGTCCCATGCATGCTGCCGGCGATCCTTTCCGGCATGGTTTCGCGGCCGCGCCAGATGACCAGCACATGGGCTTCGGCGGCGATCGCCGCTTCGGCCTCATTGAGACGGAGTTCGAGTTCGCCGATGCGGCGGCGGGCGATAGCTTCCTCGCGGGCTTTCTTGCGCACCGCAACCGCCGCCCACATAAGCAGGGCTAGCGAAATCGTGGCCACCAAAAGCACCGCGGGTTCGGTACCTACTTGCTCCGGGAACACGGCAGCAGCGGGCGGCAGAAGGCCAGGCAGCGGCCGCCACAGAACATCCCATACGCGCAGATTTTGCCACGCCCGGCGCGCATCTTTTCTCCGAGTCCAAATTGCGAAAACAGCCCGAATCAAACGGTACACACCCCGCGCCGAGATATAGCCGTATTCATCAGTAGCGGTAATAGTCCGGCTTGAAGGGACCGTTTTTGGCAACGCCGATATAGGCGGCCTGATCGTCGCGCAAGCCGGTGAGCTTCACGCCGAGCTTGGCCAGATGCAGGCGCGCCACCTTCTCGTCGAGGTGCTTGGGCAGCACATAGACCTGCGTTGCTCGTATTTGCCGGTCTTGGCATTGCTGAAGAGCTCGATCTGGGCCAGCGTCTGGTTGGTGAACGACGCCGACATCACAAAGCTCGGATGCCCCGTGGCGTTGCCGAGATTGACCAGGCGGCCCTGCGACAGGAGCACGATGCGGTTGCCTTTCGGGAATTGCACCAGATCGACCTGCGGCTTGATGTTGGTCCACTTGAAATTGCGCAGTTCCGCAGACCTGGATTTCGTTGTCGAAATGGCCGATGTTGCAGACGATCGCCATGTCCTTCATGCGGCGCATGTGATCGACGGTGATCACGTCCTTGTTGCCGGTGGCGGTGACGAAAATATCGGCGGCCTCGACCACGTCCTCGAGCGTCTGGACGGCGAAACCGTCCATCGCCGCCTGCAGCGCGCAGATGGGATCGATCTCGGTGACGATGACGCGGGCGCCCGCACCTTTCAGCGATTGCGCCGAGCCCTTGCCGACATCGCCATAGCCGCAGACCACGGCGACCTTGCCGGCCATCATCACGTCGGTGCCGCGGCGGATGGCGTCGACCAGCGATTCGCGGCAGCCGTATTTGTTGTCGAATTTCGATTTGGTCACGCTGTCGTTGACGTTGATCGCCGGGAAGGGCAGCTCGCCCTTCTTCTGCAATTCATAGAGGCGGTGGACGCCGGTGGTGGTTTCCTCGGAGACGCCGAGGATTGAGTCGCGAACTTTGGAGAACCAGCCGGGGCTCGCCTTGATGCGCTTGTTGATCTCGGCATAGAGGCATTCTTCCTCTTCGCTCTTGGGATGGGCGATGAGCGAGGCGTCCTTCTCGGCCCTGGCGCCCAGGAGAATATAGAGAGTGGCATCGCCGCCGTCGTCGAGGATCATGTTGGTCGGCTTGCCGTCCGGCCAGTCGAAGATGCGGGCGGTGAAGGCCCAGTATTCCTTGAGGCTCTCGCCCTTGAAGGCGAAGACCGGAATGCCGGCCTTGGCGATCGCCGCGGCGGCGTGGTCCTGGCTGGAGAAGATGTTGCAGGAGGCCCAGCGTAATTCGGCGCCGAGCGCCTGGAGCGTCTCGATCAGCACCGCCGTCTGGATGGTCATGTGCAAGGAGCCCGATATGCGGGCACCCTTGAGCGGCTGCTTGGCGGCATATTCGGCGCGGGTCGCCATCAGGCCCGGCATCTCGACCTCGGCCATCTCGATTTCCTTGCGGCCCCACTCGGCCAGGGCGATGTCGGCGACATGATAGTCCTGCGGCGAAGCCATGCGGCGGGTCCTCGATGATGTGGATTTTGCTGGCGGTTGCTTAGCAGGGGCGGCGGCGCAAAGCAATAACGACATAAAGAAGTCTTTATGTGTTTGATTGCCCAGTGGCCTGGCGGAATCGGATACTTGACAGAGTCAAGTAATTTGGCAGCAAATCCGGCGTCAAAAGGCAGCAAAACCACACCGTTTTGGTGGCGTTTGAGCCCTAAACGCTCAATCGGAATTCGCAAACCAATTCGGCTTCTTCAGTTTCCGCTGGGTGCGCCGCGCAAAACCCTCTTCGAAAAAGCCGCCCTTGACGATCACCCGCGTGTTGCGCATGCCGACCTCCTCCACCAAGGCATAGAGGGTCGCGGCGTTGGCGGGGGCAAGCCTCACACAGCCATGCGAGACCCGCCGGCCGAGGCTCTTCACATAGGGGCTGCCATGGATGGCGTGGCCCTGGGCCGTGAAGAATATCGAATGCGGCATCGGCGCATCGTCCCATTCTTCCGAGAAATGATCGCGCTCCATGCGGAAGGGCCGATAGGTGCCGCCCGGCGTCTCATAGCGCGGAGCGCCGGTCGATACGGGCCAGACATATTTCCGGTCGCCGTCGATTGTTACCGTCAGCTTCTGACTGACCTTGTTGATGGTGATGACCACGGAGCTTGCCGAGGCGCCGCCAGGACCCAGCACCAGTCCAATGACCATCACGGCGATGGCGAAAACCCAACGCAACCCAATCTCCTCCCACATCGCCGCGATTCGACTGTAGTGTATTGTCCGCTTCCGGTCGAGGGCCTGGATGGAAAATCCTCGCTTCCGCCGGCACAAGCTAATCTTCGTCGAACTTCGATGCGATCAGTGCCGCAAGCGCTATGAGCGCGGCTTCGGCCTGAGGGCCGGTGGCGGTCACCGTGATCGAGGTACCCTGGGAAGCGGTGAGCATCATCAGGCCCATGATCGAGGTGCCGGGCACCGTCTGGCCGTCGCGGCTGACCGCGATATCGGCATCGAAGGCTTCGGCGCATTTGACGAATTTCGCCGAGGCGCGGGCGTGCAGGCCGCGCTCATTGACGATGTCGAATTCCCGCACCAGCGCCGGCATGGGTCACTCCCCCAGAACCTGACTGGCGATGTTGATATATTTGCGCCCGGCATCCTGGGCCGCCGCCGCCGCCTTCTCGAGATTGGCATCCTTGCGCACCCGGATGAGCTTCACCAGCATGGGCAGATTGAGGCCGGCCACCACCTCGACCTTGCCGAGGACCAGAAGCGAGATCGCCAGATTGGAGGGGGTGCCGCCGAACATATCGGTCAAGATGATGACGCCCTGACCCTGGTTGGCGCGGGCCACCGCGGCGGTAATGTCGAGGCGGCGCGCCTCCATGCGGTCGTCGGGGCCGATACACACGGTCTCGATCCCCTCCTGGCGGCCGACAATGTGTTCAAGCGCATGCACGAACTCCTCGGCCAGGCGGCCGTGGGTCACCAGAACGAGACCGATCATGGGATTATAGTGTCTCCGCGCACTCGCAGTTCCCGGGGCAAATCACGGGAGGCGGAGAATGCCCGGAACCAGAGGGTTTCGCAACGGGGGTGGGCGTGGGGAGAGTTAACGGTCAGCGACCGATCAGCCAGGCGAGGGCGGCGCGAAGGCGGGCGGGGGCGGAAGCGGAGGCGGGATCGATGAGGATCAGGGGAAGTGTGAGGCCGGCGATTTCAAAGCGGCTCTTGTTCAAATCAGGCAGGCGTTCGATCCTCGCCGCGGGGGCAAGACGCACGGCGAGCGCCACGGCCACGGATTTGCGGTAGGGCAGACGCACGATGCCGAGACCGCGAATTTCGAGGAGGCCGGCGAGCGCCTTGGGTGGCGAGGCATAAAGCTTGCCGGCCCGGCGCTTCACCAGCACCTGATCGTCGGAGACGAGCATTGCCTTGATAGGTTTCCGCCCCAGCCCCATGCCCGCCGCATCGATGAGGCGCAGGGTCAGATCGGACTTGCCCGATCCGGGCTTGCCGAGGATCAGCACGCCGACGCGCCCCAACGCCACGCAATTGGCATGGACCAGGATTCCCTCAGGCGATTTGCGGCTGGATCCAGTCATCGCTCACGGCGGGAATGCGGACAATGAAGCGGGCGCCGAGCACCGGCCGGCCCCCTTGCGGATCGGGCTTGCCGTAACGGTTCTCGGCCCAGATGCGGCCCCTGTGGGCGGTGACGATCTGCTTTGAGATCGACAGGCCGAGGCCGGAATTGGAGCCGAAGGAACCATCCGGGCGGTCGGTGTAGAAGCGCTCGAAGATGCGTTCGAAATTGTCGGGGGCGATGCCCGGCCCGTGGTCTTCGACGCGCAATTCAATGTCCGAACGTACACGGCGCAGACGGACATGGACGCGGGTGCCGGGTGCCGTAAAGGAGCGGGCGTTGTCGAGAAGATTGCGCACCACCTGGCCGAGGCGCGACTCGTTGCCCAACACCATGAAGCCGCGGATCGGATCAACGCCCGCCGGCAGCCGCGCCACGTCGAGCAGGATTTCGGCGGCGCCGGCTTTGCGGGTTTCATTGGCGAGTGCGGCGATGGCGGTCAAGAGCTTCGCCATGTCGAGGGGTGCGGCCTCGACGCGGGCCAGTTCGGCATCGAGCCGCGAGGCATCGGAAATATCGGTGATCAGACGGTCGAGGCGCCTGACATCGTGCTTGACGATGGCGATCAAGCGGGCCCGCTGCTCGTCGGTCTTGACGAAGGCCAGCGTCTCGACGGCGCTCCGGAGCGAGGTCAACGGGTTCTTGAGCTCATGGCTGACATCGGCGGCGAAAGCCTCGATCGCATCGATGCGGTCGTACAGCGCGTTGGTCATGTCGCGGAGCGAGCCGGAAAGATGGCCGATCTCGTCGCGCCGGGCGGTGAAATCGGGAATCTCGACGCGCTTGTTGATGCCGCGGCGCACCCGCTCGGCGGCGGCCGAGAGGCGGCGGATCGGCTCGGCGATGGTGCCGGCGAGCGATACCGAAAGCAGGATAGTCACCAGCGCCACAAAGCCGAAGGTGAACAACACGACGCGGCGCTCGGCATTGAGCACGTCGTCGATTTCGCCGCCGGTGGTGGAGAGGACTAGGGCACCGAGCACGGCGCGGAAGCGCTGCACCGGAACCGAGACGAGGACGATGATCTCGCGGTTCTCATTGAGGCGCACGACGCTCACCGAGGCGCCGTTCAAGGCCGCGGCGACCTCGGGATAGTCCTTGCCGTTGTCGAGGCCGTATTCGACATGCAGGGGATAGTCGTAGGTAAAGAACCAGTCGCTCAACCAGTTCCACCAGCGCACCAGGATGTTACTGCGTCTCGAGAGGGGGCAGTTCGCTCTGGATGATATCGCCGCGGCCATAGAGAAAGCGGCTGTCGACCACCAGATTGCCGCCCGGGTCGATGATGCGGGCGCGCACCGTGGTGTTGGCGAGGAGCCGCCGCAGCACCGGCCCGGCAGTCTCGGGGTTGATGGGAAAGTCGAGATTGCTGAGCCGGTCGGCGTCCGGGGCGGAATCCTCTGTGGCATCGTCGAGCGCGTCTGGATCGATGACGATCGAGCCGGTATCGACGGTGGCGGAACCAGCCACCGCCGCGGCAATGATGTGGGCCTGGGTCGTCAGACTCTGCACCCTGGCATCGATCAGGCCCTGGCGGAACTGGTTGAAATAGAGAATGCCGGAGACCAGCACGACGAGGCCGAGGAGATTGAGCAGCACGATGCGGCTGGTGAGCCGCTGCGGCGCAAAACGGTGCCGCAGCCGCCCACGCCGCGGCGGCGTTTCGGCTTCGGCCGCATCGAGGGTCTCCTCGCTCTCGGCGCGCTCCAGCGTGTCGTTGGCTTTGACCTTGTCCAGCATGGAGGCCCCCCGGAACGGGGACTATTGCTCCTTGAAGCGGTAGCCGACGCCGTACAACGTCTCGATGCCGTCGAAAGCGGCATCGACCTGGTTGAACTTCTTGCGCAGGCGCTTGATGTGGCTGTCGATGGTGCGGTCGTCGACATAGACCTGGTCGTCATAGGCCGCATCCATCAGGGCATCGCGGCTCTTGACGATGCCGGGACGCTGGGCGAGCGACTGCAGGATGAGGAATTCGGTGACGGTCAGCGTCACCGGCCTGCCGTCCCAGGTGCAGGAATGACGATCGGGGTCCATCGCCAGCTTGCCGCGCTCGATCACCTTGGCGACTTCCTGGGGGGCGGCGGCACCGTCGCGCGAGCCGGCCCGGCGCAGCACCGCCTTGACGCGCTCGACCAGCAGGCGCTGCGAGAACGGCTTCTTGATGAAATCGTCGGCGCCCATCTTGAGGCCGAAAAGTTCGTCGATCTCCTCGTCCTTGGAGGTGAGGAAGATGACCGGCAGATCGGTCTTCTGGCGGAGGCGGCGCAGCAGCTCCATGCCGTCCATGCGCGGCATCTTGATGTCGAAGATCGCCATGTCGGGCGGATGGTCCTGCAGGCCCTGCAGGGCGGCGGCGCCGTCATTGTATTTCTGCACGGTGTAGCCCTCGTTTTCGAGGGTCATGCCCACCGACGTCAGAATGTTGCGGTCGTCGTCGACAAGAGCGATGGTCGGCATTTTCTTGTTCATCCCCATTTGATCCCTTCGCGCGTCTAAGGGTGGAACTAGAACAAAATGTGGCAGACATGATAGGGGTTCTGGCAGCAAGAAGGCGAGGTCCGATGACGGAAAGGTTCACAGGCCGGGAGGCCAGGCTGCTGCTGCGGCGGGCCCGCACGGCTACGCTTGCCAGTCTGGATCGCGGCGGCGGCGGTCCTTACGCCTCGCTGGTCAACGTGGCGACCGATGTCGATGGGGCGCCCATCGTGCTGATCTCCAAGCTCGCCTGGCACACACAGAATCTGCTGGCCGACGGGCGCGGCAGCCTCATGGTGGCGGAGCTGCCGGAAACGGGCGATGCGCTGACCGGCCAGCGCGTCACGGTGATGGGGCGCTGGACCGAGGCTTCCGCAGCGCGGCTCCGCCGCCGTTATCTGGCGCGGCACCCGCAAGCCGAAGTTTACGTGGATTTCGGCGATTTTTCCTTCTGGCGGCTGACCCCGGAGGTCATCCATGCGGTGGCGGGATTCGGGCGGATCGAAACCTTGAGCGCGGCGCGAAGTGTTTCCGCCCACCGCGGAGCTGGAGGCGCTGGAAGAGAGCGCCATCGCCCATTTGAATGAAGATCATGCCGACGCGGTGCGGCTCTATGCGACAAGGCTGCTCGGAGCCGCCGACGGTGAGTGGAAAGTAGCCGCGATCGATTGCGATGGCGCCGATCTGGTTTTGGCCGGCTCGAGCCTGCGCCTTACCTTTCCAGAACCTGTATATACAGCCGATGCGTTGCGCCAGAGTTTTGTGGCACTGGCGGCAAAAGCGCGGACTAAGTAGCGGTTGGGAAGCACGACGGGAAAGGCCGACAACAGGATCAGGTGGAGATTTATTTCGTATCCGCCTGGAAACGCTTCATGGCCCTTATGGTCAGTTCGGCATGAGCAAAGCTTGGCATCAATAGCCGAAAATCTCGGTCCGCCGCGAGCTTGCCAAGCTCCCCAGCTAAAGTGCGAATGAAAGACAGGGCTTCGTCATCCGTTAAGTAGCTGTATTTACTTCGATACTTACCCATGACCGCCCTCCTCGACACAGGGCATTCAAACTTATTAACATGCTCGTCAACTTTGCGCAACCTATGGTTTTACCACTCCCATGGCCAAGGTGCGTGATGGCCGAATATTGTCTTCAACAAGCCGGTCATCAGTGGATGCCGATTCAATTCAATTCTCCGAAATGTGGGGGCCGGTCAGGAGGGCAGGTCAATGAACAGCGGCCATGAGAACAGCGAATCGGCGAGCGGTCCTATCGACTGGAAGCTCTACGGAGTGAAAGTCATCCCGGGAAACCAACTCGATCCCAACACCGCGCAGACCCCGGGAATGAGCCGAGCGGCAGCAATCAACTTCGCCCGCGTGGGCGCGCAGAAGATCTGGGCCGGTACCGTCACCATCAATCCGAACGCGAAGACTGGCGCTCACCATCACGGTACTTTGGAAAGCGTGATCTATGTGGTTAAGGGGCGGGCCCGGATGAGGTGGGGAGAGCGGCTGGAATATGTCGCGGAGGCTGGGCCCGGCGACTTTATTTTCGTGCCGCCCTTTGTCCCCCACCAGGAGATCAACGCTTCAGCCAATGAGTCTCGAATGCGTTGTGGTGCGCAGCGACAATGAAGCGGTCGTGGTGAACCTGAACATCGAGCCTGTGGAAAAGCCGGAGCAAGTCCCGTGGGTGGACCCGATCCATAGGCCACCTCAGAGCTGAGCGAACGGGCCCGCGTTGGCGATCCGGCATCGCGTCATGCGGATGGGTGGGTCCCGGCTTTCGCCGGGATGACGGATCGGAGTATCAGTGGGCCGCTTCCCAATCTGCCGCGGCGCGGGCGTCGACCTGCAGGGGCACGGTGAGTTTCACGCGCCGGTTCCGGCGCCTTTTCCATGACGCGCTTGACCACCGCCATGGTCTCTTCGACCTCGGCATCGACCGCCTCGAAGATCAATTCGTCATGCACCTGCAAGCAGCATCTTGGCCGAGAGCTTGGCCTCAGCGAGGGCTGCCGGCATGCGGATCATGGCGCGGCGGATGATGTCGGCGGCCGCCCCCTGGATCGGCGCGTTGATGGCGGCGCGCTCCAGGAAGGCGCGCTCGGAGGGATTGGGCGAATTGATGCGCGGGAAATGGCAGCGGCGGCCGAAGATGGTTTCGACATAGCCCTTGTCGCGGGCCAATCTTCTTCGTCTCATCCATGTAGTCGCGGATGCCGGGGAAGCGGTTGAAATAGGTCTTGATGTAGTCGCCCGCCTCCTCGCGGGAGATCGACCAGCTGATTGGCAAGGCCGAAGGCCGAGATGCCGTAGATGATGCCGAAATTGATGGCCTTGGCGCGCCGGCGCACCGCGGGTCCATGCCCTCGATCGGCACGCCGAACATTTCGCTCGCCGTCATGGCATGAATGTCGAGGCCTTCGGCGAAGGCCTTCTTCAGTTGCGGAATGTCGGCGACATGGGCCAGCACGCGAAGCTCGATCTGGCTGTAGTCGGCGCTGATGAGCTTCGATGCCCGGCGGCGCCATGAAGGCCGTGCGGATCTGCGGCCCTCCTCGGTGCGCACCGGAATGTTCTGCAGATTGGGATCGGTCGATGACAGGCGCCCGGTGGAGGTCGCGGCCATGCGCATAGCTCGTGTGCACCCGGCCGGTCTTGGGGTTGATGTAGCCGGGCAGCGCATCGGTATAGGTCGAGCGCAGCTTGGCAAGCTGGCGCCAGTCGAGGACGCGGCGGGCAAGTTCGATGCCCTGCGCGGCCAGATCCTCGAGCGTATCGCAGTCGGTGCTCCAGGCGCCGGTCGCGGTCTTGCGGCCGCCGGGCAGTCCCATCCTGCCGAACAGGATGTCGCCCAGCTGCTTGGGCGAGCCGATGTTGAAGCGCTCGCCGGCCAGTTCATAGATCTGCTTTTCGATCTCGGCGGCGGCGGCGGCGAATTCAGCCGAAAGCCTGGCCAGCACGGCGCGGTCGACCAGGACGCCCTCCTTCTCCATCGCTGCCAGCACCGCAACGAGCGGCCGCTCCAGCGTTTCGTAGACGGTGAGCTTGCGCTTTTCCAGCGAGCCGCGGCTTGAGCAGCTTCCACAGGCGCAGCGTGACATCGGCATCTTCGGCCGCATAGGCGGTGGCGCGGTCGAGCGGCACCTGGTCGAAACAGATCGCGGATTTGCCCGAGCCCGCCACCTCCTTGAAGGGATCGGCTTGTGGCCGAGATGCTTCTCCGACAGTTCGTCCATGCCGTGGCCGTTCATCGCCCGATTCCAGGGCGTAGGAGATGAGCATGGTGTCGTCGATGGGCGGACGTGCGATGCCGCAGCGGCGCGAAGATCTGCATATCGTATTTGAGGTTCTGGCCGATCTTGAGGATCGAGGGATCTTCGAGCAGCGGCTTGAGGCGGGCAAGTGCCTTGTCGCTTTCGATCAGGCCGGCGACCGGCTCGCCGCCGAACAAGCCGCCGCCCGCGCCGCGATGGTCGAGCGGAATGTAGCAGGCGCTGCCCGGAGCGGTGGCAAGCGAAATACCGCACAAGTCCGCCTGCATGGCATCGAGTGCGGTCGTCTCGGTGTCGATGGCGACGCGCCTCCGCTCCGTAGGCCGCGGCGATCCAGCGATCGAGGGCTTCGAGGGTGCAGCACGGTTTCATAGTCGGCGTGGCGGAACGGAATGGCCAGTAGGGCTGCTTCGCCTGTTCGCGCTCCCCTTTTCGTCATCCCGGCGCAAGCCGGGACCATCTTCCGCGGACTGCGATCTGGCTGTTTCGAGGTGACCAGGGTCGGCCTTCGCCGGATGCCGGCTTAGCGGGACGGTTCTCGCCTTCCGGCGGCCAGAATTTGATCTCGACCGGCACCGGATCGATCGCCGCCAGGTCGCAGTCAAGCTCGCCCGCGATCTTCCGGGTGAAGCTCGAAAATTCCAGCGCCTTGAGAAAGCCGACGAGCTCCGAGGCCTTGGGCTGATCGACGGCGAAGGAGCCGACATCATGCTCGACCGGCACATCTGTCATAAGCGTGACGAGCTGCTTCGAGAGGCGCGCCTGATCGGCGAACTGGATCAGGCTCTCGCGGCGCTTCTGCTGCTTGATCTCGGCGGCGCGGGCGAGCAGCGTTTCGAGATCGCCATATTCGGTGATGAGCTGGGCGCCGGTCTTGACGCCGATGCCGGGAACGCCCGGCACATTGTCGACGCGAATCGCCGGCCAGCGCCTGCACGTCGATCACCTTGTCGGGCTGCACGCCGAATTTCTCCAAAACCTCGGCCTCGCCGATCTCCCTGTCCTTCATGGTGTCGTAGAGGCGTGACGCCCGTGCCGGACCAGCTGCATCAGGTCCTTGTCGGAGGAGACGATGCGGCAGGTGGCGCCCGCCTCCACCGCCTGGCGGGCATAGGTGGCGATCAGATCGTCGGCCTCGTAATCGTCCTGCTCGACGCAGGCGACGTTGAAGGCGCGGGTCGCCTGGCGGATCAGGCCGAATTGCGGGCGGAGATCGGCCGGCGGCTCGGGCCGGTGGGCCTTGTAGTCGGGATAGATGTCGTTGCGGAAGGTCTTCTCCGATTTGTCGAAGATGCACGGCGAGATGGGTGGGCTTCTCGCCGGCCTTGCGTTTCCTTGAGGAGCTTCCACAGCATGGTGCAGAAGCCCTGGACGGCGCCGACGGGCAGGCCGTCGCTCTTGCGCGTCAGGGGCGGCAGCGCGTGATAGGCGCGGAAAATATAGCCGGAAGCCGTCGATCAGATAGAGATGGTCGCCGGGCTTCAGGGCTGGGGATTTGGGCATGGCGCCACTATGCCAGCAGGCGGCGGCCGAGGCCAGTGCGGCGCGGGCGCGCCCGCCATTGCGCGGCGCGGCGGCCTTCGGCTATATCAGGCCCCGGCCCAGGCACCCGTAGCTCAGCTGGATAGAGCGCTGCCCTCCGAAGGCAGAGGTCACAGGTTCGACTCCTGTCGGGTGCGCCAGATCCTTCTGACATGACCCGTCACTTTGCCCGCTCTTGCCAATGCGACCCATGGGCGGCAATCTCGGCTCAACAGGCCGCCCATCGCGTGATGACACCGCAAAATGAACTATTGCTTCGGCCAGCCCCATTGGCTGGTGATTGCGCGTGGCTTCAAGGTCGAGGATTGGTTCGAAGACGACCAGGGGGTGGGCAGCGGCGGCATCGAAAACCCCCAGCCCGTCGATTTGCCGGTGGGGCAGAGATACTATCGCTTCGCCGGCAGCACCTCGTCCAAGGCGGCACAGGTTGGCGGGGGATGGTGGATCGACTACGAGGCCTTTCACACCATCGACACGTTTGCAAAGCGAAACAACATCAACCTCAGCACCGCGGCCCGGCTGTTTCTGGCCTTGCCCTATGAATGGACCAGGGTCGACCGCCTGGTAAGCGCCATTCTTGAAGTTCCTCTCAGAGCTTACGCCGGCCGCGGCAAACCTGCGTTAGGGGACCTCGCACGTCCCGACACCACATGGACGCCGATGCAGCATCGCCCGGTCATCCAGTTCTATATACCGGGGCTCTACGTCAAGAGGCAGAAGCCGACGCAGGAACCGCAATTGTACGAGAGCGCCTTTCCGCAACCGAAATTCGAATACATCCTTGGCACGAGGCGGGAAGTGTAGGCGCCCATGCGCTATGAATTGATGCTGCCGCAGCAGATCAGGACGGCGATCGCGGAACGCTGGCCGGTCGTGCTGCCGCTCGGCGTGCTCGAATATCACGGCGAGCATCTGGGCGTCGGCATGGACACGCTGGCGGTCGTCAAGATGCTGGACATTCTCGAGAAGGAGATGGACCTCGTCATCCTGCCGCCCTTCTATTACGGCGCGGCGAGCTATGCGGTGGAGCCGCCCGAGGGCATGGGCTCGCTGCAGGTCGATGCGAGCGCGCTCCATCCCTTGGCCCGCGAGATGTTCAAGGGCCTGTTGCGCATCGGCTTCCGCAACATCCATTTCTTCATCCATCACCAGACCGAGAATTTCAACGCCGGCATGCCGACCGATCTCGCCTTCAAGCTCGGCGCCCGCCAGGCGATCTTCGAATTCCTCGAAGCGACACGCGGCGAAGGCTGGTGGGGCAAGGCGGAAATGGCGGACTATTACGCGCAGCATGCGGCGGGCGAGGATCCCTTCAACTGGATCAGGGGCCATCCGCTGATGACGCCGGAGATCATCACGCAATATCCCTTCGACCACGCAGGCCAAGGCGAGACGTCGCTGATGCTGGCGCTCGCGCCCGAGGCGGTCGACATGCAGCTTCTGTCGGAGAAAACCTGGTACACGCGCGATGCGAAGGAAGCGTCGGCGGAGCTGGGCGCGCGCGGCCGCGATCTCATCCTCGCTCATATGCGGAAGGTTCTGGGCGCGTCTACTTGACGGCGCCCGCGGTCAGGCCCTTGACGATGTAGCGTTCGAGGAAAATGCCGATCAGCACCAGGGGCGCGATCGCCGCCGTCGACAGCGCCGCCATCGACCACCAGTTGATGCCCTGCGAGCCGGTCTGGCTCGCCACCATGACCGGCAGGGTCTTGGCATTGGTGCTGGTGAGCAGTGCCGCGAAGAAATATTCGTTCCAGCACAGCACGACCGAAAGGATGAAGGCCGCCACCATGCCGGGAAGCGCGATCGGCAGCACGATGCGCAGGAAGGCGCCCCACACGCGTGCAGCCGTCGACCAGCGCCGCCTGTTCGAGTTCGATCGGGATGGTGTCGAACTGGTCGCGCATGATCCAGATGACGATGGGCAGCACCATCAGCGTATAGATGAGGATGAGCCCGATGCTTGCGTATCGAGCAGCGCCAGCTCCTTGTAGAGCACCAGAAACGGCATGGCGAGCACGACGGGCGGCAGGATGAGCTGCGACAGGAAGAAGAAGGAAATGTCCTTGTTGCGCATCCAGCCGAATTTGTAGTCGAAGCGGCTCAGGCCGTAGGCGGCGAGCGAGCCGATGACCACGGCGAGCGGCCGAGGCGCCGAGCGAGGCGATGATGCTGTTCTGGAAGCGCAGCAGGAATTCCTCGCGCACCGTCGAGGTCTGGCCGATGCGTATCGGGCGACAGGCCGAGCGAGCGCCAGCCCTTCCAGTCCGGCTAGAAATCGATCCAGGGAATGAGATGGCCCTGGGTGACGTTGACCGCCGTCTTGAACGAGGTGGTGAGCGTCCAGTAGATCGGGAAACAGCGAGATGAAGGCCCACAGGATGAGCGCGCCATAGATCAGCACTGCTTCCCGCATATGCGATTGCTGGGATCGCTGTCGGCGGCTGCGTCATCGTCATGTGATCCTTGCGCATCCAGCGGCTCGCCAAATTGAGCAGCAGGGTCACGAAGATAATGATGATGACCAGATAGACTTCGGCCACCATGGTGCCGTAGCCGACATTGGAGCGGTCGCGGTATTCGCGGAAGATGAAGCTCGACACCGTGTCGGTGGCCCCGCCCGGACCGCCGGAGGTGGTGTTGATGACGATGTCGGCGAGCTTCAGCTGGAAGATGATGCGCAAGCACGATGGCGGTGACGCTGACCGGCAGCATCAGCGGAAAGGTGATCTGCCAGAAGGATTGCCAGGGCGTGGCGCCGTCGACCTTGGCGGCTTCCTGCACTTCCCTCGGCAGCGCCTGAAGCCCGGCGAGCAGCAGGATCATGATGAAGGGAATCCACACCCAGGCATCCATCGCGACAATGCTGAGATGCGGGCGATCCACGGCGTCGTGAAGAAGGCGGGGCTGTCCCAGCCGAGATAGCGCGGGCAAGCGTCGCCACCGGGCCGAAGCGGTATTCCATCAGCGACTTGCCGATCATCCAGCTCACCGCCACCGGGCTCAGCATGAAGGGCAGAAGGAACGCGACGCGGAAGAATTTGCGGGCCCTGATCTCGGCATTGAGCAGCAGCGCCAGGCCAAAGGCGATCGCATACTGCACCAGCACGCGCCAGCACATAGAAGACCATGTTGCCGCAGCGCGTTCCAGAAATAGGCATCATTGATCAGGGACCGGAGATTGTCGAGGCCGTTGAACTGGCGCCCGTCGAAGGAGCTGAGAGATTCCAGTCGGTGAAGGCGATGTAGAGTCCGAAGAAGGTGGGAAAGATCACCATGGCGATGGTGAACAGCACCGCCGGCAGGATGAACAGGGCGCGGTGCCCGGCCTCGCCGCGGATCATCACCTGCCCGGCACCAAGCGCCACACGCCCACAGCAGAAAGGCATAGAGCGACCGGGCGCCAGTTTTCGAAAGCCGAGGCGGATGACGCCGGCGGCATAGAGAATCTGCAACAGGATGACGAGCGCGCAAGGCCGAGCGAGCCAGCGATGAGCCGGCCGCGTCCAGCCCTTGCGCGCCCGCGGTCTGTGCGGCGCGCTGAATCATCAGGGGACAGAGCTTCCGGATGTCCCGCGAGAGCCGATCTGCATTCTACCGCTCGATTACACCGGAACTGGCGGCATGATAGGCCACCAGTCCGCAGATGTGTAAGCGGCGATGGAGCCGTGTCACATAGCCGAGCGAGGCCTTGTAGAGCTCGATCTGCTTGTCGCGGCCGATCTGGTCGGTGATCTTCTCCCAGGCCGCGGCGATCGCGTCGGCACCGGCCTGGGCGGTGGATGCCGCCGGCGTAGATCTTCGCCAGTTCATCCTCGGCAACGCTGTAGTACTGGAAGATGCCGGGAATGCGCGGCTCGATCGCCGCATTCGGATGGTTGTAGGAGTTGGCCTCGGAGTTCAGATAAGACGTGATGAACGCCTCGTCGTAGCCCGCGGCCACCCATTCCGGAATGTCGAAATGGCTGTTGCGATAGGGCTGGAAGCCGGACGGATAGGCCGCCGTCCACAGCGACAGGTCCTTGCCGCCGAGATGGGCCGCCGCACTCCAGGCCGCCTTCTGCTTGACCGGATCGCTGTCGACGCGGGCCATGACATAAACGCCCCAGCCGATATAGGCCATGTTCGGCGCATAGTTCGGGCCGCTCGGCAAGCTTGTCCCAGGCGCCGGTCTTGGCGTTGTAGACATCGTCGGAGCCGGGCAGGATGTCGAAGCCGCAGACATCGCCGATGACCGAGCTGTCGCTGGTCTTGGCATTCGAGCCGATGTCGCCCCACCAGGCCAGCATCGATCCAGTGCCAGCCGAGGAATTGCTGGAAGCCGGTGGTGCCGGGATCGGCATTGAGCTGGTCGGCAGGTTCCGAAGGCAGCGCATCGATCACGTCCTGGATGGCGCGCACCCAGGCCGGATTGTTGACGCGCGGCTTCATCGTGTCGACATCGAACAGCCAGGCCTTGTCGTCGGGATGCTTGGCGTAGGCCGTGGCGCGGCGAGCCGAGGAAGTAGAAGCCAAAGCCGCCCCAGCCCTTGGTCGGATCGAGATAGCCATAGGCATCCTGGCCGCCGATCTTCTTGCCTTTGAGGAACTTGGTGACTTCCTGAACCTTCTGCCAGGTCTTGGGCACCGCCCAGTCGCCCTCATGGCCTTCGTCCTTCCAGGCCGCGGCAAGATCGGCATCGGCGAAGTAGTCGGTGCGGTAGTTGAAGGTGTGGCAGTCGCCGTCGATCGAGATGCGGTAGGTCTTGCCGCCCCAGGTGCCGACCGGCGCCTTGAGGTAGCCCACATAGTCGTCCATCTCGATCTGGGTCTTGACCCAGTCGGGCATTTCGGAGGCAAGGCCCTTGCCGCAGACATCGCCCTCGAAGGGCGCGCCCATTTCGATGATGTCGAAGTCGACCGTTCCGGTGGCGATCGACTGCTGCAGGCGCGGATTGTAGTCGGCCTGGGCGAGGTCGATCCAGTTGATCTTGGCGCCGGTATAGGCTTCCCACGGCTTCAGGAAGCCGCGGAACAGCAGGTTGTGCAGGTTCTGGTTGTTGAGGCCCATGAAGGTGAGCTCGACGCCCTTGAACTCGCCTTCCTTGACGTTTTCCTTGGTGGGGCCGAGGCACAGTTCGCCAACTTTCTGCCAATCGGCATCGGTCGGCGAGCCCTTGCCGACGCCCGGAATCTGCAGCATCTGGGTGCGCAGATCGCTTTGCGCCAAAGCCTTCCGCGACAACGTGCCGAGGCCGCCCGCGGCACTCAGGGCGGAGACGGCGGCCGCACCCTTGAGCAGGGCGCGCCGGTTCAGCGCCATGAACCGCTTGTATTGTTCCACTCTCATAGCAAAACCTCCCGAATGATCTTGTTCTTGTTCCGTCACCTAGTGACGAATGCGGCCGTGACTATGCAACAGCCTTGGCGGAAGTCAACAATGGGCGGGCTCAGCATGAGGGCGAACCGCGGGCAAGCAGCGCTTCAATCTCGGCAAGCCGCGGCATCGACGGCGCTGTGCCGGCGCGCGTCACCGAAATGCCGGCCGCAGCACAGCCGAAGCGCGCGGCTTCTTCCGGCTCCAGGCCGCGGGCCAGTGCCGCGGCAAAGCCGCCATTGAAGGCATCGCCGGCACCCGTGGTCTCGACCACCGGTCCCGCCTTGAAGGCGGGGATCAGCGTCGAGCGGGCCTTGGTGTGGAGCAGCGCACCCGCTTCGCCAAGCGTGATCAGTGCAGCACCCGCGCCCTTCGCCAGCAGCACATCGCCTGCTTTGCGCGCATCGGCGACGGAGGCAACCGGAATTCCGGTGAGGAGTGCTGCTTCGCTCTCGTTCGGGGTCACGTAGTCGCAAAGCGCAAAGAGCGCATCGTCGACGGGCTCGGCCGGCGCCGGATTGAAGACGGTGATGACACCCCCTTCCTTGGCGATTTCCAGACCGCGCCGGGCGGCGGCCACCGGCTGTTCGAGCTGGGTGACGAAGACGGCGGAATTGCGGATGGCATCGCCGGCCCTCTCCACGTCCGCGGCAGCAATCGAGGCCGCCGCACCCGCTACCACGATGATGGCGTTGTCGCCGGTTTTGTCGTTGACATAGATGAAGGCGGCGCCGGTCGGCAGGTCGGTCGACTCCGCGACTTGCGTGACGATGCCTTCCTTCCGCCAGGTGGCCAAGGCAGCGGCGCCGAACTCATCCTTGCCGATTTTGGAAATGAAGGTCACCGGCGCGCCGGCCCGGGCGGCGGCCACCGCCTGGTTCGAGCCCTTGCCGCCCGGCCCCATCTTGAAGCCCGAGCCGGCAATTGTTTCACCCATTGCCGGCATGCGGCCGGCGCGGAATGTGAGATCGGCGACGAAAATACCGAGGATTGCGACACCGCCGCGTCCCGCCGTCATGTCAATTGATCCGTTGCCCGCTGGCTTCGTCGAAGAGGTGGACGGCGGCGGGATCGGGGACGATGGGGAGCTTGTCGCCGGGCTTGGCGGCGACCCGCTCGCGGAACACGCCGACGATCTTGTGGGGGCCGAGCCTGGCGAAGACCTGGGTCTCCGATCCGGTGGGCTCGATCACCGAGACTTCCGCCTTCACATTGCGGCCGCCAAGCGAAAAATGTTCCGGCCTGATGCCGTAGATGGCGGGCCGGCCATCGCCGCCCGCCGGCACGGAGGCCAGTGGCAGCGTCACACCGCCATCGGTGAGGAAGGCGGGTTTGCCCTTCACCCGGATCGTGCCTTTGAGCAGGTTCATGGCGGGCGAGCCGATGAAGCCCGCCACGAAGAGATTGTCCGGGCGATCATAGAGCTCGAGCGGCGAGCCCACCTGCTCGACGACGCCGGCATTCATGACGACGATGCGGTCGGCCATGGTCATGGCCTCGACCTGGTCGTGGGTGACATAGACGGTGGTGGTCTTGAGGCGCTGGTGCAGTTCCTTGATCTCGGCCCGCATCTGCACCCTGAGCTTGGCGTCGAGATTGGACAAGCGGCTCGTCGAACAGGAACACCTTGGGATCGCGCACGATGGCGCGGCCCATGGCGACGCGCTGGCGCTGGCCGCCGGAGAGCTGGCGCGGATAGCGGCTGAGATAGGGCACGAGATCGAGAATCTCGGCGGCGCGGCGGACCCGCGTTTCGATCTCGGGCTTAGGTGCATGGCGGAGCTTGAGTGCGAACCCCATGTTCTCGGCAACCGTCTTGTGCGGATAGAGCGCATAGGTCTGGAACACCATGGCGATGTCGCGATCCTTGGGCGGCAGGTCGTTGACCACAAGCTCGCCGATCCTGACCACGCCCGCGGTGATCGGCTCAAGCCCGGCGATCATGCGCAGCAGCGTGGACTTGCCGCAGCCGGAGGGACCCACCAGAATGACGAACTCACCGTCGGCAATGCTGATCGACACGCCATGGATCACCTCCTGGGCGCCATAGGCCTTGCGCACATCGACGACGTCTACCGAAGCCATGCTTGTTTCCCCTCCATACCCGGACAGGCAGGAAGGCTATTGCATCGCCGCGCCCCGGTCGAGGGGTCTTCAACCACTCACTGGTCCATGCTTCGAGGCCTGGCTGCGCCGGGCACCTCAGCATGAGGAGATTCCAAACTCCTCACCCTGAGGAGCCTCGCGGCACAACTTTTTTCCGTCATCCCGGCGAAAGCCGGGATGACGCAAGATGGAGAGCGGCTGAATTCAGATACGATCGGTCCCATCGCATCGAGCTCCTCAGGGTGGAACTTTTTTGAGGTGGCGGAATTTCTCACGGCGGCGGGCGCGGGCGGCGGGGCGTAGGGGCGAAGATTTCGGCGCGGCCCGACGGCATGGCACGGAGCCGCCTGCTCATAAGGCCTGCTTCCTGTTCGAAGATGCGGGCCGAAGAGTTGTCGGGCGCCTGGCTCACCATCACCTTGCCGGTGGTGGGATAATAGCGCAGCCGCCTGGCCAGGGTGCCGCGCAGGTCGCGGGCGGCGATCTTCAGTCCTTCGCGGTGGAGATAGTTCTCGACGAAATCGGCGTTGCGGTTGCCGACCATCGAGGCTCCGATCTTGAGGCTGGCGCCGCCGAAAACCTTGATCTCGAGTCGGTCACGGCGGCCGCCATGGGCCAGGACGGCGTTGATCAGACGCTCGATCGAATAGCTGCCGTAACGCAGTTCGCGGCTCGCCGCCAAGTCGCCACCGTGGTCCGGAGCAGGCAGCAGAAAATGATTGATGCCCCCGAACCGGATATCGGGATCGCGCAAGCAGACGGCGATGCAGGAGCCGAGCACCGTGGTGATGATCTCGCTGGGATGGGCGGTAACGTAGAAATCGCCTTGGAACACCCAGACCATGGTGGCGTTAAGGCGGGCGTCAAAATAGAAGCGGCGGCGGCCGGCCGGGAGATCAAAGGATTCCGCAGGATTTGCCGAAGCGGTTTCTGGAGCGGCCGCCCTCATGATGCTTTCAAGTCCTTGGGCCGCTGACCGGCACGGGTCTGCTGAAGGATGTAGCCGGGAATACCGTCGAGGGAGATTTCGCGTTCGGCGGCACTGATCGCCATCGCCGCCTTGGGCATGCCGTAGATGAGGCTCGTGGCTTCGTCCTGGCAGGCGGTGGCAGCACCGGCGGCGCGCATGCGGCGCAAGCCCTCGGCGCCGTCGCGGCCCATGCCGGTCATCAGCAGGCCGACGGCATCGGCGCCGGCTTCGGCGGCACAGGAATCGAAAAGCACATCGACCGACGGCATGTGGCCGTTGACCAGCGGCCCGCCGCCCAAACGGCACTGATAGAAGCCGCCCGACTTGGCCAGTCTCAGATGCCGGTCGCCGGGCGCGATATAGACATGGCCGGGAATGACTCTGGCGCTATCGGAGGCCTCCGATACCCGCATGGCGCAAAGCCCGTCGAGGCGCTTGGCGAAGAGCCTGGTGAAGCCCGGCGGCATGTGCTGGGCAATGAGGATCGGCGGTCCGTCGGCGGGGAGTGCGGCGAGCACTTCGCGCAGTGCCGCGACTCCGCCCGTCGAGGCGCCGATCGCCACGATCCGGTTGCTGCCTCTGAAGGCGGACTTGGCGCGCGGCGGACGCGGCGGAGCCGTATGGCGACCATGGACGATGGCGCGGGCGGCGGCCTTGACCTTGGCCACCATTTCTTCCTGCATCGCCGCGAAACCCTGGGCGATGTCGAGGGCGGGCTTGGAGATGAAATCGACGGCCCCCATTTCCAACGCCTGCAAGGTGACATCGGCATCCTTCTGGGTGAGCGAGGAAACCATCACCACCGGCATGGGCCGGAGCCGCATCAGCCGCTCGAGAAAGACCAGCCCGTCGAGCTTCGGCATTTCGATATCGAGGGTGAGGACGTCGGGATCGAGCTCCCTGATTTTCTCGCGCGCCACCAGGGGATCGGCGGCGGTACCGACCACCTCGATGTCCGGATCGGCGCCGAGCAATTCGGTCAAAACCTTGCGCATCAGCGCCGAGTCGTCGATCACCAGAACCTTGATCGGCTTGCGGGCGCCATGAACTGCTGCATCGGTCATGCGATCTTCCTGTATATGCTCTGGCCGGCGGCGCGGAAGCGTTCGCTGACGCAGAACAAGGATTCCGAATGGCCGATATAGAGAAAGCCGCCGGGCACGAGCAGGCTGGCGAGCCGGTCAAACAGACGGGTCTGGGCGGGCTTGTCGAAATAGATCACCACATTGCGGCAGAAGATCGCATCGAAGGGACCCTTCATCGGCCAGGCGTCGTGCAGATTAAGCGGCCGGAAGGCGATGAGGCCGCGCAATGCCGCACGGGCGCGAAAATGGTTAGGATGACCTGGCGCCGGCTGGAAGAAGAGGTTGAGCAGGAGAGGGGGAATGGCGGCAAGTTCGTGGGCCGCATAGATGCCGCGCTCGGCACGGCCGAGAATGTCGGTGTTGATGTCGGTGGCCAAAATGCGGGCGTCGAGACCGGCGAAATCAGTAACGGCGCGCATCAGCGTCATGGCAATGGAATAGGGTTCCTGGCCGGAGGAACAACCGGCCGACCAGATGCGTAGCCGTTTCGATCGGGCCGAGCCGGAATTGATGATGGCCGGGATCGCGGCGGAGGCTAGGTGTTCGAAGTGATGGTTCTCGCGGAAAAATTCGGTCTTGTTGGTGGTGAGCGCGTTGACCATGTGCTGCATCTCGCGCTCAGCCTCGGGGCCGGCGAGCAACGCGCAATAATCGTCGAAGTCCTTGAGACCCAGAGCCGCGACCCGCCGCGACAGGCGGCGGTAGACCATGTTGCGCTTGTGGCCGGCGAGCGAGATGCCGGTTTTTTCCAAAGCGAGTTTGCGGAGAAAATCGAAATTGCGCTGGGACAGCGGCAAATCGGCGCCGGCGGCGACCACGAGCGGCAAAATGGGACGCGGCGCGGCAGTTAACGACATGAATTGAGCTTCACACATAAATTGGGTACGGCATGGAAGCCCTCCCCGGCGACGGGGAGAGGGCGCTTTGGCACGTCTAAAACTCCTTCCAGTCGCCACCGGCCGCGGTGGCGATGCTGCGGGAAGGCATGCGGGCCGATACCTTCTGGGCCAGCATGTTAAGCTTCTGGTGCACCTGGTTCGGCTCGGCGTGAGCTGGTGCATGCGAAACGGCGGATTTCGGCGGCGGTTCATAGGCGGGTGCCTGTTCGCCGGTCTTGAAAAAGGCGACCGCCTGGCGCAAATCGTCGGCCTGTGACTGGGCCGAGTGCAGCGCCGCATTGGTCTCCTCGACCAGGGCGGCATTCTGCTGGGTCATCTCGTCCATGTTGGCGATGGCCTTGCTCACCTGGTCGATGCCGGAGGACTGCTCCTGGCTGGCTGCGGCGATCTCCGAGACGAAGTCGGCGACTTTCCTGACCGCGGTGACGATCTCGGTCAGCGAGGAACCGGCCTGCTTGACCAGGTCGACACCTTCCTTGACATTGCCATCGGTGTTGACGATCAGCGCCTTGATGTCCTTGGACGCCTGGCTGGAACGCTGGGCGAGAGCCCGCACCTCTTTGGCGACCACCGCGAAGCCGCGGCCGGCTTCGCCGGCGCGCGCGGCTTCGACGGCCGCGTTCAGAGCCAGGATATTGGTCTGAAAGGCGATCTCCTGGATGAGGCCGACGATGTCGCTGACCTGGCGCGAGGACTGCTCGATTTTGTCCATGGCGGCAACCGCGCGCCCGGCGATCTCACCGCCACCCGCCGCCAGCTGCCGTGCGGCGGCGGCCAGTTGATTGGCCTCCTGGGCATTGCCGGCATTCTGGCGCACCGTCGCCGACAGTTCCTCCATCGAGGCCGCCGTCTCCTCCAGAGACGAAGCCTGCTGCTCGGTGCGGCCGGACAAGTCCGCAACACCGGAGCCGATCTCGCGGGTGGCTCCCTGCATCGCACCGGCGGCGCTGCCGATGCGGCCGGCAATCGACCGCATCTGGTCGCCCATGGCGTTGACGTCATCCTTGAGCTGCAAGAAGCTGCCCTTGAAGTCGCCTTCCACACGGCACGTAAGATCGCCCTTGGACATTGCGGTGACTACGTCGATGATCGACTTCAAGGCCTGATCGACGGTGCCGGTCAGCCGGTTCATGCCGTCGCCGAGTTTCTGCAAGAGACCGGTCTTGCCATCGACCTGGATGCTGCGCCGGAAATTGCCGGCCGCCACCGCTTCGAGAACGGCGCCGAGCTCGCGTTGGAACGCCAATTCGATGCGCTCGCGTTCTTCGCGATCCTGCAGACGCTCGCTTTCCAGCGCCGCCTTGTCGGCAACCGCCTTCTGAAACACCTGCAGCGAGCGCGCCATCAGGCCGATCTCGTCACGGTCCTCGACGAAGGATACCTGGGTATCCTTCCGACCCGCGGCGAGCGCTTCCATCTGGGCGGAAAGTGTGCCGACCCGGAATGAAATACTGCGGCCGATGAAATAGGCGAGGAGCCCGGCGAGGAGGAATCCCGCCACCAGGTTCGCGACTAGGACATAAATCGAGACGGTCTTGACGTAGCTCGAACTCGGCGAGGGCCTGGCTGACGTCGCTCTTGATGACAGCGTCGGCCTCATCGGCCACTTTGACGAATGTTTCGTAGGCGGTGTCAAAGGCCGTTTCCATGACGCTGCCAACGCGGCCGCTGCCGGTCAGGTTCGCGTGCCGCGTGCTCGCCAGCGCAATGAATTCATCGAGTACCGTCACCACCGTGGAAATCCGGAGTGAAATCCCCGTGGTAAGCGATTCTCCAATGAGTTTACGTGCCGCCTGTAAATCGCCCTGCACGGCATCGAAACTCTTGGTGGCGTCGCCGGCGATGATTTCTTCAAGAAAGAGACGGGCGTTGGCGATCAGATATTTGGCCTGACCCAAATCGCGCAATGCCCGCGTGCTTTCCTCGGCCGGTCGGGTGACAGCCGTTGCAATGATGTCATCGATTCCGTCCTGCACCGTCCGGTAGGTCTTGTCGAAGTTCTTTTCGATTTCGCTGCCGGCATCGCTCATTTTTGCCCGCAAAGCAACACGCTCTTGCACAGCCTTGACCAATCCGTCGATTCCGTCGCCGACACGTTGCATCTTCTGGCGTACCTGTGGCGATTCAGTCGGCCGGATGCTTTCATTCTCCCTCTCGCCGCCGTTGAGAATGGCATTGGCGTACCATTTGGCTTTCTCGAGAAGTCTCCAGACCTCGTCAATGTCCTCGGGCTTGTCGCCCGCCATTGTCTCCTTGAATTTGAGGCGAGCCTGCGTTGCGGCCAGCTGGATCTGAAGCGCGGCGGCGCTGTGCGGCGCCAGATTCTCGCCGATACGCGCCGCCCGGTCCCCGACACTTGAGGTGAACCACACACCGGACAAGCCGGTTGCCGCAATAAGCATCGCCAGCGACGCGAACGCCGCCATCAGTTTTGTCCGGATGCTCGTGGTCTTGAGACCGTTCATGAACCCTAGCATTATCCCGCTCCATTTATAGCCGTTGATAGCGAAGCCGGTCCGGCGGCCGGCGTTTCAGTCGTTGCATTCATGGCGAAGTGCTCCTTCACATTGCATTCACATGCGCCGCAGCCGGTTGGCCGGAAGCCTGCTCAGCCGCGCGCAAGGTCTGATTGACGGCCTCGGTGCTGCCTGCGAGCAGCCGGTCGAGCGCCACAAGAGCCAGCATCTGCTCGCCCTGGGTAATAAGGCCGCCGAGCAGCGGGCTTTGCGATTGGCCCGCCGTTTCAGGTATGGGTGCTATGTCGGAGCGCTTCACCGTCAAAATGTCGGAGACGCTGTCGACCAGCAGGCCGTGCAGGCGATCGCCGATGGCCACGACGACAACGACATGGCTCGGTGTCGGTTCGATCAGGCCCTGGCCGAAGCGGGCGCGCAGATCGATGATCGGCACGATGATGCCGCGCAGGTTGATCACGCCGCGCATGAACTCGGCGGTGTTGGGAAGTTCGGTGACGCCGGTCCAGTTGCGGATTTCGCGCACCGACATGATGTCGATGCAATAATGGCGGTCTCCGATGGTGAAGGCGACACACTGGAAGGTTCCCGCCGCAGCGCTCTCGAAAGAGTGGGAGGAATCTGACGTCGGTTCATTGAGCATGGCTGTTGCGTTCATTGCGTTGTTCCTAAGCGATTAGCCGCGCCGGTTCGGAACCCGTACCGGCGCCTTGATTGAGGGGGAACCACCCGAACCTTCGGTTCCGGTGCAAATCGAGCAATTCGGAAAGAACGAGAATGAGCGCCACCTGGCCATCGCCCAGCACCGTGGCCCCGGCAAGCCCGGCGATGGGATCGAGATTTTCACGCAGGCTCTTGATAACCACCTGCTGCTGGCCGGTGATCTCGTCGACGGCCAGTCCCAAAGTGTTGCCGTTCTCGTCGTCGACGACGATGATCAGCGGATCTGCGGGCGAGCCTGCGCCGGCGATGTTGAAGACGGCGCCCAAGCGGACGAGCGGAATATAGCCGTTGCGGAAATGCAGCACTTCGCCGTGCTCCGGCAGACTCTTCACCTGGCCGGGCTTCGCCTGCAGGCACTCGATGATATTGGGAAGCGGGATAACGTAATCGCTGCGGCCGGCCCGCACGATCATGCCGGGGAGAATAGCGAGGGTCAGCGGCAGGGTGATCGCCATCTTCGAGCCGCGGCCCTCCTCCGAGCGGAAGGCGACGCGGCCGCCGAGCTTCTGGATGTTGCGTTTCACCACATCCATGCCGACGCCGCGGCCGGAAATGTCGGTAACCTTCTCGGCGGTGGAGAAGCCGGGCTGGAAGATGAGATTGACGATTTCCTCGTCGCTGAGATCGGCGCCGTCGGACACGAGTTTCTGTTCCACCGCCTTCTGCCGGATCCTCCCGCGGTCAAGACCACGGCCGTCGTCGGCGATTTCGATGACGATCTGGCCGCCGCGCTGGCCGGCGCTGAGGCGGATAGTGCCTTCCGCCGGCTTGCCGGCGGCTACTCGGTCGGCGGGACGCTCGATGCCATGGTCGGCGGCGTTGCGTACCATGTGCAGAAGCGGATCGCCCAGTTCCTCGATCACCGTCTTGTCGATCTCGGTGTCCTCGCCGGAGGTTTGAAGCAGGATGCGCTTGCCGGTGGCGGCGGCAAGTTCGCGCACCAGCCGCGGCATGCGAGCGAACAGCGAGCCCACCGGCACGGCGCGGATCGCCATGACGCTGTCTTGCAGGGATTGCGTGAGCTGCAGGAGCTGGGAGACTTCCTGGACCAGTTGCGGATGCGAATCCGTGAGTCTCTGGTCGGTCTGCTGTGAGATCATCGCCTGCACGATGGCGATTTCGCCTACCATGTTGACCAGCCTGTCGATGCGGTCGAGATCGACGCGGATCGAGGCGTTGCGGCGGTTCTGGCGCACTGCCGCGGTGGCCGTGGGTTTGGACTGCGACGGGACCGCTGCGGCGGTGGCGGCGTCGAGCGTGGTGATCGTCAAGTCGCAGTCGGATTCGACGAACTCGAAGACCTGGCGAATCGCCGTTTCATCCGCTTCGGTGTCGAGTTCGAAGCTCCAGGCGAGATAGGCCTGGGTCGGATCGAGATCGGTGAAATGCGGCAGACGCGACAGATCGGCGGTGGTGGCGAGACTACCCAGTTCTTGCAATTGCCGGACAATGAGCAGCGGCTCATTGGCGCTGCGCAGCAGTTGCGGTTTGGGGCGGAACTCGATGCGGTACCGGCCGTGACCGGCCGGCGCCTGGGATTTCGCTTTGATGTCTTGCTTGACGGCGGGCGCATGACCGGTGCCAGCGAGCCGAATAAGCTGTTCGGCCGACTCCGCGTCATGGTGCTCCGGCAAGCCCTCGCCGCTGCGCGCCGCCTGGACGAGGTCGGAGAGCACATCGGCGGCATGCAGGATCGTGGTGACGGCGGCATCGCCGGCAGCGATGCGGCCTGATCGCATGCGGTCGAGGACAGTCTCGAAGAGATGGGCGAAGGCGACCAAGCGGCGGAAACCGAACATGCCGGCGCCGCCCTTGATCGTATGGATGGCGCGAAAGGCCGCATGCAACGGCTCGGCACCGCTGTTCCCCTGGCGCAGCTTCGCAATGTGGCTCTCGAGATCGCCGAGAAGCTCTTCGCATTCCTGGAAGAAGGTCTTCTTGAATTGTTCGATCTTGTCCATTCCCGTCCCTGCATTCATTACGGCATGACGCGGCGGATGACCCGGATGAGTTGGTCCGGCTCGAAAGGCTTGGTGATCCAGCCTGTAGCGCCGACCTCGCGGCCGATCTGCTTGAGATCGTCGGAACCCTCGGTGGTGAGGAACAGGATGGGAGTGAACTCGAATTCGGGGCGCTCGCGCAGCCTGCTGACAAATTCGAAGCCGCCCATGCGGATCATGTTGATGTCGCTGATGATCAGGTCGACCATCTCGGTCTCGAGGAGCTTTAATGCCTCGACGCCGTTGGCGGCTGTCAGGGCCTCGTGATTGGCCGCCGTCAGTGTGGCTACGATCATGTCCTGGATGGTCGGCGAATCGTCGACGGTGAGTACCCGCATAATCAGGCCTCCGTCACTGCGGGTAGAATGAGGGAGGAAAGTCCGAGGCTTTCGAAGCCCGAAAGAAATACCGCCGAGGGCCGGAGGATAGTCACGCGGCGGCGCGCCTCGCCGAGGGCGGCGAGGAACGCGATCAGGAGCTGAATGGCTGCAGTGGAGAGCCGGCTCACCGTACTGGCGTCGATTACGACGGCACCGGTGCCGGAAAGACCCGCGGTGAGCATGTTCTTAAGCGGCTGGGCGGCGCGTAAATCGAGGATGGCCGCGAGGGAAATGGTTACCGCCTGAGGTAGTTTCGATTCGCTAGCGATATCAACTTTAATTTGCATTTCTGGGAAACTACGCAACTTACTGAACTTGACTCAGCGAAAATATGCACCGGTCATTAAATTTTCTCTAACGTTCGTAATCCGCTGTTACCATTAATAGTCAGTATTAATGGGGAGTTAATTACTGCTCTCATTATTGTTTCGGGGGCGTCTCAAAGATGGGTGTCGCAACTGCGACATCACCGCGGCGCGCACTACCGGGCCCTTGCGGAGAGTCTGGCGCCGCCGCAAAGTGGCGCCGGTCCCACAACTCCATGACGTCCCGCCCCGCAACCGCCCATAAACGCCGACGGCTTGGAGACATCGTCCAGACGCCGTGGCGCCAGCTTGTCAATCCCTTCGAGCGCCTCCGGCTCATTTCCGATGACGAAGTCGAGAGCCTGCATCGGGCCGCCCTCGACATTCTCGAACGCATCGGCGTGCGCTGCCAGGTGAAGGAGGCGCGCGACATCTTCGCCCACGCGGGGGCTGCGATCGACGAGGCGGACGGCCGTGTGCGGGTGGGCCGTGAGATTGTCGAGGCAGCACTTGCCACCGCGCCATCCGAGCTTACGCTGACGCCGCGCAATGCTGACCGCGCGGTGAAGCTCGGCGGCAACAGCATGACAACGGCGGCGGTGCTGGGCCCGCCCAATTGCAGCGATCTCATTCGCGGGCGCCGCTCCGGTACGCTCGCCGATCTGGCCGAGCTGCTGAAACTCACGCAGTTCTTCAACGCCGTGCAGATGAACGGCTGGCCGGTGGAGCCGCTCGATGTCGAGGT
Organism: uncultured Alphaproteobacteria bacterium; assembly: GCA_963776685.1. Classification (GTDB taxonomy): domain Bacteria; phylum Pseudomonadota; class Alphaproteobacteria; order Rhizobiales; family Aestuariivirgaceae; genus Aestuariivirga. The sequence continues at coordinate 118,637 of CAVZNM010000002.1, forward strand.
GAGGTTCCGCCATCTCGACGCGGCGTTCGCCATGCTGACGCTGACCGACAAGGTGCCTTACGTCTTTTGCCAGAGCCACCAGCGCATCAGGGACGTTCTTGAGATGTGCGCCATCGCCCGCGGCGAGACGCTGGAACAATTCGCCGAGCGTCCCGGCGTGTTCTCGATCATCAACACCAACACGCCGCTGCAATATGACGTGCCGATGACGGTGGGGGTCATGGACATGGCGCGCTACGGCCAGCCGACTCTCCTCACCCCCTTCGTGATGGCAGGCGCCTCGACGCCGGCGACCATCGCCGGGGCCATGGCGCTCAATTCGGCGGAGGTGCTGTTCGGCGTGGCGCTGGCGCAGCTCGTGCGGCCCGGTTCGCCCGTGCTCTACGGCTGTGCCGCCATGAATGTCGACATGAAGACCGGGGCGCCCGCCTATGGCCTTGCCGACATGCACCGCTGCACCCTGATCGGCGGCCAGATGGCGCGGCGCTACAAGCTGCCTATGCGCTCGTCGAATTTCAGCGCCGCCAATATCGCCGATTTCGCCTCGGGCTATGAATCGGCCAACAGCGTCATGGCGGCGATGAATGCCGGCGCCCATCTTATCATGCACGCGGCGGGATGGGTCGAGGGGGGCTTGTGCACATCCTATGAGAAATTCGTGCTCGACGTCGAGATCGTGCAGACCCTGGCGCAAATTCTCGAGCCGGTGCGGATCGATGCCGATACGCTGGCCGTCGAGGAAATCGAAGCGGTGGGCCCCGGCGGCCATTTCTTCGGAACCGAGCGAACCATCGCCACCTACGAGACCGCTTTCTACCGCCCGCTCGTATCGCAGACGCAGAATTACGGCGCCTGGATGGAGGGGGGCGGCAAGTCTGCCACCGAACGCGCCACCGCGATCTGGCAGGAGGCGCTGAAAATCTATGCGGAACCGGCCATCGATCCCGGCATAAGCGAGGCGCTTGCGGCCTTCGTGGCCAAACGCCGGCAAGAAGGCGGCGCGCCCATCGATTGAGGAGATGATGTCGAATCCGTTTCCCGCATTGTTCAAGCCGCTCACCCTCCGCCACAAGACGCTGCGCAACCGCATCGTGTTCGGGGCGCACACGGCGAACATGTCGGAGATGGGCCTGCCGGGCGAACGGCACCGCGGCTATTACGAGGAGCGGGCGCGGGGCGGGGCGGCGATGATCGTGGTCGAGCCGGTGCCGGTGCATCGCACCGCCGTTCTGACGCGCGGCAATTTCCGCCATTCGACCGACGAGATCATTCCGCATTTCCGCAAAGTGACCGACGCGGTGCACGAACATGGCACCGTCATCTGCCACCAGCTCTATCATGTCGGCCAGCACGGCGACTTCGACAACAGCTACGAGCCCAACTGGTCGCCCTCGGGCCTGCCGTCCTTCCACGATTCCGACGGCAGCCATGCCATGACCGAAAACGAGATCGAGGAGGTGATCGAGAGCTTCGTTCAGGCGGCACGGCGCGCGAAGGAATCGGGCTTCGACGGCATCGAGCTGTTCGCCGCCTACAACGCGATCATCGACCAGTTCTGGCTGCCCTTCAACAACCGGCGCGACGACAAATGGGGCGGCGCCTTCGAAAACCGCATGCGCTTCTCGCGCAGCATCATGGAGCGCATCCGCAGGATGGCGGGCGAGGACTTCATCATCGGGCTTGCCGTCAACATGGATCCCGAGGTCAAGGTCTCGCAATCGATCGAGCAACTGCAGGAGATCGTTGCCTGGCACGACGAGCGCCGGCTGATGGACTATGTGACCTGCGGCACCGGCAGCTATTTCACCTTCAGCGGCATCATTCCCAATGTCTTCTTCGCCGACAAGCTGGGCGCGCCCTATGCCGAGGCGCTCAAGCAGGTGGTGAAGCACGCCAAGGTGCAATGCGAGAGCCATATCCGCACGCCGGAAAACGCCAATTAGGTGGTGGCTTCGGGCCAGGCCGACATGGTGTCGATCGTGCGCGGCCAGATCGCCGATCCGCATCTCGCCAACAAGGCGCGCGAAGGGCGGCGCCGAGGACGTCCGGCCCTGCCTCTCCTGCAATCAGATGTGCTGGGGCAGGCGCTATCGCGACTACTGGATTTCGTGCCTCATCAATCCACGTGCCGGGCGCGAATTCGAATGGGGCGGCGACCGCTTCACGCCGGCGGCGAAGCCGAAGAACGTTCTGGTGGTCGGCGGCGGCGTTGCGGGTCTCGAGGCGGCGCGCGTTGCCGCCGAGCGCGGCCACCGGGTGACGCTTGTCGAGGCCTCGGACAAGCTCGGCGGCCAGTTCCGCCTCGCCGGGCTGCAGCCGCGGCGCCAGCAGATCATCGACTATCTCGACTGGTTCGAGCGCCAGCTCACGAAACTGCAGGTCAAGGTGCTGCTCAACACGCCGATGGAGGCCGATGAGGTCGAAGGCCTTCGGCGCCGACGAGATCATCATCGCCACCGGCTCGCAGCCCGACGGCCAGGGCTTCCAGCGCGCCGTCGCCGGAATTCGATTCACTGCCCGGCATCGAGCGCGGCAATGTCTGGCCGGCGGAAGAGGTGATGAGCCGCGCGGCGCGGCTTGGCCAACACGTCATCGTTCTCGACGAAACGGCGAACTGGAAAGGCGGCGGCACGGCCCTCTATCTCGCCGAAGCCGGCCACCAGGTGACCGTGGTGACGGCGGCCTCGAGCGTCATGGCGGAGATGGCGCGAACCAACGCCGATCATGCAATTGCGCCAGCGCCTGCGCGAACTCGGCGCGCGGCTCATTGCCGAGGCGGCGATGCTGGAATGGCATGGCGATGGCGCCACGGTCCAGGTGTTCGGCGGCAGCCGGAGAGCGGATCGACGCCGACTCACTGGTGCTCGCCACAACCAATGTGCCCGAACGCGAATTGGCCGACGAGCTGGGCGCACCGGCAATCGGCGATGCCATCGGCGGCGCGCACTGCGGCCATGGCGATCTATGAAGGCCGCAAGCTGGCGATGAATATTTGAAGGCCCCGGAAGATGAGCGTCCTCCGGGGCCCCAATAGCGCTACCGTCTTTAGCCCTAGGCCGGCTCGACGGCCAGAGTCTCGCCGAAAATGTACAGCGTCGGGTGAACGGCGAAGCCCTTCACCCGCTTGTCGTACACTGCATAGACCGAGCGCCACAGCGGCTGGGCGATGGGCCCATCCTCCAGCATGATCTTTTCGAGTTCGCCGAGGATTTCGGTTCGCGCCGCGATATCGATCGTGCCTTCGGCCTTGGCGAGCAATTCGTCGAACTTGGCGTTTGAATAGGCGCTCTCGTTCCACGGCACGCCGGTTCGGTAGGCCAGCGCCAGCACCATGAAGCCGAGCGGCCGATGGGTCCATTCGGTGAAGCCGAAGGGCACCTTGTCCCACACCTCCCAGTACTTGTTCGACGGCATCACATTGATCTTGGCGCGAATGCCGGCGGGTTTCCACTGCTCGACCATGGCTTCGACGGCCGCCTGCTCCCAGGAGGGATCGGGCTTGCAGACGATCTCGACGTCGATGCCATCCGGGAACCCAGCTTCGGCAAGGAGTTTCTTCGCCGCTTCCGGATCATAGGTGAGGGCTTCGATCTTCTTGTAGTCGGGATGGACCGGGCAGACATGGTGATGCTCGGCTGCCGCGCCCACGCCCTTGTGGGCGATCTGCAGGCACTTCTCGGCGTCGGTCGAAAGCCGCACCGCCTTGCGCACCATGGGATTGTCGAACGGCTTGTGGTCGAGCCGCATGCGGGCAACACCCGTTTGCGCGGTCACCACCGTATGGATCTCGACATGCTCCATGCCCTTGTAGATATCGATCTGCTCGACATTGCCTTGATAGATGCCGTCCACTTGCTTGGAAGCAAGTGCCGCGGCGACCGCGGAAGGATTGTCGCCCAGATCGATGAAGTGAAGTTCATCGACGAAGCCCGGCCGGTCGGCGATGCGCTTCATCACCGCCTTGCGGCCCACTTCGAGCTCGGTCATCTGGAAGGATTCGGTGCCTTGCGAGCCCACGCCCCAGACGCCGTTCTCGGCCGGATGGAGCATGAGGAACGGATAGTGGAAGAGGTGCTCGGGCACCGCGACTTGCGGCTCCTGGAGGTTGAGCACCAGAGTCTTGGCGTCCTTCACCTCGATGGCGTTGGCGTCCCACAACTCGGTGGTCATCACCGCATTGCCCTTGTCGTCCTTGGTGCCGGTGTCGACATCTTTCAGCATATAGCCCTTCAAAAGGCCCACTACCGATGATCCGACCTTGGGATCGAGGCAATGCTTGATGTTCCAGGCGGCGTGTTCCGCCGTGAACGGCTCGCCATTGTGCCAAGTCGTATCGGCCATGGTCAGCGTCCAGGTCTTCAGATCCTCGGAGGCCTCCCATTTCGACGCGAGATGCGGACGGGTCACATTGTCGGTGCCGGTCCGGCTCAGATAGCCGTTGACCTGGCGGGCGATGTTCGAATCGTAGACCCAAGAATAGGTATGCGGGTTGTCGACCTTTGGTATGCGCTGGGCGATCCTGATGATGCCGCCTTTCGGCATGTCCTGGGCGCGCGCTTGCGGGACGAAGTTCTCGCCGGTGATCTTGCCGGCCCACATATAGGCGGCGGGTGCGGCCATGCCGAGCAGCGTGGCGTAGCGAACGAAGTCGCGGCGGTCCATGACCTTGTCGGCGAGCTGCTGCTTCAGCTTGCCGATCAGTATGTGTTCCTTGTCGGACATTTCGAACATTCCTCCCTGGATTTTCTAACGTTGCGGCTGCCGGAAAGCAGCGCCTCGCGGCCTGGGCCTGCGAGCTATGGGTGAGCCTAGCACTCGTGGCGCGTGCCGCAACAGGAAATGATGCCGCCGGACGGGTGAAAAGAAATCAACTTCTTGCGAGGGCGAGAGCCGGCCCTATGCTGAACCATGCTCAGAACCCTGATCCTGGCCGTGTGTCTGATCGGCTTTGCCCTGCCGACCCGCGCGGAACCGGTTGTGGCCGACCTGGAACTGGTGCTGGCGGTTGACGCATCGGGAAGTGTCGACGATGGCGAGTTTGCCCTGCAGATGCAGGGCATTGCCGCGGGGTTCCGCGATCCCAAGGTGCGTGAGGCCATCCGTTCAGGTCGCAATGGGCGCATCGCCGTCACTCTGATCGTCTGGGCCGACCACCAGGTGCCCAAGGATACGAGCGGCTGGTTCCTGCTCGCCGGCGATGCCGACGCCGAGGCATTCGCCCGCCTGGCCGAGAATTTCCCGCGCCGCCAGAACGGCGCCACCGGCATCGGTGAGGGCGTGGCGGCCGCCGTCCGGGCCATCGAGGCGAACGGCATCAATGGCCTCCGCAAGACCATCGATGTTTCGGGTGACGGGCAGGAGACGGCGCCGCGCGAATTCGTCGTGCTGATGCCGCAGGCCCGGGCCATGGCGATCTCCCGCGGCATCACCATCAACGGGCTGGCCATCACCAACGAAGACTCGGGGCTGCTCGATTATTACCGGGACAAGGTGCAGACAGGGCCCGGCAGTTTCATCATCGGGGCTGCCGATTACACCGATTTTGCCGAGGCGATGCGGCGCAAGCTCCTCCGCGAGATCGAATACCGGCCGAAGGTGTCGGAGAATTAGTGCTTGCGCCGGCGCGGCTTGGGAGGGCGCGGCTTCGGCGAAGCCTTGCGCCCCATCGCGATCACCGGCTCCATCGCCCTCAATTCGGCGGCCGGCAGGTGGCACATGATCTTGTGACCGGGAGCAAGCTCCTGCACCGGCGGCAATTCGGTTTCGCAGATCAAGCCGATCTTGCGCGGGCAACGGGTCTGGAAGGGGCAGCCGGGCGGCGGATTCATCGGCGAAGGGCAGTTCGCCCTTGAGCACGATGTGCTTCTTCTTCACCGAGGTGTCGGCGATGGGCACGGCCGAGAGCAGCGCCTCGGTATAGGGGTGATAGGGGGGCGCGAAGACCTGGTCGGTGGTGCCCTGCTCCATGATGCGGCCCAGATACATGACGACGATGCGGTCGGCGAGATAGCGCACCACCGAGAGATCGTGGCTGATGAACACCATGGTGGTGCGTTTCTTGCGCTGGATGTCGGTCAAGAGCCCGGTGACGGCGGCCTGCACCGAGACGTCGAGCGCCGAGACCGGCTCGTCGGCCACCACCACCGAGGCATTGCCGCCGAAGGCGCGGGCGATGCCGATCCGCTGCTTCTGGCCGCCGGAGAGCTGGCGCGGCTTGCGCTCGGCGAATTCGCGCGGCAGCTTGACCATGTCGAGCAGCTCATAGGTCTTGCGCTCGATCTCCGTCGCGGGTCTTGGCGACGCCGAATATCTTCAGCACACGGCCGATCTGGGCGCCCACCGTGTGGCTGGGATTGAGCGTCTCGAAGGGATTCTGAAAGACGATCTGCAGGCTCGAGATCAGCCCCTGCGGACGCTGGCGCACCGGCAGGTGGCCGACATCGACGCCGTTCACCAGCACCTCGCCGCCGGTCGCCGCCTCGAGCCCCATCAGCACCTTGGCGAAGGTCGACTTGCCGCATCCGGATTCGCCGACGATCGCCACGGTTTCGCCTTCGCGGGCCTCGAAGTCGATCTTCTCGTTGGCCTTGACATGGCGGATGCCGGTGCCGGAGAAGTATGCCGCTATGGAATTGTCGCGGATCTCGTAATATTTCTGCATGTCGCGCACCTGCAGCACCGGCTTGCCGGGCAGCATGGGCTCGCTCTGGATGCCTTTCGGCCGGTATTTTGCCCAGTCGATCTCGTCATAGCGCACGCAGCGCACCTCGTGGCCGGGATCGCCCTTGACGTTCAGCATCGGGATGGGCTTGTCGCAACGCCCGGCGACGAAGAAATCGCAGCGCGGGCGAAAAGGTGCAGCCCGTGGGCCGGTCGCGCGGCAGCGGCAGTTGCCCGCGGATCGGCACCAGCGGATGGGCGAAGCGGTCGGTGCCGGGCAGCGGGATCGAAGCGAAGAGACCGCGCGTATAGGGCATGCGCATCTGGTCGAAGACCTGCTTCACCGAACCAACTTCCACCGACTGGCCGGAATACATGACGCAGATGCGGTGGCAGGTCTCGAGGATGAGACCCAGATTATGCGAGATATAGATCATCGAGGTGCCGAAGCGCTTCGAGATGTCCTTGATCAGCTCGACGACGCCCGCCTCGACGGTGACGTCGAGCGCGGTGGTCGGCTCGTCGAGCAGCAGGAGCTTGGGATTGGAGAGCAGCGCCATGGCGATCACCACGCGCTGCTGCTGGCCGCCGGAAAGCTGGTGCGGATAGGAATTCAGGATGCGCTGCGGATCGGGCAGGCGCACCGCTTCGAGAAGTTCGATCGCGCGCTTCTCGGCCGCCTCGCTCGATCGATGCCTTCATGGATCATCGGCACTTCGATCAGCTGGTCGCGCATCAGCATCGACGGGTTGAGCGAGGCCATCGGCTCCTGATAGACCATGGCGATCTGCGAGCCGCGGATCGAGCGCAGTTCCTCCTCGCTCATGGTGCGCATGTCGCGGCCCATGAAGCGGATCTCGCCGCCGGTGATGGCGCCGTTCTTGCCCATGTACTGCATGATGGCGAGCGCCACGGTGGACTTGCCGCAGCCCGACTCGCCGACGATGCCGACCGCCTCGCCGGGATTGACCGTCAGGTTGAAATCATAGACGGCGGGCACTTCGCCGGCCCGCGTGTAATAGGAGATCGAGACGTCCTTGCATTCGAGGACCGGGTGTCTGGTCATGCTCAATCCCTCAGCGAGATTTCGCGCAGGCCGTCGGCCAGCAGATTGAGGCCGAGCACCAGCGAGGAAATGGCAATCGCCGGCCAGACCATGGCATTGGCCGCCATCGAGCCGAAGCCGCGCACCTCGGAGATCATCTTGCCCCAGTCGGGATCGGGCGGCGGCAGGCCGAGGCCGAGGAAGCCCAAGGCGGCGATGGCGATGGTCACATAGCCGAGCCTGCAGGCAGGAATCGACGATCAAGGGCCCCCGCGCATTGGGCAGAAGCTCGACCAGCATGATGTAGAGCGGGCTTTCGCCGCGCACCTCGGCGGCGGCCACGTAGTCGCGGGTCTTGAGATCGAGCACGATGCCGCGGACGATGCGCGCCACCTGCGGGGCGGTGGCGAACATCACCGCCAGCACGATGGTGAGGCCCTTCACCCAGGTGGTGCTGACACCGGTGGCCGACAGCCACTGCCCCAGGGGCGATTCGGGCCCGAACTGCGAGAGGATCACGATGTAGAGAACCATCTGCGGGAAGGCCAGAAACACATTGCCGATGAAGGAGAGGATTTCGTCCCACCAGCCGCCCCGGTAGCCCGCCGCCACGCCCATCATCATGCCCACCGCATAGGCAATGATGGTGGCAAAGCCCGACCAGAACAGAACCAGCCGCGAGCCGTAGATGAGGCGCGAGAGAATGTCGCGGCCCTTGTCGTCGGTGCCGAGCCAATAGGTGCCGCCGTCGGGGGCGGGCGACAGCGCGGGCTTCAGGAGATCGGGCGCCGACTGGGCGAGCGGATCGCGGATGCGGCAGGACATCGGCGAAGATCGCGATGACCACCCAGAACAGCACCAGGACCGCGCCGAACATGCCGATGCGCGATTCGCGCAAGAGCCCGACCGATCTCAAGAGCTTGAGAACCTGCCGCTCGACGCGGCGCTACCGTCGCGACTGGGGCGGATCATTTCGGTCATGGGCCGGTCCTCATGCGAAACGGATGCGCGGGTTGAGATAGGTGTAGCCGATGTCGGAGATGAACTGCGAGAGGACCGCGACGACCACCGCGATCATGGCGCCGGCCAGGATCAGATAGACATCGCCGAACATCGCCGCGTCGTAGAGCGCCTTGCCGTAGCCGTCATAGGCGAAGAAGACTTCGGTCACGACGACGCCCGACAGCAGATAGTTGAGCTGCAGGATCATCACCGTGAAGGGCGCGATGAGCGCGTTGCGCAGCGCATGGCGCATCACCACGCGCGACAGGGCAGGCCCTTCAGGACGGCGGTGCGCACATATTGCGAGGTCATGACCTCGGCCATCGAGGCCCGCGTCATGCGCGTGTAGTAGCCGAAATTGTAGATGACCAGGGCGGCGACCGGCAGGATCAGCTCGATCCAGGAAAAGCCGTTGGAGAAGGACGACGAGCCGGGCAGCCAGTTCGAGCCAGTAGACGAAGATGGCGACGAGGAAGGTGGCGGAGGCGAATTCCGGGAGCGAGGTGGTGAGCACCGAGATGATGGTGATGGCGCGGTCGCGGAGGCTCGCCTCGGCGATGCCGGAGAGCACGCCAAGCACCAGCGAGATCGCCACGGTGATGACGAAGACGCAGGCCGCCGAGGATCGCCGTATTGTCAAGCCGCGGCAGCAGGAAATCGAAGACCGGCGCGCTGAACTGGGCGGACTGCTTCCAGTCGCCGGTGAGGAAACCGTACAGCCAGCTGAAATAGCGCACCAGCAGCGAGCGGTTGTAGCCATTGTCCTCGAGCCATGCGAGGCGGCCTTCCATGGTCGAATACTGGCCGAGCACGCGCATCGCCAGATTGAGCTTGTCGCCCTCGAAAAATACGAAGAGCATGACCGAGATCACGAACATGATCAGGATCATCGATGCGAGCCTGCGTGCGGCGAGTACGAGCATGGCCTTCCCCTTCAGCCTCTTGCCGGGCTTTGCCCGATCATAGGGTGTTGCGCGCCATGCGCAAGACTCCGCGGCGCCGAGCCCAGGCGATACGGTCGGCGGAGGCCTCGACCGCGATTGCCGCACGATGGGATTTGCCTATAATCGCCCGTCGGCGCGGCGTCCGCCGCCCGGTGCAACAGTACTTGGCTCAAGAAGGAGTACCGAATGGATCGCCGCAATTTCATGAAGTCCGCCGGCGTGACAGCCGCCGCGACTACGGCACTTGCCGCGCCCGCCATCGCCCAGCCAATGCCGGAACTCAAATGGCGCATGACCTCGAGCTTTCCCAAGGCGCTCGACACCATCTACGGGGCTGCCGAGACGTTCTCCAAATTCGTGTCCGAGGCTACCGACGGCAAGTTCCAGATACAGGTTTTTGCCGCCAATGAAATCGTACCGGGCCTCGAAGCGGCGAATGCCGCTGGCGCCGGCACCGTCGAGATGTGCCATACGGCAACCTATTACTATTGGGGCAAGGATCCGGCCTTTTCCTTTGGCACCGGCATCCCCTTCGGGCTCAACAACCGGCTGCAAAACGCCTGGCTCTATTATGGCGGCGGCAGTGAACTGCTCAATGAATTTTTCGCCACCCACAATCTCATAGCGTTTCCGTGCGGAAATACCGGCGCCCAGATGGGCGGCTGGTTCCGCAAGGAGATCAAGTCGGTGGCCGACATGCAGGGCATCAAGATGCGCATCGGCGGTTTCGCCGGGAAGATCATGTCCAAGCTTGGTGTCGTTCCCCAGCAGATCGCCGGTGGCGAAATCTATCAGGCCCTGGAAAAAGGCACCATCGACGCGGCCGAATGGGTTGGGCCCTATGACGACGAGAAGCTCGGCTTCTACAAGGTGGCGCCCCACTACTATTATCCAGGCTGGTGGGAAGGCGGCAGCTCGCTGCACACCATGGTCAATACGGCAAAATGGGCGGAACTGCCGCCAGCTTATCAGTCCATCGTCAAGACCGCTTGCCAGGCGGCGAACGGCGACATGATGGCGAAATACGATGCCCGAAACCCGGCGGCGCTGAAGAAGCTGGCGTCCTCCGGCGCCAAGCTGGCGCCGTTCCCGCAGGATGTGCTGGAAGCATGCTTCGCCGCCGCCAACGAGACCTACTGCGGAGATATCGGCGTCGAATGCGGCGTTCAAGAAACTGCTCGAATCGCTGTCGGCCTTCCGCAAGGATGGCTATCTGTGGATGCAGTTCTCCGAATTCCAGTACGACAGCTTCATGATGGGGCTGCAGCGCAAGAAAATGCTGTAATCAAAGCTGAGACACGTTACGCTGCCGATGCTTCGAGGCTCACGGGCCGTGCCCGTGAGCCTCGAAGCAGGAGGATGTAACTCTCCTAACCCCTGATGTGCGAGCGGAGCGAGCCTCGAAGGGTCCTTTCCTGCTACGGATCGATGACTGGCGGCTGGTTCAGGTCGAACACGGGAGGGGCCGTCAGATCGGTGCCGCCGCTGGTGCCGGGAACGGTGATCTCGAAGTCCGGATCGACGGCGATTTCTGCGTCGAGGAAGAATGTCACCAGTTGCGGGAAGGCGATGAGGATCGCCACCAGCATGACCTGCAGCACCACCCAGGGAATCGCGCCCCAATAGATCTCGCTGCTCCTGATGCTGGGCGGTGCGATGCCGCGCAGGTAGAACAGCGCGAAACCGAACGGCGGATGCATGAAGCTGGTCTGCATGTTGGCGCCGAGCAGCACGCCGAACCAGATCAGGTTGATGCCGAGCGCCTCGGCGGCGGGCGCCAGCAGCGGCACGATGATGAAGACGATCTCGAAGAAATCGAGGAAGAAGGCAATCACGAAGATGAAGATGTTGACGAAGACGAGGAAGCCCACCTCGCCGCCGGGCAGCGAAACCAGAAATCCCTCGATCCATTCCTTGCCGCCCACCCCCTGGAAGACCAGGCTGAAGACCCGCGCGCCGATCAGGATGAACACCACCATGGCGGTGATGCGCATGGTGGTCTGCATGGCCTGCCAGACCAGCTGCCGGGTGAGCCGCCGGTTCATCCAGGCCAGCACGAAGGCGCCGACGACACCCATGGCACCGGCTTCGGTCGCCGTCGCCAGCCCCATGAAGATGGTGCCGAGCACGATGAAGATGAGGACGAGCGAAGGCACCATGCCGTGGATGCAGCGCTTGGCCAGGGCCCAGCCGCGCAGGGTGCGCGCTTCCGGCGGCAGGGCCGGGACGAAATCCGGCCGGACGATGCTCAGCATGAGCACCCAGGCCATGAACAGCAGCACCTGGACGACGCTGGCGCCCATGGCGCCCTTGTACATGTCGCCCACCGGCTTGCCGAGCTGGTCGGCGAGAATGACCAGCACCAGCGACGGCGGAATGAGCTGGGTGATGGTGCCGGAGGCGGCGACGACGCCGGTGGCGTGCCGGATATTGTAGCCGTATTTCATCATGATCGGCAGCGAGATCAGGCCGATGGCGATGACCGAGGCGGCGACCGTCCCGGTGATGGCGCCCAGCACCGCGCCCACCAGGATGACCGCATAGGACAGCCCGCCGCGCACGCCGCCCGAACAGCTGGCCGAAGCCCTCCAGCAGATCCTCGGCGAGCCCGCAGCGTTCGAGGATGGCGCCCATGAGCGTGAAGAAGGGAATGGCCAGCAACAGTTCGTTGCCGAGAACCGATTCGAGCTGGAAGATGATATTGCCGAGAAAATTCGGCTGGATCAGCCCCAGCTCAACGCCGATGAAACCGAACAGCAGCCCGACAGCGGCCAGCGAGAAGGCCGCCGGATAGCCGTAGAGCATGAACAGGATGAGCCCGGCGAACATGAGCGGCGCCATATTGTGGGCGACGAACTCGATCATTGCACCGGTTTTTCGTAAATGTGCTCGCGCCTGACTCCCATGATGAGTGCGGCAACGCTCTTGATGATTTCAGAAACGCCTTGCAGCAGCAGCAGTGCAAATCCGAGCGGCAGGAACAGTTTGAAGGGCCAGCGCGGCATGCCACCGGCATTGGACGACATTTCCTGCCGGTTATATGACTCGAGGAACCACGGCCAACTGAAATAGAACAGCAACACGCACATCGGCGCCAGGAACAATAAACCACCGGTCAGATCGATCCAGTTGCGCTTGCGGTCGCTGACCGAGCCGTAAATCAGGTCGACCCGCACATGCTCGTTCATCTTGAGCGTCCAGGATGCTCCCAGCATCACCATGCCGGCGAACATGACAAGCTGCAGATCGCGGAGCGTGTTGGAGTTGTTCCCGTAGAGATCGAGCAGGAAACCCAGGCCGCCGCCGAACACGCGCAGCTTGGCATCGACATAGATGATCGTGCTGATGCTGTAACGGAACAGCGCGTTGAAGGCGCTGACCAGCGCCGCGAGCAACACGAGCCAGGTCGCAATGACACCGGTTTTCCGGCTGATCGCGTCGATGACGCGGCTGATGGCCAGCAATGCCGCCACGCTTCATCCTCTTCATTCTTCCCGCACCGTTGACCGGCGCGCCGTTTGGGGAGAGACATTAGGTGCAAATCGCGAAGGTCAACAAGGGGCACCGGTGACGATCGAAATCAGGCCCGATGGACGGCAGTCGGCAACCGCGCTGATGGTGCAGAAGGGGCGTCTGCCGCCTGCTGCGCCAGGCCGGTTTTGCGACGCTGACCGAAATTCACCCTGGCGACCGGGCGCCGCGCCGATGTCATGGCTTTGGGCGCGGCGGGGCGATCTGGATCGTCGAAATCAAGTCCTCGCTTGCGGATTTCCGTTGCGATCCGAAATGGCCGGACTACCGCGACTATTGCGACCGGCTGTTCTTCGCCATTCCGCAGAGCATGGACCGCGAGGTGATCCCGGCGAGACCGGGCTCATCGTTGCCGACAGCTGGGGCGCCGAAATCCTGCGCCATCCGGAAGAAACGCCGCTGCACCCCTCGCGGCGCAAGGCGCTGACCCTTGCCTTCGCCCGCGCCGCCGCCTCCGGCTGCACGGGCTCTACGATCCGGGGCCTATTTAGGCGCGCGCTTGGCCAGAATGCGCTGCAGGGTGCGGCGGTGCATGTTGAGGCGGCGCGCCGTCTCCGAAACATTGCGGTTGCACAGCTCATAGACGCGCTGGATGTGCTCCCAGCGCACCCGGTCGGCCGACATGGGATTGTCGGGCAGGGCGGCGCGGTTGTCCTTGTCGCCCACCAGCGCGCCATAGACGGCATCGGCATCGGCGGGCTTGGCGAGATAGTCGATGGCGCCGAGCTTGACGGCGGTGACGGCGGTGGCGATGTTGCCGTAGCCGGTCAGCACCACGGCGCGGGCGTCGGGCCGGGCCTGGTGCAGGGCCTCGATCACATCGAGGCCGTTGCCGTCGCCGAGCCGGAGATCGACCACGGCAAAGCCGGGGGCGCCCTTCTTCACCTGCTGCAATACCCTCGGCCACCGATTCGGCCATGCGCACGTCGAAGCCGCGCGTCTCCATGGCCCGGGCAAGCCGGGTCAGGAACGGCTTGTCGTCATCGACGAGCAAGCAGGGTCTTGTCGGCGGGAAGCTTGATTTCGGTCATGCGATCCTCATGTCTCTAGCCCCGCATCGGATGCTGTCAATGGCAGGCATTGGATGGGCTCAGCCCTTGCCGACATCGACGGCGGCGCGCGGCCAGACGACCTGGACCACCGCGCCATGGCCGGGTGGCGGACGGTTGGCCAGCGAGACCGCGGCGCCCGGAGCGCTCAAGCAGGGTCTTGGCGATGAAGAAGCCGAGGCCCATGCCCTCGTGGCGTGCTCTCATCGCCTCGTCGTCCGCGCCATAGCCCCGCCGGGTGGTGACGAAGGGATCGCCGAGCCGGTCGAAGATCGTCCTGGTGGAAGCCGGGCCCGTCGTCGCCCACCGCGATCGACACGTTCGCCTCGGTCCAGCGCGCCTCGACGCCGACCTTGCTTTCGGCGAAGTCGACGGCATTCTCCAGAAGATTGCCGAGGCCATAGGCGATGGCCGGATTGCGCCGGAACACCGGTTCGGGCGGCGGCGGCGCCATCGCCGGCAGCGGCATCGACGGAGATTTCGACATCGGAGCCGCGCAGGGGTGCAACCAGGTCCTCGATCATCACCGACAAGCTTGGTGCGCTGGTAGATTTCGTCGGTCTCGGCCTCGCGGTTGGCGAGCCGCGACAGGATTTCCCGGCAGCGGCCGGCCTGGCTGATCAGCAGATCGATATCCTCCGTATGCGGACCATCCGGCGGCAGTTCGCGCTTCAGCTCCTTGGCGACGAGCGCGATGGTGGCCAGCGGCGTGCCCAGTTCATGGGCGGCGGCGGCGGCAAGGCCGTCAAGCGCCGAGAGCCGCTGCTCGCGCGCCAGCACCATTTCGGTGGCCGAGAGCGCCGCCGACATCTGGCGCGCCTCCTCGGCGATGCGGCGGGCGTAGATCGCCGAGAAGACGACGCCGCAGACGATCGCCGCCCACATGCCGGCGATATAGGCCTGCGGCAGCACCAGCGGTGCCGCCGGCATTCCACGGCAGCGGCAGGTGCTCGATAGCGAGGAAGGTGGCGCAGAGGAAGGCGAGCGCTCCCGAGCCACAGGGTCCATTTGAGCGGCAGGGACGTGGCCGAAATCGGTCACCGGCACGAGAAACAGGAAGGCGAAGGGATTTTCCAGCCCGCCGGTCAGATAGAGAAGGACGGCAAGCTGGATGACATCGTAGCCGAGCAGCAGCCCCGCGTGCGACGGCTTGAGGCGGACACTCTTGCGCCAGCGCAGGCTGAGAAAGATATTGAGCCAGGCGCTGAGCGCGATGACCGCGAGACAGAGGCCGAGTGGCAGGGGAAAGCCGAGCAGATAATAGACACCCAGCACCGCGCCCGTCTGGCCGATGACGGCGAGCCAGCGCAGCCGCACCAGGGTGCGCAGACGCAGCAGGCCCAGGTCCTCTTCGCGGATGGCGGCCTGGCCGCTTGGCGGCATTTCGTTCATGTGACGATGTGCAACATTCCGTCGGGTTGCCCGAGCCGCAGCTTAGACCTATGTGGTGACAAAACGAAGGTTATCCGCTTTGCCCTCACGCTCGCAGGCCATATTCGCGATCTCGGTTCTGGCGATTGCACTCGCCATTGCCGCCGCTGCCTTTTATTTCACCTTGGGCAGAAGCGGCCCACTGACGAGCGGCACGGCGCTGGTCGGCGGACCATTCAGCCTCGTCGATCACACCGGCCGGCGCGTCACCGAGAAGGATTTTCTCGGCAAATACATGCTGGTGTTTTTCGGCTTCACCTATTGTCCCGATTTCTGCCCGACGGAATTGCAGGTGATGTCGGCGGCCCTCGACGAGCTCGGACCGGAAGGCGAACAATATACAGCCGGTCTTCGTTTCCATCGATCCCGAGCGCGATACACCGGAGGTGCTCAGGCAATATGTCGGGAACTTTCACCCGCGGCTTGTGGGACTGACGGGTTCGCCGGAGGAAATCGCCGCGATCGCGCAAGGCCTACCGAGTCTACTACAAGAAGGCCGCGAGCAGCGGAACATCCGGGGACTATCAAATGGACCACTCCACCATCATATATCTGATGGACCCGGAGGGCCGCTTCCGCAAGCACTTCGGCTATACCACGAATGCCAAGGCGCTCGCCCAGGAGCTCCGCGAGGCGATCTCCAATTAGGCCAAAAGGCTCAGGAAATGGGCGGTTGCCGAAAGTTTACGAAATGGTTACTTTCGTGGCGCAAATTGGGGCAAGGGCTTGAGTTCGAATGCTGTATTATCTCTACGAGATGAATCATGCCGCTCTGGCGCCATGGCGCGCCATGGCCGATGCCGGCCTGAATTATCTGGCATAGCGCCGCCAATCCCCTGTCATACACCTATATGGGCCGGTCGGTCGCGGCCTCGCTGGAAGTCTTCGAACGGGTGACGCGCCGCTATGGCAAGCCCCTCTTCGGCATCACCGATACGATCGTGGGCGACGACCTCGTAGCGGTGAGCGAGACCGTGGTGCTGAAAAAGCCGTTCTGCCGGCTGCTCAATTTCCGCAAGGAGCGAACCTTCAACCGCAAGGCCAAGCCCGAGCACAAGCTGCTGATCGTGGCGCCCATGTCGGGCCATTATGCGACGCTGCTGCGCGGCACCGTCGAGGCCCTGCTGCCCCATTACGACGTCTACATCACCGACTGGATCGATGCGCGCACCGTGCCTCTGGCGCAGGGCACATTCGATCTCGACGATTATGTCGACTATGTGATCGAGATGCTGCGCGCTCTTGGGCCCCGGCACGCAGCGTCATGGCGGTGTGCCAGCCTTCGGTGCCGGTGATGGCGGCGGTGGCGCTGATGAACGAGGACAAGGACAAGGCGACCCCCAAAACCATGATCCTGATGGGCGGGCCCATCGACACGCGGCGCAATCCCACCGCGGTCAACCGGCTGGCCGAGCAGCGCGGCGCCGACTGGTTCCGCCAGAACGTCATCATGAAAGTGCCGTTCCCGCATGCCGGCGCCATGCGCGACGTCTATCCCGGCTTCCTGCAGCTCGGCGGCTTCATGACCATGAATCTCGACCGCCATGTCGACGCCCACCGCGAGCTCTACTGGCATCTGGTCGAGGGCGACGGCGATTCGGCCGACAAGCACCGCGAGTTCTACGACGAGTATATGTCGGTCATGGATCTCACGGCGGAATTCTATCTGCAGACGGTGGAGAAGGTCTTCGTCAACCACGACCTGCCGCGCGGCAGCTTCGTGCATCGCAACCGCCGCGTCGATCCCGCCAAAATCACCTTGACCGCGCTGATGACCATCGAGGGCGAGCGCGACGACATTTCCG
Source organism: uncultured Alphaproteobacteria bacterium (assembly GCA_963776685.1). Classification (GTDB taxonomy): domain Bacteria; phylum Pseudomonadota; class Alphaproteobacteria; order Rhizobiales; family Aestuariivirgaceae; genus Aestuariivirga. Next base: position 136,104 of record CAVZNM010000002.1, read on the forward strand.
GCGTTGGCCAGACCGAGGCGGCGCATGATCTGTGCACCGCGCTGCCGCCGGAGAAGAAACTGCACCATCTGCAGGCGCATGTCGGCCACTACGGCGTGTTCAACGGCTCGCGCTTCCGCAACGAGGTGGTGCCGAAAATCGTCGCCTTCGTGAACGCCAACGCCTGATGCCAAAACCCTTGCGAGCCCTGCGGCGATTCCTGTCGCCGAAACCGCTTGAGCCGGCACGGCTCGCCATCGGGCCCTCCGGCCTTGAAGTGGTGTTCCGGCGGCACGGGCAGGCGCGAAGGCTGGTCTTGCGTCTCAACAGCGAGGCAACGGCGGCTATCGTCACCGTGCCCAGGGGCGTGTCGCGGGCCAGGGCTTTGGATTTCGCCGAACGCTCGGCGGCCTGGCTTGAGGCGCGGCTGGCGCAGAGGGGCGAGCGGGTTGCCCTGGCGCCCGGCAGTGCCATACCGCTCCGCGGGCTGCCCCATGAGATCCGCCACATCCCTTCGCGGCGCGGCACGGTGACGGCCGATCCGCTGGCGCAGTTGATCCACGTGCCGGGCGAGTTGCCGCATCTCGCCCGCCGGCTCACCGACTGGCTGAAGCTCGCGGCCAGGCGGGAATTGACGGCGGCCGCGCAGCGTTACGCCGCGGCCATGGGCGTCAACTTCCGGCGCATCTCGATCCGCGATCAGACGAGCCGCTGGGGATCGTGTTCGGCGACGGGGGACTTGTCATTCTCCTGGCGGCTGATCCTCACCCCTGCCCATGTGCTCGACTATGTCGCGGCCCATGAAGTGGCGCATCTCAAGCACATGAATCACGGGCCGCAATTCTGGCGGCTGGTGCTCCAGCACTGCCCGGAAGCCTCGCTGGCCAAGAAATGGCTGAAGGCGCACGGCCAGGACGTGCACCGCATCGCGGCGCGCTAGCGCGGTTTCGTTATTCATTGAAGCGGTTGCCTGTATTTTTCGTCTCCCCATGGGGGAGAAGAAGGGGCCCATGCCGGAGGCGTGGGAAGATGAGGGGGACCAGGTGCTTCAACTGCAAGTCCTGATCCCCCTCGGCCTTAACAAGCCAGTCATCGGGTGGATGTCAGGTTAACGATCTGGTCATTGGGGGGATGTCATATTATAAGCGTGGACGATCACATCAACGCAGGAGTCAACGATGATGACCATTCCTCGTCGGCAGAAGGATCGATGCGACATCGGACAAGTCACTTTCCTGATCGAGCAACTTATGGCGGCCCGTGTACTCTCGTCTTGCTGCGCTGCCCAGGAAGCCATGCTGGAGACCGGCCGGGGCTTGGAGAGGCAACAGCCCAGCACCGGATGGACCCGGCGGCCGCTTGAAACCGGCGCTTGCTAAGACGCTTTGCGGCTATGAGTTGATAAGCGCAAGTCGTAGTACAGGCAAGAGCTCTCTAAAGGGCCAATGCCGGACTACCGGCTCAATGCAGCTTGCCAAAGCGCCAGATAATGCCGGTATGTCGCCGCCCATGAAGTAGCCGATCTCGCCGCGGTCTGTTGGTGTCCGCAGTCGGGGTTGAATCGGACCAAGAGCGCTGCGGATGGAACTTCCGATAAGGGCCAACAGCAGACACTTCAACTCTTTCATGCACCATACTAGTCTGAATCCTGAAATATTGCCGGAGCCTTTTGACGCCGGTCCACTGTCAATTGAAAAACGTCCGATCGGGCATAGTGGCCGGAGGGGTCGAGCGATTTCCGAGAGGCACGAGCCGCATCCGCATCGATCATGACATAGAGGATTGACTTCTCCTCGTGTAGCGGCCCGGCAACGACACTGCCGCCGGGTTTGACGGCGATGCCGTCGCCCGGATTGATCCATTCCTCGTCCTTGAAGAGCTGGGCACGGCCTGGGAATGTGGATGGAATATCCGATCCTTGCAGAGCTGTTGCCGATGACAGGACCCAGCATCCACCTTCCTTGGCGATATGTCGCATGCTCGCGGTCCATAGGTCGCCGCAATCCCAGGTGATGGCCACCAGAATGTCCATACGCTGGGCGTAAAGCGCATAGCGGGCCAGCGGCATGTAGTTTTCCCAGCACAAGAGGCAGCCGAGACGCCCGAACTTCGTTTCAACAACGCGCAAGCCCCTTGCGTCGCCGGCACCCCACACCATGCGCTCGGGGTTCGTAGGCATGAGCTTGCGGTGCCTGTTCAGGACTGTGCCATCATCGCCGATCACAACCGCCGTATTGAACAGCGTCGAACCGCTGAACTCGGTATCGAGTTCGTGCATCCCCATGACGATCACCATGCCGTGTTGTGCGGCTGCCTCCCGAAGGGGATCGAGTTCGCCAGAACCGATGTCGATTGCGTTGAGCCGCAACTGGCAGTGAATTTCGTTTCCCAGCGCCATGTCGGCGCCCGGGCGCAATCGCCACACCCATGTGGGATAGCCCGGCAGGAACGCCTCGGGAAATGTGATCAACCGGGCGCCCTGGCCAGCCGCCTCCTCGACCATGGCCAATGCCGCCGACATCGAAGCCCTTTTGTCGAGCAGCACGGGCGGCCGTTGGCAGATCGCGGCTTTGATTTCCATGATTGGAGCTCCGAGATCCGGGAAGCGTGCGCTGCTTGCGGCGGATCGTCAATAGTCGGGCGCATCCAGTGCCATACTTGATAGGTGGATTGAATGATATTAGTCTGAGATGCTGCCGAACGTATTTCCTGCTCGCGAAGAAGCAAGTCGTCGCACAAATCGAAACTGTACATTACAAGATGACGGCAGGTGCGATCTGGCGGACGGAGAAATGCGATGTCAAAGTTGTATGGCGATAGCCACCGCCAGTTGCAGCGCGAGTTCGATACCGAACGCCTCGCCGATCGAATTGAAGAACGATTATTTCGAGAACACATCACCCCCGACGATCGCGCATTCATCGAGCGCATGGACATGTTCTTTCTGGCGACAGCTGACAAGTCTGGCCGGCCCAACTGCTCCTACAAAGGTGGCGATCCGGGCTTCGTGCGTGTCATCGACGCGCAAAATCTCGTATTCCCTAACTACGACGGCAACGGCATGTATGTCTCGATGGGTAACACCCTCGAAAACCCCGATGTTGGTTTGCTGTTCATTGATTTCGAGAACCGGAAGCGGCTAAGGCTCAACGGAACTGCGCGGATCGAACCCGCCCATTCATTTGAACCGGCTTACCCGGAAGCGCAGTTCGTGGTGAGAGTGCATGTGCGGCAGGTGTTTCCGAATTGCCCGCGCTACATCCACAAAATGCAATTGGTGGAGCGCTCGCAGTTTGTGCCGAAGGCTGCGGTCGCAACTCCAATCCCCGCCTGGAAGCGCATGGAATGGGCCTGCGACGTGCTTCCTGCAGGCGATCCGGCGCGACCGCCAGATGAACCGGCCGTCCGTGAAGACCGTTGAATTTCCGCCACTCGCATGGCTTGGATTTACTCCACCGGAGGCCTATCAGCGACGCCAGACCAATGCGGCACAATGGCCCTTATCGCAAGTGTTACAGGCAGGAGAGGAGACTGACATGGTTGAAGCGCGCAAAGGCAATCCTATCCACCGGCTGACAATTGCCGCGATTGAGGCCTCACTTCGCAGCATGGCGCAGATCATGGACAAGGCCGAAAGTCATGCCGCGAAGAACGATATCGGACTGGATGTGTACCTGCAGGCGCGCCTCTATCCCGACATGTACAATCTGCTGCAGCAGGTCCAGTACGTCTGCTATATCTCTGTCGATTTCGCGCGGCACTTTTCCGATGCGCCTGCGCCACATGTGGGCTACGACGAGACGACATGGCCAGAGCTGCGCAAGGGCCTCGACACGGCGGCAGACTACCTTCGGGCAATCCCTGCGGCGAGGGTGGCGGAGCAGGCGGCGAAGATCGTGCCGCTTTTCTACGATGACACCGAGGGCATGACGGCGGTGGACTATGCCGCGGCCGTGACCATCCCGGATTTCCATTTCCACATGGCAATCGCCTACGCCATCTTGCGTCACAACGGCGTACCGCTCGGCAAGGCGGATTTCTTCGGCAAGCTGGACACTGTCGCGTTGACAACTGAGCCGCGTTGAGACGGATTCGCGCGCGACTATCATCGGGGCTTTCACTTTTAGGAGTTGAAAAGGCCTCGCCATATCAATTTGGAGTCTGTCACGTGTGGACGGCGCCTTGCCAGCTGCTCACAAAGGAAATCCTAAGTCTGCTTTGGGTCAGTATCGTCGGTTCTGGTATGTCCGTTCCATGCCCGGGTCATTCCGGACATGGCCGTTTGCGGTCGGTGATGTTGCCGGAGACGTGATTTAAGCCTCCAAACCGGAGCCGCGAATCATGCGTTATGAACTCACCGAGTGCGAATGCAACTTCGTCAAGCCGCTGCGCTGATCAGCGGTTGCGATTGCCTTCCCACCACTTCTTCTTGCGCTTCTTGGATGCCTGTTGGTGTCCGCAGTGCCGATCGCCCAACTCCTCGAGATCGGCTGTCTCGATTGCGGGCGCATTGTCCATATCGAAGCCCAGACCCTGAGGGTTGCCGAAAGTCGGCCGGTAACTAGCCCGCCGCCTGAAATGCTCGCGGCACGGCGCAAGGAACGTAATATCGCCTAGGCCCGATGCCAGTCCGATATGGCAAGGCCCGATGCCAGGGTGAAGCTTTTTCGGCCTCTAGGCATCGTGGCCCCTCTCCAGATTTACCAGATTTATCGCGCTCCGTGCCTCACTCCTCTCGACATGTTCGGCCAGCGATTGCCAATCCTCCGCCAAGGCAAGCCAGTACGCCCTGGCCTCGGCATCTTTTGTTGTTTTGGCCCGTCCGAAGCATTCCCTAGCCTTGCGGCGATAGTCTGCAGTGTGTGCGGATGACATAGATTTCACCGCCTCAGTTCGCATAACCCATGACGGGCACGACGGTTCCAGACAGGCCAGAGTTTTTTTCCATTGCGCTGGAACCATTTCCTCCGTGGGGAGTTTTCCTTTGTTACACTGGGGGTTGGTTTGTCACTCGACAAGGTCGCGGAGTATCGCCGGAAGGCTGGAGAGTGCCTGGCAAGGGCGCGAGCGGCAGGCGATTCCGAAATCCAGGCACAATGGCTGACCCTGGCGAAACAGTGGCAGGGGCTTGCCGACAATCTCGAAAAGATCGGCCCACGATGCGACCCTTGGGGAGAGGCTGGCCCTGTCTTGACCCAGTCCCTCAGTCCGACCAGACCTGAAAACCCGTGACCCGCGAGGGCCGTGCAGGGCCGGGCGATTGCGGCTGTCAGCGGTTTTCCGGTCGGCACTGCGGCTGCCTGGGGCGAGCCAGGGCGAATTGCGGGCCGCGGGGTTGATGAGTTCGATGGGAGGGCAAAGCTCGCCTTTGGGGGCCGTTAGGCAGCGCGGTCACTCACCAGATTTCTAGCGTTCCGTGCATTGCTCTTCTCGACATTTTTCGGCCAGCAATTGCCATTCCTTCGCCAAGGTCAGCCAAACCCCCTTGACCTCAATTTCGTTTGTTGTCTGCGCCTTTGCCATGCACACTGCCGTCATCAACCTGATCTGGTCGGTGTCAAATACCCCGGTATAGTCATCCAAATGCCTGTTCATTGCGGCGTCCCTCAAACTGAGCCGGCCAGGCGCGGACCAACCCCGCTGCGTTGTCTGCAAAGAACCTTACCGATTCGGTTAATAATCCGTGAATTTCCACACGATTCGATAGTCCCCGCGTCACACCAATTTCAGGGCCTGACCAGTGGACTTGAGCAGATTGTCGCTGCGGTGTCGGTAATGTATATGACCCAAGCGCTAATCATTCGGCCGGACCAATCGTCAACGCCATGCCGGAATCTTTTCGAATCTCCGGGGTTTTGTAAGGTTGCGGTCGTCAATCCGAGCGGCGCGTTGAGGCGGCGAAGTCAGTATCGTCGGTTCTGGCATATGTCCGGTCATTAGGTCATTCCGGACATGGCGGCTTGCGGTTGGTAACGTTGCCGGAGACGTGATTCAAGCCCCCAAACCGGAGCCACGAATCATGCGTTATGAATTCACCGGCTGCGAATGGAACATCATCAAGCCGCTGCGCCGATCAGCGGTTGCGATCGCCTTCCCACCACTTCTTCTTGCGCTTCTTGTTTGCCGGCGGGGGTTCGGAGTCGCCGCCGAAGAAGCCGCCGATGGTGTCGAGAAAGCCGCCGCTCCGCGGTTCGGAATCGGCGAGGCCGGCCAAATCCTGTTCGCCCGGCAGCATGGCGATGGCGTCGAGATCGCCCGTCGCATCGGCGCCGGGAAGCGGCTGCGGCATCAAGCCGAGATGGGCCTCTTCCATCACGTCCTTCCAGATGGCGGCGGGGAGAGATCCGCCGGTCACCTTGCGGGTCGGCGAATTGTCGTCATTGCCGGCCCAGACGCCCGCCACCAGATAGCTCGAATAGCCGATGAACCAGGCATCGCGGTAATCCTGGCTGGTGCCGGTCTTGCCGGCGAGATCGAAGCCGCCGAACTGGGCCCGCCTGCCCGGTGCCTTCGGTTATGACGGCGCGCAGCATGCGGTTCATGGAGCCGAGATCGTAGATCGAAATCGCCTGCCCGAGACCGTCGCCGTTGCGCTCGTAGAGCACCACGCCGTCGCGGTTGAGGACGCGGCGCACCGCGAAGGGCGCAACCGGCGCGCCGCCATTGGCGAAGGGCGTGAAGGCCGCGGTCATTTCGAGAAGCGTCACCTCCGAGGTGCCAAGGGCTATCGAGGCATCGCGGCCGAGCGTGTGAGGTGATGCCCAGGCGATGGGCGGCGGCGGCGACGCTGTCGGGGCCCACATAACTCGTAAGCTTGGCGGAAATCGTGTTGAGCGACAGGGCGATTGCCTGCTCGAGCGTCACCGGGCCCAGATATTTGCGCTTGTAATTTTCCGGCTGCCAGTCGCCGATCCGCACCGGCTCGTCGATCTCGACCGAATCCGGCGTGTAGCCCTGCTCGATTGCCGCGAGATAGACGAAGGGCTTGAAGGCCGAGCCCGGCTGGCGCTTGGCCTTGGTGGCGCGGTTGAACTGGCTCTTCTTGTAGGAGCGGCCGCCGACCATGGCCTTGATGGCGCCGGAGGTATCCAGCATCACGAAGGCCGCCTGGCTGACATCGAGCTTGGCGCCCTCCTCGGCCAGGTGCCGGCGCAGGGATTTCTCGGCAAGAGACTGCAGCGACGGGTCGATGGTGGTCTCGACGACGATCGACTGGTCGTAATCGCGGACGAATTCGGGCAACTGCTCGATCACCCAGTCGGCGACATACTGGGTGGCGGGAACATAATTGGAGGCCACCACCTCGGCCGGATGGTCGATGGCGCGGGCCGCTTCCCGCTGCGAAATGGCGCCGGTCTCGGTCATGGCGGCGAGCACCAGCCTGGCGCGTTCGGCGGCGGCTTCGGGATGGGTGGCCGGATTGTAGGTGGCGGGCGCCTTCAACAGGCCGGCCAGCGTCGCCGCCTCGGCGAGGCTGAGATCGCGGGCCGATTTCCGATAATAGGTCTGGGCCGCCTTCTCGATGCCGGTGGCGCCGCCGCCGAAATAGACGCGGTTGAGATAGAGCTGCAGGATCTCGTCCTTGGAAAAGCGCCCTTCCAGCCAGATCGCCAGCACCATTTCCTGCGCCTTTCGCCGGTAGGTGCGGTCGGGCTCGAGGAACAGGTTCTTGGCCAGTTGCTGGGTGATGGTGGAGCCGCCCTGGACGACGCGGCCCGCCCGGTAATTCTCGTAAGCCGCGCGGATCAGGCCCTGCGGATCGACACCCCAATGGGAGTGGAAGCGGCGGTCCTCGATGGCGATCACCGCGTTTGGAACATAGTCGGGCAGATCGGCGAGGCGGACCTCGTCGCCATAGAAGGCGCCCTGCTCGGCGAGTACGGCGCCGTTTGCGGCGAGCAGCATGATGCCCGGCTCGCGGGCGGGGATTTGCAGCACGCCCTTGCCGTCGAGGGTGAACCAGACATAGCCGACGCCAAGCCCCGCCGCGACCGCGCCCCAGAATCCGATGAGGAGGAAGAAAGAGAATAACACACGCACGAGCGAGCGCCGCCGCCCCTTGCCGGAGGCCTCGGAGGCGCGCCTCGCAAACAGGTGCGGTTCGATGCGCTGCTTGCGCTTCGGCTTCCTGCGTTTGGTAAAAATGCCCATCCCCATCCCGGCCTTGGCCCGCCCTGGAAATTGTTCTAGCGGCTTAGCCTTGACGGGAAATGAATCCCGGAAAACATGGTTCAATCAAGGCTGGGGCGGGGCTACATGACGGCGCCTACCTGCCAGGGCACGAACTCATTGTCGCCATAGCCCAATTCCTCGGATTTGGTGCGCTCGCCCGAGGCCACCTTGAGGATCTTGGTCGAAAATTTCCTGGCCCTTGTCGGCGATCGAAACGCCTTCCAGGACGTCGCCGCAATTGATGTCCATGTCGTCGATCATGCGGCGGTAAACGTCTGAATTGGTTGCAAGTTTTATCGAGGGCACGGGCTTGCAGCCATAGGCCGAGCCGCGCCCGGTGGTGAAGCAGATGAGGTTGGCGCCGCCCGCCACCTGACCCGTGGCCGAGACCGGATCATAGCCCGGCGTATCCATGAAGACGAAGCCCTTGCCCGTCACCGGCTCGGCGTAGCGATAGACATGGCGGAGCGTGGTGGTGCCGCCCTTGGCGGCGGCGCCCAAGGATTTCTCGAGGATCGTGGTGAGCCCGCCGAGCTTGTTGCCGGGCGATGGATTATTGTTCATTTCCATCAGGTTACGCTTGGCGTAGTCCTCCCACCAGTGGATGATGTCGACGAGCTTCTCGCCGACCTCTCGGGTGGCGGCGCGGCGGGTGAGCAGATGCTCGGCGCCATAGATTTCCGGGGTTTCGGAGAGAATGGCGGTGCCGCCATGGTGGACCAGAAGATCGACGGCGGCCCCCAGTGCCGGATTGGCGGTGATGCCGGAATAGCCGTCGGAGCCGCCGCATTGCAGGGCCAGCATCAATTCCGAGGCAAGGCAGGTTTCGCGCTTCACGGCATTGACATGGGGCAGCATGGCGCGTGACCGCAGCAACGCCCGCCGCCACGGTCTTGCGGGTGCCGCCCGTCTCCTGGATGGTCATGGTGCGGAAGGTGTCGTTCTTCGACGATGCCATAGGCCTCCTTGAAGCGCGGAATCTGGAAACCCTCGCAGCCCAGCCCCACCATCAGAACGCCGCCCATGTTCGGGTTGGTGGCATAGCCCCAGGTGGTGCGCTTCAGGATGTCGAAGATGGCGCCGCGATAATCGATGACGCAGCCATTGTCCTGGCGGAGTGCGACTACGCCATCTATGTTGGGATAATCCTTGAGAATTCCGGAGCGGCTGATCTCCTCGGCGATGAAGCTCGCAACCGTCGCCGAGCAGTTCACGCTGGTCATGATGCCGATGTAGTTGCGGGTTCCGACCTTGCCATTGGCGCGGCGATAGCCTTGGAAGGTGGCCTGCCGCTCAACTGGCAAGATGTCCTCGGGCTTTGCATCCTCGCAGAAGGCGTAGTCGCGGGCGAAATCGGCCATGCCGGTATTGTGCTCATGAATCCAATCGCCCTTGGCGATATCGGACTTGGCGAAGCCGATGATCTGGCCGAATTTGCGGACCGGCTCACCGGTCTTTATGGCGGCGGCCGCCATCTTGTGGCCTTTCATGATGCGATCGCGGGCAACTATTCCCTCCGGTGCCGTGGCGCCCTTTTCAACGACATCGATGGCGACAAGGACATTGTCGGCGCTGCTCAGGCGCAGCATACGTGGAGGTTTCGGTGCAATTTGCGTCATGTTTGGCGACTTTCGCTGGCGAATTTTTGGTGCTTGCCTGCACTGGGATTCATACTAACATGTTAGCATGTCAGTTGCCGCCGTCACATATGATTTTCTCGACCCCGGCCGGGCAACGGCCAAGGGGGGCGCCGACGGACCGGGTGCATCGCGGCGCTCCGCAAGGCGATCATCTCGCTTGACCTGAAGCCGGGCGAATTCCTCGACAAGCAGGCGATCGCTACAAGGCTCGGGGTTTCGCGATTTCCGGTGGGCGAGGCCATGAACCGGCTCAACGCCGAAGGGCTGGTCGAAATCGTGCCGCAGAGCGGCTCGCGGGTGGCCCTGATCCGGATTTCCGACGCGCGCGAGAACATGTTCCTGCGCCGGGCGATCGAAACCGAAGCCATCCGTACACTGACGAAAACGCTGAGCGCCGACCGCATCGACGATATGAAGCAGAACCTGCGCTATCAGGCGGCGGCGGTCGAGTCGGGCGACCGCAACGGTTTTCACCGCTTCGATCTGCAATTCCACGCCATCGTTCTCGACGCGCTGGGCTTCGAGCGGGTGAAGATGGCGGCCGAGACGGCGCGCCTCGGACTCGAGCGGGTGCGGCGCATGCTCAGCTCGCGCCGGCGCCAGGAAGTGACCCTCGATGAACACCGGGCGATCGTCGAGGCGCTGCAGCGGCGCGATGCGAATGCGGCGGTCAAGGCCATGCAGGCGCATCTCGACGCGGTTCTCACTGAGCTCGAAGCCTTCGCGCGGCAGCGGCCGGAACTTTTCGCCGATCTCAACAGCAGCGGATTGAGCGAACCATGAAGAAGAGCCGTTTCACGGCGCCGTCGGGTGCCACCATTTCCTTCACCGAGCTTGGCTTCGGCGCGGCACCCATGGGCAATCTCTATCGCGCGCACTCGGAAAAGGATGCGCAAGCCACCTTCGAGGCGGCGTGGAAGGCGGGCATCCGCTATTACGATACGGCCCCGCTCTATGGGCTGGGGCTTTCGGAAACGCGGCTCAATCATTTCCTGCGCGGCAAGAAGCGCAGCGATTACGTGATCTCCACCAAGGTCGGACGGCTCCTGCAGGCCTGCCCGCCCAATGAACGCACCGGCATCGGCAAGTTCTTCGACACGCCGTCGCGCCGCGAAATCTACGACTACACCTATGACGGCGTGATGCGCTCGCTTGAATTCTCGCTGGAACGGCTCGGCATCGATTCTCGTCGACATCCTTTTCGCCCACGATCTCGATGTCTTCACGCACAAGTCGGAAACGGCACGCGATGAACATGTGAAGACGTTCATGGCGGGCGGCTACAAGGCGCTGGTCAAGCTCCGCGACGAGAAGACGATCAAGGCCTTCGGCGCCGGAGTCAACGAATGGCAGGTGTGCGAAATCCTCAGCCGGCAGGGCGATTTCGACCTGTTCCTGCTGGCCGGGCGCTATACGCTTCTCGAACAGGAAGCGCTCAACTCCTTCCTGCCGCTGGCCACGCAACGCGGCATCGGCATCGTGCTCGGCGGCCCCTATAATTCCGGCATTCTCGCCTCCGGACCCAACCCGGCGCCTGGTACAATTACGAGCGCGCGCCCAAGCACATACTCGACCGGGTGAAGAAGATCGAAGCGGTGTGCGCGCGCCACAAGGTGAAGCTGGCGCAGGCGGCGCTGCGCTTCCCGCTCACGCATCCCGCGGTGGTGAGCGTCATTCCCGGTGCCGCCTCGCCCCGGGAAGTGGCGCTCAATGTCAAGACGATGAGTGCGAAGATCCCGAAGGCCCTGTGGGCTGATCTCAAGGCGCAAGGCTTGCTGCACAAGGAGGCGCCGGTGCCGAAATGAGAGACGCGATCCCCCTCACCCTCCCAAGCTTCGCTTGGGCCCCACCCTCTCCCCGTTGGGGAGAGGGAAAATTGCGCATGTCTTACAGGACCGCGTATTCATACGGTTCCAAAGCAGCGTGGATTGCCGTCAGCACGCCGTCGAGACCGGTGAAAATATCTGTGTTCCAGAAACGCAGGACGATGAAACCGGCGGCTTCGAGGTCGCTGGTTCGCTTCGCATCCTGTTCGGCCCGGTCCGCATGTTGGCGGCCATCGAGTTCGACAATGAGGCGCGCGTCAAGGCTTACGAAATCCACGACATATCCGAGCAGCGGCACCTGGCGGCGGAATTTGCGCCCGGCCATCTGGCGATTGCGCAGTCGCGACCAGAGAATGGCTTCCGCATCGGTTGGTGATTTGCGTAAGGCGCGGGCCTGCGAGTGGGTCGTGGTCATTCCGGGAGATCAGCGACAGTTTGGGATTGAGTCAAGACGGAGAGACCTGATCCCCCTCACCCTCCCATTGCTTGCGCAATGGGCCCCTCCCTCTCCCCCAAGAGGAGAGGGAAAAGTGCGTAAATTTTCCTCTCCCCAGCGGGGAGAGGGAGGGGCCCGTCGCGGCAGCGACGGGAGGGTGAGGGGGATCAGGTCCCACAGGATCGCGTCATGATGATCGATGCCCATCAGCATTTCTGGGCGCCGGCGCGGGGCGACTACTTCTGGATGGAAGGCCCCGCCATAGCACCGATCCGGCGCGATGTGCATCCCAAGGACTTCGAGCCGCACCGCAAGGCGCACGGCATCGACAAGACGGTGCTGGTGCAGGCGGCGGCCACCATCGAAGAGACCGAATATATGCTGGGCATCGCCGATGCCACCGACTTCGTGGCGAAGGTGGTGGGCTGGATCGATTTCGAGAAATCTTCCGACAGAAAGCAACTCGAACGGCTGGCGAAGCACAGGAAATTCACCGGTGTCAGGCCGATGATCCAGGACATCGCCGATGTCAACTGGATGCACCGGAGCGACGTGCAATGGGGCTATGAAGCGGTGATCGATCTCGATCTCAGTTTCGACGCGTTGGGCTATCCCATCCATCTCGACAATTTCCTGAAGCTCTTCGAACGCTATCCGAAGATGCGAAGCATCGTCGACCACTGCATGAAGCCGGTCATCCGTGACGGCGCCTTCGAGGCCTGGGCGGCGAAGATCGCAAAGATCGCGGGCCAGACGCCGGTCTTCTGCAAGCTCTCGGGCCTCGCCACGGAGGCAAAGCCGGGCTGGAGCGCAGAAACGCTCCGGCCCTATGTGGAACACGTGATCTCGGTGTTCGGCGCAGGGCGCGTGATGTGGGGCTCCGACTGGCCGGTTGTGGAGCTGAACGGCTCCTATGGCGGCTGGCGGCAGGCGGCGGAAACCATCGTGGGAAACAGGGCAGGAAAGGAGGACATCTTCGGCGGCACGGCCGCCCGCTTCTACCGGATCGGCTGACACAAATAAGCCGGCCGGAATGAATTTTTGACAAGCGCAACAAGTGGAATAATCTTCAACAGCGAGGCGGCTTCGCAGAAAGGGCCGTCCTGACAACGGGAGGAATAGAGTATGAAACTTCGAAAAATCGTCCTAGGCGCCCTGATGGTGAGCGCCGCCATTTGCAGCCTCACAACATCGGCGGCGGCAGCCGGCGAATATGACGGCGTGACGGTGAATATTCTGACGCGGCCAGGCCCGGTCATCGCTGGCCGTCTGGTTGAGCGCGGAAAGGAATTTGAAGCAGCCACGGGCGCCAAGATCGTCGTCATCGAAGTGCCCTTCGCCGAACTCTTCCAGAAGATCCAGACCGACTGGACGACCGGAACGAATTCGATTGATGTCGGCGTCTTCGCCGCCGGCTGGGCCATCGAACTGGCCGCCGCCGGCCTTCTCGAAGACATGACGCCCTATGTCGCGAAAGACACCAAACTCGACGAGAACGACATCGCGCCCTACTTCCGCGCCTTCCAGAAGATCGGCGGCAAGAACATGCTGCTGATGGTCGATGGCGACTTCCAGATGGTCTACTATCGCAAGGACGTTCTCGAAGCGAACGGACTGCAGCCGCCAAAGACCTGGGAGGACTATCTGTCGGTGGCCAAGGCCATTCATGGCAAGGACATGAACGGCGACGGTGAGCCGGACTACGGCTCCTGCATCTTCAAGAAGCGCAATGCCCAGTCCTATTTCGCCATCCAGACGGTGGCTGCTGGCGCGGTGCAAACTCAAGGCACTTCGCAGGGCTTCCACTTCGACCCGGCGACGATGAAACCCATCATCAACAACGAGGCCTGGAAAGCGGCGTTCGAACTATACAAGGAAACGGGCAAGTATGGTCCGCCTGAAGAACTCAACATGGACGTCACCGACACGCGCCCGGTGTTCAAGGCCGGCCGTTGCGGCCTGCTGATCGAGTGGGGCGATCCGGGCCCGATGGAGATCGAGGCCGATGCCGCCGCGATCAAGGGCAAGCTCTATGCCGTCGCTGCGCTTGGCTGGAACAAGGTGCTCGACCGGGCGACCGGCAAGCTCGTGCCGGTGACCAAGGAGAATGCGCCGCACGCGATCGACGGCATCAACTACGCGCCGTTCGCCGCCTTCGGCGGCTGGGCCGGCGCCATCAATGCCAAGTCCGATCCCAAGGTCAAGCAAGCCGCTTACGACTTCCTGTCCTACATGAACCAGGCGGCGCAATCGAACGTCGACGTGACCATCGGCTGGACCGGCTACAACCCCTACCGCAACTCGCAGCTCGACAACCCGGATCTGTGGGTGAAGGCAGGCTTCCCGCCGGAACTCGCCGAGAACTATCTCGGTGCCATCAAGAGCGCCCTGAACAATCCGAACATGGCTTCGGATTTCACCATCCCCGGCGCCCAGCAGTATTCGGGCGTGGTGCTTGACACCGAACTCGCACGCTATCTCGCCGGCGAAACCACGGTGGACGAGGCGCTCACGAATATCGAAGCGGGCTGGGAGCAGATCACCGAAGACTTTGGCCGCGACAAGCAGATCGAAATGCTGGGCCTCGCTTTGGGCTACTCCAACAAGTGATGCCAGGGGCCACGGCCTCGGTTGAAACGATAAGCACCCGGCCGGACCTTAAAGGTCCGGCCGGCGTGCCCAGACGAGACGTGGAGCGAGTGGATTGACCGCCACGCCGGCTCCTTCTTCATCATGCCCGCCGTCGTGATGATCCTGATCTTTGCGATCTTCCCGACCATCGCCTCCATCGTCATCGCACTTTCGCGTATCAGGCCGGGTGCCGACGGCTACAACATCCGCTTCGTCGGCTTCCAGAATTTCTCGAAACTGTTCTTCGGCAACGAGCAGATCCATCTCTTCGGCCGCTTCAATGAGATGAGCGCGCTGGGCTGGGTCGTGAGCCTCGCCGTCATCGCCTGGGCGGGCTGGTGGCTCTTCGGGTATATCCGCCGCGAATTCACCGTCATCGGCTTCACCGGCCGCCTGATCACGGCGGGCATGCTGGTGGGCCTCGCCCTGATGTTCTCAGGGACAGTCCTCTCGGGCAACGCCTGGGGCACGCTTGGCACCACGCTCTTCTATGTCTTCGTCGGCTGCTCAATCCAGTTTGCCATCGGCCTCGGCCTCGCCTTCCTTTGCTCGCAGCCGATCTGGGGCAGGAGCTTTTTCCGCGTGATCTTCTTCATCCCGCTGATGATCACGCCGCTCGGCTGCGGCTACGCCTTCCGCATGCTGGCGGACACCAGGAAGGGCCCGTTCCAGCCCTTCTGGCAATGGATCGGCCTCGGCGAAACCTCCTGGGCGACGAACGCCTGGTCCGCCCGAGCCGCCATCATCATTGGCGACTCGTGGCAATGGATCCCCTTCATCTTCGTCGTCATGCTCGCGGCACTCGAGAACATCCCGCGCGACCATGTTGAAGCGGCGAATGTCGACGGCGCCTCGAGCTGGCAGATATTCCGCGAGATCACCTGGCCGCAGGTCATCCCGGTGGCCGCCACGGTGATGCTGATTCGCGTGATCGAGGCCTTCAAGATCGTCGACCTCACCAACATCATGACTTCCGGCGGCCCCGGCATCGCCACCGAATCGATGACGCTGCAGGCCTACTTTACCTGGCGGTCCAACGACTTCGGCTCCTCCGCCGCCGTCGCCTATCTCCTGCTCTTCGTCACGGTCGTGTTATGCGCGTCCTTCTTCAATTTCATAGTGCTCAAGCAATTGAGGAAGGCATGAGCGCGCCAGTGAAATTCGACGAAACAAAACGCGGGCTCTGGGACCGCCTGTTCGAGCCGCCGGCCATCGGCAAGATGGCGCCGCTCACCAGGATCATCGTCTATTCACTGCTTGGCTTTTGGACGCTGTTCGTGTTGTTCCCGATCTATTGGGTGGTCATCACCTCTTTCAAGCTGCCACAGCATGTCAACCAGGGGCCGGTATACCTGCCCTTCATCGACTTCAGCCCGAGCCTGCATGCCTGGGAGACGCTTCTCGTTACCGACTTCGGCGACACGCTGCGCTCCTACACCAATTCCCTGGTGATTGGCATCGGCGCTACGCTTCTCTGCATGACCATCGGTTCGATGGCGGCCTACGCACTGGCACGCATTCAGTACAGGCCAAAGCTCGGATCGATCCTGATTTTCGTCGCCCTGCTGATTGCCGTGACGCTGGTGACCGGCATCATGGGCTTGCCGTGGTATTTCACGGCGGCTTCCGGGCTTGCAGTCTTCTTTTTGCTCGTCCGTGCGCTTGGCAAGCGTTTCACTGCAACGCTTGGCAATGGTGACATCCTTTTCTGGATCATTTCCCAGCGCATCCTGCCGCCCATCGTGGTGATCATCCCGATCTACATGATGTTCCAGTCCGTAGGCCTGGTCGACACCCATATCGGCCTCATGCTGGCCTATACGGTGGCCAATCTGCCCATCGTCGTGTGGCTCATGTATGATTTTTTCTCGAGCCTCCCCATCGAACTTGAAGAGAGCGCCCAGCTCGACGGCGCGACGCGCTTCGGCATCTTCTGGGACATCGTGCTGCCGCTCACCAGGCCCGGCCTCGCGGCGACCACGCTTCTGGTGCTCATTCTCAACTGGAACGAATATCTGATGGCCGTCTTCCTCTCGACCTCGCGCGCCCAGACCATGCCCATCATGGTGGCCGCCAAAAACGCCGGCGAGAAGGGTATTTTTTGGTGGGAAATGTGCGCCATCATCGTGATCATGATCATTCCGGTGATCGTCATGGCGATTATACTGCAGCGTTTCATCGCCAAGGGCGTGCTGCTCGGCGCGGTCAAGGGCTGATCGATGACGGTCAAACTCGACAAGGTGGCGAAATCAAAAGCTTCGGCGCGGTTAAGGTGCTGCACGAGCTCGATCTCGACGTGAAGGAGGGCGAGTTCCTGGTGCTGCTCGGCGCCTCGGGCTCGGGCAAGACGACGGCGCTCCGCATGATCGCCGGGCTCGAAACGGTGACGTCGGGCATCATCACCATCGCCGGGCGCGATGTCACCAACGTGCTGCCGAAGATACCGCGACGTCGCCATGGTGTTCCAGTCCTATGCGCTCTATCCGCACAAGACGGTGGCCGAGAATATCGGCTATCCGCTGAAGATCCGCAGGCTGCCGAAGCCCGAGATGGAGGCGCGCGATCAAGGACGTGGCCGACCAGGTGCAGCTCGGGCCCTATCTGGCGCGCTACCCGCGCCAGCTTTCAGGCGGCCAGCGCCAGCGCGTGGCGCTGGCCCGCGCCATGGTCAGGCGGCCGAAAGTGTTCCTGATGGACGAGCCGCTCTCCAATCTCGATGCCAAGCTCAGGGGCCACATGCGGGCCGAACTCAAGCACATGCAGCATGAGCTCGGCATCACCACCATCTATGTGACCCACGACCAGATCGAGGCGATGACGCTCGCCCACCGGGTGGCGCTGCTCGAAGGCGGCAAGCTGCAACAGCTGGCAACCCCGGCCGAAATCTACAACGATCCCGCCAATCTGTTCGTGGCGCAGTTCATCGGCTCGCCGCCCATGAACGTGGTGCAGGGCGAACTTGCAGGCAAAACCTTCGTGACCGGAGAGGCCAAGGTGGCGGTGCCGGTTTCGGGCAAGGTCGTGAAGGCGATGCTCGGCGTGCGGCCCGAGGACTGCGCCGTCACCACTCCCGCCAAGGGCCAGATCAAGGGCGCCATCTATGCGACCGAACTGATCGGCGACCACACGCTGGTGACGGTCAAGACCGAGCGCGACATGCTGACGGTCAAGGCGGCGAAGGATTTCTCGGCCAAGCCCGGCGACAAGGCGGGTATCACGCTGGCCAGGGACCGGCTCTTCGTCTTCGATGCGACAAGCGGCGCCCGCATCCGCTGAGGCGCCCGATCAGGCGGCGGGCGGGATCACGCCTTTCTTGAGAATGAAGCAGCCGTAGAAGCGCCGTTCGCCGGTGACGATCACGGCATAGGCCTTTTTGGCCCGCTCATAGAAGGCGAAGCGCTCGACATTGCCGAGCGGCCAATTGTCCTTGCCGGTCTGGGCTTTCGACACTCTATCGACTTCGGCCTGCACCTCGGCGGCGACGGGGAGGACTTCCTTGGGTTTGCCCATGACCTCCATGCGTTCGGCCGGATGATCGACGAAGGTGTCGAGCGGCATGACCGAGAGGATCGCCTTGATGGCGCGGGCGGCGGTCAAGTTTTCCATGCGGAGGAGCGAGCCATGTACCGTCTGCTGGGCCACCGAATCGGCCGGAAAATTCGTGTCGCAGACGACGATCTCGTCGCCATGGCCCATGGCGCGCAGCACATAGAGCACTTCGGCATTGAGCGCGTTGTCAATGTTGAACAGCATGGCCTCACTCTCCGTAGGGTATCCAGATATTCTTCACCTGCACGGCCTGGCGCAGGAAGATTTCGCCCTCGCCCGCCGCCGGATCGAGCCAGTCGATGGCGCGGCCGTGGCTCACAAAGGTGCGCTTCAAGTTCGAGACCGACTCGCGCTCGGTCATTTCGCTTCCCGCGCGATCGGCGAAATACCACATGGCATCGACATCGGCATGGCCGGCCAGCGTCTTGGCAAGGGCGGCGCGGCGGCCGGTGACGATGTTGACGACGCCGGCGGAGACGTCGGAGGTTTCCAGCACCTGGTAGAAGTCGGTGGCGGAAAGGGGTGCTGTCTCGCTCGGCACGATGACGATGCGGTTGCCCATGGCAATGGCCGGGGCCAGACGCGGAGATGAAGCCGAGGAGCGGATAGTCGTCGGGGCAGACGATGGCGATGACGCCGATCGGTTCATGAACGGCGAGGGCCAGGCCGCGGATCGGCGGCGAATGGATGCGGCCTTCGAACTTGTCGGCCCAGGCGCCATAGGCGAAGAGGCGGTCGATGGACGTTTCGACTTCGCGTCTGGCATCGGCGTGCGATACGCAGCACTGATCGACAATGCGGCTGGTGAACTCGCCGGCGCGGATGGCGAGATTCTCGGCGAGATAATAGAGCACCTGGGCGCGGGCATGTTGCGAGGCGGCAGACCAGCTTTCCGCCTTGCGGGCGGCCTCGACGGCGTCGCGTATGTCCTTGCGGTTGCCGTCGCCCGCCTCGCCGATCAAGTGACCGGCGGGATTTCTGACTTCCATCGAATAGCCGCCGTCGGGGCGCGCCTGCTTGCCGCCGATATAGAGCTTGGGCGTCCGATCGACCGGCGGCGGTGCCGGCGGGCGCTTCGGCGGTTTTACCTTGCGCGGGATGGCCTCCTTCTTCCAGGCCTTGGGCTTCAGATACTCGAAAGCACCCTCGCGGCCGCCTTCGCGGCCGAAGCCCGATTCGCGGTAGCCGCCAAAGCCAACCGAGGCATCGAAGAGATTGGTGGAATTGACCCAGACGACGCCGCATTTGAGCTGCGGCGCCACATCGAGGGCAAGGCCGATGGTCTCACTCCACAGGCTTGCCGCCAGGCCATAGCGCGAATTGTTGGCGAGCTCGACGGCTTCATCGGGCGTGCGGAAAGTGTGAGTGACGAGCACGGGACCGAAGATTTCCTCGCGCGCCACCGTCGATGACGGCTGCACATTGGTGAACAGCGAAGGCGGATAGAAACAGCCCTGCTTCGGCACCGCCCAGGTGGGCTGCCACAGCTCGCCGCCCTCCTCGCGGCCCTTGGCGACGAGCGCTTCGATCCGCGCCAATTGCTGGGGCGAGACGATGGCGCCCATGTCTACCGCCTTGTCGAGGGGCGAGCCCACCCTGAGCGTTTCCATGCGGCGCTTGAGCTTGGCGATGAATGGCGCGGCGATGCTCTCCTGCACGATCAAGCGCGAGCCGGCGCAGCACACCTGGCCCTGATTGAACCAGATGGCATCGACGACGCCTTCGACGGCGCCATCGAGATCGGCATCGTCGAAGACGATGAAGGCCGACTTGCCGCCGAGCTCGAGGGTGAGCGCCTTGCCGGTACCCGCCGTCTTGTCGCGGATGAAGCGGCCCACTTCGGTCGAACCGGTGAAGGCGATCTTGTCGACACCTTCGTGCGCCACCAGGGCGGCTCCGGTTTCGCCGGGACCGGTGACGATATTGACGACGCCCGGCGGCAGGCCCACCTGGCGGCTGAGTTCGGCGAAGAGAAGCGCTGTGAGAGGCGTATATTCGGCGGGCTTCAAGACCACCGTATTGCCGAGCGCGATAGCCGGCGCGATCTTCCAGGCCAGCATGAGGAGCGGGAAATTCCACGGCACGATCTGGCCGACGACGCCGACGGGATCGAGCCCGGCGAATTCCGTCTCCTGGAGTCTCGCCCAGCCGGCATGGTGATAGAAATGGCGGGCGGCGAGGGGAATATCGATGTCGCGGGTCTCGCGGATCGGCTTGCCGTTGTCGAGGGATTCGACCACGGCGAAGAGCCGGGAATGGCGCTGCACCATCCGCGCCAGCGCATAGAGATGGCGGGCGCGCCCTGCGCCGCCAAGTGTCTGCCAGGGGCCGAGCGCCTGGCGCGCCGCCTTGACCGCACGGTCGACATCGGCGGCACCGCCAGGGCAACGCGGGCAAGGATTTTGCCGGTTGCGGGATCGACGGTCTCGAAGCTTGCGCCCGAAAGTGCCGGCTGCCATTCACCGCCGATGAAGAGCGAGAAGCCCGCCTCATGGCGCTTGAGCCAGGCCAGGGCTTCGCTATCGGCCTCGGGGGCGGGGCCATAATCCATGCGGTCGAAGATTTCGGCGATGTTCACGACTCAGCCCATTGCATGCCGGTTGTAGGCCGAATAGCGGCCGGTGGCATGATGTTCGAGCTGACGTTCGATATCGGCAAGCAGGCTCGAAGCGCCGACGCGGAACAGATCGGGCTCGAGCCAGCGCCGGCCCAGCTCCTCGTTCATCAGGATCTGGTAATTGAGCACGGTCTTGGCCGTGGACACGCCGCCCGCCGGCTTGAAGCCGACGAAGTGGCCGGTGCGCTCGTGATAGGCGCGGATCATGCGCGCCATGATGAGGGCCACGGGCAGCGTGGCGTTGACCGATTCCTTGCCGGTCGAGGTCTTGATGAAGTCGGCGCCCGCCATCATGCACACGAGCGAGGCGCGCGCCACATTGCGCAGCGTGCGCAGATCGCCGGTGGCGAGAATGGCCTTGACGTGGGCCGCCCCGCAGGCGGCGCGGAAGTCGCGCATCTCGTCATAGAGGCCCTGCCAGTCCTGATCGAGCACCTTCTCGCGGGTGATGACGATGTCGATTTCCGCAGCACCGTCGCGCACCGAGGCCTCGATCTCGCGGAGCTTCACGTCATGGGGAACGAGGCCGGCGGGAAAGCCGGTGGAGACGGCGGCGACCGGAATGCCGGAGCCGTCGAGCGCGGCCACGGCGGTGGCCACCATGGCATGATAGACGCAGACGGCGCCGGCCGTGATGCCGAGATGGGCGACACCGAGCGTTTCCAGCAGTTCCGGGGCGACCGGATGCATGGCCTTGGCGCAGAGGCGCTTCACCCGCTCTTTGGTGTCGTCGCCCGACAGCGTGGTCAGATCGATGCAGGTTATGGCCTTGAGCAGCCAGGCGGCCTGCCATTCCTTCTTAACCGTGCGGCGGGCGGGAAGTGTTGCGGCGCGGCGCTCGGCGGCCGAGAGATTGACGCGGATATCGCGCACCCAGTCCAGTTCCAGCGCCATGCCGGGATTGCGCGCCAAGGCATTGCTGTCTCCGCCGGGCGAAGGCGCCAGCATTGTTCATCTCCTTCAATTGCGATCATTCGACCGCCCCGCACCGGCAAAGTCAAGCCGAGGGACCGTCAGGGATTGGGCCGCACCCTTGCTAAGCAACTTCAACAGGTTCTAAACGTTGCGTCCCGCGAGGTGCAGAGTCGGGTCGCGGACCCGCCGGTCTTGAACCGGCATCACATCCCGCACAGAGAAAGAGGGCAGGTGGATGAGTGCAAACCCTATCCTGGTCACAGGATTTGAACCTTATGGAGGCCGCGGAAGCAATCCTGCGTATGAGACGATGAAAGCGCTGGATGGGCGCGTGCTCGATGGCTGGACCGTCGTCGGCCGGGGCTTGCCGGTTTCGCTTCCCGGCATGAAAAGCAAGCTGCAAGCCCTGCTCGATGAGGCGCAGCCAGCCGCGGTCATCGGACTCGGCCTGTGGCCCGGCGAACCCATGATCCGCCTTGAGCGGATTGGCGTCAATGTCGCGGACTTCGAAATCGCCGACAATGATGGCGTTCTTCTCCGGGACACTCCCGTTTCGGAAAGCGCATCGGCGGCGTGCTGGGCCACGCTGCCGCTGCGGGCGATAGAAACGGCCTTGCTCCGGGAGGGAATACCCGCCCGCATCTCGTCCACGGCCGGAACCTACCTTTGCAATGCCTGCCTGTTGATGCTGATGGAAAGCCTTTCGGCACGCGGCTCCAACATACCCGCGGGTTTCATCCATCTTCCCTATATGCCGGAGCAGGTGGCCGCTCTCTTGAGCGCTCTCCGGTCGGGAGCGGCGATGGAACTCCACCAGAGGGCCGACATTGCCTCGATGGAACTCTCCCGCACCGTACGCGCTATCGAGATTGCGATCGGCACGACATTGAAAACCATTGCGCGGCCGGAATGACGTCGCTCACCCGCGGCTTGCCCTGGAGCGGGTCAGGACGAGGTAGGACAGCGCGAGAACGATCGTCGACATGATGATCAGCCCCATCAACGCGTAGAGAACCGGCGAGAGGCCGACCTGCTTGTAGGTCGACCAGATGTAGGTCGGGATCGTGTTCCAGGCCCCTGCACAACGCTCGTGCGGATCGTCTCGTTGATCGAGATGATCAGGGAGAAGCTTGCGGCGCCATAGATCCCGGGTGCGATCAGCGGAAATTCGATGTCGCGGAAGGCCTGCCACCGGCCGGCGCCGGCGACGTAAGCCGCCTCGAGATAGACGGGATCGAAGGTCGCCATCACGGTCAGGATTATGAGCGTCGCAAAGGGCAGCGCCCACAGAGACCTGGACGATCACGATGGTGGGGAGGGATGGCGGGATACCGATCAGCCGGAAGAGCAATGCGCTGGCGAGACCCATGCTGACGCCGGGGATGAACAGCGGCAGCAGCATGGCGAGGAGAATGAAGCGCGGAATGCCAAGTTCGCGGATCGACAGCGCCGCGAGAAGGCCAAGCACCGGTGCAACGACACCTACGATCAGGGCGACAACCGCCGTTGTCCGGAGAGCCCGCAGGATCAGGGCCGTCTGCAAGAGCTCGCGATACCAGCGCAGCGTCCACTCGCCCGCTGCGTCACCCCGGATGGACAGCACGAGAACCGGAACGATGCGGCACATAAAGGATCAGCAGGACGGCCGCGATAAGCGAGCCACATGGGCCAGGTTCTGCTTGTGACGAGGCCCCGGTCCATCACGACTTCCATTCGAGGATCTTGCCGAGAAACGTGCGCAGTCGAACGCAAGGTACCAGCCGAGCCATGAGCACGAGCATGAGCACGACGACGAGGCTCGACAGGGCGGCCGCCAGCGGATAGTTGAGCACATCCATGCTGCTGGTGATGGTGTTGCCGAGCAGTTCATAGCCGACGCCGCCCATGATGATCGGCACGGCGCTTTCGCCGAAGCAGCCGACGAAGCCGAAGATGATGGCGGCGAAGATGCCGGGCAGCGACAGCGGCAAGGTGATACGCCGGAAGGTCGTGAAGGAGCCGGCGCCCAAGACCGCGCTCGCCTCGAGATACTGCCGGTCGATGGCGGCAATCGACAGCACGAGCGGAAAGATCATGAAGGGCATGTAGGACGAGACGAGCCCGAGAAAGACGGCGAAATCGCTGTAGAGAAGCCAGTCGAGCGGCGCATCGACGAGGCCGGCCGCGATGAGCGCGTTGTTGACCGTGCCGTTGCGGCCGAGGAGGCCGGTCCAGGCGACGTTGCGCACGATGTAGTTGATCAGAAACGGGATGGTGAACAGCACAAGGACGATGCGCGTGGCGGCGGGCCTGGCCTTGCGCGCCAGGAAATAGGCGATCGGGTAGGCGATCAGCAGCGAGATCGCGGTCGCCTCGACGGCGACGATGAGGCTGCGCTCGAGGACGTCGAGGCGGGCGCCTTCGATGATGGTGACGTAGGAGGCCAGGGAGAAGGCCGGGCGGAATTTGAGGCCGGCCCGCTCCCAGAAGCTGACGACGATGGTGAGCGCCAGCGGAACGACCAGAAAGGCGGTAACGAAGAGCGAGCGGCAGGCCCAGCAGAGCCCGCCGCCCGATATGCCGACAAATGGCCAATCGTGCGTTGCACGCGGTGTCCGGTCAGGCGGCCTTGAAGCGCGACCACTCCGACTTCGTAGAACTCGACCTCGGTCGGCCAGCGGTTCTGCCAGGTGCCGCCCTGCTGGAACTTGCGGCGGACATTCTCGGTGATCGTCCGTCACCTTCTCGGCTTCCTCGGCCGGGAACTCGGCGGGATTGGCCTTGGCATATTCGGGCGCCTGCGGGTTGGTCATGTAGCCCCGCATGTTGGTGATCTTGGCGCCGTACCAGCCGCCGAGCATGAAATCGAGCAGCTGCATAGGCCGCCGTCGGTCTGCTCCTCGCTGCGGTTCGGGTTCTTGACCAGATAGGCCGCCATCGCCCAGAGCAGGTAGCCTTCCTTGGGATCGGCGTAGACGGCGTCGATGCCCTTGGACTTGGCAACGAACACCATCGGCTCCCAGCAGTCGATCACATAGACTTCCTTGCTGGTGATGAGATTGACGGCCTGCTCGAAGCTGTTCCAGATGACCCGGAACTGGCCCTTCTTCTTCTGCTCGATGAGGAAGTCGATGACGGTCTTGAATTCGTCCTTGGTCATGTCGTCGGGATTGGCGATGTTGGCGAGCCCGGCCTTCTTCAGATAGAGCGCGGTCTTCTGCGCCGGCCGTCGTGTAGTTGTCCTCGAGCGCCACATAGCCTTTCCACTTGCGGATCGAACAGCGCCGCGTAGGAATCGAGCGGGCCGGTCTTCTCCGGCAAGATAGGCGAAGGAATCGCCCTGCAGCACCGTCGGCACGCCATAGATCATCGTCGTCGAAGCCGATGAACTGGAAGCCGGGCTTGCCCTTGCCAAGGAACTCCTCGAGATAGGTGTCCTTGCTCCAGTTCGGCAGGCGTGCGGTGTCGATCTTCTCGACCAGATCGTTTTCGACCAGCGGCTTCTGCATGCCGCCGACGATGTTGATGATGTCGTAGGTGCCCTGCCCGCCGCTCGCGACCAGCACGTTGAGGATGGCGGAGGGCGCATTGCCGATCGAGACGAGATTGACGTCATAGCCGCTCGCAGCCGTGTATTTCGACCAGTCGCCACCGGGATCGCCGACGCCGATATCGGCAAAGTTGATGCTGCCCGCGGCCCGGGCGGGAGGAATTGATAAGGTGCCGGCCGCCATCGCCATGAGGCTCAGGCGGAGTGCATCGCGGCGGTTCAGACCGTTCCAGTTGCGCATGTCTTTCTCCCTGATTGCCAACGGATTGCATACCGAAGGCTGAACCGAATTCACTACTCTGGGCGTCGAGATGTCAAGCGCAGTGTGGGCAAGGCACGAATGCACGCGCATTATCCCGGCGGTAACCTGCAGGCGATATGCACGTAGAAAATGCAAGTGCTGTTCAGATTGGGAGCCAAGCTTGACAGCATGGCGGAAAGCCAAGCAGCATCGCTAAGAAGCCGGAAGGATCGCCATGACGGGGAAAATCGCAATTGTGGGGGCGGGGCTGATCGGCCGGTCATGGGCGATCGTGTTTGCCCGCGGCGGTCATGAGGTGGCGCTTTACGATGCCGACGCGGGGCAGACGGCGCGGGCGCTCGAAACAATCGCCGCATCGCTTGCCGACATGGAAGAGGCGGGGCTTATTGCCAAGGCGGGGGCGCTCAATGGACCGATCCGGAAGTCCGCGAGCCTGGGCGAGGCGCTCGAAGGCGCCGTCCATGTGCAGGAGAATGTGACCGAGCGGCTCGAAGTCAAGCGGCAAGTGTTTGCCGAGATCGAAAGGGTGGCGGCCAAGGACGCGGTGCTGGCGAGTTCGAGTTCGGCGCTGATGCCATCGCTCATTTTCGACAAATTGGCGGAACGGCAGCGCTGCCTGGTGGCGCATCCGATGAACCCGCCGCATCTCGCCCCCATCGTCGAATTGTGCGGGGCACCCTTCACTGCACCGGAGACGATCGTTCGGGCGCGTCAGACTTTTGCCGCCTGCAACATGGTGCCGATCACCGTCAGGCGCGAGATCGACGGCTTCATCCTCAACCGGCTGCAGCATGCGGTATTGAACGAAGCCTTCCGGCTGATTGCCTCTGGCAATGTCTCGGCGGAGGATCTCGACTTGACCATGAAGGACGGGCTGGCGCTGCGTTGGAGCTTCATGGGGCCGATCGAGACCATCGACCTCAATGCGCCGGGAGGGGTCGCCGATTACCTGGCGCGCTATGGCGAGACGATAAGGCGGGTGGGACGCGATATCGCCCAAAGCGGCGACTGGCCCGAGGAGGTGGCAGCCCAGATCGATGCGGAGCGGCGCAAGTCCGTGCCCCGCGACAAGCTCGATGCGGCGCAGGCCTGGCGCGACCGGCGGCTGATGGCCCTGGCGGTGCACAAAAAAGACATGGCCAAGCGCTTCGGGAAATGATCAGGCGGCCGCCAGTTCCGGCGGCGGGGCCTTGGCGCCGGTCATGAAGGCCACCGCATCGGACATGGTGAATTTCTTCGGATCGATGGTGCAGAGCCTGCGGCCGAGCCGGTGGATGTGGATGCGGTCGGCGACCTCGAAGACGTGCGGCATGTTGTGCGAGATGAGGACGATGGGCAGGCCGCGGCGCTTGACGTCGAGGATGAGCTCGAGCACGCGGCGCGATTCCTTGACACCGAGGGCGGCGGTGGGCTCGTCCATGATGACGACCTTGGAGCCGAAGGCGGCGGCGCGGGCCACGGCGACGCCCTGGCGCTGGCCGCCGGAGAGAGTTTCGACCGCCTGGGAAATATTCTGGATGGTCATCAGCCCCAGTTCCGTGAGCTTGGCGCGGGCCCGCTTTTCCATGGCCGGGCGGTCAAGCATGCGGAACCATTCTCCGAGAAAACCGGAGCGGCGGATTTCGCGGCCCAAAAACATGTTGTCGGCAATCGATAGGGCAGGCGAGAGCGCGAGGTTCTGATAGACGGTCTCGATGCCGGCATCGCGCGCCTCCATGGGCGAGCGGAAACGCAGCGGCTTGCCTTCCAGCGTGATTTCGCCTTCGTCGGGGAGGACGGCGCCGCAAATGGCCTTGATGAGGCTCGACTTGCCGGCGCCGTTGTCGCCGATCACGGCGAGAATTTCGCCGGGGTAAAGATCGAAATCGGCATGATCGAGGGCGGTGACGCGGCCGTAGCGCTTGACGAGACCGCGGGCGGTTAGGATCGGCTCGCGGAGCGGCGCGGATGCCGCCGGTTTGGCAGGCACAGCTTTCGCGGCTTTCACGGGTTTTCCGGCCATGGCGTTACCCCGAAATCTTTCTGATCCACTGGTCGATGGCGACGGCCAGAATGATAAGCAAGCCGATCAACAGATATGTCCATTGCGGGTCGGTGCCGACCAGCCTCAGGCCCAGCGAGAAAACCCCGACGATAAGCGCGCCGAAGATCATGCCGAGGATGGAACCGCGGCCACCGAACAGCGAGATGCCGCCGATCACCACGGCGGTTATGGATTCGATATTGGCGAATTGGCCGGAGGTCGGCGAGACGGAGCCGATGCGGCCGATCAGCACCCAGCCGGCCAGCGCGCAGATGATGCCCGACAGGGTATAGACCTCGATCAGCTTGCGCCGGGTTTGCACGCCCGACAGCTCCGCCGCGTCGGGATCATCGCCGATCGCATAGACGTGGCGGCCCCAGGCCGTATGGTTCAGCACATACCAGAGCAGCGCCACCAGCAGCACCATGACAATGACGCCATAGGTCAAGACCGCGCCGCCGAACCTGATGCTGCCGCGGAAGAACTGCAGCAGCGGCGCCTGGGCCTCGATGTCTTGGCTGCGGATGGTCTCGTTGGCCGAGTAGAGAAAGTTCGTCGCCAGCACGATCTGCCACATGCCGAGTGTCACGATGAAGGGCGGCAGCTTCATAAAGGCGACGAGGGCGCCATTGATCCAGCCGCACAGGGCGCCGCAGGCGAAGCCGCAGAGAATGGCGAGCGGAACCGGCAAGCCATAGCGGAAAGTGAACTGGCCCATGACGACGGAGGACAGCACCATGATGGCGCCGACCGACAGGTCGATACCCGCCGTCAAAATGACGAGCGTCTGGGCGGCGCCGACGATCCCGGTAATGGCGACCTGTTGAAGAATGAGCGTCAGCGTGAAGGCGGAGAAGAACTTGCTGCCGAGAAGGAGGCCGAAGACAATCGTGGAAAAAACCAGCACGATGAGCGGCACGGCGGCCGGATTGCCGTGCAGGAAATGCTGGGCACGCTCAATCGGGCTGTGTTTTTCCTTCTCGAAGGAAGCTACGGTCTTGTCGCTCTGGTCGAGTGCCTTCTCGAATTCCTGAGCCGTGCTCATTCCCCGCCCTCCCAAGGAAGCGGCGCTTTTCGCGCCTCTCATTATGGAAGGAGCAGCCTATCGGCTGCTCCCGGTCTTGTCATCAGTGAAGATCGGGGCTCAGCCCCAGCACTTCGCCATGCCTTCCTTGGTGTCGATCGACTCAACGCCGGCGGCCGGCTTGTCGGTGATCAGCGTGGCGCCGGTGTCGAAGAAAGTCTTGCCTTCGGTCGCCGCCGGCTTTTCGCCGGTATCGGCGAATTTCTTGATCGCCTCGATGCCCATCGAAGCCATGAGCAGCGGATATTGCTGCGAAGTGGCACCGATGACGCCTTCTGACACGTTCTTCACACCCGGGCAGCCGCCGTCGACGGAGACGACAAGCACGTCCTTTTCCCGGCCGACGGCTTTCAGCGCCTCGAAGGCGCCCGCCGCTGCCGGCTCGTTGATCGTATAGACGACGTTGATGCCCGGATCCTTCTGCAGGCAGTTCTCCATCGCCTTCCGGCCGCCTTCCGGGTTGCCGTTGGTCATGTCATGACAGACATTGCGGGCGTCGGTCTCGTCGCCGATCTTGTTGGGATCGGCGAGATCGATGCCGAAGCCCTTCATGAAGCCCTGGTCGCGGAGCACATCGACGGTCGGCTGGCTCGGATTGAGATCCAGATAGGCGATCTTGGCATTTGCCACCTGATCGCCGAGCGTCGCCTTGGCCCAGGCGCCGATCAATTCGCCGGCCTTGAAGTTGTCGGTGGCGAAGGTCGAGTCGGCGGCGTCGATGGGATCGAGCGGGGTGTCGAGCGCAATCACCAGGATGCCGGCGTCGCGGGCCTTCTTGACCGTGTCGACGATGGCCTTGCTGTCGGAGGGCACAAGCAGGATGCCCTTGACGCCGTCGGCGATGCAGGACTCCATGGCGGCCACCTGGCCTTCGTTGTCGCCGTCGTCCCTGCCGGCATAGGCCTTCAGGTTTACACCGAGTTCGGTGGCCTTGGCTTGCGCGCCTTCCTTCATCTTGACGAAGAAGGGATTGGTGTCGGTCTTGGTGATCAGGCAGGCGCCGATTTCGGCGGCAAACGCCGGAGCAGCGGCGGCGAAGCCGGTGAAAGCTGCGCCGAGAAGTACGGATTTCAGAATGGACTTCATGTTCGATTCTCCCATGGGACGGGACCCCGCAAAGGGTCCATGACGACAAAGTTGCACTTCAGATGGTGCGGGTTCAAGATGAAACCCTTCCCCGCACTCGACTTTATCTTGAACGAAAACCCATGCAGGAGTCAATAAGTAAATCCGCGTGATTTATTTATTGACAGTGGCCAGGTGCTGCAAGAAGCTCTCCGGATAGCGTAATTGCAATCCGGAAGGCGGCAATCTTGAACATCGAGTGGGCCAGCGGCGGAATTCCGGACGGGCGGACGCCCGGGCTGGGGCGCGGCACCACGCAGACCGGGGTCAGGCTCTACAATGAGCGCCTGGTTCTGTCGCTGATCCGCAAGCATAGCAGCCTGCCCAAGGCGGAAATCGCCAGATTGAACGGCTTGTCGGCGCAGACCGTGTCGGTGATCGTGCGCAAGCTCGAGGCCGACGGCCTCCTCCTCCGCAACCGGCCGCAACGCGGCAAGGTGGGCCAGCCGCTCATCCCCTTTTCGCTCAATCCCGACGGGGCCTTCGCCATCGGCCTCAAGATCGGCCGGCGCTCCGGCGACCTCATGCTGCTCGACCTCGCCGGGCAGGTGCGCAACACTCTGCACCGGCCCTACCGGTTTCCCGCACCCCAGGAACTACTGGGTTTCGTCGCGTCGGAGATCGAATCATTGGTCGCCGGCCTCAAGCCCAAGCAACGCGAACGCATTTCCGGCCTCGGCATCGCGGCACCCTTCGAGCTGTGGAGCTGGGAAGAGGAGATGGGCGCGCCGCAGGCGATCATGGCGGCCTGGCGCGGCTTCGACTTGCCGGGCGAGATCGCCAAGCTCACCGGCTGGCCCATCCATTTCTGCAACGACGCCACCGCCGCCTGCGCCGCCGAGCTGCTGTTCGGCAAGGGCCACGAATACCGCGACTACGCCTATTTCTATGTGGGCTATTTCATCGGCGGCGGCATCGTCATCAACGGTGCGCTGTATCAGGGGCGGAACGGCAATGCCGGCGCGCTCGGCTCCTTCCCGGTTCCCGGCGGCGGCGCCGCTTCGCAGCAATTGATCCGCAGCGCCTCCTTCTATCTGCTCGAGCAGGAGCTCAGGCGCCTGGGCCGCAAACCCGATCTGCTGTGGCAGGAGGCCAGCGACTGGAGCGATGCGGAGCCGGCTCTCGAGCGCTGGATCGAACAGGCGGCAGCGAGCCTTGCTCAGGCGGCGGCGGGCGTTGCCAGCGTGCTCGAATGCGCCGCCGTGGTGATCGACGGCGCCATGCCGGCAAACGTCCGCGGCCGGCTCGCAGCGGCGACACGGACTGCACTGGCGCGAGTCAATACGCAAGGCATTAGCCGCTTCGAGATCGTCGAGGGAACAATCGGATCGGAGGCCCGGGCCATGGGGGCGGCGAGCCTGCCGCTGTTCGCCAATTTCATCATCGACCGGGATGTGTTGTTCAAGGAGCCGCAGTAGCGAGTGGCGAATGGCGAATAGGGTAAAGTCAGCAATCCCTCCCCCATTCGCAATTCGCTATTCGCTATTCGCTTATCTATTCTTGAACC
Organism: uncultured Alphaproteobacteria bacterium; assembly: GCA_963776685.1. GTDB lineage: Bacteria > Pseudomonadota > Alphaproteobacteria > Rhizobiales > Aestuariivirgaceae > Aestuariivirga. Next base: position 167,399 of record CAVZNM010000002.1, read on the forward strand.
TCGGCTTCCGCTTGTCGATGAAAGCCTGCATGCCTTCCTTCTGGTCTTCGGTGGCGAACATCGACAAGAACAGGCGGCGCTCGAAGCGGATGCCTTCGGCGAGTGTCGTCTCGAAAGCGCGGTTCACCGTCTCCTTGGCCATCATCAAAATGGGCTGCGAATGGCTGGCTATCTTTTCCGCCATGGCCATCGCCTCCGTCATCAGGCTGGCGGCGGGGACGACCCGGGCAACAAGCCCGGCGCGCTCGGCCTCCTCCGCATCCATCATGCGGCCGGTCAGAATCAGGTCCATGGCCTTGGCCTTGCCCACGGCGCGCACCAGGCGCTGGGTGCCGCCCGCCCCCGGCATGATGCCAAGAGTGATCTCGGGCTGGCCGAATTTGGCGGTGTCCGCCGCGATGACGATGTCGCACATCATGGCCAGCTCGCAGCCGCCGCCGAGACAGAATCCGGCGACGGCGGCGACAACCGGCTTGCGGGCCTGGGTCAGGCCATCCCAGTTTGCGAGGAATTTTCCGAGATAGGCATCGACATAGGTCTTGCCGCGCATCTCCTTGACATCGGCGCCGGCCGCAAAGACCTTCTCGCCGCCGGTGATGACGATGCAGCCGATGGCGGGAGAGTTTTCGAAGCCCGCCACCGCGGCGTTGAGCTCGTCGATCAAGGCGGAGTTGAGCGCGTTCAGCACCTTCGGCCGGTTGAGGGTGATCAGGCCGACGGCGCCCACTACTTCGACGAGGATATTTTCATAAGCCATGAGACAATCCTATTTCTGACAGGACCGGCAATAGAAGGTCGACCGCCCCGCCTGCACGATCCGCCGCACCGTGCCGATGCAGCCCAGCGTGGCGCAGGCTCCGCCTTCGCGGTCATAAACGGCGAAGCGGCTTTGGAAGGCGCCGCCCGATCCATCAGGCTGGGCGTAGTCCTTAAGCGTCGAGCCGCCGGCGCCGATTGCTTCGCTCAGCACGGCACGGATATGGCGGACGAGCTCGTCGAGCCGCGGATCGGGTTTACCGCGCTTCACCAGCGTCCCCGCCTTGCGCCTGGGCGACAGGCGGGCGCGATGCAGTGCCTCGCAGACATAGATGTTGCCAAGGCCCGCGACAATGCGCTGATCGAGAAGGGCGGCCTTCAGCGGCGCCTTCCGGCCAGCGAAGGCGCGGACCAGAATTTCGCCGTTGAACTCATTGCCGAGGGGCTCGACGCCGATATCCTTCAGAAGCTTGTGACGCGAGGCTTCGGTATCGGGAAACAGATCCATCACGCCGAAGCGGCGCGGGTCGGTGTAGACGACGGTTGCGCCGCCTTCGATGCGGAAGACGATGTGATCATGCGGCCCTCTTCCGTTTTCGCCCGCCCCCTCCTCGAAATAGAATTCGCCGAGATTGCGGGCGCCGCCCTCGGCCAGGACGGTGAAGCGCCCGGTCATGCCGAGATGGATGAGCAGCGTGTCGCCGCCTTCGATGGAAGCCAGAATATATTTGGCGCGGCGGCTCAAACCCACGACACGCCGGCCTTGCAGCCGTGCGGCAAAATCTTTCGGGAACGGAAAACGCAAGTCCTTGCGGCGCTGCTCGACGGCGAGGATGCGGCGGCCTTCGAGCACGGGCTTCAGGCCCTGCATGACGGTTTCGACTTCGGGGAGTTCGGGCATGGCAGAGGGGTTAGACCGGCGGCGTGCCGCGGGCAAGGCCGGGTCCCGCCCCCTTTTCAGCGTGGCGGTTTGCGGGCATAAGCGGCGCGGCTCTCGAGGGGTTTTCCATGTCCGCATTCGTCCCGCGCGTGTTTTCCGGCATGCAGCCGACCGGCACTCTGCATCTCGGCAATTATCTCGGCGCCATGCTGAACTGGATCCGCATGCAGGACACGCACGAGTGCATCTATTGCGTGGTCGACCTGCATGCGATCACCGTATGGCAGGAGCCGCGCGAGCTGCGCAAGGCGATCCTCGACGTGACCGCCGCCTATCTGGCCTGCGGGCTTAATCCGCGCAAGAGCATCATCTTCAACCAGTCGCAGGTGGCCGAGCATGCCGAACTTGCCTGGGTGCTGAACTGCGTGGCCCGCGTCGGCTGGCTCAACCGCATGACCCAGTTCAAGGAGAAGGCCGGCAAAGACAAGGAGGCGGCCTCGGCCGGCCTCTACATCTATCCCATCCTCATGGCGGCCGACATTCTCGCCTACAAGGCGACGCACGTGCCGGTGGGCGAGGACCAGAAGCAGCATCTCGAACTCGCCCGCGACATCGCCGACAAGTTCAATGTCGACTTCTCCGATGCGATACGCGAGGCGGGCCACGGCGACATCTTCTTTCCGCCGCCGGAGCCGATGATCACGGGTCCGGCCACGCGGGTGATGAGTCTCCGCGACGGCACCAAGAAAATGTCGAAGTCGGACCCTTCCGACCTGTCGCGGCTCAATTTGAGCGACGATGCCGACACCATCGCCAAGAAGATCCGCAAGGCCAAGACCGATCCCGAACCGCTGCCGGCGGAGGTGGCGGGACTGAAGGGCCGGCCGGAAGCGGAAAATCTCGTTGGCATCTATGCAGCGCTGGCGGGCGAGACGGCCGAGAAGGTTCTGACCCAGTATGGCGGGGGGCAGTTCTCGGTGTTCAAGAACGCGCTTGCCGATTTGGCGGTGGCGCGGCTTGCGCCGGTGGGTGAGGAAACCAAGCGGCTGCAGGCCGACCCCGCCTATGTCGAAAGTGTTTTGGCCGACGGCTCGGCCCGGGCTAGGGCGATCGCCGCGCCGATCATGCGCGAGGTACGCGAGATCGTGGGCTTCATCGTGTCCTGAGATACGCCGCGAGTTGATCGAGGGTTCCAGTCCAGCCCTGTTTCATGCTGGCGTGACCGGCAGCGAAGGTGGCGCGCCCGGCTTCGTCGGAATTGTGCGGCGACCATTTGACTGTGAGCTTCGTGCGGTTCTTTTCGACCTCGTCGAACAGGAAGGTGGAGAGCAATTCCAGCGGCCAGGTGGGGCTCATTGGATGGCGGGTGGTATTGCCCGCCTCATCGGCGAAGGAATTGATCAGCACGATGCGTTGGGGCGGCACTATTTCGCGATAGACGAATTTGCCCCATATGATGGCGCCGTCGGGGCCGCGCAAACCATAGTGTTGGATGCCGCCGGGGCGCAGATCCATTTCGAGTTTCACCACGACAAAGCCCTTCGGTCCCCACCAGTGTTTCATGCGCTCGGGTTCGGTGAAGGCTCTGAAGACAAGATCGCGAGGGGCATCGAAGACGCGGCTGATGACGAATTCCTGGCCTTCGGTTGCAGGCATGGCACTCTCCGTTTGCTTGGTCATATGTTCCGGCAATGGCCCCGAAGCGCGAGGCTGTCACCTTCCGATGAGCGTATAGGGTAGCGACAACAGGCGGCCGGGCCCGTGCACGGCGGCAAACAGCAGACCGGCCATGAAGGTAAAGTGATCGACGAAGAAGCCGAACTCCGCCTGATTTCCGGTCCAATGCGATGGTCCGTGAAAAGCGAAGGCCAGGAACACGACATAGGCGGCGGCAAGAAGGGCGGCCTCCGAGAAGAAGGCGCCGGTGAGAAGGCAAGCTGCGAGGACGCATTCGAAGATGACCGCGACCCACGCAAGAAAGAGAGGAAAAGGAAATCCGGCCGCGGCGATATAGGCCGCCGTGTCTCCCATGCCGGCGAACTTGAATCCCACCGCCATGACAAAGACCCCGGCGAAAATGAGCCGACCCACCAGAATGGCAATCGACTGCCACGCCGGAATTGAAGCGCGGGCCTCATCGCGGCTTGAGAATTCCCGACTTTTCTTTGCGATCATGTCTGCTCCCGATTAATTCTTAGATTTTCGAGGCGGCGAGATAATCGGCAAGACGCGCCAGGGTCTGCCAACCGCCCTCGACGGCGCCGAAGGCCACCATCTCATCGCGGTGCTTGGCATCGGCGATCATCAATCGAAGCGTGACGCGGGTTTGACCGCCTGCATCGGCAAATTTGATTTCCGCCTTGAATATCGTTGGATGCTGGGCATTGATGCCGTGATCATAGCAAATGCGTTGCGGTGCGACGATCTCGGTGTATTGCACATAGTTTGGATAGTCGGTGCCGTCAGGTCCATGCATGGTGTAGCGCCACACGCCGCCCACGCGGAATTCCATCTCATGGGTTGTCGTGGTGAAGCCGTTCGGTCCCCACCACTTTCCGATGTTTTGCGGGTCGCTGAAAGACCTGAAAACGAGATCGCGTGGCGCCGCAAGAAGTCGCGACATGACGATCTCACGGTCCGAACCCTTGATCGCATCGAGCAGGTCGTCGAGCTTGTCGAAGCTCTGACTCCAGCCTTCCCGCATGCCGACCTTCACGAATGCATCGCGATGGGCGGCCTGCCCGAAGCGCATGCGGACTGTGACCCGGGTCTTGCCACCCAGATCCTCGAAGGTGACGGTGGTCAGAAGATCGATCTTCGGCTTGCCCTGGCCCTTGGGCCGATGCGGAAACACCAGGTCGAACCACGCGTCGGACTCTTCCGACAGGTCGTCGGATTTGACAATCTTTTCGGGCGGCACGATCTCGCGGAAAACTCCCTTCATGGGATTATCGCTGCCGTCGGGCCCGCGCATCACGATGCGGAACGCGCCGCCGGGCCGCACATCCATTTCGCAGACCGGATTGGTGAAACCCTTCGGTCCCCACCAGCGCGCCATGTGGCCGGGGTCGGTCCAACATTTGAATACGAGCTCGCGCGGCGCCTCGAAGTCGCGGGTGATCGTGAACTCCAGGTCCTTGGCGGGCGACTGTCTAGCTGGGGCTGTCATCGGGGTTTCCTTTCTGGATTTCCTTGAGATAGTCGTCCAGGCGGTCGAAGCGTTGCTCCCAAAGAAGGCGGTATTGTTCGAGCCAGGAGGCCACATCCTTGAGAGGCGCGGGCGCCAGACGGCATGGCCGCCATTGCGCCTCGCGGCTGCGGGTGATGAGTTCCGCATGCTCCAGCACCTTCAGATGCTTCGAGACGGCGGGAAGGCTCATGGCGAAGGGCGCGGCCAGTTTCTTGACGGAGGTTTCGCCCGTGGCCAGGCGGGCCAGGATTGCCCGACGGGTGGGGTCGGCGAGGGCCGATAGGGTAGTACTGAGGTGGTCAGGAGTCATATTTTTATGAAACCAGTGGGTTAAATAACCTTCTGGTTTAATATGCCGTTCGACGGGGGCTGTCAAGCTCGATGTAAGACGGATGACAAACTTTGAAACCCTTCTAATGTGGCCTATATGATACCCGACAAGAGGAATCGGACATGTTCATCCAGACCGAAGCAACGCCCAACCCCGCAACCCTCAAATTCATCCCCGGAAAGCCGGTGCTGCCGGGCTCGACGCGCGAATACCGGGCCGCCGAAGAGGCGGCAGACTCGCCCTTGGCCCAGCGCCTGTTCTCGGTCGAGAATGTGTCCGGCATATTTCTCGGCCATGATTTCATCACCGTCTCCAAGTCGGGCGGCGAATGGCAGCATCTGAAACCCGCCATACTCGGCCTAATCATGGACCATTACCTGTCGGGGGCGCCGGTCGTCCTCAGGGAGGATGCGGGCACGCCCGTCAGGGGCGAGGAATTCTTCGATGCCGCCGACGGCCAGATCGTCACGACGATCAAGGAATTGCTGGAAACAAGGGTTCGCCCGGCGGTCGCCCAGGATGGCGGCGACATCACCTTCCAGGGCTACAAGGAAGGTGTCGTCTATCTCAACATGAAGGGCTCGTGCTCGGGCTGCCCGAGTTCGACCGCCACCCTCAAGCACGGCATCGAAAACCTGCTGCGCCACTTCATTCCGGAAGTGAGCGAAGTGCGCCCGGTTTGACGGCAGCCACAGCCGCGGCCTATCACGCCGCTGCATGAAACTTCTCGCCATCGATACGTCCATGGCCGCCTGCTCGGTTGCGGTGTGCGACAGCGGCCATGACCTGCCGCTGGCCAAGGCCCATGTGGCGATGGAGCGCGGCCATGCCGAAGCGCTCGCCCCCATGGTGCGCATGGTGATGACCGAGGCAGGGCTGGCATTTTCCGCGCTCGACCGCATCGCCGTCACCATTGGGCCCGGCACCTTCACCGGTGTCCGCATCGGGCTCGCCATGGCGCGGGGGCTTGGCCTGGCGCTCGATATTCCGGTTATCGGCATCGATACGCTGTCGGCGATCGCCGCCAATGAAGCGGAGAGAGATCAGCCGATCCTGGTGGCCGCCGATGCGCGCAGGGATGAGGTTTATGCGGCGCTCTTCATTGACGGCAAGTGCGTGAACAGGCCGGCGGTGCTGACAATCAAGCGCGCTGCGCAACTGTTGCCCGATGGACCCTGTTACATTCTCGGCAGCGGGGCCGAGCGCGTGCTTGCCGCCGCTCGCCGCGACGATCTCACGCGGAGCCGGGCGGGCGATCTTCCCAGTGCTGCAAACTTCTGGCCGTTGGCAATCGCTGCGCCGATCACCGGTTCCATGCCCGCACCGCTTTATCTTCGTGCGCCCGATGCCAAGCCGCAACAGATGAATGCGGCCATCGTCATCCGCGAGGCATCGGTGGCGGAGGCGCCGGTTCTGGCCGCACTTCACGCCGAAAGTTTCGAGGATCCGTGGAGTGCCGGAGAATTTGCCAAGCTCATGGCGATGCCCGGCGCTACCGCGGCGCTGGCGCTGGCGGGGGAAGAGCCCATAGGCTTCGCGCTGTTCCGCCGCGCCGCCGACGAAGCGGAAATCATTACGATCGGCACGCGGCCCCTCGCACAGCGGCGCGGCATCGCCAGAAAACTCATCGCTTACGAGGCGGCGCGGCTTAAGGCACTGGGAGCAAAATCTCTGTTCATCGAAGTGGCGGGCTCGAATGCGGCGGCGCGGGCGCTTTATGCCGCCTGCGGTTTCAGCGAAGCCGGCAGCAGGCGCGACTACTACGAAAGCCGCGGGGGCCGCGAGGATGCCATCGTCATGCGCAAGGCGCTCGTCCCATGAGCCGGTTGCGGCCGTTCTTTATTCTTCCGGTCTTCGCCGCCTTCACCCTGCCGCTGATGCCGCTGCAGCAGCTCTTCGTCTGGTTCTGGCCGGCCATGGCGCGGCGCTTTCCCATGCACTATCACCGCGCGGTTCTGCGCATTCTGGGCGTGCGCCTCAAGGTCCTGGGCGAGCCCCTGCTGCAAGGCCCGGCGCTGATCGCCGCCAATCATGCGGGCTGGCTCGACATCGTCATCCTCAGCGCGGTGGCGCCCGTCTCCTTCATCGCCAAGCGCGAGGTGAACGGCTGGCCCTTCTTCGGATCGCTGGCGAGGCTGCAGCGCACCGTCTTCATCGACCGCGAGCGGCGCCACACCACCGGCAGCGGCCGCGACGAGATTCAGGAACGGCTGAAGGCGGGCGATATTCTGGTGCTGTTTGCCGAGGGAACATCGAGCGACGGGGCCCGCGTGCTGCCGTTCAAGAGCGCCTTCTTCGGCGCCGCCGAATTGCCGGAGGTGAGCGTCCAGCCGGTGACCATTGCCTATGACGGCCACCGCAACATGCCGATGAACCGGCAGGCTCAGGCCTCTCTATGCCTGGTATGGCGGCATGGAATTGCCGCCGCATCTGTGGGAAGCGCTGGCGGCGGGGCCCATCGAGGTGACGGTCGTCTGCCATCCGCCGCTGGCGCCCGAAGGCGGCCGCAAGGCATTGGCCCAGCGGGCGGAAGCCCTGGTGCGCGAGGGCCTGGTGCGCGCGCTTCACGGCGGCCGGGAAATGGGCTAGCAGAGCAGCCATGATGCCGAACCCGAAGAAAGTCTTCGTCAAGACCTATGGCTGCCAGATGAACGTCTATGACAGCGAGCGCATGCGCGAGACGCTCGCTCCTTTGGGCTATGCGGAGGCGGCCACGGCGGACGACGCCGATCTGGTCATTCTCAACACCTGCCATATCCGCGAGAAGGCGGCCGAGAAGGTCTATTCGGAACTGGGCAGGATCAGGCGCATTAAGCAGAAGCGCCGGGCGCAGGGCCGGGACATGCTGATCGCGGTGGCGGGCTGCGTGGCGCAGGCCGAGGGCGAGGAAATCGTGAGGCGCGTGCCTGCCGTCGATTTGGTCTTCGGGCCCCAGACCTATCATCGCCTGCCGCAGTTGCTGGAACGCCGCGCCGGCTCGGGCCGCGCCGTCATCGAGGCGGAATTTCCGGCCGAGGACAAGTTCGATGGGCTTGGCCAACGCAAGGTTACGGTCACGGCGGTGACGGCTTTCGTGACAGTACAGGAAGGCTGCGACAAGTTCTGCACTTTCTGCGTAGTTCCCTATACGCGCGGCGCCGAGTTCTCGCGGCCCGTGGCGCAGATCGAAAGCGAGGCCCGCCGCCTGGCGCAAGCGGGAGTGCGCGAAGTGACACTGCTCGGCCAGAACGTCAATGCCTATCACGGCCGCGATGCAAATGGCGCAGCCGTGCCGCTCGCCGGCCTCATCGCAAGATTGTCACAGATCGATGGTATCGAACGGCTGCGCTATATGACCAGCCATCCGCGCGACATGGATGATGATTTGATCGCCGCTCACGGGGACAACCCAAAGCTCATGCCCTATCTGCATCTGCCGGTGCAGGCGGGAAGCGATGCCGTGCTCAAGGCGATGAACCGGGGGCACACGGCCAAGTCCTATTTGCGGCTCATCGAACGCATCCGCAAGGCACGGCCCGATATCGCCATTTCGGGCGACTTCATCGTCGGCTTTCCCGGCGAGACGGACGGCCGATTTCGCGCGCACCCTCGAACTGGTGCGCGAGGTCGGCTATGCCGCGGCCTATTCCTTCAAATATTCGCCGCGGCCGGGAACTCCTGCGGCAGAAGCGGAAAATCAGGTGGCGGAACCGGTCAAGCTTGCCCGGCTGCATCAATTGCAGGCCCTGCTGCAGCGCCAGCAGAGCGACTTCAACGCCGCCTGCGTCAACCGCAAGCTCCCGGTTTTGCTGGAAAAACCGGGCCGCGACCCGGACCAGTTGATGGGCCGTTCACCGTATTTGCAGGCCGTGCATCTGAGCGGCGCGAAATTAACCGTGGGCCAGATCGTCGAGGCGCATATTGACGGTGTTGGAGCCAACAGTCTTTCGGGCCATTATAGGGATGCGGCATGATTGATTCTGGAGACACAGCCCGTTGAATCGCCCCGTCAGTGCGAATGACGTCGCCGGCACGAAGTCCGGCGCCGGCGCCACCGAGCCCGATATCCTCACCCTAGCTTTCGACGACAACCGGCTCCTGTCGCTCCTCTGCGGCGAGCATGACGAGCATCTGGCTCTGGTCGAGCACCGGCTCGGCGTCGACATCACGCCGCGCGGCAACCGGGTGTCGGTGCGCGGCCAAGCGGCGGCACGCGATGCGGCGCGCGACGTGCTATCCTCGCTTTACAGCCGGGCGCGGCAGGGCCTGGAAGTGACGCGCGGCGATGTCGAAGGAGCCATACGCATGCGCGAAGTTGCAGCGGCCGATGAAAGCGGCGGCGCGGCGATCCGGACCAGGCGCAAGCTGGTGATGCCGCGCACCCCGATGCAGCGCAATTATGTCGAGGCGATAAGGCGCAACGAACTGGTCCTCGGCAACCGGCCCCGCCGGCACCGGCAAGACCTATCTGGCGGTCGCCTGCGCGGCGGAAGCTCTGATGAACGGCGATGTCGACCGCATCGTGCTGTCGCGGCCCGCGGTCGAGGCGGGCGAGCGGCTGGGTTTTCTTCCGGGCGACATGAAGGAAAAGGTCGATCCCTATCTCAGGCCGCTCTATGACGCGCTCTATGACGTGATGCCGGCGAGCCTCGTCGCCAAGGGTCTCACGGAAAACCAGATCGAGATCGCGCCGCTCGCCTTCATGCGCGGCCGCACGCTGGCCTCGGCCTTCATCATTCTGGATGAGGCGCAGAACACCACGCCGCTGCAGATGAAGATGTTCCTGACCAGGCTCGGCGAAGGCGGCCGCATGGTGGTGACAGGCGATCCCTCCCAAGTCGATCTGCCGGCCGGCGTCACTTCGGGCCTGGCGGATGCGGTGGCGACGCTGAAAAATGTGCCGGGGGTTGCAGAAATCGCCTTCGGCAATGACGACATCGTGCGCCATGCCCTGGTCGGCCGCATCGTCGCGGCCTATGACAGGAAGACAGCAAAACCGAAGAAATGACGGTCAGCATCGCAGCCGACGACGGCGGTTGGGACGCCATTCCGGACCTCGCTGGGCTGGCGCGCCGCGCCGCCGATGCCGCATTGGCGGCCGCCTACAAGGGCCCATCGGTGTCGCTTGCCATTTTGTTCACCGGCGATGCGGCAATCGCCGAGATGAACCGGCAGTGGCGGGGCCAGGCGAAACCCACCAATGTCTTGTCCTTCCCGGCGCCCACCGGCCTGCAAGTGCCGGAGGGCGAGCCGACGCTTCTGGGCGACATCGTGCTCGCGTTCGGAACGGTGGCGCGCGAAGCGCAAGAGCAGGGCAAGCCGTTGCCCCACCACGCGACACACCTTATCGTGCACGGCGTCCTCCATCTTCTGGGCCACGATCACCAAGCCGAAGCCGGAGCGGAAGACATGGAAACGCTGGAACGCGTGATCCTGAAGGAGCTTGGAATAGCGGACCCCTATGAGCGGCACTGACTCGGCAAATGGCGGAGGGGCACGCGGGCCGCGCAAGGACGGCTGGTGGAGACGGCTGAAAGCGCGGCTGTTCGGCAGCCGCGACCTGGACCTCCGCGAGAGCCTGGAAGGCGCCATCGAAACCCACGAAGCGCAGAATCCGGGCGAAGGTTTCAAGGACGAGGCAAAATCGATGATGCTCAACATCATCGAATTCGCCGGCCTCCGGGTGGACGATGTCATGGTGCCGCGCGCCGACATCGTGGCGATCGACGATACGGCGACGATGCGCGATCTCTTGCAGCGTTTCACAGAGGCCAATCATTCTCGACTGCCGATCTTCCGTGAAAGTCTCGACGACATCGCCGGCATGGTGCATGTCAAGGACTTCATGCGCTGGATGTCAGTGAAGGGCGCCAGGCGCCGGAAGAGCAAGGCGGCCAAGCCCGCGGCGGCGTCGCTGTCGATCTCCGCGGCGGATCTGGCGCAGCCTGTGAAGCAATCGGGGCTGCACCGCGAAGTGCTGTTCGTGCCGCCGTCGATGCCGGCCGCCGATCTTCTGGTCAAGATGCAGGCGAGCCACATCCATCTCGCCATCGTCATCGACGAGTATGGCGGCACCGACGGGCTGGTGTCGATCGAGGATCTGGTCGAGCAGATCGTCGGCGACATTTCCGACGAACACGACACCGACGAAGAGAACCTGATCAAGCCCATCGGCGACGGCGTCTACGCCGCCGATGGGCGCGTCGACATCGATACTCTGGAAAAACTGCTCGGCGTCGATTTCCTCGCCGGCGAGGAGGAAGTGGAGGCCGACACGCTGGCGGGCCTCATCTTCAAGATGGCGGGAAGGGTGCCGGCCCGCGGCGAGATCGTCCGCCATGACAGCGGGCTTGAATTCGAAATCGTCGAATCCGATCCGCGCCGGGTGAAGCGGGTCAAGATCAGCACGCGCAGTGCGCCGGTTTCTACGCCGGCGGTGGCACAGCCGGAAGCGCTGGGCGAATCGAAGAAAGAGTGATGGGCCGCTGATAGATCCTCGCGCGGCGTTGCCTTACAACATCGACGGCAGCACGCGGTCGGGCGGGTTGTGGCCGTCGACCCAGGTCTTGATGTTGATGATCACCTTCTCGCCCATGTCGATGCGGCCCTCCATGGTGGCCGAGCCCATGTGCGGCAAGAGCACCGCGTTCTTGACCTTGAGCAGGCGCGGATTGACGGCGGGCTCGTGCTCGAAGACGTCGAGGCCGGCGCCGCCAAGCTCGCCCGCCTCGAGCATGCGGGCCAGCGCGTTCTCGTCGATCACTTCGCCCCGCGACGTGTTGACGACGATCGCCTGGCGCTTCATCAGCTTGAGACGGCGGGCCGAGAGCAGATGGTAGGTGGCGGGCGTATGCGGGCAGTTGACCGAGACGATATCCATGCGGGCCAGCATCTGGTCGAGACTTTCCCAATAGGTGGCTTCGAGCGCTTCCTCGATCTTGGGGTGGACGGGCTTGCGGTTGTGATAGTGGATCTGCAGGCCGAAGGCCTTGGCGCGGCGGGCGACCGCGGTGCCGATGCGGCCCATGCCGATGATGCCGAGGCGCTTGCCCCAGATGCGGCTGCCCAGCATCCAGGTGGGCGACCAGCCCTGCCATGTAGTTGTCGGCGCCGATCACCTTGGCGCCTTCGATCAGCCGCCGCGCCACCGCCATGATCAGCGCCATGGTCATGTCGGCGGTGTCCTCGGTCAGAACGCCCGGCGTGTTGGTGACCGTGATGCCGCGCGCCACCGCCGTCTCGACATCGATATTGTCAACGCCGGTGCCGAAATTGGCGATGAGCTTGAGCTGGTCGCCCGCCTGCATGAGGATCGACTTGTCGATCCGGTCGGTGACGGTCGGAACCAGTACCTCGGCCTGCTTCATCGCCTCGATCAGCTCGGCCTTGCCCATGGCCTGGTCGGTGGCATTGAGCCTGGTCTGGAACAGCTCCATCATCCGCGTCTCGACCACGTCAGGCAGTTTCCGGGTGACGACAACGACAGGCTTGCGCTTGCTCATCGGAACTTCCGGCTCCGGTCGACAATTCTGAAGATAATCTTAACCCGGGGCAGCCAATCGTGCCATGGGCCCTTCCGTTGCCTGGCGGAAGGAGTAAATTATGCGCCGTGTCTAGCAGACGCTTCGGCGGGCGCAAACGCGGAAAGGGGAAGACCGCAGTTGACCGCTAAGACTAATGGGGGAACGCGGCGTTTCGGCTCCGCGATTTTGGCTGCAGCCTGCCTCGCGGTAGCCGTAGCGGTCTCTTGGCCGTGGTTCGGACACAGGCCTGATTCGTTGGCCGGCGCCGTCGCCCAGACTGCCGAAACCACCGCAGCAATCGGTCAAGCGGGCAAATCGACCGGACCTTCCGGCCTGCCGCTGCCGCGCTTCGTTTCGCTCAAGGCGGAGAAGGTTAATGTGCGGCGAGGGCCCTCCAGCGACCATGCGGTCGCCTGGGTATTCCAGCGCAAGGGGATGCCGGTCGAGATCGTCGCCGAATTCGACAACTGGCGGCGCATCCGCGACAGCGACGGCGAAGAGGGCTGGATCCTGCAGAACATGCTGTCGGGCAGGCGCACCGCCGTCGTGGCGCCCTGGCGCAAGGGCCAGACAATGGCGCTCTATCAGGTCGGCCGGCGGCGGCGGCATGGTGGCCAAACTGCAGGCGGGCGTGATCGGTGAGGTAGACGCCTGCACTGGCGAATGGTGCCGGATTTCCGCCGGCGGCTATGACGGCTGGATCGAGCAGACCATGTTGTGGGGCGTCTATCCCGGCGAAAGCGTCGACTAGCGCCGCGGCTTGCGCAATCTCACGATGACGTCGATGCGGCCGATCTCGGTGCCTTTGGGGGCGGGCGGCAGGCCCTTCACCTCGATGTCATCGCTGCCGATGTCGATGAGCCGGCCCTCGCTCTCGAGAAAATAATGAAAGTGATTCGAGGTGTTGGTGTCGAAATAGGAACGGTCACCCTCGATCGCCACCTCGCGCAGGAGCCCCGCCCGCGGTGAACTGGTTGAGGGTGTTGTAGACGGTTGCCAGCGACACCGGCACCCGGGCAGCCACCGCCTCGCGGTGCAGAGCCTCGGCGCTTACATGGCGGTCGCCGGAGCCGAACAGGATTTCGGCCAAGGCCAAGCGTTGACGCGTCGGCCGCAGCCCCGCATCGCGCAATTGTCCGGCAATTTCATCCCGGCGAAGACTCATAGCGCTCTTATAGAACGAAGTCATGCTGCGTTGCAAATGCGGCCAAATCGCCTATGGCCAGGCTTTGAAGGGCGGGCGCCTTCATGTTAGGAACATCTCCGCGCCGGCGGGAGGGCCGGCCCTGGGCCGAGGACCTATCGGAAGAAGCATGGCTGAGCGCAAATCGCAGTTTCTCTATGACGAACTTCTGGCCTGTGGGCGCGGGCGAACTGTTCGGACCCGGCAATGCGCAATTGCCGCTGCCGCCCATGCTGATGTTCGACCGCATCACCCATGTCTCCGAGACGGGCGGCGAGCACGGCAAGGGGCGAGATCGCCGCCGAATTCGATATCAGGCCGGACCTCTGGTTCTTTGCCTGCCATTTCCAGGGCGATCCGGTGATGCCGGGCTGCCTCGGCCTCGATGCCCTGTGGCAGATGCTCGGATTCTTTCTCGGCTGGCTGGGCGCTCCCGGCCAGGGCCGGGCGCTCGGCGTCGGCGAGGTCAAATTCACCGGCATGGTGACGCCGGCGGTGCAAGAAGGTCGAGTATGTGGTCAATCTGAAGCGCGTCATCCTGCGCAAGCTCAATCTCGGCATCGCCGACGGCTTGCTCAAGGCCGACGGCGAGACCATTTATACGGCAACCGATTTGCGGGTCGGCCTGTTCCAGACCAATCCCGCCTGAGGAGAAGAGCGAGATGCGGCGAGTGGTCGTCACCGGACTCGGTATCGTGTCGAGCATCGGCAACAATGTCCAGGAAGTGCTCGCGTCACTGCGCGAGGCGAAATCCGGCATCGTGAAGGCCGAGGATTATGCGCGGCTCGGCTTCCGCTGCCAGGTGCATGGCGCGCCGAAATACGATCTCGACCAGATCGACCGCCGGGCGCGGCGCTTCATGGGCGATGGCGCGGCTTGGAATTACGCCGCCATGCAGCAGGCGATCGTCGATTCGGGCCTCGAGGAGAAGGACGTCAAGAACGACCGCACCGGCATCATCATGGGTTCGGGCGGGCCTTCGACCAAGACCGTCGTGGCCGCCGCCGATACGACCCGCGAGAAAGGGCCCAAACGGGTGGGGCCCTTCGCGGTGCCCGCCGCCATGTCGAGCACCAATTCGGCGACGCTCGCCACGCCCTTCGGCATCCGCGGCGTCAATTATTCGATCTCGTCGGCCTGCGCCACCTCGGCCCATTGCATCGGCAATGCCGCCGAACTGATCCAGTGGGGCAAGCAGGACGTGATGTTCGCCGGCGGCGGCGAAGAGCTGGACTGGACGCTCTCGGTGCTGTTCGACGCCATGGGCGCCATGTCGTGCGAAATTCAACGATACGCCGGAGAAGGCCTCGCGCGCCTATGACAAGAACCGCGACGGTTTCGTTATCGCCGGCGGCGCCGGGAACGGTGGTGCTCGAGGAACTCGAACACGCCAAGGCGCGCGGCGCCAAGATCTACGCCGAGCTCGTCGGCTATGGCGCCACCTCGGACGGCTATGACATGGTGCAGCCCTCGGGCGAGGGAGCGGCGCGCTGCATGCGGCTGGCCATGTCGACGGTCAAAGAGAAAGATCGACTACATCAACCCGCACGCCACCTCGACGCCGATCGGCGACAAGAAGGAAATCGAGGCGATCCGCGAGGTCTTCGGCAAGGACATTCCGGCGATTTCGGCGACCAAGTCGCTGACCGGCCATTCGCTCGGCGCCACCGGCGTGCAGGAGGCGATCTATTCGCATCCTGATGATGAAGATCCGGTTTCATCTGCGAGAGCGCCAATATCGAGGAGATCGATCCGGAATTCGCCGATATTGCCGATCATGCGCCAGCGTCAGGACAATGCGAAGATCGACACGGTGATGTCCAACAGCTTCGGCTTCGGCGGCACCAACGCCACTCTCATCTTCCAGCGCTATAACGGCTGAGGCCATGAACGATCGGCCTTGATGAGCGGCCGCCGCGGCCTGGTAATGGGAGTCGCGAACGATCATTCGATCGCCTGGGGCATAGCCTGCGCAACTGCACAAGCATGGCGCCGAACTCGCCTTCACCTATCAGGGCGAGGCCTTCGGCAAGCGGGTGAAGCCGCTGGCCGAGTCGGTGGGATCGAAATTATTGCTGCCCTGCGATGTCGAGGATATCGCCACCGTCGATCAGGTTTTCGCCGACCCTGAAAAAGCAGTGGGGCAAGATCGATTTTCTCGTTCATGCCATCGCCTTCTCCGACAAGAACGAGCTCAAGGGCAAATACGCCGATACGACGCGCGAGAATTTCATCCGCACCATGGTGATCTCGTGTTTCTCCTTCACCGAGATCGCCAGGCGCGCCGCCGCCATGATGCCGGATGGCGGATCGCTGGTGACGCTCACCTATGGCGGCTCGGTCCGCGTCATGCCCAATTACAATGTGATGGGCGTGGCCAAGGCGGCGCTCGAATCATCGGTGCGCTATCTCGCCGCCGACTACGGGCCGCAGGGCATAAGGGTGAATGCAATTTCGGCGGGTCCGATGCGGACGCTGGCCGGAGCCGGCATTGGCGATGCACGCGCCATGTTCAATTACCAGCAGAGCCACGCGCCGCTGCGCCGCACAATCACACTCGAGGAAGTGGGCGGTGCGGCGCTCTATCTCCTGTCGCCGCTGTCGGGCGGCGTCACCGGCGAAATCCACTATGTCGATTCGGGCTACAACATCATCTCGATGCCGCGCCCGGAAGATTTGAAGCTGGGCGGTTAGGCCTCGCCCCGTTTACTGAGCGCCTGCGAGGCGCCCTCACTCGATGAGGACCACGCGCCCGGTGAAGAGGCCGTCGGGAACCGGAACATCGGTGCTTTGATAATCGTTGTGCAAGACCAGTTTGGGTCCCTCGCGAAGCTGCAAGCTGCGGACCACGATTGCCGTATAGGCTGAGTTGTCAGCGACGGGAGCGTTGGCATCGACAAGGAGAATGCCAAGCGGCAAATAGATCGTGCCCAAGAGGTTTCTGGCGTTATTGCTGCCAATGCGGTGCACCCGCAAGGGAAGGGCGTTGCGATCCTCAAAGAATAGAATCCCGGCAAGAGGCCCGTCCTTGGGTGCGGTGAGATCAATGGTGGAATTGCTGTCGAAATACATGAGCGTCAGGAGGCCGCTCAGGTAGAAGCCGACATTTTCACCGGACATCGAGGCCGAACCGGCAACCTTCAGCAGGCCGTTGTGGATGATGTAGACGCCGGGATTGAGCGTGACCTTGGACTTGCCCAGGATCGTCAGGCCGCCACAATAGACGCCCGGATTGAGCGTCCTGTTCTTGTTGAGGATGATCGTCGCTATGTGGTCGCAGGAACCCACTTCCGGGGCCTCGCGCGAGGCAAGCGGGTCTTCGTAGGGCGGGCAGTCGGTAAGGGGATCGGGGCTGACCGCATGGGGGCTTACCGCCAAATAGCCGCCGCTTACACAGATCAGATTGGCCTTGAGCGTCGCGTCGTCGTTGACCACCAGCCCGGCGGGAAGCTCGGTGTTGCTGTAGACATCGCAGCCTTCGGCCGTGAGGCTTGCATCGGTCCACAGCTGCACGCCCGGCGGAACTAGCGGAGAAAGGCCAACGACACAGGCCAGCCTCTTCCAGGTCTGCGCCCGCGCAACGACCTTGATGGAGGTCGAGCGGTTTCCCAGAAAGTGCAGCAGGAAAGGCGTCCATTTCTTCCTGAGGGTGACTTCGACAATGCTTTTCGCCTCGATTATATTGATGTCGATGTTGAGGCCGGACTTCTTGGCTTCGTGGGCTCCTCCGCGATATTGTAGCGGACGAAGGCGATGGCGACGGCCCTGATTTGCTTTTCAGTGGTGCCCGCGAGACGCAATTCCTTGACGCTTGCCAGCGCAGCACCGTCGGCAGCGGCCTGCAACTGCCCCTGGATGCGGGTCATCATCACGTAATCGATCGCTACCGCCAGAACCGCGAACAAAGCCGTGGAACAAATTGCGGTTATCACCGCAAGGGAACCGCGGTGGTCGCCGACGTAGGCGCGAAGCAGACCGAAGACAGAGCTGGCAGGAGACTTGGTTGCCGATTTCGACATAAGCTGAATTATCGCGGCCAGATTGATAACTAGTTTATGATTTTCCTAAATTTTTAGACGGTTGCGGATATCAGTATTAACCACGCACCAGACATCGCCCAACGGGGCCCTGCCGCGGCTTCTTCAGCCGATCCTTAACTTCTCCGCCTTACACCTTGCCCGGGTAGCTGCGAGGACCAGGGCGCAAGCCATGTACATTTTCGGCAAGAGCAAGATTGGGCGCCGGATCGTCGCGCTAGTGCTGGTTTCGGTGACGCTTTCCATCGCGACGCTGACCGGAAGCTTTCTCTGGCTGCAACTCCGCGACAGCATCGACGCGAGGCAGGCGGGCATTCAGGCAACGGGACATGTGTTCGCCTCGGCCATCGCCGATCATGTTGCGGTGCGCAATCACCAGGCCGTTCTCAGCGCGCTTCGTTCGATCCGCCGGATCCCGGAGGTTCGTTACATAGTAGCAATCGACGGCGATGGCCGCGAGATTGCCTCTCTCGGCGCCGCCGTGATGCTGCAGAGCGACATCGTCGGCAAGTATACAGGCAGATTTTCCTCGTTAACGCGCGGCTGGTTTCCGGTGGTGACGGAAATCGTGAAGGCTGGCCGGCCGGTGGGCCGGCTGGTGATTGTTGCCGATATCAGCGATCTCCGATCGCATGTGGCACGAGCGGCGATGGCCACTCTGTTCGCCGCGCTGGCGGCGGGCGGGCTGGGAGTCGCGGCTGCCATCAGGTTGCAACGACGCATAACCGGCCCCATTGCCTCGCTGACCAATGCCATGAGCCACATCCGCAAGGCCCGCGACTATTCGACCAAGGTTCAACACAAATCCGACGATGAGACGGGCGTGCTGGTAGATACATTCAACGACATGATGGCAGAAATCGGCTATCGCGACGAATCGCTGAAGCGGCTTGCCTATTTCGATCCACTCACCGGACTTGCCAACCGCCAGGAATTCCAGCGGCAACTTGATGTCGTCCTGGCGACGGCCCAGGGCGCGGATATCTGCGCCGCGTTGTTTCTCCTCGATCTTGACGAGTTCAAGGTCATCAACGATTCCTACGGCCACTCAACCGGGGACAGCCTGCTCATGGATGTGGCGGCACGGTTCAAGGCCGAATGCACCGATAATCTCTTTCTGGTGCGCCTCGGCGGCGACGAATTCGCCGTCATTGCCACAGGGATCGCCTCGGAAAGCGATGCACAGGCGGCCATTGCGCCTATCGTTGCTTCGCTCTTGCGGCCGGTCGAAATTTTGGGCCACCAGATCCTGATCGGCGCGAGTGGCGGTGTCGTTTTGATTCCGAGAGACGGCACGACCGCCGCCGATCTCCTGCGCCGTGCCGATCTCACACTCTACCACGCCAAGCGCGAGGGCCGGGGACGCGTGCATTTTTTTCGGGCACGGCTTGATGAAGACATGCAGTTCCGCACGGCGCTGGCGCAGGAACTTCGCCATGCAATCGAAAACGATCAGCTGCAGGCCCATTACCAGCCACAGGTCAACATTCACAGCGGCGAGATCGAGGGTTTCGAGAGTCTCATGCGATGGACTCATCCGGTCCATGGCCAGGTGTCGCCAGCCAAATTCATTCCCATCGCGGAGAGCAACGGATTGATTGGCGAACTCGGCCAGTGGATCCTGCGCGAAAGCTGCCGGCAGGCGAAGGCATGGATCGACGGGGGCTTTGACATCAGGCAGATGTCGGTCAACGTGTCCGTGGCACAGATTCGCCAAATTGACTTTGATCGGGAAGTCGAACGCACGCTCCGTGAAACGCGCCTGCCGCCATCGGTGCTTTGCCTCGAAGTCACTGAAAGTCTCTTCGCCGGCGCCTCGCTCACGCGGGTCCGGGACGCACTGGAATCACTAAAGAGCAGTGGCATCAAACTGGCGATCGACGATTTCGGCACAGGTTATTCTTCATTGTCGTATTTGCACGGATTCCCATTCGACAAGGTGAAAATCGATCGCGCTTTCGTGCACGGCATTGGCGGCAACACCGGCATGCACCGTCTGCTCAGGGGTATGATCGAGCTCAGCCATGCGCTGGATCTGTCGGTTGTAGCGGAGGGCGCGGAAACAATGGATGAAGTGGCCGTGCTCAGGAACTTGGGCGCCGATCAGGTTCAGGGCTATGTCTTCGGCAAGCCGGTTCCGGCCACCGAGGTCCTGGCCGCAACCCGTTCGATCAGGAGCACATTTCGCCAGAGATTCCTGACGCTGCCATTGTCGAAGGCAAGGTGAGCGCCGAACCAGTTTTCACAATTCCGCGGCAGCATAGTTGACCGCGTCCATCGACGTGATGGACGGCGACCGGCCGTTGAGCGGATTGTCCGGATTCCAGGCAAGGGCGGTTTCGTAGAAACGCGCGGAGAGGGCATCATACATGAGGAGCCGTCCCGCCAGACTGTCGCCGGCCCCGGTGATTTCCTTCATCACTTCCATCGCCTGCATCGACGCCGATGATGCCGGGAAGCGCGCCGAGAATGCCCGCCTCCTCGCAGGCCGGAAACAGTCCGCGCGGCGGGATTTCGCCGATCAGGCAGCGATAGGTCGGGCTAGGGCGTGCCGTCGGGCGATGTCTCGTGCGGCTTGAAGGTCGAGATCTGGCCGTCGAACTGGCCGACGGCGGCGGAGACCAGCGTCTTCTTGGCGAGATAGCAGGCATCGCTCACCAGAAAGCGGGTGGGGAAATTGTCGCAGCCGTCGGCAACGATATCGTATTGCGCCGATGATGTCAAGCGCATTCGTCGGCGGTCAGTCGCGTCCTGGTGTTCGACGACGGTCACATGCGGATTGAGGGCGCGAAGCGTTGCCGCGGCGCTCTCGGTCTTGGCCTCGCCGACGCGCGCGGTGGTGTGCACGACCTGGCGCTGCAGATTGGAAAGGCTCACCGTGTCATTGTCGACGACGCCGAGCGTGCCGACGCCGGCGGCCGCCAGATAGAGCAGGACCGGCGCGCCGAGACCGCCCGCACCGACGACCAGAACCTTCGCCGCCTTGAGCTTCGCCTGGCCCGGGCCGCCGACGTCCGGCAGAACGATGTGCCGGGCGTAGCGTTCGAGTTCGTCGGGCGACAGTGCCATCACTTGGTCCCCGACGAGCCGAAACCACCAGCACCGCGGGCCGTGTCTTCGAGACTTGCTGTTTCCGTCCAGACGGCGCGGGCGACGGCGGCGATCACCATCTGCGCGATGCGGTCGCCGCGCGCGATGGCGAAATCGTGCTTCGCCGTGATTGATCAGCGGCACCTTGATCTCGCCGCGATAATCGCTGTCGATGGTGCCGGGCGCATTGAGCACGGTGACGCCGTGCTTGACGGCAAGCCCGGAGCGCGGCCGCACCTGCGCCTCGAAGCCTTTCGGCAAGTGCGATGGCGAAGCCGGTCGGCATCAGGCAGCGCGCGCCGGGCTTGAGGACGGCGGCTTCGGCGGCGCGCAGATCCATGCCGGCAGCACCTGCCGTTTCATAGGCCGGCAGGGGCAGGCCCTCGCCATGGCCAGACGCTGGATGGCAACCTCGATCATTCGGCGGCTTTTGCCCTGGACGGCAGTCTCGCGGCCAGCATGTCCATGAGCTTGCGCGCCACTTCCTGCTTCGGCATATCCGGCCAGCTCTCGACGCCCGCCGCCGAGACGAGTGCACCTTATTGCGGTCGCCGCCCAAGACGCCTGTTGCCGGCGCTCACGTCATTGGCGACGATCAGGTCGCAGCCCTTGGCGGCGAGTTTGGCGCGGGCATTGGCTGACGACATTCTGCGGTCTCGGCGGCAAAACCCACGACGAGCGCCGGGCGCTTTCGCTGCGCCTGGCGATGGTCTCCAGAATGTCCGGATTCTCGACCATGCGCGAGGTCGGGAATGCCGGCCTTCGCTCTTCTTGATCTTTTCGATCCGCCACCTGCGGCGACGCGCCAGTCGGCGACGGCGGCGGCGAAGATGGCGATGTCGCAGGGAAGCTCGCCTTCGCAGGCGTCGAGCATCTGCGCGGCGGTCTCGACCGGCAATCATCTGCGACACCGGGCGGGATCGGCAGGTTGACCGGCCCCGAGACCAGGACCGTCTCGGCGCCGAGCGCCACGGCGGCTGCGGCGATGGCATAGCCCTGCTTGCCGGAGGAATGGTTGGCGATGTAGCGCACGGGATCGATCGGCTTCGCGCGTCGGCCCGGCGGTGATCAGCACCTTCCTGCCCGGCGAGCGGCCGCGCTGCCGGCCGCAAGCTCGCTTCGATCGCGGCGACGATTTCCGCAGGCTCGGCCATGCGGCCCGGGCCATATTCGCCGCAGGCCATTTCGCCGTCATTGGGGCCGACCACAGCGATGCCATCGCGCCTTGCAGGTGTGCGAGATTGCGCTGCGTCGCCGCATGCGTGCCACATGCGCACATTCATGGCGGGCGCGATCAGCACCGGCTTGTCGGTGGCGAGCAGCGCCGTCGAGGCGAGATCGTTGGCCAAGCCCTGCGCCATCTTGGCCATGAGATCGGCGGTCGCCGGCGCCACCACCAGAAGATCGGCGGCGCGCGACAGTTCGATATGGCCCATCTCGATCTCGTCGGTGAGGCTGAAGAGGTCGGTGTAAACCTTCTCGCCGGTGAGGCTCGCAACCGAGAGCGGCGTCACGAACTCTTCCGCCGCCTTGGTCATGATGGCGCGCACGCGGCACTCGCGCTGCTTCAGCAGGCGGATCAGTTCGAGGCATCTTATAGGCGGCGATGCCGCCGCCGATGATGAGCAGGACCGATCTTCCTGAGGCGGTTGTCATGGGCTCACTATGCCAGCAATCGGTGGCCGCGCGACTCAGGCGTCAAAAGATCAAGCTTAGCGCAATGACGATCAAGGCGACGGCGCCTGCCACCATGCGCATAGCGGCCGAGCCGCGCATGCCGCGCCTGGGCCGTCGCCAGTTCCTCGGTCGTCTCGCGGTCGAGCCTGATGCCGCCCGAATTGCGCCATGTCGGCCAGCATATGGGTGGCCGTCTGGGCCTCGTCCAGCATGTCGGGAAGCGCGGTCACCAGGCGGCCCAGCGATGCCGCACCCTCCACCGCGCCTTCGATCTGGCCCACCGGCCCGAGCTTGCGCTCGATCCAGTCGCGCACCACGGGCTCGGCCGTCACCCACATGTTGAGATCGGGATTGAGCGTGCGCGCCACGCCCTTCGACCACCACCATGGTCTTCTGCAGCAGCAGGAGCTGCGGCTGGGTCGCCATGTCGAACTGGCCGGTCACCTCGAAGAGCTGGGTCAGGAGCCGCGCCATGGAAATTTCGCTGCGCCGGCCGGTCCATGATCGGCTCGCCGATCGCGCGCAGCGCCTGGGCGAAACTGGCCGCGGTCCTGATGCGCGCGGCACATAGCCCGCATCGAAATGCACCTGAGCGACACGCGCATGTAGTCGCGGGTGATGAAGCCAAAGAGGATTTCGGCGAGGAACAGGCGCTCCTTGGCGCTGAGCCTGCCCATGATGCCGAAATCGACCGCGACGAGATTGCCCTGCGTCATCGACGAAGAGATTTCCCTGATGCATGTCGGCATGAAAGAAGCCGTCGCGGATCGCATGGCGCAGGAAGCGTCTGGATGACGGTGTCGCCGAGCGCCACGAGATCGAAGCCGCTGGCCTCGAGGGCCGCGATATCGGAAATCGGCGTGCCGTCGATCCATTCGGTGGTGAGCACCTGGCGGGCGGTGCGCTGCCAGTCGACTTTCGGCACGCGGAAGCCCGGATCGTCCTGCGATGTTGTGCGCCATCTCGGCGATGGCCGAGGCTTCCATGCGCAGATCCAGTTCGAGCTTCATCGATTGCGCCGAGCGTCGCCACCGCAGCGACCGGGCGCAGGCGCCGCGCCTTCGGCGCTGACGCGCTCGAGCAAGCCGCGCGGCAAAGAAGAAGCTCGCGAGATCGGCGGCGAAGCGCTTCTCGATGCCGGGCCGCAGGATCTTGACGGCGACGTCGCGGCCCTCCGTGGTGCGCGCCCGGTGCACCTGGGCGATCGAGGCGGCGGCGACCGGCGGGCCGAATTCCGCGAACAGCGCTTCGACATCGGCGCCGAGATTGGCCGCGATGGCGGCGCGCGCCTCCTCCATGCTGAAAGGCGGCAGCCGGTCCTGCAAGCGCCCGCAATTCGACGGCCCGCTCTGGCGCCGACGATATCGGGCCGGGTCGCCAGAAACTGGCCGAGCTTGATGTAGCTGGGACCAAGCGCCGAGAGCGCCGCGGTGAGGCGGCTTTCGGCATCCATGGCCGGCGGGCTTGTGCCCAATTTGGCGATGCGCAAAAGGAGGCGCGCCGGCCATGGCAGGGCCGCCACCTGTTCCGGCAACGAGCAACGCATCATAGCGCGCCAGCGTGCGGCCGGCCTTGAGCGAGCCGGCAGCTGTGCACGAGGCTCATCAACATCAGATGCGCCAGCCCGAATGGATGGCGACGATGCCGCCGGCGAGATTGCGGTAGCCGACGCGCGCAAAGCCCGCCTCCCCGATCATCGCCTCGAAGTTGCTCCTGCTCGGGAAAGGTGCGGATGCTCTCGACCAGATAGCGATAGGGCTGCGCCGTCGCCGGTCACCACCTTGCCGATGGCCGGAATGACGGTGAAGGAATAGGCATCGTAGAGCGAATCGAGCCCCGGCACATCGACATGGGAGAATTCGAGGCAGAGGAAGCGGCCGCCGGGCTTCAGCACGCGATAGGCTTCCGCCAGCGCCCGGTCGATATGGGTGACATTGCGGATGCCGAAGGCGATCGTATAGGCATCGAAGCTCTTGTCGGGAAAGGCCAGCGCCTCGGCATTGCCGACGGTGAAATCGCAGCGGCCGAGCAGACCCTCCGCGCTCCGCCCGCTTTCGCCCTTCCGCCACCATTTCGGGCGAGATATCGGCGACCGTCACATGGGTTCCGGGGCCGCCCGCCCGGGCGATGCGGAAGGCGATGTCGCCGGTGCCGCCCGCCACATCGAGCACGCGAAAGGC
The DNA here is from genome assembly GCA_963776685.1 of uncultured Alphaproteobacteria bacterium. Classification (GTDB taxonomy): domain Bacteria; phylum Pseudomonadota; class Alphaproteobacteria; order Rhizobiales; family Aestuariivirgaceae; genus Aestuariivirga. Next base: position 192,226 of record CAVZNM010000002.1, read on the forward strand.
GCCGCGCCTGCGGCGGGCCGAGCATGGTCACGAAATCGTCCTTCCACAGGCGATGCAGGCCCGCCGACATCAGATCGTTCATCTGGTCGTAGCGGTCGGCGACCTTGGAGAAGACCTCGTTGACGAGGCCCTGCTTCTCGCCTTCGGCGACCTTGCGGAAGCCGAAGGCGACGTCCGGCCCGTTTGCGTCTTTGGTCATGGCCGCCTTCTAGCCGAAGATCGCTTGCGATTCCATTAGCGCCTGACCATCCGGCGGAACGTCGCCGGCGTCAGCGCGCCCAACGCATAGACGATACCGAAATACACGAGCCCGGCGGCGGTGATCATTGCCAGCAAGAGGATGGCTCTGAAGGCAAGATGAGTCTCGCCGGTGAACCAGCCGCGGCAATAATATTCGAGACCTGCAACCGCCGCACCCATGACCAGGCTTGCCAGAATCATGCGCCAGACGTTGCGGCGGAGGGATGCGTCGACGGTGAAATGCCCGCGGCGGCCGAGGGTTATTCCGAGCAGCAGGGTGTTGACCCAGGAGGCGATGGTCGTCGCAAGTGCTATGCCGACATGGCCCATCAACGGAAACAGGAGAATGGCGCCCAGGATATTGAGTCCAACACTGGCGAGGGCGAAATACATTGGCGTCTGCGTATCCTCGCGGGCGAAAAATCCGGGCGAGAAGACCTTCATCAGCACGAAGGCCGGAAGGCCCGCGGCGAAGGCGGCAAGGGCCGCCGCAGTTGCCTGCGTGTCCGATGCGGAGAAAGCGCCGCGCTCGAATAGCACCTGGATGATCGGAAACGGCATGGCCAGCAGGCCGATGGCCGCCGGAAGCGTAATCAGCATGGAAAATTCGCAAGCCCGGTTCTGGCTTTGCTCGACGCCTTGGTGGTCACCGGCACGCAGGCGCCGTGCTAGCTCAGGCAAGAGCACCACGCCGATGGCGACGCCGACGATGCCGAGCGGCAACTGATAAATGCGGTCGGCATAGTAGAGCCAGGCATTGGCGCCTGCCTGGGGCGAGGCGAACATGGTGGAGAGAAACAAATTGACTTGGGTGATGCCGCCGGCGATCACGCCGGGGACACCCAGCCGCACCAGCCGGCGCACGCCTTCGGTCATGCGCGGACGGCGGAGCTGCAATTTCATCCCGGCCCTGCGGCAGGCGATCCACAGCATCAGGAACTGGGCGAGGCCCGCCGCGCACACGCCCCAGGCAAGCGCCATGCCAGTGATCGGCGTATTTCCCGTACCGGTAACCGCGACGCCGATGAGCACGAGGATGAGAATTATGTTGAGCAGGATGGGCGCCGCGGCGGCGGCCCAGAACCGGTGCAGGGAGTTCAGAACGCCGCTGAGCAGTGCCACCAGCGACATGAAGACGAGATAGGGAAAGGCGATGCGGGTTAAGAGCACGGCGAGATCGAATTTCGCCGGATCGTCAAGGAAGCCGTGAACATAGACCGTCATCCACAGGCCCATGCCGATTTCGGCAACCGCGAGGACGATCAGCAGGACGAAGAGCAGACCGCTGTAGACTTCTTCGGCGAAGCGGCGGGCGGCCTCGGCACCGTCGCCCTCGATGCGCTTGGCGAAGAGCGGCACGAAGGCGGAATTGAAGGCGCCTTCGCCGAACAGGCGGCGGAACAGGTTGGGGAAGCGGAAGGCGACCACGAAGGCCTCGGCCACCGGTCCCGAACCCAGGACCGATGCGATCATGATGTCGCGGACGAAGCCGAGCAACCGGCTCACCATGGTGAGGCCGCCCACGGTGCCCGCCGATTTCAGAAGCGACATGGATGATTCCCTTTTCCGCCAGCTTCTATGCCGGAACGGCGGCTGCCTCAACCGGCGGCGCCAGAACGGCGAAAAGCGCACGTTCGATCTGCCGGTGGCGGGCGGCATTCTCGATCTTACCGCCGGTCAGGTCGGTCACGTAGAACACGTCGATCGCCTTTTCGCCGAAGGTGGTGATGTGGGCCGAGGCGATGTTGAGACTGAGGCCGTAGAGCGCCTCGGTCAGGTCGTAGAGCAGGCCGATGCGGTCGAGGCCGTTGATCTCGATGACGGTGAAGCGGTTCGACGACTGGTTGTCGACGATGACGCGGGGCTCGACGGTAAAGGCCTTGATGCGCGGCCTGCGGCCGCGCAGGCGCGGGCGACCGCCTCCTTCAGCCGCAATTCACCGCTGCAGCGCCTTGCGGATCAGCTCGGCGATGCGCGCGGCGCGGCGGCGCTCGTCGTCCTCGCCGGCGAATTCGCGTTGGATGAGGATAGTGTCGAGCGCCATGCCGTCGGCGGTGGTGAAAATCTGCGCGCCGGCAATGTTGGCGCCGGCCGCAGCACAGGCGCCGGTGATGAGGGCAAGCAGGCGCGGGTGATCGGGCGCATAGACAGTGAGCTCGGTGATCGCCGTGAAGGCATCGGTTTCGACTTCGGTCACCACTTCGCCGCGCGCCGCCCGGGCCATGAGGGCCTGGTGCTTCAATTGTTTTTCGACGCCGGTGACCAGCCAATAGGCGTCGTAGTGGCGGGCAGCATAGGCGGCTTTCTGCGCTTCGCTCCATGATGGCAGGCGGCTGAAGAACAGGTTCTGGGCCTCGGCCACGCGCTCTCTGCGGGTCGTTCCGGTATGGCCGCCCGACAGGACCGGCTCGGCCTCGGCATAGAGGGTGCGCAGCAGCTGGCCCTTCCAGCCGTTCCACACGCCGGGGCCTACGGCGCGGATATCGACGACGGTGAGAATGAGCAGGAGCTTCAGGCGCTCCGGGCTCTGCACGACGGCCGTGAAATCGAGAATGGTCTTGAAGTCGTTCAAGTCGCGCATCTGGGCGGTTTCGCTCATCAACAGATGATGACGGACGAGCCAGGCGACAGTTTCGGTCTCGCCAGGCGAAAGACCAAGCCGCGGACACAGTGCGATCGCGATGCGCTCGCCGGCACGCGAGTGATCCTCGGGCCGGCCCTTGGCGATGTCATGCAGGAAGGCCGCCACATAGAGGGCGCGTCGGCTGGTCAGCGTGGGCAAGATCGCGGCCGAGAGCGGATGGTCTTCGGCGAGTTCGCCCCGCTCGATGGCCGAGAGAACGCCGACGGCGCGGATCAGATGCTCGTCGACCGTATAGTGATGATACATGTTGAACTGCATCATGGCGACGATCTTGCCGAAATCGGGAATGAAGCGGCCGAGTACGCCTGCTTCGTTCATCATGCGGAGCGCTGTCTCCGACAGGGCGCCGGTGGTCAGCATGTCGAGGAACAGGGCGTTGGCTTCGGCATCCATGCAGACCTGCCGGTTGATGAGCCGCAGCGAACGGCGCACGGCTTTGAGGGCATCGGGATGGATCTCGGTGCCGTCGCGGGCGGCGACGGCGAAGAGGCGGATGAGATTGACCGGATCCTTCGCGAAGACGCCGGGCGAGGACAGAACGATGCGGCCGCCTTCCAAGCGGAAGTCCGGCGCATCCTTGATGATGCCCGAGGCGCGCGGCCGTAGACGGGCGAACATGCGGCTGAGACCGGGGACGTCTTTCACCTGGCGGGCTTCGAGGCTGGCGCAAAAAATGCGGGTCAAGTCGCCCACATCCTTGGCGATCAGGAAATAGTGTTTCATGAAGCGTTCGACGTGCTTCAATCCGCCATGGGCCTTGTAGCCGAGGCGATCGGCGAGTTCGGACTGGCGGTCGAAACTCAACCGGTCTTCGCTGCGCCCGGCCACGAAATGCAGATGGCAGCGCACCGCCCAGAGGAAATTTTCGCACTTCTTGAAGGTGGCGAGATCGCCGCGGGTGAAGGCGCCCTTCTCGGCCAGCTCATCGGGGGAATTCGTCGCATAGAGGAACTTGGCGATCCAGAACAGCGTGTGCAGGTCGCGGAGGCCCCCCTTGCCGTCCTTGACGTCGGGCTCGACCATATAGCGGCTCTCGCCCGCCTTGTGGTGGCGGAGATCGCGTTCGGCAAGCTTGCTGGCGACGAATTCCCTGGCGCCGCTGGCGACAATGTCCTTTCGAAACTGCCGGACGAGGCCGTCGAACAGGGCGCGGTCGCCGCAGATGAAGCGGGCTTCGAGAATGGCGGTCAGGATGGTGTTATCGGTCTTCGCCAGGCGGATGCATTCGTCAATGCTGCGTGTGGCATGGCCCACTTTCTGGCGCGTGTCCCAGAGCGTGTAGAGAATGAACTCGACGGTGTTCTGCACCCATGGCGTCTGCTTCGACGGCAGGAGGAACAGAAGATCGATATCGGAACCCGGTGCAAGCGTGCCGCGGCCATAACCGCCCACCGCGACGACGGCGATCCGCTCGGCCTGCGGAGCTGTAAACAACCGCGTAGCGGCGAGATCGAAGAGAGCGTGGACGATTTCGTCTTCGACGAAACTCAAATTTGCAGCACAGCTTGTGCCTTGGCCATCGGCCAGGAGGCGGCGCTCGGCTTCGCCTCGGGCGGTCCCGAGGGCGTCCTTCAAGATTTCGACAATGGCCGGGCGCAGCTTAGCGGGTGCATTGCCATGCTCACCGGCAAGCGCCTCAAGCTGCCGGCGCAGCACGGCCACATCGATCAGTTTTGGAGGATCGGCGATGGCGGTCATGGCATTTTCGGCAAAGCGGCTCGGAGTTCATAAAGGAGGGCCAGAGCCTCGCGCGGCGAAAGTTCGTCGGGGGCGATGGCGGCAAGCTTCGTCTCTATCTCGCTTGGTCCCCGCGGCCGCGCAGCCTGCGGCCGCGCCGCCGAAAAGAGCGGCAAATCGTCGGCAAGCGACAGGCGGGCGGCGGACTGATCGCTCTTCTCCAAGCAGCGACAGCACCTCGGCGGCGCGCGCCGTGACCGCAGCCGGCAGCCCTGCGAGCTTCGCCACCTGAATGCCGTAGGACCGGTCGGCAACACCGGGGACGACTTCGTGGAGGAACACGACATCGCCCTGCCATTCGCGCACCTTGACGGTGGCATTGGCGAGATGTTCAAGGCGGGCGGCAAGGGCTGTCAGTTCATGATAATGGGTGGCGAAGAGGGCGCGGCAGCGGTTTATCTCGTGCAGATGTTCGACGGTCGCCCAGGCGATGGAGAGGCCGTCGAAGGTGGCGGTGCCGCGGCCGATCTCGTCGAGGATGACGAAGGAGCGCTCCGTCGCCTGATTGAGGATGGCCGCCGTCTCGACCATCTCGACCATGAAGGTGGAGCGGCCGCGGGCCAGATCGTCGGCCGCACCCACCCGGCTGTACAGCCGGTCGACGATGCCGATATGGGCCGCCTCCGCCGGCACGAAGGAGCCCATCTGGGCGAGAATGACGATCAGGGCGTTCTGGCGGAGAAAGGTGGATTTGCCCGCCATGTTGGGGCCGGTGACGAGCCAGAGCCTTCTTCCGCCGGTCGAGAGATCGCAGTCATTGGCGATAAAGGAGGCTTCGGCGCGCTCCTGCAACATGGCTTCGACCACCGGATGGCGGCCGGCACGGATTTCGAAGGCGGTCGTAGCGTCGATCCGGGGACGCACATAGCGCCGCCGCTCAGCCAACTCGGCAAGGGATGAAGCCACATCGAGGGCGGCCGCGGCCTCGGCAATGCGCGAAATCGGATCGGCTCGCGGCGATCACCGACTTGACCAGGCGATCGAAGATTTCCAGCTCGATGTGCAAGGCGCGATCGGCGGCGGCGGCAATGCGGTGTTCGAGACCGGCCAGCTCCGTGGTGACGAAACGCATGGCGCTGGCCACAGTCTGGCGGTGGATGAAGGTCCCCGCCAGTTCGCCGCTTTGCAGTACAGCGGCATTCTGGGCGGTGACCTCGATGAAATAGCCGAGAATATTGTTGTGCCTGATCTTGAGGGCGCGAATGCCGGTGACTTCGGCATATTTGCCTTGCAAGCCCGGCGATCACCTGGCGGGTGTCGTCGCGGAGTTTGCGGCTCTCGTCCAGTTCTGCGATGTGACCTTCGCGCACAAATCCGCCGTCGCGCGCCAGCAAGGGCAATTCATCGGCCAGGGCATTGGCGAGATCGGTCATGAGCGTGCGGGGAATATCGGTCAGGACAGCGTGCGCGGCGGCGACATTGGCGGGATGCACGTCCAATCTAGTGCCGGCTGCAAGTCGAGAGCCGAGAGATTCGGCGCAGGCAAGTCCATCGCGGATGGCGGCAAGATCGCGGGGGCCGCCGCGGCCGACACTGAGGCGGCCAAGGGCGCGTGCAAGATCGGGCATGGCGGCGAGCGACTGGCGCGTTTCGCCGCGCAGATCGCGGGCGCCTACGAAAAAACTCACCTCGTCGAGGCGCGTCTCGATTGCTGCCACATCGGTGAGCGGACTGGCGAGCCGGTCGGAGAGAAGCCGCGCGCCGCCCGCCGTCACCGTCATGTCGATCACCGACTGAAGGCTGCCGCGGCGCTCGCCGGCGAGCGTGCGGGTGAGTTCGAGATTGGCGCGGCTTGCCGCATCGATGACCAAAGACGCGCCCGGCGCTTCGCGGCGGGGAGTGCGCAGATGCGGAACGCGGCCCACCTGGGTCAAGCAGGATATAGTCGAGAAGGCCGCCGAGGCCGGCAATTTCGGCCCGGGAGAACGTGCCGAAGGCATCAAGGGCTGCAACCGAGAAATGCTCCTTCAGGCGGCGCTCGCCCGAGGCGCTGTCGAAGCGGCTGGCTGGAAGCGGTGTCACCGCAATGCCGGAATTGCGCGAGGATTTGCGCAAGCCCCGGATCGGCGAGAAGGGAATCGGCAACGACGATCTCGCGCGGCTCGAGGCGGGCGAGGTCGGCCGCCAGGCGGTCGGGTGCGGTCTGCAGAACGGCAAGGTCGCCCGAGGAAATATCGGCGACAGGCGAGCGCCAGTTCGCCGGCGTTTTTCACCCGCGCCAGCGTCGCGAGATAATTGCGGGCGCGGGACTCGAGCAGCGATTCCTCGGTCAGCGTCCCCGGTGTCACGAGGCGCACCACAGCGCGCTTCACCACCGATTTGGAGCCGCGCTTCTTGGCTTCGGCCGGATCCTCCGATCTGCTCGCAGACGGCGACCCGGTGGCCCTGACGGATCAAGCGCTGCAGATAGCCGTCGGCGGCATGGACGGGCACGCCGCACATGGGAATGTCGTCACCCCGATGCTGGCCGCGCTTGGTGAGCGCGATGCCAAGGGCGCGCGAGGCTTTCTCGGCGTCATCGAAGAAGAGTTCGTAGAAATCGCCCATGCGGTAGAAGAGCAGGCAATCGGGATGGGCCGCCTTGATCTCGAGATATTGCGCCATCATCGGCGTTGACCGCTCGCCTACCGCCGCATCGTCTATGGCCATCATCTCGTTCATGGCTTTCCTTAGCAGGAATCGGCAAAAATCTCACAATATGGCATGGCGCGGATCGGGCTTGAGGATTGGCCGTCCACTCTCTAACTTGGCCCTCCCGGGTCCACTCATCCGCATTTCCAAAGGTTTTTCATGAGCGCCGACCGAAAGCCAGGCAAGCGGCCCACCTTCACCGACGAGGAGGCCCTGCAATTCCATCAGCGCGGCAAGCCCGGCAAGATCGAAATCAATCCGACCAAGCCGATGGCCACGCAGCGCGACCTGTCGCTCGCCTACAGCCCCGGGGTGGCGGTTCCGGTGCGCAAGATCGCCGAAGATCCCGATACCGTCTATGATTATACGGCCAAGGGCAATTTCGTCGCGGTCATCACCAACGGCACGGCGATCCTGGGGCTTGGCGATCTCGGCGCGCTCGCCGCCAAGCCGGTGATGGAAGGCAAGGCGGTGCTGTTCAAGCGCTTCGCCGACGTCGATTCAATCGATCTTGAAATCGATACCAAGGACGTCAACGAATTCATCGGCGCGGTGCGCTATCTCGGACCCTCATTCGGCGGCATCAATCTCGAGGACATCAGGGCGCCCGACTGCTTCATCATCGAGCAGCGGCTGCGCGAGCTCATGGACATTCCGGTGTTTCATGACGACCAGCACGGCACCGCGATCATCGCCACGGCGGGGTTGATCAACGCGCTGGAAATCACCAAGCGCGACATCAAGACTTTCAAGCTTGTCTGCAACGGCGCCGGTGCTGCCGCCATCGCCTGCGTGGAACTCGTCAAGTCGCTGGGGGTTCCGGGTGAAAACGTCATCCTCTGCGATTCAAAGGGCGTGGTCTACAAGGGCCGCACTGAGGGCATGAACCAGTGGAAATCGGCCCACGCGGTCGCCACCAAGACCCGTTCGCTCGCCGATGCGATGCAGGGGGCGGACGTCTTCTTCGGGCTCTCGGTAGCGGGCGCGCTCACTCCCGCCATGGTCAAAAGCATGGCCAAGAATCCGATCATTTTCGCCATGGCCAATCCCGATCCGGAAATCCTTCCCGAGGAGGTGGCCAAGGTCCGCTCCGATGCGATCATGGCGACGGGCCGCTCCGACTATCCCAACCAGGTCAACAATGTCCTGGGATTTCCCTATATTTTCCGCGGCGCCCTCGATGTGCGGGCCCGGACCATCAATGAGGAGATGAAGATCGCCGCGGCGCAGGCGCTGGCGCGCCTCGCGCGCGAGGACGTGCCCGATGAAGTGGCGGCCGCCTATCACGGCTCACAGACTCACCTTCGGCCCCGAGTATTTGATACCGGTTCCCTTCGATCCGCGGCTGATCTCGACAATTCCAGTGGCGGTCGCCAAGGCCGCCATGGATTCGGGCGTGGCACGCAAGCACATCGCCGATCTCGACAGTTATGCCGCGGAGCTTTCGGCGCGGCTCGATCCGATCGCCGGCACGCTGCAGAATGTCTTCGAACAGGTGCGCGTCAATCCGAAGCGCGTGGTCTTCGCCGAAGGCGAAGAAGACCGGATGATCCGCGCCGCCAACAGCTTCGCCAATACCGGGCTCGGTACCGCCATTCTGATCGGCCGCGAAATCGAGATCGACAAGACGCTGGCCGCCAGCGGCCTCGAACTCCACGAGAATGTCGAAATTCACAATGCCCGCATATCCGAGCGCAATGTCGATTACGCGAATTATCTCTACGAGCGCCTGCAACGCAACGGTTTCCTGTTCCGCGACTGCCAGCGCCTGGCCAATCAGGACCGCAACGTCTTCGCTGCCTGCATGGTGGCGCTGGGCGACGCCGATGCGCTGGTGACCGGCCTCACGCGCAATTTTTCCGTAGCGTTCGACAATGTGCGCCACGCAGTCGACAACCGGCCGGGTCACCGGCCGATCGGCGTTTCCATGGCCCTGGTGCGCGGCCGCACGGTGTTCATCGCCGATACGTCGGTGCACGAACTGCCGTCGGCCCTGGAGCTTGCCGATATCGCCCAGGAGGCGGCGGGCGTGGCGCGCCGCTTCGGCTACGAGCCGCGGGTGGCACTTCCTCTCCTATTCCACCTTCGGCTATCCGCGCGGCGAACGCGCCGAATATGTGAGAAACGCCGTGGCCGAGCTCGACAAGCGCCATGTCGATTTCGAGTATGACGGCGAGATGGGAGCCGACGTGGCACTGTCGCGCGAAGCCATGGCGCTCTATCCCTTCTGCCGCCTGACCGGACCCGCCAATGTTCTGGTGATGCCGGCCGCTCATTCGGCCTCGATCTCAACCAAGATGTTGCAGCAACTGGGCGGCGTTACCGTGGTGGGACCGCTGCTTACCGGCCTCGACAAGCCAGTGCAGATTGCGTCGATGTCGGCCACCACCTCCGATATCGTCAATCTGGCGGCGATCGCGGCCTACGACATCAACCGTTAGGCTGGCCGAAATGGGCGAAATAGCGCGTGTCGATCGCTGACACTGGGAGCACGATAAGCACGTCGATGGTGTTGAACTGTTCGTCGATGACGGCGCCTTCGCCGATGTAGCAGCCCAGCCGTACATAGCCCTTGATCAGCGGCGGCAGCGCTTTAAGCGCCGCCTTTGGATCAATGCGGGTCGGCGGGAGGCGCTTCATCTCGACATAACGCTGGGGAAGCGCGCGGACGCGCCATTCGGCAGGGGTGACGCGATTGTGAGCAAGAAACGTCAGGGTCCCCGCATGGCGGTCGGGATCCGTGCCCTCTGAGGCTGGCACAACCCAGCATGACGTCGAAACGGTGGCGACGAACGTAATTCCAGATGCCCTGCCAGAGAAGTTCGACCACGGGCCGGGTGCGAAAGGGCTTGAGCACGCAGGAGCGGCCGAGTTCGAGAAAGCTCAAACCGGGATGGGCGGCCAGGAGGGGCGCCACGTCGAATTCGTCCTGGGTGTAGAAGCCGCCATTGGCCTCCGCCACATCCTGGCGCAGCAGGCGATAGGTGCCGACCAGATCTGGGCCGGACGTAACGATCAGATGATCGCAGAAGCTGTCGAAACGGTCGGCATCGATGCGGGCCGCTGCTGCGGCGGCATCGGGCCTGGCATTCAACTCCTCATAGAAAACGCGGTAGCGAAGCTTTTGGGCTTCGGCGATTTCATCGGCGCCGCCAGCAAGGCGGACCGCGAGATCGCCCTTCATTGTCAGTATTGTGCTGGGTTCCAACGGCCGCATGCGCTCCTTCTGAACGATTCTGCCATAGGGAGCGGCAGTATGAAAGTTCGATGACGGTTCAGGCCGCCCGGCGGCGGTGGGCGAGGCGGGCGATGGCTTCGTCGAGATCGTGGCGGTCGAAGGGCTTGGACAGGTGCCCGTCCATGCCGGCAGCGAGACATTCGTCATGATCTTCGCGCCGGGCATTGGCCGTCAAAGCCAGAATGGGCAATGGATTGGCGGCTTGGCGGGCCCGCTCAATGGCGCGGATGCGACGGGTTGTCTCCAGTCCGTCGAGGTCCGGCATTTCGACGTCCATAATTACCAGATCGGGGGCAGCCCCCTTCTCGAGCAATGCCAGAACCTGACGACCCGTCACGGCGAGACAGACGCGGTGACCCGCCTTTTCCAGCATGGTGCGGGCGAGCAGCATATTGACAGGATTGTCCTCGGCCAGAAGAATGTTGAGCGGGCGTTCGGCCTGCTTCGCAACCTTGCGCAAGCGGGAGACGGCGGCGTCGATTTGCGCGTCGTCCCCGGCGGTCAATTGCCGCAGTAGCGTCTTGCGGCGGAATGGCTTGAGCAGATAGCCGGCGAAGGGTGGTCCCAGAAGATCGCGCGCCTGCCGCCGCTCCTCGGAGCGCATGATGACCCAAACCTGCTTGCGGTCATGGCGGCGTCCGCCGGACTTGCGCGCCCAGCTCCGCAGCAGGCCGGCATGAGACGCATCGCAGATGACGGCGAAGGCCGGCTCCGCGTCGGCTTTCGAAAGGGCCCGGCGCAGTTCGGCCGCGCCAGTGAGGCACCGCACCTTGGCGCCAAACTCCTCAAGCGTCGCCGCGAGGTGATCGGCAACCGGTCCATCGGCGAGTGCAAGTTGATAAGTGCGTCCCGCCAGAACGTGCTCCGGGGCGGTGGCATCGCCCGCCGCAACGAGCGGCAGTAGAAAGGAAAAGCAGGAGCCCCGGCCCGGCACGCTCGTCACCGAGATGGTGCCGCCCATCCGGTCGATCAATTTCTTGGCAATGGACAGACCGAGGCCGGTGCCGCCGAAGCGCCGCGCAGTGGCGGCATTGGCCTGGACGTATTCCTCGAAGATGCGCTTGCACTCCTCCTCCGACATTCCGACGCCGGTGTCCCTAATTTCGAAACGGAGCCGGTTGCTTTCGTCGAGGTCCACGCTCAGCGAGACGCCGCCCTTGTCGGTGAACTTGATGGCATTGCCGCAGAGATTGAACAAGATCTGGCGCAGCCGGTTCTGGTCGCCCATGATCCGGTCAGGTACGCGCGCCGACACATGACCCGAAATTTCGATGCCCTTGTCATGAGCGCGGGGCGCCAGAAGCTCGGTCACCGCTTCAGCGACCGCGGCCACCTCGAAGGGTTCGTCTGCGAGTTCCAGCCTGCCCGATTCGATTTTCGAGGTGTCGAGGATTTCATCGATGATCGACAGGAGCGCACGGCCGGAGGATTCCGCGGCATTGGCGTAGCCTTTTTGCTCGGGCGTCAACTCGGTTTCGAGCAGCAGGCCGATCATGCCGATGACACCGTTCATCGGCGTGCGGATTTCGTGGCTCATCGTCGCCAGGAAGCGGGTTTTGGCGCGGTTCGAGGCTTCGGACTGGGCGCCGGCCTGCCGGAGGGCCGAGACCGCGGTAGCCAGTGCCAGCATGCGGCGCCGGGCCGAGCGGCGCCATAGGAAGGCGCCGGTGGCGATGCCCACCGCCATTATCACGCCGGCGAGCGTCAGAGCGAGCAAGGGTGTCGAGGCGTCGCGGGGGAGCGATTGGACGACGACGACGGCGCTCACCACCAGGGCGGCCGAAGCGCCGCCGAGCACTGCGCCATAGCCCACTTCCGGCCGCGCCAGATCGCGCAACGCATGTTCGAGCGCGCCGGTGTTCGCCGGAACGGCGGGTGGTTGTTTGCCGCCTCGCAACATATTGCGTTCCCTGTTGTTTGTTTTGATTTTGATTGAAATTGGCAGGAAGGAATTTTTAATACATTCAAAGATCAGCAAAGGGTAAACGTTAGGTAAATAGCCTGTGCCATTGACGGTGGAAGTGTCCCGGATTTAAGGCAAGGCCCGAACATGAACAGCGCACAAATCGAAACCGCGGCCCGGCATTTGTGGGCGCATTGGCAGGAGGGTACGCGGACCGGCAGTCTGCCGGATGGCTGCCGCCCGGCGACGCGCGCCGTGGCCTACAAGATTGGCGAAGCGATCGCCGGGCTATCGGGACAAAAAGTCGTCGGCTGGAAAATCGCCGCCACCAGCCAGGCTGGACAGAAACACATCCATGTCGACGGACCGCTGGCGGGTCGGCTGCTGCAAGGCCGCGTGCTGGCGGAAGGAGCCACGGTCCATCTCGGCGACAATATCATGCGCGTCGCCGAGGCCGAATTCGCCTTCAGTTTCGGCGAGGACCTGCCGCCAAGGCTCGCGCCCTATGAGCGAAGCGAGGTGATGACGGCGGTTGCCGGCCTTAACCTGTCGCTGGAAATTCCCGATTCGCGCTACCGCGATTTCACGGTTGTGGGTGCGGGCCAGCTCATCGCCGACACCGCCTGTGCCGCCTGGCTCGTCACCCAGCCTTCGGCATATGCCGAATGGCGCTCGGCCGATCTCGTGCGGCACCGGGTCGATGCTCATGTCAACGGAGCGATCGTGGCCTCGGGCAGCGGCGAAGCAGTGCTCGGCGATCCGATCATCGCGCTCACCTGGCTGGTCAATGAAGTGGCGAAATACGCATGCGGCATCAAGGCGGGCGACCTTGTGACGACGGGAACCTGTCTCAAGCCGGTGACGATTGCGCCCGGCGACGAGGTGCGACTCGATTATGGCATGCTGGGTTCGCTGTCCGCCCGGATCCGTTAGGCGGCGGCCTGAAACGAGGCAAGCCGCTGGCGGTAGGAGAGCGCCTCGGCGATGTGGATGCGGGCGATTTCATCCCGGCCATCGAGATCGGCCAGAGTGCGGGCCACACGCAGCACGCGGTGATAGCCGCGCGCCGAGAGGTTCATGGCGTCCGCCGCCTCGCGCAGGAGCTTGAGGCCCGGTTGATCGGGCCTGGCGATTTCCTCGAGCAAGGTGCCGTCGGCCTCGGCATTGGTGCGCAGATGCGCAAGTCCCAGGGTTGCGAAGCGGTCCTTCTGCCTTTGCCGGGCGGCGGCAACGCGCAGCGCCACATCGGCGCTTGCTTCCTTCGGCGGCGGCAGCGTCAGGTCGGAGGCCTTGACTGCCGGCAATTCGATCTGGATATCCATGCGGTCGAGGAGGGGCCCGGAAATGCGCCCCTGATAATCGGCGGCACAGCGCGGGCCCTTCCTGCAGACGTGGCCCGGTTCGCCGGCCATACCGCATTTGCACGGGTTCATCGCCGCGACCATCTGGAAGCGGGCCGGATAGGTGACGTGATAATTGACGCGCGCCACCACCGTTTCGCCCGATTCCAGCGGCTGGCGCAGGCTTTCGAGAACGCGCGGCTGGAATTCCGGCAATTCGTCGAGAAACAACACGCCATGGTGGGCGAGCGCCATTTCGCCTGGTTTCGCCCGGAGGCCGCCGCCGACCAGCGCCGGCATGGAAGCGGAATGGTGCGGCGCCCGGAACGGCCTGCGGCGCGACAGTCGGCCTCCGGCAAGTTCGCCGGCCAGCGAGGCGATCATGCTGATGTCGAGCATTTCGCGGGCATCCATGGGCGGCAGGATGGAGGGCAGGCGCTGGGCCAGCATGGATTTGCCGGCACCGGGCGGCCCTACCATGAGCAGATGATGACCGCCGGCGGCGGCCACTTCGAGGGCCCGCTTGGCGGCCTCCTGGCCCTTGATGTCCCGGAGGTCGGGAAGTGTCCCCATGTCCTCGGCGAGGGCGGGCCTGGGTCTGGTCAGTACCTGGCTGCCTTTCACATGATTGATGAGCTGCACGAGATTCTGCGGCGCCAGAATGTCGAGGTCGTCGCCCGCCCAGGCGGCCTCGGCGCCGGAGGCCTTGGGGCAGATCAGGCCCAGATCGCGGGAATTGGCGGCAATCGCCGCCGGCAGGGCGCCGGCCACGGCGAGGATCGAGCCGTCAAGGGCGAGCTCGCCCATGACGCTGTAACGGGTGAGAAAATCATGGGGCACGACGCCCAGGGCGGCAGAGCAGGGCAAGGGCGATGGGCAGGTCGAAATGGCTGCCTTCCTTGGGCAGATCGGCGGGGGAGAGATTGACGACGATGCGCTTGCCGGGAAGGGCAAGGCCGATGGCATACAGGGCGGCGCGGACCCGCTCGCGGCTTTCAGCCACCGCCTTGTCGGGCAGGCCCACCACATGGAACTGCACCAGCCCCGAGACGAATTGCGCCTGAACGTCGATGGGAACCGCCTCGATCCCCTGAAATGCCACCGTTGACACCCGCGACGTCATTTTCCTGCCCCTTGGGCCACGGAATTGACGCTATAATAAGTTGCAAGCGGTGGCAAGAACAAATTGCGAACACTATCGCCGCCGCTTCAATCGCGTCCCAGATCAGCGCGGCGATATCGGCGCCGCCGAAGCGTTTCACCTCGCGGATGCCGGTGGGCGAGGTGACGTTGATCTCGG
The DNA here is from genome assembly GCA_963776685.1 of uncultured Alphaproteobacteria bacterium. Lineage (GTDB taxonomy): Bacteria > Pseudomonadota > Alphaproteobacteria > Rhizobiales > Aestuariivirgaceae > Aestuariivirga. The sequence continues at coordinate 207,259 of CAVZNM010000002.1, forward strand.
TCAGATAGTCGCCGATCACGTCGAGCCGACGAAGATCAGGCCGCGCTTTTTCAGATCGGGGCCGATGCGCCTCGCAGATTTCCTGCTCGCGTTTGGTGAGGTCGGCGGGCTCGGGCTTGCCGCCCACATGCATGTTGGAGCGGTTCTCGGGATCGCTGGCACCCGGTTGATGGCGCCCGCCACCTTGCCGTCGACGAGGATGATGCGCTTGTCGCCCTTGCGCACTTCGGGGAGATAGCGCTGGGCGATGAACGGTTCGCGGAAAGTCTGGACGAAGAGCTCGAGCAGGGCGGCGAAATTCTGGTCGGCCTCGCCGAGGCGGAACACCCCGGCGCCGCCATTGCCGTAGAGCGGCTTCAGGATGATGTCGCCATGGCTGCTGCGGAAGGCGGCAAGCTCGACCGGATCGCGGGTGATCAGCGTCGGCGGCATGAAGTCGCGGTAGCGCAGGACGAAGAGTTTCTCCGGCGCATTGCGCACCTCGACGGGATCATTGACCACCAGGGTCTTGGGATGGATTGCTCGAGCAGATGGGTCGCGGTGATGTAGTCCATGTCGAAGGGCGGATCCTGGCGCATCAGCACCACATCGAAGTCGCCGAGATCGACGCGCCTCTTCTCGCCGAGCGTTGAAATGATTGCCAGGCTCGTCGCGCACGCTCGACGTCGCTGGCCCGTGGCCCAGAGCGTGCCGCCGTGCAAGCGCCAGGGTCTGCGTGCTGGTAGTAGAACAGCGGTGGCCGCGCGCCTGCGCTTCCAGCATCAGCGCGAAGGTCGAATCGCCCTTGATGCTGATGGTTCTCGATCGGGTCCATCTGGACGGCAATCTTGCAGCGGCATCGGCTCACTCGTCTCCGTAGAAGGCGTTCTCGATATGGCGCGGCCAGTGGTAGGGACTGACCGCGACGATGTCAAAACGGCAGAAATCCCGCGATGCGCGGAGATCGCGCCGCCATCCAGATGCGCGCCGCGGCGGAGATACGCCTGGCCTGAAACGGTGTCACCGCCTCGATGCCGTGATCGGCGTTGCGGCGCGCCTTGACTTCGATGAAGGCCGTGACCCGGCCGCGCCGCATGATGAGATCGACTTCGCCATGGGGGCGTTTTGAAACGATGGGCGAGCAGCCGGTAGCCCTTGAGCCGCAGCGACCACAGCGCCGCCAGTTCGGCCCAACGGCCCTGGCGCTCGGCGCGGGCGCGGCGGGCATCAGCCATCGGCTGCCGTCTTGCGCGCCAGAATTCGGGCATAGACCTCCTTCTTGCCAAGATCGAAAAGCCGGGCGACCTCGGCTGCGGCCCGGCCGGCCGGCATGGTTTCGAGCGCTTCGGAAATCGCCGCGTCGATCTCCTCGCCCAATGCAGCGACTGGCTCCGGCGGCGGACCGGCGACGACCGTGATTTCGCCTTTGATGGAGGCGCGCGCCGCCAGTGTTTCGCGCAGCTGGCCGGCGCTGCCGCGCAGCACTTCCTCATGGAGCTTGGTGAGCTCGCGTGTCACGGCGAGCCTGCGGCCCGGCCATGCCACTTCAATCTCCCCGAGGGTTGCGACAATGCGGTGCGGGCTTTCAAAAAATACGAGTGTCGACTCTAAACTGGCAAATTCCACATAGAGGCGTTGGCGCTCGCCCGCCTTGGCGGGAAGGAAGCCAAGAAAGGTGAAGCGATCGGTAGGAAGCCCCGAGACGGCAAGCCCCGTCAGCACCGCGGAGGGGCCGGGACAGGCGGTGACGGCAATGCCAGCGTCCAGCGCTTCGGCGACCAGCCGGTAGCCCGGATCGGAAATGAGCGGCATGCCGGCATCGCTGACCAGGGCCAGCGCCAGGCCGGACTTGAGTTTCTCCAGAAGGGCGGGCCGCACTTTGGCCGCATTATGCTCGTGGTAGGGCCGGAGTTTGGTTCTGATCCCGTAGCGTTCGAGGAGTTTCGCCGTGGTGCGGGTATCTTCGCAGAGGATGGCATCGGCGGCAGCCATCGTGGCCAGGGCGCGGATCGTAATGTCGCCCAGATTGCCGATGGGGGTGGCTACCACATGGAGGCCGGCTTCGAGTGTTTCGGCCTCGAACTGAGCGGCACCTATGCTATAGCGGCGATCCGATCGGGGTTTCTGCAATGTCATTTTATCCGTGGGAATTTCGCGTGAACAAGTTGGAGCCATGCTAGCGCGCCTCAGCCGCCAGTGGGAGTGGCGATATCTGGTCATCGCGTTTCTGGCCGTCCTGCTCTCGGGGTGCGGCGGCACGGACCGCATGGGCTCGCTGTTCAGCGACTCGGAGCCCTCAAGCCAATCCAAGCCGGAAAGTGAAAGCAAAGTGGCCCTGCTCCTGCCGCTGTCGGCGCCCGGCGAGACCCAGAAGATCGCCGCCGCCCTCAGGCAGGCGGCCGAGATGGCGCTGGCCGACACGGGCGGTGGCATGAGCTTCATCGTCAAGGATACGGGCGGCTCGCCCGACGGCGCCAAAGCGGCGGCCGATGCCGCCCTCAATGAAGGCGCCAAACTGATCCTCGGACCGCTGCTCGCCGAAGAGGTGCGCGCCGTGGCCCCGGTGGCGCAGGGGCGCGGCATCAATGTCATCGCTTTCTCTTCGGCAAGCGCGGTCGCTGGAAACGGCACTTTCCTGATGAGCTTTCTTGTGGAAGAAGAGGTCGCCGGCGTATTGCGCTTTGCGACATCGAAGGGTTATCGCCGCATCGTCGCACTCTATCCCGCCTCGCAGTATGGCGCCGCCGTCGAGCGGGCCCTCACCCAGGCGGCGGGACAAAATGGCGCGTCGATCGTGACACAGCAGCGCTATGCCCGCGTCGATGATGCGATTGCCGAGTCCGTCAGCCAGGTTGCGCCGGCTCTCCAGGGCCAGGGAACGGCGCTGCTTCTGCCGGAAAGCGGCGAAATTCTTGGCAAGATCGGAACGGCGCTGTCGGAAAACGGCATTACGCCCGGAAGCGCCAAGATACTCGGCACCGGCCAATGGGACGATGCGGCAACCCGCAATGTCCCCATCGCCATGGGCGGATGGTATGCGGGCGTCGCACCCGATCTGGTGGCCCGCTTCGATCAGAAATATGCAGCCCTGTACGGCAGCCAAACCGCCGCGACTGGCGAGCCTTGCCTATGACGCGGCAACGCTTGCCGCCAATCTCGCCCGGCGCGGCGATTTCTCGACGGCGGCGATCGCCGGACCGCAGGGTTATCAGGGCGCCAACGGCCTGTTCCGCTTCCGCGACAGCGGCCTGATCGAGCGCGGCCTCGCCATCCTGCAAATGGGGCCGAGCGGGCCCGATGTCATCGCGCCGGCGCCAACGGCGTTCTAAGCCGCTAACTCGGCAATCAGCGCATTGAGAACACGGCGGCCGCTGCGCGTCGCGGCTAGCCGGTCACCATCACGGCGGAGAAGGCCGAGTGACTCGAGATCGGCGATCTTGTCATCGCCGATGGCGCGGCCGGCGAGCGCGGCATAGCGGGCAAGATCGATGCCTTCGGCTATGCGCAGGCCCATCAGCAGATATTCGGCCGCCTGATCGGCGGGATACACAACTGAATCCTCGACGATGCCGTGGCCGCGCGCAGCAACCAGCTTGCGCCAGGTCTCGGGATGCTTTTCGGCTGACGAGCGCGCGGCGGTTCTCACCGGCGGCGATGCGGCTGTGGGCGCCGGGACCGGCACCCGCATATTCGCCATAGCGCCAGTAGAGCAGATTGTGCCGCGATTCATGGCCGGGCCGCGCATGGTTCGAGACTTCGTAGGCCGCAAGGCCCGCCTTCTCGGTCAGCTCCTGGGTGATGTCGAAGAGATCGGCGGCCATCTCCTCATCGGGCATCAGCGAGCGCGCCGCGCGCGATGGAGATCGGCATAGCGGTGCCCTGCTCGATGGTGAGCTGATAGAGCGACATGTGGCCCTGCTGCTCGGCCAAAGCGCGCGTGAGTTCCTCGCGCCACTGCGCCGCGCTCTGGCTCGGGCCGCGCATAGATCAGGTCGAAGGACACGCGCGGAAAGATTTTCGCCGCCAGCCGGAAGGCGGCGAGCGCTTCTTCCGGCGAATGCTGGCGGCCAAGCGCCTTGCAGATCGGCGTCATCGAGCGCCTGCACGCCGACCGAGACGCGGTTGACGCCGGCGGCGCGGTAGCCGCGGAAATTCTCCGCTTCGACACTGGTCGGATTGGCCTCGAGTGTCACTTCGGCATCGGCGGCGAGCGGCCAGAGCCCGGCGATCGCGTCGAGGACATGGGCAACGGCGGCAGGCGGCATCAGCGATGGCGTGCCGCCGCCGAAGAAGATGCTGGCCACCGTGCGGCCCTTGGTCTCTCGCGCAAACCAGCCCAGCTCGCGCGCAAGCGCTGCGGCAAAGCCCATGGCATCGACCGGCTGCATGGCGGACATGCGAATTGAAATCGCAATAGGGACACTTGGCCTTGCAGAACGGCCAATGCACATAGATGCCGAAGCCCGGTTCAGAAGAGCGGCATCGACGAGCTTCCCGAAGGCGCGGGCGCGATGGGACATGCGTGCTTCTGGCGTCCGGGTCCATCTCGCCGAAGGTCTGGCGTGACGCCGTCGGGCACGAACATCGGATCGTAGCCGAAGCCGTTCTTGCCGCGCGGCGGCCAGACGAGCGTGCCGTCGACCCGGCCTTCGAAGATTCTCGACCTTGGCCATCGGGCCAGGCGAGACAGAGCACGCAGACGAAATGGGCCCGGCGCGCTTCCGGCGTGACGGCGCCCTTGGCCTGCAGCTTCTCCTCGACATTGCGCATGGCCAGCGCGAAATCCTTGGCCGGCCCCGCCCAGCGCGCCGAATAGATGCCGGGATCGCCGTCGAGCGCATCGACGCAGAGGCCGGAATCATCGGCAAGCGCCAGCAAGCCCGGACGCCTGCGCCGCCGCTCGCGCTTTGAGCTCGGCATTGGCGGCGAAGGTGGCGCCGGTCTCTTCGGGCTCGGGCAGGCCGAGCGTCGGCGGCCGAGACGACTTCGACGCCATAGGGCCGCAGCAGCTCGTTGATCTCGCGCACCTTGCCCGGATTGTGCGATGGCGACGACGAGCTTCTGCGCCGCGCAAGCGATTCGGCGTCGGCAGGCCCCAGATGCGCGGCTCGGCGAACTCGACCGAATTGCCGGCGGGATCGCGGACATAGATCGAGCGCCCGCCGCCCGGCCATTCGAAATCGGCCTCGATGGCGATGCCTGCCTTGCCTGCGCCATCGGCGAGTTCGCCGCGCTTGACGGCGGCAGCATGGCCGGCCCACGCGCCATGTGGCGGCGGCTGCGGATTTGCCTCGCCGCGCTCGGATTGAAGATGCAGCAGCATGATCGCCGCAGCGGAAGAAGACGCGGCCTCGACGCCGTGGCGCACCGAGCCCGAGCATTGATCTCGGCGAGCTTGCCGCGCTTGTGGGTCCGCGGCATAGAGCACGGTCTCGAGGATGAGCGTGCGCCTTCATGCGACCGCCGCTTTCTGCAGCGCCACCAGTTCGCCGATGCCCTTGCGGGCCAGCGCCAGCAGTTCGAGAAAGTCGTCTTGCGAAAACGGCTCGCCTTCGGCCGTGCCCTGGACCTCGACAATGCCGCCCTTGCCGGTCATGACGAAATTGGCATCGGTCTCGGCGGTCGAATCCTCGACATAATCGAGATCGAGCACCGCCGCGCCGCCATGGATGCCGCAGGAGATGGCCGCCACATGATCCTTGACCGGCCAGGTCTTGAACATGGCGCGCGCCTCCATCCATTTGAGGCAGTCATGCAGCGCCATCCAGCTTCCGGTGATCGCCGCGGTGCGGGTGCCGCCATCGGCCTGGATGACATCGCAATCGAGGGTGATCTGCTTCTCGCCCAGCGCCACGAGATCGACCACGGCGCGGAGCGAGCGGCCGATCAGGCGCTGGATTTCCTGGGTGCGGCCCGACTGCTTGCCCTGCGCCGCCTCGCGGCGCATGCGCTCGCCGGTGGCGCGCGGCAGCATGCCGTATTCGGCGGTGACCCAGCCCTTGCCGAGCCCCTTCATCCAGGGCGGCACCTTCTCCTCGAGCGATGGCGGTGCACAGCACATGGGTGTCGCCGAAACGCACGAGGCAGGAGCCTTCGGCATGTTTGCTGAGAGCCGCGCTCGAAACTCACGGCGCGCAATTGATCGGGCTTCCGCCCGGAGGGACGCATCGGCAATTCCTTTGATGAACGGCGGGGGTTCTAGCCCGTCGATTGACCGGAGCCAACTTGATTCCTACATTGCAGCCATGAGCTTCGATCCCGCCAAAACCGTTCCTCGACGAAAAGCTCACCGGCCTCGCCGATCTCGACCAGCGCTCGCGCGACATTTTCCGCCGGCTGGTCGATACCTATCTCGAGACCGGCGAGCCGGTCGGTTCGCGCACCATCTCGCGCATCCTGCCGTCCAGCCTGTCGCCGGCCTCGGTGCGCAATGTGATGATGGATCTCGAGGATGCGGGCCTCATCTATTCGCCGCATACCAGCGCCGGCCGGGTGCCGACCGAAGCGGGCCTGCGGTTCTTCGTCGATGCGCTGCTGGAGGTGGGCGCCGTGACCCCCGACGAGCGGGCCCGCATCGACGCCCAGGTTGCCGCCTCGCAACCGGCCGCGCCGCATCGAGGACGTGCTGGGCGAAGCGACCACGCTGCTGTCGGGCCTGTCGCATTGCGCCGGCGTGGTCATGGCGCCCAAGATGAATGCCCGGCTCAAGCACATCGAATTCGTCAATCTCGCTCCGGGCCGGGCCCTGGTCATTCTGGTGGGCGAGGACGGGGCGGTCGAAAACCGCGTCATCGACGTGCCGCCGGGCCTGCCGCCGTCGACCTTCGTCACGGCCTCGAACTATCTCTCGACGCGCTTCCAGGGCAAGACCATCGCCGAGGTCCAGCGCTTCATGCGCGAGGAAATGGCGAGCCTCAGGCGCGAGCTCGACGAGCTCTCGGCCCGCATCGTCGAGGCCGGAATCGCCGTCTGGTCGGGCGACAGCGATCCCGACGCCAAGACCCTGATCGTCAGGGGCCAGGCCAATCTCCTCGAAAACACCACCGCCTTCGACGATCTCGAGCGCATCCGCAAGCTCTTCGACGATATCGAGAACAAGAAGGAACTGGTCCAGCTTCTGGGCCTCGCCGAAGCCGGCGAAGGGGTGCGCATCTTCATCGGCTCGGAAAACAAGCTGTTCTCGCTGTCCGGCTCCTCGCTGATCGTGGCCCCCTACCGCAACAGCGAGGAAAAGATCGTCGGCGTGCTCGGCATTATCGGGCCGACGCGGATGAATTATGCCCGGATCATTCCCATGGTCGATTATACCGCCAAGGTGGTCGGCCGCCTGCTCACTTGATTTTTCCACCGTCCCGGCCGATATGCGGGCCATCCCCGACAATGACATTGACGGTACGAGCGTTCCCATGCCCGACGAGACGAAAATGCCTGACTTCATCGATACCCTCGACGGAGATCGAATCGCCGATCGCCGAGCCTCCCGTCGATCCGCGCGATGCCGAGATCGCGGCGCTGAAGGAAGAGACAGCCGCACTCAAGGACCGGCTGCTGCGGCTGGCGGCCGAGATGGAAAATCTGCGCAAGCGGACCGAGCGCGAGAAGGCCGAGGCAACGCTTTATGCGGCGACGAATTTCGCCCGCGATCTGCTGAGCGTCGCCGACAATCTTGGCCGGGCCCTGGCGGCCGTGCCGCCGGAGGCGCGGGAGGCCGCCGACGAGGTCGACCAAGAACCTGCTGGCCGGCGTGGAGGTCACCGAGCGCGAACTGCTCAACGTTTCCAGCGCCACGGCATCCGCAAGATCGAAACCGTCGGCCAGAAATTCGATCCCAACATCCACCAGGCCATGTTCGAGGTGCCGACCGCGGAGCAGCCGCCCGGCACCGTGGTGCAGGAGATGCAGGCGGGCTTCGCCATCGGCGAACGCTGCCTGCGCCCCGCCATGGTGGCGTGTCGCCAAGGCCGAAGGTTAAGCAGCGCTTGCTCACCCGCCGCAGCGTGAGATTGATGCGCCCGCCCTCGGGCAGCAGGGTCGACGTGCCGGTCAGAACGCGGTCGATGCCGTGATAGCGCAGGCGCGAGGCGCCGCCCATCACCAGGACATCGCCGGAGGCGAGTTTGAGGGTTTCGGTCTTGCCGCCGCGTTCCGTGCCGCCGATGCGGAACATGGCCGTGTCGCCGAGCGAGATCGAAACGACGGGGGCGGCGAAATCCTCTTCGTCTTCGTCGCGATGCAGCCCCATCTTGGCCCCCTCGCGATAATGGTTAACGAGACAGGCTTCGGGCGGATGTGGATAGTCTGCAACGGCTCTCCAGATCGCCAAGAATCCTCTCCGGAATCGGCGGCCATGCTTTGCCGGTTTCAGGATGGGTGGGCTGATAGCGGTAGCCCGCCCGGTCGGAGACCCAGCCCAGGGGCCCGAGATTGGTCATGCGCACCGTGAAAGGCCGGCCAGTGCGGGGCATGACGGGGGTGAACAACGGGGCTTCGGCGACGGCGCGGCGGAGTTCTTCCACCAGGCCCTGCTGGGCTGACGAATCGAGAAATCCGGGCAGATGGCGCAGTCCGGAGTGGTGCATTTTGGACGCCTCTCCATGCTTGATCGGCAATTTTCGCCTCACTATATAACCCCAGAACGTCGCCCACCCCTTGGGAATCGCGGGGAAGCGGACCATATGTCAATCAGGAGGCGGCCCTTTCGGGTCGCGGAAGCGCCATGTTCGGGCTTCCGCAAGGCCCGCCTGCCACACGGAGACTGGACATGGCTAAAGTTATCGGCATCGACCTCGGCACGACCAATTCGTGCGTCGCCGTCATGGAAGGCAAGACTCCCAAGGTCATCGAGAATGCGGAAGGTGCCCGCACCACGCCGTCGATCGTGGCCTTCAATGCCGACGGCGAAATCCTGGTCGGCCAGCCCGCCAAACGGCAGGGCGTCACCAATCCGGAGAATACGTTTTTGCGATCAAGCGCCTGATCGGCCGCCGCATGGACGACCCCATGGTGGCCAAGGACAAGAAGCTCGTTCCCTACAATATCGTGCAGCGCCGACAATGGCGACGCCTGGGTCGAAGTCGCGGGGCCAGAAATATGCGCCGTCGCAGATCTCGGCTTATATTCTGACCAAGATGAAGGAAACCGCCGAGCGCTATCTCGGCGAGACGGTGACGCAGGCCGTCATCACGGTTCCCGCCTATTTCAACGACTGGCAGCGCCAGGCCACCAAGGATGCCGGCAAGATCGCCGGCCTTGAGGTTCTGCGCATCATCAACGAGCCCACCGCGGCGGCACTTGCCTATGGCCTCGACAAAAAGGAAGCCGGCACCATCGCGGTCTATGACCTGGGCGGCGGCACCTTCGACATTTCCGTTCTCGAAATCGGCGACGGCGTGTTCGAGGTGAAGTCGACCAACGGCGATACCTTCCTCGGCGGTGAAGACTTCGACATGCGCATCGTCGATTACCTCGCCGACGAGTTCAAAAAGGAACAGGGCATCGACCTGCGCAAGGACAAGCTCGCCCTGCAGCGCCTCAAGGAGGCGGCGGAAAAGGCCAAGATCGAGCTGTCATCCTTGACCCAGACCGAAATCAACCTGCCCTTCATCACGGCCGATGCTTCGGGTCCGAAGCATCTGACCATGAAACTCACCCGCGCCAAGCTCGAGGCCCTGGTCGACGATCTGATCCAGAAGACCGTCGAGCCCTGCCGCCAGGCCCTCAAGGATGCGGGCGTGACCGCGGGCCAGATCGACGAGGTGGTGCTGGTCGGCGGCATGACGCGCATGCCCAAGGTCATCGAAGTCGTGAAGCAGTTCTTCGGCAAGGAGCCGCACAAGGGTGTCAACCCGGACGAGGTCGTGGCCATCGGTGCGGCGATCCAGGCGGGCGTGCTCAAGGGCGAAGTCAAGGACGTCCTGCTTCTCGACGTGACGCCGCTGTCGCTCGGCATCGAGACGCTGGGCGGCGTGTTCACCCGCCTCATCGATCGCAACACCACGATCCCGACCAAGAAGAGCCAGATCTTCTCCACCGCCGACGACAACCAGACGGCGGTGACGATCCGCGTGTTCCAGGGCGAGCGCGAGATGGCGGCCGACAACAAGATGCTCGGGCCAGTTCGATCTCATGGGCATTCCGCCGGCGCCGCGCGGCGTGCCGCAGGTCGAAGTCACCTTCGACATCGACGCCAACGGCATCGTCAACGTCTCGGCCAAGGACAAGGCGACGAACAAGGAACAGCAGATCCGCATCCAGGCCTCGGGCGGTCTCTCCGACAAGGAGATCGAGAAGATGGTCAAGGAGGCCGAGATCAACGCTGCCGAGGACAAGAAGCGCAAGGAGCTGGTCGAAGCCAAGAACCATGCCGAGGCGCTCATCCATGCGACGGGCAGGTCGATGACCGAGCTCGGCGACAAGATTTCGGCCGGCGACAAGTCCGCGGTCGAGGCGGCCATCGCCGACCTCAAACCGGTCATGGAGGGCGAGGACACCGAGACGATCAAGACAAAGACCAACGCACTGGCCCAGGCCTCGATGAAGCTCGGCGAGGCCCTCTACAAGTCGCAAGGAGCGGCGGGCGGCGAGGCCGATCCGGCCCCGGGGGGCGGTGCATCCTCCGAGGCAGAGGACGACGTGGTCGATGCGGACTTCACGGAAGTGAAGGACGACGACAAGAAGGCGTAAGCCGCAATGTTGGGCGGAACCTCATCCTTGGGGCTCACATCTCGGGATGAGGTCTGCTATAGGCCATTCCATCAATCCGCCTTCCGGTAACACTTTCTCATGGCCAAGCGCGATTTTTACGAGGTTCTGGGTGTCGGCAGAAATGCCGACGAAAAGGAACTCAAGGCCGCCTACCGCAAACTCGCCAAGCAACATCACCCGGATGCCAACCCGACCGACAAGACGGTCGATCACAAATTCAAGGAAATCAACGAGGCCTATGACGTCCTGAAGGACCCGCAGAAGAAGGCGGCCTATGACCGGTTCGGCCACCAGGCCTTCGAAGGCGGCATGGGAGGCGGACGCGGGGCCGGCGGGGCCGCTGGCTTTGGACCCGAATTCACCTCCTCCATGTCCGACATCTTCGAAGATCTGTTCGGAGTTTCCATGGGCAGCGGACGTGGCCGCGGGCGGGGGGCCGGCGGACGCGGCAATGCCGGCGCGGCGCGCGGCGCCGATCTCCGCTACAACATGGAGATTGCGCTCACCGAAGCCTATACCGGCAAGACCGCGCAAATCCGCGTACCCTCCTCTATCACCTGCGAGGTCTGTTCCGGATCGGGTGCCAAGCCCGGCTCCCATCCCAAGACCTGCACGACCTGCGGCGGCGTGGGCGCGGTCCGGTCCCAATCGGGCTTCTTCACGGTTGAGCGCACCTGTCCGACCTGCCAGGGCCGCGGCCAGGTGATTTCCAATCCGTGCGGCAATTGCGGCGGCCAGGGACGCGTCACCAAGGAGCGTACGTTGTCGGTCAACATTCCGGCAGGCGTCGAGGACGGAACGCGCATCCGGCTCGCCAATGAGGGCGAGGCGGGCCTGCGCGGCGGGCCGCCGGGCGATCTTTATATTTTCCTCTCGGTCCGCCCGCATGAATTTTTCCAGCGCGATGGCTCCGACCTCTTTTGCAAGGTGCCGGTTTCCTTGACCGTCGCGGCGCTTGGCGGCGAGATCGAGGTGCCGACCATCGACGGCAAGAAGGCGCGGGTCACCATTCCCGAAGGCGCCCAGACCGGCAAGCAGTTCCGCCTGAAGAGCAAGGGCATGCCGGTGTTGCGCTCGTCCCAGCATGGCGACATGTATATCCAGGTGACGGTCGAAACGCCGGTCAATCTGACCCGCCACCAGCGCGATCTCCTGCGCGAGTTCGAGAAGGAAGCCCGCAACAATTCGCCTGAGTCGGAGGGATTCTTCGCCAAGGCCCGGGCCTTCTGGGACGGCTTTGGAGGCTGAGAAGTGCCCAAGGGCTACTGGATCGCGCATGTGACCGTCACCAATCCCGACCAGTACAAGTTCTATGCCGAGGCGGCACTCGAAGCCTTCAGGAAATATGGCGCGACGATCCTGGCGCGGGGCGGCAAGTCGCAGCAGATGGAAGGTAAGGGCCGACCGCGCAATGTGGTGGTCGAGTTCCCGTCGCTGCAGGCGGCGGTGGATTGCTACAACTCGACTGAATATCAAGCGGCGAAAGCCAAGCGCAAAGGCGCGGGCGAGGCCGAGATCGTCGTCGTCGAAGGAGTCTAGGCGATGGCCAAGGGCTATTGGATGGCCAGTGTTCGCATCCGCGATCGCAAGCGCTATCCCGATTACATCGCCGCCAACAAGGCGGCTTTCGACAAGTATGGCGCAAAATTCGTGGTGCGCGGCGGACAGTTCGAAGTGGCGAAGGGCAAGTCCAGCGACCGCCATGTGGTGATAGAGTTCGACTCGTTCGAGACGGCCAAGGCGTGTTTCCACTCGCCCGAATACCAGAGGGCGCTGCGCATCTTCGAGACCTGCGCCGACAGCGATCTGGTGATCGTCGAAGGCGTGTGATCAGAAGGCGAGATCGCGCAGACTCAAGGTGCCGAGCGATGGAAGCTTGACGGCAAGATCGTCCACGTCGATGCCGACAACGGCTCCAGCAAGATTGATCTCAAGACCTTCGCGCCAGGCGGCCGTCAGACCGGCGATGCCGGCAAAGGACACGGTATAGCCGGTGCCGCTCGGAGCATCGGCGACAGAAAGTCCAGGTCCGAGATAGTCCTTGCCGACGGCAGCGGGCGGAAGCTCGGTTTCGAAGCCCTCCGTGTTGCGCACCACCCAGGCCACGAAGCTGTTCGAGTTCGGCCCCGGCCAAACGGTGTAACTGCCGCGCACATTGTAGGGATAGCGCCCGATCGACTCTTCGATTTCAGGAATGAGCCTGGCCGCCTCGGTCCCTTCCATTTCGAAGACCACATAGGGCCGATTTCCGTACCAGAAGGCATCGGCTGCGAAGGCATCGCGGCGCACCGGACTGCCCCAGCCCACGACATCATAACGGGCCCAGGCCGCGGCTCCTTGCGGTTTGAGGACGATCGACAGGTGCTCGGCGAAGATCGATTTCCAGTTTCCGGTGCGCGCCGCGAGGATCAGGACGCGGGCGGCGGGAGCGGCAGATGCTTCAGGCAGGAGGCCGGATGACGACCAGTTGGCGGTCCGCCAGCTTTCCGGCCAGCCGCGGCCATAGGCCATGACTGCGCCGGCGGCGACCGGCAGGAGGACCAGGACCACAACGAACCAGACAACTCCGCGAACCAGACCGCGCATGGAAACCCGCTTGTGAGGAAAATCAATATATAGGCGCTTGTGGCGCCATTACGACGCTTTCCATCGCGGCGCTGCATTGCTATGACCGCCGCTCGAAAGGGGAATGTCCCATGAAACTCGCCATCGCCGGTGCTGCGGGCCGGATGGGCCGCGTGCTGACCCGGATCGTGCACGAGACCGAAGGATGCACGCTGGCCGGCGGCCTCGAGCCCAAGGGCTCGGCCCATGTGGGCGCCGACATGGGCGCACTCGCCGGTCTCGGCCAACTTGGCGTCCCCGTCAGCGACGATCCCATGACCCTGTTCACCAGGATCGACGGCATCGTGGATTTCACCGTGCCTGCGGCAAGCGTGGCGCTGAGCGAGCTCGCGGCCCAGGCGCGCATCGTGCATGTGATCGGCACCACCGGCATCGACGAGGCGGGGGAAGCCAGGATCAAGGCGGCGGCGCGCCATGCGCGGATCGTCAAGTCCGGCAACATGAGCCTCGGCGTCAATTTGCTCGCGGCAATGGTCAGGAAAGTGGCGGCGGCACTTGGCGAGGAATTCGACATCGAAGTCTTGGAAATGCATCATCGTCACAAGATCGATGCGCCGTCGGGCACGGCATTGCTTCTGGGCAAGGCGGCGGCCGAGGGGCGCGGCATCGATCTCAAGGCGCGCTCGATCCGCTCGCGCGACGGCCATACGGGGGCGCGGCCTGCAGGGCGATATCGGTTTCGCAACGCTGCGCGGCGGTTCGGTCGTCGGCGAACATGCGGTGATGTTCGCAGGGCCCGCCGAGCGGATCGAGCTCACTCACAAGGCCGAGAGCCGCGACATCTTCGCCCGCGGCGCGGTGAAGGCGGCGCTGTGGGCCACGGACAAGAAGCCCGGTCTCTATTCGATGACCGATGTATTGGGATTGGAGTGAAGATGGAGCGCTTGCTGGTGCTCGTCCGCCACGGTCAGAGCGAATGGAATCTCAAGAACCTGTTCACCGGCTGGAAGGATCCGGACCTTTCCGAAAAAGGCGTGGCGGAAGCCAGGGCGGCGGGGAGGCTGCTCAAGGCCAAGGGACTTTCCTTCGACATCGCCTATACCAGCGTGCTGACCCGGGCCCAGCACACGCTCGATCTCATTCTCGCGGAACTCGGCCAGACGGGTCTCGAGACGATTCGCGATCAGGCCTTGAACGAGCGCGACTATGGCGAACTGACCGGCCTCAACAAGGACGACGCGCGCAAGAAATGGGGCGAGGAGCAGGTGCTCATCTGGCGCCGCTCCTATGACGTGGCGCCGCCCGGCGGGGAAAGCCTGAAGGATACGCTGGCCCGGTCGCTTCCCTACTATATGAAACACATCCAGCCGGACGTGCTCTCGGGCAAGCGCGTGCTCGTGGTGGCGCATGGCAATTCATTGCGCGCGCTGATCATGGCGATCGAAGGCTTGACGCCGCAGCAGATCCTGAAGCGCGAGCTGGAAACGGGCGTGCCCGTGGTCTATCGGCTCGGTGCCGACTCGCGGCCTGTTTCGGTCGAAACGCTCAACGCATGATCGTCCGCGCACTGAGCCCGGAGGAATTCGACGCAGCGGCGGGACGGCTCGGCGAAATACTGGCGGATGCGGTTGCAGGCGGCGCCGGGGTGAGTTTCATGCCGCCCTTTTCGGCGGCAGATGGCGAAGCCTATTGGCGCGGCCTGGGCGCGGCGGTCCACAAGGGCAGCAAGACGGTTATCGCCGCAAGAGGCGAGAGGGAAATTGCCGGCACCGTCATCCTGGAAAGGGCCTGGGCGCCCAATCAGCCACATCGCTGCGAAGTAGCCAAACTACTTGTGCATCGCGACTATCGCCGGCAGGGTATCGGCACCTTGCTGATACGGGCGGCCGAAGCGCAAAGCCCGCGAAATGGGCCTGACACTGATCACTTTCGATGCGGTCGCGCACGGCGCGGCCGAAGCGTTCTATCGCAACCTCGGTTATACCTGCGCCGGATATATTCCGGGCTACGCGCTTTCGCCATCGGGCTGTCCTCGATGACACGGCGATTTTCTACAAGCAGCTCTGATCAGGCGGCGCGGGCCGCGACGCCGGCCTCCCAGCCGAGGATGGCGCGCTTGCGGGTGAGGCCCCAGTGATAGCCGCAGAGCCCGCCGGATTTCGCCAGCACGCGGTGGCAGGGAACGACGAAGGAAATCGGGTTCTTGCCGACCGCCGTGCCGACGGCGCGCGCCGCCTGGGGCTTGCCCAGATGACCGGCGATATCTGAATAGGTCGAGGCCTTGCCGAGCGGAATGCTGAGCAGGGTTTCCCAGACGCGGATTTCGAAATCCGAGCCGATGAAGACGATGCGCAGCGGCTGATCCGGTTGCCAGTTGTCGGGCTTGAAGATACGGGCGGCAAAGGGCGCAGTCGCCAGCCTTGTCCTCGACATAGTCGGCCTCCGGCCAGCGCGACATCATGTCGGCAAGGGCGGCGCGTTCCTCGCCCGGATCGGCGAAGGCGAGGCCGCAGAGGCCCTCGCCGGTCACCATCACCAGGGCGCGGCCGAAGGGGCAATCGTGGAAGCCGTAGCGGATGACGAGGCCCCTGCCCTTCGCCTTGTAGATGCCCGGCGACATGCCTTCATGGGTCACGAAAAGATCATGCAGGCGGCCCGGCCCCGAAAGGCCGACCTCATAGGCCGTGTCGAGGATGCTGGCGGAATCACGCAACAGCCCGCGGGCATGGTCGATGGTCATGGCCTGCAGGAAGGCCTTGGGGCTCAAGCCCGCCCAGCGGGTGAAGAGCCGCTGCAGATGATGCGGGCTGACACCGGATCTTTCGGCAAGCGTTTCCAGCGATGGCTGGTCGCGCCAGTTCTCGGTCAGGAAGGCCAGGCTCCGCCGGACCAGGTCATAGTCGCGGGCGGAGGATGTGTTGATTTCGATCGCGTTCATGATGCGCAAGATAGGCGCCGGACCGGCGACGGGAACCACCCGATTCTTGTTCAGATGTGAGGCTGGGCGAGGGCCGCATTTCAGCTCCCGGGCGAAGTCCTGCCGTTCGGCCGGCGACAGGAAGCGGCCGATTTCGGTGCGGATGCCATGGGAGCGCAGGAACAAGCCGCCCGATCAGCTCGCGGCTCCGGTCCTCTTCGAGTTCGACCCGCACCCAGCGGCGGACGAAACGGCGTTCGCGGCGGCGGCGGCCTTCGCGCCAGATGTTCCAGAACCAGCTCATGTTCGGTGATTTCGATGCGCTCGGCCTGCCTCGCCGTCGGCGAAATTGGCGCGGAAGGCCCACCAGACGAGGACCACATCGAGACCCATGAAGCCCGTGACCGGCCAGGCGCCGATCATGGAGAAGACGATGCCCGCCGCCAGATTGACGGCGACGATGGCGGCCATGAGGACGACGAAACCTTGCCGCGACAGGGAGCGGTGCGGCGTCAGCGTGGCGCGCCAGCAATTTCGGGTTGCTTCGTTCCATGAGTCCGGTTCTAGCCCAATGACCGATTGAACAGGGATTCCATGGCCAAAGCAAGCCGCCTCAACGCCGCCGAAATCGAAGAGATGTTCCGCCGGTTCCACGCAGCCGAGCCCGAGCCCAAGGGCGAACTGAAATCGGTCAATCCCTACACCCTGCTCGTCGCCGTGGTGCTCTCGGCGCAGGCGACCGACGAAGGCGTCAACCGGGCGACGCGGGCCCTTGTTCAAGGTCGCCGATACGCCGGAGAAGATGCTGGCGCTCGGCGAGGAGCGGCTTCGCGACTACATCAAGACGATCGGCCTCTACCGCACCAAGGCGAAGAATGTGATCGGCCTGTCCAAGGCGCTGATCGAACGCCATGGCGGCCAGGTGCCGCGCGAGCGCGAGGCGCTGGAGGCGCTGCCCGGGCGTCGGCCGCAAGACCGCCAATGTGGTGCTCAACACCGCCTTCGGCGAGCCCACCATCGCGGTCGATACGCATCTGTTCCGGGTCGGCAACCGCACCGGCCTGGCGCCGGGCAAGACGCCATGCGAGGTCGAACAGAAGCTTCTGAAAGTCGTGCCGGCGAAATACATGCGCCATGCCCATCACTGGCTGATCCTGCATGGACGCTATGTGTGCAAGGCGCGCAAGCCCGAATGCTGGCGCTGCCTGATCGCCGATATCTGCCTGTTCAAGCCGAAGACGCCCGCACCTGCTTGAAGATGTGCACGAAGTAGGAGGTGGCGAAAAGCGGCACGGCGAGATTGACGACCGGCACGAGAGCAGAGCAGTGCCGGAATGATGCCGGCGGCAAAAATCCGCGGCGTGTTCTCCTTGCGAAGCAGCCTTGCCTCCTCGACCGGCATGTGGCGCATCGCCACCATCTCGAAATATTCGCGGCTGATCAGATAGGCATTGGCGGCAACCAGGACGACGGCGCCGATGCCGAAGAACACCAGCGGCAGAATCGCCAGATTGACGGCCAGCACAAGCAGCGGCGAATTGCAGGGCGATGGCAATGGAGCGCGCTGCGGTGAGCGGCAGTGCCCGGCGCGATCGTCGTGGATAGTGGCGCGGTTTCGACGCGCAGCGCGACATCGTCGAGAAACAGGCCGGCGAAGATCGCGGTCACCGGCGCCATCAGAAAGAAGAAAGCGACGACCAGAGCCAAGGCCGGCGCCGATCGCCGAGCACCGTCTCGGCCCAGGGCCAGGGAACGAGGGTCAGCATCGAGAATGATCACTTCGACCGCCGACCAGCACGGCAATGAACAGCACCAGCGTGAGACCGACGGCCTTGAACAGCACGGAGCGGAACTCGGGCGACAGGAGATCGCCGAGCGCCTTGAAGGCGGCGGAAATCATGGGCTGACACGAGTTAAGCGCCGCGCCTTGCCAGCGCAAGTGGCTTCGGCTAGGCGCCACCGACGCACAGTTCAATGCGGAGCATGCATGACCAGGCAGAGTATCGACGTTCTCGGCATCGGCAACGCCATCGTCGATGTGATCGCGCGCGTCGACGATGCCTTCCTCGCCCGACACGGGCTGGTCAAGGGCACGATGAATCTGATCGACGAGGCGGCGCGCCGACGAACTCTACGACGACATGGGACCGGCGATCGAGATCTCCGGCGGCTCGGCCGGCAACACCGTCGGCCGGGGTCGCCTCCTTCGGCGGCACAGGCCGCCTATTTCGGCAAGGTGAAGGACGACCAGCTGGGCGAGGTCTTCCGCCATGACATGCGGGCGCAGGGCGTGCGCTTCGATACCGCCGCGGCCAAGGACGGCCCGGCCACGGCGCGCTCCTTCATCCTGGTGACGCCGGACGGCGAGCGCACCATGAACACCTATCTCGGCGCCTGCGTGAACCTCGCCACCGCCGACATCGACGCGGCGATCGTCGCGGCGGCGCAAGGTCACCTATATGGAAGGCTATCTGTGGGACCGGCCGACGGCCAAGGACGCCTTCAAGCTGGCGGCGAAGATCGCCCGCAAGGCCGGGCGAATGACGTCGATCACGCTGTCCGATTCCTTCTGCGTCGACCGCCATCGCGACAGTTTTCTCGATCTCATCCGCAACGACATCGACATCGTCTTCGCCAACGAGACGGAGATCAAGTCGCTCTATCAGACGCAGAATTTCGACGGCGCCCTGCAGGCCATCCGCGCGCGATTGCCCGATTGCCGTGCTGACGCGTTCGGCGGCGGGCTGCGTGTCGTGGCAAGGGGCGAGGAGATCCATGTCGGCACCGGCCTATCCGGTCAACAAGGTGGTCGATGCGACCGGCGCCGGCGATCTCTTCGCCGCCGGCTTTCTCTTCGGCTTCACGCAGGACAATGCCGCTGCCGCACTGCGCGCAGCTCGGCGCGCTCGCCGCCGCCGAGGTGATCTCCCATATCGGGGCGCGGCCCGAAGTCAGCCTCAAGGCCCATGCGACGCGCATCGGGACTGCTATAGTTTCCGCAGGAACACGCTGCGGACGACATGATCGGCGCCCTTGCGCAGGATGAGATCGGCGCGCTGGCGGGTCGGCAGGACGATTTTCGCGCAGATTGACGAGATTGATCGTCTCCCAGATGCGGGTGGCGGTTTCGCGGGCCTCCGCGTCGGTGAGCGCGGCATAGCGGTGGAAATAGGATTTGGGATTCTCGGAAGGCGCCGTCGCGCAGCGAGAAGAAGCGGTCGATATACCAGTCGCGCAGATCGTCGATCGTCGGCGTCGATGATAGATCGAGAAATCGAAGAAGTCGGAGACATTGGGAATGCCGCGGCCGTCGCGCGGCGGGCGTCCGGTCTGCAGCACGTTGAGGCCTTCGACGATCAGGATGTCGGGCTGATCGATGGTGATGTGCTCGTCCTGGCAGGACGTCATAGGTGAGATGCGAATAGACCGGTGCCGCCACATTGGCGCTCGCCGGCCTTGATGTCGGACATGAAGCGCAGGAGCGCCGGCAGATCGTAGCTTTCGGGAAAGCCCTTGCGGTTCATCAGGCCTTCGCGCTCGAGCACCGCATTGGGCAGAAGGAAGCCGTCGGTGGTGACGAGATCGACCTTGGGATGATTGGGCCAGCGCGCCAGAAGCCGCTGCAGAATGCGCGCCGTGGTGCTCTTGCCGACCGCCACGCTGCCGGCCATGCCGATGACATAGGGCACCTTGCGCTCGTCGCTGTGCAGGAAATTGTTGGTGGCGCGGAACAAGCTCCTGGGTGGCCGCGACATAGAGATTGAGCAGGCGCGACAGCGGCAGATAGATCGCCACGACTTCGTCGAGATCGATGCGGTCGTTGAGGCCGCGCAGTTCGTCGAGATCGGCCTGGGTCAGCGTCATCGGCGTGTCGGCGCGCAGCTTCTGCCCATTCGTCGCGCGAAAAACGGCGGAAGGGCGAGACTTCCTTGGCCAGCGTCTTCCATCGTCAGACCTGCTTGCGCGCCGCTTTCTCGGCAATGCCGCTGACGCCCTTGCGGCGCTCCAGCTCGTCCATGACATCGGCGAGCGGAACATCCGCCGCCTCGAGCAGGACGAGCAGATGATAGAACACATCGGCCGCTTCGGCCGTCAGATGTGGCTTGTCGCCGGTGACGGCCGGCAAGAGCCGCTTCGACCGCTTCCTCGCCGAGTTTCTTGGCGCATTTCTCGACGCCCTGCGACAGGAGCTTGGCGGTGTAGGAAATGATCGGGCGCTGCGCCGCGGCGCTTGCCGCGATCGGCGTCGGCGAGCTCGGCCAGGACTTCAGAGTCGATGATTCATGGCTATTCCCTCTGCCCCATCAGACGAGCCGCATGGGAATGCCATGCTCCGCCATATGGCGCTTGGCCTCGCCGATGGTATAGGTGCCGAAATGAAAGATCGAGGCGGCCAGAACCGCAGCGGCATGGCCATCGCGGACGCCCTCGACCAGATGATCGAGAGTGCCGACGCCGCCCGAGGCGATGACCGGCACGGTGACGGCATCGGCGATGGCGCGGGTCAGCGCGAGGTCGAAGCCCTCGCCGGTGCCGTCGCGATCCATGGAGGTCAGCAGGATTTCGCCGGCGCCCAGCGCCACGACCTCGCGGGCAAAGTCGACGGCGTCGATGCCGGTCGGCCTCCGGCCGCCATGGGTGAAGATTTGCCATGCGTCCGCGGCGCCACCGCCTTGGCATCGATGGCGACGACGATGCACTGGCTGCCGAATTTCTCCGCCGCCTCGCGCACGAACTGGCGGTCGGCGCACGGCGGCGGAATTGATCGAGACCTTGTCGGCGCCGGCGAGCAGGAGCTTGCGGATATCGTCGAGGCTGCGCACGCCGCCGCCCACGGTCAAGCGGCATGAAGCAGGCTTCGGCGGTGCGCGCTCACGACATCGAGCATGATGCCGCGGTTTTCGTGGGTCGCGGTGATGTCGAGGAAGCACAGTTCATCGGCGCCCGCCGCATCATAGGCCTTGGCGATTTCGACCGGATCGCCGGCATCGCGCAGATCGACGAAGTTGACGCCCTTGACGACGCGGCCGTCCTTCACATCGAGACAGGGAATGATGCGGGCCTTCAGCATCACGCGGCCTCGCGGATGAGACTGCAGCGCCGCGATCGCATCGAGGCTGCCATCATAGAGGGCGCGGCCGGCGATGGCGCCTTCGAGAATGGCGCAATCGGGCTCGAGCAGGCGGCTCGATATCGTCGATCGAGGCAAGGCCGCCCGAGGCGATGACCGGAATGTTCACGCTCGTTGGCCAGAGTTCGAGGGTCGCTTCGATATTGAGGCCCTTCAGAATGCCGTCGCGGTCGATGTCGGTGAAGACGATTGCGGCAACACCCGCATCCTCGAAGCGCCGCGCGAGATCGATGGCGGTGAGATCGGAGGTCTCGGCCCAGCCTTCGACCGCAACGTGGCCGGCCTTGGCGTCGATGCCGACGGCGATCCGGCCCGGGAATTCCCGGCAGGCTTCGCTTGCACGATGTCGGGATTGCGCAGCGCTGCGGTGCCGAGAATGACGCGGCGCACGCCCTCGCGCCAGCCAATCCTCGATCGTTGCCAGATCGCGGATGCCGCCGCCGAGCTGCACCGGAATGGTGATCGCTCTCGAGGATTGCCTCAACGGCCGCGCCATTGACCGGGCTGGCCTGCGAAGGCGCCATTGAGATCGACGAGATGCAGCCATTCAAAGCCCTGGTCTCTCGAACGCATGGGCCTGGGCGGCAGGATCGTCGTTGAAGACCGTGGCCTGCGCCATGTCGCCCAGCTTCAGGCGCACGCATTGGCCGTCTTTCAAATCGATGGCGGGAAACAGGATCATGGCCGCCACCGCAGGAAATTGGCGATGAGGGCGAGACCGAGCGTCTGGCTCTTCTCGGGATGGAACTGGGTGCCCGCGATGATTGTCGCGGCCCACCATGGCGGTGATCGGCCCGCCATAGTCGGTCGTGGCGATGACGTCGTCCGGCATCGTCGGCCGCAAGCTGATAGGAATGCACGAAATAGGCATGGAGGCCCTTGCTCGCCGAGCGCGAGGCCGTCGAGCAGCGCGATGCGGCCGCTTCGCATCGAGCGTGTTCCAGCCCATGTGCGGAATCTTGAGTGCGGGATCGGCGGGCTCGATCCGCTTCACGTCGCCGGCAATCCAGCCGAAGCCCTTGCGTCATCGTCATGCTCGAGGCCGCGCGTCGCCATGAGCTGCATGCCGACGCAGATGCCGAGGAAGGGCTTGCCGCGCTGCATCACCTGTTCTTCGAGCGTCTCCCACATGCCGGGAACGGCATTGCAGCCCATCGCGGCAATCCTTGAAGGCGCCGACGCCGGGCAGCACAATGCGTTCGGCCTTGCGCACGGCATCCGGATCGGCGGTGACGGCAATCGATGCCGCGATCCCGGCATCGCGGGCGGCGCGCTCGAAGGCCTTGGCGGCGGAATGCAGATTGCCGGAGCCATAATCGATGATGGCAACGCTCATGAAACTATCCGGAGGTTCCGAAGAGACCGAGCGGATCGTGACCCTCGGGCCGCAGCTTCGGCGAGCACAGCGTTCGGGGCCGAAGGCTTCGCTTGCGCCGCAAAAAAGCGCAGTTCTGCCTCATCGAGGTCGTGCCGCCAGGCGCCAGGCCAAGTTCCTCATAGCCTGCCGCGCCAGCGACCAGCGCCGCAGATCGTTGCCCTCGAAACCGAGAATGAGGGCGACCGCGAGGCTTGCGAGATTGACCGGCGTATCGCCCAGCCCAAGCCAGGATGCGAACGCCGCGATGCCGGCGGTAGCTGAGAAGACGATTGCCGCCACGATCCACATGCGATGCCACAGGGCCCAGAGCAGCGTGAAGACAAAGGCGGGCCAGGCGAAGCCATCCTTCACGAAGATGGCGTCGTCGGCGCGTGCCGACGGGGCGGTTATGAACCGAATAAGATGGCCATCAGCCTTTGAGCGATCCCTTGGTCGACGGGATGCGGTCCTTCTGGCGCGGATCAATTTCGATCGCCTCGCGCAAGCGCCCGCGCCAGCGCCTTGAAACAGGATTCGGCGATATGGTGGTTGTTGTCGCCATAGAGCGTTTCGACATGCAGCGTGACGCCGGCATTCATGGCGAAGGCCTGGAACCATTCGCGCACCAGTTCGGTGTCGAACTCGCCGATCTTGGGGCGCGAGAAGTCCACCTTCCAGACCAGATAGGGCCGGCCGGAAACATCGATGGCGGCGCGGGTCAGCGCCTCGTCCATCGGCAGATGCAGACTGCGCATAGCGGCGGATGCCCTTGCGGTCGCCCAAGGCCTTGGCGATCGCCTGGCCCAGCGCGATGCCGGTATCCTCCGTCGTGTGGTGAAAATCGATATGGGTGTCGCCCTTGGCGCGGAGCTTGATGTCGATCAGCGAATGACGGGCCAGCAGCTCCAGCATGTGGTCGAGAAAGCCGACGCCGGTCTTCACGTCATAGGCGCCGCGTGCCGTCGAGATCGACGGACACGGAAATCTCGGTTTCGGTGGTTTTGCGGTCGATTCCGGCCTTGCGCATGGCGTCTCTCCCCGCGGTCATTGCGGTGTCGGGCCGCCTCTTAGCAGATGCAGCAATGAATTGGCCAAGTGGCGGCTTTTCTTTCCGGTGAACGCGGCCTACATGAGGCGGGGCTTTGAAAAGGAACTCTGATGAGCGAGCCGCTGCAATGGCACGGAACCACCATCCTGACGGTCCGCAAGGGCGGCAAGGTGGTGATTGCCGGCGACGGCCAGGTGAGCCTCGGCCAGACGGTCATCAAGGGCAATGCCAGGAAGGTGCGGCCGCTTGGGCGGCGGCCAGGTGATCGCCGGATTTGCCGGAGCGACGGCGGATGCCATGACGCTGTTCGAGCGGCTGGAAGCCAAGCTCGAGCAGTATCCGACGCAGCTCACCCGCGCCTGCGTCGACATGGCCAAGGACTGGCGCACCGACCGCTATCTGCGCCGGCTGGAAGCCATGATGATCGTGGCCGACCGCAACGTCAGCCTGGTGCTCACCGGCACCGGCGACGTGCTGGAGCCGGAGCGCGGCGTCACCGCCATCGGCTCCGGCGGCAACTACGCGCTGGCCGCGGCGCGGGCGCTGATCGATACCGAGATGGACGCCGAGGCGATCGCCCGCAAGGCCATGGCGATCGCCGCCGAAATCTGCGTCTACACCAATACCAACGTCACGCTCGAAAGCCTCGAATGACCGATTTTTCTCCCCGCGAGATCGTTTCCGAACTCGACCGCTACATCGTCGGCCAGAACGACGCCAAGCGCGCCGTGGCGATCGCGCTGCGCAATCGCTGGCGGCGCAAGCAGCTCGAGGGCGCGATGCGCGAAGAGGTGATGCCGAAGAACATCCTGATGATCGGGCCGACCGGCGTCGGCAAGACCGAGATCGCCCGGCGCCTCGCCCGGCTCGCCAATGCACCCTTCATCAAGGTGGAGGCCACGAAATTCACCGAGGTCGGCTATGTCGGGCGCGATGTCGACCAGATGATCCGCGACCTGCTCGAAGTCGGCGATCGGCATGGTCAAGGCGGCGCGGCGCAAGGATGTCGAGGCGCAGGCCCAACTCAATGCCGAGGCGCGAGTGCTCGACGCGCTGGTCGGCGCCAATGCCTCGGAAGCAACGCGCGAAAGCTTCCGCAAGAAACTGCGGTCAGGCGATCTCGACGACAAGGAAATCGAAGTCCAGGTGGCCGATACGGGCGGCTTCCCGAGTTTCGACATTCCGGGCATGCCGGGCTCTTCGGCGAGCGTCATCAATCTCTCCGACATGCTGGGCAAGGCCTTCGGCAGGCCGCACCAAGACGCGGCGCATGAGCGTCAAGGCCAGCCACGAGGTACTGCTGGCGGAGGAAAGCGACAAGCTGCTCGATCAGGAGCAGATCGTGCAGGAGGCGATCGATGCGGTCGAGAACAACGGCATCGTGTTCCTCGACGAGATCGACAAGATTTGCGCCCGCTCCGAGCGCCAGGGCGCCGATGTCAGCCGCGAGGGCGTGCAGCGCGATCTCCTGCCGCTGATCGAGGGCACCACCGTTTCGACCAAGCACGGGCCGGTCAAGACCGACCACATCCTGTTCATCGCCTCGGGCGCCTTCCATTTCGCCAAGCCGTCCGACCTGTTGCCGGAACTGCAGGGGCGGCTGCCGATCCGGGTCGAGCTCAAGGCGCTGGGCCGAGACGATTTCAGCCGCATCCTGACCGAGCCGGAGGCCAGTCTCATCAAGCAATATATGGCGCTGCTGGCGACCGAAGGCGTCACGTCTCGAATTCACCGAGGACGGCATCGCGGCGATCGCCAACATCGCCGCGGAGATCAATGCGGCGATCGAGAATATCGGGGCACGGCGGCTGCAGACGGTTCTCGAGCGGGTGCTCGACGAGGTCAGCTTCGCGGCCACCGACCGCTCGGGCGAGATCCGTCAGGATCGATGCGGCCTATGTGGAGAAGCACGTCGGCGATCTCGCCAAGAACGCCGATCTGTCGAAGTTCATCCTTTAGATTTCGACTTGCGGCCGTCGAGCAACGGCCAACAGTTCGGCAAGCGAGCCGGCGTCGAGCCTGCCGATATCGTCGGCAAGCCGGTTGGCCAGCTCGGTGGCCCTCGGATCGAGCCCCGAGGTGTCGATGACGATGCGCGGATGCGAAATGCGCGCCAGGCGCACGACCTCCTCGGCCTCGTCCCAGATGATGTTGAAATAGGCGATGATGCGCTGGATGAGATGCCAGCCCGGGCGGCCGCGCTTGCCATGTTCAAGCGCCGAAAGATAGGCGCGGGACACGCCGATCGCCGTCCGCCATCTGCTTGAGCGTGACACCGCGTTCGGCCGCGGAGCTTGCGCATGCGTTCGCCGAAGGGCGTCATGATCGGCCCGCGCGTTCGCCGCAGTTCGACATAGATAGGCCCCGCCGCCGCCATGCTTGGGATGCGCCGGCTGGAAACCGGAGACCATGCGAGCGGAACTCCGCTTCATGCAGCCATTCCGGCAACAGGCGGCGCAGGCGACCCTGCGCGTTCCGGCGTATGAAAATGGTTCGATCCATGCAGCGTGTGGCGGGCATAGGGCGAGTCGCCCTTGCCGGTGATGACCAGAACCGTGCGCAGCCCCTGCGCGCTGGGACTGGCGCAGAAACTGCAAGAGCCGGACACGCGCCATTTCAACGCCAGTGCCGTGCAGATCGATGCGCGCTTCGATCTCGACATTGCCGCGGGTCAGCTTCTGCGTCGGTGCGGCGGTCGAAACCGGTGATCGGCGGCGGCACCTTCGCCATGGCACGCTGATTGTGGACATGCGGTGCGGAGATTTTCGGCGTAGGTCGCGGCGTTTCCACGGCCGCGGCCGGAGTCACCTTCTTCGTCCCCCGGCGCCGCAACGGCTTCACCGACTTCGCGACTTCGGACCATAATTCGAAATCCGGCAGCTTGCGGGTCATTGGCTGTCGAGAAGCCGCTCTGCCAGCTCGCGCGGCAGAAGCACGATCATGCGGCCCGGGCTCTTCATGTGACCGGCGGTCAGCGCCGCCTGCTCGCCCGCGCCCCAGAACACATCGCCGCGCGCATGGCCCTTGATCGCCGTGCCGGTATCCTGGGCAATCATCAGATGGCGGAAGGGCTCCATCGCGCCATCCGGCCCCGACGGGGTCATCGTATCGAGCCAGACGGGCGTGCCGAACATCCAGAGGCTGCGATCGACCGCCAGGCTGCGGCAGCGGCGTCAATGATACCTTCTGGGCGCCGGGCGGTCCGAGTGCGGGGTCTTCCACCTCGACCTCGCGAAAGAACACGAAGGACTTGTTCTCCCACATCAGCTCGCGCGCGGCCTGCGGATTGTGCCGTCATCCAGGCGCGGATCGCCTGCATCGACATGTTCTCGCGGCTGAAAGCACCGCGCTCGACCAAGACGGCCGCCGATGCCGGTATAGGGCTGGCCGGTCTTGCCGGCATAGGCAAGCCGCATGAGCGAGCCGTCGGGCAGGCGCACCCGGCCCGATCCCTGGATGTGAATGAAGAAGGCATCGGCCCAATCGGCGAGCCAGGCGATTTCAAGGCCGCGGCCTGTCAGCGCTCCCTGTTCGATCTCGCGGCGGGTGAAATAAGCCGTGGCCTTGCCATCGGCCACGCGGCCATATTTGAGACCGAGGGTTTTTTCCGTCGCCTCGTCGAAGGCGACGAGATCGGCCGGCTTTCGATAGACCGGTACCTGGAATTCCGGCGACGGCGTGCGGCTGCCCCTGGCCTCGGGCTCGTAATAGCCGGTAAACAGGCCCTCGGCGCGCTGCGGATCGTGGACGCTAAGCGCCACGAAATGGGTTTCGAAGAAGCGGCGGGGATCAGCCGCATCCGCCGCAGCCCGGCAGATCGCGATCCACTCGCTCCTGTTGCCGCCGAACTTCACCGGCCGTTGGAAGGCTCGGCCTTCGGCGATGATTTCAGCGCAGGAGCGCTGGAAGGCCGCAAGAGCGGCGCTGTGATCGTCGTCCTGCCAGCCCGGGATGGCGGCGACATCGACATTCTCCAGAACCTGTGTGGCACCAGTTTTCACGGTTGTAGCCATCACCAAAGCAGCGGCAAAACTCAAGAGGCGGCCGGCATGGCCCGTCCTCACGCCGGCTCTTCGGTGGCGGCGAGCTTCCAGTTGGGATCGCGGGAACCAACTTCGCGTTCGAAGGTCCAGACATCGGTGATCTCGCGCACCTGCTTGGGATCGCCCTCGATCACCGCTCCGGCTTTCGACAGGGTGGCGGAGATGATCTCGCTGACGAATTTCACGGTGATGGCGGCACGCTTGCCATTGATTTCGACAGCGGTGATCTCGGCCTTGTCGATGCCGACAAAGCGCGACTCGAGCTTCTGGCCTTCGGCCTCGCGGTCATCAATGGCGCGGGCAAATCCGTCATAGACCTCACGCGCCAGCAAACCCTTGAGTGCCGCCTTGTCGCCGCGGGCAAAGGCGTCGACTATCATTTCATAGGCAAGTTTGGCGCCTTCGACGAAGTTCTTCGGCGAGAATAGAGGGTCTGCCTTGACGAGCTGCTCCAGGCCCTCGGCCACAGCCGACCCTTCCGGGGCATAGCCCGCCCAGACCGGAAGCGGGGCTTCCTTTGCCGTGCCGGCGGCCGGTTCCGGCGTATCGGCGTCCTTCGGAAAGCGCAGCACATTGGCGTTGGCGGCATCGGGACTGGCGGGCGCATCGCCCTTGCGGCTCGCCGCATAAGGATCGAATGGCGGCCGCTCGTGCCCAGTCCGGCTGCCGAGCACGGATTTGAGCCGCCAGAAGACAACCAACGCAATGGCGAGGATAATGAGGTTGAACGGGTCGAACACCTGGTTCATTCCACTAGTCTGCAGTCCGATGGCCGAGGCCGGACAATTGAAGCTACGCCGTGTCTGCCCTTATATAGGAGCGAACTTGCAGCGTCCAAACCGAAACTGGCCGGATTGAAACCACGGTGATTCGTTACTTTCCCCTGATTCTGCTGGCCGGATTGCTGGCCGAGATCGCTTCGCTCGTCGTCGTGGGAGGCTGGATTGGCGTATTGCCGGTATTGCTGATGGTCGTTGGCGCCGCGCTGACGGGCGTCGCCTTGATCCGGACCGGCGGCATTTCGGTTGCTTCGGCTGTTCGTCACCCGCCCCGGCCGGACAACGAACAGTCGCAGCTGGCGCTTAGCGGCGTATTCAGAGTTTTCTCGGGCCTGTTGCTGATCGTTCCCGGCTTCGTTTCCGATGCGGCCGGTCTGTGTCTGCTGTTACCGCCGGTGCAGCGGTGGATCGGAAGCCTCTTCCACAATGTTTTCAGCGTGCATCCCCAGTCTGCGGGGCCCATCATCGATGCCGAGGCCGTCGAAATTCTCGGCGAGAATATGGACATTCCCGGTCCGGAAGACGAGCGGAAGCGGTTTAGGGACTAGGCCTGTGCCTTGCGGCCCAAGGCCCTTCATGTTAGCGAACGGGCCAGATCGGCAAAGAGGCATAACCGACATGGCAAAGACTGCGAAATCCGCCCCGAAGAAGGCGGCGGTCCCGGCCAAGGCCGTAAATGGCGGCGACAAGAATTCGGCTGAGAAATCGCCAAGCGTCGCCGCTCCGGCCGCCGCGGCTCCGCTCAACGTCCAGGCGCCGCCCCCGCAGCCCGGGGCGCAACCGTCGATGCGCATCCTCGGCCAGTATCTCAAGGATCTGAGTTTCGAAAATCCCAACGCTCCCAAGTCATTGTCGCCGCAGCAGACCCAGCCAGACATCAACATTGCCGTCAATGTCAACGCCCGCAACCTGGCGCCCAGCGATTTCGAAGTGGAACTGCATCTCGACGCCAAGGCCACCGTCCAGGGCAAGGTGATCTTTGCGGCCGAGCTTCTCTATGCCGGAACTTTCCGGCTGGAGAATTTCCCGCCCAACATGCTGCATCCGGCGGTGCTGATCGAGTGTCCGCGCATGCTGTTTCCTTTCGCCCGGCAAATTCTGGCGGATGCCACGCGCAATGGCGGCTTCCCGCCGCTGATGCTCGATCCCATAGATTTTGCCGGCATGTATCAGAAGCGCATGTCGCAACAGCAACCGCAGCAGGCGGCCGCCAAGGCCTAGTCCGCATATTTCTTCCACAGCGCGCCGCTGCCCAGGCCCTCGACGAAGCGGCCGTGGGCGGCGCGTTCTGCCTCCGACAGTCGCGAAGGCAGGGGCCGCAGCCTGGTCAGTCCCGGCCGCGTCTGCACGGAGACGAAGGGTCTTGTGATCGCCGCCGTTGCAAGAGTGAAGACGGTCTGCCTGCCACCGATCAATTCCAGATAGACATCGGCGAGGAGTTCCGAGTCGAGCAACGCCCCATGCCGGGTGCGCTTGGAACAGTCGATACCGTAGCGCTTGCACAGGGCATCGAGGCTGTTTGGCCCCATGGGGTGTTTCTGCCGCGCCAGCGCCAGAGTATCGACTACCCGTTCGCCGGGTATCGGCGGCTTTCCCAGAATGCCCAGTTCGGCGTTCAGGAAGGCCACATCGAAGCTGGCATTGTGGATCACCAGTGCCGCATCGGAAATGAAACCGAGAAATTCCTCGGCGACCGCGGCAAAGACCGGTTTGTCTTTGAGAAAGACATTGCCCAGTCCGTGCACCGCCTCGGCCTCCGGTGGTATCGGGCGCTCGGGATTGATGTAGGCCTGGAAGCTGCGGCCGCTCGGAAGATGATTGATGAGTTCGAGCGCGCCGATTTCGATGACGCGGTGGCCCAAGCCCGGATCAAGCCCGGTGGTTTCGGTATCAAGAACGATTTCCCTCATGATTCTCCCGCCTCCTGCGTCAGGATTGCCACGATGGCCTTTACCTGCGCAAGAGTCCGATCGAGATCCTGGGAACTGTCGACAATGAAATGCGCCTGCCTCCGCTTTTCGCTGTCGGGAACCTGGCGGGAGGCGATGGCCTGGAATTTCTCCGGTGTCATGCCGGGCCGCGCCAGGGCGCGGGAGCGCTGCACATCGGCAGGGGCCGACACCACGATGATCCTGTCGACATCGTGCTGGCGCCCGGTTTCGATCAGCAATGGAATGTCGAGAATCGCAAGCGGGCGGTTTTCGGCGCGGCATCTGCGGACGAATTCATTCTCCGCCTTGCGGACCAGCGGGTGAACGATGTTTTCGAGAGTCTTCAACACCTCAGGGTCTTTCTGGACCAATTCGGCCAGCCGCTGGCGGTCCACTGCGCCGTTCACGATCGCTTGCGGGAATTTTTTGCCGATGGCGCTCACGGCCTCACCCTCCTTGGCGTAGAGGCGGTGCACTTCGGCATCGGCGTCAAAGACAGGGACGCCCAAGGCAGCGAACATGCGCGCCGTCTCGGTCTTGCCCATGGCCATTGAACCCGTGAGGCCGGCGACGATCATGGCGACCAGCCAGGATCGATATCGCTGGCAACCAGCGCGTAGAGCTCTGGCGTCACCGTGGGCCGGACCCCGAACCACAATTCAAAGCCGCGAACCGCCTGATGCAACAGCATGCCAAGCCCGCCCGCCGTGCGGTTTCCGCGCTTTCTCGCTGTCTTCAGCAGCGCAGTTTCAAGCGGCGTGTAGACGATATCGGCAACGACCGCTTGTGCCCCCAGGAGCGCAAGATCGAGTTCGAGCGGTGGCTGGCCCTGCATGCCAAGTGCCGTGGTGTTGACCAGGATACGGCAATCGGCGAGGGCTGTTTCGCGCTTGTCCCAGTCGATAGGCACGATCACCGAACCGAATTTCCGGCGCAGAATTTCGACGCGTTCGGCAGTCCGGTTGGCGACGGCGATTTCACCTGCGCCGGCGTCGGCCAGTGCGCCGGCAATCGCCATGGCGGCACCGCCGGCACCGAGCAAAACGACACGCTCATTGCGGACCGCTATTGCTCCAGCGCTCGCCGCCAGATTGGCCATGAAGCCCTCGCCGTCGGTGTTGGTACCGAGAGTCCGGCTGTTACGTAGAAAGACGGTGTTGACGACTCCCAAACGCTTGGTCGCCTCGTCGGCCGCCGCGACGCAGCCGAAGGCTTCTTCCTTGTGGGGTAGGGTCACGTTACAACCGGCGAAGCCGTTTTGTTCCAGCCGTGAGAGGAAATTGCGAACCATTCCGGGTTCGACCGCGACGCCCTCGTAGCTGCCGGCGATGCCATGTTGGTTGAGCCAGTAATTGTGAATGAGCGGCGAGCGCGAGTGTTCTACCGGCCAGCCTATCACACAGGCCTTTATCATGATGCCAGTTCGCCCCGCTCACGAAGCAAGGCGAGGAGCGGCAGGAGCGGCAGCCCGAGGATGGTGAAATAATCACCCTCGACTTTCTCGAACAATTGAATGCCCTCGCCTTCCAGCTGGTAGGCACCCACTGAACGGGTTACTTCGACATCCATACGCGCCAGGTAGGAGTCGAGAAACGCTTGTGAGAAGGACCGCATGGTGAGCCGCGCCGTTCTCGCGCAACGCCATATGATCTCTCCGCCGCAGGCACAAGCAAGTGCTGAATGAAGTTCGTGGGTCATGCCGCGCAGCACGGAAAGATGCGCCCGGGCTTCGGCCAAGTCTCGCGGTTTGTCGAACACAGCGCCGGCAAGCTCGAGGACTTGATCGGCGCCAATTACGAGGTCCAACAATTCCGGCCCGGAGATCGACCGTGCTTTTGCTTCGGCGAGCGCCATGGCCATGTCCGCGGGTTTCGCCAGACCGAGTGTCTTCTTCAATTGTGCCTCGTCGGCGCTGGGCGAGCAGACTGTGAATTCCACTCCCGCATGTTTCAGCACGGTTTGACGGATCGGGCTGGACGAAGCGAGTATCACCGTCATTGCAGATTGGATTCCGGCTGGGGATGCCGTTCGCCAAGGAGATTGATGACAGCTGCCGCGGTTTCCTCGACTGAGCGGCGCGTCACATCTATGACGGGCCAGTTACGTTCGGCACAAAGGTTTTGCATGAACACGATCTCGCTGGTGATCTGGCGCGGATCGGCATAGGAGGTTTCACGGTTTTCCTTCAAGGTTAACAGGCGGTGACGGCGGATTTGCGCAATTCTCTCGGCGCTGGCAATAAGACCGACTACCAGGGGTCGGCGCGCTTCGAGCAGGGCCCGGGGTGTTGCAACGGCGGGAACGATCGGAATGTTCGCCGTCTTGATGCCGCGCTGGGCGAGATAAATGCTGGTCGGAGTCTTCGACGTGCGGCTAATCCCAATGAGTACAACGTCGGCCTTCTCAAGTTCGTCGGTATTCTGGCCATCGTCGTGGCTCATGGTGAAGTTCAGCGCCTCGATGCGATGAAAATACTCGGCATTAAGTGCATGCTGCCGGCCAATTTGCGGACGTGATTCAGCGTTGAGGTATTGGGCAAGGCTGCTGATCACCGGATCGAGAATAGAGATGCAGGGAACGCCGAGACGGTCGCAGTGGCGTTCCAGCTGGTGACGCAAATCCTTGTCGATAATCGTGAACAGAACGATGCCCGGCTGCCGTTCGATGTCGTCGAGAACCCGCTGCAGCTGCTTCGAAGTACGGATCAGGGCGTAGATATGTTCAATGGGGCGATAATCAGCATAATGGGCCGTTGCCGCCCGTGCGACCGTGTTAAGGGTTTCGCCGGTAGCGTCGGAGATCAGATGCAGATGAAAGAAGCGCTGATCGGGTTTCAACAGGGCACTCGGAACTAGCTGTCGATAGATTGTGGACAATAGCCGCTCTGCCGATGCGCGATAGTGTTTTCCGGCTGGAACCCGCCAACTTTATCCAGTGGC
The DNA here is from genome assembly GCA_963776685.1 of uncultured Alphaproteobacteria bacterium. Lineage (GTDB taxonomy): Bacteria > Pseudomonadota > Alphaproteobacteria > Rhizobiales > Aestuariivirgaceae > Aestuariivirga. The sequence goes on from CAVZNM010000002.1 coordinate 240,652, forward strand.
GATGACCTGTGCATTCATTGGCTGGATAATGTGAATAAAGAAGAACTCTGGAAAAGCTCTGATAAGCATTGAACTGATGTCTGTAAAATTAATTAATTTCTTGTTAACATTGATTAATTATCTGTTAACCCTACTACAATCTTAGGTTGATTCAGTTTTGATGGGCCAGTCAGTGGATTAACAACCGATAGCATTGTATCCCGGAATCGGCACCCCAAACACTATAAACAGAATCCTAGATTCAATATTTGATATAGGACGACCATTGGTTTCCAAACCTCTTCTCGACGTTCTAGCGAAGCGACAGCCGGAACGCCGACCAATCTGGTTTATGCGCCAAGCTGGACGCTATTTGCCCGAGTACCGTGATACTCGCAGCAAGGCGGGGTCGTTTCTTGATCTTTGCTACAATCCGGAACTGGCAGCCGAGGTCACGTTTGCAGCCGCTTCGGCGCTTCGATCTCGACGCGGCGATCGTCTTTGCCGATATTCTGGTGGTGCCCCATGCCATGGGGGTTGATCTCCGTTTCGAGGAGGGCGAGGGTCCGGTTCTCGAAAAGGTGAGCGGCATGGAACGGATCGCGCGGTTGGCGCCGGTTTCGGGTTCCAGACAAGTCAAGGCGGTGTGCGAGACTTTGCAGCGCGTGAAGGAGGCGCTTCAGCCCGGATGCGGTCTGATCGGTTTCTGCGGCGCGCCGTGGACGGTGGCGAGCTATATGATCGAAGGGGGAAGTTCCGACCGGGAAACGGCACGGCTTGTCGCGTATGAGAATCCGGAGTGGTTTTCACAGCTGATATCAATACTGGTCGATCAGTCGGTGATCTATCTTTCGGCACAAATTCGAGCCGGCGCCGATGTCGTGCAAATCTTCGATTCATGGGCCGGAGATTTGCCGTCCTCGCTGCGGGACCAGTGGGTGCTGGCGCCACTGGCGGCGATGACCGCGAAATTGAGAAATCTCCACCCCGAGGTGCCCGTCATTGTCTTTGCCCGCGGTGTTGGAGTTGCCCATATCGATATCGCCGATGCCACGAGGGCCCAGGGCATCGGCATCGAATCGGAGCTGGCGATCGACTGGATCGCGGCGAAGCTTTCCGGCACCTGCGCCATCCAGGGCAATCTCGATCCGGTGGCGCTGTTAGCCGATCAAGCCGTGGCGCGGCGGGAGGCAGTAAAGATTGCCGCCGCGCTGCCGCCCGCCCGGCATATCTTCAATCTCGGACATGGCATCAGGCCGCAGACCGAGCCCGACCGGTTGCAGGCGGTAATCGACAGTGTCCGGCAATATGACCGGGAACACGGCCATGGCTGATGCCTATCTGTGGTCGAAAGCGGTGCATGTGATTGCCGTTATCGCCTGGATGGCGGGACTGCTCTATCTGCCACGGCTCTTTGTTTATCATGCCAAGTCGACAGTCGGCGGAGCGGTTTCCGAGCAGTTTAAGATCATGGAGGAAAGGCTGGCGCGGATGATCATGCTGCCGGCCGCGGTCACCGCCTGGCTGGCCGGATTGCTCACCGGATGGCTGAGCGGCGCTCTCTATTCTCCACCGCTATGGCTTGCCGCTAAGCTTGTCTGCGTCGTGCTGCTGACCCTCTATCATGGACTTCTGGAGAGACACCGGCGCGAATTCGCCCGAGATGCGCGGCTCCACACCGAGCGCTATTTCCGCTTCGTTAACGAAGTCCCGACCCTGCTCCTGGTCGTGATCGTCATCATGGTTATCGTGCGGCCATTCTAGGTCTTGCGGATTTGTGTTGGAAGCAGGCCTGGAATTTGTTATGAAGCACTTCCTGAGGCCGATGCCCGAAGCTGGCACGAGCGCCTGATCTCCTCCCTCTCTCCCTCCGTGCCTGACCGTTTTGCGGTCGGGCTTCCCCTCCCCCAAAGAACCCCCAATCATGACCAACATTGCCGAATTGAAAGAAATCAAGCTTCAGGACCTTAAGCGCAAGACGCCGGCCGAACTGGTGACCCTTGCCGAGGAACTGCAGGTCGAGAATGCCAGCGCGCTGCGCAAGCAGGAACTGATGTTCGCGCATTCTCAAAAATCTGGCGGCGCGCGACGTCGAAATCATCGGCGAAGGCGTGGTCGAGGTGCTGCAGGACGGCTTCGGCTTCCTGCGTTCGCCGGACGCAAATTATCTGGCGGGCCCCGACGATATCTATGTAAGCCCGAGCCAGATCCGGAAATTCACGTTGCGCACCGGCGACACGGTCGAAGGCCAGATCCGCAGCCCCAAGGATGGCGAGCGCTATTTCGCCCTGGTCAAGGTCAACACCATCAATTTCGAGGATCCGGAGAAGACCAAGCACAAGGTCCATTTCGACAATCTGACGCCGCTCTATCCCGACGAGCGCCTCGAGATGGAAGTCGCCGATCCGACGAGGAAGGATTTTTCGGCGCGGGTGATCGATATCGTGGCGCCGCTCGGCAAGGGCCAGCGCGGACTGATCGTGGCGCCGCCGCGCACCGGCAAGACGGTGCTGCTGCAGAACATCGCCCATTCGATCAGCAGCCAATCATCCCGAATGCTTTCTGATCGTGCTGCTGATCGACGAGCGGCCGGAGGAAGTCACCGACATGCAGCGCTCGGTGAAGGGCGAGGTGATCAGCTCGACCTTCGATGAGCCGGCGACGCGCCATGTGCAGGTGGCCGAGATGGTGATCGAGAAGGCCAAGCGCCTGGTCGAGCATGGCCGCGACGTGGTCATCCTGCTCGATTCGATCACCCGCCTCGGCCGCGCCTACAACACGGTCGTGCCGTCCTCGGGCAAGGTGCTGACCGGCGGCGTCGATGCCAACGCCCTGCAGCGGCCGAAGCGGTTCTTCGGCGCGGCGCGCAATATCGAGGAAGGCGGATCGCTGACCATCATCGCGACGGCGCTGATCGATACCGGCAGCCGCATGGACGAAGTGATCTTCGAAGAGTTCAAGGGAACCGGCAACTCGGAAATCATCCTCGACCGCAAGGTGGCCGACAAGCGGGTGTTCCCGGCGATCGACATTCTGCGCTCCGGCACGCGCAAGGAAGAGCTGCTGGTGAAGCCCGATCTTCTCAAGAAGACCTATGTGCTGCGCCGCATCCTCAATCCGATGGGCACGGTGGATGCCATCGAGTTCCTGCTCGACAAACTGCGGCAGACCAAGACCAACGGCGATTTCTTCGAATTCGATGAACGCCTGATCAGGCCTTCGCAAGGCCGAGAAGGCCGAGCGCGGCGCGCACCTCTTGCGGCGTGGCGGCCGGTGCGGCACAGGATCAGGCCGCGGCAGATATAGAGCCGCGCCGGGCCGCCAGCGACAGCCTTGGCAAAGGCTGGATGATCCGCGGCGAGATCGGCCGCGGATGCGACTTTCTGGAAAATGATGTCGAGGCCGGTCTGGGACAGCGCTTCCATGAGGAGCTCTTGAGCCACCTTCACCGGATGAGCACAAGCTGCACCGGATCGGATAGCAGAGCGGCATTCGTTCAGCAAGGACGGAGCGGCGAAGGGATTGGACAGCGCCGCTGCGGAAAAAGCCGCGGCAATCGCTGCGGCCCTGTTCGAGATAATCGCGATTGCCGGTCAGATGATAGAGTGCCGCAAAATTTCCGATCATGATGCCGTTGGCATTGGGCGTTGCATCGTCTTGAACCGAGCGGGTGCGGGCGATCAGGCCGTCGGCCCGGCCGGATGAAAAAAACAGACCCTTACGGCTTTCGTCCCAGAAGTGGGTGATCAACGCGCCGGCGAGCTTTTCCGCCGTGGCGATGTAAGCGCGCGATCCGGTCAGGGTGTGAAGCGCCCGGGCGGCCGCGATCAGATTGGCATAGCCTTCGGCGGTGGCTTCATGGCGGCTCTGGCCGGCGCGGTGCGAATGCAGCAGACGGCCATCGCGCCAGAGCAGGGCCATGATACGGTCCATGGCACGGACGGCGGCCTCCTCCCAGTCGCTGCGGCCGAAGACCAAGGCGGCCTCGGCGAGGCCGGCAATCATCAGGCCGTTCCAGTCGGCGAGAACCTTGTCGTCGAAGCCGGGAGGAATCCGCTGCGACCGCTTGCCGAAAAGCATTTGGCGCGCGGCGGCGAGCCTCTGTTCGGTTGCCTCGTCCCTGAGTGCGAGCCCATGAGAGCGGTTGAGGATGGTCTGGCCTTCCCAATTGCCGTCAGCCGTTACGTCGTAGACGGAGCAAAATAATTCGGCCGCCTGCGGATCGAGCAGCGACTTCGATCTCCTCCTTGGTCCAGACATAGAACTTGCCCTCTTCGCCTTCGGAATCGGCATCATAGCTCGCGGCAAAGGCGCCGCCGGCGGTCGTCATTTCGCGCAGGATAAAGTCGATCGTCTCTTCGATCCGGATGCGGAACAGCGGATTGCGGTTGCGCAGCCAGACGCGCGTCAGGAGGCTCACGAATTGCGCATTGTCGTAGAGCATCTTCTCGAAATGCGGCACCAGCCATTGGGCATCGACCGAATAGCGGGCGATGCCGCCGCCGAGATGATCGTAGATGCCGCCTTGGCAGATCTGCGTCAGGGTGCGCTCGACGGCCGCGGCGATAGCTTCGGAAGGCTGGCGATCGTGGATCGACCACAGGAATGAGAAGATCGGCGCCTGCGGAAATTTGGGCGCGCCCTTGAGGCCGCCGAGCTCCAGATCGACGGCGCGCAGCATGGCCGCCGCTGCGCCTTGAAGACCAGGGCGGGCGTTAGCTCGGCTGGACTTGCGGCGGCGCCTCCGACTGGCTTAGCGCCGCCGTCAGTGCCGCCGAATTGGCATCGACCTTGTCGCGCTCGCTCTGCCAGATGCGGGCGATCTCGGTCAGGACATGGCTGAAGCTCGGCCGCCCGTAGCGTGCTCTCGGGCGGGAAATAGGTGCCGCCCCAGAAGGGCTGGCCATCGGGCGTCAGGAACATGGTGAGCGGCCAGCCGCCCTGCTCGCCCAAGGCGTGGAGTGCCTCCATATAGATGCGGTCGACGTCGGGCCGCTCCTCGCGGTCGACCTTGATGTTGACGAAGTCGGCATTCATCAGATCGGCGGTTCCCTGGTCTTCGAAGCTTTCATGGGCCATGACATGGCACCAGTGGCAGGCGGCATAGCCGACCGAGAGCAGAATCGGCTTGTCTTCGGCCCGGGCCCGGCCGAAGGCCGGCTCTCCCCAGCCCATCCAGTGCACCGGATTATCCTTGTGCTGAAGGAGATAGGGGCTGGTTTCGTGGTCGAGCTCGTTGCGCGGCATTGTTCCTGGCCTCAAACCGGGACATGCTAGGGCCATACACGGTAGAGCGAAACCGGAAACCCAAAAAGTATCGATTCGATTCCGAAATGACGGCCGCAGATACGATCTATGCCCAATCCACCGGTGCCGGTATGGCCGGTATTGCGGTCATCCGGGTGAGCGGCCCGCAAGCCGGCCCGCTGCTGGATAAGCTTGCCGGCGGTAGGCCCGAAGCGCGCAAGGCCATCCTGCGGCGGCTCGTCGATCCCACCTCCAGCGAAACCATCGACCGGGCGGTCATACTATGGATGCCTGGACCCAAAACTGTCACCGGCGAGGATGTGGCGGAGTTCCATGTCCATGGCAGCCAGGCGGTAGTGGCGGCGCTCTATTCTGCCTTCGCGAAATTCGACCGGGTACGGCCGGCGGAGGCGGGCGAATTCACCCGACGGGCCTTCGCCAATGGCCGGATGGATCTGGTGGAAGCCGAAGGCCTCGCCGATCTGTTGCAGGCCCGGACGGAGATGCAGCGGCGTCAGGCGGTCAGCCATTTGCTGGGCGAGGCAAGCTCAGTCTATGAGGCCTGGCGCGATCGGCTGATCGGCATTCTCGCCCATGTGGAAGCGGCACTGGACTTCGCCGAGGAAGAGGGCGTGGCAGAGGCCGCTGTCCGGGATGTGGCGCCGAAGACGGCTGCCCTTGCCGCGTCGATGTCGGAGGCCCTGGCCAAGGCGGACCGTGCCTCGGCCATACGCTCCGGCGTCAAGGTCGTACTGGCGGGGGCGTCCCAATACCGGCAAGTCGAGTCTGCTCAACGCCATTGCGGCGCGCGATGCGGCGATCGTGTCGCCGCGGCCGGGCACGACGCGGGATGCGATCGAAGTGATGATCGACCTCGCCGGCATGCCGGTCATACTCACCGACACGGCGGGTCTGCGCGCCGAGGCCGGCGACGAGATCGAGGAAATCGGTATGGCGCGGACGAGACGCGAATTGGACGGCGCCGATGTCGTCGTCTGGGTGAGCGCTCCAGATATTGCCGAAGGCCATCCTCCGAAGACGGGCGCCATACCGATGCTCCGGGTGCACAACAAATCGGACCTACTACAACTCTCTGGCCCGGACCGGCAGTATGCGGAGAAGGCCCTCCTCGTTTCTTCCCGCACCGGTGCAGGTCTGCCTGAGATGCTCGCCAGTCTGACCGCGCTGGTTAAGCGGGAGTTCCGCCACGCGGAAGATTCGGTGATCGTCCGGGCACGGCAGAAACAGGCGATCGCGGAATCGATTCGGTATCTCAACGATTCACTCCGGTATGGCCACGAGCATCTGGAACTCGGGCGGAGGACCTGCGCAAGGCAGCCCATTGTCTCGGCCGGGTGACCGGGCGGATCGATGTCGAGGATCTGCTGGACTCGATCTTCAGCGAATTCTGCATCGGCAAGTAGTTAACCTGTTTCACGTGAAACGAGGTGCGCCGCTTTGACCGTGATCGGGCCCGTTCCATTAAGAGCCGCGCATGACGCACGAAGTTACGATGTGATCGTGGTCGGCGGCGGCCATGCCGGATGCGAAGCGGCAAGCGCCGCGGCGCGGCCGGGGCGCGCACGGCGCTTCGTCACCCACAAGTTCGCCACGCATCGGCGAGATGTCGTGCAATCCGGCCATCGGCGGATTGGGCAAGGGACATCTGGTGCGCGAGATCGATGCGCTCGATGGACTCATGGGCCGGGTGGCCGACCGGGCCGGAATCCAGTTCCGCCTGCTCAATCGTTCCAAGGGTCCGGCGGTGCGCGGTCCTCGCGCCCAGGCCGACCGCAAGCTCTACCGGCTGGCGATGCAGAGCGAGATCCGCGAACAGAAAATCTCGACCGTCATCGAAGGCGCGGTGAGCGGCCTCATTCTCGAAGGACGGCCAGCGTTGCGGGCATCACTGACCGAGGATGGCCGAACGATTGGCGGCCGTGCCGTCGTTCTGACGACGGGCACATTCCTGCGCGGGCTCATCCATATCGGCGAGAAGAAGATTCCGGCGGGCCGCGCCGGCGAACCGCCAGCGCTTGGCATTGTCGCAGCAGCTTGTCGACGCCGGCCTGCAAGCTTGGCCGCCTCAAGACCGGCACGCCGGCCCGGCTCGACGGTCGGACCATCGCCTGGGAGCGGCTCGAGGAACAGCCGGGCGATGCCGAACCGGTACCGTTTTCGTTTCTCACGGAGCGCATCACAACACCGCAGATTTCCTGCTTCATCACCCAGACGACGGCCGCGACGCACCGGATGATCGCCGACAACCTCCATCGCTCGCCCATGTATTCCGGTCAGATCGAGGGCGTAGGGCCGCGCTATTGCCCCTCGATCGAGGACAAGATCTTCCGCTTCCGCGACAAGTCATCGCACCAGATTTTCCTCGAGCCGGAAGGGCTGGATGACCACACGGTCTATCCCGAACGGGATTTCGACCTCGCTGCCGGAAGATATCCAGCAGGCTTCATCCGGACCATTCCCGGGCTCGAGAAGGTTCACATCCTGCGGCCCGGCTATGCCATCGAGTATGACTATGTCGATCCCCGCGAACTCACCGCCGCGCTCGAAGTCAAGGCGATTGCCCGGCCTGTTTCTGGCGGGCCAGATCAACGGTACGACCGGCTATGAGGAGGCGGCCGCCCAGGGGCTGGTCGCCGGTCTCAATGCGGCGCGGCAGGCCGGCGGCCAGGCCGCCGCCGTCTTCGACCGGGCCGAAGGCTATATCGGCGTGATGATCGACGATCTGGTGACGCGCGGCGTCACCGAGCCCTACCGCATGTTCACCTCGCGGGCCGAATACCGGCTGACGCTGCGGGCCGACAATGCCGATGAGCGGCTGACGCCGCAAGGCCATTGAACTGGGTATTGTCGGCAAGGTCCGGACAGCGCGGCTTTGCTGCAGCGCCAGGTCGGTCCTCGAGCGCGGCGCGAGCCTTGCCGGCAGCCTTGGCCTGACCTCGCTCGGCCGCCGCCAAGCTGGGCCTGAAGGTCAATCAGGATGGCCAGCGGCGGAGCGCGCTCGATCTCATCGCCATGCCCGAGGTGGGCTTGGAGCGCGTTGCGAGCCATCTGGCCGGAGCTTGCCGCCCTACCGGCCTTCGCCATCGCGAGCACTTGAGGCAGACGCGCTCTATGCCGGCTATTCCCACCGCCAGGAAGCGGACATCGTGGCGCTGCGCAAGGAAGAACAGCTGACCCTGCCCGATGAACTCGACTACGCGGCCATCCCAAGCCTGTCGGCGGAAATCCGCCAGAAGCTCTGCCGCGTGCGGCCGGCGACTCTCGGTCAGGCCGCGCGCATCGACGGTATGACGCCGGCGGCGCTGGCCGTCCTCCTCGGCCATGTCAGGCGCCGGACCGGCCGCAAGAGCGCCTGAGAGCCATGGCGGGGCCGCCGCCGGAAGAGTTGCTACAGCGCTTCAATGTTTCACGTGAATCACTCGGCCCGGCTCGAGCACTACGTGGCCCTGCTGCTGCACTGGCAGCGGCGCATCAATCTGATCGGACCTTCGACCGTCGAGCCAGGTCTGGCGGCGCCACATGCTCGATGCCCTGCAGCTCCTTCCGCTCATTCCGCCGCGAGCCGAGGATCATCGCCGATCTCGGCTCGGGCGCCGGTATTCCCGGCCTGGTCCTCGCCATCGCCGGCCAGCCTCGAGGCTCATCTCTATCGAGAGCAATGGCAAGAAGGCCGCCTTCCTGCGCGAGGCGGCCCGGCAGACGCGGGGCCAAGGCGCGATCATTCATCAAGTCCGGATCGAAACAGTCGAGCTCAGACCGCCGACCGTCCAAAGCCGGATGTTGTGACGGCGCGGGCCTTGGCGCCGCTTGGCAAACTCCTCGACCTAGGCCGAGCCCTTTCTCGAAGACGGGCGCCATTGGCCTCTTCCACAAGGGACAAGATGTGGATGCGGAATTGACCGAGGCCGCCAAATCCTGGAAAATCATCGCGGTAAAGGCATCCAAGCATGACCGATTCGAAAGCCGTCATTCTCGAGGTGAAGGAGGCTTACCGTGTCGCAACATGATCTGGCGTTCGCGGGCCCGCCCGGCGCCCGGATTCTCGCGATCGCCAACCAGAAGGGCGGGGTCGGCAAGACCACGACCGCCATCAATCTCGGTACGGCGCTGGCGGCGGTCGGCGAGACGGTGCTGATCGTCGATCTCGATCCGCAGGGCAATGCCAGCACCGGTCTCGGCATTACCCGCAGGCCGGCGCAGAAATCGTCCTATCATGTGCTGATGGGCGAGGCGGAGCTCGACCGAGGTGATCGTCGAGTCGGGCATTCCCCGGCTCGACTGCGCGCCCTCGACCATGGATCTCCTGGGCGCCGAGCTCGAACTGGCGGAGATCGACCGCAAGACCTACCGGCTGGCCGACGCCATCGCAGCGGCTCGCGGCCGACACGAGCACGGCCCGGCGCTACAGCTATATTCTGGTCGACTGCCCGCCGTCGCTCAATCTCCTCACCATCAATGCGCTGTCGGCGGCGGACGCCGTGCTGGTGCCGCTGCAATGCGAATTCTTCGCCCTGGAAGGCCTGAGCCAGCTGCTCAAGACCGTCGAGCGGGTGAAGGCCAATCTCAATCCGCGGCTCACCATCCAGGGCGTGGTGCTCACCATGTTCGACCGGCGCAACAGCCTGTCGGAGCAGGTGGCGCAGGATGTGCGCAGCGTGCTCGGCGACAAGGTCTACCAGACGGTCATACCGCGCAATGTGCGGGTGTCGGAGGCGCCCTCCTACGGCAAGCCGGTGCTGCTCTACGACAACGACTGCGCCGGCTCGCAGGCCTATATCAAGCTCGCTTCGGAAGTCATCCGGCGCGAGCGCGAATTGCGCGCCGCATGATCGATTCGTTGGCGTAACACTTAATCGTACCGGAGGCGGTACGATATTATTGCAAGTGGGACAGCGGCATGATGCACTCACAGAAGCAAAGGCTGGGCCGGGGACTCGCCGCCCTGATCGGCGACGATACCAACGAAGAGGCCGTCGTGCAGGATATCCGCAGCCTGCGGCACGTGCCGATCGAATTCCTGCATGCCAATCCCAACAATCCGCGCAAGCACTTTCGCCGACGACGATCTCGAAGATCTGGCCAAGTCGATCCGCGAGAAGGGACTTCTGCAGCCGCTGGTGGTTCGGCCGCGCGGCGACGGCGACTATGAAATCGTCGCCGGCGAGCGACGCTGGCGGGCGGCCCAGCGGGCCGGCGTCCACGAAGTTCCGGTGCTCATCCGCGAACTGAGCGACGGCGAGGCGCTCGAGATCGCGCTCATCGAAAACATCCAGCGCGCCGATCTCAACCCGCTCGAGGAAGCGCGCGCCTACGCGCAGCTGCTCGATCAATTCAACTACACCCAGCAGCAGCTCGCCGATTCGGTCGGCAAGAGCCGCAGCCACATCGCCAACACGCTGCGGCTCCTGACGCTGCCGGAAACGGTGCGCCAGCATGATCGAGGACGGCAAGCTCACCGCCGGCCACGCCCGCACTCTGGTCGCGACCGATTCGCCGGCCGAACTCGCCGACCAGATCATCAAGCTCGGCCTGTCGGTGCGCGAGGCCGAGGAGCTGACGCGCCAGGCGGCGCCGGGTACGGCCCGCAAGCCGCGGCCAGAAAAGGACGCCGATACGCGCGCCATGGAGAAGAATGTCGGCGAAGCGCTCGGCCTCAAGGTCGAGATCGCGGCCAAGGGCGCGGGCGGCACCGTCACCGTCCGTTATGCCTCGCTGGAGCAGCTCGAGGATCTGTGCCGGCGTCTGACGCGTTCCGGCTAATTCGTCCGTACACTGATTATACGAGCGCGGCGTGCAGCGCCCGTCCGTTACGGGCCAGCGCCAAAAGGACGCGGGAGGCGAGGGTTTCGGCGAGTGCCGGCATGCGCCGCATCTGCAGGGTGCAGTACGAAAGCGTCGCCGCCGCCGACAGCAGCGCGGCAAGGTCCCAGATGCGCAACTGCAACCGGACCGTCTCGTGACGTTTGAAGAAGACCGGCGGCCTCGCCGATCGCAGCACATCCTCCGCCTGCATGCCGCGGTCGATGTCGAGCCGCAACGACTGCAGTTTCACCACATGCAATCCGGCAAGGGTGAGAATTCGGCCGGCATCGAGGCCGGCCCCGGTCAGCGCCGTGAAGTCATGGTCCACCTGCTCCACGTGACCGGCGAAGACGGCATCGATCAGTCCATCGGCGTTCTCGCTGGAAGAGTCGCCGCAGATCGCCTCGACATCCTCCAGCCTGATCTCGCCGGCGCCGAGGCAATAGGTCGCGAGCTTGCCGATTTCCTGGCGGGCGGCGGCGCGGTCGGTGCCGAGCAGCTCCAGAAGTCTGGCGCCGGCATGGGGCGCCAGAACGAGACCGAGCGGCGATAAGATCGATTCGATGAGTGCGGCGATCTGGTCGCCGTCGCTTTCGTAGACGGCGACAGCGAATGCCTTCTCGCTCTTCTCGAAAACCGTCCGCAGCCGCGATGTCTTCGCGAGGTTACCCGATTCCGCCACGATGAGATTGCCGCTGGCGCTGCCGTTCAGGATCGATTCGACGGATTTGAGGAAGGCCTGATCGGCCTCGGTAATCCATACCACCCGGCTGCCGCCCAGCATCGAAAGTGATGCGAATTCATCGGCCAGGCGCCCCGGATCGGAAACCAGGACCGCATCGTCAAGCCGTACCACGCGGAAGGGATCATCGGCGGTTCCCGCAGTCTTTACAACCGCCCGCTTGGCGAGTTCGCGAACCGCTTCGGCATCGGCGCCATAGATCAGCACGGCGCGAAGGTCCGGCGGCGGTTTCTTCAGAAACCCGTCGAATGCCGCTGCCTTGAGAACGCCCACGCGAGAACCTAATGCGAAGCAAAATAGGCGGCCAGCCGCGAGCGAATGTCCATGCTCACCTCATGGGCGGCGCGTTCCATGGCATTGGCTTCCGCCTGCATGTCGGCGAAGGGCTCGCGTATCACGTCATAGGAAACCTGCGAAAAGGTCTTGCCGCTGTGCAGCACGCCCGCGCTGCCGGTCAGCTCGAAGTTCACGACGACTTGCACCGAGCGGCGCGTAACATTTGGCAGCGGCTTGTCGATGATGCTGGCGGTCTTCACCTCCGGCCGCAACACGAGAATATAACGGTCCTGAGCGTCCGTGCCGGCGGGACGCATGGTCGAGAGAAGATCGCTGCGTACAATCTGGCCAAGCCGCGTATCCGCTTCCGGGATCGAGACGGACGCCAGTGCCGCCACGACGCCGCGGTCGTCGCCAGCCGTTCCGTAAAGAGGCCGGTAGCCGCAGCCGCCAGCCGCCAGCACCGCGATGCAGGCGAGCCAGGCAAGTAAATGGCGTTGTCTCTGCATCATCATCCCACAATATTGACGATCCGGTCCGGCACTACGATCACCTTGCGAACCGGCTTGCCATCGAGAGCCCTCGCGACACTATCCAACTTCAGGACCACCGCTTCAACAGCATCCTTGCCGAGGCCTCTGGCGAGCCGGACCTCGTCACGGCGCTTGCCGTTGACCTGAACAGCGATAGTAACCGAATCATCGGCGACAAGGGCGGGATCGGCCTTCGGCCAGGCGGTATCGACTACCGGATTCGCCTGGCCCAATTGCTTCCAGCACTCTTCGGCGAGATGCGGCATCATCGGCGCCGACATCAGCACCAACATCTCCGCGGCCTCGCGGATCGAACGCCGCATCGGCTCGGAACGGTCGGCTGCCTGCAATGCCGCGCCCAGCGCATTGGCAAGTTCATAGATGCGGGCGATCGCCCGGTTGAAGCGCAGATTCATCAGATCGTCGGTCACCGCATCGAGAGCGCGGTGTGCGGCGCGGCGCAATTCCAGTGCCGCCCCCGCCGCTCCGGCGGGCTCGCCCGGCGATCCTTCGCGCACCGCCTCGTTGACGAGACGCCACAGGCGCTGGGTGAATCGCCAGGCGCCCTCGACCCCCGCTTCGGTCCATTCGATGTCGCGCTCGGGCGGCGTGTCCGACAGCATGAACCAGCGCGCCGTATCGGCCCCGTAGCGCTCGATGATCGCTTCGGGATCGACGACGTTCCTCTTCGACTTCGACATCTTCTCGATGCCGCCGACGGTCAGCGGCTCGCCGGTCTTGGCGTGAACCCAGTGGCCATCTTTCTGCACCGCATCAACCGGCAGCACCCACTCGCCGCGACTCGGTCTGGAAGGTCTCGTGTATCACCATGCCCTGGGTGAACAGGCTGGCGAAGGGTTCGTCGATGCCAAGATGGCCGGTGTGCATCATGGCGCGGGCGTAAAAGCGCGAATAGAGCAGATGCAGAATCGCGTGCTCGACGCCGCCGATATATTGGTCGACCGGCATCCAGTAAGCGGCAGCCGCCGGCATCGACCGGGACGTCGCGCATGCGGGCGAACAGAAGCGGGCATAATACCAGGACGAATCGACGAAGGTGTCGAAGGTGTCGGTCTCGCGCGTGCGCCTGGCCGCCGCATGTGGGGCATTCGACATGTTTCCAGGTCGGATGATGGTCGAGCGGATTGCCCGGCTTGTCGAAGGTCACATCCTCGGGAAGGGTGACCGGCAGATCCGCTCTTCGGCACCGGCACGATGCCGCAGGAGGCACAATGAATGACCGGAATCGGGCAGCCCCAATAGCGCTGGCGCGAAACGCCCCAGTCGCGCAGCCGGTAATTCACCCGGCGCTCGCCGATGCCTCATTGCTTCCATGCGCCGGGCGATTTCTTCCTTGGCCGCCGGCACGCGTCAATGCCATCGAGGAAATCGGAATTGATCAGGACGGTCTCGTCGCCTTCCTTTTCGAGAAAGGCTTCGTCGCCGATCGCGAAGGATGCCGGATCCACGCCCTTGGGCGCCACCACCGGCATGACCGGCAGATCGTACTTGCGGGCGAAATCGAGGTCGCGCTGGTCGTGGGCGGGACAGCCGAAGATCGCGCCCTCGCCATAGCCCATCAGCACGAAATTGGCGGCATAGACCGGCAGCGCGGACTTCGGCGCGGAAAGGATGGCGGGCATAGAGGCCGAGCGGATAGCCCTTCTTCTCGGCGCGCTCGATCGATTCCTCGCTGGTGCCGAGGGCGGCCACCTCGCGGCGGAAGGCGGCAAGCCCCGGGTCGTTCTCGGCCAGCCGCTTGCGCCAGATCGATGATCGGCCGAGATGGCGCAGAAGCTGGCGCCGAAAATCGTGTCGTGGCGTGTCGTGTAGACCGTCAGCCGTTCGTCGAGGCGCCTGCCCGTCTCGTCTTCGAGCGCGAAGGAAAAGCGCATGCCCTCGGAGCGGCCGATCCAGTTGCGCTGCATCAGGCGGACTTTTTCCGGCCAGCGGTCGAGGCGGTCGAGGGCCGACAGCAGTTCGTCGGAATAGTCGGTGATCTTCAGGAACCACTGCGCCAGCTCGCGCTTTTCGACCAGCGCGCCGGAGCGCCAGCCGCGCCCGTCGATCACCTGCTCGTTGGCCAGCACCGTGTTGGTCGACCGGATCCCAGTTGACGGTCGAGACCTTGCGCTCGACCAGGCCCGCCGCAAGGAAATCGATGAACATCTCCTGCTCGTGGCGGTAATAGGAGGGATCGCAGGTGGCGATTTCGCGGCTCCAGTCGAGCGACAGGCCCATGGACTTGAGCTGCCCGCGCATGGCGGCGATGTTGTCATAGGTCCAGGATTTCGGATGCACGCCGCGCTCGATGGCGGCATTCTCGGCCGGCATGCCGAAGGCGTCCCAGCCCATCGGATGCAGCACATTGAAACCGCAGGCGCGCGCGGAAGCGGGCGATGACGTCGCCCATCGTGTAGTTGCGCACATGGCCCATGTGGATGCGGCCCGAGGGATAGGGAAACATCTCGAGCACGTAGTATTTCGGCCTCGACCGGTCCTCGCGCGGCCTCGAAGCAGCGCTTCTCGGTCCAGAGCGCTGCCAGCGCGGCTCGGCGTCGCGCGGATTGTAGCGTTCGGTCGTCACAGCGGCCGGTCCCTTCACTCTGCCGGTTGCGGATTGCAGGCTTGGCAGTACCAGTCCTTGAAATGCCCCGCAAGCACGGCCATAAGCGGCCACCATGTCCCATCCCGGTCTTGAATCTGTCAGGCGCCGCATTCGCGAGGCAGCCCTCGCGGCCGGACGCGATCCTGCCGGCATCACCCTGATCGCGGTCAGCAAGACATTCGCCGCCGCCGGCATCGAGCCCGTGATCTCGGCCGGGCAACGGGTGTTCGGCGAGAACCGGGTTCAGGAAGCCAAGGCCAAGTGGCCGGAGCTGAAACGCAAGAAGCCCGATCTCGAACTGCACCTGATCGGCCCCCTGCAAAGCAACAAGGCGGGCGACGCGGTCGCCCTGTTCGATGCCATTCACACCATCGACCGGCCGAAAATCGCCGAGGCCATCGCCGCCGAGATCGCCAGGCAAGGCAGCAGGCCGCAGCTCTTCATCCAGATCAACACCGGCGACGAGCAGCAGAAGTCCGGCATCGCTCCGGACGAGGCGGACAGCTTCATCGCCCATTGCCGCGACCGGTCCGGGCTGGCGATCGCCGGGCTCATGTGCATTCCGCCGCTCGAGGAAGACGCCGCGCCGTCACTTCGAACTGCTGCGAGAGATCGCCAGCCGCAATCGGCTTTCCGCACTGAGCATGGGCATGAGCGGCGATTTCGAGACGGCGATCAGCTGCGGCGCCACCCATGTGCGGGTCGGCTCGGCGATTTTCGGCGCACGCGACGACTGGCACCAGATCGACCATGCGGGTTCCGGGTCCGCAGCAGCGCCAGGATTTTCCGCATGTCCTTGAGCGAGACGGCGATGCAGCCGGCCGTCGGCGCCTGTCACCGGCCAGATGAAAGAAGATGGCGCTGCCAGCCGCCCTGGATGCGCGGACGTTCGTTGTGGCGAGAGCACGACGACAATATCATAGAGACGATCGGCGCGCCACAGATCTCGTGGCTGGCGGCATAGGGCAGCTTGACCGGCCGGTTGTAATTGCGGTCGCCCGGAGCTTCGCACCAGCCGTCCGTCCGCCTAATCGGGCGCTGCGGCAGAGGCGATTGCGGAACCACAATGCGATCGCCGCGATAAACGATCCGCCGCAGGGCCAAACATCCTACCGGCGTGGCGCCGTCGCCTTCCCGCTTGCGATATGTCATGCCGGAACGGCCAAGAAAGCAGGGCAGGCTGAGACCTCCGGCCGTCAGAAGGCCACACACCGCTCGCGGGCTGATCGCGCGAACGTGAAAATATGTGAGCATTTTCCTCACGGCGAGTTGTCTTGTGCGGCGCCTTTCAAAACGGCATTGCTCACCGTAACATCAGTGAATCGGGCGGCAAGCCCCTGCATTCGGGAATTCAGCCATGACGACCACCAAAAAAATCCTGATCGTCGACGATGACGACATGCTGCGCGACACGCTCAAGGAGCAGTTCGCGCTGCACGACGAATTCTCCGTCGCCGATGCGGCCACTGCCACCGCCGGCATCAAGGCCGTCAAGGCCGATCATGCCGATCTGGTGCTGCTCGACGTCAACCTGCCCGGACATGGACGGACGCGAAGCCTGCAAGATCATGCGCCGCAACGGCTACAAGGGCCCGATCATCATGCTGACCGGCCAGAGCTCCGATTCCGACACGATCCTCGGGCTCGATTCCGGCGCCAACGACTACGTCACCAAGCCGTTCCGCTTCGGCGTGCTGCTGGCCCGCATCCGGGCGCATCTGCGCCAGCACGAGCAGAGCGAGGATGCCATCTTCAAGGTCGGCCCCTACACCTTCAAGCCCAGCGCCAAGATGCTGATCCGCGACGACAACAGGAAAATCCGGCTCACCGAAAAGGAAACCGCGATCATCAAGTTCCTCTACCGGGCCGGCGAACAGGTGGTTGGCCGCGACGTGCTGCTGCACGACGTCTGGGGCTACAATGCCGGGGTCACCACCCACACGCTGGAGACCCACATCTACCGGCTGCGGCAGAAGATCGAGCGCGATCCGTCGCCATGCCGAAATCCTGGTCACCGAAGGCGGCGGCTACAAGCTCGTCCCTTGATCTTGCCGGCCATTCGGATTCTTATGCGAAAGGCGGGCGAATCGGGGCGCCATCCCATTGGGACGGATTTCCACGGATAACTTTCAATGAGCGTCCGGGCGGATGCGGAAACTCTGCGCAAGATTCCGATCTTCGCGGAGTGCGATTCCGTACCCCTGCAGGTGATCGCCTTCGCAGCCGAACGGCAACATTTTGCCGCCGGAGAACATCTTATCACCCAAGGCGAGATCGCCTCGGCCGCCTATCTTATTCTGAGCGGCAGGGCCGAAATCAGGGCCGGCAAGGGGGCCCAAAGCGAAGTCGCCGGACATGCCGAGCCGGGCGCGTTCTTGGGCGAAATCGCGATGATCGCCAAGACTGCCTATTCGGTCAGCGCCGTCGCCCTCGGTCCCTTGGTGGCAGCCAAAATCGACCGCAAGCTTTTTCTGCAAGTCGCCGACGAATATCCGGATTTCGGTGCTGCCGTGTTCAAGGCCTTGGCCCACAAGCTTGACGGCTCGCTCAGCGAATTCAACTCCGCCCGCGATATGCTCGTGCGGGCTAAGTCCTTCCTAGACTTGTAGGTCGAAGGTGGCCATGACCGGCACATGGTCGGAGGGCTGCTTCCAACCGCGCGCCTCACGCAAAATGTCGATCCGGCCACACAGGCGGAGCGAGGTCCGGCGTCGACCAGATGTGGTCAAGCCGGCGGCCGCGATTGCTCGCCGCCCAATCGCTGGCGCGGTAGCTCCACCAGGTATAGAGCTTTTCGGGCTGCCGGCACATGCTGACGCATCAGATCGACCCAGCGCCCGGCCTTCTGCACCCGTATCAGGCCTTGGGTTTCGACAGGCGTGTGACTGACAACCTTGAGCAGCTGCTTGTGCGACCAGACATCGTGCTCCAGCGGCGCGATATTGAGATCGCCGACCACCACGCCGTGATGGCCCTTGGGTACGCGAACCTTCCGCGAACCAGGTTTCAAGCTCGGCGAGAAACTGCAGCTTGTGTGCGAATTTCACGTTGATTTCGGGATCGGGCTCGTCGCCGCCGGAGGGAACATAAAGATTGTGAACGGTGACCGGCTCGCGGCCTTCGAGAACCACGGAAATGTGGCGGCAGTCCTCCTTGCCGCAGAAAGTTCTTCACTGTCCTGGGTGTGCAGCGGGAGGCGCGAGACGATGGCCACGCCATGGTAGCCCTTCTGGCCGGATTCAGCGATATGGGAATAGCCGAGCGCCTTGATCGGTGCTGCGGGGAACTGGCCTTGCGGGCATTTGGTTTCCTGCAGGCAAAGGACATCGGGTTGCCAGCGCCTCAGCAACTGCTGTCACCAGACCGATGCGCAGACGTACCGAGTTGATATTCCAGGTGGCGATTTTGAGTTTCATCGCAGGTCAATGGCACAGCGCGCCGCGGCGTGGCAAGAACAAGAAAAACAAAAGATGGGCGCCCGGCCGGGGAGCCGAGCGCCCGCGCGCGCGAAGCGCGCATTTTCCGCCGGGAGGGGAAACCGGCGTCCATGACGGCTGCGGCACGGCGCTTGAGCGGGGGCAAAATGGCCCGTGCCGCCTACCAGCCATTCATGATTTGTTGACTTGGAAATTTCGTGCCCGGATTTCAATAGGCCGGATCGGCTTCACGAATACTTTATCTGGCTCTAGCGCGACTTTTGCTGCTTCCGATCGATCTTGACGACAAAAAGCTTGCGGGTCGGGATCGATTCCCGCCTACGATGTTTTCAAGCGACACGGTGGTCGGCGGCCCTTGCCGATCGACGACGATCCACTGCTGCAAGGGCTTGCCGCTTACGGTTGAACACCAGGATCAGCTGACCGCCAAGCGAATCGCCCTTGCGGTCCTCAAGAGTGAGGGTGGCGAGGCCATCGGCCTCCTCGATAGGCCAGAATATTGGCTTCGCGAATCAGATCGACGTCCTGGTTCAACACCAGACGCAGCGGCGTTTGCGAGAGCGGATACTGATCGCCCTTTTCCTTCTCGCGGTTCTTGACGGTCAGCCACTTGCCGTCGGAGACGATCAGGAAGGGGTTGGGCGGGGCATATTCGAAGCGCATCTTGCCGGGCTTGCTGATATAGAAGACGCCCGTCGAGATATTGCCCTTGGGGCTGATCTGGGTGAATTCGCCCTGCAGTGTTGTGAACCCGTTGATATAAGCAGAAATTTCCTGAATCGAAGCGGTTTGCTCGGAGGTCAGTTCGATCGATTTGGCCGCCCAGGCATGGACGGCAATGGCAAGCATCGCACCCGCCAACGCGAGGGTAAAATGGACCAGTTGTGCAGCCTTGATCTAACATGTTGAATCCCCTTGTCTCGGTTGACGCAGTAAGAGCACAAACTGGCCGTTTTTGAGGCGAGTTCAGACTCGCGCGCTGTCGCCGGGCACCAGGATTTCGCGCTTGCCCGTGGCATTGGCGGCGGAAATCAGCCCTTCCTTCTCCATCCGCTCGATCAGGCTCGCCGCCTTGTTGTAGCCGACCTGCAGGCGGCGCTGGACATAGCTGGTCGAGACTTTCTTGTCGCGCAGGACGACCGCCACCGCCTGGTCGTAGAGCTCGTCGCCGGAGCCGCCGCCTTCGCCACCGATCAAGGCGCCGGACTCGCCGTAGGTCGTCATCCTCGGGCTCCTCGGTGACCGCATCGACATATTCGGGCGCGCCCTGCGCCTTGAGATAGCTCGACGATCTTTTCAACCTCGTCGTCGGAGACGAAGGGGCCGTGCAGGCGCGAGATGCGCCCGCCGCCGGCCATGTAGAGCATGTCGCCCTGGCCCAGCAGCTGTTCGGCGCCCTGCTCGCCCAGAATGGTGCGGCTGTCGATCTTGGAGGTGACCTGGAAGGAAATCGCGGGTCGGGAAATTGGCCTTGATGGTGCCGGTGATGACATCGACCGAGGGCCGCTGGGTGGCCATGACCACATGGATGCCGGCGGCGCGCGCCATCTGGGCGAGACGCTGCACGGCGCCTTCGATGTCCTTGCCGGCCACCATCATGAGGTCGGCCATCTCGTCGATGATGACGACGATATAGGGCATCGGCGCCATGTCCATCTGCTCGCGCTCGAAGATCGGCTCGCCGGTCTGCGGATCGAAGCCGGTCTGCACCGTGCGCGTCATCGCCTCGCCCTTGGCGAGGGCCTGTTTGAGCCGGGCGTTGTAGCCGTCGATGTTGCGCACGCCGAGCTTCGACATCTTGCGATAGCGGTCTTCCATCTCGCGCACCGCCCATTTGAGCGCCACGATCGCCTTGCGCGGATCGGTCACGACGGGCGACAGGAGATGCGGAATGCCTTCATAGACCGAGAGCTCCAGCATCTTGGGATCGATCATGATGAGCTTGCAGCGGCTCGGGCGGCAGCCGGTAGAGCAGCGACAGGATCATGGTGTTGATGCCGACCGACTTGCCGGAGCCGGTGGTGCCGGCGATCAGCAGATGCGGCATGCGGGCGAGATCGGCGAAGATCGGTTCGCCGCCGATGTTCTTGCCGAGCGCCAGCGCCAGGTTCTGGCCGGTTTTCTCGAAGGCCTCGGAGGCGAGCAGTTCGCGCAGATAGACGGTCTCGCGCTTGCGTGTTGGGCAGTTCGATGCCGATGGCGTTGCGTCCCGGAACGACGGCGACGCGGGCCGCAGACGGCGCTCATCGAGCGGGCGATGTCATCGGCGAGGCTGATGACGCGCGACGACTTGATGCCGGGCGCCGGTTCGAGCTCGTAAAGGGTGACGACCGGGCCCGGCCGCACATTGATGATCTGGCCCTTGACGCCGAAATCCTCGAGCACGCCTTCCAGCATGCGGGCGTTCTGCTCCAGCGCCTCGTCGGAGAGATCGGCGCCACGGTTCAGCCGCTTCGGTTCGGCCAGAAGCGTGAGCGACGGAAGCTCGAATTCCTCGGCCTTGGCAAAACGGAAGCCGAGTTGGGTATCCTTCTTGAGGCGCTTGCCGGTCTTGATCGGCTTGGCCGTGCGGTTCACACGCGGCGCGACCGCATCGTCTTCTTCCTCATCGACCTCGTCCTCGGCGTCTTCATGCCTCCGCGTCATTCCTTCTTCCTCGGCATCTTCCAGACGGGGGTTCGAATTCCCGCGCCCGGCCATCGAGCGAAGGCTCGATCCGGTTGCGATACAGGCCGCCGCTGCGCGCCGGAGCCAGACGCATGAGAATGTCGCCGCGCGCTTCGGATTTGTGGCCGGCGGCTTCCAGTCGCCGGCGCTCACGCCATTCACGCCAACCGGCATAAAGCTGGCGCAAGGCGTGCAACAGGCGCAACAGCGAGATCTTTCATGCGCGCGCCGATATAGCCCGTGCCGGTGATCGCGTCAGTCCGGCGGAGACGGGTAGCCCGCAAGCCCAACCACAAAGCCAGCGCCGCAAAGGCTAGTCCCGCGACCCACCTGGCAAAGGCCGCCTTCGAGCCCGAGTGCCAGAACCGCTACCAGCGCGCCGTTCAGAATGTCACCGGCATTGCCGCCCAAGCCCGCGGCCAGCGACCAACTTGCCGGGGCGGGGATTGCGGCGAAAGCGCCGCTGGCGCAGAACGCGGCAGCGAGCCAGGCGAAGGAGGCGCGGAACGGGCGGGGCACCGCCTCATGGCCGATCAAGCGCACCGCCCAGGCCATGGGAATGGCAATCAGCGACAGTACGCCGAGGCCCAGAAGCTGCATCAGTTCATCGGCGACGACGGCACCGGGATAACCCAGCCAGTTGCGCGGCACGGCGTCGACCGCATGATTGAACGAGGGATCGTCGACCGACCAGGTGGCAAGGCCACTCCCACGCGCAATCAGGGCAGCGAAGAGGCCGCCGCCGGCAAGCTCGAAGAGCCGATTGCGCAGGAATCGCCGCACCGCGGCGGGAACAGCGCTGTCGTCGGTATCGATGGAAGGATCGTAAGCCATGCGCAACTCCGCCATCCGTGCGGCCCCTTTGCGCGGCCATAACAAATGGTTAACGGCAGTCTGACGGCAGTGGTTAAAGTGCCGTTAAATGCCGGCATGAAAAAGCAAGACCGGCGGGGGCTTTCCCGCCGCTGGCTTGTCTGGCCTGAGCGCTCAGTTGTAGGCGCGCTCGCCGTGATCGACGATGTCGAGACCTTCGCGCTCTTCCTGTTCGGAGACCCGCAGGCCGGTCGTCGCCTTGCAGATCATCAGCGCCACGTAGCTGACGACGCCGTCCAGAGTGACCGCGGTGAGACACGCCACAATCTGCGCGGTCATCTGGGTACCGAGACGGAATAGTCCGCGCACCTTCGCGGACGTGTCGATCGCGAGATAGTCGGTGACGCCCACGCCGCCGAGCGCCGGATTGACGAAGATGCCGGTGAGGAGGGCGCCGAGCGATGCCGCCGATGCCGTGGACGCCGAAGACGTCGAGCGCGTCGTCATAGCCAAACCTGGCCTTGAGCCAGACCACCGCCCAGAGACAGACGAAGCCAGCGATGAGCGCCGATGACGATCGCGCGCCATCGGGCCGACCCAGCCGCAGGCCGGCGTGATGGCCACGAGGCCGGCGACGGCACCGGAGGCCGCACCGAGCAGGCTCGGATGGCCGCGGAACACCCATTCGCCGACGGTCCAGGCCAGCGCCGCTGCCGCGGTGGCGATGGTGGTGTTGAGGATGACCAGAGCGGTGAGGCCGTTGGCTTCGAGGTTGGAACCGGCATTGAAGCCGAACCAGCCGACCCAGAGCAGAGCAGGCGCCGATCAAGCGTGAATGTGCAGATTGTGCGGCGCCATCAGCTTCCTTGCCGTAGCCGACGCGCTTGCCGAGCACGATGGCGCAGACGAGGCCCGCGATACCGGCATTGATGTGCACGACGGTGCCGCCGGCAAAGTCGATGGCGCCCCAGTTGAAGAGCCAGCCATTGGAGGCGTTCACCGCGGCTCGCATAGTCGGCGAGCACCGCGGCCTTGGCTGCATCAGTCGGTGGCCGCCGCGAGCTTGGCGAGGAAGTCTGTTGCCGCCGCTTCGCCGACCACCGCCTTGACGGCGTCGAGATTGTCGGCGCTGAGCGTGTAGGCATCGGGGCCGGCCCACAACCACACCATGTGGGCCATCGGCAGATAGGCGAAGGTGAACCAGATCACCATGAAGAGCAGCACCGCCGAGAACTTCATGCGCTCGGCAAAGGCGCCGACGATGAGGGCCGGCGTGATGCGGCGAAGGTCATCTGGAAGATGACGAAGGCGAGTTCCGGAAGATAGGTTTCCTTCGAGAAGGTCGCCGCCAGTGTCGAGATGTCGACGCCCGCCAGGAAGAGACTTGGAGAAGCCGCCGATGAAGGGATGAGCGCTGCCGAGGCATTGCGTGAAGGCGAGCGAATAGCCGTAGACGACCCACAGGATCGAGATCATGCAGAAGCAGATGAGCACCTGCATGAGCACCGAAAGCACGTTCTTGGTGCGCACCAGGCCGCCATAGAAGAGCGCGAGGCCCGGAATGGTCATCAGCATGACGAGGCACGGTGGCGATCAGCATCCAGGCCGTGTCGCCCTTGTTGACGGTTGCCGCAGCTTGGGCTGCAGAGGCGGGAAGCAGCGCCGCGAGCGCTAGCCCAGCCGAGATGGCGGACGCGGAGCGGCGCGATTGTAGTTGAGAAAGGTCATATGGAATGTCCCCTGATGTTGATGGATTAGAGCGCGGCCTGGCCGGTTTCGCCGGTGCGGATGCGCACCGCTTGCTCGAGCGGCAGGACGAAGATCTTGCCGTCGCCGATCTGACCGGTCTGGCCCGACGATCTGGATGGCTTCGATCACCCGGTCGACGAGCGCTTCGTCGACGGCAATTTCGATCTTGACTTTGGGCACGAAGCTCACGGTGTATTCGGCGCCGCGATAGAACTCGGTATGACCGCGCTGGCGGCCGTGGCCCTTGACTTCGGTGACGGTGATTCCCTGAATGCCCAGCCCGCCAAGGGCCTCGCGGACCTCGTCCAGCTTGAACGGCTTCACGATGGCGA
Source organism: uncultured Alphaproteobacteria bacterium (assembly GCA_963776685.1). GTDB lineage: Bacteria > Pseudomonadota > Alphaproteobacteria > Rhizobiales > Aestuariivirgaceae > Aestuariivirga. The sequence continues at coordinate 264,858 of CAVZNM010000002.1, forward strand.
TGACATACTTCATGCGGCAGCCCTCTTATTGGCAATGATGCACTGCAAAACAAGAAGCGTGCCAATCGCCAAAATTTTTATATCTTATTGATACACCAGTGTTTTTTGAATCTTTTTGAGTTTCCTGCCAACCTGTAAAGATTATTAATTAAGCAGTATTACGGCCATGCTCGTTTTTTCATCAGCAGACTTGAAGCTTGACGGAACACTTCGGAGGCCGTCTTTCAACGTCGTGACTATGAAGTCCGATATCATCATTGCCGGCGCGGCTCTGAATGGACTGGCGGCGGCCGTGGCGCTGGGTGGCGCGCAATTGCGCCGTACACTGAAAGTCACTGTCATCGACACCAAGGATCCCAGAGGTTTTTCCTCAAGCGCCTTCGACGGCCGGGCCTCGGCGATTACCGCCAGTGCCCGGCGCATGTTCGAAGCCTTGGGTGTCTGGAGCGAGATCGCCCCTCAAGCCCAGGCAATGCAGGAAATCGTCGTCACCGATGCCCGGCCCGGGGCCGAAGCACGGCCCATCCTGCTGCATTTCGGCGAAGCGGACATGCGCGGTGCGCCATCGGCCCATATGGTCGAGAACCGGCATCTCTATGGCGCGTTGCTTTCAGCGGCAACGGCCTCACCGCACATAAGCTTTGTCACGGGCCATGCGGCGAAGGAGTTTCGATTCGGCCCCGGATTGGCGGAGGTCACGCTGGACGACGGCGCTGCGTTCAAGGCTTCCCTCATCGTGGCCGCCGACGGGCGCAACTCGGCGGCGCGGGCCGCCGCAAGCATCGATCTGGTGGGCTGGAGTTACGACCAGGTGGGGATCGTCGCCACGGTGGAGCATGATCTGCCCCATGGCGGTCGCGCCGAAGAACATTTCACGCCCTCCGGCCCTTTCGCCATCCTGCCGCTGCCCGGCAGCCGTTCTTCGCTCGTGTGGACCGAGACGAAAGCAGATGCCGAACAAATTCTCGGTCTCGACGATGCGGGATTTCTGGCGGAGCTACGCCGCCGCTTCGGCGATCGTCTCGGTGAAGTCAGGCTCATTGGCGGGCGGCATAGCTACCCCCTGGCGATGTTCATCGCCCGCGAATTCATCGGCCCGCGGCTCGCGCTCATAGGGGATGCCGCCCATGTGGTGCACCCAATCGCCGGGCTTGGCTTCAACTTGGGTCTCCGCGATGTGGCGGCCTTGGCGGAATCCGTACAAGACGCTTTCGCGCTAGGCCTCGATCCGGGCGGCGATGCGGTGCTCGAGCGTTACAGCATTTGGCGGCGTTTTGACACCGCAATGACGGCCCTGACCATGGACGGCCTCAACCGGCTCTTCGCCAATGACAATGCGGTCCTGCGACTGCTTCGCGATGCGGGCTTGATTGCGGCCGGCAGCTCGTCGGTGCTGAAATCGCTGTTCGTTAAGGAGGCGGCAGGTCAGACCGGCAATCTGCCGAAATTGCTGCGGGGCGAACCGCTCTAACCGCGAGACCGGCCGGCGGCGGCGAGCTTTTCAAGATAGGTGGCCCAGATCGCCTCGCGCTCACGGCCAAGCTTCGCCAGATAGGCCCAGGTGTAGAGCCCGGTGCTGTGACCATCGCTGAAGATGATGCGCACCGCATAGGTACCGACCGGCTCCAGCCGCGCGACCGTCACATTGCGCTTGCCCGTGACGAGCTGCTCCTGACCGGGCCCGTGACCTTTTACTTCGGCACTCGGGCTTTCGACCCGCAGATATTCGGCGTCGAGCGCGTGGACTTCGCCAGTGTCGAAGCGGATTTCGAGACACCGGCCGCCGGCGCGCAGGCGCAATTCCTCCGGCCACGGATCAGTCACCGTCGAGCTCTCGCGCTTCGCCGGGCAACATGATCGGGATGCCGTCGCGGATCGGATAGGCAAGTCGCGCGGCGCGCGAAACCAGCTCCTGCTTCTCGCGATCGTAATGCAGCGGCATCTTGGTCACCGGACAAACGAGCAATTCGAGTAGGCGCGGATCGGTTTCCCGCTGGCCGGTCATAGCTCCACCTATTGCAGACGCGAACGCGAGCCGCCAACAGTGCGGGCCAGGGCCATCTCGGTTAGCGCAACAAGCACGTCAGCCCTGGTCTTAAGATCAGGCGCTTCCAGCAAGGCTTGCTTTTCCTTGGCTGGGTAGGGCGCCAGCAGCGACAAGGTGTTGACCAGCACTTCCGTCGAAGCGGCATCGACCTGGTCCCAATCGGCATTCATGTCATTGGCGCTGAGATAGTCACGGAAGGCCTTCAGAAGCGCCGGACGGTTTACTTCGCTGGCGCCAAGATTTGAGACAAGGTCGACGGCGAAGGGACGGAAATCGGCAATCACCTGCCGGTAGGCGGTATCCACGCTGAGTTCATCGCGAATGGCAAAGCGGCTGACGCCGGTCAGCGTCAACAGAATGCGGTCGTCGGGCGTCTCGGCATAGGCGGTGATGCGGCCGGCACAGCCAATGCCCATCAGCGCCGGCCGCTCCTCCTTCTCCGATTCCAGCACCGGCTGGATCATGCCGATGAGGCGGTCTCCGGCCATGGCATCGCTCACCATCTGGAGATAGCGCGGCTCGAAGATGCTGAGCGGCAATTCGGCGCGCGGCAGCAGCAGGGCGCCGGCCAGGGGAAAGACCGGCAGTTTTTGCGGCAGGTCGTCTGGGTTACGGTAGCGGTCGTTGAATTTCATGACAGCTCACGCGAACAGGATGGAGGACAATTTGCGGCGGCCCTGCAGGGTGGATTCATCCTTGGGGCCCCAGGCTTCGAAAAACCGTACAAGTTGCCTGCGGGCGGCTTCATCGTTCCAGCCGCGATTTTTGCGGATGATGTAGAGGAGCTGATCGACGGCCTCGGATTTTTGTCCGGCACCGTTCAGCGCCGCAGAGAGATCGAGCCGAGCCTGAAAATTGTCGGGCTCCTTGTCCACCGTCCTTTGCAGTTCCGCCATGGCCGAGCGATCGACCGGATTGAGCGCCAGTTCGAGAGCGGCCCTCGCTCCCACGACTTCGGGATCGTTGCTTTTGGCGGGCGGCACCAGAGCCAATGTTGCCTTGGCGTTGGCAAGATCACCGGTGGCGATCTGGCAGCGGGCCAATCCGGCAAGTGCACCGGCATGCTCGCGGTCGGACTGCACCGCTTGGGCGAAAATCTGCGCCGCCGTTTGATAGTCCTGCTGCGCCAGCGCCTCGCGCCCCGCCGTCACCGCCGCCTCGATCTCCTCGGCCATGCCGCCTTCGCCCGACAGTCTGGCAATGAATTGCTTTAGCTGGCTCTCGGGAAGCGCGCCCATGAAACCGTCGACGGGCTGGCCATTGACGAAGGCGAAGACCGCCGGAATTGACTGCACCCGCATCTGAGCGGCCAATTGCTGGTTCTCGTCGACATTGACCTTAACCAGCCTCACCTTGCCGCCGGCCTCCTTGACGGCTTTTTCGAGGGCAGGCCCAAGCTGCTTGCAGGGCCCGCACCACGGCGCCCAGAAATCGACAATCACCGGATGCTTGCGCGAGGCCTCGATGACATCGGCCATGAAGCGCTTGGTGTCGCTGTCCTTGATCAGTTCGGCGGGCGGGGCGGCGCCGTTACCCGGCCGCGGGGCTGGACCGCCGATAATCGAATCCATTGCATTCTTCCTTGCGTTCAGGCCCGATAAATGGCGCAACGGGGCGGCATTTACAATGACTCGCTCAGCTGACCGCCACAATGCGGGGCTGGTGCCCGCAGGATCGGATGAAGCTCAAGAGATCGGCAGCGCGGATCGTGGTGGTGGCATCGTTGCTCAGCGGATGATAGTTGAGCAGGTCCTCGTCCATCATCGGCTTGTCGAGAATGACGTTGGCCCGGACCGCATTGTCATTGATCAGGCCAAAGGGGGTGACCGAGCCGGGTTCAACGCCCAAAACCTCCATGAGCAGGTCCGGCTTACCGAAAGTGAGCCGCTTCGAACCGATCCTGGCGGGGAGCGCCTTCAAGTCGATGCGGGCATCCTCGAAACACACAATGAGCCAGATGGCGCCCTTTTCGTCCTTAAGGAACAGGTTCTTGCAATGCCCGCCCGATATCTCGCCGCGAAGGGCGCGGGCCTCCTCGACAGTGAAGACCGGAGCGTGCTCACGGGTCGCGGTCTTGATACCGAGCCGGTCGAAATGGGCGAAAAGCTCAGTGCGGGTCGCAGGCATGGGCGGCCTTCGGGCGGCGGGAATGGCTGGAACCAGGTAGTTCTTGCATTTGTTTGGCGGCTGCGCAATAAGACCCGCCACCTCGCCGGCCTCGCCGGCTTACTGACGCGGGCGTAGCTCAGGGGTAGAGCACAACCTTGCCAAGGTTGGGGTCGTGGGTTCGAATCCCATCGCCCGCTCCAGTTTCTCAGAACACTTCTGGACCGGCACCCGCGCAACAGGTAGCGCGAGCGCTATTGCTGTACCGTTTTTCGTGGCGCCAGAGCTGCCGCATCTTCCACAAGCCTCAACGCGTCGGCCACGCCTGCGCCAATCGATTCGCGAGGTGCCTTCAATTTCCGCGCGCTGCCGGCAAACAACTGACGGAGTCGGTTACGGTCGAGCTTGCCCGCCACTTCCGTAGCCAAGGCCGCAAGCCCTGAGACATGTGCTGTGGCAACCGAAGTGCCGGTAGTGAGACCAGTTGAGTTGGAAGGCGCCAACACAATAACATCGACGCCAGGGGCGGCGACTGCGATGTGTTTACCGCGAACCGCGCGCTTGAAAAGCTTCTCATGATCGTCCACGGCGGTAACGGCAATCGCATTCTCATCTGCGGCAGGATAAAGCGGCGGCGATTTTGCTCCGGCGTTGCCAGCGGCGGCGAGGAATACTACGCCTTTTCCGTTTGCGGCCTTCATAAGCCGGCTGAGCAGCGGATCTCGTGGACCGGAAAAGCTCATATTCTGAATCATTCCCGAATGACCATAAGCCCAATCGACGGCTTTCAAGATGTGGAAGGTGATCCCGTTCATTCTGCCTTCTTCATCCTTGGAAAAACATTCAGCCACCAGTAATCCCGCGCCTGGTGCGGTGCCCATGAGTTGGCCTCGACCGGCGATAGCGCCCGCCATAGCCGTGCCATGTCCGTCGGGACCTGCCGAAGGGATGTCTACAGCCGAATAGGAATCGCGGATGGCATCGGCGAGCGCCGGATGTTCGGTGTCGACGCGCGAATCAATGATCGCCACCAGCACGTTCTTGCCACTCGCAAACTTGTGGGCCTCCGGGATGCGCAATTGAACATTTGCATATTGTAGGCCTGGCGATGCAGCGGTCACCACCTCGGAAAGCTCGTAAATATAGTTGGGCTGAGCTTGTTCGACGCGAGGATCGGTTTCCAGAGCCGCCACAACCTGGGCAACGCTGCGGCCATCGGTGATCGCATAGCGATGCACGGTACGCTGAAAAAGATTCAAACCGGTTTCGGCTATTCGGTTGAGATTTTGTGCCTGAACGATGGCCTGGAGCGCTTGGGCCGGTGCAGTTGGCTTCAGCACAAAAAGGACTTCAGCTCTCCGAAAGCGTGTCTCGCCCTTAGGCGGGACACCGCTCTTAGGCGCGACACCGCTCTTTAATTTGCCGATTTGCGTCGCGGGCTTCTTCTTTGCCGGAACCGAAGGGGCGGCCGGCGGAGTTTTCTTCTTCTTTTTCAGCAACGAAATAATATCGATCGAGATGCCAAATCCACCGCCCCCGCCCCTATTGTCTCGCGGGGTTTCTCGTGGATTTTCTCGCGGAATTTCTTCTTGCGCTTTGGCCGTTGCCAAGGGAAAGGCCAGCGCAAAAAGTAGAAGAGCGGCAAAAATTGCGATCACCTTGTTTGCAGACACGGAAGCCGTGAGCATGCTAGTTCTCCCTTTCGGGTGCCTTCGCCACGAAGGCGACTATATCACTTCTTGCCTGCAATTTAAGCAAGACCTTCTCGCCCCCAGGCCCCGTTTCCCCAGATAAGGCGGCTTCAACCACATAGAGACCACCACCCGCCGGTCCATCGACGATGTTGAGGCCCAGTTCCTCGAGAAGTACGGTCGCCCGTTCGATAGTTACATCGGGTGCAAATCTGACAATAAATCCAATTGTGTTTTCGGCGTTATGTCCATCGCCGGAGGCAAGCACCATTCCCTGACCTTCATCCTGACCGACGCTCAGCATCCCAATGGCAGTGGCTTGCACGGTCAGTACAATCGCCGCAGCAATGGCCGCGGCGGCAAGCACTCGGGGTGAGAGCGAACCCACAAACGCCTTGAACCGTTCGGCAAGGGATCGCTTGAGTGCAAATGCCGTCGCCCGGCTTGAGCTGCTCACCGCCGTCATGATCTTTGACAAGGGGTCGACCGATGGCGCCTTGATTCGCTCGTTGATGTGCAGCGTGGCATCCCGCTCCTCGAGGGCAAGTTCCAGGGACCGGCGCAAGCGGCCGTCGCGGGCCAGCGCCTCATCAATACGCCTGCGGTTCACGGCATCGAGCGTGCCGTTGACATACCAAGGCAAGTGCAATTCGAGTTTTTCGTTCTCGATTTCAGCTGGCTTCCTTGTCATGGCCACCCCCTGTCAATTCCGGCCCGACCGAGGAGTTCCGACAGTTTCTTGCGGGCATAGAACATGCGGGTCTTGACCGTGTTTATGGGAATGTCGAGAATGATGCTCACTTCTTCAACGCTCTTTTCGTGGTAATATACGAGATCGATCACCTCGCGGTGCTCATGTCCGAGCCTTTCAATGCAGCGCTTGAGTTTTTCGCTCTTGTCAGCCTTTTGCAGACTCACTTCCGGTGAGTCGACTTCATCGGCGGTTTCTGCCGTGGCACCGTGATCCACCGGCCAAGGATACTTTCGCAAATGTGCAAGCGCCTTGTTCCGGGCAATGGCGCAAAGCCAGGTATTGACGCTCGAACGGCCGGCAAAGCGGCCCGCCTGCTGCCAAACATCCAGAAACACTTCCGCGAGCACATCTTCCGCCGCTCCGGTATCGCTCAGCAGGCGCCCGATAAAGCGATAGACCCGAGCATGATGATGAACATAGAGGGAGCGGAGGGCCTGCTGATCGCCCGCCGCAACGCGGCGCAACAATTCAGGTTCGGCGGGGTTCGATCCGGGATCGCCGGTTTTCTCCAACATCGACAGCAGCGCCCCCAGAAGGATCGCAAAGGATCGTTCTGGGGGCGCACTATACGAACACGTCGCAGACATCTCAAAGTCCCTTTTTGCTGTTCTAGAAAAGCTCAAGTCCCATCTGCTTCATCTTCTTGAGACGCCGCATTTCCTTGTGCTTGCCCGGGTTCGGCATTTTGCCCATCCGGCCGTGATCGCGGCCGTGCCGGTGGTTGCGTCCGCCCACTAGCTGATCGAGAATGAGCCCGGTTGCGACGTTTACGACAACATCGCGAGCAATACTCTGGGCCACCATGTTCGCCTTGTTGCGGGACTTGCCGGCATTGGCCTGCTTCTTGATATGCTCGGCCTTTGGCTTCTTCTTGCCGCCCTCGGCCTTCTTCACAGGCTTTTTGCCCGGCTTCTTCTCGGTTTTCGTGGGTTCCGCTGTTTCGGTGGTTTCCTTGAGGGGCTTGCCGTTGATCGTGATATCCTGGTACCCCGGCAACGCATTGACTATGTTCAACAGCGTCCAGCATTCCGCCAGCGCCTTCAGGGCCGCTTGTTCATAGTCCTTGGCATCTTTGCGCATCTGCTCGGCTTTTTTGCGATGCTCGATAGCTCTGTCGGTCCATTCCTGGGCCTCACGGTCGGCGGTATCGGCCTGATCGTTCCAGAAGTTCTTACTGGGGCCAGGCGGATTCTTCCGGGCTTCCGCCCTGTGTTCCTCAGCCCGTTTAGTCTGGGTTGCGGCGTTCTCGTCAGCCGCGTCGGCCAACTCGTCCCAACCCTCGGCGCCGCCAAGATTGCCCTGATCCGTCTTGTGGGTTTTTTCCCAATTGGCCTGCTTGAAATTCTCGAAGGCCGTTTTGCACGGGTCGGCATCGTAGTTCAGGGGAACCGCCTGGGCGATGGCGGGGGTGAAGGATGTGGAGGCGGCAACCAGTGTCAAAGCTGTGCCGATAAGGATGTTCTTGAACATTTTGATCTCCTGTGCTGTCGGGCGCTGTCCACAGTGGAGGCGCTCTCACAGGGTTGGTTGCGGCAGGCGGGAAAAAGGTTCACAGAGGCCGGGAGTTTTTCTTTTGATGATGTTCCTCCTCTGTTTTGTACATTCCGGCATCGCCGTTTAAGAGGGGCGATTGCGCAGGCCCTGAAAAGCCGCGATCTGGGGGAGGCGGACCGGCGTCTTGACGCCGTGACCTTCGGTTCCTGCTCGGTGTCTTGGTCGGGGCGGCAGGCTTCATCGCCGGAGCCATGCTGGCGTGAGGGCTGCTCAGCCCGCGCTCAGCAGGTGGCCGACAAACGGCAATTCGCGGAATTGGTGGGCCATGTCCATGCCGTAACCGACGACGAATTTGTCGGGGCAGAGGAAGCCGCGGAAATCGGCCTTGATGTTGGCGGCAAGGTGCCCCGGCTTTTCCAAGAGCACCGCGGTCATAACGCTCGCCGCGCCCCGCGCCGCAATCAGGTCCTTGGCGAAAGCCAGGGTGCGTCCCGATTCGAGAATATCGTCGATCAGCAGAACGTCGCGGCCTGTGACATCCGATTCGATGTCGCGCAGCACTTCAACCCGCCCCGAGGAGACGGTGCCGGAGCGATAGCTCGCCAGAATCATGAAATCCACTTCCGGCGACAGCCCAGCGTGGTGCATGGCGCGCATCAGGTCGGCGGCGAAGACGAAACTGCCCTTGAGCACCGGCACGACCAGAAGCCGCTTCGGCCTGCGCTGGGCAATCTCCGTTGCAAGGATTGCGATGCGCGCGGCGATCTCAGTATCGGAAAACAGGACGGCGATGCGGTGACCGTCGATTGCAAGCTCACTCATGGAGCGGCATTTGAGCCGATTTCATCCGCGTGGGCAAAGCGAATTTGGAGATTTTTTGCGGTTGCGGGCGGGGCGGCGACGCGGGTCACGAAGCTCGTGCTTTCGCCGGGCCGCAGCGGCCTTGCGCCCGAATCGAGCATCCACTGATAGACCTCGGCATTGCCGCCGTCCCTGAGCGCAAAGCGCAGCCAGGGAATCTTGCGCTCGCCGCCCGAGACATTGGCGATCTCGCCCTTGATCGAGAGTACACTGGTGCCGCCCTCGATCGTATGCTGCTGCTCGATGCGGCGCAGTTCCAACCCATAGATGTTGACACTCATGCCGAGCTTTTCATAGGCGCGCACCGCCGCAGGCGCCGCCCGCACCACATATTCAGGGTATATGCCAGCGAAAATGACCGGCAACAGGATCGCCGCGGCAAGCCCCGCCCAACGCCTAAGCTGGACTCGTCTTCCCCGGCGCCTGGCGGCGAAAGTCTCGCGAGCCTCCAGCGAGGCCTCGACCAGACGGCGGACTTCCCGGTCCGGCTCCAGCCCGTGATGGTCGATCACCGCTGGAAGCTGGCGCGGCGAGACATCGATCATCTCGACGGCGCGGCCCTCGAGCCAGCTATGGCCGCAGGCGGCGCATTTGATCATGGTGCCTTCCGCCGCGAAATGCGAAGCGGCAAGATCGTAGCGCGTGGCGCAGGAAGGACAGGAAATGATCATGATTCGGCAGTGGCTGACATTCGACTTGTCCGGGAACGAAGGTTAACGGCAAACACGGTTAATGCCGCGTTAAGATGGTTTGTGCACAAAGGGCGAAACGACTGAAAGGAACAAAGGATTGCTTCGTCTGGAAAGTGTCGGTCTACGCTACGGACAGGGCCCGGAGATTCTCAGTGATGTGAATTTCAGGCTCGAGTCTGGCGACTTCTGCTTCCTCACCGGCCCGTCGGGGGCCGGCAAGACGTCGCTGTTGCGCCTTCTCTTTCTTGCACTCAGGCCGTCGCGCGGGCTGATCCGGCTGTTCGGCGAGGACGTGGCGGCACTCGACCGCTCCGGCATGGTACTGCTGCGCCGCCGGATCGGCGTCGTCTTCCAGGAATTCCGGCTGCTCGATCATCTCACTACCTACGACAATGTGGCTCTGCCCTTGCGCGTGGCCGGCAGGCGCGAGGCGAGCTATCGCGCCGATGTCATGGACTTGTTGAGCTGGGTGGGACTTGCCGATCAGGCTCATGCCTATCCGCCGGTGCTGTCGGGCGGCGAGAAGCAGCGTGCGGCCATCGCTCGCGCCGTCATCGCTAAGCCGGAACTGCTGCTCGCCGACGAGCCCACCGGCAACGTTGATCCGGCACTTGCTCGCCGGCTCCTGCATCTCTTCGCCGAGCTCAACCGGCTCGGCACCACAGTGCTGCTCGCGACTCACGATGCCAAACTCATCGCCCAGGCCGGGGCACCGGTCATGCATCTCGAACACGGTGAGCTGCGCGCGGCATGAACAGCGGCACACCATACCGGCCGGGGGCCATTGTGCCGCCGGAAGCTGCACCCCTCAAGGCCCTCACGGTGACTATGGCGGTGATGTGCTATCTCGCCTGCCTGGCGATCGGCGCCCTGATTCTCATCGATCGCGCCGTCGAAAGCTGGACCGGCGGCCTGTCGCGCGAGGTGACGGTGCAGGTTCGCCCGGTGCAGGGTTCCAGACATCGAGGCGGAGCTCGGCAAGGCCGCAGCGCTGCTCGAGGATTTTCCCGGCATCGCCGCAATCAAGACCCTCGACCGCGCCACGGCGGCCAAGCTTCTGGAGCCATGGCTCGGCAAAGGCGGTCTCGCCGACCTTCCCATTCCGCGGCTGATCCGCGTCACCATCGACGAAGGCGCGCAGCCGGACTTCGCGGCACTCGGCGATGCGCTCAAGGCCAAGGTCAAGGGTGCCAGCCTCGATACCCATAAGCGCTGGCAGGTGGAGCTCACGCGCATGGCGCGGGCGCTGTCGACGTTGTCCTTCGCGGTCCTGTTCCTCATCTGCGTCTCGGCGATCGCCACGGTGATCTTCGCCACGCGCACTGTGCTTGACGCCAATCGCGAGGTGGTGGACGTGCTGCATCTCGTCGGCGCCCGCGACGGCTACATCTCGCGCCAGATCGACGGCCGCTTTCTCAAGACCGGGCTATGGGGCGGTCTCATCGGCGTGGCGCTCGGATTGCTCACTTTTTTTCTTCTCGGCCTAACTGGCAGGGCGGGGGCGGACGGCGTTGCCGATGCCAGCCGCAGCCTGCTCTTCGCGCCGCCGGACACCGCCGTATGGAATTACGGCATCCTGCTCGCAGTGCCCTTCGCCGCGACACTCATCAGCCTCGTTACCTCGCGCATGACTTTGATCCGTATGCTGAGAGACATGCCGTGATCGTGCTGCGTTCCGTTCTGTTCAACATCGCCTTCTATGTCAATCTGACGCTTTTCCTGGTGGTGGGTGTGGAATTCTTCCTGCTGCCGCGCAAATGGGCGATCCGGGCGCTGCAGGCATGGGCGAAAACGTCGCTGTTTCTGCTGCGGGTGATCGCCGGCACCGGCATGGAGGTGCGCGGCCGACAGCACATCCCCAAGGGTGCCGCTCTGGCGGCCGGCAAGCATCAGTCCTTCTGGGAAACCTTCGCCATCCTGCCGCTGCTCGACGATCCGGCCATGGTGGTGAAGAAGGAACTCACCTGGATCCCCTTCTTCGGCTGGTTCATCTTCAAGTTCCGGATGATCGCGGTCGAACGCAGCGCCGGGACCGCCGCGCTTCACAGTCTGGTGGCCCGGGCGCAAGAAGAAATCGCGGCGGGCCGCCAGATCGTCATCATGCCGGAAGGGACCAGGCGTGCCCCCGACGATCCACCCGCTTACAAGCCGGGGGCGGCCGCTCTTTATGGCAAGCTCGGCGTGGCCTGCACGCCCTTCGCCCTCAATTCCGGCCTCTACTGGCCGCGGCGGAAATTCCTCCGCCATCCCGGCACCATCATCATCGAATTTCTTCCGGCCATTCCCCCGGGACTGCCGCGCCGGGAGTTTCAGGCGCGGCTCGAGACAGCCATCGAAACTGCAACGGGAAAGCTGGTAGCCGAGGCCCGGGCTAGTACGAAAAGGGAACAATTTCTCGACTCGTAAGGGATTTGGCATTACACTCGCCGGCCTTGAAACTGAGTCTCCGTCATGAGCGATCACAGCGACCAGGTTCTCGATCCCATCGCCCAGGATATCTGGGACATGAAGTACCGCTTCAAGGCGGCGGACGGCGCGCCCGTGGACGACTCGATCGATGAGAGCTGGTGGCGGGTGGCGAAAGCCGTGGCGGCAGGCCGAAACGCGAAGCAGAGCGCGAGCGCTGGGCCACGGCATTCCACGGCATTCTGTCGGGCTTCCGCTATCTGCCGGCGGGACGCATTCTTTCGGGCGCCGGGACCGGGCGCACGGTGACGCTGTTCAACTGCTTCGTCATGGGCGCATCGACGATTCGATGACCGGCATTTTCGACGGACTGAAGGAAGCCGCGCTCACCATGCAGCAGGGCGGCGGCATCGGCCATGATTTCTCGACGCTCCGGCCCCGGGGCGCGCCGGTCAAAGGCGTCGGCGCCGATGCCTCGGGGCCCTTGAGCTTCATGGATGTGTGGGACGCCATGTGCCGCACCATCATGTCGGCGGGCTCGCGGCGCGGCGCCATGATGGGCACCATGCGCTGCGACCATCCCGACATCGAGGACTTCATCACCGCCAAGCGCGACCCCAGGCGCTTGCGCAATTTCAATCTGTCGGTGCTGGTGACTGACAGCTTCATGCAGGCGGTCAAGTCGGATTCCGATTGGCCTCTGGTGTTCGCCGGCCGCACCTTCAAGACCCTGAAAGCGCGCGGCCCTGTGGGACCAGATCATGCGCTCGACCTACGATTACGCCGAGCCGGGCGTCATCTTCATCGACCGCGTCAACGGTGCGAACAATCTCGCGCTATTGCGAGACGATCCACGCCACCAATCCATGCGGCGAGCAACCGCTGCCGCCCTATGGCGCCTGCCTTCTCGGCTCGGTCAATCTCACCCGTTTCATTGCCTCGCCGTTCACCGACGATGCTCGCCTCGATGAAGCGGAGCTGCGCCGCGTCGTATCGGTCGCCGTGCGCTTCATGGACGATGTGATCGACATTTCGAATTATCCGCTCGAGGCGCAGCGGCGGGAGGCACTGGCAAAGCGCCGCATCGGCCTCGGCATGACCGGCCTGGCCGACGCACTCGCCATGTGCGGGCTTGTCTATGGCAGCGAGGAGGCGGCCGCCGCGGCAGCACGCTGGATGGCGGCGATCGAAGATGCCGCCTACCGGGCGAGCATAGACTTGGCGCGCGAGAAGGGCGCCTTCCCGCTCTTCGACCGCAAGATTATTCGGTGCTACCGGTCATGCCGCGGGACTTTCCGCCGCTATCAGAAAGGCGATCGCCAACACACGGCATCCGCAACGGGCTTCTAACCTCGATCGCCCCCACCGGCACGATCTCGCTTTTCGCCGGCAATGTCTCGAGCGGCATCGAGCCCATCTTCAGCATCGCTTATGACCGCAAGATCCTGATGCCGGACGGCTCGCGCCGGGTGGAGCGGGTCGAGGATTACGCCGCGCGGCTGTGGTGGTCGCTCAAGGGCCGGGACACAGCCTTGCCGCCGGTTTTCGTCACGGCGGAAACACTATCGCCGCACGCCCATCTCGCCATGCAGGCGGCGGTGCAGCGCCATGTCGACAGTTCGATTTCCAAGACGATCAATGTGCCCGCCTCGCTCTCCTTCGAGGATTTCAAGGCGGTCTATGCCGAGGCCTACGATCTCGGCCTCAAGGGCTGCACCACCTTCCGGCCCAATGAGGTGACGGGTTCGGTGCTCAGCGTCGAAAGCCAGCCTAAGAGCGGCGAGATCGTCTACATGAAACAGCCGCTGGAGCGCCAGGCGGTGCTGCCGGGGTTCACCTACAAGCTCAAATGGCCGGAAACCGATCATGCCATCTACATCACGGTCAATGATATCGTCGAAGGCGGAAGACGGCGGCCCTTCGAGATCTTCATCAACTCCAAGAACATGGAACATTATGCCTGGACCGTGGCGCTGACCCGGATGATCTCGGCGGTGTTCCGGCGCGGCGGCGATGTCTCGTTCGTGGTCGACGAGCTAAAAGCGGTGTTCGATCCGCGCGGCGGCCAGTGGATGGAAGGGCGCTATGTGCCGAGCCTCTTGGCGGCGATCGGCGGGGTGATCGAACGGCACATGATCGAGACCGGCTTTCTAAAGCGCGAGGAGCGCGACAAGGGCCTCACTCTTGCGCTCGCGGTCGGCGAAGGGCGGCGCGCTTCCTGCCCGCGCTGCGGCGAACAGGCGCTCGCCTATCAGGAGGGCTGCGCCACCTGTCTATCCTGTGGCTATTCGAAATGTAGCTGATGGGGCTTGACGGCGAAAAGCAGATGTTCTATATTTGTTCTCATGCTTCTCCACGGCTCCCCCATGACGGCAAAACTCCCTGAAGACTTCGGTCGCGGCGACCGCTTCTGGTATTGGCGCGGCGCCTCCGGCCGGCGCTACATTCATTCGATCTATGAGGCCCACTCCTGCCCGCCGCTCCCCGGTGCGGTCTATGTGGCGGTCAGGCGCGTGGGTAATGCCCGCGAGGCGTTGGCCGTGGGCCGCTTCCCATCGTTCCTCGATGCTTTTGCTGCAAGCACTGCCGGACTGGCGCCAGACGAAATCCACGTGCATCTGCTCGCCCGCGACGATGCCGATGCGAAGTCGGTTCTTGCCGATCTCGAAATGGCGCAAGAAGAGGCTCAGCCGGCGAGGCTCGCCGCCTGAGGCTGAAGGCGCGATGCCAGCGCTTCAAGATGGGCGTCGTGGATATCCATCTCGCGCAAATGGGCAAGCGTGCTCAGCACATAATCGGCGCAGCGGCCGGAGCGGCCCAGTCCCTGGCGGATGAAAGTCAAGCGACGATCGGCGTCGAGCTTGCCTGCATATTGCCGATGACCGCGGTCCACCACATAGGTAAGGGCCTCGACTCTCTTGCCGCTCTTCAACAGCCGCACCGGCCGCATCGCTTCGCCATAAACGGAGGTCACCTGCTCCCGCGCCCTGAGATAGGCCAGCGCTTCGTCCCATTTCTCCGCCGCCACCTGGAAGGCCATGCCATGACAGGAACCGCCGCGATCGAGCCCCAGAACAAGGCCCGGCAGCTCCGGCGTGCCGCGATGGACGAAGGAATAGACGCAGAGGCTGCGGTGAAAGCCATGGATCAGGGCGGGCTCGCTGCCGCCATGGTCGAAGCCCGGATTCCACATCAGGGAGCCGTAGCCAAAGATCCAGAACTGCTGCATGTTCGCCATGCCGTCCCGTATAGCGAACCGATTCGCGAAGGCCAATGACCGCACGAAAATCGCGTCCCTGGCGCATGTTCGCGCCGCTCGCCGGAGTGCTTCTGCTGTTTGCCGCCTGGTCGGGTTACTGGCTTTTTGCATTTGAGTTCGCGAAAAGCGAGGCGGCAAGCAGACGCGAAGTGCTCGCCCGGCAGGGCACCAGCCTCTCCTGCATGGACGAAAGCTGGGGCGGTTACCCCTTCCGCATCGAATTCGCCTGCCGCGCGCCCGTGTTCGTTACCAAGATACAAGAGCACAATATCACCGTCCGCGCCGCAGCGCTGCTGATCGTCGCCCAGGCCTATAACCCCTCCAGCATCGTGGGACTCCTCGACGGACCCACGTCGATCAAGGCCAGCGACGGGTCCTTCCTTGAGGCAGGTCATGACCGAGCCATCGCCAGCTACCGTTACACGGGAACGGAGTGCGGCCGGTTCTCGATTGAATTTCCCGCACTTACGGTTTCCGGCGTGGTGGAGGCTTCGCTCATGGCGCTTCACCTTCGCTGCCGCGACAATGTGGCGAGTATCGCAATCAATGCGCGCGACCTGACGGTTTACGGCATGGTCCAGGGGCCACTCAGGCTCGATGCCGCCTCGTTCGATGCTGAGGCGCCCCGCTCGCTCTTTGCCAACTCGCAACCGCTATTGAACGCATCGGTCACCGGCACACGGCTCGAAATTCTGTCCGCCGAGATCGCCCGCGAAGGCGTTGTTGTGGAGGGCAAGGGATGGCTGGGGCTCGACCAGGACAGGCGGCTCGCCGGCACCATCGCCACCGCGACCAACGACATCGATGGATTGCTCGAAGAAGCAAACCGCTATCATCAGCTTTCACAGCCGGATCGCGATGCGCTCAAGACACTGCTCGGCCTCATCGACAATTCCGCCGCGGATAGGCAGGCGAAAGCCGATTTCATCGCCAAGGATGGCGAACTCTATTGGGGCCCGTTCAAGCTCGCAGATCTGCCGCCGCTCTATTGAGGCCTGGCGGGTCTGCGTCCGAAATCCGGCGAGGCGGTGTCCTGGCCGGCGGCGATGATGCCGCGGCGGATTTCGCGGGCACGGCTGAACAGGCTCTGCAGCGTCTCGCCGTCGCCCCAACGGATCGCCCGTTGCAGGGCCGAGAGGTCTTCCGAGAACCGCCCCAGCATTTCCAGCACGGCATCGCGGTTGTTGAGAAAGACGTCGCGCCACATGGTGGGATCGGAGGATGCAATGCGGGTGAAATCGCGAAAACCACCGGCGGAAAATTTGATCACTTCCGAATCGGTGACTTCCTCGACGTCGGCCGCCGTCGCCACGATGTTGTAAGCGATCAAATGCGGCAGATGGCTGGTGATGGCGAGAACCAGATCGTGGTGTTCCGCCGTCATGATTTCGACATTCGAACCGCAGGCCCGCCAGAATTCCTCGAGCTTCGAAACGGCCTCGGCGATCGCTGCCGGGAGGCGGCGTCAGGATCACCCAGCGGCCGGTAAAGAGTTCGGCAAATCCCGATTCAGGCCCCGATTGCTCGGTGCCGGCGATCGGATGGCCGGGAATGAAATGCACCGCCTGCGGCACATGGGCTCCGACATCGCGCACGATCGCCGCCTTGACCGATCCGACATCGGTGAGGATCGCTCCCGCCTTCAGCGCCGGCGCAATGTCGCGGGCAATCTCGCCGCAAGCCCCCACCGGCGCGCAGAGGATCACTAGATCGGCATCGCGCACGGCGGCGGCAGCGGTCTCGTGAATGCTGTCGCAGAGGCCGAGAGCCTTTGCCGTGTCGCGGGTGGCGGCACTCTTGGCATGGCCGGCAATGTGTCCCGTCAGTTTCTCGCGGCGCATGATGTGGCAGAGCGACGAGCCGATAAGGCCTAGTCCGATCAGCGCCACCCGATTGAAGCGGACGCTCATGCGAGAAATTCCCTGAGCGCGGCGACAACCGCGCGATTGGCTGCTTCCGTCCCCACCGTCAGGCGCAATGCGCCCGGCAGCCCATAGGCTTCCATGCGGCGCAGCACCAGCCCGTGCGAGACCAGAAACTCATCGGCCGCCGGAGCATTGTGTGCGGCATCGGGAGGAAAATGCACGAGCACGAAATTGCCGGCACTCGGCGTCACCTTGAGGCCGAGGGCTGCGATCTCGCGGCTGAGCCAGGGCAGCCATGTCTCATTGTGGGCGATCGCCGTTTCGACAAAAGCCTGGTCGGCCACCGCGGCGGCACCCGCCGCAAGTGCGGCAGCCGACACATTGAAGGGTCCGCGGATGCGGTTGAGCGCATCGGCCACAGGGGCCGGACAATAGGCCCAGCCGAGCCGCAAGCCCGCCAATCCGTAAATCTTCGAAAAAGTCCGGGTCATCACCACATTGTCGAAGGTCGAGACCAATTCGATCCCCGATTCATAGTCGTTGCGGCGGACATATTCGGCATAGGCCGCATCGAGTACCAGCAGCACCCGCTTCGGCAGACCGGCGTGCAGCCGCTTCACCTCGCTGAAGGACAGATAGGTGCCGGTCGGATTGTTGGGATTGGCAAGAAACACGATGCGCGTCTTGGCAGTTACCCGCTCAAGGATGTGATCGGCGGATGCCGTGTAATCGCGCTCCGGTGCCACGACCGCGTTGGCGCCGTTGGCCATGATGGCGATGGGGTAGACCAGAAATCCGTATTGCGAATGGATCGCCTCGTCGCCAGGGCCGAGATAGGCGTGAGCCAGAAGCTGCAGCAATTCGTCCGAGCCGGCGCCACAGACAATGCGATCCGGTTTCAGGCCATAGCGCATGGCGATCGCCTCGCGCAGTTCGCCGGCCGAGCCATCGGGATAAAGTTCCAGAGACGCCGCTGCAGCGGCAAAGGCGGCAATCGTCTTGGGGCTCGCACCCAAGGCCGACTCATTCGACGATAGCTTGTGGACCTTCATGCCCTTGGGCCCGCTATAGCCAGGCACATAGGGCGCAATATCCAGAATGCCTGGCCTTGGCATGGGCCGGGCGTCATAGGCCTGCATTGTCATGATCCAACCTCGATCGGGCTTGGATAACGCCCCGCCACCTTGAGGCCGAGGGTAGCATTGGAGCGCATCGGCCCGACCAGCGGGCTCTCATGTTCCGAAAGGAATCCGGGCAGACAGGAGATGCGCCGGCTACCGGCCTTGACCTGCCACAGGGGTGCGGGTGTGAAATCGCGCGGCAAATTTCCGTCGCCGACGATGATGGTTTCATCGTTGCCGCTTGGCTCGGCCTGGGCGTGCCCGAAAATCAGGAGCTTCGGCTGCGGATCCTCTCGCAGAATCGGGAGGACGCCGATCACCTGCGCGCCGCCCGCCTTGCCTTGCACAAAGGCTTCGACCCAAGGAGATTCGGTCTCGACCACGCAGAGGTCGCTCACCCCGGCATCCACCTGCATCAGCACTTGGGCTTCGTCGCGCCATTCCTCAACCGGCATGGGCCCGAAATAATCGCGGATGCGCAACCTGAGGCCGATGGAGGAATTGAGCCGCTTGCTCACATGGATAGTAAGGGAGGCCTGGCTCTGGGTGGCGGCAGATATCATGGCGCGCCAAAGCCGCACCGTGAGCTCGGCCGGCACCGGGCTTTCCACGCGATTGAGCAGGCGGCGCAGAATGGCCGCCTCGCGGGCCGGACGGATCGGCGAGCCGGCGATGCCGCCATTGAGAGATTTCACAGCCGCAACCCTGCCGACCGCTTCGAAACGCCGCTCGAGCAGATGAAGCAACCGGTCGTCGATTGCATCGATCTCCTTTCGGATCTCGTCGAGTGTCGCGTCCTCAGCGGCAGGCGTGTCCATGGTTCCCGATCTCGATCTTTTCTGCCGTCCCCGCAAATCCCCTTGCAAGGCGGCATATTCATAGGGGGCGCGCGGCGAAATGCAAAGCCTTGGTCAGGGAATTTTCGGCGGCTCGAAGCGTGCGGGAGCAGGCGCCAGAGCCGGCCGCAACCGCGGTACCAGGCGCCGCACCCGTTTGCCGGAAGAAGTGGCATAGACCTGCTTGACCGCCTCGACGACGATCACCCCGGCGAATTGCGGCATCAGCCAATCGCCGACGCGCTCGAAGGCGGGGGCGGAGGACAGGAATAGACCGTGGTCGATGGGCGGCATGAACAGGGCCTGCGACCAGGACATGATGGAGAAGCGGGCCTCCTTGAGCAGGCTTGCAAGCTGCGGTCTTGAGAAAGGCTGACCATAGCCGAAAGGTGTCGAATCGAAGCGAGCCCACATGCCGCGGCGGTTGGGCACGACCAGCAGCAGCCGGCCCTGCGGTGCCAGCACCCGCCAGAGCTCATCCAGCATCTCGGCCGGATTGTCGGTGAGCTCGAGCCCGTGCACCACCAGAAGCAGATCGGCCACGCTCTCCAGCAAAGGCAGGTCGAATTCGTCCACCAGGGCCGAACTGACCGGTGCCTGGGGCGGCCATTGCAGCACACCCTGCCGCGCCGGCATGAAGGCCAGGGTGGTGCGCGCGCCTTCAATGCCGCCGTCGAGATAGGGCGTGGCAAAGCCCAAACCCACAATGGTGGCGCCGGCCAGTGTTTGCATTTTCGGCAGCAATGTCTGGACGATCAGCCGCCGGGTGGAATTTCCGAAGCGGCTGCCATAAAACTCGCGTAAATCGACAACATCCATTAAGAATTAGAATAGTGGTTGAGGTTCCGGCGGTCACCAGCGAAATTAATCAAGGTTAGGCAATTTCATGTCCCATCTCGATATGCACCAGTTCATGTGCCGAAGCGACAATTACGGCGTCCTTGTCCATGACCACCGCACCGGGGCGACGGCCTCCATCGATGCGCCCGATGCCGCCGTCATTGAACGGGAATTGCAAAAGCGCGGCTGGCAGCTCACCGATATCTGGACCACTCACCATCACGAAGATCATGTGGCGGGCAATCTGGCGCTCAAGGAGCAATTCGGCTGCCAGATCATTGGCCCCGCTGCCGAGGCCGACAGCATTCCTGGCATCCGCAAGGAACTCAAGGGTGGGGAGACCTTCCAGTGGGCTGGGCGCGAGGTCAAGATTTATGACTGCCCGGGCCATACCAAGGGCCATATCGCCTATCATATCCCCTCCGAGTTTTCGCTGTTTGCCGGCGATACGCTGTTCGCCATGGGCTGCGGCCGGGTGCTTGAGGGCACGATGGAGCAGATGTGGGGCTCGCTCGATCAGTTCCGCAAGCTGAAACCGCACACCTTCGTCTATTGCGGTCACGAATATACCGAGGCCAATGCCAAATTCGCGGTCTCGGTCGAACCCGGCAACCGCGCCCTGCAGGCGCGTGCCGCGGTGGTGGCCAATCAGCGGGTCAAGGGCGAGATGACCTGCCCCACCACCATCGGCGACGAACTCAAGACCAATCCCTTCCTCCGGCCCGACAGCCCGGAGATCCGCAAGAATCTCGGTCTCGAACAGGCAAGCGATGCGGAAATCTTCGCTGAGCTGCGCCGCCGCAAGAACGATTTCAAGTCGTGAGTCTGACCGGCTTCAAGGCGCTGACATTCGATTGCTACGGTACGCTGATCGATTGGGAGAGCGGCATGGCCGAGGCGTTGAAGCCCCTGACCGGACGCGTGAAGAAACCGCTCTCACGTAACGACGTTCTGGAGGCCCATGCGCGGCATGAGTCTTCGCAGCAGCTCTACACGCCGGCGATGAAATACAGCGAGCTTCTGGCCGTCGTGTACAAGCGGCTCGCCGAGGAATGGGGCGTCAGCACTTTGTGGGACGAATGCCTGGCCTATGGCAATTCGGTGAAGGACTGGCCGGCCTTCACCGACTCGGCGGAAGCGCTGGCCTATCTCAAGCAACACTACAAACTGGTTATCCTGTCGAATGTCGACAATGCCAGCTTTGCTCACAGCAACAGTCGGCTGCAGGTTGAGTTCGATGCTATCTACACCGCCCAGGACATCGGCTCCTACAAGCCGAGCGCGCGCAATTTCGATTACATGATCGACAAACTGCAAGGCCTCGGCATCGCCAAGTCAGAAATTCTCCATACCGCGGAAAGCCTGTTTCATGACCATGCGCCGGCCAACAAGGCGGGTCTCGCTTCATGCTGGATTTATCGCCGCCACGATCAGCAGGGCTTTGGCGCAACCATGAATCCGGACGTCCAGCCGAGATACAATTTCCGCTTTAACAGCATGGGGGACATGGTCAAGGCGCATCGGAAAGAACTGGACGGTTGAATCTCGGCTCTTTGGTTGCCGTCATGGCCATCCAATGGCCCCCGAAAATGCTGATCAGCACCGCGCCGACAATGATGGAGCCGCCAATGAAGGCGGCGCGTTCCGGCGTTTCCCCCACCGCCAGCCATGGCCACAGCGGATTGATCACCGCATCGAGCATGACGATGAGAGAGAGAGTGATGGCGGGCACCGACTTGGCGCCCTTGGCATAGAAGATCAGCGGAATGGCAAGCTGCAGAAGGCCCATGGCCGAGAGGAGAAGCACGTCGCGAGGCGCCACATCGAAGCCGCCGCCGGCATGGCCAGCCAGAAATCCCAGGCTCCCGGTAATGAAGAAAGTGGCGAAACCGCCCACACAGATTGCCGGCACCATGTCGACGCCGCGATAACGCCGCAGTGTCAAAGTCTGTCCGGCGAAGGCAATGGGAACGCAGACCGAAACCAGAATGCCGAGCCATCTTCCGGCTTCGAGCCCGTCCCAGGCGATGACGCCGACGCCGGCGAGCGCCAATATGGCCGCAATCCAGGCAACCAGCCCCGGCCTTTCGCCGGTAATCCACGGGCTGAGCAGACCGGTGAAAAGCGGCGAGGTAGCGCCGATCACCGAGATGACGGCGGTGCTCACCATGGTGAGCGAAGTCACGTATAGCGTCGAACCGAGGGTGAAGAAGCCGGCCGCTGCGGCGAGCGCTACCGGCGGGACTTCGCGGAATTTCGCCAGCGTGCCGCGCCCGTAGACGGCGAGGAGATAGACGAGGAGGGCCACGGACATCCAGTAGCCGCGCCAGCAATTGATCTGCCAGCCGTCGAGGCCCGGAAGCAGGCGGACAAAGACGCCGGAAAGGCTCCAGCCAAGCGTGGCGATGAGGACGAAGGTTACGCCCGTTCCGTAAGCCTGTTGCTCGCCGCTCATGAACTCACTGTATCAGGCCCGCAGCGCGTTGTTGTCAGGATCGTAGGGGCTTTCCGGAATGACGGTTGCCTTGAACAGCTTGTCGAGGATTTTGATCTCGAGTTCCGTTCCGGCCGCCGCATGTTCCGGCTTCACCATGGCGAGCGCCAGCGACTTGTTGACCCGCCAGCCGAAACCGCCATTGGTGGCGCGGCCGACAAGCTTGCCCTTCGCATAGATGGGCTCGGAGCCGCGGGCATCGGAATCCTTGTCCGTGACGCCATGCACTTCCAGCGTCACGAAATTCCAGTTGAGGCCCTTTTCGCGGCCCGCAACCAGCGCGTCGCGGCCGATGAACTGACCCTTGTTGGGATGGACGAAGCGGTCGAGACCCGATTCATAGGCCGAATATTCGATGGACAGCTCGCGCGGAATGAGCCGGTAGCTCTTTTCGATCGAGAGCGACGACATGGCCTTGATGCCATAGGGGCGGATGCCGAATTCGCGCCCCGCATCCATGATCAGATCGAAAATTGCGTTCTGCTGTTCGATCGGGTGGTGGAACTCCCAGCCCAGTTCGCCGACGAAATTGACGCGGAGCGCATGGGCGGTGGCGGGACCGATGCTGATCTCCTTGCCGGAAAGCCAGGGGAAGGCCTCGTTGGACAGATCGGTATCGGTGAGCTTCTGCAGAACTTTGCGCGAGTTGGGGCCAGCCAGAACCAGAACACCCAAGCGCGTGGTGATAGGGTTTAGCCGCACCGAACCGTCGGCGGGCACAAGCTTTCGCAACACGTCGTGGTCGTGACGTTCATAGGCGCCGGCCGAGACGAGATAGAAGCGGCCCGGCGCCCATTCATAGACGGTGAATTCGGAGCGCACGCCGCCGTTCGGGGTGAGCAGATGGCAGAGCGCGATGCGGCCCTGCTTCTTCGGAATGCGGTTGGCCAGAGATCGAGTCGAGCCAGCTCGCGCGCCTGGGGACCGGAGACCTCCATCTTGGCGAAGGCCGACATGTCCTGAAGCGCCGACATTGTTCATCACATTGCGGCATTCCTCGCCGACGAACTTGAAATAGTTCGAGCGGCGGAACGACCATTTCTCGACGATGCGGCCATCCTCGGTGGCCGGCGCATGATTGTGCGACAGCAGCACGTCCGGCTTGTCGAGGTCATTCTCCGAAAGCGAATAGTCCTTGGGCGCGAACCAGCCCGGACGCTCCCAGCCATAGACCGAGCCGAACACGGCGCCCAGCGCCTTCATGCTGTCGTAGCAGGGCGTGCGCTTCAACGGCCGCGCCGCGACGCGCTCTTCGTCGGGATAATGCGGCGTGAAGACATTGGCGTAGGCTTCCTCGTTCTTGATCTTGAGATAGCCGCGGGTGGCGTAGGGCCCGAAGCGGCGCGGATCGACGCCCATCATGTCGATGGTGGGCTCGCCGTCGACGATCCATTCGGCCAATTGCCAGCCGGCACCGCCCGCCGCGGTGACGCCGAAGGAATGGCCCTCGTTGAGCCAGAAGTTCTTCCGGTCCCAGGCGGGGCCGATGATCGGCGAGCCGTCCGGCGTATAGGCGATGGCGCCGTTGTAGACCTTCTTGATGCCGACTTCGCCGAAGGCCGGAACGCGGGCGATGGCGGTTTCGATATGCGGCGCCAGCCGGTCGAGGTCTTCCTGGAAGAGCTCGTATTCGCTGTGCGTCCGAGGGCCCGTCGATGTAGCAGCAGGGCGCGCCCTTCTCGTAAGGTCCGAGCAGCAGTCCGCCGTTTTCCTCGCGCATGTACCAGCTCGAATCGGCCTCGCGCAGCACGCCCATTTCGGGAAGGCCCTTGGCCTGGCGCTCCTGGATCAGCGGATGCGGCTCGGTGACGATGTACTGGTGCTCGACCGGGATCACCGGAATATCGAGACCCACCATGGCGCCGGTCTGGCGCGCGAAGTTGCCGGAGCAGGAGACCACGTGTTCGCAGGCGATGTCGCCCTTGTCGGTCGTCACCCGCCATTCGCCATTCACCGATTGCGCGATGCCGGTGACCGTGGTGTTGCGATAGATCTCGGCGCCGCGCGCGCGCGCACCCTTGGCCAGCGCCTGGGTCAGGTCGGCCGGCTGGATATAGCCGTCGTCGGGATGCTGGATGGCGCCGATGATGCCGTCGGTTTCGCACAGCGGCCAGATTTCCTTCAGCTGTGCGGGCGTCAGCTTGTTGACCTTGATGCCGATGGTCTCGGCCACGCCGGCGTAATACATGAACTCGTCCCAGCGGTCCGGGGTGCGGGCGAGGCGGATGTTGGAGCATTTCTTGAAGCCCACATGCTGGCCGGTCTCGGCTTCGAGCTCGCCATAGAGCTTGACCGAGTATTTGTGAATCTGGCCGACCGAATAGGACATGTTGAACAGCGGCAGCAGGCCCGCCGCATGCCAGGTGGAGCCGGAGGTCAGCTCCTTGCGCTCGACGAGGACGACATCGCTCCAGCCCTTCTTGGCCAGGTGGTAGAGCGTCGAAACGCCGACGACGCCGCCGCCGATCACCACCACGCGCGCCTGTGATTTCATGGAAATTCCTCTCAACGGCCGTCGAATTGAGGTCACATTAGTGAGCAGAATTCAACGGGCGTGGGGCGGAACGACTGGGGCACAGCGGATTCCGACACTAGCCAGCAAATCCGCCGGCGGCCAGGAAGGCCAGTTCTTCCGGCGTCGATCGGCGCCCGAGCATCGGATTGCGGTGGGGAAAGCGGCCGAAGCGGGCGATGATGTCGAGATGGATTTGCGCCCAATGGGCCATCTCGGAGAGCCCCATGGTCTGGAAGAGAGCAACGCCTCGCCTCTGGGCGTCGAGGTCCTCGGCATGCTCGAAGGGCATGATGAACCAAGCGGCAAGAGGCGCCGGCAGGGCATGGTGATAATCGCGGCCGATCCAGCCCTTTGCCAGAGCCAGAGCCCTGGCATCGGCGGCAAAGGCCAACGGCACTGCCGCGATGGATGTTGCGCGAGCACTGATCGAGCAGCAGCACGAGCCCGAGTGCGCCCTCCGGTGTCTCGCCCCAATGGTCGAAAGCGCCACGGCGCGCCTCCTTCAGCGCCGCGCCGAAACGCACCGAAAGCGCCCCGTCGAAGGCGGCATTCCTGGTGAACCAGCGGTCGGGCCCCGCCTCCATCCAGAATTTGACGACATCCTGCGGCTTCATGGGAGCCCCATGTGCTTGACGATGAAGTCAGCAAGCGCGCTCACACCGTCGCGGTCGAAGACCGGAACCGGCGCATCGGCGATCGTGCCATTGGCGGCAATGGCCACGATGGTCGGATCGCCGCCCGCCAGTCTTGGATGGTCGAGCGTCACATTGCGCACCTCGATCTTGTCGTGGGTGTCGCGCTTGTAGCCTTCGACGATGACCAGATCGCAGGGCGCGAGCTTCGCCAGTATCTCGTCGAGCGACAGCTCCGCCTCGCCGCGCGCTTCATGGATGATCGCCCAGCGGCTCCTCGAGACCACCGCCACTTCGCTTGCTCCCGCCTGGCGGTGGCGGAAACTGTCGCGGCCTTCATGGTCGATATCGAAGGAATGATGGGCATGCTTGACGGTCGAGATGCGATGGCCCCGGCGCGTCAGCTCGGTCACCAGTTTCTCGACCAGCGTCGTCTTGCCCGCATTCTTGAATCCGGCGACGCCGATCACCTTGTTCATGGATCGAACTCTGCCGCAATCCGCGCCGCTTCGGCAAGTTCTGCCGGCGTGTTGACATTGAAGAATGGGTCGTAGGGCGTGGCCGGCCATTCGACTGGTTTGGCGCTCACCAAGGCTGCCCAATCCCGGACACGCAACAGGCCGTCATCTAGGATGGCGCGCTCGAGATCATCAGCCAGATGCGTGGGCCAGGCGCCGACGATGAAATGTTCTTGCCCGCCGGACGCTGCAATGGCCGGTGCTTCAAGCCGGGCCACGAGATCGCGGGGAAGAAACGGCGCATCGGCGGGCACGGTCAACAGCAGGTCATGGTCATGGTCGCGCGCCCAGGCTAGGCTCGCATGAATGCCGGCAAGCGGTGTTGCAATGTCGCCCGGTCTGTCCGGAAAGACCGGGAGACCCGTCGCCAAAAATCGCGAGGCATCGCCATTGGCATTGATCGCCAGAGCGTCCACTTGCGGCCGCATCCGCACGATGACGCGGTCGAGAATGGTGCTGCCACCAATAATTTTGAAAGCCTTCTCCTCGCCGCCCATGCGGATGGAGCGGCCACCGGCGATGATGACGCCGGCGATCGTCATGCGTGGGCATAGACGCGCTGCGGCGGCAGCCACAGCACGATCTCGTCACCCCTGTTCACCGCGCCTTCGCGCTCGATCCAGCCAACCAGACCGCGCTTGTGTTGTGCCGCCCTGACGAAGCCCAGCGATGTTTCAGGATAGTGTTTGGCGATCACCTCGGCGGGATAGCGGCAGGGAAGATTTTCGAGGTCGATAACGATGGTGGCGCCGGAGGGAAATTGCAGGCGCGTCGAAGGCGGCAGCAGCGTCAGATCGGGAATGCCCGCGGGTCACCAGATTGGCGCCGACCCATTCCGGCTTCACCTCCGGAATACCCATCGCCTGCGCGATGTCGGCCAGTTCCTCGACCGACAGGATCGACACCTGCCGCGTATTGCGCACTTCGGTGCCGCGCTTGAATTGCTTGAGCATGCGGCTGTCGGATTTCCTCGTCAGCCCGCCATGGCAATCGCCCTCGATGCCGGTGAACAGCAGCCGTATTGACGGCACGTGCGATTTTTCCAGGCCGGTTTCCCGCTTCGGATTGACCAGCAGCATTTCCACCAGGCCCATGAAGGGCGCTTTGGACAAGAGGTCCGACACCGTGTAACTCCCCGATCTGTGGAACACGACTTATAGCCAATTCATGCCGGAACGCGATGCCGAAGAAGAAATGGACCTGAGCGGGCTGCTCTGCCCGCTGCCGGTGCTCAAGGCGAAGAAGCGCCTCGAGAGCATGGCGCCGCGCGGGATTCTCAAGGTCATTGCCACCGACCCCATGGCGGCCATGGACATGGCGCACTTCTGCAATGAACAGGGCCATGCGCTACTCTCGCAGGAGAACACGGGCATCGCTTTCGTTTTCAGGATCCGGCGCAAATGAGCTGCGATTCCGGCAGCCAACCGGTGCGCGGCTAGCGGTTGAGCGACAGGGTCTTGTCGGCGAAGGCCGCGGCGCCGCCGCCGATCTGATCGGTGAAGGCGCGGAACAGGTCTTCGATCATCGATTTTTCGATGTCCTTGACGATGAAGACGAGGCGCGTGCGGTGATCGTTATCGGGCCAGCTCGCGAGCCTGACCGGCGGATGGAAAACATGCTGCACGCCATGCAGCACCACCGGCCGGGCTGGATCGTCGGCCACCTTCACGATGCCCTTCATGCGCAGCAAATTGGCGCCGTGATAGGACTTGAGAAGTTCAAGAAACAGTTCAAGCCCGGCGGCGCTGATGGCGCGATCCTCGGCGAAACTGAACGACCTTATATGGTCGTCATGGCGCGAAACATCGTGGTGATGGTGATCGTGGCGTGTGTCATAGGCTTCCGCCGCCAGCCAGCGCTGCACGTCCGGCGTCTTCTTGTGCGGATCGAACAGGCCCATGGTGAAGAGCCGCGCGGCATTGGCCTCGCCGCGGTGCGTGGTCAGCAGCCGCGCCGCCGGATTGAGCTTGCGCAGCCGCGCGATGATGGCGAAGAGCTGATCCTCGCCCTCGCGTCCCGACAGAAGATCGACCTTGGCGAGCACGATGCGGTCGGCGACCGCCACCTGCTTCACCGCCTCGGCATGGTCATCGAGCGTCGCCGGGCCGTTCACTGCATCGACCACGGTGATGACGCCCTCCAGCCGGCAGCGCGCCAGCAATGTCGGCTCGCTCATCACCGAATGCAGAACCGGCGCCGGGTCGGCGAGACCGGTCGTCTCGATGACGATCCGGTCGAAGGCCTTGATCGTGCCCTGATCGCGGCGCGCCAGAAGATCATGGATCGTGTCGATCAGATCGCCGCGGATGGTGCAGCACAGGCAGCCCGATTCCATTTCGACGATGTTGTCGTCCGACTTTCTCCACCAGCAGATGGTCGATGCCGATCTCGCCGAACTCGTTGATGATGACAGCGGCAGTTGGCGAGGAAGGGATCCTTGAGCAGGGTGTTGAGGAGCGAGGTCTTGCCGGCGCCGAGAAAGCCGGTGAGTACAGCCACGGGAATGGGCAGCCCCATCTCGCCGGTCATGGGTTTTCCGCCTTGTCTTTGATCAGGCTGGAGGCGAGGAGTGCCGCCAGCACCATGCCGCCGCCGGCATATTGATTGATCGCCAGACGCTCGCCGAGCAGCAAGGCGGCGCCTCCCGTGGTCACCACCGGTTCGAGGTTGAAGAAGGGGGCAACGGTTGAAGCCGGGGCAAAGCGCAGCGACAGCATTTGCACCAGATAGGCCGCCGCATAAAGCCCGGCAAGGCCTGCGAGAAACCCATAACCCGGCGCCGTGGCCATGCCGCCGGGGAGAATTTGCAGGGTTCCCTCACTCACGGCAAGCGCGACCAGTAGGGTTGCCGGCCAGATGGCGAGATGCACCAGGCTGCCGAAGACCGTCGGCGTGAGATGGCGCGAGATGGCGCGGCCGGAAAAAAATTGCAGCACGGCACCCGCCGCCGCGGCTGCCGCCAGTACCAGGCCGCGCACGTCGAGACCCTCGAAACTTGGTCCCACCGCAACCGCAAGTCCGGCAAAAGCGAACAGCGAAATTGCGATGCGGGGAAGGCCCGGCCTGCGACCTTCGATCAGGGGCGAGGCCAGCAGAATGATCAGCGGAAACGAAAAGAAGATGATCACCGCCAGGCCCACCGGAATGAACTGTCCGGCCGCGAGATAAGCCAACCGAGATCACCAGCGTTGCCAAGGCCTGGGTGGCGAATGAGCCGAGGGCGGCGCGTGGCAAGGCAAAACTTTCGCCGCGCAGGATCGCCAGGATGGCAAAGGCGATGGCGACGAGCGAGGTGCGGAAGAAGGTGCTCTCGACCGGCGGCACGCCGTTTTCGAAGGCGGCGCGGGAGAAGCTGGGGATCAGACCATACAGTGCTGCTGCCGTGAGCGCGCAGAGAATTCCCAGTCCGGCGCGATGAATCATGCAATGCCGTTTCGGCGAGGCGTGCTACTTGGCACGTTTCTTTTTCTTCTTTTTCTTCCCAGCGCCGGCATCGGAGCCCTGGGCGAGGGGTTTTTGCGGGCGCGGCGCGGGTTCGGTCGACAGGGCGGCGATCTTCGCGAAGGCTTCGGGCGTCATCACCTCGCAGGGGGCAAAGTGGAGGCAGAGCGAGGCGGCGGTGGGCTTGTCGAGATTCCACAGCATGGCGGCGAAGCGGGATTTTCCCGGCATGCGAATAACCCCGGCATCGCCCGGCGCTTCAAGCGCGGCGGGGCTCAGAAGCCGGCCGCGCAGCGCCATGCCGGCCTTCTCGGCGGTGTCGTAGTCGCCAAGCGAAATGCCCCAGCCGCCAAGCTCCCTGGCGCGAACCATGGCGACCGGCGCCTTGCGCCGGCAAACCGTGGCGGTCATGTCGGCGGGAACCAGCGTGCCAAGCTTGTCATTGGCGATCTGCGTCAGCCGCGGGCGGTTTGGCGGAAGGGTGCGGCCCAAGCCGTCGGTCAGCAGCATCTGGGCCAGATCGGC
Source organism: uncultured Alphaproteobacteria bacterium (assembly GCA_963776685.1). Lineage (GTDB taxonomy): Bacteria > Pseudomonadota > Alphaproteobacteria > Rhizobiales > Aestuariivirgaceae > Aestuariivirga. Next base: position 294,955 of record CAVZNM010000002.1, read on the forward strand.
GCGGGCTCTTCGCCGAACCGGCACCCAGCACGACGGCGATCAGCCGCCGGCCGTCGCGGGTTGCGGAGGCGACGAGATTGAAGCCGGAATTGCAGATGAAACCGGTCTTCATGCCGTCCGATTCCGGCATCTGCCGGATCAGACGATTGTGGTTGCGCAGCTTGCGCTTGCCGACGGCGACATGCGGCAGCGAGAAATAATGCGCATATTCGGGAAACCCGGCGCAGGATCGTCGCCGCCAGAATGCCCAGATCGCGCGCCGTCGTCACCTGGCGCGGATCGAACAGTCCGTTGGGATTGGCGAAATGGGTGCCGGTGAGGCCCATGACCGCCGCCGTCCGGTTCATCTCGCGCACGAATTGGTAGGACGTGCCGGCCACCGCCTCGGCCAGCACCACCGCCATGTCATTGGCGGAATAGACGAGCAGCGACTGCAGCGCGAAATCGACCGTGACGGTGCCGCCCGGCTTGATGCCGATCTTGCTCGGCGGCTGCGAATTGGCGAAGACCGAGACGGGAATCTTCTGGTCGAGCTTCAACTCGCCGCTGCGCAGCTTCTGTGAACACCAGATAGGCGGTCATCAGCTTGGTGAGCGAGGCCGGATACCAGAGCTCGCCCGCCCGCTCCTGGGAAACCACCATGCCGGTTGCCGGATCGAAGACGAGCGAGGGACCGGCGGACTTCGCCTGGGCGGCCACGGCGGCAAAGGCAATCGCCGCGGCAAAGGAAATGATGCGGAAGAAAACGGTCAAGATGCGGTCCATGAAGTTTAACGGGTTTTGCCGCCCGGAAGTTCCGGGGTAGTCCTGTCTCTCCGCCAAATCAACACTCAGAAATGCGATGAAACCGAGGCGGCCAGTCCCGGAGCGGCAAAGCCCATCGCGTTCAGCTTGCCGATCAGCTCCCGCGCGCGGGCCTCATCGAGGTCCAAAAGCGGCGGCCTGACCCGCGCAAAGCCCGGATAGCCCGCGTATTCCGCCACGATCCGCTTGAGCGCCGGAATCATCGGATAGGGTTCAAGGGTTTGGCGAAAGGCGTTGAGGGCCGCCTGCCGCTCCGCCGCCCCGGCCTCCGCCGCGCGGCGATATGCGTCGCAAATCGCGGCGGGATTGACATTGGCGCAAGCCGAAATGCAGCCCGCCCCGCCATGCCGCATGGTTTCGGTGAGAAACGATTCGCTGCCGCAGAAGACGCGGAAATCCGGGAAGGTCTCGAGCATCGCCCGCGTGTGGCCCATGTCGCCGCCCGAATCCTTGATGCCGATGACGGTCTCGGGATAACGCCCGATCAGGCGGCCGATGAGGCCGAGCGTGATCGCCACGCCCGACATCTGCGGAATGTGATAGAGGCAAATGCGAAGTGCCGGATCGCCGGTGCGCTCGATCGCCTCGGCATAGAAGGCGAACAGCCCGTCGTCGGAAACGCCCTTGTAATAGAAGGGCGGCAGCATGAGAACGGCCGCCGTCCCGGCCTTCGCCGCCGCGGCGCAAAGTGCTACCGCATCGGGCAGCGCGCAGGCGCCGGTCCCCGGCATCATGCGGGCGGCCGGCAGGCCTTCGGCCAGCAGATATTCGAGGAGGTCGAGGCGCTCGGCCAGCGACAGCGAATTGGCTTCCGAGTTCGTCCCGAAAATCGCCAGGCCCGCGCCCTGGCCGAGCAGCCAGCGGCAGAAGCCGGCATAGGCCTTGCGGTCCGGCATCAATCCGGCATCGAAGGGAGTCAAGACCGGCGCGAAGACGCCGCTGAGGGACCGGTTATTCGAAGAGATCGGCATGGGTTCCCGTGCGATAGAGCGTCACCGCCTCCTCATTGACTTCATAGAGAAGCAGCCAGTCGGGCTCGATGTGACAATCCCAGACGCCTTTCCATTTGCCCTTGAGCGGGTGCGGGTGAAGATTTGGGGGAAGATGGCCGAGTTCGGCAAGCAGCGAAACGGTCTTGACGAGGCGGTCGATGTCCTTGCCACGCTTTCTCTGTAACTTCGTATCCTTCCGGAAGCGCGCCGACTCGATGACTTTGCGCATTCGCCGGACTTACTTGCGCCGCACAACCTTGGCCCAGTCCTTGGCGCTAGCGAAGGTCCGTGTACCTTTGCCAAGACGCGTCTCGGCGATGGCCTTGGCCGTTGCCTCATTGGGAATGGTTACGGAGAAAGGCAGGCCGCGATGAATAGTCACCTGCCGGAAGAAAATGCCAATAGCCTCGCTGGAGGTGAGTCCGAGCCGCGACAGGATGCCCTCGGCATCCTGCTTCAGGGCTGGTTCGATGCGGGCACGAACGGTTGCCGTTTTTCTCATTAACCGAACGTAGCACAGTTGTGCTACAATTGCAATCTATGGTAATACAGGCCGGAAGTCGTGCCCCGCGGGATGAAGTTAGCTGGTGCCCCTGGAGGGACTCGAACCCCCACGTCCTTGCGAACAACAGATTTTGAGTCTGCCGCGTCTACCAGTTCCGCCACAGGGGCCAAGCGGTGCGGGAATTAGGGGGCGGCGCTTGCGCCGTCAACCGGAAAGGCAGCCGTTCCTTTAATTGGCAAGTTCGCTGAGTGTTTTCGCCCTCCCCCTTGTAGGGAGGGGCTAGAGGGTGGGGACCTGGTGGTTCGGCGATTGAGGATTTCAGTGAAGCCTGTCTGAAAGGCCGGAGTGACGCCCCCATCTATCCCGTCCCCACTAGGGGAAACGGGAAATCTTTCTTCATCCCGTTGTCACGGGAGAAGACAAGAAACTTTCACCAAATACCAAACTGCGCTAAAGGCCCACTCATGATCCGCATCACCGATTCCATCGCCATCGACGAGGCCGACATTTCCGAAAGTTTCGTGCGCGCCTCGGGGCCGGGCGGGCAGAATGTCAACAAGGTGGCGACCGCCGTCGAGCTGCGCTTCGATGTGGCGAACGCCTTGCTGCCGCACGATCTCAAGGCCCGCCTCAAGACCATCGCCGGGCGGCAATTGACCAAGGAAGGCGTCCTGGTGATCGATGCCCAGAAGCACCGCTCGCAGGAGCGCAACCGCGCCGATGCGCTGGCCAAGCTCGTCGACATGCTGCGCCGCGCCGCGGTCAGGCCGAAACGGCGGATCGCCACCAGGCCCGGCAAGGCGGCCCGGATGCGGCGGCTTGACTCCAAGGCGAAGCGTTCGCAAACCAAGAAGCTCCGCACCTCGCCTCACTCCCTGGATTGATTGCCGCCGATGCTGCGCAAACTCTACGACTGGACGCTGTCGCTTGCCGCCCGCAAGAGCGCCGAGGTCTGGCTTGCCGTCATCGCCTTCATCGAAAGCTCGGTGTTCCTGGTGCCGGCCGACGTGCTGTTCCTGCCCATGGCGCTGGCGCGGCCGGAGCGCGCCTATCGCTATGCGCTGGTGGCGACCTTGGCCTCGACGCTGGGCGGCATCGCCGGCTATTTTCTCGGGCTTTTCGCCTATGAGGCGGTGGCCCAGCCAGTTCTCGAATTCTACGGCAAGCTCGACGGACTTCGAAGGCCTGCGCGCCTGCACCGGCGAGGACACGCTCATGCTGCTCCTCGTCACCTCGGGACTGGCGCATCTGCCGCCGATCAAGGTGGTGACCATCCTGGCCGGCGTGGTCGCAGGTGAACTTCGCCTTCTTCGTCATCTCCTGCATCGTGGCGCGCGGCGCGCGCTTCTTCGCCCTTGCCTGGGCGCTGCAAGCGCTTCGGCGAGCCGATCACGGCATTTCATCGAGCGGCGCCTCGGGCTGATCGCCGCGGCCTGCGGCGGCAATCCTCATCGTGCTTTATTTCGCCGCGAAGTATCTTGGCGCATCGGGAGCGCTCAGCGCATGTTGAACAATCGTCACCGTCCGCAACGCCGCCCTGGCGGTTGCCGCAATCGCCACGGCCACCATCGCCGGCGCCTGGATATTCGAGTATCTCGGCTATCCGCCGTGCCCGCTCTGCCTCCAGCAGCGCTGGGCCTATTATGCCGGCATTCCGCTGGCGCTGGTCGTTGCGGCGATGGCGCCGGCCAAGCCCGGCGCGGCGAGAGCGGGCTCTCGTTCTCGCTCGGCCTCCTGTGGATCGGCAGCGCTGTGTTCGGCGCCTACCATGCGGGCGTCGAGTGGAAATTATGGCCGGGTCCCGATACCTGCGGCGGCGGCAGCCTGTCGGGAGGATTGCCGGATCTGAGCAAGCCGGTGGTTGCCTGCGACGCGGCGGCGATCCGTATCTTCGGCCTGTCGCTTGCCGGATGGAATGCGGTGATCTCGCTTGCCATGGCGGCGTATCGCGCTGCAGGGTGCGCGCGATCACGGCTCGAGTTCGGTATCCCAGTAGAGATAGTCCTGCCAGCTGTCATGCAGGTAGTTGGGCGGGAACAGCCGGCCGTTGCTGTGCAGCTGCGATCACCGTCGGCCGCACCGGCTTGTGCGCCGGATACATCTGCACCTCGTGCGGCAGATGCCCGCCCTTCAGCAGATTGCAGGGCGAGCAGGCGGTGACGACATTGTCCCAGGTGGTGTGGCCGCCCTTGGAGCGCGGGATCACGTGATCGAAGGTGAGATCGTCGTGGTCGCCGCAATACTGGCAGGTGAAGCGGTCGCGCAGGAAGACATTGAACCGGGTGAAGGCGGGAGTGCGCGACGGCTTCACATAGCTCTTGAGCGAGACGACGCTCGGGCAGGCGGAATTCGAAGGAGGGCCAGCGCACCACGCGGTCATATTCGGAGACGATGTTGACGCGATCGAGGAACACCGCCTTGATCGCATCCTGCCAGCTCCACAGCGACAAGCGGATAATAGCTCAACGGGCGGTAATCCGCATTGAGGACAAGGGCGGGACAGGTCTCCAGTGCGATCGGGGCGTGATACACCCTCACCTCATCGGCTAGTTACATGGAAGCATACTACATCTTGCGTAACCGTTCTGTGAAGGGCCTCATGTCACGGTCTGGGCCATGCCCCTGAGCCCGCGGTAATGGCTCCACAGAAGCCTGGCGCCCACCGAGCGGCAGGGCCGCCAGCTCTCCGCCATGGCGGCAAGAGTCCTGGCGTCGGGGCGCTGTGGCAGGCCGAAAAGATGCTGAACGGCGGCCTGCAGGGCCAGATCGCCGGCCGGCCAGGCATCGGCGCGGCCCATGGCCGAGAGCAGGTAAATATCGGCGGTCCACGGCCCGATGCCGGGCAGCGCGGTGAGCGTGGTCAACGCCAGATCGTCCGGCATTCGATGCAAATTGTCGAAATCGAACGCGCCCGAAGCCACCGCCTTCGCCAGTTGCTTGAATGCCCGCGCCTTGGCGCCGGAAAGGCCAAGCCGCATCAGGCTCGCGTGGCGCTTGCGCGCGATTGTCGCGGCATCGAAGGGCCGCAATTCCCGTTCGAGCCGGGCCCAGATCGCCTCGCCCGCCTTGAGCGAGATCATCTGGTCGGTGACGATGCGCAGCAATCCCGCAAGGCCTCCGTCCATGCGCCGCAGGGGCGGCGAGCCATGGGCTTCGATCACCGCGGCGAAACGCGGCTCGGCGCGCAGTATTGTTCGTTACCGCGGCGCGGAGATCGGCATCGGTGTCGAGGGTGCGCATGCCCCTGTTTGACGTTTCAGCACAAGTCGCGCAAGAGCGGGCGATGAGCATACCCGCCTTCCGCTTTGCGCCCAGCCCCAATGGCGAGCTGCATCTGGGGCACGCCTATTCAGCACTGCTCAATCACCGGATGGCGGCGGAGCGCGGCGGGCGGTTTCTCATCCGCGTCGAAGACATCGACACGATGCGCTGCACACCCGAACTGACCGCGCGAACGCTTGCCGATCTCGCCTGGCTGGGCCTCACTTGGGAACAGCCGGTGCGCGTGCAAAGCGCGCACCTGAATGATTACGCCGAGGCGCAGAAACGGCTTGCGGAACTGGGATTGCTCTATCCCTGTTTCTGCTCGCGCAAGGACATCGCCGCGCAAGGCGCCGATGCACCCCGCGATCCGGAAGGTCAGCCGCTCTATTCCGGCACCTGCCGCAAGCTTCCGCCATCGGAGATCGGCGATCGCATGGCGAGAGGCATTCCCTATGCCATGCGTCTCGACATGGGCCTGGCGCAATCGCGCCTCGCGTCTCCACTCACATTCGAGGAGAAAGGCGCAAACCATCGCGGCCGATCCGTCGCTGTGGGGCGATGTCGTGCTGGTGCGCAAGGATATCGCCACCAGCTATCACATCGCGGTCGTCACCGACGATGCGCTGCAGGGCATCAGCCATGTGGTGCGCGGCCGCGATCTCTATGCCGCAACCGCCATTCACCGGCTGCTGCAGGAGCTCCTCGGCCTGCCCGCGCCGCACTACCACCATCACGAATTGATCGGCGACGAGACCGGGCGCAAATTGTCGAAGAGTGCCGGCGATGTATCGCTGCGGGCCTTGCGCGGACAGGGCGTCAGTGCCGCTGCCATCCGGCAGGCGCTTGGATTTGCGTGAGCCCCCATCTTGATGTGAGGGGTCATGATCACCATCATATGGGATGGCTTCGATCAAGGAGAGTTGCGGCCCATGAATACGATGCGCACCGGCCTGCTTCTGGCGGCGATGACCGGCCTGTTCCTCGCCGTCGGCTTTCTTCTCGGCGGCCAGACCGGCATGGTCATGGCCTTTGTCGTGGCGGCGGCCATGAATCTCCTGACCTATTGGAACGCCGACAAGATGGTGCTCGCCATGCATGGCGCCCGCCCCGTCGATCGCGCCGGCGCGCCGGAATTCCACGACCTGATGGCTGAGCTCGTGCAGCGTGCGGGCCTGCCCATGCCCAAGCTTTACATCATGGACAATCCGCAGCCCAATGCCTTCGCCACCGGCCGCAATCCGGAGAATGCGGCGGTCGCCGCCACCAGCGGGCTTTTGCAGGTCCTGAATCGCGACGAAATCGCCGGGGTCATGGCCCATGAGCTCGCCCACATCAAAAACCGCGACACGCTGGTGATGACGGTGACCGCGACGATCGCCGGGGCCATTTCGATGCTGGCCAATTTCGGTTTCCTCTTCGGCGGCCGCGACCGCAACAGCCCGCTCGGTCCCCTGGGGTCGATCCTGATTCTCATCCTCGCGCCGATTGCCGCCATGATCGTGCAGATGGCGGTGAGCCGCACCCGCGAATATGCCGCCGACCATGGCGGTGCTGAAATCTCCGGGCGGCCGCTGGCCCTTGCCTCGGCGTTGGCGAAAATCTCCAATGCCGCACATCGCATCGAGAACCATTCGGCCGAGGCCAATCCGGCAACCGCGCATCTCTTCATCATCAATCCGCTGTCGGGCCAGCGCATGGACAATCTGTTCGCCACCCACCCCGCCACCGAAAACCGCATCGCCGCCCTGGAGGCCATGGCGCGCGAGATGGCGGCTCCCCAAGCCGCATCACCGGGTCCGTGGAGCGCCCGTCAGTCACGCCGCTCCGGCCCCTGGGGCTGAGCGTGGCGGAGGAAGCGGCGGGGTTTGTCGTCCGGAAACTCGCGGTCGACGGCCTGGCTCTTATTTTCAAGCAAGGCTTGTCTTTCGATGAATTCCTCGACAGCCAGGACAGGTTGGCGCCGCGCGACCGGGCCTTCCTGCACGCCCTGATCTTCACGGTCCTCCGCCACAAGGGCGAGATCGAGGCGGTCATCGCCGCCTTCATGACAAAACCCCTGCCGCGCAAGTCGGGAGCGGCGCCACTCATACTTCTGCTCGGTGGGGCGCAACTGCTGTTTCTCGACACTCCCGCCTATGCGGCCATCGATCTATCAGTGCAGCTTGCCAAAGAGGACCGTGAGGCGCGGCATTTCCGCGGGGTGATCAATGCGGTGCTGCGCAAGATCGCCACTGATGGCCGGAATGTTTTGAATGGCCTCGACAAGGCGCGTCTTAACACGCCGGACTGGCTGTGGTCATCCTGGACAAAGGCCTATGGGCCGCAGCAGGCCGCCGCCATTGCCAGAGCCCATCGCGAGGAGCCGCCGCTCGACATCACGCCCAAATCCGATGCGACGGGCTGGGCCCACCGGCTCGGCGGTCTTGCATTGCCAGGCGGCAGCATCCGGCTTGCCGGTCACAGCGGTGCCATCGACGAGCTTCCGGGCTACGCGGAAGGCGCCTGGTGGATTCAGGACGCCGCGGCGGCAATTCCGGCCAGGCTGTTCGGCGATCTCAACGGCAAGACAGCGCTCGATCTCTGTGCCGCGCCCGGCGGCAAGACCTTGCAGCTCTGTGCGGCAGGCGCCCGGGTCACCGCCGTCGATCAGTCAAGGCAGCGGCTTGCCATGCTCCGCGAAAATCTTGCCCGCACGAGACTCGAGGCGCAGGTGATCGCTGCCGATATGCTCAGCTTCGAGCCACAAGAAAAGTTCGATGCGGTGTTGCTCGATGCCCCCTGTTCGGCAACCGGCACGATCCGGCGGCATCCCGATCTGCCCTATGTGAAGACGCCGGACCAGATCAAGGACCTCGTGGTCCTGCAGCGGCGCATGCTGGACAAGGCGGCGCAATTGCTGAAGCCGGGCGGAAGCGTCGTCTACTGCGCCTGCTCGCTCGAACCGGGGGAGGGCGAATACCTGACCACGCGGTTCCTTTCGGCCAACCCGTCATTCTCAACCGTTGCCATTGCGCCCGGCGAAGCTGGAATCGAAGGCCATTTCATCACCGCGGCGGGTGCCTTGCGGACCCTGCCATCCATGCCGATCGGCGCCGCCTGGGGTCTCGACGGTTTTTTTGCCGCAAGGTTAACGCGCAATTAGCAAATATCGTTATCAAATCGTTAACCGGATTTGTTTCAGACTGCTCCTCTCCCTTCATCCGAACGGCATGGCGGGCTGGCGAGTAATGACCGGACGCGGCAAATCCGTGGGTTTCGAGACGTGGCGCGGCATTACCGCGGCGCTCCATGCCGCCGGTGATTCGCTCGCGGTGTGGTTGACGGCCGCACCCGTGGTCGCACCGCGCTTCACCGGCCTGCGCCAGCCCCTGCCATATCTTGATCGCGGCAACCCGGAATTGGCGCAGGACCTCTATCGCGGGCATTTCGCCTTCGCCGGGCAGGTGCTTGATTGTTCTCCCAGTGATGTCTTCCGCATTTCCGCGCCCTCACCCGCCTGGGCGGCGGAATTAGCCGGTTTCGCCTGGCTCGCCCATCTCGAAGCGGCGGGCTTTGCACTCTACCGTTCCTTTGCCCGCGCCATGGTGCTGGCCTGGGCAGACCACGGCAAGAACTGCGATCGCCACAGCGACTGTACGCGGCTTATGTCCTTTGCCCGTCATGCCGGTTTTCTCTTGACCGGTGCTTCGGCGGAATTCGAAAGCCGCTTCCTCGCCATCGCCTCGCGCGAGGCGCGGCGCCTGCAGCGCCGGCGCGCCCACTCGGACCGCGAGCGCCTCAGGCAATGGGTAGCGCTCCTGTCAGCGGAACTCGCCTTTCGCGGCGGCGAAGCCTTGCGCGCTCAGGCTTTGCACGGCCTTGCGGCGGCCGTTCAAGCCGCCGTTCTTCCAGATGGCGGTCCGGCATCGCGCAATCCACAGGATCTTCTGGACTTGCTTCTCGATGTGATTCCCTTGCGCGAGACATTGGTGGTGCAGCGCCTCGCCATCCCACCGCCGCTTGCGGCATGCATCGATCGGGCGTTGCCCATGCTGCGCATGCTGTGTCATGGCGATGGCGGGCTTGCGCTTTTTCAGGGTGCCGACGCAACCCGCAAAGCCGCCGTGCGCGCCGTTCTCGAACATGACAACGTGGCCGGCCAGCCGCTCGTACATGCGCCCCATTCCGGCTATTGCCGGCTGGCGCAAGGGGCGGCGGTGGTGATCGCCGATTGCGGCCCGGCGAGCGCCTGCAACGGTGAGCTGGCATTCGAATTTTCCGATGGCCCGCACCGCATCGTGGGAAATTGCGGCATGCCGCGTCATGCGAAGCCCGCCTGGCGTGAAGCCGCAAAATCGCCCGCCGCCCACAGCACGCTCGACCATTCCGGCGCCAGGGGCGTGCCGGAAGCCGATGTCACGGTCTCGTCTCACGGCCTGTTGATCTCGGCGCGCAGTCCTTGCCATGAGCGCGATCTCTATCTGGCGGCAATCGGACAGGACTTTCGCGGCGAGGACCGCATCGTGTCACCCTCCTCCGGCTTTGTGCTGCGTTTTCACCTGCATCCTTCGGTCAGAGCCTGGCAAGACCGTAAGGGCGCCAACATCCTGTTGATGCTGCCCAACCAGGCGGCATGGAAATTCACCGCCCGCGGTGGCCGAGTCAGTTTGGAAGGAAGCCTGTTGCTCGCCACCGGCGCGGGTCCGCGAGGCTGCCGGCAGATCGTCATTTCCGGCGAGGCCCAAGAAGCTTCACGGGTCAACTGGGCCTTCAAGAAACTCGACCGCAAGACGCGGCCGCGCCATCCCGCTGACGCCTCCCCGCGACTTCCTTTCTAATGGCCATCGCCCCTTTGTCCTCTCCCCGCTGTCGCGGGCGCGAGGACATGATTGCCACTTGGCTGGAAAGCGCGCTAGTGCAGGAAGGCCATGTCGAGACCCGTTCGCCGCGCCCTGATTTCCGTTTCCGACAAGACCGGATTGCTGGACTTTGCCGCAGCACTGGCAGGGCTCGGCGTTGAAATCGTCTCGACCGGCGGCACCGCCAAGGTGCTCGCCGTTGCCGGCCTCGCAGTCAGGGACATCGCCGATCTCACCGGATTTCCGGAGATCATGGACGGAAGGGTGAAGACGCTCCATCCCAAGGTTCACGGGGGCCTCCTGGCCAGGCGAGGCGATGCGGCGCATGCGGCGGCCCAGCTTGCCCATGGCATCGGCGACATCGATCTCCTGGCGGTCAATCTCTATCCCTTTGAAGAGACCGCCCAGCGCAACGCCGGCTGGAACGAAGCGATCGACAACATCGACATCGGCGGACCGGCGATGATCCGCGCCGCCGCCAAGAACCACGACAGCGTCACGGTGATCGTCGCGCCCGAGGATTATGCATCCGTGGTCGCCGAGATGCGGCAGAATGCCGGCGCCACGCGGCTCGACACCCGCAAGCGGCTCGCGGCCAAGGCCTTTGGCCGCACCGCCGCCTATGACGCGGCGATCTCGCAGTGGTTTGCGCGCGCTCTTGAAACACCGCTTCCGGACTACTTCGCTATCGGCGGCAGGCGCCTGCAAATATTGCGCTATGGCGAGAATCCGCACCAGTGGGCGGCACTCTACGAATCGCCCGAGCGGCGCGCCGGTGTTGCCACGGCGCGGCAGTTGCAGGGCAAGGAACTCTCCTACAACAATCTCAACGACACCGATGCCGCACTCGAATGCCTCGCCGAATTCGATGCGGGGCGCGAGGCGGCCTGCGTCATCGTCAAGCATGCCAATCCGTGCGGCGTGGCGATCGGCGCTGGCCCACTCGAAGCTTATGCCAAAGCCCTGCGCTGCGATCCGGTCAGCGCCTTCGGCGGCATCGTGGCGCTCAACCGCAGGCTCGACGCGGCGGCGGCGGAAGCAATCGTCGCTCTCTTCACCGAAGTGATCGTGGCCCCCGGCGCCGACGCAGAGGCCCAGGCGATCGTGGCGGCGAAGAAGAATCTGCGCCTGCTGATCGTCGGCAGCCTGCCCGACCCGCGGTCGACGGGATTGTCGGTGAAGAACATCGCCGGCGGTCTTCTGGTGCAATCGCGCGACAATGGTGCGCTGACGGAGGGCGCCCTGAAAGTGGTGACGCGACGGGCGCCCACCCCTCGGGAACTGGCCGATCTTATCTTCGCCTTCCGGGTGGCGAAGCATGTCAAGTCGAACGCCGTCGTCTATGCCAAGGACGGCGCCACGATGGGGATCGGGGCCGGCCAGATGTCACGGGTCGATGCGGCGTGCATCGCGGTGCGAAAGAGCGAGGATGCTGCACGCGCCGCAGGCCTGAAGGAATCCCCGATCAAGGGCTCGGTGGTCGCCTCAGACGCCTTCTTCCCCTTCGCCGACGGCCTCATTCAAGCGGCCGAAGCGGGCGCCACCGCCGTCATCCAGCCGGGCGGCTCGATCAAGGACGACGAGGTGATCAAGGCGGCCGATGCTGCGGGACTCGCCATGGTTTTCACTGGCATCCGGCATTTCCGCCACTAGCGCGCTTTCGCAGAAAGACCGACACGGTCGCAGCACTCGGTGCCAATGCGGTCATCGGCGTCGATCTCCACTACGAGGCGATCGATTCGAATAGGCCTCACTGGGGCTGCTGATAGGCGGGTCCGACCACCAGCGGCTGGTCGGGCAGGCTCGCCTGGTCGACGTCGGTATGAAAGGTCTTCTCATAGCGGGCGATTTCAGCGCCGGTCGCGCCATCGACGAGACGGACCACCGCCTTGTAGTCGTGGCCCTTGACGATGCCGCGCAGAGTGCCAGTCTTGAATGAATACTGCAATTGTCCGGACGCGGCCTTGGCGGTCACGACATGATCAGGCGCGCCGCCCGGCATTTCGAAGCGCGCCTCCAGCGCGGAGCCTTCCGGCAGCGGCTTCTTGGGCCGGACAACGAAGCCGTAAAAAGCATCGGCATTGCGGTAGTTGAAAATGAAACCGCCACCGGCGAATTCGAGATAGGGTGATTTTGAATTGTCCTCGCAAGCGGCGAGCAGGCTTGCGGCAAGCAGCAGGGCGGCAAGATCGGGCAGCGTCATGAGGTCACTCGCTTTCGCGCCGGAGGCTGGTTGCCACCAGGCCTTCGGGCTTGAGCACCAGGATTGCCACAACGATAGCAAACACAGCGACATCGCGGTAGGCGAGGGGGAAGGCCGCGGACCATAACACTTCCAAAGCCGCCAGCAGAATGCCGCCGGCCACAGCCCCGCCCACTGTTCCGAAGCCGCCGATGATGGCGGCGAACATCGCCTTGAAGCCCAGCACCAGCCCCATGTGAAAGCTCACGCCGCCATAGGCAAGGGCGATGATGGCGCCGGAAATTCCGGCAAGCGCTCCGGCGCCGGCGAAGGACCAGCGCAGGACTTCTCCCGTATCGACGCCCGACAGCTCTGCCAGGCGGGCGTTCTGGGCGCAGGCCCGCCACAGGCGACCAGCCCGGGTCATGTGCATTGTCGCGAAGACAAGGGCGATGGCGGCAAGACCCACGGCGACGGAAATCAACTGCATCACGCCAAGCTGCACCGGAAAGCCGCCGCCCGCGACGACCAGTGTCGAACCGGGGAAGAGCTGCGGCAGCCACTGGTCGCGGGCGTCCGATTGCAGCCGCATCGTCTCCTGGAGCAGGATCGACAGGCCGATCGAGGCGATCATCACGGCCTGGCCCGGCGCGCGGGCGATGGGCGCAAAGACCAGGGCATGGGCGGCGCGCCCGAGAACGCCGGCGGTCAGCAGGGCGCTTGCCAGTGCCACCAGCACCACGGCGGCCGAGCCATGTCCGCCGAGCATTGTCCAGAGCGCGCCATAGACGGCGGCAAAGGCGCCATAGGTGGCGAAATCGCCGAAGGAGAGCACGATCTTGTTGGTGATCCCCTGCAGCAGGGCATAGGCGGTGGCCAGCGTCACGTAGAAACTGGCCAGCACCAGGCCATTGAGAAATTGCTGCAGCCAGTAGCCCGTGGAGATATCAAGACCGGTCAAACCGTCCATGTGGCGATTGTGGGCGGGCGAGGGATCACGTGTCAAACCGGACGAGTGACGAGGAGGCGGCAGAGGGGGCCTTATAGCCGCCTCCTCGGTCCAAACACAGTCGGGTCACCACCCAATAAATCGGGATGGAGCTGCGAGTTCCGATCCGCGTCTGTTCTTAACGGCGGGACCGTCCGCCAAAAGTCTGCTTATTGCTGTGACCGCCGTCACAACCATCCTGGTTGCAATTTTTCTCAACGGCTAAACTAGTAGAGGCCGCGCAGCAGACGGTCGATATAGTCGCGTTCGATGCGGCCAAGGCCGGGTTCTCCGGCGCGGGCGCGCAGCGTTTCGAGAATCTCCCGGGCCCGGCGGATCGCCAGTTCGGATGGCAGCATGTTGCGTTCCGGCCCGAAATCTTCATTGCGATTCGGAAGCGGCCGGCCGAGCGGATCGCGTTGGTCGCCGCGGGCCTCGCCGTTGCGGCTGTAATTGCCCTCCGCGCCCATTCCCTGCTGCATCATCTGGCGGATGACGCTCTGGGCGCCCTCGCGCAACAGGCTCAGCGCCTCGCCCTGCTGGCCCAGCGCCCGGTCGCGCTGGCGTTGACGCAGCGAACCTTCGGCGCCGCGCATCTCCTTGCCGGCCTCACCGAACGAGGGCGGCGCCTGCATGCCGTTCTGGCCCAATTGCCGCAGCATCTCTTCGAGCATGCGGCCGAGATCCTGCTGCTGGCCGGCCAGCCCCTCGGGATCGGCTTGCTGGCCGCGGTTGCCGGGCTCGCGGCCGTTTCGCTCGCTCATTTCGCCCTCGCCGGGTTGCGGCATGCGCTGGGTATCGTCCATGAGACCCTGCTGACGCCGCATCAGTTCGGAGAGCTGGTCGAGCATCTGCGACATGGGTGAGTCGCTCTGCGGATCGAATTGCTGGGCGGTCATGCCCGGCTCGAGATTGCGCAGCATGTTTTCGAGTTGGGCCAGCAATTCCTGGGCCGCCTCGAGGGCGCCGTTCTCGGCCAGCTTCTGGATGGTATCGAGCATCTTCTGCAATTGCTCGGGGGTGACGGTCTGGCCCTGCTGGCGGCGCTGCTCGTTGAGGCCGCCCTGCTGCAGCCGCTTCTCGGCCTGTTCGAGGAGGGCCTGCATGTAGCGGTCCATGACTTCGCGCATGCGCTGCATCAGCTTGGCGATCTCCTCGGGCGAGGCCCGTTCGGCAAGGGCGCGCTCGAGTTCGCGGCGCGCCGCTTCGAGCTCGGCGCGGAGGTCGGCAAGCTCGCCGTCCTCGAGGTTGACCGCGATCTGCCACAACATGCCGATCGCGTCACGGACGTCGTCGTGGTTCCTGGCGTTGGCGAGCCGCGAAATCACAGCGGCAATGGCGATATGGCTGCTGCTGCGCTCGATTGCACCGGGGGGATAGGCGAGCAGCGCCTCCAGCATGGATTCGGCCTCGCCGGTGTCGTCAGGCTCCATGACCAGGGCGCGGCGCTGTTCGATGAGGGCGCGGGCCAGCGGCTTGGCGAAATTGCGCTCCGGCAGACGGAAGGTCTTCGCCTCGCTGAAGCCCGAATGGCCAGCGGCATCGCGCGCTTCAAGCACCATCTCGACCATCAGCCCCGCCCAGGGATGAGCGGTCAGATCGGCGCTGGTGCTGCCCGCTTCGTGTTTCGGCGCGGACTTGCGCAAGGCTATGGGAAATACCGGCGCGTCGAAGAGGAACACGCCCTTTCCGGCGATGCCGATCTCGCCGTCCTGGGTGTCGGAAAGGGAAATTTCGGAGACAAGACGCGTCACGCCGTAGTCGTCGTCGGCCTTCCATTTAGCAGTGAGCGTCCCCGTTGCATCAGGGGCGGGCTCGGCGGTAAAGGCGGCGGTGGGCGGGGAGTCGGGAATGAGCGAGATGCGCCAGGCGATCAGCTCGCGCGCGCCATCCATGATGGTGACGAGGGCGGGCCGGGTCAGCTTCGCCTCCGACTGGAACAATCCAGCTTCGAACTTTTTCGTCGGCGAGAGATCGGGGAGTTCGGCGCCGGCGGTGCCCTGCGGCGTCAGCGCGTTGAAGCGCACGGCTGGCTGGCTGGCGCCGTTGAGGCGCAACGTGAGGACGGAGTTTTCCGGAACCAAAATCTCAGGCTCGGTTTTGAGCTTTTCGACCATCGCCGGGCTGGTCAGCATCACGGGCGGTTTGGCGGTGTAGGCGGGCGGTTTGATCCAGGCATCGAGGACCAAGGGATTTGCTTGGGCGATGGGAGCAAGCCGCAGGGCATCGGCGAGATTGGCGCGGGGATCGCCGGGGCCGAGGAGGAGGCTTACAAGAAGTGCGAGTGCCAACGGCACGCGGAAAGCGCGCGGATCGAGATCGCGCCAGGCCGAGCGTGGCGTGCCAGCCCGGAGATTATCGAGTCCGCGCAATTGCCGGCGTTTGTGCTCTTCCCAGACGATGCGGCTGGCCTGATCCTCAGGATCGCCCGCCATGGTATCGGTGAGCGCGGAAACCGGCCGGTGGGCGAGGCCTGTGACAGTTTCGATACGGCGCATCGCGGCAAAGCGGCCGGGCCACACGATGGCGAAGAGCGGCTTCAGCGACCACAGATAGCAACCGGCAAAGAGGAGGAGAGCGCCATAGCGCGCCACATCGGGGAGCATCGGCAACAGGCCCGAGGTGATCGCGGTTGCAAAGCCGGCAAGAATGAGCAGCGGCCAATGCAATGCCGCCCACAGCCGCTCCCAGCCCATGGCGAGGCGCGCCTGCAGGATTTTCCGGTCGAGCTTGCGATCGGTAGGGTCGGCCATCTGAGAAAGCATGCTAACACACAAGGGCTAAATTGTGCCCGTTGTCGCGCTTCACGATTTAGATACCGTAAACTTAGTTTTTTTCCTGCCAGGAGGCGAGCCGGTCGAGGCCGATCAGCTCCTCATAGGCTCTGGCGCGGCCGCACCAAGGCCCATTTGCCGGCCTTGACCAGCACTTCCGGCACCAGGGGCCTGGTATTGTAGGTTCCCGACTGCACCGCGCCATAGGCGCCGGCCGTCATCACGGCGAGAAGATCGCCTTGTGCTACGGCGGGCAGGCGGCGGGACTTCGCAAGATAATCGCCTGATTCGCACACCGGGCCCACGATATCGGCCTCGATGGTGCCGCAATCGGGGCGAGGCTCCCGCACCGGCACGATATCGTGCCAGGCGTCATAGAGTGTCGGACGGATCAGATCGTTCATCGCCGCGTCCTGGATGATGAAGTGCTTTTCTTCGCCGTGTTTCACATAGATGACCCGCGACACCAGGATGCCGGCATTGCCGGCGATCATGCGCCCCGGCTCCAGCACGTATTTGAGCCCGAGATGGCCGAGTGTGCGCTTCACCATGGCGGCATATTCGTCGGGGTGCGGCGGGACGTCGTTGCTGCCGCGATAGGGAACGCCCAAGCCGCCGCCCAGATCGAGATGGCGGATATTGTGACCCTGCGCTTGCAATTCCGCCGCCAGCGAAGCCATCAGCTTGAAGGCCCGCTCGAAGGGCTCGAGTTCGGTGATCTGGCTGCCGATATGCATGTCGATGCCGGCCACATCGATGCCGGAAAGGGCTGCGGCCCGGGCATAGACCTCGGGGGCTTTCGCATATGAGACGCCGAACTTGTTTTCGGCCCTGCCGGTGGTGATCTTGTGGTGGGTCCTCGCATCGACGTCCGGGTTGACGCGGATCGACACCGTGGCGCGCTGGCCGGTGCGCAAGGCGATTGCCGACAGAAGTTCAAGCTCGGGCTCGGATTCGACATTGAAGCAGGCGATGCCTTCCTTGAGCGCCAACGCCATTTCGCGGGCCGTCTTGCCGATGCCGGAGAACACGATCTTGCGGGCGGGAACGCCGGCGGCAAGCGCCCGGCGCAGTTCTCCTTCCGAGACCACATCCATGCCGGCCCCCAGCTCCGCCATGGTCTTGATCACGGCCTGGTTGGAATTGGCCTTCATGGCGTAGCAAATCAGGTGATCGGTGCCCGCAAAAGCCTTTTCCATGACGCGGTAGTGGCGTTCCAGCGTCGCGGTGGAATAGCAGTAGAAGGGCGTGCCGATTTCCTCGGCGAGCAACTCGAGGTTCACATCCTCGGCATGCAGCACGCCGTCGCGGTAGGCGAAATGATGCATCGCCTATTGCGCCTCGTGGAACTGCGGCGGCGGCTCGGGATCGCCGCGCACGCCGCAGGCGGCGAGCAGAGATTGCCAGTATAATGAGCAGGAGAGTCTTTTTCATCGCATATCCTCTCGTGAGCCCAGCAGCTTCAGCCAGCGCTTGGCTTCGCGCTTCACATTGGCGGGCGCGGTGCCACCGAAGCTCACGCGCGAGGCGACGGAGGCCTCGACAGTCAGCACCTTGTAGACGTCCCTGGTGATGCGTTGTCTCGACACTCTGCATGTCGGCAAGCGCCAGTTGCGGCAGGGCGCAGCCTTTGCTTTCGGCGAGCGCCACGAGGCGGCCGGTGACGTGATGGGCCTCGCGGAACGGCATGCTCAGTGTACGGACGAGCCAGTCGGCAAGATCGGTGGCGGTGGAAAAGCCCTGGGCCGCCGCCTCGCGCATCACCTTCTCGTCGGGCACCATGTCGCGCACCATGCCGGTGGTGGCGGCGATCACCAGCGACAGGGTGTCGAAGGCGTCGAAGGCGGGCTCCTTGTCCTCTTGCATGTCCTTGGAATAGGCAAGCGGCAGGCCCTTCATCACCACCAGAAGCGCGGTCAGCGCGCCGACAATGCGGCCCGCCTTGGCGCGCACCAGTTCGGCCGCGTCCGGGTTGCGCTTTTGCGGCATGATCGAGGAACCGCTGGTGAACTTGTCGGAGAGCTTCACGAAGCGGAACTGGGCCGAGGACCAGATGACGATTTCCTCGGCCAGCCGCGACAGGTGGGTGGCGCAGATGGCGCAGGCGGCGATCGTCTCGAGCACGAAGTCGCGGTCGGAAACGGCATCGAGCGAATTACGCATCGGCCGGTCGAAGGCCAAGGCCTTCGCCGTCATGGCGCGGTCGATGGGAAAGGAGGTGCCGGCAAGTGCCGCCGCTCCCAGCGGGCTTTCGTTGAGCCTGGTGCGCGCATCGGCAAGACGTGAGCGGTCGCGGGCCAGCATCTCGACGTAGGCCAGGCAATGGTGGCCGAAGGTCACCGGCTGGGCCACCTGCAGATGGGTGAAGCCCGGCATGATGGTTGCGGCATGGACGGCGGCCTTCTCGGCCAAGCGCCAGCTGCAGGTCCGTCAATTGGCTGATCGAGATGGTCGATTGCCTCGCGCACATAGAGGCGGAAATCGGTCGCCACCTGATCGTTGCGCGAACGCGCCGTATGCAGCCGCCCGGCGGCAGGACCGATCAGTTCCTTGAGCCGTGATTCGATATTGAGATGGATATCCTCGAGCGCCCGGGAGAATTTGAAGGTGCCCGCCTCGATTTCGCCTTGAACCTGATCGAGCCCTCGCCTAATTGCAGAAGCGTCGGACTTCGGGATGATGCCACGTTCGGCCAGCATCGCGGCATGGGCCTTTGAGCCTGCGATATCCTGGGCGAACAGGCGCCGGTCGAAGCCGATCGAGGCGTTGATCTCCTCCATGATCGCGTCCGGCCCCGACTGAAACCGCCCGCCCCACATCTTGTTGGTCATCGAAAATCCTTCATTCCGGCACAAAGACCCCGCCCATGAACCCCCGATACAGGATCCTTGCCGCCGGACTGGTCATCCTTGCCGCGATCACCGGCATTTACTGGTTTCAGAGCGGCGAGCGCAAGGCCGCCGTGCTGCAGTCCGATGCTTCAGCGCTTCAGGCGGGGGTGAGCAAGAGCCTGGCCAAGGGCGCGCTTGCCGCCTTTATCGTCAGGCCGCAGCGCCGGCCGGTGGCCGATATCGCTTTCCAGGACGCCAGCGGCAAGGAGATGAAACTCAGTCAATGGCGAGGCCGCGTCGTCCTGGTCAATCTGTGGGCTACGTGGTGCGCGCCGTGCCGGAAGGAAATGCCGGCGCTCGCCGAATTGCAGAAACAATTGGGATCGGCGGATTTCGAGGTGGTCGCCATCAGCATCGACCGCAAGGGTGCCGCGGCCTCGGCCGCCTTCATGGCGGAGACCGGAGCGCTGGCGCTCACGCTCTATGTCGAGCCCAGTGGCAGGATTCTCAACGATCTCGAGGCGCTGGGACTTCCCGCAACGGTGCTGATCGACCGTGAGGGCAATGAGGTTGGCCGCCTCTTGGGCCCCGCCGAATGGGCCAGCCCCGAGGCGATAGTACTCGTCAAGGCGGCGATTGCGGAAGGTTCATGACGGCCGCTGAATTCCGCCGTCTGGCGCTTGCGCTTCCCGAAGCAGAAGAGAAATCTCATTTCGGCAAGGCCGATTTCCGGGTGCGTAACAAAATCTTCGCGTCGCTTCCCGATGCGGCTACGGGTGTGATCAAGCTGACACCCGAGCTACAGGAGATGATGATTGCGGCCGAACCTTCGATTTTCCGGGCCGTCAAGGGCGGCTGGGGCCGCCAGGGCTGGACACAGATCGCGCTTGGGAAAATCGATACCAAGACGCTGGCCAGCGCCTTGCGCACGGCGTGGCGCAATGTGGCGCCGAAGTCATTGCAGACATAAGCCGGCTTAACGCGTCGGCACCGGCTTTTCGCCGCGATAGTCATAGAAGCCGCGGTTGGTCTTGCGGCCGAGCCAGCCGGCTTCGACATATTTCACCAAGAGCGGGCAGGGGCGGTATTTCGAATCGGCCAGGCCCTCGTAGAGCACCTGCATCACCGACAGACAGGTATCGAGACCGATGAAGTCGGCAAGTTCCAAGGGGCCCATGGGATGGCGGGCGCCGAGTTTCATGGCCGTGTCGATGGCCTCGACTCCGCCCACCCCCTCATAGAGCGTATAGATCGCTTCGTTGATCATCGGCAGCAGGATGCGGTTGACGATGAAGGCGGGGAAATCCTCGGACACCGCTATGGTCTTGTGCAGCGATGCGGTGAATTCCTTGACGGCGGCGAAGGTCGCTTCGCCGGTGGCGATGCCGCGGATCAGTTCCACCAGCTCCATCACCGGCACCGGATTCATGAAATGTATGCCCATGAATTTTTCCGGCCGGTCGGTCGTCGCGGCGAGCCGGGTGATCGAAATCGACGAGGTGTTGGTGCCGAGGATCGCCTCGGGCTTGAGATGCGGGCAGAGCGCCTGGTAGATCTTGCGCTTGACCTGTTCGTCCTCGACCGCCGACTCGATCACCAGATCGTAGTCGGCGAAGCCGTCATAGGAGGCAACGGCCTTGATGCGCTTCAAGGCCGCGTCGCGGTCGGCCTCGGTGATCTTGCCGGACTTGACCCGCCGGGCCAGATGGCCGTTGATGGTGGCGAGCCCCGCCTCGATGCGGTCCTTGCTGATGTCGTTGAGGCCGACCTCGTAACCGGCCAGCGCGCAGACATGGGCAATGCCGTTGCCCATCTGCCCGGCGCCGATGACGCCGACTTTCCTGATCTGCATTCGCGTCTACTACCCACTTGATAAAGGCGGGCGAGCCTATATCGGGTGCCGGGCGCGGGCAAGCCCATTTCGCAAGTGCAGCAAACTAAATACCGGTCCGGTTACTTCCGTCACAGTTTCGTGATGGCCTTGCAACGTGCCGGAATTAGAACCACCTCTGCAATTCCGGGAATTTCGAGAGGGGGATGCACATGATCAAGATCAATATCAACGGCGTCGACCGCGACATCGACGCCGAACCCGACATGCCGCTGCTTTGGGCGGTTCGCGACATCCTTCAGATGACCGGCACAAAGTACGGTTGCGGCATGGCGCAATGCGGCGCCTGCATGGTGCATCTCGACGGGCAACCGGTCCCGTCCTGTCAAACGGCGATCGGCGATGTCGGAGCCGGAAAGGTGACGACCATCGAAGGCATTTCCGGCAAGGTCGCGGAAACGGTTCAGGCCGTCTGGACCGATCTCGACGTGCCGCAGTGCGGCTATTGCCAGTCCGGCCAGATCATGGCTGCCGTGGCGCTGCTCGGCGAAAACAAGAAACCGAACGACGCCGACATCGATGCGGCCATGTCGCGCAATCTCTGCCGCTGTGCCACCTACGCCCGCATCCGTTCCGCCATTCATGAATCCGCCCGCCGTCTGGAGGCCTGAACCATGTACCTGAAGATTTTCCAGGACCACTCCCCAATCGTCCCCAAGTCCGCTTTCACCCCCACCCGGCGCAGCTTTCTTCTTGGCACCTTGGCCACGGCGGCGGGCCTTTCCGTCGGATACCGGCTGGCCGGAACAGCTCTCGCCGAGGAGGCGGCGGCACCCGCCGCGGTGCATCCTTTCCAGCCCTATATCGCGATTGCGCCCGACGGCGCGGTGACCATCTATTCGTCGCAGTTCGAAATGGGGCAGGGTTCCTATTTCGGCATCGCCACCCTGGTCAATGAAGAGCTGGGCGCCGACTGGGCGTCGATCGGCGTCGAAGGCGGAGCGGGCAATGTCGCGGCCTTCGGCAATCTCACCTGGGGCGGTGCCGCGCAGGGTACCGGCGGGTCGTCATCGATGGCCTCGTCCTGGGAGCGCTACCGCAAGGCCGGTGCCGCCATGCGCATCATGCTGGTGGACGCCGCGGCCCGCGATTGGGGCGTACCCGCCTCCGAAATCAAGGCGGAGATGGGCCAGCTCAGCCATGCCTCCGGCAAACTGGCGTCCTATGGCGAGATGGCCAGCAAGACCGAGGGCCTGGCGCTGCCCGCCGACATTCCGCTCAAATCCCGCGAGCAGTGGACGCAGATCGGCAAGGCGGATCTCAAGCGCTTCGATTCGAAACCGAAAACCAATGGCACGCTGCCCTACACCATCGACGTCCAGCTGCCCGACATGGCGACGGCGGTGATGATCCATCCGCCGAAATTCGGCGCCACGGTCAAGTCGTTCGACGCTTCAAAGGCCAAGGCGCTGAAGGGCGTCGTCGATGTCGTGCAAATTTCCCGCGGGCTCGCGGTCGTTGCCGAGAACATGTGGATCGCCATCAAGGGCCGCGATCTCGTCACCGTTGAATGGGATGAGAGCAAGGCCGAACTGCGGGGCTCGGCGGACATTCTCGCAGCCTATGTGGAGCAATCCAAGCTGGCGCCGGCCGCCATGGCCCGCAATGATGGCGATGTGGCCGCCGGTTTCGCCGGTGCCACGAAGGTGTTGGAGGCGACCTACACATTTCCTTATCTCGCCCATGCCGCACTCGAACCTCTCAATGCGGTCGCCCAGATGAAGGACGGCACCGTTGAAGTCTGGGGCGGGCACCAGATACCGGACCTCTATCAGTATGTCGCTTCGCAGATCGCGGGTGTGACACCCGACAAGGTGAAGCTCCATGTCATGCGCACCGGCGGCGGTTTCGGGCGCCGCGCGGTGGCCGACGCCGATGTGATCGCCGAAGCCGTCGAGACGGCGAAGGCGCTGAACTGGTCGCGGCCGGTGAAAGTACAATGGACTCGCGACAACGACATGCGCGGCGGCCGCTATCGCCCCGCCTATGTGCATGTGATGAAGGCGGGGCTCGACAAGGACGGTAACCTCGTCGCCTGGCAGAACCACATTGTCGGCCAGTCGATCACGGGCGGAACCCCCTTCGAGGGCATGACGGTGAAGAACGGCATCGATTTCACCTCGGTCGAAGGTGCGGCCAACATTCCCTACGCCATACCCAATCTCAGCGTTGGACTGACCACCATGACGACGGGCATTCCGGTTTTGTGGTGGCGGGCCGTGGGTTCGACCCATACGGCCTATGCGGTCGAAGCCTTCCTCGACGAGGTGGCGGAGGCTGCCGGCAAGGATCCCGTGGAGTTCCGGCTGGCGTTGCTCAAGGATCACCCGCGCCACGCGGCGGCGCTCAAACTCGCGGCGGAGAAGGCGGGCTGGACCTCGGCACCGGCTCAAGGCCGTTTCCGCGGCGTAGCAGTAGCCGAGTCGTTCAATACCGTCGTGGCGCAGGTGGTGGAAGTCACCCTTCCATCGGCCGGTTCGGTGAAAGTGGAGAAGGTGGTGTGCGCGGTCGATTGCGGCACGGCGATCAACCCCGATCAGGTGGTGGCCCAGATGCAGGGCGGCATCGGCTTCGGGCTGTCCTCGATCCTCGGCGAGGAAATCACCCTCACCAACGGCACCGTCGATCAGGAGAACTACGACACCTACACGCCGCTCCGCATCGACCAGATGCCGGACGTCGAGGTGCATATCGTGCCCTCGGAGAATGCGCCGACGGGTGTGGGCGAGCCGGGCGTTCCGCCCATCGGCCCGGCGGTGGCGAATGCCGTCTATCAGGCGACCAAGAAGCGGGTGCGGACGCTGCCCTTCGCCAAAGGGTACACGGCCTGACATGAATCGGGGCGGCAGTGGGCCGCCCCAATACAAATTACTTCGTCAGCTTGGCCAGTTCGCTATCGAGTTCCGGCACGGCCTGGAAGAGGTCGGCGACCAGGCCAAAGTCGGCGACCTGGAAGATCGGCGCCTCTTCGTCCTTGTTGATCGCGACGATCACCTTCGAGTCCTTCATGCCGGCGAGATGCTGGATGGCGCCGGAAATGCCGACGGCAATGTAGAGATCGGGAGCGACGACCTTGCCGGTCTGGCCCACCTGGTAATCGTTCGGCACATAGCCCGCATCGACGGCGGCGCGCGAGGCGCCGACAGCGGCGCCGAGCTTGCGGGCCACCGATTCGAGCAGCTTGAAATTCTCGCCGCTCTGCATGCCGCGACCGCCGGAGACGATGACCTTGGCGGAGGTGAGTTCGGGGCGGTCCGACTTCGACAGGTTCTCGCTGTGATAGGAGGAGAGGCCGGGATCGCTGGCGGTATTTATTTTCTCAATGGGTGCCGAGCCGGTTTCGGGCGCCGCCGCAAAGGAGGCGGTGCGGACAGTGACGATTTTCTTGGTCTCGGCCGACTGCACCGTCTGCACGGCATTGCCGGCATAGGTCAGGCGCACGAAGGTGTCGGCGGACTTCACCTCTGAAATATCGGAAATCTGCATCACGTCGAGAAGGCCCGCGACGCGCGGCATGTAATTCTTGCCGTTGGTGGTGGCAGCGGAAACGATGTGCTCATAGGCGCCCGCCAGCGAAACGATGAGGGCGGCCATAGGCTCGGCCAGCGGACGCTCGAGGGCGGCGCTCTCGGCATGCAGAACCTTCTTGACGCCGGCGAGCTTCGCCGCCTGGGCTGCGGCTGCCTCGGCCTTGTTGCCGGCCACCAGCACATGCACGTCGCCGCCCATCTGGCTCGCGGCGGTCAGCGCCTTGTGGGTAGCGTCCTTGAGCGATTTGTTGTCGTGTTCGGCGATGAGAAGAACGGCCATGATCAGATCGCTCCCGCTTCCTTGAGTTTGGCGACCAGTTCAGCGACCGACTTCACCTTGACGCCCGACTGGCGCTTCGGCGGCTCCACGGTCTTCGATGACCTTGAGGCGCGGGCGCACATCGGCGCCGTAATCGGCCGGGGTCTTTTCATCGAGCGGCTTCTTCTTGGCCTTCATGATGTTGGGCAGCGAGGCATAGCGCGGCTGGTTCAAGCGCAGGTCGGTGGTGACGATGAGCGGCATCTTGACCTTGATGGTCTGCAAGCCGCCGTCGATCTCGCGGGTGATGGTGGCCTCGCCATTGACCGGCTCGAGCTTGGAGCAGAAGGTCGCCTGGGCCCATCCGAGGAGGGCCGCCAGCATTTGGCCCGTCTGGTTGCAGTCGTCGTCGATCGCCTGCTTGCCTAGGATGACAATGTCGGGCTTTTCCGCCTCGACCACGCCCTTGAGAATCTTGGCGACGCCCAGAGGCTCCACATAGGCGTCGTGCTTCACCAGGATGGCGCGGTCGGCGCCCATGGCGAGGGCGGTGCGCAGCGTCTCCTGGGCCTGGGCCGGCCCCACCGAGACGGCCACCACTTCCGTGGCCTTGCCGGCTTCCTTGAGACGGATCGCCTCCTCGACGCCGATCTCGTCGAAGGGGTTCATCGACATCTTGACATTGGCCAGCTCGACGCCGGAGCCGTCAGACTTCACGCGGATCTTGACGTTGAAATCGACGACCCGCTTCACAGCGACCAGAACTTTCATCTCTACCCCTCGTTGGGAAATCGCGGCGGAACCTAGTGACCGCACTGGGTCAAGTCAATTCCGGGACCGGCATTCACGAGCCGCATGCGACGTTTGGCTTCAATGGCCGATGCGGGTGAGCAGTCTGGAACGAAGCACGAAAGTAATGGCGAGGCCTGCGAGGAATCCGCCGACATGCGCCCAAAATGCCACCTCCACCTCCTCTTCGTTGATCAAGAGCAGGCTCACAACCTGCAGCGCGAACCAGCCGCCGAGCACCCAGAACGCGCCGATGCGGATCGGCAGGCGCAGGAACAACAGGATCCAGATGCGGGCCTTGGGATAGAGCAGCATATAGGCGGCAAGCACGCCCGATACCGCGCCCGAGGCGCCAACCAGCGGCGCGAACGAGGCGGGCGCCATCAGCACGTGGGTGAGGCCGCCTGCTATGCCGGTCAGGACATAGAACAGCAGGAAGGCGAAATAGCCGAAGGCATCCTCGACATTGTCGGCGAACACCCAGAGAAAAATCATATTGGAGATGAGGTGCAGCCAGCCGGCATGCAGGAACATATAGGTAATCAGAGTCATCGGTTCGGGAATCGGATTGAACGCCGGAACCGGGCGAGCCCCGTAGGTGAGTCTCGACAGGGATCACTCCAAAGCCGGTGGCGACGGCCTCGAAAGCCCGCTCGCTGGCGAAGGCGCCGGTCATCAGGAAGATCACCACATTGGCGGCGATGAGCGACAGGGTCACGAACTGGAAGCGGATCACCCGCAGCGGCGTGTCGTCGTGCAGCGGCACGAACATCAGCGGGTCTTTCCCGGCACCCAGAGCACGTCGCCGTCAGACTCTGGCATTGGCCCAGCGGCTGGCGACGAAAAAGAAATCGGAGAGCCGGTTGATATAGGCTATGGCGCCTTCGCTCACATGCTCGCCCGCCTGCAATTTCAGTTCGACGATCAGCCGCTCGGCCCTGCGGCAAACGGTGCGGGCCAGATGCAGATGCGCCGCGGCGGGATGGCCGCCGGGCAGCACGAAGGAGCGCAAAGGCGCCAGTTCGCCATTCAGTTCGTCGATCTCGCGCTCGATCCGCTCGAATTGGGTTGGCGCGATTCGCAATGGCTCGTAGCCGGGTTTGTTTCCGTCATCGGGCATGCACAGATCGGCGCCGAGATCGAACAGTTCATTCTGGATGCGGGCCAACATGGCGTCGAGCCTGGAGAATTCCACCGCCGCCATGTGCAGCCTGGCGATGCCGACGACGGCATTGGTCTCGTCCACCGTGCCATAGGCGTGGATGCGCAGATGCGCCTTGGAGACCCGCTCGCCGGTGCCGAGTGCGGTCTCGCCGGCATCGCCGGTGCGCGTGTAGATGCGGTTGAGAACCACCATGGCGCCATGCCTAACGCGAACGCGCCGCGCAATTCTACTCGTTTCTGAGCAGCGGCGCAGGCCTGCGCCGAGAGCGCCCGCCAGGTGACCGTCAGGCCCGCCAGCACGGTGATCGCCATGGCGATGAGCGCGGTTGCCACCGCGGTCGTAGCCGAGAAGCTCCACGGCATTTCCAGAATGAAGCGGGCGAGAAACCACGAGGCCGAGCGAGCCCACGGCAATGCCGAAGAGTGCGGAGGCAAGGCCGAGCCCCGCATATTCGATGACGAAGGCGCCCATCAGCTGGCGGCGCGAGGCGCCATAGGTCTTGAGCACCACGGCATCGTAGATGCGGCCCGATAGCCCGGCCGCCAGCGCGCCGGCCAGCACCAGCACGCCGGTCAGGAGGGTCAGGACATTGGCGCCGCGAATCGCCGCCAGCATCTTGGACAGGAGATCGCTGATGACGGCGATCGCATCCTTGACGCGGACCGCGGTCACCGAGGGATAGGCGCGCGCCATGGCGTTGAGCAGCTTCGCCTCGTCGCCGCCCTGCATCTCGACGGTGACGATGTGGCTGTGGGGCGCGGCCTGCAGCGTGTTGGGCGAAAACACCATGACGAAATTGATGCCGAGGCTCCGCCAGTTCACCTGCCGGAGATTGTGGACCCGCGCCGTCACCTCGCGGCCCAGCACATTGACGGTGATCTCGTCGCCGATCGCAGCGCCGATGCCGTTGGCGATTTCATCGACCAGGGAGACGAGCGGCGGACCGTCATAGTCCGGCGGGCCACCATTGGCCCTGGGTGAGCACCGAGCCTTCCGGCAGCACGGCGGAATAGGTGAGGCCGCGATCGCCGCGCAGCGCCCAGTTCGATTCGGGCGAAGCCTGCACTCTATCAGCGGCAACGCCTTTCACCTTGACCATGCGGCCGCGCAGCATCGGCGCCGAACCCACATCGGTGACGCCGGGCTCCTGCTTCACCGCGGCGATGAAGGCGCGCGAGTTCGTCGTTGCGGACATCGAGGAAGAAGAAGGCCGGGGCCTTGTCGGGGATGCCGGAGCGAAGTTCGCGGCTGATGGCGCGGTCGGTCAGCGCCAGCGCCACGAACAAGGTGAGGCCGAGGCCGAGCGCCAGAATGACCGAGACGGCGGCCGATCCCGGGCGGTGGATATTGGCGATGGCATAGCGCCAGACGGCGGAAGCGGGCTTCGGCAGGTGCTCCGCCATGAGCACGATGGCCTTGGCGAGACCGAGCAGCACGACGAAGCTCGCGGCCAAGGCCGCCCAGATAAAAGCCGGTGATGCGGCGGTCGTCGAAATTCGCAAAAACCAGCGCGGCGATGGCGGCAAGGGCAAGGCCGATGCCCACGAGATCGGCGGCTCGCGGCAGACCGTGCGCCTCGACGATGCGATGGCGGAACAGGGCGGAGGCCGGAACCTCGCGGGTGCGGGCCAGTGGCCACAGCGCAAAGGCAATGGTGACGAGGAGGCCCAGGGCGGCGGCATTGGCCAGAGGCAGCAGTTCGATCCGTGCGGCGATCGGCAAGGGCAGGATGCCGCTCAACGCAGCATGGGCGAGAGGCGGGTGCCGCAGCCCCCGCGGCAATGCCGATGGCGATGGCGATCAAGGCAACCAGCAGAATTTCGGTCAGATAGATGCCGAAAACATCGCGCGATGGGGCGCCCAGACATTTCAGGGTGGCGATTGCCGGAGTACGCCGGCTGACGAAGGCTGAAACCGCGTTGGCGATGCCGGCGCCGCCGACGATGAGCGCGGTCAGTCCCGACGAGCGTCATGAAATAGCCGAGCCGCTCGACGAAGCGTTCCGCTCCAGAGGCGGCATTGTCGTGGGCTCGAAGCCGCCATCCGGCATCGGGGAACTGCGCCCTGGCCTTGCGGATCACGGCGCGGGCCGCCTTGAGACTCGTATCGCCCGTGAGCTTGAGGCGATAGCGCCAGGTGATGAGGCTGCCGGGCTGGACCAGTTCGGTCTGGCGCAGTGCCTCCTCGCTCACCAGAAGGCGCGGGCCCAGCACGAAGCCGTCGGATATCCGGTCCGGTTCATTGACGATGATCCCGCGAATTTCGAATTCGAGCGAACCGAGCTTCACCCGGTCTCCCGGCTTGAGCCCAAGACGGCCGAGCAGGAGGGGATCGGCGACAGCGCCATGGAGGCCGGCGCGCTGCTCCAGGCTTCCCGTGACGGGTGCACCGCCTTCCAGCGTCAAGGCGCCATAGAGCGGATAGGAGGCATCGACCGACTTGACTTCAACCAGCGTCGTTGCCGCCCCGGCCACAGCCATGGCGCGGAGCGTTGCAACCTTGCCGACTTTGCCCGCCCCGTCGATGAAGGCTAATTCTTCCGGCGAGGCTTGGCGGTGAATGAGGGAGAATTCCACATCGCCGCCAAGCAGCGGTTGGCCCTGTTCCTCAAGTCCGCGTTCGACCGCCGCGGTCAGCGAACCGATGATGGCGATGGCGGCAGTGCCGAGCGCCAGGCAGGTGAGAAAGATCCAGAAGCCCTGCAGCCCGGAGCGCAGATCGCGGGCGGCAAAGCGCAGCCACAGCGCAAGATTCATGGAGCAGCGCCGGAAACGATGCGGCCGTCGCGCACTTCGGCGATGCGGTCGCAGCGCGAGGCAACGGCGCGGTCATGGGTGACGAGCAGCAGCGTGGCGCCCGCCTCTTTTCTGAGGCCGAAAAGGAGTTCGATGATCTGCTTGCCGGTTTCCTGGTCGAGATTGCCGGTCGGCTCGTCGGCAAGCAGGATGCGGGCGCCGGAGGCAAGGGCGCGGGCAATGGCGACGCGCTGCTGCTCGCCGCCGGAGAGCTGTCCCGGATAATGGCTGAGGCGATGGCCGAGGCCGACACGCTCGAGATGCGTCGTGGCAATCGCCATTGCGTTTGGCGCACCCCTGAATTCGAGGGGCACGGCAACATTCTCCAAAGCCGTCATGGTCGAGATGAGATGAAAGGACTGGAAGACGATGCCGATATTGTCGCGCCGGAAGCGGGCCAGTTGGTCTTCGTTCTGGCCGTTGAGCTTGGTGCCGGCCACGCCGATCTCGCCGCCCGACACCTGTTCCAGTCCGGCGATCACCATGAGGAGTGTGGTCTTGCCGGACCCCGACGGGCCGACGATGCCGACGGCCTCGCCGCCATTGACGGTGAGATCGACGCCGCGCAGGATCTCCACTGCGCCGGCGCGGCTTCCGAGCGTGAGGCTGACGTTTTTCAGGGAAACGGCGGTTGAGGTCATGGCGCCTTACATGGGTCGCAATGGGCGATTTGTCGAGTTGCGGATGCTTGTGGGATAGGTTGAGCGATCCTATGTGGACGGCCATGACTCGCATTTCCGCCGTTCTGGCCGCTGTTTTTCTGGCCATTCAGACCGCTGTGGCCGCGCCCGTCAGCATTCTGGCGCTCGGCGACAGTCTGACGGCGGGGCTGGGGCTCGAAGCCTCCGAGGCCTTTCCGGCCAGGCTCGAAGCGGCGCTTAATGCCAAGGGCCTCGATGTGCGGATCGTCAATGCCGGGGTTTCGGGCGACACGGCGGCGGCCGGCCTGGCGCGGCTCGACTGGGCTCTGGGCGATGACGTCGACGGGCTCATCGTCGAGCTTGGCGCCAATGATGCGCTGCGCGGCCTCGATCCCGCCCAGACGGAAGCCGCTCTTGATGCCATTCTCGCCAGGGCGGCGGCGCGGAATTTGCCGGTGCTGATGGCTGGCATGCAGGCGCCGCGCAATCTCGGGCCCGATTACGTGGCGGCCTTCGATGCCATTTATCCGCGGCTGGCGGAGAAGCATGGCGCCATTCTTTATCCCTTCTTTCTCGACGGCGTGGCGGCGGAACCTTCCCTTAACCAAACCGATGGAATTCATCCGAACGGCAAGGGGGTGGAGATCATTGTGAAGCGCATAATGCCGAGTGTTGAAGGATTGATCCGGCGGGCCGCACCAAATTAGGACTTGGCCTTTTGTCGAATCACGCTAGCGTAAAGGGGCGCGTTCCGAGCAATCCTTCGGCTGAAGAGGAGGCCCGCCATGCCGCGACTTTTTACCGGCCTTGAAATCCCGGCCGATGTCGCCTTCGAACTTGATCTCATGCGAGGCGGCATCATCGGTTCCCGCTGGATCGATCCGCAATCCTTCCACATCACGCTCCGCTTCATCGGCGACATCGACGACGGCCTCGCCCGCGAGATCGCCTATGAGCTCGACGGCGTCGAAGCCCGGCCCTTCTCGGTCAGGCTCAAGGGCATCGACGTGTTCGGCGGCAACAAGCCCCATACGCTCTATGCCGGGGTCGAACACGGTGCGGAATTGCGCCGCTTGCGATCGATCCACGAGCGCATCTGCCAGGTTCTGGGGCTCGATGCGGATCAGCGGAAGTTCACGCCGCACGTGACACTCGCCCGGCTGAAGGACCCCGATCTCGGCAGCCTCCGTCGCTTCCTCGCCTCGCACAGCCTGTACAAGAGCCGTCTCTTCGAAGTGGCCCGCTTCGTGCTGTTTTCGTCGCGGCCGTCACGCGGCGGCGGTCCCTATGCGGTGGAGGAGTCCTACCAGTTGCAGGCAGCCCTTTGAACGCCAAGCCGCTCACCGGCGTCGATCGTGCCAAGGCGCTGCACGAGCTGAAAGGCTGGTCGGAAGCCAAGGGCCGCGATGCCATCGCCAAGACCTTCCAGTTCAAGTCCTTTAATCAGGCCTGGGGGTGGATGTCGCGAATCGCACTGTTTTGCGAAAAGACCGGCCACCACCCGGAATGGTCCAATGTTTACGGGCGGGTGGAGGTCACTCTCTCGACCCATTCGGCGGGCGGCGTCACCGAAAAGGACATTGCGCTAGCCGGCAAAATGGACGACTATTCCGGAATGTGAGACGGCTGCCGCTACGCGGTAACCGTCTTAAATTCCCGTAACTTGACGGGAGGAGGGGCGGCTCCCATATGCTGTCCCGCAATACTCTTTTGGAGGGAGCAAATGGCTGAAGTCAAATACCAACCGCAGCAATCCCGGGTGCAGACACGGGCCGAGATCGACCAGGGGCTGCGCTCCTATATGCTGGGCGTTTACAACTATATGGCGCTCGGCGTGGCGTTCACCGGCATTGTCTCACTGGCCTTGGCCGCAAACCCGGCTTTGATGGCGGCACTCGTCGGCGGCCCCCTGATCTGGGTGTTGTTCATCGCGCTTCTGGGCTTGGGCTTCTTCGCGCCCCGCCTGATCTTTTCCGGCAACACGGCGCTGGCGCATGCAGCCTATTGGGGCTACGCGGGCCT
Organism: uncultured Alphaproteobacteria bacterium; assembly: GCA_963776685.1. GTDB lineage: Bacteria > Pseudomonadota > Alphaproteobacteria > Rhizobiales > Aestuariivirgaceae > Aestuariivirga. Next base: position 327,225 of record CAVZNM010000002.1, read on the forward strand.
CTGGGGCCTGTTGATCGCGCCTATGATGGCGCGCTACATGAGCATCGACGGCGGCTCCGTGGTTACCCAGGCATTCCTGATCACCGCAGCAACCTTCGGTGCGACAAGCCTCGCGGGTTATGTCACGCGGCGCGATCTATCGGGCTTCGCCGGCTTCTTCATGATCGCCTCGATCGGCCTGCTTCTGGCCATCGTCATCAACGCGATCTTCTTCAGCAGCGTTGGCGCGAGCCTGATTACTTCCTGCTTGGTGGTGCTGCTGTTCGCAGGCATCACCGCCTACGAGACCCAGATGATCAAGGAAATGTATTATGAGGGCGATGCCCCCGGCGTCGCCAAGGGCAAGTCGATCTTCGGCGCCTTCGCCCTCTATGGCAGCTTCATTACGCTGTTCGTGCATATCCTGAACATTCTCGGGATCATGCGCAGCGAGTAAGCGCGGCAAACGCAAATTGAGGAAATGCCCGGCCTCTCCGCCGGGCATTTCGTTTCAGACAGCGGCGATTTGCGGGTGCCGAATCAGCACGCGCAGCACCTGGGCCAGGTCCTGGCCGCGCTTCAGGATAAGCCCGCCCTGGGCGATCACCGCATAGAGCCCCTGCCTCCGGGCGAGCGTCGGATCCTTGACGATACGGTAGAGCGGCATTTCGCTGGCGCGCCGGAAGATCGAGAAAGTCGCCTTGTCGCGGCCAAAATCCAGGGCGTAATCACGCCACTCGCCCGCCGCTACCCGGGTGCCGTAAACGCCAAGAATGATATTAAGCTCTTTCCGGTCGAACGCGATGTGATCGGCGCGCCGGCTGGCATGGCCTCTGGCTTCGCTTGCTTCCGGCTGGGGGCCAGAGCCCCAAGGCCGGAACGGAACTATGGGTTCCGATTGTTCCAATTGACCCACCTTTTCACGTTCGAAGCCGATGCGGATCACCTTTATGAATGATGGACCCCACCGCCGGGCTTGGCAAGAGCGGATAAAATTCCCCAGTTTCGCCGCAATCCGATCAAGCATTCGCCGCGAGGCGGGTCGATACGGTCAGCGTTGCCTCTAAGGCCCGGCTGGAGTTGAGGTACCGGACATCTCAGCCCCCCAGCCCCCCGGAGCTTCTTTGATCCCGCCGGGCCCCCTATCTCCCCATTCGTAAGTCAAGTGTGGCGTTGAGTTTGCGGCCGGTCAAAGGACCGGCCGCTGGTTTTTTTGCCCGATCAATTGTCATCTACCGACGACTGCGACTAAGGTTACGGCCCCGAGATGGCCGAGGTGGTGCCGTGACCGATATTGGCCGCGAACAGCAATCGCTCAGCAAATACCGATACAGCGCCATCCACCGCAATGGCGTGTTCGAGAAGTCGGTTATCGCGGTCATCGTCATTGGGGCGCTCTATTTCGGCAGCGATCTTTTCGTGCCGCTCGCCATCTCGGTGCTGCTGGCTTTTGCCCTGTCGCCGCTCGTCCACCTCCTGAGGCGGGCCCGGGTTCCGCGCGCGCTGGCCGTGGCCGTGGCGGTACTCCTTGCCTTCGTGATTATCTTTGTTTTCGGCGCGATCGTCACCTCCCAGGTTACCGAACTGGGGACGGAACTTCCCCGCTATCAGGCGGCTCTCAAGCAAAAGGTCCGGGCCATCAACAATTTCACCGGCGGAGAGGGCGGCGCCATCGACCGCGCCAGCGATACGTTGCGGGATCTGGAGAAGGAGCTCGAGAAAAGCAGCGGGGCGCCTGAGACGCTCCCGCAGCCCCGCCCCATAGCGGAAGGCAGGCAGGATGGGGTGGCGCCCATCCCGGTGGAAATCCATCCTCCGCCGCCCACCGCGCTACGGCAGATACAGTCGATAATCGCGGTCGCCCTGTCGCCGCTGGCAACGGCGGGCATCATCATCGTGTTCGTGATCTTTCTGCTCCTGCAGCAAAAGGATGTGCGCGACCGCGCCATCCGGCTTCTGGGAACCCACGATCTGGAAAGGACCACGGTCGCCCTCGACGAGGCCGGCCGGCGGCTCAGTTCCTATTTCCTGACGCTCGTCCTGATGAATGCCGGCTATGGCACCGCCATCGGTTTCGGCCTGTGGTTCATCGGTATTCCCAATCCGATTCTGTGGGGCATCGTGGCGATGTTGATGCGCTTCATGCCGCTGATAGGAGGCTTCATAGCCGCGGCCATTCCAGTGGTTCTGGCCGCGGCAGTCGATCCCGGCTGGACGATGCTCGCAGGCGTCATAGCACTTTTCCTGGTCGCCGAAGGCATCATGAATCTCGTGGTCGAACCGCTGCTGCAAGCCTCCTCGACCGGCCTGTCGGCGCTCGCCATCCTGTTGGCGGCGGCGTTCTGGACGCTGCTATGGGGGCCGATCGGCCTGTTGCTGGCGGTGCCGCTGACGGCGGTCGTCGTCGTGCTGGGCCGCCATGTCGAGGGCCTGAGCTTTCTCCATGTCCTTCTCGGCGACGCACCGCCCCTGACCCCGGCCGAAAGCTTCTATCAGCGGATGCTGGCGAGCGATCCCCATGAGGCGGCCGAACAGGCCGAGAAACTCCTGAAGGAAATGCCGCTGATCGACTATTACGACGATGTCGTGATGGAGGGCCTCAGGCTGGCGCAGACCGATGCCGACCTGCAAAAACTGGACCTGTCGCGCCTGCCCGATATCCGCGATGCCGCCGTGAGCATGATGGAATCTCTTTCCGATCAGTTGGCTGAAAACGGAAAAGAAACTCTCGGCGCCGCCGCCGAACTCCCCGAAGCCTGGCGCGAGGAAGGCGCCATCACCTGCGTTGCCGGCCAGTCGGCGCTCGACGAACTCGGCGCGATAATCCTCACGCAACTCCTGCAGCACCAGGGCTTCAAGCCGAAACTGATGCGCATGGCGGAGGTGTCCACCGCCCACATGCAGGGAGCTGAAATCACCGGCGTCAAACTCGTCTGCATTTCCATGTTGGACATCGAACATCGCGGCGCCTACCTGAAATTCCTGGTCCGGCGCCTGCGACGCATCCTGCCGGGCGTAAGTCTGCTCGCCGCGTTGTGGAAACACGACGCGGATAACGCCCGGCAGATGGAAATAGTCCGCAGCGTCGCCGTCGAGGGCAGCGGTGACGTCACTGGCGGAAGCAGTGGCTTACTGTCTGCAGCAGGCCACCAATGAAGCCGGGACTGGTGCAGCGAAGGAAGCCGCCGGAGCGGCAGCCTGACCTCTTGACCGCCCACCGCCGAGACCCGATATCGCAGGCCGGATTTGCATCCAGCAACGAGGACGACATGGCCAAGGCGGCGAAAAAACAGACAGCGGCGTCGGGGACCCCGCAAGCCCATCAATTCCAGGCGGAAGTGGCGAAGCTTCTGCATCTCATGGTGCATTCGGTCTATTCCGACCGCGATGTGTTCCTGCGCGAGCTGATTTCCAACGCCGCCGACGCCCTCGACAAGCTGCGCTATGAGGCGATCGCCAAGCCGGAGCTGCTCGGCGGCGACGCCGCGCTCAACATCACCATCACCCCCGACAAGAAGGCCAAGACGCTCACCGTCGCCGACAACGGCATCGGCATGAGCCGCGACGAGCTCATCGACAATCTCGGCACCATCGCCAAATCCGGCACCCAGGCCTTCGTCGAAACCGCCAGGCAGGCCAAGGGCGACGTTCAACCTGATCGGCCAGTTCGGCGTCGGCTTCTATTCGGCCTTCATCGTCGCCAGCCAGGGTCGACGTCATCTCGCGGCGGGCCGGCGCCGACGAAGCCTTCATGTGGTCGTCGGACGGGGCGGGCAGTTTCACCGTGGCACCCGGCCGAAGCCCAAGGCGCGCGGCACCGCGATCGTGCTCCATCTCAAGGACGATGCGCACGGAATTTCTCGAGGACTGGAAGATCGAAAGCGTGGTCAGGGCCTATTCCGACCACATCGCGCATCCGATCATGCTGGCCGATCGACAAGCGAGACGGCGCGCCAGATCAATACGGCCAATGCCATCTGGACGCGGCCCAAATCCGAGGTCACGGCGGAGCAGCACAAGGAATTCTTCGGCCATATTTCCGGCAGCTATTCCGATCCGGCGCTGACCATCCATTACCGCGCCGAGGGCCGCCACGAATATACGGTGCTGCTCTATCGTGCCGGGCGAGCGGCCCTTCGATCTCTACGATCCGGAGCGGCGCGGCCGCCAGAAGCTCTATGTGAGGCGCGTCTATCATCGCCGACGACGCGGAACTGCTGCCGCCCTATCTGCGCTTCGTGCGCGGCGTCATCGATTCAGCGAGGACATGCCGCTCAACATCTCGCGCGAGATGCTGCAGAACAATCCGCAGGTGGCGGCGATCCGCAAGGCGGTCGACCAACAAGGTGCTGGCCGAACTCAAGAAATGCGCCGAGACCGATGCCGCCAGCCTTCGCCAAGATCTGGGAGATCTTCGGCCCGGTGATCAAGGAAGGCCTCTATGAGGACATGGAGCGGCGCGACCAGCTCTTCGAGATCGCCCGCTTCCGCACCACCAAGGCCGCTTCGGTGTCGCTCAAGGACTATGTGGCGGGTCTCAAGGAGAACCAGACGGCGATCTATTATCTGACCGCCGAGGACGCCGGCAAGGCGGCCGCCAGCCCGCAGCTCGAAGGCTACAAGGCGCGCGATGTCGAGGTGCTGCTGCTCACCGATCCGGTCGATTCCTTCTGGGTGCAGGACGGCGCTCGGCTTCGACGGCAAGCCGTTCAAGTCGGTGACGCAGGGCGCCGCCGATCTCGATCTCATCGCGCTTGAAGGACGAGCCGAAGAGCGAGGGCGCCGACGATGCGGCAACCGCCACGCTGATCGCCGCCATGAAGCAGGCGCTGGGCGACGAAGGTGAAGGACGTGCGCAAATCGCCGCGCCTGACCGACAGCGCCGTCTGCCTGGTCGCCGACGGCGCCATGGACCGCACCCTGGAGAAGCTCCTGTCGCGCCAGAAGGATTCCGGCATCGAGGTGAGCGCCCCGATTCTCGAAATCAATGCCGGGCCATCCGCTGATCGCGGCGCTGGCCCGGCACGCGCAAGGCGAAAGGTGCAGCACCCGAGATCGAGGAGGCCGCGCAATTGCTGCTCGATCAGGCCTTCGTGCTGGAGGGCGAGCCGGTCGCCGATCCGGCGGGCTTCGCCAGGCGCATGACCGACGTGATGACCAAGCTCTTCGCCTGATATTGTGATTTACACGCAACAGTGATCGTCGATTTTCGACGGCGCTCTTCCACGCGGCGCGAATCGCTGGTATGGAGGCCGCCTCTGAAATCGCAAAGGAGACAGCCATGATGAGGAATTTTACGCGCTGCTGATCTCCGGGCCGCCAGGGCCCGGGCCCGGCGGATAGCGTTACCCAGCGCCTAAGGCGCGCCCCCAGTATCATTAACTGAAACCGTCAGGCTCGCGCATATCCGCGTGGCACCTGACACAAATCGACGCGCGCGAGTTGCAATCTCGCGTCTTGCGAAGGAGAGACCCATGTTCTCGCTCAAATCCGAACTCTTCTTTCCATCGATTGCGATGGCGAAAGAGTTCGCCCGGAAGCTCAATCGACGGCGCAAGGTCCAATCCGTCTCCTCTCTCGACCCACGGGAGCGACGGAGGATCAGGCTCGAACTCGAAGCGGCCCGCGAAAAGGCGCGGATCGCGGCCATCGCTTATCGCAATGGTCTCTAGTAGGTCAGGTGAAGAGCTTGCCGAAGGCGTCCATCGTGGTGTTGGCGCCGCACAGCAGGATGCCGACCCGCTCGTCCTTTTCCGGCCGGTAGGTGCGGGAGAGGAGGGCGGCGAAGGCGGCGGCACCGCCCGGCTCGGTGACGAGCTGCAAATTCTGCCAGAGATGGCGCTGGGCGGCGCGGATTTCCTCGTCGCCGACCAGCGCCACATGGTCGACATGCCGCTGGGCGATCGGGAACATCAGCGATCCGGCGAAGCTTGAGCCCAGCGAATCGACCGCAACACCGGAGGGCGTCACCTTGACCGGATGGCCGGCGGCCAGTGCGGCATGCAGCGCGTTGCAGGTTTCGGGCTCGACGCCCACCACTTTGATTCGGCTTTCATACCAGGCGGCGATGCCGCCGATCAAGGCCGCCGCCGCCCACCGCCACCAGCAGCGTGTCGAGATCGGGCGCCTGCTCTTCGAGCTCGCGGGCCAGTGTGCCCTGGCCCTGCAAAGTCGGCTCCTCGTTATAGGCATGGACATTGAGGGCGCCCGTTGCCGCCACATGGGCGTCGCAGCCGGCGAGCGCTTCATAGTAATTGGCGCCCTTCTGGACGATCTTGGCGCCATAGGAGGCAATGCGCGCCAGCTTGGCGGGCGAGGCGATCTCGGGCACGAAGATGCGCGCCTTAATTCCCAACTTTCGCGCCGCATAGGCCACCGCCGCACCATGATTGCCGCCCGAGGCGGCGGCGACACCGGCTGCGGGAATGGCGCGGCCCACCAGATTGTTGAAGGCGCCGCGGGCCTTGAAGCTGCCGCTGTGCTGCAGCAGTTCGAGCTTCAGGGTCACCGGCCGGGCCATGCCGGAAACATCCACATCGATGACCGGGGTGCGGCGGATATGGGGCGCGATGCGCTGCGCCGCTTCGGCGATTGTGTCGCGGTCGATGCTCATGGGCACAACGCTCCGGCAATGTTGAGGACGGCAGAATCCGCACTGGCGGCGATGGCACGGTCGAGAATGACGGTAGACTCCCGCAGCGCGGATTGCGGATCGGCAGCAGAGGCGGTGGGCGAGATAGAGGCCCGCCAGAAAATCGCCGGTGCCATGGGGCACCGATTTCCGCAAGCCCCTCACCTGCTCGAAGCAATCGCCGCCGGCGATCGCCAGCGTCGCCAGCTTGTCCGCCCGCGCCGGGATCGAAGTGGCCAGCACCTCCTTGGCAGGGCAGACGTGCGCGCGGCAGCGCGGGCCTCGGAGATGCTCGACACCCGCCGGCCGGTCAGCCATTCAAGCTCAAAGCGGTTGGGCGAGACGCAATCGGCGAGTGGCAGAAGCTCGTCGCGAATCGCTTCGGCCACGGGGAGGGCCACATAGAGCGCATCGCCGTCGCCGATCACCGGATCGACGAGGACGTAGAGCGCGGGGTTTTTCTCTTTCATGCGCCTGATCATCCGCGCCACGCCGTGAATCTGGTCGTTGGCGGCGAAATAGCCGGTCATCACGGCGGCGCAGGTATCGAGCGCGCCGAGCTCTTCCAGCGCTCCCAGCATGGCCGCGAGGTCGGAAGCGGGCATGCGGAGCGCCGCGGGCTTGCCATGCCCCGGGTGGTTGGAGAGAATGATGGTCGGCACCGCCAGCACTTCGTGAGCCCATCGCCTGCATGGCGGGCACGGCGGCGGAATTGCCGACCGGGCCATAGGCCACCTGCGAGGAGATCGACAGAATTCGCATTCAGATCACGTTCTTCTCGAACAGCGGCTCGCCGCGCGCGATCCGTTCATAACCCAAGCGGGTGATATCGATGCTGCGCTAGGCGCCGTGGACGATCAGCTCGGCGATGGCATTGCCGGCGGCCGGCCCCTGCTGCAGGCCGTGGCCGGAAAAGCCGTTGGCGAAATAGAAATTCCCGAGCTGCGGATGGCGGCCGATCACGGCGTTCTGGTCGAAGCGCATTGTAGTCGTAATGGCCGACCCAGGCATTGATCACCTTGATCGCCTCGAAGGACGGCACGCGCTCGGCCAGCACCGGCCAGATGCGCTCCTCGAACCAGGAATAATCGACCTCCCAATCCATCGTCTGCGGCTCTTCGTGTTCTTCCGGCGAAAGGCCGCAGATGAAATGGCGGCCTTCGGGACGGAAATAGACGCCGTCCGGATCGACGGTGAGCGGCGCCTGATGCAGCGCCTCGCCGGCTGCCGGGCAATCGATCACATAGACATAGCGCTTGCGCGGGCCGACCGGCAGATCGATGCCGGCAAGCTTCGCCAGAGCGCCGGCGCCGGCGCCGGCGGCATTGACGAGATGATTGCAGGACAAGCTCTCGCCATCCGGCGAGCGTCACCGATGAAATCCGGCTACTGTCGTGGCCGATCGCCGTCACCTCGCCGGCGATGACGCTTGCACCCTTGGCGACCGCCGCCTTGCGGAACAGGTTCATCAGCGAATAGGGATCGAGCCAGCCTTCGCCGGAGAGACCGAAGCAGCCGCCGGCCAGGCCGTCGCAGACGAGCCAGGGAAAACTGCGCGGCGAGAGCATCGCCCTTGAGCATGCACATTGTCGGCGCCATTGGCGATCTGGATGCGGTGATTTTCCTCGAGAATGGGCAGGCCCTCCGGCGAGGCGAGGATGAGATAGCCCTGCTCCTGGAAACCCACATCGGCATCGGGGCCGAATTCCTGTTGCAGATTGCGGATGAGCCGCAGGCCGAATTTCGACAGCTCGATATTCTCGGGCGTGGAGAATTGCTGGCGAAGCCCGCCGGCGGAGCGCGCCGTGCAGGAGAACTGATAGGTCGTGTCCTTCTCGATCAGGGCGATCGAGCCGCCAAACCCAAGTTTCTGCAGGTAATAGGCGGTGGCGCTGCCGACCACGCCGCCGCCCACGATCAAGACATCGAAATGCTGCATGATGCGGGGCACATTGCCCAAGTGGCTGCCGGGCCACAAGGGCTTCCCACTGGACATGGCAACGGTTAACACAGCGGTGAAACGGGAGTCCCAATGACCATACGTCCACGCCGCAGCGTGCTCTATATGCCCGGCGCCAATGAGCGCGCGCTCGAGAAGGCGCGCAGCATTCCGGCCGATTCGCTCATTCTCGATCTCGAGGATTCGGTCGCGCCCGATGCCAAGCTCGAGGCCCGCGAGCGGGTGGCGGCGGCGGTCAGGTCTGGAACCTATGGCGGACGCGAACTGGTGATCCGCATCAACGGCCTCGATACGCCCTGGGGAGTGGACGATCTCAAGGCCGCCGCCGCGGCGGGGCCGCATGCGGTGCTGGTGCCCAAGGTGGCGCGGCCCGGCGACATCGTCAATGTGGCGCGCATCTTCGCGGCGATGGGCGGGCCTGAAGCTACCCGCATGTGGGCGATGATGGAAACCCCGATGGCGATCTTCAATGTGCGCGAGATCGCCTCGGTGCATCAGGTGGCGAGGCTCTCCTGCTTCGTCCTCGGCACCAACGATCTCTTGAAGGAATCGCGAGCCACCGCCACCGGCGGCCGCTTCGCCATCATTCCATGGATTTCGATGGCAGTGCTGGCGGCCCGCGCCTATGGCCTCGACGTGATCGACGGCGTCTACAACGACTTCAAGGACGAGGCGGGCTTCCGCGCCGAATGCGAGCAGGGCCGCACCCTCGGCATGGACGGCAAGACGCTGATCCATCCGGGCCAGGTCGCGGTGTGCAACGAATTGTTCTCGCCGACGCCCGAGGAAGTGCGATGGGCGCGGGAAGATCATCGCTGCCTTTGCGCTGCCCGAGAATGCTTCAAAGGGTGTGATCACCGTCGAAGGCCGCATGGTCGAACGGCTGCATCTCGCCATGGCCGAGCGCGTCGCCGCCATCGCCGAGGCGATAGGCCCATGATCAAGACCAATCCCGGCAATTTCTTCGAGGACTTCAGCGTCGGCCAGATGATCCGGCATGCCACGCCCCGCACCGTGTGGCGGAGCGACATGACGCTCTATGCGGCGCTCTACGGCTCGCGCTTTGCGGTGCAGAGCTCCAAGCTCTTCGCCCGCGCGGTGGGCTATCCGGCGCCGCCCGCCGACGATTTCCTCATCTTCCACATCGTGTTCGGCAAGACGGTGGCGGATATTTCGCTCAATGCCATCGCCAATCTCGGCTATGCCGACTGCCGTTTCATCAAGCCCGTCTACACCGGCGATACGCTGCATGCCGAATCGGAAGTGATCGGCCTCAAGGAAAATTCCAACGGCAAAACCGGCACCGTTTATGTGCGCTCGACGGGCTATGACCAGCGCGATGAGCCGGTCTTGAGCTTCGTGCGCTGGGTGATGGTGCGAAAGCGCGACGAGGCGGCCGCAGCGCCCGCAGGCCGTCGTTCCGGAACTGCCGAAATCCGTCGATCGCCGCTCATCTCGGCCGGTCCTGTCCGCCCATCGACGGCAATCGCTGGGATGACGAGCTTTCAGGCTCGCCGCACCGCTTCGGCGATTATGCGGTGGGCGAGAAGATCGACCATGTCGACGGCATGACGGTGGAAGAGGCCGAGCACCAGATGGCCACGCGGCTCTACCAGAACACGGCGAAAGTGCATTTCAACCAGTTCGCCGAGCGCGACGGGCGCTTCGGCCGCCGGCTCGTCTATGGCGGCCATGTCATCTCGCTGGCCCGCGCGCTCAGCTTCAATGGTCTGGCCAACGCCTTCCATATCGCGGCGATCAATGGCGGCCGCCATGTGGCGCCGCTGTTTGCCGGCGGCACGGTGTTCGCCTGGTCGGAAATCCTCGCCACGGCCGATGTGGCGGGCCGCAGCGATGTCGGGGCGCTGCGCATCGTCACGCGGGCGACCCGCGATCTGCCGTGTACGGACTATCCGGTTGAGGATGCGACGGCGGAGACGCCGGGCGTCATTCTCGAACTCGACTACTGGGCGCTGATACCGCGCTAGAACGCGCCTCTATCCATCAAGTACAGCAGCACCGATGCGCTGATCGCCGCGAGGCCGGTGCCAAGCGCTATGGCGCCGGAGACGGCGGGAACGGCCTCGTCGTTGCGCTGGGCGAAAAGAAAGGCGTTGGCGCCGGTCGGCATGGCGGCGAAGAGCACGGCAATCTTCGCCCACAGCGGCGGCAGCGCTACGACATAACGCACCGCGAGGAAAACGAGAATTGGCATCAGCACCATCTTGAGCCCGATCAGCACGAACATGCCGCCCCACTGGCCGCGCAGGCTGATAGGCGGCAAGCGACAGGCCAAGCGCGAAGAGGGCGGTCGGGATGCTGGCATCGGAGAGCATTTCGAGCATGCGGTCGGCAACCGGGTGGAGGCCAAGTCCCGTCATCCGCCACAGGCTTCCGGCGATGAGAGCCAGGACGATGGCGTTGGTGGCGAGACTCATGAACAATTCGCGGCCGGTTCGGCTGAAGGAAAATCCGCTCGAGTGGCGGGCGAGTTCCCGGTGCATGGTGGCGGCAAACCACAGGATGGGCGCGTGGATCGACAGGATCATGCCGAGCGGCACCGCCGCGCTGTCGCCGAAATAGGCAAGCGCCAGCGGCGTTCCCAGAAGCGCCAGATTGCCGAAGCCCGCCGCCATGGAGGCGGCGGCCCCGCCGCTTGGCGACAGGCTCGCTATATGGCGTGAGACGAGGGCGGTGACGATCCAGGTCACGGCGAGGCCTGCTGAAAAAAACCAACCACAATCCCCAGGGCGTCGCCTCCTGCGCAGCCATGACGGCGACGGTACGGAACAGCAGCGCCGGAATCGCCACGTTGAAGACGAATTGGGCGATGCCCCGGGCGGCTATCGCATCGACGATATTGGCGCGGGCAAAGCCGTAGCCGAGCACGATCATGCCGAAGACCGGCAGGACGGTATTGAGAATCGCGTCCAACCGTCAGAGCCAGGGCTGGCGGGCCGCCTGTTTCTTCTCGAAGGCATCGATATGGGCGGATTTCTCGAGGCTCAGGCCGATATCGTCGAGGCCGTTCAGCAGGCAGTGCTTGCGGAACGGATCGATCTCGAACTTGATCATGCCGCCATCGGGGCCGCGGATTTCCTGTTTGGGCAGGTCGATGCTTAGTGTCGCGTTGGCGCCGCGCTCGGCATCGTCCATCAGCTTCTTCAGATCGCCGGGCGAAACGACGATCGGCAGAATGCCGTTCTTGAAGCAGTTGTTGTAGAAAATGTCGGCAAAGCTCGTGGAGATCACGCAGCGGATGCCGAAATCGAGGAGCGCCCAGGGTGCGTGCTCGCGCGAGGAGCCGCAGCCGAAATTGTCTCCCGCCACCAGAATCTGCGCCTTGCGGTAGGCGGGCTTGTTGAGCACGAAATCGGGCAGTTCCTTGCCTTCCTGGGTATAGCGCATATCGTAGAACAGCGACTTGCCGAGCCCGGTCCGCTTGATGGTTTTCAGGAACTGCTTGGGGATGATCATGTCGGTGTCGACATTGACGATGTTGAGGGGAGCCGCAACACCGGTCAGGGTTTCGAATTTCTGCATCGGTCGTTCTCTTCAGGCTGCAACGGGGAGATCGACGCCGAGCTTCTCGTCGGCGCCGATCATGAGATTCAAATTCTGCACGGCGGCACCCGAGGCGCCCTTGCCGAGATTGTCGTAGATCGCCGCCAGCAGGATGTGGCCCAGCCCCTCATTGGCAAAGACGTGGAGGCGCATGCGGTTGCTGTTGTTGAGAACTTCCGGGCTTATATCACCCGAGCGCTCGATCGCCGCCAGCGGGGCCACGTCGATGAAGCCGGCGCCCTCGTAAGCCGCGGCGAGCACGTGGCGGATGTCGGCGGCGCGTGCCTTCTTCTTCAGGAGATCGGCAAAGAGCGGCACCGCGCCCAGCATGCCTTGCGCATAATTGCCGACCGCCGGCTGGAAAATGGGATCGTGGGCAAGCCCGGCATAGAGCTTCATCTCCGGCAGATGCTTGTGATTGAAGGTGAGGCCATAGGGCAGATAGGGCACGGCTGCGCCGCCCGCCTTCTGGTAATCCTCGATCATCTTCCTGCCGCCGCCGGAATAGCCGGAGACCGCGTTGTAGGTAACGGGATAGTCGGCAGCCATGATCCCGGTATCGACCAGAGGCTTGACCAACGCGATTAGCCCTTGCGGATAGCAGCCGGGATTGGAGACGCGGGCGGAACTGGCGATCTTCGCCGCCTGGGCCTTGTCCATTTCGGGAAAGCCATAGGCCCAGCCGGGAGCGATCCGGAAGGCGGTCGAAGCGTCGATCACCCGGGTCTTCGAGTTGGGCTCGATCAGGGCGACGGCCTCTCTGGCCGCGTCATCGGGCAGGCAGAGGATCGCCACGTCGACAGTGTTGAGCAGTTCGCGCCGCGCCGCCGGGTCCTTGCGCTTTTCCGGATCGATGCTGACGAGCTGCAGGTCCGTCCGGCGCTTCAGCCGGTCGCGGATCTGCAGGCCGGTGGTGCCGGCCTCGCCGTCGATGAAAATCCTGGTCATGGGCCGGGTCTCATACAGCGAGGCGGCAAGTGGCGCAACTCCGGCGGATGAAATCGTGCTATGCGTGTTGCCCGACCCTATTGATGCGGAGACATGCCGATGTTCAGCAAGGATTTCTTCCAGGACCTCAATAATGCGACTGCCAACATGGCGCAGGACAAACAACTCGCCTATCACAAGAAGCATATCCAGGTTCTGTGGAACCACATCGAGCGGCTGGAAGAGCTGATCGACATTAAAGGCGGTCAGGTTACCATCAAGAATGGCGACGCCTCCGTCATCCTGAAAAAAGATGGCACCATCGTTATCAAGGGCAGGAATATCAGCGTCGAAGGCAATGGCCGCATCGATGTCAAGAGCGGCGGGGACCTGGTGCTCAAGGGCGCCAAGATTTTGCAGAACTGAACTCCCCACGCGGCTGGTGTGCGGCCGGTTTCTCTTTTTACCGTGGTTGTGGCAGCCTCCAAAGAGGGGGACAGCCATGACCGCATCGTCCAATCTTTTTGCGCCCGATGCCGATATTTCGAAGCCCGTCACCATGTTCGGGCCGGATTTCCCCTTTGCCTTCGACGACTGGATCAAGCATCCGCAAGGGTCTCGGCTCGATCCCGGCCCACCGGCACGGCAGCGAGGTGGCGATCATCGGGGCCGGCATGGCGGGGATGACGGCGGCCTTCGAGCTGATGAAGATGGGACTGAAGCCCGTCATCTACGAGGCGGCGCGGATCGGCGGACGCTTGCGCTCGCAGCCCTTCGAGGGCGCCTACGGCATCATCGCGGAGTTGGGCGGCATGCGCTTTCCGGTCTCCTCCACCGGCTTCTATCACTATGTCGACATGCTGGGGCTCAAGTCGAAGCCGTTTCCCAATCCGCTGTCGCCCGCCACGCCTTCGACCGTGATCGATCTCGAAGGCAAGACGATCTATGTCGAGAAGACCGACGATCTGCCGCCGCATGTTCAAGGAGATCGCCGCCGACTGGGCCAAGGCGCTGGAGGAGGGCGCAGGCTTTTCGGCGCTGCGCCAGGCGATCCGCGAGCGCGATGTCGCCAGCCTGAAGGACATCTGGAACCGGCTCATTCCGATCTGGGACGACCGCAGCTTCTACGATTTCGTCGCCACCTCCTACGCCTTCGCCGACGCGGCCCTTCCAGTACCGCGAAGTCTTCGGCCAGGTGGGCTTCGGCACCGGCGGCTGGGATTCGGACTATCCCAATTCCATGCTGGAAATCCTGCGCGTCGTCGCCACCGACTGCGACGAAAACCAGAACTATATCGTGGGCGGCGTCGAGCAGGTGCCGCGGGGCTTGTGGAAATTGTCGCCGCCCAACATGGTGCATTGGCCGAAGGGCACCAGCGCTCGAAAAACTGCATGACGGGGCGCCGCGGCCCGGCGTCACCCGCATCGAGCGCGCCTATGGCGACAAGATCGCGGTGACCGACCGCTGGGGCGCACACCAAGCTTTATGACGCGGTGCTGGTGGCGCTGCAGAGCTGGCTGCTCACCACCTACATGCAGTGCGAGGAGAGCCTGTTTTCGCCCAAGATGTGGATGGCGCTGGACCGCACGCGCTACATGCAATCGTCCAAGACCTTCGTGATGACCGACCGGCCGTTCTGGAAGGAGAAGGACCCGCACACCGGCCGCGACCTGATGAGCATGACGCTCACCGACCGGCTGACGCGCGGCACCTATCTCTTCGACAATGGCGACGACAAGCCGGGCGTCATCTGTCTCACCTATTCCTGGATGAGCGACGCCATGAAGATGCTGCCGCTGCCGGTCGACAAGCGGGTGAGGCTGGCGCTCGACGCGCTGAAGAAAATCTATCCCGACGCTCGATCTCGAGAAACACATCATCGGCGATCCGATCACCGTGTCGTGGGAGGCCGATCCCAATTTCATGGGCGCCTTCAAGGGGGCGCTGCCCGGCCACTACCGCTATAACCACCGCATGTATTGCCATTTCATGCAGGAGAAGCATGCCGCCGGCCGAACGCGGCATTTTCGTCGCCGGCGACGATGTCTCGTGGACGCCGGGCTGGGTTGAAGGGGCGGTGCAGACGGCACTCAACGCCGTCTGGGGCATCATGCATCATCTGGGCGGCGAAAGCCCTGCGGACAATCCCGGCCCCGGCGACCGCTTCGACGACCTCAAGCCGCTCGAGCTTGGCGATTGAGTTTGCCGCCCCCGCGGTTTCAGGCTCATGTCAAATAGGTGGCATAGAGGTAGACGATTAGGGCCGCGGCCAGCACGTAACCGAGGATGCGGCCGATGCGCCGGCCGAGAACCTCGATCCGGTCCTCCGGAGGCGCCTGCGGCGGCGAAGAAAAGAGCTTCTCCGCCTCGTTTTCCATGCGCTCAAGGTTGTGGCGGGCATCATCCTCACGGGTCATCGGGCCTGCCTTTCGATTGCTTCCATATCGGCGTCGGAAAGGCCGAAGTGATGGCCGATCTCGTGCACCAGGACATGGGTGACGACGGCGCCGAGGGTCTCCTCGTGTTCGGCCCAATAGTCGAGGATGGGCCGGCGATAGAGGAACACCATGTTCGGCATGCGGCCGGTCTCGGCGGCGGCTTGGCCTTGGGCAAGGCCTATGCCCTGGAACAGGCCCAGGATGTCGAAGGGGCTTTCGGCCTGCATGTCGTCGAGCACGTCGTCCGAGGGAAAGTCCTCGACGCGGAACAAGATGTCGCCGCACAGGGCGCGGAAATGAGCCGGCAGCCGCTCGAAGGCCTCCGCGGCAAGTCGTTCAATATCCTGGAGAAAAGGGGCGGAAAGTCCCGACAGGGAGCGTTCGGCCATGTCGGCCGGTTACTGGCAGAAGAAGTAACACTGGCCTGTCGCTTCAGTCATCGCCTCAACCGCGGTCAAACCGGCCATGCCGCCGGTTACGAGTGTCAGAAAGACAAGGCCGAGGAGAATGCGGCTCAGAAACTTGGTATCGGCTTTGTTAACCATTTCGGCATCCCCTAAGTTGAAGCATTTGGCCAATTTTTGATTCACTTTTACGGTCACGGTGGTGACCTATCTCTTAACGGCGGGTTTCGATGCAATAATAACGCCAGTTATTGCGAAAAGTTCCGGATATCGACGAAACGTCCGGCGAGGGCCGCCGCGGCCGCCATCTGCGGGCTGACCAGATGGGTGCGGCCCCGGTAGCCCTGGCGGCCCTCGAAATTGCGGTTCGAGGTCGAGGCGCAGCGCTGGCCGGGCTTCAGCTGGTCCGGATTCATGCCGAGGCACATGGAACAGCCGGGTTCGCGCCATTCGAAGCCCGCCGCCTTGAAGATCCTGTCGAGGCCTTCGGCTTCGGCCTGGGCTTTCACCAGACCCGAGCCCGGAACGATCATGGCATAGGCGAGCGAGCCCGCGATCTTCTTGCCTTCGACGATCTTTGCCACATTGCGCAGATCCTCGATGCGGCCATTGGTGCAGGAGCCGATCCAGACCACGTCGAGCGGGATGTCGGTGATCTTCTGGTGCCGGGCTTGAGGCCCATGTAGTCGAGCGCCCGCCATTTCGACTGGCGCTTGCCCTCGTCGGCGATGTCGTCAGGGTTCGGGCACCGCGCCCTCGACCGACACCACGTCCTCGGGGCTGGTGCCCCAGGAGACGATGGGCGGCAGCGACGCCGCATCGAGCTTCACCACCCGGTCGAAATGGGCGCCTTCATCGGTGTGCAGACTATCCCAGTAGCGGCGCGCCGCGTCCCAGGCCTCGCCCTTGGGCGCCTTGGGGCGGCCCTTCAGATAGTCAAAGGCCTTCTCGTCGGGGGCGATCATGCCGGCCCGGGCGCCGCCTTCGATCGACATGTTGCAGACCGTCATGCGGCCTTCCATGGAGAGGTCGCGGATCGCCTCGCCGGCATATTCGATGACCGAGCCGGTGCCGCCGGCCGTGCCGATCTCGCCGATGATGGCGAGGATGATGTCCTTGGCGGTGGCGCCGGGGGCGAGCTTGCCGTCCACCTCGACCAGCATGTTCTTGGCCTTCTTCTGGATCAGCGTCTGGGTGGCCAGCACATGCTCGACTTCCGAGGTGCCGATGCCATGGGCGAGCGCCCCGAAGGCGCCATGGGTCGAGGTATGGCTGTCGCCGCAGACGATGGTGGTGCCGGGCAGCGTGAAACCCTGTTCCGGCCCTACCACATGGACGATGCCCTGGCGCCTGTCGCGCTCGTTGAAATATTCGATGCCGAATTCCTTGGCGTTCTGGGCCAGCGTCTCGACCTGGATGCGGCTTTCGGGCTCGGCGATGCCGTGGCTGCGGTCGGTGGTCGGCACATTGTGATCGACGACGGCGAGGGTGCGTCTCGGGATGGCGCACCTTGCGGCCGGTCAGGCGCAGGCCCTCGAAGGCCTGCGGGCTCGTCACCTCATGGACCAGATGCCGGTCGATATAGAGAAGGCAGGTGCCGTCGGCGGCCTCATGGACCAGATGATCGTCCCAGATCTTGTCGTAAAGCGTGCGTGGGGCGGCCATGTCCGATATCCAATGCGAGGTTTGACGGGTATTTAGCTATTGCCGCGCGCAAGTCAAAGCCCAATCAAGTATGACCGAGATTACCGAGCCTTGGCCGCCTTGATGCGAATAGGCCAGCGGCAGGCGCGGAAAGCCTTCCGGCAGGACCCACATGCGGCGCTTGCCTTCTTTCGGCACCATGACCGGCGCGAACTGCCAGGCAAGCTCCTCATGTTCGTGCAGGTAATCGAGCGTCAGGCCCGCGCCGATCACGGCGTTGATCACATCGCTCAAAGGATGAATCCATTCATGCGTCACCGGATGGGCGATCTTCGCCGTGTCGCCCGTGTAGGTCGTCTCCTCGCTCATGGTGAGGGGCTTGTCGATCGGTGTGCGCCAGTCGTAGGCCGGGCGCAGTTCCGGATCCTTCTCATCCAGCGTCATGAGCGACGGGTGGCCTTCCAGCAGATAAAGCGTGCCGCCGGGTTTCAGCAGCGACGAGACGACCTTCGCCCAGCGGGCGACATCCGGCAGCCAGCCGATGGCGCCCCAGGTGACATAAACCAAGTCGAAATCGCCTTCGATCAGCTTCCGCGCGTCATAGACATTGCCCTCGACGAAGATGGCGTCGAGCCCTGTCTGTTTCTGCAGGTCGCGCGCCGCCGCGATGGCGACGGGCGAGAAGTCGAGCCCCACGCAGCTTGCACCGCGCCGCGCCAGGCACAGCGTATCGATGCCGAAATGGCATTGCAGGTGGGCGATGCGTTTGCCCGCCACGTCGCCCACCTCGCGGTCCTCAATATCGTGCAGATTGTCTTCGCCGCACAGGAAAGCCTGGACGCCATAGCCGCCCGCCTCGTCCTTGAAGTGAATGGCGGCGCGGTCGTTCCAGTTCCTGCGGTTCTGCTCGAAATAGTCCTGCATCGGCCGCTCTCAAAAGCAACCGGGCCGGTTCGTCACCGGCCCCGCGAATTCATCCGTCACCGGAGGATTATGCGTCGGCGTCCTTGGCCGGCGCCGTCGCAACCAGGCCGAAGGCCTTCTGCTTTTCGGCGATGCGGGCCGACTTGCCGGTGCGGCCGCGCAGATAATAGAGCTTGGCGCGGCGCACCTTGCCGCGGCGCACCACCTTGATCGAGTCGATCAGCGGCGAATAGACCGGGAAGACGCGCTCCACACCCTCGCCATAGGAAATCTTGCGGACGGTGAAATTCTCGTTGATGCCGCCGCCGGAGCGGGCGATGCACACGCCCTCATAGGCCTGGACGCGGATGCGGTCGCCTTCGACCACCTTGACGTTGACGATCACCGTGTCGCCGGGTGCGAATTCCGGCACGGCGCGCTTGGCGGCCACGATGGCGACCTGCTCTTTTTCGAGCTGCTCGAATGATATTCATGGACAGTCATCCTTTGGGGTTGCGCGCCTATACCGCCAATACTCAGGAAAATCAAATCTTTCCCGTCAAATGCCTGCGCCACAGGTCGGGGCGCCGCGCCTGGGTCAGGGCTTCGCGCTGCTCGCGCTTCCAGCGGGCAATGGCCTTGTGGTCGCCGGAGAGGAGAATCTGAGGGATTTCAGCACCTTCCCAGATACGGGGCTTGGTATAGTGCGGCTGTTCCAGGAGGCCGTCCTCGAAACTTTCTTCTGCGCCGCTCTCGGGCTTTCCCATGACGCCGGGCAGCAGCCGCACGACGGCATCGAGAAGGGCCAGCGCCGCCGGCTCGCCGCCCGACAGCACGAAATCGCCGAGCGAGACTTCGACGAAGCTCGCGCTTCTCGATCACCCGTTCGTCCACGCCTTCGAAACGGCCGCAGACGATGAGCAGTCCGGGTCCCGCCGCCAGTTCCGGACGAGGCCTTGGGTCAGCGGCTCGCCGCGCGGGCTCATCAGCAGCCGCGGGCCCAGCATGAGGTGCGGCATCGATGGCGGCGGCCAGCACATCGGGCTTCATCACCATGCCGGGACCGCCGCCGGCCGGTGAGTCATCGACGCTGCGGTGCCGGTCGGTGGCCGATGCCCGGATGTCGCGCACTTCCAGCGACCACAGCCCCTGTTCGAGCGCCTTGCCCGCCAGCGAATGTCCGAGCGAACCCGGAAACATTTCGGGGAAAAGGGTGAGAATGGTTGCTGCGAAGGTCATTAGGTTTCATCCAGGAAGCCCACGGGCAATTCGACCGCGATCCTTCCGCCTGCAAGGTCGGCTTCCACCACGAACCCCTTGGCGAAGGGAATGAGCACCGTATCCTTCTTCCCATCCACCTTCACGTCGAGAAGATCGCCGGCGCCGTAGTTCTGCACGGCAACCACTTCGCCCAGTCTGGCGCCGCCGCTCATGACCGCGAGCCCGATGAGATCGCGGAGATAGACTTGGCCTTTTTCCGGTTGCGGCAGGCGCTCGCGGCCTATGTAGAGTTCAACACCCTTCAGCGCCTCGGCCCTGTCGCGGTCGCCGACATCCTTGAGGACGGCGATGAAACCGTCCTTCCCGGCCGGAGCTTGACGATCTCGATCCGCTGCACCGGTGGCCGTCGCGAGCGGGCCATAGCCGGCGATGCCTGCGGGATCGGCGGTGAAGCTCTTGAGCTTCACCTCGCCCTTGACGCCATGAGGCCCAATGATGATGCCAACGCAGACTTGTCCTCTTCCCCCTCCCTCTTGTGGGGAGGGGTTAGGGGTGGGGGTCTGGTGCTTTGGAAGCATCACCCCACCCGGCGCTTCGCGCCACCCTCCCCATCGAGGGGAGGGAGAACAAGTGAAGTGACGTCCGCCACCTTACGACTGCGGCGCGGCGGCGGCCTCGGCGGGGGCCTCAGTCGCGTTAGCGGCAGTATCGGCCACCTTGGCGGCAGCTTCAGTCGCCTTGGCGGCGGCTTCGGCCACCTTGGCGGCGGCGTCGGCCTGGGCCTTCTCACGCTCCAGGCGCTTCTTGCCGGGCAGGGCCTTCTCCGGATTGTTGCGGGCCTCGCGCTTCATGACACCCGCCTTGTCGAGGAAGCGCAGCACCCGGTCGGTCGGCTGGGCGCCCTTCTTGAGCCAGTCGGCGGCCTTCTCGGCGTCGAGCTTCACGCGGTTTTCGTCGGTCTTGGGCAGCATCGGGTTGAAGGCGCCGATCACCTCGATGAACTTGCCATCGCGCGGTGCGCCGGCATCGGCCATCACGATGTGATAGTAGGGACGCTTCTTGGTGCCCGCGCGCGCGAGCCTGATCTTGACAGCCATGTCTCATTCACTCCTTGTGTTCGAGATCATTTCTTCTTCCCCGGAAGGCCGGGAAATCCTCTGAAGGGAGCGCCGCCCAGGCCCGGCAATGCCGCCGAGGCCCGGAAGCTTGCCGCCAAGGCCCGGAAGGCCTGACGGCATTTGCGGCAGCGAGCCGCCCTTCATCATGTCTTTCAAGTCGTCCGGCAGCGCGTCCGGATCGATCGCTCGCCAGTTCGGCCTGCATCTTCTCGAGTTCGGCCGCATCGGGGGCGCCCTTGCCGCCCATCAGCTTGCCGAGCAGGCCCTTGCCCTGGCCCATCTGCTTCATCATGGCGCCCATCTGCAGATGCATCTTGAGCAGGCGGTTGATTTCCTCGACCTTGGTGCCGGAGCCCGCCGCCACGCGCTTCTTGCGGAGGCGTTCATGATCTTGGGATTGCGCTTCTCATAGGGCGTCATCGAGCGCGATGATCGCCATCTGGCGCTTCAGCACCTCGTTGTCGAGATCGGCGCCTTCCATCTGCTTCTTGATCTTGCCCATGCCGGGCAGCATGTTCATCATGCCGCCCATGCCGCCCATCTTCTGCAACTGCTGCAGCTGATCGGCGAGATCGTCGAGATCGAAGGCGCCCTTCTTCATGCGCTCGGCGATCTTGCGGGCCTTGTCGTGGTCGATATCCATGGCGCCGCCCTTTCGACCAGGCTCACCACGTCGCCCATGCCGAGAATGCGGCCGGCGATGCGCTCGGGGTGGAAATCCTCGAGGCCCTCGAGCTTTTCGCCGGTGCCCATGAGCTTGATCGGCTTGCCGGTGACGGCGCGCATGGAAAGTGCCGCACCGCCGCGGCCGTCGCCGTCGATCCGGGTCAGCACGATGCCGGTGATGCCGATCTTCTCGTCGAAGGCGCGGGCGAGATTGACCGCGTCCTGGCCGGTCAGGGCATCGGCGACGAGCAGTGTTTCATTGGGCTTGGCGATGTCGCGCACGGCGGCGGCTTCGGCGAGCAGTTCCTCATCGATGTGCAGGCGGCCGGCGGTATCGAGCATCACCACGTCGTAGCCGCCCTTGCGGGCTTCCGACATGGCGCGCTTGGCGATCTGAGCCGGGGTTTCGCCCTTGACGATGGCGAGCGTGTCGACCTTCACCTGCCGGCCGAGAATGGCAAGCTGTTCCTGGGCGGCGGGCCGCGCCGTATCGAGCGAGGCCATCAGAACCTTGCGCTTGTCGCGCTCGGTCAGGCGCTTGGCGATCTTGGCGGTGGTCGTGGTCTTGCCGGAGCCCTGCAGGCCGACCATGAGAATGGCAACCGGCGGCGCGGCGCGCAGGTTGAGGGCGGAGCCTTCCGAGCCCAGCGTCTCGACCAGCGCGTCGTGGACGATCTTGACCACCATCTGGCCGGGCCTGATCGACTTGACGATCTCGGCGCCCACGGCCCGTTCCCTCACCTTGTCGATGAAAGTGCGGACCACTTCGAGCGCCACATCGGCCTCAAGCAGGGCGCGGCGCACCTCGCGCATCGCCGCATCGACATCGGCCTCCGACAGCGCACCCCGGCCGGTGAGCTTGTCGAATATGCCGGACAGGCGCTCGCTTAAGGTTTCGAACATTGTGGTTCTAGTGTTCCTGTTTTTCTGTCATCCCCGGGCTTGTCCCGGGGACCCATCGTAAAGCCAGGCAACGCGCCCGACTTATCCATGGGTTGCCGGGACAAGCCCGGCAATGACAATAGTAATTGTCACCCAAACACACTTCGCACCCGGGGGCGAAACTCGCTGCCGGATGCTGGCCGCTTCACCTCTTAGGGATATCAAGACCCCATGTGTGAAGTGACCGGAAGACGTTCAAGCGTCTTTGAGATTGCGGGGGACTTAGGGGAAAGGGGCGGGAAGTCAAACTCGGGTGGTCCGTCCAACTCTCCATGGCAGGCCTTGAGCCTGCCATCCAGACTGGATCACCGGCTCAAGGCCGATGATGGAGAGGTTGGGTAGAGTTTTTCCGCGAGAACCCGCAACGCCAAGGCCTCTGCGTTGGCAATTGCCTCCCGTTCGGTTGCACCATAGGCCATGACGCCCGCAAGCTCCGGAACCTCCGCAAGCCAGCGACCGTCTTCTTCCTGTTCTGTTTCAAAAGTAATATTCATGAGATGGCCATAGCATGAATTGTTAGGGCGGAACACTGCTGGATGCTGCTCTCCACAGTCCAGCGCCATCCCTCACGCCCCGAAAATCTCTTCCAGCTTCTTGCGCATGCTGGCTGGATCGACATCCACTCCCGTCCAATACTTCACGCCGATCACACCCTGGTTGATCAGCATGCCGAGACCGTCGATCACCGTGCAGCCGCGGGCTTGGGCATCGCGCACGAAGCGGGTGCGGGGCGGATTGGGAATGACATCGGCCACGATCATTCCGGGCTTCAGGGAATTGAGATAGAGATCGAGCGCGGCGTCGGCGTCGGCGAGGCCGATCGAGGTGGCGTTGACGACGATGTCGGTGCCCGCAGGAATGGAGTAGGCCCTGGGCCAGTTCACCAGCATGGCCTTGGCCGGTGTTTTTTCGTTGAGCAGCTTCACCAGGCCAAGCCCGCGCTCGCGGCCGCGGTTGACGACATTGATCGACTTGGCACCCGCCAATGCCAGTTCAACACTGATGGCACGCGCCGCGCCACCGGCGCCGAACATGACGATGGCTTTGCCCTTGGGGTCGACGACTTCGGCGAGCGATTTCAGGAAGCCCTTGCCGTCGGTGTTCTCGCCGATGAATTGATCGCCCCGCCTGACGGCGCAATTGACGGCGCCCATGATCCGGGCGGAATCGCCCAAGCCATTGAGATGCTCGATGACGGCCACCTTATGCGGAATCGAGCAATTGAAGCCCATCCAGCCCATGGCTCTCGCGCCTTTCACGGCGTCGCCCAACTTCTCGGGCGGCACTTCGCAATTGATGTAGCGCCAGTCGAGGCCGTGATGGCGGTAAGCGGCCTCGATCATCGCCACGGTCGGGTTCTCCGCCGCCGGCATGGCGAAGCAGCCGGTCAGCTTGCTGAGGAAATTCATTTCGGTCATGGAAGCGCCCGTTATGTTGCCGGAACCAGCGATCGCGCCGGCCGGTTCTCCCGCAGCATGAACACCATCGCTCCCGCCAGAATCGCCGTGCCGAAGGCGAACCACCACATTTCCGTATAGCGGGCGAAGAGATCGAACAGATAGCCGCCGAGGAAAGCGCCGAGCGCGCCGCCCAGCGCGTGGCCGCCGGAGATCAGCCCCATGGCCAGTCCCATGATCTTCAAGCCCAGATGCGAGGCAACGAGGCTGGCGGTCGGCGGCACGGTGGAATAATCGAAGATGCCGAAGATCGATGGCGAACAGGATCATCATTTCATAGCTGGTGCCCACATACATCAGCACGATGAAGGAGAGCGAGCGCATGATGTAGATGGAGCCCAGCAGCAGCGGGCCGGTTGACCCGGTCGGTGAGCCAGCCCGACAGCATCATGCCGGCGAAATTGATCGCCATGGTCAGGCCATAGATGCCCGACGCCGGCACCGGCGGAAAGCCGCAGATAGGCGGCATAGGGCAGGAAGTGGGTTTCGATGGCGCCCGGTCGTGGTGATGCCGCAGATGAAGAAGCTCCAGTAGAGAATGTGAAAGGTGGGATTGGTGAGGAGGAATTTGAGCCGGTCCCACAGGGGCTCCTTCGAGATGGTTTCCGCCTTTGCCGCGGCCTCCTCCTGCGACGGCTTCAGCACGATCCAGATGACCGCGGCCATGACGGCACAGACGGCGGCGAGCGCCGACGATGCTCCAGCGCCAGGAAAAATAGCTGAGGCCGATGGTCAGCAGCGGCACGGTGATGAATTGCCCGGCGGTGGCGCCGGAATTGGCGATGCCGGTGGCAAGGCCGCGGTTCTCGGTGAAAATCTTGGCCAGTGCCGTCGAGATCAGATGGATGTTGGCGGTGGCGAAGCCAACCCCGCCGACCAGGCCGTAGCCCAGAATATAGATGCCGGCGACGGGAACGGCGGCGAAGGCCAGGAGTCCCGCCATGAGCAGCAGCAATCCCGCCACCAGCATGATGCGGGCGCCGAAACGGTCGGCGAGGTTGCCGGCGACTGGCGCGAAGATCGCCACCATGACCAGCGCCACCGATTGGCCCGAGCCGATGAAGGTCTTGGACCAGCCCAGCGTGTTGGCCCATTCGTCGGTCATGATCGACACCGACTGGCGCGCCGACATGACGATGGAAAGCGTGGCGAAACACAGCCAGACGACGATCCACGGGATTGATGCGGTGGGCGGGAGACATGGCGGTCATGGCGGCCATGCTCACCATAAAGCTCTCCGCCCGGCAAGCGGGCTGGCATTCCAGCGACGGCGTTTCACCATATAAGCCCCAGCCATGACAGCAGGCTTTCGCCATTCCTTTCCGCAAGATGAACGGGCTCGGCAATGATTTTGTCGTGCTCGATGCGCGCGCTCGCGCCATCTCCATCGACGAGACCAGGGCCCGCGCCATCGCCGACCGCAACACCGGCATCGGCTGCGACCAGTTGATCCTGCTGCGAGACATCCGAGACGGCCGATGTGCGCATGCGGATCTGGAACAACGACGGCTTCGAGGTCGAAAGCTGCGGCAATGCCTCGCGCTGCATCGCCGATATGCTGTTCGACGAAAATCACACGCGCGCGCGCCACCATCGATACGAAGGGCGGCTTTCTCGTCGCCGCGAAAGGCGGGCGACAGGCTGGTGACCGTCGACAATGGCGTGCCGCGCTTCGGCTGGAAGGACATTCCGCTGTCGGAGCCTTTCCACGACACCCGCCATATCGAATTGCAGGTCGGCCCCATCGATGCGCCGCTCATTCATTCGCCATCGGTGGTCAATGTCGGCAATCCCCACTGCATCTTCTGGGTGAAGGATCTGGATGTGGTCGATCTCTCCAAGGTCGGGCCCGATGCTGGAGCATCATCCGCTGTTTCCCGAGCGGGCGAATATCTCGCTGGCGCGCGTTCGATGCGCGGGATCACGTGACGCTGAAGGTGTGGGAGCGCGGCGCCGGCCTCACCAGGCTTGCGGCACGGCGGCCTGCGCCGCGATGGCGGCGGGCGCGCGCATCAAGATCATTGACCGCAAGTGCCGGATCACCTTGCCCGGCGGCGACCTCGATGATGGAATGGCGCGACAGCGACGATCACGTGCTGATGACCGGGCCCGTCGCCTATGAATTCGACGGCACGCTGCCGCGAGAGCTGGCTCGCATGAGCGAACGCGAATTCGTCACCTTCGGCTGCCGGCTCAATACCTACGAGTCGGAAGTGATGCGCGGCCATGCGGCGAAGGCCGGGCTTGACGGACGCCATCGTCTTCAACACCTGCGCGGTGACGGCGGAAGCCACGCGCCAGGCGCGCCAGGCGATCCGCAAGGCGCGCAAGGAACAGCCGCAATCGCGAACATCATCGTCACGGGCTGCGCGGCGCAGACCGACGCCGCACATGTTCGCCGCCATGCCGGAAGTCGATCTGGTTCTCGGCAATGAAGAGAAAACTGCAGCCGCAGAACTGGCTGCCCGGCGCCAACGACCGCGTGCGCGGTGAGCGACATCATGGCCGGTGCGCAAGAAACCATCTGCACATGATCGAGGGCTTGACGGAACGCACGCGGGCCTTCGTGCAGGTGCAGAATGGCTGCGACCATCGCTGCACCTTCTGCATCATTCCCTTTGGGCGCGGCAATTCGCGCTCGGTTGCAGGTGCGACGAGGCGGTGGAACAGGTGCGCCGCCTGGTGGCCAATGGCTATGCGGAAGTCGTGCTGTCCGGCGTTGATATCACCTCGTGGGGCGCCGATCTTGACGGTGCGCCGAAACTTGGCGCGCCTGGTCAGCCGCATTCTGAAGGACGTGCCCGATCTCAAGCGCCTGCGGCTGTCGTCGATCGATTCCATCGAAGCCGATGCCGGAATTGATGGATGTGATGGCGGGCGAGGATGCGCCTGATGCCGCATATCCATCTGTCGCTGCAGTCGGGCGACAACATGATCCTGAAGCGCATGAAGCGGCGGCATGCGCGGGAAGATTCCATCGCCTTCTGCGATGAGCTGCACGTCGCGCCGCCCGGACATGGTGTTCGGCGCCGACATCATCGCGGGCTTTCCGACCGAGACCGAGGCGATGTTCGAGAATTCGCTGAAGATCGTCGATGAGTGCGGCCTCACCTATCTGCATGTCTTTCCGTTTTCGCCACGGCCCGGAACGCCCGGCGGCGCGCATGCCGCAACTGGACAAGCTGGTGATCAAGGAGCGGGCCCAGCGCTTGCGCGCCAAGGGCGAAGAGCGGCTTGTTCCGCTTCCTCAACCAGCGATCGGGGCGCACGCAGCGCGATGCTGGTCGAGACCCTGCAATTCGGGCCGCACTGAGCATTTCGCGCCGGTAAAATTCGCGCAAAGCCTGACGCCCGGGGCCATCGTCACGGCCCAGGTGACGGGCGCGCGGGCCGATCATCTCGAAGCAAGGCTCGCCGCATGAGCGGGTTCTTCAAGAAGCTTTTCAACCGCATCGTCGGCAAGACGGAAGAAGCGCCACCGCCGCCACCGTCGAGCAGCTAGAAGCGCCTGCACCGGTCATCGTTGAGGCTGTTCCGGAGCCGGTAGAGCCGGAGCCGCAGGCCGAGGTGAACCGGAACCCGTCGGATCGAACCGAGGCAAAGGCCGCGCCTGAACCGAAGAAGCGAACCAAGCCCAAGGTAAAAGCCGGAGCCCAAAAAGGTCGAAGCCAAGAAGCCCGAACCGAAGGCCGAAAACCAAGCCTGAGCCGAAAAAGATTGAGGTCAAGAAAGCCGGAACCGAAGAAGCCGGAACCGAAGAAGGTCGAGGCCAAGAAGCCGGAACCGAAAAAGCCCGAACCCAAAAAAGCCGAAGTCAAGAAGCCGGAACCGAAGAAACCCGAACCGAAGAAAAGTCGAGGTCAGGAAGCCGGAACCGAAGCCGGAGAAGAAAGTCGTGCTGCCCCGCCGCCGCCGCCGCCGCTCCGCCGGAACCGGAACCGCTCGCTGAGCCGGAGCCTGTTGTCGATCGAAGCGCTCCGCCGCCGGTTGTCATGCCTCCGCAGCCTGCTGCCCGAGCCCGAGCCGGAGCCGCCAAGCCCGGCGCGGCTGGTTGTCGCGGCTCAACGCAGGGCCTGTCCAAATCCTCGAAATCGATCACCACGTCGATCACCTCGATCTTCACCAAGCGCAAGCTCGATGCGACGACGCTGGAGGAACTGGAAGACGTGCTGATCCAGGCCGATCTCGGCCTTGCGGTTTCGGAGCGCATCATCAAGGCGGTGTCGGCCGGGCGCTATGACAAGGAAATCGATCCCGAGGAAGTGAAGCGCATTCTGGCAGCGGAAGTGGCCAAGGTGCTGAAGCCCGTCGAGGTGCCGTTCAATTTCGGCGCGAGAAGCCCTTCGTCGTTCTGGTGGTCGGCGTCAACGGGTCCGGCAAGACCACGACCATCGGCAAGCTCGGCGCCATCGCCACGGGCGAAGGCTTCAAGGTGATGTTTGCCGCCTGCGATACGTTCCGCGCCGCGGCGATCGAGCAGCTCACCATCTGGGGCGAGCGCATCGGCGCCAAGACCATGTCGCGGCCGACGGGATCGGATGTCGTCGGGACTGGCCTATCGATGCGATGAAGACGGCGCGCGAAGACGGCACCGACATCCTGTTCATCGATACGGCGGGGCGCCTGCAGAACAAGGCCTATCTCATGGACGAACTCGACAAGATCGTGCGGGTGATCAAGAAGCAGGATGCAGACGGCGCCCCATGCGGTGCTGCTGGTGCTCGATGCCACGACCGGGCAGAATGCCATCTCGCAGGCCGACATCTTCACCAAGGTCGCGGGCGTCACCGGCCTCATCATGACCAAGCTTGATGGCACGGCGCGCGGCGGCATCCTCGTCGCCATCGCCGAGAAATTCAAGCTGCCGGTGCATGCGATTGGCGTCGGCGAAACCATCGACGATCTGCAGCCCTTCGACGCGGAGGCCTTTGCGCGCGCCATCTCCGGACTCGAGGAGGCAGCATGAAACCGCGTCCTCAAATTCCTGATCGAGATGGGGCCGCTGCATGGCCTTCTTCATCGGCAACTGGCAGGGCGGAATTTTCTGGGGCACCGGCATCTTCATGGTGGCGACCGCGGTGGCGCTGGCGGTCTCCTGGATCACTCACCCGCAAGCTCGCCAAGGTGCCGCTGGTCAGCGCCGTGTTCGTGGCGATCTTCGGCGGGCTTACGCTCTGGCTGCAGAGCGATACTCTTCATCAAGGTGAAGGTGACGCTGATCAACGCGCTGTTCGGCGCCATCCTGCTCGGCGGTCTCGCCTTCGGCCGCAGCTATCTGAAGCTCGTGATGGGCGAGGCATTGAAGCTTCCCGAGGCGGCCTGGCGCACGCTCACGCTGCGCTGGGGCGTGTTCTTCTTCTGCCTTGCTGCCCTCAACGAAATCGTCTGGCGCAATGTCTCGACCGATATATGGGTGAACTTCAAGGTCTTCGGCCTGCGTGCCCATGACGCTCGTCTTCGCGCTCGCCAACGCGCCCTTCATGGCCAAGCACGCCGTCGAGGACGAACCTAAGTCATCGGTTTAACATCGCCGAACTCGCCCGGCGGGTTGGAGAAGGGCGCGAAATCCGCCCGGCCTTCGACCGAGCGGTACTGCTCGAGGGCCCAGCGCACCGAGGGAAAGGCGAGATCGGCCCAGGGGATTTCGTCCCAGCCCATGAATTTCACTTCCAGGCTTTCGGTGCCGGCGGAGACCTCCGGCGCCGCCAGATGCGCCAGGTACATGACCTGGACCTGGGCCAGGCGCGGAATGCTGTAGACGGCGAAGAGCCGGTCGATGACGATCTCGGCATTGGCTTCCTCGCGCGCTTCGCGCCGCGCCGCCGCCTCGACGGTCTCGCCCAACTCCATGAATCCCGCGGGTAAAGTCCAGAATCCGCGGCGCGGCTCGATGGCCCGGCGGCACAGCAGGATCAAGCCATCGCGGCGCACAATTGATCCGGTCACGACCTTCGGATTGGCGTAATGCACGAAGCCGCAGGTGCCGCAGACGTCACGCTCGTGGGTGTCGCCCGGCGGCACCGATCTGGCAAAATGGGCGGGCAGAGAACGATCGCTCATCGGATGTCAAGGGTTGAATTCCGTGTCCTGATGATTTTAACTGATTTCGGATAGGCGGTGCAATTTTCCATTATGGGGCGCGATCTTCTTTTCACTTGCAGCGGGAAAGGCGAGTCGCTAGGACAACGCGGCTCCGGAACGTCCCGGTTCGGCCTCCGCACTGCCGGGGGATAAGAGATTGCGAACGGGCGATCGAGGCAATGAGGGAGCAGAACATTGAACCGATGGGCGTAAACGCCAACGGTTCATGTGGCAGGAGAAGGGCATGACGGGCAACAGGGACGTGAAGCAGTTCTCGCGTTCGCCGTCGCATCTTGCTGAAACGTGCGGCGCAGTTTTCAAACCACATCTACATGGGCGAGGTCGGCAAGTCGGGCCTCACCCACCGGCAGTTCACCGTGCTGCTCGCCGTCGACAACAATGACGGCAAGAGCCAGACCGATCTGGTGAAGGTGACCGGCATCGACCGCTCGACGCTTGCCGATCTGGTGGCGCGGCTCTTGGCGCAAGGCTATCTGCAGCGCCGCCGCACCAAGGACGACGGCCGCACCAATGCCATCCGCATCACCGCCGTCGGCAAGAAGATGCTGAAGACGGCGCAACCCGGCGCCGACGAGGTGGACCGGCAGCTTCTGTCGCTCGTCCCGGCGGCGACCGCAAGCCCTTCCTCGACAATCTCGCGGTTCTCGCCGCCGAGATGGACAAGATCGAGGAGAAGGAACCGGCGAAGCCCGGCCGCAAGCTCAAGATACGCCGCCGCGCCTGAATTGCTGCTCAGGCAGCGGCGTCTTGGCCTTTTCGATTTCCGCTGAAAACGTGCCGTCCACGGCTGCGGCCGTCAGCGGCCCGATCCATTTGAAGCGGATCATGCCGGCGCCATCGACGATGAAGGTCTCGGGCACGCCGTAGACGCCCCAATCGATGGCCACGCGCCCGTCCTCGATCGACGCCGACCGCGGCATAGGGCAGGCCGAGGGTGCCGAGGAATCGCCGGGCGTTTTCCGGCTCGTCCTTGTAGTTGATGCCGTAGAGGCGGATATCCTGGCGCTTGGCAAGCTCCATGAGCAGCGGATGCTCCTGCGCGGCAGGGTACGCACCAGGACGCCCAGACATTGACGACGGTGACGCTGCCCGCCTTGAGACTCGCGGTGTCGAAACCCGGCACGCCCAGCCCCTGCAAGTGCGGGAAGAGCGAAAGTTCGGAACCTGCTTGCCGATGAGGGCCGAGGGAATTTCGGAAGGATCGCCGGAGAGGCCGCGCCACAACAGCGCCGCGAGGCCGCGAAGACGCAGGGCCGGAACGATGGCCAGCCGCAGCCTCCGGCGCGGTGCCGTTGCGATTTCGCTCACGGCGCATCCTTCAGGCGCTGACGGTCGAGTGCGTCGGCCTCGGCGGCGAGCCTCCTGTCGCGGACCACGATGAATGCGGCAAGCCCGAACAGGACCAGCGCCGAGATCACGTAAGCCGCGAGCGACGAAAGCCCGTATGCGGCGCGGCAAGGTCCATCAGCGGTCTCCGATGCGGGCGATGCGCAACTGCCTGATCTTGCGCGCCGCGATCTCGCTGCGCATGGCGACGAGATGGAGCGCCAGGAACAGCAGCGCGTAGGCGAGCCCCATCACCAGGAGCGGCCAGAGGATGGAGATGTGGATGGTGGGGCCGTCCATGCGAAGCACGCTGGCCGGCTGGTGCAGCGAGTTCCACCAGTCGACCGAAAACTTGACGATCGGAACATTGACGAAGCCGACGAGCGCCACGATGCGGGCGATCTGGGCGGCGCGGTGCGGCTCGTCGATCGCCTGCCAGACCGCCATGTAGCCGAGATAGAGCAGCAGCAGCACGAACATCGAGGTGAGCCTGCGCATCCCACACCCACCAGGCGCCCCACATGGGCTTGCCCCACAGCGAGCCGGTGGCGAGCGCGAGAAAGCAGAAGGCGGCGCCGATCGGGCGCTGCGGCCTTCGCCGCCACATCGGCGAGCGGATGACGGAAGACGATGGCCATGGCGCTGGCCAGCCGCCATCACCGTATAGACGAAGAGCGCCATCCAGGCGGCCGGCACATGCACGAACATGATGCGCACCGTCTCGCCCTGCTGATAGTCGGCGGGTGCCGCGACGAGCGCGCCATAGAGTCCAACCGCAAAGCACAGAGCCGCCGCAGCCCAGACAAAGGGCAGGATTGCGTTGGCGATCCTGAGGAAGCGGGCGGGATTGGCGAGTGACTGCATGGCCGGGATTTAGCCTTCGTGGTTCATTTGAGATAGGACCTGAGTGCCGCAGCCGCGGCAATGGGCGCCAGCACCAGGCTGGCGAGCGCCAGCGCCAGAAGTATAAGCAGCGAAGCTGTGGCAAGATCGGGGCCGCCGCCCATGGCCGACATGCCGAAGATCAGCACCGGCACATAGAGCGGCAGGACCAGCAGCGAGACGAGAAGGCCGCCGCGCCTGAGGCCCACGGTCACCGCCGCACCGATGGCGGCCAAGCAGCGACAGGGTCACCGAGCCGAGCACCATGGCAAGGCCAGAGCGGCAGGATCGCCGGCGGCTCGAGATTGATGCAGAAAGCCCAGAAGCGGTGCGGCAATGGCGAGCGGCAGGCTGGCGGACAGCCAGTGGGCGACGCCTTGGCGAGCGCCACGAGTTCGAGCGGCAAGGGCGCCATGGCCATGAATGTCGAGCGAGCCGTCCTCGAAGTCCTGCTGGAAGATGCGGTCGGCCGACAGCAGCACCGAGAGCAGCAGGGCGATCCACAGGGCGCCGGGCGCGATCCGCTGCAGCAGCGCCTGATCGGGGCCGAGGCCGAGGGGCAGCAGCACGACGACGGTGAGAAAGAAGCCAAGTGCGGTTCCGGCACCGCCGCCCTGCCGGAGGCTCAAGATGAGATCGCGCCGGATCAGCGCCCAGATCGCGTTCATGATGGCTCCCCCAGGTCGAGGTGGCGTTGCGCCTCGATGCCGAGCGGCACATGGGTGGCCGCGATGATCAGTCCGCCGTGAATCGAGCTGGGCCTGCATCAGGCGGCAGAGCAGCAGGCGCGAATTCTTGTCGAGTCCGATGGTGGGTTCGTCGAGCAGCCAGAGGGCGCGCGGCACCAGCGCCACCCGGGCGAGCGCCAGCCGGCGCTTCTGCCCGGCCGAGAGAAGTGCCGCGGGATAATGAGCAAGGCGCGCCAGATCGAGGGCGGCGAGAGCTCTCTCGACATCGCCGCCGCCCAGAAACGCCGCGCCAGAATTCCAGATTCTCGGCCACGGTGAGCGCCGGCTTGACGGCATCCTGATGCGCCACATAATGGCACTGCTGGCCGATCGACAGCTCGCCATGGCCGCCATGCAACACAATCGTGCCGTCTGCCGGGTCGTTGAGACCGGCGATCAAGCGGAGCAGCGATGACTTGCCGGACCCGTTGGGGCCGGTGAGCTGCAGGAGTTCGCCGGCCTTCAGCGCAAAGGCGAGATCGCGGAAGACGGTCCGGCCCCCGCGTTCGCAGTGCAGATTTTCTGCCGCGAGTTCCATGTACCCCCATTCTGTCATCCCCGCACTTGCTGCGGGGCCATCTTTCCAACTGACAGGCGTTCGGTCATGTTGCAAAATGGGTCGCCGGATAATCCGGCGATGACACTGGAGTGAGGAGGTGACGTTGCAGCGGCGCCATTCCTCGACGGCGCCCGCAACACCGTCCTTGACGCGAACCAGGTGCATCAGTTCCTCGTTGAGCAGTTCCATGACGACGATCAGTCCGCGGTCGGGATCGCCTTCGGGCGGCTCATAGGCAAAGGCGTGGCGGGAATAGCGGCCGGTCGTCTCGGATCCCGGCAGGGGTGCGGATTTGAGGGTCCGTCGATTTTCAGGCTCTTGCCATCCTGCGGAACACCATTCGCCGTCGATGGCGTCGGCAAGGGCGTGCGGGCGCGGCTGCGAAAGTCGCGACAACGAAAGCTATGGCAGCCGCCCGGCGCATCGTTACATCATGTACTGGCCGCCATTGGCGGACAAGCGTCGAGCCGGTGATGAAGCCCGCCTCGTCGGCTGGCGAGGAACACCACGCAGCGCGCGATCTCTTCCGGCTCGCCGAGGCGGCCCACCGGGATCAAGCGGCAGGATGCGCTTCTCGAGCACGTCCTGGGGCACGGCGCTCACCATTTCGGTGCCGATGTAGCCGGGGCAGATGGCGTTGACGGTGATGCCCTTGGCGGCGCCTTCCTGGGCCAGCGACTTGACGAAGCCGATCTCGCCCGCCTTCGCGGCGGAATAATTGGCCTGGCCCATCTGGCCTTTCTGGCCGTTGATCGAGGAGATACAGATGATGCGGCCGAAGCTTCCGCGTCGCGCATGCCTTCGATCACGGGCCGGGTCATGTTGAACAGCGAATTGAGATTGGTGTTGATCACCTCGTTCCACTGCTCGGCCGTCATCTTGTGGAACATGCGCGTCGCGGGTGATGCCGGCATTGTTGACCAGCACTTCGATGGGACCGAGATCGGCCTCGACCTTCTTGAGGCCCGCGGCGCAGGCCTCGTAGTTCGACACATCCCATTTGTAGACGGGAATGCCGGTCTCGGCCTTGAACTTGGCGGCGGCCTCGTCATTGCCGGCATAATTGGCGGCAACCTTGTAGCCGGCCGCCTTCAGCGCCTTGGAGATGGCGGCACCGATGCCGCGGCTGCCACCGGTGACGACTGCAACACGTGCCATGGTTTCCTCCCCCGATCAGCGTTCGACGCACATGGCGATGCCCATGCCGCCGCCGATGCACAGGGTGGCGAGACCCTTCTTGGAATTGCGCTTGCCCATTTCATGGAGCAGCGTGGTGAGCACGCGGGCACCGCGACGCACCGATCGGATGGCCGATGGCGATGGCGCCGCCATTGACGTTGACGATGTCCGGGTTCCAGCCCATGTCCTTGTTGACCGCGCAGGCTTGCGCGGCGAAGGCCTCATTGGCTTCGACGAGATCGAGATCTTCGGTCTTCCAGCCGGCCTTCTTCAGCGCGGCCCGCGAGGCGGGGATGGGCCCCGAACCCATGATGGCGGGATCGACACCGACACTCGCCCACGAGGCGATGCGGGCGAGCGGCGTCAGGCCGCGCTTCTCGGCTTCCTTGGCGCTCATCAGGATCACCGCCGCGGCACCATCATTGATGCCGGAGGCATTGGCGGCGGTCACCGATGCCATCCTTGGCGAAGGCTGGCTTGAGCTTGGCGACCTGTTCGAGGGTCACGCCCTTCTTGATGTATTCGTCTTCGGATACGACCACGTCGCCCTTGCGCGTCGAGATGGTGACCGGCGCGATCTCGTCCTTGAACTTGCCGGCGCTTTGCGCCTTCTCGGCCTTGTTCTGCGAGGCCACCGCGAAGGCATCCTGGGTGTCGCGGGTGATCTGCCACTGGCGCGCAACATTCTCGGCGGTATTTCCCATGTGATAGCCGTTGAAGGCATCCCACAGCCCGTCCTTGATCATGGTATCGACCATGGTCCAGTCGCCCATCTTCACGCCGTCGCGCAGATGCGCCACATGCGGCGCCTTGCTCATCGATTCCTGGCCGCCCGCCGCCACAATACTGGCGTCGCCATTGACGATCTGCTGCATGCCCAGCGCCACGGCGCGAAGTCCCGAGCCGCACAGCTGGTTCATGCCCCAGGCCGGGCTTTCGACCGAAATGCCGGCATTGACCGCCGCCTGGCGAGCCGGATTCTGGCCTTGGCCAGCGGCCAGAACCTGACCGAGGATCACTTCGTCCACTTCCTTGGCTGCAATCTTGGCGCGTTCCATGGCCGCCTTGAGAGCCACCGTTCCCAGATAGGAGGCGGCTACGCCCGACAGTGAGCCGTTGAAAGACCCCACCGGCGTACGCGCCGCAGCAACAATGACGACATCCGTTCCGGCCATCTGACGATCTCCTTGTTAATTGTCTGATATGCCCCTCCCATAGCATCTTTTGTGCAATGCGACAGAGTCTCGTTAACAATTACGGGAGATTTTTGCACTTGCAATTGTGCAGTGCAGAGAGCAGATTTTTGCAATGCAGCCCGGATCGAACCCTTGCGGGAGGAGTGTGCGCGTTGAGTGAGGAAAAAGCCGCACCGCAAAACGCGGTGGTGATCAAGAAATACGCCAACCGCCGGCTCTACAATACCGCGACCAGCACCTATGTGACGCTCGACGATCTCGCCACCATGGTGAAGGCGGGCACCAATTTCGTGGTCTATGACGCCAAGACCGGCGAGGAGATCACCCGCTCGGTCCTGACCCAGATCATCTTCGAGGAAGAGAACAAGGGCACCAATCTGCTGCCGATCAATTTCCTGCGTCAGCTGATCCGCTTCTATGGCGACTCGATGCAGGCCTTCGTTCCCGCTATCTGGAGTTCTCCCTCGACAATCTGTCCAAGGAACAGGAGAAGTTCCGCCAGCAGTTGCTGGAATCCTGGGGTGCGGATCCGTTCAAGGCCATGGAGGAACATGCCAAACGCAACATGTCGCTGTTCAACGACGCGATGCGCATGTTCAATCCCTTCGCCGCCATGGCCATGGGCCAGCCGGGAAATTCCACACAATCGAAGCCGCAGCCCGCCGCACCCGGCAAGGACGATTTGCAAACGCTCAAGGAGCAGTTGGCGGCAATGCAGCAGAAGCTCGATTCAATCGCCGGTAAATAGCCCTAGAGGGCCGCCCGGCCGGCGGGTATTGTCACCGGATTGGCATAGCTCGGCTCGGCGCCGGCCACTTCCGCCGGGGCGCGTGGCTTGCGGAATGTGCCATCGAGAATATCGATCGCCTTGCGCAGCCGCGATACGCCGAATTCGCCAGCGTCCGCCTGAGGCGGTTCCGCCTCCGGCGGCGGTTCAAATCCTGCGAAGGCGAAGGCATTGCTGGAGGAAGGCGCAGCGCGGCCTGCTTCCGGCTCGGCGGCATGCGGCCTGATCCCGGCCAAGGGCCGCGGCGCGGGACCAGATCGGACGGCCTCGAAGCGCGACGAATCGGTCTCCGTCTGCCAGGGGGGATCGACGAGCGCCGCGCCGAAATGTATGCCTTGCATGTAGTCGATGCCCCACTGCCGAAGCAGCTCTGCGTCCTTCCCGGTCTCGACCCACTCGGCCACCGCCTTCAGCCCGAACTTGTGGGCGAGATCGATGAGCGAGCGGATGAAATACTGGTTGTCGTTATTGTCCTTGAGGCCAAGGCAGAAGGATCCGTCGAGCTTCAGAATGTCGACCGGCAGGGCCCGCAGATTGCGGAACGACGTGAAGCCCGCACCAAAATCGTCGATCGCAACGGAACAGCCGAGATCGCGGAGCTGCTCGACGAAGCGCACCGTTTCGCTCAGCGAGCCGAGAGCGACGGTTTCGGTGATCTCGACGGTGAGCCTGTCGGTGACGATGCGGTTCGGCGACATCATGTCGATGAGCTGGCGGAACCAGCGCGGGTCGGTGGCGGTGGTGCCGGAGACGTTGAGCGAAATGCGCGCGTCCGGATATTTGTTGAGCGCCGCCAGCGACATCTGCACCACGGCGCGGTCGATGAGACGCACGAGCCCTAGTTTTTCGGCAACCGGTATGAGGTGACGCGCTTCGATCAGCTTACCGCCCGCATCCACCATGCGCAGCAGCGCTTCGTGCATAACGGGCTTGCCGGTCCTGGCATCGACGATCGGCTGATAGGCGAGGCTGAAGCGGTCGTCCTTGAGGCAGCGGACGATTTCGGTCGCCCAACGGGCGTTCTGGCTTCTTTCGGACATGCGTTGTTGCGACGGCTTGTAGATCACGCAGCCGTCCGAGGGCAGGTGGCGCGCTTCGGCGAGCGCCTCTTCGGCCCGCGCCATCGCAGTGTTGACGTCGGTTGCATACCTGGGCAAGACCAACGCGCCAATCGACAGCATGGCCCAAACGGGGCCGCGCTCGGTTTCGATGACGCTCTCGCGGGCGACAGCGAGGAAGCGTTCGGCGGCGATCTGCAATTCATTTTCGTCGCACTTGTTGAGGATAATGCCGAACTTGCTGCCGGAATAACGGGCGATGGCATCGCCGGTGCGGACCGCCTGGCGCAGTCTGCGGGAAGTTGCGGCAACGACGTCGTCGGCCACTTCGAAGCCGTAGGCCTCGTTGACCACCGGCAGGTTGTTGATGGCGGCGATGAGAAAGGCGCAGGACGAGGCTTCATGCTGGGCCACCGACAAGGCCTCGCCCAGCGCTTCGGCCATGCGGCCGCGGTTCATCATGCCTGTCAGGGGATCGCAATTGCCGAGGAAGCTCAAATGCTGGTCACGCTGGTGGCGGTCGTCGATGCGCCGCACGGTGCCGAAAACTTCCACCGGACGGCCGTTGCCGCCGCAATACCAGCGGCCATGGTCCTCGACCCAGATGGCGCGGCGGGCTTGGCGGCCCTCGGGCCGGAACAGATATTCGATCTGGAACGGCACCCCGCCGCCATCATCGGTGAGGGTCGAGCGCATAACCGTGTCAAAGCGGCTGGCGAAATTGTCGGCATCGAGATAGGCGGCATAGGCGCGCCCCGTGGCGATCAAGCCTGGCGCGCAGCCCAAGACCTCGGCGGCATTGCCGCTCCACACAATCTCGTCGCTGTCGACGATCCAGTGATAGGCCGTCTCGTTGGCCGCCTCAAGCGCCCGCTGGATTCGCACGCCATCATCCATGCCCTTGACGCGGTTCAGTTTCTCAACCGGCGAGGCCACCTCGGGAAGGGGCGCCGTGAAGGAAAACGGCAGGGCCGGTTGCGGATCGGTCAAGGGACCTCCGGAAATGGTTTCGTAGCGGCGGGCGACAGCGGTCGCGCCGGCTTCAATTGCTAGAGGGCAATGGTAAAGAACAGCGAAAAACAAATCCTTAAAGTTGCGCGGTTTCCAGTCGCCGAGCGCCGGGGTTTGGAAATCGCGCAATTCGCCCATTGCTTATTGCCAATTTGCTGCGGATTGGTTGAAATCGGGCGTCGAAAACCGCCCGATCATGTCGGTTGAGACGGCAACTTGCCAATCAGGACGATTATGGTACGCGCCGCCTCACCCCAGCCGCCTTCTCAAGGAGCATCCGAATGGCCACGGTCAAGAGCGACATCGAGATCGCCCGCGAAGCAAAGATGAAACCGATCATGGAGATCGGCAAGGCCCTCGGCATCCCCGAGAAGGATCTCATCCCCTATGGCCACACCAAGGCGAAGGTGAGTCTCGAGTACATCGATAGCCTCGCCAAGAAAAAAGACGGCAAGCTCATTCTGGTCACCGCCATCAACCCGACGCCGGCGGGCGAAGGCAAGACCACCACCACCGTGGGCCTGGGCGACGGCCTCAACCGCATCGGCAAGAAGGCGATGATCGCGCTGCGCGAGCCCTCGCTCGGGCCCTGCTTCGGCATGAAGGGGGGTGCTGCCGGCGGCGGCTATGCCCAGATCGTGCCGATGGAAGACATCAATCTGCATTTCACCGGCGACTTCCACGCCATCACCTCGGCGCACAATCTGCTCGCGGCGATGATCGACAATCACATCTATTGGGGCAACGATCTCGGCATCGACACGCGCCGCGTCGCCTGGCGGCGGGTGATCGACATGAACGACCGGGCGCTGCGCCAGGTCGTCTGCTCGCTGGGCGGTGTCGCCAACGGCTATCCGCGCGAGGCCGGCTTCGATATCACGGTCGCCTCCGAGATCATGGCGATCCTCTGTCTTGCGACCTCGATCGCCGACCTCGAGCGCCGCATAGGCCAGATGGTGGTGGCGGCCAAGCGCGACAAGGGCCAGGTGCTGGCCAGCGACCTCAAGGCGCCGGGCGCCATGACGGTGCTGCTCAAGGACGCGCTGATGCCCAATCTGGTGCAGACGCTCGAAAACAATCCGGCCTTCGTGCATGGCGGGCCCTTCGCCAACATCGCCCATGGCTGCAATTCGGTGATGGCCACCAAAACCGGCACTCAAGCTCGCCGACTATGTGGTGACGGAAGCGGGCTTCGGCGCCGATCTCGGAGCGGAGAAATTCTTCGACATCAAGTGCCGCAAGGCCGGGCTCACGCCGGCGGCGACCGTCATCGTCGCGACCGTCCGGGCCCTGAAGATGCATGGCGGGGCGGCGAAGGAAGAGCTGAAGAAGGAGAATTTCGAAGCGCTGAAGAAGGGTCTCGCCAATCTTGGCCGCCATATCGAGAACGTGAAGAAGTTCGGCGTGCCGATCGCCGTTGCCGTCAACCACTTCGTCACCGATACGGATGCGGAATTCGATGTGGTCAAGGCCTATTGCAAGGGACATGGCGTCGAGGCCTTCAAATGCACCCACTGGGCGGAAGGCAGCAAGGGCGTCGAGGCGCTCGCCCGGCATGTGGCGGAACTCGCCGACAAGGGGGCCTCGCAATTCAAGCCCATCTACAACGAAGAACTGCCGCTGTGGGACAAGGTCAAGACCATCGCCCGGGAAATCTACCGGGCCGACGACATCGTCGCCGACAAGTCGGTGCGCGACCAGCTCAGGACCTACGAGGCGCAGGGCTACGGCAAATTCCCGATCTGCATGGCCAAGACGCAATATTCCTTCTCGACCGATCCCACTCTCAAGGGCGCGCCCACCAACCATGTGGTGCCGATCCGCGAGGTCAGGCTTTCGGCGGGGGCGGAATTCATCGTCGTCATCTGCGGCGACGTCATGACCATGCCGGGCCTGCCCAAGGTGCCGTCCGCCGAAGTGATCGGCCTCGACGCCAAGGGCCAGATCGCCGGGCTGTTCTGAGCAGCGGATCGCAGCTTCGGCCCGGCACGCCGGGCAGGGCTCACGGAACTGCCGGTCAAGTTAACCTCTATGTGACTGATGATTATGCAGGGCCATCTACCGGATCGCCCGGCAGGCCGCAAATTGAGGCAGACCTGTGCAATTCTACGGCATCGCAGCACAAAATTTAGATTTGTTACGATATTGTAAATATATGAAATAATTGAATGAAATGCAGCTATGCAAAATTTGCATTACGCTTTTTATTGCGTTGCACCTAGATTCCCTATCGTTGAGTGCAAAGCAGTAATGTCAATCCAAAGGGGACTGACCATGTTCGAAGTTCTGAAGACCCGTTACAGCACCTGGCAGCGTTACAGGCGCACCGTTTCCGAGCTCGCAAGCCTGTCGGACCGCGATCTCGCGGACCTCGGGATCGCGCGCGCCGACATTGCGCGGCTGGCCCGCGAGGCGGTGCGTCCGTGAGCAGCTTTTTCGATCTGGCGCGGCTGCTGAGCCGGCGCAACCGGATGCAGGCCTACCGCCAGGCCCGCCGCGATGCCGAGGCCATCTCGAATGCCGATCTCGCCGACATTGGACTGAAGCGCTATCAGCTGGGCCATGTGGCCCGTACTAAGGCGCTGAAGTAAAGCCCGAGGACTAATGTTCTTCCTCCCGGGGTCCGTCATTCGCGCAAGCGGTGGCGGGCCCTTTCCTTATGCTTAAACCGGGTTGCGGCAATCCGCGGTCGCAACCCGGTTGCGCGCCGCTATGGGCTGTGTTACCGAACGCCCGCGGCGGGGTCAGGCCTCGTCCGTACGGGCGCCCTGGGCGCGCGGATTTCCAGCAAATTCAAGCGTTGGCCGGAACTTCACAGGCTGAAACGCGCGACTGTTCCGAAAGAGTGATCGTGACAGCCACAGATCAGACAGTTTCCGGGGTGCCTGGCCGCTATGCCAGCGCCCTTTTCGATCTCGCGAGCGAGGAAAAGTCGGTGGCGGCAACCGGCGCCCAGCTTGCTGGCTTCCAGGCGCTGCTCAATCAGTCGGACGACTTGACGCGGCTCGTCCGCTCGCCGGTGTTCTCGGCCGACGACCAGATCGCCGCCATCGCAGCGATCTGCGCCAGGGCCGGGATCGGCGGGCTGGCCCTCAATTTCATCAAGCTCGTCGGCCAGGAACCGCCGCCTCTTCGCCATCGCCGACATGATCAAGGCCTATCGGCGCTGCTCGCCGCCACGGCCAAGGGCGAAGTGCAGCGCCGAAGTGACCAGCCGCCGAGAAGCTTTCCGACACGCATATCAACGAGCTCAAGGCCGCGCTCAAGGCGACGATCGGCCGCGACGTGCAGCTTGCCACGCGGGTCGACCGCGCCATTCTCGGCGGCCTCATCGTCAAGGTCGGCTCGCGCATGGTCGACAATTCGCTCAAGACCAAACTCGCACAATCTCAAGATCGCCATGAAGGGGACCGGCTAATGGATATTCGCGCCGCCGAAATTTCCGCAATTCTCAAAAAGCAGATCAAGGATTTCGGCAAGGAAGCCGAAGTCTCCGAAATCGGCCAGGTGCTCTCGGTCGGCGACGGCATCGCCCGCGTCTACGGCCTCGACAATGTCCAGGCCGGCGAGATGGTCGAGTTCCCGAGCGGCATCCGCGGCATGGCGCTCAACCTCGAAATCGACAATGTCGGCATCGTGATCTTCGGCTCCGACCGCGACATCAAGGAAGGCGATACGGTCAAGCGCACCGGCGCCATCGTCGAAGTGCCGGTCGGCAAGGAACTGCTGGGCCGCGTCGTCGATCCGCTCGGCAATCCGATCGACGGCAAGGGACCGATCAAGTCC
Organism: uncultured Alphaproteobacteria bacterium; assembly: GCA_963776685.1. Classification (GTDB taxonomy): domain Bacteria; phylum Pseudomonadota; class Alphaproteobacteria; order Rhizobiales; family Aestuariivirgaceae; genus Aestuariivirga. The sequence continues at coordinate 369,694 of CAVZNM010000002.1, forward strand.
AAGGAGCGCCGCCGCGTCGACGTCAAGGCGCCGGGCATCATCCCGCGAAAGTCGGTGCACGAACCGATGGCGACCGGCCTCAAGGCCATCGATGCGCTGATCCCCATCGGCCGCGGCCAGCGCGAACTCATCATCGGCGACCGCCAGACCGGCAAGACCGCCATCATTCTCGACACCATCCTCAACCAGAAGCCGATCCATCTGGCGGGCCCGGAGAAGGAAAAGCTCTATTGCGTCTATGTCGCCTGCGGCCAGAAGCGCTCGACGGTGGCGCAGTTCGTCAAGATCCTCGAGGACAATGGCGCGCTCGAATATTCGATCATCGTGGCGGCGACCGCCTCCGATCCCGCGCCGCTGCAGTATCTCGCACCCTTCGCCGGCTGCACCATGGGCGAATATTTCCGCGACAACGGCATGCATGCGCTGATCGCCTATGACGATCTCTCCAAGCAGGCCGTCGCCTACCGCCAGATGTCGCTGCTGCTGCGCCGTCCGCCGGGCCGCGAAGCCTATCCGGGCGATGTGTTCTATCTCCATTCGCGCCTGCTCGAGCGCGCCGCCAAGATGAACGACGAGCAAGGGCGCGGGCTCGCTCACCGCACTGCCGGTCATCGAAACGCAGGCCAACGACGTCTCGGCCTATATCCCGACCAACGTCATCTCGATCACCGACGGCCAGATCTTCCTCGAAACCGATCTGTTCTATCAGGGCATCCGCCCGGCGGTGAACGTCGGCCTGTCGGTGTCGCGCGTCGGCTCCGCCGCCCAGATCAAGGCGATGAAGCAGGTGGCCGGCAAGATCAAGGGCGAGCTCGCCCAGTATCGCGAAATGGCGGCCTTCGCCCAGTTCGGCTCCGATCTCGACGCGGCGACCCAGCGGCTGCTCAACCGCGGCGCCCGCCTGACCGAGCTTCTCAAGCAGCCGCAGTTCTCGCCGCTCAAGATCGAAGAGCAGGTGATCGTCGATCTATGCCGGCGTCAACGGCTATCTCGATCCGCTGCCGGTCACCAGGGTGCGCGCCTTCGAGGATGGGCTCTTGCGCCTGGTGCGCGAGAAGCATGCCGATATTCTCGAGGCGATCCGCAGCGAAAAGCAGATCTCCGATGCGACTGGCGCCCAAGCTCAAGGCGGCCGTCGACGCCTACGCCAAGGCTTTCGCTTAAAGGTCCCCGATGCCCAGCCTCAAGGACTTCCGAAACCGCATCGCCTCGGTCAAGGCGACGCGCAAGATCACCAAGGCCATGCAGATGGTGGCGGCGGCGAAGCTGCGCCGCGCCCAGGAAGCCGCGGTCGCGGCCCGGCCCTATTCGCGAGCGCATGGCGGCGGTGCTTGTCCAATCTCGCCACCTCCATGGAAGGCCGCGACGATGCGCCGGCGCTTCTCGCCGGCACCGGCAAGGACCAGACCCATCTGCTCGTCGTCGCCACCGCCGAGCGCGGCCTGTGCGGCGGCTTCAACTCCTCGATCGCCAAGCTCGCGCGCGAGCATGCCGACCGGCTCCTGGCGCAGGGCAAGACGGTGAAGATCCTCACCGTCGGCAAGAAGGGCAACGACGCGCTGAAGCGCCTCTATGGCCGATACATCGTCGATCACGTCGATTTGCGCGGCGTCCGCACGCTGGGCTTCGCGCATGCGCAGATGATCGCCGCACAAGATCCTCAAGCTCTTCGACGACGGCCAGTTCGACGTCTGCCACGCTGTTCTTCGCCGAGTTCAAGTCGGTGATCGTCGCAGAAGCCGACGGCGCTGCAGCTGATCCCGGCCTCGGTCGGCGAGCGGCAAGGCCCCCGATCTCGGCGGCGCCATCTACGATGCCGAGCCCGACGAGGGCGAAATCCTCGCCGACCTCCTGCCGCGCAACATCGCGGTGCAGATTTTCCGCGGCGCTGCTCGAGAACGCCGCCTCCGAGCAGGGCGCCCGCATGAGCGCCATGGACAGCGCCACCCGCAACGCCGGCGACATGATCGACAAGCTGTCGATCAAGTACAACCGCCAGCGCCAGGCGCAGATCACCAAGGAACTCATCGAAATCATTTCGGGCGCCGAGGCGCTCTAAGGGAACAGAGAGGACGACACATGGCAAAGAAAGCTGCGGCAGCGAGCGCTCCCACCATCGCCGGCACGGATACTTCCGCGACACCGGCAAAGAAGAAAACTTCCGCAACAGCCGGCCGCGTCACGCCAGGTGACGGGCGCCGTCGTCGACGTGCAGTTCGACGGCGAACTGCCGCAAATTCTCAATGCGCTCGAGACCGACAACGGCGGCAACCGCCTGGTGCTCGAAGTCGCCCAGCATCTCGGCGAAAGCACGGTGCGCACGCATCGCCATGGACTCGACCGAAGGCCTGGTGCGCGGCCAGGCGGTGACCAACACCGGCGACACGATCACCGTGCCGGTCGGCGATGAAACGCTTCGGCCGCATCATGAACGTGATCGGCGAGCCGGTCGACGAAGCCGGGCCCGATCAAGACCAAGCAGCGGCGCGCCATCCACCAGCCGGCGCCGGAATTCGTCGAGCAGTCGACGGATGCGGAAATCCTGTCGACCGGCATCAAGGTCGTCGATCTGCTGGCGCCCTACGCCAAGGGCGGCAAGATCGGCCTGTTCGGCGGCGCCGGCGTCGGCAAGACCGTGCTCATCCAGGAGCTGATCAACAACATCGCCAAGACCCATGGCGGCTATTCGGTGTTCGCCGGCGTCGGCGAGCGCACCCGCGAGGGCAACGACCTCTATCACGAGTTCATCGAATCGGGCGTCAACAAGAAGGGCGGCGGCAAGGGCTCGAAATGCGCGCTCGTCTACGGCCAGATGAACGAGCCGCCGGGAGCGCGCGCCCGCGTCGGCCTCTCCGGCCTCACGGTCGCCGAGTATTTCCGCGACCAGGGCCAGGACGTGCTGTTCTTCGTCGACAACATCTTCCGCTTCACGCAGGCCGGCTCGGAAGTCTCGGCGCTTCTCGGCCGCATTCCTTCCGCGGTGGGCTATCAGCCGACGCTCGCCACCGACATGGGCGCGCTGCAGGAGCGCATCACCACGACGCACCAAGGGCTCGATCACCTCGGTGCAGGCGATCTACGTGCCGGCCGACGACCTGACCGATCCGGCGCCCGCCACCTCCTTCGCGCATCTGGACGCGACCACCGTGCTGTCGCGCGCCATCGCCGAGAAGGGCATCTATCCGGCGGTCGATCCGCTCGACTCGACCTCGCGCATGCTCGACCCGCGGGTCATCGGCGAGGAGCACTATGAGACGGCGCGCCGGGTGCAGGTGATGCTGCAGCGCTACAAGGCGCTGCAGGACATCATCGCCATTCTCGGCATGGACGAGCTCTCGGAAGAGGACAAGCTGACGGTGGCGCGGGCCCGCAAGATCGAGCGCTTCCTGTCGCAGCCCTTCGACGTCGCCGCCGTGTTCACCGGCTCCCCCGGCGTGCAGGTGAAGCTCGAAGACACGATCAAGGGCTTCAAGGGCCTGTGCGACGGCGACTACGACCATCTGCCGGAGCCCGCCTTCTACATGGTGGGCACCATCGAGCAGGCGGTCGAAAAGGCCCAGCGGCTTGCCGAGGCGGCGTAACCCGCATGGCTGGTCTTCACTTCGAACTGGTCTCGCCCGGCGCGGCTGCTGTTCTCGGGCGAGGTGACGAGCGTCACCATTCCGGGAACCGACGGCGAGATGGGAATCTTCGCCGGCCACGCGCCGGTGCTGTCGACGCTGCGCCCCGGCGTGGTGACGATCACCCGCGAGCAGGGCCAGCCGGAGCAGATCTTCGTGCGCGGCGGCTTTGCGGAAGTGAACTCCTCAGGGCCTCACACTGCTGGCCGAAACCGCGATCCCGCTCGCCGAACTCGATGCCGCGGCGCTCGCCCAGCAGATCAAGGACGCGGAAGAGGACGTGGCCGACGCCAAGGACGACGAGACGCGCAGGCGCGCTCAGGAAAATCTCGACCATTTGAAGGCGCTGCACGCGGCGCTGTAATTCTTCCGCCTACGGATCAATAAAAAACCCGCGATCTCTCGCGGGCTTTGGCTTGCGCTGGCGCGCAAGCACCTCAGCATGAGGATTACTTGGTTATTCGCCGAATCTGACGGCCCGGCCGTTGCGCTGGCCGTTTTTGTTGCCGATTTCCTTCATCCAGGACGGCTTGCCGTCGCCGTGGCGCTTGGGCGCCGCGGCACCGCCGCCATGGTTGCGGTTGTGACCGCCGCCATGGCTCTTGCCGTGCTGGCCGGGGCGCCTTCCACCTTGCGGCGGACGATGGCGCGCCGGCTCGCCCGTCGGCACATGGGAAAGACCCATCGGATGCTGCATGACCGGCACCGACTGGCGGATGGTGCGTTCGATATCGCGCAGGAGCGAGCGGTCTTCCGGCGTGCAGAAGGCGATTGCGATACCTGCGGCTCCGGCCCGCGCGGTGCGGCCGATCCTGTGCACATAGCTTTCCGGCACATGCGGCAGATCGTAGTTGACCACGTGGCTCACGCCATCGACGTCGATGCCGCGCGCCGCGATGTCGGTTGCCACCAGCACCAGAATCTTGCCCGCCTTGAAGCCGGCAAGGGCGCGCTCGCGGTTGGCTTGCGACTTGTTGCCGTGAATGGCGGAAGCGGTGAAGCCCGCCGCCGAGAGGCCCTTCATCACCTTGTCGGCGCCGTGCTTGGTGCGGGTGAACACCAAGGTGCGCGTCATGTTGTTGTCCTTCAAGAGATCGGCCAGGACCTTCAGCTTTTGCGACGTCTCGACGTGAATCACATTCTGGTTGACGCTTTCGACGGTCGTGGCGCGGGGCGATTTCAACGCGCACCGGGTTTTTCAACAGCGCATCGGCCAAGCCTGCGATCTCCTTCGGCATGGTGGCCGAGAAGAACAGGTTCTGCCGCTCTTTCGGCAGCATCGCCACGAGCTTGCGGATGGCATGGATGAAGCCCAAATCGAGCATCTGGTCGACCTCGTCGAGGACGAAGATCTCGACCTTGTTTAGCGTCACAGCGCGGCGTTCGATCAGGTCGACGAGGCGGCCCGGCGTTGCCACCAGAACATCGACGCCGCCGCGCAGGATGTCGATCTGTTTGCCGATCGACACGCCGCCGTAAACCACGGCGCGCGTCACTTTCGTGTTGCGGCCATAGGTCTTGAAGCTCTCGCCGATCTGCGCGGCAAGTTCGCGCGTGGGGGTGAGAATAAGCGCGCGGGCGGTGCCGCGGGCCGGCCGCTCGGTCTGCTTCGCAAGCCGCTCGAGCATGGGCAGCGCAAAGGCCGCCGTCTTGCCGGTGCCGGTCTGGGCGATGCCGAGGAGATCGCGGCCCGCCATCAGTTCGGGGATGGCGCGGGCCTGGATGGGGGTGGGCTTGTCGTAGCCTTCGGCGGCGAGCGCCTTGAGAATGGGCTGCGACAGGTTAAGTTGGTCAAAGGAATTCAAGTTCTTTTCTTTCGTTCGGAGCGGTGGGTAAAGCGCTGCCATGTCCGAAACGGCCAAACGCGATAATCGCGAATTGGCCTGGCCAAGCGCTTAAACTTTCCCACGTGAAAGGAATGTTCGGGAGTTTCGCTCCGGCCGGAACGGCAGCACCTTGAAGGTGCGCCTCACGTATTCTTTTGCAGGGCCGGCAGCGATGGGCGTCATATGGGCGGTAATGCGTCCAATGTCAATGGATTCCTCAGTTATGCTTGACAATAGATGTGTTCGATGCGCGCTGCTCACGCGCCGAGATGCCGGAAAGCGGCGATCACGCGCTCATAGACCGGGCGCTTGAAGGGAACGATCAGATCGGCGATCTCGTCCATCTTCGCCCAGCGCCAGCGGTCGAATTCCTGCTTGTGGCCGGGCGGCGCCAGATTGATCTCGCTGTCCTCGCCCAGAAAGCGCAACGCGAACCATTTCTGCGTCTGGCCGCGATATTTGCCGTTCCACGACTTGCCGATCAGGTGATCGGGAAGATCGTAATTATACCAGCCCGGCGCCTCGGCGATGATCTCCACGGACTTGATGCCGGTTTCCTCGGCGAGTTCGCGGAGCGCGGTTACGCGCGGGTCCTCACCGGCGTCGATGCCGCCCTGGGGCATCTGCCACCACTGGCCCTTGCCTTCGTCATTGGGTTTGGCCGGGCGCCGCCCGATCCAGGCAAGCCCGTCGCGGTTGAGCACCATCATGCCAACGCAGGGGCGATAGGCGGTGATTTCGGGCTTTGCAATCATCAGCCCAAGCGGCCCCTGTAGACCGCGCTGACCGGCACGAGCAGAATACCCTTGTCCTCGAGTTCTTTGGCCCATTCGGAAATGGCATCGATGGTAACCTCGAGTCCGGCGCCGGTCCCGATCGCGATGCCGTTGCTTTGGGCCTCGGTTTCGAGCTGTTTGAGGGCGGCGGCGATGCTCGCCGGATCCGGATCGGCATCGATGACGAGGTGGGCGCGGCGAGACGGCAGGCCCGCCGCCTTGGCGATGGCCTCGGTCGAGCTCAGCGGCACGGTGGCATCCTCGAGGAAAACCAGGCCGCGCTTTTTCATTTCGGCCAGCACCGGTTTCAAGGATTTCGGCACGGTCAGGAAACGCCCGCCCATGAAATTGGTGATGCCGACATAGCCGGCGAAGCGGCTCATGTGCCAGTGCAGCGCCTCGCGGTTTTCTGCTTCACCGGCTTCGGCAAGCAGCGTGCGCGGCCCCGGATTCTTCGCCGGATAGCCGACGGGCTCCATCGGCAACTGCAGCAACACCTCGTGGCCGTGGGCGCGGGCCTTGTCCACTTGCTGCTGCAGGTCCTTGCCATAGGGTGCGAAGGCGAAGCTGATGTCGCCCGGCAAATCCCTGACGGCCTGCTGGGTGAGCTTGGCGTTGAGGCCCATGCCGCCGAGAAGAATGGCGATCTTGGGCCGGTCGGATGTCAGAACGCCCATCGGTGTGGCGCGCGCATAGGCCTCCGACGGCTTCTTGCCGCTGGGCCCGATGCGCGGCAACTGGCCCTGCGTGCTGATCTCGACCAATGCATCGATCGGGGCCGGTTTCAACGCCCGGCGGCCAGGCACGATGATGTTTGCTTCGTCATAGCCGGTGATCTTCACCGGTGCTTCCGGCTCGAGGGCGATTTCGGTTTCTTCCGCCACTTGCCCTTCCATGGATGGTCCTTCGGCCGCCGTGAGCGAGGCGGTCTGCACGTCCTCGGCGGCAGGAACTGCGGCGATGATAATCGGCTCGCCGGCAAAGGGATGGGGCGCGCGCGCCAGCCACAGGCCCAGTGCCGAATAGCCGGCCAGCGCCAGGGCCGATGCCAAGGCCAAGCCGCGCCGGGCCGCTTCGCCCAGAGGCGTTCGGAGAGTGTCCGCTTGCGTAACGGCTGACGCAATTCGTCCCGGCGCATGGTTCGGCTGCTGGCCTGTGATTCGTCGTCAGGTCAATCTGGCGAGTGAACCGTTAAAGGCCTGTTAACCATGACGCCCGCCGCCTCAATTGGCGGATGTACCGCCGCGTGCCGCCGGCGGCGCCCGGCTTCTCGTCCTTCGGCTTGACGTTGGAAACAACCTTGATGCCGTGCAAGTGGTCGACCGCCGCCTTGATCTGCAAGTCCTTGGTCTTGTCTTCCGGCACATAGGCCGAGGAACCGCCGCCCTCTTCGCCGCCTGTGTCATTCGTGAGATGGCCCCTGAGGCTCGCTTCGCCTTCGGTCGAGACATCCTTGCCCTTAAGCTCCGGCGGCAATTCCTGCTCGATCAGGATGTCGGCGTCGATGCCCTTGGCCTGGATCGAACGGCCGGCAGGAGTGTAGTAGCGCGCCGTGGTGAGACGCAGCGCCCCCTGGCTGCCCAGCGGAATGATGGTCTGCACCGAGCCCTTGCCGAAGCTCCGTGTACCGATGATCGTCGCCCGCTTGTGGTCCTGCAACGCGCCGGCGACGATTTCCGAAGCCGAGGCCGAGCCGCCGTTGATCAGGATCGACTATCGGCTTGCCGTCGGCAAGATCGCCCTTCTGGGCGCCGAAGCGCTGGGTTTCGTCGGCGTGGCGGCCGCGAGTCGAGACGACCTCGCCGCGATCGAGGAAGGTATCCGACACCGAGATCGCCTGGTCGAGCAGGCCGCCCGGATTGTTGCGCAGGTCGACGATGTAGCCCTTCAGCTTGCCGCCGAGCTTGTTCTTGACATCGGTCAGCACCTTGTCGAGGCCTTCCTGGGTCTGCTCGGTGAAGGAACTGATGCGGATATAGGCGATGTCGTCGGCCTCGATACTGAATTTCACCGACTGGACGCGGATGCGGTCGCGCACCAGCTTGACGTCGAAGGGCTCGCGGCCCTCGCGCTGGATGGTCAGAGTAATCGGCGTGTTGACCGGACCGCGCATCTTTTCGACGGCTTCATTGAGGGTCAAGCCCTGGACCTGCTCGCCGTCGAGCTTGACGATGAGATCGTTGGCCATGATGCCGGCGCGGTCGGCGGGCGTGTCGTCGATGGGGGAAACCACCTTGACCAGGCCGTTTTCCATCGACGACCTCGATGCCGAGGCCGCCGAATTCGCCCTTGGTCTGGACGCTCATTTCCTGGAAGCGCTTGGCATCCATGTAGCTCGAATGGGGATCGAGCGCGGCCAGCATGCCGTTGATCGCCGCTTCGATCATCTTCGATTCGTCAGGCTCCTCGACATAGTCGGCGCGCACCCGGTCGAACACGTCGCCGAACAGGTTAAGCTGCTTGTAGGTATCGGCATTGGACGCGGCAGTCGCCCCGCTAAAGGCATGCCAGAGGACGGTGGCAGACACCGCGCCCGCCAGAACCAGACCCAATCCGTGCAATTTCTTTGTCATTGTCATCCACGCGCCTCTTTTGTGCCGCCGATCCACCAGGGGGCCGAATCGATTGCTTCGCCATTTTTCCGGAATTCTATATACAGCACCGGGCTGCCGTCCTGAACCTGTTCGCCGAGAAATGTCGCCGGAGAGGTACCTGCCCCCATCGTACCGACCGGCTCGCCCTGCCTGACGAAATCGCCCATTGCGGCGCTGATATCGGTCATGCCGGACAGCAAAATATGGTAACCGCCGCCGGCATTCAAGATCAGTAATTGACCGTAAGAGCGAAAAGGCCCGGAAAATTCGACGCTGCCCGCCGCAGGTGCGGTCACCTGGGCGCCACCGCGGGTAGCCACTGCCAGCCCAGGGATTGTGCCGCCCAGCCCGTCATCGTCGCCGAAGCGCTTGAGTATGCGGCCTTGGGCCGGATAATCGAGGCGGCCGCGGGCCTTGGAAAATGCGATATCTGGCCGGCGCAATGCCGCTTCCTGGCGGCTTCTCTCGCGCTCTTCGGCCGCGGCCTTCTCGGCCAGTTCGGCCTCGGCGCGGCGGCGTTCGGCGGCCAGCCCATCGATCAGCTGCTTAAGCGTCTTGGCCTTGGAGGCCAGTTCGGCGGCGCGACCCTTCTCCAGCTCGAGGCGGTCATTGCCGGCCGCAGCGAGCAGCCGCTTGCGCTCGGCAAAGCTGCGGACTTGAGCCTGGGCGGCTTCAAGCGCCGCAATCTCGTCACGGATTGATGACTTTTCCGCCGCGACAATGGTGGCGATCCGTTCAAGGCTGCCAAGTTTGCGGGCCAGTTCCTCGGCCTCGCCGCGGAGTTCGGGCACGATTGTGCCGAACATCATGGCGCCGCGCAGGGCAGCGAGCACATCGCCGGACTCAACCACCAGAGCGGGGGGCGGGTTTTGCTCCAGCCGCTGCAGCCCGGCCAGAAGCTCGGCGATTACATCGTGTTTTTCGGCCAGGCCGGCGCGGATGACGATAGCTTCCTTGTTAAGCCGGAGAATGCGCGCCTCAGTAGCGGCAATCGCGGCCTCGCGGGACTGAATGTCGCGGGCGATGAGCACCAGCCGTTGCGCTACTTCTTCCTGTTCGGCGAGTGCTGCTTCGACTTCGGCGGCAATCCGCTCCTGCAACGCCCTGGAGAAGTCGAGCTGCTGCTGGACCGTGCCAAGTTCCTGTTCCTGTGGCGTTGCCACTCCGGCGCGCGCCGGCGCTGCCGCCAGCACCAGCATGGCGGTTGCTGCGGCAAGTTTGAGGCCGTGGGCGCGGATCATCGTGATTGGAATTTAGTCAGGGCGGTTGTCCGAATTGCGGCCTCGGAATGTTCGACTCAGGGCCGGTGGTAGGGATGATTGACCATAATGGTGACCGCCCGGTAAATTTGTTCGCACAACATCACCCGCACCAGCCGGTGCGGCCAGGTCATGGGGCCGAAGGAGAGCAGCAATCCCGCCTTATCCCGGGTTGCTGGCGCATGGCCGTCGGGGCCGCCGATCAGGACGGCAAGGTCTTGGGTGCCCGCGTCGATGTGGTGGCGGAGCAGGCGGGCGAAGGTCTCGCTGGACAGGGGCTTGCCGCCTTCATCGAGGACGATGGTGAAAGCCCTTGGCGGGACCGCGTTCCAGAGCATCCGGGCCTCTTCGCCTTGGCGCCCATCAACTGTCCCGCATCCGGGATTCGGCAAAATCGGTAACCGTAATGCGGCTCACTCCGGCCTTGGGGCCCGAGCCCTTGAGGCGGGTCAGATAGTCCTCGGCCAAGGTTTTTTCGGGGCCCGCCTTGAGGCGGCCCATGGCGAGGACCGAGATGCGCATAGTCTAAACGGCGAGGCGTTCTTGCGGCGCGTGCTCGGACCACAGCTTCTCGAGATTGTAGAAGGTCCGCACCTCGGGGCGGAAGACATGCACCACCACGTCGCCGGCATCGACCAGCACCCAGTCGCATTGGGGCATGCCTTCGACGCGCAGGCCCTGGCGGCCCGTTTGCTTAAGCTTGTCGATGAGCTGATCGGCAATGGCGCCCACATGGCGGCTGGAACGGCCCGAGGCGACCACCATGTTGTCGGCGATCGCGGTCTTGCCGTCGAGATCGATGGTGACGATTTCCTCGGCCTTGGCATCGCCCAGCTGGGCGAGGATGGTGTTGAGAAGGCCGGACTTGGTGCCCTTCGGCTCGCGCTTCGCGACGAGCTTCGGCTTCGCTGTGCTTTTACGCGCAGCGGTCTTCTTCGCTGGTGCTTTCAGGGGTTTTGTCCTCTTTCAAAAGGCAGGGTCTGCATCAGACTGCTGGTCTTGTCCCTTTGGATAGGCGACGACAGCATGAGAGTAGGATGGCGCATGAGTGAGTTCAAGCAAAAGCATGCGAAGGGGTATGCGGCCGGTTAAATCCGGCGGCGGCGGCGGCCGCGGATTGCCGAGGAACTTTCCGGACGCAGCGGCATGGGCAGGAAAACCCAGGCAGGCGGCCGGCCGTCGGGTAGGGCCGCCGCCGCTGCGGTCGGCAATCTTGACTGAGCGTAGCGGATGGCGGCGCGGCCCGACAGCGCCCGGATCGAATAGCCGGGCCTCGCCAGGAAGGCGAGCGGCAGGGTTTCGGGAATGTCGATCCAGTCGTTCCAATTATGCAGATTGGCGAAGCTGTCGGCGCCCATGATCCAGATGAACTTCGCCCGCCGCAGCACCGGCGCGAGCCGGTCGAGAGTCTCGGCGGTGGTGCGCGAACCGATCTGCTTTTCGAGATCGCTGACGACGAAGCGCGGATGGCGCGCGATGCGGCGGGTAAAGGCCAGGCGCCCGGCATATTCGCCGGTCTCGCGCGGATCCTTCAACGGGTTCTGCGGCGACACCAGCCACCACACCCAGTCGAGCCTGAGCCGCTTAAGCGCAAAGAGCGCCACCATCAGGTGGCCGCGATGCGCCGGATTGAAGGAGCCGCCGAAAAGTCCGATGCGCTGCCCGGTCCCGAATGGCGGCGGGCGGATCATCGGACATTACCAAAAATCAGCGCATGCGACTGCCTGAGTGTCACGGCCTGACCTGACCGCTGCCGCGCACCTGGTACTTGAAAGTCGTCAATTGTTCGAGGCCGACAGGGCCGCGGGCATGCAGCTTGCCGGTGGCGATGCCGATCTCGGCGCCGAAACCGAATTCACCGCCATCGGCGAATTGCGTCGAGGCATTGTGCAGGACGATGGCGCTGTCCACTTCGGTGAGGAAGCGCTCGGCGGTGGCTTGATCGCCGGTGACGATGGCATCGGTGTGCTGCGAGCCGTAGCGGGCGATGTGGGCCATCGCCTCCTCCACTCCGTCGACCACGCGCAGCGACACGATGGCATCGAGATATTCGGTCGACCAGTCCTCTTCTGAGGCCTGCTTGACGCGGGGATCGGCGGCGCGCGCCGCCGCATCGCCGCGCACTTCGCAGCCCGCATCGATCAGCGTGGCGATCACCGGCTTGAGATTGGCACGGGCTCCCGCGCCGGTCGATGAGCACGGTTTCGGCGGCCCCGCAAATGCCGGTGCGCCGCATCTTGGCATTGAGCACGATCTTTCTCGCCATCTCCGGATCGGCCGCCCTGTCGACATAGACATGGCACACACCTTCGAGATGGCTGAACACCGGCACGCGGGCTTCCTGCTGCACGCGGCCCACCAGATTCTTGCCGCCGCGCGGCACGATCAGATCGATGGCGCCGCCCAAGCCCTCGAGCATCAGCCCGACGCTGTCGCGGTTGGCATCGGGCACCATCTGAATCGCCGCCGCGGGAAGTCCCGCGGCAACGAGACCCCGCTGCAGGCAGGCGACGATGGCGCCCGAAGAGCGGAAGCCGTCGGAGCCGCCGCGCAGGATCGCGGCATTGCCCGACTTCATGCACAGGGCGCCCGCGTCCGCCGTCACATTGGGGCGGCTCTCATAGATGATGCCGATGACGCCGATCGGAACCCGAACCCGCGCGATGCGTCATGCCGTTGGGCCGCGTCCATTCCGCCATGACGGCGCCGACCGGATCGGGCAGCGCTGCAATATCCTCGAGCCCCTGGGCAATCGCCGCGATGCGGGCGGGCGTGAGCGTCAGGCGGTCGAGGAAGGAGTCCTTCAGGTTCTTGTTTCCGGCCTCCGCCACATCCGCTGGCATTGGCCGCGGCGATCTCCGCCGCGTGGGCGCGTATATCCGCCGCCATGGCGAGGAGTGCCGCATTCTTCGCCGCCGTGGTGGCCAGCGCCAGTTGCCGTGCGGCGGCGCGCGAAGCGGCGCCCAGGGCCAGCATCGCCTCGCGATTGGAAATCGTCACATTCATGTCCGCTCTCCGCCCATCAGCACCATGTCGTCGCGATGCACCAGCTCGTCGCGGCCGCGAAAGCCCAGGGCTTTCTCGATCTCGCCCGATTTGAGCCCGAGAATACGCGCCGCATCGGCCGCATCGTAGGCAACCAGGCCGCGGGCGATCTCCTTGCCCGCCAGCGTCATGATACTCACGGTATCGCCGCGGGCGAAAGAGCCTTCGATGCGCCTGACCCCGGCGGGCAACAGGCTCTTGCCACCGGCCAGCGCCGTGCCGGCGCCGTCGTCGACGACCAGATGACCGACCGGCTGCAGGGTTCCGGCAATCCAGCGCTTGCGCGATTGCAATGCCGAGGTCTCCGCCAGAAACCAGGTGCAGCGCGCACCTTCCGCGATGCGCCGTAAGGGATGCAGCTCATGGCCGGAGGCGATCACCATGTTGCAGCCGGCTCCAAGTGCTATCTTTGCCGCTTCGATCTTGGTCACCATGCCGCCGGAGCCCACTCCGGAGACGGGCTTTCCCGCCATGGCCTCGATTTCAGGAGTGATCTTGGACACTTCCGGAATGAAGCGGGCGCCCGCTGTTGCCGGGCGGGGCGGTATAGAGCCCGTCCACATCGGAGAGCAGCACCAGGCAATCGGCCGACATCATGGAGGCGACGCGGGCGGCGAGACGGTCATTGTCGCCATAGCGGATTTCCGAGGTGGCGACCGTGTCGTTCTCGTTGATGACCGGCACCGCGCCCTGCGCCAGAAGGGTTGCGAGCGTTGCCCTGGCATTGAGATAGCGGCGGCGTTCCTCGGTGTCGGTCAGGGTCACCAGCACCTGGGCGGCAACGATATTCCGTGTACGGAAGGCTTCCGCCCAGGCCTGGGCGAGCGCGATCTGGCCGACGGCGGCGGCGGCCTGGCTTTCCTCCAGCCGCAATTTTCCGGCGGCGAAGCCGAGGCTCCGCCGCCCCAGGGCGATGGCGCCGGAGGACACCACGATCACTTCGGCGCCGCGCTGCCTCGCCTCGACGAGATCGCCGATCAGCGAGGCGAGCCACGGGGCCTTGACGGCGCCGCTCTCGGCCTCGACCAGCATGGCCGAGCCGATCTTGACGACGACGCGGCGGGCCTTGAGCAACCGCGAAGTCATGGCCGCCAGGCCTCGACGGTGACTCCCGGCCCTTGCTTGCGGGCACTCCGGCGCGACGTCTCGATGACGTTGAGCAGTTTCTTCATCGCCGCGGCGACACCCTGGCTTGTGGCGCCCGAGATGAGGATCGGCGTCTTGCGCAGGCGTTTCTTGAAATCGGCAAGCTTCGCTGCGAGTTCGTTCGCCGCAATCGCATCGATTTTGTTAAAGGCGATGATCTCCGGCTTCTTCGCCAGAGCCGGACTGTAGGCCTTGAGCTCCTTGCGGATGACGCGATAGGCGGCAACCGCGTCGCCCGCCGTCACATCGATCAGATGCAGCAGCACGGCGCAGCGCTCGATGTGACCGAGAAAGCGCGTGCCGAGGCCGTGGCCCGCATGGGCGCCGGCGATCAATCCCGGAATGTCGGCGAGCACGAAGCTCGTGCCCGCCGGCCCGCACCACGCCGAGCTGCGGATGGAGGGTGGTGAAGGGATAGTCGGCGATCTTGGGCTTCGCCGCCGAGACCGCCGCGAGCAATGTGGATTTGCCCGCATTGGGCAGTCCCACAAGTCCCGCATCGGCAATGAGCTTGAGCCTGAGCCAGATCCAGCGTTCCTCGCCGGCAAGGCCCGGATTGGCGTGGCGCGGCGCCCGGTTGGTCGAGGACTTGAAATGGGCATTGCCGAAACCGCCATTGCCGCCCTTGGCGATCCGCACCCGGTCGCCGATCCGGGCGAGATCGGCGATCAGCGTCTCATTATCCTCTTCGTAGATCTGGGTGCCGGCGGGAACCTTGAGGGTGACATCGCTGGAATTGGCGCCGGCCCGCAGCCGGCCCATGCCATGGCCGCCGGTCGCCGCCTTGAAATGCTGCTGGTAGCGGTAATCGATGAGGGTGTTGAGACCGTCGACCGCCTCCGCCCAGATATCGCCGCCATTGCCGCCGTCGCCGCCATCGGGGCCGCCCAATTCGATGAATTTCTCGCGCCGGAATGACACCGCTCCCGCCCCGCCATCGCCGGAACGCACATAAACCTTTGCCTGGTCGAGAAATTTCATATTTACGCCTTGTACCGGTTTCGTCCCGCCGCGCCTAGAGCGTGACCGGTTTGCAACATACGGTTTGCAACATCATTGGCCGGGTTCTTGCAACCCTCAAATCTATTCACATTGCCAACACAATTGGCCAGTCTATCGCCGCCGCTTAGCCTGGTATCGTTGGTTATGTGGAGTCTACCTTCAATCATTTGGAGGTCAGTTCGTGATTTTGTGAGCATGAGAAAGGATAAACATGAAGAACCAACTCTTTGCAGGGTTTCTTGCCGCCGTCTTTTCTGCCGCTGTATTTGCGCTCCCCGCCGAGGCGTCGTGCCGGGAACTCGGGGACGTGTCCGAAAGACTCGCTCGGCAGCAGATCCTATTCCGGAAAAGGCAAAATCAGACATCCGGAAGTCGTGGCTATGATCAAGCGCACGGCACCGGGCTATGGTGTGCCAGCCTGGTTCGCGCTGCGCATTGCCAAGGTTGAATCCGGTTACAATCCGCGGGCCCGGGGCCCGGCCGGTGAATATGGCGTGTTCCAGCTCAAATGCGCCACGGCGCGCGGGATCGGCTACAGCGGCAGTTGCGGCGGCCTGCTCAATGCCTCGACCAACGTGAAATACGGACTGAAGCACCTGTCGCTGGCGGTCAAGTCTTCGCGCGGCAATCTCAAGCTGGCGGCGTCGAAGCATAATGGCGGCCTCGGCCGCAAGAGCCTGGTGAAACAGTATGTGGCGCTGGTGTTCTGATTTGACACGGGACCGGGTCATGCGACCCGGTCCTTTGCCTGAAACCATTCGCGGCGCGTGAGTTCGAGGCGGGCGACGGGTGTTTCGTGGCCCGCACCCCGCGAATACATCATGTCGTGGCCGACGATCCGGAAACCGAGCCGGTCGAGAATGCGCCGCGAGGCCTCATTGTCATGACGATAGCTGGCCACGAGGCGCTCGTGGCCCGCCACCTCGAAGCCATGGGCGGTTACCGCCCTGGCCGCTTCATAGCCAAAGCCCTCGGCCCACACCGGCTCCGCCAGCCAATAACCAAGCTCGGCGGTATGGCCGGCCGCCTCCTTCTCATAGCCGATGGCGCCCAAGACGATATCGGGCCGGATTCTTTCCACGATCATCAGTTGCAGGGTGCCGGGATCTGCCTGGCCGACGCGGCCGAAATACTCGCGCGCGTCGTCGAGCGAGTAGGGCCAGGGAATGCGCGCCGTGTTGCGCACGATTCGATAATTATTGAGCGCGGCAGCCAGCGAAACGAGGTCACCCTCGCCCAAAGGGCGCAACAGCAATCGGGCGGTCTTGATCGTCTCTGACATGGGATTTGCTCAAAATGAAAACGGAGAGGCGATCGCCCACCTCTCCGTTTCAAAAACTCACGCGCCGGATCGATGGGTCCGGCGGTTATCTGACGAGCCCGCCGCTACTCGGCCGCAGCCGGCGGTATGACCGAGACGGTCTGCCGGTCATTCTTGGTGGCGCGGAAGGTAACAGTGCCGGCGACGGTGGCGAAAATCGTGTGGTCGCGACCCATGCCGACGCCCTTGCCCGGATGCACGGTGGTGCCGCGCTGGCGCACGATGATGTTGCCCGGAATGACGCTCTCGCCGCCGAAGCACTTGACGCCGAGACGGCGGCCCGCCGTGTCGCGGCCGTTGCGGGATGAACCGCCTGCTTTCTTGTGAGCCATTGCTGCTACTCCTTGTCCGCCTTGGCGGTCTTGGTCTTCTTGGGCTTGGCGGCGGCCTTCTTCGGCTTTGCATCGGCCGCGGCTTTCGCGGCTGGTGCGGCTTTCGCCTTGGCCTCGGTCTTCTTCGGCTTTGCATCGCCCGCTGCTTTGGCGACAGGGGCGGCTTCCACCTTCGCTTCAGCCTTCTTCGGGGCTGCCGCCTTTTTCGCAGGCTTTGCACCGCCGGTCAGAATCTCGGTGATCGTCACCGAGGTCAGGTCCTGGCGGTGGCCGTTGCGGCGCCGGTAGTGCTTGCGGCGGCGCTTCTTGAAGATGATGACATGGGGGCCGCGATCCTGCGAGGCGATTTCGCCCACCACGGTGGCGCCCGCCACGAAAGGCGCGCCGACATCGATTGCGCCGCCATTGGCGACCATCAGCACTTCGGTGAATTCGACGCTGTCGCCGGCCTGGCCGCCGAGCTTCTCGATCTGGATTTTCTGGTCGGCGGCGACGCGATACTGCTTGCCGCCAGTCTTGATGACTGCGTACATCTTATTCCTTCTTCTTTCCCGCGCCCTGTGGCGCCGCCGGCAATTGTCGATCCGGCGGTCTTTGCGCTTGATTATTTGGCTATTTCGACTTGCCTCGGGCAGCGCATAACGCGAGGAAACGAATAGGTTTCCAAACGATGCGGCGGGTTCTAACGGCAAGCCATTGGCGAGTCAAGGAATTGGCGTGGCGGAAATTGGCTATTGGCCTCTCCCCGAGAGTCAAACCGGGCCGGTTGAACCGGCCCGTTTCACTTCATTCATCTGTTCCGCGCCTATGCAGCCATGGCGTATTCGCCTTGGGCGATGGCTTTTTCGGCACTGGCGATGGCTTCCTGCTTCTTCTCCGGGCTGACGCCGACGCCCTCGGCGCGGACGAACTCAATGTCGGTGATGCCGAGGAAGCCGAACACCGCGCGGAGATAGGGCTCCTGGTGATCGATGGCGGCCAGGCCATTCTCCTTGTTGTAGAAGCCGCCGCGCGAGGAGACGATGATCACCTTCTTGCCGGAGGCCAGGCCCTCGGGGCCCTTTGCGGTGTAGCGGAAGGTCTTGCCGTTCACGGCGATGCGGTCGATCCAGGCCTTGAGCTGGCTCGGCACCGAGAAATTATACATGGGCGCGCCGATCACCACGACGTCGGCGTCGAGGAATTCCTCCAGCGCCTTGCCGCTCTCGGCCAGATCCTGCTGCAGTTCCGGACTGTGCTTGGCGGCGTCGACGGACTGGGCCATCAGATAGCTGCCGCTGAGATGGCCGATGGGGTTCATGGCAAGGTCGCGATAGGTGATCTTGAGGCGCGGATTGCGTTTCTTCCACTGGCCGACCAATGCGGCAGACAGGTGCCGGGTGACTGAATGTTCGCCGAGAATGCCGGAGTCGATGTGAAGCAGTTTCATAGTGCAGGTTCCCTTTGAATTGTGCTTGCAACAGTTACTATTTAATCCAAAGCCAATCCCATGATTAGAGGGTAGAATTGCAACTTATCGTTTCCCTGTGTGAACGATGAGGACCGTCATGCACGATCTCAATGATTTTTATTTCTTTGCCGCCGTGGTCACCCATGGCGGATTCTCGGCAGCCGCGCGGGCCCTCAAGGTGCCGAAATCGCGGTTGTCCAAGCATGTGACGCAGCTCGAAGCCCGCCTCGGCGTGCGCCTGCTTGAGCGATCCACCCGCCGCTTCAAGGTGACCGACCTGGGTCAGGAATTCTACCGCCAGTGCGAGGCGGTGGTGGCCGGCGCCGAAGAGGCCGAAGCCATCGTGGCCCGCGCCCATGCCGAACCACGCGGAACGCTGCGGGTCACCTGCCCGCCAAGCCTTTCCACTCACATCATGGCCGGCATCCTGCCGCCCTTCATGAAGGCCCATCCCAAGGTCCGGGTGCAGATGATGGTCTCCAATCGCCGCGTCGATCTCATCGAGGAACGCGTCGACGTGGCGATCCGGGTGCGAAGCCGCCTCGATACGGATCCCAATCTCACATTGCGCATCCTCGGCAACAACCGCCTCATCCTGGTGGCGAGCTCCGCATTCGTCGCGGCCCATGCTGGCAAGTTGACGCCCGAGACAGTGGGCGAACTCCCGACGCTCGCCTTTGTCGAGGATATCGATCAGAGTATCTGGCGTCTCGCCGACAGCGCGGGGCGCGCGGCGGAGATCAGGCATCAGCCGATCCTCGCCTGCAGCGACATCAATGTTCAGATCGAAGCGGCCATAGCGGGGCTCGGTGTGGCGCTGGTGCCCGACGACATCGTCGGTTCCGCGATACGCGACGGCCGGCTGGTGCAGGTGCTGCCCGAGTGGACGACGACGGAGGGCATCGTCCATCTCGTCTTCACTTCGAAGCGCGGTCTGTTGCCGGCCAGCCGCGCCTTCATCGATCATCTGGTGAAGGAGTTTCCCGCGGCGATGCGCCAGTGCCGCGCTTTGGGCGCCGCCGAGACGGCTTAGGCCGCCTTCTCTCCGGCCTTCTTCTCGATCAGTCCCACAAGTTCGCCCATGATGCGGTTGAGCTCGAAGTCCTTGGGCGTATAGACAGCGGCGACACCCAGTTGCTTGAGCACATGCACATCCTCCGCGGGGATGATGCCGCCGACGACGACCGGCACATGGCCCAGTCCCGCGGCGCGCAGGCGGTTCATGACATCGCGGACCAGCGGCACATGCGAGCCCGACAGGATCGACAGGCCGACAGGTGGACGCCCTGCTCCTTCGCCGCCGTGACGATCTGGTCCGGGGTCAGGCGGATGCCCTCATAGATCACCTCGAGCCCGCAATCGGCGGCGCGCACGGCGATCTGTTCGGCGCCATTGGAATGGCCGTCGAGGCCCGGCTTGCCGACCAGGAATTTCGGCGTCACACCAAGCTTCGCCGCCAGCCGCTTCACCCGGGCGCGCAGTTCCTCCAGCGGTTGCCGGATGTTCGCCGCGCATCACCAGGCGCACGCCGGTCGGGCCGCGATATTCGCCGAACACCTGGCGCAGCGTCTCGCCCCATTCGCCGGTCGTGACGCCCGCCTTGGCGCAGGCGATCGACGGCTCCATGATGTTGCGGCCCTCTTGCGCCGCCTCGCTCAAGCCCGCCAGTGCCGTCTTTGCCGCCTTGGCATCGCGCCCGGCGCGCCAGGCCTTGAGCTTCTCGATCTGCTCATATTCGACATCGTCTCGGGACGGTCAGGATGGAACCTCGCCGTCATCGGCCGAAAGCGGCGAAGGCTCGGTCGTGGTGAAGGCATTGACGCCGACGATCTTGGTCTCGCCAGCTTCGATCGCCTGCAGCCGCGCCGCGTTCGATTCGACAAGAGCCCGCTTCATATACTCGTATGGCTTCCGTCGAGTGGCCCCGCCCAGATTGATCACCCGCTTCAGCTCCTCGCGCGCTTCGCTGTTGCAACGCCTCGACCTTGGCCTCGATCTCCTTCGAGCCGTCGAAGATGTCGCCATAGTCGAGAAGGTCCGTTTCGATAGGCGACGATCTGCTGCATGCGCAGCGACCATTGCTGGTCCCAAGGCCGCGGCAGGCCCAGCGCCTCGTTCCAGGCCGGCAGTTGCACGGCGCGGGCGCGGGCGTTCTTCGACAGCACCACGGCCAGCATCTCGAGCAGGATGCGGTAGACATTGTTCTCCGGCTGCTGCTCGGTGAGGCCCAGCGAATTCACCTGCACGCCATAGCGGAAGCGGCGCAGCTTCTCGTCGGCGACAGCCGTAGCGCTCGCGGCAGATCTCGTCCCACAATTCGGCGAAGGCCCGCATCTTGCACATCTCGGTGACGAAGCGGATGCCGGCATTGACGAAGAAAGAGATGCGCCCGACGATCTGCGGAAACTCCGCCTCGCTCACTTCGCCGGACGCCTTCACCGCATCGAGCACGGCAATCGCGGTGGCCAGCGCAAAGGCGAGCTCCTGCACCGGCGTCGCGCCCGCTTCCTGCAGATGATAGGAGCAGACATTCATCGGATTCCATTTCGGCAGTTCGCCGAGCCGAGAAGGCGATCGTGTCGGTGGTGAGTTTCATCGACGGCTTGGGCGGAAACACATAGGTGCCGCGCGAGAGATATTCCTTGATGATGTCGTTCTGGGTGGTGCCGGACAAGCGCAGCGCGCGCCGCGCCCTGTTCATCGGCCACCGCCACATAGAGCGCCAGCAGCCAGGCGGCGGTGGCGTTGATGGTCATCGAGGTGTTCATCGTGGCGAGCGGAATGCCGTCGAAGAGGGCGCGCATGTCGCCCAGATGAGAAATGGGAACGCCCACCTTGCCGACCTCGCCGCGAGCCAGGAGATGATCGCAGTCATAGCCGGTCTGGGTCGGCAGATCGAAGGCGACCGACAGGCCGGTCTGACCCTTGGCCAGATTGGCGCGGTAGAGCTTGTTGCTTTCGACCGCCGTCGAATGGCCGGCATAGGTGCGGAACAGCCAGGGTGTGTCGCGCGTGCTCATGGCGGCAATGCAAGCACGGTGCTTGTTACGGGGCAACAGGTCCGGAGTACGACAACTTCCGGCCAGCACACCGGCCGCCGCCCGTCCAGTCAAGCGGCAATCAGGCGTTCGCCGCGTCGCTCTGCATCCACCACAGCATTGCAAAGGCGCCGATCAGCATGCCGCCCAGGGTGATCAGCAGCGGCTGCTGCAGCACTTGATCCATCGGCAGTTGGATGCCGCCGAGGAGCCAGTTGGCGGCAACCGCGCCGATGAACATGGCGGAGTAGTTGATGGGAAGCGTCAGGGTTCCCACGCCGCCGGTGAACTTGCCCAAGATCAAGGCGCCGGCGCCGCTGAACAGCGACGACATCGACACGGATTCCGGCGGCAGCAAGCTGAGATCGAACAAATTCGAGACGCTGGGAAAATCCATCGTCACAAGGTCGGCAAGCATCGCAGTCACTCCCGAATGGCCCATAATCTAGCGATCCGGGATTGTTATGACTCTGTTTACGATATTAACCAACGAAAGGTTTTGTTAACCGTGAATCGAATCTTTCGGCGAAAACCCGGAATTGATTCAACTCGCTGCCGCCGAAACGGCCGGCTCGCCTCGGACTTTTGTTGCAGTGCAGTAGGTGTTGAAATAGGCTAGTCTTCAGCCGATTGTTTTATCGGAGTCCGCCATGACTGCCGCCGCCGAAGCCGTCACCAGTCCCGCCAATGCCAATCAGACCATTGAAGAATCTCTATGATATCGGCGAAATTCCGCCGCTCGGCCATGTGCCGGAGAAGATGCATGCCTGGTGCATCCGCCAGGAGCGCCACGGCGCCCCCGACAGCGCCATGCAGATCGAGGTGGTCGCCACCTGGACGATCGGCGAGGACGAAGTGCTCATCCTGGTGATGGCGGCGGGCGTTAACTACAACGGCGTGTGGGCCGCCCTCGGCAAGCCGATCTCGCCCATCGACGGCCACAAGAATCCCTATCACATCGCCGGCTCCGATGCGTCCGGCATCGTCTATGCCGTCGGCGCCAAGGTGAGGCGCTGGAAGGTGGGCGACGAGGTCGTGGTCCACTGCAATCAGGACGACGGCGACGACGAGGAGTGCAATGGCGGCGATCCGATGTTCTCGGCCTCGCAGCGCATCTGGGGCTATGAGACGCCGGACGGTTCCTTCGCGCAGTTCGCCCGTGTCCAGGCGCGCCAGCTTGCTGCCGCGGCCGCAGCATCTCACCTGGGAGGAGTCGGCCTGCTACACGCTGACGCTGGCCACCGCCTACCGCATGCTGTTCGGCCACCGGCCGCATACGCTGAAGCCCGGCCAGAATGTTCTGGTCTGGGGCGCCTCGGGCGGCCTCGGCTCGATGGCGGTGCAGCTCATCGCCACGGCCGGCGGCAATGCCATCGGCGTCATCTCGGACGACGACAAGCGCGATTTCGTCATGCAGCTCGGCGCCACGCGGCGTCATCAACCGCAAGAATTTCCAGTGCTGGGGCCAGATGCCGAAGGTCGGCACGCCCGAGTACAACGACTGGCTCAAAGGCGCGCGCGAATTCGGCAAGGCGATCTGGGCCTTCACCGGCAAGGGCAACAGCGTCGACATGGTGTTCGAGCATCCCGGCGAGACGACCTTTCCGGTCTCGGTGCTGGTGGTGAAGCGCGGCGGCATGGTGGTGATCTGCGCCGGCACCACCGGCTATAATCTCACCATGGATGCGCGCTATCTGTGGATGCACCAGAAGCGCGTGCAGGGCTCGCATTTCGCCAATCTCATGCAGGCCTCGAACGCCAACCGGCTGGTCATCGCGCGGCGCATCGATCCGTGCATGTCGGAAGTCTATGCCTGGCGCGACATCCCCAAGGCGCACATGAAGATGTGGAAGAACGAGCATCGCCCCGGCAACATGGCGGTGCTGGTCTCGGCGCCGCGCACCGGACTTCGCACTTTCGACGACGCCATCGAAGCCGCCGAGAGTTAAAGCTCTCAGGACTTTTCGCTCTATTCCGCCGGAACCGGCACGGCCTGTGCCGGGCGGGCGGAGGTGCGCCGCCCGATGAGACTGTAGACGGCGGGAACGACGAAGAGTGTTAAGGGCGTGCCGACGAGCATGCCGCCGACGATGACCCAGCCGATCTGCTGGCGGCTTTCGGCACCCGCACCCGCCGCCAGCGCCAGCGGAGCGGCACCCAGCACCATCGCCGCCGTGGTCATCAGGATCGGACGCAGACGCAACGCCGCCGCTTCGACGACCGCCTCGGCCCGGCTGCGGCCCTCGCTCTGCAGGCGGTTGGCGAAATCGACGATCAGAATGCCGTGCTTGGTGATGAGGCCCACCAGCGTGATGAGGCCGATCTGCGAATAGATGTTGAGCGTGCCACCGGCAAAGTGAAGGGTCATCAGCGCCCCCGCCATCGACAGCGGCACGGTCAACAGGATCATCAGCGGATCGCGGAAGCTTTCGAACTGCGCGGCGAGCACCAGATAAATGAACAGCAGGGCGAGCAGGAAGGTGAAGGCGGCATTGCCGCTCGACTCGCGGAACTCGCGGCTCTGGCCGGAAAGATCGGTGATGGCACCGGCGGGCAGAACTTCGGCGGCAGCCGTCTCCACCGAAGCGAGTGCCGCACCCAGCGTGTTACCGGGGGCGAGGTTGGCGGTGACGGTGATGGACCGCAGCTGATTGAAGCGGCGCAATTCCTTGGGCGCCACGGTTTCCGCGAGCGTCACAAGATTGGAGAGCTGGACCATGCCACCGGAGGGCGAACGCACGAAGATGCGCGACAGGCTCTCGGGATCGCGGCGCTGGCCGTCGTCGAGGCGCACGATGACGTCGTACTGTTCGCCGCCGCGCTCGAAGCGGGTGACTTGGCGGCCGCCTAGCATGGTTTCGAGGGTGCGGCCGATCAAGCTGATATCCAGTCCGAGATCGGCCACGCGTTCGCGGTTCAACTTCACTTCGAGCTGCGGCTTGTTGAGCTCAAGATCGGTTTGCACGTCGGTGAGGCCGGGGTCCTGGGACAGGCGCTCGATCATCGCATCGCCGTAGCGGGCGAGATCCTCGTAGGTTCCCGAGGTCTGGATCACGAATTCAACCGGGCGCCCGCCGCCCCTGCGGCCGAAGCCGCCCATGGAGCGGCCGGTGGCCTGAACGCCGGCGATCGTGCGGAGGCCCGGTTGCAGCTTCTGGATGATCTGCTGCTGGCTGAGGCTGCGCTCCTGCCAATCCTTGAGGCGGCCGATCGCTGAAAACTGGTTCACTTCCGGCTGTCCAACATTGATGAGATAGCTCCTGACGTCCGGCTGTGCCGCCAGCAGCCTCTCGACCTCGAGCGCATAACGAGCAGTAAAGGCGAGTGTCGATCCTTCCGGGGCCAAACCAGCAATGGAGATGACGCCGCGATCCTCGGAGGGGGTCAATTCCGACTTGAGCATGCTGAAATAAACATAGCCGAGCCCGCCGACGCCGAGAGCCAGCGCCAGCACCAGGAAGCGAAATCCCAATGCCACGCCCAGCAGCGAACGGTAACCGCGTTCGAGGCCATGCAGCAGGCGTTCGATGGTGCGGGCCACGAGATTTGGCTTCGTGTCGTGCTTGAGGAAGCGCGAACACATCATCGGGGTGAGCGTCAGCGCCACGAAGCCCGAGATGAGCACCGCACCGGCCAGCGTCAGGGCGAATTCGAGAAACAGGCGCCCGGTGGAGCCCGGCATGAAGGCCACCGGCGCAAAGACCGCGGTGAGCGTCAGCGTCATGGCGATCACCGCGAAGCCGATCTCGCGCATGCCGCGGATCGCGGCGTCGAGGGGCTTCATGCCTTCCTCGATGTGCCGGAAGATGTTTTCCAGCACCACGATGGCATCGTCCACCACAAGTCCGATCGCCAGCACCATGGCGAGCAGCGTCAGCGTGTTGATCGTAAGCCCGAAGGCAAGCATGAGCGCCATGGCGGCGATCAGCGAGATCGGGATGGTGACGATCGGGATGAGCGAGGCGCGCAACGAATGCAGGAAGAAGACGATGATGAGGATGACGAGGGCCACCAACTCGAGGATGGTCCTGAATACCGAGTTGATCGAATTCTCGATGAACTGGGTGCTGTCATAGCCGATCTCGGTGCTCACCCCTTCCGGAAGCGCCTGGGAAACGCCCGGCATCACGGCGCGGACCGCCTTCGATACATCGAGGGGATTGGCCACCGCCTGCTTGATGATGCCGGCGGTAATCGACACCTCGCCCATGTAGCGGCCGATGCGGCGCTGGTCCTGGGTGCCGAGTTCGACGCGCGCCACGTCCTTGAGCCTGACCTGCAGGCCGCCCGCCTCCTTGAGTACGATCTCTTCGAACTCTTCCGCCGTGGCCAGCGCGGTCCGCGACAGGACGGTGAATTCCCGGGCATTGCCTTCGATGCGGCCGGCCGGGATATCGGCATTCTGGGTGCGCAGTGCCGCTTCGACATCCTGTACCGTGAGATCGTAGCCGGCCAACCGGTCGCGGTCGATCCAGACGCGCATGGCGTAGCGGCGTTCACCGAAGATCGTGACATCGGCGACACCTTCGAGATTCTTGAACGAGTCGATGACGAACCGGTTGACGTAGTCGGTGAGCTCGATGGCGCTCATGCGCTGGGCGCGGAAGGTGATGTAGATGATGGCCTGGGCATCGGCCTCGACTTTGGCGATAACCGGTTCGGTGATCTCGTCGGGAAGCTGGCGGCGGACCCGGCTGACGCGGTCACGCACATCGCTGGCGGCGGCGTCGACATCGGCGTCGGACTTGAAGCGTACGGTGATGCGGCTCGATTCCGCGCGGCTCGAGGATTCGATGATGTCGATGCCCTCGATGCCGGCGAGCGAATCCTCGAGAACCTGGGTCACCTGGCTTTCGACAAGGGCGGCGGAGGCCCCCGAATAGGCGGTCGACACCGACACCACCGGCTCGTCCACCTTGGGATATTCGCGCACCCCCAGGCGCTGGAAGGCGACGAGGCCGACCAGCAGCAATAGGAGACTGAGGACGGTCGCGAAAACCGGGCGGCGGATGCAGAATTCGGAAATCGGCATGCTGCGCCTCAGCCTTGCGACATGGCGGCGGCCTGCACGATCTCGACGGCGGCGCCATTGCGCAGACGCTGCTGGCCCGCCGTCACCACCGGCTCGCCATCGGCGAGGCCTTGCACGATCTCGATGAGGCCGTCACTGCGCGTGCCGGTGACGACGGCGCGCTCGAAGGCCTTGCCGTCCTCGACCACGAACACGACGCTGTCCTGGGCGCGCGGCACCAGCGCGCTTTCCGGAATGGCAACGACGTTGCGCGACACGCCGAGAACCCGCACCCGGGCGAGAAGCCCGGGCCTGAGCTTGGCTTCCCGGTTGTCGAGGGTCGCCCGCACGCGGATGGCGCGGCCCTCAACGTCGACGGCCGGATCGATGGCGGAGATTGTCGCTTCGAAACTATCGCCAGGCAGGGCATCGGCCGCGACTTCGACTTTCTGGCCAGCCGTAAGGCTGGCAAGGGCAAGTTCCGGGACGCTGAAGGCCACCTTGAGCACGTCGATCTTCTCGAGATTGACCAGAGGTGCTCCCGCCGTGACATAGGCCCCCGGCGATACCGAGCGGAAACCGACAACCCCCGGGAAGGGCGCGGTGATGGAAAGTTTTTCGGCCTGGGCGTTGACGATGTCGAGGGCCGAGCGGGCCACGGCGAGATCGGAGATGGCGGTGTCGAGGTTGACTTGAGCGGTGGTGCCGGTAGCCCGCAGCGTTGTGTAGCGCTGGTAATTGGTCTCGGCGAGCTTCAACCGGGCTTCGGCGTCGGCGCGCTGGGCCGCGATTATCCGGTCGTCGAGCTTGAACAGCACATGCCCGGCGGCGACCTGGTCGCCCTCGCTAAATCCAACCTCGGCGATGCGGCCGTTGGTTTCAGCCGAGACCTGCACGGATTCATCCGATAGTAAGCTGCCGATTGCGGATATGGTATCGGTCATGGCGACAAGCCTGGCCTTTTCCACTTCGACGGGCAGCATCTGCGCCTGCCGCTCACCCGTTGCAGCCGCGGTCGGCGCCGCGGCCGTGCCCGACGATATGGTGCCAACCAACGCGTCGAGATGGCCGCTGCGCTGCGCCAGATATCCGGCCCCGCCCAGGACGGCGAGAACCACAATGGTCAGCAGGAATTTTCGCATGCTCATGTCCTAGAAGACGCAGTAGCGGGCCCGGTTCCGTCGCAATTTCCCATTTGCCGCAGGACCAAGATCAATTTAGGGCGGGGCAGGGTCAATGATAAGACAATTCGCCGTGTGCGCCCTCAAAGCGAGGGGCTGCGGACGGCGCCACACCGGGCTGCTCTGCGTAATGCTCTGATTTCATTCATATATCGCTATCTTGGATTTCGTCGGGGAGGCGAACTTTGGATTGACGGTAGTATGGCAAGAGAATATTGCCACATCCTGAGATCGATTACTGAAGAGGGGAAACAGTATGGTCCTGGGCATATCATTCGAAACATTCACGCAACTGCATGTGATCATCAGTTTCATCGGGATAATCTCTGGATTTATCGTGCTGTGGGGCATGTTGAGCGGAAGGAGGCTGGCGGGCTGGACGGCATTGTTTCTCGCCTCGACGGTACTGACGAGCCTCACGGGCTTCCCGATTCCCCCGTTCGGGTTCGATCCGCCGCGGGCAGTGGGCATAATCTCGCTGGTCGTGCTGCTGGCCGCCCTCCTCGCGCTCTATGTTTTCCGCCTCCAGGGTGCCTGGCGCTGGATCTATGTCGTCACTGCCGTGGCCGCTCTCTATCTCAATGTGTTCGTCGGCGTCGTACAGGCTTTCCAGAAATTGTCGTTCCTGCAGCCGCTCGCGCCGACGCAGTCGGAGCCGCCGTTTGCGATCGCTCAGGCCACCGTGCTGGCCATCTTCGCCGGGCTCGGATTTCTGGCTGTAAGGAGATTTTATCCAGCGCCGCGCGCTATGGCGTGAGTTCCCGCCGCAACGGCGGAAGAGAATTCACTTCTTTTTGACGTCCGCCGTCTCCGGCGCTGGTTTCGTAATCCGCCGCACCGCCAGCACGCGGTTGACCTCGCCGCCGAAGATCAGGACGAGCGCCGAGAGATAGAGAAAGAACAGCGCTGCGAAGAGGCCCGACAGCGAGGCATAGGTCGAGGCGAAAGTGTTGAAGCTCACGAGATAATAGGAAAAGGCGCCGGACAGCACGATCCACACGGCGACGGTGAGCAGCACGCCGGGCAGGAGTTCGATGACCCCGAGCCGCTTGGCCGGCAGCACGCGATGGCAGAGCAAGAGGCCACCCGTCAGAAGAAAGACGGCGATCGGGTAGCGCAACTGGTCGAGGGTGGCCAGGTTGCGGCGGAATTCCGGCGCATGAGTAGCGAGGAATGCCAGGAAGACCGGCGCCAAGACGATCAGCAGCGACACGGCGAGCAGCACCGCCGCCGAGGCGATGACGAAGACAATGCTCTGGCCGTAGAGCCAGAAGAGATTGCGGTGCTCTTTCAGATCATAGGCGCGGTTGAGGCCGACGCGCACGCTGTCCACTCCCCCCATGGCGCTCCAGATTGTGAGCAACGCCGACAGGCTGAGGAGGCCGGTTCGCGGCACCAGGAGGATCGAGCGGATTTCCGGCGCCAGGGGCAGCACCAATTGCTCGGGAACGACGCTCAGGAGAAAGGTAACGACGGCTTCGGCCAATTCGGCATTGCCGAAGAAACCGGCCAGCGCCGTCAGAAAGATGAGGAAAGGAAAAATCGAGAACAGGGTGCGGAAGGCGATGTTGCCGGCCAGCGGGATCGCCTCGTCGGCGAACAGCCGCTGCACGGCTTCCAGCGCCAGCGAGACGATGAGCGGTCGATCCGATTGCATCGCCATTGATAACTCAGACCAACGACTACGTCACGCGGACAGCGGCTCGCCGTTCCTGAGTTTCTCCAGCGCCGTCTTGGCCCTGTCGCGGTGGGCCGGCGTCATGTGAGTGCGGATCAGGCTGATGGCGGTGAACAGCACCGCCATGTCGTCGGTGAAGCCCAGCCCCAGAATGAAATCGGGAAGCATGTCGAAGGGCAGGATGAAATAGGCAAGTGCCGCCAAGGAGAATGCCCCTCACCTGCACGGGCGTTGCCGGATCGAAGGCGCAATAATAGGCGGCGATGGCGTCCTCGGCGAAGGGAACTCGCGCCAGAACCCGGCCGAGCTTCGGCCAGAAGCCCTGCTTGACCGTCTGTTCATGGCGGGTTGGAACCATTGGGTGTATCTGGTGTCCGCCGCAGCCCTCTTCAAGATCAGCGGCTCATGAACCACAGGCCCGCCATCATGATCAGGATGGCGAGAAATTGCAGGACGACGCGCCAGCGCATCAGGGTCTGCGAGCGGTTGCCGAGCCGCCGCGCATCATGTTCCACAGGCCGAGCAGCAGCACTACGGCGACGGCGGCAACCGAGAGCGGCACGAGATAGTCGAATATGTTCATTGATCGGATGCCTCTTGCAAGAAGCCGGTCGAGCAGCCGCTGCGGCAGCAAGCGGCGGGCCCAGGCCATCACATAGGTCGGCATGGTCACATAATAGCGCGCCCGCGGCCGGGAGCTTTCCAGCGCCTGCAGGAGCTTCTCGAAGCACCGCCTCGGGCGGCAGTTTGAAGCGGTTGCGTGCCGCCTCGGCCGAGCCTTGCCCGCTGGCGGGCATAGGCGTCCTCGTAGTGCGAGGTCTTCTGGTCGATGTTGCGGTCGAAGGCTTCGAGCGCATGCTCGGTGAAGCGGGTGGCGATCGGGCCCGGCTCGATCAGCACCACATGGATGTTGCTGCCCGCAAGCTCGAGCCGCAGCGTGTCGGAGAGCGCCTCGATGGCGAATTTCGAGGCGTTGTAGGCGCCGCGCCATTTCATCGCCACGAGGCCCAGAACCGACGAACAATTGACGATGCGGCCGCCGCCATTGGCGCGCATCAGCGGCAGGCAGGCGCGGGTCAGCTCGATGCCAGCCGAAGACATTGGCGTCGAACTGCGCCTCGAGCACGGCGCGGCGTCAGATCCTCGACCGCGCCCGGCTGGCCATAGGCGCCATTGTTGAAGAGCGCGTCGAGCTTGCCGCCGGTGCGCTCGGCCACCTCCGCCGCGCAGGCCGCGATCGACTGCGGATCGGCATAATCGAGATAGAGCACCTCGAGGCCCTCGGCTTCGAGCCGTGCAAGATCGTGCATCCTTGCGCGCCGTGGCGAAGACGCGCCAGCCGCGCGCCTTCAGGCCCTTGGCGCAGGTCAAGCCTATGCCCGACGAACAGCCGGTGATGAGAATGATGCGCCCGCTCAATTGCCACCCTCGAGCAGGCGCCGCGCAATCACCTGCGCCTGGATTTCGGCGGCGCCTTCGAAGATGTTGAGGATGCGGGCATCGCACAGCACGCGCGAGATCTGGAATTCGAGCGCGAAGCCATTGCCGCCGTGAATCTGCAGGGCGTTGTCGGCGGCCGCCCAGGCGACGCGCGCCGCCGAGCAGCTTCGCCATGCCGGCTTCGAGGTCGCAGCGCCGGCCGGCATCCTTCTCGCGCGCCGCGATGATAGACGAGCTGGCGCGCCGCCATGATTTCCGCCGCCATCAGCGCCAGCTTGTCGGCGATGCGCGGGAAACTGACGATCGGCTTGCCGAACTGCTGGCGCTCCCTCGCATAGTTCAGGCCGAGATCGAGCGCATTCTGGGCCACGCCGACGGCGCGCGCCGCGGTCTGGATGCGGGCCGCTTCGAAGGTCTGCATCAATTGCTTGAAGCCCTGGCCCTCGACGCCGCCCAGGAGATTCTCCGCCTTGCACCTCGAAATCCTCGAAGCGGATTTCATATTCCTTCATGCCGCGATAGCCGAGCACCTCGATCTCGCTGCCCGACATGCCCGGTGCCGGAAACGGATCGGCATCGCTGCCGCGCGGCTTCTCGGCGAGAACATCGAGAGGCCGCTGTAGCCCGGCTCGGCTGGCATCGGTGCGGGCGAGCAGCGTCATGAGATCGGCGCGCACCGGATGGGTGATCCAGGTCTTGTTGCCGGTGATCTTGTAGATGATCGCCGTCGCGCACCGCGCGGGTGCGCAGGCGAGCCCAGATCGGAGCCGGTATTGGGCTCGGTGAAGACGGCGGTCGGGAGGATTTCGCCGGAGGCGATTTTCGGCAGCCATTTCCGCTTCTGCGCTTCGGTGCCGCCGTTGAGGATGAGTTCGCAGGCGATTTCGGCGCGGGTGCCGAGCGAGCCCACGGCGATCCAGCCGCGCGACAGTTCCTCGGAGACGACGCACATCGTCTTCCTTGCGGCAGGCCCATGCCGCCATATTCTTCCGGCAAGCGTCAGCGCGAAGACGCCGAGATCGGCGAGCTCCTCGACGATCTCCATCGGCACATATTCATTGCGGCGATGCCAGCCATGGGCGTGAGGGCGCGACCTTCGACCGCGACGAAGCGGCGCATGGTGTCGCGCATTTCGTCGAGCGTGGCGATCGAGCCCGGCGTCGCCGAAGTGTCTCGCCCGCGCCAGCGATCAGCTCGACGAGCCGGGCGCGGGCCTCCGCCGTATTGCCGCGATCGAACAGTCGTTGCAGCGTCAAGACCGGCGCCAGATCGGCGCGGGCGAGGCCGAGATCGGCGGGCCGCGCGAATTCCGCCTGGTTCATCGGAATGCCGCCGGCAATCTGGTTCAGATATTCGCCGGCTGCGATACGCACGATCAGGCTTTCGGTCTCGCCCAACCGGCCTTGTGCCGCGAGCCGTCGCCGCATAGGCGCCAAGCTCGCGCAGCGTCGTGGCATAGGTGGCAAACCAGGCAAGC
This sequence comes from uncultured Alphaproteobacteria bacterium, assembly GCA_963776685.1. Lineage (GTDB taxonomy): Bacteria > Pseudomonadota > Alphaproteobacteria > Rhizobiales > Aestuariivirgaceae > Aestuariivirga. The sequence goes on from CAVZNM010000002.1 coordinate 401,890, forward strand.
CCATGGGCGGCATGCTGGTCGCGGTCGAGGGCCTCGGCCGAAATCTTGCCCCCGGGTGCCAGGCGCTCGGCCAGGCGCAGCATCGCCTTGGCGCACACGGTTTCGGCGGCGCGGGCCGCCTCATCCACCAGTTCGGCCAAGCCTGCCCTTGCCACAGTCCGTTTCATTGCCGCCACGCTTTACCGCAGGACTTTTTGCGCTGCAATGTGATCCTCGGCCAAGCCCCGCCTTCGCCGCAATTGGGCCGGATTCCTCAAGCAATTCGGCAGCATGGATTTTCCCGGATGGTGAGGTTATGGTCGCGCACATGATTCCATATCGACGGCGAGGGGCGGCACTCCTCATGGCTCTATTTTGCGGTGCGGCCGGGGCTTACGCCCAGAGCAACGAGCCGGTACTGCTCGGCGAATTCGGCGATTGGGCGGCCTATACCTACAAGGCGGTCGACACTAAGGTCTGTTATGCTTCTTCACAGCCGAAATCGAGCGAGCCCAAGACCGCCAAGCGCGATCCCATCTTCTTTCTCGTCACCCACATGCCGGGCCGCAAGGTGAGGGGCGAGATTTCGACGATCATCGGCTATCCCTTCAAGAAGGACACAACCGTCGAGCTCAAGGTCGATGAGGTTGCCTACGAACTCTTCACCAATGCCGACGGCGCCTGGGCCGATACCGCGGCGACCGAGAAGAAAATCGTCACCGCCATGAAGTCGGGCGCCGCCCTCACCGTCAAGGGCACCTCCTGGCGCGGCACCGTCACCACCGATACCTATTCCCTCAAAGGCCTTTCCGCCGCCATCGCCAAGATCGACGAGGCCTGCAAGTGAAGGCCGGCCGGCCTTGATGCCGGAATTCTTGTCATGAGATGGGTGCTGCTGGCGCCGTTCCTCGGCGGCACCGTCCTGCTCATCGCCGTGCCGGCGCTGATGACCTTTGCGCTCGCCTTCTTCGAATACGACGCGCTGTCGCCGCCGGTGTGGAACGGGCTTGGCAATTTCACCGAAATTTTCGGCGAGCGGGTGTTCCACATCGCGGTGCAGAACTCCTTCATCTTCGTGGTGACCGCCGTGCCGCTGCGCATGCTGGGGGCGATGGCGCTGGCGCTGCTCCTGGAGCGAGCGGCGCAAGGTGACCGGCGCCTACCGGGCGGCGGTGTTCCTGCCCACCATCGTTCCCGACGTCGCCTACGCGCTGATCTGGCTGTGGATCTTCAATCCGCTCTATGGCCCGCTCAATCTCGTGCTCGGCAGCTTCGGCATCGCGGGCGCGGCCTGGCTGGTCAATCCCGATACCGCACTCGGCGCCATCGTCTTCATGTCGCTGTTCCAGATCGGCGAGGGCTTCGTGCTGCTGCTCGCCGCCCTGCGCCAGATTCCCGCCGACTATTACGAGGCCGCCCGCATCGACGGCGCCACGCCGGCGCGGCTGCTTCTGGCACATCACCCTGCCGCTGATCGCGCCGTGGCTGCTCCTGCTCTTCGCCCGCGACGTGGTGATCACGCTGCAGAGCAGTTTCACCGCCGCCTATCTGATGACCGGCGGCGGTCCCTATTACGCGACCTTCCTGATGCCGGTCCTGATCTACGAGGAGGCCTTCGACCGGTTCCGCTTCGGGCTCGCCTCGGCGATGATGCTGTGCGTCTTCGCCGCCGTCGCCTTCACTCTGTACGTCGTTCAGAAGTCGATGCGGAAGTGGCTGCATGAAGACCATGTCTGACGATCGTCCGCTCCGCCCGGCTCGCGCTATCATCTGCCGCGGATCGGGGCGGCACTTCTGTTCGTCCTGCCGCTCGTCTGGGTCGTGGCGTTCTCGCTGCGCCGCCCGGCCTGCCGCCGCCCCGCCGCATCGAGTGGATTCCCGATCCCGTCGCGTGGGCGAATTATGCCCGCATCTTCGACATCGTTCCGCTCGCCACGTTCCTGTTGCAACTCGCTGCTCGTCGCCGCCATCGCCGTTCCGGTGACACTGCTCACCGCATCCTTGGCCGGTTTCGCCATGGCCCGTTCGGAGCCGGAATTCCGCGAGCGCATGGTGATCGCCTGCATTCTGCTCATGCTGGTGCCGGTCACCGCGCTGTGGCTCACGCGCTTCATCCTGTTCAACCATCTCGGCCTGATCGACACGGTCTGGGCGCTGGTGGCGCCCGCCATCATGGGATCGAGCCCGCTTTTCGTGCTGCTGTATTACTGGTCGTTCCGGCGCATTTCGCCGGAACAGTTCGATGCCGCACGCCTCGACGGCGCCTCGCTCGTCGGCCTGTGGGAGCATATCGCCATGCCGCAGGCGCGGCCCGCCACGGTCACGGTGACGGTGCTTGTGCTTCATTCTCTATTGGAGCGATTTCTTCAGTCCGCTGCTCTATCTCAAATCGGAGGAGCGCTACACGCTGCCGGTCGGCCTGCAGATGCTGCAGCAGATGGACAAGACCAACTGGCCGCTGCTGATGGCCGGCGCCACGCTGATGACGGTGCCGATCGTCGTCATGTTCCTCGCAGTACAGCGCTATTTCTGGCCGGAGGAAACGCTGGCGCAGACCGCGAGCGGCACGGAAACTTCCTGAGATAGGCTCTTGGCCGACTATTCAATTCATGTATCTTGTTATGCGGGGCCGGTCCGGAAACGGGCAATTCGCAATCGTAGAGGAGACAACATGAAGAACATCGGACAATGGGCCCCGAAGGCATTGCTGTGCGCCGCGGCAATCGTCGGCTGCATCGGCCTGCAGTCGGCGCCATCGCAGGCACAGGACGTTTCGTTCATGATTTTCGGCGATCCCGCCGAGAAGGCCGCCTATGACGAACTCGTTGCGGCCTTCATGGCGAAGCGGCCGGACATCAAGGTGCAAGCTCACCCACATCCCGGGCCAGAGCGACTACCGCAAGCGCCTTGCCACCGATTTCGCGGCCGGCACGCCGGCCGACGTGACGCTGATCAATTATCGCCGCTACGCCGCCTTCGCCGCCAAGGGCGTGCTCGAACCGCTCGGCCCCTATCTTGGAGCAGCAGCACGGTCGATCAAGCGCGGCGATTTCTACGAAGAGGCCATGACGCCCTATGACTGGAAGGGCACGCTGACCTGCCTGCCGCAGAACCTGTCGAGCCTCGTTGTCTATTACAACAAGAACCTGTTCGACGCGGCGGGCCTCCAGCCTCCCAGCGACGACTGGACTTGGGACGACTTCGTCGCCACCGCCAAGGCGCTGACCAAGGATACCGACGGCGACGGGGCCAGCGACCAGTTCGGCATCGGCACCGAGGCCTCGATCTTCCGCCTCGCGCCGATGATCTGGCAGAATGGCGGCGACATCGTCGACGATCCGGCCAATCCCAAGCAGCTGACTCTCGACACGCCGGAAGCGCAAGTCGGCGCTGCAATGGTTCATCGACCTGCAGGTGAAGCACAAGGTCATGCCCGATGCGGTGAACGAGGCCGCCGAGGACAGCGAAAGCCGCTTCCAGAACGGCCGCCTCGGCATGTTCCTCAACAGCCGCCGCGGCGTTCCCGCCTATCGCGAGATCACCGCTTTCGACTGGGACGTGGCGCCCTTGCCGCGGGGCAAGCAGCGGGCCGGTATTCTCCATGCCGATGCCTTCTGCATGGCTGCCGCAACCAAGGACAAAGCCGCCACCTGGGCCTTCATCGAATACGCCATGTCGGCGGCGGGCCAGACGCATTCTCGCCAAGTCGGGCCGCACCGTGCCGTCGATGAAATCGGTGGCCAATTCGCCGGTCTTTCTCGATCCGGAAGCCACGCCGTCGCGCAGCAAGGTGTTTCTCGACGGCATTGCTTACATGCGGGCAGTACCGGTCATGGAAACCTGGGTCGATATCGAAAGCACCGTCGGCAAGGAGCTTGAACGCGGCGTCTATGGCGAAGCAACCGTCGATGAAGTCGTCGAGGCGGCGACGCGGCGGACGCTGAAATACTTCCCACAATAGCTGGATTGGACGATTGGCGGGCCTGTGCTATGGCAGCCCGCCATGACCGTCAGCCTCGATATTTCGCCGGGCCCACCGCCGCGCTATCTGCCCAATGATCGGCGCCCGTCGCTTGTCGGATTGACGCGCGAGCGGGCTTGCGCAGGCGCTTTCCCGCGCCGGCGTTCCGGAGAAGCAGCGGCGCATGCGCATGCGCCAGATCTGGCACTGGATCTATCATCGCGGCGCCACAGAGCTTTGCCGAGATGACCGATATTTCCAAGGAGCTGCGGCAGCGGCTCGACGAGGCATTTCACCATCGGCCGGCCCGACGTGGTGACCGAGCAGATATCGAGCGACGGCACCCGCAAATGGCTGCTGCAGCTGGCGCCCGACGAGCGGGGCCAGCGCCATGAAGTCGAGATGGTCTATATCCCGGAAGAAGACCGCGGCACCTTGTGCATTTCGAGCCAGGTCGGCTGCACGCTCACCTGCACCTTCTGCCATACCGGCACGCAGAAGCTGGTGCGCAATCTGACCGCCAACGAGATCGTCGGCCAGGTGATGATGGCGCGCGACCGGCTGGAGGAATGGCCGCACCAGATCGAAGCCAATCCCGACGCCGCCGGCGGGCGGGCGCTACATCACCAATGTGGTGCTGATGGGCATGGGCGAGCCGCTCTATAATTTCGACAATGTGAAGACCGCGATGGAGATCGTCTCCGATGGCGAGGGCATTTCGCTGTCGAAGCGGCGCATCACGCTGTCGACCTCGGGCGTCGTGCCGGAAATCGTCCGCGCCGGCGCCGAGATCGGCACCATGCTGGCGATTTCGCTGCACGGCACGACCGATGAAATCCGCAACAAGCTGGTGCCGCTCAACAAGAAATATCCGATCGCCGAATTGCTCGCCGCCTGCCGCGCCTATCCGGGCCTGTCCAATGCGCGGCGCATCACCTTCGAATATGTGATGCTCAAGGGCGTCAACGACACGCTCGCCGATGCCAAGCGCCTGGTGAAGCTGCTCAAGGGCATTCCCGCCAAGGTCAATCTCATCCCGTTCAATCCCTGGCCCGGCACGCAATATGAGTGCTCCGATTGGGACACGATCGAAGCGCTTCGCCGAAGTTCTGAACAAGGCGGGCTACGCCTCGCCGGTGCGCACGCCGCGCGGCCGCGACATCATGGCGGCCTGCGGGCAGCTCAAGAGCGAGAGCCAGAAAATCAGGGCGAGGGACGCGAGTGACGGCGGAAGCGTCTCTATGAAAACCAACCCGTCATCCCGGGCCCCGATCGGCGTGCGGGGTAAACTCGAGCCGGGACCCAGCCCATCCACGCGCCGGAACCAATGAAAGTGCAGACCATGTCCAAGCGCGGAAGCGTCAAGAAAGTGGTGCTCGCCTATTCGGGCGGGCTCGATACCTCGATCATCCTGAAATGGCTGCAGACGCGAATATGGCGCCGAGGTGGTGACCTTCACCGCCGATCTGGGCCAGGGCGGCGAGCTCGAGCCGGCCCGCAAGAAGGCCGAGCTGCTCGGCATCAAGGAAATCTATCGTCGAGGATCTGCGCGAGGAATTCATCCGCGATTTCGTCTTCCCGATGTTCCGCGCCAATGCGCTCTATGAGGGCGTCTATCTGCTCGGCACCTCGATCGCGCGGCCGCTGATCGCCAAGCGCCTGATCGAGATCGCCAAGCGAAACCGGCGCCGATGCCATCGCCCATGGCGCCACCGGCAAGGGCAACGACCAGGTGCGCTTCGAGCTCACCGCCTATGCGCTCAACCCCGACATCAAGATCATCGCGCCCTGGCGCGAATGGGCAGTTCAAGAGCCGCACCGACCTGATCGACTTCGCCGAGAAGCACCAGATCCAGGTGTCCAAGGACAAGCGCGGCGAAGCGCCGTTCTCGGTCGATGCCAATCTGCTGCACTCCTCCTCGGAAGGCAAGGTGCTGGAAGACCCGTGGGTCGAGCCGCCGCCTTACGTCTATCAGCGCACCATCGCGCCCGAGGATGCGCCCGACAAGGCGACCTACGATCGAGATCGAATTCAAGAAGGGCGATCCCATCGCCATCGACGGCAAGGCGATGTCGCCCGCCACGCTGTTCACCGAACTCAATCGAGCTCGGCCACGACAACGGCATCGGCCGGCTCGATCTGGTCGAGAACCGCTTCGTCGGCATGAAATCGCGCGGCGTCTATGAAACGCCGGGCGGCACCATCCTGTCAGGTCGCGCACCGCGCCATGGAATCGCTGACGCTCGACCGCGAGGCGGCGCATCTCAAGGACAGGTTCATGCCGCGCTATGCCGAGCTCGTCTATTACGGCTTCTGGTTCTCGCCCGAGCGCGAGATGCTGCAGGCGATGATCGACAAGAGCCAGGAGCATGTCGAAGGCACGGTCCGGCTCAAGCTCTACAAGGGCAATGTCATCGTGGTGGGCCGCAAGATCGCCGAAGTCGCTCTATTCCGATGCGCTCGTCACCTTCGAGGACGACCGCGGCGCCTATGACCAGAAGGATGCGGCCGGCTTCATCCGCCTGAACGCGCTGCGGCTGCGGACGCTGGCGGCAAGGAAGCGCAAGCCGTAGCTACTCCATCCCCGCCAGGCGCAGGCCTTCGATGTAGCGGTCGAGCAGCGGCTTCTCCATGAATTTGAGGCCGTCGGCGATCGAGGCCAAGGTCATGGGCGGGCGGAGATAGACGAATTTCTCCAGCGCGTCCTTGGCGCCGGGCGAGATCGCCGGCCTGGGCGCGGTAGGTGGCGAGATCGCGATAGGGCCAGGTCAGTCCCGGCCGTTCGTCGAGCACCATTTGCGGATAGCGCACCGCCTCCTGGTAACGGCCGGCGGCGAAATGGGCAAGGCCTATGCCGCCATGGATGTTGAAGGCGAAGGGATCGAGCGGCGACAGCCGTTCGGCCCGGGCAAAGCAGGTGAGCGCCTCATCCGGGCGGCCGGTGTAGATCAGCCCGAAGCCCCGCCGCATCCAGGCCCAGGCGTGATTGGGATCGGCGCGGAGCGCGCGGTCGACGAAGCCGAGCCCCCGCCTTGCATTGCCTTCCAGCAGCATGATCGCGGTGGAAAGTGCCGTCAGGCCGGTTGCCTCCTCGCCGATATGGCGTGCCGCCGTTTCGATCAGACGCAAGCCCTTCTGCCGTTCGGCTGCGAAATCCGCAGTCCAGTTATAGACGATCTGCTGGGCATGGGCCCAGGCGGCCAGCGCCGCGGCGAGGCCGTATTGCGGATCGAGTACTAGCGCCTGCTCGAGAAGGGCGATCGCCTCCGGGTTCTCGTGCATGCGGTGGGCCCAGAGATGGGGCAGCGAGCGCATGACCAGATCGTAGGCTTCGAGATTGCCCGGCCGCTTCAGCCGGGCGCGCTCGATTTCGGCCTTGCGCACCGAGGGATAGACGGCACCCGCCACCATTTCGGCGATGCGGTCCTGGAGGTCGAAGAGATCGGAGTTGGCACCTTCCGCCTTGCCGGCCCAGATATGTGTGGCGGTCGCGGCCTCGAGCAACTGCGCGGTGATGCGGATGCGCTCGCCCACCCGCCTGACACTGCCTTCCAGCACATAACGCACGCCGAGATCGCGGCCCACCTGGCGCACATCGGCGGAGCGGCCCTTGAAGGCGAAGGACGAATTGCGCGCGATCACCAGAAAGTCGCCGACCCGGGATAGGGTGGCGGTGATTTCCTCGGTAACCGCATCGGCGAAATAGGCCTGCTCCGGATCGGCCGACATGTTGTCGAAGGCCAACACCGCCACCGATGGCCGCATCTCGGGCGCCGCCGCGCGCCCAGCGACGTTGCCATATTCGGCGGCGGCGCGCTGCTGGACAGTGGGATCGGGGTGCCAGATGAAGATGCGGATGCTGTGGGCCACATTCTTCAGCATCTGCGATCCGATATCGGTGAAGCCCAGATCGACCTTGCCGGTGAGATATTCATGCATCCATTTCGAGATCGCCATGCCGCCGGGCGGCGCGCAGCCCTGGATGCGCACCGCCAGATTGACGCCCTCGCCATGGCGGTCGCCGCCGCTCACCATGACATCGGCGAGAATCATGCCGGCCCGTATGACGAGAGGTTCGCCGCCTCCCGCCAGCACCGGCTTGTCATGCAAAGTCCGTTGGATGAGCGCTACCCATTCGACGGCGGCCACCACGCTCGGGAATTCCGCCAGCATGCCGTCGCCCATGGTCTTGAAGATCGACCCGCCATGGTCGTCCACGGTGGCGCGGACGAGGCCGTCGAAGACCTGCTGAACCGCCGCCAAAGTGGCCGCCTCGCCGCGCTGGATGAGCCGGGTAAAGCCCGCGACATCCAGCGAAACGATGGGCACAAGGCGCCGATCGGTTTTAGTCATGGTGGGATAGTCTGTACTCGCACTGCTACGATAGCATGTCCGTGCAAACCCGCAACTTCGCCGCCGCTTGACCCTCAGGCGAGCCCCTGAAGCTCCTTGAGGATGGCGGCCCCCATCTGGGCGGTCGAGGCATTGGCGGTGCTGCCGCTGCCGGCAATGTCGCGGGTTCTGATGCCTTTCGCCAGGACCCCCGCAATGGCCTGGTCGATCCTGTCGGCCCATTCGCCGAGGCCAAAGGAATAGCGCAGCGCCATGCCGAAACTGGCGATCATGGCGATCGGGATTGGCGAGCACCGGTTCCGGCGATGTCGGGGGCCGAGCCGTGCACCGGCTCATAGAGCGATTTGCGCCGCCCGGTCTTCTCGTCGGCAGCGCCGAGCGAGGCCGAGGGCAGCATGCCCAGCGAGCCGGTCAGCATGGCGGCCACGTCGGAGAGCATGTCGCCGAACAGATTGTCGGTGACGATCACGTCATACTGCTTCGGCCAGCGCACCAGTTGCATGGCGCAATTGTCGGCGAGCACGTGTTCCAGCGCGATATCGGAGTAATGATGCTTGTGGATGCGGGTGACGACCTCGTTCCACAACACGCCGGTTTTCATCACGTTGCGCTTCTCGGCCGAGGCGACTTTCTTGCGCCGCGTGCGGGCCAGCTCGAAGGCGACGCGCGAGATGCGCTCGATTTCATAGGTGTCGTAGACCTGGGTGTCGATGGCGCGCTTCTGGCCATTGCCCAGATCGGTGATGGTCTTGGGTTCGCCGAAATAGACCCCGCCCGTCAGTTCACGGACGATCAGCATGTCGAGGCCCTCGACCACCTCGCGCTTGAGCGAGGAGGCATCGGCAAGGGCCGGATAGCAGATGGCGGGGCGCAGATTGGCGAACAGGCCCAGATCCTTGCGCAGCCGAGCAGGCCCGCCTCGGGGCGCGCGTCATAGGGCACCTTGTCCCACTTGGGCCCGCCGACGGCGCCGAACAGCACGGCATCGGCGGCCTGCGCGCTCGCCATGTCGGCTTCGGAAATGGCCTTGCCATGGGCGTCATGGGCCGCACCGCCGACGAGGCCGCGATCGGTCTCGAACTTGGCGATGCCCGCCGCATTGAACCAGGCGATCGATCGCTTCGGCTTCTTTCATCACCTCCGGCCCGATGCCGTCGCCCGGAAGCAGGAACAGATTGTAGGAGGCCATGGAACTTTCCCGAGAGTATTGATTGCGAGCGATGGGTAGCGGGCCGCCGCACCGGAGGCAATAGAACATCCACCTAATGGGGTGGGTCCCGACTTTCGTCGGGATGACGCTTGGTGGCCCTCAAACCTCCTGCACGCGCATCACCCGGTAGGTGCGCAGGTGCTCGTCCTCGCGGATCGAGACATATTCGCCGGGCTGGAAGGCATGGTCGCCGAAACGGTAGCCGGCCTCGTCGTCTTCCTCGTCGCTGTGGATGTCGTAGTGGAAAGCCCAGGCGCCGCCGGGCTTGCGGACCAGGTGGCCGATATCGTCGGCCTCGCCGGGCCGGAAGCGCCGCACCCGGCAGCGGTCGCGCTGCTTGTGCCATTCCGCCGCATCGATATGGCCGCGCTCGTCGAGGGGTGCGGTGAATTCATAGCCGGTGCGGCGCGAGCCTTCGGGGAAATCATGGTCGCGGGCCAGTTCCAGCCTGATCCTCTTCAGCATGGCGAAGCCCTCAATGCGACATCAGCACCGGCCGGTCCTGGCGCTGCAGCACGTAGCGGGTGGCGCCGCCGAAGATGAATTCGGTCAGGCGGCTGTGGCCATAGGCGCCCATGACGATGAGGCCGGCGGCCGTATCGTCGGCGCGGCGCAGCAGCGCCTGGCCCGCATCCTTGCCTTCGGTCGGGTAGCCTTCGGTTTCGGCCTTGACGCCGTGCCGGGCCAAGCGTCTCGGCCAGATCGGCGCCAGGAATGGTGCCGCGCAGGCCCGGGTCCTTCTGCGGATCGGCGCGCACGATGCGCACCTTCTTGGCCGCCTTGAGGAGCGGCATGGCGTCGAAAGCGGCGCGCGCCGCCTCGCGGCCGCCCTCCCAGCCGAGGATCACCTCGCCGAGCGCCAGCTTCGCCTCGCCCTTGAAAGGCAACACGATAACCGGCCGGCCGGTGGCCATGATCGTCTGCTCGACGAAATCGCGTTCAACGCCGGTGATCTCGTCGGGATTGGTCGCCGAAACCACGATCACATCGGCGCTGCGGCCGTGGGCGATCACCTCGTCGGCAATGACCGGGGTTCGCGCTTCGACGGCATGCAGGTCGAACTTCAGGCCCTCCTTTTCCATCGCCGCCTCGAAAGCTGCTTTGACCGTGCCGGCATTCTCCTTGAAATAGGTGCGGTTGCCTTCGAACACCTGGGGGGCGGCCTCGAAGCCCACCGAGGGATAGACCTGCACGGCGGGGATGACATAGAGGCCGGAGATATGGGCCTTGAAGGTGCGGCCCAGAAACGCCGCCGCATCGATCAACTGCGGCAGCCGGCCGATCTCGTTCAGCGACACCATGATCGTCTTGTAGGTCATAGCCCGTGCCCTCCTTGTTATTGGCAGATTGCAGGGGAACCGGCCGGCGTCCTTGACGCCGCTCAATGGTGAATATCCTCCGGTCCGGCAATATCTGCAAGCCGCTGATTATACGGACTGTGCGCGGACCTACTCGGCGGCTTTGAGCGCCATCGGATTATTGGGGTGGGTGGTCCAGTTGGCGTAGGCGGGATCGATCCTGCGCCCGGTGCGCGGGTCGGTGCCGGAGGTCATGCGCTGCATGGTGATGCAGTTCTCGACCGGGCAGACTTCGATGCAGAGATTGCAGGCCACGCATTCGGCATCGATCACCTCGAAGTGACGCTTGCCGTTCTTCTCCTTGGCGATCGCCTGGTGCGAGGTGTCCTCGCAGACGGCGTAGCAGCGGCCGCATTTGATGCACAGGTCCTGGTCGATGCGGGCCTTGGTCACGTAATTGAGATTGAGATATTGCCAGTCGGTGACATTGCCGACGGCGCGCGCCGCGGAAATCCTCGATGGTGCGATAGCCCTTCTCGTCCATCCAGCGCGACAGGCCGGATTGCATTTCGCTCGACGATGCGGAAGCCGTAGGTCATGGCCGCCGCGCACACCTGCACCGTGCCGCAGGAGAGTGCCATGAATTCCGCCGCGTCGCGCCAGGTGGTGATGCCGCCGATTCCTGAAATGGGGAACCCGTGGGTTTCCTTGTCGCGGGCGATTTCCGACACCATGCTGAGGGCAATCGGCTTCACCGCCGGGCCGCAATAGCCGCCATGGCTGCCCTTGCCGTCGATGGTGGGTTCGGGCGCGAAATTGTCGAGATCGATCCCGGTGATCGAGTTGATGGTGTTGATCAGCGATACGGCGTCGGCGCCGCCGCGCTTGGCGGCGCGGGCCGCGATGACGGATATCGGTGATGTTGGGGGTGAGCTTGACGATCACCGGCATGCGCGTGTGCTGCTTGCACCAGCGCGCCACCATCTCGATATATTCCGGCACCTGGCCTACCGCCGAGCCCATGCCGCGTTCCGACATGCCATGCGGACAGCCGAAATTCAGCTCGACGCCATCGGCCTCGGTTTCCTCGACGCGGCCGAGGATCTTCTTCCACGGCTCTTCCTCGCAGGGCACCATGAGCGAGACGACCATGGCCCGGTCCGGCCATTCGCGCTTCACCTTCTTGATCTCGCGGAGATTGATCTCGAGCGGCCGGTCGGTGATCAGTTCGATATTGTTGAGGCCGAGAAGCCGGCGGTCGGCGCCGTGAATGGCGCCGTAGCGCGGGCCGTTGACATTGACGATGGGCGGGCCCTCTTCGCCAAGCGTCTTCCACACCACGCCGCCCCAGCCCGCCTTGAAGGCGCGCACCACATTGTATTCCTTGTCGGTGGGCGGCGCCGAAGCGAGCCAGAAGGGATTGGGCGACTTGATGCCGACAAAATCGCTGCGAAGGTCAGCCATGGACGTTCTCCTTCATTTTCTCAAATATGCATTGATCGATTCCGCCGCGCGGCGGCCGTCATCGACGGCGGCAACGGTCAAATCCTTGCCGCCCGCCGCGCAATCGCCGCCGGCCCAGATGCCGGCAACGCTGGTGCGCCGTTCGGCATCGATGGTGATACGTCCGCCCTCGAGCTCGAGCGCGCCGCCCGTCGCATCCACATAGGTCTGGCCGATGGCCTTGAAGATCATGTCGGCGGCAAGATCGAAGGTCTCGCCGGTGCCGATGAGCTTGCCCTTGAATTCCGTGGTGTACTCGCAGGTGAGGCCAACGGCCCTGCCTTGTCCTGACGATGACTTTTTTCGGCATGACCCAATGCTTGATCTTGACGCCCCTGGTCTGGGCCAGTTCCTGTTCATAGGCGCTGGCCTTCATCTGGCCGGGCCCGCGGCGATAGAGAATGGTGACATCCTCGGCACCCAGCAGTTTCGACTGGATGGCGACGTCGATCGCCGTCATGCCGCCGCCGATCACCAGCACGCGGCGGCCCACCGGCAGCTTGCCCAGGTCCTTGGCCTGGCGCAGTTCGGCGATGTAATTGACCGCATCCTCGATGCCCTCGACATCTTCGTGTCTTGGCGCCCAGCGCATTGACGCCCTGCCAGTCCCATGCCGAGAAACACCGCATCGTAATCGCGCTGCAGGTCCTTGAGCTTCAGGCCCTTGCCCAGCGCCTTGCCGGTCTCGATCCGCGATGCCGCCGATCGCCAGCACGAAGTCGACTTCCTTCTGCGGCGAAATCATCGACCGTCTTGTAGGCGGCGATGCCAAATTCATTGAGGCCGCCCGGCTTTCCTGCGCGCCTCGAAGACGTGACCTCATGACCGTGCATGGCAAGCCGGTGGGCGCAGGCGAGTCCCGCCGGCCCGGCACCAACGACCGCCACTTTCTTGCCCGTCGCCTTCGCCCGCATGTAGGGATGCTTGTCGTCGGCCATCAGCGCATCGGTGGCGTAGCGCTGCAAGCTCGCCGATCTTGACCGGCTTGCCTTCGGCCGCCTCGCGCACGCAGACTTCTTCGCACAGCGTTTCGGTCGGGCAGACGCGGGCGCACATGCCGCCGAAGATGTTCTGGTCGAAGATGGTCTTGGCGGCGCTCTTCGGATGGCCCGCTGGAAATCTCGCGGATGAACAGGGGAATGTCGATCGAGGTGGGGCAGGCCGTCATGCAGGGCGCATCGTGGCAGAAGTAGCAGCGGTCGGCTTCGACGAGGGCCTCGTGGCCGGTGAGGCGCGGATGCAGATCGGCGAAATTCGCCGTACTCGCGCCGTGGAAAGCCGCTTGCCCGCAATGCCGGGCCCCTTCGCTGCCGCCATCGGTGCTTCCTCCTGAAGCGATGATTTTTTGTTGCGGCAAGGATGGCAGATTTTGTTCAAATGGTCAAATTTTTGCCGAACCGAGAGCAGATGCGAAGATGGACGCCGCAAATTATCCGTTCTATTGATATGACCAAATAATCAAGAGGCGTCCATGTCAGACAGGAAGAAGCCACTAAAATTCCGCTCGCAAAATTGGTTCGACAATCCGGACAATGCCGACATGACGGCGCTCTATCTCGAGCGCTATCTCAATTACGGATTCACCCGCGGCGAATTGCAGGGCGGCAAGCCGATCATCGGCATCGCCCAGACCGGCTCCGACCTGTCGCCCTGCAACCGCGTGCCCATGTCGAACTGGTCAAGCGGGTGCGCGACGGCATCACCGCGGCGGGCGGCGTTCCGCTGGAATTTCCTATCCATCCGATCCAGGAAACCGGCAAGCGCCCCACCGCCTCGCTCGACCGCAACCTCGCCTATCTCTCGCTCGTCGAAGTGCTCTACGGCTATCCGATCGACGGCGTGGTGCTGACCATCGGCTGCGACAAGACCACGCCCGCCTGTCTGATGGCGGCGGCCACGGTCGATATTCCGGCGATCGCGCTCTCCTCGGGCCCCATGCTCAACGGCTGGTATCAGGGCCAGCGCACCGGCTCCGGCACCATCGTGTGGCTGGCGCGCGAAAAACTGGCCACCGGCGAACTCGACTATGAAGGCTTCGTCGAACTGGTGGCGACGTCGGCGCCGTCCACCGGCTTCTGCAACACCATGGGCACCGCCACCACCATGAACTCGCTGGCCGAGGCCTGGGCATGACGCTGCCCGGCAATGCGGCGATCCCCGCACCTTATCGCGAGCGCGGCCAGATGGCCTACGAGACCGGCCGCCGCGCCGTCGAGATGGTGCTTGAGGACCTGACGCCATCGAAGATCATGACCCGCAAGGCCTTCGAGAACGCCATTGCCGTCAACACGGCGATCGGCGGCTCGACCAACGCGCCCAATCATCTCAACGCCATCGCCCGCCATATCGGCGTCGAGCTCGAAGTGACGGATTGGGAGAACATACGGCTATGATGCCTGCCGCTGCTGGTGAATCTGCAGCCGGCCGGCGAATATCTGGGCGAGGACTATCACCGGGCCGGCGGCGTTCCCGCCGTCGTCGCCGAACTGATCAAGGCCGGCAGATTCACGAGGATGCGCTGACCGCCAATGGCAAGACCATCGGCGAGAACTGCAAGGGCAAGTTCTCCTGGGACCGCAATGTCATCAAGGACTATGGCAAGCCGCTGATGAAACATGCGGGCTTCAAGATGCTTACCGGCAATCTGTTCGATCAGCGCCATCATGAAGACCATCGTGATCTCCGAGGAATTCCGCCAGCGCTATCTGTCCAATCCGAAAGATCCCAATGCCTTCGAGGCCAAGGCCATCGTCTTCGACGGGCCCGAGGATTATCACGCCACGATCGACGATCCGAAGCTCGGCATCGACGAGAACACCATTCTCTTCATGCGCGGCACTGGGCCTTTGGGCTATCCGGGTGCTGCCGAAGTCGTCAACATGCGCGCCCCCACCAAGCTTCTCGAAAAGGGCGTGCGCTCGCTGCCTTGCGTCGGCGACGGCCGCCAGTCCGGCACCTCGGGCTCGCCGTCGATTCTCAATGCCTCGCCGGAAGCGGCGGCGGGCGGCGGTCTTGCCATGTTGAAGAATGGCGACCAGGTGCGGATCGATCTCAATAAGGGCGCCTGCGACATGCTGGTCTGCCGGAGGAGGAAATCGCCAAGCGCCGCGCCGCGCTTGACGGCGAAGGGCGGCTACAAGGTTCCCGAAAGCCAGACGCCATGGCAGGAAATGTTCCGCAGCCAACACGGATCAACTGGCCCAGGGCATGGTGCTGAAGGGCGCGGTGAAATTCCAGCGCATCGCCAAGACCAAGGGCATACCGCGCGACAATCACTGATGCTTGAGCTTCGCAGCGCACTCGCTTCGCGCCACCTTCACAGCCCTTGGCGCGCGTCTGGTGTCGCTGTTCGTCGGCGACACCGATGTGGTGGCGGGCGGCGGCAGCGATGCGGACTTCCTGGCCGGCGACTGGATCGGCCGGGGCCATTTGCGGCCGCGTCGCCGGACGCATCACGCAAGGCGCGATTTCCTCTCGATGGGCGGATGATCGCATGTGACGCCAACGAGGGCGAAGACCAGTTGCATGGCGGCCCGGTCAATTTTTGCAACACGGTTTGGCAGCATGAGATCATGGCAAACGCCGTCATCTTCACGCATGCATTCGCCCGACGGCGATCAGGGATTTCCCGGCGCCATCGATGTGAGCGCCACCTACGCGCTTGATCGGCAATGTGCTGTCGCTCGATTTCGAAGCGACGACGACGAAGCCGACGGTCATCAATCTCACCAACCATGCCTACTGGAATCTGGCGGGCAAGGGCAGCACGTTCGACCAGGATTTCGAGATCCATGCCGATCCTTTCTGCCGCTGCGACGATCTCAAGCTGCCCACCGGCGAGATCAGGAAGGTCGACGGCACGCGTTGGGATTTCCGCAAGCTCCGCCGAAGTGGCGAGGCCTATGACACATGCCTTCGTCCTCAATGGCCAGCGCGGCGAAATGAAGAAGGCCTGCAGGCTCAGCGATCCCGACTCGGGCCGCGCCATGGAAGTGCATTGCACCGAGTGCTGCCTGCAAATTTATACGGCCGATCACTTGGGGCCCAGCGATGCCCGGCAAATATGGTCCGCTCGTGCAGCATGGGTCCATTGCGCTCGAGCCGCAGAATTACCCCGATGCGCCGAACCACGCGAATTTCCCCTCCGCCATCCTGCGCCCCGGCGAAATCTATCGCCACCGCATCGAGTGGCGGTTCGAGCGCCTAAAGAAAACTATAAGGATCGACATCAACCGCGAGGTTGAGCGAGCCGCGCGGCTTCACTGTCCTTGAGCCATTCGCGCAGGAAAGTCTGGATATTCACCTCGCGCGCCGCCTTGACCAGAAAGCGCCAGCGATGGCGGCCGCGCACCAGTGGATGGGGGCGGTTGCCGGTCCCAGCACGGTGACACCTTCGCCAGCGGCGCGGCTCGCGCGACAAGCCGGGCGAAGCGCTCGGTCTCCGCCGCATCGCTTCCGGAGACGATGACGGCGGCAAGCCGGCCATAGGGCGGCAGGCCGGCATTTTCGCGGATGAGTTTTTCCTGGGCGAGATAGCCGTCGCGGTCGCCGTCCTTCAGGGCCTGCATCAGCGGATGTTCCGGCACGATAGGTCTGCACCAGGGCGTGGCCCGGCTTTTCGCCGCGTCCGGCGCGGCCCGCCACCTGCGCCATCAGCGCCCAGGTGCGTTCGCCGCCGCGCGGGTCGCTCGATTCCAGCGCCAGGTCGGCATCGACGACGCCGACCAGCGTCAGATGCGGAAAGTGATGGCCCTTGGCCACCAGCTGGGTGCCGATCACCAGATTGTATTCGCCCTTGGCCGACATCGCGGATGACATCGCGCAGGAAAGCGCCGCGCGACAGATCGCTCGACAGAATGGCAATGCGCGCATCGGGAAAGCGCTGAGCCGCTTCTTCGGCCAGCCGTTCGATGCCGGGGCCGCACGGGCACGAGCTTGTCCTTCGACGCCGCATGCGGACAGGCCTTGGGCGTGGGTTCGATGATGGCCGCAGTGATGGCACATGAGCTGGCGGCGGAAACGGTGCTCGACCAGCGAGGCGGCGCAATTGGGGCAATCGATGCGGTGGCCGCAGGCGCGGCACACGGTGAGCGGCGCATAGCCGCGGCGGTTGAGAAACAGCAGCGCCTGATCGCCCGCCGCCAAGTGTGGCGGCGACGCTCTCAGCGAGCGGCTGCCGACAGCCAGGCGCCCGGCTCCAGCTTCGGCGTCTTGCGCATGTCAATGAGATCGATCTCGGGCAGTTCGGCGCGGCCGTGCCGGTCCTTGCAGTTTCACAGGCCATAGCGGCCGCGGTCGGCATTGACGAGCGATTCGAGCGACGGCGTGGCCGAGGACGAGGATCACCGGAAACTTTCCGATCGAGCCATAGAGCACCGCCATGTCGCGGGCGTGGTAGGTGACGCCGTCCTCCTGCTTGTAGGCGCTTTCGTGTTCCTCATCGACGACGATGAGGCCCAGTTTTTTCCACGGCAGGAACAGGGCCGAGCGGGCGCCGACGACGATTTTCGCTTCGCCGCTGGCCACGCCGCGCCAGACGCGCTCGCGTTCGCGCGGCCGCAGGTCGGAATGCCATTGCGCCGGTTCGGCGCCGAAGCGGGCTTCGACGCGGGTGAGGAAATCTGGCGGTGAGCGCGATTTCGGGCAGCAGCAGCAGCACCTGGCCGCCCGCGGCCAGCGCCGCCGCCATGGCTTCGAAATAGACTTCCGTCTTGCCCGAACCGGTGACGCCGTCAAAGCAGCATGACCTTGTGCGCTGCGCGCGGTGACGACGGCGCGCAAGTTCCTGCGCCGCCGCTTGCTGATCGTTTGGACAGGCGTGAGGCCGCCGGCATTGAGGTCGGGCGGCGGAAAGGCCTTGATGCGCCGGCAGCGCCACCACTTCCAGCGCTCCTTCCTTGACCATGGACCTTGATCACGGAGGCGCCGACGCCGGCGGCCTTGGCCAGTTCCGACAGGCGCATGGCAAAGCCTTCGCCGGCCACTTCCAGGACGCGTTGGCGCTGCGGCGTCATGCGGCGGGCTGCAAGGCCGGTGGCGCGGTAGGCGATCTGCTTGCGCGGGCCTCAAAGGCGCCGGGGCAGCGCAGCACCATGCGCAGCACATTGCCCGGGGGCTCGAGATAATAGTCGGCCAGCCAGTCGACGAATTTGCGATGGGTTTCGGCCATGGCGGGCATGTCGAAACGGCCGATCACATCGCGGAGCTTGGTGCCTTCGGGCGCTTGCGCTTTCAGGGCCCAGACCACGCCGATCAGCGTGCGGGGGCCGAGCGGCACCACGACATAGTCGCCGGCCTCCAGCGTCATTCCAGCGGGAATCCGGTAGGAATAGGGGCCTTCCAGGGCCAGCGGCAGCAGCACATCGGCAATGGGACGGGAATCGGCAGTCATCGGGCTCTGGAATAGTCTTGGACGGGAGGGCCGCCAGTCCTATATCGGCACTCGCCATGAAGCATGCCGACCGTTCAGCCGACACAGCGTCCATGCGTCCGCGAGATCGTTTATTGGGAGCCCATCGCAGCTGGCCCAGCGCTTGCGGGCGAGCAGGCTATCTGACGCTGCTTGAAAGCACCATGCGGCAGGAACAGCTGGGGCGCTATTCGTTTCTCGCCTGCAATCCCGCCGTCGACCCTGACCGTCGAGAATGGCCGCGACCTTTCTCGATGGCGTTGTGCAGGACGAAGCGCCGCTTGCCGTGCTCGACAGGCTACTCAGCCGCAAACCGCGCTGCCCAAACTGCCGGGCCTGCCGCCGTTCCAGGGCGGCCTTGCCGGCTATATCGCCTATGATTTCGGCCGCAGCCTTGAGCCGCATACGCGCATCCCGGAATTTCGCGCCGCTGTGCCCCGACATGATGCTGCATCGTCTATGATGTGGCATTGCGCTTTCGATCACTTGCAGGAACGCGCCTGGATCATTTCGGCGACGGATGAGCAGCCGGCCGATCGATCTTGAAGACTTGCTGAAGCGCAAGCCGCACGGCACTGGGCTCGTCATGTCATCGAGGACTGGACTTCGAATTTCACCCGCGCAGCCTATGAAGCCGCGGTGGCGCGCACCATTGAATATATTCTGGCGGGCGATATTTTCCAGGCCAATATCTCGCAGTGCTTCAGTGCCGCCATCCCGCAGGGCTTCGACGCGCTGGCCTTCTACCGGCGCCTGCGCGCAGCTGCAATCCCTGCGACCTTCGCGGCCTATCTCGATTATGGCGACGTGCAAGATCGCCTCGAGCTCGCCGGAGCGGCTGTTGAGTTTTGACGGCAAGACGGTCGAGGCCCGGCCGATCAAGGGCACGCGGCGGCGCGATCGCCGATCCGGCCCGCGATGCGGCACTCGTCGCCGAGCTTGCCTCGAGCCGCAAGGACCGGGCCGAGAATGTGATGATCGTCGATCTGCTGCGCAACGATCTGTCGCCGCGTCTGCGCGCCGGGCAGCGTGCGGGTGCCGGTGCTGTGCGGGCTCGAAACCTATGCCTCGGTGCATCATCTGACCTCGGTCGTCACCGGCGAATTGCAAGCCGGAGAAAACCGTGGGCGATCTCGTCGCCGCCATTTTTCCCGGCGGTTCGATCACCGGCGCGCCGAAAATCCGCGCCATGGAAATGATCGCCGAAATCGAAGGGCAGGCCGCGCGGCGTCTATTGCGGCTCCATCGGCTATTTCGGTTTCAACGGCCATGCCGATCTCAACATCGCCATCCGCACCGCCATGTTTGCGCAAGGCACGGCGCGGTTCCAGGGCGGCGGCGGCATCACGGCGCGCTCCGATCCCGCGGCCGAATATGAGGAAACGCTGACCAAGATCAGCCGCATCATGGAGGCTTTCGCGCCATGATCCTGATCGTCGATAATTATGACAGCTTCGTCTACAACATCGCGCGCTATTTCGAGGAACTTGGCGAGCAGCCCGCGCGTGGTGCGCAATGATGCGGTCTGATCCGCCGCGATCTCAAGGCCAAGGCAATCGTCATTTCCCCCGGCCCCTGCACGCCGCACGAGGCGGGACAGTCTCTCGATATCGTGCGCGAATATTCCGGCAAGCTGCCGATCCTCGGCATCTGCCTCGGCCATCAGGTGATCGGCGAGGCCTTCGGCGGCAAGGTAGCGCGGGCCAAGCGGCCGATGCATGGCGATTCCTCGGAAATCCTCCATGACGGCGACGGGCATCTTCGCCGGCTTGCCCAATCGCTTCAGCGCCGGGCGCTATCATTCGCTGATCGTCGATCTCGATGGCCGCGATACGCCGCTCGACGTGACGGCACGCAGCGATGACGGCGAGATCATGGGGCTGAAACACCGCGATCACCCGACCTTCGGCGTGCAGTTCCACCCCGAGTCGATCCTCACCGAACACGGCTACGACATGCTGCGCAATTTTCTGGAGTTATGTGCGTGAGCCTGGTTTGGTTCAACGGCAAACTCATCGACGGTCCGCTGCCGCTCGATCCCGCCGACCGCGGGCTTCTGCTGGGCGACGGATTGTTCGAGACCATCGCCGTCATCAATGGCAAGCCGCTGTGGCTCGAAGAGCATCTGGCGCGGCTGCGCTCATGCCGCCGCCGAACTCGGCATCGCCGCCGATCTTGTCTTAATCCGCGAGGCCATCGCAGCGCTTCTCGGTAAAGCCGGCGCGCATGTCCTTCGCATGACATTGACGCGCGGGCCTGCCGCGCGCGGACTTGCCTCGCGGTGGCGACGAACCCGAGCCTCATCGCCACACTCGATCCCCTGCCGCGCAGTCTCCTCTTTCAGCCAGTGAAGCTCGCCACTTCAGCCATCCGCCGCAATGAATTCGCGCTCACCTCGCGGCTCAAGACGCTCTCCTATGTCGATGCCATCGCCGCGGCCCGCGAGGTCGCGGCAGCGGGCGCCGACGATGCACTGATGCTCAACACATCGGGCCAGGGCTGCCTCATCGACGATTGCCAATCTCTTTCTGCTGAAGGGCGAGCGAACTCGCAACACCCGATCTGCTCGACAGGGCATTCTGCCCGGCATCATGCGCCGGGCGGTGCTCGATCTGGCGCCGGGGCTCGGTCTCGATCCTGTCGAGCGCGCCGTGCCGCCTGAAGAACTGGTCAGTGCTGATGCCGTCTTTCTTAGCAACAGCCTGCGCCTCATCCGCCCGGTCACGGCGCTCGATGGCCGCTCCCTCGGCAAGCGTCCGCTAGATGAAATCGTCAATGCGCTGTGCGCCCGCGCCGCAGCCCAATGCGGCAGCGATCCGCGGTTGCTTTGACGAGCGCCCGGCGATAGGTTCCGCGCCCGAAACAGGAGTTGGTCCCCATGAAATTCTTTGTCGATACCGCCGATGTGAAGGAAATCCGCGAGCTTGCCGATATCGGGCCTGCTCGACGGCGTCACCACCAATCCCTCGCTGATCGCCAAGTCGGGCCGCGCCTTCAAGGAGGTGATCGCCGAAATCTGCGCGATCGTCGAAGGGCCGGTCAGCGCCGAGGTCACCGCACTTGATTTCGCAGGCCATGATCCGCGAGGGCAAGGAGCTGCGCAAGATCGCCAAGAACGTGACGGTCAAGGTGCCGCTCACCCTCGACGGCCTCAAGGCCTGCAAGGCGCTGACGCTCGGAAGGCACCATGGTCAATGTCACGCTGTGCTTCAGCGCCAACCAGGCGCTGCTCGCCGCCAAGGCGGGCGCCACGCTTCATCTCGCCCTTCCTCGGCCGCCTCGACGACATTCATCTCGACGGCATCGAACTCATCTCGGAGATCCGCCAGATCTACGACAATTACGATTTCGCCACCGAAATTCTCGCGGCCTCGATACGCACCGCCCTGCATGTCAAGCAGGTGGCGATGATCGGCGCCGATGTCGCCACGATGCCGGCCGCGGTGCTCAAGGGCCTGGTCAAGCATCCGCTGACCGACAAGGGCATCGAGATGTTCCTCGCCGACTGGAAGAAGACCGGGCAGACCATCCTGTGATCGTCGACCTTCGAGGCTCGCTCCGCTCGCTCCTCAGGGTGAGGTAAGCGTTTGAGAGTCCTCATCCTGAGGTGCGAGGCCCAAAGGGCCGAGCCTCGAAGGACGCTCAGAACTCGTCAACCATTGCGGCGTAACTTGCGGGACATGACCGGCTTTGCCTTCCGATTCGCCCCCGATGCCTCCCATGCCGCGGGCCTGTGGCTCAAATCGCTCAAGTCCGAGCGGCGCCTGGCGGCCAACACGCTGGAAGCCTATGGCCGCGATGTCGGCCAGTTCGCGGCCTTCCTGCAGGATCATCTGGGTGCGCCCGCCGGCCTCGCCGATCTCGAAGCGCTGACCGCCTCTGATTTCCGCGGCTTCCTGGCCCGCCGCCGCGGGCAGGGCGTTGAAAGCCGCACGCTATCCCGCCAGCTCTCGGCCATCCGCTCATTCTTCCGCTTCGGCGAACGCAACGGCCTGTTCCGCAATGCCGCCTTGTCGCTCCTGCAATCGCCCAAGCTGCCGCATGCGGTGCCCAAACCTTTAAGCATCGAGAATGCCAGGCGCGTGGCGGCACGTCGATATTCCGTCTACGGATGAAATGCCGCAATGGCTGGCGGCCCGCGACCGCGCCGTGCTGACGCTGCTCTATGCCTGTGGCTTGCGCATTTCCGAGGCCGTGGGCCTGACACTGCGGCAGTCCAAGGCCGATCCCCTGGTCATCACCGGCAAGGGCGGCAAGACCCGCATCGTGCCGGTGCTGCCGCAGGCGCGTAGCGCGATCGCCGCCTATCGATCGCTCTGCCCCTTCCCGCTGGCGCCCGATCAGCCGATGTTCCGCGGCCAAAAGGGCGGACCCCTCAATGCCCGCAACATCCAGCTGCTCGTCGAACGCCTGCGCGGCGCTCTCGGCCTGCCCGAGACGGCGACGCCGCATGCGCTCCGCCATTCCTTCGCCACCCATCTTCTGGGCAATGGCGCCGATCTTCGCGTCATCCAGGAGCTTCTCGGCCATGCCAGCCTGTCGACCACCCAGATCTACACCGAAGTCGACCGCCGCCATCTCCTTGCCCAATATCGCAAGGCACACCCGCGCGCCTGATACTTGCGGAAGTTTGCCGGACTTCGTAGCGTGGCCCTCCCAATTTGCGTGAGTGTGTGTCTTGCCCTCCATCGACACGATCCAGCCCGACAGTGAGTTGCCGAAACAAACCGCCGTCGCCATCATCGGCGGCGGCATCGTCGGTGTCTGCACGGCGCTCGAACTGGCCGAGCGCGGCATCGATGTCGACGCTGCTCGAAAAGGCGCGAGATCGGCGCCGAGCAATCGAGCCGCAATTGGGGCTGGTGCCGCCAGACGGGCCGCGATGTCCGCGAGATTCCACTGATTCTCGAATCGCTCAAGCTGTGGCGCGGCATGAACGCGCGGATCGGCGCCGAAACCGGCTTTCGCCAATGTGGCATCGTCTATCTGTGCGAGACCGATGCGGAACTCGCCGCCAGAGAAAAATGGTATGTCGAAAATGCCCGGCCCTTCGGGCTCGATACGCGGCTTGTCTCCGGCGAGGAGGCCGGACCCCTGCAGCCGGGCTCGACGCGGCAATGGAAGGGCGCCCTCTATTCACCGGCCGACGGCCGCGCCGAGCCCTTCATTGCGGCTGCCGGCAATTGCGGGGGCTGCGCAGAAGCGCGGCGCGAAAATTTTCACCAATTGCGCCGTGCGCGGGCTGGAAACAGCGGCGGGCCGCGTCTCGGCTGTGGTGACGGAGAAGGGCGCCATAGCCTGCGATAATGTGGTGCTGGCGGGCGGCGCCTGGTCGCGGCGTTTCTGCCACAATATCGGCATCGAATTTCCGCAGCTTATCCGTGGTCAATTCGGTGATGCGCACCGACCCCATCGAAACCGGCCACACGCGCTCCTGCTCGGGCGGAAAATTTAGCTTCCGCAAGCGCCTCGATGGCGGCTTCACCCTCAGCCCACCGGCATCTCTCGGTCGCCGACATCATGCCCGATAGTTTCCGCCTGTTCTTCCGCTTCCTGCCGGCGCTGCGCGTCGACTGGAAAGGCATGCAAGCTGCGTATCGGCCGGCGCTTTCTCGACGAAGCGAAGCTCGCACGGCGCTGGAAGCTCGACGAGCCCTCGCCCTTCGAGAAGGTGCGCGTGCTCGATCCGGCACCCGTCGCTGCCGTGCTCGATGCGGCGGCGGCAAGTCTGAAGGAGCACTTTCCCGCCTTTCGCGACATGCGGATCGCCGAGCGCTGGGCCGGCATCATCGATGCCACCCCCGACGCGGTGCCGGTCATGTCGGCGGTCGACAAGCTGCCGGGTTTCCATCTCGCTTCGGGATTTTCCGGCCACGGCTTCGGGCTGGGCCCGGGTGCCGGCAAGCTCATGGCGCAACTGGTGACGGGGGAAACGCCCTGCGTCGATCCAACGCCCTTCCGCTATTCGCGCTATTTCGACGGCAGCAATCCCAAGCCGACGACCGGCTTGTAGATATCACGCGGCGAGGCGGCTGGCGTGATCGAGGGCGCACCGCACGGCGTCAAGAGAATCCGCCGAACTGGGCGTATTCTCGGGCGGCATCCTTGCGATTCATGTCGAAGTCGTCGAACTTGTAGACCAACGGGTTGTCGATAACGAGAGTGGCCCACCAGTCGAGCACGTAGGAAGTATCGTCCTGAATCTTCAGCACGACCCCCATGTGGGCGAAACCTTCGGATCGCGAGTGGCATGTCACCTTCTTAAGGTCCGGCACGAAGTTCGGGCTCAGCTGCTGGCGCCGCTCGATCGCGCCCTGCGCGGCCTCCGCGATGGCGGTGCACTGGTACTCGGCGCCGGGCGAGCCGACCGTGTTAGGGTCAAACAGTAGCGGCTGCTTGTCGAGTGGCTTGATACCGGCAAGTCTTTCGTTATTCCAGCGCGTCACTTCCGATTGCCCTCCCGTCGTCACGGCTATGATGCCTCGCGTCGCGACACGGCTGAATTGTTCGATGGCGTTGCTGGTCGCCATCAGGGCGTTGCGCGTGAAACCAGCCTGCTTGCCCATGACCGAGAAGATCGAGTCGATCCGCCGGGCGGCGTCCGTGTCCTGGCTAACCGCAGTAATGCACTGCGTGACTTGCAGCTTGGAAAGCGCCATGGGTTCTCTCCCAACACGTTCCTCAAGATCAAGAATGTCCGAACTCTACCGGATCGACGAGTCGCTGTCGATCATCTCCGCGCCCGGGGCCGAACCTGACAAAGCTTTCCCCCTCCGCCGCGGGGGAGGGAAGGAAATCTCAAACCAGTTCAACGAAAAAATAATCCGCTTCACATCCTACGCGGCGAGGCGGCTGGCGTGATCGAGGGCGCGCTGCACGGTCTCCAGCAGCTTTTCCGGCTGCACCGGCTTGCGCATGAATTCGAACAGCTTGAGATGCAGGGCGCGCATCTGGGTTGCATGTTCGACATCGGCGGTGATCATCACATAGACCGACTTGCAGCCCATGGCCTGCATCTTCTCGACCACGTCGAGGCCGCTCTTGAGGCTGCCCAAGCGATAATCGAAGAGGCCGAGCGCGAAGGACTGGCTCATGGCGAATTCGATCGCAGAATCGGCGTCGGCGAAAGCCTTCACCCGGTAGCCGCAATCGGCCAGCAGATCGGCGACACTCGACAACAGATCGATGTCGTCGTCGAGCACCAGAATATCGACCTGCTTGTTGCTGGCTGCCATGCCGTACTCCCGTACTCGCGTGAGATGATATTAAAGCTCTGCTAGTCTTTAATTTGTCTTAATGGCGGCGGCCAAAGCCCCGTCATCACGCATGAATTGCGCGGTTCGCCACGGCGAGTGCCGCCTCTTTCACGGCTTCGGACAGGGTCGGATGGGCATGGCAGGTGCGGGCCAGATCCTCGGCCGAACCGCCGAATTCCATGATGACCGCCACCTCGTGGATGAGCTCGCCGGCCTGGGGCCCGATGATATGGCAGCCGAGCACCCGGTCGCTGCGGGCATCGGCCAGGATCTTGACGAAACCATCGGTCGTGCTGGATTGGCCTTGGCCCGGCCATTGGCGAGGAACAGGAATTTCCCCGCCTTGTAGTCGATGCCGGCGGCCTTCAGTTCCTCTTCGGTCTTGGCCGACGGCGGCGACTTCCGGCGAGGTGTAGACCACGCCCGGAATGCACATCGTAATTCACATGCCCCGCCTGACCGGCGATCAGTTCGGCCACCGCAATGCCCTCATCCTCCGCCTTGTGGGCGAGCATGGGCCCGCGGATCGACATCGCCGATGGCATAGACGCTTTTGAGCGTGGTTTCGAAATGGTTACCGACTTCGATGCGGCCTTTGGCGTCGCGCTTGACTCCCGCTTCATCGAGCCCAAGCCTTCCGTGTACGGAATGCGGCCGATGGCCACCAGCACCGCATCGGCCTCGACGTGCTCTGCGGCACCGCCGCCGCGCGGGTTCGACCGACAGCGTAACTTTTGTCCTTGAGTTTAGCCGCCGCCGTCACCTTGCTCGACAGCTTGAAGATGAAGCCCTGCTTCTGCAGCAGGCGCTGGAAAGTCTTGGCAACTTCGAGGTCCATGCCGGGCAGGATGCGGTCGAGATATTCAATCACCGTCACCTTGGAGCCGAGCCGGGCAAAGACCGAGCCGAGTTCAAGCCCGATGACGCCGGCGCCGATCACCGCGAGATGGGCGGGAACCTTGGCAAGCTCGAGCGCGCCGGTCGACGAGACGATCTGTTTCTCGTCGATGTCGATGCCCTTGAGCCGCGCCACATCGGAACCGGTGGCGATGACGATGTTCTTCGTCTCGATCGCCTGGCCCGCCACCTCGACCTTGCCGCTGCCGAGGATTTTTCCGCTGCCGCGGAACACCGTCACCTTGTTCTTCTTGAACAGGAAATCGATGCCCTTGGTGTTGCCGTCGATGGCTTCCTGCTTGAAGGCCATCATCTGCTTGAGATCGAAACGGGGCGAGACGTCGATGCCCATCTGGCGAAGGAATGCTGGGCCTCCGCAAAGAGCTCCGAGGCATGCAGCAGCGCCTTCGACGGAATGCAGCCGATATTGAGGCAGGTGCCGCCATGGGTGGCGCGCTTCTCGACCACCGCCACCTTCATGCCGAGCTGCGCCGCGCGGATGGCGCAGACATAGCCGCCGGGCCCGGTGCCGATGACGGTGAGATCGAATTGCTCGGCCATGCTCACAAATCCAACAGCGCCCGCTGCGGGTCTTCGAGGCCTTCCTTGACGCGCACCAGGAAGGTGACGGCTTCCTTGCCGTCGACGATGCGGTGATCGTAGGAGAGCGCCAGATACATCATCGGGCGGATCACCACCTGGCCGTCGACGGCCACCGGCCGCTCCTGGATCTTGTGCATGCCGAGAATGCCCGATTGCGGCGCATTGAGGATCGGCGTCGACATCAGCGAGCCGTAGACGCCGCCATTGGAGATGGTGAAGGTGCCGCCCTGCATGTCGGCGATCTGCAATTGGCCGTCGCGCGCCCTCTTGCCGAAATCGGCGATGGTCTTCTCGATTGCGGCGAAGGACATGCGGTCGGCATCGCGCACCACCGGCACGACGAGGCCCTTGTCGGTGCCGACCGCGACGCCGATGTGGTAGTAGTTCTTGTAGACGATGTCCTCGCCGTCGATCTCGGCATTGACCGCCGGGATGTCCTTCAAGCGCCTGGATCACCGCCTTCACGAAGAAGCTCATGAAGCCGAGCTTGACGCCGTGCTTCTTCTCGAACACTTCCTTGTAGTGGTTGCGCAAGCGCCATCACCGCGCTCATGTCCACCTCGTTGAAGGTGGTGAGCATGGCGGCGGTGTTCTGCGCGTCCTTGAGGCGCCGCGCGATGGTCTGGCGCAGCCTCGACATGCGCACCCGCTCCTCGCGTTCGCCCTGCGGAGCCGGCGTTGCGGGCGGCGGAACCACGACAGGTTTCACCTCCACGGCGGGTCTTGCTTCGACAGCGGGCTTGGCCAGATGTTCGATGACATCGCCCTTGGTGAGGCGTCCATCCTTGCCGGTGCCGGCGATGGCGGCGGCATCGACCTTGTTTTCCGCGACGATCTTGCGCACCGCCGGCGACAGCGGCGTTTCCGCCTTCGCCGGCTCGGCGGTCTTTGCGAGCCGGTTTCGGCAGCGGGCGCTGCGCTGCGGGCTTGGCACGGCGCCGGCGGCACCTTCCTCGATGGCGCCGAGCAAGTGCACCGACATTGACCGTCGGTCCCGGCTGCGGCGGCGATCGAGGCAAGCTTGCCGGAGGCGGGGGCCGGCACTTCCACCGTCACCTTGTCGGTTTCGAGCTCGACCAGCGGCTCATCGACCTTCACCGCCTCGCCCTCCTGCTTGAACCATTTGGCGATCGTCGCCTCGGTGACCGATTCGCCGAGCGCCGGCACGCGGATTTCCTTGGTCATCGTCATCCTCTTGTCGCCGCCGAGCGCTTCTTCGAGGAAGGTCTTCAGCTCTTTCAGATGCTTGCTCATCAGTCCGGTCGCGGTCGAGGCCGACGCGGGCCGCCCCGCATAGCGGGCCCGTGGGCTGGCGGCCCCCACGATATTCCAGCACCCGTTCGATGTTGGGCTGGGCGAAGGTCCAGGCCCCCATGTTGTAGGGCTCTTCCTGGCACCAGACGAATTCGGCGTTCTTGAAGCGGCCGAGTTCCTGGATCAGCGCCTTGTGCGGCCAGGGATAGAGCTGCTCGACGCGCAGGAGATAGATGTCGTTGAGCCCGCGCTTCTCGCGCTCCTCGTAGAGATCGTAATAGACCTTGCCCGAACACATCACGACGCGGCGGATCTTGGCGTCGGTCGACGAGCTTGATCGTCTCGTCTCTCGAGCATCTCGGCATCGTCCCACAGCACCCGGTGGAACGAGGTGCCTTCGGCCATTTCGTCGAGCGTCGAGATGGCGCGCTTGTGGCGGAGCAGCGACTTCGGCGTCATCATGATCAGCGGCTTGCGGATGTCGCGCTTCAGCTGGCGGCGCAGGATGTGGAAGTAATTGGCCGGCGTGGTGCAGTTGGCCACCTGCATGTTGTCTTCGGCGCACATCTGCAGGATAGCGTTCGAGCCGGGCCGAGGAATGTTCCGGCCCCTGGCCCTCATAGCCGTGCGGCAGCAGGCAGACGAGGCCCGACATGCGCAGCCATTTGCGCTCGCCCGACGAAATGAACTGGTCGAACACCACCTGCGCGCCATTGGCGAAATCGCCGAACTGCGCCTCCCACAGGACGAGCGTGTTGGGCTCGGCCAGCGAATAGCCATATTCGAAGCCGAGCACCGCCTCTTCCGACAGCATGGAATTGATGACTTCGAGCTTGACCTTCTGGTCCTTGACCAGATGATTGAGCGGCGTGTAGCGCTTCTCGGTCTCCTGGTCGACGAGCACGGCATGGCGCTGCGAGAAGGTGCCGCGCTGCACGTCCTGGCCGGACAGCCTGACCGCGAAGCCATCGGCGAGCAGCGTGCCGAAGGCCAGATGCTCGGCCATGGACCAGTCGAGCCCGGCGCCGTCCTCGATCATCTTGCGGCGCGGCATCGAGCACGCGCTGCATGGTGCGGTGAACCTTGAAGGTCTTCGGCACCTTGGTGATCTTGAGGCCGATTTCCTTGAGCTTCTTGAGATCGAACGCCGGTCTGGCCCTTGCGCGGATCCTCATGGTCCTTCGCCGACTTCATGCCGGACCAGCGGCCGTCGAGCCAGTCGGCCTTGTTGGCCTTGTAGCCTTCGGCGACGGAGAAATTCTCATCGAGGCGTCTTGCGGTAGTCCGCCTTCATCGCCTCGAATTCCTCCGCGCGTGATCACACCTTCGGCGATCAGCCGCTTGGCCATAGAGCGTCACCACGGTCTCGTGGGCGGCGATCGCCTTGTACATCAAGGGCTGGGTGAAGGACGGCTCGTCGGTTTCGTTGTGGCCGAAGCGGCGGTAGCAGAACATGTCGATGACCACCGGCTTCTTGAACTTCTGGCGGAACTCGATGGCGATCTTGGCGGCGAAGACCACCGCTTCCGGATCGTCGCCATTGACATGGAAGATCGGCGCCTCGATCATCTTGGCGACGTCGGATGGATAGGGCGAAGAGCGCGCCCACAAGCGGGCTGGTGGTGAAGCCGATCTGGTTGTTGACGATGAAATGGATCGAGCCGCCGGAGCGGTGGCCGCGCAGGCCCGACAGGCCGAAGCATTCGGCCACCACGCCCTGGCCGGCGAAGGCCGCATCGCCGTGGATGAGCAGCGGCAGCACGCTGGTGCGCTCCTTGTCGCCGCGCTGGTCCTGCTTGGCGCGGGCCTTGCCGAGCACCACCGGATCGACGATTTCGAGATGCGATGGATTGGCGGTGAGCGACAGATGCACCGTGTTGCCGTCGAACTCGCGGTCGGACGAAGAGCCCAGATGATATTTGACGTCGCCCGAGCCTTCGACCTCGTCGGGCGTCGAGGAGCCGCCCTTGAATTCATGGAAGATGGCCGAGAACGGCTTCGACATCACATTGGCCAGCACATTGAGGCGGCCGCGATGGGCCATGCCGAGGACGATTTCCTGAGGCCGAGCTGGCCGCCGCGCTTGATGATCTGCTCGAGCGCCGGGATCATCGCTCTCGCCGCCGTCGAGGCCGAAGCGCTTGGTGCCGGTGTATTTCACATTGAGGAAATTCTCGAAGCCTTCCGCCTCGATGAGCTTGGCGAGGATGGCCTTCTTGCCTTCCGGCGTGAAGGAGATTTCCTTGTCGGCGCCCTCGATGCGCTCCTGGATCCAGGCCTTCTGCTCGGGATCGGAGATGTGCATGAACTCGACGCCGAGCGTGTGGCAATAGGTGCGCTTCAGGATCTCGACGATCTGCCGGATGGTCGCCTGCTCGAGGCCCAGCACCTTGTCGAGGAAGATCGGCCGGTCGAGATCGGCCTCGCTGAAGCCATAGGTGGCGGGGTCGAGTTCGGGCTGCGGCACCGGCGCCTCGCAGTTTCAGGGGATCGAGATCGGCGGCGAGATGGCCGCGCATGCGATAGGCGCGGATCATCATCAGGGCGCGCACCGAATCCATCGTCGCCTTGCGCACTTCGTCGATCGGTGAGCCCTTCGGCTTTGGCCTTGGCCTTGGCCTCGATCTTGGTGCCGATCGTCTTTTCGGCCTCCGGCCAGTTGCCGTCGAAGGCGGAGACGAGTTCGCCATCGGCGGACTGCGGCCAGTCCCGGCGCTGCCATGACGGGCCCTTCACCTGCCGCTTGGCCGCATCGGGGTCATCTTCGAGCCCGGCAAAAAACTGCCGCCAGTGCTGGTCCACGGCGGCCGGGTTTTCCAGATACTTGGCGTAGAGCTGCTCGATGAATTGGGCATTGCCGCCATAGAGGAACGAGGTTTGCTCGAACGCCGTCGTCAGATCGGTCTTGTTCATGTCGTCCCCAGAACCGGCAATCCTGTCCGGCCTCCTGTCAGACTACGTATTGACACTCTATGCACTACTTGCGTTTCAGACTTCTTCAACAGTGTCTTGCCCAGCAATGCGGGCGAATCCGCGACGGCGATGCCGGCCCGCTTCATCGCCTCGATCTTGGATTCGGCCCCGCCCTTGCCGCCGGAGATGATGGCGCCGGCATGGCCCATGCGGCGGCCGGGAGGCGCGGTGCGCCCGGCGATGAAGCCGGCCATCGGCTTCTTGACCTTGGATTTGCGGATGAATTCGGCCGCATCTTCTTCGGCCGAGCCGCCGATCTCGCCGATCATGATGATCGACTGGGTCTCGGGGTCGGCCAGGAACATTTCCAGCACTTCGATGAATTCCGTGCCCTTGACCGGATCGCCGCCGATGCCGACGGCGGTCGTCTGGCCAAGGCCTTCCTGGGTCGTCTGGAACACCGCCTCATAGGTAAGCGTTCCGGAGCGCGAGACAATGCCGACCGAGCCCTTCTTGAAGATATTGCCCGGCATGATGCCGATC
The DNA here is from genome assembly GCA_963776685.1 of uncultured Alphaproteobacteria bacterium. GTDB lineage: Bacteria > Pseudomonadota > Alphaproteobacteria > Rhizobiales > Aestuariivirgaceae > Aestuariivirga. The sequence goes on from CAVZNM010000002.1 coordinate 434,070, forward strand.
TTGCATTCATTCGGCGTGAGCACGCCCGGGCAATTCGGCCCGATGAGCCGCGTCTTCGAGCCCGACAAGCGCGCGCTTCACCTTCACCATGTCCATGCACCGGAATGCCTTCGGTGATGCACACGACGAGCGGAATTTCCGCATCGATGGCTTCGAGAATGGCATCGGCCGCGAAGGCCGGCGGCACATAGATGACGGAGGCATCGGCGCCGGTCTTCTCGCGCGCTTCCACCACCGTGTCGAAGACGGGAAGTCCGATATGCTTCGTGCCGCCTTTGCCCGGCGTCACGCCCGCCACCATCTGCGTGCCATAGGCAATCGCCTGTTCGGTATGGAAGGTGCCGTTGTTGCCGGTGATGCCCTGGCAGATGACTTTGGTTTTCTTGTTGACGAGAATGGACATCAGGCCGCCTCCTTCACCGCCTTGACGATCTTCTTGCGCCGCGTCGTCGAGATCGTCGGCGGAGATGACGTTGAGCTCCGAGTCGCGTGATGATCTTCTTGCCGAGATCGACATTGGTGCCTTCGAGCCGCACCACCAGCGGCACCTTGAGGCCCACTTCCTTCACCGCGGCGATCACGCCTTCGGCGATGATGTCGCATTTCATGATGCCGCCGAAGATGTTGACCAGGATGCCTTTGACGCGCGGGTCGGCGGTGATGATCTTGAAGGCGGCCGTCACCTTCTCCTTCGACGCGCCGCCGCCGACATCGAGGAAGTTGGCGGGCTCCGCGCCGTAGAGCTTGATGATGTCCATGGTCGCCATGGCAAGGCCCGCGCCGTTCACCATGCAGCCGATCGAGCCGTCGAGCGCCACATAGGAGAGATCGATATTTCGACGCCTCGATTTCCTTCGGGTCTTCTTCGCGACAGATCGCGCAGCTCCTTGATGTCGGGATGGCGGTCGAGCGCGTTGCCGTCGAAATTGATCTTGGCATCGAGGCAGAGCGAGCTGGCCGTCCTTGGTGACGACCAGCGGATTGATTTCGAGCAGGCTCATGTCCTTCTCGATGAAGGCCTTGTAGAGCTGGCCGATCAGCTTGACGCATTGCTTCGACCTGATCGCCTTCGAGCTTCAGCGCTGCGGCAATGCGGCGGCCCACGTAACGGCGCGTAGCCCGCTGGCCGGATCGACATGGATGGTGGCGATCTTCTCCGGCGTCTTGGCCGCCACCTCCTCGATGTTCACGCCGCCTTCGGTCGAGGCGATGAAGGCCACCGTCGAGGTTTCGCGGTCGACGAGGCAGGAGAGATAGAGCTCCTTGGCGATCGCCGTGCCTTCTTCGATATAGAGGCGCTGCACGAGTCTTGCCCTGCGGGCCCGGTCTGATGGGTGACCAGCGTCATGCCGAGCATGCGCTCGGCTTCGGCGCTGCACATCGTCGATCGATTTCACCACCTTGACGCCGCCGCCCTTGCCGCGCCCGCCCGCATGGATCTGCGCCTTCACCACCCAGACCGGGCCGCCCAGCGTTTCCGCCGCCTTCACCGCTTCATCGACGGTGAAAGCCGCGAATGCCCTTGCCGGTCGGCACGCCGAAGGCGCGCAGAACTTCCTTGGCCTGGTATTCGTGAATGTTCATGGCGCTGACTTCGGTCCTTATGCGAGATCGGGGGCGATTTTCTTGGCCGCGTCCATCAGCGCCTCGACGGCGCTCAACGATTTCTTGAAGGCCGCCTTCTCCTCGCCGTCGAGCTTGATCTCGACGATGCGCTCGACGCCGCCGGCGCCGATCACCACCGGCACGCCGACATAGAGTGTTGTTGACGCCATACTGGCCGGTGAGATGGGCGGCACAGGGCAGCACGCGCTTCTTGTCCTTGAGATAGCTTTCGGCCATGGCGATCGCCGAGGAGGCCGGCGCGTAATAGGCGGAGCCGGTCTTGAGCAGGCCGACGATCTCGGCGCCGCCATCGCGGGTGCGCTGCACGATCTGGTCGATGCGCTGCTGGGTCGTCCATTTCATCGCGACGAGATCGGGCACCGGAATGCCGGCGACCGTCGAATAGCGCACCAGCGGCACCATGGTGTCGCCGTGGCCGCCGAGCACGAAGGCGGTCACATCCTCGACCGACACCTTGAATTCCTCGGCGAGGAAATGGCGGAAGCGGGCGCGAGTCGAGCACGCCCGCCATGCCCACCACCATGTTGGTGCGGAAGGCCGGAATATTTCTGCAGCGCCCAGACCATGACGTCGAGCGGGTTGGTGATGCAGATGACGAAGGCCTTGGGCGCATATTTGGCGATGCCGGCGCCCACCTGCGCCATGACCTTGAGATTGATTTCGAGCAGATCGTCGCGGCTCATGCCGGGCTTGCGCGGCACGCCGGCGGTGACGATGCAGACATCGGCGCCGTCGATCGCCTCATATTTGTTGGTGCCGGAGAGCTTGGCATCGAAGCCTTCGACCGGGCCCGCCTGGGCGATATCGAGGGATTTGCCCTGCGGAAGGCCCTCGGCGATGTCGAAGACGACGATGTCGCCCAGTTCCTTGAGGCCGCGAGATGGGCCAGCGTGCCGCCGATCATGCCGCCGCCGATCAGCGCGATTTTCTTACGAGCCATGTCTGGATTTCCCTCTCGATGACGCGATGTCGAAGCCGTTTCGCACCGCAAAAGCGAGGTTTCTGTAGACCCGATAAATAGCAGCTTCAAGACGACGGGCTAGTCATTTCAACACGGAACTTTACGAGAACGTCAAGTTTCGGCGATTTTTTTGCCCCACCAGGAGGCCGATTGCATTTCCTGAAGCCGCGAGACGGTGCGGGCGAATTCGAGACCTGTGGCCGGCCTTCGGGATAAATCGCCTCGGGCGGCTTGGCCGACGACGCCACGAGCCGCACATGAGCATCATAGAGCGTGTCGATCAGCGATGACGAAGCGCTTGGCCTCATTGCGCTGGGCTGGCTTCAGGGCCGGGATGCGTTCGACGAAAACAGTGCGGAAATGGCGGGCGAGGCCAGATAGTCGGCCGGCCCCAGCGGCGCTTCGCAAAGATCGGCGAAGGAAAAGCGGGCGCAGCCATGGGCGGCTTCCGGCACCGCAAGTTTGCGGCCCAGCACCCCGATCTCGCAGGGCTCGCCCTGTTCGCATATCGGTGAGCCGCTCCCACAGTCTCCTGCATGCGGGCATCGGCCTCGGGCCCAAGCGGCGTCACGAATGTTTCATGGCGCCTTGACGCGGCCCAGGCGGTAATCGGTGGGGCCGTCGAGCGCGATCACATCGAGCTTGTCTTCGATGCAGCTTGATGAAGGGCAGGAAGAGCTGGCGGTTGAGGCCATCCTTGTAGAGTTCATCGGGCGGCAGGTTGGATGTCGTGACCATCACCATGCCATGGCGCCAGCAGCGCCTCGAACAGGCGGCCCACGATCATCGCATCGGCGATATCGCGATACTGCATTTCATCGAGGCAGAGAAGCTCGCGCCTCGCGCGGCAAGGGCGCGCGGCAACGGGTGCGATCGCATCCTGCTCCCGCTTGCGCGCCGCATGCAGCTCGCGCGTGCACGTCCTGCATGAAGGCGTGAAAATGCACGCGCCGTTTTGGCATCGACCGGCGACGCTCGCGAAAAACAGATCCATCAGCATGGTCTTGCCGCGCCCCACCGGCCCGTAGATGTAGATGCCCTTGGGCGGTGCGGCTTGCCGCGCTCCAAATAATCTCGCGATGAGGCCGCCGCCGTCGTTGGAGCCCAGTCGATCGGCCAGCGCCGCAAGCCGTAGCACGGCGCGGCGCTGGGCTTCGTCCATCTGCAATTCGCCGCCCGCCACCAAACTGCCGTAGGCTTCAATCAGCATGCGGCCGCCGCCACGGTCAAACCACCAGCTCCAGTCGGGCCAGCAGGAATCGCAGCATCGCCGCATAGGCGGCAACGATCGCCATATAGTCGAAGGCGGTGATCGCCACCTCCAGGAAGGTCAAGGGCTTCAAGCCGTGATCGATGCGGCGCGGCCGTAGATTGGCGACAATGGAAATGCCGCCGAACACCAGAAGCAGGGTCATCTCGCCAAACCAGCCGGCCAGCGCGATGAGCACGCCTATCGCCATCAGTCCGTAATGGGCGCGTTCGCCCAGAAGCCTGGCCAGCACCGAGCGCAGCGCTATGCCGCCGTCGAGCGGCTCGACGGGCAGCAGATTGAACAGGTTGAGGGCCGAGACCACGATGCCGATCACGATGAAGAGGGGGGCGGGGCCCCATCCGGCGAGAATCGCCGCCACCGCGGCGATCGGAATGAGGATGCTGAAGCCCGGTCCCATGAGGGCGGCGAAGACGCTCTGGCCCTGCGACTGATAGGGCAGCCGCGGCACCGCCAGGGCGCCGAGGAAGGGCAGGAACACCATGCGCCCCCAGGGCTGGCCGATCAGGCGGAAGGCGAGGAGATGGCCGAATTCATGCACCATCAGGGCGGCCACCATCAGACCCGCGAAGAGCCAGCCGAACCACAGGGAAAAACCCAGAAGTGTCATGATGCCGGTTCCCGCCGCCACCGCCGCCGAAATCAGCGCCTCGCTGCGCGTGTCGGGCTTGCCCGTCTCGGCCACGCCCTTAAGTCTGAAAGCCGCGCCCCACAGATCGGCGCGGGCGAGAAGCTGGGCGACCAGCGGGCGCGGTCCCCAGTGGTAGGTGAGATTGAGCCGCGTGGCATTCTTCTCGGGCGAAAGCGCCGCCACGATCCGCAACAGTTCGTTGTTATGCGATCCGCCTTCGAGCCCGGCGCGCTCGAGAATGAGAAGGTGGGGATCGCGGCGCTCGACCACCCGGAAATCGGCCTCCGAGGTCTGCTGCGCGCCGCCCGGCAGCGCCGTTACATAGGTCATGCGGAAGAGGTGCTGCCCAGGATCGATGAGCCGCGCCGTCACCTCGGTGCGGTGCCAGCCCTGCTGCTCGCCGTCGCGGAGATCGATGAGCGCGAAGACTTTATCGATCGGCGCCTTGATCAGCAGCGACACGGAAGGCGTGACAGTGTGGCGCAAACCGAGCAGCGCCAGAAGGATCAGGAGAAAGGGAAGCTCCGGCCCCGCATTCTGAATGAAGTCCGGAATTTGCAATTGCAGTTGACCCCGCCCGCGCCCGGCGACTCAGTTGCGAAGACCGCCATGTCCGGCCCTGTATTGAACTGGGCGTCCCTACAGTCAAGAACGCCCGTCCTCTCCCTCGCCCAGTTACGCCGCGCGCAACATGAAATCCACATGCACGGCGTCATAGGGAAAAATGATCCTCTTGTCCGGCGTGCGTTCGACCACGCCCGCTTTAAGAAGCGCGCGAATATCGCCTTGCACCGCTTTGACATCGCGGCCCACCGCGCGGGCAATGCGGGGAACGGTCATCGGTCCCTTGCCGGTCATTGCCTCGAGCAGGTCCCAGCGCTCGGGGCCCAGAACCTTCCACAACAGTTCCATGGAACGAAAGGAAATCTGCACACCCTGGCGGCGGTCGGCGAATGCGACAAGGGCGCGGCGTGACACGCTCTGGCGCGGCGCGATCGTAACGGTCAGAATGTTCATTTCTTCTCGCTCCGTCGCAGCCTGCTCCTCCGGCTCGAATGGGACACCGTAGGCGAAGCCGGAGACATAGCGAAAGTCACGCCTGCCAGTCCGCCAACGCAACGACCAATTCCGTGGGCGCAATTGTCAGCAGCCGCTTGTCGGCGGTCACCAACTGCGTCTTGAGGTTCCGGGCCAAGACGAGAAAGACGCAATCATACACCGGATGGCCGAGCTGCAGGCTCAATGCCAAAGCGTCTTCAATCAGCTCCACATCGGCATGCCATTGATCGACGAGGTCTCTTAGTTTCAAAACCGAAATCCCCACGTCATCGCGGAGCATCTGGTTTTTCCGCCACTTCTTCCACAGCGCATTCGCCGTTTCGATCCACATAAACTCCGGTGCATGAATCCGCAGGCCCGACGACAAGACCGCTTCCGCAATTTCGGACTGCTCCTCCCGCGCGAACCACTTGATTGCGACACTCGTGTCGGCAACCAAGCCGCTCATTCAAGCCCCTCGCGAATCTCCTCGCGCGTCAGCGGCTCCGAGAGTTGTGGTTGACGCGATCGAATGTCCCGGGAAATCGCCATTTTCTCGGCGGGCGTCAAGCCGGCGTTGCTTTCGATCAACTCGCGGATCTCCTGCTCCAGCGACGACCCCTTGATCTTTGCCCGGTCCTTGAATGTACGAATGACCCGATCGGGTAAATTTCGAACGAGAATCTGACCCATATCACAACTCCATGCTATCAATCATGATAGCATGGAGAGGCAAGAATTTCAAGCCCCCCGCCGCAGCCCCCTCACCGCATCGTCGGGATCGAGAACTGCGCCCCTTCCTTGATGCCGGAGGGCCAGCGCGACGTCACCGTCTTGGTCTTGGTGTAGAAGCGCACCGCGTCGGGCCCGTGCTGGTTCAGATCGCCGAAGCCCGAGCGCTTCCAGCCGCCGAAGGTGTGATAGGCGAGCGGCACCGGGATCGGCACATTGATGCCGACCATGCCGATCTGGCACGCGCGAGGCGAAGTCGCGCGCCGTGTCGCCGTCGCGCGTATAGATCGCGACGCCGTTGCCATATTCATGGTCGTTCACCAGCTGCAAGCCCTCGTCATAGGTCTTGGCGCGCACCACCGAGAGCACCGGCCCGAAAATCTCCTCCTTGTAGATGCGCATGTCCTTGGTGACATTGTCGAACAGCGAGCCGCCGAGGAAGAAGCCGTTCTCATAGCCCTGCATCTTGAAGCCGCGGCCGTCGACTTTGAGCGCCGCGCCTTCCTTGATGCCGATATCGATATAGCCCTTGACCTTGTCGAGATGCTGCCTTGGTGACGAGCGGCCCGTAATCGGCCTCGCGGTCGGTCGATAGGCCCGACCTTCAGTTTCTCGACGCGCGGGATGAGTTTTTCCACCAGCGCATCGGCGGTCGCCTCGCCCACCGGCACCGCGACCGAGATCGCCATGCAGCGCTCGCCGGCCGAGCCGTAGCCGGCGCCGATCAGCGCATCGACGGCCTTGTCCATGTCGGCATCGGGCATCACGATCATGTGGTTCTTGGCGCCGCCGAAACATTGCGCGCGCTTGCCGTGGGCGGTGGCGCGCGAATAGACATAGCTGCGCGATCGGCGTCGAGCCGACGAAGCCGACGGCCGCGATGTCGGGATCGTCGAGGATCGCATCGACCGCTTCCTTGTCGCCGTTGACGACATTGAGAATGCCGGGCGGCAGGCCCGCCTCGAGGAACAGTTCGGCCAGGCGCATCGGGCAGGACGGATCGCGCTCCGATGGCTTGAGGATGAAGGCATTGCCGCAGGCAATCGCCGGCGCGCATTTCCACAACGGGATCATCGCCGGGAAATTGAACGGCGTGATGCCGGCGGCGACGCCCACCGGCTGGCGCATCGAATACATGTCGATGCCGGGGCCGGCGCCGTCGGTGTATTCGCCCTTGAGCAGATGCGGGATGCCGACCGCGAATTCCGCCACTTCGACGCCGCGCTGCAGATCGCCGAGCGCATCGGGAATGGTCTTGCCGTGCTCCATGGAGATGAGCGTCGCCAGTTCTTCGCGATGGGTGCGGCGAGCTCGAGGAACTTCATCATCACGCGGGCCCGCACTTGCGGGTTCTTCGCCGCCCAGGCGGGCTGCGCCGCCTTGGCGTTCTCGACCGCGGCGCCGCAGTTCCGCCCGGCGAGGCCAGCGCCACCTTGGCCGAGACCTCGCCGGTGTTGGGATTGAAGATGTCGGCGAAGCGGCCGGAGGTGCCCTTCACATGCTTGCCGCCGATGAAATGTCCGATTTCCTTGACCATGTCCGCCTCGCCGCCTCCGCCGTGGGGCCGCGCTCCCTGTTTTGCAATAATTTTGGGCAAACTAGTGATCGGCTGCCATGCCCGCAAGTGACAGGAGCCATTCCTAGCATACAGCGCTCTTTTTGGGCGTCACCTTGTTTTCGCTGCATCGCAGCATAATCTTCATATCCGGCAGTCAGAACGAGAATCACAAAGGCGATCCGATGAGCAATGACACGACGGCCTATCGCATCCGGAAACTCTGGCCGCTGGACCTTGCGGCGTTTCGCAGGCACCTGTTGCGGCTCGATGCGGAAACCCGGCAGGCCCGTTTCGGAACGCCGGTCAGCGACGATTTCCTCGACGCCTATGCCGACACCGCCGGGCGCATCGGCACGGTCATCTACGGCGCGTTCATCGGCTCGGAAATGTATGCCTCGGCGGAATTGCGGGGCCTCCATGTGGCGGGCGATGCGGTGGCCGAAGCCGCATTCGCGGTCGAGCCCGAGCATCAGCACCATGGCCTCGGCTCGCTCCTCATGGACCGCATCATCACCGCCGCGCAGAACCGCGGCATCGGCCAGCTCTACATGATCTGCATGCGCGACAATGACGGGATGCGGGCTCTGGCGGGCAAGTTCGGAGCACGGCTCAGGCTCGAAGCCGGCGACGTGACCGGCGAGATCGCGCCCGCTTATCCAACGCCGGTTTCGATCTTCGATGAAGCCATGCGCGATGCCCAGGGTTTCGTCACCGCCGTTCTCGACTGGCGGGCTTAGATCAGTTTGTCTGTGATTGAAGCGCATCAAAACTTTCCCTCGCCCCTTGGGGGCGAGGGCGGGGCCCATCGCGGGCCACGCGATGGGAGGGTGCGGGGGAACCGGACTTGCAATTGAAGCTCCTATCCCCATCATCTTCCCGCGCCTCCGGCGTGGGCCCCTTCTTCTCCCCCATGGGGAGAAGAAAAATATCCGCAACGGATTCAATGAATAACGAAACCGCCTAGGACGCGGAGTCATTAACTCGCGGCCATACCCGGATTGACGCAAGCGGGATGAAGGCACCGTAGTTTGCTCTGAGCCTGTCGTAGCGGGTTGCTACACGCCGGCATCGTTTAATCTTGTTGGTTGATCCGCCAGGCGCGCGGCGTTAGAAGTCGGCTTCATTGTCGGAGCGGAAATGCCGATGCTGATTTCACGCCGCGTGTTCCTCACGTCCCTGCTCGCCTCGGGGCTTCTCCCGGGCCGCCAGGCGCTGGCGCTTTCGGGCGAGCCGTTTCCGGTCCGCGATGCCGACGTGAAGGCGATCCCCTACAAGTTCCGCCGGCGCGAGGTGGACCATGAGACACAGGAGCCCGCGGGGACCATCGTCATCGATCCGAAGCGCCGTTTTCTCTACTACGTGCTGGGCAACGGCAAGGCGATGCGCTACGGCGTCGCCGTGGGCAAGTCGAGCAAGGCGTGGTCGGGCGAGGCGGTGATCAAGCGCATGGCGAAATGGCCGGTATGGGTGCCGACGCCCGAGCACCTTGAGGCAATTCCCTCGCTCGCCAAACACATCAATGGCATGCCGGGAGGCCCCGACAATCCGATGGGCGCGCGCGCCATGTATCTCTATCAAGGGCGAGGTCGACACGATCAACCGCATCCATGGCGCGGCCAAGACGACCGAAGTCGGGCGCAAGGTCACGGCGGGGTGCATCGGCTTGCTCAACGTCGACGTGATTGACCTCTATGACCGGGTGGAGATCGGGACCCGGGTCGTGATGCTGCGTTAGGACAGCAAGGAGGCATTGCCATGCGCAGGGGCGCGTTCAGTCTTGTCCTTGCGGCCGTTGTCTGGGCGACAACGCTCCCGCTCGCCCGGGCCGCCGGCACGCCGGTCGATATCGAGCTCATCCTCGCCGTCGATGTATCGCGCTCGATGGATATCGAGGAGCAGAAGCTCCAGCGCGACGGCTATGTCGCGGCAATCGCCCATCCCGACGTCGTCGCCGCCATCACCCAGGGGCTCCATGGCAAGATCGCGCTCTCCTATGTCGAATGGGCGGGGCCGGCCACGCAATTTACGGTGATGGACTGGCGCGTGATCGATGGCGCGGCATCGGCCAGGGCTTTTGCCGCCGAGCTCGCGCGCGCGCCGATCCAGCGATATCGCGGCACCTCGATCTCAGGCAGCCTCGTATTTGTCGAGCCGCAATTCGACAATAACGGCTATGAGGGCATGCGCCGCGTGATCGACGTGTCGGGCGACGGGCCCAACAATATGGGCATCCCCATCGAGATCGCGCGCGAGCCGGTCATCCGCGCCGGCATCACCATCAACGGCCTGCCGATCATGATCAAGCGGCCAGGTGGCTTCGCCTCGATCGGCAATCTCGATGTCTATTACGAAGATTGCGTCATTGGCGGACCGGGCGCCTTCCTCATCGTGGTGCGGTCCGCCGATCAGTTCGCCGGTGCGATCCGCCGCAAGCTCGTGCTTGAGATCGTCGGCCGCGAGCCGCAGGTGATCCCCGCCGCTGCGACGGCGCACGAGAAGCGCATCGACTGCCTCATCGGCGAGAAGCTGCGCGAGCAGTGGATGCGCGAGTAACTCATCGCCTTCATTCCTCGCCCTGAGATGCGAGCGTTCTTCCATCTTCCTATTCTGAGGAGCGAAGGAATGCAGGCCGACGCAGAAACGCATCAAGGTCAGTATGGGTGCATGGGGGACCCTTGATGGGGCCCAACCCGTCGCCGCCAGCTTCGATCTACGGACGAGTGGTCGCAATGACGGGCAATGCAGACATCGCGGTACATAGAGTAACCGGCGCATTTGGCCCAAAGTCGACAAAAAAACCGCATCCGCTATTCGGTCGCTTCGGGGGCAGACTGGACATTGAGCAAGTCGGTTTCAACAAGCCTGATTTTATGAGTTCATGGCCTAAATAGTAACTGGATAGTGAACAACTCCTGGGTTTCAAATTTATGATCGGTACCGAACTCGTACCGATGTGATCTACTTCCCGCGGTCCTTATCCTCTCCGACCACGATCCGCACGAGATCGGCAGTATTTCTGGCGCCGAACTTTTGCAGGATATTTGCTCGGTGAAATTCCACCGTGCGTGTACTAACCCCAAGGATGCGAGCGCTCTCTTTACTGGAGGATCCTCTAACAATTTCGTCAAGCACCACCCGCTCCCGCCCCGTCAGCAATTCGTGACCCGGGTAGGGACGAGGCAGAACGTTCTGTCGCTTGGCTTCTAGCTGGTCTTGTGTGAGTTGCGTCGTCTCGACAACTTCCCACATGCCTTCCCGTTTGGCGACCGTGAACTGGTGGGTGCGGGCCGCATCCAGCATTTCTTCGACTCCGCTCTCCAGGAGTGGAAAAGAACACAGGATCAAAACGCGTTGATTCGCGATTAAACTGTCGAGTTCTTGTTCAAACTCGCGATGCTGCCTGGGGTTTTCCTGGTACAGCCAGGCATTGCTGCCGTTGACCCGAAGTCCCTCATACCCTTTCGACAATACTTCACGACATTTTTCTCCAAAGCGATCAATGACCCGATGAAGATCGAATGTGCCTTCCTTGAAAAACCATTCGTCGTGAGCGGCGATTTCGATACTCCCTCCCGAGAGATAAGTATCCAATTTGGGAAGATGCTCTCTTAGCGCTCCCAAGGCCTCGTCCTTGCTTAGGGACTCGTCCAGTATCCAGAGGCAGAATTCCTTGTTCTCCAAGCCGGCTTTGAAATAGGGTGCGAGTGTCTGGAGCAGATCCTCTTTGGTTTTGTGGAACAGACAAAAGTGTGTTCCCCATGGCATCTCGCCTAGTAGGCTAATTCCGGTCTTCCTGAGGGCGGTCGCCAAACTGGCTACCCCAATCGTCGGGCGAGCAATGTGCGCCCGAGTGGCCACAGTAACGATTCCCCGGCTCCAACGCCAGTACCCTTCGGCGGGCCATCGAGGCTCGTACCCCGAGGGAAAAAACTCAAACTAATTCAACGAAAACGAATCCGATCTAGGTCTTGATGGCAATGCCCGGCACCCAGACATAGCCCTCGTCGTCGACGATGACGCATTCGCGAAGCCCGTGCGGCTTGTCGATGCTGCCGGCCAGCACCGTCCAGCCGCCGGCGCGCGCCGCCGTTTCCGCCACATCGGGATCGCAGCCATAGATGCGCAGCTCGACGCCGCTGCCGCGCGCTTCGACGCCGGCGATCACGCCCGACAACGCATTGTCCTTATAGGTATGATCGGCATGCAACATGAAGTCGCCGCCATTAAGCTTCATGGCGGCGAAATCCTCATCGTCATAGAAGGATGTGGCGCCCAGAACCTCGACGGCGAATTTCACCGCACGCGGCACGTCCTTGACCAGAAGATTGAAACCGAGGCCGCGCAGCGAGCGGCCGTAGTCGGGGGCCGAAACGGGTGGCGATTTGTCGGAAGGGCGCTTCTTCATGCCCCCAGTAAAACGCTCTCCCGGCCTTCCTGTCCATGCCACATCACGGTGCAGGCGGGAATCCGCTTGGGATCGGAAATGCCGTGGCGGCGCATGGCGAGCAGGAACAGCACCGCGGCATCGCTCACCGCCTCGGAGAGATGGCCCGGTTCGATGCCTTCCTCCATGATCTCGGCGAGTCTCTTGCCCGCCACTTCAGTCATGGTGATGAGCTCGCAGGCCGACAGCGATCCGGCCGCCGCCCAGCTGTTCAGCAGATCGTCATGGGCGATTTCGGCAAGGACAGTATGGCCGATCATCAAGGGCAGTTTGCCGCCCGGGCGGCCCGTGGCGCCCGTCGTTCCGGATTTCCGGTAGCCGGCGCAGGTCAGGCTGAAATCGGCGGTCAGGGTCTCGATTGCGGATTCGCAACGCATGGCCAAGCATGCGCCGCGGGTGTTACCGGTTCGTTAATCTGTCAGTCCCGCCCGCCGCCGGGTGCCATACCCTTCATCACCGCGATGGACGCAAAGCCCCGTTTTCGCTAGGTTCCCGCCCCGGTTGAGGTTGACAGGCATAAGGCATGGCGAAGCTGAGATACAAGGACTTGCGGCACAAGGTGATCGAAACCTGCCAGGCGATGAATGAGCAGGGCATCAATCAGGGCACCTCGGGAAATGTCAGTGTACGGACGGACGAAGGCTTCCTGATCACCGCCTCGGGCATTGCCTATGCCCGGATGAAGCCCGAGCATGTCGTCGAAATGGATCTCGACGGCGGCTATCGCGGGGACTATCTGCCGTCGACCGAATGGCGCATGCATCTCGACATCTTCAAGGCGCGGCCCGAGGCCCAGGCAATCGTGCACACCCATTCGATCTACGCGACGGCTCTGTCCTGCCTGCGCAAGGATATCCCCGCCTTCCATTACATGATCGGCGTCACCGGCGGCAGCACTTTAAGGGTTTCGGACTATGCGGAATTCGGCACCCAGGCGCTCTCCGATGCGATGCTCAAGGCCCTCGAAGGCCGCAATGCCTGCCTCCTTGCCAATCACGGCCAGATCGCCTTCGGCCCCGATCTCGGCAAGGCCCTGTGGCTGGCGGGCGAAATCGAGACCCTGTGCCGGCAATATTGGGCGGCATCGCTGGCCGGAAAGCCGGTCATCCTCGACGAGGTCCAGATGAAACCCGTGCTCGCCCGCTTCAAGACCTATGGCAGGCAGGCGGGCGAACTCGGCAAGGCTGACGCACCCGCCGTGGTGGCGCCGGTGCGCCGCGATGGAAGAGAAGAAGAAGGCAAACCATGATCGAAAATGTCTCGACGCTGGCGGCGCGATCTCAAGGCCCACGCCGCGGCCAAGGGCCCGGTCACCATCGGGCTCGCCGGGGCCGGCCAGATGGGCACCGACATCGTGGTGCAGCTCGCCCTCATGCCGGGCTTGCGGCTCGGCGCCATTGCCGAAATCAATGTGCCGGCGGCCATCGCTGCGGCCCGGCTCGCCGGCCACGCACGCGGCACACTCGTCGAGGCTGTCAATGCCACGGCGATCGACGCGGCAATCGAGGCCGAACAAAATTGCCGTTACCTCAAACCTTTCGGCGCTTGCCGCCGCGGGCCGCATCGATGTGGTGATCGATGCCACCGGCAATCCCAATGCCGGCACCGCCCTGGCGCTCGATGCCATCGCCAACGGCAAGCATGTGGTGATGCTCAATGTCGAGGCCGACATCACCATCGGCCGCTTTCTCAAGACGGAAGCGGCGCGGGCGGGTGTCGTCTATACGGGTGCGGCGGGCGATGAGCCGGCGGCGGCGCTTGAACTCATCGGCTTCGCCCAGTCGCTCGGCCTCTCCGTCGTCTGCGCCGGCAAGGGCAAGAACAATCCGCTGAAATTCGATGCCGTTCCCGCCGAATACGAGGCGGAAGCACGAGCCCGCAACATGAATGCCCGCATGCTGGTCGAATTCGTCGACGGCTCCAAGACCATGATCGAGATGGTGGCGATCGCCAATTGCACCGGACTGGTGCCCGACGTCCCCGGCATGCACGGCCCCGCCGCCACGCGCGACGAGCTTGCCGCGGTTCTGGTGCCGAAATCGCATGGCGGTATTCTGTCGAAGCGGGGTTGCGTCGATTATTCGATCGGCAAGGGCGTTGCTCCCGGCGTCTTCTGCATCGTCGAAACGGAGCACCCGCGCGTGCTTGAGCGCCTCATCGATCTCAGGGTGGGCCAAGGGCCGTTCTTCACCTTGTTCCGGCCCTACCATCTCACCAGCCTGGAAGTGCCGCTGTCGGCGGCGCGCGCCGTGCTCGACGGCCGCGCCGACATGGCGCCGCTCGACCGTCCGGTGGCCGAAGCCGTCACCGTTGCCAAGCGCGATCTGGCGGCGGGCGAAATCCTCGGCAAGATCGGCGAGACGCAATACCGCGCCTTTGCCATGACGGCGGCGGAGGCGCGGCTAGCCAATGCCGTGCCGCTCGGGCTTGCCGAAGCGGCGCGCATCATCAAGCCGGTCAACAAGGGCAGTGCGCTGACTTACGACAATTGCGCCCCGGACAACTCACTCATCGTCACGCAGATCCGCAGAAAGCTCGATCAGTCGGATGCGCGTTTCGCGGCAGCGGCGGAGTAGGGAAGAGCCGCCGAATCGATTCAAGAACCGTCTCTCCCGATCATCATCCGCCCCTGTTGAGGAGTAATCCGATGGTGGAGTCAATCGATTGCCTTATTGTGGGGGTGGTCCGGCAGGACTCACCGCTGCGCTCTACTTGGCTCGCTTCCGGCGCAACGCCGTTGTCTTCCACAATGGCGACAGCCGTGCGTCGTGGATACCCCGGACTCATAACTGTCCCGGCTTTGAGGAAGGAATATCGGGTACGGAGTTTCTCGCGCGTCTCACCCAGCAGGCGCTGAAATACGGCGCTACGATCAACCAGGCGCGGGTCGATCGACTTATTCGGCGTTCCGACGGCACATTCCAGGCGATCGTCGAAAACAAGGCACTCGCCGCGCGGACAGTGCTGATGGCCACGGGCATCGTCGACAAGCTTCCGCCTTTGCCAAATATAAGACAGGCAATCGAGAGGGGCGCCGTGCGTCTGTGCCCCGTCTGCGATGCGTTCGAAGTCCGCGATCGAAAGATTGCAATCCTGGCCCCGGCAAACGAGGGCGTAAAGCATGCTCTGTTCATGCGGACTTATACGCGGGATTTAACCCTCATCGCGATTCCGGACAGTAAAAGGCTGAGCAAGGTCGACAGTGCCAGGCTTGAGGGAGCGGCAATTGCCCTGATCGAGGCGCACCCCTCGCAAATTGCCGTTGTGGAGAACCGCGTGGTTGTTTCATCGTCGGGAGAAACGATTCACCATTTCGACGTGCTCTACCCCGTCCTTGGCTGCAAGGTGAGAACGGAGCTGGTTGAGCCGCTGGAGGCCCCCAGAAACGAGATCGGTGAACTCCTGGTGGATGAGTTTCAACAGACCGAAATCCCCGGCCTCTATGCCGCCGGAGATGTCGTAAACGGCCTCAACCAGATCAGCACCGCCACGGGCCAGGCAACGATCGCTGCCACACATATTCACAATGTTCTGACTGCGAACTTCGCGTAGCTTTCGGCCCGGTTGTGCCTATTTCAGCAGCCAGGCGAATTCCGGGGCGTTGTGGAATTTCCAGATGCGCTTCGGCCCGGCCATGACATTGAGATAATACAGATCGTAGCCGTGAATGGCGGCGCAGGGGTGATAGCCCCTGGGTACCAGCGTCACATCGCCATCCTCGACCGCGATCGCCTCGTCGAGGGAGCGGTCGTCGGTATAGATGCGCTGGAAAGCGAAGCCCTGGGCGGGATTAATGTGGTGGTAATAGACCTCCTCGAGCAGCGACTCGTGCGGGAGATTGTCCTGATCGTGCTTGTGCGGCGGATAGGACGATGTGTTGGCGCCCGGCGTCATCACTTCGACCACCAGAAGCGATTCGGCCTTCTCCTTTTCCGGGATGATGTCGGTCACATAACGGGTGTTGGTGTCGCGGCCGCGAGTCTCGGTGGTAAGGCTGCGGGGCGCGATGACGCGGGCCGGCAGCTTTCCAGTGGCCGGCGCAGAACACACGGCAAGCCTCACATTATTCTGCGCGGTCACCGACCAGGTCATGCCGGCCGGCACATAAACCGACCAAGGCTTGCCTTCGAAGGGCGACATGCGCCCGCCGACCACGCCGAAGTCCTTGGCTCCGGCATGGACCTTGCCTTTGCCGGAAATGAACACCAGGCAGAACTCGCGGTCGCCGTCGCTGCCCACCGCAATGCCGCCGGGCTTCAGCTTCCACAAATCGAAACCCACATAGGTCCAGCCGGCGTTTTCCGGCGTCACATGGATGACGCGGCCTTCCCCCGGCTTCGGCTTGATCTGCAGCTTGGACACGAATCGTTCTTACACCAATCCGCCTTCCTTAAGGAAGCGCTTGAGATTGTCATAACCCAGCTTGGCGTATTTGGCGGGCGGCGCCTTTACCGGATCCTGCTCGGCCTCGACCACCACCCAGCCGGAATAGCCCACGAGCTCCTTGAACACCGAGACATAATCGACCGAGCCATCGCCCGGCACCGTGTAGACGCCGGCCAGCACGCTGTCGAGGAAGGACCAGTCCTTCTTGTCGGCCTCGGCCTTCACCGCCAGCCGCACGTCCTTGCAATGGACATGGCCGATGCGGGCCTTGTAGGTACGGGCCAGGCGCACCGGATCGCCGCCGCCCCATGTGGCGTGACCGGTGTCGAGCAAGAGGCCAACCGCGGAGCCGGTTCCCTGCATTAAGCGGTCGATCTCCGCGCCGGTCTGCACCACGGTTCCCATGTGATGGTGATAGACGAGACGGAAGCCTTCGCCGCGCAGCAGCTCGGCGAGGCGGGTGAGCCGCGAGTTGAAGGTCTTCCATTCGGCATCGCTCATCTTGGGCCGCGCCGACAGCGGTACCGATTTGGTGCCGTGAATAGTGCGCGTGCATTCGGCAACGATGAACACATCGGTGCCCATGTCCTTCAGGAGCTTGCGGTGCGCCGCCGCTTCCTTGAATTCGATTTCGGCATCGCGCTCGAGGAGAAAGATCGAATGCCAGCCGCCGACGAGGACAAGGCCGTGGGCCTCGAGAATCGGCCGCAGTTTCGCAGCCTCGCGGGGAAATTTGTTGCCCAGCTCCATGCCCTCGAAGCCCGCCGCCTTGGCCTCGCTCAGGCATTGCTCCAGCGGAATCCAGCCGCCGATTTCCTGCATGTCGTCGTTGGACCAGCCGATGGGATTGGCGCCGATGCGGATTGTCATGTTCCTGTTCCTCGAATTTTCCCGGTCATGTCAGGCGGCGCGCTTCTCGTGCGCCAGGTTCCACAATCTGACGAGGCTGGCAAACCGCTCGGCCATCTCGGCCACCGCCGCATCATCGCCGGTCCGGCCGGCAAGCCAGGCGGGTGCCACCTCGCCGAAAATGCTGCGGCCGATGGCGAAGCCCTTGACGGCGGCGTGGCCGGCGGTGGCGCGGAAGGCCTTGTCGAGTTCGGCTTCCGGCGCTTCGAGGCCGAGCAGCACGATGCCGCGGCAATAGGGATCGTGGCGCGCGATCGCCGCACCGATCCTGTCCCAGGCCCTGGACGAGACCTGCGGTTCGAGCTTCCACCAGTCGGGCTTGATGCCAAGCGCGTAGAGTTCTTCGAGAACGCGGGCCACCGTGTCGTCGGCAATGGCCGCCATGCTTGCCGGCAATCACCTCGATCAGCAATTCGCGGCCCACCTTGCGCGCCGCCTGATGGAGAGTGAGAAGCTTCTGCGACTGCTCGGCCTTGAGTTCCGCGGCATCGTCCGGGTGATAGAAGGCGAGGCACTTGATCGTATGGGTGACCGGCCATTCGACAAGCCGCGATCCCACATCCTGGGTGAACTCGAATTGCAAGGGCCGCGAGCCCGGCTGCTCCACTGGCCGTGCCATCCACAGGCCGAGCTTTGCCGCATCGAACATGGCCTCGCGGCCGTAGGTGTCGTCGAGCAGCGTGCCGAAACCCGGCTTGCCCTTTGCCACTTGGCCTATCGCCGCGATGGCGAGGCGCTTGAAGGCGGCGATGCGCTCGCGGGGCGCACCCTGCCTTGTCGGCCATGGCCTCGAACTGCATGCGATGGTCGATGGCCAGCGCCAGAAGCTTCGGCCAGTGGCCGCGCCGTGTCGTTGCCCAATGGATGTGATTGATCGCTTCGTCCTTGCGCAGCGCCTTGTGCGGGCTGCCGTGCTTGAGGAAATATTGCAGCTCTTCCCAGGTCGGAATTTCCGGCGAGCACAGGAGCCGCGACACGGCGAAGGCGCCGCAGGCATTGGCCCAGGTGGCGCAGGTCGCAAGCTTCTTCGCCCTTCAGCCAGCCGCGCAGGAAGCCGGACAGGAAAGCATCGCCCGCACCCAGCACATTATAGACCTCGATCGGAAAGCCCGGTGCCCACGATGCCGTCCTCGATCCGCGCCGGAATGGCGGCCGGGATAGACCACGCAGCCCATGGGCCCGCGCTTCAAGACGATCACCGCCGAAGATAGCGACCTGATGACCTTTAGCGCCTCCATTGTGTCCTCATGCCCCGCGGCAATGTGGACTTCCTCTTCGGTGCCGACGATCAGGTCACAGTCGGGGAGAATGGTTTTGAGATGCTCGGAGACCTTGTCCGACTTGATGTAGCGTTCCTCGCCGGCGCCGTGGCCGGCAAGGCCCCAGAGATTGGGGCGGTAGTCGATGTCGAGAATAACCTTGGCGCCACGGGCCTTGGCGATGCGCATGGCCTTGCGCTGGGCGGCATCGTTGTTGGCCTTCGCGAAATGCGTACCCGTCACCAGCACCGCACCGGCCTTCGCCACGAAGGCTTCGTCGATGTCGTCTTCGCTGAGCGCGCTGTCGGCGCAATTGTCGCGGTAGAAAATCAGCGGAAACGTCTTGTCGTTCTCCACCGACAGCAGCACCAGCGAGGTGAGCCTTGCCGGATCGGTCGCAATGCCGTCGAGCGCCACGCCCTCGCGCGCCATCTGCTCCTTGACGAAGCGGCCCATCTGTTCGTCGCCCACCCTGGTGATCAGGCCGGACTTGAGGCCCAGCCTGGCCGTGCCGATGGCGATGTTGGACGGGCAGCCGCCGACCGACTTGGCGAAGGAGGCGATATCCTCGAGGCGCGAGCCGACCTGCTGGCCGTAAAGGTCGACCGAGCAGCGCCCGATGGTGATCACGTCAAGACGCACGGCGCTGGTTCCCATTTGACTTCTTGACAAGACGAAACAAGAATTCCAACTTAAGTCCATTCGAAATGTTTATTCTATTACTCAACTGACATGTTAGCATGTCAGTTGCCGAGGGCGGTGCGGGGGACGATAGCCAAAGTGGCTGCGCAAGGCTCCGCAAATGTCGTACAGTTCCTCGCTTTTCCTTGCCATTTTCAACGAATTTCATGCACAAATCCAGCACTGGGGAGAGGGTTGAATGATCAGGTTTGGAGTACTCGGCGCGGGCCGCATCGGCAAGGTCCATGTGCGGACCATCAGCGCCTCGGGGAAGGCCAAGGTTGCCTATATCGCCGATGCGATGGCCAAGGCGGCGGAGGAATCTGGCCGCCGAGGTCGGGGCGAAGGTTGCGAGCGTCGCGGACATCATCAAGGCCAAGGACGTGGACGCGATCCTGATCGCCACGCCGACCGACACGCATGCCGACCTGATCGAGCGGCGTCGAACGCCGGAAAGGCGATCCTGTGCGAGAAGCCGGTGTCGCTGTCGGTCGAGCGCATCGCAGCCTGCCTCAAGATCGTCGAGAAGAACAAGTCCAACCTGATGATCGGCTTCAACCGCCGCTTCGATCCGAATTTCGCGGCGCTGGAAAAACGCATCCGCAACGGCGACATCGGCGAGGTGGAACTCGCCACCATCATCAGCCGCGATCCCGGGCCGCCGCCGCTCGACTACATCACGCGCTCCGGCGGGCTTTACCGCGACATGATGATCCACGATTTCGACATGGCGCGCTTTCTGGTGGGCGAGGAATTCGTCACCGTGCATGCGCTCGGCGCCTCGCTGGTCGACAAGGAGATCGGCAAGGTGGGCGATGTCGACACCGCCGTCGTGCACATGCAGACGGCTTCGGGCAAGATCTGCGTCATCACCTGTTCGCGCCGCGCCACCTACGGCTACGACCAGCGCATGGAAGTGCATGGCTCGAAGGGCATGCTGAGCGCCGGCAATATCCACAACTCGACCGTCGCGATCGCCAATGCCCAGGGCTTCAACGCCGATCCGCTTCTGCATTTCTTCACCGAGCGCTACGCGCTCGCCTATGGCAATGAGGTCAAGGCCTTCATCGACGGGATCGCCAAGGGCAAGACGCCGCGGCCCAACGGCTTCGACGGGCTGCATGGCGCAGAAGCTCGCCGATGCGGCGACCGAATCGTGGAAATCCGGCAAAGCCGGTCAAGGTGCAGTGATGAATGTCGAAGTCTCTCGCCAAGCTCTCCATGGACGGCAAGATCGCCGTCGTCACCGGCTCGACGCAGGGGCTGGGCGAAACCATAGCCCATCTTTTCGCCGACCGCGGCGTCAAGGGCATGGTGATCGCCGGCCGCAATGAGAAGAACGGCGTGCGCGTCAAGGCCGATCTCGAGAAGAAGGGCGTCAAGACCGTCTTCGTCGAGGCCGACCTTGCCGAAGATGGAGGATACGCGGAAGCTCGTCGCCGCCTGCGACAAGGAGTTCGGCCGCATCGACGCGCTCATCAATTGCGCCGCCATCACCGACCGCGGCACCATCTGGGACACCTCCCCTGAGCTTTTCGACCGCATGTTCGCCATCAATGTGCGGGCGCCCTTTTTCCTCATGCAGGATGCGCTGACACTGATGAAGCGCGAGAAGACCAAGGGCACGGTGGTCAACATCATCTCGATGTCGGGGCATGGCGGCCAGAGCTTCATCACCGCCTATTGCGCCTCGAAGGGGGCGCTGATCACGCTGACCCGCAACGTCGCCTATTCGGTGATGCGCCACCACATCAGGGTCAACGGCCTGACCATCGGCTGGATGGATACGCCCGGCGAAGACCGCATCATGAAGACCTATCACGACGCCCAGGAGGGCTGGCTCAAGAAGGCCGAGGCCGAGCGGCCGTGGGGCCGGCTGCTCAAGCCCGAAGAGGTGGCGCGCGCCTGCGCCTATCTGTCGAGCGATGAATCGGGCCTGATGTCGGGATCGATCATCGATTTCGACCAGCAGGTGCTGGGGGCGGGCGACAGTCCGGCGAGCCCGCCGGCGGTGTGAGGATTATTCGTTTCTCAATTCGAGGACTCCCACGGTGGAAATTTAGCTTAGCTTTATAGCGATGGTCATTGCTGGTGGTAAATGCACCGACGTAAAGCTTCTTCGCGGCGGGCGATCGTGGACGGGCCTGAGTAGGTGTCAGATGGTGTGGTGCCGCGGAAACTTGGGTAGAGTTCCGAGGGATTTCCGGAGTTCATGCGTTCTTCTAGAAGACGCGGGCGACGCAAAGGGCGTTTGGCGACGCGAGGACATACTACTCTCGGGATGGCGAGCTGCAGGAGAGGCGCGTCTGCGGTATTCCCAAGTAGTTAGGATACTTGGATCCAGGAGTCGGCGCTCGAAGCATTGTGCAGCGCGGCGATGAAGTCCTCGTTATCGCAAAAGCACGACGTCAGTGCAAGCGCAGCAAATAATTGGTGGATTTGCGGCGTGAAATCTCCAGAAGCTCCTCGTCGCGGACGTAGTCAGAACCTCGTCTGGCCACGTGCCTTGCTGCTCAAGGGGTCGAGCGTCTGCAGAAGCCGACCTTACGGAGTTTTCGCAGTGCTCCATGGCTTCGGTCGAGAAAGCCGCTGGGCAGCAAAGATGTTGCCGCACCACTTCAAACCTGCGCATGCGCGCGCTAAGGGCGAGGACTTAGTGCTGCTGGTCGAATTCGCAGACCAGTGTCGGCAGGCTTGGTGCCAGAGGTTCATGAGGATTTCGCGCACGCACCTCTCGGGTCGAAAGCGGTCGTGCCTCGATGAACGCAGGGGTCGAATGGGTCTCGGCCAGAAGGTCGGAGATGCCGGCGCTCGATATTACGTCATTTTGAGTGAAGTGCCAATGTTGAGAGGGTCGACGTAGTGACTCACATGTTGCTCTCGCTCGAGATGAACGCGTCGAGTCCGCTATACGTTGCGCGGGCATTGCTGTATGCTTTTCGAGGTCGATCTGGAGTGCTGTATTCCTCGAAGCAGGTTCTGATGCCAGACTGGCTCGACGGGCTGAACTGGTCCAGACGCTACTCGCGGCTCCAAGAGCGGTTTAAGGCCCACGCTCTTGTCTAGTACGCTGTCGCCGCCCGGCACTGCCAGCGTGTCGCTGCCCGGTCACCAAGCACAGCGAGCGGCTCTTAAGTTGGCGCGCTCATCGATCGAATCTGCGGTAAGCGCGAATCGCGGTTCGTTTCGCACGCGCCGTCATGGCACCGCAGCAGCCTTTCCAGGCGGTGCCGCGGAGATCCCCCTTCCGATGCTGAAAGCGGAAGTGACGCTCCACGGGCACTAGCGATCAGCATCGACGCTGCGAAGCTCGGATGCACAGCACCTGTGATCCGGCGAGCACTGGAAACTGCGCGGAGTACACAGGCGTCGGTCACGGTGTAGACGCCGCTTGTGCGACAGTTCGGTAGGGATGTCGCCAACTCGTTGAGGCTGCGTGAAGGTTTCAAGCGCGCCAAATCTTGGTAGGTTCGCTGCGCGCTCGTCACGTGATGATCGCGACAAGCGTCGTTATATAGGCATGATACGCACCGCAAATACTCGAGTCCACAGGCGCGCGACACGCGTCCGTGAATTCGCAGATCCTGACATCGAGAATGCACACGCCGTCGACGCCGTTGAGTTCGCCGCGATCGTCGACGGCCCGTGAAATCTGCTGTCCGAGCGTGATGCGACGTTGCGCTCGCACGTCGGCGCTTGCGATCAACGGGATCGTAGCGCATCGAAGCGATGTCTCTATAAGACCGGCCGCACTTGCGCCCGTTCGTACCGGAAAGCGTTTAGCAGCAAGCACCCCCGAAAATTGCGCAGAGGTCCGCCGGATAGCGCGCTCGATGCTGCACGCGCTCGAGTGTTCGGCAGGGTGCGGACTGGCTTGTGAGTTGGACGGCATCCGTTGAGCGGAGTCGGGTCAAAGAAAGACCGAGACGCAGCGTTTCAAGCTGGCGGCTAGCTAACTCGGTTCTGGGATAAGAGGGAGGCGAGTCCGGCTGCGCTCCCATTGGCAGCTAATGTCGATTTTCTCGGAAGTTTCTTGTATCTTCAGGTGCTTCGTGCTCGATGTCGTAACCGAGCGGAGAAACGATACTCGCGTTGCCGCAGGTGGCACCGACGCGGCCCGAGTTTCAATGGGTGACGCAGTCGCAGTGCCCGTTGGCATGCACAAAGGCGGGCAATGCAACTGGTGGTGGCCACCGAACTAAGAAAAGGTGACCTCGCGTTCATCGATCCTCCATACTCGGGAGTTCACTATAGTCGCTTCTATCATGTCTTAGAAACGATCGCTCAAGGTAAGTGTGGAGAGGTTCTTGGCGTTGGACGATATCCCGAGCCAAAATCTCGACCACGTTCTTCTTATAGTTTGAAAACAGAGTCTCACAAAGCACTCGACGAACTTCTTTCCATAGTAGCGTCCCGGAGATCGAAGGCTGTACTTACCTTTCCAGATCACGAATGCTCCAACGGATTGTCAGGAGCAGATGTTAGAGACATTGCTGGCCGCTACTTTTCAATAGAGGAGCAAACTGTGACGAGCAAGTTTAGCACCCTCGGTGGTCACAAACACAATAGCGACAGCATTGGCGGGAGAATCGCCAGGCATAATGCAAATGAGTTGATCCTCGTACTCCGTCCGTGACACCATAGTCCGGCTAAGCGCCCTTTAGCGGGCCGGTTCAGGGCAGCGGCAGCGGCGTGTCGCTGAGCGAGCGCAGATAGGCGATCAGATTGACCCGCTCGGCCTCATCCTCAACGCCTGGTGTCTCCATGATGACGCCGGGCGTTGTCACCATGGGTCCGGAAAGAAAAATATTCAGGTCCTCGTAGGTCCACACGCCTTCCCAGGCGCGCAATGCGTCGGAATAGCCCGCCTCGCCAAGCGAAGCCTTGTCGCGGCCGACGACGCCCCATGGCTGACGTGTGGCAGCGGCCTTGCCCATATGTTAGCATTTCCGCATGGCAAAACGGGCAGATTTGGCCGCCCATAGAAAAGGACGGGTGCTCCTGTGGAGCAGCAATCTTTGGGCCTTGGGCGAAGGTCTTTTCGGCCCGCTGTTTGCGGTTTTCGCGCAACGAATCGGCGGCAACATTCTTGATATTACCTGGGCCTGGGCAATCTATCTCGGAATGACGGGCGTCCTCACGATTGTCTCCGGCCGTGTCTCCGACCGCATCTGGGAATGGTGCGGCCGCGAGAGGCTGCTGGTCGCGGGCTATGCGCTCAATGCGCTGTGCACATTCGGATATCTTTTGGTGGATAGGCCCATGCATCTGTTCCTGGTGCAGGCGGGGCTGGGAGTGGCGCTGGCTCTTTCAAATCCCACATGGTCGGCGCTCTATGCGCGCTACTCTCCCGGCGAGAAGGAAGCGGGGTTTGCATGGGGCCTGGTTGCCGGCGGCCGGAATCTGATACTGGCCGTGGCTATCGTTTTGGGCGGTTACATCGTCAGTAATTACTCGTTTAACGCGCTGTTCATAGCAATGGGCACGGTACAGGTCATTGCCACTATCTATCTGCTGCCAATCTTGCGCAGCTCGCGGTGAAAAGGTTGGTGGACGGTTGGCTTGATCAGAACGAGATTCAGGGCTCGCTTCGCGGGAGTCTCGGCATGGGCGATAGAATACCGCAAAGGCCCTCGCCCCCGTAGCTTCGCGACGGACCGTCCCGCGCTTCGCGGGGGAGGATATTCATCAAGTGGTCCTAGCCTCGCGAATAGAAGATATGGCGTCCGATCTTGGTCAGGCGATGGAGGGACTTGGACCAGCGCGGCGCGACATAGTCGGCGTGGTAATGGGTGGCGGTGGAGACGATCTGCATCTGCTCGTCCACCATCTCCTTGCCGTCGGCGAGCGCCAGGGCGGTAACGGCAAGCGCCGTCCCCCAGGCACGGCCGTGCTTCGGGAGGTCGGGCTTGCCATCGCAGGCGAAGGAAAACTGGCAGGCGTTCAAGCGGCTCGCACCCTGATAGACCACGCCGCAGATGGAAGCAGGATATTTCGACGCCTTGACCCGGTTGAGGATAACCATCGCCACCGCCAGCTGCCCCTGCAGGGATTCCGAGCGGGCCTCGAAATAGACCGCCCTGGCCAGGCAGCTTTGCTCGACGATGCGCGCGTCAAGGAAGGCTATGATTTTATGCGTCCAGGGCAGGATCGAGGAGGCGGCGAGTTGCAATGCCGGGCCGCGCACTTCGCCGGGGCCGAGCAGCGTGGCGGAGGCGGAGGCGCCTGCGCCTTGTGGTAGTCGCTGGTCCGGCCGGCCAGCGGTGGCAGGATCGGATTGTATGCGACCGCTGACACCGCTTCCGACGACGCGTTGAACCTGTTCTCGCCGCCTTCTGGCGCGGCTCCCGATGCGCCCGTCTGCGCAACAGTAAACAACAAAGCAAGGATCTGCCTGTTCATCCCCCATGTCCCCGTTTCTTATAATTGTTGGGATGAATCCTCCGCGAACCGGCTTGAAATCCAGTTAAGCCAGCCGGGCGAAAGCCCGCTAAAATTCGTTAATCATGAAAGAATGGTTGGCCCTCCATGCGAGCTTGCTTTGCCTCCCGCAAAGCACCTCGGCATGAGGATATTTTAACTACGTCGTCCTGATGCGCGGCTCGGCCTTGGTGCGCTTTTCGGCGACCGCGACGGTGAGCGTCATGGCGAGCGCGAGCGTCGCCGCCATGGAGCGGAAGCCCTCGAAATTGGCTTCCACCACTTCGAACCAGATATCGGCGATCTGCGCCAAGGGCGAGAACGGGCTGTCGGTTATCGCCACCATCGGCACATGGCGCGCCGTCGCTGCCTGGGCGAGCGCCACCGACTCGCTGGCGTAAGGCGTGAAGCTCACCGCCACGACCGCGTCCTTCCGGCTCGCCGCGGCGATCTGCTCGCTGGCCAGGCCGCCCACCGCGTCAATCAATATGCTCCGTACACCGAGCTTTCCGAAGGCATAGGCCATGTAGGAAGAAATCGGAAAGGAACGGCGCAGCCCGATCAGATAGACGGTCTCGGCCTTGCTGAGGATTTCGACGGCGCGGTCGAGGCTGGCCGGATCGAGCTTCTCGCGGAGGCCCTGAACCGATTTCTCCGCCGCCTCGCTGAAGCCGTGGAAGATGACGGTGGCCTTGGACGCCGAGAGCGCGTGCCGGCGCAGCTGCTCGATCCGCTCCTCATAATTGAGGATGCGGTCGCGGAGCCTGGCGCGGAAGACCTCCTGCAAATCCGAGAAGCCCTGATAGCCGATCGCCTGGGCGAAGCGCACCAGCGTCGAGGGCTGCACCTTGGCCTCACCGGCGATCGAGGCGACGGTGCCGAAGGCGATCTCGTCGGGGTGCTCGAGGGCGTAGGCGGCGATCTGGGCGAGGCGCTTGGGGAGGCCGGGGCCCCTCTCGACGATCAGGCTGCGCAGGCCCTGGAAGTCCTTCGGCGCGGTGTCAAGAACGCTCATTTGGCGTGCAAAAATGCTTGGTTTTTGTTGATTTTGTCGAGGTTTTGCGTTGGTTTTTGCAGAGGAGTTGCTTGACACTGTCAAGCAATTTTTGCTCCGCCAAACTAGACCATAATTCGCCTCCGTCGACAAGAAAAATGGAACAAAAGTTCCAATGCCGGACAAAACTGTTGGAAAATTTTAAATGGGGGTGTCCTCAGCCACGAGGGCCCGGCGCAGGCGGCGGATGATGACCGCTCTGGCCTTCTCGTCGGCGGCCTGGGCCACCTCCTCATTGATATCGAGCACCAGCCTGGTCAAGTCGTTGTGCCAATCGGGCTTCGCCACAAGGGCGGGGTCGAGGCGCGGCCGGGTTTCGGCGGCGAGCAGGGCGCAAGTCCCGCCGCTCAGATCGTAGACGTCGTCGAGGCGGGGCCGGAGGACGCAGTCGCCGGCGACGACCGGGCCGGCGATCGCCTGTTCGAGGGCGAGCTGGGCATCCTCTTCGCCGTGGGTCAGGAACACGGTGTGAGCGATGGGCATGCGCTCCTTCAGCCATTGCACCAGTTCCGGGCCGTCGGCATGGCCGGAATAGTCCTCGAAGCGTGCGGATGGTGGCGCGGACCTCGATGTCCTCGCCCTGGATGCGCACCAGTTTCACGCCGTCCTCGAGCAGCCGGCCGAGCGTGCCCGCGGCCTGGAAGCCGACAAGCAGCACGGTGGCATCGGCGCGCCACAGATGGTTCTTCAGATGATGGCGGATGCGGCCCGCCTCGCACATGCCGCTCGCCGCAACGACGATGTGGAAGCCGGTGAAGCGGTGCGATGGCCTTGCTCTCCTCGACGGTTTGGGTGGTCTTGAGCAGCGGCGAGTTGAAGGCGCGAAACAACTCGTCGCCGTTCTCAAGCCCGGCTCGAATGGCGCGAGAAAATCGCCGTGGCCGCTGGGCCAGCGGCGAATCGATGAAAGATCATGGCCTCGGGAATGGCGCCACTCTCCATCAGCATCGACCAGATCGGTGACCACCTCCTGGGTGCGCTCGACGGCGAAGGAGGGAATGAGCAGCGCGCCGCCGCGCGCTGGCTGCGGCGGCCACCTCCTGGCCAGCAGTTCGCGGCGCTTGCCTCGGCTCGCGCTCGAAGCGGTCGGTGCCGCCATAGGTCGATTCGCAGATCGACATAGTCGAAGCCCTGCGGCGCCTCGGGATCGGGCTCCAGCATCTTGGCATCGGGGCCGATGTCGCCGGAGAAGAGAATGCGCAGCGGCTTGCTTGCCCGGCGCGTTCGACCTCGACTTCGATCGAGGCGGAGCCCAGGAGATGGCCGGCATTCCAGAAGCGGCAGCGTATGCCCGGGGCCGGCGCGAACCAGGTCTCGTAGTCGGATGGCCGTGGAACAGTGCGCAGGGCCGCCTCGGCGTCTTCGACGGTGTAGATCGGCTCCACTTCGGCAAGGCCGCGCTTGCGGTTGCGCTCATTGAGCTGCCGCACCTCGCTTTCCTGGATGAAGGCCGAATCGGGCAGCATGACCGAGCAGAGATCGACGGTGGGAACGGTGGCATGGATGGGTTTGCGAGAAACCGTGCTTGACCAGCTTGGGAATGAGTCCGGTGTGATCGATATGGGCGTGGGTGAGGACGCAGCGCGTCGACGGCTCCCGGGTCGAAGGGAAAGGTGCGGTAGTTCAGTTCCTTCTCGGTCTTCGAGCCCTGGAACATGCCGCAATCGATGAGCACCCGGCTGTCGCCCGTCTCGATCAGGTAGCAGGAGCCGGTGACGATGCGGGCGGCACCGTGGAAGGTGAGGCGGACGCTCAAGATCTATTTCTCCGGAGATCTTGAGGCCGCGCAGCACCAGTTCCTCCCAGGCGTCCTCCGGCGTGTCGGCGAAGCCGAAGAGATCGAGATCCTCGGCACGGATCATGCCGCGTCTCGGCGAAATGCTCGGAAGTTGATCGCCGCGTTCCAGAACTTCGAATCGTAGAGAACGACGGGCAGCGCGTCGTCCATCTTGCCGGTCTGGCGGAGCGTCAGAATCTCGAACAGTTCGTCGAGCGTGCCGAAGCCGCCGGGAAACACCACGAGTGCGGCGGCGCGCATGGCGAAGTGCATCTTGCGCATGGCGAAATAGTGGAAGCGGAAGGTGAGATCGGGCGTCGAATAGGCATTGGGCTCCTGCTCCAGCGGCAGCGTGATGTTGAAGCCAATGGAGGGCGCGCCGGCATCAGAGGCGCCGCGATTGGCCGCCTCCATGATGCCGGGACCGCCGCCGGTGGCGATCACATTCTGGCGCGGCCGCATGTGATCGAGCTTGGCGCCGCCCCGTTCCGAGCAGATGCGGGCGAACTCGCGCGCCGCCTCATACCAGCCGGTGCCGTCGCCTTCGCTGGATGCGGGCCGAGCCGAAGACCACCACGGTCGTGGCCACGCCCCAGGCGCGCAGATGTTCCTCGGCCTTCTGGTATTCGAGCTGGAAGCGCAGCGCCGCGGGTCGAATCGCCCAGGAGAAAATCCTGGTCGAGGGCGGGCAGCCGATAGGCGGCGGCCGCCATCTGGGGCTTGTTGGAATCGCGTCATTCCAATTTGAAATCCTCAGTTGCGCTACTTGCTTGGCGATAGGCGCAAGGCCCCTTGCAATCAAGGGGGCCATGGATCACGCTGGCGCGGCAGGAGACTGGTCATGGCGGAGACGAAAAGTCCTTTGCCGCGCGGTTCAGGGCGGAACCGGGCAAGGCCTTCAAGCTGGCGAAATGCGATCCGCGCGGCGATGCGGTCTTCGGCGACAAGGAGACGACCAAGGCGCAGACGGCGGAGGATGCCGTGGCGATCGACGCGCCTGCAGGACCGGCTGTTCGCCGAAGGCAAGCGGGCGCTGCTGGTCGTGCTGCAGGGCATCGATTGTTCCGGCAAGGACGGCACGGTGCGGGCGGTGTTCAATCCCTGCGGCCCCATCGGCGTGACGGTCACGCCCTTCAAGGCGCCGAGTGCGGAAGAGCTGGCGCATGATTATCTCTGGCGCGTCCACAAGGCCTGCCCGCCGCACGGGCTGATCGGCATTTTCAACCGCTCGCATTACGAGGATGTGCTGGTGGTGAAGGTGAAGAAGTTCGCCAGCGCCGAGGCGATCGAGCGGCGCTATGAGGAGATCAACCAGTTCGAGAAAACGCTCACCGCAGAACGGCACGCGCATCGTCAAATTCATGCTGCAACATCTCCAAGGACGAGCAGGCCAAGCGCCTGCAGGAGCGGATCGACGACGCCGGAAAAGCGGTGGAAATTCAATCCCGGCGATCTCGACGACCGGCAAGTTGTGGAACGATTACATGAAGGCCTATGAGACGACGCTCGCGCGCTGCTCGACGGCGCATGCGCCGTGGCATGTGATTCCGGCCGACCGCAACTGGGTGCGCAATGCCGTGATCGCGCGCATCGTGCGCGAGACGCTGGAGGAGATGAACCCGCAATATCCGAAGCCCAAGGACTGGGACCCGGCAAAGATCAGGATCGTGTGAGGCCATGGATCTGCAATTGAAAGGCAAGCGCGCCCTGGTGACCGGTGGCACCCGCGGCATCGGCCGGGCCATCGCTTTCGGATTTGCCGATGAGGGCGCCGATGTGGCGGTGTGCGCGCGCGATGCCGTGGCGGTGGCGCGCATGGTGGCGGCGCTGAAGGGCCGGGGCGTCAACGCCTACGGGCGGCTGGTCGATGTGGCGGACGGGGCTGCATTGGCGGAGTTCGTGAACGATGCGGCCGCCACTTTGGGCGGACTCGATTGCGCCGTCGCCAATGCCAGCGCCCTGGCGACGGGCGGCGACGAGGCGGCCTTCCGCAAGGCCTTCGAAGTGGACATCATGCATACGCGCAATCTGGCGGAAGCGGCGATGCCCTATCTGGAGAAGAGCGGAACCGGGTCCTTCACCGCCATCGCCTCGGTCTCGGGCTCGGAGGATTACGGCTTCGAGGATGCGGCCTATGGCACGATGAAGGCGGCGCTGCTCTTCTATGTGAAATCGATGGCGCGCTTCGTGGCGGCGAAGGGGGTGCGCGCCAATGTGGTCTCGCCTGGCATGACCTATTTCAAGGACGGCTTCTGGCACAAGGTGGAGGAGAACGCGCCCGACGACTTCGCCGCGGCCCTTGCCGCAAGTCCCATGGGGCGCCTGGCGAAGCCCGAGGAGATCGCCAATGCGGTGGTGTTCCTGGCGAGCGCGGCGGCGGGCTTCGTGTCGGGCGTCAATCTGGTGGTCGACGGCTCGCTGACCCGGCGGATACAGAATTAGGCGTGAAACAACTTACAGGATTTCAATTCAGGCGAACGAATTTGTTGGTCTTGCATAAAACGCCAACAACGCAGGCCTTGACTTTCATATTGTTCCGACCATCAAGCGTCAGGCTCGCCGGATAGGTCTTGCCATCATCCGGATTGTAGATTTTGCCGGTCCAAGTTCCCGCACCTCCCGACTTCATTCCGGTCATTACGGCAAGGCCAATCAACGGGCGCTTGCGCAAGGCGGGCGCGGGGTTTTCACGATCAACCTTGGGCTTGCCATCGATCTTGCTTATGGGTTCCTTCAATGCGGCGATGTTACCGCAAAGAGTGCTGCCGCATTTATGAACGCGCACGGTGACCCTGCCATCGGACAGGACCCAAACACCAAACGGCGAAGGGGCAGCAGCGAGCACTGAGGTTGCCGAGGCGTACAGAAACACAGCGCCGGCCACAAGCATGGTGGTTTTCATAGTAAATATCTCCTTGCATCCATGCCCCGCACGCGGGGCGTGGCCAGCATCAATCCGAGCCAATGGCTCCGGTCCTGTGCCTACGTAAACATAAGCCCGTACTCGCCGCTTTGTTCCAGGGTGAACTGGGTTATCACGGTGGTGATGCGGGCAAAAAGACTCCGGGCCGGAATTGACCGATCAGCTAAGATTGCAATGGATCGAGCGGTCAATTATCAATCGAATCCAACGACATCAGGCTCAATGGAGTGAAAGTGAAAGACCCATATGAAATACTGGGGGTCGCGCGCACCGCCTCCTCCGATGACATCCAGAAAGCCTACCGCCGCTTGGCGAAGAAGCTGCATCCGGATCTCAATCCCGGAAACAAGCAGGCGGAGGACCGCTTCAAGGAGGTTTCCTTAGCCAACGACATACTTTCGGATGCGAACAAGCGGCAAGAAATTCGATCGCGGAGAGATCGACGCTTTTGGGGCCGAACGGCCCCGCCAGTCATACTACAAGGATTACGCAGCTCAGGCCGACGCAGGTTACCCTTATGAGAATCCTTCCGGCTTTGCAGATTTCGCCGGTGCGGACGATTTGTTTGCGGAATTGTTCAGGCGGCAGGCGCAGCAATCGCGGCGGGCGCGGGGGCCGGACGTGCACTACCGCCTGTCAGTCGAATTTCTCGATGCGATCAGGGGCGCGACCAAGCGGCTGGCATTGCCGGATGGCGGAACGCTTGACGTGACAATTCCGCCGGGAATTCAAGAGGGGCAGGTCCTGCGCCTGCGAGGGAAGGGAGCCCCATCCGCCGGTGAAGGCGAAGCGGGCGACGCGCTGGTGGAGATTGCAATTACTCCGCATCGCTTCTTTACGCGGGTTGGCGACGATATTCATCTCGAGCTGCCAGTCACTCTGGCGAGAAGCGTTCCTCGGCTCACATGTCAGAGTGCCGACACCGACTGGGCCGGTCATGGTGAAGGTGCCAAAGGGATCGAATACAGGTTCTGTCCTGCGCCTGAAAGGAAAGGGCGCTCCCCGGCGAGGCGGCCACGGCGATGAGCTGGTCAAACTCAAAGTCGATGTTGCCATCGGGGCCGAACCCCGAACTGGAAACCTTTCTTTCCAAATGGGCACCTGGAACAAGCTACGATCCGCGAAAGGATATGCAGCCATGATCATCAGCAAGCTGGACTTTCTCTTTCGCGCCCAACTCGATCAGGAAACCCTGGAAGTATGGATCGGAGAGGAATGGCTGGTTCCCGGCGAAACAGCGGGTGAGCCGGAATTTTCCGAGGCGGATCTTGCACGGGCTCAATTGATCCGGGATTTGAAACACGACATGGGTGTCAACAACGAGGGGATAGGCATCATCCTAAACCTCTTGGACCAGATGCATAGCTTGCGAAAGGCGATGGCGGAGACGCTGCCATCGAGGCGGCAGGTGTGACAACTTTTTTGCCGTCATTGGGTCGGCCAATGTCCGCTTGGCGGATTTTATCAAGGGAGGAGCACCGTCACGCCGTTCCTTTCGGATGACAGTTGTGGCATGTTGAGCGAAGCGAGATGAACCTTTGGGGCATAGCGGCGCATGACTTCCGGCGAATTCATCGGACAATTCGACAAAGCCGACGAAGTCCGCGAGTTTCCGTTCGGCCGCTTTGAAATCGTTCATGTGGCGGGGGTAACGCTGGGCCGTGCAACATATCAGCCGGGCTGGAAGTGGTCGCTCCACAACGCGCCCCTGGCCGGAACCGCACTTTGCCACGCGCCGCATACCGGAGTTGCCATCGCCGGTCATGGCATCGTGCAGTATCAGGATGGCCGAAAAATCGATCTGCTGCCGGGCACGGTGTTTCACATAACCACCACGCCACATGACAGCTGGGTCCACGGCGATGCGCCCTATGTCTCGCTGCACGTGCTCAAATCACAGTAACCTGGATTGCCAACAAACGGGAGGGACCTCAAATGGCCAAAGCAAAGCAGATTGTCATCAAGGTTGAAGACAGACCGGGCACGGTGGCGGCGGCCATCGCGGCCCTGGCCGAGGCCGGTGTCAATATCATGTCGATCTACGGTTCGTCCCCGCAGGGCGATTTGCAACTGGTCGTCGACAATCCGCGCAAGGCCGCGAAAGCGCTTGCGGCCGCAGGCACCGCCTATAGCGAAGCCAAGGCCGAAGTGGTCGAGTTGCCGAACAAGCCCGGCAGCCTTCATGCATACTTGCAGAAGCTCGCCAGGAAAGGCGTCAATCTGCGCTCGATATCCGCAACGTCAAGCAAAGGGGCACGCAAATCGGTCGTCGTCTGGACGGCTGACGACCCAATCAGCGGTAATATGTAACGGTTGCAGGGCGCGAATCAGACGCGTTCGGCCGGCGGAACACGGCGACGGTCATGGCGGCATCCCTAGGCCGTGACCCAACTACCGTTTGGGTGAATTGGGTGTTAGGATGCCCGCCCTGACAGCGGCGTTCGCGGCATTGTTCACCGCCGCAATGGTGGCGGCGATCGGGGCGATGGTACGTAGCCATTCGACCGTGGGCGCGTTAGTCACGTAGATCGTGTCGTTGGGCACGACGCCGAAGACCTGGGCGATGAACATGGTCTCAGGTCTCGACATGTTAAACCTGAAGATCGCCGGACCTTCGTGCCAGCGGCCGTCCTGATCCCGCCAGGCCTTCGGCTCACGCAGACGGAAGACGAAAACGCCGGTATTGCTGGCCAGCTCGTTGGAGAGGCCGCCCACCTGGGAGAGCGCGTCGAGCAGGCTCGGGTTGAGCTTGGAGAATTCGACCTGGCCGGTCTTGGTGACCGCACCCAGCGCATTGAAGACCTTGGCATCGGCCTCGAGGATCACTTCATCGCCGGAGCGCAGCTGCATGTTGCGACCGCTTTGGACGGTGGAGAGGGGGACACGCATCACCTGCTTGCCGCGGCGGACAATCACGTCGGTCTGGTGGGCGGGACGCGCTGCACCGCCCGCCTTGCCGATGGCATCGAGCAAGGTCAACGGCCCTTCGAGCAGGGAGAAGCGGCCGGGCTCCTTCACCTCGCCGCCGACCAGCACGCTGGAGCCGCGGTCGGACACCAGTTCGACATAGACCTGCGGCTCGAAGGAGACACCGCTGAGCCGGTCACGGATGCGCTCCGCGACCGCCTGGGTATCGAGGCCCGACACCTTCACACGGGTCGCATAGGGCAGCGAGATGGTGCCGCGGTGATCGACGCGGACCTTGTCGAAGACGGTGCCGCCGGTGGCCAGCGGCGCGAACAACCCGCCTTCCTTGCTTTCGGAAATCCGCACCTTGATGATGTCACCGGAGGAGAGAACCACCGCCGGCGCGGAGGGAACCCCGGCGGTTCCGGCGCCGTCGCCGACCTGCCGCACCAGATAATGGCCGACATTCTGCGGGGTCATGTCGATGAGCGAGAAGCCGGCGAGATCGGCGGAACCTTGGGTGATCGCCACTTGGGCGGGGCCCGAACGGGGAATGCCGGCACAGGCCGTCAGGAAGAGGAGGGCGGCGAGGATCGCAACGCGCTGAATTCCTGCCCGCACCATTCCGATTTTACGCCCCATTTGTTGCTACTTGCGCGCTTTCCGGTGGAGTGGGATCACTTCGCCGAAAAGAAATCGCGCCAGATCTATTACTTGGAGCATGTTCTTGCCGCCAACGTGCGCGCACCTTGGCGGAACATGCTTCCCAGTCTCCGGCACGGAGACGCCGGTGGACCCCTTTGGCACCGGACACAAGGTGATAACCCATGAGGCGGGGGACTCGCAAGCAATCCGGTGCGAAATCCCAAGTGATTGATATTCTTGCAACAGTGGCAAAGAAGCGCGGTTCAGCTCAAGCCGAATTGGCGCTGCCAGAAGTCGCGTACGCGGCCGTGATCGCCAAGCGCTGCCGAAAGCCTCTGGCCGCCCTCGGCAAGTTGACGCATAACATTGCGATGAGCGGCGAGATCGAATAGAGCCGCCCGCCAGGCCTCGGGGTCCGGGGGCAGAAGCCTCCCCGATGTTCCATCGGCGATCGTCCCGGCAAAGGGCGGTTGGGCGCTATAGAGGCCGGCGGCGCCATATCCGGCATGATCGTGGAGCCGGCTGACCGAGCGGGCCCGGTTGAAGGCGGTATCGCAGGCGGGCGCCAAGGCGATGTGGAAGCGATGGGCGGCGACGAAGTCGCGGTACCTCTCCCAGCCCATGGGCGAATGGTGGGTGACATTGGGCAGATTCCGCAGGACCGGGGGCGCATGGCCGTTAAGGAAGGTTGTGAGATGGGCATCGGGCCGGACCTTGAGGAAGCCGGCAATGGCGGGCGCGAAGAATTCCACGTCGCTGAGATGGGAACGCGTGGCGGCGAGAACGATGTCGAGCCTGGCGGTCGTGTCATGGTGATCGAGGGCGGCTACGGCATGGCATTGGGCGGGTTCGAGACGCAGGAGCTCGTGCCGGCGATAAGACTGCAGGATAGGCTCGGAAGGAGCGACGACATGGGTGACGAGGTCCAAGAGCTTGCGCAGCACGCCGTCGCGATAGACGAGGAGGCGGCGGCGCCAATCGGCCGGCAATCCGTCGTCCGCATGGAGGGCCTGCAAATCGTCGTCGATCAGCAGATAGATTTTCTTGAAACCGCCGCGGCGCAGAAACGCCAGTTCTTGCTTGCCGGCATAACGGACGATGACGGCCGCGTCGCCGCAGGTGAAAGCGGTTGCCGAGATGCGGCGGATCGGCTTTTCGGCACAGCCGATGCGATCACCGATCAGGTCGGAGAGGGGATCGGCGAAATAGAGCGAGGTAGTTGGGAGGGAACTGCGGCCCCGAGTCCGGGTTGGTCCGGCACTCGAGAAAACGCCGTTCACTGCCTGCCCGACGAAATCTGCCAATGAAACCACGCGACGAACCCCCCGCTTGTTTCCTTGTTTCCCATGACTTGCTCCCGGCAGCCGCATGAGAAATTTGCACAAAAGTGATCGAAAAATACGCCACACGCACAGCATGCAGTGATTCACACAACCAATTTGTATAACAGAAATGAAGAAAATTG
The DNA here is from genome assembly GCA_963776685.1 of uncultured Alphaproteobacteria bacterium. Classification (GTDB taxonomy): domain Bacteria; phylum Pseudomonadota; class Alphaproteobacteria; order Rhizobiales; family Aestuariivirgaceae; genus Aestuariivirga. The sequence goes on from CAVZNM010000002.1 coordinate 470,756, forward strand.
TAAGGAAATTGCTTTCGACCCCCGCCAGGCGCCGGAAAGCCACTACGCGGCCTCGATCAGCAGCCGCCTGACCACCCTCTCCACGCCTTCCCGCCAAGGGCCGGGGGAAAATCCGAAGGCCGCGGCGAAGGCGGTGCAGTCGAGAGCGGAATTGGGCGGGCGGCGGGCCGGGGCAGGGTAATCGGCGGTGGCGATGGCTGCGACCTCGGGCCTGGGGCCGCCCAGCGCGCCGCTTACGTCGAAAATGTAACGGGCGAGGCCGTACCAGGTGGTCACACCGGCGCCCGTCAGATGAAAAATGGCGGCGGGTCCGCGGCCTGCGGCCAGCAGAGGCGCCAGACGCAGGATGGCATCGGCAAGATCGAGGGCGCCGGTCGGATTGCCCCATTGATCGTCAACTACCCGCAGGATATCGCGCTCGCGGCCGAGGCGCAGCATGGTCTTGACGAAATTGGTGCCGAAGGGGCTGTAGACCCAGGAGGTGCGCAGAATCAGGGCCTGTTCGTGCACCTGCCGGACCGCGATCTCACCCGCAAGTTTCGAGGCGCCGTAGACGTTGACGGGACCGGTGGCATCGGTCTCGGTGTGGGCGCCCGGTTTGGTCCCGGCAAAAACATAATCCGTCGACAGTTGAATGAACGGCGCCTTCAAAGCCGCCGCAGCGGCTGCAACTTCGGCAGCGCCATCGCGGTTGACGGCAAAGGCGCGCTCCGGCTCAGCTTCCGCCCGGTCCACGGCGGTGAAGGCTGCGGCATTGACCACCATATCCGGCCGCGCCTCACGGATCGCGGCGGCAACGGTTGCCGGGCGTTCGAGATCGAGATCCGGGCGGCCCACGGCAATCACCTCGATGCCTGGCGTCAGTGCCGCCCTCTCGATGAGCGCCGAGGCGAGCTGGCCGCTTCGCCCGGTGACGGCAAGCCGCATCACAGCCGGGCGGTTCCAAGCCGCTCGCCGGCATATCGGCGGCTGCGGATATCCTCCCACCAGGCGCGATTGGCGATGAACCAGTCAACGGTCTTGGCGAGGCCGGTCTCGAAAGTCTCCCGCGCCCGCCACCCGAGTTGGTGCTCGACCTTGGCCGGATCGATGGCATAGCGGAGATCATGGCCCGGCCGATCGCCGACGAAAGCGATCAGCGAACGGTGCGACCGGCCGGGGAGGGGGGCCCGGGCATCGAGCAGATCGGCGATCGCCTCGACGACGGCAAGATTGCTGTGTTCGCTGCGGCCACCGATATTGTATGACTGACCGGTCTCGCCGCGGGTGAGGACGAGGCCAAGGGCACGAGCATGGTCCTCGACATAAAGCCAGTCGCGGACGTTGGCGCCGCTGCCGTAGACGGGAAGCGGTCTACCTTCGAGGCCGTTGATGATCATCAGCGGGATGAGTTTCTCGGGAAAATGAAAAGGCCCGTAATTGTTGGAGCAATTGCTGAGAACGACAGGCAATCCATAAGTCTTGTGCCAGGCGCGGACCAGGTGATCGGCGGCGGCCTTGGAGGCGGAATAGGGCGAGGAGGGCGCATAGGGGCTCGCCTCGGTGAAGGTGCCGCCGTCAAGAGGCAGATCGCCGAAGACCTCGTCGGTCGAGACGTGATGGAAGCGGAACTGCGCTCTCTGGCCGACGGGCATCGCATCGCGCCAGGCGCGCGCAGCCTCAAGCAGCGCGAAGGTTCCCTCGATGTTGGTCCGCACGAAGGCGGCGGGGCCGTCGATCGAGCGGTCGACATGGCTTTCGGCGGCGAGATGCATGACGGCATCGATATTCTCGTCCCGCATGACCTTGAACATGACGCCGCGGTCGCAGATGTCGAGCCTGTGGAAACGATAGCGCGGATCGGCCGCGATAGCAGCGACGGAGTCGAGGCTTGCGGCGTAGGTGAGCTTGTCGACATTGACGACCGAGAAACCGAGATCGCCCACCAGATGGCGGCACACCGCCGAGCCGATGAATCCGGCGCCGCCGGTGACCATGACTTTCATGGAAACGCCTCGGCAAGGCGCGGCGCAGCACGGTCCTTTGCCGACATGACGGGCGTTGTACCCTCAAGCGGCCAGGCGATGGCAAGGGCCGGATCGTCGTAACGGATGGCGCGCTCATGATCCGGCGCATAGGGAGCCGAGACCTTGTAGAAGACTTCCGTTCCGGGCTCGAGTGTCAGAAAGCCGTGGGCGAAGCCTTTGGGGATCAGAAGCTGATTCCATTGGGCGCCAGAAAGCGTGCAGGAGACCGACCGGCCGAAGTTCGGCGAGTTTTTGCGGATATCCACGGCGACGTCGAAAATCGAACCTCTCAGCACACGTACGAGTTTGTCCTGGGCGTGGGGTTCGATCTGATAATGCAGGCCGCGCAACACAAATTTTTCCGCCGAGAAGGACTGGTTGTCCTGTACCCAATCTAGCGCCATCCCGAGGTCTCGGAACTTGTGGCGCGACCAGGTCTCGGAGAAATAGCCACGGGCATCGCCGAATTTCTCCGGGACGATTTCGAGAACGCCGAGACCGATGTCGCGCGACTGCATCAGCTCACAGCTCCGGTTCTTCGGCGAGGCGGCGAAGATAGACGGCGTAATCAGTGCGGCCCAGCCGGCCGGCACGCTCGTGCAGTGCGGCGGCATCGATATAGCCGGCGCGGAAGGCGATCTCCTCGGGGCAGCAGATCTTCATGCCGGTTCGCACTTCGATGGTGCGAATGAAGGCGCCGGCATCCTGCAGGCTGTCATGGGTACCGGTGTCGAGCCAGGCATAGCCGCGGCCGAGCATTTCGACATGAAGATCGCCGCGCTCGAGATAGGCGCGGTTCACATCGGTGATCTCGAGTTCGCCGCGCGCCGAGGGGCGAAGCGATCTGGCGATTTCAACGACGCCGTCATCGTAGAAATAGAGGCCGGTCACCGCCCAGTTCGATTTCGGCTGCGCCGGTTTCTCTTCAATGCTGTAGGCGCGGCGGTCTCCGTCGAAGGCAACGATGCCGTAACGCTGCGGATCGGAGACATGATAGGCGAAGATGGTGGCGCCTTTCCGGCGTGCCGCCGCTTTCAGGCAAAGTTCCTGCAGCTTGCCGCCGTGAAAGATATTGTCGCCGAGAACCAAGGCGGCCGGGTGGCCCTCGAGAAACTCCTCGCCGATCAGGAAGGCCTGGGCCAGGCCGCCGGGATTGGGCTGTTCGGCATAGGAAAGGCGCAGACCGAATTCGGCACCGCTGCCCAGCAGGCTGCGGAACTGTGGCAGGTCGTGCGGCGTCGAGATCAGCAGAATGTCCCGGATGCCCGCCAGCATCAGTACCGACAGCGGGTAATAGACGAGCGGCTTGTCATAAACCGGCAACAGTTGCTTGGAGACGGCCAAGGTCAGCGGATAGAGCCTGGTTCCCGAACCTCCCGCCAGAATTATGCCACGCATCCGTCAACCTCGCGAAACCGCCGCCATTACCGACTCTGCCCAAGGCGGCGGAATTTGCAAGGGCACTCACCTGCGGTCGCGCAGGAGTTCGATGACGGCGCGCACGTCCTGGGCCCGGTCCAATGAGGTGACGAGCACGGCATCGCCGGTGTTGACGACGGCAACGCCCTCGAGGCCGATGACGGCGGTCATGGCGCCGGTGCTGCTCACATAGGAATTGGAGACGCCGTGAAGGACGGCATTGCCCGAGACGGCGTTGCCGCCTGCATCCTTGCCGGCGGCGCGCCAGACCGCATCCCAGGAGCCGATGTCGCTCCAGCCCGGATCGATGGGAACCACGATGGAATCGGGGGTCTTCTCCATCACCGCATGGTCGAACGAGATGGACTCAACGGCCTGTAATGGTGCTGCGGCAGGGACAATGGCGGAACCGCGGACTGTTGCGGCGGCCATGGCCGCGCGGCAGGCGCCCAGGATTTGCGGATGGAGTGCAGCCGTTGCGGCAAGCAGCGCCTCGCGCGTGAAAAGAAAGATACCGCTGTTCCACAGGCAGCGGCCCTCCTGCAGCAAGGCAGCGGCGCGGGCCGCGTCCGGCTTCTCGATGAATTGCGCGATCTCATGAGCCTTGACCGCTGGCGTGAGGGCGATTTCGCGGCCCGGCCTGATATAGCCATAGCCGGTCTCGGGGCGATCGGGGGCAATTCCGAAAGTCACGAATTTTCCCGCCCTGGCGCAAGCCGTGGCCTGGCGGGCTGCATCGATCAGCACCTGGGGCCGGCCGAGATGATGATCGGACGGCATCACGAGGAGACAAGGATCGCCGGCCATGTCCGCAGCCGCGAGTGCGGCGAGCGTGATGGCTACTGCCGTATTGCGGGCGACGGGTTCGAGGATGATCATGGCCTCGATGCTCGGCGAGATCGGCCAGGATCGAAGACTCGTGGGATTCACCTGCCACGATGAGCGGAGCGGCGAAACCGGACACTCCGGCGCAGCGGCCAAGCGTCTGGCGGAACAGGCTTTCCGGGCCCGTCAAGTGCAGGAATTGCTTAGGGGCGGAAGCCGTCGACAAAGGCCAGAGCCGGGAGCCCGAACCACCTGCCAGAATGACCGGGACGATTCCGTTCGTCTGCTCCGCGCCCATGATCCCGCCCGTATCCGCCATTGCCGCCGATCATGCCCAGATTCGCGAAGGCCATCAAATGAGGTTGAATAACACATCGAGGGCGAGACACGGGAAGATGCACGCTCGACGGTTGCCCGATCGGCTGTCCATCAGTTTGGCGTACCACAAAGCTCTTGCCGCATTTCCGCCAGCAACTTGATCTCGCCGGTCACGGTTCCCGCGAGCCTGCCCTCTCTTTCGGCAGGCAGGGTGCGAACATGGATAGGCGAAGCCGTAGCTGGCCGGAATGAGGTGCATCCGGCTGGTACAGATGGCATTCTGGCCTTCCGCCAGTTTCAACCGCTCGCCCAGTTTTGTGTTGAGGGACAGTATCATCTGCCGCAGGCGGTCGATGAGCTGGTCGATCTCCTGCTCGTTGTCGAGCTGTCCTCCTTCCCAGAAACCCGGCATGAGCATGTAGATTTTTTCGTCGGTGTTCCGCAATACCCACGCCATGCCATCGGCGAAGTTGTCGAGCTTTGGCCTCTCGGCCGACATGATCTTGGTTCCGCCCTCGAAGAAGAAGCCGCTGAAATAGGGAGAATCCTTGAGTTGCTCATAAATCTTCGGCGACCGGCGCTGGTTCCAGAGCCGGATGTTGACCGAGAAGCCTGGAAGCGGGGCACGGACATCGTCGAAAGCCTTGCCGACCAAATCGATGATCCTGGGATTCTCGGGAAGCTTGTCTTTCTTCCGATCCTCCGACCAGAGAAGTTCACCCCGGCGGGACCTGCGGGGAACCCACAAATAGCTGTCGTGCTCGATCTGCACGACGGGCACTTGATAGGTCAGCACGCCATTGACTGCGATCCCCATCGAAGTGAGTGCACAGTAACTCTTGGGCAGACGCTTGAGGATTAGGCTGTCCGTGGCCTTGTTATAGTCAAAATCAGTGTTGCTAAGCAGCATCTCAGCTCAAAATGACTTTTCCACGCTGCTGCTCGCTCTTCACCCCCAAATTGTCGATGACGCGTTTCATGGCCTCGGCATGCAACAATGCAGCGGCCCTATTGGGGTCCATGGTTGCGTCTTTTCCCAATCTGCCCGCCAGATATTCTTTCTGGCGCTCATCGCAGTCCTTTCGAACGTCAATTTCATCTCCGGAAAGCGAGAGTTCTTCGGCACTGATTTCCTGCGATTCCAATTTTTTATACATCTTGGCATTGAGCGCGCATTCTCGCGGACGCCCTGGCCAGTAAGTGAACTTGCCGCCCCTGAGCACATTAAAATAATATCCGTCGACAAGTTTCTGAACAGATGAAATTGTCTCGAGGGCTTCCGGATTCCGGCCGGCATCGGCGAGATCCTCGATCTGCGTGCCGATATGCCAAATAATTCGGAATGAATTTGACGGACCGCTGTCCTTGAACGGTGCCGAGGCCTTGCCGGCGGCCGCTGCCGGCGAACAATCGTCCGCAGGTTGAACTTCTGCCGCGAATCCGGCGCCTGCAAGGAGCAGCAAGGCGGCAAAAACGTTCAAGATCTGGCGCTGGGCGGAGGGGCATGATTCCAAATCCTCAGGGGGCATGCAAGTCAAAAGCTGCAGACAAGTTATGGCAGAATGTCAATGAAATGTGGAACATTTGCGGCGAACCGCCCGGGCCGGATTAATTGAGCCCTCCGCCTTGACTTTTGACGGCCCATCCAGGAATGATGGCCGCCATCATCGATTGGTCGGGTGTGGAGACTTTCTCATATGGACAAGGCGAAGAGGACGGACGAGGAGAGAAAAGCGGCCAAGCGGCTTATCTACGTCAGCCAGCGGCTGGCCGAGCTCAAGGACGAGATGGCGCGGCTCACGGCAGAGCGCAAAACCTTCCGCGAGCAGAGAGGCGGGAAGGCGCCCGGTGCGAAGAGAGCAGCAGAGACGGATTGAGCAGAAGCCTCTGCAAGGTGTGTTTCCCTGCGACCATGGTTCGCTGAGTTGAAGCCGCCTTTTGCGATGCGATACAGGTCAGTCGACCTGGTCGGATCGTTTCGCGTTTTCCGTTCGCAGCACCTCCAGCTGGACGGAAATATCTGGCGGGCCACGGGCCGCAATCCGCAGATCATCTATAAGCTCGATACCACCTTCGGGTGGGGTGCGATTGCCATTGAGCTCGATATCGAAACCATCGACGGGAAACTCACGCCTCGCGTCTGTTTTCACGGGCGCCGCGGTTTCAATCAGCAGACGTCACAGGCCATGCGCCGCGTCGGTGCCGGGCAATACAAGATTGCCGCATTGCTCTTCGGCCGCTGCAAGATGCTGCGCTTCGATCCGGCGGGGACCGAGTGCGCCTTCCGCATCCGCAAGTTCACGGTTTCCCGCATTACGGTGTGGACCTTTATGGCCCGGGCACTCCGCGACGGGGAGAACCGCGGCCATGCTTCACCCAGATTGAATCGCCTGTTGCGGGTTGCGAATAATCTCGCAGGCCAGGGCGTTGCATTCGAGCGCGGCGGTATTGTGCGACACATTCGCCATCAGCGGGCAAGCTACCAGCAATGGATCAAAATGCACGACTTTAGAGAGGTTCATCGCAAGACGATCGTCGCGCAGGTAGGTCAGCTTAAATTGTGGCCATCCTTTTCGGTCCTGATGCCTGTCTACAATACACCGCCCGCTGTGCTCGATGCGGCGATCGAAAGTGTGGTCGGCCAGATTTACGAGAATTGGGAACTCTGCATCGCCAACGATGCCTCGACCGCGCCCTGGATCAGGCCGGGCCTCGACAAGTGGCGGGCGAAGGACCCTCGCATCAAGGTCGTGCACCGCAAGATCAACGGGCACATCTCCAAAGCCACCAATTCGGCGTTCGAACTGGCGACGGGCGATTATATTGCCATGCTCGATCATGACGATGTTCTGCGGCCCCACGCCCTGGCGGAAGTTGCCTTTGCCATCGAGCGTCATCCCGAGGCCCAGCTGATCTACTCCGACGAAGACAAGATCGACGACCAGGGGCGGCGCTTCGATCCCTATTTCAAGCCAGAGTGGAACCTCGATCTGTTCCTCGGGCAGAACTATCTCAATCATTTGACGGTCCACCGCGCCGCAAATGTCCGCAAGGCCGGTGGCTGGCGGCGGGCTTTCGACGGCAGCCAGGACTATGACCTGAATTCTCAGGATTATCAGGACTCTCAAGCCCTCCACGATCGTCCATGTGCCAAAGGTGCTTTATCACTGGCGCGCGGTGCAAGGTTCCACGGCGCAGGACATCACCCAAAAGAGCTATGCAGTCGATGCCGCAAGACGCGCTATCAGGGCGTATCTTAAAGCCGCCAAAGTCCGCGCCACCGTCGAAGAGGCCGGTGGGACACCCTTCAACCGCATCCGCCGGGCTCTACCGCGCAGGCCGCCCCTCGTCTCGCTGATCATTCCCACCCGCAATGGCCTGGAATTTCTCCAGCGCTGTATCGAGTCGATCAAAGTGAAGACCACCTACAAGAACTATGAGATCATCATCGTCGACAACAACAGCGACGATCCCGCCACACTCGAGTATCTCGCCACGCTCAAGAAAAGAAAGCTTGCCCGGGTTATCAAGTATCGCCGTCCGTTCAATTTTTCGGCAATCAACAATTTCGCCGTGCGGCATGCCAAGGGTAGGGTTCTGGGCTTTTTGAACAATGACACCGAAATCATCACGCCGGGCTGGCTCGACGAAATGGTGTCGCATGCCGTGCGGCCGGAAGCCGGCTGTGTCGGGGCGATGCTTATTTATCCCAACAACACCATTCAGCATGCAGGGGTTATTTTGGGAATCGGCGGCATCGCCGGCCACTCGCACAAGTATTTCGACCGTTCTTCAACCGGTTATTTCGGCCGCTTGCGGCTGACGCAGCAGGTTTCGGCGGTCACCGCCGCCTGCCTCCTGGTCCGCAAGGAGATTTATCGCGAGGCCGGGGGGCTGGATGAAAAAAACCTGGCTATCGCCTTCAACGATGTCGATTTTTGCCTGCGTGTCAGGGAAATGGGCCTGGCCAATATCTGGACACCCTTCGCGCAGCTCTATCACCACGAATCGGTGACCCGCGGTGCCGAGAACGATCCGATGAAAGTCGCGCGCTTCAGCCGCGAAAGGAACTACATGAATTCGCGCTGGGGCGTGGCGCTCACAAGGGACCCATTTTATTCACCCAATTTGACGCTGGAACACGAGAATTTCGCGATCAGGAGCGAGTGACGGGCAGATGATCTGTCTGGTGGACTTTGCGGGGCTTTGGGCGTAGAAACCCGCTCTTTTCGAACACATTCATTCGAGGGATTTGACGAGGTCCAAATGCGCAAATGCATTATTCACATCGGGATGCACAAGACGGGGTCAACCTCGATTCAGGCGAGCCTGAATGAATTTCAGGACGACAATTTCTATTACGCCCGGATTGCCGACTCGCCCAACCACAGTGTGGCAATCTATAGTCTGTTCGCGGCGGACCCCAGTGCGCACCAAATGCACCGACGGCGCGGGCTGGGTTCTCAACAACTCAACCACTATATTGACAGGGCCCGAGAGGGATTGCACAAGTCAATCGCGGAGTTGGGCCAAAGGACATTGCTGCTGTCGGGCGAGGTCATAAGCGCCCTCGATGTCGATGCCTTGTTAAGGTTCAAATCATTTCTCGTCCCGCATTTTGATGAAATTTCTGTCGTCGGTTATGTTCGCCCCCCGGGGAGCCACCTGAGCAGTTCCTTTCAGACCCGGGTCAGATCGGGAAGCCTGCATAAATTTTCCACTGCAATGCAAAAAAAACGACGTTTTCGCAGGACATTCGAAAAGATTGACACTGTTTTTGGCCGCGAGAACGTTCGACTGTGGAAATTCGATCCTGCCAATTTCCCAGACGGCGATGTCGTTCGCGACCTTTGCGCCAAATTGGGAATCTCACTCCCGCCCGCATCGATTGTTAGAAGGAACGAAGGGGCGTCAAGGGAGATCGTTTCATTGCTGTTCGGGTACAACAAGTTTTGCGCCGCTCACGGAATAAGTCCGATGGTTGCGCGAGAATTCAAGCGGCTCCAGAGCGTGCTCAACGATTTGCCGGCGACAAAGTTTCGTCTTTCGCCCGACTTGATCCGGCCCATTCTCGATGACCGACGGGAGGATATCGCCTGGATGGAGGCGCGGCTTGGGCAATCGTTGACGGAAAATCTCGGCGAACATCAAGAGGGCGACATTCGCTGCGAAGACGACCTGTTGAGAACCGATCCGGCGGTTGCTGAAACGTTGCGGGCAGTTCTCGGGGACGTTGCGCCCCAAGGAACAACCGGAAAAGCGCAAAGCGACGTGCCTAGTCTGATCCATGCATGGAGGCTGGCGTTTTGCCCGCCACCAGCCAAAAAACCGGGCAAGCGTGCGCGTGAATTGGCCCGAGGCGGGCGGAATAAAGGTGTGTCGCGCGTGCCGGTTAGATCGGCAACAAATGAGAAGCGCAATGCCACACCTACTCCTCGGCTGCGCTGGCCGGAAACACTTATCACAATGGGTCCGCGTCCGCTCGTGAACGGCGAATGGAAACTCATTGTGCTCTGGTCGCCTAAAGCTGCGTGCACGGCCGTTTATGTCTGGTTTAGCAAAATTTCGGGTTTTGCCGACGATGTGCGCGATACCCGTGAGTTTCCGCACAAGCATCGCATGCAATGGTTTTACCAGTCGGACATTTACAATAGAGGCTTGGAGAGTGACTTGGGTTCCTGTCATGTGCTCAGGGTGATACGCGATCCATATAGCCGTGCGGTGAGCATTTACCGGCACGCGTTGCAAACCAACTTTGCTGACAAAGCCATGAAGGTTTTCTCGAAAGGCAAGCTAAACGTCGACGACGGCTATTCGTTTCAACAATTTCTCGATCTGGCCGAATCCCTCGATATGGCGCATAGTGATGTTCACTTCCGCCCGCAGTTCCACCCATATGAAGCCGAACACCAGCCCAACACCATTATCAACTTGTCCAAAAGCGATCTCTTCGAGAGTTCTGAATATGTTCGAAGCAGCGGTTGGCATTCCGGAAACCGACTTCAATTCGCTGAACTGGCTTCATGCGGCTGAGAGCAAGCGTAAGGCGAAGCAGGTACGGATGGAGGGTAATGCATTCGATGAGACTCCATTTAGCCGCCATCAGGTGAGAGTGCTTCAGGAATTTCCCTGCTATGACCAGTTATTGACTGCCAGAGCACGAGATAGGATCGAGCAGATCTACCGTGTCGATTTCGAGGCTTATCGTGACTATCTCTAAGAAAGTAAGCACATCTGAATGACCAGGGGGCCTCAACCAGACCTCACCAATCGGGGGCTCGTGGAGATTAACCCTGCTCCTCACGAAGGTGTGGCGACGATTATCGTCGTCGGCCTCACGCGGAGCGGCACATCCATGATTGCGGCCCTGCTGCAAAAGTTCGGCGTATTCATGGGGAAGGCCGTGGATGGCGCCGTCTTCGAGGACCGCGAAATTGCCAAACTTATCGACGAAGAAAATCTTGAGCAATTGGGCCGCCTGGTTGCCGAACGACATGCCACCCACAAGATATGGGGATGGAAGCGCCCGAACGCCTACAAGCAGATCGGCCAACTCGAAAATCTGGTGAGGCAGCCACGTGTGATCGTGCTTTTCCGGGATGTCCTTGCCATCGGAATGCGCAATCATATTTCCATGCAGATGGACGTCATCAAGACATTGCCGAAGCTGGTTGAGGAATACCACGTACTGGTCGAGAACATTTCGCGTCTTTCCTGCCCGACCCTACTGGTGAGCTACGAGAAGTTTCTCCAATTTCCCGAGGATTCCATTGCCAGGGTCGCAGCCTTTGCGGGCGTGGAACTTGACGACTCCGGCATGCAGGAGGCCCTGGCAATCGTGTCCAACGGTCCGGCCCGTTACCTGAATGCGTCGCGGTTGCGCTACACCGGCCATGTGGATCGGATCATCGACGGCAAGCTTCGTGGTTGGGCGATGGTGGAGGGGCGGAAGGAAATTAAGGCGAAGGTTAGCCTTTTCGTTGCAGGAAGGTTTGTCAAATCGGTAATTGCGAACACGAAACGCGACGACCTTCTGAAAAAGGGAATCGGCGACGGGCAGCATGGATTTACCTTCGAAGTGGACGCTTCAATCGATCGCAACGGAGTGGTGTCGGTAGTGGCAGGCAATGCCAATACCGAACTTACAAACAGTGGAAAGCAGCTCAATCAGTATGAAATCTGATTAGAAACGCGCCACTTTCTTGGCGCAGACCTCCAAGCGGGAAACTATGAAAGGCGCCTAAATCATACGAAGGGCCGGAATGGCTGACAGGGAGCTCAAGAAAAGACATGAGTTTCGGCTATTCCTCGGGTCGAAGTACCAGACTATATCGCTTTCTCCCGCGCGCGCTCGACGCAAAATAGTCGCCCAAGATGGGTTCATTGCGGTAATTTTCGCGGTTCCAGTCGATATAGCTGTAGTTCATTCGCAATGATCTGGCCATCATCTGCAGACCGCCCCTGCTGACCAGGCCGATGATGTTTTCCTGCGTGTCGTATTTGTTTTCAATGACGTTCAGGATGCTCTCCGTGGGCTCCATCTCGATCTTGATGAAGGCGTCGTCGGAATCGATCAGACCTGTGTCCAGCAAGATCATCTGAGGATTAAGATCCCGCATGAGTTTGATCATTCTGTAGTGATCCATGACATGATAAAACAGTCCAAAATTCAGAATAATGTCGAAGCGTCGTCCTTCACGGGCGAATGCGGGCAAGGCATCAAACACATCGCCTTGCATGAATTGAAAGCGGCGTTGATCAATTGCATCGAAAGCCGGACTGCGGAAATCGATCAGTTCTTGTCGATACTCGACGCCGAGGACATGCTTCGCGCCCAGCGTCAGGACGGCAAAGCTCCACCGACCGTCATGTGAGGCCAAATCAAGAACGGTCTTACCCTCGATTTCCTTCCGGAGGGGCTCGAGGATGACATTGTACCGCGCGTTGAGCCGGGTGCGCTGGCCTTTGTTGTAGGCAAATTTTTTGTTGTCCCCATATCCCAGGACACGATTTTCTCCGAAACCGTTCTCAACTGAGAATATAGACATTATTTTGGTTCCCATCTTGATTGGCACAAGATCACAGAATCATGGCCGCGCTGCGTCAATAATAAATCTATCTGGGAACGTGGGTTCAAGGAAGCTATAGCGAATTGGGACTTTACATACGGGTATTGCCGGTCGAACTTGGCGCCATTGCCAGAGAGTTGAACTCAACATTTGAGGACGGTGGCGGGCACTGCGCAGGAAAACACGTTGGCTACGATCGCAAATGAGTCGAAACCGCAACTCCAACTTGGTGGCACGCCTGCCGTTGCCGTCATCCTTTCCGTCCACAAGCCCGAACCGATACTGCTGCGGCGTCACATCGAAAGCCTGCTTGCCCAGGACGGCGTGACGCTCAGGATATTTGCCGCCGTCGATGGTGACGAGACATTGAACGACCACCAGACGCGGGCGCTGCTGGATCGCGCCGCCATCAGCGTGCTGCCAAGTCCCGAGCCCCTCGGCATTCGGGACTCGTTCATCAGGGGCCTGGGATCGGCACTCGCCGCGGCCAATAGCGGCGAAATGCTTTATGCCTTCGCCGACCAGGACGATCATTGGCACCCGCGAAAACTGGAAATATCGGCGCGTTTCCTCGCCGCCAAAACCGCAATGCTGGTGCATTGCGACGCAGCCGTCGTGGGAGATGATGGCGTGGTCATTGCCGCTTCATTGCATCGCTATGAAGCGCGGCAGGCGGCGCAATCACTGTTCGATCACCTGCTTATCAATTCCGTCACCGGCATGACGTCGCTGTTCACGGCAGAAGCGGCGAGGCTTGCCGTGCGCCTGGCGGCCGGACTGCCATCGACAATACTGCATGACCACCTGACGGCGATCGCGGCGGCGGCCCTCGGGCGGACCTGCTGGATCGATGAGCCGCTGGTGGACTATGTGCAGCACGGCAGCAACAGTCTCGGCGCCGTTGCGAGGCCGACAAGGTCATGGAGATCCCGCGCCATCTCGTTGGCCGATCTGTCGCGCTACAGGCAGACTTCCGCGGCCATATTCGAGGATCGCCGCGGAATTGTCATAAACCTCCAGCGTGAAGGTGTGAAGCTCGGGCCTCTTCGTGAAATGTTTCTCGCCGATGGCAATCCCGGGCGCTGGCGCCTCTCGAGGCTCTATGCCAGCGCGGCAGCGGATCTTCTGCGCAGGAAACAGGCACGGCGTGCGGTTCTCTGTCTGCGTCTGATGGACGCCGCGCTCATGAAATGCAACGCCCGGCACGTGCAATAATAGCTAATCTCATCTGGTGCAGCGCTTTACTTTATGCGATTCTGTTTTTCCAGTGCTGAAACTGCCGTCCGAGTTGCGAATTGGAAAGCGAACTGGGAAATCCGGCAATGGTCCGGGGTCATGACTCCATCGATGCAAGCCCCGGCCTATTCTCCGCCGCGGCTGAGGACCAATGTCAAACATGGCGATGTCCACCAATTACGATGACAAGAAGGTCGACAGGGGGATCAGGACCTTGTCGCGGATGCGGCAGTTATGACCACCGAAGATGAATCGGACGGCAAGCCGCCGAAGAGCGCTATCGTTATCGCCGGGTCACATCGCTCTGGAACATCGGCGCTGACGCGATCGGTAGGCCTGCTGGGCTGGCAGCTTCCCGCCAATCTGATGCCCGGCGGCCGAGGCAACGAACTGGGGCATTGGGAGTCCCTCCGCATCGTCCGGATGAACGACCTGTTTTTGGCAAGGCTTGAGCGAAGCTGGCTCGATCCAAAGCCGTTGCCGCGGCAGTGGCGCGAAACGGAGGCAGGGCGGAAGGCATTGGTGAGGGCACAAACCCTGATTGGCGAGGAATTCGCCGGCGGAGGCGGCATCGTGCTGAAAGACCCGCGAGTGAGCAGGCTCGGCAGCTTGTGGATCGAAGCGCTGCAGGCATCAGGCGCTACTCCTGTCTTCGTCATCGCCTGCCGCAATCCATTGGATGTCTGGCGCTCGCTGATGGAGCGGAATGGATTCGGGCTCGACCACGCAGTCGATCTTTGGCTCAGCTACGTGCTGGAAGCCGAACAGGCAAGCCGTGCGGTGCCGCGAGTTCTTATCCACTATGAAGACCTGGTGGCCGGGCCGCACGCGGCGCTTGAGCGCATGTTTGCCGGCATCGGTCTTACGCCGGAATGGACAGCGGATCGAGAGCGGGACGTGGACGACTTCATCAGCCGCGATCATCGCCATTTCCATTCGGATAAGACGGCATTTTTCGATCACCCCGCCATCGCCACGCAGGCGAAAACGATCTATGAGCGCATGCTGGGCGCCGGGGCACTGCAGGACCACGCTTTCTTCGATGCGGCGAGGCGGCGCTGGAGGGACCGCTGGAACCAGGAAAGCCCCGGCGGCGGACCGTCGCGCTACGGGCTGGAACGGGCCGAGACATTTCTGTTTCAGAGCCACGTGTCGGCCGAGGACGGCAACGTCGCGGAAGCGGTGGCGGCCGCCCGGCG
This sequence comes from uncultured Alphaproteobacteria bacterium, assembly GCA_963776685.1. GTDB lineage: Bacteria > Pseudomonadota > Alphaproteobacteria > Rhizobiales > Aestuariivirgaceae > Aestuariivirga. The sequence goes on from CAVZNM010000002.1 coordinate 485,828, forward strand.
GGCCGCGGCATTGGCACCGGACAATGCACAATATCATGCCCATCTCGGCATACTGCTGGCGAGAAACGGCAATCTCCCGGGCGCCGAAGCGGCCCTGCGTGAGGCTATCAGCCTCGATGCAGAGCGCGCCGGATTTCATCATACGCTTGGCCGTGTTCTGACCAGGACTGGACGCATCGAAGAAGCGGTCGCGGCACAGCGCCGGGCGATTGAACTCGATGCCAACGATCCGCGCTATCGTGCAGCACTCGATCCTCTCCTCAGGCGGCAGCCGTCATGAATGCTCGCGGATGATTGCCACGATCAGGGCAAAGATGAAATAGAACATGAGCAGGACCATGGCCGCGGTGCCGACGATGAAGACACGGTCGGGGAATTCCGAGGCATCGGCGAGCGTCGGCTGGGTCACGACGACCAGAAACTTCAGGCGGCGGATGGCCTCCATGCGGGCCCGCTCGAGCAGGTTGAGGTTCGACTTGTAGATGTTGGTGACGAATTCGAGATTGAGCAGGATGGCCCGGTATTGGGCATCGAGTTCGCTGAGCGCGCCGCTGGAGCCGCCCGACAAGCGGTCCTTCTCGCGCGCGATCTGCGCCTCGATCGAGGCGATCTCCGATTTCAGGTTCTGGATGGCGGGCGCGGTTTCGGCAAGTTCTCGCATGCGTACTTCGAGCTCGGCCCGCTTTCCGCTCAGTTGCTTCTCGAGGGCGGTGATGTTCGCCATGACCATCGAGGCCTCGGCTTCGGTGGTGAGCAGCCGGTTTTCCTGCTGGAACCTGAGCAGCTCCTCCTTGACCTCCTTGAGGCGCTGCTCGGAGACGGTCAATTGCTTCTCGAAGAAAAGCGTCTGGTCGGCGGTCACGCGGGCATTGAGCTTGTCGATGAATACCTGGCTGCGGGCGATGACGGCGCTGAGCACGGACTGGGCAAAGTCGCGGTCGAAGGCCTCGACGTGCAGGCGGATGATCTGCGCCTCGGTATCGAACTCGACGGTGAGATAGTCGAGGATGTATTTGTGGAAGTCCTCGGTCGAGGCATCCGGCGCCAGACGTGAGAGCCAATCGATTGAGGGCTGCGAATAATGCTCCTGCAGTTTCAGTGCCCCGTCGAGATATTTGAGCATATCTATGGACAGGACGAATTCCTGGACCACAAGCGCATCCTTGCCGGTCGAGGATGACGGCAGTCCGAGGACGGAAAGATCGAGCGTAGGCGCCTGGCTCTGCTCTTGGGTGATGATGATGGAGCTGTCGCTGTGATAACGGTCGGTAACGAGAAAGGCCTCGTAGGCTGCAACCGCCGCCAGCGGCAAGATGAAAGTCAGGACGAAGAGGATGGTGCGGGTCAGGCTTCTCATGGGGTATCGGTTCTACCGGTTGATTTGGCGGAGCGGCCGGCGCGCGCCCGGCGGGCGCGACGCGGCGGCTTGCGGCGAAGCCGGGCCGCACGCCGGTCTGGCCCCGGCTCAACGTCTTCGCCGTACTCGGTGAGCGCCTCGCGGATCTCAGTGAAATATTTCATTGTGCCGTCCTTGATCAGTATGGCCGCATCGCATAGTTCGAGGAGTTCGACTGATATTGTGCGAGACCATGATGAAATTCGAATTCCGGCGCTTCTCCTCGAGAATGGCCCTGCTGAGCTTGCGGAAGTTGCGGTCGCCCGCGGCGCCGAACTCATCGAATAGATAGTAGTCAAAGTCGAACATCATCGAGATCGCGAAGGACACCCGCCCCCGCATGCCGGATGAATAGGTCGTGACTGGCATGTCGAAGAATTTACCGATGCCTGACAAGTCCCGAATCATTTCAAGCTTCTGGTTGATGGCGAGGCCGGTGAGACCGTGGATGCGGCAGACGAACCGGGCGTTCTCCTTGCCGGTCATATTGCGCTGCAGGCCGGCGGTGAGGCCGAGGGGCCAGGAAATCCTCCCCGTGCGGACGATCCGCCCTTCGCTTGGGATGTCGACACCGGCGATCAGGCGCATGAGCGTGGACTTGCCCGCGCCGTTGGCGCCGACGATACCGATGTTGATTTTTTCCGGAAGTGTCATCGACACATCGCGGAATATGTAGTGCCGCCCGAAGCGGGTCGGATAGTATTTCGTGGCGTTGATGAATTCGATCATTTCTCGATCAGCCGGAAGCGGTTGGCATAGTAGACAATGACGCCGAGGAACAGCGCACAAAGCGCCCACAGCAGCGGGTACCAGAAATCGGCCTCGGGGAAGAGGCGGATGCCGAGAGCATAGTAGCGGATATATTCGATGATCTGGACGATCGGGTTCCAGCTCAGAAAATAGCGCGCCTCGGAAGGCAGATCGTTCGGCGTGTAGAAAACCGCCGAGACGAACAACAACGGACGCGAAAAGGCGGCAACACCCTTCAGCAATCCATCGTACAGATAGCCGTAGGTGGCGAGCAAGAGGCTTATGCCGAATCCCAAGGCCATGGCGGTCAGTAGGATTCCGATCAGCGGCAGGCCGTTCTCCATCTTGATCCATGCGTCGAAGAACCAGGCGAGCAGGAAGAAGACGAGAAAGCCGCCGACGATCATCAGCAGCATGTCGAGAATGAAGCGGGCAATCACCGCATCGATGGGCTTCACCTGCTGGTAATTGTAGAAAGCATCATTGTTGCCGAGTGCCCGGGGAATATCCGCCAGCGAGCGGCGCACGATCAGATAGGGAAGCACACCGGTGGCGATGAACAAACCGACGTGGATGCCGGCGATCCCGGTGCGGCCCGCCAAATACCATAGCGCGCTGAGCACAAGGATATGAATAGCGGGTTCGAGCACCACCCACACGAGACCGAGGCGGCCATTGGATGTCTTGACGCGGAAATCCTTGAACAGGAGGGCGAAGATGACGTTGCCCTGGCGGTGAAAGCCGGTTCGCATCTCGTGGACGAACTGCGACCATCGCGATCGCGGTGTGGCGGCGACGAGGCTCATGTGCGGCGCCCCGCCCTTGGCAGCGCCAGCAGCCGGCGCCAGGCAATGATCGCCCCGGCCGGCCAGTGCCGCCATCCACGCGAGCGGCGCAGGTTCCCGGTCTTTCGATTGTGCAATCCGGTCAAGCGCCACTTGCGGTGGACACTGCAGGCCGCTCTCGGGATCGAAATAGCGCGGATAAAGGATCAACGCCGCGGCCACAAGTTCGTCAAGGCTGCGCCGGCGAGTGCGGCGCGGACAAGATACGAGATCCTCGCTCAGTCCCCAACCCGCATAAAAGGGCATACCATGTGCCGTCACCGGTATTCCCCTGAGAATGGCCTCGAAACCGGCCAGCGAGCCGAAGGTTTCCACCCGGTCCACTGCGGCGTAGAGGAGTTCGAGGGAAAAATCACGGGCAATCCAGTCGGCATCGCGGCGTTCCTGTTCCGCCGTCAAAGCGCCGGCGCGGCCGAGTCTTTCAACATCGGGGTGTGTCTTGAATATGACAAAGCCCGACGGGTGACGGCGGCGGACCGCGGCGAGAAGCGAAGCATTAACGTTGTAATCCCCGGCCATGCCATCGGGATGACCGAGGCGGACGGCTTCGTCATCGGCGACCTGACCGACGGCCAGGATCTTCAGCCGATCCGGCGGCAGGGGCGGCAGCTCCGTAGCGGCGGCCAGATTGTATTTGGTGATCTTGGCCTCCACCACGCGACGTCTGAGTTCGCGGCCCTCGGCGAGGAGAATGCCATCGATTTCGGCATGATTCAGGATGTCCTCGAGAGCGGAGGGCCGCGAGGCATCATAGTAGATACCGCGATCGTCGATGACGAGGGAAAGGGGCGGCACGAAAGCGGCACCGAGGCCGGCCGAGCGGATGAAACCGTCTTCGATGGTGAGGCAAGTTACACCTTCCGCTTCACAGCGGCCGCGGATGGCGCGGGCCTTGGCACCCCAGGCGGCAATGGCGCCGCCCTGGCTCTTCGCACGCCTGAGCGCCGGGCTCAGGCGCCCGGCGAAGCGCGGCTTGCCCTGCGGACCATCGAGGAGTGCCGCCACCGCGCGACGCTTCCAGCGCGGCATGCGATAGACGATGACCGGGCGATCGTTGGCGAGAAAGCGGCGGCGGAGAAAATCAAGCTGATCGATCGCCGTCAGGGCATCGACAGGTTGGCGGTTCCAGGCATCGAAGTAACGGCTGTAGCGCACATAGACCGCTGCGGCGAGTTCATCGCGGGTGCAACGGCGGGTGCGGCGGGGTACGGCCTGGCGGTCATCGGTCAGTCCCCAGCCCGCGTAGAAAGGAACGCCGAAGCAGACAACGCGACATCCGGCCATCAGCGCCTCGAAGCCGAGCTGGGAGGAGACTGTATAGACCTTAGGCCGGAAATCGAGCAGCACCCAGGGACTGACGTTCTCGGTCAGCACATGGATTCCGGATCGGCCCAAAAGGTGGCCGAGATAGCCACGCTTGTCTCCGGCAACCACCTCCGGATGGAGTTTGGCGATCAGCGTGGCGCCGGGATTTTCGGAAATCGCCGACTCGGCCATGCGGCCAAAGTCCGCCGCATCCGCAAGCCCCCCGGCAATCGAGGCATCGCGGAAGGTCTGATCGACCATGAGCACGATGTTGCGCTGTTTCGGGTCGAGTTCGATGGGGAGACGGTCGCGGCCATTGTTGTATTTGGACAGGTGTCTTGCGGCGATGGCATTGCGTAATCCGGCCGCCTCGGCCAGCTCGGCATCGGAGAAGCCGCCCGCTGCAAGCGCGATCTCGAGATCGGAGGGTGCGCTTGCGTCGTAATAGATGCCGGTGCGGTCCATGATCATGGACGAGGGTCTGGCCGCCGCGCCGGGCTTCACCGAGCGCAGGAAACCGTCCTCGAAGGCGAGATAGGGAAGGCCGCGGCGGAGGGCTTCGCGCCGCGCCCGGTTGGCGGTGGGCTTGTGACCCCAGCCGGCTACCGCGCCGGAGCGTCCGGCGGTGAAAAAAGCGCGCTGTGGCGTCAGGCCGGACATGGATGCAACTTCGTCGCGCAGCCGCCACAGGCCGGCAGAAAAAATATAGACGGACGCATTCATCACTGAAAACGAGGCGTGGCTGGCGCGCAGGGGCGCGGGCTAGGTTACGTGCCGGTCTTCGCTTCCATCCGGCTTTCGGTGGGGGTGGATTTCAGGAAAGCTTCGAGCGGCACGCCGCCACGCATCAGCGTGTCGCACAACGGCCCGAGAGCCACCTTGCGCCCGGCCTTGCCGTAATAGCTGCCGTTCACCTGGCAGGTAAGCCGGAGGAGCTTGACCAGGCGCTCATAATGCGCACGCCGCCCCACGGGCCGCATGCGGAAAAAATCCGCCAGGCGCATGCGCGGCACAATTTCCGGATGATTGTAGACAGCCTTGCCAAGAACCAGGGTCGGAATACCGCGGCGCAACGACTGGTGGCAGGCGGTGGAATTGACGGCTGTGACCGAGATCGCCTCGTGCAGCAGCGGCACGAGCTTGCCCGTGTCGACGAAGAAAACGCGGCCCGTCGAGCCCGTTCCGCGCGGCTTCATCGCGGATCAGTTTCGACAGGTTGATGACGCCATTGTCGAGTGGATGATTCTTGAACACCAGAACCGTGTCGGTGCTGCCGGAGGCGGCGAATTCGGCGATGCAGAATTCGACGAAATGGCGGACGGAGCCGAAGCCGCTATGATCCTTGATCTGGGAATCGCCATTGAGCTGGAGCAGCACAAGGTGAACTGGCTTGCCGAGGCGGGCGATCTGCTCCAGGGCGCGCCGGGTCTCGCGGCGGCGCTTCGGCCAGTTTGCGAAACGGCCGAGCCAGAGGGCTGCTTCACCGAGAATGTCGAGGTCGCGGTGGGCTTCATAGCGGGGGAAGAACGGCGTCAAGATCAGCGAGCAGAAGTAATAGTTTATCCCGGCCAGCATGTAGCGAAGCTGGGAACCAACGAAATCGGTTTCGGGAGCCGGCTCGCCGGCGTCCAGCACGGCATCGTCGATATCTTCGAGATCGAGATCGACGAAACGGGAATTGCCGTTGACGCCGTCGCGCTCGCAGGTGATCCAGTTGGGCCGCAGATAGCCTTCCTCCAGGACATGAACTGCCACCCCCAAGGGCTTCACCGCGGCCATGGCAGCGCGGTGATAGGGGCGGCAATCGCCGTAAAGCACAATGTCGGTGATGCCTTCGCGACGGACGGTGGCGGTCAGCCAAGCCGGCCAGTCGGCAAAGGAACGGCGGAAGATCAGCTTCCTGCCCAATCGCGCATCGACAAAATCGCCGCCATTGATCACCACATTGGTGCAGGCGTGGCCGCGCGCCTCAAGCGCCTTCTGAAGGTCCCGGTAAAAACCGCCGCACGGACCCTGCAACAGCAGAAAATGCTTTCCGGCGCTGCCCCAATTCATTGCCCCATCACCCCTCACGTAACCGGCTCCGCCTTAGGCGGTTATTTTTAGCCGGATCGTTTGCCCCTCGATGACAAATTCTTAGTCACAAGTTCGAGTGCGCCGCAAGTGGTTGTTGAAGGCCGGATTATCGTTCATGCTGAGTGTGACCTCCAAGCCACCAAGTCTCCGGGACGGGCATGCTCGATCTTCTTATTCGCAATGCAACATTGCCGGACGGCCGCAGCAACATGGCCATCGGCTGCCAGGACGGACGTATCGCGGCATGCGGCGAAGGCCTGGCCCCCAACGCACGGCAAACCCTTGACGCCCAAGGCTATCTGGTGTCGCCGCCCTTCATCGACGCGCATTTCCACATGGATGCGACGCTGTCGCTGGGGATGCCGCGGCTCAATATGTCGGGCACGCTCCTGGAAGGAATCGGGCTCTGGGGCGAGCTCAAGCCGCTGCTCACCCACCAAGCGGTCATCGAAAGGGCGCTGCGCTACTGCGATCTGGCCGTTTCGCAGGGATTGCTGGCGATCCGCACCCATGTGGACGTCTGCGACGACCGGCTCCTGTGCGTCGAAGCGCTGCTCGAGGTGAAGAAGAAGGTGGCACCCTATATCGACCTGCAGATCGTCGCCTTTCCCGCAGGACGGGTTCTACCGCTCCAGGACGGCGAAGCAGAATCTGCTGCGCGCCCTCGACATGGGCGTCGATGTGGTGGGCGGCATCCCGCATTTCGAGCGGACCATGGCGGAGGGTGCCGCGAGCCTCAGGGAACTGTGCGAGATAGCGGCAAAGCGCGGGCTGCTGGTCGATATCCATTGCGACGAGACCGACGATCCCCTGTCGCGGCATGTGGAAGCGCTCGCCTTCGAGACGCAGCGGCTGGGGCTCAAGGGCCGGGTGGTGGGCTCGCATCTCACCTCGATGCATTCGATGGACAATTATTATGTCTCGAAGCTCATTCCGCTCATCGCCGAGGCGGAGCTTCACGCAACGCCCAATCCGCTGATCAACATCACGATACAGGGCCGCCACGATACCTATCCCAGGCGGCGCGGGCTGACGCGGGTGGCGGAACTGCGGGCCGCCGGCATCAATGTCTCCTTCGGCCATGATTGCGTGATGGACCCGTGGTATCCGCTGGGCCAGGGCTGCATGCTTGAAGTAGCCGCGATGGGCATTCATGCAGTGCCGATGACCAGCCGCGAGGCGATGCGCTGGGCCTTCGACGCGGTCACCGTCAATCCGGCGAAAGCCATGCATCTCGAAGGATATGGGCTGGAGAAGGGCTGCCACGCGGATTTCGTCATTCTGCAGGCGAAAGACCCGATCGAGGCGATCAGGCTCAGGGCCAACCGGCTCAAGGTCGTGCGCCGCGGCAAGGTGATCGCCGAAACGGTGGAACGGGTCAGCACGCTGCATCTCGCCGGCCGGCCGCCAACGGTCAACGGCGCGGACTATGCGCCGCAGGCTGGCCCGGTGAGGCTGCCAGCGGCGGGTGCCGCCCACCGCGGCGGCGGTCATTGAGACGGAAGGCTAGCGCGGCCGCAGGCCGTTCATGAACAGGGCAAGCAGGCTTTTTTCAGCAACCTGCATGTGACCCTTGGCGCCGCCTAGGACGGCGCGCACCTGAACGTCGAAATCGGCATAGTGCTGGGTCGTCGCCCAGATGGCGAAGATCAGATGATAGGGATCGACGGGAGCCAGGCGGCCCGCCTCGATCCAGGCGCGGATGATGGCGGCCTTGGCATCGACGAGCTCCTTGAGCGGGCCTTTCAGGAATTTGCCGATCATCGGCGCGCCGTGCAGAATTTCATTGGCGAAGAGGCGCGAGGCCTCGGGCTTTTCGCGCGACAGGCGCAGCTTGGCGGCGATGTAACGCGCCAGCTCCTGCAGCGGATCGCCGGCCGCATCGATGGCGCGCAGCGGTTCGAGCCAGTCGGCCAGGGTGTGCTCGAGCAGGGCGACGTAGATGTCTTCCTTGCGGCGGAAATAATAGAGCAGATTGGGCTTCGACATGCCGGCCTTGGCGGCGATCTGGTCGACGGTCGAGCCGCGGTAGCCATAGGCGGAAAATACCTCGAGCGCGGCATCGAGGATGAGCTCCTCATTCTGCGCCTGGATGCGGGTCTTGCGGACAGCGCCGGGTTTTGCCTGTGGCATTGCCCGCATCCTCATAATTCTTGATCAAATGGTCAAGAGCGGATAGCGTTTACGGCAAATCACAAGAAACTCCCGGGGAGGGACCATGGCGGCCAAGGCCGTGATCGAGGCCAGGGACCTGAGCCTCACCTTCGCGACGGCGGACGGGCCGGTCTATGCATTGTCGAAGGTCGATCTCACGGTGGCCGACGGCGAATTCGTCTCCTTCATCGGGCCTTCGGGCTGCGGCAAGACCACGCTCTTGCGGGTGATCGCCGATCTCGAGCGGGCAACCGAAGGCACGATCGACGGTCAACGGCATGAGCCCGGACGAGGCGCGGCTCAAACGCGCCTATGGCTATGTGTTCCAGGCGCCGGCGCTCTATCCGTGGCGCACCGTCGAGCGCAATGTCGGCCTGCCGCTGGAGATCATGGGGCTCGACAATCAGGCCGAGCGCATCAGGCGCAATCTTGAACTGGTCAATCTCACGGGCTTCGAGAAGAAATTTCCCTGGCAGCTGTCGGGCGGCATGCAGCAGCGGGTTTCGATCGCCCGGGCGCTGGCCTTCGATCCGAAGCTGCTGCTGATGGACGAGCCCTTCGGCGCGCTCGACGAAATCGTCCGCGACAAGCTCAACCAGCAGCTACTCGAACTGTGGGACAGGACCAAGAAGACGGTGGTGTTCGTGACCCACTCGATTCCGGAAGCGGTGTTCCTGTCGACCAAGATCGTGGTCATGTCGCCCAGGCCGGGACGCATCATCGACGTGATCGAGGCGAATTTTCCGAGACAGCCGCACCCTCGATTTCCGCGAGACGCCGGAGTTCCTGAAGATCGCCCACCGGGTGCGCGAGGGCTTGCGGGCGGGGCACAGCTATGAGGATTGATGATGACGGGCATCTGACAATGACATTTGGCCTTCGCGCGCATAGGCCCCACGCGGCTCGCTCCGGCTTCGAAGGGTCATGCCATGCCGGTGGCGGTGATCTGCCTGGTTATTCTCGTCATCTGGTACATCGCCGCCATTCCGATGAATGCGGTGGTGGCGGAAGCCAAGATCGCGGCGGCGGGCGGCGGCTTCGGCCAATGTGCTGGCGGTGTCGTGGAGCCTCGACCGGCCGGTCATTCCGGCGCCGCACCAGATCGTGGTGGAGCTGTGGAACACGGTCTTCATGGTGGCGCCGTGGAAGGTGAAGTCGCTCATCTATCATTGCTGGGTGACGCTGTCCTCGACGCTGCTCGGCTTCGTGCTCGGCACGCTGCTCGGCATCGGACTGGCCGTCGCCATCGTGCATTCGCGCCTGCTGAGCAAGAGCCTGATGCCGTGGATCATCGCCTCGCAGACCATTCCGATCCTCGCCATAGCGCCCATGGTCATCGTGGTGCTGGGATCGGTCGGCCTCACCGGGCTGCGTGCCGAAATCGCTGATCTCCATGTATCTGTGCTTCTTCCCCGTCACCATCGGCATGGTGAAGGGGCTGACTTCGCCGGAGCCGATGCAGCTCGATCTGATGCGCACCTATAATGCGAGCCGTGCACAGGTGCTGTGGAAGCTGCGTTTTCCCGCCTCGATGCCGTTCCTGTTCACCTCGCTGAAGGTCGCCATCGCCATTGCCCTGGTGGGCGCCATTGTCGGCGAACTGCCGACCGGCGCGCAGGCGGGCATCGGCGCGCGGCTGCTCAACGGCTCCTATTACGGGCAGACCGTGCAGATCTGGGCGGCGCTGTTCGCCGCCTCCTTCGTGGCGGCGACGCTGGTGTGGGGCGTCGGCGCGATCGAGCGCTAACCGCACGCGGCGATGGGGGCGAAGCCATGAAGGGCTGGAGCCTCCGCGATGCCGTGGCGCCGGCGCTATTCGGAGTAGCCGTGCTCATCCTGTGGCAAGCTGGCGTGCAAGGGCTTCAATATTCCGCTGGTGCTGCTGCCGGCGCCCTCCGACATCTGGGCGAAACTCGTCGACCTCGCTGCCGACGCTGTGGGCCGATTTCGTGCAGACCTTCGTGCGGGCGGTCATTCCCGGCTGGGCCATCGGCTCGCTCGCCGGATTTCTCACCGCCATCCTCTGCGACCGGGTGCCGTTTCTGCGCCGCGGGCTGTTGCCGCTCGGCAATCTGGCGGCGGCGCTGCCGATCGTCGGCGTCGCTCCGATCATGGTGATGTGGTTCGGCTTCGACTGGCAGTCCAAGGCGGCGATGGTGGTGGTGATGACCTTCTTCCCGATGCTGGTGAACGCGGTGACGGGACTTGCCGCCTCCGGGCACCTGGAGCGCGACCTGATGCGGAGCTACGGCGCCTCGTGGTGACAGACGCTTGTCAAATTGCGCTTGCCCGCCGCCATGCCTTTCATTTTCAATGCGCTCAAGATCAACTCGACTCTGGCGCTGATCGGGGCCATCGTGGCGGAATTCTTCGGAACGCCCATCGTCGGCATGGGCTTTCGCATCTCGACGGAAGTGGGCCGCCTCGGGCTCGACATGGTTTGGGCCGAAATCGCCGTGGCGGCACTGGCGGGTTCGGCGTTCTACGGTCTGCTCGTCGCTCATCGAGCGCGGGGTGACCTTTTGGCATCCGTCCTACAGGTCGTAGGCGGGAATTTTGAAAACACAAGGAGGACAGGAGTAATGAAGAAATTTCTGATGGCCGCCGCGGCGGCCGCGCGCGCTGATGGCGTCGTCGGTTTCGGCATGGGCCGAGAGCGTCACGCTGCAATTGAAGTGGGTGACCCAGGCGCAGTTCGCCGGCTATTACGTGGCGCAGGCCCAGGGCTTCTACAAGGATGCGGGCCTCGAGGTCACGATCAAGCCGGGCGGACCCGACATCGCACCCGCCGCAGGTGATCGCCGGCGGCGGCGCCGACGTGGTCATCGACTGGATGCCCTCGGCCCTTGCCAGCCGCGAAAAGGGCGTGGCCCTGGTCAATATCGCCCAGCCCTTCAAGCGCTCGGGCATGATGCTCACCTGCCGCAAGGAAACCGGCATCACCAAGCCGGAAGACTTCAAGGGCAAGACGCTGGGCGTGTGGTTCTTCGGCAATGAATATCCGTTCCTGTCGTGGATGAGCCAGCTCGGCATTCCGACGACCGGCGGCGCCGAGGGCGTCACGGTCCTCAAGCAGGGCTTCAACGTCGATCCGCTGTTGCAGAAGCAGGCCGACTGCATCTCGACCATGACCTACAATGAATACTGGCAGGTGATCGACGCCGGCATTGCACGCCGACGACCTGGTGGTGTTCAAATACGAGGACCAGGGCGTGGCCACGCTGGAGGACGGGCTTTATGTGGTGGAGGACAAGCTCAAGGATCCGGCCTTCGTCAGCCACCATGGCGAAATTCGTCAAGGCCTCGATGAAGGGCTTCGACTGGGCCGCGCCAGAACCCGGAAGCCGCCGCCAAGATCGTGCTCGAGAACGACGCGACCGGCGCCCAGACCGGAGGCGCACCAGGTCCGCATGATGGGCGAGATCAACAAGCTCACCGAAGGCTCCGACGGAACGCTCGACACCGCCGCCGCCGAGCGCACGGTCGATACGCTGATGAAGGGCGGTTCCGATCCGGTCATCACCAAGAAGCCGGAAGGTGCGTGGACCTCCGCCGTCACCGACGCGATGAAGGCGATGTAGGCATAATCCGTCGCCATTGTTGTCATCCCCGGGCTTGTCCCGGGGACCCATCGTGCCACACATTCAAGCTTCGAGTTCGTTGCACCATGGGTCGCCGGAACAAGCCCGGCGATGACAGACGGGGTGGAATTTCGCGCGAAAGGAGAGTTCCAAATGTCCATCGTCATTCGCGGAGGCACAATTTTCAATCACGATCACTCGCAGCGCGCCGATTCAATTGAAAGTGACGATGGCACTGCAACGGTGTCTGGTGACCGTGAACAGGCGCGCAATTTTAGTTTGAACAGCTGTACAAATTTTAGTATGATGAATTCATACCAACCTGAATAATCCCGATATTGCAGGTAATTCAATGTCCTCCATCGAAAAACGAACAGTCAGCCTTCCCGCCGAACATGCGGCTTACATCGATGCAAAGGTTTCGTCAGGGGCCTATGCGTCGGTGAGCGAAGTTGTGAGGGCGGGATTGCGGGCCTTGCAGGAGCGGGACGAGGCCGTGGAGCGGTGGCTCAGGGAAGAGGTTGCGCCGGTTTATGATGCGATGAAGGCCGATCCCAAGCGCGGGATACAGGCCGATAAAGTGTTTGCGGAAGTCCGCGCGCGGCATGGGCGTAAGTTGAAGGCCGGGGCATGAGGCAGCGGGTCGTCGTCTTCTCGCCCGAGGCGAGGGACGATCTCCTCAATCTCTATGACTGGATCGCGGCACGGGCCAGCCGGCAATAGCGATTTCGTATATTGAACGCGGGCGAACGCAGGTTGCCAGGTGAAATGCCGATGAAAATTATCGACCAACAGCACCCGTTCTACAAGCCGCTGTGGCGGAGAGTGGCGATCGTCGCGGCCGTCGCTCTCTGGTTCGGCTATGAAGCCGTCTATACGCGCGAGCCATTGTGGCTTGCCGTCAGCGGCGGAATATTGGTCTATGCCGCCTGGGTGTTCTTGATTAACTGGCCAAAGGAATCCACCGACCCGACTTGACACCTCGGTATATACTTTGTATATCTTTAGTATATATGGAGAGAACCATGACCTTCTATGTGAAGGATGCCGCAACCGACAAGGCAGTGCGGCGGCTTGCCAAGCTCAAGGGCACGACCCTGACCGAAACCATTCGCCGGGCAGTTGAAAATGAACTGCAGCGCGAAAAGCGCAAGCTTCCACTCCGCGAGCGCATCAAACCGATTCAGGACAGGCTTGCGCAATATCCGCCGACCGGCCTGGAAGCCGACAAAGCGTTCTACGACGAACTTTCCGGCGATCTGTAGATGTTCTTGGACGCATCGGCAATTGTCGCCATTCTTGTCCAGGAAGAGGGTTGGGAGTTTTTCGAGTTCAAGACCGCTAGTGCCGTGAACATACTGACCTCCCCGGTTTCGGTTTATGAGACCGTCTTGGGAGTTGCCCGCAAGCTCAGATGCGGGCTTGGTGAAGCGCAGACGGCGGCGGAGAGGTTCTTTCAAGAAGCGGGTGCAATCGGCATTTCGATCGATACAGCAATCGGGTTGGAAGCGCTCTCCGCTTTCGCGCGGTATGGCAAGGGGCGCCATCGCGCGGCGCTCAATATGGGCGATTGCTTTTCCTATGCCTGCGCCAAAGTCCATCGCGTCCCACTACTGTGCAAGGGCGACGATTTCGGCCATACCGATATCCGCATTGCGTGAGGCGCCGGCATGATTTCCAAAACCAACCTCACCATCAACCCGCAGCGGCTGTGGGACGCGATCATGGAGACCGCCAAGTTCGGGGCGACGCCGAAGGGCGGGATCAAGCGGCTCACCGTTTCGGACGAGGACAAAAAGGTGCGCGACTGGTTCAAGGCGCAATGCGAGGCGCTGGGCTGCAAGGTGCAGGTCGACAGTTGCGGCAACATGTTCGCGACGAGGCCCGGCAAGCGCAAGGACCTCGCACCCATCGCGCTCGGCTCGCATCTCGACACGCAGCCGACGGGCGGCAAGTTCGATGGCGTGTTGGGAGTACTCGGCGCGCTGGAAGCGCTGCGCAGCATGGTGGACATGGGCTACGAGACCAATGCGCCGGTGATGATCGTCAACTGGACCAATGAGGAAGGCTCGCGCTTTGCCCCGGCCATGCTGTGTTCGGGCGTCTATGCCGGCGTGTTCACGCCGGAGTTCGCCTATGCGCGCGAGGATCGCCAAGGCATCAAGTTCGGCGATGAGCTGAAACGCATCGGTTATCTGGGCGCGGAGCCCGTGGGCTCGATCAAGTTTCAGGCGATGTTCGAACTGCACATCGAGCAGGGGCCGATCCTCGAAGCCGAGTCCAAGATGATTGGCGTCGTCACCGGCGTGCAGGGCATGCGCTGGTACGAGGCGACGGTGAAGGGCCAGGAATCGCACACGGGTGCAACGCCCATGGGGCTCCGCCGCAATGCGCTGCTGGGAGCCGCGCGGATGATCGAGGCAATTCATCAGGTGGGCATGCGGCATCTGCCGGGCGTGGCCTCGGTCGGCCTCATCGAAAATAAACCCAACAGCCGCAATGTGGTGCCGGGCGAAGTGTTCTTCACCGTCGACCTGCGACATCCGGACGAGGCCGTGCTCGACCGGATGGAGAAGGATTACCAGGAGGCGTTGCCGAAGATCGCCGCCGAACTAAAACTCGAGCTTGATGAGAAACGCATCTGGAAATCGCCGGCGGTGAAGTTCGCTGCGGAACTTATCGAGTGCGTGCGTCAGGGAGCAACCCAGGCTGGGTATTCCACGCGCGAGATGGCCTCCGGCGCCGGACACGATGCGGCCTATATCGCGCGCGCGGCGCCGACGACGATGATTTTCGTTCCGTGCCTTGGCGGCATTTCGCACAACGAAGAGGAATCGACCAGCTTCGAGGAATGCGGCGCGGGCTCGCAGGTCCTCCTCAACGCGGTTCTCGAATACGACCGGAAATTCGCGTGACGGCGACACTGGCGGGCGCTAGGAAGGCCGCCTCATTCAACGGGAGAGACACATGAGCATCAAGCGTATCGGCGCCGGCAATCGCATGAGCGAGGCGGTCATTCACGGCGGCAAGGTCTATCTGTCCGGCTTCGTCGCCGAAAAGACGGCGGGCAAGCCGGTCAAGGAACAGACCCGGGATATTCTCGCGCAGATCGACGCAACGCTGAAACAGGCGGGCAGCGACAAGAGCAAGATCCTCAAGGCCAATATCTGGCTCACCGACATCAAGACCTGGGCCGAGATGAACGAGGCCTGGGATGCCTGGGTGGTCAAGGGCCAGACGCCGGCCAGGGCGACGGTCGAATCGAAGCTCGCGGCCCCCGGCCTCGATGTCGAGATCATGGTGGAGGCGGCGATCTAGCCGGCCATGAAGGCTCTCGTCCTCGGCGCCGGCATCGTCGGCATCACCACGGCCTATGAGCTCAATCGCGACGGCCACGATGTGACGGTGATCGAGCGCGAGGCGGAGCCCGCCTCCTTCACCAGCTATGCCAATGCCGGCCTGTTCGCGCCGGGCCATGCCTATGCCTGGTCATCGCCGGCGGCACCGGGAATACTGCTCCGCTCGCTGTGGCGCGGCGATCAGGCCTTGCGGCTGAAGCCCCAAGCCGATCCCGCACTTCTGGCGGTGGATGTGGCGCTTCTGGAGCGAATGCACGGCGGAGCGGGCGGCGCTCAACACCATGCGCAAGGTGCGGCTGTGCAACTATTCGCTAGGCGTGTTCCATGAGACGCTGGCGCGGACGCAAGTAAAATATGATGGGCGCGGCGGCGGGCTTCTCTATCTCTATCGCAGCGAGGCGGCACTCGCGGCGGCGGCGGCGAAATCCAAAATCCTGGCGGAGAACGGCTGCGAGATCGAAACCCTCGACCGCGACGGCGTGGCGCGCATCGATCCGGCATTGGCGCCGGTGAAAGAGCGCTTCGCGGGCGCGCTTTATGCCAGGAACGATGAAAGCGGCGATTGCCGTCTGTTCGCGCGCAACATGGCGGAGTGGCTCAAGGGCCAGGGGGTCGCGTTCAAGTTCGGTACCACGGTCAAGGGATTCGAAATCGCCGGCGATCGCATCGAAGCCGTGGTGACGGACAAGGGCCGCGAACGCGCCGAGGCGATCGTGCTGTGCCTCGGCGTCTACAGTCCGCATCTGGCGCGGCAGATCGGACACGACCTGCCGATCTATCCGGTGAAGGGCTATGCGATGACGGCGCCGGTGGCGGGCCGCAACAATCCGCCGACGATCGGCGGCGTCGACGAGGAGACGCTGGTGGCCTATGCGCCCTATGGCGACCGCGTGCGGGTGACGGCGACGGCGGAATTTTCCGGCTATGACCGCGGCCATCGCCCCGAGGATTTCCGCACCATGCTTGCGACCATGCGGAACCTGTTTCCCGACGGCGCCGACTGGTCGCGTGCCGAATATTGGGCGGGCCTCAGGCCGATGACGCCGCAAGGAACGCCGATCCTCGGCCGCTCGCGTCTCGCCAATTTATGGTTCAACACGGGCCAGGGCCATATGGGCTGGACCATGAGTCATGGTGCTGCGCGGCTCACTGCCGATCTCATCGCCGGAAAGATGCCGCAAATTCCGCTCGATGGCATGATGGCGATGTGAACGCCACATTCTCGCCTTATCCGGGGTTATGGTGCGCCAAAATCAACAAAATGCAGAGGAAATGCTTGATGAGACATTTTTTCCCGGCGCTGTGCGCCTGCACACTGGTCATGGGCAGCATGGCCGAAGCCAAGACGACAACCGGCGTGGCCTCCTATTATAAATCGGGAAAAACTACCGCTAATGGCGAGCGCTTCAAACCCATGGGGATGACCGCGGCGCATCGTACGCTCCCCTTCGGCACAAAGGTTGTGGTAACCCATCTGAAGACCGGCAAATCGGTTGTCGTGCGCATCAACGACCGCGGACCCTTCATCAAGGGCCGGGTGATCGATCTCAGCCTCGGCGCCGCGAAAGTCATGGGCCTGCTCCATTCCGGAGTCGCAAAGGTCAAGTTCGACATTCTGAATTAGGCGGCGCGAAGCTTTTCGGCTTCCTTGAGGGCCGCGTGCGCCTCGCGGGCGATGGCTCCGATTTTTTCCGCCATGTCGAATGGCTGGGCGGTGCGCAACAGAATCTCAAGTTCGTGACAGGCCATCTGGGCGCGTTTGGCGCCGATGCTGATGCAGGTCGATTTAAGTGCATGGGCGGCGTCGGCGAGATCGAGATCGTCGCCGCCATGCTGCAGCGCTTCGATCTTGCGCAGCGACTCGGGCACATTTTTTACGAAAAGGTCAAGCAAGCGCCGCAGCAGCGCGTCATTTCCGCCGATCGACTTGACGACCTCGATGGCGCCCGCATCGATCACCGGCACTTCAGGGGTCACGGTGGCGGCGCTTCCGGCAACTGATCCCGCTTGAGACATCAGAGTGGCTTAACCAAAAGAAGTTAAGAATCGCCTGCCGTAACGGGACTAAGAGGCCGTTAACGGGCACAGTCCTAGATTGCGGCCAAGGGCATCAGGAAGGCCGATGACAAGCCTGGACGAATCAAATCGCGCCGCAGCAACGGGGCGCCGGCGCGTTCTCGTCGTGGACGATGACCCGCTCATGCGCGAAGTGATGGTGGCGCTGTTCGCCGATACGGGCCATGACGTCACCCATGCTGAGAACGGCGAGGACGCATGCGCTATCGCAGCAGGGCGGGATTTCGACTTGGCGGTGATCGACCTCGGCATGCCCAAGCTCGACGGCTTCGGCCTTTTGCAATTTCTGCGGCAAAATCCAAGAACAACCGATCTACCGGTCATCGTGGCGACGTTGTCGGACGACCCGCAGTCGATCGAGCGCGCCTACAAGCTCGGCGCCTCCTCCTTCGTCACCAAGCCGATCAACTGGGCGCAATTCATCCATCACGCGCAATTCGTGGCAAGAAGCGGCGAAATCGAGCGCGAGTTGCGCCGCGCCAAGGCGGAAGCCGTCGCCCTGCTGAAGATGAAGAATGGCCTGTTCCGGGTCATGAGCCACGAACTGAAGACGCCACTCACCGCCCTGATCGGACTCACCGGCGTGCTGGCGGGCGCGCTCAAGGGCAGAATCGAGGACATCGAATCCGAACATCTTGAGTATATGGTCACTGCCGCGGAAAGGTTGAACGGCATGGTGACCGATATCATCCTGCTGTCGAAAGCAACGGCGGGTCCGTCGCGCCTGTCGATCGCCGCCACGGATGTCGCCGCGCTGCTCGACGACAGCATCGTCGGACTGAAATTCTTGGCCCAGCGGCGAAGCGTGCAGGTCGTTGCCAGGCCGCCGGTGCCCGGCCTCACGATCGATTGCGACGCGCAATTACTGCGCCAGGCAATCAAGAAGCTCGCCGACAATGCCGTCAAGTTTTCGCCGGCCAGCGGCACGGTGGAAATATCGGCCGACGACGGCGGCGATGGCTGGCTGACGATTTCGGTACGCGACAATGGCCCTGGCCTGTCCACGGCGCGCCTCGAACAATGCCTGATGCCATTCGTACAGGACGACATGAGCTATGGGCGGCCGGTCGAGGGCCTGGGCCTCGGTCTGCCGATCGCCAAGGCGATCGCTGAAGCCCATGGCGGCCAACTCATCTGCCGGTCGGCGCCGGGCAAGGGCATGGTGGTCTCGATCCAATTGCCAGCCCGGACGGTGAGCATAGCGGGCGCTGCCTAGCACTCTTGACGAAGCCTTCCCCCGTTTGCTTGTCTCGCCCGCGGCGAGGGGGCAATCCCATGAAAATCGTTTACAGCGACGAACACCGGGCGCATTTCGCGCAAGGCGAAATCTATGGCGGAGAGTTCGTGACACCCTTCGAGCGGCCGTCGCGCATCGAATATATCCTGCGCGAGTTGCGGCGGCGGAAGATGGATGATGTGGTGCCACCCAGCCCCCTCGACATGGCGGCGGTACGCAAGGTGCATGACCGGGGCTTTCTCACCTTCCTCGAAAACGCCTGGAGCGAATGGCTGAAGGCCGGCTATCGCGGCGAGATCGTGGCGACCGGATTTCCGGCGCGTTCCATGCGGCAGCGCTGTCCCAGGCAGATCGACGGCAAGGTCGGCTATTACACCCACTCGGTTGAAACCTGCATCACGGCCGGAACCTGGCAAGCGGCGCGCGCCTCGGCCGCGGTGGCGCTGACGGGTCAGAAGATCGTGTCGTCGGGCGCGCGCGCGGCCTTCGCGCTGTGCCGCCCGCCGGGGCACCATGCCCATGACGATCTCTACGGCGGATACTGTTTTCTCAACAACGCGGCGATCGCGGCGCAGGCCTTCCGCGATGCGGGGGCCTCGCGGGTCGCCATACTCGATGTCGATTTCCACCACGGCAACGGCACACAGGACATATTCTACGCGCGCAAGGACGTGCTGTTCTGCTCGCTGCATGGTGCGCCGGAACAGACCTATCCCTTTCTACCTCGGCTACAAGGACGAAACCGGCGCGGGCGCGGGCGAAGGTTACAATGTCAACTACCCCATGCCGCCTGGCACCGGCTTCGACGTCTGGGGCCGGGCCCTCGATGACGCCTGCCGCAAGATCAAGGCCTACAAGCCCGACGCGTGATCGTGTCGCTCGGCGTCGATACCTTCAAGGACGATCCGATCAGCTTCTTCAAGCTCGACCTCGGCGGATTTCACGACCTATGGCGCGCGGATCGCCAAGTTGAAACTGCCGACGCTGTTCGTCATGGAAGGCGGCTATGCCATCGAGGCCATCGGCATCAATACGGTGAACGTGCTGGAAGGATTTCTCAATGGCTGAGGCGGGAGCGGGACGCTGACATGCGCAATATCAATGTGGCCATCACCCAGATGGCATCTCGACCGACATAGTCGAAGTGTAGCGGCATATGAGAGCAACTTCAATTCAGATCGAATCAGGGTAGTGGGTGAGTTTGAAATTAGCCGCTCTTGACCGGCGTTGGAACCAACTCGCAGCCGTGGCATATAGCGGGCATGGCCGCTGACCTCACTATGCTCGCAGAGTGGCGCGACGAACGCGCGGCCCTCGCACGGGAGACGGCGGGCGTCACGGATCGGCTTTGGGAGGTTGCCGATAATCGTCGCGCTGGTGGATGCTGCGGAGGATCGGAAGCGTGAGGCCGCTGCTTAGAAAGAAGCGTTCCCTCCGCGAACTATGACGTTGGGCCTACCTTCACTGTCGCTTACGGGAGATTCCCTTTGAGATTTGCCCGAACCGATCTGCTTGAGATTGCATTCATCGAAGAAGGGCCGGTTGAAGGATGGCCAGTCATCCTGGCGCACGGGTTTCCTTTCGACGTCCACGCCTATGATGAAGTTGTGCCGCAGCTGGTTCGGAAAGGTGCGCGCGTGATTGTGCCTTACTTGCGCGGGTTCGGACCAACACGCTTCCTTTCTGCAACTACGATGCGCAGCGGGCAACAGGCTGCCCTTGGCCGCGACATAATCGATCTTCTGGACGCCCTCGGAATAGACACCGCAATCCTGGCCGGCTACGATTGGGGTGGCCTATCTTCATGCGTCGCATCGGCGCTTTGGCCGGAACGCGTGACGGGCTTGGTGTCCTATGCCGGATATGACATTTGGGACAAGAAGCGGGCCAGGCACGCCTATGAGCCAGCCCTTGAGCATGTGCAGTGGTATCAGCATCTGTTCCAAATTGAGCGCGGGCGCGAGTGCCTAGCACTCTATCGTCGTGAACTCTGCCGCATGTTGTGGGAACAGTGGTCGCCAAGCTGGAAGTTCGACGAAGCCACCTTCCAAAGAACGGCCATCTCCTTCGACAATCCGGATTTCGTCGACGTGGTCATACACTGCTACCGCTTCGGCTTCGGTACGGCGGAGGGCGACCCGGCTTTGGCGCCGTTGGAACGTCGCCTTAACGAGAGGCCTCCAATCAGCGTTCCGACGGTGACACTTGACGGCACGCAGGATCCTCTGAAACCCGGCGGAACTGCTGATCACGCCCCCCTGTTCAGCGGCCGTCACGAACACCGTGTTGTAGAATGTGGGCACAACATGCCTCTGGAGGCTCCGGACGCTTTCTCGGCAGCCATTTTGACTATCCGAGAGTGGACGTCAGGCACCCCAAATGCAAACTGACCCGCTACCCGAATCAGTACCCGGTATTCCCTCCCCCTTGTGGGAAGGGATTAAGGGTGGGGGTCGCACCGGCCTCACAAACTTGGTTGAAATCCAATTGCGACACTACCAGACCCCACCCCTAGCCCCTCCCCACAAGGGGGAGGGGTATTCAGTCTCAACTGATCATGCGCCTGCGCGCGCCTGCGGTTTCCGTTCCATGCGCCAATCGTAGTAAAGACGGCCGAAAACACCGGCCAGCACGATCGAGCCGCCGATAAACGTCTCGGTCGCCGGCACCTCGCCGACGCCCGCCCAGGCCCACAGACCGCCGATTGGGGCCTCGAGCGTGCCGATCAGAGCGGATAATGTTGCAGGAATGAGCGCTGAACCGATCACGTAGAGCATCAGGCCAAGGGTCATGGGCACGAGTCCGAATCCGGCGGCGACAAGATAATCGCGCGCCGTCAGATCGAACAGATGCTGCGCAAAGGGCAGGGCGATCAGCATGCTCACCAGGGTTGACAGCACGGCCACGGGGAGCATTTCGATGTGACGGCTGCGACGGATCGTTACCGTCAGCAGGGCCATGGCGGTGGTGGCCAGGAGGGCGAGCATGTCGCCGAGGCGCGGACCGCCGGCCGATGGGCCCAGCATGATGACAATGCCGAGAAGGGCCACCGCGCTGGCGGTCAGCGTCGGAACCGAAGGCCGCTCACGCAGCCAAAGCCACGCGATTGCCGCGGTGATGAAGGGCATTGCCGCATAGATGGTCATGGCATTGGCGACGCTGGTGTTCTGGAATGCGGGCACGAACAGGGTGATGGTCGCGGTCGAACACAGGGTGACGAAGGCGCCGGGCAATCCCAAATCGCGGATCATCGAGAGTGTGCGCCAGCCAAAGCGCCACAGCACGAACGCGCCGATGAACAGGGTTCCGAATACGCCCCGCCAGAAGACGATCGTCCATGGGTCGAAGGGCAGAAGTCTCACGAAGAGCCCGCCCGATCCCCAGGCGATCGCCGAGATCAGCACGAGAGCCACTCCGAGCCGGTGCTGGCGATCATTCAGCGGTGACATTTATTTGCGCTCTGTCCTACAGCTTCGGCCGCTTCTGCCTGTCGGTGTACCAGCCGCCAAGCGCTTTCTCATAGGCAAGACCGGCGCGGAAACAGCGGGCGTCGTCCCAGGTGCGGCCGACAATCTGGATGCCGGTCGGCACGCCGATACGAGGCGAAGCCCGAGGGCACGGCCAGCACCGGGCAATTGTGCAGCATGTTGAACTGGTGCGTCATGATCCAGCCATATTCGCGGATCGACCTTCTTGCCATTGACGGTGAAATTCTCGTCCCACGGATCGTGATCGGCCTTCACGGCGGGATAGATTGAGGGTCGGGACAGATGAATACATCGTGGGCGGCGAGCACCGGGCCCAGCGTCTGATACATCGATGTGGGCGCGTGCCCACGGCTTGTGGACATCATCGATGCCGGACTTCTTCATCGACCGCGTCGGCCATCTTGAGCGCATAGTCGGTCATGAGATGGGCATGCGTCGTTCGCGGTACCAGACGGTCTGGCGGCCGAAATGCATGGTGTTGTACCAATGCAGTGCAGTCGCGATCGACGTCCGCCGTCCAGCCGAGATCGACTTCTTCGACCCTGGCGCCGAGCGGCGCGGAAGACCGTCGATGGCGGCGAGCGTGTTCCTGCCTCACCTCGGCGTCGACCTCGACGTAACCGAAATCGATCGAATAGGCGATCTTCATGCCCCTGATGCTTGCCGCCTTCAGCGGAAGCCTGACCGCGGTTGCGGATCGAATCGTGGTCGAGCGGATGCGGTCCCGATGTGATCGTTCTGCATCAGCGCCGCATCGGCGACGCTGCGCGTCATCGGCCCGCAATGATTGAAGCGGTCGAAATTGGCGGGCGGACCATCGGGATTGCGGCCGTGCGGCGGCTTGAAGCCGACGATGCCGCAGGCCGAGGCCGGAATGCGGATCGAACCGCCGATATCGGTGCCGGTGGCAAGCGTGGTGAGGCCTGCGGCGAGCGCCGCACCCGATCCGCCGGACGATCCGCCGGGCCCATAATCGAGGTTCCAGGGATTGCGCGTGATGCCCCAGATGCGGGAATGGCAGACGCCCGACAGGCAGAATTCCGGCGTCGTGGTGCGCGCGAAGATGATGGCGCCGGCTTTCTGCAGGCGCTCGATCATCGGATCGGAATGATCGTCGATATTGTCCTTGAAGATGAGCGAGCCATGGGTGGTGCGCTTGCCCTTGACGCGCTGGGCGTCCTTGACGGCGAGCGGCACGCCTTCGAGGGGCTCGAGCCTCGCGCCGCGCTTCATGTAGCGAGCCTCCGACTGCTGCGCTTGCCGTCAAGGCTTCGTCGAAATACGTGTCGGCCAGGCAATTGATCGGCGGATTGAGCTTCTCCGCGCGGGCGATCAGGGCCGAGAGCAATTCGACCGGCGAGAGCTTGCGCGACTTGAAACAGTTTCAGGGCCGCGGTGGCGGAGAGATAGCAGAGATCGTCATTGGTCATGGACAGGCTCGGCGGGTCGGCGCTAGGCAGGCGCCGGACAGATTGAACCGGACGCGGGAGACGAAGTCCATGGGTGGCAGGCTGCAGGGCAAGACGGCGATCGTGACATCGGCGGCGCAGGGCATCGGCCGCGCCTCGGCCATCGCCATGGCGCGCGAGGGCGCCAAGGTCTATGCCACCGACATCCGCGACGACCTGCTCAAGACGCTTGGCGAAGGAACAGCCGGGCATCGAAACCTTCGTCCTCGACGTGCTGAAGCAGGATGCAGATCGATGCGGCGGCGAAGCGGGTGGGCGTGCCCGACATCCTGTTCAACTGCTCGGGCTATGTGCATCACGGCACCATCCTCGAGACCGACGACAAGGCCTGGGACTTCTCCTTCGATCTCAACGTCAAGGCGCATTACCGCATGATCAAGGCCTTCATGCCGGGCTGGCTGGCGCGCGGCAAGCGGCACCATCGTCAACATGGCCTCGGCCGCCTCCTCGATCAAAGGCGTGGCCAACCGTTTCGTCTATGGCGCCACCAAGGCGGCGGTGATCGGCATGACCAAGGCGCTGGCCGCCGATTTCACCTCCAAGGGCATCCGCGTCAACGCCATCTGCCCCGGAACCGTGGAAACGCCCGTCGCTGATCGAGCGCATGAAGGCGCAGGGCGATTTCGAGAAGGCCAGGGCCGCCTTCATCGCCCGCCAGCCCATGGGGCGCATGGCGGAGGCCGCGGAGATCGCCAGCCTGGTCGTCTATCTCGCCAGCGATGAATCGGCCTTCGTCACCGGCCAGACCTTCGTCATCGACGGCGGCTGGTCGGTTTGAGCGGGCAGGGCAGCCCCATTGGCAAGGCCGGCCTATCCTCATAGGATGGCAAGCTGAACGCCCGGAAAGAGGCGCAAGGGAGGATTTGCGTGGCGACAGCGGGTACGTCCGATCGGCGCGGCAGCGATCGAGGCGAAGGGTGTCTCGAAGGTTTTCCAGGGTTCAGGACAGGATACCGTCACGGCACTCGACCGCGTGTCGGTCACCATCCGCGAGAACGAATTCTTCACCCTGCTCGGCCCTTCGGGCTGCGGCAAGACCACGCTTCTGCGCCTGATCGCCGGCTTCGATTTCCCGACCGAGGGCGAAATCCTCCTCTATGGCGAGGACATCGCGCCGCTGCCGCCCTTCAAGCGGCCGGTCAACACGGTGTTCCAGAACTACGCGCTCTTCCCGCACATGACGGTTGCCCAGAATATCGGCTTCGGCCTCGAGATGCTGGGCAAGCCGAAGGCCGAAATCGACGCGCGCGTCGACCGAGATGCTGCGGCTGGTGCGCATGGAAGAACTGCAGGAACCGCAAGACCAGCCAGATTTCCGGCGGCCAGCAGCAGCGCGTGGCGCTGGCCCGCGCGCTGGCGCCGCAGCCCAAGGTGCTGCTGCTCGACGAGCCGCTCTCGGCGCTCGACTACAAGCTGCGCAAGGACATGCAGATCGAGCTGAAGCGCCTGCAGCACGAGACCGGCATCACCTTCATCTTCGTCACCCACGACCAGGAAGAGGCGCTGACCATGTCGGACCGCATCGCGGTCATGTCGAAGGGCCAGCATCCTGCAGGTCGGCACGCCGCGCGACATCTACGACCGGCCGGCCGAGCGCTTCGTCGCCAATTTCATCGGCGAGACGAATTTCCTCGAAGGCGAAGATCGTGTCAACGGCCAAGGGCACGGCCAAGGTCAAGCTCGCCTCGGGCGCCGACGATTTCGGCAGGCCTGCCCGAAGGCTTCAAGCCCCACAGGCCAGGTGACCGTGGTGGTGCGGCCGGAACATGCCGACGTGATCGATCGGCAAGCCCGCAAGGCCACGCTCACCGGCACGCTCGAGAACATCGTCTATTTCGGCACCGACACGCATTATCACGTGACGCCTCAAGGACGGCGGCGAGTTCATCGTGCGCCAGCAGAACAGCCGGACGGGACGGAACGAGCTCGAGCAGGGCGACGCAGGTCGGCATCGCCTTCGAGGACGACGCCGCGCAGGTGCTGAGGGACTGATGGCAAGCGCCGCCGAAACCGCACTCGCAGCCGAGCGTGCCGATGTGCGCAATCGCTGGCTGCTGACGGCGCCGGCGCTGTTCATCATCTTCTGTCGCCGCCCTCGGACCGCTGCTCATCGTCCTCGCTCTATTCCTTCCTGACCAAGGGCGACTATGGCGGCGTCAAGTGGAAATTCTCCACCGACGGCTGGTTCAGCGTCATCCTCGAGCGCGACATCTTCGACGATACGGTGACCTTCGCCGATGCCCATCTGTCGATCCTGTGGCGCTCGGTCAAGCTGTCGCTGCTGACCACCCTCCTGGCGCTGATCTTCGGCTTCCCGACCGCCTATTTCATCGCCACGCGGCCGGAGCGCTCGCGCGACGTCTGGCTGTTCCTCATCACCATTCCGTTCTGGACCAATCTGCTGATCCGCACCTTCGCGATGCAGGAGGTGATCCGCAACGAAGGCATCATCAATACGGCGCTGATCAGGCTCGGCATCATCGCAACGCCCGATCCAGATCATGTTCACCGACATCGGCGATCATGATGGGCATGCTCTACGTCTATCTGCCGCTGATGGTGCTGCCGCTCTATGCCAGCATGGAGAAGCTCGACTTCCGCCTGGTCGAGGCGGGCTACGATCTCTATGCCAACTCGCTTCCAGGTGCTGCGCCGGGTGATCATTCCGCTGGTCAAGCCCGGCATCATCGCCGGCTCGATCCTGGTCTTCATCCCCTCGCTCGGCGCCTATGTGACGCCGCGCGTGCTGGGCGGCGGCAAGAACATGATGCTCGGCAATCTGATCGAGCTGCAGTTCGGCCAGGGCCGCAACTGGCCCTTGGGTGCGGCGCTGTCGATCACGCTGATGGTCATCGTCATGGTGGCGCTGCTCGTCTATGTGCGCCAGGCCTCGAAGGGAACCAGCGGCCATGGCTGAGGCGGCGCGCTTCTCGGTCAGGCGGCAGACCGGCTTCACGACGATCGCGGCTGTCTGCTTCGTCATGCTCTATGCGCCGATCGCCACGCTGGTCGTCTTTTCCTTCAATGCCGGCGCCTCGGTGGCGATCTGGGAGGGCTTCTCCTGGCGCTGGTATGAGGCGGCCTGGGCCAATGAGCAGATCAAGGAAGCGTCGCTGCGCTCGCTGCAGATCGCCATCGTGCGCGGCATCGCTCGTCGACGATCGCCGCCACCATGGCGGCGCTGGCCACGACGCGGACCAGGCCGTTCCGCGGCCTGACCGCCATCTATGCGGCGATCAACCCGCCGCTGATGGTGCCGGAGATCGTGACCGCGGTGGCGCTTCTCATCTTCTTCGCCTCGATCAAGGTGGCGACCGGCTATACCGGGCTCGGCTATCTGATCGCCGCGCACACCGCCTTCTGCATTCCCTTCGCCTATCTGCCGATCCGGGCGCGGCTCGAGAGCATGGATCTGACGCTCGAGCGGGCCGCCGCCGATCTCTACGCCACGCCGTGGAAGACCTTCCGCGACGTGACCTTGCCGCTGCTGTGGCCCGGCATCATCGCCGGCTTCATGCTGGCCTTCGTCATCTCGCTCGACGACGTGGTGATCACCGAATTCGTCAAATCCGGCGGCCAGGACACGCTGCCCACCTACATGCTCGGCCAGTTCCGGCGCATCGTGACGCCGGAAATCAATGCGATCTCGACCGCGTTCTTGCTGATTTCGGTCGCCATCGTGACATTGTTCTTTTTCCTCAACCGGAGAAAGAGCTAGACTTGCCGCTCATTCGCAAACAGGGAGTGACCTCATGAACTGGAAGCTGACGGGCGCCGTCTTCGGCGCCGCAATGATCGCGATGGCGGCGCCGGCCGCCGCCGAGGGCGAGCTCAACATCTTCAACTGGGGCAATTACACCAGCCCCGAGCTGATCAAGAAGTTCGAGGACAAATACAAGGTCAAGGTCACGCATCACCGACTACGACTCCAACGACACCGCACTCGCCAAGGTGCGCGCCGGCGGGCATGGCTTCGACATCGTCGTGCCGTCGGCCAGCTTCGTGCCGATCTGGATCGGCGAGGGCCTGCTGCTCGAAACCCGTCCCGACCAGATGGAGAATTTCAAGAACATGGACCCGCGCTGGGTCGATGTGCCCTTCGATCCGGGCCGCCACTATACGGTGCCCTGGCAGTGGGGCACCACCGGCATCCTCGTCAACACCACGTTCTACAAGGGCGACATCAACACCTCGGCCATCTTCCTCGACCCGCCGGACGAGCTGAAAGGCAAGGTCAATGTCGTGCCGGAGATGACCGACGTCATGCAACTCGCCATCAAGTATGTCGGCGGCGAGTCGTGCACCGGCGACAAGGAAATCCTCAAGAAGGTGCGCGACAAGCTGATGGCCGCCAAGCCCAACTGGATCTCGATGGACTATGGCATGATCGAGAAATATGCGCAAGCGGACTTGGCCGCCGGCGTCAACTGGAACGGCTGCGTCATTGCGCGCGCGGCTGCAGAATCCGGCACGTGGTCTACGGCTATCCCAAGGAGGGCTATCCGATCTTCATGGACAATGTCGCGGTCCTGAAGGACGCCAAGAATGTCGAGAACGCCAAGCTGTTCCAGAACTTCATCATGGACCCGGAGAACGCCGCGATGATCTCGGCCTTCGCGCGCTATGCCAACGGCATCAAGGGCTCGGAAAAATACATGCCGGCAGACATGACGACGGCGCCGGAGGTGAATATTCCTGAAGAATTCTCGCCAGGGGCGAGTTCTCCTCGCCCTGCCCGCCCGAGGTGCAGGAAATCTATACGAAGATTTGGACCGAGTTGCAGAAATAGCCTTGCCTGCCCCCGCTCAATAACAACAGGAGACGTCTCATGAACTGGAAACTGACAAGCGCTGTCTTCGGCGCCGCAATGATGGCGATGGCCGGACCCGCCGCCGCCGAGGGCGAACTCAATATCTTCAACTGGGGCAACTACACCAGCCCCGAGATGATCAAGAAATTCGAGGAGAAATACAACATCAAGGTCAGCGATCACCGACTACGACTCGAACGACACCGCGCTGGCCAAGGTGCGGGCCGGCGGCCATGGCTTCGACATCGTGGTGCCCTCGGCCAACTTCGTGCCGATCTGGATTCAGGAGGGCCTGCTGCTCGAAACGCGGCCCGACCAGATGGAGAATTTCAAGCACGTCGATCCGAAATGGGTGGACGTGCCCTTCGATCCGGGCCGCCACTACACGGTGCCGTGGCAGTGGGGCACGACCGGCACCTATGCCGTCAAGACTCGTCTACAACGGCGACATCGAACACATCGGCAATCATGGCTCGATCCGCCCGCCGAACTCAACGGCAAGATCAATGTCGTTCCGGAGATGGGCGACGTGATGTTGCTGGCCATCAAGTATATGGGCGGCGAACCCTGCTCGGGCGACAAGGAACTGCTCAAGAAGGTGCGCGACAAGCTGGTCGAGGCCAAGCCCAAGTGGCTGTCGATGGATTACGGCTCGATCGAGAAGATTTCCAAGGGCGACTTCTCCGGCGGCGTCAACTGGAACGGCGCGGCCTTCCGCCAGCGCCTGCAGAATCCGGACATCCGTCTACGGTTATCCAAAGGAAGGCGTCCTGCTGTCTGGATGGACAATGTCGCCGTCCTCAAGGACGCCAAGAATGTCGAGAACGCCAAGCTGTTCCAGAACTTCATCATGGACCCGGAGAATGCCGGCGATGCTTTCGACCTTCGCGCGCTATGCCAACGGCATCAAGGGCTCGGAAGCCGTTCATGCCGGAAGACATGAAGACCGCGCCTGAAATCATCGTTCCGGACAGGAGTATTGCCGCGGTGAGCGAGTTCTCGCAGACCTGCCCGCCGGAGGTGACCGGAGCTCTACACCAGATCTGGACCGAGCTGCATTGAAAGTAGAAGTTGGGCAATCGCGGCGCCCCGGCGGGAAACCGCCGGGGCTTTCACATGGTGATGCCCGGCAGTTTCAGTCCCTGCTCCTTGGCGCAGTCGACGGCGATCTCATAGCCGGCATCGGCGTGGCGCATGACGCCGGAGGCCGGATCGTTCCACAAGACGCGCTCGAGCCTTCGCGCGGCATCGTCGGTGCCGTCGGCGACCACCACCATGCCGGCATGCTGCGAATAGCCGATGCCGACGCCGCCGCCGTGATGGATCGACACCCAGGTGGCGCCGCTCGCGGTGTTGAGGAGCGCATTGAGCAGCGGCCAGTCGGAAACGGCATCGGAGCCGTCGAGCATGGCTTCGGTCTCGCGGTTGGGCGAGGCGACCGAGCCTGAATCGAGATGATCGCGGCCGATGACGATGGGGGCTTCGACTT
The DNA here is from genome assembly GCA_963776685.1 of uncultured Alphaproteobacteria bacterium. Classification (GTDB taxonomy): domain Bacteria; phylum Pseudomonadota; class Alphaproteobacteria; order Rhizobiales; family Aestuariivirgaceae; genus Aestuariivirga. Next base: position 515,863 of record CAVZNM010000002.1, read on the forward strand.
CGCCGTTCCTGACCATCTCGTTGAAGGCAAGGCCCAGACGGTGGCGCTGGCCGAGGCCCACCCAGCAGATGCGGGCGGGCAGGCCCTGGAAGGCGATGCGCTCGCGCGCCATGTCGAGCCAGTTGTGCAGATGCGGATCGTCGGGGATCAGTTCCTTGACGCGCTGGTCGGTCCGATAGATGTCTTCCGGATTGCCGGACAGTGCCGCCCAGCGGAAGGGGCCGATGCCGCGGCAGAACAGCGGCCTGATATAGGCGGGCACGAAGCCCGGAAATTCGAAGGCGTTCTTGAGGCCCATCTCCAGCGCCATCTGGCGGATGTTGTTGCCGTAGTCGAGGGTGGGCACGCCCTGGTGATGAAAGTCGAGCATGGCCTGGACATGGACCTTCATCGAGGCCATGGCGGCGGCCTTCACGGCTTGCGGATCGGAGACGCGCTTTTCCTCCCACTGGGCCAGCGTCCAGCCGGCCGGGAGATAGCCGTTCACCGGATCATGGGCCGAGGTCTGGTCGGTCACGGCATCGGGCCTGATGCCGCGCTTGACGAATTCCGGGAGAAGCTCGGCGGCATTGCCGAGAAGGCCGACGGAGATGGGCTTTCCGGCCTTGTGCGAGCGCTCGACGATCGCCAGCGCCTCGTCGATGGTTTTCGCCTGCGTGTCGAGGTAGCGGGTGCGCAGCCGCATCTCGATGCGCGACGGCTGGCATTCGATGGCGATCATCGAGGCGCCGGCCATGGTGGCGGCGAGCGGCTGGGCGCCGCCCATGCCGCCCAAACCCGCGGTCAGGAACCACTTGCCCTTGAGCTTGCCGCCATAATGCTTGCGGCCCACTTCGGCGAAGGTCTCGTAGGTGCCCTGCACGATGCCTTGCGTGCCGATATAGATCCACGAGCCCGCCGTCATCTGGCCGTACATCATCAGGCCCTTGCGATCGAGCTCGTTGAAATGGTCCCAGGTGCCCCAGTGCGGCACGAGATTGGAATTGGCGATGAGCACGCGGGGCGCATCCTTGTGGGTGCGGAAAATGCCGACGGGCTTGCCGGATTGCACGAGCAGGGTTTCGTCGGCTTCGAGCGAGCGCAGCGCTCGCCACGATGCGGTCGAAGGCCTCCCAATTGCGCGCCGCCCGGCCGATGCCGCCATAGACGACGAGTTCCTCGGGCCGTTCGGCAACGCCCGGATCGAGATTGTTCATCAGCATGCGGAGCGGCGCTTCGGTGAGCCAGGATTTGGCGGTGATCTCCGTGCCGGTCGGCGACTTGATGCGGCGCGAGTTGTCGCGGCGGGTATTCATGACGATACTCCTACTGACTGAGCGTGCCCTGGGCGCTGGTCTTGTAGCGGCTGTAGAGGGCATAGCGGCTGGCGGGATAAGTGAGAGTGGCGACGGTCACCACATGGGCCTTGCTCCATGAGCGGCGATGCAGCGCCAGGCAGGGCTCGGCATGCGCCATGTCGAGGAGCTTGCGCTGCTGGAGATCGGGCATCATCGCCTCGACCGTGTGTTCGAGCTCATCGACGGGAACGGCGGCGAGCAGATAGGCGGTGGGCGTCGTCGCGGTGAAATCCTGGCTCGATGAAATCCGGCGCCATGAAGGGGTTGACATGGCGGTCCTCGAGCTGGACGGGCACGCCGTTCTCCTCATGGACGATGACGACATGGAAGAGCCGCTGCGGCGTCTTCATTTCGAATTCCTCGGCGAGGGCGGCGCTCGCCGTCACCTCTTCGCGGGCGATCGAGGCGCGAGGTGTAGCGATGGCCGCGGGCCGCGATCTCCTCGGCGATGTTGCGAAGTTCAACGAGGCTCGAGCGGGCGGGCGGCTCGCGCACGAAGGTGCCGACACCGGGGACGCGGGCGAGATAGCCGTCGGCGGTCAGTTCGCGGAGCGCCCGGTTGGCGGTCATGCGGCTGATGCCGAAACTTTCGACCAGTTCGTTCTCGGACGGCACCCGGGCGCCCGGCGCCCAGGCGCCGGAGCGGATATGGCCGAGGATGTGATCCTTGACCTTGGCATAGAGGGGTTGGGCCTCGTTCATGGGAGGCTGCCCCGGACCAGCCGGCCATTGCGGATGACCGCGGCAAGCGGATTGAAGCCCAGAGGATAGGCAAGCTCGCCGGGGCGGCCCGACATCCCAGAGGGCGAGATCGGCCTTCAGGCCCGGCGCGATGCGGCCACGATCCTTGAGGCCCGAGGGCGCGGGCGGCATTGGCGGTACGACCAAGCAGGGCTTCCTCCGGCGTCAGGCCGAACAGCACGCAGGCCATGTTCATGGTGGAGAGCAACGAGTGGACGGGCGACGATCCGGGATTGAGATCGGTTGCAATGGCGATCGGCACCTTGTGCGAACGGAGTGCCGCGACGGGCGGCGACTGCTTTTCGCGCAGATAATAGAAGGCGCCGGGAAGCAGCACGGCGACGGTTCCCGATCGGGCTATGGCGGCGACGCCTTCCTCGTCGAGATATTCGATGTGATCGACCGAGAGGGCATTGTAGCGAGCCGCCAGCTTGGCGCCGCCCAGATTGGAGAGCTGCTCGGCATGGAGCTTGACCGGCAGGCCAAGCGCCTTGGCGGCCTTGAAGACCTGCTCCATTTCCGTCGACCGAAAAGGCGATGCCTTCGCAGAAGCCATCGACGGCATCGGCCAGACCTGCTCCTGGCCACGGCGGGAAGCGCCTGCTCGCAGACGAGTTTCACATAGCCGGCGCGGTCGTCGCGGTATTCCGGCGGAAAGGCATGGGCGCCGAGATAGGAGGTGACGACATCGACGGGGCGGGAGGCGGCAAGCGCGCGGGCGACGCGCAGCATCTTCAACTCGGTTTCGACATCGAGGCCATAGCCGGACTTGATCTCGATGGTGGTGACGCCTTCGGCCAGGAGGCTGTCGAGGCGCTTCAGGGCCGGTCTGGCGCAGCTCTTCTTCGGCGGCGGCGCGGGTTGCCCGCACAGTCGACGGCGATGCCGCCGCCGGCCTTGGCGATTTCGCGTAGGAGGCGCCGTTCAAGCGCATTTCGAATTCATTGGCGCGGTTGCCGCCATAGACCAGATGGGTATGGCAATCGATCAGTCCGGGGGTGACGAGCCTGCCGCCGCAATCGATGGCATGGCCTTTCGGCGCGGCCGAGCGCGGACCCACCCAAGCTATGGTTTGGCCCTCGATCAGGATCGCGGCATCGGCGATGAGGCCGTAGCCGCCGGTCATGGTTGCCAGTTGGAGATTTGTCAGGAGCATGTGCAAAACAACTTGTATAAGGTTGTATATACAGTATACTCCGCGGCATGCAAAGCACGAAGTTTCACTTCTCCTCGGCGCTTACGCCACAGGGCTGGCAGGACGATGTGAGCGTCGGCATCGACCCTGAAGGGGTTATCGACAGCGTCGCGGCTAAACTCGAAATACGGTCATAAAATCAATGGGCATCGCCATTCCGGCCCTGGCCAATGTTCATTCCCACGCGCACCAGCGCTTCATGGCTGGGCTGGCCGAGCGGGCGGGTCCAGGCGCCGACAGTTTCTGGACCTGGCGGGAGGCGATGTACGGCTTTGCCCTCAAGCTCGGACCCGACGATCTGGAGGCGGTCGCCGCCCAGCTCTATGTCGAGATGCTGAAGAGCGGCTTCTCGGTGGTGGGGGAATTCCAGTATCTGCACCACCAGCCGGACGGCACTCCCTATGGCGAGCCGGCCGAGCTTTCGCTGCGCTGCATCGCAGCCGCCGAACAGGCGGGCATCGCCATCACCATGCTGCCGACGCTCTACAATTATGGCGGCTTCGGCGGCCAGGCCGCAACGCCGGGTCAGCGGCGCTTCGTCAACGACGCCGACCGATTTCTGCGCATCCATGAGACGCTCGACCGGGTGTGCCGCGACCATCCGCTGCGCCGGCTCGGCATCGCGCCCGCACAGCCTCCGGGCGGTGACGGCGGAATTGCTCAAGACGGTGATCGCCGCCATCGATCCGGCGGCGCCCGATCCATATTCATGTGGCCGAGCAGGTGAAGGAGGTCGACGACTGCCTCGCATGGTCGTCGCGCCGCCCGGTCGACCTGCTGCTCGACAGTTTCGATGTGTCGCCGCGCTGGTGCGCCATTCACGCCACCCACATGACGGCAGCGGAAACCCGCCGCCTGGCGAAGTCGGGCGCGGTGGCAGGCCTGTGCCCGACCACCGAAGCCAATCTCGGCGACGGTATTTTCCCGGCCGTCAGCTATCTCAAGGCGGGCGGCGCCATCGCCATCGGTTCCGACAGCCACATCTCGGTCTCGCCCGCCGATGATTTGCGCATGCTGGAATATTCCCAGCGCCTGCGCGACCTGACCCGCAATGCTTTGGCCTCAGGGCCCGGAACATCGACGGGGCGGACGCTGTTCGATGCGGCACTCGCGGGCGGCGCCAAGGCCATGGCGCAGCCGGTGGGGGCGCTGGCGCCGGGATACCGGCGCGATATCGCCGTGCTCGACGCCGATCATCCGGCCCTCATCGGCCGCAGCGGCGACAGCCTCCTCGACAGCTGGATTTTTTCCGGCGGCAATGCTTGCGTGAAGGATGTCTTCGTGGCGGGCGCGCATGTGGTCAAGGACCGGCACCATGTCCGCGAAGAGGAAATCGAAGCGGGCTTTCGCGCCGCGGTTCGGAGGTTGTCGCAATGATCAGGATCGGAGAGGCGCACCTGTCGCTCGGCGAGGTCCGCGCCGCATTGGCGGGGCCCATCAAGGTTGAACTGACGAAAAAGGCGCGAGCCCTGATCGTGCGCAGCGCCGAGACGGTGGCGCGGCTGCTCGACCACGGGCGAGGCCATCTACGGCGTCAATACCGGCTTCGGCAAGCTCGCCAAGACGCGCATCGCAGCCGCCGATCTCTCGGCATTGCAGGTCAATATCGTGCGCTCCCATGCGGCCGGCGTCGGCGCGCCGCTTTCGCCCGCCGTGGTGCGCCTCATTCTGCTCCTCAAGCTCAACGCCCTGTCGCAGGGGGCGTCGGGCATTTCGCTCGCCACCATGGAGGCGCTGACCGCGCTGATCAATGCGGATATTCTGCCGGTCATTCCGGGACAGGGATCGGTGGGGGCTTCCGGCGATCTGGCACCGCTGGCGCATATGAGCCTCGTGCTGATCGGCGAGGGTGAAGCATTTGTGAAAGGGCGCGCGTCAACGGCGCCGAAGCCATGAAGGCCGCGGGCGTGCGCCGGTGGCGCTCGGTCCCAAGGAAGGCCTCGCCCTCCTCAACGGCACGCAGGTTTCGACCGCCCTGGCGCTCTGCGGGACTGATCGCGGCCGAACGCAACGCCGCCGCAGCCATTCTGGCCGGCGCCATGTCGGTCGATGCGATCATGGGATCGGACACGCCCTTCGATCCGCGCATCCACGATCTCCGCCCGCATCCGGGCCAGATGCTGGCGGCCGCCCATTACCGGCGCCTGCTGGAAGGCAGCGCCATCCGCGCCTCGCATCTGGCCAATGACGACCGGGTGCAGGATCCCTATTCCTTCCGCTGCCAGCCGCAGGTGATGGGCGCCTGCCTCGATCTTCTCGCCCAGGCGGCGCGGGTGCTGACCATCGAAGCCAATGGCGTTTCCGACAATCCGCTGGTCTTCGCCGAGGATGGCGCGGTGCTGTCGGGCGGCAATTTCCATGCCGAGCCCGTGGCCTTCGCCGCCGACATGATCGCCATGGCGGTGGCCGAGATAGGTTCGCTGAGCGAGCGGCGGATCGCCGCGCTGATCGACTCGTCCATCTCGCTGCTGCCGCCCTTCCTGATCCGCAATCCCGGCCTCAACTCCGGCTTCATGGTGCCGCAATGCACCGCCGCGGCGCTGATGAGCGAGAACAAGCAGATGTCGCATCCGGCCTCGGTCGACTCGGCACCCACCTCCGCCAATCAGGAAGATCACGTCTCGATGGCGACGCACGGGGCGCGGCGGCTCACTCCCATGAACGCCAATCTGGCGCGCATCGTGGCGATCGAGCTGATGGCGGCGGCGGAAGGCATCGATTTCCGCCATCCGCTGCGATCCTCGAAGGCGATCGAAGCCGCGCACCGCCTGATCCGCGAGAAGGCGGCGCGGCGCGATGCGGACCGCGAATTCGGCGGCGATATCGAGAAGGTGGCGGGTCTGATCGAGGCGGGCGCGGTGGACAGCTTCGTGCCGAATCTGCTCATCGAACTGGGGTGCGCCTGAAATTCGGCGTGCCTCAGTTCTTGAGCCGGTAACCGGTCTTGAATATCCAGGCCACGAGGACGAGGCCGGCGGCCAGGAACGCGAGGATCACCGCGACGCTTGCAACAACACTTACATCGGCCATGCCGAAGAAGCTCCAGCGCAGGCAGGAGATCAGATAGACCACCGGATTGAACAGGCTGACCGTCTGCCAGAAGGGCGGCAGCATATCGATGGAATAGAAGCTGCCGCCGAGAAAGGTGAGCGGCGTGATGACCAGCAGTGGGACGAGCTCCAGCCGCTCGAAACTGTCGGCCCAAACGCCGATGATGAAGCCCAGAAGGCTGAATGTGACGGCGCTCAGCACAATGAACAACAACATCCACACGGGATGCGCGATCTGCATCGGCACGAAGAACGCGGCGGTCGCGAGAATGAGCAGCCCGAGCATCACCGATTTGGTTGCCGCCGCGCCCACATAGCTGATCACGACCTCAAGTGAAGATACGGGCGCGGAGAGGACTTCGAAGATCGTTCCGGTGAAGCGCGGGAAGTAAATGCCGAACGAGGCATTCGAGACGCTCTGGGTGAGGATCGACAGGATGATCAGGCCCGGCACGATGAATGAACCGTAGCTGACACCGCCCACCTCCGGGATGCGCGAGCCGATGGCCGAACCGAAGACCACGAAATAAAGCGATGTGGCGACCACCGGCGCGATGATGCTCTGGGCCGGGGTGCGGAAGGTGCGGGCCATTTCGAATTTGTAGATGGCGCGTATGGCCTCGAGGTTCATGTCCGGTCCCTTACCAGGCTCACGAAGATTTCTTCGAGCGAGCTTTGCCGCGTCTCGATATCCCGGAAGCGTATGCCGGCGTCACCAAGATCCCTGAGAAGCGAAGCGATGCCGGTGCGTTCTGCCTGCGTATCGTAGGTATAGACGAGATCGCTGCCGCCATTGTCGAGGGCGAGTTGATGCGTTTTTAGTTTCGGCGGGATGCCATTGAGCTTTTGCTGCAGATGCAGCGTCATCTGCTTGCGGCCGAGCTTGCGCATGAGTTCGGCCTTTTCCTCGACAAGGATGATCTCGCCCTTGTTGATCACTCCAATGCGGTCGGCCATCTCCTCGGCTTCGTCAATGTAGTGAGTGGTCAGAATGATCGTGACGCCGGAGGCGCGCAAGTCGCGCACCAGCTGCCACATATCGCGCCGCAGTTCGACATCGACACCGGCGGTGGGCTCATCGAGAAACAGGATCTGCGGCTCATGCGCCAGCGCCTTGGCGATCATCACCCGGCGCTTCATGCCGCCGGAGAGGGTGATGACATTGCCGTCCTTCTTGTCCCAGAGAGACAGGTCTTTCAGCACCTTTTCGATATGGGCCGGATTGGGCTTCAATCCGAACAGGCCGCGGCTGAAACTCACCGTCGCCCAGACGCTCTCGAAGGCCGCGATGGTCAGTTCCTGCGGCACGAGTCCGATCAGCGAACGCGCCGCGCGGTAGTCGCGGAAGATGTCGTGTCCGCCCGCATGGACAGTGCCTTCACTTGGCGTGACGGTGCCACAGATGATGCTGATCAACGTGGTCTTGCCGGCGCCATTGGGTCCCAGCAGCGCAAAGATCTCGCCTTGCCGGATGTCGAGATCGACCTGTTTCAGGGCCTGGAATCCGGAGGCATAGGTCTTCGAAAGATTGGCGACGGATATGATCGGCTGCATGGAACCCGCGTTAGCCGAGAGATGGTTCGCACACAAGTGGTGCCGCCGGTCACGTTTCCGCTATCACCTAAGCCTTCGACAGCCGGCCGTTGCGGCTGAGATAGGCGACGATCTGCTCGGCCGCGGCTTCGGCTGAGAGCCTGGTGGTATCGAGGTGGATTTCCGGACTCTCTGGCTCCTCATAGGCGGAATCGATGCCGGTGAAGTGCTTGATCTCGCCGCGCCGTGCCTTGGCGTAGAGACCTTTCACATCGCGCTTTTCGGCTTCGGCAAGGGGCGTGTCGACGAAAATCTCGACGAATTCTCCCGCTTCCACGAGTTCGCGCGCCATGAGTCGCTCGGAGCGGAAGGGCGAAATGAAGGAGACGAGCACGATCAATCCTGCGTCGACCATCAGCCTCGAGACTTCGGCGACACGGCGGATGTTCTCGACCCGGTCGGCATCGGTGAAGCCGAGATCGCGGTTGAGCCCATGGCGGACGTTGTCGCCGTCGAGCAGATAGGTCATGTGGCTCCTGGCATGGAGCTTTTTCTCCACGAGATTGGCAATGGTCGATTTGCCCGCCCCGGAAAGCCCCGTGAACCACAGCACGGCGGGCTTCTGGCCGGCCTTGGCGGCGCGCGAGTCCTTGTGCACATCGACCGCCTGCCAGTGGATGTTGGCGGCGCGGCGCAGTGCGAACCTGATCATCCCCATGCCGACGGTATTGTTGCTGAAACGGTCAATGACGATGAAGGAACCCAGATGGCGGTTCTCGGCATAGGGCTGAAACGCAATGGGCGCATCGAGCTCGAGATTGCAGACGCCGATTTCGTTAAGCTCAAGCGACTTCGCCGCCACATGCTCCATGGTGTTGACATTGACCTTGTGTTTCAGGGCATCGAGCGAACCCGGCAGCTGCCTGGTGCCGGACTTGATCACATAGGGGCGGCCTGGCAGCATGGGCTCGTCGCCCATCCACAAAAGGTCCACCTCGAACTGGTCCGAGACCTCGACCGGATCGGCGGCCGCACAGATCACGTCGCCGCGGCTTATGTCGATTTCGTCCTTGAGTGTCAGGGTGAGCGACTGGCCGGCGACTCCTGTTTCATGATCACCCTCATAGGTGACGACACGGTCGACGGTCGATGCCCTTGCCGACGGCAGGACCTTGATGGCGTCACCGGGGCGCACGGTGCCGCTCACGATGGTGCCGGAAAAGCCGCGGAAGTTCTGGTCGGGGCGGTTCACCCATTGCACAGGCATGCGGAATGGCCTGGCATCGAGATCGTCGCCAACGGCTACGGTTTCAAGATGGGCCATCAGCGTCGGCCCGTGATACCAGTTCATGGTCGCCGAGCGGCTCGAGGACGTTGTCGCCCACCAGCGCCGAGAGCGGAATGCAGGTGACATCACTGGCGCCGATGCTCGCGGCGAAGGCGCGATAATCGCTTTCGATTTTCTCGAAAACCTCGCGATCGTAGTGCATCAGGTCCATCTTGTTGACGGCGACGACCAGATGCTTGATGCCGAGAAGCGTTGCGATGAAAGTGTGGCGCCGCGTCTGGGTGAGCACGCCCTTGCGGGCATCGATCAGGATGACGGCGAGATCGGCGGTCGAGGCGCCGGTCGCCATGTTGCGGGTATAGTGCTCGTGGCCCGGCGTGTCGGCGACGATGAACTTGCGCTTGTCGGTGGTGAAGGCCCGATAGGCCACATCGATGGTGATGCCCTGCTCGCGCTCGGCGGCGAGCCCGTCGACGAGCAATGCAAAGTCGAGATTGCCGCCCTGGGTGCCCATCTTCTTCGAGTCGGCCTCGAGCGCCGTCAACTGGTCCTCGAACAACATCTTCGCTTCGTAAAGGAGCCGGCCGATCAAGCGTCGACTTGCCGTCGTCGACGGAGCCGCAGGTGATGAAGCGCAGCAGGTCCTTGTTCTCCTGGGAGCGCAGATAGGCCTCGACGTCGCCGCCGGTGAATTCGATGAAGCGCGCCATCAGTTACTCCGATACTTCCCAAATTCCGTCACCCCCGCGAAGGCGGGGGCCCAGCTTACTTTGATTTTGCAGCATTTGCGGCTAGGTTCGCGGTTGTGAGCGAAGAGAAGTTCCCCGCAGTCTACATCTTGGCCAACCGCTATCGCGGCACGCTGTATGTTGGTGTCACTAGCGCGTTGTGGAACAGAGTTGCCGCCCACAAGATGGGAACGTTCGAAGGGTTCACCAAGAAATACGGCGTGAAGACGCTTGTCTGGTATGAGCATCATCATTCGATGGAACAGGCGATCAGGCGCGAGAAGCAACTCAAGAAGTGGAACCGCGTGTGGAAGTTCCGCATCGTCGAGGAGGTGAACCCTGGTTGGCGCGACCTTCACGACTTCATTGATCCGTTTACCTCGCTCGTGACGGAAGAAGCTGGGTCCCCGCCTTCGCGGGGATGACGGAGCAAGGTAGACCGTCATCAGAAATAGCCCTCCTGCTTCTTCTTCTCCATGGAGGCGGCCTGGTCCTTGTCGATGACGCGGCCCTGGCGTTCCGAGGAGGTGGCGACCAGCATTTCTTCGACGATGTCGAGAAGCGATGTGGCATTCGATTCGATGGCGCCGGTCAGTGGATAGCAGCCCAGCGTGCGGAAGCGGATTTTCCGCATCTCCGGCTTCTCGCCGGGATTGAGCCGCATGCGCTCGTCGTCCACCATGATCATCTGGCCGTCGCGCCAGACCACCGGGCGAACGGCTGCGAAATAGAGCGGCACGATGGCGATGTTCTCGAGATGGATATATTGCCAGATGTCGAGCTCGGTCCAGTTCGACAGGGGGAAGACGCGGATCGATTCGCCCTTGTTCTTGCGCGCGTTGTAGAGGTTCCACAGTTCCGGGCGCTGGTTCTTCGGGTCCCAGCGGTGGCGGGTGTCGCGGAAAGAAAATATGCGCTCCTTGGCGCGGGATTTTTCCTCGTCGCGGCGGGCGCCGCCGAAGGCCGCGTCGAAGCCGTATTTGTCGAGCGCCTGCTTGAGGGCGTCGGTCTTCATGATCTGGGTGTGCAGCGCCGAGCCGTGGTCGAAGGGGTTGACGTCCTTGGCGGCGCCCTCGGGATTGACATAGACGATGAGTTTGAGCCCCAGCTTCTTCGCCGTCTCGTCGCGCATCGCGATCATGTCGCGGAACTTCCAGCGGGTATCGACATGCATCAGCGGAAAGGGCGGCTTGGCGGGATAGAAGGCCTTCATGGCGAGATGCAGCATGACGGCCGAATCCTTGCCGATCGAATAGAGCATCACCGGCTTTTCGCATTCGGCGGCGACTTCGCGGATGATGTGGATGCTCTCGGCCTCCAGCCGCTGCAGATGGGTCAGGCGTGGTGTGGACATGGACGATCCCGTTTTGAGCGCGCACTTATGCTGTGTGCGGTAGCGAAATACAAGTGGAACGGGGCGGCTCAGCAGCAGGATTTGGCCGCCGGCGGCGGCACGTCGAGGGCCGGATTGCGCTCGAAAAATCCGGCCGGCATCCAGTGAAATGAGGCATTGACGACGGGCTGCACCGGCCAGTCCTCGGGACGGCAGACATGGTGGTAGTTGAGCGTGTACCAGACGACGACATTCTCGTTCTCGAGATTGCGGTCGGCCTTGGTCCAGGCGCCGATGCCGTCGCCGCCGGCGTGCTGGTTGGGGAACCAGCCGGCGGGATAGAGCTCGCCGGGAGCATATTGGGTTGCCCAGAAATGTTTGAACATGAACTCGGCGCGCCGCGCCACCGGCGCCTCGGGATCGAGGAATGGCGTGGCATTGAGGCCCGGCACCAACTTGTAGGCGACGGGCTGGCCAAAGCGGTTGATCACATTGGGATTGATCACCTGCCAGAAGCGGGCGGATTCCAGGTTCATGTTGCGTTGGGCTTGGCCCTCGTTCCTCAGGGGTGTCATCGCCGTGCGCAGCGCATTGCCGTAGGGATTGCCGGGGCCCATCGGCAGGCGCTCGGCATTCACTTCGCGCACCGCATTCAGCGGTCCATCCACCGCCATGTCGAAACGGAATGAGAAGGAGTGCTGGTGAACGCTGCCTTCGATCCCTACGTCGAGGGCGGCGCCCCAGGGCGAAACCGTCGCCGGGGGCATGGGCCGAAGGTAAGGGAATGCCGGTTGCCTTCACCTCGATGCCCATGGTGCCGTCCTGATAGAAATACCAGAACAGGCCGTAGACATAATTGCCGATGGTGGCGAGCGCGGAAATCACCAGGCGGCGGGAGCGGGCGCGCAGCGCCGCCTCGGGCTTTTCCCAATCGGCGAATTTCCACAACAGGCCGACGTCCTCCTCGTGCATGCAGATGGCGTTGGCGATCGGCCGCGGGCGGCCGTGCCAGTCATGCGCGCAGACGTCGAAATAATGGATATGGCCGAGACAGTCGCAGCCCAGCGTCAGGCTATCGAACAGCGAGCCGATGCCGTATTCGCCGAGATCGAAGGCGTTGCGGCGGAAAGAGCCCGGGGTTGGATCGCCGTAGGGCACGACCATTTCGGTGAGCGAGGCGCGGTGCATGATGGAGCGCAGACGGCCTTGGTCCTCATAGCCGATGTCGTGGAGGATCAAGCCTTCGCGGACATTGAAGCCGATGCGCAGGCGCCATTTCTGCCAGCGCACCTCGTGGCCCTCGACGGTGAAGCTTGGGCCTTCCGGCTGGGTTATCTCCAAGGGCTTCACGTCGCGGCGCAAACCCTCCGTGAGTTTGATCGGGCAGGAATCGGGAGGCAGTGGCGCTGACGCCGAAATCGTCGACGCGGACGATGCGGCGGCGGCGCAGGTCGATCACCGGATGGAGATCGGAGATCGGCCGTCCATAGGGATTGTCGCCCGCGTCATTGGCGAGCCAGCAGCGGCCATAGGCGAGGCGCTCGCCTTCTTCGCCGGCAATGCCGAAATTGCCGGCCGCCCACGCCTCGACCAGAACCTTGTCCATATCGGTGATGCCGCGCTTGCGGCAGGCCTCCTGAAAGGCGGGATCGGCCTTGGCGATGCGGCTGCCTTCGGTAAATTCATCGATGACGATGCGAGCCTGGACACCGGGAACGTGGCGCCAGTCCTTCAATGTGCCGCGCCCCAGATCGACCAGGCCGGTGAAGGTGCGGTGGGAGGAAGGCTCATAGCAGCAGACATAGGCATGGCGGGTCGAAGGATCGCCCGCCAGAAGCCGCGACTTGTCGCTCTCGTCGAGGGCGATGGTTTCGAACCAGCCGCTGGCATCGAGGCCCGCCTGGTTCCTTACGGCCTTGGCGGCCACGGCAATTTCCTCCGCGGTCAGCGGGTCGCAGGCGTGTCTGGCGGTCATCGATCCAGATTAGCCAAGTGGCCAGCGGCTGCGCAATGTCCTATGAAGGTCCTTTCGGGAGGTTTCCCACCGTGGACAAGCAGGCTTGGGAGAAGAAGAAGAAAAAGAAACTGCCCTATCAGGAGCCGCATCTCACCGCGTCCCAAAGCAAGCTCCTGGAGGAAGCTATCGGGCGCGAGGTCAAGCGTTTCCGCGAAAAGCTCGGGCTCACCATTTCGGAATTGGCCAAGGCGGCGGAGATGTCGGCCGGCATGCTGTCGAAGATCGAAAATGGCGCCACCTCGCCGTCGCTTGCCTCGCTGCAGGCCTTGGGGCGGGCCCTGCAGGTGCCGGTCACCTCGCTGTTCCGCGGCTTCGAGGAAATCCGCGACGCGAGCTTCGTCAAGGCCGGGCAAGGACTGACGATCGAGCGGCGCGGCACCAGGGCCGGGCACCAGTATCAGCTCTTGGGCCACAGCCCGCATGGGCCGGTGATGGTCGAACCCTATATGATTACGTTGACGAAAGAGTCAGATGTCTTTCCCACCTTCCAGCATGCTGGGCTCGAATTCCTCTACATGCTGGAGGGCAATGTGGTCTACCGGCACGGCGGCAAGACCTATGACATGCATCCCGGCGATGCCCTGTTCTTCGATGCCGACGCGCCGCACGGGCCGGAGGAGCTGCGCAAACTGCCGATCCGTTATTTGTCGGTGATCAGCTACCGGCGGGAGGAGTGACGTCGTCGATCCTCGCGGGATATAATATTCCCCTTAAGAATAAATAGTTCCTGACAGTTGAAATGCCCCGCCCGTCCTGATATGGCTCTGCGGAGTGTCGCCGAAGAGGTATTTGCCCATGTGCGGGATTGTCGGACTTTATCTCAAGAACCCCAAGCTGCAACGCAAGCTCGGGGCCATGTTCAAGCCCATGCTCATCGAGATGACCAACCGCGGTCCCGACTCGGCCGGGGTCGCGATCTATCGCAATCCGGTGAAGAAGAACCAGACCAAATTCTCGCTCGCCCATGACGATGCCGAATTACGACTGGAAGAAGGTCGATGCGGGACTGGAGAAGGCGCTGAAATGCGAGGCGACGATCAAGAAGATCGGCAACCACTGCATCCTGGTGACCGACGGCCAAGGAAGCGGCGGTGGTCGAAATGGCTGAAAGCACATCATCCGAAGGTGCGCGTCGTGGGCTCCGGCCAGACCATCGAAATCTTCAAGGAAGTGGGCCTGCCGGCCGAATGTCTATGACAAGTTCGATCTCGACGAGGCCAAGGGCACGCACATCATCGGCCACACCCGCATGGCGACGGAGAGTGCGGTGACCACGGCGGGCTCGCATCCCTTCGCCACCGGCGCCGATCTCTGCCTGGTGCACAATGGCTCGCTCTCCAATCACAACCGGCTGCGCGAGAACCTGCAAGCAGGGAGGGCATGGAATTCCAGACCGAGAACGACACGGAAGTGGCGGCCGCCTACATGACCTGGAAGCTGCGTAGCGGCGCATCGCTCAAGCAGGCGCTGGAAGACGGCATCAAGGATCTCGACGGCTTCTACACATTCCTGGTCGGCACCGCCGACGGCTTCGCGGTGGTGCGCGATCCCATTGCCTGCAAGCATGCGGTGCTGGCCGAGACCGAGGACTGGGTGGCGATGGCCACCGAATACCGCGCCATCGCGCATCTTCCCGGCGCCGACGACGGCGAAAATCTGGGAACCGGAGCCGACGACGATCTACACCTGGGGCGGGCACGCGTGAACGAGCTTGATCTCCAGAAGGACGGCGTGACGGGCATCAACGCAGCGTCTGCAGCCCTGCCCAAGAACACCAATGAGCGGCATTGGATCATCAGCAATCCCGATGGGCCAGCACGCCATCGCCTGCGGCCTTGACGGGCCGCTGCATGGTCGAAATCAACGGCCATGTGGGCTTCTATTGCGGCGGCATGAACAAGGAAGCGGAGTGATCGTCCACGGCCATGCGGGCGTGGGCGTTGCCGAAAACATGATGTCGGGCCTGGTCTGGATCAAGGGCAATGCATCGGAATCGGCCGGCGCCACCGGCAATGGCGGGCTTCTGGTCATCGATGGCGATGCCTCGTCGCGCTGCGGCATTTCGATGAAGGGCATCGATATCGTGGTGGGCGGCTCGGTCGGCCACATGTCGGCCTTCATGGCGCAGCGCGGCAATCTGATTGTGCTGCGGCGATGCCGGCGATGCGCTGGGCGATTCGATTTACGAAGCGCGGCTCTATGTGAAGGGCAAGGTCGCAAGCCTCGGCGCCGACTGCATCGAGAAGGAAATGCGCGAGGAACATCTCGCCGATCTCGCGCGACTGCTTGAACGCAGCCAAGCGCAAGGAGAAGCCATCGGACTTCCGCCGCTACGGCTCGGCGCGCAAGCTTTACAATTTCAGCGTCGATCACGCCGACGCATACTGAGGTTCGCCATGGACACCAACATCCCGCACACTACGCCGCGCAAGTCAGCATACCTTCGACGACTTTACGCTGTCGGAAATCCGCCGCGCCGCGACGCACCGGCATCTATGACATCCGCGGCGCCGGCGCCAAGCGCAAGCTGCCGCATTTCGACGATCTGCTGTTCCTCGGCGCCTCGATCTCGCGCTATCCGCTGGAAGGCTACCGCGAGAAATGCGGCACCAATGTTGTGCTCGGCACGCGCTTCGCCAAGAAGCCGATCGAGCTGAAAATCCCGATCACCATCGCCGGCATGAGCTTCGGCTCGCTCTCGGCGCAGGCCAAGGAAGCGCTGGGGCGCGGCGCCACGATGGCCGGCACCTCGACGACGACGGGCGATGGCGGCATGACGCCGGAAGAGCGCGGCCAGTCGAAAACACTGGTCTATCAGTATCTGCCGTCGCGCTACGGCATGAATCCGGACGATCTGCGCAAGGCCGATGCCATCGAAGTCGTGGTCGGCCAGGGCGCCAAGCCCGGCGGCGGCGGCATGCTGCTCGGCCAGAAGATTTCCGATCGCGTGGCCGCAGATGCGCTGCCTGCCCAAGGGCATCGACCAGCGCTCGGCCTGCCGCCATCCCGACTGGACGGGGCCCGACGATCTTGAAATCAAGATCCACGAGCTGCGCGAAATCACCGACTGGGAAAAGCCGATCTATGTGAAGGTCGGCGGCGCGCGGCCCTATTACGATGTGGCGCTGGCGGTGAAAGCCGGGGCCGACGTGGTGGTGCTCGACGGCATGCAGGGCGGCACCGCGGCCACCCAGGAAGTGTTCATCGAGCATGTCGGCCAGCCGACGCTTGCCTGCATCCGCCCGGCGGTGCAGGCGCTGCAGGAACTCGGCATGCACCGCAAGGTGCAGCTCATCGTTTCGGGCGGCATCCGCAACGGCGCCGATGTGGCGAAGGCCTTGGCGCTCGGCGCCGATGCGGTGTCGATCGGCACGGCGGCGCTGGTGGCGCTGGGCGACAACGATCCGCATCTCGAAGAGGAATACCAGGCAGCTCGGCACCACGGCCGGCGCCTATGACGACTGGCACGAGGGCCGCGATCCGGCCGGCATCACCACGCAGGATCCGGAACTGGCCAAGCGGCTCGATCCGGTGAAGGCCGGGCGGCGGCTTGTCCAACTATCTCAAGGTGATGACGCTTGAGGCGCAGACCATCGCGCGGGCCAACGGCAAGAGCCACGTGCACAATCTCGAGCCGGAAGACCTGGTGCGCGCTGACCGTCGAGGCCGCCGCCATGGCGCAGGTGCCGCTTGCCGGAACCAACTGGATTCCCGGGCAGGGGAGGATCCTGAGCATGACCAATATCGTGGCCACGGTTGCCTGGCAGCGGGGAGCGGACGAGGTCTTCACCGACAAGCGCTTCAGCCGCGGTCATCAATGGTCATTCGACGGCGGACTGACGGTGCGGGCCTCCTCGTCGCCGCAGGTGGTGCCGAAATTTTCCGACCCCGCCGGCATCGATCCGGAAGAGGCCTTCGTCGCCAGCCTTTCCGCCTGCCACATGCTGACCTTCCTGTGGGCGGCGGCGGGCAAGGGTTACGTGGTCGACAGTTACCGCGATGAAGCCTCGGGCCTGATGACCAAGAACGCCCAAGGGAAATATTTCGTGAGCTCCGTCACGCATGCGGCCCCATGTGGTGTTCTCCGGCGCCAATCAGCCGGACTGGACGGCGCTCGAGGCCATGCATCATGCCGCCCACGCAGGACTGCTTCATCGCCAATTCGGTCACAACCGAGGTGCGCTGGGAGCCAGTATTCTGACCCGGCTTGCAAAGCCGGCGCAATTCATCAACAAATGAAAACAACACACGCAGGGGAGCGAAACATGATGGCGGGGGACCTCGCGAAATACGCCAAGAACAACAAGATCAAGTTCTTCCTGTTCAATTTCACCGACCTGTTCGGCACGCAGCGGGCCAAGCTGGTGCCGGCGGAAGCGGCAGGCAAGATGCAGAAGGCGGGCGCGGGATTTGCGGGCTTTGCCACCTGGCTCGACCAGACGCCGGCGCATCCCGACATTCTGGTGATGCCGGATACCGAATTCGATCATTCCGCTGCCGTGGCGGCCGGAAGTGGCCTGGGTGGCGGGCGATCCGTGGATGAACGGCGAGCCCTTGGCGCAGGCGCCGCGCGTGGCGCTGCGCAAGCTGATGGAGAAGACCGCCAAGAAGAACCTGCAAGCTGATGGCCGGCGTCGAGCCCGAATTCCATCTGATCAATGCCGACGGCACGGCGATTTCCGATCACCGCGATACCCAGGAGAAGCCCTGCTACGACCAGGCGGCGATCATGCGGCGCCTCGATGTGATCACGCGAAATCTGCTCGACCATGATCGCAGCTCGGCTGGGGCCCCTATCAGAACGACCACGAGGACGCCAACGGCCAGTTCGAGATCAACTGGAATTTCAACGACGCGCTGACCACCGCCGACCAGCTCGCCTTCTTCAAGTTCATGGTGAAGTCGATCGCCGAGAAGCACGGGCTTCGCGCCACCTTCATGCCGAAGCCCTTCATCAACCTCACCGGCAACGGCTGCCATGTGCATCTCTCGGTGTGGGACAATGCCCGCAAGACGAATCTGTTCCACGATGCCAAGGGCGAATGGGCCTTTCGCACGCTGGCCTATCATTTCCTCGGCGGCCTGATCCATCATGCGGAATCGCTGGTGGCGATCACCAATCCGACGGTGAACTCCTACAAGCGCATCAATGCGCCGCGCACCGTCTCGGGCGCCACCTGGTCGCCCAACACGATCACCTTCGGCGGCAACAACCGCACCCACATGGTGCGCATTCCCGACGCGGGCCGCACCGAGTTCCGCCTGCCGGACGGTGCGGCCAACCCCTATCTCATGCTGGCCGTCATCCTGGCGGCGGGCCTGCACGGCATCGAGGCGAAGATGGATCCGGGCAAGCGCCTCGACATCGACATGTATGCGGAAGGCCACACGGTGAAGGATGCCAAGAAGCTGCCGCTCAATCTGCTCGATGCGCTGCGCAATTTCGAGAAGGACAAGTATCTGCGCGAGGCGATCGGCGCAGAGGTCTGCGTCGCCTATCTCAAGCTCAAGCACAATGAGTGGAACCAGTATTGCCGCCACCTCACCCAATGGGAGCGCGACACGACGCTGGATTGCTGAGCGCATGAAATATTCCGTCTTCTCGCTGCTCAGGAACTCGCTTCTCCGGCCACAAGAACTGGGCGCCGGCCTGGCGCGAGCCGCAGCCGAAGAGAGACTACGACGTCGTGATCGTCGGCGGCGGCGGGCACGGGCTGGCGACCGCCTATTATCTCGCCAAGGAGCATGGCATCAGCAATGTGGCGGTGCTGGAGAAGGGCTGGCTCGGCTCCGGCAATGTCGGGCGCAACACGACGATCATCCGCTCCAACTACATGCTGCCCGGCAACAATCCGTTCTACGAATGGTCGATGAAGCTGTGGGAGGGGCTCGAGCAGGATTTCAACTTCAACGCCATGGTTTCGCAGCGCGGCGTGCTCAATCTCTGCCACACCGATGCGCAGCGCGATGCCTTCGCCCGGCGCGGCAATGCCATGCGCATCGACGGCGTCGACGCGGAACTGCTCGATACGCGAAGCGGTGCGCGAGATGTATCCCTTCCTCGATTTCAACAACGCGCGCTTTCCGATCAGGGGCGGCCTGCTGCAGCGGCGCGGCGGCACGGTGCGCCATGACGCGGTGGCCTGGGGCTATGCGCGCGGCGCCGACTCGCGCGGCGTCGACATCATCCAGAATTGCGAAGTCACCGGCATCAGGATCGAGAACGGCAAGGTTGTGGGCGTCGAGACGAGCCGGGGCTTCATCGGCTGCAAGAAGCTGGGCCTCGCGGCGGCCGGCAATTCCTCGGAAGTCGCCGCCATGGCGGGCCTGAAGCTGCCGATCGAAAGCCATGTGCTGCAGGCCTTCGTCTCGGAAGGCCTCAAGCCCTACATCGACGGCGTCATCACCTTCGGCGCCGGGCATTTCTACGTCTCGCAGTCGGACAAGGGCGGGCTGGTCTTCGGCGGCGATCTCGACGGCTACAATTCCTATGCGCGGCGCGGCAATCTGCCGATGGTCGAGCATGTGATCGAGGCGGGCGTCGCGATGATCCCCGGCCTTGCGCGGGTGCGGGTGCTGCGCTCGTGGGGCGGCATCATGGACATGTCGATGGATGGCTCGCCGATCATCGACAAGACCCATATCGACGGGCTCTATCTCAATGCCGGCTGGTGCTATGGCGGCTTCAAGGCGACGCCGGCGTCGGGCTGGTGCTTCGCCCATACGATCGCCAAGAACGAGCCGCACAAGCTCAACGCCGCCTATCGTCTCGACCGCTTCCGCCGCGGCTACATGATCGACGAAAAAGGCCAGGGCGCCACGCCCAATCTGCATTGAAAGTTGTTCCGTATGCTGATCAAATGTCCCCATTGCGGAACGCGGCCGGTCGAGGAATTCACCTTCCTCGGCGATGCCAGGCCGGCAGCGGCCAACGTCCAACGATCCGGCGACCATGGATCAGTGGTTCGACTACGTCTACCTGCGCGACAATCCCAAGGGCCGCTTCGACGAATATGTGCATCATTCGGGCGGCTGCCGGGCCTGGCTGGTGGTGACGCGCGATACCGCAGACCCATGAAATCTTCGCGATGGTGACGGCGCGCGACTGGGCGAAGACGCCGGAGCTGGCGCCATGACCGGCTTCCGGCTCGACAAGGGCGGCCTGCATCGACCGCGGCAGCGCCGCTCGACTTCACCTTCGACGGCAAGGCCTTCACGGGCCATCCCGGCGACACGCTGGCCTCGGCGCTGATCGCCAATGACGTGCATCTCATGGGGCGCTCGTTCAAATATCACCGGCCGCGCGGCGTGATTTCGGCGGGCGCCTCGGAGCCCAATGCGCTGGTTGAACTGCGCGAGGGCGGCGCGCAAGGAAGCCAACACGCGCGCCACCATGATCGAGCTTTATGACGGGCTGGTGGCCCGGAGCCAGAACCGCTGGCCGTCGCTCAATTTCGATATCGGCGCCGTCAATTCGCTGGCCTCGTCCATTTTCGTCGCCGGCTTCTACTACAAGACCTTCATGTGGCCGAAGAGCTTCTGGGAAAAGATCTACGAGCCAATGATCCGCCGCGCCGCCGGCCTCGGGCAGCGCGTCCAAGGAGGCCGATCCCGACAAGTACGAGAAGGCCTATGCCCATTGCGATCTGCTGGTGATCGGCTCCGGGCCTGCCGGCCTGATGGCGGCGCTGACCGCGGCGCGCTCCGGCGCGCGCGTCATTCTCGCCGATGAAGGCGCGGCGCTGGGCGGCTCGCTGCTCAACGAGAATGAGGAGATCGGCGGCATGCTCGGGCTGCGACTGGGCGCAGGGCGTCGATCGCCGAACTCGGCTCCATGCCCAATGTCACGCTGATGCCGCGCACCACGATCTTCGGCTGGTATGACGACAATATCTTCGGCGCCGTCGAGCGGGTGAACGATCATGTGGCGGAGCCTTCGCCTTACGAGCCGCGGCAGCGCTACTGGCGGATCATCGCCAAGCGCGCGGTGCTGGCGACGGGGGCGGAGGAGCGGCCGATCGTCTTCGGCGGCAATGATGTGCCGGGCGTCATGCTGGCCTCGGCGCATGCGGACCTATCGCCAACCGCTATGCGGCAGCCGCCGGGCAGAATCGGTCGCGGTGTTCACCAACAACAATTCGGGCTATCGCACGGCGCGCGACATGAAGGCCCATGGCGTTCATGTCGAGGCGATCATCGACAGCGCGCAAGGACGCCAAGGCCGATGCGGGCGGCGTTCCGGTGCTCCGTGGACGGATGATCGTCAATGTCACGGGCGGCAAGCGGTGTCGCCGGCATCGAGCTTGACCGATCACAGCGCATATCCTTGCGACGCGGTCGCCATGTCGGGCGGCTGGAGCCCGATCGTCAATCTGATGTGCCATCGCGGCGCCAAGCCGAAATGGGATGAGCGCATTGCCGGCTTCGTGCCGCCCGATGTGGGCGATGCCTTTGTGGCGGCGGGATCGGCTGCGGGCAAGATGCTGCTTTCGGAATGCCTGGCCGACGGCGCGCGGGCCAAGGCACGCTGAAGGGCAAGACGCCTGCCATTCCCAAATGCCGCGACGAGGCCTTCGCCATCACGCCCCTGTGGTGGGTGAAGGAATCGACCGGCAAGGCCTTCGTCGACTACCAGAACGATGTGACGGCGAAGGATCTGCCGCTCGCGGCGCGCGAAGGCTACCGCGATATCGAACTCGCCAAGCGCTACACCACGGCCGGCATGGCGACCGACCAGGGCAAGCTCGGCAATGTCAATGCCATCGCCATCCTGGCGGAAGCGACGGGCAAGAGCATGGACCAGGTGGGCACCACGACGTTCCGGCCCTATTACACGCCGGTTTCCTTCGGAGCGCTTGCCGGGCCTTTCGTCGGTCATCATTTCCAGCCGGTGCGCAAGACGCCGCTGCATGACTGGGCCGAGGAACTGGGCGCGGTTTTCGTCGAAACCGGATTGTGGATGCGCTCGTCGTGGTTTCCGCGAGAAGGCGAGGACTGGCTGGCCAGCGCCTCGCGCGAAGTTCTGGCGACGCGCGAGCGGGTCGGCCTCTGCGATGTCTCGACGCTCGGCAAGATCGATGTGCAGGGCAGGGATGCGGCCGAATTTCTCGAACCGGCTCTATTGCAACACCTTCTCGCACGCTTGATGTGGGCAAGGCGCGCTATGGCCTGATGCTGCGCGAGGACGGCATCGTGTTCGACGACGGCACCACATCGCGGCTGGCCGCACGATCATTTCCTGATGACGACGACGACGGCCAATGCGGCGCGCGTCATGTCGCATATGGAATTCTGCCATCAGGCGCTGTGGCCCGATCTCGACGTGCAATATGTCTCGGTCACCGAACAATGGGCGCAGATGGCGGTTGCCGGGCCCAAGGCGCGCGCCACGCTGCAGAAGATCGTCGATGGGGTCGAGCTGAACGACACGACGCTTCCCCTATCTGGCGGCCAAGGAGATCACGCATGCTCGGCGGCATGACCGGCGCGGCTGTTCCGCATTTCGTTTTCCGGCGAGCATGCCTATGAGCTGGCGGTGCCGGCGGACTACGGCAACATGGCGGCGCGCGCGCTCATGCAGGCGGGCGAGGAATTCGGCATTGCGCCCTATGGCGTCGAGGCGCTGTCGATCATGCGCATCGAGAAGGGCCATGTGGCGGGCGGCGAACTGAACGGCACGACAACGGCCGGCGATCTCGGCCTCGGCAAGATGATGTCGTCCAAGAAGGATTATATCGGCCGCATGATGGCGGCACGCGAAGGCCTCATCGACCAGAACCGGCAATGCGTCGTCGGCATCCGGCCGGTCGACAAGGCGGACCGACTGCGGTCGGGCTCGCATCTCCTGAAGAAGGACGATCGCGCCGTCGATGGCCAACGGACCAGGGCTATATCTCCTCGGTCGCCTGGTCGCCGATGCTGAACATGTGGCTGGGGCTGGCGCTGCTCGCACATGGCCGCGAGCGCCATGGCGAAGTCGTGAAGATTTTCGATGGCCTGCGCAACATCCACATGTATGGCGAGATCTGCGATCCCATGCATTACGACAGGGAGAACAGAAAGCTCCATGCCTGAGATCATTCCACGCGCTATCGCCGCTCGCCGGCGTTGCCATGCAGGGCCGCTTCGGCGCCGACAAGGGCGCGCCGGGTGTGGAACTTTCGGTGCGCCATCCGGTGTCGATCGTCACGGTCATCGCGCGCAAGGGCAAGGCGAAGGCGCTGGCCGACGCGCTGAAAGACTTGCCGGGCGGCACCGTGCAATGGGCGGGAGCGGACCAGTATTATGTGCTGGGCATGCCCTTCGCCGAGGTGACGGAAGAAGCTCGAAAGGCTTGCCTCCTGCTCCGACCAGAGCCATGGCCGTGTCATCATCCGCATCGAGGGCCGAAGGTGCGCCATGTGCTGGCCAAGGGCACGCCGGTCGATCTGCACGAGAGCGAATTTCCGATCGGGCCAATGCGCGCTGACGCAGATGGCCCATGTCGGCGTGCATCTCACGCGCGTGGGCGAGGATGCCTTCGAGCTTTCGGTGTTCCGCGGCTTCTCGGAAAGCTTCTGGGAATGGCTGACGGAGCAGGCGGAGGAGTTTGGCTATCAGGTGAAGTGATCAGGCGGCAAGCCGTCCAGCAAGCCTGACGATCCGCCGGCACGCCTCGGCGATTTCCGCTTCATCGACGGTCAGCGCCACGCGCACGTGGCCGGCGCCGCCGGCGCCGAAGCTTTCGCCCGGCATGGTGACGACATTTTCCTCGGCGAGCAGCTTTCGCGCGAAATGCCTCGCCGGAGAGACCGGTCTTGCGCACATCGACCATGACGAACATGCCGCCTTCGGGCATGCGGGCGGAGACGGTTTTGGCGCCCTTGAGGCCCGCCACCAAGGCGCGGGCGCGGCGCTCGTAGCTCCGCTTCATGGCATCGACTTCGGGGAAGTGATTGTCGATGGCGAAGGCTGTCGCATCCTCGAGGAAGGGCTGGGAGCCGAAGAGCATGGTTTCGGTGAGCGGCAATGGCGCGCTTCGCAAAATTCCTCCGAGGCCGCGATCCAGCCGCAGCGGAAGCCCGGCATGGCATGGGACTTCGATACCGACGAGACGACGACGGTGCGCTTCTCGCAGGCGCGGCTCATCGAAGGGCGAGGCGAATACGGTGTTGCCATAGGTCAGCGTGGCATAGACCTCATCGGAGACGATCCACAGGTCATGGTTCTCGCAGACTCGCCGATCCTGGCGATTGTCTTCGGCAGTGAACACCGCCCCGTGGGATTGCTCGGCGTGTTGAGCAGAAGGACGCGGGTCTTCGGCGTGATCGCCCGCTCGAGATCGGCGGCCTTGAGATGGAAGCCGTGATCGGGATCGACGCGCACCGGAACGGCGACTGCCGCCCGCCGCGGCGATGACGCCTTCATAGGTGGCGTAATAGGGATCGGCCATCAGCACTTCGTCGCCGAGTTCGACGAGCGTCATGCATCGCCACATACAGCGCCGTCTGCGTTCCGGGCAGGAAGAGGAATTGCTCGGGTGTGACGGCGCGTCCGGTGCGCCGCGAATAATGCGCGGCAGAGCGCCGTCGAGAATGTCTGGGTTCGCCGCGGCCGCTGGAATAGCGGGTGCGGCCGGCCCGCATCCGGCGATCGACCACGTCCATGATGGCGGCGGGCGGCGGCGCGTCGGGCTCGCCGATCGACAGGAAGATCAGGTCTCTCGCCGGCGCGGCGCGGCGCTTGCCTTCGATGTGCACGGCCCATTTTTCGGAACCGAGCCCGGCGAGCCGGTCGGTGATCGCTGCAAAGCTCATGGAATCCTTCTAGTCGAGACTGCGCGCATGTCATAGCGGAAGGCCGAGACGCGCCATCACGGGCGATACGCAAATCGAGCCGCCTGCTTGCAAAGCTTCATGAAAGTCCGCAGCGGAAACCGCCAGCACCGGGCAGGGCTTGCCGTAGAGCGTTTCCGCCACGGCGGCGCCGATGGCAAGGTTGATATCAGGCTGCACCAGAATGATTGCGGCGGGCGCCGTGCCAAGCCGGATCGCTTCGGCAAGGCCGCCGGGGGCGCTGCCGGAACCCCGGCTTTCGCGCATCATCAGGATCTTGCCTGTGAGGCATGCGCCCCACTGCGGATGGTGAATGTCGATGAATGACTCCGGTCTGCGGGGATCGAATGCGCCCCAGAAACTCAAAGGTTCATCGAGCAGGAGAACCGGACCTTCGGCTATCGCCGGCATTGAGAACAGTGGCACGGATCATGACGACAACCACAGGGCGGGATCGCGCCAGACTTCGCCGCGCACGGCACTTTCAACGCATTCCTTCAAGCTGCCGAAGCAGACTTCAACACCCAGCATGCCCGGCGCGTAATAGGCCCATTTCGCGGCATTGGTCATGACGCGGCCCTTGAGGCCCGTGAATTCGCGGCGAATAGTAGGTGCAGATATCGACGGGCATGGCGATGCCCGCCTCCTGCAATCGGGCGAGCCAGCCCTTGGCTCGATGAGCATTTCGCGGATGCCGCGGCGTGGTGACGATGAACTGAAGGTCGGGCTTTCACCTTGCGGCCGTCGAGCAGGCGCACGAGTTCCTCAAATTCGGCAAGCGAGAAATGCGGCGTGCCGAGCGCCACCGCATCGAGCGGACCATCGCGGCCGGTGGAAAGCTCCTGGTGGGCTGCCGTCAGATCGTCGGTCGTGACGCGCAAGCGTCTCGCCGATCGGAAGACCGCATGCAAGGTCGGCGCTTCCGGCGTCACACCGACGCCATGCAGGAGTTCGACACCGCCCGATGCCGCAACGGCCGCACTCAGGGCCTTGAGATTGCTCGCTGAGGTTTCCAGGCAGGCCGGAGATCGACCGGAATGCGGCGGCCGGCCATGCGGCCCACGATGGTGGCCGAGGAGATGAAAGAAAATATCCTGGCGTTTCCAGTCTTCGGCGAGCGATGTGCAATCGAAATGAAGCTCTGCCTGGCGCCCTTCATCGGTGTGAAGCCCGGCGAAGGGCGCTAGGCCGATGAGCGCGCAGGCCACATCGAGATAGTCGCCATATTTGTTGGTGCGGGCGCCGATAACGGAATTGTAATAGGCAACCGCATTGGATTCACCCACCGCAATATGATCGCCGAATTTGGGGCCGCCCGGCAATTGATAGGGCGCGCAGGTCCAGGTGGGTTTGCAGCCGAGTTGCGCATAGAGCTGCATCAGCTGACGGGCGCCGCGCACCAGTTTCGGGATCGTACCGCTTCGGGCGCAGATGCCGGCATCGGCAGGACTGACCACGCCGTTGTTGGTCCAGGCGGGCACGGCAAGCCTGGCGCCGTTGCTCCAGAAGATAGCGGGCGAAATCGACATGCGCCTGGCCGGTGTAGAAACAGGCATCGATATGGGCAAAGCTGATGGGAACGAGACGGGGGGCGCCCATGATTCGCGCCGCCTGCACCAGCAGACGCATGGCAAGCTGCATGGCCTTGCCTTCACGGCCCGCGAGCAGCGCCTGTTCATGCGCCTCGAGCTCGAGGTTCATTCCTTGATTTGTTCCTGTGCCAGACGGTTGAGGGTCACGTAGTCGGTCTTGCCGGAGCCCAGCACCGGCAGCTCCTTCACGTGCAGGATATTGCGCGGAATCATCAGTTCGGTGGCGCCCGCCGTCTTCAGCCCGTCGGCCAGTTGCTTGCGGTCGAGCTTCTCGGCGGTGGTGATCAGGACCAGCTGCTCGCCCTTCTTCTCGTCGGGAATGGCGACGACGGCATGGTCCTCAGTCCGGGAAAGGCTGTCCTGCAGTTTCGCCTCGACAGCGGTGAGCGAGACCATTTCGCCGGCGATCTTGCGAAAAGCGCTTGGCCCGGCCGAGGATGGTGACGAAGCCGTGTTCGTCGATCTTCGACGATGTCGCCGGTGTCGTACCAGCCATCGGGCGGGGCTTCGATCACACCGGGATTGTCGGCGCGCAAGTAACCCAGCATGACATTGGGGCCTTTGACGAACAGCCGGCCGCCTTCGGCGATGCCTTCGACCGGCTCGAGCCGGTATTCGATGCGGTCGAGCAGCCGGCCGACGGTGCCGGTGCGGTGATGCATCGGCGTGTTGACGGCAAGAACCGGCGCGCATTCGGTGGCGCCATAGCCTTCGAGAATGCGCAGCCCGAATTTTTCCATCCAGAGTTCGCGGGTTTCCGGCTTCACCCGCTCGGCCCCGGCCACGATCAGGCGCACGTTGAAGAAATCATAGGGATTGGCGTTGCGGGCATAGCCCATGAGAAACGTATCGGTGCCAAACAGCACGGTGGCGTTGGTGTCGTAGGCAAGCTCGGGGATCGATCTTGTAGTGCAGCGGCGAGGGATAGAGGAAGGTGCGCACGCCCGGCCAGCACCGGCAGCAGGGTGCCGCGCGGTCAGGCCAAAGGCGTGGAACATGGGCAGGCGTTGAACACGATGTCCTGGGCGGTGAAGGCGATGCGGGCCGCGGCCTGATGACGGTTGGCATGAGATTGCGGTGCGAAAGCACGACGCCCTTGGGCACGCCTTCGGAGCCCGAGGTAAAGAGAATGATGGCGGGCGCAGTCGGGATCGCGTGCTGACCGCTGCGAGCGCAGCGCGAGTGCGGGAGAATGACCTGGCGAAGAGGCCGTACAGCTTGTCGGACAGTGCCGACACTGTCGCGCACGATCCTCGAGATAGATGATCGTGCGCGGTTCTTGGACGAGGATCGCGATATCGCTCCTCCATTTCGCCCGCCTCGATGAATTTGCGCGAGGTAACGATGGTCGAGACCTGCGCCGCGGTGCAGGCCGCCGACATGTTGACGGCACCGGTCGAGAAATTCAGCATGGCGGGCACGCGGCCAAAGGCGTGCAGGCCGAAGATGCGTCAGAAAGCAGCCGATGGCATTGGGCAGCAGCACGCCGACGATTCTTCTGGCCTGGCGTGAGGGCCGCCATCTTGCGGCCGAGAATGAAGCTGCCGAGCACCAGCCGGTCATAGGTGACGGGCTGGCGCTGGATGTCCTCGAGGATCCGGTGATGCCGCCATGGGTGGCGCGGGCGTCGAGCAGGGCTTCGAACAGGGTCTGATCGATGTTGGAGGTGCGAGAACACCATGTCGGTCATGACATCGTAGAGCTTGTCGGCCTGGTATTCGCGAAGGGCGCGCGCCGCGCATTCCGGCGGGCGAGTCGAACTTGACCGGCGGCAGGAAGGTGAGGGTGATCTTTGGGAAACCAGCGCAGCCGCAGCTTGCCGCGCATGCTCGAGAAGATGGAATACTGCGCGCCGTCGATGCGCACCGGCAGGACCTTGGCATCGGCCATCTGGGCAATGGCGCCGGGGCCTTCGTAAACCTTCATCGAGCGTGCCGGTGACGGTGATGCGGCCCTTCCGGGAAAATCACGATCTTGCGGCCCTTTTTCAGCGGTCTCACCAGGGTGCGCAGCGCCATGGGATTGGCGGGATCGATGGAGATCATGTCGAAGAGGTGAAAGGCGGGCTCACGTCCACCAGCGCCTCGCCACGTGGGTGTTGATGGCGAAGCCGCAACGCTCGGGCAAGAAAGCGGAGAGCAGCGGACCATCGAGCATCGAGGTGTGATTGGCGACGATGACCGCCCTGCGCCCCGCCGCGGCGAAATTCTCAAGACCCTTCACTTCGACACGGTAGAGCAGGCGGAACAGCTGCCGCATCAGATAGGCTGTCAGTTCCTGCGGCAGGAGGCTGCAGATCAGAAGGGCCGCGACGGCATTGGCTAGCGCCAGCGCCAGGAACAATCCGCGCTGCGACATGAACTGCAGCAGCAACACGGACGAGACGGTCGCCGCGATCATGAAGATCGCGTTGATCACATTGTTGGCGGCGATGACGCGCGAGCGCTTGGGCGGGCTGGCGCGGTGTCTGCATGATGGCGTTGAGCGGCACGGCATAGAGGCCGCCGAAAAAGGCCGTGGCAGAAGAGGTCGAAGCCGACGCGCCAGCCGGACCAGGTCGGAGAAGAACATCGCGGGTCCGTTGTTGGCGGTGCCCGCCAGGGCTTGCGTTCACCGCGCCCGCAGCGAAATAGAGATCGATCAGGAAGACCGTCATCATGATGGCGGCCACGGGAACGTATTTGGCCGAGACTTCGCCCTTCAGCAGCGCATTGGTGAGCAGTCGAGCCCAGCGCCGATGCCGATGGTGAAGGTGGCGATGAAGATGTTGGCGACATTCTCGTTGGCCAGCAGCACGTCCTTGGTGAAGACGGGAAACTGAACCAGAACCACGGTGCCGACGAACCAGAACCACGAGGCGCCGAGCACGGCATAGAACACGTCCCAGCGCTCGCGCGCGTATTCGATGAGCTTTCCAGGTCTGGCTAGGGAAGGTTCCAGTCGATCTTGAGGTCCGGCGAGGCGGCCGGGGCTGCGGGCATGCGCAGGGCCGCGATCCAGGCGATGACCGCCAGCCCGGCGAGTGCCACGGAAAGCAGGGGCCGGCCCCAGTCGAGCAGGACGAGAAAGCCGCCGAACATGGTGCCGAGCAGAATGGTGACGAAGGTTCCCATCTCGATCAGCGCATTGCCGGCGATCAGTTCCTCGCGCTTCAGATATTGCGGCAGCACCCCGTATTTGACCGGGCCGAAGAAGGCGGCAAGGGTGCCGGCAAGAAACAGAACGGCGAGATCGAGAAAGAGATTGTCGAGCCACAGGGCGGCGGCGCCAAATACCATGACGCCGATTTCGGCGAACTTGACCCTTTGGGCGATGAGGGCCTTGTCGAACTTGTCGGCCAGCTGGCCGGAAATGGCGGAGAACAGAAAATAGGGCAGGATGAACAGCGCGGTTCCGGCCTGCACGAAATAGATGGCGTTCCAGCCCTGTTTCACGGCGAGATCGAAGGTGATGAGGATGGCGATGCCGTTGCGCAGCGCATTGTCGTTGAAGGCGCCGATGGCCTGGGAGACGAAGAGCGGCAGAAACCGCCCGGTTCGCAGGAGGTCAAACTGACTTTCACCGTTCATGCCGTCATCTCCGGGAGATTCGGCCATGAATATGTCAGAGGCGGGCCAGATCAGCCAGTTCCACGTCAGCCATGCAAGCATCCGGGGCGTCATCTCGATCAAGGTGGGACCATCGGCTTTGAGCGCCGCCTTGATCGCGGCAGCCAGCGCCTTGAGCGAGGCGGGCCGCTCGGCGAAGCAGCCATAGGCCTTGGCGAGCGCCTGGAAATCCGGGTTCTTAAGCGTGACGGCATTGGGCTGAATGCCCTTGTTCACCATGTCGTCGCGGATTGCACCCAGCGCATCGTTGTTCCACATCAGAATGACAAGCGGCAATTTGTGTTCGGCCGCCGTACCCAGTTCATTGATGGTGTACTGGATGCCGTAATCGCCGATCATGACGGCGACCGGCGTCTCGCCGACGCCGAATTTGGCGCCAATTCCGGCGGGAAGCGCGAAGCCCAGGGTGCCGAAGCCCACCGGATGCAGCCAGGTGCGGGGCATGTGCATGGGGAAAATCTCGTTGGCGGCATAGGCGATCTGGGTCATGTCGGAGGCGACGACGGTTTCCTCCGGCAGGCTGTCGCGGATCACGGCGAGAACCTTGCCAAGCATCCTGCGCAACGAATCGCCTTCGTCCGTGGCGAGTGTTGGCGGCTTTGCCGCGCGCGTGACCTTCAGTTCGGAGGCGATGCCTTCGAGTGCGGCGCGGGCATCGCCGAGAATGGCGATCTCGGCGGCATGGGGCCGGGTCAGGGAGCCGGCATCGATGTCGATGCGGATGAGGTTCTTGCTGACGATGAAATCGGACGTCCAGAAATCGGTCTCCGAAAGCTCGGAACCGGCGCAGAGGATAGCGTCGGATTTGGCGAGCAGCGACTGACCGGCCTCGCGCGCCAGGCAGTAGCCGAGGCACAGGGGATGATCGGCGCGCACCGCGCCCTTGCCGGCCGTGGTTGTGATGATCGGTGCGCCGAGCTTTTCGGCGATGGCAATGGCGGCAGGACCGGCATGCAAGGCGCCGCCGCCCAGCAGGATCACCGGATTTTGTGCCGCCGACAGTTTCTTCGCGGCCTCGGCAAGCTGCGCGCGGGAAGGAAGTGGAAACGAAGGGAGGACGCGCGGAGTCCAGCCGTCGCCCGCCGGCTGCTTCAAGAGATCGAGAGGAATTTCCAGATAGGCCGGGCGCGGCCGCGAGCTGGCGAAATTGGCGAAGGCGCGGGCGATGCCATCTTGGATATCTTTCGGGGTATAGGCGCGCATGGCAAGGCTCGTTACCGTAGCGGCGGCGGCGCGCTGATCGAGCATTTCGTGCAGGCGGCCGCGGCCCTGGGCGCTGTCGGCGATATCGAGGGCGGAGGAAACAACCAGCACATTGCTCGAATCCGACCAGGCCTGTCCCATGGGTGTCAGGATGTTGAGAAGGCCAGGACCGGTAATGGTGAAGCACACGCCGGGCTTGCCGGTGGCTCTGGCATAGCCGTCGGCCATGAAGCCCGCGCCCTGTTCGTGGCGGACGAGGATGTGTCTGATCTTGGAGCGCGGCAGGGCCCGGTACATTTCGACATTGTGGACGCCGGGAATGCCGAAAATAGTGTCGACGCCATAGGCTTCAAGGAGACCGACGAGGGCTTCGCCGGCCGAAAGTTCCGCGCGCTTTGACATTCAGGCCGCCTGTGACTTCGGATGGGGTGGGTTCACCGCATGGCATGCCACAAGGCTTGCATCATGGGCAAGCAGCGGCGGGATTCACCACCCGGCAGTGGCCAAAGGCAAGCGGACAGCGGGGATGGAAGGTGCAGCCCGGCGGCGGGGAAAGCGGCGAGGGCAATTCGCCCTTGAGCACGATGCGCTCGCGCTTGGCGCCGGGATCGGGAACCGGCGTGGCCGACAGCAGCGCCCTGGTATAGGGATGCTGGGGATTGCCGAAGACGGCGTCACGCGAGCCCTGCTCGACGACGCGGCCGAGATACATGACCATCACCTCGTCGGCGATGTGCTTGACCACCGAGAGATCGTGGCTGATGAACAGGTAGGCGAGATTGAGCCGCTCCTGGAGATCGGCCAGCAGGTTGAGCACCTGCGCCTGGATCGAAACATCGAGGGCGGAGACCGGTTCGTCGAGCACCAGCACGGCGGGATCGAGCATGAGGGCCCGGGCAATGGCGATGCGCTGGCGCTGACCGCCGGAAAACATGTGCGGGTAGCGGTCGTAATATTCCGGGCGCAGCCCGACGCTCGCCATCATGGCGCGGGCCCGCTCGGTGCGCTCGGCCGCCGAAAGCTTGGTGTTGACAAGCAGCGGCTCTTCCAGAGCGTGGCCGATCTTCTGACGCGGGTTGAGCGAGCCGTAGGGGTTCTGAAAGACGATCTGCACCTTGGGACGGAGCAGCGCGCAGGGTTTCGGAGGAAGCGCCCACGACGTCGTGGCCGGCAATATTGAGCGAGCCCGAGGTCGGCAGCTCGATCATGGTGACGAGGCGGGCAAGGGTTGATTTTCCGCAGCCGGACTCGCCGACGACGGCCAAGCGTCTTGCCGCGCTCCAGGGTGAAGCTCGCGCCATCCAGCGCCTTGAGGATGGCCGGCTCGCGGAAGGCGCCGCGCGAGACGCCGTAATAGCGGGTGAGATCGCGGGCGGTGAGAACGGTGCTCATGCGGCCCTCTCCGTGCCGGGATGACCCTGCGGCCGGCCGCCACGCAGCGGATAGTGGCAGAGCGCGCCGTCGTTCAGCGTGGGCGCCACGGAATGGCAGAGAGACGTTGCGAATTGGCAGCGCGGCGAGAACAGGCAGCCGGGAGGACGGTCGAACTGGCCGGGCACGACGCCGGGAATCGAGGGAAGCCGACGCGCCTTGGCGCGTTCCGGCAGGGCCGAGAGCAGGGCCGCGGTATAGGGATGGCGCGGATCGGCGAAGAGCTGCCTGACCGGCTGTTCCTCGACCTTCTGCCCGGCATATTGCACGCTGACCCGCTCGGCGGTTTCGGCGACGACGCCCATGGAATGGGTGATGAGCACCAGGCCCATGCCGGTATCCTTCTGCAGGCGCACCAGAAGGTCGAGGATTTGCGCCTGGATGGTGACGTCGAGCGCGGTCGTCGGCTCGTCGGCGATCAGCAGCTTGGGCTCGCAGGCGATCGCCATGGCGATCATCACGCGCTGGTTCATGCCGCCGGAAAGCTGGTGCGGGAAGGAGGAAAGCCGCTGCTCCGGCCCCGGAATGCCGACTTCTTCGAGGAGTTCGATGGCGCGCGGCGCGGCGCCTGCCTTGTCCATGTCGAGATGGGTATTGAGCGCCTCGGTCGAGCTGAAAGCCCACGGTGAAGCAGGGATTGAGGCTCGACATGGGCTCCTGGAAGATCATGGCAATGTCCTTGCCGGTGATCTTGCGGCGCTCGGCCGGCGTCATGTGCAGAAGGTCGCGGCCCTCGAAATCGCATGCGGTCGGCGGTCACCTTCGCCGTCCACGGCAGGAGGCCCATCACGGCCAGCATGGACACCGACTTGCCCGAGCCCGATTCGCCGACGATCGCCAGGACCTCGCCGGTATCGACGGTGAGCGAGACACCGTCCACGGCCCGGAACCAGCCGATGGCCGGTCTTGAATTCGACGGTGAGGTTCTGGATGTCGAGGAGGGGCATGGATTTGGAATTTTCTCCGGTTTCGCCTATATTACCGTTCGACTGGGCGCCTGGTGCATCGTGACGCGGATGGAGACTTCAGTGACAGGCCCGATAGTTCCGATTGTCCTGAACACAGCCGAAATCTCGGCTCTCGCCTGATCGAAGCAGGGCTCGTGGCGCGGCTTTCCTGGTCTGCTGAGATCGAGTCCCGTGCTTTGTTGCATATGAGGCGAGTTCGGCAAGTGCCGCTTCACCCAGCATCTTCTGGAACTCGACCTGATCTGCCAGCAGTAGTCCGATAGATTCTGCGCTTTTCCGATCCTGTCGATTGCGCAAGGAATAGCGGGATCGCGCAGGTCCTCGGTCAGATCCAGCAATTTGTACTGCTTGGCGACCGGTAGTAGTGCACCACGTCGATGGATGACTTCGGCCGGCAGGATCGACAGGTCGTCGACTTGACCGAGTCGAAAACAAAATCGGTCTCATCGGCGGTAGCGAAGGGCGTAGGTTTGCTGCCACGGCATAATCGGCTGTCCTCCGGCGTCAACTGGCGGCGGTTGGCGACGATCGACCTCCGCGTAACGCTGAGATTGCTCTCGATTTCAGCCAGCAACGCCATCTGGACATCGACGATGCGTCTCGCTGCGGCGCTGGCCTTCCAGGCGCTTCGCTCCAGTGACGGCAACCAGCCGAATGCGTCGACAGCACGCCGAGACGATGCGCTGCGATGAGGGCCGTATCGAGCAGGCTTCAGCACGCTCAGCTCCGCCGCAGGCGCGGATCGAGCGCGTCGCGCAGGCCGTCGCCCATCAGATTGATGGCGAGCACGGTGATCAGGATGGCGATGCCGGGCAAGGCCATGACCCAGGGATGGGAACGTGATGAGGTCGCGCGTGTCGGCCAGCATGGAGCCCCATTCGGGCGTCGGCGGCTGGGCGCCGAGGCCCAGAAAGCCAAGGCCGGCGGCCGCGAGGATGGCGTCGGAAACGCCCAGCGCCGCCTGGACGATGAGCGGGGCGAGACAATTGGGCAGCACCGTCGAAAGCATGAGCCGGAGCGGACCCACGCCTGCCGACCTTGGCGGCGGTGACATAGTCCTTGGTCAATTCGCTGATCGCCGAGGCGCGCACCAGGCGCACATAGAACGGCAGGCCGACGATGGTGACCGCGACGATGGTGTTGGTCAGGTTCGGGCCGATGACCGCGATGATGAGGATCGCCAGCACGAGGCTGGGGATCGACATGATCAGGTCCATGACGCGGATGATGATCACATCGACGATGCCGCCGAACCAGGCGGCGGCGAGGCCAAGCGCGATGCCGAAGACCATCGAGACGACCATCACCGATAGGCCGATGAACAGCGAGATGCGCGCGCCGTACATGATGCGCGAGAGCATGTCGCGGCCGACCGCGTCGGTGCCGAGGATGAAGCGCGAATCCGACCCTTCCATCCAGACCGGCGGCAGCTTGGTGAAGCCGCGGAACTGTTCGATGCGGATCGTGCGGCGCGATGAAATCGGCGAAGATCGCGGTGAAGACGATGACCGTCACGACGGCGAGGCCGATGACGGCGCCGCGATTTTCGCGGAAGGAGCGCCAGAAGGCGAGAAGCGGTCCGGGCGGTGCGGCGTGAATGGCGAGGTCGTGTCAGTGGCCATGGCGGATTCTCGGATTGATCAGGCCGTAGAGGAGATCGACGATCAGATTGACCAGGATGACGATGCTGGAAATCAGCATGATGCCGCCCTGCAGGGCGGGATAGTCGCGCCGCCCGATCGACTCGACCAGCCATTTGCCGACGCCCGGCCAGGAGAAGATCGTTTCGGTCAGAACCGCGCCGGCGAGAAGCGCGCCGACCTGCAGGCCGATGACGGTGACCACGGGAATCAGCGCGTTGCGCAGCGCATGGAGGCCGATGACGCGGACGGCGGACAGGCCCTTGGCGCGGGCGGTGCGGACATAATCCTCTTCCAGCACTTCCAGCATGGAGGAGCGCGTCATGCGGGCGATGACGGCGAGCGGCACGGTGCCGAGCACGATGGTCGGCAGGATCAGATGGCGCACCGCATCCAGGAAGGCGCCCTTCTGGCCGGAGATGAGGGAGTCGATCAGCATGAAGCCGGTGACCGGCTGGAAGTAGATATTTGATGAGATCGATGCGGCCCGAAACCGGCGTCAGGTCCAGCGTGTTCGACATGAACAGAATGAGGATGAGGCCCCACCAGAAGATCGGCATGGAATAGCCGGTGAGCGCCAGCGCCCATCAGGGTCTGATCATAGATGCCGCCGCGCCGCGCGGCGGCGATGACGCCGGCGGGAACGCCGACGGCGACGGCGAAGAGCATGGCGCAGAAGGTGAGTTCGAGGGTGGCGGGAAAGAGCGTCAGGAATTCATCGGCGATCGGCGACTTGGAAATGATCGAGGTGCCGAAATCGCCGTGCAGCAGAGCCCAGACATAGTCGAAAAACTGCTTCCAGATCGGCTGGTCGAGACCCATTTCGTGGCGCAGCTGCTGCCAGCCGCTCCGGCGAGATGCCGCGCTCGCCGCGGCGCACCTCGATGGGATCGCCGGGCACCAGCCGGATCATCATGAAGGTGACGAACATCAAGGCGAAGAAGGTCGGCAGCGTGAGCGCCAGCACGCTTCAGGAAAAATCGGATCATGGCAGCCGATGCCGCCTGAAAACCAGGCGGGGCGGCCCGCATGGGACCGCCCCGCACGAGCCGGATTGTTATTCGGCTACGTCGACGTTCGTGGAATTCGTGGCGCGCCGAAGGGGCTGACCTTGTAGTCCGACGACCTCCTTGCGGATCGGCTCAAAGACGGTCGAGTGGGCGATGTTCACGCCACGGCACCTCGTCCTTGGCGATGACCTGCATCTCCTGGTAGAGCTTGGTGCGGTCGGCCTTGTCGGAAAGCTTCTGCCGCCTTGCTGAAGCTTGTCCTCGAACTCTGGTTGCACCACTTCGGGATGTTTTGGCTCGCCTTCCCGTGCGCCTGTCGCAGCCGCAGCAGGAAGCAAGAAATTGTCCGGATCGCCATTGTCGCCGGTCCAGCCGAGGAGGCCCATCTGGTGCTCGCCCGCCTGCAGGCGCTTGCGGTACTCGCCCCATTCGTAGGAAACGAGCTTGGCGTTGATGCCGACCTTGGCGAGGTCCGCCTGCATCATCTCGGCCATGCGCTTGGCGTTGGGATTGTAGGGGCGCTGCACCGGCATCCACCACAGATCGGTCTCGAGGTTTTCGACGCCGGCCGCCTTCAGCATCTCCTTGGCCTTGTCGGGATTGTACTCGATAATCCTGACCGCAGTCGTTATAGGACCAGATGGTCGGCGGGATGAGGTTCTTGGCCTTCTGGCCGGCACCCTGATAGACTTCCTTCAGGATCGCATCGCGGTCGATCGCCATGTCGATGGCCTGGCGCACTTCCTTCTTGTCGAAGGGCGGCTTCTTGCACGTTCATGGCCAGATAGCCGATGTTGAGGCCGGCCTGCTGCAGCAGGTTGATGATCGGCGTCCTTGCCCATGGCCTCGAGATCGGCCGGATTTGGATAGCCCATCACCTGGCATTCGTTGGCCTTGAGCTTGGCATAGCGCGCCGTCGCATCGGGCGTGATGGCATAGATCAGATCGTCGATCTTGGCCTTGCCGCCCCAATAGCCATCGAAGGCCTTGAAGCGGATGACGGCGTCCTTCTGGTAGTCGACGAACTGGAACGGACCGGTGCCGACCGGGATCTGGTCGAACTGCTCGGGCGTGCCCTTGTTCAGCAGGAATTCGGCATATTCGGCCGAATGGATGGTGGCGAAGTCCATGGCGAGATTGGCGAGGATCGGCGCATTCGGCTCGTTGAGCTTCATCACGACGGTCAAGTCGTCGACCTTCTCGATCGACTTCGAGCAGGTCCGGCATGCCCATGTCGTTGAAATAGTCATAGGCGCCGCCCGAGACCTTGGCATAGGGATGCTCGGCCTTCCACTGGCGCTCGAAGGACCAGATCACGTCGTCGGCGTTGAAGTCGCGGGTCGGGGTGAAGCCGTTGACGCCGGAATGGAATCTTGACGCCCTTGCGGAGCTTGAAGGTGATGGTCATTGCCGTCGTCGCGAAACTTCATAGGATTCGGCAAGGCCGGGCACGACCTTGGTCGAGCCGCGCGTCGAATTGCGACGAGCTGGTTGTAGACCGGGCGCGCCGCATCGAGGCTGGTGCCGGTGGTGTTCATGGCCGGGGTGAAATTTTCCGGCGAGCCTTCCGAGCAATAAACAAGCGATTTTGCCTCGGCAGCTCCTGCGGCCAGCATCGTGGAAACGAGCAATGCTGCGCCGAACAGTTTCGTATGTTTCATGGTTAGTCTCCCTGATATGCTTTTTTTGAACGCCCCGCCGGGGCGTGAGACATCTAAGCACGTTTTTCCGGCCGATCAAAATTCAGTTGTCGAAAGCGGCGCGGCGACAGGGTGGCGGGATCGCACCCGGCGTCGAGAATATCTTGTGGAATCGGGGTTTTTGCCAAGAGTGCCGCCGCCAGGCGCGACAGGGCGGGGGCCGTCTGGATGCCGTAGCCGCCCTGACCCACGAGCCAGAAAAAACCATCCGTTACGGATCATAACCGCAAACCGGGTTGCCGTCGGGAGCGAAGGTGCGCAGGCCGCCCCAGGTGTGCTCGACCCGGGTGACCTCAATCGTCGTGGCCTGCTGAAAGCGGTCGATGCCCTCGGCCAGAGCCATGTCGTCGGCATAGGCATCGTGGGGATCGACCGGGGTTGCATCGGCGGGCGAAACCAGCAGCTTGCCGCTTTGCGGCTTGGCGTACCAGGTTTCGCCGACATCGCCGATCAAGCGGCCATTGCATCGGATCGTGACCATCGGCGCCGGCACGACGCCGATGGACCGCCGCTTCGGCTGCAGTCCGACGGGCTTTACCCCGGCGAGCCGCCGCGATACGATCGCCCCAGGCGCCGGCGGCATTGACGACGATCGGTGAATCGAAAGGTTCCGGCGGGAGTAGCGACTGGTCCACAGAGCCGCCGGCATTCTCGAGAGTTGTCCCACCGGCATTGCAGGCAAGAGTTCCGCCGCGCGCCTTGAACAGGCGTAGATAGCCTCGGTGCAGCAGATCGACATCGAGATCGGCGGTGCCAGGATCGAGAACAGCGTGCGCCGCATAGCCGTCGCGGAGCAACGGGAATTTCGCCCGCGCCGCTGGCAGTGAGATTTCCTGCATGCCTTGCTGCTCGCGCATCAGCGTTTCGAAGACGGCCTGTTGATCGGCTGGGGCGAAGAAAATCGTCTGGCGCGGGGTGACCAGGGGCCCAGTGGCGAAGCCATGCGGCGGATTTTCAAAGAAATTGCGGGCGGCGCGAGTCAGAGCGCGAATGGGGGCGGGGCCGTAATTGGGCTCAAAGGTCGCCGCCGAGCGCCCGGTCGAATGGAAACCGGGCCTCTCCTCCATGTCGAGAATCAGCACTTCACGGGTTTCGGCGAGATGGGCCGCCACCGAGGCGCCGGCGATGCCGGCGCCGATGACGATGATGTCGAAATCCTGAGCCATGGCGGCTTCCTAGCGAATGGTGCGGCGGCAATCCAGAGGCGCTCTTGCGTGACAATCCCAGCCCGGCCACACTGGCGCAATGACCGACGTCACCCTGCATTTCCCATTGTCCGAATATGAGCGGCGGATCGCCAAGACGCGGCGCGCCATGGCGGCGCGGGGGCTCGATCTGATGATCGTCTCCGATCCTTCCAACATGGCCTGGCTCACCGGCTATGACGGCTGGTCCTTCTATGTGCATCAGGCGGTGCTTCTGGGTCTCGAAGGCGAGCC
This sequence comes from uncultured Alphaproteobacteria bacterium, assembly GCA_963776685.1. Classification (GTDB taxonomy): domain Bacteria; phylum Pseudomonadota; class Alphaproteobacteria; order Rhizobiales; family Aestuariivirgaceae; genus Aestuariivirga. The sequence continues at coordinate 555,489 of CAVZNM010000002.1, forward strand.
CGTCTGGTGGGGCCGCGGCATGGATGGCAATGGCGCCAAGCGCACCGCATTCATGGGTCACGACAATATCGTGGGTTATCCCGACCATTTCGTTCAGTCTACGGAGCGTCATCCGATGGACCATCTGGCGCGGGAAATTGCGGACCGTGGCTGGGCAGGCGCCCGCATCGGCGTCGAGATGGATAATTACTGGTATTCGGCGGCGGCCAATGAAACGCTGCGCCGCCACCTAAAGCAGGCCGCGTTTCACGACGCGACCGGCCTGGTCAATTGGCAGCGGGCGGTGAAGAGCGATCACGAGGTCGATTTCATCCGGCGCGCCGCAAAAATCGTCGATGCCATGCATGCAAAGATCGTCGAACTGGTCGAGCCGGGATTGCCGAAGAACGTATTGGTGGCGGAAGTGCAGAAGCAAGCGATTCTGGGTGCCGACGGCAATTGGGGCGATTATGCCGCCTTCGTGCCGATGCTGCCTTCGGGATTCGATGCGACGGCGCCGCATCTCACCTGGGACGACCGGCCGTTCAAGAAGGGCGAAGGCACCTTCTTTGAGATCGGCGGCTGCTACCGCCGCTATCACGCGCCCTTGTCGCGCACGGTCTATCTGGGCAGGCCGCCGCAGAAATTCCTGGACGCCGAAAAGGCGGTGCTGGAGGCAACCGAAGCGGGGCTCGCAAAGGCGAAACCCGGCAATAGCTGCGAGGATGTGGCGATTGCCTTCTTCGACACGCTGAAGCGCCTCGGCTTCGAGAAGGATTCGCGCACCGGGCTATTCGATCGGGCTTTCCTATCCGCCCGATTGGGGCGAGCGCACCATGTCGCTCAGGCGCGGCGACAAGACAAGGCTCGAGCCCAACATGACGCTGCATTTCATGCCGGCCTTGTGGCTCGACGACGGCGGGCTGGAACTGTCGGAGACGATCCTGATCACGCCCAAAGGTGCCGAGTGCCTGTGCAAACGCCGCGCAGGTTGGTGGTCAAGGAATGAGGCTTTCGTAAATCGACAGGGATTCCCGATCGAAGCAGCAGAAAATCACCTTGCGGATTGACGACGGCGCCGCGGTTTCGTCCACAACTGTGTTCACGGCAGTCATTGCTGCCTCTTGTTTGGGATAGCCATAGATGCCGGTCGAGATCGCCGGGAAGGCGATGGATGCAAGACCATGTTCTTTGGCGATTTCAAGGGAACGCTGGTAACAGGAGGCCAGGAGTTCGGCCTCGCCGGATTTTCCGCCTCGCCACACCGGGCCCACCGCATGGATGACGTAACGGGCCGGCAGGCGATAGGCCTTGGTGATCTTTGCATCACCGGTCCCGCAGCCGTTCAGCAGCCGGCATTCCTTCAGTAGTTCCGGACCCGCCGCGCGATGGATGGCGCCATCGACGCCGCCGCCGCCCAGAAGCGACGAATTCGCCGCGTTCACGATGGCATCGACCGCCAGAATGGTGATGTCGATCTGCAGCGCTTCGATCGCCGTCATGATCCCTTGGCTTTCGGGTGCCCGTTGGTATTAGGATAGAGCAAGAACCATCGAGGGGAAATCATGCCCGGCCGCTCCAATTTCAACCAGCCTGTTTCCGGACTCGTGACACCGCGTTTCGGCGGCATCGCCACATTCATGCGCCTGCCGCATGTGCCGCTGGAGGAGGCGAAGGACATTGATATCGGTCTCGTCGGTATTCCCGTGGGACGGCGGCACGACCAACCGGCCGGGCCCCCGCCATGGCCCACGGCAGATGCGCGACCAGTCCTCCATGGTGCGGCGCATGCACCAGACCATGCGCATCGTACCCTACGATCTCGCCAATGTGGCGGACCTCGGCGATTGTCCGGTCAATCCCGCCAATGTCGATGATGGGCTGAAGCGGGTCGAGACCTATTTCAAGAAACTGGTAGGCAAGGGCATAAGGCCGCTGTCGGCGGGTGGCGATCATCTCTGCTCGTTGCCGGTACTGCGCGCGGTTGGCGAGAAACGGCCCGTCGGCATGATCCATTTCGATGCCCATACCGATCTCTATGACGGCTATTTCGGCGGCTTCAAATATACCCACGGCACGCCGTTCAGGCGGGCGATCGAAGAGGGCGTGCTCGATCCCAAGCGCACCATCCAGATCGGCCTGCGCGGCTCGATGTACGACCTCGAGGACTTCTCCTATGGCGAGAAAATGGGCGTGCGCCTGGTGCGCATCGAGGAGGCGATGGAGAAGGGGCCAAAGGCGATCATGGCCGAGGCGCGCAAGATCGTCGGCGACGGACCCGTCTATGTGAGCTTCGACATCGACATGCTCGATCCCGTCTATGCGCCGGGCACCGGCACGCCGGAGGTGGGCGGCTTCACCACCTTCCAGGCTCAGCAGATGCTCCGTGAACTGAGGGGACTCAATCTGGTGGGAGCCGATGTCGTGGAGGTCTCGCCGCCCTTCGATCCGTCGGGCATGACAGCCTATGCCGGCGTCACCATGATGTTCGAAATCCTGTGCGCTATGGCCGAGGACGTGGCCAAGCGGCGCTGACTGGCCTTATTCCTTTTCCATTTCCTCCGGCGCCAGGACGGTGACGCGGATGGGGGTAGGGAAGAAATTGTTGCAGGGGTTCAGGACCTGCGGGCAATTCGAGATGACGGCGAGCACCTCCATTTCGGCGCGCAAATCCACATAGTCGCCGGGTTTGGACGCCGCATTGGCGATCGTGGCGGTGCCGGTGGCATCGACCGGCACTTTCATGAACCAGTTGATATTCGGCACGATGTCGCGCCAGCCGAGCCGGTAGGGCATGAGCGCCTCAAGGAAGTTTTCGCGGCAGCCGGTATGGGGAATGCCATAGAGCAGCTTGTTAGAAACGGCGGAGCAGCAGCCGCCTATCGTGTCGTGGCCGCCGAACGTGTCTTCGACAATGGTGAACAGCGGCTGGGCCCGGTCGGAGTAAAGGACGTGGCCCTTGGTCAACAGGATCGTGCCCGCCTTCTTGATGGTGTTGGGCGCGTGGTAGCGTTCGTCGGCGTCGCCGCCGTTGTAGCATAGAAAATCGACGGCCTGCTTGCCCTGGGTGTCGATGATGCGGAGGGTCTCGCCGCGATTGACGATGCGGCTCCAGTGGCCGCGGGCCGGGACGACCTCGTCATGCAGGATCTTATTGGCCTTCCACAAGGATGTGAGCTTAACCATGTGCCATTGTCCATATTGAAATGACGCCAATCGCCGGGAATTCCAGTCATGGCTTACTGCGTGAAGAGCGATCCCCATTGCGGCAGCCTGTCATCGACGCCCGCCAGGCGGAGCGCGTGCCAGGCCATGGCATGATTGGAAGATGTGATGGGCAAGCCGATTTCGTCCTCGATTTCGCGCGCCGCTTCGGCGAGGCGCACCGAGGTGCAGGAAACGAATACCGCGTCGATCTTCGCCCTGTCCTTGATCGCCAGGACGCCCTCCTTCACCGATTGCGGCGTGATGCGGGCAACCGTTGCATCGCTTTCCTCGTTGAAGGAACCGAAGACCGGCACTTCGAAACCGCGGGCCCGCATGTAATCGGCGACAATGCGGTTGACGTCGGCGCGATAGGGGGTCAACACGCCGATGCGTTTCGCCCCCAGCGCCCGGAAGGCCGCAAAGGCGGCGGTAATCGGCGTGGTGCATTTGGCTTCGGGCCGCACCGAGCGGATTTTCTCGAACACTTTCTCCTCGCCGATCGCCATCGACGCCGAGGTGCAGCCATAGGCGACGACATCGAGGCGAGCGCCGGGGAGAATGACATCGGTGGCCGCGGCAATGCGCGGTTCCATGGCGCGCAGCGTCTCGGGCGTGATCCGGTTGTCGTTGAGAATGCGGCTCTCGTACAAGGCAACGCCGTCGATAGGCGTCATGATGCGGCGCCATTCGTGCTCGATGGTATAATCGGTGGCCAGCACCACGAGCCCGATGCGGGCGCGGGCGGCGATGCCGTTGCCGGTGGCGAAGGGCAGATGCTCGATCAGGATCATTTCCCCGGCGGGCTTCAGATGGCGGACGGCCTCGTTCATGGCGATGCTCCCTTGATCGGCGCCTTTCTACCAGAGAACCGATGCACAACCTATAGTGCCGCAATGATTCGACTGGCGGAAAATATCCGGCAGCTTTCGAGATGGCAACGGTTCCTGGCCGCACTGGCGGCCGGCGCGCTGGCGGCATTTTCCATGCCGCCCTTCGGGCTGTGGCCGGTGCTGGCCATCGCAGTGCCAGTCATGCTTCTGCTGCTGGAGGGGATCGCGGCGCGCAACTGGCGGGCGGCGCTGGCTGCCGGTTGGACTTTCGGGTTCGGTTATTTTGCCGTCTCGTTCCATTGGATCGGCTTCGCCTTTCTCGTCGATACCAAGACCTATCTGTGGATGATGCCCTTCGCACTGGGGGCGTTGGCCGGCAGCATGGCGGTTTATTGGGGGCTGGCAGCCGTGGCCATAAAACTCACGAACTGGCGCGGGCTGCCCTTGGTTTTCGGCTTTGCGGCGGCTCTGGCAGTTGCGGAATTCCTGCGCGGCAGACTGTTCACGGGGTTTCCCTGGACGGTTCCGGGGCTCGCCGCCGACGGCATGGGGGCTCTGGCGCAGACCGCCTCGCTCATCGGAATGACCGGGCTCAGCTTGCTGATCATACTATGGGCCGGCCTGCCAATGGTCTTCCTGCACGGGGACTGGCGGCGGCGCGATGCCGTCATTGCGGCGTTCATCGCGCTGCTTCTGCCACTAGGTTGGCTTTGGGGACAATTACGTCTTGCCGATGCGACTGCGGGCGAAGTGGCCGGTGTGCGGCTGCGCATCGTTCAGCCCAATATCGCGCAGGACGAGAAATGGCGCGAGGACAATGCCCGCGCCATCTTCGACAAGCTCGTGGCGCTCACCTTTCAGCCCTCGGCCACCTATCCGGGCGGGATCGCCGATATCACCCATGTGATCTGGCCTGAGTCGGCGGTGCCGTTTCTCATCGACGAGAATGCAGTCGCACGCGCCGAATTGCGCCGGGTGCTGAACGGCAAGACGGTGCTGATAATGGGCGCGATCCGCCGCGATTCCTTGCGCAAGGACGCGGCGGGCTATCCGCTGGCCTATAACAGCGTGCTGGCCTTCGATGGCGACGCCAATATGGTTAGCCGTTACGACAAGTGGCGATTGGTACCCGGCGGCGAATTCCTGCCCTTCGAGTCGATACTCGAACCCCTCGGGTTCCGCCGGGTAGTGACGGTGCCGGGAAGTTTCGCCGCCGGTGCAGGCCCCCAAAGCCTGCAACTTCCCGGAGCTCCCGATGCCGGCGTGCTCATCTGTTACGAGGCGATTTTTCCCCATGACCTTGTCGATGGCGCCAGGCGACCACAATGGCTGCTGAATGTCACCAATGACGGCTGGTTCGGCAATTCAACCGGCCCCTACCAGCATCTGGCGCAGGCTCGGATGCGCGCCATCGAACAGGGCTTGCCGATGGTGCGCGCCGCCAATACCGGCGTTTCCGCCGTCATCGATTCGCGTGGCAGGCTCGGCGCAAGTCTGCCACTGATGAAGGAGGGTGTCATCGATTCGATATTGCCGGCCGCCATCGCGCCGACCCTCTATGCAGGCATCGGCGATTTCGCATTGCTGCTGTTGGTTGTACTCGCGGTGGTTGCCGCAGCGGTATTGAACGGCCGTAAAAAATGACGCGCAACATCGAACGGTCATGTTGGAGAAACTTTGCAAATTGGCGGTTTTTTGCGCATTTTGTTTGCGCGACGCAGGCATGTGCACTATTGATCACGGCTTCGTGAGCACGATCTCAACGGGCATCGCAAGTCAGACCGGGGCAATGAGTCTGGGGGCAAGATGGCGAGACGGGAACCTAACTTCGTCGATGTGCATGTAGGCAACCGCATCCGCATGCGGCGGCAACTCATCGGCATGAGCCAGGAAAAACTGGGCGAGCTGCTGGGCATCACTTTCCAGCAAGTGCAGAAATACGAAAAGGGCTCGAACCGCATCAGCGCCAGCCGGCTCTACTATGCGGCCAAGACGCTGGGCGTGCCGCCGCAGTTTTTCTTCGAGGACCTGCCCGGCGGCGACGACAAGGGCGGCTTGGGCGAACCGCGTGAGGAAGATATGGTGATGACGGCGCTGATGAATGCCGAAGGTGTCACCCTCGCCAAAGCCTTCCGCGATGCCGACAGTTCAACCAAGCGCAAGCTGATCGCCTCGCTGGCCCGGCTGATCGCCGATTCGAAGGACTGACCCTCCTGTCCAGCCGCGCTTGACCCAGCGCCGCAACGCTGCCAAATACGCGCGTCCAATTTCCGGGGGAGAGCCATCCGTCCATGCCGCGCAAGAATTACCTGTTCACCAGCGAATCCGTATCGGAAGGCCATCCCGACAAGGTCTGCGACCGGATCTCAGACGAGGTAGTCGACCTCTTCTACCGGGAAGCGCTGGCCCAGGGCATGGACCCCTCCCGGGTGCGGGTAGCCTGCGAGACGCTAGCCACCACCAACCGCGTGCTGATCGCCGGCGAAACCCGCGGCCCCTCTTCGGTGACCCACGACAAGATTGAGGCCGCGGCGCGCCAGGCAATCAAGGACATCGGCTATGAACAGAGCGGCTTCCACTGGCAGACCGCCAAGATCGAAATCGTGCTGCATGAGCAGTCGGCCAATATCGCGCAAGGCGTCGATTCCGGGGAGAAGAAAGATGAAGGTGCGGGCGATCAGGGCATCATGTTCGGCTATGCCTGCGACGAGACGCCGGAGCTGATGCCGGCGCCCATCTATTATGCCCAGCGCATCCTCAGGCTCCTGTCGGAAGCGCGCCACTCCGGCAAGGAGAAAGTGTTGGGACCCGACTCGAAAAGCCAGGTTACCGTCGAATACCGGAACGGCATACCGGTGGCCGCCACCCAGATCGTGGTGTCGCAGCAGCATCTGGACGAAAGCCTCACCTCCCAGGACATGCTGAAACTGGTCAAGCCCTATGTGAAACAAGCGCTGCCCAAGGGCTGGATCACCAAGGACACTGTCTGGCATGTGAATCCGACGGGCAAGTTCTTCATCGGCGGCCCGGACGGCGATGCCGGCCTGACCGGCCGCAAGATCATCGTCGATACCTATGGCGGTGCGGCACCCCATGGCGGCGGGCGCCTTCTCCGGCAAGGACCCGAGCAAGGTGGACCGTTCGGCGGCCTATGCGGCGCGCTATCTGGCCAAGAACGTGGTGGCGGCGGGGCTCGCCCGGTGCTGCACCATCCAGCTTTCCTATGCCATCGGCGTGTCGCAGCCCCTGTCGGTCTATGTCGATACGCACGGCACCGGCAAGGTGAAGGAAGCCAAGCTCAGGAAGGCAATCGCCAAGGTCATGGACCTTTCCCCGCGCGGCATCCGCACCCATCTCAATCTCAACCGGCCGATCTATGCGCGCACCTCGGCCTACGGCCATTTCGGCCGGCCCGCGGAGCAAGACGGCGGCTTCTCCTGGGAGAAGACCGATCTCATCAAGGCGCTCAAAGCCGCGGTGAAGTGAAGGGCGGCCGCCAGCGCTATCAGCTCTACGGGCGGCGCAAGGGTCATGCCTTGCGCCGACATCATTTAGAGCTGGTCGAAACGCTGTTGCCGAAATTGCGCATCGACCTTGCAGCACCGCTGGCCGGACTGACGCCGCCCGTCCGGCTCGAGATCGGCTTCGGGGGCGGTGAGCATCTGGCGCACCAGGCGGCGCTTCACCCGGATATCTCCTTCATCGGCGCCGAACCGTTCGTCAACGGTGTGGCCAAGCTGCTCGCCCTCATCGAGGAGAAGAAGCTCGCCAATATCCGCATCCATGACGGCGATGTGCGCTTTCTGCTGGAGGCGCTGCTGGCGGGCTCGCTGGAGCGCATCTATCTTCTCTATCCCGACCCTTGGCCCAAGGCGCGCCACGCCAAGCGGCGCTTCGTCAATGCCGAAAATCTCGGTCTTATTCACCGGCTGCTGGCGCCCGGCGGCCTTTTTCTCTTCGCCAGCGACATCACCGATTACGTGGAGTGGACGCGGGGGGCAGCGCGCGGCCATGGTGGCTTCGCCGAGGAGGGCGATGGGTCGCTGCCCTTCGAGGACTGGGTGGAGACCCGTTATGAGGCGAAGGCCACACGGCAGGGGCGGGTGCCGGCCTATTTGCGCTTTCGCAAAGCGTGATGTTACACGCGCAAACCGGCGGCGCGAGCGCATGAAAATCATGCGTTTTCGCTGCAAAAAGCGAGGTTTTGAGTGCCGGTTTCGAAGCCAAATTACTTGACGGAGTCAAGTATCCCAAGCCGCCGATAAGCGAAGGCGAGCGCCGAATTATTTATGGGTCGCGGCGAGATGGTGTAAGGCAGCCTCGCTAATCCTGCGCGGATCGCGCTCACCCTGTCTTGCTTCCTGGATGACAAGTTTCGCGAGGGCGTCCCGGGCCGGCTCTGCGTTGTCGCCCATTGCATAGGTGGCTCCATTGGCCTGGGCACCCTTCAACGCATCGTTCAAGGCATCCGTCATCATCCGGATTTCGTCTGAATTGAATACCCCTGCATATTCACCGGAATACCCGATCATGGCGGCGCTCCTCAGTTTGGGCCTTGCTTGGCAGGAGTAGGATTGGCGGCGTCCTGCACATCGCGCGCCACGGTCATTCAATGGAATGCATCGCTAGGTGGTTCGCCACACCACTGCGCTCTCTGCCTTCTCCGCCCTTGCTCTGGATCCGATTCTGAGTCTTGGCGGCCGTTGGCGCACCATAAGCGCTGAAACGGCAATACGCTGCAACGGAACTATACTCCGCGATTGCCCTTTGAGATTGCAGCCGGAGCGCTTCAATCAACGAGCGTAATTCGGTGCAGTCGGTGGCGTAACAGACCCGGTCAAGCAGTGCGGCCGCCTTTGCCAGGCGATGGGCACCATAACAAGCTGCACTGCCTTTCAACGAGTGGGCCGCGATGTGGAGCGAAAGTAAGTCAATTGCTTCGCATTCCTTGGGTAGGCGGTCATGTATTTGCCTTACCCCGTCAACGAACATTTCGAGCAGAACCGCTGTTTCAGACTTGCCCAATTCCTGGATCAATTCCGCGATTAGCTCTGGCATAGGGGGCTGATCGGCTGGAGAACTGTAAATCAGGTGCAGATTTGATCTGAACATAGCTCTGCATTCTCATGCCCACGTGCAAATTAATGGTGTCGCGGCTTCTTAAAATTCGAAGTGATTGACTGGGATTGGCATTGCCCAGTCACCCGGCTTTTAGCGAGAGCGGCTTGGATTTTAATGTGTCAATTAACACCATAGTCATCACGCAAAAGCTATCACAGTCCGGCGATTGCCCTGACCGGAGGAGTCGTCAGTCCTACTGGCTCGCCAGTAAATTCGATGCCGATCAATTCTCCCCTGCGCCAGCGGACATCGGCCGGGTAGAGCAGCTTTTCGGACACAACGAGGAGCCAGAATGTTTCAGGAAAGTTGCTTGTCGCCGGTAGCCTGATGCGGGCTCCGCCGACGCTCATGTCAATGATGGTAACATCGATTGAACTTAGCAGTGTCAGGGAAACAAGCTTGCCGCCTTTCCGAACCTTGTGGCGCGGATGCCGTCGAAGGTCGAGGACGGGACTGACGTTTGCCATGTTTCACCTTTGCCTGTTATGCGCCCCAAAAATGGATTCAAGCATAACAAGATTGGTGAAGTGACCCTGGCGACGAAACTTATATGTTAAGGCAATTGTGAGCCAAATCATGAACGGTCTGCATACACTACCGCCACTTAATGACCGCCGGGTGCCAGTGACAACCAGTCCATCGGAACTAGGTTGGCGGCAATGCGTTTATTGTTGGCAAGACCTCCTGCTCCGACACCGATCTTGCGCCGAGACAGCCCACATGGATCAAATGTGGGCTGTTTCATTAAGGCGGTGGGCGGCCCTTCGGGCACAGCTACCCTTTGTGGGCCTTAGCCAGGCCTCTCGAAGCAATATCGCTAAGCCTGCGCGGATCGCGCTCACCCTGTTTTGCTGCCTCGATGATATGCTTTGCGAGGGCGGCTCTAGCCGGTTGAGCGTTGCTGCCGATTGCGTAACTGGCTTTGGTGGCCTTCAACGCATCGTTCAAGGCATCTCTCATCATCCGGATTTCATCTGGATTGAATGCCCCTGCATATTCACCAAATTCATGACCATAGTGGCGCTCCTCAGTTTGGGCCGGCGCGTCCGATTCGACATTATGCGCCAGCGCATCCGATTCGACATTTTGCGCCAGCCGCCGCCAATGGTCTGCCAAGGTGATGCACCACCACTTGGTTAAGACATCGTTTGTCAGGTGGGCCTTTGCGATACAATCTCCAGCCCTGCAATAATACTCTGCACTCTTTGCGGACAACATGGAACGACTTCCGTTACGCGAAGCATATAGTAACCCGCCGGGCACGAGATTGTTCCATAGCGAAAAACCCCGGCTTGTGAGGCCGGGGCTGCTACAGACCGCATTTGCGAGGCGGGCGGCGTGGCTTGGCAAGCAATCCCGTCGGCTCGGTTAACGAGGTCAGCGCCGAGCGATCACACCAGTGATGCGTTGAAAAAATCACTTTCTGATGAGGCAAGGGAAAATCGGTGTCGCAGAAACCCTTCCAGCGCAATCATAGACATTGGAACAAGAACTCGAACTATCTGGCCTGGGCCCCAAGTATCATCCAGCACTATCCGCTCAGCCGTTATTGGCTTTCAATTTCAGCCAGGCCGTGTGCACGTTTTCCTTAACCTGCCTCCACTCGCTTGCAGCAACATCCCAGTTGACGATGGCGCGCGAGGTGCCGGCAGCCGTGCCACTGGCGACCGTCGATGTCGCCATGGAATCGTGAAAGTAAACGACCCCTATGGTCAGCAAGCAGCCGAGGATCATTCCCAGAAACATTCGCATGACGTTATCCTCCTTTAAACATAACGCGGTCAGGCCGGATTGGGTTCCCTGAAGCGGCATCATGCGCGGCGTCCGTCACCCCGTCGCCGGAGCGCCATTGGGGGATGGCCGCCTCAAGGGTGGCCATGGATTCCCCTTGCGGAAAGCCGTTTCAAGGCCTATATCCAGGCCAACTTAAGTTCACTCACATAGCCACTCAGGTGGATCATATGAGGGTGGGTCCCGGACCGGGGCCCGCCTTTTTCATTGCCCGAAGGAGACGATGACGGACGAAAGACTGACGCGGGAGACGGGGCCTTCCTTGAGGGTTGCCGCCTTGGTCGAGCCGGTGTTGCAAGACATGGGCTTCAGGCTGGTGCGCGTCAAAATGAGCGGCCCCACCTTGCAGGTCATGGCGGAGCGGCCGGACGGCACGTTTTCGATCGAGGATTGCGAGAAGGTGAGCCGGGCGATTTCGCCCATGCTCGATGTCGAGGATGTGATCGCCACGCGCTATCAGCTCGAAGTTTCCTCGCCCGGCATCGACCGGCCGCTGGTGCGGCCTCGGGATTTCGAGCGCTGGGTGGGGCATGAGGCGAAAATCGAGATGGCCGTTCCGGTGGCCGGACGCAAGCGCTTCCGCGGACATCTCGAAGGCTTTCACGACGGCGAGGTGCGCCTCTACATCGACAATCCGGATGGCGGCAAGGAGCCGCTGCTGGTGGGCGTGCCGTTCGCCGATATCGGCGAAGCGCGCCTCATACTGACCGACGAATTGATTGCAGCAGCCCGCCAGCGCCTGCCCATCAAGGGCTATGCCGACGGCGCCGAAATCGACGAAGATGAAATCTCTGTGGAGAGGAATGAACATCATGGCTGAACCCGCGGTAAGCGCCAACCGGATCGAGCTTCTGCAGATCGCCGACGCGGTGGCGCGCGAAAAGTCGATCGACAAGTCGGTCGTGCTGTCGGCGATGGAAGACGCGATCACCCGCGCCGCCAAGGCCCGCTATGGCGCGGAAAACGAAATCCGCGCCGAGATCGATGCCGAAGACCGGCGAGACGCGGCTGAACCGCCTGCTGCTGGTGGTCGAGAAGGTGGAGAACGAGGCGACCGAAATCAGTCTCGCCGAGGCCAACCGGCGCAATCCGGCGGCAACGCTCGGCGACTTCATCGCCGAGCCGCTGCCGCCCATCGATTTCGGCCGCATCGCCGCGCAGAACGCCAAGCAGGTGATCGTGCAGAAGGTGCGCGATGCCGAGCGCGAGCGCATGTATGACGAATACAAGGACCGCATCGGCGAAATCGTCCACGGCACGGTGAAGCGCGTCGAATACGGCAATGTCATCGTCGATCTGGGCCGCGGCGAAGCGATCGTCCGGCGCGATGAATCGCTGCCGCGCGAGACCTTCCGCCCCGGCGACCGCATCCGCGCCTATGTCTACGACGTGCGCCGCGAGCAGCGCGGTCCGCAGATTTTCCTGTCGCGCACGCATCCGGAATTCATGTCCAGGCTGTTCGGCCAGGAAGTGCCGGAAATCTACGACGGCGTGGTCGAGGTGGTTTCGGTCGCCCGCGATCCGGGCTCGCGCGCCAAGATCGCGGTGCGCTCGAAGGACGGTTCGATCGATCCGGTCGGCGCCTGCGTCGGCATGCGCGGCAGCCGCGTCCAGGCGGTGGTCAACGAACTGCAGGGCGAGAAGATCGACATCATCCAGTGGTCGCCCGATGTGGCCTCCTTCGTGGTCAATGCGCTGGCCCCGGCCGAAGTCACCAAGGTGGTGCTCGACGAGGAAGCCGAGCGCATCGAGGTGGTGGTGCCCGACGAGCAGTTGTCGCTGGCCATCGGCCGGCGCGGCCAGAATGTGCGGCTCGCCTCGCAACTCACCGGCTGGGATATCGACATCATGACGGAGGCCGAGGAATCGGAACGCCGCCAGAAGGAATTCACCGTCCGCACCCAGCGCTTCATCGAAGCGCTCGACGTCGACGAGACGCTGGCCCAGCTGCTGGCTTCGGAAGGTTTCGATACGGTCGAGGAAGTGGCTTTCGTCGAATTGCGCGAGATCGCCTCGATCGACGGCCTCGACGAGCAGACGGCGGAGGAACTGCAGAACCGGGCGCGCGAATATCTCGAGCGCCTCGCCGCACGAACAGGACGCCAGGCGCAAGGAGCTGGGGGTGATGGACGAACTCAAGGAGGTCGAAGGGGTGACACCGGCCATGCTGGTTGCCTTCGGCGAGGCTGACATCAAGTCGGTCGAGGATCTGGCCGGCTGCGCCACCGACGACCTGATCGGCTGGACCGAGCGCAAGCGCGGCGAGACCGTCAAGCACAAGGGCGCCTTGTCCGATCTCGATGTCTCGGCCGAGGAGGTCAACGCCATGATCATGGCGGCGCGCGTCAAGGCGGGCTGGATCGAGGCCGCCGCCGTCGCGCCCGAGGCTCCCGCCGAGGAGACGGCGGCGGAAACCCCGGCCTGAGGAGACGGCGGAGAGCATGGAGGCGGACGCGGAGTTGGCCGAGCGCATGTGCATCGTGACCCGTGAGGTGATGGACGAGGCCCTGCTCATCCGTTTCGTACGCGCGCCTTCGGGCGAGGCGGTGCCGGATCTTGCCGCGCAAGCTGCCCGGGCGCGGCGTGTGGGTGGCGCTCAACCGGGCCAGGGTGGCGGAGGCGGCGAAGAAGAACCTGTTTTCCAAGGGTTTTTCCGCTGAAACGAAGGCGCCTGCGGATCTCGCCGAGACGATCGGACAGCTTTTGCGCAAGGCCGCGCTCTCCTATTTCTCGCTGGCCAAAAAGGCGGGCGAGGCGGTGGCAGGCTTCGGCAAGGTCGAAGACATGCTGGGCAAGGGCCGGGTGCGGATCCTGGTGCATGCGGTGGAAGCCGCCCCAGACGGCTGCCGCAAACTCGACCGGATGGCGGCGCCGGAGGTGGAAAAGGTCGGCCTTTTCCACGTGGATGAATTGGATTTGGCGTTTGGCCGGTCAAATGTGATACATGCTGCCGTGGCCAAGGGGGGGCTCGCCGAAAAGTTCCTCGCCGCGGTTCAGCGGATTGAAATCTATGACGCAAAGCCGGGTGCCACCCTATCTGAAGAGAGAGCATGACCGATACCAACGACAGCAACGACCGCAAGCCCGACGCCCCGCGCAGCGGCGGCGGAACGCTGACCTTGAAGCGGCCGACGGTCGAGCAGAGCCGGGTCAAGCAGAGTTTCGCCCATGGCCGCAGCAAGACCGTGGTGGTCGAGACCAAGCGCAAGCGCTTCGGCGACGACCGGCCTGCCGCATCCGAGGCCAAACCGCAGTTCCAGGTGCAGCCGAAGGTGGCCACGCCCGCCAGGCCCGCTGCCGCTGCCGCCGCGCCCGCCGCCGCCCAGCCGGCGCGTTCCGGCGTGGTGCTCCGCACCCTGACGGCGGAAGAGAAGGAGGCACGCGACCGCGCGCTTGCCGATTCCCGGGTCCGCGAGGCCGAGGAACGCAAGCGCCAGGAAGAAGACGCGCAAGCGCCGCCGCGAACATGACGAAAAGGACCGCCGCGACCGCGAAGCCGCCGCCAAGCGCAAGGCCGAGGAAGATGCCCGCCACCGGGCCGAGGAAGAAGGCAAGCGCAAGGCCGAGGAAGCGGCAAAGAAGCTTGCCCCGAAAGCCGCCGTGCAGGCTGACCGGCCGAAGAACGAGGACGAAGAGTCCGCGCAGGCCGTGCCGGCGTCATCAAGCGCGACATCAAGATTCCGGCCCCCACGCCGCACCAAGGCGGACATGGAGAAGCGCCGCGGCAGGCTCACCGTCGCCAATGCGCTGGCCGGACGACGAGGATCGCGCCCGCTCGATTGCCGCCTTCCGCCGCCGCACCGAACGGCTGAAGAAGCAGGCCCAGGGATTCCAGAGGCCGACCGAGAAGATGATCCGCGAAGTGGTGATCCCGGAAGCGATCACCATCCAGGAACTCGCCAACCGCATGGCCGAGCGCGCCGTCGACATCATCAAGATACCTGATGAAGCAGGGCCAGATGCACACGATCAACGACGTGATCGATGCCGACATGGCGCAGATCATCGCCGAGGAAATGGGCCACAAGGTCAAGCGCGTGTCGGAATCGGATGTGGTCGAGGGCCTGTCCGGCGATGACCGATGCGCCCGAAGCAACTGCAACCGCGGCCGCCGGTCGTCACCATCATGGGCCATGTCGACCACGGCAAGACCTCGCTGCTCGATGCCATCCGCAAGACCAATGTGGTCTCGGGCGAGGCCGGCGGCATCACCCAGCATATCGGCGCCTATCAGGTCGAGACCAAGAGCGGCCTCATCACCTTCATCGACACGCCGGGCCATGAGGCCTTCACGGCGATGCGGGCGCGCGGCGCCAAGGCCACCGATATCGTGGTGCTGGTGGTGGCCGCCGACGACGGCGTCATGCCGCAAACGGTTGAAGCGATCAACCATGCCCGCGCGGCCGAGGTGCCGATCATCGTGGCGATCAACAAGATCGACAAGCAATCGGCCAATGCGAACCGGGTGCGCACCGAACTGCTGCAGCACGAGATCGTGGTCGAAAGCATGGGCGGCGATACGCTCGACGTCGAGGTCTCCGCCATCAAGGGCACCAATCTCGACAAGCTGCTCGACACCATCCTGCTGCAGGCCGAAGTGCTCGATCTCAAGGCCAATCCCGACCGCGAAGCCGGCGGCCTCGTCATCGAAGCCCAGCTCGACAAGGGCCGGGGTCCGGTGGCCACGGTTCTGGTGCAGCGCGGCACCCTGCGGCTCGGCGATATTTTCGTGGCCGGTTCCGCCTGGGGCCGGGTGCGGGCGCTTGTCAACGACAAGGGCGAGCAGATCAAGGAAGCCGGTCCCTCGGTTCCGGTGGAAGTGCTGGGCCTCAGTTCGGCGCCGGAGGCGGGCGACCAGTTCGACGTGGTGACGAACGAAGCGCGGGCCCGCGAGATCACCGACTACCGCGAGAGGAAGCGCCGCGAAACCCGCGGCGCTCGCCTCGGCGCGCTCGTCGCTCGAGCAGATGATGAGCCAGCTCAAGGAAGGGGGCCTCAAGGAATTCCCGATCCTGGTCAAGGCCGACGTGCAGGGCTCGGCGGAAGCCATCGTCCAGGCGCTGGAGAAGATCGGCAACGAAGAAATCCAGGCGCGGGTCATCCATTATGCGGTGGGCGGCATCAGCGAAAGCGACATCGGGCTTGCCGACGGCTTCGGGTGCCGTGGTGCTGGGCTTCAATGTCCGCGCCAACGGCCAGGCGCGCGACGCGGCCGAGCGGGCCGGGCATCGAAATCCGCTACTACAACATCATCTACGATCTGGTCGACGACATCAAGGCGGCGATGTCGGGCAAGCTGGCGCCGGAACTGCGCGAGACCTTCCTCGGCAATGCCAAGATTCTCGAAATCTTCAACATCACCAAGGTCGGCAAGGTGGCGGGCTGCCAGGTCACCGAAGGCACGGTGCAGCGCGGCGCCAAGGTACGCCTGATCCGCGACAACGTGGTGATCCACGAAGGCACGCTGTCGACGCTCAAGCGCTTCAAGGACGAAGTGCAAGGAGGTGCAGGTCGGCCAGGAATGCGGCATGGCCTTCGAAGGCTATCAGGACATGCGCGTCGGCGACGTGATCGAATGCTTCCGGGTGGAGCGGATCGAGCGGAAGCTGGCGTAAGCGGCGAATCGCGAGTAGCGAATAGCGAATGCGGCATTCTCAAGTCGCATTCGCTTGACAGATTGCCATGAAGCATCCCTCCGGCCCCTCCCAGCGCCAGCTTCGCGCCGGCGAACTGATCCGCCATGCGCTGGCCGATATTTTCCTGCGCGGCGAGACCGGCGATCCGGAGCTTGAAAAATTGGCAGTCAGCGTGGTCGAAGTGCAGATGTCGCCGGATTTGCGGCATTGCCACGGCCTATGTGCGGCCGCTGATGCAAGGTCAGGACGCGGCCCTGCTTGCAGGCGCTCGACCGCAACAGGAAATATATCCGCGGCCTGGTGGCGCCGCAAGATCGAGATGAAATTCATGCCGGAAATCAGGTTTCGCATCGATACGGCATTGGATTATGCCGGCAAGATCGATGAGCTGCTGACGACCCGGCGGTGGCGCAGCGACCTCGAACACATCGAAGAAATGAAAAAACGCGGGCAGCCGGTTCATGGCTGGGTGGTGCTCGACAAGCCGTTGGGCATGACGTCGACGCAGGCGGTGGCGCAAGGTCCGGCGGCTGTTCAATGCCGAAAAGGCAGGCCATGGCGGAACGCTCGATCCACTGGCCACCGGGCTGCTGCCGATTGCGCTCGGCGAGGCGACCAAGACCGTGCAATGGGCCATGGACGGGCGGAAAATCTATCGATTCACGGTCGACATGGGGCGAGGAGCGCACGACCGACGATCTGGAAGGCGAAATTACGGCTACTTCCGATATCGCGGCCGTCCGCAAATAGATATCGAATCGATACTACCTCGATTTCAAGGCGATATCATGCAGGCGCCGCCGGCTTTTTCGGCCATCAAGATCGACGGCGAACGGGCCTATGATCTGGCCCGGGCGGGCGAGGCGGTGGACCTGGCGCCGCGGCCGGTGACGATCGAAAAACTCACTCTAATTGCCTGCCCGGACGCCGATCATGCGGTTTTCGAGGTCACCTGCGGCAAGGGCACCTATGTGCGGGCGCTGGCCCGCGACATGGGCCGGGCGCTGGGCTGCCTCGGCCATGTTGTCGGCGCTGCGGCGCATCGCCGTCGGGCCCTTCGGCGAGGCCGACATGATTCCGCTGGAAAAGCTTGAGGAAATGCGCCATAAGGCCCCCGGCGATAATGCCATGAACGGGGTTCTCCGCCCCCTCGAGACCGTGCTGGACGGCATCCCGGCACTGGCCGTGAAGGACGCGGAGGCCCAGCGCCTGAAGCAGGGTCAGTCGGTCCTGCTCAGAGGTGCGAACGCTCCCATCGCTTGCGATGCGGTTCTGGTGACCTGGGGTTCAAAACCCCTCGGCATCTGCAGCATCGAACAGGGATCGCTCAAGCCGAAGCGCCTGTTCAACCTGTAGACCGTCTTGGAGATGGCCGAATGACGATGACTGCGGAGCGCAAGACCGCGCTCATCAAAGACTATGCCAACCAAGGCCGGTGATACGGGCTCGCCCGAAGTGCAGGTCGCAATCTTGACCGAGCGCATCAACGGTCTCACCGACCATTTCAAGACCCACAAGAAGGACAATCATTCACGCCGCGGGCTGCTCAAGATGGTGAGCTAGCGCCGCTCGACTTCTCGACTATCTGAAGTCGAAGGACGAGGCCCGCTACCAGGCGCTGATCAAGCGTCTCGACATCCGCCGCTAGCAGCGCCGGACATACGTATGAGCGGGCGGATCACCGAATTGCCGCCCGCGATCCCCTGATCACAGGTCCGGCAATAGGGCCAGGTCTCGATAGCCCAATGGGGATGCCGTCCAGGTGTAGGTGAACGCGTCAAGCGGCGGCGAAGGGCAACAAGGAATAGTCACCATGTTTAAGATCGATGTTGAAGAACTCGACTGGGGCGGCAAGCGTCTCAGGCTCGAAACCGGCCGCATGGCGCGCCAGGCCGACGGCGCCGTGCTCGTGACCTATGGCGAGACCACCGTTCTGGCGACCGCGGTTGCCGCGCGCTCGGAAAAGCCGGGAATCGATTTTTTCCCGCTCACCGTCAACTACCAGGAAAAGACCTATGCCGCCGGCAAGATTCCCGGCGGCTATTTCAAGCGCGAAGGGCAGGCCCACGGAAAAGGAAACACTGGTTTCGCGCCTGATCGACCGGCCGATCCGCCCGCTGTTCGCCGAAGGCTTTCGCAACGAGACCCAGGTCATCACCACGGTGCTCTCCTACGACCTCGAAAACGACAGCGATATCGTCGCCATGATCGGCGCCTCGGCGGCGCTCACCATTTCCGGCATTCCCTTCATGGGCCCGGTCGGCGGCGCCCGCGTCGGCTTCATCGACGGCGAGTATGTGCTCGAACCCGACCCAGGAGCAGATGAAGACCTCTGATCTCGATCTCGTGGTCGCCGGCACCCAGGACGCGGTGCTGATGGTCGAATCGGAAGCCAAGGAACTTTCGGAAGAGCAGATGCTCGGCGCCGTCATGTTCGGCCATGCGGGTTTCCAGCCGGTCATCGATGCGATCATCCGTCTGGCCGAGCGCTCGTCGCGCGCAGCCGCGCGATTTCACGCCCGGCCGATGAGGAAGCGCTCCAAGCGCAGGTGAAGAAGTTCGTCGAGACCGACGTGCGCGCCGCCTATGCCATCGTCAAGAAGGAAGAGCGCGTGGAAGCCGTCGCCAAGGCCAAGGACAAGGTGCTGGCTGCGCTCGTCGTCGAGGGCAAGGAAGATGCCGCCGACACCGCAGAAGGTGGCCGACGCCTTCAAGCATCTCGAAAAGGATGTGGTGCGCAACAGCATTCTCGACACGGGCCATCGCATCGACGGCCGCGACACCAAGACGGTGCGCCAGATCGTGGCGGAAGCCTCGGTGCTGCCGCGCACCCACGGTTCGGCGCTGTTTACCCGCGGCGAAACCCAGGCGCTGGTGGTGACGACGCTCGGCACCGGCGAGGACGAGCAATATGTCGACTCGCTCGACGGCACCTACAAGGCCACCTTCATGCTGCATTACAACTTCCCTCCCTTCTCGGTCGGCGAAGTGGGCCGCATGGGCGGCGCCGGCCGGCGCGAAATCGGCCATGGCAAGCTTGCCTGGCGGGCGATCCATCCGATGCTGCCGCCGGCCGACCAGTTCCCCTACACGATCCGCGTCGTCTCGGAGATCACCGAATCGAACGGCTCGTCGTCGATGGCAACCGTGTGCGGCTCTTCGCTGGCGCTGATGGATGCGGGCGTTCCGCTGAAAGCACCGGTGGCCGGCATCGCCATGGGCCTGATCAAGGAAGGCGAGCGCTTTGCCGTGCTCTCCGATATTCTCGGCGACGAGGATCATCTGGGCGACATGGACTTCAAGGTGGCGGGCACCCGCAATGGCGTGACCGCGCTGCAGATGGACATCAAGATCACCGGCATCACCGAGGAGATCATGAAGGTGGCGCTGTGGCAGGCGAAGGACGGCCGCATGCATATTCTCGGCAAGATGGCGGAGGCGCTGGAAAAGGCGCGCCCGGGCCTTGGCGAGCATGCGCCGCGCATCGAGATGATGAAAATCCCGACCGACAAGATCCGCGAAGTGATCGGCACCGGCGGCAAGGTGATCCGCGAGATCGTCGAGAAGACCGGCGCCAAGATCGACATCCAGGACGACGGCACGATCAAGGTCGCGTCCTCCTCGGGCGCGGCGATCGCCGCGGCGCATGAAGTGGATCAAGTCCATCGTGTCGGAGCCGGAAGTCGGCGAGATCTATGACGGCAAGGTCGTCAAGGTCGTCGACTTCGGCGCCTTCGTGAACTTCTTCGGCGCCAAGGACGGCCTGGTTCATGTCTCGGAACTGGCGCCACGCCGCGTCAACAAGGTCTCCGACGTGGTCAACGAAGGCGACATGGTGAAGGTCAAGCTCCTGGGCTTCGACAACCGCGGCAAGGTGCGCCTGTCGATGAAGCAGGTCGACCAGGCGACCGGCGAGGACCTGTCCAAGAAGCAGGCGGCGGAAGAGCCGCTGTCGGCCGAGGCCGACGCGTAAGGTTTGATTCGTTGACTGACTGAACCGGGCCGCGGGAAGAAATTTCCGCGGCCAACGTTTAAAGAGAGCCGGTGATGCGCTTTTTCGACCTTGTCATGCGGGGGTTTTTCGGTTTCGCCGGGATTGTCCTGATGCTACTCGCGCGGCGCAATGATCGTCTATGCCGGGTTCCGGATATCGACCGTCTATTTCCCCACCTCGGGCGACTCGCTTGGCTCCACGCTGCTGGAAGCGGTCGGCTATACGATCATCGCCATCGCGGTCTTCGACGTCGGCAAATATCTGATCGAGGAAGAGGCGATCCGGGCGCGCGAAATGCGCCAGGCGGGGGAAGCGCGCCGCAGCATGACCAAGTTCATCTCGACCATCGCCATTGCGGTCTTTCTGGAATCGCTGGTCGCGGTGTTCGAGGCGAGCAAGGCCGACATGGCGTTGATGCTCTATCCGACCTTCCTGCTGCTCAGCGGCGTAGCCCTGATCGTCGGGCTTGGCGCCTATCAGCGGCTCAGCGTGGCGGCGGAAAAGGAAGTCGCCATCACGCCGGAAGTCGTAGATGATGATGATTCCAAATGATAGACTCACGACTTAAATTCACTGCCACCGACTTTTATTAGGGGATGGCGTTGGTAGGAGCCAGGCGCAGGATGCGTCCGTTGTCCTCGTCGGTGATGACATAGATGGCGCCGTCCGGTGCTTGCGCCACATCGCGGATGCGCCAGCCGAGATCGGTCAGCAGGCGCTCCTCGCCGACATAGCGGTTGCCTTCGAGTTCGACGCGGACCAGCGATGTCGTCTCCAGGCCGCCGACAAAGAGATCGCCTTTCCATTCGGGGAAGGCATCGCCGGTGTAGAAGATCATGCCGGAGGGCGCGATCACCGGCGTCCATTGATGGATGGGCTGCTCCATGCCGGGTGCCGCGCTTTTGCCCGAACCCACGGGCGAGCCGTCATAATTCACGCCGAAAGAAATCACCGGCCAGCCGTAATTCTTGCCCGGCTCGACGATATTGATTTCGTCGCCGCCTTTCGGACCGTGCTCGATTTCCCACAGCGTATTGGTTTCGGGATTCATCGCCGCCGCCTGGACATTGCGGTGGCCGAGCGACCAGATCTCCGGCAGCGCGTCTTGGCGGGTGAGAAACGGATTGTCTTTCGGCACCGAGCCATCCTCGTTGAGGCGGACGATCTTGCCCAGATGCGAATTCAGCTCCTGCGCCTGGGTGCGGTATTGTTCGTCGGAACGCTCGCCCATGGTGATGAAGACATGGCCCTCGCCGTCGAAAACGATGCGTGAGCCGTAATGCGCCAGGTTGTCGATCTTCGGTTTCTGCGAAAAAATGGTTTCGACGGCGCTCAGCGACGTGCCGTCCTGGCTGAGCTTGCCGCGCGCCACGGCGGTCGAATTTCCACCTTCGCCCGGTTCGGTGAAGCTGAAATAGACCAGCCGGTTGTCGGCAAATTGCGGATGCAGCGTCACGTCCAGGAGGCCACCTTGTTTCCCCACCTGGATTTCGGGAAGGCCGCTGATTGGCTCACCCAGTCTGCCGTCCGCCGACACCATGCGCATCTGGCCGGAGCGTTCGGTGACCAGCATCGCGCCATCGGGCAGGAAAGCCAGCGCCCACGGGTGGGAGAGACCCTCGGCGATGGTTTCAACGGTGAAAGCGGCCTGTTCACTTTTCATGGTGTTTTGCGCCGACAGCGCCGTCACCGATAACGCCAATGCTGCTGTTGCTGCCAGAATTCTCATAACCAAACCCCAGGACAAGATACGAGGATATGAGGGATAACCCGGTGGCCGGCTTCGGGTTCCGTACTGCTACTCAAGCGAGACCAGATATTCGGCGATCGCCGCGATGTAAGCCCTGGTGGCAGCTCAGTTCTGCTTCGTCGGCACATAGGTGTAAGGCACCTGCACATATTCCAGCGTGGTGCGGGCGACTTTGCCGATGGGGTTGTTGCGGACCTCCTCGCGCGAAAGCAGCAGTTCCGACAGATTGATGCCGATGGCCGCATAGAGCTCGCGCCGCTCATCCTTGCCCTCGGCTGCCTCTTCGGCCGTGAAGCCGCGCGCAAAATAACCGCCCTGGAGTTCCAAGAACCGCAAGGGTGTATCCTCGAATTGCTCGAAGCCGGAAAGCTTCAGGGCGAGAAGATACTTCTGCCCCGAATAGTCCGAATGCGGGCGGAAGCCCTCGACATTGTCAGACGGAAGATACTCCATGCGGAAATCGAGTTTTTCCTCGAGTTCCGGATAGGTGCTGCGCAACAGGCCGAAGGCGGCGCCCGCCAAGTCGGCGACGAGGTCTTCCGGTGAGAGGCCATGCTCGCTTGAAAATCCGTCCATGATATCGATTGTCGTCATGACCCCCATGGACAGGAGAAAGCCGGTTACGGGGGCGCCTTGGGGATCGTGCGCCTTGTCGCGGATGGCATCGGTGAAAAGCTCGGTCAGAACGGCGGCGCCCCAGGCATGGCCAAGTTTATCCATGCCGCCGTTCGCTGTGTCGAGGCCGAAAAAGCCTTCCGAATTAACCTCGAAAGAAGAACTGCCCCACTCCCAGTCGGCGAAGCCCAAGGCAAAGGTTCCGCCAAAAGCTCCCAAAGTCTCCAAGCGGATGGCGGAAACGTGCGAGAGGAAACGGTCGCCGTCGTAACCCGCGGCCATGCTTGCGGGCCCCTCGGAGGGCGCGGCCCGCATCTTGAAGGCAGTCGTGGTGCGGGAAATGTCCGCCCCCCCGGCGTTAGGCTGCAACACAGCGGTGGCAGCAAGGGCCGCCGATGCCCCAGCAATCCGCCAAGCCAGCCTATTCATTGGTATTTTTTTGCTCCATTGGGGGAAATCTAAGCGAGCTTTTACAGCGCCGCAAGAAGTTTCAGCGTCAAGGATCTACCCGTTATTGACAAATGCGATAGGTGTTGCTTTTGCCATGCAGTCCCATGTCGAAATGGAAGTGAGAGGCATGCGCGGCGTCCGTGCCCGGACCGAGCACGGTGCTGAAATAGCCGCATGCCGTGGTTCGCAAGCCGCGGAGCAGCTGGTAATCGGGAGAGGTTGGCATGATGGCGTCGGAAATCTGAATCGTCCGCCCTTCGGCCGTGGCAAGTGTGGTGATATCGACGGCGTTGCCGAAGGCGTGCTCGCTCAGTTTTGCCGTGGCAGCGCGGTTGCGGCCCCGGCATTCATAGCCCGGTCCGGTCGAAACTTTGGCGAGCGTGGTGTTCATCTGCGCTGAAACGACGGCCGCTCCGGCGTCGGACAGCCATAGTGCGAACTGACGGGCGAAGCGGCAGTTGAGGGTTGGCTTGTCCGGCAACACGACACGCCCGAGCCGTGTCGGCACGGCAAGAAGCCGAACCGGCATATCGACCTGGCAAAGCCCGCTGCTTACGTTTGTTGCGATGGGCTCAAACTCCACGTTGCTCGTCCTGAGCCCAGCCAGACATTCCTCGCCGGCCATTGAATTTTCGGGGGTGCTGACGACCGGCTTCTGCGGGGGCGCAGCAGGGAGGAGTGCGACGACTCGCGTCGGCTTGGCTCTTGGCAGCGGCGGTGGAATCGGCGCGGGTCCCGCTTCCAGGGGCTTATTCGCCGTCGCTTTTGGCAGCGGCGGCGGAATCGGCGCGGGTCCCGCTTCCAGGGGCTTATTTGCCATCGCTTTTGGCAGCGGCGGTGGAATCGGAGTGGGCCCTGCTTCCAAGGGCTTACTTGTCAATATGGAGGGTTTCTGCCGCGGGACCGGGGCCAGGCGCGGGAGCCTGTGGTGGCGCTGCCACGGTGACTTCCACAGGCTTCGGCTTCACAAGCGGCGGTGGGCTCGGCTTTTTCGTCTTACCGCTGTCACGGGCCGCGGCGCTTTGGTCGCGCTGCGAGTTGGGGCCTTCTTGCGGGCAACCTTCTTAGACTTCTTGCATTTCAGGTCGAGTGACTTGCAGAGATTTTGGCCAACCTTGTCGAGTTCACGCGAAAATTGCGCCAGATCTGTCTCAATGCTCCGCGGCGCGCCATAGGCCGGCGCGGCGAACAACATCATCCCCGTCAAAAGCATGGCGGCAGCGTATTTCGCACTGCTTAGCGTCATTTTTATTAAACGCCGTGGCCCCCGATCGGTTCCGCGCCAACTGACGCATACCCAAAGAGTTGCGCACCCGGCTCCTTGTCCGTCATCCCGGCTAAAGCCGGGACCCAAGGACAGGCGCTTGGACCAATCAATTGGTTGATAGTATCGTCGCGGTGACGGAGCATTGAAGTGCACACCCTGATCCTCATTCCCGCCCTCGGCTGCGACGAACGGCTTTACGAGAAGATCGGGCCGGAGCTTGGCGATCTCGTCAGTCTACGGACGATCATGGCGGACAGAGACCGGCTGGCCGCCTGCGTGGAGCAGGTGATGGCCGCAGCGCCGGAACAGTTCATCGTGCTCGGCACGTCTTTCGGCGGGCGGGTGGCGATGGAGGCGGCACTCGCCGCGCCCGAGCGGGTCAAGGGGCTCGTCGTCATCGGATCGAGCGCCGGGCCGACACCCGACCGGGCGGCGGGCCTCAGGCGATCGCAGCGGCTGCGGGGCGGCGAGTTCGAGACGGTGATCGGCGAAATGGCCGCCATGATCGCGCATCTGCCGGGACCCCAAGGACCGGCTACGCGCGATGCTTTCATCGCCATGGCGCGCCGGCAAGGGGCTGAACTGGCGGCGCGGCAGTCGGATGCGCTGGCCTGGCGAGAGGACCTTTATCCGCGGCTCGGCGAAATTTCATGCCCGGCGCTGATGCTGTGGGGCGCGGAGGACAAATTCGTCGCCGCCCATGAGGGCTTGCGGCTTTCGACTGCCGTGCCGCATGGCCGCTATGCCGAAATTCCAGATTGCGGGCATTTTCCGCCGCTCGAAGCGCCGGATGAAACCGCCGATACGATCCGCAACTGGCTGGCCGATACCGGCCTCATTTGAGGCTCGCGAAGCTCGCCGGCGACGGCGCGCCTGGGCTTGTCAGTCCGCAAGCCCTCTGGCGAGTGCCTCGACAAAATTGCGGGCGATCACACCGTCACTGTCAAGCTTCGGATTGAAAATCGTGACGTTGATTCCAGCCACGCGATCAGTGGCGAGAGCGGCGCGCAGGACCGCCGCGAGTTCGTCCCACGACAGTCCACCGGGCATGCGGTAGTCGACCGCCGGCATGACCGCATCGTCAAGGACGTCGGCATCGAGATGCACCCAAAAGCCGTCCAGTGCAGGCGCCGACAGGCGCTGGGCAGCGCGGCCCGCGGCGGCCTCGACCCCGCCTTTGCGAACCGCCGCGAGATCGATCACCTCGATCACGGTGTCCTCGATGCGCTGACTGCCGTGCGCCTCCGCCTCGGCAGCGTCGCGGCGGCCAATCAAGACAATGTCTTCGTCGCGCGCCAGCGGCAGGCGGCCCTCGATGCCGGTGACGATTTTCGGCCCTCGACCCGTGACTAGCGCCAGGTCCATCGATGCCGCCTCGCCGTTCGGCTCGGCCTCGGGCTGATAGAAGTCGGCGTGACCGTCGAGAAAGAGAAGGCCGTAACGCCCGCGACGCCGCAGCGCCAGCATGCAGCCGAGCACGATCGAGCAATCGCCGCCGAGCACAACCGGGACTGTTGCCGCATCCAACAACGCGCCGACCGCATCGGCGAGCGCGACGGAGTAGCGGGCAATACCGCGCGGGTTGAGCAGCAATGTCTCGGGATCGCGTTCGGGATCATAAGGGGGCGGCTCGATCCGCCCGGCGCGCGCCGCGCCGAGCCGCTTAGCGAGCCCTGCGGCGAGCAGCGCGTCGGGCAGGGTCTCGACACCCTTGGGAAATAGACCGAGGACGGAAGGGGCCTCGAGGATGGCGAAAGCCCGGTTCGTCATGGGGTTTCTTCCTTGTTTGCCGAGCGCAACGCTCATCCGCAACTGGCTGGCCGATACCGGCCTTATTTGAGGCTTGCAAGATATTCGGCGATGGCGGCGATATCGGCTTCCGGCAGCTTCGCAATGTTGGCCTGCACCTGGCCCATGCCGCCGGCCGAGATCTTCTTGTAACCGAAGACCTCGCCGAATTGCAGGGCGGTAGCGAGGTCCTTCACATCCTTGTAGCGGCCGCGGCCGATGAGATCGCGCTGAGAGGGCACCTTGTCGCCGGAACCGTCCGGGTGGGGGCCGCCCGCGAAGGCGCGCGCATCGTCGCGGACCATGAAGAGATTGCGCGGCGTGTGGCATTCGGCGCAATGGCCGGGGCCGTTCACCAGATAGCTGCCGCGGTTCCAGCTTTGGCTTTGCGCGGGGTCCGGCTGCCAAGGGGCGGTATCGAGGCCCACAAGCTTCCACAGGCCGATGCCGCGTCGGAGAAACGCCAGCGGCAAGCCGTCATCCCGCTCCGGCGATTTCACCGGCGGAAGCGTTGCCAGATAGGCCTTGATGTCGAGCACGTCTTCGACGCGCATGGCGGCATAGGAGGTATAGGGGAAAGCCGGAATGTAATGGCGGCCGCCTGGCGAAATGCCGCGCTGCACGGCATTGACGAACTGGATGTCGGTCCAGCGGCCAAGACCGGTCTCGGGATCGGGCGTCAGGTTGGGCGGATAGAGCGTGCCGATGGGCGTCTTGAGGGGATAGCCGCCGGCGGGCAAGTCGGCGTCGACGTCTTTCAAGTCCGGCGCGGGCTTGTGGCAGGAATGACAGCCGCCGGCATTGTAGAGCCTCTCGCCATTGGAAATGTCGGCGGTGTGCTGCGGCAAAACGGAGGCATCAAGCGGGCGCGGCGCGCTCGACAGCCAGAACACAACCAGTCCCAGCGCCGTAAGCAGCGCCAGGACCCATAGATTGCGTCTGGAAATGAGTGGCAGCGATTACTGCTCCTTCGGTCTGCGGAACTTCTCATGGCATCCGCCGCAGGCATTGCCCAGAGCCGTAAAAGCGACCTTGAAGGAGGCTTCGTCGGTGCTGGCGGCGAGAGCGGCCGTGGCCTTGGCATCTGCTTCGATGGCTGCCTTGAGTCCCTCCGGATCGCTCCAGACTTCCGGCTTGGCCCAGGTCTCGACCTTGTCGCCCTTGGCGCTATTGGGTGCAAACGGATCAGCTTTCGCCGCCACCTCCCAGGCCGCATTGATGGTATCGAGTGCCGTCTTGACGGCGGCGGCATCATAGGGGGCTTCGCCCTTCATGATGGCAACCAGGGGGCCCAAGGCCTTGGCGCGCGCCTTCATGAAGGTCTGCCGGGCCATGATTGAGTCGTCGGGGCCGGCATGGGCAAGGCTCGCACCGAGCCCCAGAACCAGCGTACCGGCAACTACAATTTTGAACAGTTTTCCAGACAGCATCGACCATTTCCTCCGTTAGTGTCGCGAAGCGACGGGGAACATCTCCCGCATCAGATGCTACGCCGGGACCTTGGGGTTGCGTCCATCACAATTCTGTGTCGGGCAAGCCCGATCGCCGGGCTTAGGGATTCCGGCGCGGTTAACATTAAAATGGATTTTTTCGATGAACGGCCGATGAACCTGCCGTTTCGCTTCAGTTCAAGGCACCGGGTTTAGGATTCTCTAACACTGGGCGACGTAATCTCGCCCGGCCGATGCAACGGCAACAGGATCAAGGCGGGTGCGATGAGTAACAGTCAAGCCGGACGAGAAATGAACCCCAAATCGCGCGAACCGCGGCTGAGCCCCGAGCTCAACGAAATCCTGCATATGCTCGACGCCCTCGAAAGCCAGTTTTCCACCCTCCACCTCAAGGCCGCCGCACAACGCTGAGCTAGATGCTCTCCTGGAGCGCCGCTATCGCCGCGCTCGCCGCCTGGCCGATCGTGACGGCTGCGGTATCAGCTTCTTCCGGATCGGAAATCTTATCGAGCCGCCCCGCCACAGCGGCAAGCTGGGGTGCCGCAAAAGTGACGGCGAGGCCGCGCAATTTGTGGGCATAGAAAGCAAGCGACCCTGCCTCCCTGTGACCGACAATCCGGGTGATATGGCGGACGCAATCGGCAATGTCGCGGCAGGCGACCCCGACCAGTTCCGCCCAGACGCCGGCGGGCAGTCCCGACTTCAATCCGGCAATGGCCGATGCTGACAGGGACGGATGGGTTTCAAACAGGACAGGCCGCCTGGCGGCAGGCTTGCGGGTCAGGGCAGCTTCGACCGCCGCATGCAGTTCATTGCGATTGGCGGGCTTCGGCAATGCAACATCGAAGGTCTCGCGCCAGGAGAGGGACTGCGAGGTATCGGCCAGGAAGGCGGATAGCGCCATCAAGGGCGTGCGGCCCGGAGCGCCGCCAAGATTGCGGATGGAGCGTGCGGCGGCGATGCCGTCCATAACCGGCATTTCGATGTCGAGCACGATCAGGTCGAATTTCTTGGCGCTGGCGCAGTTGAGGGCTTCCTCGCCATGTTCGACGGCGTCGACGTCGCAACCCATGGCCTTGAGCATGGCTGAGGTGACTACCCGCATAGCGATGGAGTCTTCGGCCAGGAGGAGCTTGCGGACGGCTGCCGTCCGGTTGTCTCAGGCTCAGGGGCCTTGCCGCGCTCATTGCGACACCTGCGACGGCGCGATACCCATTCTTGGCCCCGGAATCGACTCAACTGACTAATGCCGAAACTACGGGTCTTATGGTTTGCAAATGGTTCCCGGATTGATGAAACTTTTAGCTAATGACTAATGCGCGGTTAAACGGACGGGCGCGCTACTTGGTGCCGAACATGCGGTCGCCGGCATCGCCGAGGCCCGGAACGATATAGCCGTGATCGTTCAGATGGCTGTCGATGGCGGCGGTGAAGATCGGAACGTCCGGATGGACCTCGGCGAAACGGCGAATGCCTTCGGGCGCCGACAGGAGACAGACGAAGCGGATGTCCTTGGCGCCCTTCTGCTTCAAGCGGGTCACGGCGGCTGAAACCGAATTGCCGGTGGCCAGCATCGGGTCGACCACGATCACCGGCCGCTCGGCGATGTCCTCGGGCACCTTCAGATAATATTCGACCGGCTGCAGTGTCTTGGGGTCGCGGTAGATGCCGATGTGGCCGACACGGGCCGAGGGCATCAGGTCGAGCATGCCTTCGAGCAGTCCGTTGCCGGCGCGGAGGATCGAGACGATGACCAGTTTCTTGCCCTTGAGGATGGGCGCTTCCATCTCGGCCAGCGGGGTTTCGATGGTCTGGGTGGTCATCGGCAGATCACGCGCCACCTCATAGCCGAGCAGCAGGCTGATTTCGTGCAGGAGCTGGCGGAAAACGGCCGACGGGGTGCGCTTGTCGCGCATCAGCGTGAGCTTGTGCAGGACGAGCGGATGATCGACGACCGTCAGGTTCTTTGGCAGATCGGCTTGGCCATGGCGGGACTCCCTCGGGGCTCCCGTCATTTCCGCGCTCCCGGCGCCAAACTCAAGGCCGCGCGGCAGTCATCCACCGAATTGAACTTTCTGCCGGGAGATTGGCACTTGAATAATTCGGCGCTGTACGCTATATTGTAACTATCACATGTTACAAATAGGTTCACCATGGCGCAGACAGGCAATCCCATTCCCGCCGGCACCCGCATCGGCCACGTTCATCTCAAGGTTTCCAATATCGAACGGTCGCTGGCCTTCTATTGCGGCGTGCTCGGCTTCGAACTGCAGCAGCGCTATGGCGCCCAGGCCGCCTTCGTCTCGGCCGGCGGCTATCACCATCACATCGGCCTCAACACCTGGGAAAGCGAAGGCGGTTCGCCGCCGCCGCCGGGCAGCACGGGGCTCTTTCATGTTGCTGTTCTCTACCCCACGCGGGCCGATCTCGCCGCTGCGCTGAAGCGGCTCGGCGCCGCCAATATCACCCTCGACGGCGCCTCCGATCACGGCGTCTCGGAAGCCCTCTATCTGCGCGATCCCGATCACAACGGCATCGAACTCTATTGGGACAAGCCGAAAGAGCAATGGCCTCGCAACGCCGACGGCGGCCTCGAGATGGTGACGCGCCGGCTCGATCTCGAAGATCTGCTCAAGCAAGCCAATTGAAGGAACCGCCGGGGCGCCGGTATTCGGCTATTTCACGGCGGTTGGATCGGCGGGCGATGAAAGAGGCCGGCTTACAAAGGGCCGGTCCGAACGAAAGATATCCGGACGCGCAGGCAGACGCGGTTTAACTTTGGGCATGGGAATGAGACCCTCGCGCTGGGCTTTCTTGCGGGCGAGTTTCTTGGCGCGGCGGATCGCTTCGGCCTTCTCGCGGACCCGGCGCTCCGAGGGCTTTTCATAGGCTCCGCGCTGCTTCATCTCGCGAAACACGCCTTCGCGCTGCATTTTCTTCTTCAAAATCTTGAGGGCTTGGTCGACGTTGTTGTCCCTGACGAAAACCTGCATGCAGTTGCCCTATGTTGAAAGTATCATGAACTCGAGGATTTCTTCTTGCGCCACAGCTGATAACCATTCTCGGCGATGCCCGACTCGATGGCGTCGCGGCGCAGGCCGTGCGGCGGCATCTGATCCGGCCTGACCACCCCGATCCCCGTCCACGGCGCAAACTTCGGCGGCAGGCGATCGCCGGCCGGATCGCTTGCAAAGCCGTGAAGCGCTTTGGATTTGCTTGACCGGAACATGAAGAGATTGGACTTGGCCGCCACTGAAGCGTTCCTTTGCGAAAAGCGTTAACAGAGACTGCGCGATGCCGCGCAGCTCAGGAGTAAAAAATAGTAGAGCCGCATTCTTCTTGCGAAGAACCCGGCCCCGCCGGACCGGCGCTGGCCACCTGACGGCAAGCGTCAGGGAGCGCCGGTACCGTTCCTGCCCAAACCCGCCGCCGGTACATCCGCGGTCGACAGGCCTGGACGAGATCGCTTGAAGTTAGTTCGTGACCTGCAGACGGTCCGCCGACGACTTGCCGGTGCGCTTGTCGGCAACGACTTCGTAGGAGACCTTCTGACCTTCATTGAGGCCGCTCAGTCCAGCGCGTTCGACAGCGCTGATGTGGACGAAAACGTCGGGTCCGCCAGAGTTCGGCTGTATGAAACCAAAGCCCTTCTGCGAGTTGAACCACTTTACGATACCTGTTTGCATGCTACTTCCTTTCGAGGTGCTAGTGCGTGATGGTGCATACGCGCTTGGTGCGCGGCGCAACCTATCGATGTTCTGGATATGAGGGGTAGGGCAGAGGCACCTTGATTTAGAAAGTGCGGAGCCGAGCCAATCGACCGAAACTCGATGCCATCAATATAGCGGTTCCGGCAGCCGATTACAAGCACTTCCGATATGACCAAAAGTGCTCACAATTGCCCCAATCTCCGTGATATAGGGCGCTTGCCACGCGGCGAGAGGTCCGGCGCAGCAGAAAGTGATTCCCTTTTGCAGAGTAATTTAAATTGAGCGGCGTCTCGCAGGCGTGGAATGCGCGGCTGGCGCCATACCGGCAGCCAGACAATTGGCGGGCCACAGTCGAGATCCTTGTCACCGCGATACCCTTTGCGGCCTTGTGGTTTGCGATGTGGGCCCTGTCGCAGGTGAGCTTCGTGTTGATGCTGCTCCTTGCCATACCCACGGCAGGCCTGATGGTGCGCCTATTCATGATCCAGCACGACTGCGGACACAGCGCCTTTTTCACTTCGCGGAAAGCCAATGACTGGGTTGGGCGGATCTTTGGGGTTCTCACCTTGACGCCCTATGATTACTGGCGGCAATCGCACGCATTGCATCATGCCGGCTCGGGCAATCTCGACCGGCGCGGGATTGGCGATATCAACACACTGACGGTTGGCGAGTATCTCGCACGCGGGAGGCTGGGCCGCCTGAAATACCGGCTCTACCGCCATCCGCTTGTCATGTTCGGGCTTGGTCCTTCCTATCTGTTCATCTTGCGGCACCGGCTGCCGCTCGGCGCCATGTCGCAGGGCCGCATGCCGTGGCTGAGCACAATTGCCACGGATCTGGCACTCGCGGCGGTCTGCGGGCTGTTGATCTACCTGGTCGGCCTGGCAGCCTTTCTGTCGATTCAGCTGCCAATCGTCATGATTGGAGCATCGGTGGGGGTCTGGCTGTTCTATGTCCAGCACCAGTTCGAACAGGACGCATTGGGAACGGAACACCGACTGGTCGCATGAGAGTGCGGCCCTTCATGGCAGTTCGTATTACGATCTGCCGCGTCCGCTGATGTGGATAACCGGAAATATCGGCATCCACCATTTGCATCATCTTTCGAGCCGCATTCCCTTCCACAGGCTGCCGCAGGTTCTCGAGGATCATCCGGAATTGAAGGAGGTCGGCCGTTTGACGCTCTGGCAGAGCCTCAGATGCGTGCGGTTGACGCTTTGGGATGAGGATGCGAAGCGGCTTGTCTCATTCCGGGACATCAGGCGGAGGTTGACGCCGCCGCTGCGGACCGCGCCGCCAAATGCGGCTTGAATATTACCTATGAGCGGGTGATCGACCGGATGGGTCCCCGATCATGGCCCGACTTTTCCGCAATCTTGCGATCCTGGGCCATGATCATCGTCTTGGCATCTGCGTCCGGGTCAAATTGCGACAGATCGGCTGTGGCAATCCGCCGGCGCGAACTCCTGGTGCCGTCCTCATAGACAACATCGAACAGGACGAAACTATCGTCCAGGTTAAACTTCTTCCTGGCCATCACGTCTGCTCCTTTATTTCCGGCACCGAAGCAGCCTCGACCGTTTCGGCCGGGCGCTCCTGCTTGCGCTGGGCCGACTTTTCCTCGCGTTTCAGTTGCTTTTCGAGCGCCTTGCGCGCCTTGGCGCGGGCCCGCTGGTTGCGGTCCTGATTATAGTTCGGCGGAAATGGCATTTCTTTCGCTCCGTTTTGGCTGTGGCAGACGAAAGCATTGCCGTCGGTAATCATCGGGCCTTCGTCACATTGCCCGGCTTCTACCAGTTTGGGCGGCAAATACCTAACAGAAGCGCAAAAAGGTCGCTATTTGCGCGACTAAGGCGCATATAGGATCATCATCGGCATTTTGCATCAGGCGCCGGCGACCGGGAACTCAACGCTCCCGCCTGCTCTGACGAGAGGCATCATGGCGGCGGCGAGGTTTTCAGCAGGGCAATCCCTGCATCTTTTGCAGGACCTGCGCTTGCCAAAGGGCCGGGCCGATGGACTTTATACGGTGGTTCGCGTCATGCCCAGCGAGGGCCGCGAGCTCTCTTACCGAATCAAGCACGACTCCGAGGCCTTCGACCGCATCGTCACGGAGAGCCAGTTGGCCGAACCAGAAAGGAAGCAGGATGAACCCGCCCAAATCAGCCGTCAGTCGAAAGCCCGACCATAGATATGGACCCAACGATCATCATGGCCGCAACGATGCGCTGAGGAATCAGCGCCTTGCCCATGAGGAGGCGCAGAAGGCGGCGGGGCTGTGGGGCGAGATGTCGGTCGGCATCATCGAGCGCAACGGCACCGCCTTCGTGCATATGTGGAAGGGCGCATCGCTGACCGATGTTTACCGGCTGGCGGCGAAGCGACCCAAGGAAATTTCAAAGCCCGATCACGAAGCGCTTTGCTCCTGGCTCAAGGCGGGCCGCTATGAGGGGTTCAAGCGCAGTATTTCCGCGTGGAATGTAAATATCGACGAAGCCGCGCGCATCAAGCTTGAAATCATTGCGCGGCTTGCGGCGGAGGGAACAAAGGTCGTCAATCCGGCGCCGTGACGAGCCGCCAGTTCAGAATACACATTTGAAGAGACTGGCGGCCCCGGCAGGATTCGAATCTGCCCAGGCCGGCCGATTACGGGATAGTGCTGGTGTTTATGAAATGGTAGATGTCGTTGAGCCCGATCAAGCCTACCAAGATGAGATAGATGGCGACGATGTAGTTCAACAGCCTCGGCATGATCAGGATCAAAATGCCGGCGATAAGGGCGACGAGCGGCGTTAAGTGAGCGACGGTGAGGACCATTTCAAATCTCCTTGAATGACGAGAATGATCGGGCTTGCAACACTCGACACCCCGCATTTATGCACGGGCGCTGAGTGCGACGCAACAGCTTCGGGGGCTCGATTTGAGCCCCTGCAGGTCCGCCTAAGAATGACCCGTTGGCCCTAGCGCGCCGTGAGCCTCGGACATTCGCAGGGTGGTTTCTCGCTTTGAAATCCAATTTGACGGAACTCTAGCGCCTGTCATGGGTTTACAGTAGCTGAGAGCAAAGCAGTGAGACCCATGTCATTCGCAAACACTGCAGACTATCGCCGCAAAGCTAAAGAATGCTTCGCACGGGCCAAAACAACCAGAGATGCCGAGGCCAAGGCGTACTGGCTTGCCTTGGCGGAGGATTGGCAATCGCTGGCCGAACATGTCGAGAAAAGCGCCGCACGGAGCGCCGTAAATCTGGAGAGCGCCACGATGCCTAGAGGTCCCAAAGGCTAACCCTATCCGGCGCCCACGCGGTTAGATGCCGTCGCCTGCTCTCGGCCCTTGCGGGCCGAGAGCTTGGGATAAACTATCGAAAAAACTTATTTGACGTTCATGTAGTAGGTATCATTCTCGTCGCGCCAAGTGGCGTTGGTCCACCAGTCGGAAGTTCCACGCTTGAGCTTCGGCGCTCCCTGGAGCTGTTCGGCGGAGAGCTTGACGAAATAGTAGTTGTCCTCGGAAACGCGGATCTGCGATACCGGCAGGGCCACCTGTTCCTCGCCAATGCCGAGAAAGCCGCCATAGGAGATCAGGGCATAAGCGGGCTGGTTGTCCGACGAAACGACAATGTCGTCGATCTCGCCGATGGACGCGTTATCGACGCCATAAACGTCAGAACCGATTAGTTCCGCCGAACTCATCGCCGTCTTGCGCTCATTGAATGGCACCGCGCCTTCGCGCCGCTGTTCCATGGTGAGGACGGGCCGCGTGGCGGGAGCGGTAGCATCGACCGTGGTCTCAGTGGCGGTTCCCTCAGTCGTGGTCGCCACCTGCTCTTCCGTCTTGGTTTCAGTCGCCGCCTGATCCTCCGTCTTGGTCTCGGTAGTGGCGGCGGGCTCTTCGGCCGGCCTCATCATCGATTGGCTGCGCAGCTCTGAAGCGGCTTTCGGATTACGCAGCAACTCATTTATGGCCGTTACGACCGCCTGGCAGGCCTCGTCCTTGCCGTAGCGGTCAAGCACCGCGGCAGCCGACCGCAGGGAACGCATGTCACGGCGGACACTGCCGTACTCGCCGCTCTTGATCCCTTCAATCGCCGATAGTTCCTGCTCGCTTTTCGCATCTCCGATCGCGCATTCGGCGAACGCCACGGACGGCGCCGCTACCAGCAGGAGACCCGCAATCGAATGAATGATTATCTGGCGCATGACCCAACTCCTATTCACGGATAGAGCGGAATGCTCTACGCGCATCAATAAGCAGGTTGCGGCTGCGATGTCGGTAAGGTACATGACCCATTCAATGAATTGCCTGCAATGACGCGGTAGCCCCGGTATGCGACCGATGAGCCTTAAGCAAGCATTTGAAAAGATTGGTGGCCCCGGCAGGATTCGAACCTGCGACCCTCAGTTTAGGAAACTGATGCTCTATCCAGCTGAGCTACGGGACCGCGCCCCTATTTCAATCAGGAACTGTCGCCCGAATCAAGTTGGGTCTAACTCCCATCCATTCTAGAGCAATTCGTTTTTCATTAGTGGCGTAAGCGCAATTTCCTTCTCTCCATGGGGGAGAAGGAGGGGCCCACGCCGGAGGCGTGGGAGGATGAGGGGGAGCCGGTCCAACAATGGCGAGACCTGATCCCCCTCACCCTCCCATTGCGTGCCGCAACGGGCCCCTCCCTCGCCCCCATGGGGCGAGGGAAAGGCTCTTCCAAGTATTTCAATCGCTGGCAATCGTCATCTAGATATTTGCGTTGCCGAGAAATTCCCTCAGGCGGTTGCTGGGATTGCGGAACAGTTTCCGCCGACGGCCCCTGCTCGGCGATGCGGCCGCCATCCATGAACACGGTGCGATGCGACACATCGCGGGCAAAACGCATCTCATGGGTGACGATCAGCATGGTGGTGCCCTCCTTCGCCAGGAGACTTGATGGTATTGAGCACTTCGCCCACCAGTTCCGGATCGAGCGCGGAGGTGATTTCGTCGAGCAGCACGAGCTTCGGGTCCATGGCAAGGGCGCGGGCGATGGCGACGCGCTGCTGTTGTCCGCCCGACAGCTGACTGGGAAGATGCGAGGCACGGTCCGCAAGGCCGACGCGGGCGAGCCAGTCCATGGCGAGCGTGCTGGGCCTCGCGCTTGCGCCATGCGCCGGACCTTCACCAGCCCGAGCATGACATTGCCGAGCGCGGTGAGATGCGGAAACAGGTTGAAGCTCTGGAACACCATGCCGGTCATGGCGCGCTGGCGCGCCAGTTCGCGCTCGCCCAGGCGGCGCCTGGCGCCGTTCCGCATCCGCGTAGCCGATGGCCACGCCGTCGAGGACGATTTCTCCGCCGTCGAAGTCCTCCAGCAGATTGATGCAGCGCAGAAGCGTGGTCTTGCCGGAACCGCTGGCCCCGATGATCGACACGACCTCGCCCTTGGCAACCTCGAGGTCGACGCCCTTGAGGATTTCGGTGGCGCCGAAGCGCTTGGTCAGGCCGCGAATGGAAAGAAGGGTCATGCGGTCCTCACTGAAGCGCGAAGCGCCGGGCGGCCAACTTGCCGAGGCGTTCGATCGCGAAGTTGATCAGAAAATAGAGGAGCCCGCAAAGACCGTAGAATTCGAGCGTCATGAAGTTGCGCCCGACGATCTCCTGGGTACGGAACAGGAGTTCGCCGGTGCCGATGACCGAGAGAAGCGTCGAGGCCTTGACCAGTTCCGCTCCCGTGTTGATCCACACCGGCATGATCTGCCGCATCGCCTGCGGCAGCAGGACATAGACGAGAATTCTGCGGAAAGGTCAGGCCGATGGCGCGCCCGGCATCGATCTGGGCGCGCGGAATGGATTGCAGCGCGCCGCGGACGATCTCGCCCATATGGGCGCCGCAGAAGATGGACAAGCGCGAACAGCCCGGATTCGATCGCCGTCAGATTGATGCCGGCAAAGGTCAGAAGATAGAAGGCCGCCAGGATCAGCACGAGGACCGGGATGCCGCGGATGCAGTCGACCAGGGCGCGGATCGGCCAGCGCAGCGGCCACCGGCCATAGGTCAGGCCAATGCCGGCCAGGAGACCGATGACGGTTCCGAAGAAAATCGACGCCAGCGGATATCTCAACCGTCAGCAACAAGCCCTGCGCCAGGGCCCAGCGGGCAATCCACAGTTCATGAAGGAAATGCTGCATCCGCCACGCCTCAGAACTTCGGGAAGCGGCGTTCGAGCTGCGCGCAGCCCCGCAGCGATCAGCAGACAGGTCGACGAGATAGAGCACGCTGGCCGTCGCCCAGGCCTCGGCCACCCGGAAGGTCTCGGTGTTGAGCTTGCGCGCCTGGTAGGTGAGTTCCGGAACGGCGATCACCGCCGCCAGCGAAGTATCCTTGAACAGGGAGATGAATGTCGTGCCGAGCGCCGGCAGGCGAATTGCGCAGCATGATGGGCGAGATCGACGTAGAGCGCCAGCTGAAATCCGGTCGAGGCCGATGGCGCGGCCCGCATCGACGACGCCGCGCGGAACGCCGGCGAGACCGGCGCGGAATACTTCCGTCAGATAGGCTCCCGCGTAGACCGCCAGCGAGGCAACGAAACTCTCGAGCTTGCCCAGCCTGATGCCGAGTTGCGGCAGGGCGAAATAGACGAACAGCACGATGACGAGGAGCGGCGTGTTGCGGATCGCCGAAACATAAGCCGCCACCAGGCGCGACGGCAGCCGCGCCTTCGCCATGGTGGCAAAGGCGCAGAGCAAGACCGATGAGCGTGCCGATCGAAAATCGCGGCGAGCGCGAGAGCCAGACCCAGGGCGAGACCCGCAGAGGAAGTTGTCGAGGTTCGCCTAGATCACTCCGAAATTGAAGTAGTAACCCATGGCCCCCGCGCCCGTCCGCCTTTGGTTTTAGCGCAGTTCTTCCGGGAAGCCCAACCTTGGGTTCCGGCGGCTTCACGCCGAACCACTGCTCGAACGACTTCGAATAGGTCGGCGAATTCGACGCCGGTCAGCGCTTCGCGGAGCGCTGATGTTGACGAAGTTCAGCCAGTCCTGTTCACCGCGCTTGATGGCGCAGGAATAGGTCTGCGGATTCCAGCCGTAGCCCGCATCCACATATTTGTCGGGGTTCTGCTTCATGAACCAGCGCAGCGACGACATGTCGGTCGCCGCCGCGTCCGCCCGGCCCGAATTCAGGGCCTGATACATCAGATCGACGCTCTCATACTGGTCGACCTTGGCCTCGGGCAGCGCCTGATGCACCATATCCTCGGCATAGACATTCTGCAGCACCGAGACGGTCACAGCATTGCCGGCAGTCTTCATCTCGTCGCGCGACTCTTGTATTTGCCGCCG
Organism: uncultured Alphaproteobacteria bacterium; assembly: GCA_963776685.1. Classification (GTDB taxonomy): domain Bacteria; phylum Pseudomonadota; class Alphaproteobacteria; order Rhizobiales; family Aestuariivirgaceae; genus Aestuariivirga. The sequence goes on from CAVZNM010000002.1 coordinate 594,392, forward strand.
GCGGCCAGCAGCAGGCCAACGCCCTCGCGATAATAGGGAATGGTGAAGTTGACCTGCTGGGCGCGTTCCGCCGTCACCGTCATGAACTGGCAGGTGATGTCGACCTTGTCGGTGACGATATTGGGGATGCGCGCGTCCGATGCCTGGTTGACAAATTCGATCTTGGTGTCGTCGCCGAACAGGCCCTTGGCGACGATCTTGGCGATGTCGACATCGAAGCCGGCCATCTCGCCTTTCTCGTCGCGGAAATGCCAGGGCGGATTGCCGGTGCCGGTGCCAACCAAAAGCTTGCCGCGGCTAAGCACCTCCTGCAGCCTGTCCTGGGCCACGGCATCGCTGCCCGAGACGAACAGGGCACCCATCGCGCTGGCTGCAACCAGTAGTGTCATCAAGGATCGTTTCATTGTCAGTCCTCCCAGATCAATCGTTCCACCGCCAACCGGTGGAAACGAGATTCAGCAAATTTTTGAATGCGCGCCTCATCGGGCAAGCCAGCCTCCATCGACGGAAATGACGGCGCCGGTTACGTAACCGCTGGCCGGCGAGGCGAGAAACAGAATCGCCGTGGCGAGATCTTCCGGCACACCCCAGCGGCCCGCCGGAATGCGATCGAGGATTTGGCGGGACCTCTCGTGATCGGCGCGCAGGGCCTCGGTGTTCGCCGTCGCCATGTAGCCAGGCGCTATGGCATTGACGGTGATGCCGTGCGGCGCCAGTTCATTGGACATGGCCTGGGTCAGACCGGCGATCGCATGCTTGCTGGCCGTATAGGCGGCAACCCTTATGCCGCCCTGGAATGACAGCAGCGATCCTATGTTGACGATACGGCCCTTGCAGGCGGCGGCCACCATGTGGCGCGCCACGGCCTGGCTCAGCAGAAAAACGCTGCGCAGATTGACGGTGAGAACCTCGTCCCAGTCCGCATCCGAGGCGCTGAGGAAATCGGAGCGGCGGATGATCCCGGCATTGTTGACGAGGATGTCGATCCTGCCGGTGCGCGACACGATGTCCGCGACGATATGATCGAAATTCGGCGGGCTGGAAAGATCGCAGGGCACATACTCGAAGCGTCGCCCCAGGGCTTCGACGCCGGCGTGAGTTTCGGGCATGGCCGATCGCCCCAAGCCCGCGATGTCGGCGCCGGCCCCAGCAAGCGCTACAGCCATGGCCAGGCCAAGACCGGCGCGCGCGCCGGTGACAAGGGCTACCTTGCCCGAAAGATCGAAAAGGCCGGTGCCGTTGCGGTCCATTCACCGCACCTTGCCGCGCGCGGCGACCGGCCAGACAACCTCCACCACGCCGTTGCGAATCCCGTTCACCTCGTCGTTCATGTTGCTCACCGAGCAGCAATGATTGGGAACGACGCTCACCACCTCACCCACTTTCGGGCGGGCATTGGTTTGAGTCAGGTCGACAACCGCGTGCTCTTCGGAGAGATTGGCGACGAAAGCGCCCGGATATTCGACCACCCTGCCGTAATGCTCGACATAGTAGTGGTCGGAAGTCAGAACCTTGGAGCCGCTGTCGATTACCGCGCGGTCGGGTGTCGGGCAACTCACGACGGTCGCCCGCACATGCATGGCGCAGTTGTCCCAGCCCGCGATACCGGAATGCACCATCATCACGTCATTGTATACATAGGTGCCGGCGCGATGCTCGGTCATCATTGGAAAATCGCCAAGCCGGTTAAGGGCCGGCGTGCCGCCGCCCGAAACAACCGGCAGGGGAATTCCCGCCTGCTTGAAGAGTTTCTCGGCCCGCGCGAGGAACTCGGCCGTATGCGGTGCGGTGTTGGGAAACACCATCAGGCCCTCAAAGGCGAGGCGCGGAAGCTTCAGCGCAAGACGGGCGAGATCAAGGGCAGCCTCGGGAGATTGCACACCATTGCGCCCGAACCCGGTGTCGCATTCGATCAGCACTTGCACATCGCGGCCGTGACGCCGGCCCGCCTCCGAGAGCCCGCGCAGCACCGTCTCATTGTCGGCGACAACGGCCAGGCGCTTCACCCGGCCGGCCAGCGCCATCAATCGGTCGGTCTTCGCCTCACCGACGATGTTGTAGGTGAGGAGATAGTCGTCGCAGAGGCCCGCGTCGATGAAGACCTCGGCTTCACCAAGCTTCTGGCATGTGAGGCCGATGGCTCCGGCCTCCATCTGCAGTTTGGCGATTGCCGGAATCTTGTGGGTCTTGATATGCGGGCGGTTGCGCAGTCCATGGCCGGCGATCAACCGCTGGACGCGGGTGATGTTTTCCTCCATGCGATCGAGCAGGACGACAACCGCCGGGGTGTCGAGGTCCTCAAGTCTTGTCATTCCGCCCTCTCCCAAATGAATTTTTTTGTATGATAATTTGGAGCACGGCCCTTGAAGGGAGTCAAAGGCCGTGCTGCCGGTCAATCAGAACCCTTTGCCTAGGAACTGATCGACATTGCTGGCATCGAGCATCTGCATCGGCGTGGGCCGCGACACCGGCTGGCCAGCAACGACGATTTCACCGGAATCCGCATGGTGGGCACCGGCGAGGATGTTGATCAGCGTAGACTTGTCGGCCCCGTTTTCGCCGACCAGCCCATGAATCTCGCCCAGCATGACCCGCAGATCGACGCCCTGCAGGGCAATGACGCCGGGAAAGCGCTTGCCGACATTCTTCATTTCCAGAGTGGGATGCGCCCCGACTGACACTTCGATGCACCTCCTGCACATGGCGCGGAGTTTGTTCTTTATATTATCATATTATCTGATAATATTACAAGCGTTGTCAAGAGAACCGTCTTAATTCATTGTCGGAATCGCTCATGAATCTGCCAAATCCAACATTCGCTCTGCGCAGAACCCCCAAACGCAACCTGTTCGCCCATGTTGTCGAAGGTCTCGGAATGCGCATTGTGAGGGGCGATTTGAATCCCAACGTGCCCTTCCCCAAGGAGGCGGATCTCGGCCGCGAATTTGGCGCAAGCCGGTCGGTCATTCGCGAAGCCGTCAAGGCGCTGGCGGCGCGGGGCCTCATTGAATCGCAAACCAAGACCGGCATCCGCGTGCTCGAGCCGATGCACTGGAACCTGCTCGACGTGGAAGTGCTGTACTGGCGTTACAGCACCATGCCGCAGGCGCAATTCTATGGTGAGTTGTTCGAAATACGCCTGATGATCGAACCGCAGGCGGCGGCCTTCGCGGCCAAGCGCGGGTCAGCCGCGGAGATTGCTGCCATCGGCGAAACCTTCGATGCGATGACCGAAGCGAGCCGGACGAACGTCTCCGGCATCGAGGCCGATTTGCTGTTCCACCGCTCGATCCTCGCCGCCAGCCACAATCCGCTGTTGCTGCAGATGGGCAATCTGATCGCCGTCGGCCTCTATATCGCGCACAAGATCTCGAGTGAGTCCTTTGCGGTATTTCTGCCGAAGCACAAGGCGGTGTACGAGGCGATCCGGAAGCGCAATGCCGCGGGCGCACGCGACGCCATGGAACATCTCCTCTCGGAGACCCGCGAGTTCATGAACCAACACATCAGCGTGCTTCCGGTGAACTCCTGAGCCCCGCAGCGCGGACAGCTGCGCCGTGGATCGAACTCAACAATTCGAAGCCCATCAAACCCACTTGAAAACGAAGAAGGCCCAGGCGAGCGAAAGCACCAGGCCGCCCCACAGGGGCACGCCGTAGAAGCCGAGCCAGCCGAGGAAGATGAAGGCGCTGCCGAGGAGGGTGATGAACAGGCGGTCGCCGCGGGTGGTGTCGAGGCTGAAGGCGCCGCGGCGCGGGCTGCCGCCCGGCACGTAATATTCCCAAACGCCCATGGCGGCGATGCACGCGAAAATGAAGATGAAGAACGCCGCGGTCGGCCAGGTCCAGGCCATCCATGAAAGACCGGTGGTGCCTTCCATCGCTTGTTCTCCTCCTCACACGCGGCCGAGGGCAAAGCCCTTGGCGATATAGTTGCGCACGAAATAGATGACGAAGGCGCCGGGGACGATGGTGAGCACACCGGCCGCCGCAAGGAGGCCCAGCTCGTAGCCGGACGTGCTCGCCGTCTTGGTCATGGCGGCGGCGATGGGCTTGGCCGCGACCGCCGTCAGGTTCTTGGCAAGCAGCAGTTCGACCCACGAGAACATGAAGCAGAAGAAGGCGGCAACGCCGATACCCGCCGCGATGGTGGGCACGAAGATCTTGAGGAAGAAGCCCCAGAAAGAATAGCCGTCGACATAGGCGGTCTCGTCGAGCTCCTTCGGCACGCCCGACATGAAGCCTTCGAGAATCCACACGGCGAGCGGGATGTTGAACAAGGTGTGGGAGAGCGCCACGGCGAGATGGGTGTCGAACAGCCCGACCGACGAATAGAGCTGCAGGAAGGGCAGGACGAACACGGCGGGCGGCGCCATGCGGTTCGACAAGAGCCAGAAGAACAGATGCTTGTCGCCGAGAAAGCGGTAGCGCGAAAAGGCATAGGCCGCCGGCAGCGCCACCGTCACCGAGAGAACCGTGTTGATCACCACATAGGTGATCGAGTTCACATAGCCCATGTACCAGGATGGATCGGTGAAGATGGTCGTGTAGTTGTCGAGGGTGAACTGCTTCGGATAGAGCGTGAAGCCGCCGAGGATCTCGTTGGTCGTCTTGAACGACATGTTGAGCAGCCAATAGATCGGCAGCATCAGGAACAGGATATAGACGGCAGGGATGAGATAGCGCTTGCGCATCACTTGTTTTCGCCTTGCATCATCAGTGTAAAGAACAGCCAGCTCGCGAGCAGGATGATCAGGAAGTAGACGATCGACATGGCCGCGGCGGGGCCGAGGTCGAACTGGCCGATCGCCATCTTGACCAGATCGATCGACAGGAAGGTGGTGGCGTTGCCGGGGCCGCCGCCGGTCAGCACCACGACTTCGGTGTAGATCATGAAAGAATCCATGAAGCGCAGGAGGATGGCGATGGTCAGCACATGCTTGAGCTTGGGCAACTGGATGTAGCGGAACACCGCCCACGGCCCAGCACCGTCGACCTTCGCGGCCTGGTAATAGGCGTCGGGGATCGACACGAGGCCCGCATAGCACAAGAGCACGACGAGCGACGTCCAGTGCCAGACGTCCATGAGCACCGTGGTGAACCAGGCGCCAAGCGGCTGGCGGGTGTAATTGTAGGCGATGCCCAGGGAGTTGATCAGCTTGCCGAGGAAGCCGATGTCGGGCAGGGCGAAGATGTTCCACATGGCGCCGACCACGTTCCACGGAATGAGCAGCGGCAAGGCCATGAGCACGAGACAGACCGACACCCACGGACCTTTGCGCGGCATGGCGAGCGCGATGACCAGGCCCAGGGGGATTTCGATCGCCAGGACGATGGCGGTGAAGACGATCTGACGGAATAGAGCCGCGTGAAAACGTTCGGAATGCAGCACCTCCTCGAACCAGCGCACGCCCGACCAGAAGAATTCATTGCCGCCGAAGGATTCCTGCACCGAGAAATTAACGACCGTCATCAGCGGAATCAGAGCATTGAAGGCGACCATCGCGAAGACGGGGAGAACGAAGAACCAGGCCTTTTGATTGACGGTCTTGTTCATCGCCGGGCTCCCGCCATCCAGCTGTCCTCGTAAACCCGGGTGTGAGCGGGGTCGAAGGCGAGATGCGCCTTGCCGGCAGGGATCGTCTCGCCCTCCTTGACCAGAAGCTTGACGCCGCCGCCCGCGCTCTTCGCCTCGACGATGCGGAAGCGGCCGGCATCGGAGACCTTCACCACATCGACGGGCAGCCCCTTCTTGGCGAATTGCACGAATTCCGGCCTGACACCGATCTCAAGCCTGCCATTGCCATTCTTGACGGCTTTGACGTTGGCGGCCTCGACCACATGGCCGGCGACGCGCGCCTTGCCGCCCTTCACCTCGCAGGGCAGCACATTCATGCCGGGAGAGCCGATGAAATGGCCGACGAAGGTGTGCATCGGCCGCTCGAACAAATCGATCGGCGTTCCGGTCTGCACCACCTCGCCGTCGTTCATCACCACCACCTGCTCGGCGAAGGTGAGCGCCTCGGTCTGATCGTGGGTCACATAGATCATGGTGCGCCGGATGCGCTGGTGCAGCTCCTTGAGCTGCGAGCGCAACTGCCATTTGAGATGCGGGTCGATCACCGTCAGCGGCTCGTCGAACATGATGACGTTGACATCGGAGCGCACCAGGCCGCGGCCCAGCGAAATCTTCTGCTTGCCGTCGGCGGTGAGGCCGGAGGCGCGGTTGTTCAGCGTCGCCGAGAGATCCAGCATGGCGGCGATCTCGCGCACGCGCTTGTCGACCTGGGCTTCGGGAACCCCGCGGTTGCGCAAGGGGAAGGCGAGATTGTCGTAGACGGTCATGGTGTCGTAGATGACCGGAAACTGGAACACCTGGGCGATGTTGCGCTCTTCGGGCGAGGCGCGCGAGACGTCCTTGCCGTCGAACAGGATGCGGCCTTCGGTGGGCACCAAGAGGCCGGAAATAAGATTGAGCAGGGTGGTCTTGCCGCAGCCCGAGGGACCGAGCAGCGCGTAGGCGCCGCCGTCGGCCCAGTCGAGCGACAGGCGTTTCAGGGCGTAGTGCTCGTCCCGGTTGGGCTCGGGATAATAGGAGTGGCGCAGGTTCTCGAGGGTGATCTTGGCCATCAGGCTATCAGACCGCCATCGGCGCCGAAGAACAGGCTGCGATCGACATCGACATAGAGCCTGGCCGTTCGAGCCCACCTTGAAGGGATGAATGCCATGCGACTGCGACACCCAGGTCTTGCCGCCAAGCTCGAAATGGATGACGCTTTCGGAACCGGACAATTCGGTGACGAGGACGCGGCCCTCGATGGTCGCAGCAGTCTTGCCTTGCGCCGCGGGCGTTATGTGATGCGGCCTGATGCCGATCGTGTAATCGCCGTCGGCCAGCCTGACGGCGGCCTTGCCGGCGGGCCATCTGATCTTGTCGGAAAGCAGAATTTCGCCGCCGCGCTTCACCACCTTCGCCGTGTTGATGGGCGGATCGGAAAACACCTGGGCGGTGAGCAGATGCCCGACGGCCTGCGATAGACTTCCGCCGTCGGTCCGAACTGGGTGATGCGGCCTTCATGCAGAGTTGCGGTATTGCCGCCGAACAGCAGGGCTTCGACAGGCTCGGTCGTGGCATAGACGACGATGGCCTTGCGGCCGGCGAAGAGCTTCGGCAGTTCGTCGCGCAATTCCTCGCGCAGCTTGTAGTCGAGATTGGCGAGCGGCTCGTCGAGCAGGATAAGATCGCTGTCCTTGACGATGGCGCGGGCGATGGCGGTGCGCTGCTGCTGGCCGCCGGAAAGCTCGCTCGGCCGGCGCTTCAGCATCGGCGTCAGGCGCAGAAGCTCGGCGGCCTTGCCGACACGGCGGTCGATTTCATCTTTCGCGATGCCGGCGACGCGCAACGGCGAGGCGATGTTGTCGTAGACCGAGAAATTCGAATAGTTGATGAACTGCTGGTAGACCATCGAGACGTTGCGCTTCTGCACCGGCACGCCGGTCACGTCGCGGCCCCGGTAGCGGATCGAACCGGTCGTCGGCTTCTGGATGCCGGCCATCAGCTGCATCAGCGTCGTCTTGCCGGCGAGCGTGGTGCCGAGAAGAACATTGAACGTGCCGTCCTCGAGCGTCAGCGAGTCTCGTGGATGTAAGTGTCGGCGCCGACGCGCTTGGTGATGTTATGGAGTTCAAGTGACATGAAAGGGAGCCTACCAAACTACCCCATAGTCGTCATCCCGGCCCCGGATCGGTGTCCGGGGCCGGCATGACGATGGTAGTGTGAGAGCCGGGATTCGCCGCCAAATCCCGGCCCATGGTCTTACTGCTGTCCAGCGCTTGACGATTTCGTCGTAAGCGATGGTCTGGCCCTGTTCCTTTTCGTTCTCGACCTTGGCATGCGGGCCATCCGCCTTGCCGAGCCACTCGGAGGGATCCTTTTCCTCGTTCAGCCGCGGGTCCGCAGCCGCCATAGGTCTTGTTGGCTTCGTCGGCGGCCTGCATGCGGGCCATGATCTGGTCCATTTCGCTGGCCAGACGGTCCATGGCTTCCTGCGGCGTGAAGGCGCCGGAGTTCACGTCACCGATCTGCTGCCACCAGAGCTGGGCGAGCTTCGGATAGTCCGGCACGTTGATGCCGGTTGGCGACCAGACCACACGGTCCTGCGAGCGGTAGAACTCGACGAGGCCGCCGAGCTTGCGGCGCCCGCTCGGTGAAGTGACTGGTGGTTGACGGTCGAAGTCGCGGATGAAGGTGAGACCGACATCGCTCTTCTTCACGTCGACCGTCTTCGACACCACGAACTGGGCGTAAAGCCAGGCGGCCTTGCGGCGGTCGACCGGGGTCGAGTTGAACAGCGTCCAGGAACCGGCGTCCTGATAGCCGAGCTTCTGGCCTTCCTTCCAGTAGACGCCATGGGGCGACGGGGCCATGCGCCACAGCGGATTGCCTGCATCATCGACCGTGTTGTTGCCGTCAGCTCTTCGGGGTCACCATCGATGCGGTGAAGGCGGTGTACCAGAAGATCTGCTGGGCGACGTTGCCCTGGGAGAGGGCCGGCAGCGACTGATAGAAGTCGTAGTCGGCAGCACCCGGAGGGGCATATTTGCGCAGCCACTCGTCCCACTTGGCGATGGCATAGACCGAGGCCGGGCCGTTGGTTTCGCCGCCGCGCGACACCGAGGCACCCGACGGATTGCAGGAGCCCTTCTCCATGCGGATGCCCCATTCGTCGATCGGGACGCCGTTCGGAATGCCGGGCGAGCCGGCGCCCGCCATGGAGAGCCAGGCGTCGGTCATGCGCCAGCCCAGGTCGGGAGCGCGCTTGCCGTAGTCCATGTGGCCGTAGATCTTGACGCCGTCGATTTCCTTCACGTCCTCGGTGAAGAACTGGGCGATGTCCTCATAGGCCGACCAGTTCACCGGCACGCCGAGATCGTAGCCGTATTTGGCCTTGAACTTTTCCTTGAGGTCGGGACGGTCGAACCAGTCCTTGCGGAACCAGTACAGGTTGGCGAATTGCTGGTCGGGCAGTTGCCAGAGCTTGCCGTCGGGGCCGGTGGTGAACGACTTGCCGATGAAGTCATCGACATCGAGCATCGGGATTGGTGACATCCTTGCCTTCGCCCGCCATCCAGTCGGTCAGGTTGGTGGCCGACTGCAGGCGCGAATGCGTGCCGATCAGATCGCGAGTCGTTGATATAGGCGTCGTACAGATTGCGGTTGGTCTGCATCTGCGTCTGCACGGCCTGAACCACTTCGCCTTCGCCGAGGATCTGATGGTTCACCTTGATGCCGGTGATTTCCTCGAAGGCCTTGGTCAGCACCGTCGATTCATAGGTGTGGGTCGGAACGCCTTCCGAGAGCACGTTGATTTCCATGCCCTTGAACGGCTCCGCCGCCTTGATGAACCATTCCATCTCCTTCATCTGGTCTTCCTTGGAGAGAGTCGATGGCTGGAATTCGCTGTCGACCCATTTCTGCGCGGCTGCCATGTCGGCATAGCCCGGACTGGCAAAGGTCACGAGCGCCACGGCCGCGGTCGGCGGCCAGAAGCTGCAATTTCATCGATTATCCTCCCTGTCGATACTGGCACCTTGTTGGAGCCTGGCTTACTATCAAACGAAAAAAAACGAAGGTCAATAGTAAAAAGCGAAAGTAAAGAGCATTGATTGACTGGAAATCTCATGTCATACTGGCCGAAATTCCCCGAAAACGAAAATTTCTGAAAGCAAAAAGAAATTGAATGAATTCGGCCATCCTGTGAATCCCTTGCCGTTGCGGCCCTGCAGACGCCGGGACCGAGCCGCCATGACCGTCATCAATCCGCGCCAGCAGCACATTCTCAATCTCGCCAAGCAGGCGGGCAGCGTGCTGGTGGACGATCTGGCGGCGCGTTTCGACGTGACGCCGCAGACCATCCGCAAGGATCTGAACGATCTCTGCGACGAGCGGCTGCTGACCCGCACCCATGGCGGCGCCATGCTGTCCTCCGGAGTCGAAAACGTCGCCTATGAGGCGCGCCGGCAACTGGCGGCGACGGAAAAGCAGGCGATCGGCCAGCGCGCGGCAAGCCTCATCCCCAACAACTGCTCGCTGTTCATCAATATCGGCACGACGACGGAAGAAGTGGCGCGGGCCCTGACGCAGCACGAAGGCCTGCTGGTCATCACCAACAATATTCATGTGGCCACGACGCTGATGCCCTGCCCGAAGATCGACGTGATCGTGGCGGGCGGCGTGGTGCGGCGCACCGATGGCGGCATCGTCGGCGAGGCGGCGGTCGATTTCATCAGCCAGTTCAAGGTCGACTATGCGGTGATCGGCGTCTCGGCGATCGATGACGACGGCGCGCTGCTCGATTTCGACTACCGCGAGGTGCGCGCCGCCCAGGCGATCCTCAACAATGCCCGCAACGTCATTCTGGTCTCCGATGCGATGAAGTTCACGCGTTCGGCGCCGGTGCGCATCGGGCACATGTCGCAGGTCGATATTTCGTCACCGACCGGGCGCCTCCCGAGACAATCGTCGAGATCTGCCGCCACAGCGGCGTGCAGCTTGAGATCACCGGCGACGGACCGGTGAAACCGATCAGGCGGAAGGCCAGCGGCCGGAGTCATGATCCATGATCTGTTTCATCATCGGCGGCGGCGTGAACGGCTGCGGCATCGCCCGCGATGCGGCGGGCCGCGGCCTGAAGGTGTTCCTGGCCGAGCAGGACGATCTGGCCGCGGGCACATCCTCGGCTTCGACCAAGCTCATCCATGGCGGCTTGCGCTATCTCGAGCATTACGAATTCCGCCTGGTGCGCGAGGCGCTGATCGAGCGCGAAGTGCTGCTGAAGGCGGCGCCGCACATCATCTGGCCGCTGCGTTTCGTGCTGCCGCATCACCAGGGCCTGAGGCCCTGGCCGCTCATTCGTCTCGGCCTGTTTCTCTACGATCATCTCGGCGGCCGCAAGATCCTGCCGCCGACGCGCAGCGTCGATCTGGCGAGCGACGTCACCGGCCAGCCGCTCAAGCCGGAGTTCGCGCGCGGCTACGAATATTCCGACTGCTGGGTGGAAGATGCGCGGCTTGTCGTTCTCAACGCCCGCGACGCGGCCAACCGCGGCGCCGACGATCCGCACGCGGACGCGCTGCAGCACGGCGCGGCGGGTGGAGGGCGGCTGGGAAATGACGATCGCAGCCGCGATGGCGGCAAGGCGGAAACGGTGCGGGCCAAGGCCCTGATCAATGCGGCAGGACCCTGGGTGAGCCAGGTTCTGGGCGAGCGTCGTCGGGCACAACAGCCCCGGACAAGATCAGCATGGTCAAGGGCAGCCACATCGTCGTCGACCGGCTTTACGACCACGACCGCTGCTATATTTTCCAGAATGCCGACGGGCGCATCTGCTTCGCCATTCCCTACGAGCAGAACTTCACCCTGATCGGCACGACCGACGAAGACCACACGGGCGATCCGGGCGAACCTCGCAGATCACCGACAGCCGAGATCGACTATCTGCTCTCCGCCGTCAGCGAATATTTCAAGCGCCCGGTCACCCGCGAGACAGGTGCGCTGGTCCTATTCGGGCATCAGGCCGCTCTATGACGACGGCGCCAGCAAGGCGCAGGAAGCAACGCGCGACTATGTGCTGAAGCTCGAAGCGCCGAGAGGCCAGGCGCCGCTGCTTTCGGTGTTCGGCGGCAAGATCACCACCTTCCGCAAGCTCGCCGAAGCGGTCATGGAAAAGATGGCGCCGTTCTTCCCGCAAATGGGCGGGCCGTGGACGGCGGCCGCGGCACTGCCCGGCGGCGATTTCCCCCATGACGAGGTCGAGGCGCGGATCGCCGAGATGCAGCGGCACTATTCTTTCCTCAGCCCCCGCAATGTGCGGCGCATCTTCCGGGCCTATGGCAGCGATGCCGAGAAAATGTTCGGCGGCGCCCGCTTCGCCCAGGACATGGGCAAGAGCTTCGGCCTCCTCAGCGAGCGCGAGGTCGACTATCTCAAGACCGATGAATGGGCTCGTGACGGCGGAGGACATTCTCTGGCGCCGCTCGAAACTGGGCCTGCATCTGTCGGCGGACGACCAGGCCGCATTGCAGCAGCACATGAACCCGAAGCCGGTGCGCAGGGCCCAGGCGCGCAACAGAGGATAGGGCCACATGCCGGACTTCATCCTGGCCATCGATCAGGGCACGACCTCGTCGCGGGCCATTGTCTTCGACGCCAGGCTGCGCATCCGGGGGCTTGGCCAGCAGGAGTTCAAGCAGTATTTCCCGGCCTCCGGCTGGGTCGAGCACGACGCGGAAGAAATCTGGCGGAGTGTCGTGGCAACCTGCAAGTCCGCCATGCGCAAGGCCAAAGCGAAGCCGAAAGATATCCGCGCCATCGGCATCACCAACCAGCGCGAAACCACACTCGTGTGGGACCGCAAGACCGGCAAGGCCATTCACCGCGCCATCGTCTGGCAGGACCGGCGCACGGCGGATGCCTGCGCCAGGCTCAAGGCCGCCGGGCACGAGCCCAAAGTCGCGGCCAAGACCGGGCTGCTGCTCGATCCCTATTTCTCCGGCACCAAGATCGCCTGGCTGCTCGACAATGTGAAGGGAGCGCGCCAGCGGGCCGAGCGCGGCGAGCTTTGCTTCGGCACCATCGACAGCTTTCTCATCTGGCGGCTCACCGGCGGCAAGATGCATGCAACGGATGCCACCAATGCCTCGCGCACGCTGCTCTATGACATCCATTCCGGCGCCTGGGACGACGAACTTCTGGCGCTCTTCAATGTGCCGCGCGCCATGCTGCCGGAGGTGAAGGACTGCGCCGCCGATTTCGGCATGACCGAGGCCAGCCTGTTCGGCCATCCGATTGCCATTGCCGGGGTTGCCGGCGATCAGCAGGCAGCGAGCATCGGCCAGGCCTGCTTCCGGCCGGGCATGATGAAATCGACCTATGGCACCGGCTGCTTCGCGCTGCTCAACACTGGCGATAAGCCGGTTGCCTCGCAACAACCGCCTGCTCACCACCGTTGCCTATCAGCTGGACGGCAAGCGCGCCTACGCGCTGGAGGGCGCCATCTTCATCGCCGGAGCGGCGGTGCAGTGGCTGCGCGACGGATTGAAAGTGGTGAAGACCGCCGCCGAGACAGGCAAGCTGGCAGCGACCGCGGATGCCAAGCAGGATGTTTATCTGGTGCCGGCCTTCGTCGGCCTGGGTGCGCCCTACTGGAATGCCGAGGCGCGTGGCGCCATCTTCGGACTGACGCGCGCCACAACGACCAAGGAACTGGCGCGCGCCACGCTGGAAGCGGTGTGCTACCAGACGCGCGACCTGCTCGAGGCGATGCGCAAGGATTGGGGGGCCCAGGGCGAAACCATCCTGCGCGTCGACGGCGGCATGACGGCTTCCGACTGGACCATGCAGCGCCTGGCCGACATTCTCGCGGCACCGGTCGACCGGCCGAAGGTTTTAGAGACCACGGCGCTGGGGGCTGCCTATCTGGCGGGGCTCAGGGCGGGGCTTTATCCGCCGCCGGAGGAATTCGCCAAACTATGGCGGCTCGACAAGCGCTTCTCGCCGAAAATGGAGGCGAAGCTGCGCGAGCGCAAATATGCGGGCTGGAAGGAAGTGGTGCGCAAACTGTTGGCGTGAGCGATCCACCTGCGGAGGCCGGACCACAATCATTGTAGACCAGGTGAAATCAAAGTATTTGGCAAATGTCAGTCGGATATTGAGAGCTTTAGACGTTTAGAGGATGGACGATGACAACCAATTTGATGCAACATGTGCACGATGCCGAAATAGTTGCAGTCGAGGCTGACAAGGCGAGGAAAATCCTCGTCATTGGCCTCCGGTTTCTTGATGGAACGAGAAAGAATATCGTTTTGAACAGTTGCTCAAGGTACAGAGTAGTTGATTTCATACATCAGAATGTGATTTCACGTGTCGTCATTCATAGCGGGAGACTCCTGAGTGAGAATGAAGTGACCGACCGGCTTCGTTGGATGAGTTCCTTATCGGATAGCAGCTCTTATCTCTCAGACAAAGACCGTTCAGAATTAGTGGCCAAACTGAAAAATGGTGAGGGCCAGCTCCTTGATTTCGTACCGAGCTATGGCGCGGAAATTGTCGCTCTTTGTACGTCCTACGAAGAAGCGCGTACCTGAAGTCGCCGGATGTCGAGGATGTACGGCAACGGCCTTGCCCTTGCCACAACTACCGGCCTCGGGGCCATAGGGCAGCGCGAGCCGAGCGATCCGGCCGCGGCAAACAAAAAGGCCCGGGCGATGGACCCGGGCCTTTTCATTCTCTATCGGCGTAAACTTATGCCGCTTCTTCGGCGGGGGCTTCTTCCTCGGCCTTCTCGCCCGGCACCGTCGGGCGCTTGGCGTTCTTGGCGAGATATTCCTCGACTTCCTTGATCGACTGGTCATCGTCGATCTTCCGGACCGCGGCGATTTCGCGGGCCATGCGCTCGAGGGCCTGCTCGAAGAGCTGGCGCTCGGAATAGGACTGCTCGGGCTGGCGCTCGGAGCGGTAGAGATCGCGCACCACCTCGGCGACCGCGATCAGGTCGCCGGAGTTGATCTTGGCATCGTATTCCTGGGCGCGCCTCGACCACATGGTGCGCTTGATGCGGGCGCGGCCCTTGAGAACCCTCATGGCCTGTTCGATCAGCGGCCGGTCGGCGAGACGGCGCATGCCCTTCTGCTCGGCGCGGCCGGTCGGCACCTTGAGGCGCAGCTTCTCCTTCTCGAAATCGACGATGTAGAGTTCGAGCCTGGAGCCGGCGATTTCCTGCTCCTCGATCTGGGTGATCCGGCCCACGCCATGGGCGGGGTAGACCATCAGTTCGTTGATCTTGAAGGCGAGCTTCTTCGGTCCGGGGGCGGCCACGACCGGAGCGGCCATGACCGGCTTCACCGGCGCTGCCGGCGCCGGAACGGCAACCTGGGCCGCAGCCCGCAGTGCCGCCAATGCGGCAGGCTTGGCCGGCACATGCTGCGGCCTGGCCGCGGTTGGCTTTGCGGCGACGGGCTTGGCAACGGGCTTCGACGCCGGCCTGACGGCGGGCTTGGCCCGCGCCTTGACGGGCTTGGCCTTGGCCTTGACCACGTGCCTCGACACCTTCTTAGGCGCCGGCTTGGTCTTGGCCTTGGCGGCGGGCTTGCGGGTCGCCGACTTCTTCTTGTTGTTCTTGGTCTTTTTCATTTTTTTGTCCTTACACCTTTTGTAGACCCCTCAGCCTTCAAAACCCATAAACCGGACAGGCTGGCCCACCCGCTTCTTGTTCCGCCGTATTTCGTTGAGAATTCAGGACGATGGCGCCCACAGGCCCAGTCGCTCCAGGTGAATTCCGGCATTTGGCGAAAAAAATCCGAGCTTTGCGGCCCGGGGTCTATCATCCAGCTAAATCCTTGCGTTCATTGCATCTCATATAACACAAGTTTAGCCAAAATTAAAGTACGAGATGTCCGTGTACGGCATATTTTGCGGCGCACACCAAAGATACTAACAGGAAAGGTTAACAATAACTGTCGTTTACAGCGTCCACAATGCGGAACCGGGATAGCTGACCGGCGAATACTGCCGGTCAGTCGCCTTCGCCGGGGTTGGGCGAGAAATATTTCTCAAGCTTGTTGGGAACGCCCTCGAATTCCTTGCCGTCGGGGGGGCCGTCGCGCTTTACCGTGATATTCGGCCATTTCGTGGCATATTCGGCGTTGAGCTTGAGCCAGGTGTCGAGCCCCGGTTCGGTGTCGGGCTTGATCGCGTCGACCGGGCATTCGGGCTCGCAGACGCCGCAATCGATGCATTCATCCGGGTGGATGACCAGCATGTTCTCGCCCTCGTAGAAACAGTCCACGGGGCAGACCTCGACGCAGTCCATGTATTTGCACTTGATGCAGTTATCATTGACGATGTAAGTCATGCCGGTCCAGCTGTTCTTTATTCCGAACGATGTTTAGCAAGTTCCGCCGCCGCTTGCATCCTCTTTTTGTGGCGCAGAGGCCCCCGAATTGGGCATGGCAAGCTCGTCATAGAGGCATCGGGCCGCCGCCGCAGGGCCCCGCCGCGGCGCGCAGGCCCTGATACGCAGCACCCGGACCCGGCCATGGACGGCAAGGGTCAGGACATCGCCTTCAGCCACCTCATGGCCGGGTTTGGCGATCTTGATGCGATTGAGCCGCACTTGGCCCTCTTCCACCAATCGCGCCGCCAGGCTGCGGCTCTTTACGATCCGGGCGAACCAGAGCCACTTGTCGACGCGCTGCGGGGTTTCAGCCGGCACGTCAGGTCTTGTTGCCCGCCATCTTCGCCTTGAGGGCACTCAGCACGGCGAAGGGCGAATCGGGATCGATGGGTTTTTCGGGCTTGGGCGGGCGCTCGTTCGGCAGGCTTCGGCCGTTGCTCGCGGCGCGGGCGCTGGTGGCGCTTCTCGTCCGGCGCCTCCGGCTTCTCCTTCGGTCCGCGGCCGGACGACGGTGGTGCTGCTTTTCCGGCCGGTGGCGGAAGGGGCCGGTATCCTTGGGCCACCAGACTTCGATCTCAACCTCTTCCATGACGGGTTGTGGTTCGGGGGCCGGAGCCTCCACGGCGGGCTCGGATGCGATGACGGCTTCGGCTAGGACTTTGGAGGGAGCGGCTGCTTCGGTTCGGTGCGGCTGTTTCGGGCGGCGGGGCAGTTTCGGGTGGCGCGGCTGTTTCCGAGGGCGCGGCAATTTCAGGGGGAGCGCTAGCTTCGGTGGCCGGTAGCGGGGCGACAGCCGGGGCCAGCAGGGCCGTTTCACTTTCTTCTTCTGCATGCGGAAGCTCGAGGCTGCGCAGGATGCCCTGAAACTCCTCGCCGGAGCAGCCGACCAGCGACATCATGTCGGGGACGACGGTAAAGCCGCCGCCCTCGGCCGAGCCCGCCGGGCGCGGTTCCTCGGGGAAGCGCGGACGCCAGAAGACGCGCTCGCGAATCAGATCGGCGAGGCGCTCCAGCATGTCGATGCGCACCACGCGGGTGCCGCAGATGCGGTAGCCGCAGACGCCATAGAAGCCGCGGGGGGTGAGCGGTCGAAGACGGCCGAGGTCAGGCCCTGGCCCGGCGGCTGCGGTAGGTTGGCGAGATCGAGCTTGCCGTCCTTCTGCAATTGCAGGGCCCAGAGCAGCAGGCGCAGTTCGGTGGCGGCCGGTTTGAGCAGGGCCGGCACGAAGAGATGGAAGGCGCCGAAACGGACGCCGAAGGCGCGGAGCTTGGCGCGGTCATCCTGGCTGAGCGATTTGACGTCTTCGTTCACCTGGTCGCGCGGCAGCACGCCCAGCGTTTCGACAAGGCGGAAGGCGAGGCCGCGCACCATGCCTTCAAGACCTTCGGCCTCCTCCAGCTTGAGCAGCGGCTCAAGCGTTGCGGCGATGTAGCGGTCGGCGAATTTCTGCAGCCGCGCCTGGACCTCTTCGCGCTCGGGACCGGAGAGCTGATCGCCGGCCAGCACCGTGGCGCGCGGCTTGAGGATCGAAGCGCCCGCCTCGAGCCTGCCGATCGGCGCATGGTTCCACACGATCTGGCCGTCGCGGGTGAGCTTGAGATCGGGATCGGCGGAGACCGCGACCGCCTTGGCGCGGGCCTGAATTTCGGCGGCCACCGCCTGCAGCGCCGCGGCCTTCAGGGTGCGGGCCTCGGCGCCTTCGGAAACGCCATCGGGCAGGAAATGAAAACCCTTGATGCGGCCGACATACTCGCCTTCGACATGAATGGCGCCATCGTCTTCAACTGTCGACATCAACTCTTCCTTCCTGGCCAGGCGCTTCATCAGTACACAGGTGCGGCGGTCGATGAAACGCTGGGTCAGCCTTTCATGCAAGGCATCCGACAGCTTGTCCTCTATCTCGCGGGCGCGGCTCTGCCAATAGATGGGTGCCTGGAGCCAGTCGGCGCGATTGGCGATGAAGGTCCAGGTGCGGACATGGGCGATGCGGTTGGAGAGCGTATCGAGATCGCCTTCGGATCTGTCGCAATGCGCGAGCTGACGGGCGAACCAGTCCTCGCCGATGTGGCCAGTGCCGGTCTGCAGGAACTGGAAGATGCGGGCCACGAGGCCGGCATGTTCGGAATGGCGAAATGTTGCGATAGTCGGGGATCTGGCAGACCTCCCACAGGCGCTCGACATCGCTTGAGGCTGCGCGCGAGATCGGGCAACGTCTTGCATCGCGCGACCACCGCCTCCAGCGCCATGAACATCGGGCCCGGCCTGGGCGCGGGTCAGGCCCTCGCTGCTGGGGCAAGGATGTGAGGCTTCGGCGCAGGCGCATCGAGGGAGCCGAAATCGAGATCGCGGTTGCGCCATTGCAGCACCCGGATGTTTTCGAAATTGTGGTTCTCCAGGCGGTCGACGGTTTCGGTATCGAAGGGGTCGGCCTCGCCGGTGCACGCCGAAGGTGCCGTCATTCATGTAGCGCCCGGCGCGGCCCGCCACCTGGCCCAAGTTCGCCGGGGCTCAGATTGCGGTACTGGAAGCCGTCGAATTTGCGGGTGGCGGCAAAGGCCACATGGTCGACATCCATGTTGAGGCCCATGCCGATCGCATCGGTGGCGACGATGTAATCGACATCGCCCGACTGGTAGAGGGCGACTTGCGCATTGCGGGTGCGGGGCGACAGGGCACCCAGCACCACGGCGGCGCCGCCGCGCTGGCGGCGGATCAGTTCGGCCACCGCATAGACCATCTCGGCCGAGAAGGCGACGATGGCCGAGCGGCCGCGGCAGCCGGGTGATCTTCTTCTGGCCGGCATAGGTGAGCTTGGAAAAGCGCGGACGCGACGACGAAGGAGGTTCCGGGCAGCAGGCTTTCCAGAATGGGCCGCATGGTGGCAGCACCCAGCAGCATGGTTTCCTCGCAGCCCGCGCCGGTGCAGCACCCGGTCGGTGAAGATATGGCCGCGCTCGAAATCGGCGCAGAGCTGGACCTCGTCGATGGCCAGGAAGGGCACCTCGATATCGGGCGGCATGGCTTCGACGGTTGCCACCCAATAGCGCGGGCTGGCGGGGATGATTTTTTCCTCGCCGGTCACCAGGGCCACGGCGTGATCGCCGGCCCTGCAGCCGGACGCGATCATAGATTTCCCGCGCCAGCAGCCTGAGCGGCAGGCCGATCATGCCGGCGCCATGGCCCAGCATGCGCTCGACGGCGAGATGGGTCTTGCCGGTATTGGTGGGGCCCAATACGGCGGTGACATTTCGGACTTGTGGCATGGCGAGACAGCTATCGCAAGTCAATTGGGGCGGACGGCGCGCAAGGTCAAGCGCAATTGTCCAATTGCGGGCCAGGCCGTCAAGGAGCTGGATTCAAACCAGAACGAAGGCCGCCCGAATCGCTGACTCACCCGCGATTCAGGATTTGTTCCGTAGGCTGACGGCCGGTTTGGCGCGGCCGGGCCTTGACGGCCGTCGCAATCGAGGGCGATCAGACATCAATGCCGGCCCTTTCCGTTAAGTCCTGTTTCCGCCATTCTTAACGAAACATGAGCCGGGTCGATGGCAGTTAAGCAATCCCGTTAGGAAAGCGTTCTGGTTCGTGAACGGATCGGTGGTCGAATCGGAGATCAGCCGTGTTTTCCGGTTCTGTCTCCGCAACATCTTGTGGTGACGCTGGTGACAGCCACAAGAATTGACGCCGGATTGACACAAATCCGATCTATTTGTCGGAACACGGCCGTTAACCCGACTGTTCCAAATCGGGACGCGGCCGTGAAACTCGGCGTCGCGGCTTGACCACATCGGTGCCCGCGACTATAGAGGCCGCAACCGAGCCGGGCCCCATGGTTCCGGCCCTTATCATTTCAAGTGGAGCGGTCGCATGGCTCGCCGTTGTGAGTTGACGGGAAAAGACGCGCAGGTTGGCAACAAAGTCAGCCATGCCAACAACAGGACCAAGACCCGGTTCATGCCGAACCTGTGCAATGTCAGCCTGATCAGCGACGCGATGGGGCTAGACCTACCGTTTCCGGGTCAGCGCCATCGCGCTGAAGACGGTCGAGCATCGGGGCGGCCTCGATGCCTTTCTGATGAAGGCGAGCAACGAGGAGCTTTCCGCCAAGGCGCTGAAGCTCAAGCGTTCGATCGCCAAGAGGCTCGAGGCCCAGAAGGCCGCCTGAACAAACCGGTAATGCGTTGGCAAAGCCGCTCCATTTGGGGCGGCTTTTGCATTAGGTTCGGTCGATGACTCCGCCCCGGCGCCATTCTCCCTCCGCCACCCGCGACGGCGAGCCCGTCGTGCACGGCTCGGCCTCCTTGCGCAACGCAACGCTCGGCCGTTTCACCGAGATCAAGGAGCGGGTGCAGTTCTCGGATTCGGAACTCGGCGACTATTCTTATGTCGAGCGGCACGCGGAAGTGATCTATGCGCGGATCGGCAAGTTCTGCGCCATCGCCTCGGATGCCCGGATCAATGCGCTGGAACATCCGACCGGAGCGGGTGAGCCAGCACAAGATCACCTACCGGCCCAATGAGTATTTCCTCGGCGCCAAGCTCGACAAGGATTTCCGCGAAGCCCGCCGGGCCCGGATGGTCGAGACCGGCCACGATGTCTGGATCGGTCACGGCGCCATCGTCATGCCGGGGGTCAAGATCGGCCACGGCGCGGTGGTGGCGGCGGGCGCGGTGGTGACCAAGGATGTGGCTCCCTATGCCATCGTCGCCGGGGTTCCGGCGAAATTCCTCAAGTGGCGCTTTCCGCCGAAACTCAGTGAACGGATCATCGCACTCGCCTGGTGGGATTGGGACCATGACCGGCTGGCCTCGGCTGCCGCCGACATGCGGACGATGGCCGTCGAAGCGTTTCTGGAGAAATACGAGACTTAGGGCGCATAGGCGAATTGCAGGAGCAGGGTTCGCTGCAGGCCGGTGTTGAAGTTGTTGTCGGAAACGATGGTCAGGCGGGTCTCGCCATCGCGCGCGCACAGCGCGATACCTTCCATGTTGTCGATGGCATGGAAGGGGGCGCGGCCGGCGAAGAGGAGTTGGGGCGCAACCGTGGCGCGGGCGGCGATTGCCGTGGACTCGAAGCGGCGGATCGCCATGCCGGGCAGCAGCGAAGAGCCGAAGCTGCGCTCGAGCGTCAGAATGCCGCCATCGGGCAGCAGCGCCAGGTCGGTGATCTTGTAATCCTCGTAGCGCTGCACTGAGAAAGCGACAGTGCGCTTGGCATTCCACACCCAGGCGCGGATATTGCCCGAGGCGTCGATGTTGAATTCGGAAATGGCGATGAAATCGCCCTTGAAGGGTCCGGCGGCAAAGCGGCCCACCGCTTCGAGTTCCGCATTGCTGGGACCGGTCTTGATCTCCTTGGGCGATTTTACCGGCTGGAATGGCGCAGCGAGGCCCGATTCTCCGATATCGTAAATGCCGATGCGCGGCCGGCTCTCGAAACCCACCAGCACCTTGCCGCGGCCTAGATCGGCAATCGCCTCGGCATCGCCGCGCTGCTTGTTGCGCGGCGGCCTGCCGTTTTCGTCGAGCATGGGAGCGAGTTCGGCATCGGCAAGGCCGGACAGCGTGGCGCCGTCATAGGCGAGACGGCCGCGAAACCAACGGCCCGCATCGCTGACGGCGAGTAGCCCGGTGCAATCTGCGGACAGAACCAGTCCCGACAGGCCGCCGAATTTCTCGTCGCCGCTGGTGAGTTCAAGGCCGCCGCGCCATTGCAAGGGCCCGAATGATGTCCGCGCTGGCGGCGGTGAAGGACGAGACGGGTGCAACGGTGACGACGACCGGATCGGCGGCCGCGGCGGGCGCCAGCCCCACAAGACCCGCAATGAGGACAGCAAAGAGCTTCACGCCCTGGCACGCCGCTTCGGTGCGCGCGGCGCGGCGCGCCGGTCGGCGCGGGCGTGTTCCTCGAACAGCTCGGCGAGTTTCTCGGTCATGGCGCCGCCCAGTTCCTCGGCATCGACGATGGTGACGGCGCGCTTGTAATAGCGGGTGACGTCGTGGCCGATGCCGATGGCGATCAGCTCGATGGGCGAGCGGCCCTCGATATCGGCGATCACCTGGCGCAGATGCTTCTCGAGATAATTGCCGGAATTGACCGACAGCGTCGAATCGTCGACCGGCGCGCCGTCGGAGATCACCATCAGGATGCGGCGCTGCTCGTCGCGCGCCAGCAGCCGGTTGTGGGCCCAGATCAGCGCCTCGCCGTCGATGTTCTCCTTGAGCAGGCCTTCGCGCATCATCAGGCCGAGATTGCGCCGCGCCCGGCGCCACGGCATGTCGGCGGACTTGTAGACGATGTGGCGGAGATCGTTGAGGCGGCCGGGATTGGCGGGCTTGCCGGCGCCCAGCCATTTCTCGCGCGACTGGCCGCCCTTCCAGGCCCGGTGGTGAAGCCGAGAATTTCGACCTTGACGCCGCAGCGCTCGAGCGTGCGGGCCAGAATATCGGCGCAGGTTGCGGCAACCGTGATGGGACGGCCGCGCATCGAGCCGGAATTGTCGAGCAGCAGCGTCACCACGGTGTCGCGGAACTGGGTGTCCTGCTCGACCTTGAAGGACAGGGGATGCATGGGATCGGTGACGATGCGGGTCAGGCGCGCGGCATCGAGCACGCCTTCCTCGAGATCGAAATCCCAGGAGCGGTTCTGCTGCGCCATCAGGCGGCGCTGCAGGCGGTTGGCCAGCCTCGCCACCACGCCCTGCAGATTGGAGAGCTGCTTGTCGAGATAGTTGCGCAGCCGCGTCAGCTCGTCGGTATCGCAGAGGTCTTCGGCGGAAATCTCCTCGTCGAACTGGTTGGTGAAGACCTTGTAGAAATTTTCGCTCGTCAGCGACGAGAAGGGAAGCTGCGGCCGCCAGGGCTCCTCGCCGTCGTCCTGTTCCTCGCCCTCCATGTCGTCGGGCTGATCGTCCATATCCATCTGCTGGGCGTCCATCTCGGCGGCATCGGTTTCGCCTTCGGCGTCCTGCAGCTCCTCCATGGCGGACTGCTGGCTTTCCTGCTCCTCGCCTTCCGGCGTTTCTTGGCGCTCGCCGGAATCGGGTTCGGCTTCATCCTGATTGTCGTTCTCGTCCGACTGGTCGGGGTCGTCGCCGAGCTCGTCGGCCATGTCGAGGGCGGCGATGATGTCGCGCGACATGCGGGCAAAACCCGCCTGATCGTGGATTTTCTCGGTCAGATGCGAGAGCTGGGCCTGGCCTTCTCCTCGACCCAGGCGCCGCCACATATCGACCATGGGCTTGGCCGCCTCGGGAGGCGGCGCTGCCGGTCAAGCTTCTCGCGCACGATCAGCGCCACGGCCTCGTCGAGCGGCGCATCCTTGCGGTCGGTGTAGCGGGAGACGTCCTTCCTGCGATAGCGGTCTTCCAGCATGGCCGAAAGATTGCTCCGCCATGCCCGGCATGGCATTGGCGCCCAGCGCCTCGATGCGGGCCTGTTCCACCGCCTCGAACACGGCGCGGGCATTCTTGCCCTCGGGCCGGTAGCGGGTATGGACCTGGTCGGAGTGATTGGACAGCCGCAGCGCGAAGCTGTCGGCAAGCCCGCGGGTGATGGCGATGTCCTTGGCGGTGAAATCATTGGCGACCTGCGGCAGCTTGGCCTTGTTGGCGGTGAGCGAGGGCGTGCTCGTTGCCGAAGACTGACGGTCAGTCTCCGGATCGACGGCGATGGTCTTCATCGCCAGGGTCAGCACGCGCTTGAATTCGCCTGCCGGCTATCGCGGTCGGCGGCCATGGCGTGCCTATGCGATGGCGACGTGGGCGGAGGATTCGGGCAGTTCCTCGCCGAAGCAGCGCTGGTAGAATTCGGCCACCACCGCGCGCTCGAGCTCGTCGCATTTGTTGAGGAAGGTGACGCGGAAGCCAAAACCGATATCGCCGAAGATGTCGGCGTTCTGCGCCCAGGTGATGACGGTGCGCGGGCTCATCACGGTCGAGAGATCGCCCTGCATGAAGGCGTTGCGCGTCAGATCGGCGACGCGCACCATGTTGGCGATGATCTTGCGGCCCTTGTCGGTGTCGTAGCTCTTGTTCTTGGCGAGCACGATGCCGACTTCCTGGGCATGCGGCAGATAGTTGAGGGCGGTGACGATCGACCAGCGGTCCATCTGCGCCTGGTTGATCTGCTGGGTGCCATGATAGAGGCCGGTGGTGTCGCCGAGGCCGATGGTGTTGGCGGTCGAGAACAGGCGGAAGGCGGGATGCGGGCGAATCACCTTGCGACTGGTCGAGCAGGGTCAGCTTGCCGGAGCTTTCGAGAATGCGCTGGATGACGAACATCACGTCGGGGCGGCCCGCGTCATATTCGTCGAAGACCAGCGCCACATTGTGCTGATAGGCCCAGGGCAGAATGCCTTCGCGGAATTCGGTGATCTGCTTGCCGTCCTTGCAGCACGATCGCATCCTTGCCGATCAGGTCGATGCGGCTGATGTGGCTGTCGAGATTGATGCGGATGCAGGGCCAGTTGAGGCGGGCGGCGACCTGCTCGATATGGGTCGATTTGCCGGTGCCATGATAGCCGGTGATCATGACGCGGCGGTTGTAGGCAAAGCCCGCGAGGATCGCGAGCGTCGTCTCGCGGTTGAACAGATAGTCCTCGTCGAGATCGGGCACGTGCTCGGCGGCCTTGGAATAGGCCGGCACATCGAGATTCGAATCGAAGCCGAAGAGCTGCTTCACCGACACCTTCATGTCGGGCATGCCGGCGGCTTCGCCATTGGCCTTTGGAATCATTGATTTGCTACTTTTCGGTCGTTCGCGGCGGGTTTCTAGACGTTCGCGGCGGGCAGCGGCAAGCGGCGCTCAGCAGAAGCCGCTCGAACGCAGATGGTCGTAGGCCTGAATCACCGCCTTCAGCGTATCCTCATTGGCGCGGCTGCCGCCATTGGCATCGGGGTGCAGCCGTTTCACCAGCGTCTTGTATTGGGTCTTGACCTTGCCGGGGGTCGCCGTCTCGTCGAGTCCGAGCGTCTGCAAGGCCTTCAATTCGGTTTTGCGCAAAGCGCGGCCCTTGGGGTGGCTGGTGGTCTGCTCTTCGCCCTCGCCGAACAGATTGAAGGGATCGCGCGCCCCTTTGGCGGCCTTGCGCCGGCTGCCGCTGACATTGGCATAGGAGTTCTCGCCGAGCTTCCAGGTGGGACGGTGGCCGGTCCGGGCATCCTTCTGGAAACCCGCCACCTCGTCGTCCTTCATGCCTTCGAAGTAGTTGTAGGTCTTGTTGTATTGCTGCACGTGTTCGGTGCAGTAATGGTGGAACTGGCCTTCGTCGCCGCGGCCCTTGGGCGCCTTGTGGCGGCCGGGCTTCGCGCAGCCCGGCCATTCGCAGGCGGGAAAGCGGTCGCGCGCCAGACGCTCCTCGCCGGGCTTGACGCGGATCTTGTCGAAATATTTTGAATCGAGTTTCATTGTGAGCGATTATGGTGATCGAAGCCACTGGCCACAACCCCCGCAAAGGCGCTATAATGAGCTTGGTCCCGTCGGACAGAATATTGCCGCGAAGCTCACGCAGCGCTTCGCCCCATCGCATCTCGAAGTGATCGACGAATCGCAGCCAGCATGCACGGTCATGCAGGCGCCGGGCCCGACGGCGAGAGCCATTTCCGGGTGAAGATCGTGGCGGAAGCATTTCGCGGCAAATCGCGGGTGGATCGGCACCGCATGGTAAATGAAGCGCTAGCGGCAGAGCTTCACGCGCGGGTCCACGCTCTCGCCATCGAGGCCGCACCGCCCGCCTGATCATTGGTCATTAATGCGCTTCTCGAATGCCTCCAGCGTATCGCCGGGCTGGGCGCGCCGGTGGAAATAAAGCTGCCGCGCGAACCAGCGCATGGCAGGTGTGCCGATCGTCAGGTCGTAGAGCCAGTTGGGCGGGCCCAGGTCCATCAGCGATCGGAGCGCCAGCTTGGCACCGAATGACGGCAATTCGCGGGCCAGAAGCGTTTCCGGCGGCGGGCCCTGCCGCGTCAGGTGATCGGCGATGAGCTGTGCAGCGCGGCGCCCATAGCGGAAGGCAAGTCGAATGCCGCCGCCGGTCAGCGGCGAGACATGGCCCGCGGCATCGCCGATCAGGAGCACGCCAGGTGCTGCGAAAGGAAAAACCGGACCGCCGCAGGGAATGCGGCCGCTGCGGCGCTCCGTAATACGGGCCCGGGAATATCCGAACAATGGTTCGGTGTGGGCCAGGAATGCCTTGAGATCGGGCTTGGCGTCGTTCGCTGACCGCCAGGCCCACCTGGAAGAATCCAGGCGCCGGCGCCACCCAGGCAAGATAGCCGCGCGCCAGCCGCGTATCGAGGAAACAGTGCAGGAAGCCGGGATCGACTTGCGGCAGATCCGGATATTCGATTTCAAGACCGGTCAAGAACCTTTCATTGCGGCCGAGATCGAAGATGCCCGCGACCGTCGAGCGGGCGCCGTCGGCGCCCACCAGATAGCGCGCCGCGAGATCGAACTGCGGCAGCAGAATCGCGTCGTGCTGCCGCAGCGCCGTCTCGAATTTTCGTCCGGAGACGATTCTGAGCGCCGGCGCGTCGCGCATCGCTGGCAAGCCAGCGGATAAGTCCGGCCGTATCGGTGGTCAGAAAATAATATCCGGGGGCGTGAAGGTCGATCGATCGGAGCGATGGCGCATAGAGCCTGACGCCGTGAATGGCCCGCGAGAACTGCGGCGGCGTGTCGACTTCTTCGGCCGCCTCCTTCACCAGAATGCCGGTCGTGTGGATGCGGGCACCCGGATCGCGCTTAGCTTCTATGACCACGACGCTGAGACCACGCAGGGCTGCGGTTCGGGCGCAAACAAGTCCGGCAAAACTCGCGCCGATCACTACGAGATCGACGTTGCGCGGCTTCATTTCACCTCCGCTCGAGCGGCGTCACCTTGACCGAGATCACCTGGTGCTTGCGCTTCTTCAGCACCTCGAAGCGGAAGCCGTGGAAATTGAAGGTCTGGCCGGCCTCGGGAATCATGCGGGCCTCGTGAATGACGAGGCCGGCGATCGTGGTTGCTTCCTCGTCGGGCAGATGCCAGTCGAAGGCGCGGTTCAGATCGCGCACCGGCACGCTGCCTTCGACGATGAAGGAACCGTCGGGCTTCTGGCGCACGCCGGTCGCCACCGCGTCGTGCTCGTCCTTGATGTCGCCGACGATTTCCTCAATGATGTCTTCCAGGGTGATCAGACCCTGCACTTCGCCATATTCGTCGACGACGATGGCGAAATGGGTCTTGCGGCGCAGGAAGGCATTGAGCTGGTCGGGCAGCTGGCGTGTGTCGGGCACGAACCAGGCGGGGCTCAGGATATCCTCGAGATCGATCGCGGATGCATCGCCGCCGTTCTTCTGCAAGGCCGCGAAGAGATTCTTGGCATGCAGGATGCCGACGATGTTGTCGGGCTTGTCCTTCCATACGGGGATGCGGGTGTGGCCGCTCTTGAGAACCTTCTCGACGATCTGATCGGGCGGTTCGGAGCCGTCGATCAGCGTCATCTTGGTGCGGTGGACCATGATGTCGGCGACCTCCAGGTCCTGGAGATCGAGAATGCCGCCCAGCATGTCGCGGTCCTTCTTGATGACCGCGCCTTCCTTGTGATGCAGGTCGATGGCGCCGCGCAATTCGTCGTGGGCGGAAAGCACGTTCTGGGCGTTGGAGATGTTGACGCCGAACAGGCGCAGCGTGCCCTTGACGATATATTCGACGGTCATCACCACGGGACCGAAAACGGCGACGAGCCCGCGCACCACCGGCGCCACGGTGAGCGCCACCCGGTCGGGATAGGCGATGGCATAGGTCTTGGGCATGACCTCGGCGAAGATCAGCACCAGCAAGGTCATGGCGAGCGAGGCGATCACCGCGCCGCTGTCGCCGAACATCTTGACGAGCACGACGGTGGCCAGCGCCGAGGCCGTGATATTGGCGACATTGTTGCCGAGAAGCAGCGCACCGATCAGTCGCTCGCGGGTACTGGTGAGGCCAAGCACCAGCGCGGCCCGCCAACTGCCGCGGCGCGCCAGTTCGGTGATACGGGCGCGCGAGGTGGCGGTCAGCGCCGTCTCCGAGCCGGAAAAGAACGCCGACATCACCAGCAGGCAGATTATGGCTATGACAGCCGCACCGATATCGAAATTCATCGCCGTCCAATATCCTCCTCGAGAAATGCCACGACGTCGGCTATCGGCCACGTCGCGGGCGATAAATGCGTCACCGATGGCGCGGACAAGTATGAAGGTGAGCTTGCCGGCTTGCGCCTTCTTGTCCTGGCGCATGATGGCGACAAGATCTTTGGGCGTTGGCAAGGGTCCTGGAATGTCGCGGCCGTGGACCGGCAGGCCGGCGCGCTTCAGATGCGCCGCGACGCGGTCGGCGGTGCCGCCGGCGCAATGCTTCAGTCGTTCGGAAAAGCGGAAGGCCTGAACCATGCCGATGGCCACTGCCTCGCCATGCAGCAGGCGATCGGAATAGCCGGTCGCGGCTTCCAGGGCATGGCCGAAGGTGTGGCCGAGATTGAGAAGGGCGCGCACGCCGGTTTCGGTCTCGTCCTCGGCGACGATCCTGGCCTTGGCCTCGCAACTGGTGCGGATGGCGCGGATGCGCGCTTGTCTGTCGCCCGCCAGAATGGCGCCGGATTCGGCCTCCAGCCAGTCGAAGAACGGCCGATCGCCGAGCAGGCCGTATTTGGCGACCTCGGCATAGCCCGCCGCCAGTTCGCGCCGCGGCAGGGTGTCGAGGAGCGCGATGTCGGCGATCACGGCGGCCGGCTGGTGGAAGGCGCCGATCAGGTTCTTGCCATGGGCCGAATTGATGCCGGTCTTGCCGCCGACCGAGCAGTCGACCTGGGCGAGGAGCGTGGTCGGAATCTGGATGAAGTCGACGCCGCGGCGCAGGATCGCCGCGGCAAAGCCGGCGAGATCGCCGATGACGCCGCCGCCCAGGGCGATGATCTTGTCGCGCCGCTCGATGCCGGCGGCGAGCAGCCGGTCGCAAAGCTCGGCCAGATGCTTGAAGCTCTTGGTCGCTTCGCCGGCCGGCAGGACGATCGGCGTCGCGGTGATGCCTGCGGCCGCGAGCGACTTCTGCAGCGCCATGAGATGATGGCGCGCCACGTTCTCATCGGTGACGATCGCGGTGACCGGGCGGGCGAGCAGCGGCCCGATGCGGCGACCGGCTTCGGCCAGCAGGCCTTCGCCGATGACGATTTCATAGCTCCGTTCGCCGAGGTCGACGGTCACGGTTTCGCATGTGTTCATATCAGTTGCTGCCATGGCCGGAAACCGGTCCCAGCCAGCCCAGTGAGCCAGCGCCTTGATCACTTCGTTCACCATCTGGCGTGTGCTGCACGTCGCGGCTTTCCACCGTGACATCGGCGGTGGCATAGACCGGATAGCGCTGCTCCATCAGCTGCTGCATCACCGCCTCCGGATCTTCGGATTTGAGCAGCGGCCGGTCGGAGCGCTTCATCACGCGTTTCATCAGCAATGGCAGATCGGCCTTGAGCCAGACGGAAACGCCACTCTGCCGGATACGTTCGCGGGTTTCCTCATTGATAAAGGCGCCGCCGCCGGTGGCCAGCACCTGGGCGCCGCTGTCGAGGAGCCGGGCGATGACCCTGCGTTCGCCCTCGCGGAAATAGGCTTCGCCGTGGTCGGCGAAAATCTCGGTGATGGACTTGCCGGCTGCGGCTTCGATTTCATGGTCGGCATCGACGAAGGGCAACCCCAGCTTCTCGGCAAGCCGGCGCCCGACGCTCGATTTGCCGGCTCCCATCAGTCCGACCAGCACTATGGAACGGTCTTGCAGGCGCGCACGGACGGTTTCGGCCTCCCTGGCAATGGAGCGTCGGGCCATCTTCCTCAAACCTCGGACTTGTGCCGGTTCTATCAAGCGGGGCACTTGACCGCAAAGGCTTTCCGGCCGCGGCCGCAGCGGCTACACTCGGTCGAAAAGGAATCGCCCGTGCCGGACAGTCTTCGCTTTCTGTTAATACTCGCATGCTTGGGTGGCGCTGGTTTATGGCGCTGCTTGGGGTCTTGCCAATTTTCCGCCGGAGCAGTCGGAGATCGTGAAGTCGCTACCGCATGAACAAGTCCGGCAACAATGACGCCGCCCGCGGAGCCCGCAGCCTCCGCCTGATCGAGCGCTTTCTCGAAATGATGAGCGCCGAGCGCGGCGCCTCGCGCAATACGCTTGCGGCCTATCGGCGCGATCTCGTTGACTATGCCGAATTTCGTCGACCCACCTGGGCGGCGGCTTGTCTGAGGCCGATGCCGATGCAATTCGCGGCTTCATGGCCCATCTCGAAACCCAAGGCATGGCAGCGACCACGGCGGCGCGCAAATTGTCGGCGGTGCGGCAGTTCCACAAATTCCTGCACGGCGAGGGACTGGCCCGCGGCAATCCGGCGGCGGCCATCGAAATCGCCGCGGGCGGGACGGCCCCTGCCCAAGGTGATGGGGATCGCGGAGATAGACCGGCTGCTGGCGGCCGCACAGGCGCTGGCCATTGCAGCCAAGGGCAAGGCAGCGGCTGAAGGCGCTCAGACTGCATTGCCTGCTTGAACTACTCTATGCGACCGGATTACGCGTCTCCGAGCTGGTCGGGCTCACCGTCGGCGCGGCGACGGCGGACGGCAATTTGATTGCTGTCACAGGCAAGGGTGGGCGTGAACGGCTTGTTCCGGTTTCGCAGACGGCCGGGCAGGCGCTGAAAGACTATCTGACGGCCTTGCGCGCGGCCAACAAGGGCGAGCCGAAATGGCTGTTTCCTTCGCATGGAGCGAAGGGGCACCTGACCCGGCAACATTTCGCGCTCGAACTCAAGGCACTGGCGCGGGCTGCCGGTTTCGACGCGAGCCGCCTGTCGCCCCACGTGCTGCGTCATGCCTTTGCCAGCCATCTCCTCGAAGGCGGCGCCGATCTGCGCGCCGTGCAGCAGATGCTGGGACATGCGGACATCGCCACGACGCAGATCTACACGCATGTGCAGGCCGTGCGGCTGAAGGCGGTGGTCGAGGCGCATCATCCTCTTGCCAAGAAAAGTTGACTTTGCTGGCTCGCGCGGCCACTTTCCGCCGCAGCCCCCGACCAATTGAGAGCAGATGCCGTCATATCTCGATTTTGAGGCCCCGGTTGCGGAACTCGAGGGCAAAATCGCCGAGCTTCGCGCGCTGGCGGCAAGCGATTCAACTATTTCCATCGCGGAGGAAGTCAAGGCGCTCGAAAAGAGGGCGGCGAAGAACCTCGCCGATCTCTACGATGAGCTGACGCCCGTGGCAGAAGGCGCAGGTGGCACGGCATCCGGAGCGGCCGCATGCCATTGACTACATCAACGGCCTGATCACCGAGTACACGCCGATGGCGGGCGACCGGAAATTTGCCGAAGACGCCGCTATAGTCGGCGGTCTTAGGCCGCTTCCGCGGAAGTCCGGTGATGGTGATCGGCCAGGAAAAGGGCAGCGACACCACCTCGCGCCTCAAGCACAATTTCGGCATGGCGCGGCCCGAAGGCTACCGCAAGGCGGTGCGCCTGATGGAGACGGCCGACCGCTTCGGCCTGCCGGTCATCACCTTCGTCGATACGCCGGGCGCCTATCCCGGCATCGACGCCGAAGAGCGCGGCCAGGCCGAGGCGATCGCGCGCTCGACCGACTGCTGCCTGTCGCTTGGCGTGCCGCTGATCTCGGTGATCATCGGCGAAGGCGGTTCGGGCGGGGCGATCGCCATTGCCACCGCCAATACGGTGCTGATGCTGGAACACGCGATCTACAGCGTGATTTCGCCGGAGGGCGCCGCCTCGATCCTGTGGCGCGACGCAGGCGCGCGCCAAGGATGCCGCCGCCGCCATGAAAATCACCGCAACCGATCTGAAGAAACTCGGCATCGTCGACGAAATCGTCGCCGAGCCGGTGGGCGGCGCGCATCGCAATCCGGAGCAAGCGATAGCCGCCACCGGAGAGGCGATCGGGCGGGCGCTTAATGCCTTTGCAGGGGTTTCGGGGGAAGTTTTGCGCACCCAGAGGCGCGAGAAGTTTTTGGCGATCGGCCGCAGCCTGTAAGGCGGCGGCGCCGCTTAGAGACCCATAACAGTATCAAATGCGGCCACAAGCGCTGTAGCCCAGTCCCTGAATGCGCTGGAGAAGAGCCCGATGATGGGAACGAGCATTATGCCCATCACAGAAGTGATCAAGCCATACTCGATCGCTGTCGCTCCGCTTTCGTCGGCGTGAAGACGCTTGAAGTGCCTCATAATGGCGATCACGGCCTTTGTCTCCCGTTGTGCCGACATTGAGTTCTCGGACTTGATGATGATAATAAAGCATCCGGCACCTTCCAGCGGCGTTAACAAATTCGCTAAAATTGTCTGTATCGGGACCTTCGCCGCGACCCGAAATGGGCGGCGAAGTGCCTGTAGATGCAGGGAAAATTGGTTAAGAAGCCCGGCAATTTATGGACAAGTTTGCAATTAACGAAGGAAAACGTTGCAATGTCATGGCGATGCGGCGGAATCCGGAAAAGCCCCGGCGCTGGAAAGTAATCGCTAACCAATGATTTGGATTTCACGGGCCGCGAAGCGGAGAAATCGCCCGCGCGATGCGACATGCGCGCGGCTTGAAGTGGACTCAATGCTGTTCCATGTAGCTGACATTGGTGGAAAGAACTAACCGGAGGCGGAATATGGCAGGAGTATTATCGCGCCGGAACGCGGTCAAGGGACTGGCGGCAGCCGGAGCGGTGGTGCCGGCTTCCCGGCTTTTCGGCCCGGCGCAGGCAAGTTCTCCGGCACCCCTGCGCGCCGTCAGCCGGAGTATCGAGGTCAACGGCAAGTCCGCCAAGGTTTACGGGCTGGTTGGACCGAGCGGCAGGCCGGGGCTGGAATTGAAGCTCGGGCAAAGGTTCACAGCCGACCTGCTCAATGAGTCCGGGGTCGATACCCTGATCCACTGGCATGGCCTTACGCCGCCATCGGCTCAGGATGGCGTGCCGATGCTGTCGCAACCGCCGCTCCCGCCCGGCGGCCGCTACCATTATGATTTCGCCAACACACGTTCCGGCACCCACTGGATGCATTCGCATGTGGGCCTCCAAGGAGCAGTTGCTGCTGGCGGCGCCGCTCATCATCCGGGAAACCGATACGCCGCTGTGGGACGAGCAGGAGCATGTGGTGATGCTGCATGATTTCACCTTCCGCGATCCGGCCGAGATTCTGGCCGAACTGCAGGGCGGCGGCGGCGGGCATGCCGGCCATGCGATGCCGGGCAAGGATAGCTCCGGCATGGCGATGACCGCGCTCAACGATGTAACCTTCGATGCCTATCTCGCCAATGACCGCACGCTCGACGATCCGGAAATCCTGCGGGTCGAGATGGGCGGACAGGTCCGGCTGCGCATCATCAACGCCGCGGCGGCGAGCAATATGTGGATCGATCTGGGCCCGCTGGAGGGCGAATTGATCGCCGTCGACGGCCATGCCGTCTATCCGGTCCGCGGATCTCTGTTTCCGCTGGCCATCGCCCAGCGCGCCGATATCAGGCGTCAAAGTTCCGGCTGGCGGCGGCGCCTGCCCGGTGCTGTTCCGGCCGGAAGGCCTGGCGTGCGGACCGGCACTGGTGCTGGCGACGCCCGGGGCGGAGATCGCCAGGATCGCAAGCGGATGGCGAGCATGACGCCGGCCGTGGATCTGTCGCTGGAGATGACGTCTCAAGGCGGTGGCGGAACTGCCGCCCGAGCCGGTCACCCGCACCGAGATGGTGATGCTGACCGGCGGCGGCTGCCGATTATCTCTGGGGCCTCAACGGCAAGCCCTCGATGCACGAGACGCTGTTCAACGTGAAGCCCGGCGAGCGCATCGAGATGATGATGCACAACATGACCGGCATGGCGCATCCGATGCATCTGCACGGGCATTATTTCAAGGTGACGGCGATCGGCGGCACGCGCCTCGAGGGCGCGTTGCGCGACACGGTGCTGGTGCCGCCGATGCAGTCTCGTGACCATCCAGTTCGACGCCGATAATCCCGGCAACTGGGCGTTCCACTGCCATCATCTCTACCACATGAATTCCGGCATGATGGGATCGATCGCCTATACCAGCGCGGCGTAAGCGGTTGGGGCCCCCATTATCCGTCCTCCCGGCTTTCGCCGGGATAACGGAAGATGGCGGACCTGGTCAATTCAGCCGCAATCGCTTTCCAGTAGGCT
Source organism: uncultured Alphaproteobacteria bacterium (assembly GCA_963776685.1). Lineage (GTDB taxonomy): Bacteria > Pseudomonadota > Alphaproteobacteria > Rhizobiales > Aestuariivirgaceae > Aestuariivirga. The sequence continues at coordinate 628,534 of CAVZNM010000002.1, forward strand.
GCTGGATCAGACATAAGCCCCGTGGCAGTGCTTGTATTTCTTGCCTGAGCCGCAGGGGCAGGGGTCGTTGCGGCCGACCTTGCCCCAGGTCTGCCGGATTCTTCGGATCGACGGCGGCTTGCGCCTCGTGGCGGCGCCGGCCGAAGACAGCAAGCCTTCGCCGACATCGTCCTCGCCGGTCGTGGCATCGATGTGATGGGCTGCCATCATCGGCAGGTCATCTTCGTCGGGCAACAGGTCTTCGTCCGGAGGCTGCGTCTGGATTTCGACGCGCATGACCTGGGCGGTGGTCATCTCGCGCAAGCTGCCCGATCATCGCCTCGAACAGGGTGAAGCCTTCGGTCTTGTATTCGTTGAGCGGATCGCGCTGGCCGTAGCCGCGCAGGTGGATGACCTGGCGCAGATGCTCGACGGTGACGATGTGGTCGCGCCAGAGCTGGTCGAGGGTCTGCAGCAGCACCGCCTTCTCGACCTGCTGCATGATCTCGGGCGTGTATTTCTCGCGCTTTGCCGGCATAGAGCTCATCGGCCGCCTTGGTCGACGCGCTCGCGGATTTCCTCGTCGGCGATGCCTTCTTCCTTGGCCCAGTCCTCGACCGGGAAATCGATGGCCGATCGACCTCGCGCAGGCGCTCGCGCAGGCCGGCCGCGTCCCATTGCTCGGCATAGGCATTCTCGGGGATGTGCTTGGTGATGAGATCGTCGATCACCTGATGGCGCATGTCGTCGATGGTCTCGGCCACGTCCTCGCCCTTCATGATGCCGATGCGCTGCTCGAAGATGACCTTGCGCTGGTCGTTCATCACGTTGTCGAATTTGAGCAGGTTCTTGCGGATGTCGAAGTTGCGCGCCTCGACCTTCTGCTGGGCCTTCTCCAGGGCCTTGTTGATCCACGGATGGACGATCGCCTCGCCCTCCTTGAGGCCGAGCTTCTGCAGCATCGAATCCATGCGCTCGGAACCGAAGATGCGCATCAGATCGTCTTCGAGCGAGAGATAGAACAGCGAGCGGCCGGGATCGCCCTGGCGGCCGGAGCGGCCGCGCAACTGGTTGTCGATGCGGCGGCTCTCGTGGCGCTCGGTGCCGATGACGAAGAGACCGCCGGCCGCCATGCACCTTCTGCCGGTCGGCCTCGATCTCGGCCTTGATCGCCTCGATGCGCTTCTGCCGCTCGGCGCCTTCGGGACATGTCGGCGAGCTCGGTGGCGATCCGCATGTCGAGATTGCCGCCGAGCTTGATGTCGGTGCCGCGGCCGGCCATGTTGGTGGCAATGGTGACGGCGCCGGCAACGCCGGCCTGGGCGATGATCGGCCGCTTCCTGCTCGTGATAGCGGGCGTTCAGCACATTGTGCGGCATGTTCCTGGCCTTCAGCATGCGCGGCCAGCACTTCCGACTTCTCGATCGAGGTGGTGCCGACCAGCACCGGCTGGCTGCGGCTCGCGGGCCTCCTTGATGGTGTCGATGATGGCGGCATATTTCTCGCGCGCCGTGCGATAGACCTCGTCGTCTTCGTCCTTGCGGGCGACCGGCACGTTGGTCGGGATGTCGATGACGTCGAGCTTGTAGATGTCCATGAACTCGTCGGCTTCGGTCGACGCCGTGCCGGTCATGCCGGCGAGCTTGTCGTAGAGGCGGAAATAATTCTGGAAGGTGATCGAGGCGAGCGTCACGTTTTCCGGCTGGATCGCCACATGCTCCTTGGCCTCGAGCGCCTGGTGCAGGCCTTCGGAATAGCGCCGGCCCGGCATCATGCGGCCGGTGAATTCGTCGATGATGATGACCTGGTCGTCCTTGACGATGTAGTCCTTGTCGCGCTGGAACAGCTTGTGGGCGCGCAGCGCCTGCTGCACGTGGTGGACGATGGTGACATTTTCGGCGTCGTAGAGATTGTCGCCCTTCAGCAGGCCGGCCGCGCCGAGCACCTGCTCCAGATGCTCGTTGCCCTTTTCGGTGAGCGTGCAGGAGCGCTGCTTCTCGTCGAGTTCGTAATCTTCGGCTGTCAGTTCCGGGATGTACTTGTCGATGGTATTGTAGAGATCGGACTTGTCGTCGACGGGCCCGGAAATGATGAGCGGCGTGCGCGCTTCGTCGATGAGGATCGAGTCGACTTCGTCGACGATGGCGTAGTTGTGGCCGCGCTGCACCATCTCGTCGAGATGGAATTTCATGTTGTCGCGCAGATAGTCGAAGCCCAACTCGTTGTTGGTGGCGTAGGTCACGTCGCAGGCATACATGCTTGCGCCGCTCGGCGTCGGACAGGCCATGGACGATGACGCCGGTCGGTGAGGCCCGAGGAAGCTGTAGATCTCGCCCATCCAGTCGGCGTCGCGGCGGGCGAGATAGTCGTTGACGGTGACGACGTGGACGCCCTTGCCGGTCGAGCGCGTTGAGATAGACCGGCAGGGTGGCGACCAGCGTCTTGCCTTCGCCGGTCTTCATTTCGGCGATGCGGCCCTCGTGCAGCACCATGCCGCCGATCAGCTGGACGTCGAAATGACGCTGGCCGAGGGTGCGCTTGGCGGCTTCGCGGACCGTGGCGAAGGCCGGCACCAGCAGATCGTCAAGGCTCTTGCCCTTGGCCAATTCCTCGCGGAAGGCGGCGGTTCGGGCCTTCAGATCGTCGTCGGAGAGGCCCGCCAGTTCGGCCTCCAGGGCGTTGATTTCTTCGACCCGGTCGCGGTATTTGGCGACCTTGCGGTCGTTGGTCGTGCCGAAAAACTTTGCCGCGATCGAGCGCAGTCCGAGCATGTGAATCGTTCCTCGGAAAAGGGGCGAGCGCCCCGGAAGTTCCGCCGCTTTCTAGTCAAGTTGACGCGCCGGGGCAATCGGCCGTCTGAACAAGGCTTCACGCAAATAGGCTTGGAATTGCTGCAAATTCAATGCTGTTGCGCTGCGGCAACAGCGCGCCCAATCCGCTCCTGGCCCCCTTGCAACAGCCTTGTCCACCGGACCAATGTGCGCGCTCGATTTGACGCCCTCCTTGCGCGCCATGCGGGGCTTATTCTTGCCTTGTTTCGCGGCCAATGAGCGCGGCGGCGGCCGGGTGGCCGGTCAACAGGATTTGGTTACGGTGGGAATCGATGCCGCGCATTCAGAATTTCGTGAAGCCCAGCTTGCTTGCCGCCGTTTTCGGCTTGGCCCTGTTGCAGGCCGCCACCGCCCAGGAGGCCAATGAAGACAAGATCGTCGCCATCGTCAACGGCCACGAGATCAAGGTTTCCGAAGTGCAGATGGCCGCCGAGGACATTATCGGCCAGTTGCCCGATCTTGCCGCCCAAGCTGCGCTATCCCTTCATCGTCGAGTATCTGGTCGAACGCCATCTGCTGGCGCAGGTCGCGGTCAAGGAAGGGCATTGCCGAAACCGACGAATACAAGCGCCGGCTTGGCCCTCTATCAGGCCAAGGCGCTGCGCGATGCCTATTTCTTCCAGAAGATCCGCCCGCAGGTAACGGACGAGGAAATCAAGGCCGCCTATGACGAGGAAGCCGCCAAGGTCGCCCAGACCGAGCGGGTGCGGGCCCGGCACATCCTTGTCGGCACCGAAAAGGAGGCCAAGGATATTCTGGCGCGGCTCAACGAAGGGCGAGAAATTCGAGGATCTGGCCAAGAAATACAGTCTCGACGGCTCGAAGGATTACGGCGGCGATCTCGGCTATTTCACCGCGCCCGAAATGGTGCCGGAATTCTCCAAGGCCGCCTTCGCGCTTGAAGGTGGGCGAACTGTCGCAGCCGGTGAAGACCGATTTCGGCTGGCACGTCATCAAGCTCGAGGACCGCAAGATGGGCGCGCGCCCAGCCCTATGACCAGGTCAAGTCGGCGATCCGCAATGTGCTCCTGCGCAAGAAGGTGCAGGAAACGATGGACCGCGCTGCGCACAGACCGCCAAGGTCGAGCTCCTCGACGAGGACCTCAAGAAATATGCCGACGAGGCCGCAGCAAAAGCGCAAGGCCATGGTCAAGCAGCAAGAATGGCCGTTGCGGCCCAGCCGCCAGCCGAAGGCGAGGGTCGATACGGGCGGCAAGGGCGATCTGCAGATTCCCGAGCAATAGATCCGCCAGGGGCACGTCCATGGCGCATGAGGTTTCACCGCTGGCGCCGCGTGCGGTTTCCGCGATCTTCCGCCGCTTGACGGCGTGAAACTCGCCGCCGCCGAAACCGGCATCCGCTACAAGAACCGGCCCGATGTGCTGCTGGCGCTCCTGGATCCGGGCACGACGGTCGCCGGCTGCTTCACCTCCTCCAAATCACGCTCGGCGCCGGTCGACTGGTGCGCCAAGAGCCTCAAGGGCGGGAAGGCCCGGGCCCTTGTCGTCAATGCCGGCAATGCCAATGCCTTCACCGGCAAGGCGGGGGTCACGACGGTGACGGCGGTCGCCAGGCTGCGGCCGCCAAGCTTCTCAAATGCAAGCCCAGCGGAAATCTTCCAGGCCTCGACCGGCGTGATCGGCGAGCCGCTCGATCCGGCGCCCATCATCGGCGCCCTGCCGGGCTTGGCCGCAGCAGCGCAGGCAGACGGCTGGGCCGAGGCGGCGCGCGCCATCATGACCACCGACACTTTCGCCAAGGCGGCGACCGCGACGGCGAAGTCTCGGCGGCAAGACGGTCACCATCAACGGCATCGCCAAGGGCTCGGGCATGATCGCGCCCGACATGGCGACGATGCTGGCTTTCATCTTCACCGATGCGGCGATTCCGCCGCGCATTCTGCAGAAGCTGCTGTCGCGAGAGTGTGGCCAAGAGCTTCAACTGCATCACCGTCGATGGCGACACCTCGACCTCGGACACGGTGCTGCTGTTCGCCACGGGCGCCGCCGGGCCGGTGCCGAAGGGCCTGAAGTCCGCAGCGGATGCGCGGCTCAAGGGTTTCGCCAAAGCGCTCGATGCCGTCTGCCTCGATCTCGCCCAGCAGGTGGCGAGGGATGGCGAAGGGGCGGAGAAGCTCATCGAGATCGCCATCACCGGTGCCGAGTCCGACAAGGCGGCGCACCGGATCGCCATGTCGATCGCCAATTCGCCGCTGGTGAAGACGGCGATCGCCGGCGAGGACGCCAATTGGGGCCGCATCGTCATGGCGATCGGCAAGGCCGGCGAGAAGGCCATCCGCGACAAGCTGCAAATCCGCATCGGCGGCATCCAGGTCGCGAAGAACGGCATGCGCGATCCCGCCTACAAGGAAGCCGAGATCATGCCGCACATGAAGGGCCGGCAGATCGTGATCGAAGCCGATGTCGGCGTCGGGCGCGGCAAGGCGACGGTGTGGACCTGCGATCTCACCCATCGCTATATCGACATCAACGGTTCCTATCGCAGCTGATGCGACATCGCTCCTTGTTGCCGCCGTGGCGCTTGTCGATGCCGACGGCCGCGTGCTGATTGCCAAGCGGCCGGAAGGCAAGTCGCTGGCGGGCTTGTGGGAATTTCCGGGCGGCAAGGTCGAAGCGGGCGAGCGGCCGGAACCGGCGCTGATCCGCGAACTGAAGGAAGAGCTCGGCATCGATGTGACGGAAGCCTGCCTGGCGCCGCTCACTTTCGCCAGCCACAGCTTATGAAGATTTTCATCTGCTGATGCCGCTCTATGTGTGCCGGCGCTGGAAGGGCCTGGTGCACGCCGCTCGAGGGGCAGGAACTGCAATGGGTGAAGCCGGTCAAGCTCCGCGACTATCCGATGCCGCCGGCCGACATGCCGCTCATCCCGCATCTGATCGACCTGCTTTAGGCTTTTATGTCATTTCTCAGGTGTGCAATTTTGCACAGTAATAGTGTATACTAGGCAGTATACATACTTGAAGATTGTGAGAGGGTGACATGTCGATTGAAGCTCTCCTGATCATATTGGTCATCGGCCTCATCGCCGGGTGGCTGGCCGGTCAAATCGTGCAAGGCACGGGGTTTGGGATCGTTGGCGATCTCATTATCGGAATCGTAGGCGCCTTCATCGGCAGTTGGCTGCTTCCCCAACTCGGCATCCATCTTGGCGTGGGCATTGTTGCGGCGATCGTCAACGCCACCATTGGCGCAATTATATTGTTGTTGATCATCAAGATGGTTCGTGGCGGAGGCGGATGGCGAAGGATTTAGACGAGACGTCGGTAGCCAACCACTTTTTGGCGCCGAACGCGTCCGGGCGCCATTTGAGAGGGACCATGGAAACGCCGAATTGGAGAGAGCACTCATTCTGGGCAGACACGGTTGCCTTGCTCAAAAGTCAGCCGACCGTGAACATCGATGACAGGCACGAGCTCGCCCAGGCGATCGTCGATACCATTCGCGAGCCCCTCCTGGTCCTCGATAAGGATCTGCGCGTCGTCACCGCAAATCGCTCCTTCTATCTGACGTTCGGAATGAACCGTCAGGATGTTCAAGGCCGTCCGGTCTATGCGCTCGGTGATGGCCAGTGGAATATCCCCGAGCTTCGATTGCTGTTGGAAAACATCGCCCCCGAGCACACCGTGATGGAAGCTTACGAAGTCGAACAGGAATTCTCCGGCATCGGACGGCGCACCATGCTGCTGAATGCTCGAAAGGTCTTCTACGAAGACAATTTCCACACCACGATTCTTCTGGCTATCGAGGATATTACCGAGCGGCGCGCCAAGGAACGCGGCTTGGATGAGCTCCTGCAGCACAAGGAAGTGTTCCTGCAGGAAATGGAGCACCGTGTCGCAAACAGCCTGCAGCTCATCGCGAGCATTCTCCTCATGAAGGCCCGGACGGTTCGCTCGGAAGAGACGCGGTTGCATCTGCAAGATGCCCACCGGCGGGTCATGTCGGTTGCGGCCATGCAGCAACAACTCAAGGCCTCGGAACCTGACGCGACAATCGACCTCGACCCCTATCTATCGCAGCTGTGCGAGACCTTGGCGGCCTCGATGATCGGCGACGGCCGGCCGATCTCCTTGGAAGTGCATGCCGAAGGCGGCACCGCCACGCGCAGCCAGTCCGTCAGCATCGGTCTCATCGTAACAGAGCTCGTCATAAATGCGCTCAAACATGCATTTCCCGATGACCGGAGCGACGGCACCGTGATCGTGACTTATGACCTGGCAGAACCGAACTGGAGACTTACGGTTTCCGACAACGGGATTGGAAGGCCGGCGGGCCAGATGGACAAGGTACAACCCGGGCTCGGCACGGCCATCATCGAAGCGCTGGCCAAGCAGCTTGATGCCAGTATGGAAGTTTTTATGGACCCGCACGGGACGACCGTGTCGATCACCCACACGAAGTTCGAATCGCGTCTGCCCCGCCACGCCGCTTAGATGCGAGCTTCGTTTCGCCGGTCTTGAGGGCATCGGCGAGGCGCATTCTGGCGCTGCCGGGCTTCAAGGGTTTCTGCTGGCTTTCATGGGGCGACCAGGCGGTGGCCCAAGCCACTTCGACGGTGGCGCGGATGCGGCCGTCGGCATCGGCAAAGCGGCGCCGATAGACCGCCGCCGCTTCACCCAAGAGCGCCTTGGTCACGGGCTTCCGCGAGCGGCCCACCAGCACATTGGAAAGGCCAAGGGCGTGGATTTCATGGATCAGCGCGATCGCATCGGCATAGCGCACGATGGTGCGATCGAGATCGGCCACCGGAAGCGCGAAGCCCGCCCGTTGCAGCAGCGAGCCCAGTTCGCGCACGTCGATCATCGGGGCCACGCGCGGTGAGGCGCCGCCGGTGAGACGCGCTTCCGCCTCGAGCCATGATTGGCGCAGCTCGCTCAGCGTATCGCCGGCGAAGAGGCAGGCGAGAAAGAGCCCGTCGGGCCTGAGCGCCCGGCGCATCTGCACCAGCGCGCCTGGAACATCGTTGATCGTCTGAAGATCGAGAATGCTGAAGACGGCATCGAAACTTTCGGCCGCGAGCGGCAGATGCTCATCGGTCGCAGGCTCAAGAACGATCACCTCCGCGGCCTTGCCGCTGTCCCGCAGCACGGCCGCAATCGGCTCGGGATTGGAGGCGATGACCAATGCCTTGCCGAAACTGCGGGTGATGAGTTCAAGCCTTCCTGCGAACTCCTCGGCAATGGTGCGCGACAATATGTCGGGTCCCAGGCGGCGGGCGCGCCGCAGCCGCGCCACATAGAGGGCGCGGTCGAACAGCTGCGGCGGGGTTTCGGTCATGGCGGCAGGCGATACCGGATTTCGGAAGTCAGTGCTAGCTTCCCGCCCATGGACGGGGCGGTTCGGGAGCGAGGCCGGCATCTGCTGCGCAAGTTCTGGCGCGGCACCATCGATTTCGTGGCACCGCCCCGATGCCTCGATCTGTCACCAACCAGTCACTGAACCGGCGGGACTGTGCATGTCGTGCTGGGCAGGCCTCAGGCAGATCGACGAGCCTCTCTGCGATGTGATGGGCACGCCCTTCGCCTATGACCAGGGCGATGGATCGCTGAGCGCGGCGGCACTGGCCGATCCGCCCGCCTGGGACCGGGCGCGCTCGGCGGTTGCCTTCGACGAGGCCTCGCGGCTCATCATTCACGCCCTCAAATATCGCGATACCCAGGAGGCCGGGCTTCTGATGGCACGGATGATGGGGCGGGCCGGGCGGACGCTCCTGGCGGAAGCGGACATGATCGTGCCGGTGCCGCTGCACCGCTGGCGGCTGTGGTGGCGGCGCTTCAACCAGTCGGCCTATCTGGCCCAGCACCTGGCGGAAGCGACGGGAAAGCCTTACCGGCCCGACCTGTTGCAGCGGGTGAGGGCGACCCGCTCGCAGGTGGGCCTCGACCATGAGGCGCGGCGCAAGAATGTCCGGCGGGCGTTCCGGATCTCCGCCGAGGGCGCGGGCGAGGTGGCGGGACGACGGGTGCTGCTGGTCGACGATGTGATGACGACCGGGGCCACGGCGGCAGCCTGCGCCGAGGCGCTGAAGGCGGCGGGGGCGGCACACGTGGATGTGCTGACCTTCGCCCTTGTTCTGGAACCGAGGCGATTCCATATTTAATCGTCATGGCCGCACATCACCATCTACACCACAGCTTTTTGCCCCTTTTGCCACGCCGCCAAGGCACTCCTGCAAGAGAAGGGTGCCGCCTATGACGAGATCGACGTGAGCTATGATCCCGCCGAACGTCAGCGCATGATGGCCAAAGCCAATGGCAGGCGCACGGTGCCGCAGATCTTCATCGGCGAAACCCATGTCGGCGGCTACGACGAACTCTACGCGCTCGACCGCCAGGGCCGTCTCGATCCGCTGCTCGCCGGCGCGTGAGTTTCAAGGCCGCCCTCATCCAGATGCGCTCGGGCCGCGACATGGCCCGCAATCTCGCCGATGCCTCGGAGATGATCCGAGCCGCCAAGGCGCAGGGCGCGCAATTCGTTGCTAACGCCCGAGATGACGAATATCCTCGAGACCGACCGGCCCGCGACTGCTGTCGCTGGCGCGGAGCGAAAGCGAGGATGCCTGCGTGGCAGGCTTTGCGGCACTGGCCCGCGAACTCGGCCTGTGGCTCAATATCGGGTCGCTGGCCCTCAAGGGGTCCGGCGAAAAGCTCATCAACCGCTCGCTGCTCTTGGCGCCCGATGGCCGGGTGGCGGCGCGCTACGACAAGATACATCTCTTCGACGTCGATCTGCCGGGCGGCGAACGCATTCGCGAATCGGCGGCCTATGAAGGCGGCGGCACTGCCAGCCTCGCGGCATTGCCCTGGGGCGGGCTCGGGCTCACGATCTGCTACGACATCCGTTTCCCGGCGCTTTACCTTTCATTAGCCAGGGCTGGTGCGGGAATCTTCACCGTGCCCTCCGCCTTCACGGTGCCAACCGGCGAGGCCCATTGGCATGTGCTGCTGAAGGCGCGGGCCATCGAGACCGGGCAGCTTCGTGCTGGCGGCCGCCCAGGGAGGCTTACATGAATGCGGCCGCAAGACCTATGGCCACAGCCTCGCCGTCTCGCCCTGGGGCGAGGTTCTGGCCGAGGCCGGAGTCGAGCCCGGATGTGCTGGTGTTCGAAATCGATACGGACAAGATCGAACTGGCCCGCCGCCGGATACCGGCGCTTCATCATGGCCGGGCCTTCGGCTTGAAGCCGCGGGTGTCGTTGCTAGCTAACTTGTCATGATCAGATACGACCTCGTCTGCGACAACGGCCATGAATTCGACGGCTGGTTCCGCGACAGCGCGGCCTACGACAAGCAGGCCAAGCGCGGCCTCGTCGCCTGCACGGTATGCGGATCGGCGAAGGTCGACAAGCAGTTGATGGCGCCCGGCATTCCGGGGAAGTCGAACCGCAAGAGCGGTACGCCGCTGAAGATGGTGGCGGGGCCAGCCGATCCGCGCGCCCAGAAGCTCATGAAGATGATGCGCGAACTGCGCAAGAACGTGGAAGCGAATGCCGAATATGTCGGCGACAAATTCGCCGAGGAAGCGCGCAAGATCCATTACGATGAAGCCGAAAAGCGCGGCATCTATGGCGAGGCGACGCGCGGACGATGCCAAGGCGCTGGTCGAGGAAGGCATCGAGGTGCATCCGCTGCCAAGATTGCCGGAAGACGGGAATTGACTACCACGAGAGCGGCGACCTCAGGGTCGAACGTTGTGCTTCGCTCAGCTTCGCGTGACATCAGCATGAGTTTGCGGCTTCCGCCCAACCATCATGTAGTTCACATCCATGTCGCGCGATCTGCGCCATTCGCGTGAGAAGGGGCTGATAGGTGACGCCGGCTGTCGACGATTATGGCGAGGCCGCTGGCCGCCATCCAGGTTTCGAGTTCAGCGGGCGTTATGAATTTCTCCCACTGATGGGTGCCCTTGGGCAGCCAGCCCAGCACATATTCGGCGCCGATGATGGCGAGGCCGAAGGATTTGAGCGTGCGGTTGAGGGTGGCCATGAAGATGCAGGCCGCCGGGCTTCAGCATTGCGGCGCAGATGCGGGTGAAGGCGGCGGGGTCCGCCACATGCTCGATCACCTCCATGTTGAGGATGACGATCGAAGCGCTCGCCCGCCGCCGCCAGGTCTTCGGCGGTGCCCACCCGGTAGTCGATCGGCGAGTTCCTGTTCGTTCGGCATGGATGCGGGCGGTCTTGATGTTCTTTTCCGACGGATCGACGCCGACGACCGATGGCGCCGAGCCTTGCCATGGGCTCGCGACAGAAGGCCGCCGCCGCAGCCGATGTCGAGGAGGCTGCAGGCCCTCGAAGGGCGTCGCGTGCAAAGGGATCGCGGGCAAAGCGCGCGCGTCACCTGTTCCTTGATATAGGCAAGCCTGACCGGATTGAAACGTGCAGCACGCCGAATTTGCCTTTCGGATTCCACCATTCGGCGGCGAGCTTCGAGAATTTCTCGACTTCCGCGGGGTCGAGCGTGGCGGCGGTCTCAGCGGTCATTCCGGGCATCCATTTTTCGGCGGCCAATATTGCATATGCAAGGCCCCTCATCTATGAGTACGCCGCGCCCGCACCCTCGGGACTATCACGAACAGACGATGTAGCCGCAGGCGGTTCACTGCAGAAGAGCCGTTTTGCGGGGATGAAAGGCAGGCCATGGGCCGTTTGGTCATGAAATTCGGCGGAACCTCGGTTGCGGATATCGAGCAGATCCGCAATGTCGCCCGCCATGTCGAGCGCGAGGTCAAGGCCGGCCACCATGTGGCGGTGGTGGTCTCGGCCATGGCGGGGACCACCGACCAGCTGGTCGGCTGGTGCCGGGAAGCCGCCACCGTGCACGATGCCCGCGAATATGATGCGATCGTCGCCTCCGGCGAACAGGTGACGGCGGGCCTCCTGGCCATCGTGCTGCAGGACATGGGCATTCCGGCCCGCTCCTGGCAGGGCTGGCAGATTCCCTTGAAGACCGACGGCGTCCATGGCGCCGCCCGCATCGCCGAGATCGATGCCGCGGAAATCAGGAAGCGCATGGAGCAGGGCCAGGTGGCGGTGATCGCCGGCTTCCAGGGGATCGGCCCCGACAAGCGCATCACCACGCTGGGCCGCGGCGGCTCGGATACCTCCGCCGTCGCCATCGCCGCTTCGATCGATGCGCGCCTGCGACATCTATACCGATGTCGACGGCGTCTATACCGCCGATCCGCGCATCGTGACGGCGGCGCGCAAGCTCGACCGCATCTCCTACGAGGAAATGCTGGAACAGGCCTCGCTCGGCGCCAAGGTGCTGCAGACCCGCTCGGTTGAACTCGCCATGGTCTACAAGGTACCCTTGCAGGTGCGCTCGAGCTTCGAGCCGCCCGATTCGCCCAACCAGAACAAGCCGGACGGCACCGGTCCCGGAACACTCGTTTGCGATGAGGAACGTATCGTGGAACAGCATGTCGTGAGCGGCATCGCCTATTCGCGCGACGAGGCGAAAGTTTCGATCCGGCAGGTGAAGGACCAGCCGGGCGTCTCGGCCTCGATCTTCGGGCCCCTGGCGGAGGCCGATATCAGCGTCGACATGATCGTGCAGAACGTCTCCTCCGACGGCACCAACGCCAACATCACCTTCACCGTCGCGCGCAAGGACCTGCGCAAGGCGATCGAGGTCTTGAACGGGGTCAAGGACAAGGTCGGCTTCCAGGAACTCAACCACTCGGCCGATGTGGCCAAGGTGTCGGTCGTCGGCATCGGCATGCGGAGCCACGCCGGGCGTTGCGGCGAAGATGTTCCGGGCGCTGGCCGAGAAGGGCATCAATATCCAGGCGATCACCACCTCGGAAATCAAGGTCAGCGTACTGATCGACGAGGCCTATACCGAGCTCGCGGTGCGGGCCCTGCACCAGGCCTATGGACTCGAGGGCACACACTAGATCCGATGAAGCCGGCCATCTGCCATAACGTGCATGACGGCGGGCCGCGGACAAGCGGTACGCGCGGGGAGCCGGCTGATGGTTACATCCGCCCTTGGCCCGCGCGTCCTGCTCAGGCGGCTCCGCGAGGTCATGGCGGAGCCGGTGACGGCGCAGAAGCGGCTCGACAAGATCGTCTCGCTGATTGCCGCCAACATGGTCGCCGAAGTGTGCTCGATCTATGTGATGCGTCCCGGGCGACGTGCTCGAGCTCTACGCCACGCGAGGGCCTCAAGCGCGAAGCGGTGCACAAATCGCAAGCTGAAGATCGGCGAAGGCCTGGTCGGCACCATCGCCGGACAGGCGATCGGCCTCAACCTGGCCGACGCCCACACCCATCCCGCCTTCAAATATCTGCCGGAAACCGGCGAGGAAATCTACCATTCCTTCCTCGGCGTGCCGATCATGCGCGGCGGCACGGTGATCGGCGTGCTGGTGGTGCAGAACCGCACGCGGCGCCACTACTCCGAGGAGGAAGAAGAGGCGCTGCAGACAACCGCCATGGTGCTGGCCGAGGTCATCGCCTCGGGCGAACTCAAGGAAGTGGCGCGCGAGGTGGCCGCCGACGTCGCCCACATGCGCAGCCATCATCTGCGCGGCGAGGCGCTGGCCGAAGGCGTGGCGCTCGGCCATGCGGTGCTGCACGAGCCGCGGGTGCGTGATCGACAACCTGATCGCCGAGAGCATTCCGAAGGAGAGGAAACGGCTCGAAGAGGCGGTGGCGCAATTGCGCGCCCATGTCGATGCGCTGGTCGACGGCTCGGAGACCCAGCGCGGCGGCGATTATTCCGACGTGCTCGAGACCATCCGCATGTTCGCCCACGACAAGGGCTGGGTCACCCGGCTGCGCGAGGCCGTCGATACCGGCCTCACGGCGGAGGCAGCGGTCGAGCGGGTGCAGAACGACAACCGGGCCCGCATGATGCGCACTCCCGATCCCTATTTGCGCGAGCGCATGCACGATCTCGACGATCTGGCGAATCGGCTGCTGCGCATTCTGACCGGGGCCGTCGCCACCGCCTCGCGCGGCGACCTGCCGCAGAACGCCATCGTCGTGGCGCGCAACATGGGCCCCGCCGAGCTTCTCGATTACGACCGCGACGAAGCTGCGCGGCGTGATGCTCGAGGAAGGCGGCAAGACCAGCCATGTGGCGATCGTGGCGCGCGCGCTTGGCATTCCCGCCGTCGGCCAGGCCGAGGGCCTGATCGACCTGATCGATACCGGCAGTCCCATCGTCATCGACGGCGGCACCGGCGAGATCTTCGTGCGTCCGTCGAGCGATTTGCAGAAAGCCTATGCCGAGAAGGTGCGCTTCTATGCGCGCCGGCAGGCGCAATACGCGGCGCTGCGCGATGTTCCGGCGGTGACCCGCGACGGCACGAGGATCGAGCTCAACATCAATGCCGGCCTCCTCGTCGATCTGCCGCACCTGCACGATTCGGGCGCCGACGGCATCGGCCTGTACCGCACCGAACTGCATTTCATGATGGCGCAACGCTTCCCGCGGCTCACCTCGCAGGTCCGCCACTATTCGGCGATCATCGAGCAGGCGAACGGCAAGCCGGTGGTCTTCCGCACCCTCGATATCGGCGCCGACAAGGTCCTGCCCTATCTGCGGCAGCCGAAGGAAGACAACCCGGCCATGGGCTGGCGCTCGATCCGCATGGCGCTCGACCGGCCGGCGCTGCTGCGCCTGCAGCTTCGCGCGCTGCTGATGGCGGGCGCCGGGCCAGACCATGAAAATCATGTTCCCGATGATCGCCGATGTCGATGAATACCGGCGGGCGGCGGAAGCGGTCGAGTCCGAGAAGGCCTATCTGGCGGCGCGCGGGCACCAGCTTCCGGCCAAGCTCATGCTCGGCGTCATGATCGAAATTCCCTCGCTCATCTGGCAGCTCGACCAGATCTTGCCGCTGGTCGATTTCGCCTCGATCGGCTCCAACGATCTGGTGCAGTTCCTGTTCGCCTCCGACCGCGGCAATCCACGCCTGGCCGGGCGCTACGATCCCTTGAGCCCCTCGGCGCTGGGGGCGATGCGGCTCATCGTCGAGAAGGCGGCCCGGCACGGCAAGCAGGTGACGCTGTGCGGCGAATTGGGCGGGCGGCCGCTCGAGGCCATGGGCCTCGTCGGCATCGGGCTCACCTCCATATCCATGGTTCCCTCGGCGGTGGGACCGGTCAAGGCGATGATCATGTCGCTGGACCGCGGCAAGCTGTGGGATTTCATGAAGCCGCTGCTGGAAGGCCCTTTGCACTCGATCCGGCCGGAACTCCTCGAATTCGCCCAGCGCAACGGCGTCGTTCTTTGAACGGACAATTGATAGGCCGCCGTTAGCCGCCTGCTAACCATTCTCGGTCATTGTCGGGGATAACCAGGTTAGTGGATCGTTAAGGTCCGGTTCGCGAGAGTATTGCAGCATGGACGCCCAAGACAGCCAGGCTCATGAAGACGACGACGGCGCTTTCCGCCAGAAGCCCGACGGCATGCTCGATCCGGCGGCCGAAGCCGGCTGGTTCCTGCAGCGCGAGCGCGAGCGGCGCGGCGAGAGCCTGAGACAGGCGGGCGAGGCCACCGGCATCCATCCCTACCATGTCGAGGCCATCGAATACGGCGACATGACGCGCATGCCGCACCGGCTCGAGGCACTCGAGATGATCGGTATCTATGCGCAGTATCTGGGTTTCGATCCCGATCCGCTGGTGCAACACTATGCCGTCTTCCTGCCGCGGCCGCCGGTGGCGCCGCCGGCCCGCCATCCGGCCAATCCAGCGCCGCTCACCAGCGCCAAGATATTGAGTTTCGGCAGGTTGCCGCGCATGCCGCGCTTCGATTTCAAGCTGCCCAACCTGCCGGGCGGTCCCGGCGGGATAGTCGCGTCGCTGGCGGGGGCGATTTTCCTGTTTGCGGGCGCCAGCTTCATGATGTCGCCCGTGCCCGATGACGCCGCCACGAAGCCGCAGATGGCCGAAGCCGGCGATCCAATGGCAACCGCCTCAACTGCACGGAAGCCGACGCAAATCAAGATTACTCAAGAAGCAATGCCCGACGATCAGGCGCAGCTGCTGGATGAATTGGCGGGCACCAATCTCACGGGCCTGGCCGGGTTGATCGAAGGCGAAGGTGTGCAGCCCGCGCAGCCTTCGAAGAAAATCGTCGACCGCATTCCCGTGGCCGAGGACACTGCACAAGTGTCCGCGCCGGCCGCGGGCATGGGCGGCTCGCGTCTCATGCTCAAAGCCAAGGCGCCGGTGTGGGTGCGGATCGAGGATGCCCAAGGCAATGTGGTGATGACCCGGATGCTGATGAAGGGCGAGACCTATGCGGTGCCCGACCGCCAGGGCCTGGTGGTCATCGCCCGCGATGGCGGCCTGCTCAGCTATGTGATCGACGGCAAGGAAAAGGGCATACTCGGCCCGGCCGGCGAAATCCTGGTCGGCCGCCCGCTGGATCTCAAATCGCTGGACGGTAACGGCTAAGACTCATAAGCCAGCGCCGAATTAAACTTCTTTAGCCCGGACTGGGTGAAGAGCAACACGCGGCTTTCATCCCTGCTGGCCCATTTTTGTTCAATGAGCCGATGGAGAACGGCAGCACCAAGTGCGCCGCCGAGATGAACGCGGCGCTCGCTCCAATCGAGACAGGCTCGGCACACCGGACGGCGGCTTTTCTCTAGGCTTGCGACATCGATGCCGAAGGCCGTGAAAAACTGCCGTCCCCTGGCAGTTAGGATCAGATCGTTTTCACCCGCGACGAGCGCCTGCCGTTTCAGTCCGTTCAGCATCGCCACTCCGCGCTCACCGGCCAGATGGTCGTAACAGACCCGGGCTGATCTCAGAGCGGTGTCTTTCGGACCGGTTTTAACGCGAACAGCGCCAGTTCGTTGTGCGAGTCCCATAAGGCCCTTAAGAACCTGAGCCACATCCGAGCCCGATAGGCGGAAATATCGATGGCGCCCCTGTTTGAGGCCTTGCACCAGATTGGTGCTACCGAGTTTTGACAGGTGTCCGCTCGCCGTCTGGATCGTAACGCCACCGACTTCCGCCAATTCGCTTACCGTCAGCGCCCGCCCGTCCATCAGCGCCGTCAGCATGGTGGCCCGCGCTGGATCACCGATCAAGACTGCAACGGAAGAAATCAAAGATCCATCCTTCATACTTCGATGTTAACCGAAGCATGCCGCCGCCGCAAGCGACTATATTTTGCGCATCAGACGGCTTGGAGGTTCACGGCTGACTTTGCGAAACGGAAGTTCTTCCGATACAAGCCCGGGCCATGACCGCCGTTCCGCAGGAAAAACTCGACCGCATCATCCAGCGTTTCGCCACTCTCGAACATGGGCTGTCGAGCGGCGCTTCCGGCGAGGCCTTCGTCAGGCTGTCCAAGGAATATGCCGAGATCGAACCGGCCGCGAAGGCCGCGCAGGCCCTGGTCAAGGCCTATGACGAGCGCCGCGGTGTCGAGGACATGCTCAAGGCCGGCGGCGAGCTTGCCGAGATGGCGGCGGCCGAGCGCGCCGCACTGGACGCGGCCATCGCCAGGCTCGAGCACGATATCCGCCTGCTGCTCTTGCCCAAGGATGCCGCCGACGAACGCAATGTCATTCTGGAAGTGCGCGCCGGAACCGGCGGCGACGAGGCGGCGATCTTCGCCGGCGATCTGTTCCGCATGTATCAGCGCTATGCCGCCTTCAAGGGCTGGCGGGTCGAGATCATTTCGGCCAGCGACGGCGAGCATGGCGGCTACAAGGAAGTGATCGCCACCATCGCGGGCTCGGGCGTCTATGCGCGGATGAAATTCGAATCCGGCGTGCACCGGGTGCAGCGGGTGCCGGACACCGAGACGCAAGGGCGCATCCACACGTCGGCCGCCACCGTCGCGGTGCTGCCCGAGGCCGAGGAGGTCGACATCAAGATCGAGGACAGGGATTTGCGCATCGACGTCTTCCGCGCCTCGGGGCCCGGCGGCCAGTCGGTCAACACCACCGATTCGGCGGTGCGCATCACCCATCTCCCGACCGGTCTGGTGGTCATCCAGCAGGATGAAAAATCCCAGCTCAAGAACAAGAACAAGGCGCTGAAGATCCTGCGCGCCAGACTCTACGAACAGGAGCGCCAGCGCATCGACGCCGAACGCTCGGCCCAGCGCAAGGGCCAGGTCGGCTCCGGCGACCGCTCCGAGCGCATCCGCACCTATAATTTTCCGCAAGGCCGGGTCACCGACCACCGCATCAACCTTACCCTCTACAAGCTCGACCAGATCATCGAGGGGCCGGCGCTGGACGAACTTATCCAGGCGCTGATGACCGAGCATCAGGCGGAACTCCTGGCGGCGGAAGATGCCCATGCCGCCTGAGACCGCGCGGACGCTGATCGGCGAAGCGCGGCGGGCCTTCGAGGAGGTGGGGATCGAGACGGCCGCACTCGATGCCAGGCTTCTGCTGCAGCATGCTGCCCAGCTTGACCATGAGGAGCTCGCCGCCGATCCGGACCGGATGATCAACGGCGCCGAGGCGAGGCGCTTCCGCGAATTGATGGCGCGGCGCGCCGCGCGGGAACCCGTGTCGCGCATCCTGGGAGAACGCGAATTCCACGGCCGCAGCTTCGAGGTGACGCCCGCCGTTCTCGATCCGCGGCCCGATACGGAGACGCTGATCGATGCGGCCCTGCCAAGGCGGCCCGAGCCCAGGCGGCTGCTCGATCTGGGCACCGGTTCGGGCGTCATCATCGTCACCCTGCTGGCCGAATGGCCGGAGGCCACCGGGGTTGCCACAGATCTGTCGGCGGCGGCGCTCGAAGTGGCGGAACGCAATGCCGCGCGGCACAAGGTTAACGGGCGGGTGCGCTTCGTTCACGGCAACTGGTTCGAGGGTGTTGACGGCCGTTTCGACCTGATCCTCTCCAATCCGCCCTATATTCCCCTGGGCGAAATCGCTAGGCTTGCCGCCGATGTGCGGTGTTTCGACCCCTTGCGGGCGCTGGATGGCGGACCGGATGGGCTCGAAGCCTTCCGGCGGATCGCTGCCGGAGCGGGCCGCCATCTTGCGCCCCACGGAACGGTGCTCATGGAAATCGGCGCCGGCCAGAGCGCCGAGGTCGAGGCGATCTTCGAGACGGCAGGGTTAACCTGCCAGGGACGGGCCCACGACCTCTCCGGCCACATCCGCTGCCTTACCTTTCATAAGGCTTAATACTGCGTCCTGTGGACACGGACTAAAATAGCCATTGGAAAATCGCCGCGGGTGCGCTAGATAAGAGTCGGTAGATCATTCTGCCCTATGCGATCGCGCCGGTTTGAGACGCAGTTGAGGGACGGCATTTCCGGGCCAGGAAATGCCAGCGGCAGAAGTAAAGCTTACCACAACCACAGGGTTCGGTTTTGGGAAGACTCAGATTTGAGTCGATTTGCCTTCAACACCCGCGGCTTGGCGGGACAGGACGGCTTTGGCCGCAATGAACATTCAAAACTCAAAAATGGATATCGCATGAGACCTGGGCAGCATAACAAGCGCGGCCGCAGCCGCAATCGCCGTCATAGTGGCAGCAGCAGCGGAAGCAGCGGGGGCGGAAGCGGCGGCGGTAACCCGCTCAGCCGGATTTACGAAAGCAACGGACCCGACGTTAAGGTGCGCGGCACGGCGCAGACGGTGGCGGAGAAATATTTGCAACTCGGCCGCGACGCGCACGCCTCCGGCGACATCGTCATGGCCGAGAGCTATTATCAGTATGCGGAACATTATCTCCGCATCGTCGCTGCGGCCCAGGCCTATCAACAGCAGATGCAGCCGCAGTTCCGCCGCCCGGGCGAGGAGTTCGACGGCGACGGCGACGGCGACGATGAGGGCATGGAGGGCGAGGGTGAGGAAGGCCAGGCTCCGGCCGAGGTGGCAGTTCCGCCCGGCCTGAGCGATCAGCCCGATGCCCCGGCACCCCAGATCAGCCCAGAGGGCGAACGCCAGCAGCAGAATTTCCGGCCGCGCGAACAACAGGGCGGCCGCGAGCGTTTCCGGCCGCGCTGGCAGGACAAGCGCGAGCGCCAGCCGTTTGGCGATCAGCCGCGTGAGGCAAATCCGCAGCCGCGGCCCGACAACCAGCAGCGCGGCGCGGAGGCCGGGAACGGCAGCGGCGGCGGCGAGGCTCAAGGCGGCGTCGCGTGGGAGGCGCCTTCGTTCTTGCGCCGGCCCGCACCCCTGCCTGCCGAAGAGGCGGGCGAGGAACAGCCGCAGCGGCGCGCGCGCTATGAGCGCCGGCCACGCCGGGACGGCGAAGCCGCCGACGAGGCGGCCGTACCGGAGACGCCGCCGCAGGTGGATTGATCCGGATCATTTTGGCGAAGGGCCGGTTTTCCGGCCCTTTTTCTTTGCCTCCCCGTCCCTATATCTTTCTCCTGCCATTCAGCCGATGACGGCGTTCCGGGGCGCTTGAGCGAGGCCCATGAACGCGCCGAGGAGGAGAGATCATGGATTTCGAGAAATACACCGAACGTTCGCGCGGGTTCATCCAGTCGGCGCAAGGGCTGGCGTTGCGCGAGGGCCATCAGCGCTTCAGCCCCGAACATCTTCTGAAGGTCCTGCTCGACGATGAGGAAGGGCTGGCGGCCGGCCTGATCAAGGCGGCGGGCGGCGATTCGCGCGCTGCCCTGCGCGAGACCGAAGCGGCGCTGAAGAAAATACCCAAAGTTTCCGGCGGCGGGGCGGGACAGGTGTATCTGGCGCCCGAGACGGCGAGGGTCTTCGAAGCTGCCCAGAAAATGGCTGAAAAGCTGGGCGACAGCTATGTGACGGCGGAACGGCTGCTGCAGGCGCTGGCCATCGAGCCGAGCGAAGCCGCCAAAGCCCTCAAAGCGGCGGGGGCCACCGCGCAAGGGCTTAACCAGGCAATCGATGCGATCCGCAAGGGCCGCACCGCTGATTCGGCCTCAGCCGAGCAGGGCTACGACGCTCTCAAGAAATATGCCCGTGACCTCACCGAGGCGGCGCAGACGGGCAAGCTCGATCCGGTGATCGGCCGCGACGAGGAAATCCGCCGCACCATCCAGGTCCTGTCGCGGCGCACCAAGAACAATCCGGTGCTGATCGGCGAACCCGGCGTCGGCAAGACGGCGATCGCCGAGGGCCTGGCGTTGCGCATCATCAAGGGCGACGTGCCCGAGAGCCTCAAGGACAAGAAGCTGCTGGCACTCGACATGGGTTCGCTCATCGCCGGCGCCAAATACCGCGGCGAGTTCGAGGAGCGGCTCAAGGCCGTGCTGTCGGAAGTGACGGCGGCGGAGGGCGGGGTCATCCTGTTCATCGACGAAATGCACACGCTGGTCGGCGCCGGCAAGGCCGACGGCGCCATGGACGCGTCCAATCTCCTGAAGCCGGCGCTGGCGCGCGGCGAACTGCATTGCATCGGCGCCACCACGCTTGATGAATACCGCAAGCATGTGGAGAAGGATGCCGCACTTGCCCGGCGCTTCCAGCCGGTCTTCGTGTCCGAACCCTCGGTCGAGGACTCGATTTCGATCCTGCGCGGCATCAAGGAGAAATACGAACTCCATCATGGCGTGCGCATCACCGATGCCGCCATCGTGGCGGCGGCGACGCTGTCCAGCCGCTACATTTCCGACCGCTTTCTGCCGGACAAGGCCATCGACCTGATGGACGAGGCAGCGGCGCGGCTGCGCATGCAGGTCGATTCCAAACCCGAGGAGCTCGATGAGATCGACCGCCGCATCATGCAATTGCAGATCGAGCGCGAGGCCCTGAAGAAGGAGACCGATGCGGCCTCCAAGGACCGTCTCGCCAGGCTCGAGAAGGAACTTGCCGGCTTCGAGGAGAAGTCGGCGGCGCTGACGCGGAAGTGGCAGGCGGAAAAGGACAAACTGGCCTCGGCCTCGAAGCTCAAGGAAGAGCTGGAGAAAGCGCGGCTGGCGCTCGACCAGGCGCAGCGCAGGGGCGATTTCGCCAAGGCGGGCGAGCTTGCCTATGCGACCATTCCCGAACTCGAAAAGAAGCTCGCGATGGCCGAACAGGCGGGCGACTCGAAGATGCTGGAAGAAGCCGTGACCGAAGCCCATGTGGCCCAGGTCGTGTCGCGCTGGACCGGCATCCCCGTCGACAGGATGCTGGAGGGCGAGCGCGAGAAGCTCGTGCACATGGAAAAGGATCTGGGCCGCCGCGTCGTCGGCCAGGAGGAAGCGGTGACGGCGGTTGCGACCGCGGTGCGTCGCGCCCGAGCGGGTTTGCAGGATCCCAACCGTCCCATCGGTTCCTTCATGTTCCTGGGGCCCACCGGCGTAGGCAAAACAGAACTCACCAAGGCGCTCGCCGCCTTTCTTTTCGACGATGAGCACGCCCTGTTGCGGATCGACATGTCGGAATACATGGAGAAGCATTCGGTGGCGCGGATGATCGGCGCGCCTCCCGGCTATGTCGGTTATGACGAAGGGGGCTCGCTCACCGAAGCGGTCAGGCGCCGGCCCTACCAGGTAGTGCTGTTCGACGAAATCGAGAAGGCGCATCCCGACGTCTTCAATGTGCTGTTGCAGGTGCTCGACGACGGCCGCCTCACCGACGGCCAGGGCCGCACCGTCGATTTCAAGAACACGCTGATCATCATGACCTCAAATCTCGGCTCGGAATATCTGGTGAGCCTGAGCGAAGGGCAGGATGTAGACGCAGTGCGCGATCCGGTAATGGCCATGGTCAGGGCGCATTTCCGCCCGGAATTCCTCAACCGGCTCGACGAGATCGTGCTGTTCCACCGGCTCAGGCGCGAGCACATGGGATCGATCGTCGAGATTCAGGTGGGCCGCCTGCAAAAACTGCTCAGTGATCGGAAGATATCGGTCGTGGTTTCGGAAGCCGCGCGCAACTGGCTGGCCGAGAAGGGCTACGACCCGGCTTATGGCGCCAGGCCGTTGAAACGGGTGATCCAGAAGTCGCTGCAGGATCCCCTGGCGGAAGAGCTGCTGGCCGGTCGCATCAAGGACGGCGACACGGTCGATGTCGGCGTGGGCGAGGGCAGACTGTCGCTCAGCCCGCGGCGGGAAAAAGCCGCTGCGGCCTAAACGGCCGAGTTCGCCCTATTGAGAAATCTGGGCGACCTGGAGGGCGGTTGGGGCCGTCTGCATCATCGCCAGCACCCGCTGCTTGAGCTGCTTGAAGCGGGTCAATTCCTTGCCGGCCAGTTGCTTGCCGCCGGCCGGCTTGATGCGGTTGGGATTGACGGCGCGACCGGCGATGCGGACTTCATAATGCAGATGCGGGCCGGTGACGCGCCCGGTCGCGCCCACATAACCGATAATCTGGCCCTGGTTAACCTTGATGCCGGGGCGGATGCCGGCGGCGAGCTTGCTCATGTGGGCATAGAGGCTCTCGTAATTGCCGGAATGCTGAAGCTTAATGGTGACGCCATAGGCGCCGTGGCGGCCTGCGAGTTCGATGGTGCCGGCGCCGGCGGCGCGGATCGGCGTGCCGTGGGGAACGCCGAAGTCGACGCCGGTATGCATCTTGGAATAACCGAGTAGAGGATGGCGGCGCATGCCAAAGCCGGAGGTGAGGCGGGCGCCCGATACCGGCGTCCTGAGCAGGGATTTGGTGGCGCTGCGGCCGCTCTCGTCGAAGTAATCGGTATGGCCGTCGGAGGTCGTGTAGCGGAAATAGGTCCTGGTCTTGCCGGACAAGGTGAGCTGGGCGAAGTGCAGGACCTTGCGTTTTGACGATGTGCCGGTCAGCGGATTGCCGAAGAACACTTCGAAGCTGTCGTTGGCCCTGACTTGGCGCTGGAAGTCCACATCATAGGCGAAGACGCGGGTCAGCTCGGCAACGATATAATCGGGGACCTTGTTGTCCTTGGCGGTGCTGTAGAGGCTGGAACCCACCCGCGATTTGGTGCGGAAATGATTGTACTGGGCGTATCGCGACTTCGCACCTTCCTTGGCGCCCGGCATGGAGGCGATAAAGCGGCCGTCCTCGTCGGCCTGGACCTTGATCGTCTCGTTCGGCCCCGGCCTGAAGGAGATTTCCACTGGGAAGGTCACGTCGCGGCCGTAGAAGTCCTGCTGGCGGTCGAGGGTCAGTTCGAATTCGGTGCCGGCCTTCATCATCCTGGCCGGGAAAATGGGTTCGATGGCGGCAACCAGCGCCTGGGCGGCATCCTTGGTGACACCGCGATTGACCAGTTCGTCGATGAGCGTGCGGCCCTTGGCAAGCCTGAAAGTTTCGTCGATGGGCTCGGCCGGCGCCGTCTTGGAGATGGTGGTGATGTTGGAGGACTCAGTTTCGACCGCCTGGATCTCGGCGTCGAGAACGAACGGCTTGCCGGCGCCATAGGGTAACTCGCCGGAGGTGATCTCGGGATAAAGGTTGTCGCCGGAAAAATCGCGTTCCGGAACGACCGGCGCGCTGCCTTGCGGCTGATAGGCGTCGGACAATTCCTTGAACGGCTTGAGGGCGACTTCCTCGAGCTGACCGGCGCCGGCGTTGCCCCTCAACAGCGGCGCGGCCGTCTGCTCGGATTTTCGGACGGCGGCAAAAGCATCGCGCGGGGCGGCATTCTGGCCGAAGATGCTTAGAACCGCGCCGCCCACCAGCAGCGATCCGGCAATTCCGGCCGCACAGGTGGTCAGCAGCCAGCGGTGATGGACAGGTTCGATATCGAAGGGATGGTTAAGCTGGGAATCGCGAGGGGCGGAACGCAACGGAATGAGCGGCCGACAAGCGACTGTCGGTCGGTGCCCCCGATGCGAAACGAAGCGTTCCTTCAAATCCCCGATCCCCACTTTCGGACGGCATTTCCGATTTTTTTTTGCCGTTCCGTTCTTCCCGCCGCAGGCTTCCCCGCCTGGTACCTTCCTCAGATTGCGCCGCCGTCTCGCTGTTCGGTCGCAAAGCCGCCCGGAAAATGCCCAGTCACCCCGGATAAGTCAACCGGATTGACCGGACTTTCTAGAAGGCTGCAGCAGCCGCCGAATTACCGCTGCTAAACTTTTGCAATCCAAATGATTGCGGATCTCCACCTAGTCTCGCAACAGATCGTTTAAGTTTCGTTAACCACGGAACGTCACGCGCAATAATGGCGAGAATGGGGCGGAGGCTCGCTCCGGCGGCGCGCGCCAATCCGCCGCCAATACTGTCCGGCTGCAACCGCGTCTCCTGCCCTACAATCTCGCAACTCATGCAAATGCTGGCTGTGCCGGAGGCGATCAAACCATGGTCAATTGGGGACATCAATTTTAGTCGAATCGACTTACCACGCCGGTACTTTACCTTCTTCTCGTCATTCCGTGGACGGAGCACCCGCATGCACCGGCCTTCGTCCGCTATATCCGTTAAGGCTGATTGCGTGAAACTCCGCCCGGCCCGGCTGGTCAGGAACGTTGCATGATCTCATGCGTTACAACTTATTGAAGGTACAAATTGATGATTCAACTTGACAGTGCATCGACCAACCACCGGGATTTCCGGGATAAGAGAGGCAACACAATGAGATCGCACCTAGGTCACGTGGCATTTAACGCAGAGTCACGCGCTCGGAAAACTCGCATGCGGTGGGGTGCGCTCGCGCTATGCGCCTCGGTTTTCGCAATGACGCCCATCGCATCTGCCGAAATAATTCAGGTCTCTGCGACGACCTTTAGAATTCGTACGGCAGTAGACCTTGGATCAGCGGGTTCATTTGCGATTCTCTCAAAATCGGGAATATCGAGCACCGGAACCACCGCAATTGTTGGACATATTGGCGTCAGTCCAATCGGCAGTACTGCCATAACGGGGTTTGGCTTAACGATGGATAGCTCAAATCGATTTTCGACCTCAAGTCTAGTGACTGGCAGAGTCTATGCAGCCAATTATGCGCCCCCAACTCCTAGCAGGCTGACCACGGCTGTAGGAGACATGCAACGCGCGTACAACAACGCCGCTGGACGGAAGAATCCCAGGACTACCGAACTGGGCGCCGGAAACATTGGCGGGATGACAATTTTACCTGGACTCCACAAATGGAGTTCCAACGTGGTAATACCCGCGGATGTCACCCTCTCCGGCAGCGAAAATGCCGTCTGGATATTCCAGATAGCGGGGACTCTGAGAATCTACTCTGGTAAAAAGGTAGTTCTCGCTGGCAACGCGCAGGCCAAAAACATCTTCTGGCAGGTTGCCGGAAAAACCACCCTCGGCACCACGGCCGTCTTCAACGGAAATATATTGGGCAAAACAGCCATTGTGTTGAGGACCGGCGCAAGACTGAACGGCAGAGCCCTGGCCCAGACCGCTGTTACACTGGATGCCAATACTGTTAGGAGGCCCCGGCCCTGATTGGGACCTATGGTGGATCACAAGGACGATCCATCATGCAAGTCCCCGGCCGCATAAGCAATTCGCGAGTGAAAACGGCGTTTTTTGCACGGACAACCCCGATCGAACCACGAAGGAGAAAATCGCTATGACCCAACTTTATCACCACCGAACCCGTCAGGGGATTCTCGCCGGCACTGCCCTTTTGGCCTTTGGCCTGCTCAACAGCGCAACCCACGCCGCCGTAAACTGCGTCGTGAGCATCGGCGTGACGCAGAACGCTACGACCGTGACCGGAACTCCCGGGAATGACACCATCGACTGCGGCGGGGCAAGCCCCGGTAAAACGATCCGTGGCAGGGCCGGAAATGACACCATCACTGGAACGGCATTCGCTGATACGATTACCGGGGGCGCCGGCAACGACACCATGACCGGCGCCTTCGGCCCCGACAAATTGCACGGCGGCTTAGGCGACGACACTATGACCGGCAGCGAAGGGTGGGATACCCTGGAAGGCAGCGGCGGCAATGACACCATGACCGGCAACGTGGGGAACGACATCATGTACGGCGGCACCGGCAACGACACTCTGAACGGCGGCGACGGCTCCGACGAACTGTACGGTGGTGCCGACATCGACATCCTGAACGGCGACGCCGGCAACGACCGGCTGACCGGCCCTCCCGCGGACGGGAGTGTCGATACTGTCAATGGCGGGGCAGGCAACGACGTCTGCCAGGGGCCCGGTTCGGACAGTGACCTCCTCGTCACCTGCAACCCCTAAGTCCAGCGACCTGAACGTGAGCTGACGGTGCGGTTCTCGGGACGTGGCATCACGTGTCACCGATACCCGGTACCTTTCCAGGAATACGGCAGTGCTTGCCAACGAGCTGTTTGCCGATAAATGTGGAGCCCGCGGCTTTCGTATCTTTTTTGCAAAGGCAAAATTTTTGCGACAAGATGCTTGACACCCCGCGCGGCGACCACATATAACCCCGGCCACTGAGGGACGCGCGCCGCTCGGCGGTGCCAACATCCCTGTGTGCATTCCTGATGTAACTGGCCGAATTCTGCCGGTACCGCCCGAAAGGGGACCGGCAACGATTTGTGTCCGACGCATTGAACCGGAGGGTTACTGATCCTCCCCGCTGTTTGACATCGTTGAAGAAAGAAAGAGAAACGCAGGCGGCGTGTGTCCTGGCGGTTCGCGGGGGTAACCTCGTGGACAACCGAAACATCGGTCGTTTGCGTTTATCAAGAGAGCCAATAGCTTCGGTGGAAACATCGAGACTACATGGTTTCTCGTCAATGTACGCAATGCGATCATTTTCCGGTGGCTTCGGTCATCGGAGAGCTGTTTCAAACTTGAGAGTTTGATCCTGGCTCAGAACGAACGCTGGCGGCAGGCTTAACACATGCAAGTCGAACGGGTGTCGCAAGACATCAGTGGCAGACGGGTGAGTAACACGTGGGAACCTTCCTAGGGGTACGGAACAACTCAGGGAAACTTGAGCTAATACCGTATACGTCCGTAAGGAGAAAGATTTATCGCCCTTAGACGGGCCCGCGTCGGATTAGCTAGTTGGTGGGGTAACGGCCTACCAAGGCGACGATCCGTAGCTGATCTGAGAGGATGATCAGCCACACTGGGACTGAGATACGGCCCAGACTCCTACGGGAGGCAGCAGTGGGGAATCTTGGACAATGGGCGCAAGCCTGATCCAGCCATGCCGCGTGAGTGAAGAAGGCCTTAGGGTTGTAAAGCTCTTTTACCAGGGACGATAATGACGGTACCTGGAGAATAAGCCCCGGCAAACTTCGTGCCAGCAGCCGCGGTAATACGAAGGGGGCTAGCGTTGTTCGGAATTACTGGGCGTAAAGCGCACGTAGGCGGGTCGTTAAGTCAGGGGTGAAATCCCGGAGCTCAACTCCGGAACTGCCTTTGATACTGGCGATCTAGAGGTCGAGAGAGGTGAGTGGAATTCCGAGTGTAGAGGTGAAATTCGTAGATATTCGGAAGAACACCAGTGGCGAAGGCGGCTCACTGGCTCGATACTGACGCTGAGGTGCGAAAGCGTGGGGAGCAAACAGGATTAGATACCCTGGTAGTCCACGCCGTAAACGATGGATGCTAGCCGTCAGGGAGCTTGCTCTTTGGTGGCGCAGCTAACGCATTAAGCATCCCGCCTGGGGAGTACGGTCGCAAGATTAAAACTCAAAGGAATTGACGGGGGCCCGCACAAGCGGTGGAGCATGTGGTTTAATTCGAAGCAACGCGCAGAACCTTACCTACCCTTGACATGTCCAGTATGGGCGCCAGAGATGGAGTCCTTCAGTTCGGCTGGCTGGAACACAGGTGCTGCATGGCTGTCGTCAGCTCGTGTCGTGAGATGTTGGGTTAAGTCCCGCAACGAGCGCAACCCTCGCTTCTAGTTGCCATCATTCAGTTGGGCACTCTAGAGGGACTGCCGGTGATAAGCCGGAGGAAGGTGGGGATGACGTCAAGTCCTCATGGCCCTTACGGGTAGGGCTACACACGTGCTACAATGGCGGTGACAGTGGGCAGCGACACAGTGATGTGATGCTAATCCCAAAAAGCCGTCTCAGTTCAGATCGCAGTCTGCAATTCGGCTGCGTGAAGTTGGAATCGCTAGTAATCGTAGAACAGCATGCTACGGTGAATACGTTCCCGGGCCTTGTACACACCGCCCGTCACACCATGGGAGTTGGTCTTACCTGAAGACGGTGTTCTAACCCGCAAGGGAGGAAGCCGGCCACGGTAAGGTCAGCGACTGGGGTGAAGTCGTAACAAGGTAGCCGTAGGGGAACCTGCGGCTGGATCACCTCCTTTCTAAGGATGAACCTTCAGGGCTCACGCCTTATCGGTTCGTCGTTGGATCTTAGGGACGACAAGTCACGTCCCGTTTTGCGGGGCACCGCCGTCTACGTTTCTCTTTCTTTCGGGTCGCATAATGGAGCGAGAGCTGAATTCCGGGCCTGTAGCTCAGTTGGTTAGAGCGCGCGCTTGATAAGCGTGAGGTCGGAAGTTCAACTCTTCCCAGGCCCACCAGGTTCAGGGATCAGTTATCAGAAGTCAGGGATCAGGAAGGTCTCTTGCCTGATTCCTGACTTCTAACTATTGACCCCTGCCAGGGGCCATAGCTCAGTTGGGAGAGCGCTAGCTTTGCAAGCTTGAGGTCGTCGGTTCGATCCCGTCTGGCTCCACCACTTCCATCCTGTTCCATCCATTATGCACGCGCCGGGATCCGCCCGGCCGGCCCACCTGAGTTTCGCCGCGCATCCGCGCGCGCGTATCGCTCATTGACATCGTGAAGAAGGGATTTGTCTGTATTTCGCCCGCGAGCCGCGGGCTGTGGCGCTTGACCGCCCACAAACAGGCAAATCATGCACAATATAAGTCTTTCTATCGATGACCATCCGCCGGATTTCTTTGCCGAGGTCCGGCACCTACTCCAGATGGGCATTGATAATGAGAGCGATCAAGCGACTTAAGGGCATTTGGTGGATGCCTTGGCACTGAGAGGCGATGAAGGACGTGGTACGCTGCGATAAGTTACGGGGAGCCGCGAACAGGCTTTGATCCGTAAATTTCCGAATGGGGCAACCCCAGTCTTCGGACTGACCGGCACATGAATACATAGTGTGCTGGAGCAAACCCAGGGAACTGAAACATCTAAGTACCTGGAGGAAAGGACATCAACAGAGACTCCGCTAGTAGTGGCGAGCGAACGCGGATTAGGCCAATGTCATGTGTGTAAGAACCGGAACAGGATGGAAAGCCTGGCAACAGTGGGTGATAGCCCCTTACGGGTAGAAAGCACGCATGAATTCGAGTAAGGCGGGACACGTGCAATCCTGTCTGAACATGGGAGGACCACCTTCCAAGCCTAAGTACTCCTCAGTGACCGATAGCGAACTAGTACCGTGAGGGAAAGGTGAAAAGCACCCCGACGAGGGGAGTGAAACAGCACCTGAAACCGAATGCTTACAAACAGTAGGAGGGCGCAAGCCTGACTACGTACCTTTTGTATTATGGGTCAGCGACTTATGATTGACGTGCAAGCTTAAGCCGATAGGCGGAGGCGCAGCGAAAGCGAGTCTGAACAGGGCGAATTGAGTACGTTGATATAGACCCGAAACCAGTCGATCTAGCCATGGTCAGGTTGAAGGTGCAGTAACATGCACTGGAGGACCGAACCGGTATCCGTGGAAAAGGATTCGGATGAACTGTGGCTAGGGGTGAAAGGCTAATCAAGGCTGGAGATAGCTGGTTTTCCGCGAAAGATATTTAGGTATCGCGTCGCACGAATACTCCAGGGGGTAGAGCACTGGATGGGCTCGGGGTACGTACAGTATTACCAAACCCAACCAAACTCCAAATACCTGGAAGTAATATGCGGCAGTCACACGGTGGGTGCTAACGTCCATCGTGAAGAGGGAAACAACCCTGACCTACAGCTAAGGTCCCCAAATCGTGGCT
Source organism: uncultured Alphaproteobacteria bacterium (assembly GCA_963776685.1). Classification (GTDB taxonomy): domain Bacteria; phylum Pseudomonadota; class Alphaproteobacteria; order Rhizobiales; family Aestuariivirgaceae; genus Aestuariivirga. The sequence continues at coordinate 659,083 of CAVZNM010000002.1, forward strand.
AAGTTAGGAAGGATGTGAAGATCCCAAAACAACCAGGAGGTTGGCTTAGAAGCAGCCATCCTTTAAAGAAAGCGTAACAGCTCACTGGTCTAAATAAGGGTTTTTGCGCCGAAAATGTATCGGGAATCAAGCCACGTACCGAAGCTTAGGGTGCGTCGCCGAATAGGCGCGTGCGGTAGCGGAACGTTCCGTAAGCCTGCGAAGGCGGACTCGCGAGAGCCGCTGGAGGTATCGGAAGTGCGAATGCTGACATGAGTAACGATAAACAGTGTGAGAGACACTGTCGCCGAAAGTCCAAGGGTTCCTGCTTAAAGTTAATCTGAGCAGGGTGAGCCGGGTCCTAAGGTGAGGCCGAAAGGCGTAACCGATGGCGATCAGGTTAATATTCCTGAGCTAGTGGAAGGTGACGAATGCAAGACGTTGTCCGAGATTATTGGATTTCGAGGGCTGCCAATGCGTTCCAGGAAATAGCCTCCACATCAATCCGTACCCGAAACCGACACAGGTGGACTGGTAGAGTATACCAAGGCGCTTGAGAGAACGACGCTGAAGGAACTCGGCAAATTACCCTCGTAACTTCGGGATAAGAGGGCCCCGTTTCTGGGCAACCAGGGGCGGGGGGCACAGGCTAGGGGGTAGCGACTGTTTAGCAAAAACACAGGGCTCTGCGAAATCCAAAGATGACGTATAGGGCCTGACGCCTGCCCGGTGCCGGAAGGTTAAGAGGAGGGGTGCAAGCTCTGAATCGAAGCCCCGGTAAACGGCGGCCGTAACTATAACGGTCCTAAGGTAGCGAAATTCCTTGTCGGGTAAGTTCCGACCTGCACGAATGGCGTAACGACTTCCCCACTGTCTCCAGCGTCGGCTCAGTGAAATTGAACTCCCCGTGAAGATGCGGGGTAATTGCGGTCAGACGGAAAGACCCCGTGCACCTTTACTATAGCTTTACACTGGCATTCGTGCCGGCATGTGTAGCATAGCTGGTAGGCTTTGAAGCTTGGGCGCTAGCTCAGGTGGAGCCGAAAAGTGAAATACCAGCCTTGGCGACATGGATGTCTAACCGCGATCCCTTATCGGGGTCCGGGACAGTGTATGGTGGGTAGTTTGACTGGGGCGGTCGCCTCCCAAAGAGTAACGGAGGCGTGCGAAGGTAAGCTCAGACTGGTCGGAAATCAGTCGTCGAGTGCAATGGCATAAGCTTGCCTGACTGCGAGACTAACAAGTCGAGCAGAGTCGAAAGACGGCCATAGTGATCCGGTGGTCCCACGTGTGGAGGGCCATCGCTCAACGGATAAAAGGTACGCCGGGGATAACAGGCTGATGATTCCCAAGAGTCCATATCGACGGAATCGTTTGGCACCTCGATGTCGGCTCATCACATCCTGGGGCTGGAGAAGGTCCCAAGGGTTCGGCTGTTCGCCGATTAAAGTGGTACGTGAGCTGGGTTCAAAACGTCGTGAGACAGTTTGGTCCCTATCTGCCGTGATTGTTGGAGAATTGAGAGGAGCTGTCCTTAGTACGAGAGGACCGGGATGGACACACCTCCGGTGGACCTGTTATCGCGCCAGCGGTACAGCAGGGTAGCTATGTGTGGACGGGATAACCGCTGAAGGCATCTAAGCGGGAAACCCACCTCGAAACAATTTCTCCCTTGAGAACCGAGGAAGACGACCTCGTTGATAGGCCGGGTGTGGAAGGGCAGCAATGTCCGCAGCTTACCGGTACTAATCGTTCGAACGGCTTGATCGTTCTCATTATCAGTGTTCATGTGTCAGGTATCAGGTGTCAGCGAAAGTTGGCGCCGGTGCATGACGGTAGAAATCGATAGAAGACTTATTGTGCAGCCGGTTGCAACTCGTCCGGTGTCATCTTGACACCTGATAACTGACACCCGGCACCTGTCTTTCGCCGGCCTGGTGGCTTTGGCGGGGCGTCCATACCCGATCCCATCTCGAACTCGGCCGTAAATCGCCCCAGCGCCAATGGTACTTCGTCTTAAGACGCGGAAGAGTAGGTCGCTGCCAGGCCTGCGAAAGACAGTCCATTCCCGTCCCCGGACTTGATCCGGGGATCAACCCGAGAAACCATCCCTTCTTCACAAATCGACATACAAAACCCGCCGCGCGAGAAATCGCAGGCGGGTTGTCGCTTGGCGGCAGCGACGAGTCGGATTTTGCGGAAGCGCGCCCTGCGGCGAAGGCTGCTTAAGCGGCTCGGGTAGCCAAGAATAACATCCCTTCACGAATGCAAAAACGAATTGGACGCAGGCGACACAACGACATGTTGATCCGGAAGCGATTGAAATGGACCCCTACGAAAACAAAGAACTAATCGATAGCCATGTGCGCGATGGGCATCACCGGGCAATCGTCGGCGGCATGTGGGAAGAGATCGGGTCTCTACAACTCAGCTTTCTAAAGAAAGAGGGATTAACTCCGAGCCAAAAGCTTTTGGATATCGGCTGCGGCTGCCTGCGCGGTGGGATATATTTCATTGATTACCTCGAAGCCGGCAACTATTTCGGGGTCGACGTCAACGAAAGTTTGTTGGAAGTCGGTTACCGTGTGGAGTTGGCACGAGCCAACTTGACGGAGAAGCTGCCGTTAGACCACCTGCGTCGTATTGAAGGATTCGATTTCACAATACTCGATGCCGACTTTGATGTCGCTATCGCATTCTCGGTATTTACCCACATCAGCCTCAATGCGGCGCGAACTTGCCTTGAGCAACTACCTCGCAAGATAAAAGCAGGTGGCCGATTCTACGCGACAATCTTCGAGCGTCCGTATGATGAGCCTGGTCATGTAAGTATCGCACATCCTGGAGGCATCACTACGTACGGTGATCGAGACCCCTACCACTACTCTTTGGCCGATATGCGCCATGTTGCAAACGGGTTACCGTGGACAGTGCATTCTATCGGCGAATTCGGTCATCCAAGAGGCCAAAGGATGATCATGTTCCGCAAGAGCGACGACAATGGTTTGAGCAGAACCAAGCCCGAGTTCGACTACGATACTGTCCGCGCGTTGCCGGCCGGCAGTGACCATTACCGAGCTTATGTAGGCCCCGCCGACCGGTTCGATTTTATGTCCGCAAGCCAATTTGCATTGTTGTTCCAGCTTGGGTTACGCGAGTACCATCGTCTGCTTGATTTCGGGTGCGGCTCGTTGCGGCTCGGCCGCCTCCTCATCCCTTTCCTAAACCGCGGCGGCTACTATGGAATCGACCCCAACGCATGGCTGATCGAAGATGGCATCACACACGAACTCGGCTCGACGGCGATTGACATCAAGATGCCATCGTTCAGCTATTCCGACAGTTTTCGGGCAGATGTGTTCGGCTGCCGATTTGATTTTCTAATGGCACAATCCATTGTTACCCATACGGGCCCCGATCTGGTGCGCAAGCTGCTTGCGTCTGTTCCGCAAGCGCTAAATCCTAATGGACTATTCCTATTTTCGTATATCCGTGATGAGAAAACCACGGCCGAACCGGGTGACGGGTGGCACTATCCTGAATGTGTCGGATATTCAAGCGCTTGGTTCGAGGAGGAGCTCAGGAAGGTAGGCCTGATATCGCGTCCGCTCCCGTGGTTTCATCCGGGCGCAACGTGGCACGCGGCCGCTCTCAATAGCGAAGCACTTCCACCAGAGGCGCAAATGCATTTATTAAGTGGTGCAATGCTTCGGGACGATCAGTTTGCCACATCTCTTAAGGGCTAGATCGGGCGGACAAATTTGATCCGCAGCGCGACGTCTTAGAGCCGATTAAATCATGGTGTTAAAAAAAACCGCAGCAGACCTCCCGGTTTGGAGTCTGCTGCGGGATCGAACACAAAGCGCATATCGCAGCATCGTGCGCTGTTGAAGCGCACGGTTACCTCAGAGGTATGGTCGTTGTCGGAGTTCCGAGCGTTTGGAGCGCATTGTCGCCGAATGAAGTGAACGTTCCGCCACAAGTAAGCGAAACGTTGGTAGCACTTCCAAGCAGCTTAGATCCGGACATGAACAGACTGCCTCCTGCCCCCACCGCGACTGAGGGGCCCGGATGATTGTCGATGGTGGTCCTTAGCAAGACGGCGCCGTGCGGCTGCACGGATTGGCGTCGTCGCCGACGCCCGAGACCCAAGTCCGCGTCGCCTGCGCGTGCGCCGGGGCGGCCGCCAGCATCGGCAGCAGCAGCGCGACGAAGCCGATGCACAACGTGGCGAACGAGCGCCCGAGCGTCATCTGCACGAACAATTTCCGCCTTGATCTCTCCCTATGTGATTCGCCGGTCCGATTCGGCTGGCGGCGTGATGCCGCCATTGAACGGGGCTAGAAGCCGAAGATTTACAATAACAGGGCGATTTTGTAAAAGGAAAAGGCTTTCGAAAATGATTCAGCACTGCGCCGTGCGAGGCCGCTCCCTTGAGAACCGAGGAAGACGACCTCGTTGATAGGCCGGGTGTGACCTATCTCACATTTTCCGGCGGAGCGAGCGTGTATGGAGGCGCGCATGACATCCGGGCGGCGCCATCGTGCCAGCCGATGTGCAACCTCAGCAGGAGAGACCATAATGCTACTCAGGAAACTGCCCATCATCGCGGCGTTCGCCGCAACGATCTCCGTGGGTCTATCGGTTTCGGTGCCGGCCGCCTTGAGCGGATCTCCATCGCCGGCCGAAAACCAGGTCCGCTATCTGCCGATCCAGAGCATCAGCTATGATTTCGGCTCGAAGTCGATGAGCGGGTATTTTCTGGAGCAGGCCGGCACATGCTTCGTGACGTTCATGGTGATCGAGAAGGGCGATCCGGAAGAGCCGCCGCCGCTGTCGCCCGCGCGGGTTCGTCTCGTACTGTACCCGGGGCAGATCGCCGGCCTCGACAGCGAGGAGGGGCGCTCGCTCAACTTCACATGCGGCCACGACGCGACGACGCTGCTCGTCGACGATGGCGGGAGGGACCAGCTCGTGAAACTTCAGGCCCCGTTCCCCAAGGACGTGGCCAGATCGCCGTAGCAACACGTCATCCAATTCATGCGCTCATGGCGGCACTGGTTTCTGTTGTGGGTCGTTGTCTGTAGCCTGGCGGTCAATGCCGGAGCCGCCGCGCCGGATGGCGCGCCCACGGCCAAGTTCTACCGGGTCGTCGGCGGCAAGGTCGATGCGCGGACCTACAATGGCTTCCGGCGCTATCACGCCTCCTGCAATCACTGCCACGGGCCGGACGGCATGGGTTCGAGTTTCGGCCCATCGCTCGTCGACGGCCTCTCCGATGTCGAAGCATTCCGGAGCATCGTGCGCGACGGCCAAAGCAACGGAACTTCCGTCATGAAGGGCTTCGCCGGCGATCCCAACATCGCTCCCTATGTTGACGATATTTATGGGTATCTGCAGGCGCGCGCCGAGGGCGCGCTCGGCCGTGGCCGGCCGATCAGGTTGGGGCAGTAGCGCGAGGGCCGAGGCAATGGCGAATATCCGCTTAATGACGCCACGTCGCCATGGGGCCGATTTTTACCAAGAATTGAATCTTTCGTGGTGATCTCGGCCGCATGCAATCTGGAGCCGCCTTCAGTTGCCAATACACGCCAGGCACGGCCGGAAAACCGGCCTGTCTGCAATGGGTTAGTGAGTGGGATTCCAATTGACCAAGCTTCTTGCGAATTTCACCAAGTCACTGCCGGCCATCATCGCCATGGTGACCATCGGGCTCGGTTTTTCCATCTATCTGCTGATCGGAGCGGCTTTCGACCGCGCCATTGCCAAGGACGCCGAGCACAAGGCGAGAGGCTGGGCCAATTATTTCGCCGAAACTCTTCCCGGCATGCCGCAACTGATTGAAACTGGAAGGACGGCGCCGGAGCAACTCGCATTCATCCGCTCTTCGGAAAAGATCGGCAGTGTCTTCCGCTTCAAGCTGTTCGACGGCCAGGGGCGGCTCGTCCTGGTCTCGGACGAAGTGGAGAAAGCGCCGCAGGACGCATCGCTCCGCACCCACAATCCGTCGGCGCTGGCGGCGCTGCAGTCCGGCCAAAGCGATATCCAAGTGAAGGACGGCCGTGGCCGCCCCGACCGGCCCGACCTTTATGTCGAAGCCTATGTGCCGGTGTTCGCCGCGGACGGAAAGATGCAGGGCATCGTCGAAGTTTATCTCGATCAGACCGAAACCCAGGTCCTCTTCCACAATGCCTTCTTCGGGATCGGCCTGGCGCTCGCCGGGCTCATCGCGGTCGCCTTCGCAATCCCGGCCTATGCCTTCTATGTCCGCAACCGGCAGGCACTGCAGGCCGCCGAGGAAATCGCCCGGATGCAATCCTCCAGCGCCACGGCGAATGAACATGCCGTAAGCCTCGAGAACGTGAACCGGCAGGTGACGGAGCTCAATCTCGAGCTCGCCGCCAATATGAAGCGGCTGCAGGAGGCCCAGGAAGAGATCGTGCGCCGGGGCAAAATGGCACAACTCGGACAGCTTACCGCAACCGTCGCCCACGAAATCCGCAATCCCCTGGGTGCGGTGCGCACTGCCGCCTTCCTGGTCGAACGCAAGACCAGGGACAAGGGTCTCGGCATCGAGACGATGCTCAAGCGGATCAGCAATGGCATCACCCGTTGCGACAATATCATCACCCAATTGCTCGATTTCGCCCGCAGCTCGGCGCCACAGGCGCAGGAGCAGGACTTCGACGCCTGGCTCGAAAAGGTGGTCGAGGAGGAAGCCCACAACCTGCCGTCGATGGTGACCGTTGAATGCCGTCTCGGGCTGGGCGGCAAGACCGCCGCCTTCGATCCGGGGCGCCTGCAGCGCGCTGTCACAAATCTGGTCGCCAACGCCTCGGAAGCCATGGTCGGCAGGGGCGACGACGCGAGCAAACTCACCTGCGCCAATCCGACGATCGTGGTGGCGACGTCGCTCGCGCCGCGCGGCTTCGAGATCAGCGTCAGCGACAACGGCCCGGGCATCGCCGAAGAAAATCTCGAGAAAATCCTCGAGCCCTTGTTCACCACCAAGAATTTCGGCACCGGCCTGGGCCTGCCCGCCGTGCAGAAGATCATGGAGCAGCATGGCGGCGGACTGGAAGTGAAAAGCAGGCCGGGTGAAGGCGCCTGCTTCACCGCCTGGATGCCGCCTCAGCAGCTGCAACGGGATGCCGCCTGATGGGCCAGCCGCTGTCCATTCTTGTCGTCGATGACGACGCAGACAACGCCATGTCGCTGGCCGAGCTTTTCGAATTGGAAGGCCACCGCGTCCAGGTCGTTCATTCCGGCGAGGCGGCAATCGAAGCCTACAAGACGGTGCAATTCGACATCGCCTTCATGGATGTGATGATGCCGGGCAAGAATGGCGTCGAGAGCTTTCTCGAAATCAGGAAACTCAAACCTCGCGCCAAGATCTACATGATGACCGGCTACAGCGTCGACCAGCTGCTGCGTCAGGCGATCGAGAACGGGGCCATGGGCGTGTTTTCGAAACCGGTCGACGCCCACAAAGTGCTGGGGGTGTTGAAGGACATCGCGCCCAGCGGCATCGCTCTCATCGCCGAGGACGATCCCGAATTCGGCCCGATGCTCAAGTCCTTCATCAGTGCCGCCGGCAAGAACTGCGCGCTGGTCACCAGTGGCCAGGAGGCGCTGGATAAGGTGCGCCGGGGCGGCGTCAGCGTGCTGATTCTTGATCTCAAGTTGCCGCTCATCGACGGCATCGGGATTTATACAACGCTGCGCAAGGAGGGACGCATTGTGCCCACCATCATCATCACCGGCAACGGTGCCGAATATGCCGACACGCTCGATGCGTTGCGCGACGTGACCATCACCGGCATCCTCAACAAGCCCTTCGATCCGATGGAGCTACTGGAACGGCTCGACAAGCTCGCGGCGTGAGACGCAGCCTCCTCGACAACATGGGAAATTGAAACGGGGAGCCTCCGGATGGGAAGCTCCCCGCAATCACTTGGGGTCCAGGTACGCAGTACCCATCCCGGACCACCCTTGGCGCATCCCCTGCTCGGGTCATGCAAACCATGAAAGCACTATGGCGCAACAGGGTTTCGAAAGGGTTTCGAACAGGAAAAAATTGCTTAACGGAAGCTTGCCGCGTTGTGCCGGTTCGGCGGTTCAGGCAGCTGCGGCGCGGGCCTTCGCAACCGGCTGCAACCACAATTCGAGAAACCGGTCGAGCCAGGCCTTGACCGGCGGATCGTGCAGGAGATTGCCGGCAAGATGCTGCTCGCGCCCCTGGGCGCCCGGCATGACGAAGCGGTGGGCGCCGATTACGGTCCAGCGGTGCATGGTGAGACGGGTCACTTCCGGGTGGAACTGGATGCCATGGGCAGCGGGGCCATAACGATAGGCCTGATTTTCGAAGGCATCGCCGGTGGCGGTCAGCGCGGCACCGGCGGGCAGAGTGAATTCCTCGCGGTGCCACTGATAAACCTGTTCCGGCCAGGGACCCAGCTCGCGGCCCGCCGCCGTCGGTCGGATTGGATAATAGCCGATCTCGACCGTACCTTGATGATGCGGCCCGACGCTGGCCCCCAGATGCTTCGCCAGCATCTGGGCGCCGAGGCAGACGCCGAGGAAGGGCTTTTCCTCCTTCAAGGGAACGCCGATCCAGTCGATCTCGCGGGCGATCCAGTCATCGGCGTCATTGGCGCTCATCGGCCCGCCGAAAATCACCGCTCCGTCGTGGTCCGCCATGGTTTCGGGCAGGGGCTCGCCGAGGCAGGGTCGGCGGATATCGAGCGCACAGCCCTTGGCCCTCAGCATCTGGCCGATGCGGCCGGGTGTCGAGGTCTCGGTATGGACGACAATCAAGACTTTGCGCTGCATGGCTCCCATTCTAAACGCATGACCTTAATGTTTTGGCAATGAGTCCCGGGCCGGCGCCGCTCAATTGCCGGTGAGGGCGTGGAACACCTCGAGCGCTGCCCGCTTGCCTTCCGAGGCACCGCCCTCCATGAAGCCCTGAAAATCCTGCGAGCAATGTTCGCCGGCGAAGTGGATCGCCCCCTGCGGCACTCCTTCGTAGCCTGCGAATGAGGTGTACTGCCCGACCTTCCAGTACGAATAGGAACACAAGAGATTCGGATCGAGCAGTGGAACTGAGAGTGTCGCCTTGCCGTTCCACTTACGCGTGATACCGGGGAAGACCGTCTCGAACTGCCTGAGGAAGGCGCGGGCGTAGATCGCTACTTCCGGATTGTTGCCGGCGTTCGAATAGGGCTTCGACGGGGTGAATGCACCGGCGACATCGCCGCCGGTATAATTAACGATGATCCCGGTTGCGCCGGGCTGGCCGCGCGTCACGTCCCAGGTATTCTGGAAACCGAGATCGGTGGTGGAACTGCCGTTGGAAATGCCCCAGGGTCCCGTGGTGTTCCAAAGGCGGTTGTTGAACTGAAGCTGCAGCTTGACATTGCGGCCGGCGCCGAGTTCCTTGATCGCCTTCTTCTTGAGGCTGTCGAAGCCTGCCTTCGCGGTGTCGAGGGTGCGCAGGACTGGGAACGGCGTGGTCAGGATCACCTGGTCGGCGGTCACGGTCTTGCCGTTCGAGAAGGTGAGGACGACAGTCCCGTCCGATTTCTTCGCTATCGCGGTCATGCTCCAACCCGTTTTGATGGTGCCGGGGAGCAGCGCATCCGCGATCGCCTCCGGCAATTGCTGGTTGCCTCCAGCGATGTGATATTTCTCGTCCGACACACCAAACACGGCGAAGCTCTTGGGGCTCGGCTGGTAGGCGAGCAGGTAAAGGAGATTGAGCGACGACTGGTCGGTCGTCTCCGCTCCGTATTCGATATTGTAGGCGGCATCGAGCAGGCGGCCGAAGGGCGAGATGTGGCCGCCCGGCACGCGCGTCTGGATCCAGTCATAGATGCTCATGTGATCGAGGGCGAAGCCTGCCGGCTTGTAACTGTTCCAGAGGGTTGGATAACCGGCGGCGGTGATATCGTTCTTCGCCGCTTTGCGGACCGGGGCAAAGTCGATGTCCGCCTGGGCGGCCGAATAACGTTCACCAAGGAACCAGTAGGTATCGGTCGAGCCTTCCGGCTGGGCGGACAGCAGGTCTACGACTGGCAGGTTGAATCGGTTGGCGAGGCCAAGGATCGTCGTATGGCCGGAGTCGATCAGTTCGCCGCAGAACTCGCTCACCTGGCCGTTCGCCCAATAACCGCTGCGGTCGCTGTGCATGCGTCCGCCGACTCGAGGGGACGCTTCGTAGATCGTCGACGGCAAGCCCTTGTCCTGCAACGTCAGCGCCGCGTTAAGACCGGCAATGCCGGCGCCGACGATGACGATCCGGGGATCGGAGCCGGCGGCGCGCGCCGGGCGCATGAGTCCAGCCGGACCGAGAACAGCAAGCGACGCACCAAGCGCGCCGCTTCGCTTGAGGAAATCGCGGCGGGTAAAGGCCGCTTCTGCGCACTTTTCGCGAAGTTCGGCCGGCGTGATCCCAAGCCGTTCCGCCGCCGCATGCTCATTGGCCAGGCGCTGGATCCAGCGCAACAACGGTGTGCGAGCCATCTGCTCCTCCTCCGTCCCATGGTGCCGCGCCAGGGACGATGCCCCTTTGGTGAATTGCCTGCAAGCTACAGTCGTTCATAGCGTGAACTTCGTTCCGCGGAACGGACTAGGCGCCTTTGGCGCGGGCCATGACCCGCCTGATCAGCGGCAGGATCATGCGGCGGGGGGCGCCGCGCATGGAATAGGCGATGAGCTTGTTCATGCCGCCGGGAATGACCATGCGCTCGCCGCGCCGGAAGCCGTCCATCGCCAGACGCGCCACATCCAAGGGCTTGATGCCGCCACCCACCATGGCCCTGGTATTGCCGATGCCGGCGCGATGCTGGAAGCCGGTTTCGACCGGACCGGGGCAGACAGTCGTCACGGTGACGCCGGATGCCTTTGAGCTCTTCGTGCAGGGCGTCCGAGAAGGCCAGCACATAGTTCTTGGTGGCGTAGTAGACCGCCATGTTGGGGCCCGGCATGAAGGCGCCGGTCGAGGCGACGTTGACGATGCCGCCGGATTTGCGCGCCAGCATGGCGGGCAGGAAGCGGAGCGACAAATCCGTCAGTGCACGGACATTCAGGTCGATCATCGCCAGCTGGTCGGCGGCCGGCAATGCCGCCGCGGGCCCCACGAGTCCGAAGCCGGCATTGTTGACGACAAGATCGGGCACGAGATTGCGCGCGGCGAGTTCGGATGCGAGCCGGTCGCAGGCACCGGCATCCCCCAAATCCATGGCGATGACGGTCACCGGCACCTGGTGCTTTGCGGCGATCACGCCGCGCACCCGATTGAGTTCCTGTTCCTGACGTGCGGTGAGCACCAGGGCGTAGCCCGCGGCCGCCAGCTCATGGGCGAAGGCCTCACCAATGCCGCCGGAAGCGCCGGTCACCAGGGCCAATCGGTCGTGCTGGCGCGTGCTCATATCTTCTCCAGCTATTGGGCAAATACGGCCCGAACAAGGCCAGAACATACCGATTGCACGTGCAGGGCGATCCGCCCCCATAATGCGTACAGCCGCCGCAAAATCAATACTTGGATGCGCGCCGCGGCAACCGAGTCACCAGCAGCAGTAGCCCCCATCGGCGAGCACGATCGAACCGGTCATCAGACTGGCAGCATCGGAAGCCAGGAAGTGCACGACGGAGGCGATCTCGTCCGGCTGGCCGACGCGGCCCATGGGCGTCATCTCCAGCCACACCTTGTACATCTCCGGACTTTCCTTGATGCCGAAAGATGTGAGCGGCGTTTCGATATAGGTGGGCGCCACCGCGTTCACGCGCACGCCGCGCTTGGCCCATTCGGCGGCGAGCGAGCGCGTCAGGTGATGCACTGCCGCCTTCGAGGCATTGTAGAAGGACTGCGGCTGCGGCTTGTTGACGATGAAGCCCGACATCGAGCCGATATTGACGATCGATCCCGTGCCCTGCTTCAGCATCTGACGGCCGAAGGCGCGGCAGCACCAGAACAGGCCGTCGACGTTGACATCCATATGGTGGCGCCAGTGCTCGTCGCTGGTATCCTCGGCCTTGACGTCGCTGCGCGCGACACCGGCATTGTTGACGAGAATGTCGACACGGCCATGGGTCTTGACGATGTCGGCGGCGGCGGCATCGACTTCCTTGGATTTGGTGACGTCGAGCTTGGCGCCATGGGCGCGGATGCCGAGCTTCTTCAACTCCGCGACGGTGGCTTCAATACGGTCCGGCATGAAATCGCCGACAACGACCGTGGCGCCCGCCTCGCCCAGGGCCCGCGCACAGGCCGCGCCGATGCCCTGGCCCGCGCCCGTCACCACGGCCACCTTGCCGTCGAGTTTCAGTTTTTCGAGATACATCGATCCTGTCCCTCAACTCATCCATTGTCCGCCGTCGACATTGAAGGTCTGCGCCACGACGTAGTCGCTTTCGGCGCCGGCGAGGAAAATCGCGCAGCCGACATGGTCCTCGGGCTTGCCCATGCGGCCGAACGGCACGGCTTCGCCGACGCGCCGCTTCTTCTCGCCCTTGGGCAGGCCTTCATACTTCGCAAACATCGCATCGACCTCGTCCCACATGGGCGTATCGACGACGCCGGGCGATATGCCGTTCACGTTGATGCCGATGCTTGATGAGGCCAAGACCGGCGGATTGCGTGATGCTGATGACCGCGGCCTTCGAGGCGCAATAGACCGAAACCAGCGCTTCGCCGCGTCTGCCGGCCTGCGAAGCCATGTTGATGATCTTGCCACCCTTGCCGCGCGCGATCATGCGCTTGGCGACGGCCTGCAGCGTGAAAAGCAGACCCTTCACATTGACGGCGAAAATGCGGTCGTAACTCTTCTCGGTGATCTCCTCGATGGGCGCCAGATCGAAGATCGCCGCATTGTTGACGAGAATATCGATGCCGCCCGCCTTGGCTTCGACCTCGGCGACCAGCGCGGCGATCGAATCGAGCCTGGTCACGTCGAGCCGGACGGCAAATGCGCCGCCGCCCGTGTCGCGCGCCGTTTCGGCAGCGGCTTCATGTTCGATGTCGGCGATGCACACGCGCGCCCCTTCACGCGCGTAACCTTCGGCAATCGCCCGGCCAATGCCGCGCGCGCCCCCGGTGACGATGGCAATCTTGTCCTTGAGCCTCATTTTCGGAGCGCTCGTCCCTGTGCGTCGAAGCGGTGCACGCGGCCTTTCTCCGGCGTCATCCAGACTTTACCGCCAGTTCCGACCGGAAATTCACCGGCTGCCCGGACCGTCAGCGTGCCGCGCTTGCCGCCGTCGATGTGCAGGATAAGTATCCGAGCCGAGATGCTCGGCGAGCATGACGGTGCCCTCCCATTCGCCGGATTTTTCCGACAATTCGATGTGCTCCGGCCGGATGCCGATGGTGTTGCCCTCGAAGATGTTCATCTTGGGCGAGCCGATGAAGCCGGCGACGAAGAGCGAGTTGGGCTTGTTGTAGAGTTCGAGCGGCGAGCCCACCTGCTCGATATTGCCCTTGTTGAGCACGACGATGCGGTCGGCCATGGTCATGGCCTCGACCTGGTCGTGGGTCACATAGATCATGGTGGCGCCCAGCGACTTGTGCAGCTGCATGATCTCGATGCGCATTTGCACGCGCAGCGCCGCGTCGAGGTTGGACAGCGGCTCGTCGAACAGGAAGGCCTTGGGCTGGCGCACGATGGCGCGGCCGATGGCGACGCGCTGGCGCTGGCCGCCGGACAGCTGCGCGCGGCTTGCGGTCGAGATAGTCGGTGAGATTGAGAGTCGCCGCCGCCTTGGCCACCTTTGCCTCGATCTCGGCCTTGCGGCATGCCCGCCATCTTGAGGCCGAAGGCGATGTTGTTGCGCACGCTCATGTGCGGATAGAGCGCATAGGACTGGAACACCATCGACAGCCCGCGCTTCGATGGCGGCAGATCGACGGCATCGGCGCCGTCGATGACGATGGCGCCGCCGCTCGCGTCCTCGAGCCCGGCGATCAGCCGCAGCAGCGTGGACTTGCCGCAGCCCGAGGGGCCGACGAAGACGACGAACTCGCCATTGCTGGATGTCGAGGTTGGCGCCCGGAATGATGACGACATCGCCGAAGCGCCTTGCGTGACGTTCTTGAGGACGATCGTGCCCATTATTTTACCGCTCCGAATGTGAGGCCACGGACAAGTTGCTTCTGCGCGAACCAGCCGAGCACCAGGATGGGCGCGATGGCCATGGTGGAGGCGGCCGAAAGCTTGGCCCAGAACAGGCCCTCGGGGCTCGAATAGGAGGCGATGAAGGCGGTCAGCGGGGCTGCATCCGAGGTCGTGAGATTGAGCGTCCAGAAGGCTTCGTTCCAGGCCAGGATGATGTTGAGCAGCAGGGTCGAGGCAATGCCCGGCATCGCCATCGGCGCCAGCACATAGACGCAGTTCCTTCCACAGCGAGGCGCCGTCCATGCGCGCGGCTTCGAGGATCTCGCCCGGGATTTCCTTGAAATAGGTGTAGAGCATCCACACGACGATCGGCAGGTTGAGCAGGAACAGCACCGCGATGAGGCCGCCGCGCGTATCGAGCAGGCCGAAGTCGCGGAAGATGCAGGTAGATCGGGATGAGCGCGCCGACCGGCGGCATCATCTTGGTGGAGAGCATCCACATCAGAAGATCCTTGGTGCGCTTGCCCGGCGCGAAGGCCATGGCCCAGGCGGCGGGGATGGCGAAGAGCAGCGCAAACCAGCGTCGAGCCCAGCGCCAGAATGACCGAGTTCATCGCGAAGCGCAGATAGTTCGAGCGCTCCTGCACGAGTGTCGTAGTTTTCCAAGGTCCAGTCGAAGAACAGGAACTTGGGCGGGATCGAAAAGGCGTCGAGTTCGGTCTTGAAGCTGGTCAGGATCGTCCACAGGATCGGGAAGAAGATCAGGAAGCCCAGCCACCCAGGCGAGCGCCGAAGTGACCACTCGCCGTCGCATTGAACGTGCGCGCGCCATGGTTCAGCCCTCCAGATTCCGGCCGACATCCGGATCAGGAAGAAGGCCACGATGTTGGCGAGCACGACCGCCACGATGCCGCCGGCCGAGGCACCGCCGATGTCGTAATTGCAGCAGGCCCTGGAAATAGACGAGATAGGGCAGGTTGCCGGCGGGCCCGCCGGTGCCGGTCACGTAGATTTCGGCAAAGACGTTGAGCAGGAAGATGGTTTCGATCAGGATGACGACGGTGATCGGCCGCGCCAGATGCGGCAGCACGATGTAAAAGAAGAACGACAGCGGCGGCGTGCCGTCCATTTCGGCCGCTTCCTTCTGCTCTTCATCGAGCGACTGGATGGCGGTGAGCAGGATGAGGGTGGCGAAGGGCAGCCACTGCCAGGCGACCATGATGATGACGGCGGTGAGCGGATGCATGGGCAAACCAGTCGATGGGCTGCAGCCCCAGCGATTTCATGATCCAGGCGAAGAGGCCGGAAACCGGATGCATCAACATGTTCTTCCACACCAGCGCACTCACCGTCGGCATGACGAAGAATGGCGCGATCACCATGAGGCGCACGATGTTGCGCCCGAAGATCGGCTGGTCGAGGAGCAGCGCGAGCAGCGTTCCGCCGACGATGCTGATGACCAGCACGGCGAGGACCAGCTTCAGCGAATTGCCCATCGCCTGGAAGAAGGCGGGGTCGGTGAGGAAGTATCGGTAGTTGCTGCAGCCCGACGAAGGGTCGTCGTTGTCCGGGATCGAGGAGATTGTAGCGCAGCAGCGAGAACTAGATGGTCATGCCGAGCGGCACGATCATCCACAGGAACAGCGCGATGACCGACGGCGCCACCGCCAGCTTGCCGAGCACTCGCGTTTGTTGCGTCGCCATGTCGTTCAGAGCCTCGCGTCTGAACGTTGCTGGGGCCCGAAATGACTGCCCGGCGATTATCCGGGCAGCCCAGTTGTCCATGGGAGGTATCTTACTTGATGTAGCCGGCCTTGGTCATTTCGCGGGTGGCCGCGTCCTGCGCTTCGGCAAGCGCCTCATCGGCCGTCTTTTCGCCGGCAAGCGCCGCCGAGAAGATCTGGCCCGATCGTCGTGCGCAAGTCCCTGGAATTCGGGGATCGCCACGAACTGCACGCCGACATAGGGCACCGGCTTCACGGTCGGCTTGGTCGGGATCGGCCGAGTTGATCGAGTCGAGCGTCATCTTGGCGAACGGCACCTTGGCGTATTCCGGATTGGCATAGAGCGAGGTGCGCGTGCCCGGAGGAACGTTGGCCCAGCCTTCCTTCGAAGCGACCAGTTCGAGATAGTGCTTGCAGGTGGCCCAGGCGATGAACTTCTGCGCTGCCTCCGCACTGTCTGCGAGCCGGCCGGAATGGCCAGCGACCAGGCCCACAGCCAGTTGCCGCGCTTGCCGAGGCCGTTGTCGGGCGCGAGCGCGAAGCCCACCTTGTCGGCGACGCTTCGAATCCTTCGGGTTGGTGACGAACGAGGCGGCGACCGTCGCATCGATCCACATGCCGCACTTGCCGGAGTTGAACAGCGCCAGGTTCTCGTTGAAGCCGTTCGACGAGGCGCCCGGAGGACCGGCGTCGGCCATCAGCTTCAGATAGAAGTCGAGCGTGTTCTTCCATTCCGGCTGATCGAACTGCGGCTTCCAGTTTTCGTCGAACCAGCGGGCGCCGAAGGAGTTCGACATGGCCGTCAGGAAGGCCATGTTCTCGCCCCAGCCGGCCTTGCCGCGCAGGCAGACGCCGTAGATCTCGTTCGGCCTTGTCGGTCATGGCGCGCGCCGCCTCGGCCGATGAATTCCCAGGTCGGCGCATCCGGCATCTTGAGGCCGGCCTTGTCCATCAGGTCGGTGCGGTACATGACCATCGAGCTTTCGCCATAGAAGGGCGCCGCATAGAGCTTGCCGTCGACGGACAGGCCGCCGCGGATGGCGGGCAGCAGGTCGTCGACGTCGTAATCGGCGCCGAGATTGTCGAGCGGCACGAGCCAGCCCTTCTTGGCCCAGATCGGAACTTCATAGGTGCCGATGGTGAGCACGTCGAACTGGCCGCCCTTGGTGGCGATGTCGGTCGTCACCTTCTGGCGCAGCACGTTTTCTTCAAGCGTCACCCATTCGAGGGTGATGTCGGGATTGGCCTTGGTGAAATCCTCGGTCAGACCCTGCATGCGGATCATGTCGCCATTGTTCACGGTGGCGATGGTGAGCTTGGTTTCCGCCACGGCGGTCGATGCCAGAGCGGCAAACATGAAGGCGCCGAAGACGCCGGTAAAGACGGGTTTCATTGAATTCCTCCCATGTGCTTGCTTGAGCTTTTGCCAACTAAGCGGGCATATACTCATATGTTGAAGGCAGCCAGAGTCAAGCCGAATTCGTCGCTGCAGTGCACAAATTGCACTGCAACATACGCATTAACTGATTGAATTTGCCCGGAGAATTAAACGTAGAGCTTTTGCTATTTATTCAAGCAAAAGCTCAGCCATCCGTTCGTTGGTGATGAGACCATTGATCAGTTTTCCCCGCAAGGCGCCCTTGATCGCCCGAAGCCGCGGCGGCGCCATGGCGACGCCGATCACCCGCCTGGTGGCCGGCTGTTCGAGCGGCACGCTCAGAACCCGGTCGTTGGTCAGCCCGTCGATGAGCTTGCCATTGGCGTCATAGGCCCAGCCGATGATTTCGCCCACCGCCCCGGCCCTGACCAGCGCGCGGATCTCGTCGGCGCGTCACGAAGCCATCGCGCAAGAGGGCGGCATCGTCGTCCACCGTGCCGATGCCGACAAAGGTGACATCCGCCTGGCGCGCCAGCTCGATCACATTGCGCAGCGGCTTCTGCGCGAGCAGCAGGGATTTCTCGTGCACCGTGGTGGCGATGACCGGCAGCGGCATCGGATAATGCGGCGCCTTCACCCGGTCGCCGATGCGGCTCACCACATCGAAGAGGGAGGCCGAACCATCGGGCGCGATATTGCCGACGAGAGAGACGACCTTGTGCTGGGGACAGTCCATGGGGGTCAGTTGTTCCACCATGGCGCGCAGCATGCGTCCGGTTCCCATGGCGACGATGACGGGATGCTGCGACACGAGATAACGCTCGAGCTCCGCCGCCGCGGCTTCGGCAACGCCAATGGTCGCCGACGCCGATTCGGGATCGCTTGGCACGATCTCGCAGAAATCGATACCGTAGGCGTCCTTCAGCCTTTCCGACAGTTCCAGGCAATGGCCGATCGGATGATCGAGGCGGACCTTGATCAGCTTCTCGCTGACTGAAAGCGACACCAGGCGTTGGGCCGTCTGGCGCGAC
This sequence comes from uncultured Alphaproteobacteria bacterium, assembly GCA_963776685.1. Classification (GTDB taxonomy): domain Bacteria; phylum Pseudomonadota; class Alphaproteobacteria; order Rhizobiales; family Aestuariivirgaceae; genus Aestuariivirga. The sequence goes on from CAVZNM010000002.1 coordinate 677,309, forward strand.
ACGCCGAGCTTGCGGGCGATCTCATCCTGGGTGTTGCCGGCAATGTAATAGAGCCAGCCCGCCCTTGCCGCGTCGTCGAGCCTGTCAGATTCGGAATCCGGTTTGCGTGCCAAGCTGATATCCTGCAGAAAGCGCGCGCAACTTAGGCACAAGATCCCGGCAAAATAAACCCTTCCGCCGCATCAGCCGTGCAACAGCCGGAAGAAGTCGGCCATATCGTCGAACTCCTTGTCGGCGGGCGATCGATCGGCCATCCAGCGGTGGTCCGCCCTGAAATGGCTTCCGCCGGTGAATCGCCAAACCGGCATACCGGCGGCACGCGCCGCTTGGACGCCCATTTCGCTGTCCTCTATGACAAGGCATTGCGGCGGCGATACGCCATGGCGCTCCGCCGCCAGCAGAAAGAGATCGGGCCAAGGCTTGCCGCGCGCCACCATCGATGTCGAGACCAGCCGTCCGTCAACCAGTTGGGAAAACCCGGCAAGGTCGAGCGAGCACGTAGCGCGCTCGGTATTGCTGCCCGTGGCAACGCAAAATGGAATGGGCAGCCGCGCTAGAACCTCGCGCGCACCGGCTACGGGCCGTAAGTCGCTTTCGAATCTCTCCAGAAGCCGTTTCCAGTAACGGCGTTCGAACTCGCCACCGATCGCCTGGCCGGTGTCGCGTGCAATGCGCTCCGCCACGACAGCGAAATTCCGCCCCAGGCAGTTCTCGAAGAAATAGCGCAGATCGATATTCACCCCGATTTTTGCAAGCTCCTCAAGCAAGACCTGCGCGCTCAGGAGCTCACTGTCGATGAGCACGCCATCGCAATCGAAAATCACCAAAGCGACGTCCGGCATGTCCAGGCTCCCACCGATTCCCCGGGCGATAACACGCCGCCCAGTTCAAGACAATTCGCACGCGGCGACCTGCGTCCGGCAACAAGGTCTCGACCGCGCCGCGTCAGTCGGGCATTCTTGCGAGGGTTCACATCGAGCGACGGTTCACGCCATGAGTCCAGCCCGCATTAACGTTCCAATACTGGCAGCGGCGTCGGTTTGGGCGATCGCCATCGCGCCGGCGCAGTGTGCGGCGGCGGAAGCCGAATGCCGGGACTTGCAATACCGGATTATCGAAAAGCAAAGATCGGCTGACGACCGGCAGATCAACGGGTTTCTGTTTGAGGCGGCGGATAGGGGTTGTCTGGAGACCGCCAAGGAGCTTCTGGCGGCGGGCGCCAGTGCCGGGACCCGCAGGCGCGGCGGCGAGTCGGTCTTGCATGTGGCCGCCGCGTCTGGCCAAGCGGAAATCGTCGCCCTTCTGCTGGATCGCGGGGCCGACATCGAGCTTCGCGATCTTAAGGGTGCCACAGCACTGTTCCTTGCCACCGAGACCAGGCGCCGGAACGTGGTGAAGCTTCTGCTCGAGCGCGGCGCCAAGGCCGGAGCACCTGGCCGCTCCGGAACGACGCCGCTCGCCGCCGCCGCCTTCAACGGCAGCGAAGCGATCGTCAAGATGCTGCTCGAGGCCCGCGCCGATCCCAACGCCGCCGATCTCTCCGGCAAGACGCCGATCCTCTATGCGGCGGCACGGGGATTTCAGTCCATCGTGGAAAAGCTCCTCGACACCGGCATCGATCCCAATGCGAAATACCAACATGATCTGACGCTGCTCATGTGGGCGGCGGGGCATGCCAATGATGTGCCCGAAGAGGAGGGCCGTGCCCTGGTTGCCATGCTGATCGAAAGGGGCGCGCGGCTCGACGAGGCCGATGATCGCGGCAAGACGGCTCTCATGATTGCCGCCGAGGCTGGACATGCCGCCGTGGTTGAGGAACTCATCGGGCGCGGCGCCGCCCGGGAGATAAAGGACGCCGACGGCAAGACCGCCGCCGATCTTGCGCCGACCGATGCCGTGAAATCGGCACTCGGCACGCGCTAACGGGTTGCTGAAAAACCTTTCACGGGGCCATGCTTCGAGGCTCACGGCTTCGCCGTGAGCACCTCAGCATGAGGGAAAATAGAGACTTACCTCACCCTGAGGCGCGATCCCGGCCTTGAGCCGGGGGAGCCTCGAAAGGCGATGGTCAAGTCCGTATACGGAGTTTTTCAACAACCTGCTATGGGGACTACAGATCCGCCAGATATCGCGACATGGTCTTGAGGTCTTCGTCGGCGAAGGTCTGCATCAGAATCGATTTGTCGGCATTGTTGTTGCGTTCGCGGGTCTTGAAGGCGATCAGGGTGCGTTCGAGATAGACCTGCGTCTGGCCCGCCACGCGCGGGATTGTACTGTCGCCGAAATATGTTCCGAGATGGCAGGAAGCGCACATGCCGGCCGTGGCGATGGTTTCGCCCTTGCCGGTATCGGCGGTCTCGGACCGGTAGCCGGTCATGGGCCACGGCTTCTCTTCGAAATACTGTGCCAGCGCCAGCATGTCGGCTCTCTCGAGGTCTGCCACGATTGGGTCCATCACCTCGCTGGCCCGGCTCTTCGATTTGAAGTCCTTGAGTTGGATATAAAGATAGCCGGCGTGCTGGCCCCAGATGATCGGCACTTCGGGCATGACCGGCATGCCGTTTTCGCCATGGCAGGCCGCGCAAGGCTTCGCCTTGTCCTCGATGGATTCCTGGGCAAGCCCAGCGGAAGCGGTCAAACCGATCAGGGCTGCGGCGGCAACAAGCGTGGCTTTCATGGAAATTGAATCCGCAATCGAGAGTCGATGAAAAGCGGGGCTGAACAACTCAGCCCCGCCTATTTTCAGATTGCTATCGCGCAGCCCGGATCAATCGGCCAGCGTGAAGGCGATGATCGAATTGCCGCGTTTGGAATTGATCTGGGCGTTGCCGCCCGCGCCAACCACGATGTATTGCTGGCCGTCCACTGTATAAGAGGAGGGCGGCGCATTGACGCCGGCGCCCGCCTGGAACCTCCACAGCATCGCGCCAGTGGCCGAGTCATAGGCATTGAAAAAACCGTTGGCCTCGCCGGTGAAGGTGAGACCCCCGGCTGTTGCCATGATGCCGCCGATCATCGGCTGCGCGGTCTTGACCTGCCAGCGGATCTTGCCGGTGTTGTAATCGACCGCGGTGACGTTGCCCCACTGCTCTTCGGTGGGGATCACCTTGAAGGCGCCGCCGAGCCACAACTTGCTGCCGCCCGGATAGGGCGAACTTTCGACATGATAGGTCATCGGCTGATGCAAGTTGATGGCGTAGACGAGGCCTTTGCCCTCATCCACGGTCATCGGCGACCACTCGACGCCGCCATTGGCGCCCGGCAACATGCGGGCTCCTTCCTTGGTCGGCAGCACCCACATGTTTTCCTGCGGAACCATGGCCTCGGAGAAGCGGATCAGCGAGCAGTCGTCGGCCTTGTGCACATACACATGGCCGGTCTTGCCGCCGTGCAGCACGCCCTTCACCTTGCCGCCGGCCTTGTCGGCGACCTCGGTGAGGATCGGCGGGCTGACCGCGTCCAGATCCCACACGTCGTGGGCGATGTACTGGAAGTGGCAGACATACTTGCCGGTGTCGAGGTCGACGGAGATCAGCGAATTGGTATAGAGGTTGTCGCCCGGGCGTAAGCTGCCGTCGAGGTCGGGCGAGGGGTTGCCGGCGACAAAATAGATACGGTTGCTTTCCAGATCGACGGCCGGATTCTGCCACACGCCGCCGCCCAGCGTCTTGTAGGGATCGCCTTGCGCCGCAAGAGCCGTCTTTTCTGCCGCTATATCGCGCAGCATGTCGCGGCCCGTTGCGTCATGAGTCGCCCACACGCCGGTTGAATCTTCCGGCGTCGAATTGAACGTCCACAACAGCTGGCCGGTCTTGGCGTCATAGGCTTTAACGAAGCCGCGGATGCCGTATTCGCCGCCGTTGGTGCCGATCAGGATCTTGCCGTTGACGGCCGTCGGCGCCATGGTTTCGGAATAGCCCAGTTCGGGATCGGCGATCTGCTGTTCCCAGATCAGCTTTCCGGTCTTGGCATCGAGCGCCAGGAGTTTTGCATCGAGGGTGCCCATATAGACCATGTCGCCATAGGCGGCGACACCACGGTTGTTGGGCCCGCAGCAGTAGGTCGCTACCGGCCCCATCTTGTGCTTGAAGTGCCAGATCTGCTCGCCAGTACGCGCATTGAGCGCGTAGACGTGATTGAAGGAGGTCGTCACATACATGATGCCGTTGACGACGATCGGTGTCGTTTCCAGCGACTCGGTCACTTCCGTCTGGAACATCCAGGCAGGGCGCAGCTTGTTAACATTGCCGGTGTTGATCTGGCCGTTCGGATAGTAGCGCGTCTGGTTGTAATTGCCGTTCGTGTGCAGGAAGTTGTTGCCGTCGCCCGCGGCGCGGTTCAGCATGTCTTGCGACACCGTTGTCATATCGCCGTACTTGGTTCCACCTGCAACTTCTTGCGCGGTCGCGGAGATGCTTGTCGCCAATAGCGCAGCCGTCGCGGTGCCCAAGTACAGGGCACACAAATTCGTTGATTTCATTGTTTCCTCCTCAGGCGTGCAATCTGGGCTCATTGTACTGGCCCAAGTGCCGCGCTCAAAACAATGCTCACTTGGCGAAGTTCTAGTCAAGATGTAAGTAGACGGTTCACCTCCAGCCGAAGCACAGCTTGACGGGCGCAATACCTCAATCGCGATGAACAGAGTGAACTTGCCGCACAAATTGCCGGGCGCCGCGCTGTTCGCACTCGCAATTTTCGTCGCATCCGACTGTGCAAGTGCGAAAGGAACCGGCCTGGTATTCGTCGCCAACGAGAAAAGCAATACCATAACAATTCTCGACGCGGACCATAAGATCGTGGACTCTTTTCCGACCTGCGGCCGGCCGCGCGGCATGCACTTCACCGCCGACCGCAACGGGTTTTTTCTGGCCTGCGGCGACGACGACACAATTGCAGTCTACGACATCGCGACGCGCAAGCTGACCAAGCGTTTCCGCGACATCCCCGATCCGGAAACCTTCGATCTCCACCCGGACGGCCGCCATCTCTATGCCTCCAACGAGGACAACGCGCTGGTCAGCGTCATCGATGTCGAGAGCGGGGCCACGGTCGCCGAATTTGAAACCGGCGAGGAACCGGAAGGGGTTGTCATCACCACGGACGGCAAATTGGCATTCGCCACGTCGGAAGCGGCCAATCTGGTCCATGTGATCGACACCGCCAAGGCGGAAGTTATCAAGGATATCGTGACCGGCACCAGGCCGCGGCGCATGGCCTTGACACCGGACGGCAAGGAACTGTGGGTTTCGGCCGAACTCTCCGGCATCGTCGACATTATCGATGTGGCTTCGCTGACGGCGCTTGGAAAAGTCGAATTCCTGCCCAAGGGCATGCGGCGGGAACAGGTGACCCCCGTCGATGTGCTGATCACCAGGGACGGCGCCACAGCCTATGTGGCCCTCGGCCGGGCCAATCATGTCGCCGTGGTCGATATCAAGTCCCGCACCGTCCTCGACTATCTGCTGGTCGGCAAAAGGCCCTGGGGCCTGCAGTTGAACGGCGACGAATCGCTGCTCTACGTTGCCAACGGCCTGTCCGACGACGTCACCATCATCGAAACGGCCTCGGGCCGCAGCCTGATTTCGGTTGCCGTCGGCCAGGTTCCCTATGGCATGCTCATCGACGATGAATAGGCTTGCCGCAATCCTGCTGACTTTTGTTCTCGCCGTCACCGCCGCGGCGGCGGAAGTCCGGACAGTCAAGATCGCCTATGTGGATCGCGCCGGAGACCCCTTTTACGCGCACCGCGAAGGTTATGGCGGAATCTACGACGCGACCCGGCAGCCCGCCGTATCGGGGTCGGAGCTGGGAGTGAAGGACGCCAGGATCATCGGCCGCGCCATTGGCGTGACGTTCCAGTTGCTCCGGGAAACGGTTCCGGAAGGCGCGACTGCGGCCGATTTTGTCCGGCAACTGATCCAGCGCGAGAATCCGGCGGCGGCCATCCTCGACCTGCCGGAAGCGGACGTCGAGGCGGTGGCGGCCGCATTAGACCAGGATGGCGCGGCGCTGTTCAACATCCGCCACCGCGGCAACAGCTTGCGCCAGAAAACCTGCGGGAGCCGGTCTGTTTCACGTGATGCCAAGCGACGCGATGCTGCATGATGGGCTGGTGCAGTATCTGAAACTGGTCGGCTGGGACGAAATCCTTGTTCTGACAAGCGACTCCGCGGCGGACGTGGCGCAATCCCAGTCATTCCAGGCCTCGGCCCGGAAATTCGGTTTAAGCATTTCCGATGTCCGGCAATTCGTGCATGGCAACGATCCGCGCCAGCGCGATCTGAACAACGTCCGGCTGCTGACCAGCGCCGCCGCCTATGACGCGGTCTTCGTGGCCGACGAAACCCATGAATTCTCCCGTCTTTTGCCCTATCGAACCGCCAGCCCGCGTCCCGTCGTGGGCGCTGCGGGATTGAGCCCCGTGGCCTGGCACCCGCAATGGGAGCGCCATGGCGCCCCGCAGCTCAATCGCCGCTTCTTCAAATTCGCCGGCCGCACCATGACCGAGGAAGACTGGGCCGCCTGGGTTGCGGTCAAGGCGATTGTCGAGGCCCGCGTGAGGGCAGGCGATTCCGGTTGGCCCGCTGGCGCGTGAATTATTGAAGCCCGATCTCACCCTGGAACTTTATAAGGGATTTCCCGGGTCCTTCCGCCCCTGGGACCGCCAGCTCCGCCAGAGCATCCTGCTCGGCACGGCCGATGCGGTCATAGCGCTTGCACCCGTCGAAGGCGCGCTGCATCAGTTCAACAATCTCGATACGCTCGGCCTCGACGAACCGGAATTCCATTGCCCCTGACAAGTTGTTTCGCAATTGCGAAATCGCGCGGTTCGAAGCGTCTTGACACCCCCTTTTATTGAGATCAATCTTTCAAGAGCGCTTCGGATTCCGCCTCCAAGAATCATAACTATTCGTGGAATTCCGAGGTCATGAGGAGGAGCGCCTATGAACATGCAATTGTCACGGCGTCAGTTCATGAAACTGACGGGTGCCGGTGTTGCAGGTTCGGCGATCGGATCGTTCGGATTTAGCGGATTGGAAGAGGCGGTGGCGCAGTCCATTCGCCCCTACAAGCTGGCCCGCACGACCGAGACCCGCAACACCTGCCCATACTGTTCGGTGAGCTGCGGCGTCATCATGTATTCCCTTGGTGACAAGTCCAAGAACACCAAGTCGGCGATCATTCACATCGAAGGCGACCCGGACAATCCGGTGAACCGCGGCACGCTGTGCCCGAAGGGTGCGGGGCTTCTCGATTTCGTCACCTCCAAGACCCGCCTCAGGCACCCGATGTACAGGAAACCGGGCTCCGACAAGTTCGAGCCGGTCACCTGGGACTTCGCCATGGAGCGCATCGCGCGCCTCATGAAGGACGACCGCGACCGCAACTTCCAGGTCACCAACAAGGACGGAACCGCCGTCAACCGCTGGCCGACCATGGGCTTCCTCGCCGGCTGCGCCACCTCCAACGAGACCGGCTGGCTCACCCATAAGGTGGTCCGCGGCCTCGGCATCATTCAGGTCGATAACCAGGCCAGAATTTGACACGGACCGACGGTGGCCAGTCTGGCCCCGACATTCGGCCGTGGTTCAATGACCAACAACTGGATCGACATCAAGAACGCCGACGTCATTCTGATCATGGGCGGCAATGCCGCCGAAGCGCATCCTTGCGGCTTCAAGTGGGTCACGGAAGCAAAAGCGCATAATGCCGCCAAGCTGATCGTCGTCGATCCCCGCTTCACCCGCTCGGCCGCGGTCGCCGATCTCTATTGCCCGATCCGCGCAGGTACCGACATCACGTTCCTCCTCGGTGTCATCAACTACCTGATCGTCAACGGCAAGATCCATCGCGAATACATGAAGGCGTATACCAACGCCTCCTACATCGTGAAGGAAGGCTACGCCTTCAACGCCGAAGACGGCCTGTTCTCGGGCTACAATGCGGAAAAGCGTTCCTATGTGCGCGACACATGGGAATATGAAATGGATCCGGCGACCGGATACGCCATGCGGGATGCCTCGCTTAGCCATCCGCGCAGCGTGTTCCAGCTTCTGAAGACTCATGTGGAACGCTACACGCCGGAAACCGTGGAACGCATCTGCGGATCGCCCAAGGACAAGTTCTTGGCAGTCTGCGAACATGCGGCTTCGACCGCCAATGGCGCACGGGTGATGACCTCGCTCTACGCCCTCGGCTGGACGCAGCACTCGACGGGCTCGCAGAACATCCGTTGCATGGCGATGATCCAGTTGCTGTGCGGCAATATCGGCATCCCCGGCGGCGGCGTCAACGCGCTTCGCGGTCATTCCAACGTCCAGGGCCTCACCGATCTGGGCCTCCTGTCCAACTCGATGCCCGGCTATCTGGCGATGCCGACCGACGCGGAGACGACTTTCGCGACCTATATCAAGAACCGGGACTTCAAGCCGCTGCAAGAAAACCAGGTCAGCTACTGGCAGAATTACAAAAAGTTCTTCGTCAGCCACCTGAAGACCATGTACGGCAAATACGCCACGCCGGAGAACGATTTCGGCTTCGACTGGCTGCCGAAATACGACGGCGGCTACGACACGCTGAAGCAGTTCGATCTGATGTTCCAAGGCAAGATCAACGGCTATGTGTGCCAGGGCTTCAACCCGCTTCTCTCGGTGCCCAACCGGGCCAAGGCCGCGGCGGCGCTGGCGAAGCTCAAGTTCCTTGTCACCATCGATCCGCTCGACACCGAAACGGCCCGCTTCTGGGAAAACCACGGCGAGTTCAACGATGCCGATCCGGCTGCGATTGAGACCGAGGTATTCCAGCTGCCGTCGTCGTGCTTCGCGGAGGAAGAGGGATCCTTCACCAATTCCAGCCGCAATATCATGTGGCACTGGAAGGGCGCGGATCCGCCGGGCGAATCCCGCGGCGACGCGGCCATCATGGCCGAGCTGTTCCTGCGCATCAAAGCGCTCTACAAGGCCGAAGGCGGCTCAAGGCCCGATCCGATTTACTATACGGATTGGGGCTATATGCAGCCCAATAACCCCAGCCCGGACGAACTCCTGCGCGAGATCAATGGGCGGGCCATCGTCGATCTGCCCGATCCGGCGGATGCGACGAAATTCGTCAAGAAAGCGGGCGAGCAGCTCGACGGCTTCGCGCAGATGCGCGACGACGGCTCCACCACCGGCGGATGCTGGATCTATTCCGGTATCTATCCCGAAGCGGGCAACATGTCGGCACGGCGCGATACCGCCGATCCTTCGGGTCTCGGCGTCTACCCGAAATGGGGCTATGCGTGGCCCGCCAACCGGCGCATTCTTTATAATCGCGCCTCGGCCGATCCCTCGGGCAAGGCCTGGAGCGCACGCAAGAAATATGTCGAGTGGAACGGCACCAAATGGGTAAGCCCCGACGTGCCCGACTTCCCGGCAACGCTGGCGCCGGAAAAGAATGCCGGCCCCTTCATCATGAATGCCGAGGGTGTGGGCAAGCTCTGGGTGCGCAAGGGCATGTCCGACGGACCGTTCCCCGAGCACTATGAGCCATTCGAGACGCCGGTCACCAATGTCCTGCACGAGAAGACCATATCGAACCCCGCCGCCCGCCTGCTCAAGGGCGACGGCGAGGCCATGGGCAAGGCCGACGCCTTCCCCTATGTGGCGACGACCTACCGGCTGACCGAGCACTTCCACTATTGGAGCAAGCACGCCCGGATCAACGCCATCCTGCAGCCCGAACTCTTCGTGGAAATCTCCGAAGATCTGGCCAAGGAGAAAAGCATTGCCAATGGCGGCATGGTTCAGGTCTCGTCGAACCGCGGTTCGATCAAGGCCAAGGCGGTGGTGACCAAGCGCATGCCGACCCTCACCATCGACGGGAAGACCGTGCATACGGTCGGCATCCCCATCCATTGGGGCTTCACCGGTGAGGCAAAGAAGGGCTTCGGCGTCAATGTGCTGACCCCGTTCGTCGGCGACGCCAACGTGCAAACGCCCGAATACAAGGCGTTTCTCGTCAATATCGAACCCATTGCGGCAGCGGTCTAGGGAGGAACAGTCATGGCATCACTGCAATCCCTCGATCTCAAGCGGCGCTCGGCATCGACCTCGCCGCCGCCCGCCGTGCGCGAAACTCTCGAAGTGGCGAAGCTCATCGACGTGTCGAAGTGCATCGGCTGCAAGGCCTGCCAGTCGGCCTGTCTCGAGTGGAACGATCTGCGCGAGGAAGTGGGCGTCAACACCGGCGTCTACGACAATCCGCACGACCTTTCGCCGGCAAGCTGGACGCTGATGCGGTTCAACGAGTGGATCAACCCCGAGACCAACAATCTCGAATGGCTGATCCGCAAGGACGGCTGCATGCATTGCGAGGATCCGGGCTGCCTCAAGGCCTGTCCCGGCACCCGGCGCCATCGTGCAGTACTCCAACGGCATCGTCGACTTCATCTCGGAGAACTGCATCGGCTGCGGCTATTGCATTAAGGGCTGCCCCTTCAACATCCCGCGCATCTCGCAGGCCGACCACAAGGCCTACAAGTGCTCGCTGTGCGTCGACCGCGTGTCGGTCGGGCAGGCACCGGCCTGCGCCAAGGCCTGTCCGACCCAGGCGATTTCGTTCGGGTCCAAGCAGGATATGATCGATCTCGCCCAGGAACGGATCGTCGACCTGAGGTCGCGCGGATTTGCCAATGCGGGTCTTTACAATCCGCCGGGTGTCGGCGGCACCCACGTCATGTATGTGCTGCATCATGCCGACAAGCCGGAAATCTACTCGAACCTTCCCAAGGATCCGAAGATCAGCCCGGTGGTCGAGGCATGGAAAGGTGTCACCAAATATGCCGGCCTGGCGTCGATCGGCGCATTCGCGGTTTTGGGCTTCTTCCATTACGTGTTGAACGGTCCGAACCGGGTAACCGGCGAAGACGAGGAAAACGCCGAAGACCTGCGGCGGGATTCCTAAGTGAAACGTCCGGCAGCGCAGGAACAAAACGGCCGGAGCGCAATCCAGGCGCGCTTCGGCCAGACCGGCACAGCATGAAGCGCCCTCCGGAATCATAAGGGAGGAGGAGCAGATGGATTCGAATCCCACCGAATCCTATGCCGTGTCGCGGTACACGCCCTGGGCGCGCGTCAATCACTGGATTACCGCCGGAAGTCTCATTCTTCTCGCCTTGAGCGGTCTGTCGCTGTTTCACCCGAGCCTGTTCTTCCTCAGCGAACTGTTTGGCGGCGGCGAAAATGTCAGGGCCATCCATCCCTGGATCGGCGTGGTGCTGGCCTTGAGTTTCCTCGGCCTTTTCATCCGTTTCTTCCGGCTCAATCTTTGGGAGCGCAACGACAATATCTGGTTGGGCCGCATCCGCAGCGTCTTGGCGGCGCGCGAGGAAGATCTGCCGGAGCTCGGCAAATACAATGCCGGCCAGAAGCTGGTGTTCTGGCTTCAGTCCATCCTGATCGTCATCATGGTGGTGTCCGGATTGGGTCTTTGGGAAGTCTATTTCGGCGACAACTTCACCATCGAGCAGAAGCGTTGGTCGGCCCTGATTCACGCCATTGCCGCCGTCAGCTCCATTCTGGTCTGGATCGTCCACGTCTATGCGGCGATCTGGGTCAAGGGCACGGTGCGCGGCATGATGCGCGGCAATGTTTCCGGCGGCTATGCCTGGCGCCACCATCGCAGATGGCTGCGCGAAGAAGTCGCCAAGGAACACGAAACAAAACCGGCTGTCGAATAGGGGCAGTTGGACATCAGCGGCAAGAGCACAATTGCGCTAAGCAAGGCTTCGCCGGTTGGCGCTCTATGTCTTCGCCCCGCGTGAGCGGGGAGAAGAAGGGGACCCATCGCGCCTTCGCGATGGGGGAGATGAGGGGCCAACGGTCGTTTGCCTGCCATTCAATTTCGGCAAGGACCGGGTGCCCCTCTCCTCCCCCATCATGCGTTCCGCATGATGGGTCCCCTTCCTCTCCCCGCTATCGCGGGGGCGAGGACATTGGGGGCATCGATTGCCAAACCGTAGCCCTCATCCTCTCGTCGCGTTCAGGGATGGGGCCCCTCCTTCTTCCATCTAAGAAGGAACGGGTTGCGTAATAGTTCAATAAGAAGCGAAGTTGCTTTATGTCTCAGTCCAAAACCTTACCGGCGGAAGCGATCGCTTCCGGCGAAGTTGCCAAGCCGCCCTTTGCAATTCTGGCCGACCCCGCTACGCGGTTTGTGGCTCATGCCCGGCGTTTCGCCGTGTTGGCGCCGGGCCATCAGCTTGAGCCCTATTTGCGGTTTCTCGCCGCCCTGAGCCAGGCCCAGAACGACTGCCAGGACGGGCTGCCGCCGGCCGACTTGCCGCCGGCCGCCGAAATCGAAACTGCCTATGAGCATGGCATGCCGCCCATTTCCATAGGCGTTATCGAACCCGATAAGACGGCTTCGCAAACTCTGCTGCGCATCCTCGGACTCTTGCAAGGTAGCGAAATGCCCGAACCCGCCCGCGCCGCGCTAAACGGTATTATGAACAAGGACGACGACGGCCGTTGCGGCATGATGCGGGCCATTCTGTTGGCGGAAATTCCGGCCGATGAAATCGCCGGCCACGTGCTTGCCGCCGCCGCCGTGCAGGTGCATTTCTCCCGCCTTGCCGCGAAGCTCGATGCCAGGCGCCTCGACCGAAGTGGCGCCCGGCGCCTGCCCCGCCTGCGGCGGAAGCCCGGTGGCCAGCGTCATCGTCGAACTGCCGAAGGTCAGCGGCCACCGCTATTGCTGCTGTTCACTGTGCGGCACCCAATGGAACGTCTCGCGCATCCGCTGCGTCATGTGCGGCGGCGACAAGGGTGTTGCCTACCACAACATCGAAGGCGTTTCCGACACCATCAAGGCGGAGACCTGCGACAGCTGCTGGAGCTATGTGAAGATATTCCATCAGGACAGGGATGCCGGTCTCGATCCGGTGGCCGACGATGTCGCCTCCCTGGGTCTCGATCTGCTCTTGCGCAAGGAAGGTTACCATCGGGGCTCGGCCAACCCCTTCCTGCTGGGCTATTGATCGCCTGCGGCATTTTCTGTTGAATGCCGCAATGACCAAGGGCCGAAGCCCGCTGCCGTCCGTTGACGAAGTCCTGTCGAGCCAAACCGGACAGGAAGCGGTCGAGCGTCACGGCCACACTGCCGCCCGCGATGCCGTGCGCCGCACGCTGGAAGGCTGGCGCGCCGCGATCGCCAGGCCCGGCTTTGCGCCCGTTGCGGCCGAACAGGCCGCCGCTGCGAGCCTCGCCTCTACTGGCGCAATCGGACGCGCCCAGACTGCGCCGCGTGTTCAATCTCTCCGGCACCATTCTGCACACCAATCTCGGCCGCGCCGTCCTGGCCGAGCGCGCCGTCGAAGCCGTGACCCTCGCCATGCGCCATCCCGCCGCCCTCGAATTCGATCTCGACGGCGGCGGCCGCGGCGACCGCGACGATGCCGTGCGCGATCTGCTCTGCGATCTCACGGGTGCCGAGGACGCCTGCTTCGTCAACAACAATGCCGCCGCCGTGCTGCTGGTGCTCAACACGCTGTGCAAGGGCCGCGAAGCCATCGTCTCGCGCGGCGAATTGATCGAAATCGGCGGCGCTTTCCGCATGCCGGACATCATGGCGCGGGCCGGCGCAAAGCTCGTCGAAATCGGCACCACCAACCGCACCCATGCCAAGGATTACAAAACGGCACTCGGCCCCAAGACCGGGCTCATCCTGAAGGTCCACACCTCCAACTACGCGATCCAGGGCTTCACCAAGGAAGTCCCCGCCAAGGAACTCTCTGCCATCGCGCGCGCGGCTTCCGTGCCGCTGGTCGACGATCTCGGTTCCGGCACGCTCGTCGATCTGGCGGAATACGGGCTGAAACGGGAGCGCACGGTCCAGGAAGCGATCGCCGACGGCGCCGATATCGTCACCTTCTCGGGCGACAAGCTGCTCGGCGGACCGCAGGCCGGCATTGTTGCAGGTCGAAAGGATCTGGTGCGGGCCTGCGCCAAGAATCCGCTGAAACGGGCCCTGCGCCTCGACAAATTGCGGCTTGCGGCGCTTGAAGCCACTTTGCAGCTCTACCGGCATCCGGAGCGGCTGGCCGCCGATCTGCCCACGCTTTCCTTCTTCACGCGGCCGCTCGGCGAATTGTCGGAACTTGCCAAACGGATTCGACCGTCCTTGTCGCAGGTTTTGGGGCCGGACTGGCGCGTCGAAGCCGTGGACTGCGGCAGCCAGATCGGTTCCGGCGCGCTGCCGCTCGAGACCATCAAGAGCGTTGGCCTCGCCATGACACCCATCGGCGGCAAGACGGCCGGCCGCAAGCTGGCCCAGCTCGCCGCGGCATTCCGCCGGCTGCCGATTCCGGTCATCGGTCACATCAAGGACGACGGCCTGATTTTCGATTTGCGCTGCCTCGACGATGAAGCGAAATTCACCGCCCAGCTTGCCATGCTGAACACCGCAGAGCCGCCGCGATGAAGCAGCGCTGGTTCAAGAAAGACCCGAAGGCCGATGCCGCCTCGCGAATGGCGGACGCGCAGCGCGCCTTCGATGCCGGCGATCAAGCGGCGGCGATTTCCATATGGCTGCCCTTGGCCCATGCCGGCGTGGCGCGCGCCCAGAATAATATCGGCGCCTGCCTGCTCAATGGCCTCGGCGTCGAACGCGATCAGGCGACCGCCATCAAGTGGCTGACGACGGCCGCCGGTAACGGCGACAGGGTGGCGCAACGCAATCTCGCCGCCGCCTACTTCAAGGGCGAGGGTGTCGAGCCCGATGAAACGGAGGCCCAACGTCTCTACCGACTGGCGGCGGAGCAGGGCGATGCCGAAGCCCAGGAGATGCTCTCCTGGATGCTGGCCGACAGCGAAAACCCCGCACCCGATTACCCGGAAGCCATGATCTGGGCCAAGGCCGCGGCGGAGCAGGGCGTTGCCTCGGCGATGACCCGCATCGGCATGCTCTATCACAATGCGCTGGGCGTTACCCGCGATCCGCAGGCCGCCGCCCAATGGTGGCTGAAGGCGGCCCGCATGGGCGATGCCGATGCCCAAGCCATGCTGGGGGCGGCCTATCAGCTCGGCGCCGGCGTTCCCCGTGACATGGTGCAGTCGCTCGCCTGGCTCATTCGTGCCAAGAAGGGCGGTAGTCTCATGGCAGAAAACTATTACAATTCCGCCCGGCGCAACATGGAAGCAGGCGACATCGCCCGCGCCGAGCAGCTCGCAATGGAACCGCTGCCGTGATCGTCGGAACCGCCGGCCACATCGACCATGGCAAATCGAGTCTCGTCAGGGCTCTGACGGGAACCGATCCCGACCGCCTCAAGGAAGAAAAGCGGCGCGGCATCACCATCGATCTGGGCTATGCCTATTGGCCGCGCCCCGGCGGCGATATCGTCGGCTTCGTCGATGTGCCGGGGCATGAGGCCCTGATCCACAACATGCTGGCCGGCGCCACCGGCATCGACTTCGTGCTGCTGGTCGTGGCGGCCGATGACGGCGTCATGCCGCAGACCCGCGAACATCTGGCGATCCTCGATCTGCTCGGCCTCAGGCGCGGCATCGTCGCCTTGACCAAGGCCGATCTCGCCGATCAAGACCGCCGCCGCGACGTGAGCGCGGAGATCCAGCTCCCTTCTGGCGGGAACCGCCTTGGCTGGCGCGGCCATCATTCCGGTCTCCGCGGAGACCGGGGAGGGACTGCCGCATCTCATCGCCGCTCTCGACCAGGCGCGCGCCTCGTCTCCTGCCCGCAGCACCCAGAACCGCTTCCGGCTCGACATCGACAGAAGCTTCAATCTGCCGGGGGCGGGAACCGTGGTGACCGGCACAGTGGTCTCGGGCAGCGTGCATGTCGGCGACCGGTTGCTGGTCTCGCCATCGGGGCTTGAAGCCCGCGTCCGTTCGATCCATGCCCAGAACCGGGAATCGGCGGAAGGCCACGCGGGAGAGCGCTGCGCCCTGGCCATTGCCGGGCCGGATATTTCCAAGGCGTCCGTCACCCGCGGCCAGGCCCTGGTCGATCCCACCCTGCATGCGCCCGCCTCGCGCATCGATGTCACCGTGCAATTGCTTGCCTCCGAGCGCAAACCCTTGAGCCAGTGGCAGCCGCTGCGCTTTCATCACGGCGCAGCGGAAACCGGCGCCCATGTGGTGACACCTCGGCGACCGGCCCCTGGCACCCGGCCAATCGGGTTTTGCGCAACTGGTTCTCGATGCGCCGATCGTTGCCATGGCGGGCGACCGCTTCATCCTGCGCGATTGGTCGGCCAGCCGCACCCTGGGCGGCGGCATCATCCACGATTTGCGCGGCCCCGAACGCAAGCGCCGCACGCCCGAACGCATCGCCGAACTCGCGGCCCTTGCCGCCGAGGATACCGCCCTGGCGCTCGCCGGCTTCCTGGCTTGCGAGCGCGGCTGGATCGAGCTTGAGGCCTTCTTTCGCGATCGCGGCACATCGGCAAGTGCCGCCCAGGAGATCGGAGCCCAGCTCGGCATCGTCAAACTGGGCGGCGCCGGCATGCTGCCGCAGAAATGGCTGGACTACCGGCGGCGGCTCCTCGCTCTTCTTGACGAGTTTCACCTGGCCAGTCCGGATGTGGCCGGACTCGGCATCGAGCGGCTGCGCCTCGGCGTCAACCCACGCCTTCCCGCCCCAGTCTTTGCCGCGGTCCTGGAAAAGCTCGCGGCCGAGGGCGAGGTGGCGCTTGATCGCGCCTGGGTCCGCAGACCTTCGCATGTGGTCAGGCTGTCCGCCGAGGAGGAACGCATCTGGGCGAGGATCAGGCCGTCGCTCAACGGTCAAGGCCGCTTCTGCCCGCCGCGGGTGCGCGATATCGCCCATGCCACCGGCATTGCCGAAATCTCGATCCGGCGCCTGTTCAAGCTTGCCGCCCGCCGCGGCGATGTCGATGAAATCGCCCACGATCATTTCTTCCTGCGCGCCGCCACCGGCGATCTCGCCGCCGCGGCACGGGAGCTTGCGGGCGCTTCGGAACAGGGTAAGTTCAATGTCATCGCCTTCCGCGACCGGATCGGCGGCGGCCGCAAGGTGGCGATCCAGATACTCGAATATTTCGACAAGCAGGGCTTCACCATGCGGCGCGGCGATTGGCGGCGCATCAATCCTCACAAGACCGGTCTGTTATGACCGGCCGATTTCACGGAAGAAATTCGTTCCCGGTGGGGCGTCCGGACTTCAAATCCGGGTGGGGCCGCGAGACGGTCCTAGGTGGGTTCGACTCCCACTCTCTTCCGCCACGTTCTGGAGCCGCCGATGCCTGACGAACTCGACAAGCTGATCAAGCCCTTCGAACTGGCGGCGGAGGCAGCGCACCGGGCCGAGGCCGATTATGCCAGGCAGTTCGAAATCGAACTTGCCCGCCGCAAGCGGACCCGCGAATTCGCCTTCCGCCGGCTGGGGCTGGTGCGCGGCCTGGTCAAGGCCGCCTGCGGCGACAGCGATGAAGCCGCCATCGCCGCCCAGGTCGATTGCCTGAGGCCGGAGCTCGGCTGGCACGACCTCTCGCCGGCCAAGGAAAAAATCGTCGCCGAATTCAAGAAGCTGGCTTCGGTCATCCACGCCAGTGCCGGCCGGCCAAGAGCAAGAAGACGCGCCCAACCATCGCGGCGGCGTTCGCGGACTTCGAGACATGGTACGAGAAGGAAACCGGCGCGGCCTTCCTGGCGCTTCTCGATCACGAGATACCGGAGATGCCGCTTGTCGACTTCTGAGTCATCGAATTTCGAGTCCTGGCTCAAATCCGCCTATCGCGAGTCGGGCGGCCTGACCGCACTCATCGTCCTGGTCCGGATCGGCGAAGCCACCGTGACGCCGGTGTCCTCGACTTACGTTCATTTGATCGGCGACGAATTGAGCTGGCCGGAATTTTCCGCCCTGATGGCCAAGTCCGGCCACAAATGGGACGGCGTCGTGC
Organism: uncultured Alphaproteobacteria bacterium; assembly: GCA_963776685.1. Taxonomy (GTDB): domain Bacteria; phylum Pseudomonadota; class Alphaproteobacteria; order Rhizobiales; family Aestuariivirgaceae; genus Aestuariivirga. The sequence continues at coordinate 695,229 of CAVZNM010000002.1, forward strand.
TCTTCCCCGAAACCGAAGCGGGCGGCGGCCCCATTCCCGACATGCTGGCAAGGGTCAGACTGCGCGACCTCGAGGCCCGCATCGGCGATGACCCACTCCACATCAATCAAGGACATTTCTTCGATATCTGGGGCCGCCGCATGAAAGTCGAGGAAGCGATGCCCGCAGCCGCCCCGACCCGGCAATGATAAAATCCGCTGTTCCGGCCCGTCTCGATGTGGTTCTGGTTGGCGGCGGACACGCCCATGTCTCGGTGCTGCGGTCCTTCGGCATGCAGCCCGAGCCCGGCGTGCGGACGACCCTCATCGCCAGGGAACTCGAAGCGCCCTATTCGGGCATGCTGCCGGGTTTCGTCGCCGGCCACTATTCGCCACGGCGATTGCCATATCGATCTGGTGCGGCTGGCGCGCTTTGCCGGTGCGCGGCTCATTCACGGTTCGGCGACCGGCATCGACCGGAAGCAGCGCCGCATCTTGCTCGAAGGACGCCCGCCGCTGGCTTTCGACATCCTGTCGATCGATGCCGGCATCACGCCCGCCCTTGCAACGATCAAGGGGGCGGCGAAACACGGCATCGCCGTCAAGCCGATCTCCAGCCTCATGCCCAAATTGCGCAGGATCGAGGCGCTGCTGGCGGCACCCGGGGACCGCCGCATTGCGGTTGTGGGCGCTGGCGCGGCGGGGTTCGAACTCGCCCATGCCTTCCGGCACCGCTTTGCCAATCGGGCCGGCAACGTCCACATCACGCTGATCGGCGGCAACGGCCTGCTTCCGACCGTCAATGCCCGCGCCCGCGGCCTGGCCCGGAAGTCCCTGGAACGTGCCGGTATCGCATTGGTCGAAAGCGACGCCGTAATCGAGATCGGAGAGGATCAGGTGATCCTCGCCAGCGGCCGCAGCATCCCTGCCGATGCCGCGCTGGTGACGACCGGCGCCGCCCCCGCGGCCTGGCTCAGAAACGCCGGCCTCAAGACCGATGCCGATGGCTTCGTGGCGGTGCGTCCGACGCTGCAAGTGCTGGACGACGACGACATCTTCGCCGCCGGCGATTGCGCCGGGGTTCTCGAATATCCGCGCGAGAAGTCCGGGGTTTTTGCCGTCAGGCACGGTCCGCCCTTGACGGAGAATCTGCGGGCCCGCGCCCAGGGCCGCCCGCCCACGCCCTTCACCCCGCAGCGCCAATATCTCATGCTGCTGTCGACGGGGCGCAAGGAGGCAATCGCGGCGCGTGGCCCCTTTTCCGTGGCGGGCGGCTGGGTGTGGACATGGAAGGACTGGATCGACCGCCGCTTCATGCGCAAATTCAACGAACTGCCGGAGATGGCGGCGCCGGATGGCGGGGAATCCATGCGCTGCGGCGGTTGCGCCGCGAAGGTGGGCCCGGTCACGCTCGCCAGGGCGCTCGGACGGCTCGATCCCGGCTCAGCACCGCGCGATGACGCGGCGATCCTCAAGGCTCCCGGCAATAAGCTCCGCCTCGAAACGGTGGATTTCTTCCGCGCCTTCTGGCCCGAACCCTATGTGTTCGGCGAGATTGCCGCCAACCACGCACTGAACGACATCTACGCCATGGGCGGCACGCCCAGCCACGCCCTGGCGGTCGCCGTCATTCCGCATGCGCGCCCGCGTCTGGTGGAGGAGGATCTGTTCCAGCTGCTCGCCGGCGCTCGCGCGGTTTTCAGCGAGGCGGGTGTCGAACTGGCCGGCGGCCATTCGAGCGAAGGGACTGAGCTCGCCGCCGGATTTTCCGTATCGGGCTCCGTGCACGCGCAAGGACATCCGCCGCAAGGCGGGGCTCCGCGATGGCGACACCCTGATCCTGACCAGGCCCTTGGGAACCGGCCTGCTGTTTGCCGCCGAGATGCGTGGGCTGGCCCCGGCCGCTGCGATTGCTGCCGCGCTCGCCGCCATGCGCCAGTCGAACCGCGAGGTGGCGCGCCTGTTGATCGCCCACGGCGCCACGGCGATGACCGATGTGACGGGCTTCGGCCTCCTCGGCCATCTGATCGAAATGCTCGAGCAATCCGGCTGCCGGGCGACGATCGCCGCCAATGACGTTCCCGCCTATCCGCATGCGCGGGAACTGGCGAGCGCGGGCCTTGCCTCGACGCTCCTGCCCGAGAACCTGGCCTTGAAGAGCCGGATAGAAGCGGGCCCGGACATCGGCGATGACCGGTTCGCATTGCTGTTCGATCCGCAAACCGCGGGCGGTCTTGTGGCGGGTGTGCCGGCCAAAGCCGCAAAACGCTGCCTCGCGGAACTGCGCGCCGGCCCCGCGCCCGACGCCGCCGCCATTGGCACGGTGATTGGCGGAGCGGCGAAAGACGGCAGACTGGTGCGGATCGTGCTTTCGGCGAGTTTTCCTTCTCCCCGTGGGGGAGAAGGAGGGGCCCAGGTGAAGCCTGGGAGGATGAGGGGGATCAGGTCTCGCAATTGAATCACCTCGATCCCCCTCACCCTCCCATTGCTGCGCAATGGGCCCCTCCCTCGCCCCAAAGGGGAGAGGAAAATTTGTATACTGATTAATCCTGATTTGTTTTTGTACTACCCGGGTGATTATCACCTTAGGAAAGCAACCAGTATCAACCCAAAAAGCCAGCCAAACGGATGATTTGGTCAGTCCTGAGATAATTAAAGCGGGAGTAGACTATTGCCTGCGCGTTGCTCCTCTGAAGGATAGTTAAATTCCTCCTCCTTATAACGGAGGTGCATCCACACCATTTTATGAAGGCCGACAAGGCCGACTATTAATTTCATCATGTCCTGAATGATCGTATGAAGGGCCACTACGTCTAGCCGTCCATTACACGTCTTTGAACATCGTGATCGAGGGACCGGTAGTGAGCCGCTGATAAAATTCGATTGCATACCGATCAGTCATGCCCGCGATGAAGTCACCGATACATCTGAGGCGGTGACGTTCGTCACCCGCAATCGCGCGAGATCGCCAGTCTTCAGGAAGCAGCTCATTCTTTCGGTCATTCTTCAGATGGCCAAATATTGCTTTCACTATCTCCCGTCCGCGAAACTCGATGGTCTTAAGACGCGCCGCTTCAACGTGGGCTTCGTACGAATAGATTTTTAAAATCTCAATCTCCCGCTCTATATCCTCTCTCAATGAAACAGTGGATAGTGCGGGACATTCTTCATTATATTCGAATGTGATCCCGTTTATGAATCTCCCCACAATCTCAGATGTCAAATCTGTCCGCAAATATCCGTTAGCCCGAAGTTTCTGGGCTATATCGTATCCAACCGCCAACAGGGACAAATCTCGAATTTTTGGCCGGAGTCTCTTTGCCTCTGTCGAACCATAAGAATTCCGCATTTCCGCGTAGAGCGGCTCAATGATCGGCTTCAATTCCGACTCCGACTCGGGCGAAATAAGTCCGAAACACAACACGTATAATTTTGTCTGGACCTCCTGCTCAGTTTTCTTTATGGCTGGCAATATTTCTATTGGAATATTATCCTCGTCAAATCTATCCCGGCGATTGTTTAGGCGCTTCCAAACCTGGATAGCAATTCGACGCCGAAGTTTGTCTTGGTGCGCAAGGCGGAGAAGATCAAGGATGGAAGTGAATCCAGTCTTCATTCCATCTTCGAAATCATATGTCGAATAGGCGATATCATCGGCAATATCCATAATCTGGCATTCAACGGTTTTGAATGGTTGGTAGTCCCGATTTCCAGTCACGGCCTCCTTAACTTTTCGCACAAGTTCTTCTTCCTCGGCATAGTATCCTTTATCTAACTTCGCGCCTTCGGCTCTTGTCGTAACTTATGATCGTACTTTAAGACTGAAGCTAACGAGCGAAACGTCAAGTTAAGTCCGCGCCGCAGATCGCGCGCGCCATCAAACTCGATGAAGTCCGGCTTTTCCGTCCGCTTCTTTTCTATGCGGCTCAATATTCGAAATGTCTGGGCGTTTCCCTCGAAACCGCCAGCTGCTGCAAGACATTCATCTAGCTGCAATTCGCCCTGATGGCCAAATGGAGGATGGCCGAGATCGTGGGCCAGCGCAGAGAACTCTACTAGGTCTTCGCAAATTCTGAAATCATCTGCGGCTTCACGAGTTTTCAATTCTTCTGGAGTTCTGTCCTTTAGATGATCGGAATTTATTTTGATTGCGATACTCTTCGCGATCTGCGCCACCTCGATTGAATGTGTTAATCAATTCCGAAAAAAATCACTTTCGCCCGGAAAGAGCTGCGTCTTTCCCTGCAATCGTCGGAAAGCTGGACTATGGACGAGGCGAGCGTAGTCAATCCGCCACGGAGTACGATAAGGTTCGGGTTGTGGTTTTGGCCTTTCTGGCCCTTCGCGCGCTTTGTCCCCAGCCGAATAAAACGGCTTTATTGTCCAGCTTTCGTGCCCGCCCCAATTTTGGGCTCGTGAAACTTTGTCCCGTTCGAAGATTGTTTCTTAGAGCGTCTGGGGCCAATCGAAACTTTGGCCCACATACTTTGTTTGATCGACATTTCTCTTGCGACCTTCATGGCTTGGAACTCCGGTAACGGACTTGCAGTTTCCTTTTTCTCGGCCATGACAATTTCTCCAATTCCAACCGTCATCGCACACCCTCCCTTACTAACTAACTCCACGCGCGCCGGATGGTTCCGCAGTCGCGCCATTGTGATACCCGTCTAGATTGGTACAGTGATTTTCCCCCGAATCACGCGCGAAAGCACGCTGGCAAAACCATATGTCGCTTTTGGTCCAAATCTCAACCCCCATGTTGCACCCTTTTGAGGCCTTTTCCCAGCCACTACCCGTCAAAGCGGCGATAGCGGAAATCGGGTGCCGCCGTCATCGCAGAATCGGTGGCGATGGCCCGCATCTGGCTGTTGAACGCCGACAGCGAACAGGCCGGGTCGGCGTTTTCCGCCTTGCCGGTCAGAGCCATCGCCTGGCAGCGGCAGCCGCCCCAGTCGATTTCCTTGCGCTCGCAGGATTGGCAAGGCTCCGGCATCCAGTCGGTGCCGCGATAGGCATTGAAGGCCTGGGAGTTGAGCCAGATGTCTTCCAGCGCCTTGTCCTTCACGTTGTCGAAGATCAGGCCCGGAATGGTCTCGGCCGCGTGGCAGGGCAGAACCTTGCCCTTGGGCGTGACATTGATGACGCGGCGCCCCCATCCGCCGACGCAGGCCTTGGGAAAGCGCGCATAATAGTCGGGCACCACCGCATCGATCACGATGATGCCGTCATAGCGCCGGCGCAGGTCTTCGAGCAGTTCGACGGCATCCAGCGCCTGCTGATAGGTGGGCATCAGCGCATCGCGGTTGGCGAGCGCCCAGCCGTAATATTGGGTGTGGGCGATTTCGATCCGCTTGGCGCCGAGCTTCACGGCGAATTCCACGAACTTCTCGGTGCTGGCGATATTCTGCCGGTGGATGACCGCGTTGACGGTCAGCGGCAGTCCAAGGGCCACCACCTGTGCCGCGACCTTGAGCTTCTTTTCGTGTCCGCCCCGGTAGCCGCCGATCCGGTCGGCGTTGGCGCGCTTCCACGTCCTGGAACGACATCTGCACATGGTCGAGCCCGGCGTCGTAAAGCTCCTGCAAGCCCTTTTCGTCGAGCAGCACGGCCGAGGTGATGAGATTGGTGTAGAGGTTCTCGGCCCGGCAATGGGCGACGATTTCGGCAAGATCGGGCCGGGCCGTCGGCTCGCCGCCCGACAGATGCACCTGGAGCACGCCGAGCGCCGCCGCCTCGCTGAACACCCGCTTCCAGGTTTGCGTGTCGAGCTCGCCGGATTTGCGGTCGAGCTCGACCGGGTTGGAGCAATAGGGGCATTGCAGCGGGCAGCGATGCGTGAGCTCCGCCAGAAGTCCGATGGGTGCCGGGATCGTCATAGAACCACAAAATGCTTGGCGGCGAGATCGCCCAGCATCTCCTTCACATCGGCCATGATCTCGGGCGTTTCGGCGCGATAGGTCTTGGCCAGTTCGCCGCTGATGCCGGCCACGTCGCGCACTCCGTCGCACAGAACGAGCACCGCCTGGGCGATCTCGTCCAGTTCGAGAATGCGCTCCGGCGCCAGCAGAATCCAGCGGTTCCTGACGCGGTCCTGCGACAGCCGCACGCCGCGCGGGATTCGCGGGATCGCGGTATCGGCGATGGCGATCACTGGCGTTCACCCGGCACAAAGGCGCCCGGCGGAACGAGGCCCGGCGCGACATAGGCGAAATGCAGCGCATCCAGCATGGACCACAGCATGTCGCATTTGAAGGTGAGCGCCCTGATCGCCGCCTGCTGTTGCTCGGGCGTCCTCGCCTCGCGCTTGACGTAGTCGAGGGCGAAATTCGCATCGCGCGGCGCCTGCGTCAGGCGCTTCTCGAAATAGGCAAGAACCTGGGGCGTGATGTAGTCGTAGTTTTTCAGCATGCCGGCGACACGGACGCTGATGGTTTCCGGCGCGAACATTTCGGTGAGCGAGGAGGCGATCGCTTCGAGGAGCGATTTCTCCCGCACGAAATGCACATAGGCCTCAACCGCGAAGCGGGTGGCGGGGAGGATGCCGCCGAGCGAGGCGACATAGGCGCGATCGAGGCCCAGCCCTTCGGCCAAGGCAAACCAGCGGGCGATGCCGCCATCCTGATCGCTGTTGCCGTCATGATCGATGATGCGCTGGCGCCAGGCGCGCCGCATGGCGGCATCGGTCATGCGCGACAGGATGACCGAATCCTTGATGGGGATGATCGCCTGATAGTAGTAGCGATTCAACGCCCAGGCCTGCAGCTGGCCCTTGCTCAGGCCGCCCGAATTCATCAGCGCATGGAACGGGTGCTTGTTGTGATAGCGCTCGGCACCCACCGCCCTGAGCCGCGCCTCGAGATCCTGCGGCGAAAGCAGCTCGGTCACAGCGTAATCTCCATGCCGTCGTAACCCACCTCGGCGCCCGCCGCGACAACCGCCCGGTGTTGGTCGGAACCTTCGATGAGCATGGGATTGGTGTTGTTCATGTGCGTATAGACGAGCCTCTTCACGCCCAATTCCTTGAACGCGGCGAGCGAACCGTCGGCCCCGCCCACCGGCATGTGTCCCATCCTGCGTCCGGTCTTCGGACCCGTGCCGGAAGCGATCATTTCATCGTCCGACCACAGAGTCCCGTCGAAAAACACCAGCTCCGCGTTGGCAATCCGCGCCCGCGTTTCGGCGTCCAGTTCGGCGCATCCGGGGATATAGTAGAAGTTCTTGGTCCCCGAGGAAACCTTCACGCCGACCGTATTGCCGGATTTGAGCTTTGTGTCGGGCGCCGCGCCTTCGAGATAGAGCGGCAGCTTTCCGGGCACCATGAAGCATTCAACCGTCAAGTCCTTGGATACCGGCTGTTTCGCGCCGATCGCCAGGCGGCGCCGGGCCACCGTATCGGCCGCGAGAACGTCGAAAACCGGGTTCTGCTCCAGGACATTGAGCGTGTCCTCGGTCGCATGAATGGTGAAGCGATGGCCTTCGCGCAGCGACAGCAGGCCGCCGATATGGTCGATGTCGGCGTTGGTCAGAACCACGTCGCTGCACCGGACTGCCCCGGGGCTCACCGCGGGGCCGCAAAGCCTCGACACGCCCGATCTGCTCCCGAATATCCGGAGAGCAGTTCAAAAGGCACCAGCCCGCGCCATCGGAAGAAGAAAAGAAGAAGAAACTGCAACACTCGCCTGCGTCCGGCGCTTCACGCGGGAATCGCCGGACCAAGCAAGCGCACAAACTCGGCAGCGGCAATTCCATTGCGGGGAACCGCCACCTGCCGCGCAGCCAAGCACCACAATATTCACACAATAACCCGTGTGAATTCAAGGCGTTGGCTTATAAACTCGCTATGGCTTAGAGCTCGGCCGGAAAATAATCGTTGATTTCCATGCCGACGCAAACTTCTTTCACTTTTGGCTTTTTCCAGCTCATGGGGTCCTCCACTGGTGTCTCTTGAGCGCCCGTTGACGCTGCCACATTACTTAATGAGAGCATGCGCCGAGGTCAATGTTATTTTCCGACAGTGCCGCGCCGCCGCGCTGGGGCATGCCAACTTATCCCAATCTGTGAACCCATTCTTCATCATCGCCAAGAAAAGGCGAGAGTTAGAGCTATTTTGAACAGTCGATCGATGTGCCGCACTCTAGTTGCAAGAGTGTCTAAGTGCAACCGACAATTGATTCGAGCATTTGGGACGAGGCAGATGACACCGACGAGGCAAAGCCAGGGCGCATTGCGAGAGGAGGCTCGCATCGGCTCTGGCGTATCTCGCGGCTGCCCAGGGTCCAAAGACGATGGACCAGCGTGCGGAATGCTGCAACCCGTCGTGCGGAACGGGGGTCAGGGCATGAACGGCGCCCTGCCTCCGGTCCGCGACATCAAAGTGCGCGAAGCATTCGAGAAGCATCTGGCGCAGATGGAGGGCGAGTACCGCGGGCTGCTGGAGGCGGCACCGGATGCGATGGCGGTCGTGAATCAGGGCGGCGAAATCGTTCTTCTCAATCTTCAAGCGGAGATGAAGTTCGGATACCACCACGACGAACTCGTGGGACAGAAGGTCACAAGCATCATTCCGGAGGGTTTCGCGGAACGGCTGAACGCCGACGGTCTCACGGGGATTGAGCTCACCGGGCGACGCAAGGACGGCAGCCAGTTTCCGATCGAGCTCATGCTGAGCCCGCTGGAAAGCGCCGAGGAAATCCTGGTGACCGCGGCGATCCGCGACAGCAGCGTACGGGAGGCGGCGGAGAAGCATCTGGCGCAGATGGAGGGCAGATGCCGCGGGCTGCTGGAAGCGGCACCGGATGCGATGGTGGTCGTGAACCAAGACGGCGAAATCATCCTTCTCAATCTTCAGGCGGAGAAGCAGTTCGGATATCGCCGCGATGAACTCCTTGGGCAGAAGGTGACGAATATCATTCCGAAAGGGTTTGCGGAACGGCTGATCGCCGACGATCTTCGATCCGCGGAAGACGCGCTGACCCAGCAGATCGGTACCGGCATCGAGCTCACTGCTTTGCGGAAAGACCGCAGCGAGTTTCCGATCGAGCTCATGCTGAGCCCCTTGGAAAGTGCCGAAGGCATCCTGGTGACGGCGGCGATCCGCGATATCAGCTTGCGCAAGGCTGCGGAGAAGCATCTGGCTCAAATGGAAGGCAGGTACCGCGGGCTGCTGGAAGCGGCTCCTGACGCCATGGTGGTCGTGAACCAGGGCGGCGAAATTGTCCTTCTGAATCTCCAAGCTGAAAAACAGTTTGGATACCGCCGCGATGAACTCGTCGGCCAGAAGGTAAAGAACATCATTCCGGAGGGCTTCGCGGAACGATTGATCGCGGACGAGACGCGAACCGCGGCTGAGGCGCTGGCACAGCAGATCGGTACGGGCATCGAACTCACCGCGCGGCGGAAAGACGGAAGCGAGTTTCCGATCGAACTCATGCTGAGCCCGCTGGAAAGCGCCGAAGGTATTCTGGTGACGGCGGCGATCCGCGACATAAGCGTGCGCAAGAACGCGGAAATGCATCTGGCGCAGGTGGAAGGCAGGTTGTTCGTCGAAAAGGAACGCGCCCTCGTCACGCTCAACTCAATCGGCGACGCTGTTATTTCCACGGATATCTCGGGAAATATCACCTTTCTCAATCTCGTCGCGGAAAAACTAACGGGCTGGTCGCGGCAAGAGGCGGCCGGCCGGTCCATGCCCGAAGTTTTCAAGATTCTGGACGGCAGGAGCGGCGAAACCATACCCAATCCGATGAGACAGGCAGTCGGGCGGGACCGAACCGTTCATCTACCGTTGAACAGCATTCTCGTCCGGCGTGATGGTTCCGAAATTCCTATCGAAGATTCCGTCGCCCCCATCCACGATCGTGAAGGGCGGGTTACCGGAGCGGTAATCGTTTTCCGCGACGTGAGCGCGGCACGGGCGATGGCGCAGCAGATAACGCACGCGGCCGAGCACGACTTTCTGACTGGCTTGCCAAACCGAATGCTCCTGAACGACCGGGTCGGTCAGGCGATCGCGTTGGCATTGCGTCACAGGAACAAGGTCGCGCTGCTGTTTTTGGATTTGGATGGGTTCAAACACGTCAACGATTCGCTCGGACATCCGACCGGCGACAAGCTCCTTCAATCCATCGCAAAACGCCTGGTGAAATGTGTACGCGGCTCTGACACGGTGAGCCGGCAGGGGGGAGACGAATTCGTCGTGCTGCTTTCGGAAGTGCAGCAACTGGAAGACGCCGCTATTACAGCGAGAAGAATGCTGCAGGCGGTGGCGGAAGCTCATTCCATCGACCAGCACGATCTTCACGTCACCACAAGCATTGGCGTGAGCGTTTATCCCGACGACGGCCTGGATGCGGAGACGCTTATCAGGAACGCCGACACCGCGATGTACCAGGCAAAGGAGAAAGGACGCCAAGGCTATCAGTTTTTCAAGCCGGCCATGAACATCCGGGCGGTAGAGCGGCAATCCATCGAGGAGAGCCTGCGGCGCGCGCTGGAACGGAAGGAATTGGCCTTGCACTACCAGCCGAAGGTCAACCTGACCACGGGAGCGATTGTCGGAGCGGAAGCGTTGATACGCTGGACGCATCCCACACGCGGGCCGATCTCTCCGGCGCAGTTTATTTCCGTGGCGGAGGACTGCGGTCTTATTCTCCCGATTGGCAAGTGGGTCCTTCGTGAGGCGTGCAAGCAGGCCCAGGCCTGGGTCGATGCGGACCTGCCTGAAGCAACCATGGCCGTCAACGTCTCCGCGATGGAGTTTCGTGACGAGCACTTTCTGGAAGGCCTGTTCGCAATCCTCGGCGAAACGGGCCTGGATCCCAGCTCTCTCGAGCTGGAGCTGACCGAGAGTGTTCTTATGAAGCGCGCCGATTCCGCGGCATCCATCCTTCGCACCCTGAGGGAAAGAGGGGTGCGGGTGGCGGTCGACGACTTCGGCACGGGTTACTCCAGCTTGAGCTACCTTCGAAAGTTTCCCGTCGATGCCCTTAAGATCGACCAGTCGTTCGTGCGCCAGATAAGTACCGCCGGCGACGATACGGCCATTGTGACGGCAGTGATCGCCATGGCCCGGAGTCTCAAGCTACGGGTCGTTGCTGAGGGTGTGGAAACGCTGGATGAGCTGGCATTTCTTCAAGCTCAGCAATGTGATGAGGCGCAAGGCTACTATTTCAGCCGGCCGGTGCCTGCGCAGCAGTTCGCGCAGTTGCTCAGAACCGGCATACCAATACCATCCGTCGGCGCTCGCGAGTCTCACGCAGCCGCCGTATCACCCACGAATTCTGCCGAGTGCTGGAGGTAGAAGCGACGCTGACACTGTGCAACGGCTTGTACTACGGCACCAACCGAAAATCGACTTGAAGTCGATGGCGGCTTGCGGAGCTGAAGCGCTGGCGATCGTTCGCCGGTGGCCGCGCGCGTTGAGACGGCCGACGATTGCAGTTATTGCGACACGACATCGCGCAGGAATATTTCCGCGCCGCGCCGATGAGATACGAGCAATTCCCTCAGATGCCGTCGTCTCGCGAGGGCATTCCTGAATCGCAAACGAAAAACTCGCACAACAAAAAAAATTGGCCCGGATTTTATGGGACGCAGCAATGCTGCTTTATCTGTAATCCCGAACTCACGTTGTGATTTTTTCCATCGTCATGCACTATGGAGTTGAGGCAATGGAGTTCATACAATGTCAGATAGACGACAGGCCACTCGTATCCCGGTTCACAAATCGGCAAAAATTCATTGTGCCGGCTGGCGCGGCGCTCCGAAATGCGTGATCAGCGATCTCAGCGCAACGGGAGCACATCTGCTTTTCCCTTTTCCGTTCGGCATACCCGACAAGGTTACGATCTCAATTCCAGGCGACAACCTCGTGCTTCAGGCCGAGGTGCGCTGGCGGCGAGGCCGGGAATGCGGGATACACTTCCAGCGGCGCATCGCCCATCCCCTCATTACCCTCGATCGCATGCGACATTCCGGAGAAGTGGCCCAATATGCCCGAGTGAGTTCCAACATCGTGACACCTGCAGTTCCGGCGGGCAGTTAGCGTCAATGCTATTTGCGTATCCGCCTGCCGCTTTTGTTTCTGCCCGGCTCAGGCTCCGGAATGTTACCAGCGCCGCGTGATTTTTTTAGGGTTTGAGAGAGGTTGCCATTAGGGCGATGAAAACGAATGGTTCCCCGTCATTGAATTTGGATGCCGAGAAGATCGATCAGCCGTTAAAGATCGCGGTCATTGACGAAGATGAAGGCTGGGAGATGGTTTCTCGCTTGCTGGGCGGAGACGGGCGGTTCTCACTAAGCAGGGCCGCCGACGGCGATCAGCTCATGGAAATGCTCGGACAGGACGGGATCGATTGTGTCATTATCGAGAGTATTACCGGAAACGAAAGCGGCTTTGCGATCAATGAAAGAATACGCGCGCGCGATGCGGTGATGCCGCCAGCGATTATGCTTACCAGATTGGGGCGCGAAGAGACCGCCATACAGGCCTTTCGCAGCGGCTTCAGCGACTATCTCAACAAGAATAAAATGTCGAACGACAGCTTGCCGGCGGCGATCTTCCGCGCCACGCGCGCCAAGCGTCTGGAGCAGGCTCGCCTGGATAAGACTGCGAGATTGTCGGCGCTCGGGATGCACGATGAGCTTACCGGACTGTGCGATCGCAATTATCTAGATAGCCACCTTGCCAAAATGCTGGAAAGCGCTGCGCGCAATCACCGGCCTGTCGCGGCCTTGCTGATCGATATCGATCACTTCAAATTCGTCAATGACAACTACGGCCGCGTTATCGGCGACCTTGTGTTGTGCAGATTTTCCGAGAAACTAAAGCAGGCGGCGCGCCGGAGCGATACCTTCGGCCGCTATGGCGCTGACGAGTTCCTCTACCTGATCGACCAGGATGTGTCTCCGGAATCGGTCGGTTTCGCGGGCCGCCGCCTCGCGGATGCGCTTTCCTTCAACGCCGAATTTGAAGAAGTCGGTCTGCGTCTGTCGGCAAGCATCGGCGCCGCGATTTATCCCGATGCTGGCAATGACGCCGAGACCGTTATAAAGGCGGCCACCACGGCGTTGTCCTGGACAAAGGCCTCCGGTGGCGGATTTAGGCTCGCCTCCACCCGGCCGGCCGGGCAACAGCCGCATCAACTCAACGGTACGGCCGACTTGAGCGCCCCGCTGAAGTCGAATGGGGCTCAGACGCTCGCTCCATCGGGCGCGCGCCACCTGACAGTTTCGTCCGATGCGGGCATTCAGCCGGGCACCTTACCAGTGGCCGAATTCGGCTCCGCCAAAATGTCGAACGGATCGGCATTTGGCATGCTTGACGCCAGCACCGTAGCTCAAAGTCCGGGCATTGTTAATCGCAAGGACAACCGCCGCGCCGAACCGAGGCATCGCGTGTGCAAGCACGGCCAGATTGTCACCAAAAACGGTTTGTCGACGATCGACTGCGTGGTTCGCGATATGTCCGAAGGAGGTGTACGAATTGCGACCGAAGGCAAATTCGGGCTGCCGGACCAGTTTTATTTTCAACTCTCCGGAACCAAATCCAGAATTCTGGCAGAGAAGCGCTGGCAAGATGGCAAGTATGCTGGACTGAAGTTCTTGCCTGATGAAATTGCCAGGTGATGCGCCGCGAAACCGAGAGAAGCGCCGGCGAGATTGGGCCGGCGCTTCGTCCTGTACTTGGGGCAGACCTGCTGCGATTATCGAATTCCGCCGTCGATCAGCTCAACCAGGGCGTCGATTGTCTGCGGCGTGACGGTGCCGGCGCCGGTGTTAACATTGAGGCCCGGCATCTTGTATTTCGCAGTCATCACGCACTGCAGGACAGGTATGAAGCCCTGCAGGTAGAGGAGCTGGTCAAGGGTTGCGGAAACATAGCCCGATTTCAGGCCGTCGATGGTGGCGGGGGCGAGATCGATACCGCCAACAACGATGTCGCCGGGCTTCTTGCCGGCCTTCTTCAGGATTTCTCCCAATTGACCGGTGATGTTGCCGTGCTGGGTGCCGATTGCCTTCAGGTTGGGATGCGCCTGAATGTATGAGGTGAGCACGTTGGTCGCAAGCGATGGATCGCTGTTGACCTCCTGGCTGATCTCGAGTTTTTCAACCTTGAGGCCGGCCTTCTCGAGCGTCTCGGCGAGACCCTTCTCCGATTGGCCGCGTTCGGCTTGGCTGAATACACCGTAGACCATGGCCTCATCACCGGCTTTCAAACCCTGCACCAGCATGTTCTCGGCGGTCAAGGTGCCGCCGGCGTAGAGGTCGACGCCGGCATAGCCCATGCCCTTCGTGCCGAATTCGGCCTGCAGGTCGGTCATCGGCGAATTGCCGACGGTGACGATGATGCCCTGGTCGACCGCGCCCTTGACGAGATCGTGGAAGGCGGTGCCGCCGGGATGGCCCATGATCTCGATGCAGGTCGGCTTGGCCGCGACAGCTTCCTTGAACTGGTTGATCATGGTCTCCGGCGCCCAAGAGGAAAACTGCGCCTTGAGGTCGACGCCGAATGAAGCGGCGGCCTCCGCGGCACCGGTCTGGCGGGCAAGTGTCGCGCCGTCGCCGGCAGTGCCGCCCATCTGCATATACATCGTGAGGCCTTGGCCGATCGGTTCGGCGGCCGAGGCGGCGCCGGCAGCCGCCAACATCGTGACGGCACTGGCTGCCGCCATCAGTATTCTGGTCTTTGTCATGGTTCGTCTCTCCCTTTAGTGAACGCGCCGCCTTTCGTCTTCATGGCGAAAGTCGCGACGCTCATTCGACCGGACGGATCCGGCCGAAAGCCTTTTGTCCCCGGAAGCGCGCGAAGAAGTCGCGGCGGCGGTGGGGCTCTTCGACATACAGATAGAAGATGATGGCGACCAGGAAGATCAGCCCGCGCACGGTATTGACCCAGGCGCCGGTAAGACCGGTCGCGACCAGGCCGGGTTCGACCACGGCGATGATGAAGCAGCCGAATATGGTGCCGATGAGCGTGGCGCGGCCGCCGAAAATCGAAGTGCCGCCGATCAGCACCGAGGCGATGGCGATGAGCAGATAACCCTGACCCTGATTGCCGAAATAGTTCTTGTTCTCGAGCGTGAGGAAGATCGCTGCGACCGCGGCAAGCGTGCCCATCATGGTGAACAGCTTGATCTTCTCGCGATCGACGTCGATGCCGACGACGCGGGAGACCTCGTTGGAATCGCCGATGAAGAGCGTGTGTTCGCCGAAACGGTGGCGGTTGAGGATGAACCACATGGCCACCACGATGATCGCCGTCCACAGCGCCTGGATGGGCAGTTGCTGGACCCAATCGACGCTGGAATTGGCGAAGGGCCGGCCGACCAGTAAGTGCCAGACCGAGCTCTCCTCGGCGCTGCGGAGAGCATAGGATTTGCCGCCGGAGAGGACTGCCGCCATGCCGTACCAGATGAACTGGGTGCCCAGCGTCGCGATGAAGGACGGGATGCCGATCTTGGCCACAAGCACGCCGTTGATGAAGCCGACCATGACGCCCGATGCGATGGCGACGATCACGGCGCAATAGCGGACGATCTCTCCGGCAAGGGCGGGCGATAGCCAGCTTGTGTCGGTGAGACCGAGGAGGCTGGCGATCAGCATTGGGCCTTCCTTGAAGATCACCGCGAAGACGAAGCCGGAAAACCCGAGTATTGCCGGGAAGCAGAGATCGATCTCGCCGGCGCCGATGATGAAGGTGAGGCCGGCGGCGAGCAGGATCACCGGGGGGAGCGTCGATAGGAAGGTCGTATACTGGAAGGGGCGCAGGAATACTTCCGGCGCGAGGTACATGAACAGCACCAGGATCAGCGCGAAGACGAGGATGATGGGCAGGCCCTCAATGCGCTGAAAGATCGACGATGTCTGTTGCCGCGCCATGCCGTTGCTTCCGTCACTGCTTGTGCTGAATTTCAATGAGGTATTCGGTGAGTTCCACGACCGACATCCGCTTCGGCGAGATTTCGCTGACGATCCTGCCGCGGTCGAGGACAACCAGCCGGTCGGCGACTTCGTGGACGTGGGCGAGGTTATGTTCGATGTAGATGCAGGCACGCCCAGAGCTCTTGATCCTGCGAACGAAATCGAGGACTTTTCGGACTTCGGCGACGCCGAGCGCAGCGGTCGGTTCATCGAGGACAATGAGGTCGGCATTGTAGTGCATGGCGCGCCCGATGGCGATGCCCTGGCGCTCGCCGCCGGACAGATTGGATACGGTCGAATCGACGGTAATGCCGGCGCCGCGGAAGCCGATGACGTTTTTCAGAATTTCGTCGGCGATCTGCTTTTCTTTCTTGATGTCGATAAATCCGAAACGATCGGTTATCTGGCGGCCCACGAAAAAATTGCGCCACAGCGGTTGCTTGTCGGCAAGCGAGCGATCCTGGTAGACGGTTTCGATCGACAGATCGTGGGCCATGCGAACCGAGAATTCCGCCAGATTCACCTCGCGGTCGCGGATGAAGATGCGCCCCGACGTCGGCGCGAGAACGCCGGTCATCACCTTGATGAGGGTCGACTTTCCGGCGCCATTATCGCCGATCAGGCCGACGATTTCGTTGCGCCCGATAGCGATGTCGATATCGTGTAACGCATGCACGGCGCCGAAGAATTTGTCGACCTTCTCTAGCCGCACGATCGACTGAAAATCCAGCTCCCGGCCGGTTTCGGCGGCAATGTCAACATTTGACAAGGGGCTTCCTCCTTGCGGACGGCCAGGCCCGCAGACCCCCCGCATGCCCACAATTCAATGAACCATAATGCGGCTTTGGCGAATGTCCAAGCCACAACTATTCTTGAAATACTCAAGGCTTGGGTTGCGGGGATCCATGCCGGTGCAGCGGAGAAATCAACCGCTCATATTCGCGCTCCGGTAATCCATAGGCGCCGCCGGCGGCCCGCTCGAGTCTCGGGCGGTCGAGAATTTTTACGTTACCACGGGTGGATTGGATAAGCCGCCTGCTTTCGAGGGCGTGAAGGGCGTCGGTAACACTGGAGCGCCGGACCGCCAGCATCACGGATAGGAACTCGTGGGTAATCGGGAATTCGTTGGATTCAACCCGGTCATGGCACATCAGGAGCCAGCGCGCCAATCGTTCATCTACTGTGCAACGGCCATTGGCCAGCGCCGTTTGAGCGGTTTGTACCGTGAACAAATGAATGAAGCGCAACAGTAATGAATACAAGGCGGGGCTTGAATCGGCGACCGCCAGCAGATTGGCGCGCGACATGCGCAGGGCCCTGCCAGCCGCTTGTACGACGGTGTTATAGGGCGCGCGATCGACCAAGAGGACAATGGCGGCGCCGACAAATCCCTCTCTGCCGATCAGTCCGGTTTCGATCCGGACGCCCTCCACAGTGACCGCGATAATCGAACAAATTCCCTCGGTTGGAAAATATGCATGGGTGATCGGCTCGTCGGATTGAGCGAGCACGGCGTGCATTCGAAGATCGACCCATTCCAACTGTGGCTGCAACGCCTCGAGTTCCGCCGGGGGAATGGCGGCGAGCAAAAGATTCTGAGCAGACCGCTGATTGAGAGGAGCCATGGTTCCCGGCCTTGATTAGGGCGGGAGCGAAGGTCTAACTCTCAGCCGTTTGCGCCCAAAAGCGTGCAAACGATGTGGGCACCATAGCACAGTTTTGGGATTCTGTACGCTTTCTGACCGAATGTTTCTTTGGTGGGTACCGAGCAAGTATGGTGCAACGATTCGTTGGCGGCAATCTTGAGGCGAGATTCCAAAGATGCAATCAATTCCGCAACCCACGTTCCTGCTTGAGCAACATTACGCGCTTGGTCCCGAAGAGCTGTCAGTTCTCCAGCGCACCTTCGACCGGGCTTGCGACGTTTTGGCAATTGGCTACGGCAGCCCGGAAAAGCTGCACGTCTTGGCCGATGCAATTGTGGAAGTTTATGAGCCGAATAGCGACGAAGCATCGCTGATCACCGAGGCATTCGCACTGATTGGCGCATCAGTGCTCAAGCTAGGCACCTAGTGCCGCGGCGTGCGCACCAGGCGGACCAGACCGAATCAGAAAATGACAGGTGGTGCCGCTTGCGTGACTCGAACACGCGACCCCCGCATTACGAATGCGGTGCTCTACCAACTGAGCTAAAGCGGCGGCCCGACGGCGAGCGATAGACGGTTTCGGCGGGCATTTCAACCTTCGGCGGCAAGGCCGCGGCGGGCGGCAGTCTGCGGATCGGCGAAATCCTCGGGCGGCCCCGGATCATCGGGCGGCCGTGGCGGTTCGGCGATCTGCGCCCGCTCAATCCGTTGCGGTGACACAGTGGCGGTGGCAGGTGCGGTGGGGGCCGGAATTGCCGCAGGCTGCTCCTCTCCCGGCATGTCGAAGGGGACCTTCCATTCGCAGGGCACGATGTCGCCGGAGACCGGCGAGACCGGCGTCCAGCGCGGGCTTGCGACACCGTCCGAGACCCAGATTGGATCGCGCCTGCGCCGTGACGGCGCGGGCCAGCCATTCGCGGGCCCGGCCCCTGTCGCCCTGGGCCTCCTCGATATCGGCCATGAGCGCGCAGAGCCGCGCCTGCGGCCGTTCCGCCAGATGGGGTTCGAGCGCTTTGCGCGCCACGTCCCATCGCTGGGCCGCGACAGCGGCGCGGGCCAGAGCATAGGCGCCTTCGAGGCCGCCCGGATGATCCTTCACCAGATCGCGCACCCGCTCGAAGCGGGCTTCCGGCCCGTCGCCCGGTTTGAGATGGCCAAGGAGCCGGGCGAGATCGGGATGCGGCGACAGGCGCCAGGTGGCGCGGATCGCCTTCGAAGCCTTGCGCGGCGAGCCATCGGCGATGTGGACACGCGCCGCCACCAGGGCGGCGGGCACCAGGCTCGGATCGAGCTTGTGGCGCCCTCACCGCCAGATCGCGGGCGGCGGCGCGGTCCTTGTCTTCGCGGGCCAGCGCCTCGGCGGCAAGGATCGCCGCCTGCTTGCGGTTCGCGTCATCGCCGGCGAGAAGCCCGGACTTCGCCTGCTGGGCGAGCGTCGCGGCCGCGCCCGTCCAATCCTTGCGCCGCCGATTGCAATTGCAGCACGGCGGACGAGGCCCAGGCGAGCCGCGGATTGAGCTTGAGGGCGCGTTCGGCATGGACGCGGGCAGCCAGCGTGTCGCCCGCCTGACGGGCCTCGGCGAAGAGACCGCGCAGGCCCAAGGCCTCGGTATCGGGCGATTTGGTCATCGCTTCGAAGATGCGCTTCACCGAAGCGCGGTCGCCCTTCAGTTGCGCGGCCTGGGCGGCAAGCACATTGACGAGGGGCTCGTCGGCCAGCGCATTGCCGGCGATAGCCGCATGTTTCGAGGCCGCCGCCGCATCGCCCGCACCCGCCGCGATGATGCCGCGGGAGAGCGACTCGTAGCCCTTGCGGTTCTTGCGGAAGCGCCAGTAGTCGCCCATGGACCTGGGGCTCCGCCACAGGCGGCGGAACAGGCCCCAGAGGAACCAGGCGGCGATGAAGATCAGTACAAACAGCGCCACCGCCACTAGGAAAGGCGTCTCGATCTCGCGGCCTAGCCAACGAATGATGACGGTGACCCGGCCGATCGGCCAGCCAGGCAAAGGCGGCGGCGGCGAAAACCAGCAGTGCGAAACGCCAGAACAGTCGGATCATTGGCTGCCACCCGTGGCGGCGATCTGGCGCAGCACCGATTGCGCCACCTGCTCGAGCGCTGCTTCAAGGGCAATCCGGGCGGCGGCGCGGTCGCGCCACCGGGCCAGCGCCGCAGGCTTGTCGCCTTCCGCGTTATCGATAAGTTTGACGGCTTGAATAAGATCGCCTGTGGCGGCAAGGGTTACGCAATTTTCGGCCATCGTCTGCCAATCCGCCGTGCCGATGTCGCGGATTTTTACCACCGATGTCATCGTGGTCCAGAATGAATCCCAATAGCCATCGCCGGCGGAAGCATCCCCGGTGCTGGGCCTGGGCAGGGAGGGGATCTGCTCCTTGAGTTCGAGGGCCAGTCCTTCGCCGCCGGGAAGACCGAGGTTCGCATGGGTGGAGAGGACATCAAGGCCTGGCGCCGCCGGCACCAAGCGGGCGATGCGATCGTATTCGGCCTGATAGGCCGTGCCCGCAGCAACGGCGGACTTAAGATCGGACAGTGCCTGCGACAAAGCCGCCACAGCTTCGCCGCCACCGGCGGCGCCAGTGCTCTTGAGGCTGGCCATATCCTTTTCCAAGGCTTCGATGCGCTGGGCAAGCGCTGCCACCGCGCTGCCGTCGGCCGAGTCGCTTCCAGAAGTGGTGGGCGTTTGCCTCAATCCTTGGAGGCTCGACTTCATTTCGTTGAGGGCGGTCTCGACCGCAGCCGTGCGCTCGGCCAATGCGACCACGTCCTGCCCGGCTGCGGCGGCATCGGCGGCTGCCTGCTTGACCGCCGCGTCGAAGTCGCCGGTTTCGCCCTTGAGCGCATCAGTGGTGGCGCTCACGGCGTTGAGTTGTTGGCCGAGAGTTTTGGTATTGGCCTCGAGACTGCCGAGGCGGGCGTCCATGGCCTGCATCGCATCGCTCGGCAGATAGGATGACAGCACACTGCGATAGAGGAATCCGCCGCCAATCGCGCCCGCCACAAGCGCGGCCACAAGCCAGGGATAGAGGCGCCTTGGCCGTGGCTGTGGCGGGGGTGGTGCGGGTGGGGGTTCGGTTTCGGGTTCGGGGGCCGGTTCGTCACTTGGTGCCGTTACATCCTCGGCTTCGAGGTCGATCACCTGCGGCTTTACGGCATCGTCGGGCTGGTCTGTGCTCATGGCACCGGCCTACCGGGTTCGAGGGCTTGGATCAAGCAGGGCCAGCATGGCGGCCTCCTCGGGTTTTTCGGCGACCGTTGCGGGCCAGGATGGCGGCAATGCGGCAGCGACATTGGCCGATAGGCAATAATGGGTAAGAGTCCGGGCTGCTTCCTCCTGTCCTGCCACCACCACCAGCGCCGCCCAGATGCGGGCGCTGCGCGGCGAATAAAGAAGAACGCCGTCATAATCGCCCAAGGAGGGCAGGGCGGCATGGGCGATGGCAACCGCGTCATAAAGTACGAGGCGGGTGATATCGAAACCCGCCTCGCGCAGCCTGCCTTCGAGGTCTCCCGAGGTCTCCGCTCCAGAAAGATAGAGGATGGGACCCCGCGGCGGATCAAGATTGCGGATGATGAAATCGGCGAGGCCCCGGACGTCGCCGCCATGGGCTTCGGCCTTGGCAAAACCTGCCTCGCGGGCGGCGTGCAGCGATTGCGGGCCAACCGTCAGCATGGGGACCGCCGCCAGTGCGCCCGGTTCACCCAGCGCGCGAATGGCATTGGCGCTGGTCACGCAGATCGCCTGATAGTCGCGCTCCGGAATGCGAATGCCGGGGCGCGGCACGATTTTCAGCAATGGCAGGGCGATCGCCTGATGGCCGAGGGCGGCGAGTCTCGCCAAAAGAGGCGCAGCATCTTCTTCGGGTCTGATGACGATCAGTTTGCATCACGAGGCGATCAGCGCTCCGCCCAGTGCCTTCACTTCTTCCCCCGCCTCGCGGCCCAGGCGCGCGGCATCGGCGGGACTGCCTTCGCGCGCCGTCTCGAAGCAGTGGCGGCCATCAAGGGTGAGCGAATGGCCGCGGAAGCGCAATGTGCCGCCCATGAGCACAGCATGACCGGCGATCGGCGTGCGGCAGGAACCGTCGAGGGCGGCGAGAAAGGCGCGCTCGCAGTCGACGGCGATTTCGGTGTCGCGGTGATTGATGGCGGCAATGAGGGCGCGGGTCTTCTCATCATGCTGGCGGATCTCGATCCCGATCGCCCCCTGCGCTACGGCGGGCAGCATAATTTCAACCGGCATTGGGGCGGTGATCCTGTCGGCAAGGCCAAGACGGTTGAGCCCGGCGCAGGCGAGGAAGGTGGCCTGTGCTGCGCCTTCGGCGAGCTTGCGCAGGCGCGTCTCGACATTGCCGCGCAACAGCACGCTTTTCACATCGGGCCGCATCCGCAGCACCTGCGCCGTGCGCCTCACCGAGGAAGAGCCGATGACCGCTGCCATGCGGCAGACCGGCGAGAGTTTGCGCGACGGGGCTGATGAAGGCATCGCGCGCATCCTCGCGCGGCAAGAGCGCGGCGATCACCAGGCCCTTCGGCAATTGTGCCGGCATGTCCTTCATCGAATGCACCGCCAGATCGATCTCGCCGGCAGTGAGCGCCTCCTCGATCTCCTTGGTGAACATGCCCTTGCCGCCGAATTCGGTCAGCGGCCGGTCGCGGATGCGGTCCCCGGTGGTTGCGATGGCGACAATCTCGATGTCACCGGGCGCCAGCCCATGGGCGGCGGCGAGGCGGTCGCGGGCCTCGCGCGCCTGGGCAAGCGCAAGCGGCGAACCGCGGGTTCCAATCTTCAAGCGGGGCATTTGCAAATTTGTTGACGCGGATGCTAGAGCGGGGCCTCCTCTTAGCCTCAATCGCCGGATACGTCACCCGCCCCATGGCCGCAGCGGCAACCCATATTCTCGGCATCGAAACGTCGTGCGACGAAACGGCGGCGGCAGTGGTGCGCCGCCAGGCAGACGGCGCCGGCAACGATCCTCTCCAATATCGTGCTGTCGCAGATCGAGGACCATGCCCCCTATGGCGGCGTGGTGCCGGAAATCGCGGCGCGCGCCCATATCCAGCATCTCGACCGGCTGATCGGGCAGTCGCTGAAGGAAGCGGGGCTAGGCTTCGGCGAGCTCGACGGTGTCGCGGCAACCGCCGGGCCGGGGCTGCTTGGCGGCGTCATCGTCGGCCTCACCATGGCCAAGGCCATAGCACTCGCCCACGGCAAGCCGCTCTTTGCCGTCAACCATCTGGAGGCCCATGCGCTGACGCCGCGGCTTCTGGGGCCGCTCGATTTTCCCTATCTGCTGCTGCTCATTTCCGGCGGTCACACGCAGTTTCAGAGTGTCGAAGGGGTGGGCCGCTATCGCCGCCTCGGCTCGACCATCGACGATGCGCTGGGCGAGGCCTTCGACAAGGTGGCGAAGCTTCTGGGGCTTGGCTATCCGGGCGGGCCGCAGGTCGAGGCGCTGGCGCGCCAGGGCGATGCGGCGCGCTTCGATTTTCCCCGCCCGCTCAAGGGCCGCAAGGATTGCAATTTTTCTTTCTCCGGCCTCAAGACGGCGGTGCGCGAGACGGTGCATGGCTTGGGCGAACTCACGGCGCAGGACCGCGCCGATATCTGCGCGAGGTTCGAGGCGGCGGTGGCCGAGACCGTGGAAGACCGGCTGGCCATGGCCATTGAACACTTCCGGGGCCTGCATCCGGCGGTCGACATCTCCGGCATTGGTGGTGGCGGGCGGCGTTGCCGCCAATGCGGCGCTGAATAAGGCGCTGACGCGTACCGCTCAGGTCCACGGCTTCCGCCTGATCGTGCCGCCGCCAGCCCTTTGCACCGACAATGCGGCGATGGTGGCCTGGGCGGGTGCCGAGCGGCTGGCGCTCGGTCTCATCGACGATCTCGGTGTTGCGGCGCGGGCCCGCTGGCCGCTCGATGAGGCCGCCGTCACCCGTCTATGGCTCCGGCAAGCTCGGAGCCAAGGCGTGAAGCGGCGTATCGGCATTGCCGGCGCCGGCGCCTGGGGCCAGGCGCTTGCCCATGTGGCGCGATCCGCCGGCCACGATGTTGCGATGTGGTCGCGGCAATCGCCCGATGTGGCCGGACTGGCGAGGACCCACGCCATCCTGCTCGCAGTTCCCGCACAGGCGGCCCGCGCGGTGCTGACGGCGATTGCACCGGCAATCGGCAAGGATCATCCCGTCATCATCACCGCCAAGGGCATCGAGCGGGAGACGGGTCTGTTCATGAATGAGGTGGCGGTACAGGCCGCGCCCAAAGCCCGCGCCATGGTGCTGTCGGGACCGAGCTTTGCCACCGATGTGGTAAAGGGCCTGCCGACGGCGGTGACGCTCGCCGCGCCGAGCCTGGCCGAGGCCGGCGAATGGGGCGAGGCGCTGACGCTTTCCTCGTTCCGCGTCTATGGTTCCGACGATCTCCTGGGGGTGGAAATCGGCGGCGCTCTCAAGAACGTGCTGGCGATTGCCTGCGGAATATCCGACGGCCGCAAGCTGGGTGACAGCGCCCGGGCGGCGCTGACCACCCGCGGCTTTGCCGAGTTGATGCGCTTCGGCAGGAAGCTCGGGGCCAGGCCCGAGACGCTCACCGGACTGTCCGGTCTCGGCGATCTCTTGCTCACCTGCTCCAGTCCGCAATCGCGCAACTATTCTTTTGGCCTTGCGATCGGCGAGGGAAAGAGCGTGCAAGAGGCGTTGGCGCAGTCGCGCGGCGTGGTGGAAGGCGCTGCCACCGCAGCGGTCGCCGCCCGCCTGGCGAAGCAGCATGGCGTCGACATGCCGATCGTCCAGGCCGTGCATGCCATCGTCGACGGCGGTGCGAAGCCCGAACAGGCCATCGCCGTGCTGCTGGCGCGGCCGGTGGGCGCCGAAATCAGAAACTGAGAGGATGCGATGGCCTATTGGTTGTTCAAGTCGGAACCCGGCACCTGGTCGTGGACGCAGCAGAAGGCCAAGGGCAAGGACGGCGAGGAGTGGACGGGGGTGCGCAATTATCAGTCGCGCAACTCCATGCGGGCGATGAAAGTCGGCGACAAGGGCTTCTTCTATCACTCGGGCGGCGACAAGGCGGTCGTCGGCATCGTCGAGATCGCCAAGACCGCGCACAGGGATTCAACCGCCAAGGAGGGCGACTGGGACTGCGTCGACATCCGCGCCCTGATGGACGTGCCGCAGCCGGTGACGCTCGACGCCATCAAGGCGGAGCGGCGGCTCAAGGACATGGTGCTGGTCAAGAACTCGCGGCTCTCGGTGCAGCCGGTGACGGCGGAGGAGTGGAAGATCGTCTGCGAGCTGGGTGGCGTCAAACTGCCACCGCGGCTGACGTGACCGGGCCATCCGAGATCAAGCAGAGCGTAGCCTGGGGGTTCCGGAATTGTTGAGCCACAGCGCCACCATGAGGATCGCCAGCGACAGCCACAGCCAGATGTCGGAGGCCGCCGCCGAAGAAGATCGCCGCGAAGATGACAGCCGCCGGGGTTGCCACATAGACCGCCTGAATGGTGTAGACCGCGCCCTTGTCGCGGATCAGGGTGAAGAAGGCGATGCGCTCGACGATCCACATGACGGTTGCCGCCACGACGCTCCAATAGGCAAGAGCGCCCGGCGTCTCCGCCGACCAGGGCGGCGCCACGACAAGCATGAGCGGCATGACGATCACCGCCCGAGCACACCGATTCCGCCGCCCCCACCGACATGGTGTCGGCGTCCTTCGGCCAGTTCGCGGCCGCGTACCAGTTGTAGGCCGTGTACATGATGGGGGCGGAGAAGGAAGCGATCATCCACCAGGATATTTCGCCCGCTGCCGTGCTCTCGCGCGAGAGGATGAGAACGGCGCTGGAGGCGAAGCCCACGGCAATCGCCAGAAGCTTGCGCGGCACCGCGCATTCGCGGCCGGTCACCAGCGCCACCAGATAATTGCAGAACGGGGCGAGCGACATGATGAGGGCCAATTCGGTGATCGGCACATGGCGGGCGAAAAGCAGGCCGAGACCGAAGGGCACATTCATTAGCGCGGCGCAAACCAGGCCATAGAGCAGGACCGGGCGGCTGAAATTGATGCGGCCGGTCATGGCCCAGGCGGCGAGCCCCAGCACCACGCCCACAGCCAGCCCGGTATAGACGATGATATGGGTGATCGGCACCTGGGCATCGCCCATGACGCGGTAGAGCGATGGCGACAGGCCCCAGAACAGGCCGAGGGCGAGGAAGTAGAAGATATGGAGGGGCGAAGACATGGCGGGGGATCTTAGACAGAGGTCGGATTGCAGGCTATAGGTTCGGTCTGCAAAAAGAACGCCAATAGCGTCATATCGCGGAGGAATTCGCCCATGTCCGAGAAGGTTTATCCGGTTCCGGCCCAATGGAAGAAGCGGGCCCATGTCGACGACGGCGGCCTACAAGAAGATGTATGCCGACTCGGTCCAGGACCCGGACAAATTCTGGGCGAAGCAGGCCAAGCGCCTCGACTGGTTCAAGGCGCCGAAGAAGATCAAGAACACCAGCTTCGCCTATCCCAACGTGTCGATCAAATGGTTCGAGGACGGCATTCTCAATGTCTCCTACAACTGCATCGACCGGCATCTGAAGAAGCGGGCCAACCAGACGGCGATCATCTGGGAGGGCGACGATCCCTATTACGACAAGAAGATCACCTATCGCGAGCTCCACGAGCATGTCTGCCGCTTCGCCAATGTGCTGAAGACGCAACGGCGTCAAGAAGGGCGACCGCGTCACCATCTACATGCCGATGATCCCGGAAGCGGCCTATGCGATGCTCGCCTGCACGCGCATCGGCGCCGTGCATTCGGTGGTGTTCGGCGGCTTCTCGCCGGATTCGCTCGCCGGCCGCATCAACGATTGCGATTCCAAATTCATCATCACCGCCGATGAAGGCCTGCGCGGCGGCAAGAAGGTTGCCGCTGAAGGTCAATACCGACGAGGCGCTGAAGAAATGCGCGGGCGACGAGAAGGTGCTGGTGGTGCGCCGCACCGGCGGGCAGGTGCCATGGGATGCAAGCGCCGCGATCTCTGGTATCACGAGGAGGCCGCGAAGGTTTCGGCCGACTGCAAGCCGGAGAAGATGAAGGCGGAAGATCCGCTGTTCATCCTCTACACCTCGGGCTCGACCGGCAAGCCCAAGGGCGTGCTGCACACGACCGGCGGCTATCTCGTCTATGCGGCGATGACCCATCAATATGTCTTCGACTATCACGACGGCGACATCTACTGGTGCACGGCGGATGTGGGCTGGGTCACCGGCCACAGCTACATCGTCTATGGGCCGCTCGCCAATGGCGCCACGACGCTGATGTTCGAGGGCGTTCCGAATTACCCGACCAACTCGCGCTTCTGGGAGGTGATCGACAAGCACCAGGTCAACATCTTCTACACGGCGCCGACCGCCATCCGCGCGCTGATGGGAGCGGGCGAGGCGCCGGTGAAGCGCACCTCGCGCAAGTCGCTGAAGCTCCTCGGCACGGTCGGCGAGCCGATCAATCCGGAAGCCTGGGAATGGTATCACCGCGTGGTCGGCGACGGCCGCTGCCCGATCGTCGATACCTGGTGGCAGACGGAAACCGGCGGCATTCTGATCACGCCGCTGCCCGGCGCCACGAAGCTCAAGCCCGGCTCGGCGACGCGGCCTTTCTTCGGCTGCCAGCCGGCGCTGGTCGACGACAAGGGCACACTCCTCGAAGGCGCCGCTTCCGGCAATCTCGTCATTCTCAATTCCTGGCCCGGCCAGATGCGCACCGTCTATGGCGATCACGAGCGTTTCGTGCAGACCTATTTCTCCACCTACAAGGGCATGTATTTCACCGGCGACGGCTGCCGGCGCGACGAGGACGGCTATTACTGGATCACCGGCCGCGTCGATGACGTGCTCAATGTCTCGGGCCATCGGCTCGGCACGGCGGAAGTGGAATCGGCGCTGGTCTCCCATCCGCAAGGTCTCGGAGGCCGCGGTCGTCGGCTATCCGCACGACATCAAGGGCCAGGGCATCTATTGCTATGTGACGCTGATGGCGGGCGAGACAGGGTTCGGACGATCTGCGCAAGGATCTGGTCGCGCATGTGCGCAAGGAGATCGGCCCGCTCGCCACGCCCGACAAGATCCAGTTCGCGCCGGGCCTGCCCAAGACGCGCTCCGGCAAGATCATGCGCCGCATCCTGCGCAAGATCGCCGAGGACGATTTCGGCGCGCTCGGCGATACCTCGACGCTGGCCGATCCGGCGGTGGTCGAGGACCTGATCGCCAACCGGCAGAACAGGAAGAGCCTGAACGGTGCCACGATTTCGCCATGACTCCGGCGTTACGAATTCGGTGTCGAACTGGGGACTGCGACCGTGCAATCGCCGCCATGTCGTTATGGGACTGAGCGCTCGTGGCACTCGCCCCCAAGGCGCTTGCGGCGCGGAAGAAGATTTCCGGCAGCCGATATGGTGGCGCCGAGATCGTCGAATTCGCAACTCCCGAACGGCCCGGCACCATCATCGTCGATACGGCGGAGCGCGTCGCTCTATCATATACTCGGCCGCGAAACCGCCATGCGCTATGGCGTGGCGGTGGGGCAGCGATGGTCATGACTGGGCGGGGATCGCCGCCATCGGCCGCAAGGACGAATGGCCGGTCTGGACGCCGCCCTGCCGACATGATCGCGCGTAAGCCGGAGCTTGCGGAAATTTGCGGGCGGCATGCCCGGCGGCCCGGACAATCCGCTGGGCGCGCGGGCCCTGTATCTGTTCGAAGGCGAGCGCGACACGCTGTTCCGCATCCACGGCACCAACGAGCCGCAGTCGATCGGCTCCGCCGCTTCGTCCGGCTGCATCCGCATGCTCAACGAGGAAGTCTCGAACTCTACGATTACGCCGAAATCGGCACCAAGGTGATCGTGCTTTGATTTCCCTCCCCCTTGTGGGGAGGGATTAAGGGTGGGGTCGCTCCGGCGTCACCACCAGACTCTAGCCGCTCAGGTTCTCGCGCAGCCACTGGACAATGTGGCCGGCACCCATGGCGCCGGACTGGCGAGCGGTCTCGCGGCCTTCTCGGAACAAAATCATTGTCGGAATGGAGCGGATGTTGTGGGCGGCGGCGACATTCTGCGCGGCCTCGGTGTCGAGCTTGGCGAAACGCACAGTGGGCTCGAGGACGTCCGCGGCCTTCTCGAAGTCGGGCGCCATCATCTTGCACGGGCCGCACCAGTCGGCCCAGAAATCGACAAGCACCGGAATGGAGTTCCGGGTGATGTGCTTGGCGAAACTTTCTTCGGTCAGGGCCACCGAATGGCCATCGAAAAGCGGTGCGTGACACTTGCCGCATTTGGCCTGGCGGGCGGGCTTTTCCGGCGGAAGGCGATTGACGGCGGAACAGGCGGGGCAGACGATTTCGCTCATGCGCGGAGCCACGATGGTTCGGCTTCATATGACGGCTGACAGCCTTTTCTGCAAGGAATCCGTCATCCCAGCTATGCCTATTGGCGCAATTGCGATATTGCGGCGCAACAGCTAGAACTTGCCCGCCAGACCGGAACGGAATCATGACCGAGACGAAGCCCGCCCCGCGGCCCCTGTCGCCGCATCTGCAAATCTACCGGCCGATGCTGACCATGATGATGTCGATCGTCCATCGCATCACCGGGGCGGCGCTCTATTTCGGCATCATCCTGCTGGTGTGGTGGCTGATCGGCGGCGGCTCACTCGGACGCCTATTTCGACTTGGTGCAGGGCTTCTTCGGCCACTGGTTCGGCCGGCTCATCCTGTTCGGCTTCACCTGGGCGCTGATCCATCATGCGCTCGGCGGCATCCGCCACCTGATCTGGGATACCGGCCGCGGCTTCGATCTCGCGGTCGTCGAATGGCTGGCGCGGGCCAATCTGGCGGGCTCGATCGTCCTCACGGTCCTGTTGTGGGTCGTCGCTTACGGGGTGATGCCATGAGCATGCGAACGCCGCTTGGCGGAAGTGCGCGGGCTCGGCTCCGCCAAATCGGGCACCGGCATTTCGTGGCTGCAGCGGCTGACGGCGATCGCCAATCTGCCGCTCATCGTGTTTTTCGTCTGGTTCATCGTCGCGCATCTGGGAACGCTCGCGCGCCGGACTGGTGGCGAGCCTGCACAATCCCGTCGATCGCCATCCTGCTCACGCTCTCCTTCCTCTCCATTCTCTGGCACATGCGGCTCGGCATGCAGGCGATCATCGAGGATTACGTGCATGGAGCGGGCGCCAAATTCGCCTGCCTCATCCTCAATTCCTTTTACACGGCGGCGCTTGGCGTTGCCGCACTCTATGCGATCCTCAAAATGAGCTTCGGAATTTGATGGCTGAGGCGGCGACAGGAAAGTCCACAGCCCGGACTATGGCCGTCGGCGGCCGCGCCTATCCGATCACCGATCATGCCTTCGATGTGGTGGTGGTCGGCGCCGGCGGTGCCGGGCTTGCGCGCCACGCTTGGCGCCTCGCAGGCGGGGCTCAGGACGGCCTGCATCACGAAGGTTTTTCCGACCCGCTCGCATACGGTGGCGGCCCAGGGCGGCATCGCCGCATCGCTCGGCAACATGGGGGCCGACGACTGGCGCTGGCACATGTATGACACGGTGAAGGGCGCCGACTGGCTGGGCGACCAGGACGCCATCGAATATCTCTGCCGCCACGCGCCCACCGCCGTCTACGAGCTCGAGCATTTCGGCATGCCGTTCTCGCGCACCGAGGACGGCAAGATCTATCAGCGCCCGTTCGGCGGCATGATGATGAATTTCGGCGAGGGCCCGCCGGCCCAGCGCACCTGTGCCGCCGCCGACCGCACCGGCCACGCCATGCTGCACACGCTCTACGGCCAGTCGCTGCGCCACTCGGCGGAATTCTTCATCGAGTATTTCGCGCTCGATCTCATCATGGAGAATGGCGCGTGCCGCGGCGTCATGGCGCTGTCGCATGGAGGACGGCACCATCCACCGCTTCCGCGCCCACAAGACGATCCTCGCGACCGGCGGCTATGGCCGGGCCTATTTCACCGCCACTTCGGCGCATACCTGCACCGGCGACGGCAATGCCATGGTGCTGCGCGCCGGGCTGCCGCTTGCAGGACATGGAATTCGTGCAGTTCCATCCGACCGGCATTTATGGCGCGGGCTGCCTCATCACCGAGGGTTCGCGCGGCGAGGGCGGCTATCTCACCAATTCGGAAGGCGAGCGCTTCATGGAGCGCTATGCGCCCTCGGCCAAGGATCTGGCGTCGCGCGATGTCGTGTCGCGCTCGATGACCATCGAAATCCGCGAAGGCCGGGGCGTGGGTCCGCTCAAGGATCACATCCATCTGCATCTCGAGCATCTCGATCCCGCGGTGCTGCATGAGCGCCTGCCGGGCATTTCCGAATCGGCGCAGGATTTTCGCCGGCGTCGATGTGACCCGCGAGCCGATCCCGATCCTGCCGACGGTGCATTACAACATGGGCGGCATCCCCACGAATTATCACGGCGAGGCGCTGGCGGGCGATGCGCAGCGATCCCGAAAAGACCGTGCCGGGGCTTCTGGCGGTGGGCGAGGCGGCCTGCGTCTCCGTACACGGAGCAAATCGCCTGGGGTCCAATTCGCTGATCGATCTCGTGGTCTTCGGCCGCGCCGCCGGCCTCAAATGCGCCGAGACGGTTGAGCCCAATTCGCCGCATGCGGAGCTGCCGCCGATGCGGGCGAGGCGGCGATCGCCAGGCTCGACCGTTTCCGCGTTCGCCGCCGGCGGCACGCCGACGGCGGAGCTGCGGCTGCGCATGCAGAAGACCATGCAGGACTATTGCGCCGTGTTCCGCACCGGCGACATTCTCTCGGAAGGCGCCGAAGCGCCTCGCCGCAGTCTGGAAGGCAACCGACGATATCCGCGTCACCGACCGGTCGCTGATCTGGAATTCCGATCTGATCGAGACGCTCGAATATGACAATCTCATCGTGCAGGCGGCGGTCACCGTCGAGGGCGCGCTGGCCCGCGAGGAAAGCCGCGGCGCCCACGCCCGCGAGGATTTCCCCAAGCGCGACGACAAGAACTGGATGAAGCACACGCTCACCTGGGTCGATGCGGCCAAGCGCAAGGTGACGCTCGGCTACCGCCCGGTGCATGACTTACACGCTGTCGAACGACATCGACTATATCAAGCCGAAGGCGAGGGTGTATTGATTGTGGTAGGAGAATAATGGTCGAATTCACACTTCCCCGGAACTCGAAAGTCCAGCCCGGCAGGCAGTGGCCTCACCCGCCAGTTGGGCGGCTGCAGGAATTCCGCATCTATCGCTGGAATCCGGAGGACGGAAAGAATCCGCAGCTCGATATCTACCACGTCGACATGGAGCAATGCGGGCCCATGGTTCTCGACGCGCTGATCAAGATCAAGAACGAGCAGGACGCGACACTCACCTTCCGGCGCTCGTGCCGGGAGGGCATCTGCGGCTCCTGCGCCATGAACATCGACGGCACCAACACGCTTGCCTGCATCATGGCCTGCGCCGATGTCAAAGGCCCGGTCCGCATCTATCCCCTGCCGCACCTGCCGGTGGTCAAGGACCTGGTGCCCGACCTGTCGCATTTCTATGCCCAGCACCGCTCGATTGAGCCGTGGCTCAAGACGGTGACGCCGGAGCCCGAGACCGAGTGGAAGCAAAGCCACGAGGACCGGGCGCAAGCTCGACGGGCTCTATGAGTGCATCCTGTGCGCCTGCTGCTCGACGTCGTGTCCCTCCTATTGGTGGAACGGCGAGCGCTATCTCGGCCCCGCCGTGCTGCTGCAGGCCTATCGCTGGCTGATCGATTCGCGCGACGAGGCGGCGGGCGAGCGCCTCGACAATCTCGAAGACCCGTTCCGGCTCTATCGCTGCCACACCATCATGAACTGCGCCAAGGCCTGCCCCAAGGGCCTCAATCCGGCCAAGGCCATCGCCGAAATCAAGAAGATGATGGTGGAACGCCGACTCTGATCGTCCGGTTCGCCCTGCACTTCCTTAAGTAAGGGCAGCCACAGGTTGGGCTGGAGTTGCCCGGCAATCCCGCCTATATCCGGCGCAAAATGCAGTGCAGGACAGGTCCATGACCCCCACCCTCCCTCGACAGTTTCAAGTGCCGCAAGAGCTTCAAGGCCGGCTCCAAGTCCTACTGCTATTTCAGTCTAAAGGCGGCCGAGCAGAACGGGCTCAAGGGCATTTCACAGCTGCCCTATTCTCTCAAGGTGCTGCTGGAAAACCTGCTGCGCCACGAGGATGGGCGGACCGTCACCAAGGCCGATATCGAGGGCTTCGCCGCCTGGCTCGGCAATCGCGGCAAGGCGGAGAAGGAAATCGCCTTCCGCCCGGCCCGCGTGCTGATGCAGGATTTCACCGGCGTTCCGGCGGTGGTCGATCTCGCCGCCATGCGCGATGCGATGAGGGCGCTTGGCAAGGACCCGCGCAAGATCAATCCGCTGGCCCCCGTCGATCTGGTCATCGACCACTCGGTTATGGTCGACTATTTCGCCAACGCGTCGGCCTTCAAGAAGAACGTGGCGCTCGAATATGACCGCAATGGCGAGCGCTACACATTCCTGAAGTGGGGCCAGGATGCCTTCGACAATTTCCGCGTGGTGCCGCCGGGCACCGGCATCTGCCATCAGGTGAATCTCGAATATCTCGCCAAGACGGTGTGGAGCAGGGCGGAGAAGGCGAATGGCAGGACGGTCACCATGGCCTATCCCGACACCCTGGTCGGCACCGACAGCCATACCACCATGGTCAACGGCCTCTCGGTGCTCGGCTGGGGGGTGGGCGGTATCGAGGCGGAAGCGGCGATGCTGGGCCAGCCCATCTCCATGCTCATTCCGGAAGTGATCGGCTTTCGTTTGACCGGCAGGCTTCCCGAAGGCACCACCGCCACCGATCTCGTGCTCACCGTCACCCAGATGCTGCGCAAGAAGGGCGTGGTCGGAAAATTCGTGGAGTTCTACGGGCCGGGGCTTGCCACACTGGCGCTCGAAGACATGGCGACGATCGCCAACATGGCGCCGGAATATGGCGCCACCTGCGGCTTCTTCCCGATCTCCGCCGAAACCATCGGCTATCTCAAGGGCACGGCGCGCGCGCCGGCCCAGATCGCACTGGTTGAAAAATATGCCAAGGCCCAGGACATGTTCTGGACGCCCAAATCTCCCGAGCCCGATTACACCGACATGCTGGTCCTCGATCTCGACTGCGTGGTTCCTTCGATGGCGGGGCCCAAGCGGCCGCAGGACCGTGTGACACTCAAGGACGCCGCCTCCGGCTTCGCCACGGTGATGGCGGAGGAGTTCAAGAAGGCGGAGCAGCTGGGCCGCCGCTTCAAGGTCGACAACGCCAATTTCGATTTGGGCCATGGCGATGTGGTGATCGCCGCGATCACCTCCTGCACCAATACCTCGAACCCGTCGGTGATGATCGGCGCGGGACTTCTCGCCCGCAATGCGGTGAAGAAGGGCTTGAGCCCCAAGCCCTGGGTCAAGACCTCGCTTGCCCCCGGCAGCCAGGTGGTGACCGAATATCTCAAATCCTCGGGGCTTCAGAAGGACCTCGACAGGATCGGCTTCGATCTCGTGGGCTACGGCTGCACCACCTGCATCGGCAATTCCGGCCCGCTGCCGGAGACCATCGCCGATGCGATCAGGAAGAACGATCTCGTCGCCGCCGCCGTGCTTTCGGGCAACCGCAATTTCGAAGGCCGGGTCAACCCGGACGTGCGCGCCAACTATCTCGCCTCGCCGCCACTGGTCGTCGCCTATGCTCTGGCGGGATCGCTCAACGTCGATCTGGTCAGCGATCCGCTTGGGCCACGACAGGAAGGGGGCGCCCGTCTATCTCAGGGACATCTGGCCCTCCGCCAAGGAGATTGCCGATTTCGTGCGCAGGAACGTGACGCGCAAGGCCTTCGCCAAAAAATACAAGGACGTGTTCAAGGGCGATGCGCAATGGCGCAAGATCAAGGTGGGAAAGGGCCTCACCTATTCATGGGACGCGCAGAGCACCTATGTGGCGAACCCGCCCTATTTCGACGGTCTCACCATGACGCCCGCGCTCGTTGCCAACATTCACGGTGCCCGCATTCTCGGCCTCTTCCTCGATTCGATCACCACTGACCACATTTCGCCCGCCGGCGACATCAGGGCGGCTTCGCCCGCCGGCATATATCTGATGGGACGCGGGGTTGAGAAGCTCGACTTCAATTCCTACGGAGCGCGGCGCGGCCACCACGAAGTGATGATGCGCGGCACCTTCGCCAATATCCGCATCAAGAACCAGATGGTGCCGGGTGTGGAAGGCGGCTTCACCATGCATTATCCCTCCTTCACCCAGATGCCGATCTACGATGCGGCGATGAAGTATCAGACCGAGGGAGTACCACTCGTCATCTTCGCGGGCACGCGAATACGGCACCGGCTCGTCGCGCGACTGGGCGGCGAAGGGCACGCGGCTGCTCGGCGTGCGCGCCGTCATCGCCCAGAGCTTCGAGCGCATCCACCGCTCCAACCTGATCGGCATGGGGGTCATTCCCCTGCAGTTCATGGATGGTGAAAGCTGGCTAACGCTCGGTCTCAAGGGCGATGAAATAGTGACGATTAGGGGCCTCGCCGACGGCCTCAAGCCTCGCGCCATGCTTAACGTCGAGATCATCCGCACCGACGGTGCCATGGCCTCTGCCCAGGTCCTGTGCCGCATCGACACGCTCGACGAGCTCGACTACTTCCGCAATGGCGGCATCATGCCCTATGTGCTGCGCAACCTTGCCAAGGTTGCGTAAGGTGGGGCAAGCTTGAATCTGGGCCATACTGCCACTAGGTCCAGTAATGGAGGGCGGAGAAGGAGACTCTTGAGATGAACTATGTTGATGGATTTCTCGTCCCGGTACCGAAAAAAAACCTTCCGGCTTACCGGCGCATGGCGCGCAAAGCCGGAAAAATCTGGGTAAAGCACGGGGCGCTCGCCCACTTCGAATGCGTGGCCGATGACGTGAAGCCCGGCAAGCTCACGTCTTTTCCGCAAAGCGTGAAACTCAAGCCTGGCGAAACCGTAATCTTTTCATGGATCGCGTTTAAGTCGCGCCGCGACCGCGATCGAGTTAATGCGGCTGTGATGAAGGACCCCTGGATCGCCGGGATGGACATGAAGTCGATGCCATTCGACGGGAAGCGGATGATCTATGGCGGCTTCAAGGTGATCGTCGAGAGTTGAGACGGGCTCCAACTTCGGACCCGGTTGCCGCGGCATCAAGCAGGCGTTACCTTCGCGTCATTGTGATCCCGCCTCAACCGGTTGTGAGTGGCTATTGCCGCCTTATGGCCCCATACTTCCTTCATGGAACGGCGGCCTGCGATGTCACGGCGGACTGTTCTGGCCCTTGCTGCCGGAGCGGCTGCGGCCTTTGCGGCAAGGCCGGCGCAGGCGGGAGCCGCACGGCCCGTCGTGATCGAACTCTTCACCAGCCAGGGCTGTTCGTCCTGTCCGCCGGCCGATGCGCTGATGGGCGAACTCCGCTCGATGCCCGGCGTCATCGTCCTCTCCTACAACGTCGACTATTGGGACTATCTCGGCTGGCGCGACACGCTGGCGAGCCCGGAGAAATCGCAGCGCCAATACGATTACGCGAAAGCCCGCGGCGATATGGACGTCTACACGCCGCAGGTGGTGGTCGACGGCGGCAGCCACTACAGCGGCAGGGACAAATCGGCGATCCTCAAAGCCATCGCCCGGGCGCAGGCGGCAACGCCGCAAAATCCGATCGCCATATCGCTCGCCGCCAAAGACGATGAACTTATCGTCGAGATCGGCAAGGGCAGCGCCGCGCAGGACGCGACCCTTTGGCTCATGCCCTTTGCACCGTCGATTGCCATGACTATCGAAAAGGGTGAAAACGCCGGCAAGGACATCGTCTACTACAATGTCGTGCGCAAGCTGGTACCCGCCGGCATGTGGCACGGCGAGACGATAACGCTCTCACTGCCGAAGCAAGACATTCTGCTGCCCGATTGCCGGGGTGCCGCCGCCCTGCTGCAACAGGGCAAGGCCGGCCCCATCCTCGCCGCTGCTGCCTGGGGCGAAACCGGCGCGTGAGGGCGGCTGCGTCCGGCGCTCCGAGCGCTCAATCAGTTTAGCAAGCTGCTGAAGACTCCGTACACTGACCCCGGCCGTCGCTCTCGTGCTTCGCACCTCAGGATGAGGTAAATCTTCATCTTCCCGCATGCTGCACGCTTCTGCTTCAGCCAAGGTAGGCTTCCTTGACTTGCGGATTGCCGAGCAGCTCTTTGCCCGGGCCTTCGAGCACGATCTCGCCCGTCTCGATGACATAGCCATAGTCGGCGATCTGCAGCGACAAGAAGGCGTTCTGCTCGACAAGCAGGACCGCCACGCCCTGCTTGCGAATTTCGACGATCGTATCGAAGATCCGCTGCACGAGAATGGGAGCGAGTCCCATGCTCGGCTCGTCGAGCAGCAGAACCCGCGGGTTCGACATCAGCCCGCGGGCGATCGCCAGCATCTGCTGCTCGCCACCCGACAATGTGCCGGCAACCTGCTTCAGCCGCACCTTGAGCACCGGGAACATGGCAAGCACATGGGCCTCCTTGTCGGCGATCCATTTCTTGTCATTGTTGAGGAAGGCGCCGACGCGGAGATTCTCCGCCACCGTGAGCCGGCCGAAGATGCGTCGTCCCTCCGGCACTTGCACGACACCCTTCGAAACCACCTGGTGAGCCGGCAAGATCCCGGAGCGGTTGGCCCTCGAACGCCATCTCTCCTTCGGTGACGGCAATTATGCCGGAGATTGCACGCAGAGTCGTGCTCTTGCCGGCGCCGTTGGCGCCGATCAGCGTGACGATCTGGTCCTTGCCGATGGTCAGCGACACGCCGCGCAGGGCGTGGATCTTGCCGTAGTGGACATGGAGGTTACGGATTTCGAGAAGGGTCATGCTATTTAAGCGTCGTGTCTTTGGTGGTGCCGAGATAGGCCTCGATAACGAGCTTGTTGTTCTGAATCTCGGCGGGCGTGCCTTCGGCGATCTTGATGCCGTAGTCCAGCACGCTCACCCGATCGGAGACGCCCATCACGACGCGCATCGAATGCTCGATGAGCAGGATCGTGACGCCGCGCTCGTCGCGCACCCGGCGGACGAAGTTCATCATGTCCGTGCTTTCGCGCGGGTTCATGCCGGCCATCGGCTCATCGAGCATGAGGAGCCGCGGCCGTGTGGCGAGCGCCCGGGCAATCTCGAGGCGGCGCTGTTCGCCATAGGCGAGGTTGCGCGCCACCACGTCGCCGCGCCCGCGCAGGCCCACGAAGTCGAGGATTCGCCGCGCGTTCTCATGGGCTTCCACCTCGTCGCGGCGCGTCGCCGGCGTGTTGAAGACGGCGCCGTACCAGGTCGATTTGAGATGGATATGCATGCCGACCAGGATGTTCTCGATCGCCGTCAGATTCCGGAACAGGCGGATATTCTGATAGGTGCGGTTGATACCGGCTTCGGCGACCCGGTCCGGCGTCACGCCGTCGATCCGTTCGCCGGCGAACCAGACCGCGCCCTCGTCCGGCGTATAGAATTCCATGATGCAGTTGAAGACGGTGGTCTTGCCGGCGCCGTTGGGTCCGATGATGCTGTGGATCGAGCCTTCCCTGACTTCGAGATCGAGCTTTTCGACGGCGACGAGTCCGCCGAAGCGTTTCGTCATCGCCTCCGTCTTGAGCAG
This sequence comes from uncultured Alphaproteobacteria bacterium, assembly GCA_963776685.1. GTDB lineage: Bacteria > Pseudomonadota > Alphaproteobacteria > Rhizobiales > Aestuariivirgaceae > Aestuariivirga. Next base: position 733,510 of record CAVZNM010000002.1, read on the forward strand.
GGCGCCGCTGGGCTGGTTCATGTCTTCGGCTCGGTCACGGACGCGGTCTGGACGGCGGCGGTTTCCGCGTCGATCTGCATCTCGCGGCGCTTGGCGGCCGACGGCCACAGTCCTTCCGGCTTGAGCCGCATGACCGCGATGATCGCCAGACCGTAGAACAGGAACCGGAACTCGCCGAATTCGCGCAGCGCCTCCGGCAGACCGATCAGCACCGCAGCGCCGAGCGCCACGCCCGGCAGGCTGCCCATGCCGCCGACGATGATCAGCGCCAGGATGTTGATCGAGATGATGAGCTGGAAACGAGTGCGGATAGATGGTGCCGAGCATGGTGGCGAAGATCGAGCCGGCGAGCCCGGCGAAGGCGGCGCCGAGGCCGTAGGCAAGAAGCTTCACCCTGATGAGGTTGATGCCGAGCGCCTGGGCGACGTCCTCATCGTCGCGGATCGCCATCCAGGCACGGCCAAGGCGCGACTCCTCGAGCCGCCAGGCGAAATAGGCGGCGACCAGCGAGGCGGCAAGCGTCAGATAGAACAGCGACACCGGCGTCGTCAGATGAAAATCGCCGATCGACAGGCCGCGGGATCTGCAGGATGCCCTTGGCGCCGGCCAAGCAGCGGCGCCGCGGCGTCGGACAGGACGATCACCCGCACGATCTCGCCGAGGCCGAGGGTCGCGACTGCGAGATAGTCGCCGCGCACCTTGAGCACCGGAATGCCGAAGATGATGCCGACGATCACCGAGGCGAGGACCGCGATCGGCATCGCCTGCCAGTAGGAGAGATGGGCGAGCGCGAACGGGCTGTCGGCGGTGAGGAGGGCCGTCGTATAGGCGCCGACCGCATAGAAGGCGACGAAGCCAAGATCGAGCAGACCGGCGATGCCGACCTCGAGATTGAGCCCCATTCCCATGAGGATGAAAAGCCCGACCATCAGCAGAACCTGGCCGACGAAATTGCCGGCATAGAGCGGAAACAGGATGGCGAGGATCGCGGCGGCGGCAAGATAGGTCCAGCGAATGTTGCGCCGGGTCGAGGGTTTAAGCCGGCTGTAGCGGGCTGCCACCTGGTCGCGGGTCAGTTCGCGAACCACGATGAAGGCGACGGCGACGCAGAACATGATGACCGCGCCCTGCAGTCTGAGACCGGTATAGGTGTAGAGCAGATCGTGGAGCGGCTTGGTCACGCTGCTGTTGGCGAGGATCGGGCGGATCAGTTCCTGGAACAGGCCGGCGAGGCCGACCGCTATGACGCCACCCGACAATGGCCGGCGGATGGGCGGCGGGAGCGCGACGAGGAGAACGCCGAGGAAGCCCAGGACCGCTCCGAGGCCGAGAAGGTAAACGATGCCGAGCGCCGGCGGCTTGACGGAGAAGGTCAGCATGTCGAGCAGAGGCTTGTCGAGGGCAAGAAAGATGAACCGGAGACTGATGAAGCTCATGACCACGGGCAGAACCGCGACCATCGCCGCAGCGATCGTCCCCGCCACGGTCGCCGCCCAGCATCATCTTGGAGAGCGTGGCGAAGGGACGCCTGATGCCGACGAAAATCCCCGCGACGAAAAAGAGCAAGCCGAGCGTCGCATAGCCGAGAGTGACGACGCCCGACGATGATCGGCCGGTTGTTGAACATCGACAGGATGCCGACGAAGGCGAGCGCGAGCCCGATCCCGCCCGTCTGCAGCCCGGTATTGATCACCAGCCGCCAGGGGGTGGTCTTGCGCTGCTTCGAGCCGGCTCGCGGCGATGACTTCAAACGACATGCCGTTTCCCCTTCACGCTCGCTTCTTGACGAGCGCTTCGCCGAGCAGGCCTTGCGGCCGGAACACCAGCACCATGACGAGAAGCGTGAAGGCCACGAGGTCGCGCAACTGGTAGGGCGCGGGAACGCCGAGGCCGTCAAGGAACAGGGGCGGCCCGATCGATTCGATGACCCCTAGGAAAAAGCCGCCGAACATGGCGCCGGGAATATTGCCGATGCCGCCGAGCACAGCGGCGCTGAACGCTTTGATGCCGGGCAGGAAGCCGGTGTAGAAATAGATTTGCTTGTAGACGAAGCAGTAGAGCACGCCGCCGATGCCGGCCATGCAGGCGCCGAGCACGAAGGTGAAGATGATGACCTTGTTCGAATCGATGCCCATGAGCGCTGCCGCGTCGCGATCCTCCGACACCGCCCGCATCGCCATGCCCATCCTGGTCCTCTGCACGATCAGGTAGAGGAAGATCATCGCCGCGACCGCGGTCAGGATGACGATCGGCTGCACCGCCGGCAGCGACAGGCCGAGAAAATCGACATTGCCCTTCAGCCATTCGGGATCGGGATAGGAGCGCACATTCGAGCCGAACATGCCGCGGAACACGTGCTGCAGCACGAAGGAGGCGCCGATCGCGCAGATCAGCGGCGCCAGCGTGGCAACATGCCGGAACGGGCGGTAGCAGATGCGCTCGACGATGAGCGCGGTGGCCGTGCACACCGCCATCGACAGCAGCATGATCCCGAGCGTGGCGGTGACCGGATAGGCATCGAGAAAGCCGGACCGGTCGAAGCTGCGCGCCAGGAAGTAGGCCGAGAAGGCGCCCGTCATGGCGATGTCGCCATGGGCGAAGTTGATCAGGCGCAGGACGCCGTAGACCATCGTGTAGCCGAGCGCGATCAGCGCATAGACGCCGCCGATGGTGAGCCCGAACATGAAGAAATCGAACCAGTGGCGGGCATCGTAGGTGCCCTTCCACAGCGTGGCGATGGTTCCGACGACGACCAGCAAGAGGAGCCCGATGCGCAAGCGCCCACAGAACGACATCGACGAAGGTGATGCGGTGCAGATTGCCGAGCCTTCCCGCCCAGGCCCGTTGCCTCTGCGGCTGTCGTTGCGAGTCGCTTGCAACGGTCATGGACCCTCCGGATGCTGTCGCGTTCTCAAGACTGCCCCGCTCAGACGTGCCGGCCGCCCCATCGACGGGCGGCCGGCCGCTGGCATTGCGGCAGCCCGAAGGCTACTTGGTCGGATAGATCTTCTTCGGATTTTCACCCGTCTTGAACGTCGAGGGATCGCCGTCGGTGAACTGATAGACGGCGAAATTGAAGGCACCGCACTGGCCGTGCTCGATCGCAGTTGATCGGCCCTGAGATGCCGTCATAGCCCTTGGTCGAGAACAGCTCGTCGTGCAGCGCCTTCTTGCCGATGTAGGTGTTGCCGGCGTCGTCCTTCTTCGCGACCTTCTCGATCGCCTTGGCAAGGATGATGCCCGCGTCATAGGCCTGGGCATGGAAGGCGTTGATCGGGCCCTTCGCCGAATTTCGCCGTGTACTTCTCGACGAACTCCGGGTACTTCGCGCCCATCACCTCAGGCGAGATGTCGACATTGGTGATGCGGAAGTCCTTGGCCGCATCGCCCGCCGCCTCGAGCAAGCCGGGCGCCAGGACGGCGCTGCCGCCGATGATGTGGGTGTCCTTGAGGTCGGCGATTTCAGGCGCCTGGCGGACGATCTGCGCGGTCACCGCGACGAAGGTCGGGAAATAGAGCACGCAGGGCTTCTTGGTGCCGATCCCGGTGAGCACCGGGCGCATGTCGACGTCGGTCGGCGTCACCGCCTCCTCGGCCACGACTTCGCCGCCCAGCTCCTTGAAGTGGTCGGCGGCCACCTTGGCGAGCTGCGAGGCATAGGGGCTGCCGTCATGGATGGTGGCGATCGTCTTGCACTTCAGCTCCTTGTAGAACCATTCGGCATCGTTGAAGCCCTGGTCGTTGTCGCTGTAGATCGTGCGCATATAGCCGAAATAGTCGGGCTTGCGGTCGGCAGCGGTGAGCGAGGGCGCGGTCGTGGCGGTGCCGATATTGGTGAGGCCCGCCTTCCACAGGATCGGCGCGCCGGTCGTCGCAGCGCTCGAGCAGGCAGGGCCCGAGAACCGCGACGATGTTCGGAAGCGTGGCGAGCTTGGTCGCCGCGGTCTGGCCGCCTTCGGCGTTGCAGCCGTCGTCCTCGACGACGAACTGGATCGGATGGCCGGCGATCTGGTTGCCGATGTCGTCGAATGCGACTTCGACGCCGCGCTTCGAATCGAGTCCGAGCGCCGTGTCGGGGCCTGAAATCACCCAGTAGCCGCCGATCACGATCGGCGCATCCTTCGGGATCTCGACGACCCCGAGATCGTCGGTCACCGGACCCTTCGTTTCGGCCTGAGCCGTGAACGAAGCCGAACAAAGGAGGCCCGCGATCGCGATCGCCGACACACCCCACAACACACTTCTCATCATCAACCATTCCCTCCTGTGCTGATACCGGGGCTTCCTTCGGCGGCTGCCAATGGTTGGCACCTGGATCTTCCAAGCCCGGCGCTGTTCCTCCACTGCCATTCCCGGCGTTTTTCCCGATGCGCCGGATTTTGCAGCGAAACTATTGTGTTCATGGCGCCGGTTGAATGTCAACATCGCACCGCGGCCGCCACGCCCCGTATGCCGCGCGACCAAGGGCTTGGGCCCGTTCAAACCGTCCAGGCTGCCGAGGGCTCGAGGTCGAGCGGAAAGCGGCTGCCGTCACCATTCCGCAACTCAGTCTGCCTGGCCTCAAGCCGCCTTTTTCAGGAGGCCGCGGTTGATCAGGCTTTCGGCGATCTGCACCGTGTTGAGCGCTGCGCCCTTGCGCAGATTGTCGGAGACGATCCAGAGATTGAGTGCCGTTCTCGATGGTGGCGTCCTCGCGGATGCGGCGACACGAAGGTGGCGAAATCGCCGACGCATTCGACCGGCGTCACGTAGCCGCCATTCTCGCGCTTGTCGACGACCATGCACGCCCGGCGCCTCGCGCAGGATTTCGCGCGCTTCTTCGGCCGAGAGCGGCTTCTCGAACTCGATATTCACCGCTTCCGAATGGCCGACGAAGACCGGCACGCGCACGCAGGTCGCGGTGAGCTTGATCTTGGGATCGAGAATCTTCTTGGTCTCGGCCACTCATCTTCCACTCTTCCTTGGTCTCGCCGGAATCCATGAACACGTCGATGTGGGGGATGACGTTGAAGGCGATCTGCTTGGTGAACTTCTTGGGCGTCGGGCGCATCGGTGACGAAGATGCCCTTGGTCTGGTTCCACAGCTCGTCCATCGCCTTCCTTGCCGGCGCCCGAGACCGACTGATAGGTGGCGACCACGACGCGCTTGATCTGGGCCACATCGTGCAAGGGCTTCAGCACCACGACGAGCTGGGCGGTCGAGCAATTGGGATTGGCGATGATGTTCCGCCGGTTGTTGCGCTTCATGTATTCCTCGAGCACATGGGCGTTCACTTCCGGAACGACCAGCGGCACTTCCGCGTCGTAGCGCCAGCAGGAGGAATTATCGATGACCATGGCAGCCCAGTCGCGCCGATCTTCGGCGACCATTCCTTGGAGACGGCGGAGCCCGCCGACATCAGGCAGAAATCGACCTCGGAAAAATCGAACTGCTCGAGGTCCTGGCACTTGAGGATGCGGTCGCCGAAGGAGACCTCAACGCCCATCGAACGGCGCGAGGCGATGGCGAAGCACCTCATCGACCGGGAATTCGCGCTCGGCGAGGATGTTGAGCATTTCGCGGCCGACATTGCCGGTGGCGCCGACGACTGCAACCTTGTAACCCATGAGAAACTCCTCAAGCTCTTCGGTCCCGCCCTCCCCTCTGGACCTGGCCGGTCCAGCATTCGGGCCTAGAGGGGTTCGGCCTCGTCCCCCGAGGGGCGAGAAGGCCGGGGGACAAGGCTTACGCGTTTTGGCGGTTTTCGCCGTGAGTTTCTCCGCAACGGCCATGGCGGCGCCGGCCGCGGGAGCGGAGCGCTGGAGAGCGACTGTGGCAAAACCCAAGCCCATGACCTGCCTTCGGTTGACGGGCCGCCTTCTAGCAGGTCCGCCACCCCTGTCAACTCGGCGGCCGATGGGGGGTTGGCAGGGCCTGCGGTCTTCGCTATCTAGCCGCTTCCGGCCCCATCGTCTCATGCGGAGAGGTGGCAGAGTGGTCGATCGCGCCGCACTCGAAATGCGGAGTACGGGCAACCGTACCGGGGGTTCGA
>CAVZNM010000003.1:0-314309 GCA_963776685.1 uncultured Alphaproteobacteria bacterium
TCTCCGCCAATCATTCCCGGTTTGGGTTAATTTTTCACTGGGTTTCTGATTGTGAGCAAAGCCCCGGTAACTCGTCTGTTCGGTGGTATCGTCCGGGGCACAGACGGCGCGCTATGTCAAAGATTAGGTCGGCGTCAACTCTTTTTGGGACATGCGATAACGGATGTTGGGGCGCCAAGCGATCCTTTGTGACAACGCGAGACTTGTGCTAAGCCGTTCCTATCGCGCGGGGCACGGCAAGTTTGCCGGCGAGACCAAGTGGGGTCTGCATGCATTCCGAAATCAGCGAACAAAAAATGCGCCAGTGGCAGAAAGATGGCTCTCTTGGCGCGGGGGCAAAGCCCACCGCTTCGGCCACGCTCATGCTGGGCGATAAATCGGCCAGGGTTGCTGAACTGCAGCAGCGATTGAACAGGCTCGGCAAAGATCTTGAGCCCGATGGTGTGTTCGGTCCCGCAACCCACGCGGCCATTGTCGCCTTCCAGGGTAGGAATGGCCTCTCGGCCGATGGTGTGGTTGCCGCCAAGACTTGGCAGACCCTGGCGGCGCGGACATAGCGGCGATGACGCGTATCCTCAAAACAATATTCATCGCGGGCAGCAGCCTCGTCACAGCGTCACCATCGATGGCGACTCTGGAACTCGCTTGCGCAACCAGCACCTACACGTCCGTTGTGGAAAAGGATTGCAGATCAGTCCCGAGCCTGGATGCCGGGCGCAAGGTCGCGTCGGGAACCGGCGACAATGTGTTTGAATGCTCCGCGCCGGAAGGCCTGCGGCTGTTCCTGGTGGATAGCAGCAGTGGCTCGTGGTACGGCATCGAATGGAAGGGCAAGACTTATTCTTTCGAAAACGCTGTCGTTTACGACCGGCCCCCTGGAAATTTCCCCAGTGTCGGAAAAGGGGGAAAGGTCGAATGGCTCCTGGAAAATGGCATGCCCGCCGGCATGATCTTCCGCGTGAATTATCAGGACAAAGATGCCAAGGGGAATTTTTCTCTGCTTTTCACGGTCGACCTGCGTGGGACAGAGCCTGTCATTCGAGGGCTTTCCCCCACCAACTGGGCTGCCCGCCGGTTGTTCGATGACTGCGTGAGGAAATAACTATTGTTATTTCGGCCGAACCGGTCGAAGTACCTACTCATGGCGCCGGGTTGATCCCTACCTTGCTGTTATTCTTTCTACGCATTGCAGTTCTTGATGTTGATGGCACCGCCCAGTTTTGCTGGATTCCGTAGAGATTCCCTGTAGATTTCCCTGTTACCAGAGAATTACCTGAGACAAGTTTGCAGACTACTCCCTGCACCGCCAGTCAATTTCCACTCACACCGCTGCAGCCGAACCCAGCCTGGAGACGCCAATGCCTTTGCCGCAGACGTCTTATGGACGGCTACGAGAGCTTCCGCAGTGGCCGCTACGCCTCGGAGGCCGAGCGGTATCGCAGGCTGGGCGAAGGGCAGCAGAAACCGACGATCATGATGATCGCCTGCTGCGATTCGCGTGCCGCTCCGGAAACCGTGTTCGATGCGGGCCCGGGCGAAATATTCGTGGTCCGCAATGTCGCCAATCTGGTGCCGCCCTACACGCCGGACGGCGGGCACCATTCGACGAGTGCTGCCCTCGAATTCGCTGTGCTCTCCCTGGGCGTCAAACATGTGGTGATCATGGGGCATGGCCGTTGCGGCGGCATTCGTGTTGCGACCCAGGCAGGCAGCCCACTGACCCATACCGATTTCATCGGCAGTTGGATGCGGGCGGTCAAGGACGTGGCCCGTATCGTGCCAAAGGATGAAGCCGTGACGGATGGCGATCACGAGCGCCACATCGAGCGCGCCTCGATCGAGCATTCGCTCGCCAACCTGCGCACCTTCCCGTGGATACGGATGAAGGAAAACCGCGGCGAGCTGTCGCTGCACGGCGTATGGTTCGATATTTCCCTGGGCGAACTGCATGTCTTTGACGAAGGCACCGCCTCATGGGCGCCATTGCCGGTGCAAAGCCGATGAATGAGGCGCAGCCGCTGTCAGCCTGGATCGGGCGCCGGGCGAGTGCGCGAAGACATCGTCACGGCAGGGCTGGTTGCCGCCTATCGGACTACACTCGCGCCGCAGCTTTTCGATCCCGCAAAGTCCGGATGAGGCGCCTCCGGGGCTTCACTGGTGCCTCGCGCTACCCACTCCGGCGGAAACCGATCTCGGCCCCGACGGCAGCGAAGCTCGCGGGAGTTTCCTGCCGCCCGCGCCACTGCCGCGCCGCATGTGGGCGGGAGGCGAGGTGGAGACAATCGCACCGATCCACATCGGTGCCGCGATCCGGCGCACCGCGACGATTGCCGATATTCAGGAGCGCCAAGGCCGCAGCGGCCGTCTGTGTTTCGTCACGGTGCGGCATGAAATCGAATCCGATGGCGTGCTTGCCTTGCGCGAGCGGCAAGATCTTGTCTTCCGCGAGGCAGGCCGCAGTCGCGCCGCCCGCACCTTCCGCCAGGCCCCGAGCCGACCTCATCTGGCAAGTCGATGCCTCGCCGGTGCTCCTCTTCCGATTCTCGGCGCTTACTTTCAACGGCCATCGCATCCACTATGATCACCCCTATGCCACGCAAACCGAAGGTTATGGGGGCCTCGTGGTGCACGGGCCGCTGCAGGCCGATCTGTTGCTCAATCAGGCTTCGGTGCTGCTCGGCGCCGTGCCGCGCCGGTTTTCGTATCGCTGTATCGCACCGCTCATTGCCGGTCAGCCCTTCGAGGTCTTGAGTGCACGGGCGGCGGAGCATGCCGCAATCCGGCGCCATCGCCGATGCCGGCGGCGTGGTGACGAGCGAAGCCAATGCGGAGCTGTAGCGGCTCAAACCGCAAACCGTTTCGCATCGGCAAAGCGCTTCAAGACATTGAGTGTGATGCGCGAGACGTTGTTGTCATAGTTGTTGTGGGAGAGCGAGCCGCACCAGGAAATCGATGAGACGGAGAAGATGGCGCCGCCCGATGGCGTTTCGCAGAAGGCGAGATCGGCACGCACCCGGTCGTTCTGGTCGCCGCCGATATTTACGGGGACGACGCCGAATTCCTCGTTGACCAGCTGCACCATCGCCGAATGGTTTTCCGAGGAGGCGAGCCGCAGGGTATTGGGCGGCGAGCCCAGGGCCGTGGTGATGCAATCGAGTTCAAGGCCTGCCGCACCGCCGCCGATCAGGCCGAAATCGCCGATCACCTCGTCGGCGACGCCCTCGAAGATGAACCTGGCGCGGGGATTATGGGAATCGGGGCCGCGGCGGAAATAGCTGCAGACATCGAAGCCTTGGGCGATGAAGCCAACGGCGCAGATCACATTCGGCGGGCGGCCGATGCGCCGCCACAGCCCGCCCATCTCGCCGTTAAAGGAATGATAGTATTCGCCGGGCTCGGCCGCCCAGGTGCGGATGCCGTCCTCGGCGCGGCGCACTTCAATCACGCCCGGCAAGTTCTTGTGGAAGGCGATCCGCCAATACCAGCCATTGGCGCCGAGATACATGAGCCTGCCGCCCCTATCGAGCCAGCGCTTCATGGCATCCCACATGCGCGTCGAATGATATTCCGGATGAGTGCCGGTCATGATCACCCGATAATCCTTGAGCAGCGCATAGCCCTCGCGATGCAAATCCTCATCGGTTATCACATCGTAATCGATGCCGTTGTGGTCGAGCCAGTCGAAGAGGTGGGTGTCGGCATTGTATTGCCAGAGGCCCGAACCGTGGCCGCCGACCCAGGAATGGTAGCGCGGGGAGAAATTAAGGACGGGGCGCAAGCGGCTCGAATAGCACACGCCGGAGCCGTCGAGATGGCTGTCGTAGAGCGAGCCGCCGAGTTCCGGGTGATCGTACATGTAAAGATCGGCATGGCCGAATTGCAGGAGCCGCCCCATCGTACGCTCGGCTTCGCGGGCGGTGATGTGTTCGGCATGGTTGGCATAGGCCATGTAGGCGCAGGTGGGTGCCAGGAAGGCGATCCTTCTGGCGCTTCGCGCCCTTGCGCGGCACGACGAAGAAGGGGATGTAGTGCTCGCGCGTCGCCGTCTCGTCGCTGGGCCCCGACATCACATGCAGCGCATAGGGGCCGCTCTTGAGATCGGCCGGAATCTTCACCGTGACCGAGGGTTCCCAGCCGGCGTCGTAGAGATCGTCATGGTGAAAGTGAATGGCGCCGTAATGCTCGGGCTTCAGCGCCCAGCGATGTTCGGAGCCGTCCCAGTTGTGACCCTTCATGGCGCGGGCGGGCAGATTGACGAGGCGGCCATGGTGCTTGCCGCGGCCCATATCGAGGCATTTCGTGGTTTCGATTTCTTTCGAAAAGTCCCAGCGGGCGATCTTGCCGAGTGACGGGGCCTCGATCTTGCCGTCGAAATGCTCACCAATGGTGCCATCGTCCTGCGGGCAACCGGCAAGGTAAAATCCCTTGGATAGCGGCGGGAGGGAGGCAAGCCGTCCCGCCGCCTTTCCGGCGTCGTTCATCAATGGATGGGACTCGAGCGGCTTCTGTTCGAGCGTAAACTGGCGGGTCCTGACATCGAGCGAGACCCTGATCGCATACCATTGCCGGACCAGCATGCGGGCCTTCACCGAATGGCGCTCGTTTCCGGCAGCGAGCGTCAGCGCCGCCCCATCGATGGCGATCTTGAGCGGCCCTTGCGCCGCGATCACCTGAAAGCCGCGATCGGGCAAGGTTGGCCAGACATAGGCGGTAAAGGTGAAACTCTTGAGCGGTGGCAAGGACGGCGCCACCATATAGGAGCCTGCGTCGATCGTCTGGCGCCTGCCGGCATAGGTGCCGTTGGCGGTGTTGGAAATCTCGCAGAATTTGAGACCGGGACCGTCGGGATTGCAGTCGCCATTGACCACGCGGACCAGCCGCGCCTCGAAATTCTCGCCTTCCTCGAGCGACACCATGAATTTGATTTCACCGCCTTGGAGCACGCTGTAGCGGTCCGGATAGCCGAGAATTTTCAGCATCACTCGGCTCCCTTGAAAGGCAGATTGATGTTTTCGCCCGTATGGGCCTGCCAGCGGCGGCGGAAGACTTCCCATTCGGCTTCCTCGCGGCTCGTAAAGACCGGGCCCGCCTCGATCTTCAACGGCTCGGACCGGACGGCCGGCATTTCGCCCAGCACCCATTCGGCGAAGGGCTTGCGGCACACAAGAATGACCTGCCGGCCGGTGGGATCGTATCGAAGCGTGTTGAGGACACGGCGCAGGCCCGGGCTGTGGCGGCCGATGGGCGTGCGCCGGAATTCCTCGATGTATATGCGATCCTTCTCTGGATCGATGTGATAGGCCATGGCTTTCCCGGCCTTGATTGTTGCCCGCATTCGATATCATCATTGCCGCCAGAGTGGCGTCAAGCACGGACCTGAATTGATGAATGTCGGCGGCAAGCATTATCGCACCATCTGGCTCAATGCCGACGGCTGGTCGGTCGAGATCATCGACCAGACCAAATTGCCCCATGTCTTCGAGACGGTGACGCTCCGGACTTCGGCTGAAGCAGCCCGCGCCATCAAGGACATGCTGGTGCGCGGCGCACCCCTGATCGGCGCTACAGCCGCCTATGGCATGGCGCTCGCCATGCGCGAGGATGCTTCCGATGCGGCGATGGCGCGGGCCTATGCGATGTTGCATGCGACGCGGCCCACGGCGATCAATCTCAAATGGGCGCTGGACGAGATGGCGAAAGCGTTGAAGCCGCTTGGGTCGCAGGCGCGGGTTGCAAGCGGCCTATAAGCCGGGCGGCGGAAATCGCCGACGAGGATGTGGAGATCAACAAGTCCATCGGCCGCCACGGCCTGGAACTCATCAGGCCGATCGCCGCGCGCAAGAAGCCGGGCGAGCGGGTCAATATCCTGACGCACTGCAATGCCGGCTGGCTCGCCACCGTGGACTGGGGAACGGCGACGGCGCCCATTTACCTGGCGCATGATGCCGGGATTGCCGTCCATGTCTGGGCCGACGAGACGCGGCCGCGCAACCAGGGCGCTGCGCTCACCGCCTGGGAACTCGGCCATCATGGCGTGCCGCATACGGTGATCCCCGACAATACCGGCGGCCATCTCATGCAGCACGGCCTCGTCGACTTGGTGATCGTCGGCAGCGACCGCACCACGGCCTCGGGCGATGTCTGCAACAAGATCGGCACCTATCTCAAGGCGCTCGCCGCCCATGACAATGGCGTGCCCTTCTATGTGGCGCTGCCGTCGCCGACCATCGATTTCACCGTGACATGACGGGTTGCGCGAAATTCCCATTGAGCAGCGCAGCGGCGAAGAAGTAACGAAAATAACCGGCCGCACGGCCGACGGCCGCATCGAGACCGTCGAGATCGTCGCGCCCGGCTCGCCGGTCGCCAACTATGCCTTCGACGTGACGCCGGCAAGATACGTGACCGGGCTGATCACCGAGCGCGGCGTGATTGCCGCCGACCGTGCAGCGATTGCCACGGCGTTCCCGGAACGGGTGCAACGCGAAATCAAGGAGTGATGGGCGATGTCCTATCTCATCGGCGTCGACGGGGGAACCGAAGGCATCCGCGCCTTCGTGTTCGATCTCGAGGGGCACCCGCATTGCCTCGCACGCCACACCTTACAAGACGGAATTCCCGCAGCCCTCCTGGGCGGAGCAGAACCCCGAGGACTGGTGGCAGGGCATGGGCGCTTCGGTCAAGGGGGCGCTGGCCAAGGCCGGCGTGTCGCCCGCCGATGTGATCGCCATGAGCGTCGATACGACCTGCTGCTCGGTCGTGGCGCTCGGCAAGGACGGCAAACCCTTGCGGCCCTGCATGATCTGGATGGACGTGCGCTCGGCCAAGGAGGCCGACGAGGTGGCGGCGACGAAGGATCCCGCCTTGCGCATCAATGGCGCCGGGGCCGGACCGGTTTCGGCCGAATGGATGATCCCGAAATCCTTGTGGATCAAGAAGAACCAGCCCGACATCTACGATCGCGCCGCGATGATCGGCGAATATCAGGACTACATCAATTTGCGGCTCACCGGAAAGTGGGTCGGTTCGATCGGCAATTCGGCGATCCGCTGGCACTACCAGACCCAGCACGGCGGCATCCCGCGCAGCCTGTTGAAGACGCTGGGCCTTGCCGATCTTGAAGAGAAATGGCCGCAACACATGCTGGCGCCGGGACGGCCCATCGGGCCGCTGACGCCGGAGGCGGCGCAACATCTCGGACTGAATGCCGGCACGCTGGTGGTGCAGGGCGGCTCCGACGCCTTCATCGGCGTCATCGGCCTTGGCGTCACCGAACCCGGCGAAATGGCGCTGATCACCGGTTCCTCGCATCTCCATATCGGGGTCACCGAGAAGCCGGTGCACAAGGCCGGCGTGTGGGGCACCTATATGGACGGCGTCTACCCGGGAAAACCCATCATCGAGGGCGGCCAGACATCGACCGGCTCGGTCATCGCCTGGTTCAAGCGCCACTTCGCGGAACATACGAGTTTCGAGGCGCTCAATGAAGGTGCGGCGGCGCTTCCGCCGGGATCGGAAGGCCTGCTGGTGCTCGATCATTTCCAGGGCAACCGCACCCCCTATACGGACGCGTTGTCGCGCGGCGCCATCACCGGTCTTACCCTCAAGCACACGCCGGCCCATGTGTTCCGCGCCATCATCGAAGGCATCTGTCTCGGCACGCGCCTCATCATCGACAATTTCGGCGAGGCGTTTTCGGCCAAACGCATCGTGCTGGCGGGCGGCGCCACCAATTCGCCCCTGTGGCTCAAGATCCATGCCGACACGATCGGCGCTGCCATCGAGCTCACCGAAGTGGCGGATGCGCCGGCGCTGGGCTGCGCCATTCTCGCCGCCCACGGCGCCGGAAAATTCAAGACCATCGAAGAGGGTTGCCGCGCCATGGTGCGGCGCGAAGTCGGTCATCGAGCCCGATCCGGCAGGCCACACGCTTCTACGAAACCGAGATGCTGCCGCGCTACGCAAAACTCTATGGCGCGCTCAAGAGCGTGCGGTCGCCAACGGCTTGAGGTTAGCCTCGATCTGGGCGCGCTTGGCTTCGAGGAAGGGCGGCAGCGACAGGGTCTTGCCCAGCCCTTCCATGGGTTCGTCGGTGGCGAAGCCCGGCCCGTCGGTGGCGATCTCGAAGAGTATGCCGTTGGGCTCGCGGAAATACAGGCTCTTGAACCAGAACCGGTCGACGGGGCCGCTCGATGGAATGCGCATCTCATTCAGGCGCTGGGTCCAGGCGGCATAATCGGCGCTCGGGATGTTGAAGGCCACATGATGCACGCCGCCCGCGCCCTGTCCGGCAGGCGGACAGGTTGGGCTCGACGGCGACATGGAGCTCGGCAACCGGTCCGTCGCCATTCATCTTGTAGACATGGATGTCGCCATGGCGGCGGACAGGCTGTCATGCCCATGACTTTAGTGAGGACCGCGTCGGTGGGCGACGAGGTCGGGCACGCTGATGGTGATGGGGCCGAGACCGCGTATCTGGTGCCCGGCCGGAACCGGGCTCTCGCTCCAGGGATGGGCGGCGCCGACGCCTTCATCGTCGACGAGACTCAGGCGCTGGCCTTCCGGGTCTTCGAAATCGAGCGTGAGGCGGCCATCGTCGCTCGCGCGCCTTGTCGTGTTTCACATCGAGCTTGGCAAACCTGTCCGACCACCAGCCGATCGCCGCTTCGCCCGCCACGCGGAATCCGGTGCGGCAGATGGAATTGGTGCCGCGCCGCTCGCGGCCCACCGGCCAGTCGAAAAAGGTGATGTCGGTGCCGGGCGAGCCGATGCCGTCGGCATAGAACAGATGATAGGCGCTGACATCGTCCTGGTTGACGGTCTTCTTGACCAGCCGCAGGCCGAGCGTTCCGGTGTAGAAAGCGTGGTTGCCGGGCGCGTCGGCGGTGATGGCGGTGAGATGATGAATGCCGTTCAGTTGCATGATCTAGAATTCCTGTTGCAGCCAGTTTCCCTGCGATTGCGAGGTCGTCCTGGGTCATTGCGTGACTGGCGGGCAGCGTCTCGTGCCGGACAGTGGCCTTGGCGTTGCGCAGCATATCGGCGAGCCGGCGGGCATTTTCAATGGGCACGATTGGATCGGCGGAACCCGAAAGGATGAGGACCGGCTTGCCGCCGAGATCGGATTTCGGCGGATCGGAAAGCGGCACCATGGCGCGGATCAGGACGGCACCGGCCAGCGCCTCGGGGCGAAGCAACAGAACGGCGGCGGCGATATTGGCGCCATTGGAAAAACCTACGGCGACGGGGGCCGCCAGATCATATTCAGCCCGCGCGGCCTTGACGAAATCGGCAAGATCGTGGGCGCGTTTCGCCACATCGGCCTCGTCGAAGACACCTTCGGCGAGTCTGCGGAAGAAGCGCGGCATGCCGTTCTCCAGCACCGGGCCGCGCGGCGAAATCAGCGCCCGTCCCGGCGCCAACGCGCCGCCCAGAGGAACGAGATCATTCTCGTCGCCGCCGGTGCCGTGCAGCAGGAGCAGAGGTGCTCCCGGCGCGGTGCCGGGAAGATAGCGGTGCCTGAATGACAAGGGCTGATTCACCGGCGCAATAGCTCATAATTTCCGGATGGTCGCAAGCACGCGATCCTGGAGAACTGTGCCGGCCGTGGATTTGGCGGGTCCAAAGGCTTCGTTGAGTTTGCGCGACCTTATGAAATCAACCGCGGCCGGCCACGTCATCGGCAAAGCAGCGCTCGGCCATGGCTCATCCACCCTGGATGCGTGGCAGCAGATAGACTTCGGCCTTTTCCGGAATCTTCTCGCCCCAGCTGTCGCGGAAAATCTTGCCATTGATGGACACCGCGATGCCCCGCGCGATGTGCGGCGCCATGCCAGGGTATTGTTCTTCCAGCTTGCGGAACAACTCACGAATGGTACCGGCCTCGATCTCGACGGAGGACGCTCCGCCGGCAGCCGGCCGGAGCGCGCCCCAGAGATGGACTTCAGTCATCAGTGCTTCTTCGCATCCTCAATGGCCTTGAGGATACGCGGCGGCGACATCGGCACATGGGTCATGCGCACGCCAACCGCATTCGACACGGCATTGGCAATCGCCGCGAGCGGCGGCACGATCGAGGTTTCACCGACGCCGCGCACGCCATAGGGATGATTCGGGTTGGGAATCTCGAGGATCTGCGTGTCGATGAAGGGCAGGTCCGAGCAGACCGGAATGCGGTAGTCGAGGAAGCCGGCATTCTGCAGGCGGCCATCCTTGCCGTAGATATATTCCTCGTTCAGCGCCCAACCGATGCCCTGTGCGGCACCGCCCTGATACTGGCCTTCGACATAGGTCGGGTGAACCGCCTTGCCCGCATCCTGGATGACCGTGTAGCGCAGCACCTTGGTGGCGCCCGTCTCGGGGTCTACCTCGACGTCGCAGATATGGGTGGCAAAGGACACGCCCGCTCCATCGGCCACGATCTCATTGTGGCCGGCGATCGGGCCGCCGGTATTTCCCGCGGCTGCGGCGATTTCCTTGAGCGACAGCGGCGCAAGATTGCCGCGCGTCTCGCCCTTGGCCTTGGCATGACCATCTTCCCAAACGACGTCATCCACTGGAATCTCCCACATCTTTGCGGCGCGTTCGCGCAGCACCTGGATGGCATTGCGGGCGGCAAAGACCGTCGCCATGCTGGAGGAGAAGGTGCCGCGGCTGCCGTCGGTCATGTCGTTATGACCGAGGGAGCCTGTGTCGGCGACATTGCACTTCACCTGTTCATAGGGAATTCCCAGTTCCTCCGCCGCTACCATCGTCAGGGAGGCGCGCGAGCCGCCCACGTCGATGGTTCCGACGGTGAGCGTCACGGTTCCGTCGACGCCGATATTGATGTCGGTGCAGGTCTGGCCGCCGAAATTGAACCAGAAGCCGCAGGCCATGCCGCGCCCCTGATTCTTCTTGAGCGGCGCCTTCATGTGCGCGTGGTTTCTGGCGGCTTCCAGCGTCGGGCCGATGCCGATCGGACCATAGACCGGGCCATAGGACGACTTGGTGCCCTGCTTGGCCGCGTTCCTGATGCGGAATTCGACCGGATCCATGCCGATTTTGTGGGCAATCTCGTCGACGACGCTTTCAACCGCGAAGGCAGCCATCGGCGCCGAAGGTGCGCGATAGGCCGTCGTCTTCGGCCGGTTGACGAGCACTTCATAGCCAACGGACTTGACGTTCTTGAGATCGTAGCAGGCGAAGGAGGTCATGGCGCCAAGTTCGGCCCACATGCCGAGATAGGGACCGCCGGAATAGCGAAGCCTCGCCTCGGCGGCGGTTATGGTGCCGTCCTTCTTGACGCCCATCTTAACGTCGATCGAAGTGGCGCTGGTCGGTCCCGAGGCGCGAAAGACTTCCTCCCGCGACATGACCAGCTTCACCGGCCGATTGGCCTTGCGCGACAAGGCCAGCGCCACGGGTTCGGTCCAGACATGGGTCTTGCCGCCGAAGCCACCGCCGATTTCGGAAGCGGTTACCCGCAGTTTGGACACGTCCATGCCGAGCAACTGGGCGCAGGTATTGCGGTAGACAAAATGGCCCTGGGTGCAGACCCAGAGTTCGCCCTGGCCGTCGGGACCGACGCTGGCGAGGCAGGCATGGGGCTCGATGTAGCCCTGGTGCGTCTGTTCGGTCTTGAAGCTGCGCTCGATGATGACATCGGCCTCCTTGAAGCCGGCAGCCACGTCGCCGTGGCCGAACTCGGTGCGCTTGGCGATATTGGATGCCTTCTTCGGCTTGGGTTCCACGCCCTCGGTGAACATGTCCTTGTGGAGAACCGGCGCTGAGGTTTTTACCGCCTCGTCGACATCGGTCACATGCGGCAGGATTTCATATTCGACTTTGATGAGCTTGAGGGCCTCCTTCGCCGTCTTGGCATCGATGGCTGCGACGGCGGCAACCGCATGACCGTCATAGAATACCTCGGTGCGAGCCATGCAGTTTTCCAGGATGTCGAACATGCCCTTGTCGCCATTGGTGAGGTCGGGCAGGTCGGCGGCCGTGATGACCGCCTTCACGCCGCGAAGCTTCTCGGCCTTCGACGTGTCGATCTTCTTGATCCGCGCATGGGCGTGCGGCGAACGCAGGATGTTGCCCACGAGCTGGCCGGGAGCGGAAGCGTCGGCGCCATACTTGGCGCGGCCGGTCACCTTGTCGATGCCGTCCGGGCGCAATGGCCTTGTGCCGACGACCTTGAATTTCTGGCCTGTGAAGCTGGTATCAAGTGGCATGATTCAGGCTCCTCTCATTTCCCTCGCGGCAGCCTGCACGGCCCGGACGATCTTGTCGTATCCGGTGCAGCGGCAGAGATTGCCGGCAAGACCGAAGCGGATTTCCTCCTCGGTGGGGTTGGACTTTCTCTCGAGCAAATCGCGGGCGGCGATCAGAAAGCCCGGCGTGCAGATGCCGCACTGCAGCGCGGCGTGTTCGATGAACTTCTTCTGCAGGGGATGCAACTTCTCGCCGTGGGCCATGCCTTCGATGGTCTCGATCTTGCGGCTTTCGGCTTCGGCGCCGAGGACCAGGCAGGAACAGACAAGGCGGCCGTCGAGCATGATGCTGCAGGCGCCGCAGTCGCCGGTGCCGCAGCCTTCCTTGACCCCGGTTAGGCCGACACGGTTGCGCAGCGCATCGAGCAGCGACTCATCGGCCTCGCAGACGAATTCGGTCTTGTCGCCGTTGATGGTGGTAGAAATCTTGACCGACATCAATTGCCTCCTGCGCGACTGTAGGCGATTTTCGCCGCGCGCTTAGCCAGTACCGCCGCGACCTTGATTCTGAAATCAACAGTGCCGCGCTTGTCGTCGATGGGGCGGCAGGCGGCCGAGCAGGCGGCGCCGAGTTTTTCGAGGGCGGCGCCATCGAGCTTCGTGCCGATGATCGCCTTGGCGGCATCGGGCACCAGCACCACGGTCGGCGCCACGGCGCCCAGCGCTACCCGCACGTCTTTCACGATGCCCTTCGAATCGAGCACAAGATTGACTCCGGCGCTGACCACGGCGATGTCCATCTCGGTGCGCGGAATGAAGCGCAGATAGGCATCGCCCGACCGTGGCGGCCGCTTGGGCAGCAGGATCGCCTCGATGAGTTCGCCCTTCTTGAGCGAAGTCTTGCCGGGACTTGTGGCCACTTGCTCGACCGCTATGGTGCGCTTGCCCTTGGGCCCGGCGATCACCGCCTTGGCGCCGGCGGCCACCATGGCGGGAACGCTGTCGGCGGCGGGGGAAGCATTGCAAAGATTGCCGGTGATGGTGCAGCGGCCCTGGATTTGCTTGGAGCCGATGAGATTGGCGGCTTCGACGACTCCCGGCCAGGTCTTTCTGAGGGCGGTATTTTCGCCCAGCTCCACGCACGGCACCGCAGCGCCGATCGTGAAGCCCGAAGCTGACTTCTTCACTTCGCGCATCGCCTTGATGCGCTTGATATCGACGACCAAGTCCGGCTCGATATAGCCACCGCGCATGCGGACCAGAAGGTCCGATCCGCCGGCCAGCACATAGGCGCTGCCCTTGGCCTTTGCCAACAAGGCCACCGCGGCCTTGGTCGTATCGGGTGCTTCGTATTGCATCTATTCCACCTACTTTCGAGTTATGCCGCAGTTTGGTCCATCGGTGGCGTTCCGGTCAACCGGCGGGCACACATTACTGGCATCCCGGTAGCACGGGAAGAGCCGGAAATCGGCACCCTCTCAATAACCTGCGACATCAACGCTCACACCTGCCGATGCCAGCGCCGCGGCCAAGCCGGGCGGTGGGGCGGCTTCGGTCACCAGCCGGTCGATGCCGTCATAGTCGCAAACCTTGATCAGCGCGGTGCGGCCGAATTTCGAGCTGTCGGAGAGCATGATGCGGTTTTCACCGCGCGATAGAACGGTGCGTGCGAATTCGGCCTCGGCCAGATGGCTGTCGGTGGGGCCATAGACGGCGTCGAGGGCGGCGATCGAAATAATCGCATGGCGCACCCGGAAGCCGGCGGCGAAAGCAATGGTCGAAGGCCCGAAGGCGGCGCCATTGTCACCATTGAGTTCGCCGCCGGCCATGTAGACTTTGTTGCCGTTCACTGTCGCCAATGTTCGAGCGATGTCGGCGGAATTGGTGACGATGGTGAGATTACGCTTCTTGAGCAGCTCCTGGGCGAAGATGCTGGTGGTCGTGCCGGTATCGAGCATGAGGCTGTCGCCGTCTTCGATCAGTTCCGCCGTTCGTTTGGCAATGGCGCGCTTGGCGTCGGCAAATTCACGCAGCCGCCGCTCGAAAGGAGCCTCGCCCACCTGATGCGGCAAGGTGACGGCGCCGTGCAGCTTGACCACATCGCCGCGTTGCACGAGCGGGCGCACATCGCGGCGCACTGTTTCCTCGGAGACACCGAGTGCGCTGGCCATTTCGGCAACAGCCAACGTGCCGCGCTCGCGCACCATGCGGACAATCTCGGCATGCCGCTTTGTCAATTTGGCCGTGTGGGGATGCATGAGGTTTTGCCCGGATACGGGCCAATAATATCAACATTTCGGTCAAGAACTCAAGCGCAGCTCGTGAATTCCCACAATTTCTCACAGATTGCCGTTGACAGCCGAGGGTGTTGCGATGAACACTCCTACGCGGCGCTGCAACCCATAATCAAAGCAACATGCAGGCCGGAGGAAACGGAGACAGATATCATGAAGATGAGTTCTGCTTGGAAACGCGCCTTGTTCGGCGGCGTCGCACTGGCGGCGGCAATGCTTGCGCCGGCCGGGGCCTCGGCCGTCGAATCGAACGATCCGATCAAGATCGCCCTGTTCGACTGGACCAGCGTCAATCTCAACGCCAAGCTTCTCGGCGGCATTCTCGAGAAGCTCGGCTATACGGTCGAGTACCCGACCGGCGATTATCTTTCGAGCCTGACTACCGGCCTCGCCACCGGCGATATCACGGTCGGTGTCGAATATTGGGACACGACGGCGGGCGAAGCCATGAAGGCATCGGACGCCACCGGCCAGACCGAGCGTCTCGGCGTGCTTGGCCCCAAGGCCAAGGAAGAATGGTGGTATCCCATCTACATGAAGGAGAAGTGCCCGGGCCTGCCGAATTGGGAGGCGCTCAAGGATCCTAAATGCGCGGAGGCTTTCTCGACGCCGGAAACCGCCCCGAACGGCCGCTATCTGGGCGGACCGGTGACCTGGGAAGGTTTTGACGATGAGCGCGTCGAAGCGCTCGGCCTGCCCTTCACCGTCATCCATGCCGGCACCGATGCCGCGATGTTCGCCGAACTCGATTCCGCCTATCAGCGCAAGGCGCCGATTATGCTGTGGGTCTATTCGCCGCACTGGGCCCCGGCCAAATATCAGGGCGAATGGATCGAGTTTCCCGAACACACGGCCGAGTGCTATGCCGATCCGAAGGCGGGCGTGAACCCCGACAAGGCCTATGACTGCGGCAAACCGCATGGCGAGATCTGGAAATATGCCTGGGCCGGCATGAAGGACAAATGGCCGGTCGCCTACAAGGTGGCCAAGAACTATCAGATCGATGCGGCGGATCTGAACGAGTTGTCGGGCGAGGTCGATTTGCAGGGAAAATCGATCGACGAAGTCGCCCAGGCATGGATCGCGGCCAACGAAGACAAATGGAAGGCTTGGGCGCAATAGGCCGTTGAAGCAAGGGAATGGACGGCAACCCGCCGTTCATTCCGTCTTCGCCGAAGTCCGGCCTGGGGATTATTGGATGTCGACGAATTCGCTGCGGTCACATCCCGCGCGCGCTGTCAAACTTGCCTGCAAACATGTCTGGAAACTTTTCGGCAAAGGTGCAGGGAAGTTTCTTCAGGCTGGCAACGGTCACCGGTCGGCGTCCGATCTGGAGAGCGCCGAGCTCATCGGCGCCGTCCGCGATGCCTCACTCGACGTTCACGAGGGCGAAATCTTCATCATCATGGGGCTCTCGGGCTCGGGCAAATCGACGCTGCTGCGCTGCATGTCGCGGTTGATCGAGCCGACGGCGGGCCAGATTACATTCGACGGCAGGGATCTTCTAAAGGCAAGCGAAGCGGAACTCATCAACATCCGCCGCCACAAGATGGGGATGGTTTTCCAGCACTTCGCGCTATTGCCGCACCTCACAGTGCTCGAGAATGTTGCGTTTCCGTTGTCAATTCAGGGCGCAACAAAGCCCGCGCGCGATAGACGGGCGCGAGAAGTGATCGAGCTCGTCGGCCTCAAGGGCCGCGAGCACCATTATCCGCGCGAACTTTCGGGCGGCCAGCAGCAGCGTGTCGGTATCGCCCGCTCGCTCGCCGTCGAACCGGAAATCTGGTTCCTCGACGAGCCGTTCTCGGCGCTCGACCCGCTGATCCGCCGTGAAATGCAATCGGAATTGATGCGGCTGCAGAGCGTACTCCAGAAAACCATCGTCTTCATTACTCATGATTTCGACGAGGCGATCAGGCTTGCCGACCGCATCGCCATTATGAAGGACGGCGAGATCATCCAGATAGGCACGCCGGAAGAACTGGTAACTCAGCCTGCCACTTCCTATGTCGCCGAATTCACCCGCGACGTTAACCGCGCCAAGGTGATGTCGGCGATGAGCCTAATGCAGCCCTTGGGCGCCAAGACCAAGCATGCGGCGGCAGTCGAGGCCGCAGCAAAGATCGCCAGCTTTGCCCCCGACATCGTAGCCTGCGATAGACCCTTCGCCGTCATCGGCAAGGACGGCCGCAAGATCGGCGAAGTGACGCCTGCCGCCGTCATCGGCCTCTTGGCCGGCCGGGAGCGGGAACCATGACAGATATCCCGTTGGCATCTTCGCCCATCCGGTCAGAGGCCCTTCCCGTTGCGATACTGTGGCTCGTCGCCGCACTTCTGCTTGGGGGACTGGCATTGCTTGGCGATGTCTTGCCCTCCGCCGTCAGCTATCCCGAGTCGCTGGTCATTCCGTTCAAGGACTGGATTGGGGCGGCCATGGCGTGGCTGCGCGTCAATTTCATGGCAGTGACGCGCGCCATGACCGGGGTGCTTGATGTTCCGCTGCAACTTGCTTTCGCGCTTCTGGCCAAGGGCTTCAAAATTGGCGCCGGCGAGGGCGCAGTGCTGCTTCCGCGTCTATCCTGGCTCGGTGTCTGCGTGATGATTGGTACGCTCGGCTACATCTATGGCGGTCTGCGACTGGCCCTGTTGTGCGGGCTGGGGTTCCTGGCTCTGGCGCTGTTTGGACTGTGGGATCAGTCGATGCTGACTCTGGCACTCATTGTAATCTGTGTGCCGTTTTGCGTGGTCTGTGGTTTGCTCGTCGGCATCTGGGGTTATCGCTCACCGCGAGCAGCGAAGCTGCTTATTGGTCCCGCCCTCGATCTCATGCAGACAATGCCAACATTCGCCTATCTCATTCCGATGTTGATTCTGTTCGGCAACAGTCCGGTTTCGGCGCTCCTGGCGACGGGCCTCTTCGCGACACCGCCCATGGTGCGGGCCACCATGCTGGGCCTGCAAAAGGTGCCGCAGGAGATCGAAGACTTCGCCGATATGGCAGGCTGCACGCGGCGGCAGAAACTGTGGCGGGTGCTGGTACCTGCCGCCAAGCCGTCGATTATGATCGGCGTCAACCAGGTCATCATGCTGGCACTCAACATGGTGATCATCTCCTCGATGATCGGTGCCGGCGGACTTGGCTACGACGTGCTTCTGGCGCTGCGCGCCCTCAAGGTCGGGCAAGCAATGGAGGCGGGGCTCGCCATCGTCATTCTCGCCATCGTGCTTGACCGGTTGAGCCAAGCCATCGCCCGCAAGAGACCGGAAACGGTGACCGAGAGATATGGAGGCTGGCTGGCGCGGAATGGCAATTTGGCAATCGCTTTCGTCATTCTGGTGGCAACGACGCTTCTTAGCATTGCGGTTCCCGCCCTCGCCAAGATACCCGCTTCGCTTACGGTCACCACGGCGCCGATGTGGAAATCCGGCGTTGACTGGTTGACAGTCAATTTCTTCGACGCGATCGAGGTGGTGCGCACCGGTCTGCTGCTCTATTTCCTCAATCCGCTGCGTGTCCTATTCGAATCGCTGCCGTGGCTCGGCCTCACTCTGCTCGTGGCACTCCTCGGCTGGCGGCTCGGCGGGCTTTGGCTCGCGGCCGTCGTGGCCGTTCTCGCGGCCTTCTGCGCCGCTACTGGCCTGTGGGTGCCGACCATGCAGACGCTCTATCTCTGCGGCGCCTCGGCGTTGCTGGCAGCCGCCCTCGGAATTCCCATCGGCGTCTTGTGTTCGCGCAGCGACCGCCTGTCCAGCATTGTGACTCCCATCATCGATACGCTGCAGACCATTCCTTCCTTCTGCTTCATCATTCCGGTGGTGATGCTGTTCCGGGTGGGCGATGTGACCGCGATGATCGCCACCGTTGCCTTCGCGATTGTGCCGGCAATCCGCTACACCAATCACGGCATCCGCCAGGTGCCGCACGAGCTGATCGAGGCGGGCATCGTGTCGGGCTGCACCAGGCGCCAATTGTTCTTGCGGGTGCAGCTGCCGGTGGCGCTGCCGGAAATCATGCTCGGCATCAACCAGACCATTCTTCTCTCGCTAAGCATGATCATCATCTGCGCCATGATCGGCACGCGCGATCTCGGCCAGGAAGTGTTCAAGGCCCTGTCGAAGGCCGATGCGGGGCGCGGCATCGTGGCCGGCCTCGCCATCGCCTTCATCGGCATCGTCGCCGACCGGCTGATCACCGCCTGGGTTGATGGCATCAGGAAGAAACGCGGGCTGGCCTAGAATGTTGAGCGCCGAGAACAAGGTGCGCCATCTGCCCATCTGGAAGGGGAAGCCGGAACTCACGCCACTCAAGGGTGGAGTCAGCAACACCAGTTTCACCGTCACCGATGCCGGGGGCAAATATGTGGCTCGCGTCGGCGAGGATTATCCCTGTCACCACGTATCGCGCCAGCGCGAGGGAATAGCGAGCCGCGCCGCCTTCGAGGCAGGCCTGTCGCCAGAAGTTGTTTATACGGAGCCTGGCATCATGGTGTTGCGCTTTCTTACGGCCCGCACCTTTGGGGAAGCCGATGTGCGGGCGAATACGGAGCGCTGCGTCGAGATCGTCAGGCGCTGCCACCACGACATGGGCCGAGCGCATAACAGGTCCCGGCACCATCTTCTGGGTTTTCCATGTGTTGCGCGACTATGCCCAAACCCTGAAGGCGGGGCGTCATCGCCACGTGCCGGATATTCCGCGCTGGTTCGACATCGTCGACCGTCTGGAAGCCGCACAGGTGCCCTTGCCTATCGTCTTCGGCCATCACGATCTACTGCCCTCCAATTTCATGGACGACGGCAAGCGCCTGTGGCTCATCGACTGGGAATATGGCGGCCTTCGGCACGGCGATGTTCGATCTCGCCAATATCGCCTCCAACAACTCCTTCGAAGAACAAGGCGAGCGGCAAATTCTGGAACTCTATTTCGGCAAGGCGCCGGATCAGGCGACGCTTCGCTCCTTCTACGCAATGAAGACAGCGAGCGCGCTTCGCGAAGCAGTCTGGGGCATGGTGTCGGAACTCCATCTCAACGCGCCGGGCGTCGATTACGTCGCTTATGCGGCGGAATATCTGGGGCGCTTCGAGCGCGTCCTTTCGGATTACAACAGCAAGTTCGGAACGAAATGACGCTTCCCGCCCACGCGCAATTCGTCGTGATCGGCGGCGGCATCGTCGGCTGCTCGACGGCCTATCATCTGGCCCGCGATCACAAGGCGGACGTAATCCTGCTCGAACAGAACAAGCTCACCTCCGGGTCGACCTGGCATGCGGCGGGGCTTGTGGGGCAGCTGCGTTCGTCGGCGTCGATCACCCAGGTGTTGAAATATTCCGTCGATCTCTACAAGAAACTCGATCAGGAAACGGGACTTGCGACCGGCTGGAAGATGACGGGCTGTCTCAGGCTTGCCACCAATGCCGACCGCTGGATCGAATACAAGCGGCCTTGCCACCACGGCGCAGAGCTTCGGCATGGAGATGCATCTTCTCTCGCCTGCCGAAGTGAAGAAGATGTGGCCCTTGATGAATACGAGCGATCTCATTGGCGCAAGCTGGCTGCCGACCGACGGCCAAGCCTCGCCCTCGGACATTACACAGTCGCTGGCCAAGGGCGCCCGCATGCATGGCGCGAAGATCTTCGAAGGCGTGCGCGTCAGCGGATTCGACATCAGTGACGGCCGCGTCGTCGCGGTGCGCACCGATCAAGGCGCGATTGCCTGCGACACGGTGATCAACTGCGGCGGTCAATGGGCCCGGCAGATCGGCGCCTTGGCAGGCGTCAGCGTGCCGTTGCAGCCGGTCAAGCACCAATATGTCATCACCGAGAAGATCGACGGACTTGCCACCGATGCGGCGACGATCCGCGATCCCGACCGGCGCATCTATTTCAAGGAGGAAGTGGGCGGCCTCGTCTTCGGCGGCTATGAAACCAACCCACAGGCCTGGACGCAGGGCGACGTGCCGCGCGACTTCGAATTCCAGCTCTTCGAGGACGACTGGGATCATTTCGAGCAGCACATGGTACAGGCGCTTGCGCGCGTGCCCGCGCTCGAGAAGGCCGGCATCAAGAAAATGATCAACGGCCCGGAGAGCTTCACTCCCGACGGCAATTTTATTCTCGGTGCAGCACCGGAGCTCAAGAACTTCTATGTGGGCGCTGGTTTCAACGCTTTCGGCATTGCGGGTGGCGGAGGGGCGGGCTGGGTGCTGGCGCAATGGGCGGCCTCGGGACGAAGCGCCGATGGATCTGTGGGTGGTCGACATCCGGCGCTTTTCGGATCTGCACAAGGACCGGCAATGGACCTGCGACCGCACGCTCGAAGCCTACGGCAAGCACTACGCCATCGGCTTTCCGCATGAGGAATACGAAAGCGGCCGGCCGCGCATCGTTTCGCCGCTTTATGAGCGGCTGAAGAAACTCAATGCCTGCTTCGGCTCCAAGCTCGGCTGGGAGCGGCCCAACTGGTTTGCTCCCAAGGGTATGGAGGCGAGGGACATCAATACCATGGGGCGGCAGAACTGGTTTGCCGCGGTGGGCGAGGAACACAAAGCGGTGCGCGAGCGCGCCGGGATTTTCGACCAGTCGTCCTTCGCCAAGTATGAAATGCAAGGGCGCGATGCGGCGGAGGCCTTGTCATGGATATGCGCCAACAATGTCGCGCGCCAGACGGGGCGCCTCACTTATACGCAGATGCTCAATTCGCGCGGCGGCATCGAATGCGATCTGACGGTGGCACGGCTTGCCGAGGACCATTTCTACATCGTCACCGGCACAAGTTTCCGAACCCATGACTTCGCCTGGATCGCCGATCACATTGCACCGGGACTCGATGCGAAGCTCATCGATGTCACCGAGCGAGTGGGGAACGCTTTCGCTCATGGGCCCCAACGCGCGGGCGATTCTTGAGGGCGCTACCGGTGCGGGTCAAGGCAATGCCGAATTCCCTTTCGGCCAGGTTCGTGACATCACAATCGCCGGCCACAGCTTGCGGGCATTGCGCGTTACCTACGTGGGCGAGCTCGGCTGGGAGCTGCATGTGCCGATAGCAGCCATCGGCGAGGTCTTCGATGCGCTGATGCAGGCGGGGGTCAGCCATGGCCTGGCGCCCGCCGGTTACCGGGCGCTGGAATCGCTGCGTCTGGAAAAAGGCTATCGCGCCTGGGGTTCCGACATCACACCCAACGACAATCCGCTTCAGGCAGGCCTCGGTTGGGCGGTGAAACTCAAGTCCAACCAGCCTTTCCTCGGCCGCGAAGCCTGCGAGAAGGCATCGCGCGAGCCGCCCGCCAAGATGCTGGCGGGCTTCACCACCGAGCGCGAGGATATCGTGCTGTTGGGCCGCGAGACCATCCTGCGCAACGGCGAATTCGCGGGCTATCTCACCAGCGGCGGCTATGGCTACACGGTGGGCAAGCCCATCGGCTATGGCTATGTGCGGAACGGCGCCGGTGTCACGGAAGATTATGTCCGCGCCGGCCAACTATGAACTCGTGGTTGCCAAGGAGACGGTAAAGGCAAAGGTGCATCTCGAGCCTCTCTACGATCCGGGCAATGCGCGGGTAAAGTCATGAAATTCCGTGCCGACCGGCATGTGCATATCCTGATCATCGGCGGCGGCGCCATTGGAACCTCGCTCGCCTATCATCTGGCGCGTGATGGCGCTAAGGACGTGCTGCTGGTCGAGAAGGCCCAGCTCACCCATGGCTGCACCTGGCATGCGGCGGGCCTCGTCGGCCAGTTGCGCGGCAAACGCAACCTGACGCGGCTGATGCAGAATTCCGTCGCCGTTTTCGACCGGCTGGAGGAGGAAACGGAGCAACCGATTTCTTGGAAGAAGGTGGGTTCGCTGCGGCTTGCTGGCAGCAGCGATCGCTGGAGCGAAATCCGCCGGGCCATGACGCAAGCCAAGAGTTTCGGCGTCGAATGTCATTCGCTCTCGGCCGCCGACGCAAAGCGGCACTTCTCCCTACATCTCGACCGAGGGCATTGAGGGCGCCGCCTTCATTCCCGATGACGGCTATATCGATCCCTATTCGCTGACCATGGCCTATGCCAAGGGCGCCCGCATGAACGGTGCCGCGATCGAGGAGGGCGTGTGCGTCGAGGAGATCGTCCATTGACGGCCGCCGCGCCCTGGGAGTTGTCACCAATGCCGGCAATATCGCCTGCGATATTCTGGTGAATTGTGCCGGGCTGTGGGCCAAGCGCGTGGGCAACATGGCGGGTGTGACGCTTGCCGCCGGCATTGTCGAGCACCAGTATTTCCTGACCGAGAAGAAACTGTCATTTGACGCCGAGCTCACGACGCTGCGCGATCCAGACAAGAATTTCTATCTGAAGCCCGACACCGGCTCCTTCGCCATCGGCGGCTGGGAAGACGGCTCGCGTGGTTTTCACCGCGGGCTTGCCGCCGCTCGAATTCGGTCGAGAATTGTTGCGCGCCGAACATGGAGCGGCTCGAGCTCTTCGCCCTGCCCGCCGCTGAGCGCCTGCCGGTGCTCAACGAGATCGGCATCCAGACGGTGATCAATGGACCCATCCCGGTTTCCGCCGATGGCGAGCCGATCATGGGACTGGCACCCGAGCTCGACAATTTCTACGTGGCCTGCGGTTTCACGGCCGGGCATTGCAGCTTCGGGCGGCGCCGGGCTTGCCATGTCCAACACCATCCTGCATGGCGATGCGGGCATGGACCTGTGGCCCTTCGACGTGCGCCGCTTCAGCCGGGCTGCAGGCGCAGCCGCGCTATCTCGAAGACGCGCGCCATCGAAGCCTATGGCGCCTATTACAAGATTCACTGGCCCGGCGAGGAAACTCATGCGGGGCGGGGTCTTCGGCGCTCGCCCCTGCATGAACATCTGAAGCGGGCGGGCGCCGTCTTCGGCTCGAAGTCGGGCTGGGAACGGCCCAACTGGTTTGCCCCAAAGGGTGTTGCGCCGAAAGACTTACCGTCCTTCGAAGGCAAGCCCAACTGGTTTGACCATGTAGCGGCCGAGCACCGCGCCATTCGCGAACGCGCCGCGCTGATCGACCAGACCTCCTTTGCCAAGTTCGAGATAACTGGAGAAGGGACGCGAGGCCGCGTTGCAGCGCATTGCCGCCAATGATCTCTCTGGTCCGCCCGGCAAGGCGGTCTACACACAGCTATGCAATGAGAAGGGCGGCATCGAGGCTGATGTGACGCTCATTCATGTCAGGTCCCGATCTCTTCTATCTCGTCACGGGTTCGGGTTTCGGCATCCACGACTGCGGTTGGGTGGCCCGGCATCTCCCACCGGGTGTCGCAATCCGCGACGTCACGTAATCAATTCGCGACGACTCAATCTCTGCGGTCCCCGCGCGCGCGATATCCTGCAAATCGTCAGCGATGACGACATCTCCAATGCGGCACTTCCGTTTCTTGCCTGCCGCCGCATCGGTATCGGCCATGCCGATGTGCTGGCCGTACGGATCGGCTATGTGGGCGAGCTTGGTTATGAGCTCTATGTGCCGCAGGAGTTTGCTGCTCATGTGTTCGAGACGCTGTGGGCCGCTGGCGAAGCGCACGGCATCGCCAATGCCGGCTATCGGGCCATCGATTCCTGCCGCATGGAGAAGGGCTATCTCTATTGGTCCGCCGACATCTCGCCCGACTACAATCCCTATGAGGCGGGCCTCGGCTTCTGCGTGGCCTTCGACAAGGGCGATTTCATTGGCCGTGAGGCGCTGGTAAAGATCAAGGCAGCTCCGCTGGCGCGCAAACTTTGCTCATTCACAGTTGATGGATTTGCGCC
The DNA here is from genome assembly GCA_963776685.1 of uncultured Alphaproteobacteria bacterium. GTDB lineage: Bacteria > Pseudomonadota > Alphaproteobacteria > Rhizobiales > Aestuariivirgaceae > Aestuariivirga. The sequence goes on from CAVZNM010000003.1 coordinate 24,257, forward strand.
CTTCCACGGCGGCGAGGCCATTCTGCGTCATGGCGAGGTTGTGGGCTCGACTACTAGCACGGGCTTCGGCCATACGCTCGGCAAGACTATCGCCTTGGGCTATCTACCGGTCGCCGTGGCAACCGAAACAGAGTTCGACATCGAGGCCTTCGGGCGGGGCTACAAGGCGACACGCGGCCCTCGTTGTCTCTATGATGCAAAGACGGAACGGCTCAGGGGATGAGCATGGACGATCAGGGTGTTTCACTGGCGCTGGCGGAGTTGAAGAAGTTGCCCATGATGTGGGCACTCGAGGATTCGGATATCGAAGTAACGCGGCTCGGAGGGTTGACCAATTTGGTCTTTCGCGTCGACCTCTGCGGCGAGCAGTATGTGTTGCGCCTTCCGGGCAAGGGTACGGAAGAATACATCAACCGCCTCAATGAAGAACAGGCCGCGCGCGAGGCCGCAAAAGCGGGCGTTAGCCCCGATGTACTTCACTTCGATCCGAAGAGTGGAGTCATGGTAACCCGGCTTGTCGACAATGCCGTCACCATGTCACCGAAAAATTTCAAGACCATTGCCGGTGCCCCAGGGCGCGCCGGCGAAGTTTTTCGCAAGTTGCACACTTCCGGTGCGAAGTTCAATTTCCGGTTCGAGTTGTTCCGTATGATCGACGAATACTTGAAGGTTCTTTCGACCAGGAAGGCCGAGCTTCCGCCCGGCTATCACGACGTCCTGCGCGAGTCGGAAGCGGTGCGTGTGGCGCTGAGTGCGCATCCGCTGCCGCTCGCGCCATGTCATTGCGATCCGCTGTGCGAGAATTTACTCGACACCGGCAGGCGCATGTGGATCGTTGACTGGGAATACTCCGGCATGAACGATCCCATGTGGGATCTGGGCGATCTCGCCGTCGAGGGTCAGTTCAACCTGCCCGAGGAGGAAGAGATGATCCACGCTTATTTTGGTGGTGACCCTACCCCTGCCGAGCGCGGCCGCATCGTCATTTACAAAGCTATGTGTGATCTCCTGTGGACCCTATGGGGCCTCATCCAGCACGCCAACAAGAATCCGGCCGATGATTTCTGGGCCTATTCGGTAAGCCGCTTCGAGCGCTGCAAGGCACTGATGGTTACGGCAGAATTTTCGCGCCACGTGGCGGCGGTTGCGAAGGGGTGATCACTCTCTACTAGCAGCACTTATTATGAAGCGGCGAGTATGGCCAAGGCCCGCCGCAAATTTCCCTGCGTTGCCGCCAGCAACTCGCGAGCCGCGGCAGGCGATCCCGCGCCGGCACAAATCAGCACGGCTGGCTTGACATCGCCGCGTGTCGCCTCGAGGGCGGCGGCGGCCTTATCTTCACCGGCGCCGGTGATCCGCGAAACGATGCCGCGCGCCCTCTTTTTGAGCTTCAAATTGTCAGCCTTCACATTCACCATCATGCCGTCATGGACGGCGCCGAGCTTGATGTGGGCGAGAGTCGAGAGAAGATTGAGCGCGGCCTTCTGCGCCGTGCCGGCTCCCATCCGGGTCGATCCGGCAATCACTTCCGGGCCGCTGTCGAGAAAAATTGCATGTTCGGCAACAGCGGCAAGCGGCGTTTCCGGGTTGTTGACGACCGCGATGACCAGCGTGCCCAATTCGCGGGCACGTTTGGCCGCGGCAATGGTATAGGGCGTAGTACCGGAAGCCGCTACGGCGATGAGCACATCACCGCGTCCGCATTTCGCTGCCTCAACAGCATGCCTGCCCTCGGCGTCATCGTCTTCGGCGCCGGCCAGGGTTTCGAACATTGCTGCCCGCCCGCCGGCGATCAAATAGACGAGTTTGTCCTCCGCCATGCCGAAGGTCGCTGGCAATTCAGAACCATCCTGCACGGCAATGCGAATTGAGGTTCCCGCGCCCGCATAAATCAGCCGGCCGCCGGCGGCGAGGCGCTTGGCGGTCGCATCGGCCGCGGCCGCGATCGTCGGCAGCGCCTTGCGGATGGCGTAGATCGAGCGGCGCTGTCCCTCGACAAGTGCCAACAGGATTGCGAGATCATCCCACGTATCGATGCCGGTGAATTCCGCCGATCCATGTTCGGTCTGTAGCGCAGCCGCATTCATAGTTGATATAATACCACATGAGTACCACTTGTCTAGAAAAATTTGTTAACTATGCAAAATTACCGATAATTACTCTACTTTTGTCGAATTTGCAACAATTTCCTTCCTATTTGGTATTGATCTGGTATTATACAACTGTGGATTCGAAAACGGAATATTTCCTTGGAATTGACGGCGGCGGCAGCCGCTGCCGGGCCCGTATCCGCGCTGCCGATGGCCGCAAGCTCGGTGAGGCGGTTGGCGGCTCCTCCAACATCTATCAGAATTTCGATGCGGCGGTCGCCACCATCGTTGAAACGGCGCGCGCTGCGGCGGCTGCGGCCAGTCTCGACATTGGCAGTCTTCACGCGGGGCTTGGGCTTGCCGGTCTTATCACCTCGGTCGGCGTCGAGCGCATTGCCGCCGCGCATCTACCCTTTGCCTCGGTCATCGCCGACAATGATGCCTATGCCGCCTGCATCGGCGCCTTCGCCGGCGGCGATGGCGGCATCGTCATCGCCGGCACCGGCTCCATCGGCTTCGCATTGACCGGGGGAGTGCGCCACACGGTAGGCGGCTGGGGCTTTGCCCTCGGCGATCACGGCTCGGGCGCCTGGGTCGGCCATCACGCGGTGCGGCGTGCGGCACTTTCGATCGACGGGCTGCTGCAGCCGACGGTGCTTATAGAATTGGTGCTCGCCATCGTCGGCCGCAGCCGGTTCGATCTGTCGCAATGGTCGCAACGGGCGGCGCCGAAGGACTATGCGCAGCTTGCATCGCTCGTCTTCGAATCCGCCGCCAAGGGCGATGTGCATGGCATGACCATCGTCATCGAGGGTGCTGCGGCCATCTCCAATCTTGGCCGCGCGCTGATGGCGCGGGGTGCGGGCCGGCTCTGTTTGCTCGGCGGATTATCGCGTGTCTATCCGCCCTATCTCGATGCCGATGTGAAGGCGGCACTCGTCGCTCCCGTTGCGGATGCCAGCGACGGCGCCATCATAATGGCGCGCAAGGGGGCGGGCCTTGTGGAAACCTGGACATGAGCGGCACCAAGTCAGTCTTTGCGCTTCGCCGCTTTGAGAGCGCCGGCTACGCGCCCCTTTATGCTCGCGTCAAGAAACTCATCCACGAAGCGGTCGCCGCCGGCGAGCTCAAGCATGGCGATGCCATCCCGGGCGAGCGCGATGTGGCACAGATGCTCGACATCTCGCGCGTCACCGTGCGCAAAGCCTTTGCCGAGCTGGTGGCCGAGGGCTTGCTGGTGCAGCGCCGCGGTTCCGGCACCTATGTGGCGGCCCCGCCGAACCGCATCGAGCAGCCCCTGTCACGACTGACCAGTTTCAGTGAGGACATGGAGCTTCGCGGCCTTAGGACCGATGCCGACTGGCTCGACAGGTCGGTCGGCCTGCCGACGCCTGAAGAGGCGCTGAAATTGTCGCTCTCGCCAGGCGAGCATGTGTCGCGCTTCCATCGCTTGCGCCGCGCCAACGGCCTGCCGATGGCGATCGAGCTGGCGGTCATACCGTACAAGTTCCTGCCGGCTCCGCTGCGCGTTGGAGGCTCGCTCTATTCCGCCCTCGAGGCTCGCGGTGTGCGTCCGATCCGGGCTCTGCAGCGCCTGCATGCGACGGCACTTAGCGGCGAAGAAGCGAAACTCCTGGAATTGCCCGAAGGTAGCCCGGCGCTGTTCATCGAACGCATTTCCTATCTGCCGGACGGCCGCATTGTCGAATTTACCCGCTCGCGCTATCGCGGTGACAGTTACGATTTCCTCGCGGAATTGACCATCGCGCCGGAGGCTTCAACGTGAGCGCCATGGCCCGCGAAGCGGCAGAAGCGCCGGAGGCAGTCGCCCGTTTCATCGATCGCAATTCGGCCGCGCTGACCGAAATTGGCGCGCGTCTGCGTCACAAGTCGCCACCGGTCATTCTGACTTCGGCGCGCGGCAGTTCCGATCATGCAGCCGGCTATCTTCAAATATCTTGTCGAGATTCTTCATGGCGTTCCTTGTTGCTCGATCGGGGCTTCCGTCGTTTCGGTGTATGGCGCGAAACTCGCGGTCAGGGATGCAGTCTGTGTCACCATCTCGCAGTCCGGCCAGAGCCCGGACATCGTCGCCCTGCAGGAAGCCGCGAAACGAGCGGGCGCTTTCACCATCGCCATCGTCAATGTCGCCGGTTCGCCCGCCGGAGAAAGCGCCGACATCTGCCTGCCGCTACATGCTGGACCTGAGGTGAGCGTGGCGGCGACCAAGTCATTCATCGCCTCACTGGTGGCAGGCGCCGCAATCGCCGCACATTGGCTTAACAGCAATGGACTTCTCGCGGCACTTTCGCGCCTTCCCGATAATCTGCGGCGGGCAGCGGAAACCGACTGGCCCGAGGCGATCGCGCTCGCAACCCATGCCGAGTCGCTCTATGTCCTCGGCGCGCGGCCCGTCGCTGCCGATTGCCGGTGAAACGGCGCTGAAGCTCAAGGAGACATGCGCCATCCATGCCGAGGCATATTCCATAGCCGAAGTCATGCACGGGCCGCTCGAACTTCTCGGCGAAGGTTTTCCGGTTCTTGCCTATTCGCCGGAGGATCAATCGCGAGCATCAACGCGCGACGCCATCGCGCGAATGCGGGCGACCGGCGCCAACATTCTGGTTGCGGAGGAGGGCGGCCTGCCGGTGGTCGCGGACGGCGCATCCGCTGCTCGATCCGATCTCGATCATCCAGACCGCCTATCGTTTTATTGAAAAGACCGCCGCAGGCGCGCGGCCGCGATCCCGACCGGCCGCGGCTGCTCAAGAAGGTAACGGAGACCGTGTGATGGCATTTCGCCCTGACCGGTGCCCGCATCTTCGACGGCGATACGATCCGCGACGGTCTCGCGGTCGTCGTCGATGGATCGCGCATTGCCGATGTCGTGACCGATCGACCGGACTCGCTTCCGGAATTGAACGCCGGCAGCTTTCCGGCGGTCTGCTGGTACCGGGATTCATCGACGTTCAGGTCAATGGCGGCGGCGGTGCGTTGCTCAATGACAATCCATCGGTCGAAACCGTCAAACGCATCGCCGCATCGCATCGCAAGTTCGGCACGACGGGACTGTTGCCGACGGTCATTACCGACGCGCCCGAGATCATGGAAAAAGCCATCGCGGCGGTCAGGAAAGCGCGCGCGGCAGGGGTGCCCGGTGTGCTCGGCATTCACATCGAAGGACCGTTTCTCGATCCGACGCGCAAGGGCGCCCATGATGCTGCGCTTCATCCGGGCGATGACCGAGGCGGACGTGGCCAAGCTCGCCCATGTCGATTGCGGCGCAGTGATGCTGACGCTGGCACCCAACAGAGTGGCGCCGGAGCTGATCGGTAAGCTGGCGGCGGCGGGCATATTGGTCAGCCTCGGCCATTCCGAAGCAACGGCGGCAGAGGCCCAAACCGCCCTAGCTGCCGGGGCGCGTTCTTTCACGCATCTGTTCAATGCCATGAGCCAGATGAACGGCCGCGAGCCCGGCATGGTAGGTGCAGCCCTGGCCGATGCCGGAAGCTTCTGCGGATTCATCGCCGACGGCCATCATGTGCATGATGCGGCCCTCAAGGTGGCGCTGGCAGCGAAGCCCCGACGACCGCATGGTGCTGGTTTCCGATGCCATGCCGACAGCGGCCGGCGGTCCCGATCATTTCGAATTGCAGGGCCGCACGGTCACGTGCCGGAATGGACGTCTGCAGCTCGAGGACGGAACACTTGCCGGTTCCAACCTCACCATGGACGAGGCGGTGCGCTACTGCATGCAAAGGCTCGGCGTTTCCCTCGAGGATGCGCTCCGCATGGCCTCGCTCAATCCGGCGGCTCTTCTGAAGCGCGATCACGAGCTCGGCCGCATCGCGCCCGGCTATCTTGCGAGTCTGGTTCATTTGAGCGATGACTTGCAGGTGTCTGCGAAACCTGGATTGACGGAAAATGAAGAAGATCAGCGTCATGCGATCCGCCATGACCGCGACATGACAGCCCATGTCGAAGATGCGATCAATTCGCTGCGCATCGTATTGGCGGCGGAGAAGCGTGCGGACCGGCGACGTGGTCACTCTCTGATATGGGCATGCGACTGGCCGGAGCCGTCAGCGAAGGCAGCGGGCCCGTCAATGAGGACAGTTGGGGCTTCGTCGGCTCGGAAAGCGATGTCAAGGCCGCCTGGGTGTTCGACGGCGTCACCGGCATCAATGGCCGCAACTACTTGCCCGCTGGTAGCGACGCGCAATGGCTTGTCGCCCGCGCCCATGACCACCTCATGAGGCTCGCAAATTCCAAGGATGCGTTGCCTTCCATTATTTCTGCTTTGGTGCAGTTGCTGACCGGTGACTGGAGAGATAGTTCGGCAGGGCTCGATCTACCCGCCGATTATGACCCGCCTGCCGCCTGCCTGATCCTTGCCAAACGCTATGGCGAGAGCTGGCAAGCTGCGCGGCTTGGCGACTCTTGTCTACTGGCGCGAGCGAGGGACGGGGCTCATAGAATTCTTGCCGCTTCGCCCAACAACGTCTTTGATAGCTGGCTGGCGCGCGAAGCGGAGAAGCGGCGTCAGGCAGGCCGGCTCGACACCAAGGCGCTGCTTGCCGAATTCCGGCCGCAACTGCTCGCCGGCCGCAAGGCCCGCAACAGGCCGGGCGGTTACAGCATCCTTGAAGCGAGCCCGGCGGCCATGCAACTCGTCGAATATCTCGAGCTTGGACGTCCATCTGAAATACTTCTGTGTACGGATGGTTTCTATCGAGCCGTCGATCACTATGGTCTCTACAACGATGACGAACTGATCGATGCCTGCGCTGCCTCCGGCGGCGTGAAGACAGTGTTGCAGCAGATCCGCGATGCCGAAGCGGCCGATCCCGATTGCGAAAGATTTCTTCGATTCAAGCCAGCTGACGATGCAACCGCAGTCATGTTACTGAGCGGACCATGATACGCGGCCATTGCGAGGCTTTGGACGGGGGCCGATCCAATGGCGGCTTATTCATAGCCGTAGTCGGCGCGGGCCCTTGCCGCCGTAACGAGACCGGCAGCGAGATCGGAGGCGATGAGTTCGCGCGGGCGCTGCTTCGGATCGCCGAAACCGCCGCCGCCGGGAAGTTCGAGGACGAGGCTGTCGCCGGTGGGGATCACATGGATGCCCTTGTCGGGGATCGCTGCGCCGGAACCGAGATAGGCCTTGCCCTTGCGGCCCGGCCTGCCGCCGTCGCGGCCCTGGGCGGCATTGTGGATGCGGTCGAAGGTCGCCGCCGAGATGGCGAAGGGGGCCGCCTCGCGATTGGCGATCTCGATCAGCTTGCGCAAGCCCGCCGCGCCATTCGCCGGCGCCGCCCGAGTCGGGCAGATACTCCTTGCGCTTGAAATAGAGCGGGCACTGGGTCTCGGTGACCTCGACGGGAATGGTGCCGACGCCGGAGGGAAAAGCCGTGGTCGCCAGCCCGTCCTTGCCGGGCCTGCCGCCGATGCCGCCGAGGCCGATATTGATGACGCCGAAGGGCTTGGCCTTCGCCGTCTCGTGCGGCGGCACCCGGCCATGGGCGCTGTTGAGGCGCAAGGATCCAGATCGAGCCCGCACTTTCCGCCTGCACCTTGCCCGGCAGCGCCTGGGCGAGGCAGCCGAACACCGCATCCGCCAGCATCTGGCCGATGACATGGCGCGCCGTCACCGGCGACGGCCGGATCGGATCGACGCAGGTGCCGGGCTCGGTCACGAGATCGAAGCAGGAAAGCGAGCCGATATTGTTCGGCACATGCGGCGCGATCACCGCCTTCAGCCCGAACACCGAATAGGCGTGCGTATAGGTGCGCGGACTGTTGATGCCGTAGATCGAGGCGGGCGAGGAGCCGGAGAAATCGATGGTGATCTTGCCCTTGCCGGATCGTGAGCTTCGACTTGATGATGATCGGGCCGCTCATAGCCGTCGAGCGGCATTTCATAGGACCATTCGCCTTCCGGCAGCGCCCGGATCGCCTCGCGCGCGCCCTTCTCCGATTGCGTGAGGATGTGCTCGGCGAGCGTGTCGATGCCGGTCAAGCTTGAACTCCCGCATCATGTCGATCAGGCGGCGCGCGCCGGTGTCGTTGGCGCTGATCAGCGACAGGAGATCGCCCCTCACCTCGACGGGATTGCGCGAATTGGCGAGGATGATCGAGAGCAGCTCCTCGTTGAGCCTGCCCTCCTTGCGCATCTTGAGATGCGGAATGAGGGTGCCTTCCTCGAAGGAGGAATTGGCCTTGGCCGACATGCCGACGCCGCCGACATCGATCACGTGGCAGGTGGAGGCGAAGAAGGCGACGAGCTTCTTGCCCAGGAACACCGGCGTCATCATCACATAGTCGAACAGATGTCCGGTGCCGAGCCAGGGATCGTTGGTGACGTAGACATCGCCCGGCTTCATGTGTCTTGCGGGAAATGCTTGAAGAAATGCGCGACCGCGGTCGCCATGGTGTTGACGTGGCCGGGCGTGCCGGTCATCGCCTGGGCGATCATGCGGCCCTTGGTGTCGTAGACGCCGGCCGAGAGATCGCCCGCCTCGCGGGTGATGGTGCCGAAGGCGGTGCGCAGCAGCGACTGCGCCTGCTCCTCGACGACGGCGATCAGGCGGTTCCACATGACCTGGGTGCGGATGGCGGCGAGGGCGCTGTTGCTCATGCTCGTCGCGCTCCAGGACGATGTAGCCGAGACTGTCGATGCGGGCCCGGAAATTGGCGCCGACGATGGTCGAGGTCTCGTCCTCGGCGATGATGGCGGGCCCCTTGATGGCGGCAGCCCGGCGCCATGTCGAAGCGCCAATAGACCGGCACTGCGACGAGCCGGCCGAGGGCGGGATCATAGATGCTGCGCTTGCTGCGCGGCTTGGGGGCGGCGCGGCCTGGCGGACTTGGCCGGCGCGCTTCGGCTTTGCCGGTTTCGAGGACACGGTCACCGACCAGGTGATGGCTTCCGCTTCCTGATTGGGAATGCGCAGGCCATAGACCTGTTCATAGAGTCGTCTCGAACGCCGCCTTCAGCTTCGCGCCGTCGGCATTGGCGAGCTTGCGATCGGGAACGGCGACGCGGATTTCATGGCCCTGGCCGACATAGCGGCAGTCGGCGACGATGCTGGATCACGGGCCTCGCGCCGCCGAGCGCCGGCTCGACCACGGCGCGGGCATCGCGCATCATCGGCCTCGAGCAGGCGGTTGACGCGCGCGGCATCGAAAGCTTCCAGCGAGACGACGGCGCTCTTGGTGATCTCATAGGCGATCGGCGCCCGCAGAAAGCCGATGGCCGAGCCGACGCCGGCGCCCTTCGGCACGATGATCGAACGGACGCCCAGCTTCTCGGCGAGACGGCAGGCATGCAAGCGGCGCGCCGCCGCCGAAGGCGATCATGGTGCAGGCGGAAATATCGCGGCCGCGCTCGATGGCATGAACGCGCGCGGCATTGGCCATGTTCTCCTCGACGATTTCGGTGACGCCGGCGGCCGGCCAGAAATCCTTGAGGCCGAGCTTGTCGCCGATGTTCTTCTTCAGCGCCGCCTCGGCGCCGGCCTCATCGAGCTTGATCTTGCCGCCGGCGAAATAGGCGGGATCGATCTTGCCAAGCGCCAGATTGGCATCGGTGACGGCGGGCTCGACGCCGCCCCGGCCATAGCAGACGGGGCCCGGCGTCGAGCCGGCGCTGTCGGGCCCGACCGTGATGCGATTGAGCTTGTCGACGCGGGCGATCGAGCCGCCGCCGGCGCCGATCTCCACCATCTCGATCACCGGAATGCGCACCGGAATGCCGGAGCCCTTCATGTCGCGATAGGCGCGGGCGATCTCGAATTTGCGCGCCCGCTCGGGCTCGCCATCGGTGAGCAGACAGATCTTCGCCGTGGTGCCGCCCATGTCGAAGGACAGCACTTCGCCGAGGGCGCATTCGGCGGCGATCTGGCTCGCCAGGATGGCGCCGCCCGCCGGGCCCGACTCGACCAGGCGGATGGGAAAGCGCGTCGCGGTTTCGAGCGTGGTCAGGCCGCCGCCCGACATCATCAGGAAGAACGGGCAGGTCATGCCCATCTTCTGCAGATCGTCGCGCAAGCGGTGCAGATAGCCCGCCATCAGCGGCCGCACATAGGCATTGGCCACGGTGGTCGAGAAGCGCTCGAATTCGCGGATCTCGGGCGCGACTTCGCTGGAAATGCAGATCGTGACATGCTTGGGCAGGGCTGGCGGCAAGTATCTCGCGCACGCGCCGTTCATGGCGCGTCATGGGCATAGGCATGGAGAAAGCCGATGGCCACGGCCTCGACCTTGTCGGCGCGCAGCTCTGCCGCCAATCGCGTGTACGGCGGATTCATCCAGCGGCACCAGCACATCGCCGTCGGCCGAGAGCCGCTCGCGCACGGTGTAGCGCAGCGTGCGCGGCACCAGCGGCGCGGGCGCGATCGATCATCAGGTCGTAATGGTCGAAGCGCTTCTCGTAGCCCTGTTCGAGAATGTCGCGGAATCCTTCGGTCGTGATGAAGGCGGTCTTCGCGCCCTTGCGCTCGATGAGCGCGTTGGTGGCAAGCGTCGTGCCGTGAATGAAGACGCCGACATCGCGCGCCGCGAGGCCCGACTGCGCGAGGACGAGCCGATGCCCTCGATCACCCCCAGTTCCGGCGCATGGGTGGTGGTGAGAACCTTGCCGCTCCAGCGTTTGGGTCCCGCTTCCAGCACGATATCGGTGAAGGTGCCGCCGATATCGGCAGCGAGCTTGATCGTCCTAACCATGGGCGGATTATATCTTGCAAATTTGCAAGTTTCTTTCGTTATTGCAGGAAATGGGCTCGAGGAGATGACGGCGCAGCTTCTCGCCGAACATCCCGATTTGATCGGCCTTTACAATGTCGGCGGCGGTGTCGTGGCACCGTCTTCATCGCCCATGAGCTGATGGATTCCACCCGCCGGGCGCTGATCCGCGGCACCATCGACGCCATCATCAATCAGGACCCCGGCCACGAGGTGCGCAGCGCTGTCCGCGTGCTGATGGCCAAGGCCGACACTGTGCCGCTGATCGAGTCGCAGGAGCGAATCCGGATCGATATTTTTTTAGCTGAAGGCGCGCATTGTCTCGGATGGGTAACTGACGCTGTTTACAGGCAGCCAACGAAAATCATGAATTCCGAGTCCGCCAGTGCCCCGGTTTGATCGCGAAGCTCAATGAAGTGGCCTCTGCCACCGCTTCCGGCACGCTGGACCGCCGTCGCGAATCTTGCCGGGGCGCCAAACGATGTCGGACTGCCTGGCGTAATGACGGCCGCGCATCGCGTGATGTTTATGTTATACCGGACATCATAAGTGCCGACGCCGAGCCGTAAACTTGAACGGCAATTGCCAGACTCCTTGGTGCCATTGGAATTGACGATGCAAATCCGGTCGTTGGTGCTGATGCGCGTTTGCGCATTCAATGAGCTTGCCCCATGCACCGATGCTGACGCGAGCGAAAGAACGAACAGCGTTCCAAGCGCCATCTGTTTCGAGAACTTCTTGATCATTTGAGGACTCCCATTATTAGAGATACAGGGTATCTCCCCGCTATCCCGTGATTGCACAAACAGCGCTGCAAGATCCGCACCAAGACCGCAGCGCGCTTGCCACTCCAGTCCCCTCTAAATTGAAGGCTACGCCACTATGCAATGCCTGACAAGGGGTTGTCCCGGCCATGGGAGGCCAGCTTGTGATCTCAAGCCGAACTCATTGCCCGGCCAGCTCGGTCACCTCGCGGCGGAAGGGCAGGTCGAGGAAATCTAGCGCCGGTCTGCCGAAGTCCTCGGCGAATTTGCGGCCCGCATGGACCGCCGCGGCGATGGTGCCGGGGCCGTAGCAGTCACCGGCCCGCGATACTGCCATGCCGCTGTTCGTCAGTTCATGGAACAATCCGTCATTGACGTCGCGCGCCGTGACAAGAACGCAGGACACCGCGTCGATCTCGCGCTTACTGCCGGAAAATACGCAAGCCAATGTCACGCTGCCATGGTTAATCGCGGCCACCCCCGTATTGGCTTCGATGCGGACATCGAGATCGATCAGGCGGGACTGGATCGCTGCCTGCTCCAGGGAGGCGCGGGCATAGATCGAGGCGAGCGGCGCCGGCGTTACCAGGGTGACATCGAAGCCCTCCTTGCGCAGAAGTTCGGCCAGCACGCCGCCCATGTAATAGTGGTCGTCGTCGAACAGCACGACAGGCCCCGCCTTCGGGCGCCTGCCATCCATGAGATCGTCGGGCGTCAGAACATCGGCGGCCGGATCGATGGCGATGGGCCGGACATGGCGGCGCGCCGATGCCATCGCGGCGCCAGCGTGAGCCGGTTGCCACGAGCACATGATCGGCGCCGACCTCGGCAATGCTCTCGCGCTGTCATGTTCGCTTTCGAGATAGAGCGAGACATCGGGCATCTTGCCGATCTGCGAGCAGGCGCCAGTCGCGCACCCGGCCCCAGGCGGCAAGCCCCGGCAGCCGGCATTCGCGGCGCCACGCGGCCGCCCGCCTCGCGCGCCGCATCGGCGATCGTCACCTTGTGGCCGCGCGCGCCCAGGGCGCGGGCCGCCTCGAGGCCCGCTGGACCCGCGCCGACAATCAGCACATGTGCATCGTCGTCTTTCGGGACGGATGCGTTCGGGGTGCCAGCCGCGCCGCCATTCCTCGCCCATGGAGGGGTTCTGGGTGCAGCGGATCGGCGTCATGGAGTAATCGCCGGTCACGCAGATGTTGCAGCCGATGCATTCGCGGATATCGTCGAGACGGCCTTCCTCGATCTTTTTCGGCAGGAAGGGATCGGCGATCGACGGCCGCGCCGCGCCGATCATGTCCATGATGCCCTGCCTGATCGACCCGCACCATGGTGTCGGGCGAGGTGTAGCGGCCCACGCCGACCACCGGCTTCGGTCGTCAGCTTCTTGACGCCCTTGATGTAGGGTTCCTGAAAGCCCTCCTCGGAGAAGCGCGAGGTCTGCGAATCCTTTGCCCAGCTTGACAGCGACAGGTCCCAGAGATCGGGCAGCTCCGCCATCATGGCGATGGCATCTTCCACCTCGGCGGGCTCGAGGCCGGCGGCGCCCTGAAACTCGTTCATGGCGATCCGCACCGGAACGGCGCAGGTGGCGCCCACCGCTTCCTTGGTGTCCTCGATCACCTCGCGAAGCAGGCGGGCGCGGTTGTCGAGCGAGCCGCCATATTCATCGCGTACGCAGATTGGTGGCGCGCGACAGGAAATGCTGGAATATGCCGAGGCCGTGGCCGGCATAGACATAGATGAGATCGAAGCCCGCCGTTCGGGCGCGCAGCGCGGCGGCGCGGTGGGCGCGGCGCAGATTGCGGATATCGTCCTTGTCCATGGCGCGGGCCTGGACCGGATCGTGGAAATAACTGGAGGCCGGCATGGCGCTGGCGGCGATGGGAATTTCGCGCGACCAGAGATTGACCGCCGTATAGCCCGAGTGACAGAGCTCGATGCCGGCCAGCGAGCCGTGCTCATGGATTTTGTCCGGCGATGCGGGCCAGCATGGGCATGTCCTGGTCGCTCCAGATGCGCAGTTCGACATAGGGGGAGACATCGGCGCCATGGTGGATTTCCACCATCTCGGTGCAGACCACGGCCCAGCCGCCTTCGGCCTTGACGCCGCGCATGGCGGCGAGCGCGGTGGCATCGCGCCAGCCCATGCCGTTGCAATGGGGCACCTGGTAGAAGCGGTTGCGCGCGGTGACCGGGCCGATGCGGACGGGCTCGAACAGGATATCGTAACGCGGATCGCGGGACATGCGGGACTCCTTGCTGGCTCTCCCCGTCTAGCAGGGGGATTTGTATCGACGCCATGGGGCTATGCCGCGGCGCAATATGGCTGTTGCGGAATGGTGACGGCTGACGACAATCGAGGCGGTGAGGCAGTTTCCGGTTGCAGGGATCGCGGCTTTTGGGAAGACTCCCAGGAAATCGGGCCGGGGCAGGGTAATGGCGTTTGGGTTGAGGAGGGCACTGATAGCCGCATCGCTAACCGGGCTGGCGGCGACATCGGCAACGGCGGCGGGATTTGCCATTCGCGAACAATCGGCGGAGGGGCTGGGGGCGAGTTTCGCCGGGGTCGCGGCGGGGCTCGATGGGCTTTCCTCGATGTTCTGGAACCCGGCGACGATGACGCTGCATGAGGATGAGGGCTTTCAGAGCGAATCGAATTATTCGCTGAGCGTGCCCTATGCGCGGGCGAAAGACGGAGGCTTCGCGCCAGACGTACCGGCTTTCGGACTGAGCGACAGCGGCAATATCGGCGAGCTGGCGTTCGCGGCCGCCTCCTATTATGTCTACCAGGTGAACGACCGGCTGTTCGTCGGACTCAACCTCAATTCACCCTTCGGATTTGCCACCGAGTCGAATGTCTGGGCGGGCTCGACGCACGGGTCGGAGTCGTCTTTGCTGACGATCAACGCCAATCCGAATGTCGCCTACAAACTCAGCGACGAAATATCGGTGGCCGTCGGCTTTCAGCTTCAGTATGCCGACGTCAATTTCGAATCGCTCGGTCCGCAATCCGCAACGAGGAATGCCGATATCGAAGGCGACGATTTTGGAGTGGGCTTCACCGCGGGACTGCTGTTCAGACCCAGCGACACAACGCAGATCGGTATCGGCTTCCGTTCGATGATCGAACATGAGCTGGAAGGCAATGATTTCGTGGACGACTATAGGGGCGGGCTGACGACACCGCTCGACACGCCGGAGATCGTCACCCTCGGTATCCGCCAGCAAATCGGCGAACGTTGGACGGCGATGGCTGGTGTCGAATGGACCAACTGGAGCCGCTTCAATAGTCTCACCGTCTACAGCGATCCGGGTGGCGCCGAGCTCAGGTCGACGCGGGAGAATTGGAAGGATTCCTGGTTCGTCTCGCTCGGCGCCGAATATGCCTGTAGCGATACGCTGACGCTGCGCGCCGGGTTGGCTTACGAGGATTCGGGTGTGCCGGACTCAACGCGCACGCCGCGCATTCCCGACAATGACCGCTATTGGGTTTCGGTGGGTGCAACATGGCAGGTCAATAACTGGTTGAAGGCCAATCTCGCCTACAGCCATGTTTTCGTCGAGGACGGAGATGTGGCGCTGACCGAGCCCACGCCGCTCTATGCGACCTTCAAGCAGTCGATTGACATCGTCTCGGCGTCAGCCGCCATCGACTGGTGAGGCTGCCGGCACTCAGCGATCTCGAGGAAGCGGCGGAACGGATTGCGGGTTTCGCGGTGTGCACACCGGTCATCGAATCGCACCGTCTGAATGAGCTTACGGGCGGGCGCATCCTGATCAAGGCCGAATGCCTGCAGCGCACCGGCTCGTTCAAGTTCCGCGGCGCGTGGAACGCCATATCGCGACTCGATCCGGCAAGCGCCAGAGGCGGTGTTGTCGCCTATTCGTCCGGCAATCATGCGCAGGGCGTGGCCGCGGCCGCGAAATTGAAGGGGCTCGCGGCGCTGATCGTCATGCCTGCCGATACGCCGGCGATCAAGCAGGCCAACACGCGGCGCTACGGCGCCGAAATCGTGACCTATGACCGGGCCAGCGAAAGCCGCGAAGAGATCGCCGCCCGCATCGGGGCGGAACGGGGTGCTGTCATCGTGCCGCCTTTCGAGGATGCGTACATCATCGCAGGCCAGGGCACGGCAGGGCTCGAATTCGCCGAACAGGCAGCGAAGAGGCAATCAATTCTGGATGACGTGCTGGTGCCGTGCAGCGGCGGCGGACTGGCGGCGGGCATCGCTCTCGCCATGGAGGCGAAATCGCCGGCGAGCCGGGTTCATACGGTTGAGCCAGAAGGTTTCGACGATCATGCGCGCTCGCTCAAGTTAGGCGCGCGCGAGCGGAATGCCCGGGTGAGTGGCTCGATTTGCGACGCGCTGCTTGTCGCCCATGCCAGGGGAGATGACTTTCGCCATCAATCGGCCGCGTCTGGGCGAGGGCTTTGCCGTGAGCGATGCCGAGGCCTGCAAGGCCATGCGTTTTTCCTTCGAGGAACTCAAGCTCGTCATCGAGCCCGGGGGCGCCGTGGCGCTTGCCGCGGTTCTCACCGGCAGAATCAAAACACGCAGCCGCACTATCGGCGTCATTGCTTCGGGGGGCAATGTCGATGCCGCGGTTTTCGCCGGAATCATCGGCGGCAGTGGTAAATTGTGAGTAGTGAGTGGTGAGTAGCCAGCCCTGTTCCGTCACCCCGGCGAAAGCCGGGGCCCACCAAAAACCCGAGACGGATGCGCATTGCGTCACGCGGATCAATGGGTCCCGGCTTTCGCCGGGATGACGGAGTTGGGGTGGGGATGACGGATGAGTGAATAGCGGAAATTTTTTTGTCCGTCAGGACGCCGGACTGGCGGCCAGCTCGGACTGCAGGGGAATATCCATTGCCTCCGTTGCGGCGCGGCGGATGATGACAATGCGGCGCTTCTCGCCGGGTTCAACGGTAGGTGGGGGTGGGGTTTCAGGCTCCGCCGGTTCGACTTCGGTCGCGGGCGCGGCCGCGGCGGGAGCTCCGGTAGCAGGCGAGATGCGGTTGATGATCAGGCGGGCGCCCCTCGTAACGGGCGAAGTTGCGGCGGGCTCGAGCACGGCTGCGGGTTTGGCGGTCGCCACGGCGGCCAATCTCGGCGCGGCCGGTTCGGCGGGCGTGAAGACCGCCTCATCCTGCTTGAAGTATTTCAAGTTCTTCATCGACAGGGCCGGGGCGAGCGTTTCGGCCGCCGCTAAGGCCGGCACGAGTACTTCGTCTCCATTTACCGGCAACGGCTGCGCCGGAAGTGCGGCCAGTGCCCCTTCCAGTTTCTTAAGGGCATCGAGAACGCGTTGGGTTTCGCCGATCCGCAGGCGCTGGTCGCGCTGGGCAAGAAACCAGCGGCCGCGCGGCGTCTCCATGACCGCTCGCTCGATCGCATCGTAATCCTCAGGCCTGAATTCGAGGCTCCGGCCCGCGGCGGCACTCGTCATACGCATACTCCACTCACAGTCTTGCGCATGGCGCAGACGTCCTCGGCGGCCAATATTGTGGAAAGTGGTGAATGTTTGGTTTAGATCACCGGTCCTGCCGGGAGATACGGCCTTGCTGCTGCGGCTCAGCCCCATAGAGCCGGCGGTGGGGGCGCCATGAGATTGCTGTCATAGGAGATGCCGGGATGGCGGTCCCGGGCCAACAGTAAAGGCCCATCGAGATCGACATAGTCCGCGAACTGGGCCACCAGCATGGCCGGCGCCATGGCGAGCGAAGTTGCCAGCATGCAGCCTACCATGATTTTGAGGCCGCTCGCCCGGGCGGCGCGGTCAAGTGCCAACGCCTCAGTCAGACCGCCCACCTTGTCGAGCTTGATGTTGATGGCATCATACTTACCGATGAGACTTGCGAGACTATTGTGGCCATGGGCCGATTCATCGGCGCAGATGGAGCAGCGGGCGGGCGAGGCCACGGAGTATTTCATCCTGGTGCGCGGGCAGGGGCTGCTCCACCAGCTCGACGCGCGCTTCAGCACAGGCTTGCAGCAGGGCGGGAAGTGCCGCGGCGGTCCAGCCCTCATTGGCATCGACGATGAGGCGGCTTTGCGGTGCTGCCTGGCGGATCGCTATGAGGCGATCGGCGTCGCCGTCGCGGCCGAGTTTGATCTTGAGCAGCGGCCGATGGGCGGCGTCCGCGGCGGCTGTTGCCATGGCTTCCGGCGTGTCGAGGCTCAGCGTATAAGCGGTGATGCAGGGCTGCGGCGGATCCAGTCCGGCAAGCTGCCACACGGGTTTTCCGGCCTTTTTCGCTTCGAAGTCCCAGAGGGCGCAATCGAGGGCATTGCGGGCGGCGTGCAAGGAGAGGAGGCGGGGAACGTCCGCACGGGCGATGCCGCGTTCGATCCGGGCCCGCGCGACTTCGAGTGCGGCCATGACGCCCGCCACGGTCTCGCCATAGCGCGGATAGGGCACGCATTCGCCGCGGCCCACCGCATCTCCTTCGGCGAGTGTGATGACAACCACATCGGCAGCAGAGCGGGTGCCGCGGGCAATGGTGAAATGGCCGGCGACAGGCCAACTCTCATGAGCGATCGTCAATTGCGTCAAGAAGGGCTCCGCTATTGCGGCGGGATGCGGCCCGCGGCTTCGGCCAGCGTGACGTAGAGCTTGCCGGATTCGGAGGCGAGGCAGGCTTCGACCATGCCGGCACCTTGCGGCGCTTCCGAGACGGTATCAAGGAGGCGCTCGAACAAGCGCACATAGGCGTCGACGCGGCCGCGCACCAGGCGTTCGCTGCCGTAGCGGTCCTCGATCATCTTGACGAAACGTTTGCCCCGGGCCTCGAACAGCCGGTGGGTGTAGACGTGGCGCTCACCGGCGTTGAAACTCTTTTCGAGATCACGCGGCAGTGAGCCGTCGACGGCCTCGACCAGATCGCGGGCGGCGGCATTGAGCTTCTGCACCAGATTTTCCATCTCGCTCGGAATCCCGGCGGATTCGGGAGCGGGTTCGACTTGTTTGGCCGGACGCGGCAGAAGCACCGCCATGCTGCGTGCAATCGAGGATTCCACCGCTTCGTTGCGATCGCGGCTTCTGCTCAGGGCGCCGGCGCTTCCCGATTGCAGGGCGGGGAACGCGGCGCCCTCAGAATTTCCCGAGTTTGGGTCCCTCGCTGCTCGCGGCAACATGACGCCAGGGCCGGAGACATCGAGAGTCCCGGTCTGGCGCTTGACGACTTCGGCCAATGTATTCAGGGCGGCGATCTGGTCGGCGACGACGCGGCGCATGGCATCGGCATTGCTGCGGGTTTCTTCCGGCAGATCGAGAATGGCGCGCTTCAATTCGCCGCGAGCGGTGTCGATGTCCTTAACCACCTGCTGGGCGGTGATGCGCATGTCCTGGGCGGTCTGTTGGAAATCGCTGGCGGTGGCGGACAGCATCTCGTTCATCGCCGTCATGGAGCGCTCGTGCTGTTCGCGCAGGATGCGCGCAGCCTGGCCGATCTGGCCGCCGGAACTGGCTTCGAGCTTCTTGATTTCTTGCTCGAGATTGGTGGCCGCGACGGCGGTCTGCTCGGAGACGATGCGGCCGATATCCTTGGAGCGCGTCTCGGAGGTGGCAAGCGATTCCTCGATCAGGTTCATGTAGCCGGTCATCACCGCATCGATCTCCTGAGCTTTGCGGTTGGCATCCGCTACCAGCTGGTCGAGGGTCTCGCGGCGATTGACCAGCACACGCTCCATGTCGCCGTTAAACTTGTCGAGCGATTTTTCGACCAGCGCGGATACGTCCTCGAGGCGCTCGGAGATGCGGGTTCCGGTCATCTCAAGCTTGCCGGTGAGCTGCATGGAGATGCCCTCCAGGCGCTCGTCAAGGGCACCGGCGGCACCGGCGAGCTGGTCGGCGAGATAGATATTGGCGGTCTCGACATGTTTGGAGAATTTGCGGTGGGCATCGTCGAGCTTGGCGGAGGTGGCGGACGTGGCGGTATCGAGTTCGCGGGCGGCCTGGTCGATGCGGCCGGCGAGAAGGCCGGTGTTCTGTTCGAAACGGCCGGTGATCTGCAGCGTGGTTTCGCCCAAGTCCTGCGACAGGGCTTCGCTGGCCTTGCCGAGATCGCTGATGATCTGGGTGCCCGCGGTGCCGACAAGCTCGGCGAACTTGGCGCCGGTGCCGGCGAGGCGGCCGGAAATATCGCCGGTGACGCGCTCGAGCAGGGTGGAGGCAACGTCGAAGCGCTGGCCGAGATCGCGCGCCGTGGCTTCGAGGCGGGTGAACATGGTGGTGCCGGCAGTATCGAGCTGGGCGGCAACATCGGCGGAGGTCTTCTGCAACTGCTCCGTCATTTTGCCGGTATTGACATCGAAGAGGACGGTGATGCCGCCGGTGGTCCGGTCGAGCTGGTCGGCGAGCTTATCGGTAGCCTCGACGACGCGGGCCGTCACATCGCCCGAGGTGGTATTGATGTGATCGTGGATACGGGTGGCCGAGGATTCGAGCTGATAGGTCATGTCGGCCGCGGTGCGGTCGAGACGCCCCGTCATCTCGTGAGCGGAACTGTCGAGGAGCGCGAAGAGGTCGTCGCGCGCCTTGGCGACGTTCTGCACGAATTCGCCGGAAACCGAAATCAGCCGGTCGGTAATAAGGCCGCCGGAGCCTTCGATATTTTGGGCAAGGGCCAGACCCGAATCCTGCATCTGACGGCCAACAATGTCGGTGGTTTCCCTGAGATGGGCGGTAATGGTGCCGCTGGTGGTGACGAGGAGTTCGTTGATGGCCGATCCCGCCGCCTGCAATTCATCGGCGACGCCTGTGGCCGTGCGTTCGATGGCACCCGTCATATCGCCGGTGGCGCGGTCAAGAAGACCAGAAAAATCATCGCGGCTCTGGGAGATACGGTCGAGATAGCCGATGGCGACCGACTCCAGTCCCTTGGTCACAAGATTGCGGCTCTGCTCGATCTGCTGGCTGACGTCGATGCCGGAGCGCTCGATTAGGGCCGCCACTTCATTCGACGTCGCATTCAGATGATAGGCGACATTGTTGCCGGTGCCCTGGATGACTTCGGTCAATCCCGTCCCTGCCTGTTTGATTTGGTCGGCCGAGGCGGCGGTGGCGCGTTCGATGCTGCGGCCGATATCCTGATTGATGCCGGTGAGCTGTTCGACACTCTGGTTCAGTATCTGCACCACGTTGGATTCCATACCTTGCACGCTGCGGCCGAAATTCGTCGATTCCGAATTGAGCTGGCCCGCTGCTTGGGAAAGAGTTTGGATCTGATCCTGCAGTTGATGCGAGAAGTCGCTCAATTCGCCGGTCAGAATTCCGGAAACGCGTTCCATCTGGGCGGTCTGGGTGCCGATCTGGCCGCTGGCGATGGCGGCGCGCGAGGCAACTTCGTCGATAGTGCGGGCAAGACCGGCCGAGGACTCCTTCAGGCCCTCTTCGAGCTGCACCAGCGTCGATTGGGCGTTGACGATGATGCCGCCGAGATTCTGGGTATTCGATTCAAGGCGCGCGAGTACCGGATTAGCCTCGCTGGCGAGCACCATGCTGGCCTGATGCAGGGCGGCGCGCTGGTTCTCCAGCCCATTGACCAAGCCGCGGATGCGTTCCTCGTTGCCGCCGAAGGCGCGTTCGATGGCGGAAATTTCCTTGTGGACGATTTCCTCCAGCACTGTGGCGCGCTGCATGGCATGTTCGACGCCGCCGACCAGGAGATCGACTTCCGACCGCACCGCCTGGGCGATGGAGGTGAGACCTTCGGTGGCGATGTCCTGCGGCCGGATCAGTCGCATGGCCGATTGCATCAGCACTTCCGAGACCTGGCGCAACTGCGAAGCCCGCCAGAGGAAATAGGCGGTGACCCAGATGACGCCGATGGGCAGGGCCAGAAGGACCAGAGCCCGCATGGTCTCGACCAGCCGCTGCGGGCCGAAAGGATCGGGCACGGCGATCACGCTGTTCGAGAAAATGAAGAACCAGCCGGCGATCCAGCCGAGCGACAGGGCGAACGCCACGTAATAAGGCGCAAAGGACGGCTGGCGCCGGAGTTTCGCCAGCATCATGGAGGTGCCGGGATCGTTCTCGTTGGCAGGGCGCGAGCGCAACGGCGCCGCTTCAACCTGACCCGATTGGTCGCGCCGCGCCGGTGCGTCCGGCTCACCGGGACGCTTGTCGCGGCGCCGTGGATCCATCGTATTGCTTGCCATACCCGTTACCCGCACCAAACTACTTGTCAGCAGCCGTCCCTGCCGCCGTGGCGTTCCTGTTTGCGATCGATCCTGGAGGCATGGGCGTTTCGACGAACTCGATTACCCAAGGACAGGATTGGCCTTGCCCACAAACCGGCCACTCGGTTTCACCATAGCCCATCGGGAGTCCCGCTTGAACCCAATGCCTCGCGCCAGCCGGTAATAACTTAAGTTTTGGTTAAAATTGTGAATCGAATTGAATCGATTCACGAAACCGCTGCTTTACCTTGGGACTTTACGCTGTTCCAGGCCGCCGCGGCCTACACTTGCGGCCAGCAAGGCCGTCGAGGAGAGCTGTGATGAGCCGAAGGCCGAATGGGATTCTGGCATCCTTGAGCACAGCCACCAAAGAGGCGGCGGTGCTCGACTGGGAGCATTTGTCGCAATACACCATGGCCGATGCGCAGCTGGAGCGCGAAATCATCGGTTTGTTCCTGGTCCAAATGCCTTCGACACTCGCCATGCTGCGGAGCGCCGCCAGTCCGCAAGACTGGAAACTTGCAACCCACACCCTCAAGGGATCGGCCATGGCGGTTGGGGCAATGCGGATCGCCCGCATCGCAGCTGAACTGGAAAAGCTTGATATCGCCGAAAACAAGGCGCGGCAGACGCTGCTTGCCGCCCTCGATGCCGAAATCGCCGCCGTGCGCGAGGTCGGTCAGAGCCACTGAGGCAACCTGCATGGGGCAGTTGTCTTTCCCCAAACAATCCCCTAGATAGCCGTTCGGAATAACGAACGATCCGGACGGATAGGCGAAATGGCGAAAATCACCTTCATCCAGCACAATGGCACGGAACAGACCGTCGACGGCCAGCCCGGGCATGACGGTCATGGAGACGGCGATCAAGAACATGGTGCCCGGCATCGATGCCGATTGCGGCGGCGCCTGCGCCTGCGCCACCTGCCATGTCTATGTCGAGCCGGAATGGCTGGAAAAGACGGGCACGCGCAGTCCGCATGGAAGAGGACATGCTCGATTTTGCCTTCGACGTGCGCGACACCAGCCGCCTGTCCTGCCAGATCAAGATGTCAGCGACGCGCTCGACGGCTTGCGCGTCCGCGTTCCCGAAAAGCAGTTCTGAGCTTTCTGGAGTTCAGCGATGTCCGAAGTGATTTCCACCGATGCCGTGATCATTGGCGCGGGCCCTTGCGGCCTGTTCGCGGTTTTCGAGCTGGGCCTGCTCGACATCAAATGCCACGTCGTCGACATTCTCGACCGGCCGGGCGGCCAATGCGCCGAGCTTTATCCGGAAAAGCCGATCTACGACATTCCGGCGCTGTCCGATCGTCACCGGCGCGGAGCTCACCCAGCGGCTGCTCGACCAGACCAAGCCGTTCAAGCCGGAGTTTCATTTCAACCAGATGGTCACCGAACTGACGAAGCACGGCGACGCCGATTTCGAACTGAAGACCGATGGCGGCCTCATCTTCCGCTCCAAGGTCGTGGTGATCGCCGCAGGCGGCGGCTCCTTCCAGCCGAAGAAGCCGCCCATTCCCGGCATCGATGCCTATGAGGGCACCTCGGTCTTCTATTCGGTCAAGAAGATGGAGGCGTTCCGCGGCAGGGACATCCTGATCGTCGGCGGCGGCGACTCGGCGCTCGACTGGACGCTCAACCTGCAGCCCTTCGCGAAGAGCCTGACGCTGCTGCACCGGCGCGACGATTTCCGCGCCGCCCCCGACAGCGTCAAGAAAATGCGCGAGCTCGTGGCGGCGGGCAAGATGCAGTTCAAGCTCGGCCAGGTGACGGGCCTTGACGGCGAGGACGGCATGCTTGTCCTCGGTCCAGGTCAAGGGCAATGACGGCGCGGCTTTCGACATCGCGGCCAATGCCCTGCTGCCGTTCTTCGGCCTCACCATGAAGCTCGGCCCGGTTGCCGACTGGGGCCTCAATCTCCACGAGAATCTCATCCCCGTCGACACGGCGAAGTTCGAAAGTTCCGTACGCCCGGCATATTCGCCATCGGCGACATCAACACCTATCCGGGCAAGCTGAAGCTCATCCTCTCCGGCTTCCATGAGGCGGCGCTGATGGCGCAGCAGGCCTTCCACTATCATGAATCCCGGCGAGCGGCTGCTGTTCCAGTACACGACATCGAGCTCGAGCCTGCAGAAGAAGCTCGGCGTGGCGTGAGGCAGCCAAGGATTTCCCGATCGGCACGGATAGGACCTGTCACGAGTGTGCGGCGGCGCAGGCGCTTGCGCTCCAGATCCAGTTCCTCGCTTGCGGTTGGGACGGCCGAGCAGTTTGCGGAAGCCGTCGCGGCGCTCGTGCACCGAGGCGATGGCGAGGCCCATGGGCATGCCGGCCTCGACGAGGAGCGATTCGCCGAGTTGCAGGCTCGACTCGATGGTTTCCGGCACCGCTTCGGTGACACCTGCCGTATAGAGCCGCATGGCATGGCGCTCGTCGCGGGCGCGGGCGATGATCTTGAGGTCGGCGCGTTCGGCGCGAGCCGACTTCGTCACATCATCGACGCGGACCGGCATTGTCCATGGTGACGGCCAGCGCCTTGGCCTCGGCGAGGCCGCACTTGCGCAGGAATTCCGGGCTTGCGGCATCGCCGTAATAGACCGGAAAGCCGTCCTTGCGCTCGCGCGACACCAGCTCGGCGTCAGCGTCGACGGCGATATAGGGAATTTTGTGCTCGTCGAGCATGGAGCCGATGAGATGGCCGACGCGGCCGAAACCGGCGACGATGACCCGGGGCTGGCGGTCGCCGGGCACAGGCGCCAGCAATTCGGCCGGCTGCGGCGTCGTCCTCCTGATCTTCCTGGCGATGTCGCGGCCGAGCCACGCCAAGAACGGAATCGCCATCATGGTCAGCGAGACGATGAGCAGTGCGTCGTGGTTTGCGGCCGCCGGCAGAATTCCGAGCGAGACAGCGGACCCGAGAATGACGAAGGCGAATTCGCCGCAGGGGCCGAGCAACAGGGCCGATTCCAGGGCAGCCGCGCTGCCGATGCCGAAAGCCCGCGCCAGCGGTAGACAATCGCGCTCTTGAGCGCCACGAGAACCGCGGCGGCCACGACGATGGGCAGCGGATTGCGGGCGAGGCCATCAAGATCGATGCCGAGACCGACGAGCAGGAAGAAGGCGCCGAGCAGCAGGCCCTTGAAGGGCTCGATCATGGCTTCGATGGCGCGGCGATACTCGGTCTCGGCGAGCATCAGTCCCGCGATGAAGGCGCCGAGCGCCATGGAGAGGCCGGCCAGATTTGCCGCGACACCGGTGCCGACGGCGATCAGGAGGGTAGCGGCCATGAACAGATCAGGACTGTTGGTGCCCGCCACCATGCGCAGCAAGGGCCGTAGGGCATAGCGGCCGACGACGACGATGACGGCAATGGCAAGTCCCGCCTGGACCAGCGCCATGGCGATGCCCTGCAGGATCGGCCCGCCGGATTGGCGGGCCAAAGTGGCGACCAGCAGCAGGAGGGGGATGACCGCCAGGTCCTGAAACAGCAGAATGGCGAAACCGGTACGGCCGGTCTGAGTGCCAAGCCGCTTGGCGTCCGACAGGATCTGCACGACGATCGCCGTGGAGGAAAGCGAGAAGGCGGCGCCGAGAATCAACGCCAGTTCCAGGCTAAAACCCAATAGATAAAGGGCGGCCGAGACGGCGAGGAGGGTCACGCCGACCTGCAATGAGCCAAGGCCGAAGACCAGGCGGCGCATGGTCATCAGCCGCTCAAAGGACAATTCCAGGCCGATGAGGAAGAGCAGAAATACGACGCCGAGATCGGCCAATGACGCGACCCTGGCCGAATCCGCAAGGGTCACGGCATTGAGGATGGGAAATACCTTGACAAGACGGCCGAGAACATCGGGGCTGAGCAGGATGCCGACGATCAGGAAGGACAGAATCGCATTAATGCCGAAGCGCAGGAACAGTGGCACCACCAGTCCCGCCGCACCCAGTATGATCAGGAATTCCCGGTAATGCGCGACGTTTTCAGCGGCCATGCGAATCCTGCCTCCTTGCCCATGAAGGTTTGGCATATGCGGTGAGCTTGGTGAAGCGGGCGTGACAATGCTACGCCGGCCCCTGCTGGAAAAGCTGCCGGGCGGTTCAGCGGGCGGCCGTTCGACCTTCGACTTCGGCCAAGAGGCGCATTGCGGCACGCGGAAAGCCCGCCAAAGGTGTGAAAGCCGTCATGCGGGAACCTTTTTGCGGTTCGTGGCCCGGCGGTGGGCCTGGGTCGGAGTCGCGCTGGTCTGCGGTGTCACTCGGCCTTGGGAAACCTTGTAATGCCGGTCCGCGATTTTGGTCCAGGCTGGTCGATGGGTGATGGCGATGATCGTATAGGCACCGCGCAACTTGGCGATATTGTCCACGATTTCGGCTTCGATCTGGGGGTCGAGAGCGCTTGTCACCTCGTCAAGAATGAGAACCCGAGGTTTTGTGACGAGCGCGCGGGCAAGCGAGATACGCTGGCGCTGGCCGCCAGAGAGTTTGCTTCCCATTTCGCCGACGTCGGTATCGAGGCCGTGCGGCAGCTGGGAGACGAAATCGCCGGCACCTGCCTGTACTAGGGCGGCGAAAACCGCCTCGTCGGCGATTTTCTCGTCTCCAAGGGTCAGGTTCATCCGGACGCTGGCGTGAAACAGGCTCAACTCCTGTGGCACATAGCCGATCATCTTGCGCCAGGCAACGATGTCGATCTCCTGAATTGGCGTGTTGCCGATGAAGATTTGACCCCTATCGGGCCGGTGAAAACCGATCAGCAGATCGATGATCGTGGTCTTGCCCGCTCCCGATGGACCGTTCAGCACCGTGATGGCATCGGCCGGGATTTCGAGGTTGATACCGGACAGCACCTGCTTTCTTGCCGTGCGAAAAGAAGACATTCACGAAGCGGCAGGACTTGCCGATGTCCGGCGCCACCGCGCCGGTGTTGACCTCGCGATTGGCCTCGGCTTCGGCGATCATCTCCGTGGTGCGGACGTAGGAACTCTCGAACACTCCGGCGAGCTGCACCATCCTTTGCAGCCGCGATGAGACGGAGACGATCTGGTTGAAGACGATGGCGCTCACGATCAGTTCCGGGAGCGAAACCTTCAAATAGGTGCTGGCGTAATAGATGCCGGCCGCCGCGACGATGGCGATGATGGCGTCGCTGCCCTGGGCAAGCCCCGTCTTGGACAGTTCGCGGGCGACGAAGGCGCGCTTTAACTTGGCGAAGATCTTGGTGATCGAGCCGAGCATCGGCTCGTAGCGCTGCATGGATTTGAGCGGCTTGATGTTGGCGAGCGTATCCACCATGTAGCTCAACAAAGTCGATGTCCGGTCGGTCTGCCGGTAACTGGCCTTTCTGCGAGATGCGGACGAACTGATGGAGGGCGGCGGCAAGGCCGAGACCTGCGGTCACACCGAGCAGCGCCAGTTTCCAGTTGATGGCCAACGCAATAGCCACGTAAGCTACGGCCTGGATCGCACACGAAACGACATTGGCGGAAATAGTATACGATTCCGCCGTCCGGCTGGCGTCCGTCCCCATGATATTCGCGAGCTTGCCGCTCTTCTGATCGGAATAGAAACCCCAACGCGCATTGAAGATGGCGGCAAGCAGCTGCCGCCTCAGCGACATGGCTACGCGCGCCGCGGCGAAGGTGGCGTAGGAGAGCGCCGCAAACGACAGGGCGGCCTTGATGACCATGAAAGCGGCAACGACAAGGACCAGGTTGCCGAGACTTGGAGTTAGTCCCACCCACGCCAGAAGCGAGTTTACGGCAGCTTCGATTTTCGAGCCGCCGCCTGTTCCTCCTCCCGCCACCGTCGCAATCGCCGGCAACATGGTTCCTATGCCGATGGTCTCGGCCAAACTCGCAAGGAGCAGGCAGGCCAGGACAAGCGCGGGGTTTGTCCCCTTGGTCCCAAAGAATATCTTGAACGTTTTCAGCATTCGCGTTTCGTTGGCCGTCTTGATTGTCGGTCGCGGCTAGCAATAGAGGGCGAGGCGACGCCGGTCCAGCCGGAACGTCGGCGAGCAATCAGACGGTGCCGCTTACCGGTGCCGTATCGGCCGGGTCATGAAACGATCCGAGCGGATCGCCCACCTGGCGCCGGTTCCGAGCGGTCGCTGCGGATTTTAAAGTCCGGCGCCGGCCAACAATTGCTCGAACGCACCAGCCAGTGTCATCGAATAGGACGCGGTGATGTGCGATTGATCATAGAAGACCGCGTTGCCCTTCGAAATCGCACGACACTCGCCGCCGCTGCAGATTTTGGAGATTCAGGTCCACGACCTTTACACGATCTCCAAATTCACCGGTGTCCGGGACAAAGAGGTCATGTGTCACGACACTTTCCACCGGCCAGGAACAGACTTCTTCTCGACCGGGATTGCGATAGAGGCAATTCACGGGTTCTTCCGGCAGCTGCGGCGTATCCTTGATCAGGATAACCTGACCGGCGGATTCGAGCAGTTTGCCATCATCTTATGCAGCGCCTTCCTGTAGAGACCGGGACGATCTTTCTCTGCCGCCGGGCCATCGGCGTGTTCGTCCATCATCAAGCTCTCTGTTGCGCTCGAGAGAATGACCAGTTTGGGCTTCACCTCACGGATGGTAGCGAGAACGCCATCCCGCCACACATCGCATTCCGTATAGCGCCGTTTGAACTTGCGGTGCCACATCGGGCCGTCAATCGCTCGGCATCCGCTCTTACTGCGCATCAAAAAGGCGGTGTTCCTTTCGATTGCCGCGGCATTGACCGCATCGAAATAATGGGCCGCATGTGAGTCACCGAACAGCACCACTTCGGGCTTGGCGTCTTCCTTCCCGAAGATGCACCACTCGTGATTCGTTTCGATCTGGGAAATATGACAGTCCGAATCATAGGCAGGCGATCTGTCGCTCAAAATGTCCTTGATGGCGATCTGGCGGCCGCCGCTCAAGGTCACATTGAGGCCCCGTGCGTACTGGGTGACTGCATAGCCAGCCAGCACGGCCGAACCCACCAGGATCGCGCCCATCGCCAGAGAAAGGGTCCTTGATCGCAACAGCACTGGATGAAATCTGACCGGGTTTTCTATGGTATGGTGGGTGGCCACCGCGGCAGCGAATGACAGCCCCACCAGGCTGGCAGAATAGATAAGTCCGCCCTCGGGATAGGCGGCCTCACCGAAAAACAGAATCGGCCAATGCCACAGGTACCAGACATAGGACATGCGCCCGGCATAGGTGAGTGGGGCAATCGCAACCAGCCGCGAACCCCAGTTCGTGCCAGCCCCCGGAAGACCCAGCAAATATCAGCGCACCGGCGCCCGCGACCGGTAGTGCCGCGATCCAGCCGGGAAATGCGTTCTCCGGATTGATGAGGAAGAAGCCCGCGAGTATCGCGGCGAGGCCCAAAGGTCCAGAGACGGCCGCAACACGATTTGCGGCGTCCGTCCGCCCGCAACGACCGCCGCAAGAAACGCGCCCGCCAGCAACTGCCAGACTCGCGAAAAAGTTCCGAAAAATGCCAGCGGCTGATTGACCCACGTCAGCACCACGCAGTAGACGAAGGATAGAGCAACAATGACCATCGCGGCGATCGCAAGCAGTCGCAAGGGTGGCGCACTCGCTTTGCGCGACAAGAGGAAAAGTGCGGCCAATACCAGCGGCCAGGCGAGATAGAATTGTTCCTCAACAGCCAGCGACCAATAGTGCAGTACGGGACTCGCGTCGTCGCCGGGCGCCGAATAATCTATTGCCTTGAGTGCCGCGCGCCAGTTCAGCCCAAAATAACCCGCGGTGAGTATATCGTTGCCGATCTGCCTGAGGAGCAGCGGCGAGATAAGAAACGGACATATCATTGCCGTGATTAACAACACGACGGTGGCAGCCGGCAGAATGCGCCGGGCCCGCCTTGCCCAGAAACCGGCGAAATCGATCTGCCCATGAACAGAGTATTCGCGCAGCAGGATCCCGGTGATCAGAAATCCGGAAATCACAAAGAATATATCGACGCCGGTAAGCCCGCCGGGAAGAATGCCCGCCAAATGAAAGAGAATGACCGAAATGATCGCGATGCCGCGCAGTCCTTCAATGTCAGGCCTGAAATCGGGCGACCGGTGGACTACCATTGGCGGATCGCACACCATGAAGATGCGGCGCAGCGCCGTTCTATTGCGAGTGCAAGCTTGGCGAATTGGCGCATCGTTGGGACCGCTCAGATAGTTGAAATTGGAGCGGGCATCGATAGGGTGGCCCAGACCACTTTGTCAAACGATACGACCCCAGCGGAGGGATTCGAGCAAATCCCGGCTTGACAGCGGTGTTTGCGATTAAGTACTGCTCCGAAAGCGACAGCGCCGCCGAGTATCCGGAGAATAATAATGTCGATGCTGAATCTCGCCAAATTCGATGCAACCGCATTGCAGACGGAGCCCTGCGACTACATCGTTGTACCCGAATTCGTGCTTCCCGACGCACTCGAGGGGCTGAACATGGATTTTCCGCCCATCCCCAATGCGGGCAACTTCCCGCTCGAGGAACTATCCTATGGTCCAAAGTTCAAAGCGCTAATCGACGAGATGACGGGACCTGAAGTGCGCAAGCATTTCTCCGCGAAATTCGGCATGGATCTGGAGCCCTATCCCACCCAGATGACGATCCGCAAATTCATGTCTTCCCTTGACGGCAATATTCACAACGATTCGCGGTCAAAAAAAATCACCGTACTCATTTATTTCAACAACGAATGGAATCAGAAGGGCGGGCAACTGCGCATCAACCGGTCGATCGACGAGATGGACGACTACTTTGTCGAAGTTCCCCCCGTACGTGGGAACTTGATCGCCTTCAGGCGCAACGAGAGGTCTTTCCACGGCTTCCCGCCGGCGGAGGGCGAGCGCCGGACGCTGCAGATGTATTGGGTCGAGCCCAAGCGCCTCGACAAAAAGAAGGCGACGGGCATTAGGAAAGCGCTGCACAAAATCTTCAAGCGTACATTCGGCCATCGCTGATCGGGCCACCTCAGTCCTTATGGCGATCGTTTTCCGCAAGGGACAAACCCGCTCCGGGTCACACGGAAACTATTGTCGGAGAATGCTCATGAGGTTTTTTATTGCCGCCGTTTTTCGATCAGGCGGGGCGGGGCGCGGGTGTTCAACATGCTGAAATTTGCCGATCAGACGGTCTAGAGGCGTCAATAGTTCCATTTTATTCAGTCCGGCAATGAGTCGCACGCGGTCGGGCCTTGCTTCGATGAGTCCCGACTCGAAAAGCCGGGTGGCAATTCGGGACCACGGCCCGGCGTTCACAGCGCCGGATTTGCGGTGCAGGGCCTCGACGATTTCCTGAAACATGCTGAACCGCTGCGGCAAGCGATGAACGGCCATGGGTTTGGCCGTGTCGAGCGCATCGGTGATGAGCGACGCGCTGTCGGATGTGACGATAAAGGCATCGGCGAGTTGCAGCAAGGCGAGGAAGGGATTGGCGGTATGGCCGGGGCTCCAGGCGAAGACACGCGAAATGCACTTGCTGGCCAGCAGCAGCGGGATCAGCCCGGCGGGGGTCCTTGGGCTGGTGACCGCGAAGACCGTGCCCGCTTTCGCAATGCCATGGGCTTCGATCGCCGACAGCAGGCCCGCAAGGGCCGCTGCGTCAAGCACATCCGGCGGACTCGGCCCGCCGATGAGCAGGGCGACCCATGGTCTCGGAAACGCTGCCAGCTCGGTGCGCAAACCATCCAACTCTGCCTGCGGTATCTGCCGTTCGTCAACACCGATGGGAAGCGGGATGCACAGGACATTGGGTGAAGCCGGGAGCCGGAACTGCGGTGTGGTGACGACAAGGTCGAAGTCCGCGATGCTGCCCCGGGGCCTGCCGATGCAGACGGCCTTGGTGGCGCCGTTGCTCCTTCTACGGATGGAAAGTGCGACGCCGCCGGTGATTCCTTCGGCGCACATGACGGCGTCCGGAAAGGGGGGCTCGAGAGATGCGGCCGCCTCCGCGGTGAGAAGGCGCGGACCCGCCCACGGAAGCGGAGCTATCCGCGGGAGGTGGAACTTCAGCCGTTTGAGTTCAACCTCGGCCCCCGGCAACGCATTGGCGAGAGCTTGCATCTGCTTGAGGTCGCCCACCCGGCGGTGCGTCAGAATCCAGATGGATGTCATGGCGGCGGGCGCCCGGGGAGATCAGGCGGCAAATAGCGGCCGCTGGTCGAGCGTCGGGGTCTTCTTGATAACCTCAAGGGCGTCATGCCGGACATGATTGTGGCGCATCTCCTCGCGGATCATCTGCTCGGTGACGATACCCTTGTCGAGGCATTCCCGGAGCAGCGCGAAAAACAGCCTTTCCTGGCGCGGGTCGGGGTGGCGTCCGTAGCGCCCGAGGAAGGCATATTCGCCGAAGAGTTTGCGGCGGACACGATGCATGAGATTGATCGGCTTGAAGGAACCCGCCTTCTCCGGCGGCAGGAAGTCCACCGGCAATCCCGTCTTCCAGGGCTGTGTCTTTCGCTTGGTATTGTGGATCATGCGCGTCTGCGGCGTCAGTTCGTCGAAGTCGTTCCACTGGCTCTCAAGCCTGCCGATCGAGCTGGGCGGCTCCAATTGCAGGGTGATCCATTTCATGTAGTCGCGCTTGAACTTGAACATCTCCTCGAAGTTCTTCTCAACCCGCCAATGCTTGAGCTTGGCGTTATCGAGCACCATCACGCTCGAGGCCCAGACCTCGGACTTGGAACCGGAGCGGTGGCGGGCAAGGATCGCATGTCCCTGCATGTCGCGCTCGATCAATGGCACAACGTCGGACACGCAGAAGACGTCGGGGTCGACGATCAACGACCGCCCCTTATAGGACATGAGTTCTGGCGGAATGAAACGCAGAACCGTAAACGACTGGAGATCGTCGTACTTCCATTCGCGCCGGAGTCCGTCGCGGAGATAAAGCCGTCCCGCATGCGTCTTCAGGAATGAGTGGTCTTCCGTCTTGATCAGCTTGACATCGAAGGTATTGGGCTTGCTCGCAAATCGCTTGAACGAATATTGCGAAACGATCGCGCCGACGATCTGCTTTTCATTGGTGTGAATGAAGATGCACGGTTTCATCTTGCCTCTCTTGCGGGGGTTGCATGACGCGATGGAGATGGAGCCGCGTTCTCCATGGGGGTTTGAGCTTGGCGCTTAGTGTAGCCGAAACGCGGGAGAAGTTCGCGCTCCACATAGGCGTCGATCTGCTGCATCTGTTCGTCGCTGAAATAATCCCGGTAACCGCCCACCTTGGCGCGCCGGACCTTGAAGCTCTCGGCCACTCCGGCATCACCCGGTTTCAGTCTGTCGCCGTCGAATCCGGACGAGCCGTCGCTTTCCAGCTTGCGCATGTTCTCCACCGAGGCGAAAGCTACACAGTCACCGAGTTCATGCGGCGAAGGGGCCTCATTCATGAAATAAAGTATGCGGGAGAGTTGGCCGGCCGTGTCGGCCCGGAGGTCTTCGTAGCGCACCACCAGGTGGTTGGCGATCGTGTCGATTTCGTGAGCCCAAGCGTTCATGAACCGGATGATTTTCGGCAGCCCGGCTTCCTCGCCCATAACGAAGGCGAACAGGCTCGTCGTATCGTCGGCGGGGTAGTTGTTGATTACCTTCTTGCGCGGCCTCATCCGATGCTTCCACTGAAAATACTGCGACACCGCCGTATCGCGTGGATCGCGCATGAGAAGCACGACGGATTTGTCAAGATAGTCGGCCTTTCTGTTCCAGTTGCCGGTGAAGTTGGCCAGATAGTTGTCGTGGGTGAAGAGAATCGCCGGGATGGACGGGTTCAGGCGGCGCAGATTCTTGAATCGGAACACTGCATCGGAGGGCAGATTGTAGCGCACCTGAAAGTATCGCGACACGAGCACGCGAAGCCAGGTGCGGCCGCTCTTCCCGAAAGACACCACTGTGAAATCCGCCGCCGCCAGCCGCCTCGACTCGCGCAATCCTCGTAAGTAGCGTTCCAGCCGCACCAGCACTTGATCGACACCGCTCCGGGAATGTTTCGCCGGCAGCTTTACTTTTTTCGGCCCCGGCGTGTATAGGGGCGGATAAACCACACTATATTCGGCGATTCAAGCCCGGTGATCGCATTGCCGCAAATAGAGAATCTGTCAATCGGAGTATCCGCGGAAGAGGTCCGCGCTGCCTTTGCACCGTTCATCGACGTGAATGCCACACAAAGGGATTGGTTGAGTGCGGTTTGGAAGCGGAGACGGCGCGTCCTGCGCCGGGTCTACGAACGAATGCGGGGCAGCGGTTCGCGCGATCTGAACAGCGTGCTGGGCGAATATGAGGAGGCGTGGTCCTCCGGACACGGAAAGTATGACGTTTCGGCCGGACCTATGAAAGCCGAGCCGTGGACCTTCCGCGATGACCGCATCATGGTGAGCCGGCTGGGAGCGGCGCGCTTCAGAAGTGTTATCCTTGGCGGAGCAATCCGGTCTCTCAAACCGAAGTCAGTGCTGGAAGTCGGCTGCGGCGATGGCATCAACCTTTTGCTCCTTGCCAATGCCTTTCCGGATGTAACCTTCACCGGTCTCGAGTTGACCGATGCGGGCCATAGGGCCGCCATTGCCGTTCAGCGCCATGACGGATTGCCCGACAACCTTTCCTCCTATGCGCCGCTGCCGCAAATCGACCCGGAGGCCTTTCACAGGATCAAGTTTGTTCAAGGCAATGCCTGCGCCATGCCATTCGCGGCGGCGAGTTTCGATCTCGTTTATTCGGTGCTCGCGGTCGAGCAGATGGAGCAGGTGCGGCATCAGGCCCTCGGCGAAATCTCGCGGGTCACCGGACGCCATCTTCTCAACCTGGAGCCGTTTGCCGACGCGAATACCGGTTTGTGGCGCCGACTCAATGTCTACGGCAAGGACTATTTCCGGGGCCGCATCGCCGAGCTGTCACGATACGGTCTCGAGGTGGTCTGGGCGACGCAGGACTTTCCGCAGGACACGGCACTCGGCGCAGCCTTGGTCCTTAGCCAGAAGCGGCCAGTTTCCTGACATGTTCAGCCGCGGTTTCGAGATCGGAAACCGGCCGCGCGGGGAGGTTGAACGCGTCACCCAGACGGACGGCCAGTCCCATGCGGAAGAGATACTCATGGAGCATGTCGAAGTCCCGTGTCGCCGGGCCCGTGAACCATTTCGATAGCTGCTCGAATTGCGCCTTCAATCCGTGCGGCTTCCATTGGGCGATGGCTACGGGCTTGCCCGTGCTCGCCGCTTCAACGGCCATGGAAATGCTGTCTCCCGTCACGATGAAACGGTCGGCACAGGCAAGAAGCCCCAAGTATGGATTTTTTTCGTCGTCGGCCGGCGACCATTGGTAGAATCGAGAACCTTGTGGAAGGCTGCGTTGCACGGCGAGTGCCGCGTCCTGCGGTGTGCGGCGTGAAGTCACGGCGAAAATCGTGCCGCCGGGATAAGTGGCAACCGCCTTGCGGGTTATCATTGCCGCCTGTTTTGATTTCATCTCCGCATTCCCGGTTGATCCGCCGATCAGCAGGGCGGTCAACGGCCGGGGAAGCGATGAGAGTTCCAGCTCCCAGCGCAGCCGCTCGGTCTCGAGTTTCGCTTGCGGCACCGCGAGCAATGGCAGGCCGATGCGCAGAACCTTTGCGCCTTTGACATCCCGATAATGTGCAGGGGCGATGACCAGATCGAAGTTCCGATGGCATCCCTTCGGGGCGCCGATCAGAACGATCCGGCTGGTCTCACCGGATTGCTGTTTTATCCAGAGGGCGGCGCGAGACGGCCTGCGCCCCACGGCAAGCACGATGCGGGGCCATGGCACGGTCAGAGGGTCCGACTTGTTCAGATCAAGATGTTCTATGCCAGGGGTCACGCGTGGCTTCGCCAGCGCAAACTGCGGCAGAACGACAAGGTTCTTCGTTTCAAATGACAGCCCGGTCGCGCGCGCAAGGTTGAGGGCCTGGGCGTTGTCTCCGGCCTTGTCGGACAATAGTATCCAGAATCCGGTGGCCCGCTGCATGATTTGAATTTGGACTTGCGATACGATTGGTCAAGCAGCCTTGGCTTTCGCGAAACCCAGAATCTCGTCGACGCCGGGAACCTGCCTGACGATATCCATGGCATCGTGGCGGACATGGTTCTTTGCCATGTGGTGGCGAAGCAACTCTTCCGTGACCATGCCGTTATCGAGACACTCGCGCAAGAGTGCGAAGAAGTACTGCTCCTGCCGGCGGTCGGGATGGCGCCAATAGCTTCCGGGCAGCTTGCTGCGTTTGATCCATCCGGCCGGCATCCAGCTTGCCGGGAGCAGGCCGAAGAGACCGGCGCGGTTGGTAAAGTCTACAGCAAGACCGGTCTTCCAGGGTTGGGTGCGGCGTTTTGTATTGTGCAGCATTTTCGTATCAGCTGCGAGCCGGTCGAAGTCGTTCCAGGTGGATTCGAGGGCGCCAACCGTTTCGCGCGGCTCATAACCCAGCCGCATCCATATTTCGTAGTCCCGCTTCCTCTCGAACATTTCTCCAAACCACTGGCGCACATTCCAATGCGTGAGTTCGGCGCAATCCAGAAGCATCACACTGGTCGCAATGTAGTCCTTGTAACCCTTGTGGCCCGACCGAATTTTGGCACAAATCGCCTTGCCCTGCATGTCGCGGGTCAGGAGCTCGGCAGGGTCACCGACCGCGAATACGTCCGGATCGATCACCACGGCGCGGCCTCGATACCCCATCAGTTCGGGAGGCATGAACCGCAGGGTCGTAAATGTCTGAAGATCGTCCATTTGCCAGACATCGTCGCGGCCCTCTCGCAAGAAGCTCTTGCCATCGTAGTCGGCATACCACGGGTAGTCCTCAAGGCGGATGATCTTGACCTCGAAACTTTCGGGGGCACGTGAGTTCCGGTGCATCGAGTGGGCGCTCACGATCGCCCCGATCATCTGCTTTTCGTTGGTGTGGATGAACACGGTGTCCATGTGAATTCCCGGAATGCTATTGGAAATGCCTGGCTTGTCAAAAGTCCGGCACGTTATAGAGCCTCCAGCTTGGAGGTGTCGAGGGTTGGTGTGTAGCGCGACTCAACCGCGCGTGTTCAGACATTCGGCGTGCATCTTCCGTTCAGGGACCCGATGAAGGCATTGCGGTCACGCTGCGGTTAGGCGGCCCGTGTCCAATCGAGCGACAAGAGCCATCGGAAAAGAACGCCCGACGTTGGTTTGGGCGCCCACCTCCGTTTCGTGGCGTATTGTCCGATCACGTGCAGTGCATAGACCGGGCCCCAGCTCTGTCGGGGTAAATCGACGAGATCGAGCATGGCCCGAAGTTCCGGATTATTCCAGTCCTTCTGATGCGCGGTATAGGCCTGCTGGACGATATTGGCGCGCTGCTGCGTGGCCATGGAGAGGCACGCCATGTTCAGGATGTCGAGGGCAATGATTCGCCCTGTTCTGCATTTTCGAAGATCGATAAGGATGGGCTCGCAACCGCGGCGCATCACGTTGCGCCAATGAAGATCCTGATGCGAAAGCCCGGTGCGTAGCGGCTTGCTAAAAATAGTTCCTAGTTCGCGCTCACTGA
Source organism: uncultured Alphaproteobacteria bacterium (assembly GCA_963776685.1). Classification (GTDB taxonomy): domain Bacteria; phylum Pseudomonadota; class Alphaproteobacteria; order Rhizobiales; family Aestuariivirgaceae; genus Aestuariivirga. The sequence continues at coordinate 61,572 of CAVZNM010000003.1, forward strand.
TGAATTTTTCCGGGAGAGCGGCACCCTGAACTTGGTGAGCGAACTGTAATCCTGCCAAGATCGTCGGCGGTAGATTTTCGTGGCGGATCGGCGAAGCAGCAGCAACAAGTTTCTCGACGATGGGAAACATGTAGCGGCTGCGCTCGTCCTTTGGTATGGAGGCGAGCAGTTCAGAGGCGAGTATAACGCGGTCCCCCAAATCATGCATTTCCATCGTACCTGGAATTATGGATCCAAGTCCAAGGGCCCTGATTTCAATCCAATTCCGGTATTCAGTCCGCAAACGCGCTTTAGCCTTTTCATCGCGCGCAAAGCGCACATACTGTTGGCCGGTGTCGACGGCGAGTATGCCTTTTTTCAAAGCTGTAATACGACCCCTGAGGCCGCGGGTCTCGAGAAAGCCGACAAGCCAACGCGGCTGTCCGGATCTAAGCAGAAGATTAAGCGCGCGGCATCTTGCTCTCGCGGCGGACACCCGTACTCCCTTGTGCAAACGTCTGAGTTGTCGGGGCAAAAATATCTGTCTAAGCTTCATGGGAGGGTAATATAACAATTTGATGACAAGCAAAACCACTTCCGTCAGAGCCACCAGCAACGCGAATCCAACACGAGGGGCGGTGGGTCCTGCCGGCGGCGGCTGGACCGAGGAAAAAATCCGTGCCTTGCTTGCATCCGAGCCTTTCAATTATCAAGCCATCGACCTGCCATACGGGATTTCAACCGGGGGGTATGACCGCCAGGGAACCGCCGATCAAATTTTTGCCGGCGACTGGTCGGGCCAGAGTGTCCTCGATGTCGGGTGTTCCCTTGGATACTTCCTGTTCGAGGCGCGACGCCGCGGCGCAGGCCGGGCCGCCGGCATGGATTTGAGTGCAGACAACGTGCGACGGGGCCGCATCTTATCCGAAATCCTACAACAGCCAGTCGAATTCCGGGTAGGCGACATTGACAATGAGCCGGTTGGAGAGGTCTTCGACAATGTGCTCTGCCTCAATGTGCTGCACCACCTAACCGATCCTATCCTCGGCCTGAACCGTTTGATCGACGCCACGCGGCGGCGTCTGGTGCTGGAGGTTGCAACCGTCGGCTCGCATGACCGCCGCAAACTTGGATTGAGCTGGCTGCAATCGTTTGTGATCGAGAAGCTTCCCGTCCTGTTCGTAGGGCGCGGCACAGCGGGAGAGGGCATTAAGCAGTTCTACCTGACGATATCTGCCATCGAGAATCTATTGAGGTTCCGGCGCGGCTGTTTCGCATCAGTTACGGTAAAGCCCTCCGATTTCAAGAACCGCTTTCTCGTCATAGCGGAGAAGCGGCAGATCGGGCATCTGGTTGTGGTTGGCGGGCCCGCGGGTTCGGGTGCGCAGTCCTTCATTGACACGCTGACCAAGACGCCTGACCGTAAGTATTCCACACTGCTTGGGACGGATGTGAAGGGCGCAACTGTTATGGAGGCGGCCAATTACCATGTGCCGCAAACACCGCATCTGGACCGGCTGGTCCTCAACTACGATTTGATGCGGCCAACCGTCAGCGGCGCCATGACCTACGACCACGATCCGGCGCTGGATGCGATCGAAACGGCATCGAAGGTAACCTTCCTCACGCTCTGGGTACCGCCTGCGGTTCTGAAAGAGGGCGCGGCTAAGTCGATCGCGGCGAGTTTGGGCCGGGCGAAGAAACGGCTCGCGCGGGCCTATGCACATGTGGCGGATGAGGCTCAATTGGTCTCCATGTACCGCAATTGGATCGACTACACCGCGAGCAAGGGCGATCATTGGATCGTTTCGATGGAGGGGAATGAGCCCAAGCTTTTTTCGCCCCAGGTGTGGCAGCAGACGTTGGCCGCAGCGAAGTAGTCCGTTTTCGTATCGTTTGGGGCGTGGTGGACAAGGTTGAACCCAATACGGCGTTTCAACTATGGTTCGATCATGAAGGAGCAGAGCATCATTTGGCTTCTCCAGGGAGCTCGAGTCGGAGACAACGCCCAGATCGCCAGCTTGGCGGAATTGCTTGGAGGCACGCGCGTCATCAAACCACTCACCTTCAATTTTTTGCATCATTTGCCGAACCGGTTGATCGGAGCCAGCACGCTGACCCTAACCGGCATGGCGAGGGCGGCGCTCGTGCCGCCCTGGCCCGATCTCGTCATTGCCACGGGCAAGCGGACAGCCCCGGTGGCGCGCTGGATTAAGAGGCAATCGGGCGGAGACACAAAAATTGTGCAGCTGGGGCGGCCACGGGCGCCGCTTTCAGCCTTTGATCTTGTGGTCACGACGCCGCAATACGGCTTGCCTGCAGCGGAGAACGTCATCGAGGCGCTCCTGCCCTTCGCAACGGTGCGGCGGCCCAAGCCGGGTGTTCTCAGAAAATGGTCTGCTGCCTGGTCACATCTGCCGCGACCATTGATCGCCATGGTTATCGGAGCGCCACGATTTCCGCTGCGCATGGGAGACGCGGAGATCAGCCAACTCGCCGAAGCCGCAAACAGACTTGCCGCCGCCCTGGGCGGATCGCTGATGGTTCTGGCTTCGCCGCGCACGCCGCAGGGCATGGTGCAGAAAATCGGAGCCGATCTCAAAGCACCGGCAATTCTCCATCCATGGAACGCATCCAGGAATCCCTATCAGGCAGCTCTGGCCTTGGCGGATCGCTTCATTGTAACGTCCGACAGCGCATCGATGATCGCCGAGGCGGTGCGCTCCGGAAAGCCGCTCGACATATTCTTATTGCCGTCCTCCAAAATTAAATTGAGCTGGGGAACCGCCACCGGGCTTGGGGCTTGGCTGTCGCAGCAGGGAATTCTACAGGCGCCGCGCGACATGTCGCGCCTGGTGCAGGAAGTCATCGCCCGCGGATATGCGAGAGCGCTCGGGTCGGACATGGCTATAATACCCATGCAAGCATATGCCAGGCGATGATATCGTCGCTCGCATCAAGACCATGCTCAAGGGGGGCGCCAACCATTAATGGGCACTTATTCGACAGTACTTATTGCGCTCTCAGAGGGCGATTGAGAGCCGGGTTTTCGTACCAGAGCACTCCTTGTCCATTCCCACCGGAGGTTTCTTCGTCAGTGAGCAGGTCAAGGTCTCCATCACCGTCCATATCTATAGGTGTTACGCTGTCATATTTTGTCTGAACAAACCGGGTGTACGGTGCCCGTGCGATAGGGGTGAATATCCAGTCGTCCCCCTCACCAGTGAGGACATACGCGCGCGTTCTCAGAAACCGTGTGTCGCTGCACATTACGGCGAATTCATCGTTTGCAACCAAGTTGAAATTGCCCACGCCGAAACTCCGGGGGGTGCATTGCCTCGAGGGCAGATCGATGCGGGATATGATCTTCGCAGACAGTAGATCGTACTCAACGATTCTCCATCGGTCGCTGCGCTCCAACGCAAATATGGTTTCACCATGAGCAACAGCGAACATCGCGCCGGATACATCTAATGAAACAGGGTGGTCTATCCAATTCCCATCAACCTCTTGCGGTTGCTCCAACCAGTGAACACCGGCCCCAGGTTCCATTCGATCCACATAGACAATATCAACACGACCGTCCCGGTTCACGTCTTTGATCACAATTGCCATGACCCACTTGGCGGTATTCATCAAAGTTCGAACTTTCCATCCTCGCAAATCGTGCACATTTGACGATGGCACGAGCAAGCCAATCGATCCTGGACCCTTATTGTCGCTTTCCTTTCCCCCGACGACAAATGCTTTCCGCCCATCCGCTAGAGTCATCTGTTCCGCAACAATCCAAGACCTCATTCCATGAGTAGCTGGAACAATTTCGCAACGCCACTTGTATGGTTCGCGGGCATCACTACCAGGATTGAAGCACACCGTGTGTTTCTGGGATTTATTTTCCTGCGAAATCAAGAGATCCACGAAGCCATCACTGTCAATGTGTGCCGGCAACACATCCTCTGGCCGTTTGATCAAGTCCCTCCTTGCTAGGAAAATTGAAGACCAGCGCTGGCCTTCTTCTTTGAGGAGGATCGCCACCGATCCCGATTCTTCAATGCTTGTCACGATGTCGATCCGACCATCGGAGTCGAGGTCAGCCAGGCGGGTCCCGTCCGTACAACAGGGGCCGCTGTAGATCACGTGTGGGGTCCAATAGTCTTCAGCCGCGTAGGTGTAGAACTCTGAACCAATGCCAGCAATGACACCCAACCCAATCATGGCTGACAACCATTTCCACATAGTCGTATCCTATCAGTTGCAGTCCTGGTTCCAAATGGAACAGTGCCATTGGCCAATATAGATCGCACGTGAAGCCTGGGACGTTGAACCGAAGTTGATCATCGGAGACTCGCCGGCTAAGCATTCAGAAATCCTTGGCGAGTCGGAGCGCGTCGTATATGGCGGCGTGAATGTTGCGAGAGGCCACCGCGTCGCCGATGCGGAACAGCTGAAACTGGCCGGCCGGATTGCTGCGGATTTCCTGCGGCCGGCCTTCGATGAGCGCCTTGTAATCGATCTCGCCGCGATTGACCGAATGCTCCTTGAGCTCGAAATAGAGATCGGCCAAGGGCGCGGTGCCGTTCTCGACCACCACCTGATCGACGATGCGCTCGCCGCAGTCGGCCTCGGTGTAAGGGCTCCAAAGCGTCGCCCTGATCTTGTTGCCGTGGCGGGTCAGCGCCCGGACGCGGGTCATGGTGGTGATCTTGCACTCCGCGCCTGGTGAAGATCTTCATGTAGGGCACGAGATTGAGGCCGCCCATCTCGGGCGCGAAGAAGCGTTCCGGACTGACGAGTTCGAGCTTGGCACCTGCTTCCGGCGATGAATTCGGCCGCCGCCATGCCGGGATGGGCGCCATTGTCGTCGAAGAGCAGCACATCCTCGGCGGGCTTCACATCGCCCGACAGAATGTCCCAGCTCGAGACCGCCAGTTCGGCGCCGGTCTCGACCGCCAGGTTCTGCGGCAGGCCGCCGGTGGCGACGATGACGATATCGGCGCCGAGCCCGCGACATCGCATCGGCCTCGGCGAAGCTGTTGAAGCGAATGTCGACGCCGAGCCGCTCGCATTGCGCCACGCGCCAATCGACGATGCCGATCAGTTCGCGACCGCCGCTTGACCTGAGCCAGCGAGCCTGATCTGGCCGCCCGGATCATTGGCGGCCTCGAACAGCGAGCACGTCGTGACCGCGTTCGGCGGAGACGCGCGCCGCCTCGAGGCCCGCCGGACCCGCGCCGACAATGGCGATCTTCTTGGCGCCTGCCGGATGTCGTTCGAGATCACGTGCGGCATGGTGGCCTCGCGGCCGGTCGCCGGATTGTGGATGCACAGCGCTTCGTAGCCCTCATAGATGCGGTCGAGGCAATAGGTGGCGCCGACGCAGGGGCGGATGTCGTGCTCGCGGCCTTCGGCGATCTTGTTGACGATGTGCGGATCGGCGATGATGGGCGCGGGTCATGCCGACCATGTCGAGCTTGCCTTCGGCGATGGCGTGGCGGGCGGTCGCCACGTCGTTGATGCGGGCGGCGTGGAACACCGGGAACTTCGTCGGCGGCGCGCACCTCGCCGGCGAAGTCGAGATGCGGCGAGGCCTTCATGCCGGTCACCGGGATGACATCGGCAAGCGGCGCGTCGTGATCGATGTGGCCCTGATGATATTGAGGAAGTCGATGAGGCCCGAGTCCTTGAAGCGCCGGCAGATGTCGATGCCTTCGTCGCGCGTCAGTCCCTGTTCCCAGTCCTCGTCGGCGGCGATGCGCAGGCCGACGAGAAAATCCGGGCCGACGCGGCACGCGCACGGCTTCCAGCACGCGGAAGCCGAAACGCAGGCGGTTGTCGAGCGAGCCGCCATAATCGTCGCCGCGGCGGTTGGTGGCCGGCGACCAGAAGCTGTCCATCAGATGGCCGTAGCACTCGAATTCGAGACCATCGAGGCCGGCGGCCTGCATGCGTTCGGCCGCATCGGCATAGTCCTTGACGATGCGCTCGATGTCCCAGTCCTCCATCTCCTTTGGAAAGGCGCGGTGGGCGGGCTCGCGGACCGGCGAGGCGGCGAGGACCGGGAGCCAGTCGGCCTTGTTCCACGCGGTGCGGCGGCCGAGATGGGTGAGCTGGATCATCACCGCGGCGCCATGGTCGTGGCACTCCTCGGCCAAGCTTCTTCAGCCACGGCACGATCTCGTCCTTGTAGGCGAGGAGATTGCCGAAGACGGGCGGCGAATCCTGCGAGACGACGGCCGATCCCGCCGTCATGGTCAGCGCGATGCCGCCCTTCGCCTTCTCCACATGATAGAGGCGGTAGCGGTCCTTGGGCATGCCGTCTTCGCTGTAGTTCGGCTCATGGGCGGTCGACATGATCCGGTTCTTCAGCGTCAGGTGCTTTAACCGATAGGGCTGCAGAAGAGGATCGGCGGAGCGCAGGAGCGTAGTCATTGTGGCAGACTATCGCGGCAATTGGGCAAAGCAAATGCCCGGACGGTCTGGCGTCCGGGCATCGGCCTTAAGTCGGAACGAGACTTATTGCGGAGCCGTTTCACCCTCGCCTTGCGGCACCTGAGGGCGGCGCTTGCCGGAACGGTCGCTGGGCCCCATCATGCCGTCGCCGTCGCGGTCCATCCGAGCCGCCATGCCGGCCATCGGCGCCTTGTATTCGTCGAGGGTCACTTGGCCGTCGCCATCGCGGTCGAAGCGCTGGAACTCGCGCACCATCTCATCGCGGCGGGCCTTCAGCCACAAGGACTGAAATTCCGTCAAGGACAGATTGGCATTCTTGTCGCCGTCGAACTCGCCGTGCCAGGCGGTGCGGTTGGCGTCGATCTCGCTTTGCGAGATTTTGCCATCCTTGTCGGCGTCGTAGCGCTCGGTCATGTGCGTCATCATCATGGAGCCGTGGCCGCGTCGGCCATGGCCTTCGCCGCGGTCGGCAAGGGCCAGCCCGGCGGCGGCACCGAGCGTCGCGAGGCCAAGCACCGAAGCCACGAGGGCGAGTTTGGTTTTCTTCTGCATGGGAGTCTCCTGTTGCAGTTAAATAATGCAGTGAAATAATGACTGAAAGACGGCCCGCGCGCCCGGCTCCGTCGCGCGCGGACATGAAATCTTGGTAATGTGGTAAGCCCCTGTCGGCGGCCGCCCAAATGAGCCCTTCCGGGTCGCCGCATGTCGGGATTTACCGGGGTTCCGATCCATCGTTCAATGTCACCAATTCGCGCAGCAGGCTGCCGAGACTTTCCTTGGCCGAGGCTTCCTGTGGGATCGGGCGGCAGACATCGCGCGCGGCCAGGCCGATGCGTGAGGTGAGGATACCATTGACAGCGCCCTCGCCAAAGCGCGCCGAAAGGCGGCCGACCAGGCCCTTGCCGACCAGATGCTGAATGAGACTGTCGGAGAGCGCCAGCCCGCCGGTGACGGCGAGATGGCTCACCACCATGCGGGCAAGTTTCAAGGTCGAAAGCGTCGAGGGGCGCCCGCCATAGAGACCGGCGAGTTCGCGCAGCATGCGCAGATTGAGGACGGCAACGAAGAGAATATCGAGGGCCGCAGCCGGGGTCATGGCGGTGAGGAGTGTCACGCGGCGGGCCGCGCGGGCGACGATCCGGTGGGCCTCGGCATCGAGAGGCGCCAGCAAGTAACGCTCGGCCAATCTTACACGGTCGCGTGGATCGATGATATCGGCATCGTGTCCGGCAAGCGACGTGAGGCCCCAGGCCGTATCGTGACGGCCGCGATAGAGACGTTCGAGCATGGTGATGGTACTCTTGGCGGCGGCGGCATCGTCGTGATTTATGGCGCGGGCGGCATCGGCCTGCAGATGCTCGATGCGCTTGAGCCGCATCAGACCCCAGATTTCACGGACAGCGATGGCAAGCGCAGCGAATCCTGCAAGTCCGGCGATGGCGAGTGCCGCCCAGCCGAGAACTTGCGAGCGCGCGAAGAAATCCTCGATCAATTGCGTGGCGGCGAGGCCCGCCCACATGATGAAAAGGCTGAAGAGGGCGGTCATCAGGATCGAACCCCAGCGCATGGCGCGCGGGCCGGGCAAGGGAGCGGGCGCGGTGACGGTCAGTTCGCGCGGCGGTTCATCGGCGGTGAATTCGATCGCCGCCGCGCCATGGCGCTTTTCGACGCCTTCCTCGATGATGAAGGCCCGGGGGCCGCGATGCTTGGCGGTCATGCGAGACGGTCTCCCAACAGGAATTCCAAAGCTGCGATCGAGGCGGATATGGGGAAAGACGCCGTCTGTCGGCGGCGGCGGCCGGAAGCGCACGAACTTCAAGGCACCGGCCAGGCTGCCATCGAGAGCGGCCTGTGGTTTTTCCGGCAATTCGCCGGGGAAGACCGCCGCTTCGGTGGCGCCATCAAAATGGGTGCTGCCTACCGTTTCGCCGGCTTCCGGAATGCCGGCGATGCAGGCAAGCTCGCCGCCCTTCTGATGCACGCTCGCCTCGCGGGTGGCGCGGATCGCCGCCAGGGCCGCCACATCGATCCGGGCGCCGGAATATTCGGCGCGCGCGGCAGCCTCCGCGACGATCAGGCGGAGTATGTCCTCCAGCCGGTCGTGGCTGGCATGGTGCAGGAGATCGGCCTTGGTGGCGGCAAAAAGAATGCGGTCGATGCGGCGGCCGAACAGGCCGGAGACAATGGAATTGGAACCCTGGCGGAAGCAGGCGAGAATCTGCGAGAGCGCGAGTTTGAGGTCGGCCACGGCGGCGGGACCGGCATTCAAGGCGGTCAAGACATCGACGAGAACGATCTGCCGGTCGAGGCGGGCGAAATGCCCGAAGAAAAAGGGCTTCACTACTTTCGCCACATAGGAGTCATAACGGCGCGCCATCAGCCGGCCGAGTGAGCCGGCCGGGAACTCCGTGCCCGGCGCAACATCGAGGGGCGCGAAGGTGAGAAGCGGCGAGCCGGCAAGATCGCCCGGCATCAGAAAACGGCCGGGCGGCAGGGTGGACAGCGAGACATCGTCCTTGCGGCAACGGGCGAGATAGGCGGTGAAGAGCTGGGCGGCGTACCTCGCCGCGAACTCATCGACGCCCGCCAAAGGATCGAGCCTGGCCAGATGGGCGTGCCAGTCCTTGGCCAGAGCCGCACGCGGCGCTTCACGGCTGGCGGCGACGGCGGCGGCCGACCATAGGGCATAGTCCATGCGCATCAGCGGCAGATCGAGCAGCCATTCGCCGGGATAATCGACGATGTCGATGTGCAAGAGGCCGCCATGCAGATGGCGGGCGAAGAAGCTGCGGGGCGCATATTCGAGCGTCAGGCGCAACTGGCTGATGCGGCTGGTGCTCTCCGGCCAATGCCGGTCGGCGGCGGTGAGGGCCGCGAGATGATCCTCATAGGCAAAGCGCGGCAGATCGTCGTCGGGCTGCGGTTCGAGATAGGCGCGGGTGATGCGGCCGGAGGCTTGGGCCTCAAACAACGGCAGGCGGCCGCCATTCAAGAGCGCATGCACGAGGGCGGTGATGAACACGGTCTTGCCGGCGCGGGAAAGTCCGGTCACGCCAAGCCTTAAGGTTGGATGGACAAGGCCGCTGGCAAAGTCCCTCAAGCCACCGGCCGCAATCCGGCTTGCGTCAATGATGCCGTCAAGTTTCACGATGCCCATAGTTGGGGGTGGAGGCGGGCGATGACAAGGGATTTGAGGGCCGCGCTATTCGGCTTCCGCCATGATGTCCTTGGGGCGGATGAAGTGCTGAAGTTCGCCCTTACTATCGGCGAGGCCGCTCCAGCCGGCGAGGTCGAAAGCGATGATCGCGAGAGCCGCCGTGGGATATTTTTGTTCGATGCGTTCGCGGAGCTTCTTGTCGCCGCTGCCCGCCAGGCGGGCCGCCGCCCGTTCCATCGAGGGATTGTGGCCGACGACGAGCACCGTCTTGGCCTTGTCGCCCACCCGGCGGACAGCTTCGATCAGGCGGCCGCCATTGCCGAAATCGTAGATCGCGTCCTCGACGATGAGTTTGGGCGCCGTCTTGATCTCCTCGGCTGCGAGCTTCCAGGTGTCGCGGGCCCGCCGCGCCGGAGAACACAGCACCAGATCTGGGAGAAGGCGTTTTGCCGCCATGGTGCGGCCCATGGCCTGGGCGGCGCGTTGGCCGCGTCGGGTAAGCGGCCGGTTCATGTCGTCGAGACCCGGTTCGGTCCAGCTCGACTTGGCGTGACGGAAAAGCATGAGACGGAGCATGGCGGGGAATCCGTAAGCGACGCGGCCCACTTCAGACGCTAATTGTGACGGGAGCGTGAAAGCAGCTACGGCGTCCCGCCGATGGTTTCCGTATCAAAGGGCGTGGTCTGATAGACCTCGTTGATCCAGTTGCCGAACAGCAGATGGGCATGGCTGCGCCAGCGGTTTTCGGGCTCGGCGCGCGGATCGTTGCCGGGAAAATAATTGACCGGCAATTCGATGCGTCTTACCGGCTTTCACGTCACGCCAGTATTCGTCGCTCAGCGAATGCGGTGTCGTATTCGATGTGATTGAACATGTAGAGCGAGCGGTGCGCCGCGTCGGCGACGAGGCAGAGACCGGCCTCGTCCGACTCCATCAGAACTTCAAGCCCCGTTGCCTTCGGGAACTTCGGCGCGGCGCACTTCGGTCCAGCGCGACACGGGGATTGAGAAATCATCGGAGAAGCCGCGCAGGATAGGGCGAGGCCGGATTGAGGTTGCGGTGGCGGTAGACGCCGAAGGCCTTGGTGGGCAGGGCATGTTTCGGCACGCCGTGGAAATGATGCAACGCGGCCTGCGCCCCCCAGCAGATGTTCATGGTCGAATGAACATGGCTCTGGGTCCAGTCGTAGATGCGGCGAAGCTCGTCCCAATAGGTGACGTCCTCGAATTCCAGGAGTTCGACGGGCGCGCCGGTGACGATGAAGCCGTCGAACTTTTCCGCCTTCACATCCTCCCAGTCGCGGTAGAAGGCGATCATGTGATCGGCCGGAGTGTTCTTCGGCGTGTGGCTGGTGATCTTGACCAGGGTCAGTTCGACCTGCAGCGGTGTCGCGCCGATGAGCCGCGCAAACTGCGTCTCGGTCTTGATCTTGTTGGGCATGAGATTGAGGAGCCCGATGCGCAACGGACGGATGTCCTGGCGCTTCGCACTCGCCTCGGTCATCACCATCACGCCCTCGTGCTCGAGGGTCAGGCGGGCGGGAAGATCGTTGGGAATCTTGATCGGCATGGAACTAATGCGTGTCGATGGCGCGGGCGAGCAAGGGCGAGGAAATCTTCTTCCGATTTGATCGTCGGCACATCCTCCATCCGCACCTTGTAGCCATAATTGCGGGCAATCGCCTCATAGAGCGGAATGCGGTGATGCAGCAGCTGCTCGAACCCCCAGACGGCAAATCCGTCGGGATCGACATCGTCGTCATCGGCGATGCTGTTCAGCTCCTTGTATTCGGCCCATTTGGCGTCGAGAAAAGCCGGCTGGTAGTACATGGGCTTGGGATTCTGGCGGAAGCGCTCGACCAGCATCTTGGTGTGCTGCGGCGTTGCCTTCGATGTAGAGCAGCAGGGTGTGTTCGGACAGGCAGTTGAGCACCGGATCGGCGGGATCGGCGGGATTGACAACTTCGCACAGGCTGCCGCCGGAATCGCAGACAAAGTGCGTGTACTGATAAATATCGCGGGCCCGCTCGATGAACTCCGGCACGTCGAGCAGGGCGCGGATTTCCGCTTCGCGGTGCTGGTTCTGGCGGCGCTTGTATTCGGCAAAGGAGATGCCGCCCTTGGCCGGATTGCCGGGCTTGCCAAGATAGGTGGAGAGCGGGCTCAGATTCTCGAAGGTGATGTTGGAGCAGATATAGATTGAATCCGACTTGCAGCAGATCGCGCAGGAAGGGAACCCGCATCGCCTCGCGCTTGAAATTGTCGACGATGTGCTCGCCCATGTAGCGGGTGCCGATGCGGTAATCGACCGAATACTGGAACCAGCCGCGCTTCTGCAGCAGGCCGGCGAGCGTGGTCTTGCCGACACCCGACATGCCGAATAGGGTGACGGCCTTGGACGGCCAATCCCGGAATTCTTTTCCCGACTTGAAACGCATTGAGGCTCCATAGCGTCTTTTGCGGCGGAGCGGAACCGGCCGGACATAAGAAAAATGCGTGGAATTGGCGATGGATCAATCCGTTAACGTTTCCGAAACCTGGTATGAGGCGACTGCCGAGAGGGGTCCGCCACGCACCCCCTTGATGGGCGAGGCCGAAGCAGATGTCTGCGTGGTGGGCGGCGGATTTGCCGGACTCACCTCAGCCTTGGAACTGGCGAGGCGGGGCAAGCGGGTTGTGCTGCTAGAAGCCAAACGCCTTGCCTGGGGCGCTTCGGGGCGGAACGGCGGCTTCGTGGCAAGCGGTTTTGCCGAGGGCATCGGCAACGTAGCGGCGCGTGTGGGGCTCGAGGCCGCCCAGGCGCTCTATGACTTGTCGCGGCAGGGCACCGAATATATGCGGCACGAGATCGCCAATGCCGATCCCTCGATCAAGATGGGCGACGGCATCCTCAAGGTGGTCCGCCATGAGGACGCGGCCGGCCTCATTGGCGCAGCGCAATGTGATGGCGCGGAACTATGGCGAGGAACTGAAGTTCCTCGACACGGAGGCGACGCGGGCGCGGCTCAACTCCCGCCGCTATTACCAGGCCCTTTACAATCCGCGCTCGTTTCACATTCATCCCCTGCGCTATGCGCTCATCATTGCGCGTCTTGCGGAAACGGCGGGTGCGGCGCTGCATGAAAATTCTCCGGCCCTTGAAGTGATCAAATCGCCGGGCGGCTGGTTGGTCCGCACGAGGCAAGGGCGGGTTGCGGCGGCCCACGTCATCCACTGCGTCTCGTCGCTCGACCGCTGCATTCACCGGGCGACCGGCCGGGCGGTGCTGCCGGTTGCCACCTATGTGGCGGTGACGGAGCCATTGCAACAGGATGCAATCCGCACCGCGAGTGCCGCCGCTGATACCCGGCGGGCCGGCAATTACTATCGGCTCATCAATGAGGGCCGCATCCTGTGGGGAGGGGCCATCACCACGCGGGTCTCGGAGCCGTCGCGCCTGGCCCAGCGTATGAAGGGCGACATGCTGTCGGTTTTCCCGCAGCTCGGCGATCCGCGCATCGAATACGCCTGGGCAGGGCTCATGGGCTATGCCCTGCACAAGATGCCGCTGATCGGGCGCGATGGCGAAGGCCGATGGTATGCGACAGCCTTCGGCGGGCATGGCCTCAATACAACGGCGATGGCGGGTCTGCTGATGGCCCGCGCCATAGCCGAGGGCGATGACGAGTACCGGCGTTTCGAGGCTTTCGCGCCACGCTGGGCGGGCGGCCCCTTGGGACGCTTCGGCGTGCAGGCTTCCTATTGGTGGATGCAGTTGCGCGACCGGATCGATGAGGCCGGGGCGTAGCGGCTCCGCTCTTCCGCCGTCTTTGCCAGTTCTTCATTTTTGTCTGGTATGGCCGGCATAACCTGCCGTAAGGCGGGACTTTTTCTGGGCCGGGGTGGGCCGTTTGGCGAGCTTCCAGCGGCTATTGCCGAGGTCGAGGAGGGCCGCTATAAGCCCGCGCCACGAGAGGGTAAATGAGAGTTTGCGATGGCTGTTGAAGTCGACGAAGACTACAAACCCGGCGAAGACGAGCCGTTCATGAATGAACGGCAACGCGAGTATTTCCGGGCCAAGCTGAAGGCCTGGAAAGAAGACATTCTCAAGGAAAGCAAGGAAACCATCGCCCATCTGCAGGACGAGAACCACGTCCTCCCTGACCTCGCCGACCGTGCCTCCTCGGAAACCGACCGCTCGCTGGAACTCAGAACCCGCGACCGCCAGCGCAAGCTGATCGCCAAGATCGACTCGGCACTGAAGCGCATCGATGACGGCTCCTATGGGTTTTGCGAGGAGACCGGCGATCCGATCAGCCTCAAGCGCCTCGACGCGCGGCCCATCGCCACCCTCTCGATCGAAGCCCAGGAGCGCCACGAGCGCCGGGAGCGCGTGTACCGGGACGATTGATCAGACAAACAGCTCGGTTTTCGCGAATTTGGTCACGTCGATCAGGCCCAGATCGGAAATCCTGAGTTCGGGTATCACCACCAGCGCCAGCAGCGAATGCTGCATGTAGGCGTTGTTGAGGGTGCAGCCGCAGGCGCGCATCGCCGCCACCATCTTCTCCGCCTTGGCCGCCACGATCTCGGCGGGCTCGTCCGACATGAGCCCGGCGATCGGCAGTTCGACGCGGGCGAGTTCCTTGCCCTTGCCGATTACGACGATGCCGCCACCGATCTCGCCCAGAATGTTGGCGGCAAGCGCCATATCGGACTTGCTGGTGCCGACGACGATCATGTGGTGGCTGTCATGGGCAACCGTGCTCGCCATGGCGCAATCCTCGGTGTAGCCGAAGCCGGAGACGAAGCCGTTGACCACGCCGCCGGTGCCGCGATGGCGCTCGACCAGGGCGATCTGGCAGACATCCTTGGCCGCGGTCCATTTCGACAAGACCCGATTTCACCGCGAGTTCGCGTTCGAGCGCCCGGGTCGGCGCCTGATTCTCGATGACGCCGATGACGCGGGCCTTAACCGCATTGGCGCCGCGGGGGGCTGCGATATCGAAATCGGCGGCGGATAATTTCTTGCCCATGCGCACGGTGTTCCTGGCCGATTGAGGGTAAGCGAAGGCGGCGATGTCGCGCGTCAGCCTTGCCGTTTTCGGCCATGACGATGCCACGCGCCATCACCATTTCGATCGGCAGCGAGACGAGATCGGAGGTGAGGATGAAATCGGCGCGGCGGCCGGGCGTGATCGAGCCCAGTTCGCGCTCGAGGCCGAAATGCTGGGCGGTATTGAGGCTTGCCATCTGGATGGCGGTGACGGGCTTCAACCCTTGCGCGATGGCGTGGCGGACGACGCGGTTCATGTGGCCGTCGTTGACCAGCGTGCCGGAATGGCTATCGTCCGTACACAGAATGAAATTGCGAGGATCAAGCCCGCGCTCGGTGACGGCCTTGATCTGTGTGGCGACATCATACCACGCCGAGCCCAGGCGCAGCATGGCGCGCATGCCCTGGCGCACCCGGGCTATGGCATCGTCGATCCTGGTGCCCTCGTGGTCGTCGGCGGGGCCCGCCGCCGCATAGGCATGGAAGGCGCGGCCCAGATCGGGCGAGGCGTAGTGGCCGCCCACGGTCTTGCCGGCGGCCTGGGTGGCGGCGATTTCGGCCAGCATGTTGCGGTCGCCCGCCGACCACGCCGGGGAAATTCATCATCTCGCCCAGCCCTATGATATTGGGCCAGGTCATGGCTTCCGCTACTTCCTTGGGCCCCAGCACGGCGCCGCCGGTTTCAAGTCCGGCGGCGCTCGGCACGCAGGAGGGCATCTGCACGAAGACATTGATGGGAAGCCCGATCGCCTCGTCATGCATGAGCCTGACGCCGGCCATGCCCAGCACATTGGCGATTTCGTGCGGGTCGATGAACATGGAGGTGGTGCCGTGCGGAATGACGGCGCGGGCGAATTCGGTGACCGTCACCATGCCGCTTTCGACATGCATGTGGCCGTCGCAGAGGCCGGGCACCAGATAGCGCCCGTCGGCCTCGATCACTTTGGTTTTGGGGCCGATGGCATGGCGCGGCATCGGGTCCGACATAGGCAAAGCGGCCGGCGGCGATGGCGATATCGGTATCGGGAACGATCTCGCCGGAATGGACATTCACCCAGCGCCCATTGCGGATCACGGTATCGGCGGGCGAACGGCCCATCGCCACATCGACGAGAAGCGGCGCCACCTCCGGCCAGGATTTGAGTGCGGTCATGATGGCCTCCTTAACGCCACTATAGGCAGGAGTTGTTGCAACTTGAAACGGGAAGGAGGCTGTTCTATGTGGCGGCAACAGGCGGGTATCGATGTTCGATTGGCTGTTTACATTTGAAGGCTGGCTGAGCCTGGCGACGCTGACGGTCCTTGAGATCGTGCTCGGCATCGACAATCTGGTCTTCCTGTCGATCGCCACGCAGAGATTGCCGCCGCAGCAGCGGGCCAAGGCACAGCGCATCGGGCTGGCGGGGGCGCTTATCCTGCGCATTGCCATGCTGTCGCTGCTGGTGTGGCTGACGCGGCTCACCCGGCCGGTGGTGGAAGTCGCAGGCTTTGAATTCTCTTGGCGCGACATGATCCTGATCGCCGGTGGCGTGTTCCTGCTCTACAAGGGCACGGCGGAAATCCACCAGGATCTCGAAGGCGGCGAGGAGGGCCCGCAGCGCAGCTATTCTTCGAACTTCCTGGGCGTCATCGCTCTGGTGATGGTGATCGATTTCATCTTCGCCCTCGATTCGATCATTACCGCCGTCGGCATGACCAATTTCCTGCCGGTGATGATCGCCGCCAACGTCTTTGCCATCGCCGTCATGATGTTGGCGGCGAAACCCATCGGCGATTTCATTGACGCCCATCCGACGGTGAAAATGCTGGCGCTCGCGTTCATCCTGCTGATCGGCGTGGCCTTGGTGGCCGACGGTTTCGGTCAGCACATTCCACGCGCCTATATCTATTTCGCCATCGCCTTCTCGATCGTCGTCGAGTCGCTCAATCTGGCGGCGAGGGCGCGGCGGAAGAAGGGCGTGGCGGTCGACAAGACGGATGTCGAACAGCCTTAACTCATGACTACGAGTGCTTCGTCGAGCAAGGCTTGCGAGCCTGCGGCGATGATATTGCCGCCTTGCGCCGGATTGCCGCCATCCCACGAGCCTACAACGCCGCCCGCACCCGTGATGATCGGGATAAGGGCAGCGATGTCATAGGGCTGCAGATCGGGATCGAGGGCGATGTCGAGGTGGCCTGCCGCCACGACAGCAAAGAAATAGGCATCGCCGCCATAGCGCATGAGCTTGACCGCCTCGTGTAAGCCGGCAAAGGCCCGCTCGTGTCCGCCATTGCGGTAGCGTTCGGGCGTGGTGGTGCCGGCGGTGGCCTGGGCGAGTCTGACGCCGGTGCGGGTGCGGATCACATGGGTGTCGCCGCGATGGTCGAGCCAGGCGCCTTGCGGGTTGCCGTAGAAGCGGTCGCCGACGAAGGGCTGGTCCATGATGCCGACAACCGGCTTTTCCTCGAAGCTCAGCCCGATCAGCGTCGCCCAGGTCGGCATGCCGCAGACGAAGGAACGGGTGCCGTCGATCGGGTCGAGAACCCAGGTGAAGCCCGAGCGGCCCTCCTTGGGGCCGTATTCCTCGCCAAGGATGCCATGGTCGGGATAACGGCTCTCGATCAGCGTGCGGATGACGCGCTCGCCCGCCCGGTCGCCTTCGGTCACCGGGTCCCAGATCGGCCCATCCTTAACTTCGACTGGCGTGTTGCGGCGGAAATAGGGAAGGATCGCCTTCGCGGAGGCCTCGGCCAGGGTGAGAGCGAATCGGGTGAGTTCAGTCCAGTCAGGGGTCGTAGCCATGGCGGACTTGCTAAAGGACCGCGTGGGTTCGCTCAAGCCTTGCCGTTTTTGCATTGCAATATGGACGCAAAAGTATGCGAATTCCACATAGCTTCATGAATATCTCCACAACCAAATTGGTTAATATAATTATATTTATGTAAATCAATAGATTAATAGATTTATCTTGAGTCGAGTTAAAGTGTGGCATTTTTGACCGCCTGAATAAATTTTGGTTCCAATGGCTTGAATTTTCCATGTTGCACTGCCAGATTGCTCCGCGAGGCAGAGATGTCTCAGCCCTTCTTGGGCGTTTCCTCCCTAGACTTGGGCCGGTCACCTTGGTGTATCGGCCCTTTTTTTATTCAGCCGCCAGTCGCCGCGGGCCGATGAGGGCTGCCGAGGGCGCCAAGCAGATCGCCGCTGACGGGCGGTGAGCGTCTGGCGCAGGGGCTCGAAGCCCGCCGACGTTTCCAAGTGTCGTCTCATCGAGGTAAAGGGCCCGGTTGATCTCGATCTGCAGGGCGTGGCGGCCGGGCCTGGGCGCGCCATAGTTCTGGGTGATGAAGCCGCCGGCATAGGGCTTGTTGCGCAGGACGCGCAGACCGCGGGCCGCGCAGCAGGTCTTCCAGATAGCCGGTCGACCTCTTCGCTGCACGAGGCGCCGAAGCGGTCGCCGAGCACGACATCGACCTGGCGCAATGCGCGGCGGCGAGCCACATGGCTCGCGGCACTCGACGGCATGGAATGGCAGTCGACCAGAAGCACCGAGCCGTATTTTGGCGAAGACTTCGTCGACAAGGGCAGACAGGGTGCGGTGATAGGGCCGGTAAATCCGCTCGATGCGGGACAGGGCCTCGGCGACGGGGAGACGGCCGCGGTAGATTTCCTCGCCCTCGGCCACGACGCGGGGGATGGTGCCGAGGCCGCCCGCCACGCGCGGCGAGGCGGTGTTGACGTAGCCCGGCAGGTCTCCGGCGAACATGCGCGGGTCGAGCTCATAGGGCTCGCGGTTGAGATCGATATAAGCGCGCGGCACGTGGGCGCGGAGCAGCGGCGCGCCATGCAGCGACGCAGCCCGCGAACAGTTCGTCGATGTAGCAATCTTCGGATTTGCGCAGGGCCTGCGGCGAGAGCCTGGTCTGGCGCAGGAAGTCCGCGCGGATAGACGCGGCCGCTATGCGGCGAATTGAAAATCGCCGGAGCCGTCCAGCGCTCGGGGGCGCCAGATTTCAAAATCGCCGGTGCCGGCGGCGTCCGCCATGTCTGCACTCCTCGTTGCTGCGCCGGAATATACTATCCGACAGTGGCGCGGCCATGTCCACAGTTGCCGCCGGTTCATTGCCCGTTTACACATTGTGTCTAATTTGCTTTGTCCGGCAGGGACTGAGGTTCACAAGGCGGCGGAATGGCGGCTAGAATGACGTCGGGTACCATGGCAAAGATCATTCTGGCGGAAGACGACGACGACATGCGGCGCTTCCTGGTGAAGGCGCTGGAGAAGGCCGGCCATCAGGTCACCGCCTTCGCCGAGGGCGCCAGCGCCTTCGAGGAGATCAAGCAGAGCACCTTCGATCTGCTGCTGACCGACATCGTCATGCCGGAAATGGACGGCATCGAGCTGGCGCGCCGCGCCGCCGAACTCGATCCGACGCTCAAGATCATGTTCATCACCGGCTTTGCCGCGGTGGCGCTGCATCCGGATTCGAGAGCGCCGAAGGACGCCAAGGTGCTGTCGAAGCCCTTCCATCTGCGCGATCTGGTGCCGAAGTCGACCGCATGATGGCCGCCTGAAAGGCTTGCACGGGCCCTACCTTCCCGATATATGGGCGCGGCTTCCGGCGAGTGGGCGGTTAGCTCAGCGGTAGAGCACTACGTTGACATCGTAGGGGTCACAAGTTCGATCCTTGTACCGCCCACCATTTTCCGCTTAGCCCTCCGCTACCGCCAGCTTGTGAAATGGCGGTGATCGATATCTTCGTTCCGGTGCCGGCCGCCGGTTACAGCCGCCCACCAGGCGGCAGCGGCGCCGCAAAGCAGCGACGCGGCGGTGATGAATGCGAAAAGAATGCCGGCTTTCCGGGCGCGTTCGGCATTGGCCTTCAATGTCGCAATGGTTTCATCAACGCGCTTTTCCGCTTCCGCCGGGGCCAGGCCGGTGGCCATGGCTACTTGCTGCACCAAATAGGACCGGTCGGCATCGCCCAATCCGGCACGCATCCTGCTCATGTTGAGAATTCGGGCCATTTGCTGCGGCTGTTGTTGCGACGGCGTAAGAGCTTGCGCCTGTTGATCGGGCTGACCGGCAACAGGCTGATCCGTCCCGGCCCCCTGCTCCGATGGGGTGTCTTTGCGCAACAGCCTGTCTATATAGTAATCGACGGTACCGGAATTCGCGGCTTGCCCAGCGAAACTTGCAGCTCCAGCAACTCCCAACGTGGTCAGCCATCCCGCCGTCAGGGCCGTCGCCGCCGCTATTGCCACAACACCCACTGCCCAGACGAGCAGTCCGTGGGCTCCGTCCCGCATCTCTACTTCATGCGGCGTCGCATCGCCAACGCGGGCGCGCATCCTCCCGGCGAAGTAACCACCGCCTATGGCGCTGGTGATCTGCACCCACAGCAGCCAGAGGCCGGTCAGGATGGCAAGAACGGTCACGGAAGTGGATTCGCCGCTCTCGACCGATGTCAGAGACAATCCGATGGCCGAGCCGAAAGTCAGAAACAGCGAAGAAATCGCCGCGGCCACGAAAGCACCGCCGAGAATCGACCCCCAGTCGACATAACGAACCGGGCCCGCGGCGCCAATCGACACGCCGATGTCCGGCGCCGGCTGTTGAATGATGGTTGGCATGACGATCCTCCAAAACTGTCGCGACGGCCGCCGCAGGTTCAACGCAATCCAAGTAAGGACAAAATGAATAGGATGACGACGACGAGTCCCACCAGATAGATAATTGAATTCATTGAGACCTCCTTGTGAAAGACGAGCGCCAGGAGAACGCCGTGACCCTTGGAAAGGTTCCAAACTCGAGAAGTGGACGGGCGAGCGGGCACGGATGAGGAAGGCTCGGCGTGGAAATTTACCTTCGGGTCAATCCCGCAGGTTGCCCGAGCGCCTGCACCGACGGCCTCATAACCGTTCGGTATGGTTTCCCATATTTATCATCTGAGACTTGATTGTCGGCTTCGAACTGGAATACGACAAGGAATTGGATTTGACCTATCCGCTTTGGGGTAATCACATGGCAACGAAGGCAATGGCATTTACCCGCCTGCTACTGACAGGTATCGCTGGCGGGCTGTTCTGCTTGCTGGCTCAGCCTGCGGCCGCTGCACCGAACCACCTGTGCATTGAAGGGCGGCCGAAGGTCCACACGGCGGCTACGGCGGCTTATCGGCGCAAGGATTATGCCGCGGCCTTTCGCCATTTCAAGTCGCAGGCACATCGTGGAAACGCCTATGCGCAGATGAAACTCGGCATCATGTATCTAAGGGGCCAGGGCGTTCCGCAGGATTACGGGCTGGCGGCAAAATGGACGCGCGCGGCTGCCGAACAGGGAAATGCCAACGCGCAATGCAATCTCGGTTTCATGTATCTTGACGGCATCTGCGTTCAGCAGGATTCGGTGCTGGCACATATGTGGTTCAACCTCGCAGCCGGCGCAGGCCACAAGGATGCGCGCGCCAAGCGCGAAATCGTGGCTGCTTGGCGCATATCATCCGCCGAACTTCTTGAAGCCCAAGAGCTCGCCACCGAATGGCTGGAAGCGCATCGATGAAATTCAACGGGCGGTCAATCCGTCCGGGGCCTCGAGCGCCTGCTTCACCGACTGAATAAAGGCGGCGGCGTCGTAGCCGTCGACGATGCGGTGATCGAAGGACGAGGACAGGTTCATCATCTTGCGGATGACGATCTGGCCGTCCAACACGACCGGGCGGGCGGCGATCCGGTTGACGCCGATGATCGCCACTTCCGGCGCATTGATGATGGGCGTTGCGGCAATGCCGCCGAGCGCGCCGAGGCTGGTCACCGTGATGGTCGAGCCCGACAATTCCTCGCGGCGCGATTTGCCGGCGCGCGCCGCTTCGCTCAGGCGGGCGATCTCGGCCCCGAGCTGCCACAGGTCGAGGCCTTCCGCGTGGTGCACGACCGGCACGAGAAGCCCGCGCGGCGTCTGGGTGGCAATGCCGGCATGGACCGCGGCGTGACGGTGAATGACGCCCGCTGCATCGTCGAAATGGGCGTTGACGCCGGGATGGGCGGCGAGCGACTTCACCAGCGCCCGGATCAGGAAGGGCAGAACGGTGAGACGCTGGCGCTCGCCCCCGTGTGATTCATTCAGCTCCTTGCGCAAGTCCTCGAGCGCCGTCACATCCACCTCCTCGACATAGGTGAAATGCGGAATGCGGCGCTTCGAATCCTGCATGCGCTCGGCGATCTTGCGGCGCAGCCCAAAGACGGCGATCTCCTCGCTGCCTTTCTGGACCTCGATGGCGGGCCGTGTCGGGCCGCCCTGCCGCGTCTGCAGCAGGCGGTCCAAGTCCTGATGGCCGATGCGGCCTTCGGGGCCGGTGCCCTCGACCGTTTCAAGACCGATGCCGAGGGTTGCAGCCCGGGCCCGCACGGCGGGCGCGGCAAGAATCTTGCCTCCGGCGGCCGGCCTGGGCTGAGGAGCCTTGGCCGTCTTGGCCCGGGCCTCGGCCGGTGCAATCGCCGCGGGGGCTGCGGCCTCGCCCTTCGCCGCGGTGTCGAAGGTGACCAGTTCAGCGCCGACCGCCGCCTTCATTCCAGGCTCGCCTTCGCGTGAAACGAACCGTGCCGGCAACGGGCGAGGATATTTCCACCGTCGCCTTGTCGGTCATCACGTCGACGAGCGGCTGATCCTCCTTGACGCGGTCGCCCACCTTGACATGCCACTGGATTATTTCGGCCTCGGCGACGCCTTCGCCCACATCCGGAAGCTTGAAGACATAAGTCGCCATCGCCTCGCTCCTCATGCGGCCATCGTCTGCTGCATGGCTTCGCCGACCCGGCGCGGGCCGGGGAAGTAGTCCCACTCGAAACTCGTGGGGGTAGGGCGTATCCCAGCCGGTCACGCGCAGGATCGGCGCTTCGAGATGATAGAAGCAGCGCTCCTGCACCAGGGCGGAAAGCTCGGCGCCGTAGCCGCCGGTGCGCGTCGCTTCGTGCACGATGAGGCAGCGCCCGGTCTTCTCGACCGACGTCGACGATCGTCTCGATGTCGACGGGCAGCAGGTGCGCAGATCGACGATTTCGGCATCGATGCCGGTCTCGGCGGCGGCCGTCAAGCGCGACATGCACCATGGTGCCGTAGGCGAGCATGGTCAGCGCCTCGCCCGGCCGCACCACCGCGGCCTGGCCGAGCGGCACCGTGTAATAACCGATGGGCACTTCGCTCGCCGGATGGCCGGTCCAAGGCTGCGACCGGCTTTTCGTGATGGCCGTCGAAGGGGCCGGAATAGAGGCGCTTGGGCTCGAAGAACAGCACCGGATCGTCGTCCTCGATGGCGCTGATCAGCAGGCCCTTGGCGTCGTAGGGATTGGACGGAATGACGGTCTTGAGGCCGCAGACATGGGTGAACAGGCCCTCGGGGCTCTGGCTGTGAGTCTGGCCGCCGAAAATGCCGCCGCCATAGGGCGAGCGCACGGTGATCGGCGCGTTGAATTCGCCGGCCGAACGGTAGCGCAGCCGGGCGGCCTCGGAAACGAGTTGGTCGAAGGCCGGATAGATGTAGTCGGCGAACTGGCATTCGACGACCGGGCGCAGGCCATAGGCGCCCATGCCGATCGCCACCGCGATGATGCCGCCTTCGGCGATCGGCGCATCGAAGACGCGCCGGCTCGCCGTAGCGCTGCTGCAGGCCCTCGGTGCACGCGGAACACGCCGCCGAAAAAGCCCACATCCTCGCCGAAGATCAGCACATCGGGATCGCGGTCCAGCATCACGTCCATGGCGGAGTTGAGCGCCTGCACCATGTTCATGCCGGCCATCACGCCTCCTTGCCGCCAGACCCTTGCGCCTTATAGCGCAAGAGTTCGCGCCTGCTGCTCGCGCAAATGCCAGGGCATGTCCTTGTAGACGTCCTCGAACATGCTGGCCGGATCGTGATGGGGGCCATCGCCATGGACGCCGTAGCTTCTGCGCCTCGGCATTGGCGGCACGCACCTCCACTTCGAGTTCGGTCGCCAGTGCCGCATGGCGCTCCTCGCTCCATTCGCCGATGCCGGATCAGATGGCGCTTCAGCCGGTCGATCGGATCGCCCAAGCGGCCAGTGCTGGTCCTTCGTCGCCCGGACGGTAGCGGCTCGGATCGTCGCTGGTCGAATGGGGCGCCACGCGATAGGTGAAAAGTTCAATGAGGGTCGGGCCATGATTGGAGCGGGCGCGCTCGGCGGCCCAGCGCGTGACCGCATGGACGGCCAGAAAATCATTGCCGTCGACGCGGATGCCGGGAATGCCGAAGCCGACGGCGCGCGAGGCGAAGGTCGTTTCCTCGCCGCCGGCCACGCCCTGGCTCGATGAGATCGCCCATTGGTTGTTGACCAGATTGAGAATGACCGGCGCGTGATAGACGGCGGCGAAGGTGAGCGCATGGTGGAAATCGCCTTCGGCCGAGGCGCCTTCGCCGATCCAGGCGGCGGCGATGTCGCGGTCGCGCTTGTAGGCCGAGGCCATGGCCCAGCCCACCGCTTGCGGAAACTGCGTGCCGAGATTGCCGGAGAGCGAGAAGAAGCCGGCCTCGCGCACCGAATAGAGGACCGGCAGCTGGCGGCCCTTCAGCCGGTCGCGGGTGTTGGTATAGATCTGGCACATCATGTCGAGGATCGGCCAGTCGCGCGCGATCAGCAGGCCCTGCTGGCGGTAGGAGGCAAAGCACATGTCGTCGCGGTTCGAGGGCGAAGGCCTGGGCCACCGCGACCGCCTCCTCGCCGGTGCATTTCATGTAGAAGGAGGTCTTGCCCTGGCGCTGGACCCGGAACATGCGCTCGTCGAAGGCCCGCGTCAGCAGCATGGCGCGAAGCCCTGCGCAGGGTTTCGGCGTCAAGCTTCGGGTCCCAGGCGCCCACCGCGGTGCCGTCCTCGTCGAGGACCCGCACCAGGCCATAAGCCAGATCGCGGGTGGCCGAGGCCTTGGCATCGATCGCCGGCCGCATCGACTGCGCCCGCCTTCGGCAATTGCAGATAGCTGAAATCGGGCACGTCGCCGGGACGGAAACGGGCCTCGGGAATATGCAGCCGCAGCGGGCCGTCTTTTTTCATATCCCTCTCCTTCAGTCGCGTTCCACCGCCATGGCCACGGCCTCGCCGCCGCCGATGCACAGGGCGGCGATCCCGCGCTTCTTGCCGCGCGCTTCGAGTGCGGCGATGAGCGTCGCCAGAATGCGGGCGCCGGATGCGCCGATCGGATGGCCGAGCGCGCAGGCGCCGCCATTGACGTTGAGCTTGTCATGCGGGATCGCCAACTCGCGCATGGCGATCATGGCGACGGCGGCAAAGGCCTCGTTGACCTCGAAGAGATCGACATCGGCCAGCGTCCATCCGGCTTTCGCCAGCACCTTGCGGATTGCCGGGACCGGCGCGGTGGTGAATTGCCCCGGCGCCTGGGCATGGGCGGCATGGGCGACGATCCGCGCGGCTACGGGCAGGCCGAGCGACTTGGCGGTTGAGGCGCGGGTCATCAGCACGGCGGCGGCGCCATCGGAAATCGACGAGGCATTGGCCGCGGTGATGGTGCCGTCGGGGGCGAAGGCCGGCTTGAGGGTTGGAATGCGAGCGGGATCGGCGCGTTCGGGCTGTTCGTCGCGGGTCACACCCGCCGCGGCCACGATCTCCTTGTCGAAGGCGCCACTCGCCTGGGCGGCGCGAGCCCGGGTCAGGCTCTCGATGGCGAATTCATCCTGGGCGGCGCGGGTCAATTGATAGGCGCGGGCCGTTTCCTCGGCGAAAGCGCCCATCAGCTTCCCCGGCTCATAGGCATCCTCGAGCCCGTCGAGATACATGCTGTCGCTCATCCGGTCATGGCCGATGCGGGTGCCGGAACGATGCTTGGCAAGTAGATAGGGAGCATTCGACATGCTCTCCATGCCGCCGGCCACGATGATCTCGGCGCTTCCCGCCGCAATTGTGTCGGCCGCCAGGATCGCCGCCTGCAGCCCCGAGCCGCACATCTTGTTGACGGTGGTCGCTTCGACCTTGAGCGGCAGGCCGGCGCCGAGTGCTGCCTGGCGGGCCGGGGCCTGGCCAAGTCCTGCGGCCAGCACGCAGCCCATGACAATGCGGTCGATCATCTCCGGATCGACGCCCGAGCGCCGCACGGTCTCGCGCACCGCTGCGGCACCGAGTTCGGTCGCCTTGACGCCCGACAGGCGGCCGAGGAAACCGCCAATGGGGGTTCGGGCGTAGGACGAGATGACGACCGGATCGTGCGAGGTCACGAGTTCTCTCCGTCAAGCACTTTCGTTGAACAACTCCCGGCCGATCAGCATGCGGCGAATCTCCGAGGTTCCGGCGCCGATCTCATAGAGCTTGGCATCGCGGAGGTATCGGCCCGCCGGAAAATCATTGATGTAGCCGTTGCCGCCCAGCGTCTGGATAGTTTGCAGGGCCACTTCGGTTGCCCGCTCGGCGGCATAGAGGATGCAGCCGGCCGCATCCTTGCGGCTTGCTTCGCCCCGGTCGCAGGCGGCGGCCACCGCATAGACATAGGCGCGCGCCGCATTGGCGGCGGTGTACATGTCGGCAAGCTTCGCCTGCATGAGCTGGAATTCGCCGATCGGACGGCCGAATTGGCGGCGCTCATGCACATAGGGCATTGCCAGATCGAGACAGGCGGCCATGATGCCGAGCGGCCCCGCCGCCAGCACCACGCGCTCGAAATCGAGCCCCGACATCAGCACTTCGACGCCCTTGTTGACCTGGCCGAGGACATTTCCCTCCGGCACCTTGCAATCCTCGAAGATCAGTTCGCAGGTGTTGGAGCCGCGCATGCCGAGCTTGTCGAGCTTCTGGGCGGTCGTGAAACCGGGAAAGCCCCGCTCGACCATGAAGGCAGTGATGCCACGGGCGCCCGCCTTGGGATCGGTCTTGGCATAGACGATCAAAATGTCGGCGTCGGGACCGTTGGTGATCCACATCTTGGTGCCGTTGAGCAGGAAGTGACCGCCCTTGGTTTCGGCGCGAAGATTCATCGAGACGACATCGGAACCGGAGCCTGCCTCCGACATGGCAAGGGCGCCGACATGCTCGCCGGTAATCAGTTTCGGCAGATAGCGTTGCTTCTGGGCGCGCGTGCCGTGCCGGGTGATCTGGTTCACCGAAAGATTCGAGTGGACGCCATAAGACAATCCCACCGAGGCCGAGGCGCGGCTCAATTCCTCGACCGCCACGCAATTGGCGAGATAGCCCATGGCGGCGCCGCCATATTCCTCCTCGGCAGTGATGCCGAGAAGACCGAGGGCGCCCATTTCCGGCCAGAGGTCGCGCGGGAATTCATTGTCGTTGTCGATGGCGGCGGCGCGCGGCGTCACCTTCTCGCGGGCGAAGCGGCGCACTGTGTCGCGAAGCGCCTCGATCTCGTTGCCGAGGTTGAAGCTCATACCGCTTTCGTACATGGCACCTCCTTTGCGTTGCTACGGGCGGCGAGCGCGAGCGCAGTGCGCGAACGGGAGCTCGTACCAAGCGCCGCACAGGCCATTGCTCCCGCCGCGGCGAGCTTTTCGAGATCGACGCCGGTTGCGATGCCGAGGCCCTCCAGCATGTAGACCAGATCCTCGGTGGCGAGATTGCCGCTGGCGCCGGGCGCATAGGGACAGCCGCCCAGCCCCGCGACCGAGGCATCGAGCGCGGTCACGCCGAGATCGAGGCAAGCAAAGACATTGGCAAGGGCCTGGCCATAGGTGTCGTGGAAATGCAGCGCCACCCGGGAGATGCCGATTTCAGAGGCAACCGCCTGGGTCATGGCGCGGGCCTGATCGGCGGTTCCGACACCGATCGTGTCGCCGAGCGAGACTTGATCGCAGCCCATGGCGGCGAGGGCGGCGGCAACGCGAACGACACTCGCAATGGCGATCCTGCCTTCATAGGGACAGCCGAGCACGCAGCTCACATAGCCGCGCACGCTGATGCCGGCGGCAAGCGCGTCGGCCGCCACGGACGCGGTATTCGGCGAGGCTCTCGTCGATGCCCCGGTTGATATTGCGGCGGGAGAAAGTTTCCGAAGCGGCGGCGAAGATCGGCAATGTCGCGCGCCCCCGCCGCCTTCGCTGCGGCGAGGCCCCTGGCATTGGGGACCAAAACCGGCAGGCGGAGATCGCTGCGTGACGCCAGCTTGGCTCAGAACCTGGTCCGTATCCGCCATTTGCGGAACCTTTGCGGGAGATACGAAGCTTCCGGCCTCGATCGTTTGCAGGCCGGCCGCTGCCAGAGCCTCGATCATCGCAATGCGGGCCGTGGGCGAAAGAATGGCGGCCTCGTTCTGCAGGCCGTCGCGCGGGCCCACTTCGACAATGCGGATGGCGGCGGCGCGGGTCATGCAACCGCCTCCAGCACGACGAGTTCCTCACCCGCCGCGACGCGGTCGCCGGCGGCGACATTCAAGGCCTCCACCAGCCCGTCGCGCGGCGCGGTAATCGAATGCTCCATCTTCATGGCCTCGATGACGACGAGGACAGCTCCCTTCGACACCTTCTGTCCGGCCTCCGCCGCAACCGAAACGACGACACCGGGCATGGGCGACAGAAGGTGGCCGGCATCGGCGGTGCGTCCGGTCGCGGGCAAATAGGGATCGACGATGTCGAATGAATAGTCCTCGCCATCGCTGAACAGGGTCATGCGGCCGCCGTCGAAGATGGCGCGGGCCTGGACCTGCACCTCGCCAATGCGCGCCGTCAGTGCGCCATCGCCGGACAGGTTGCCCGAGACGGGGATGCTCCGGCCCGCGATCAGCATGTCAAAGCCGCACTTCCCGGTATTGAATGCCGATCTTGTGGACCGTCGCCATTTGTCTGAAGCTGAAGCGTTGCCGCGGCGAATGTGCCGAGCCGCCAGCCATTGCTGAGCATCCATGGCGAATGGGGATCGGCGGGATCGATGCGGGCGGCCTCGCGCTCGGCGCGGCGCAGGGCGGCGAGGCTTGCCAGCGCCAGGACGCGTTCATCGGGCTGCGGCCGGTTGCCGATGAGATCGTGCGCATGCTGTGGAATGAAGTTCGTATCGATTTTCGCCGCCTTGAAGGCGGGATGACCGGCGATGGCGGCCAATAAACGCCGATTGGTGGGAAGCCCGGCAATCTCGGTCGCGGCGAGCGCCGCCGAGAGCCTGGCGATGGCTTCGGCGCGATCGGCGCCGTGGCTTACGATCTTGGCGATCAGGGAGTCATAGTGGACCGGGATTTCGTCGCCCTGGCGCACGCCGCTATCGACGCGGATGCCGGGCAAATCCTGCGGCAGGCGGAGATGCACGAGCTGGCCGGTCTGCGGCAGAAAACCTTGGTCCGGATCCTCGGCGCAAAGCCGTGCCTCGATGGCATGGCCGATCGCGGCGATGGCATCCTGGCCAGCGGGCAAATCCTCGCCGCCGGCCACGCGCAACTGCCATTCGACCAGATCGAGGCCGGTTATGGCTTCGGTCACCGTGTGTTCGACCTGTAGCCTGGTATTCATCTCCATGAAATAGAAATGGTTGCCGGAGACCAGAAATTCCACGGTGCCGGCGCCCACATAAGCGCAGGATTTTGCACAGGCGATGGCTGCCTGCCGCAGCTTGTCGCGCATTTGGGCGGAGAGGCCGGTGGCCGGAGCTTCCTCGATCACTTTCTGGTGTCGGCGCTGGATCGAACAATCGCGGTCGAAGAGGTGGATGATGCGGCCGGCACGATCGGCGAAGACTTGCACTTCGATGTGGCGCGGCTCAACAAGATATTTCTCGACAATCATGCGGTCATCACCGAAGGCGGCCTTGGCCTCGCGCTTGGCACCCTCAAGTGCTACCGCCAAATTCTGGCGCTGTTGCGGCGATGCGCATGCCCTTGCCGCCGCCGCCAGCCGTTGCCTTCAGCATCACCGGGTAGCCAATGGTTTCGGCGGCCTGGGCAAGACGGTGCAACGTCTGATCGCCGCCGTCATAGCCGGGGACGACCGGCACGCCCGCCGCGGCGGCGAGCCCGCGGGCGCGGGCTTTGTCGCCCATCATGGCGATTGAGGCGGCGGGAGGGCCGACAAAGACGAGGTCCGCCTGTGCACATGCCTCGGCGAATTCGGCGTTCTCGGCGAGAAATCCGTAGCCCGGATGGATGGCGTCGGCGCCAGCCTTACGGGCGGCGGCAATGATGGCTGGAATGTTCAGATAGCTCGCGCGCGCCGGGGCGGGGCCGATGCGGACCGCCATATGGGCCTCGGCCACATGCATGGCTCCGGCATCGGCATCGGAAAAGACGGCAATGACCCGAAGCCCCATGCGCTTCGCGGTGCGCATGATGCGCAGCGCGATCTCGCCGCGGTTGGCGACAAGAAGTGTGCCTATCGGGCCGGCTCTTGCACCCATTTGGGTTTCCTCTTGTCAAGAAAGGCGGCAAGCCCCTCGCGCGCTTCCGTTGTGGCGCGGATTACGGCGATGCGGCGAGCCGTCTCCTCGATCAGTGCTTCGTCGATGGGGCGCGCCACATCGGCAATGAGCTGCTTGGCGGCGGCCTGGGCGGCGGGGCCTCCAGCCAGAATGGCAACAACATGGCGGGCCACGGCATCATCGAGCCTATTGGCCGGTACCGTTTCATGCACGAGGCCCAAACGCAGTGCTTCCGGCGCCTTAATGCGTTCGGCGGTGAGGAACAGCCGCCGCGCCGCGCGGGGACCGACGGCGCGCACCACATAGGGCCCGATCACCGCCGGAATGAGACCAAGCCGGACTTCGCTCAGGCCGAATTCCGCCTTGTCCGCGGCGATAGCGATGTCGCAACAGGCAATAAGACCGACGGCGCCGGCGAGTGCCGTCCCCTGGATGCGGGCGATAGTCGGCTTGGGGCAGGTATCGACGAGCTGCATCAATTGCGCGAGCCGGCGCGCATCGGCGAGATTCTCCTCGGGTGAGGCCTTGGCCATGCGCTGCATCCAGGCGAGATCGGCGCCCGCCGAAAACACCTCGCCGGCGGCCTGCAGGACGATAGCGCGGATGGCGTCATCGCCTGCCCGCCTGGCGATAGGCGTTGGCCAGCTCATCGATCATCGCGCCATCGAAGGCGTTGCGCACCTCCGGCCGGTCGAGGGTTAAGACCGCGACGGCGCCGCGCTGTTCGATGCGCAGGCTCACATGCGGAACACGCCGAAGCGTGTCTCCCTCATCTCGGCATTGCGGGAGGCGGAGAGCGCCAGCGCCAGAACCATGCGTGTCTCGGCCGGATCGATGACGCCATCGTCCCACAATCGCGCGGTTGCATAATAGGCATTGCCTTGTTCCTCATACTGGGCCCGGATGGGCGCCCTGAAGGCTTCCTCTTCATCGGCGCTCCAGCTTCTGCCCGCGGCCTCGATGCTGCCGCGCCGCACCTGGGCCAGGACGCTTGCCGCCTGTTCGCCGCCCATCACAGAAATCCGCGCATTGGGCCACATAAACAGAAAGCGCGGCTCATAGGCCCTGCCGCACATGGCATAATTGCCGGCCCCGAAACTGTTGCCGATCATGACTGTGAGTTTCGGAACTGCGGCATTGGCAACCGCCGTCACCAGCTTGGCGCCATCCTTGGCGATGCCGCGGGATTCATATTCGCGGCCGACCATGAAGCCGGTTATGTTCTGCAGGAAGACGAGGGGAATGCCGCGCTGACAGGCAAGCGCAATGAAATGCGTGCCCTTCAGCGCCGATTCCGAAAACAGGATGCCGTTGTTGGCCAGAATTGCGACGGGATAACCCCAGATGCGGGCGAAGCCCGTCACCAGGGTGGGGCCATAGGGCGCCTTGAACTCGTCGAATTCGGAGCCATCGACGATGCGGGCGATCACCTGGCGGACGTCATAGGGTTTCTTCGGGTCGGCCGGAATGATGCCGTAGATTTCGCGCGGATCGTGGAGCGGCGGCGCCGGCTCATGCACGGGGCCCGCAACTCTCTTGCGGCGATTTAGCCTGGCGACGATTTCCCGGGCGGTGCCCAGAGCATGGGCATCGTCCTCGCAGATATAGTCGGCAACGCCGGAAATGCGGGTGTGAATATCGGCGCCGCCCAATTCCTCGGCTCCGACGGTTTCGCCGGTCGCCGCCTTGACCAGCGGCGGACCGCCGAGAAAGATTGTGGCCTGGCCGCGCACCATGATCGCCTGATCGGCCATGGCCGGCACATAGGCGCCGCCCGCCGTCGAGCTGCCCATCACCACGGCGATCTGGGGAATGCCTTCCGCCGACAGGGTGGCCTGGTTGTAAAAGATGCGGCCGAAATGGTCGCGGTCGGGGAAGACATCGTCCTGGTTGGGCAGATGCGCGCCGCCCGAATCGACCAGATAGATGCAGGGCAGGCGATTGTCGCGGGCAATCGTCTGGGCGCGCAGATGCTTCTTGACCGTCATCGGGAAATAGGTGCCACCTTTGACGGTCGCATCATTTGCGACGATCATGCATTCGCTTCCCGAGACGCGGCCGATACCGGAGACGATGCCGGCGCCGGGCACTTCATCGTCGTAGAGGCCGCCGGCCGCCAGTTGCGACAATTCGAGGAAGGGCGACCCGCTGTCGAGAAGCAGTGCGATGCGGTCGCGCACCAGGAGCTTGCCGCGGCCCACATGGCGCTCGCGCGACGCAGTGCTGCCGCCGGCGGCCGCCTTGTCGATGCGCTGTTTCAGGTCGTCGACCAGAACAGCAAGCGCGTCGCGGTTCAACCGGAAGGACTCGGCGCGCCGATCGATCGTGTCGCCTATGACCGGCATGGAGCTGGCCTTGCCTTTCACGCTTCAGCGCTTAACTCGGGCACGCAGGAACTCACCGGCAAATTTCTATTGAAGGGCCCGATCATTAGCAAGGGCGGCCGGGGAAACGATCAGGGCTCCGGGCGCTGCGGAACCTTGACCAGTGCCTCGCCTTCGAGCACCAGCGTCGGGCCCACCATGCAGCGGCAGATCAGCTTGGCGCGGCGCCCCTGTGGATTGAGTTCGGCCACTTCGACGGTGGCCTCGACGATGTCGCCGATCCGCACCGGCGCTTTAAAGTTGAGGGTCTGCGACAGATAGATGGCGCCGGGTCCCGGCAGCCTGGTGCCGATCACCGCCGAAATCAGGCCGGCCGTATAGAGGCCGTGGGCAATGCGCGAGCCGAAGGGGGTCTTGGCGGCGAAATGCTCGGAGAGATGGATGGGATTGCGGTCGCCGGTAATCTCGGCAAAGCCGATGACATCGGACGATTTCACCTCCTTGCTGTAGGTCTCGGTCATGCCGAGGCTCAGATCGTCGAAATAGAGGGTGCGGGTCGGTGGCAGCATGATCCTATCGTCCGGTGTGAACGCCCCACAGATTGAGCAGATGCACGAACGCCAGGATGGCTAGCAAAGTGCCGGTGAACAGGAAAGGCGTTGTGGGAATGAGCCGAGGTTCGAGGCTTTGGCGCGGACGGTGTTCGAGCCAGGCCATTAGACCGGCAAGTATGAGGCCGGCCATCAAAACGGCAAGGGTGATCCAGAATTCGAGGCAACTCAAATCGGCGGGCATGCGACACAGCGGTTCGGTTGACAGTGTGGGCCTGCGCCACTATAGACCGGCCTCCGAAACTTGCCGGCGCGCGGGGATGATTTTCTCCGATGTGCCTGAAATATCAGGTGAAGTAAATGAAAGTCCGCAATTCGCTCAAGTCGCTGATCAAGCGGCACCGCGACAACAAGGTGGTGCGCCGCAAGGGCCGCGTCTACGTCATCAACAAGACTAACCCGCGCTTCAAGGCGCGCCAGGGCTGAGCTGGTGCGGCGGCCGCTTTATTGCCGCCTTCGATCCGTATATGATGCGCCTATGCGCGCCGCACTGATCGCCCTCCTGCTTGTGCCACTGGCATTGTTGCCGGCCGAGGCCCAAGAGGCGCGCGAACCGGGGGGCGAGGTGGTTCGCAGAAGCCCGGCCGAGATCCGCGCCGAGACGCTCGACAGCCTGTTTGCCCGGCTGCGCAAGGTGGGAAGCGACGAAGAGGCGCGGATCGCCGAGCAGGCGATCTGGCAATTGTGGATGAGTTCCGATTCGCCCACCGCCGAATTGCTGCTCAAGCAGGCAACCGAGGCCATGAACAAGGCCGCCTTCGAACCCTCGCTGGCCATTCTCGACCGCTTGGTCGCGGTTCACCCGGAGTTCGCCGAGGCCTGGAACAAGCGCGCCACGCTGTATTTCATGATGGGGCGGATCGACGAATTCGCTCGCCGACATCGACAAGGTGCTCGATCTCGAGCCGCGCCACTTCGGCGCGCTTTCCGGGCCGCGGCATGATCTACCGCAAGGAGGGCAAGTTATCGGACGCCGCTCGCGGCCTTCCGCGATGCGCTGGCGGTCAATCCCACCATGGATTCGGCCAAGGATGCGGTGAAGGAACTCGAAAAGCTCGAGCGGCCGATTTAATTCCCCGCGGCGCCGTCCTTGCCGACATAGGCGATGCGCAGCATGTTGGTGGCGCCCGGGGTTCCCAGCGGCACGCCGGCGGTGATGATGATGCGCTGGCCGGGCTGCGGCGAAGCCTTCCGAGTAGGCGATGCGGCAGGCGCGCGCCACCATGTCGTCGAGGTCCTGGGCATCGGCGGTAAGCACGCAGTGCAGGCCCCAGGCCAGCGCCAGGCGGCGCGCCGTTGCGGCGATGGGGGTTAGCGCAATGACCGGCGTTTCCGGCCGCTCGCGCGCCACGCGCAGGCCGGTCGAGCCGGAGCCGGTGTAACAGACGATCGCCGCCAGATTCGAGGGTTTCGGAAATGGAGCGCGCCGCCGCCGAAATGGCATCGGCGCTGGTCGGCTGCGGCTCGTTGCGCTGGGCGGTGATGAATGCCGCGATAGAAGCGTGTCGCGCTCGACGGTCTGGGCGATGCGGTCCATGGTGGCCACCGCCTTGTCGGGCCACTTGCCGGTGGCACTTTCCGCCGACAGCATGATGGCATCGGCACCCTCATAAACGGCGGTGGCGACATCGGAAACCTCGGCGCGGGTCGGCACCGGTTCGGTGATCATCGATTCCAGCATCTGGGTGGCGACCACCACCGGCTTTCCGGCCCGGCGCGCCGCCCGGGTCAGCTGCTTCTGGCGGCCAGGCACGGTTTCGAGCGGCAACTCGACGCCGAGATCGCCGCGCGCCACCATGATGCCGTCGGCAATCTCGAGAATTCCGTCGAGGCTGTTGAGGGCTGAGGGCTTTTCGATCTTTGCCATGACGCCGGCGCGGCCGCGCACCAGCTGGCGGGCCTCGGCCACGTCCTCCGGACGCTGCACGAAGGAGAGCGCAATCCAGTCGACGCCGATATCGGCGGCGGCCTCGAGATCGGCGCGGTCCTTCTCGGTCAGCGCCGCAATGGGAATGACCGTGTCGGGCAGATTGACGCCCTTGCGGTCGGACAGCGTGCCGCCGAAAATCACCCGCGTCTCGAGGCGCGAGGTGCTTGCCTTGACGATCTCGACCCGCAGGCGCCCGTCGTTCAGGAGAAGATTGTCGCCCGACTTTGGCGGCGGCGAAGATTTCCGGATGCGGCAGGTGAACGCGGCTCGCATCGCCAGGTGCCGCATCGAGATCGAAGACGAACTGGCCGCCGGCCGCGATCCTGGCTTCGCCGTCCGCGGAAGGTTCCGATCCGGATCTTGGGCCCCTGCAGATCGGCAAGAATGCCGATTGGACGGTTCAACTTGATTTCGATCTTGCGGATGTGGCCGTGCAGCTCTGCCAGCAGTTTGTGCTGCGTGTGGCTCATATTGATGCGGAAGACATCGACGCCGGCCAGAAACAGCTTCTCGATCATCTCAGGGCTCGCCGAGGCGGGCCCCAAAGTCGCGACGATCTTGACCTTCCGATTGCGGCGCACGCCGGCTACTGACCCTGCGTGGTCTTTTCGCCGGACAAGCGAAACCGTCCAGTCGGTTTCCTCGCCGGTGTCGACCTCGAAGAAACCGATTTTCTGGTAGCTGCGCTCAATGCAGTTATCGAGGCCGCGGATGGTGAAGATCTTGTCGCGGATGCACATCATCGCCTTGCCGCCCCACGAGCCGCCCTTCTCGTAATCGACGGCATAGACGTAATAGTAGCGGGCAATCAGCGCGCCCTTGAGCAGGGACGAGGCATTTCTGCGAGTCGATGGTCCACCAGCCCTCGCTGGCCCAGCCTTCCTTGTCCTTGTAGCCAATCGCCACGCCGACCCGGCTGGCCGTGTTGTTGCACATCTTGAGATCGGCTTTCGCCGGCAGGCTGGCGGCGGCGAGCGCGAGCAGTGCGCCCGCGCCTATCGCCAATGCCCGAACCATGGTGCCGTTTCCCCACATTGCTCGTGAATCGGTCATTACTTTCCCCTCAAGGCCGCCGATGCATCCTTCTAATCCGGCTGGCAAGTTTGGCAATAAGATGGCTGCGGCTTTAGCCTCATCCAAATGGCGCGTCCATGAGTTTGGTGGACCTGACGGCAACCACGAGCCGTTGCCGATCTGGCGGGGACACCCCAAATCAGGTGTGGATGAATGGGCCGGGCGGCTGGCGCGCGTCATCGAACCGATTATGAATGACCCCGCGATCCACCGGATCGAACATTACCGAGGATGGCCATGCAGATCGACGACAGGACCAGGACCGAACTGGAAGCGGCGGTTTTTCGCCGGCTTCTCGAGCACCTGCGCAAGCGCACCGATGTGCAGAACATCGACCTGATGAACCTCGCCGGCTTCTGCCGCAATTGCCTGGCGAACTGGTTCGAGGAAGCGGCGACGGCCAAGGGCTTCGCGGTGACCCGCGAGGAGGTCCGCACCATGGTCTACGGAATGCCGCAGGACGAATGGAAAGCCAAATACCAGCGCGAGGCCGCTCCCGAGCAGAAGGCGGCTTTTGAGAAAAGCCACAAACACTGAAATCCGGAGAATTACATGGCCGATAACAAGACCGGTTTCGCCCAGGGACAATTGCGCGGCCTGGTGGAGCGGATCGAGCGGTTGGAAGAAGAAAAGAAAACGATCGCCGCCGACATCAAGGAAGTCTATGCCGAGGCCAAGGGCAACGGTTTCGACACCAAGGTGCTGCGCAAAGTGGTGTCGTTGCGCAGGAAGGACCATAACGAGCGTGAGGAAGAACAGGCGATGCTCGATCTCTACATGGCAGCGCTTGGCATGTTGCCAGGCGAGCGCGAGGCAGCCGCTTAGATAACGATGACCACGCGCCAGCCTATTCCGATTTCAGATGGCCCAGTTGCTGGCCGGCGATCGCCATTGAGGTGGGAAGGCTGCCCTTGCCCTGGCGGTTGACCACCAGCCTGTCGTCCTTGCCCGGGCCAGACTGCACCGAAGAGTGGAACAGGCGTGTGAGCGCCAGAGTATCAGCGGCAACGGGTTCGGCAGCTTCGGCGCTGCCGGGCAGGATGGTAGCGGAAGTGGCGCTGAACTCCTGCGGCGCGCCGTCACGGCGGACGGCCTGATCCGGGCTAAAGACAATCTGGCGCGGCCACCAGAACAGATCCTCGCCCGCCGCCGAAGCCGCGATGACCTTGATGGTTGGCAGCCCGTCGGCGGTGCCATCCCGCAACGAGGCGGCGAAGCTTCCCTTGCCGGCGGCATTCGATGTCTGCTCGAAGGTGGATAGCTCCGTCATGGTTGCGGCGGCTGCTATGGTGCCAATGCTGTCGGCGACCGGCGAGGTTTTGGGATGGGAGACGAGCGTCGGCGGCGGGGCCGAGGCGGGTTCGACCTTCATGTTGGCGGCCGCCATGATCAGCACTTCGATCGGCTTGGGCCGCGGCTTGGGAACTGGATAGCCTTTGACCAGTTCCTTCGGCGCCATGTTGGCGGGCTTGGCCTTGGGGAGGACTGGCGACTTGCTCCCCATTACTTCCACGCCCTCATCCTCGCCGCCCTCTGCTACTGCCGGCGGCGGCTCATTGTTGTCGACGGCAGCGATCAGCAGCCGCTCCTTGCGGCTGAGCCGGGCGCCGACGGTCTTGCGGTAATCGCGGAAAATCTTGGCCATCTGCGTCGAACTTATCGGCGGGCCCCACTGACGCACGTTGCCGGAATCGATGTGGAGAAAGCCGGTGGGTCCGCCGGCGGTACGGTAATAGCCGACGCCGCCCACCTTGCGGACCAGCGCGCTGTTGCGCACTTTCTCAGTCGGAACATCGGGGAAATAGAGATCGATGGCCTTGCCCGATCACATGCTGGCTCTTGCGGGCCACGTTGCGGCCGATACGTTGCAGAAATGCGTTGGTCTTGGGCGAGCGATAACCGCAGATGATGTGGATGGGGCGCTGGGAGCCGAGGTCGGCGTGAAGCTCCCACATCAGGTTGACGGTCTCGGGGTCGATTTTGACCACTTCGTTGCGCCGCCAGTCGCGCATCAGATAGTTGATTTTCTTGAAGGCGGAGGGAACGTATTTGCCCTTGACCATATAGGTGACGGTGAGGCTTTCGCGAGTGTGAACGTGATACAGTGAAAGTGTGCGGGTCTCGCCGCCGGAAAATGCCGGCGGGCCCACGGCCGCCCAAACGCCGGCGGCCAACAGGGCGGCGATGGCGGTCGATGCCAAGCCTTTTCTACAACGCGCTATCAATGGCTGACTGCGTCCGGATTCCCTGCGTTCCAAACTCATACCCCACACGCGACCGGGATTGTTCCCCGATTCCCTCTGGTTCCCCGTTCGGGTTCAACCAGCAGGCCCAACACCCGCTTACACCCAATCCGGACTTCAAACAAGGATTGCGGCAGGCCCAAGGCAGCCCCACCCCCAAGTCCGATGCGAATCTGAACCAGTATAATTAACAGGCACTTAAGCGCCCGTCATGAGCCCCGTAGCAGTCAGCGCAGGGCCAGCGTTTGGGCCGAAAGGGCTTTTTCCATGGTTTTATCCCGGCCATAGATGTCGCCGAAATACAACATTTTGCCATTTTCGTCCGGCCAAGCGGTGAAATAGGTAAGATGCACCGGCACCTTATGCGGCAGCTTCACCGTCTGGCTCACGCCGCTGTCGGTTTTCTGATCGACCTTGGCACGGCTCCAGCCGAGCAGCACCATGGCGTATTCGCGCGGGTTCTGCACCCGAACGCAGCCGTGACTGTAGGCACGCATATCCTTGGCGAACAGCTTCTTGGTCGGGGTATCGTGCATGTAGATATTGTGTTTGTTGGGGAACAGGAACTTGAGCTGGCCCAGGGCATTGCCGTCACCGGGCGGCTGCTCGATGTTGAAAGGCACGCGGCCGCTATAGGCGTTCCAGTCGATGTAGGAGGATGGGATGACTTCGCCGCTTGAATCGCTCACCTGGAAGCCTTCACGGTCGAGATAGCCGGGGTCCTGCCACAACTTCGGCAAATACTCATTGGCGATGATTGAGGGCGGAACCCCCCAGGAGGGATTGAACACCACGGTTTCGATCTCATCATGGAAAACCGACGTCTGGTTCACCGGCTTGCCCACGATCACTTTGCTGCGCCAGATTTCGCTGCCTTGATCCATCACCGAGACCTGATAGGCGGCGGTATTGACGAAGACAAATTTCGATCCGAGTTTCTTCGGCAGCCAGCGCATCCGCTCCATGTTGTAGGTGAGGCGGCGCAAATCACGGTCGCTGCCATGATCGTTTAGGGCGGCGACGGTGGCGCCATCGAGGGCGCCGGTCTGCTTGATCTTGGCTTGCTTCTGGAACTGCTTGAGTGCGGCCGCGACTGTGGCATCGAGCGTTTCGCTGCCGGCGTCAAGGGCGGCTTCCGGCGGCAGCAGGTCCATGTCCTGGAGGCGGGCGCGCAGCGCAACGATGCGGGGATCGCTCTTTCCGGGCTTCACCCGCTTGCCTTCCGGGATCGGCACGAATTCGCGGCCCGCCAATTCCTGGCGAAGCTCAGCAAGTGCCGATTTCATCGCCGCATAGGCCGGGTGGCCCGGCTGGAGATTGCGCAAATAGGAGTCCGGGAACGGCGAAAAGGCTAAAACCTTGATCGCTTGAGTAGCGGGAACGGTCTCCGGTGTAACGTCATGGTAGCGCGACAGGCGGCGCGGATCGAACTGCCCACCGGAAGCATGCCGGGCATACTTGACGGCCATGGCGGTGAGGCCGAGGTCGAGACGTGCAAGGGACTGCTTATCGCCGGCTATGAGGGGCGATGCGACATCGAAACCGGCAAGCGAAGGAGGCAGGTAGTTGGCCGGTTCCAGCCCCTCGTCGCCGGCTGCGCCAAGGAGTGCGAGAACCGCTTCGGCGCGTGACGCCAGCTTGCCATCCTCAATCCACACCGGCCGGTAGCCGGTCGCGGCATAGTGATCGAGGATCGCCTGCTGTTCCGCCTGCACCATGCGGATGGAAAGCTCGGGATCGGTCAGCGCATCATAGATCGACGCGGATGCAGCATCGGCGGGCCGCGGTGCCGCGAGAGATTGCTGCGCAAGGGCCACGAACTTATCGGGCACATAGGTGAGATTGCCCATTCCGAAGCCCGGGTCGATGTCGGCGTCGGCCTCGCCGAGGTCGTAGCGTTTCTTGCGGGGATTATCGAAGAAGTAACGGACTTTGCCGTCTTCTTTCCACCAATCATTGTCCCGGTCGCGCTGCCGCCGCGGTCGATAGGAATTGGAGCCATCGCCAAAGAGGTCGAAGAACAACCCCCTCTTTTTCTTTCTGATCACCTCGTGCTCGGCGGAGGCAACGCTCGCCGCAATCACAAGGGCTGCCGCGGCAACTGCACACCGCACCACGAAAGTCTTCATCGACGCCGATTCCTGCTTGAAGTTGGAACGTAACGCTCCCCTTAAAGTAATTCAATGGGGGATTGGTTCCATCACATAATATGTGGACGGTGTTACCCGTTTGCCTCCTCAAGGCCCAAATCTTTCATTTTCCGGTAAAGTGTTGAACGCCCGATGCCAAGCTTGCGCGCAACTTCCGACATCTGGCCGCGGTAACGATGCAGTGCCAGACGGATCATGTCGGCTTCGACCTCCTCCAGCTTGCGGATGTGGCCGCCATCGGTCACCGCCGGAATGCCGAGTGCCATACCGTCGCTCACCGCGGCGCCAGCCGAGCGGGCGACACCGGAACTGCCGGCAATGGCGGCGGCGCCTTGTGGCAGCACGGGCCTGGGTGGACTGGGCGGTGCAGCCGGAATCTTGATCTCATAACCTTCGACGAGAGCGGCAATCTGCGGAAAGTCCTGGATTTCGAGCCGATCGCCCTCGCACAGGACGATGGCACGAAACACGGTGTTCTCCAATTGCCGGACATTGCCCGGCCAGGCGTAGGCCTGCAGCATGGCCAGCACCTGGGGGTCCACGCCGCGCACCTTGCGGCCCTCTTCGGCGGCAAAACGGATGATGAAATGCTCAACCAGGGCGGGGATATCATCCTTGCGGTCGCGCAAGGGCGGCACCATGATCGGATAGACGTTGAGCCGGTAATAAAGATCCTCGCGGAACTGGCCGGCCTTGACCATGTCGATCATGTTGCGGTTGGTGGCAGAAACCAGCCGGATATTGACCCTGATGGGCTTGCGCGCGCCCACCGGATCGATCTCACCTTCCTGTATAGCACGCAATAGCTTCACCTGCATATCCAGCGGCAGCTCGGCCACCTCGTCAAGGAACAGGGTGCCGCCATCGGCCTCCTGGAACTTGCCGGCATGGCGGCCGGTGGCGCCGGTGAAGGCGCCCTTCTCGTGGCCGAAAAGGATCGACTCGACGAGATTTTCCGGAATGGCGCCGCAGTTCACCGCGATGAAAGGCTTGCCGGCCCGGTCGCTCTCGCCCTGAATGGCACGGGCGATCATTTCCTTACCGACGCCAGATTCGCCTTCGATCAGGATTGGAATATTTGATTGTGCGCCGCGGCGGCCGAGACGCATGACATTGGCCATGGCCGGCGAAGAGGCGATGAGATCGCCGAATGTAAGGGTTCCGCCGACCTTTTTGTTGAGGCGCCTCACTTCTTCGGTGAGGGCATTCACCTTGAGCAGGGTCTGCATCGAGACCCTGAGGCGCTCGGGCGAAACCGGCTTGACTACGAAATCGTCGGCACCGGCCCGCATCGCCTTGATTACAGTCTCAATGGAGCCTTGCGCGGTCTCCACGATCACCGGCAGATCTCCGCGCACCCCCTGCAGCCTTTCGAGAAACTCGAGGCCGTCCATGCCGGGCATGTTGAGATCGAGTATCACCAATTCGATCGTGCCGCCAGACGGGCTTTTCAGCGTGTCGATGCCCTTGGCTCCACCGTCGACGGAAACGGCGTCGAAGCCGAATCGTTTTACCAGTTCTTCGAGAATGCGACGCTGGGCGGGATCGTCTTCGACGATGAGGACACGGGAGGCCATGCTCAACTAACAACTCGCTGTTCTGGTCACGACTGGAGGTCTGACCGCGGACGCCGTTTCCCGGTTGTACACCGATGTCATTCCCTTATGGTTCGCGGAGCCAATGTGGCAGGGAAGGGTAAAGGGGGGCTTAACGGGTT
The DNA here is from genome assembly GCA_963776685.1 of uncultured Alphaproteobacteria bacterium. Lineage (GTDB taxonomy): Bacteria > Pseudomonadota > Alphaproteobacteria > Rhizobiales > Aestuariivirgaceae > Aestuariivirga. Next base: position 103,588 of record CAVZNM010000003.1, read on the forward strand.
AGCGCGTTTGGGGACAATCGGGCGCGGTGAAATCCCACCATTCCTAATGCGGCGTTGCCTGCGGGCGTTGCGGTGAGGCGTGCCATCCGCCATATGAGTGATCCCACATTTCAAAGGACCGCACATGAACGCCGCCGCGCTTGGAAAGCTGCCTAATTGGAATCTCGCCGATCTCTACGCCTCGCCGGAAGCTCCGGAATTTGCTGCCGACATGACAAAGGGCGAAGCGGAGGCCAAGGGTTTCGCGGAAAAATACCGTGGCAAGCTCCCCGGCTTGAGCGGGGCGGAACTGGCGGAGGCGCTCAAGACCTATGAGTCGCTCTCCGATCTTCTCGGCCGCACCGGGTCTTACGCGCAGCTCTATTATGTGGGCGACACGACCGATCCCAAGCGCGCCAAATTCTATGGCGATGTCAACGCCAAGCTCACCGACATTTCGACCCAGCTTCTGTTCTTTGAGCTTGAACTCAACCGCATTGATGACACGGCCCTCGAACAGGCGATGCAGGTGCCGGCCCTTGCCCATTACCGGCCGTGGATTGAAAATCTGCGCAAGGAAAAGCCCTATCAGCTCGAAGACAAGCTGGAGCAACTGTTTCTGGAAAAATCGCAAACCGGATTCTCGGCCTTCAACCGGCTGTACGACGAAACCATGGCCGCCTTGCGCTTCGAGGTGAACGGCGAGAAGCTGAGCCTCGAACACACACTAAATCTGTTGCAGGACAAGGACGAAGCCCAGCGCAAGGCGGGCGCGGAAGCGCTGGCCAGGACCTTCCAGGAAAATCTCCGCCTGTTCACGCTTACCACCAACACGCTGGCCAAGGACAAAGAAATCTCGGATCGCTGGCGGGGCTTCAAGGACATCGCCGATGCGCGGCATCTGGCGAACCGGGTCGAGCCCGAAGTGGTGGCGGCACTGGTCGCGGCGGTGCGCGCAGCCTACCCGAAGCTGTCACACCGCTATTACCGGATGAAGGCCAAGTGGCTCGGCAAGGACAAGCTGATGCATTGGGACCGCAATGCGCCGCTGCCGGAGGAGGATACGCGCGAGGTGCCGTGGGCCGACGCCGAGCAGATCGTGCTCAAGGCCTATGGCGAATTTGCCCCCGAGATGGCGGCGATCGCCAAGGGCTTCTTCGACAAAAGCTGGATCGATGCGCCGGTGCGCCCCGGCAAGGCGCCGGGCGCCTTCGCCCATCCGACGGTGCCCTCGGCGCACCCTTACGTGCTGCTCAATTATCTCGGCAAAACGCGGGACGTGATGACGCTTGCCCATGAGCTGGGCCACGGCGTGCATCAGGTACTGGCGGCAGGGCAGGGAGTACTGATGGCCGCAACGCCGCTGACGCTTGCGGAAACGGCGAGCGTGTTCGGGGAGATGCTGACCTTCCAGGCGCTGCTCAGAGAAACCACGGATGCAAAAAAGCGCAAGGCGCTGCTCGCCTCCAAGGTCGAAGACATGATCAATACGGTGGTGCGGCAGATCGCCTTCTACACTTTCGAGCGCAAGGTGCACACGGCGCGCAAGGAGGGGGAACTCACGCCCGACCGGCTCAATGCCATCTGGCTTGAGGTGCAGAAGGAAAGCCTCGGCGACGCGATTAACATGGGCGAGGGCTACGAGACCTTCTGGACCTACATCCCGCATTTCATCCATTCGCCCTTCTATGTCTATGCCTATGCCTTCGGCGATTGCCTGGTGAATTCGCTCTATGCCCGGTACCGGGAAAGCGAGTCGGGTTTTCAGGAGAAATATTTCGAGATGCTCAGGGCGGGCGGCAGCAAGCATCATTCGGAACTGCTCAAGCCCTTCGGCCTCGACGCCACCGACCCCGGCTTCTGGCAGAAGGGCCTGTCGGTCATCTCCGGCATGATCGACGAGCTGGAGCGGATGGAGAAATGATGACGGAGTAGAGGTTTTCGCGTGGCTCACGGCCGCGCCATGGGGCACCGCTTGCGGCGTCCGGCCGGGTTGAGCTAGAAACCGGCACAGGCAGCGCGGGCTATAGGGGGAAGACATGGCCGAACATCCGTCGTCAGACACGCATGCCCACGGCATTGAGGAGCACCGCAGCACCTATATGGCTTTCATCAAAGGCGCCATCATGATGTCGCTGGTCAGCGCCTTGGTGTTGGTGGCTCTGGTTTCCTTCCGCTTCGGCCAAACGCTAAGCGTGTTCACAGGTTTTGCCGGGCTGATCCTCGGCTGCGTCGCCGTGGCCATCGACGCCCGCATCGGCTCGCGCTGGTTTCTGTCGCTGGGGGTTCTCGTGCTGTTCGGACTGATCACCGCCGTCAACGTCTCCTGAGACGGCAGCCAAAGTCATGAAAATCGCCATCCCGACCGAGACCCTTCCGGGTGAATCACGCGTCGCGGCCAGCCCCGACACGGTCAAGGCCTATGTCAAGAAGGGCCTTAATGTCATCGTGCAGGCGGGTGCGGGGGCGGGATCTCATATCGCGGACGACGCCTTTGCTGCGGCTGGCGCCAAGATCGTCAAAGACCGAAGCCGAATTCAAGGATGCCGATCTCGTGCTCACCGTGCGGCGGCCCTCTGACAAGCTGCTCAAGGCACTGAAGAAGGGCACCATCCTGGCCGGCGGGCTCGATCCCTATGGCGAGCGCAAGGGCCTCGAAGCACTGGCCAAGGCGGGCCTCACGCTGTTCGCCATGGAGCTCATGCCGCGCATCAGCCGCGCCCAGTCCATGGACATTCTCTCCTCGCAGGCCAATCTCGCGGGCTACAAGGCGGTGATCGATGCAGCCGGCCATTTCGGCCGCGCCTTTCCGATGATGATGACGGCGGCGGGCACGGTTCCGCCCGCCAAGGTGTTCATCATGGGGGTGGGCGTTGCGGGCCTGCAGGCGATTGCCACGGCCCGGCGGCTCGGCGCCATCGTCTCGGCAACCGACGTGCGCAAGGCCACCGAAGAGCAGGTGAAAAGCCTCGGCGCCAAATTCGTCTTCGCCGATGTGGCGGATGCGGCAACCGCCGGTGGCTATGCCAAGGAACTGTCGGCCGAAGACAAGGCCAAGCAGGCGGCCTTGGTGGCCGAGCATATCAAGGGCCAGGACATTGTCATCACCACGGCGCTTATTCCGGGCCGGCCAGCGCCGGTGCTGGTCACCAAGGAGATGGTGGAGACCATGAAACCGGGCTCGGTGATCGTCGATCTCGCCGTCGAGCGCGGCGGCAATTGCCCGTTGTCGAAGCCGGACGAGATCGTCGTCCACAAGGGCGTTGCGATCATCGGCACGCTGAACCTTGCCGGCAGGCTCGCCGGCAATGCCTCGCCGCTCTATGCCAAGAACCTCGCCAATTTCCTCGATCCTGATGATCCAGAAGGACGGCAGCCTCAAGATCGACTTCGAGGATGAGATCATCAAGGGCACGCTGATCGCCAAGGACGGCGCTCTGGTGCATCCCATGTTCAAGGCCTGATCAAATGGAACAGCTCGCCCATACCATCGATCCCTTCATCTCGCTGCTCGGCATCTTCGTCTTGGCGGTATTCGTCGGCTACTATGTCGTGTGGAACGTGACGCCGGCGCTGCATACGCCGCTGATGTCGGTGACCAATGCGATCTCCTCGGTGATCGTGGTGGGCGCGCTGCTGGCTGTGGGTGCCGGTGCCCTTGCCTCGGGCTCGACGGTGGCCATGATCTTCGGCTTTCTCGCTCTTATCCTCGCATCGGTGAACATTTTCGGCGGCTTCCTCGTCACCGGCCGCATGCTGGCCATGTACAAGAAGAAGGGCAAGTAGATGTCGGCCAATCTCGCGGCTCTTCTCTATCTGGTGGCCGGCGCCTGTTTCATCATGGCGCTGCGCGGGCTGTCCTCGCCCGCTACATCGCGGACCGGCAACACCTATGGCATGGCGGGCATGGGCATCGCCATCCTCACAACGCTTGCTTTGGCTAGGCCCACGGGCGCTTTGGTCTGGGTGCTGATCATCGGCGGCATCGCCATCGGCGGCACAATCGGCGCAGTCACGGCGCGGCGCATTCCCATGACGGCCATGCCGCAACTGGTCGCTGCCTTCCATTCGCTGGTGGGTCTTGCCGCGGTGTTCGTGGCAGCTGCTGCTTTCTATGCGCCCGATGCTTTCGGCATCGCCACGGCCGGCGATCATCCATGGCCAGAGCCTGATCGAGATGTCTCTCGGCGCCGCCATCGGCGCCGTTACCTTCACCGGTTCGATCATCGCCTTCCTCAAGCTCGACGGCCGCATGAGCGGTGCTCCCATCCTGCTGCCGCAGCGCCATGCCATCAATATCGGGCTGGGCGTGGCGCTCGTGGTCTTCATCTATCTGTTCTTCGCAAGCCAGAGCAGCATCGCCTTCTGGCTGATTGTTCTGATCAGCTTTGCGCTCGGCTTCCTGCTTGATCGTGCCCATCGGCGGCGCCGACATGCCGGTTGTGATCTCGATGCTCAACTCCTATTCGGGCTGGGCCGCGGCCGGCATCGGCTTCACGCTGGCCAATACCGCGCTCATCATCACCGGCGCACTGGTCGGCTCCTCGGGTGCGATCCTCTCCTACATCATGTGCAAGGGCATGAACCGCTCCTTCTTCTCGGTCATTCTCGGCGGCTTCGGCGGCGAGACTGCGGGGCCGGCGGCGAAGGGCGAATCAAAGCCGGTGAAGCAGGGCTCGGCCGACGATGCCGCCTTCGTCATGAAAAATGCCGGCTCGGTGATCATCGTTCCGGGCTACGGCATGGCGGTGGCCCAGGCGCAGCATGCGCTCCGCGAATTGGCCGATCATCTCAAGAAAGCGGGGGTCACGGTCAAGTATGCGATCCATCCGGTGGCGGGCCGCATGCCCGGCCACATGAACGTGCTGCTCGCCGAAGCCAATGTGCCGTACGACGAGGTCTTCGAGCTTGAGGATATCAATTCGGAATTCGCCCAGGCCGATGTGGCCTTCGTGATCGGCGCCAATGACGTCACCAACCCCGCCGCCAAGGAAGACCCGGCCTCGCCCATCTACGGCATGCCGGTGCTCGAGGTGTGGAAGGCCAATACGGTGATGTTCATCAAGCGCGGCATGTCGTCGGGCTATGCCGGCATCGACAATTCGCTGTTCTGGCGCGACAACACCATGATGCTGTTCGGTGACGCCAAGAAAATGACGGAAGAGATCAACAAGGGGATGTGAAGCCCGGTGCTTGATTTCGGGCACGCATGACTTGGTGGTAACGAAGTCGCTCACAGTTCATGCTTCCGATGCCGCACGGCACAGGGCCGCAAGGCCTCGAATGGGCGTTGGATACGTGATGATTCCCCTCCCGCTCCGCCACGCAATCGTCTAGATTTGCCGCCACAACCGCTGCCGCCCTGGGGGACACAGGCGAATCATGGCTGAACCTAGCGACCACACGGTACTCGAGCCGCCCCGCGTCTATCTCGTCCACATGATGGTGTTCACCCTGGTGGTGGCGATACTGGCGGCCGTCCTCTATGCACCCATGCAACGGGCCTTCCTGGCCAATCCGGGACTCAACGCCTTAATCCTCGCCACGCTGCTGTTTGGCATGTTCCACTCCTACCGCATGGTGTGGCGGCTGTTCCCGGAGATCGGCTGGGTCAATGATTTCCGCATTTCCGAGCCAGGAGCTGCAACGGCAAGCCAGCCGCGGCTGCTCGCCCCCATGGCAACGCTTCTGCGCAACCGGCAGAGCACGGTGCTGTCACCCTTGTCGATGCGCTCACTGCTCGACTCGCTCGCCTCGCGTCTCGATGAATCGCGCGACCTCTTGCGCTATCTGGTGGGGCTCCTGATCTTCCTCGGCCTGCTCGGCACCTTCTGGGGCCTGCTTGAGACGGTTTCCTCGGTGGGCGACGCCATCCGCGCCCTCGACGTTACCGCGGCCCAGTCGAGCACGGTGTTCGAGGATCTGAAAACCGGGCTGGAGCGGCCCTTGGCTGGCATGGGCCTGTCGTTCTCGTCCTCGCTCTTCGGCCTGGCCGGATCGCTGATCCTGGGATTTCTCGATCTCAAGGCCTCGCAGGCGCAGAACCGCTTCTACAACGATCTTGAAGACTGGCTGTCCACCATCACCGACATTGCCGCGGGCAGCGGCAGCCAGGCGGCGGTTTCGCCCTATATTAGGCTCGATATGCAGAACCTGCAGCGCGGCCTCGACAAGATCGGCGACACGCTGGAAGGGGTGAAGGGCGGCAATGGCGCCGGGGCCGGCGACCAGCAGGCGATCGAGCAACTGGCCGATGCGGTGGCGGGTCTCGTGCAGCAGATGCGCGAGGAACAGAAGATGGTGCGGCAATGGGCCCAGTCGCAGCAGGTGCAGCAGAATGAAATCCAGCGCCTGTTGATCCGTGCCACCGGACAGGCGCCGGCCCGCGGCCGGGCCCGGGTCGAGGACGAGGAATAGACCATGGCGATCGCCCAGTCGCGCCGCCGTCAGGAGCAAAGTGCCCCCTACTGGCCGGGATTCGTCGACGCCATGGCCCAGCTCCTGCTGGTCATCACCTTCCTGCTGTCGGTATTCATGGTGGCGCAGTTCCTGCTGGCGCGGGAAATCTCCGGCCAGGATTCAGCACTTGGGCAGTTGCGCTCGCAGATCGCCGAACTGACCGAGCTTCTGGCGCTGGAGAAATCGGCCAAGGAAAACGTCGAATTCCATGCTGATCGCGCTCACCGACGATTTCAACGCCGAGAAGTCGAAGAATGCGGGTCTCGCCGCCATGCTGGAGGCCGAGAGCGAGAAGGGCAGTTCCGCCGGCTCTGCCATCAGCGGCTTGCGCACCGATCTCGACAAGGAGAAGGTGATCTCCGCCGAGGCGCTGGCCAAGGTGGAATTGCTGAACCAGCAGATCGCCGCCATGCGGCGCCAGCTTTCGCAACTTAACTGCTCTCCTCACCGACGCCGAATCCCGCAACCAGCAATCGGAGGCACAGATCGCCGACCTCGGCAAGCGGCTCAATTCGGCGCTGGCCCAACGGGTGCAGGAATTGTCGCGCTACCGGTCCGAGTTCTTCGGGCGGCTGCGGCAAATTCTATCGCAGCGCTCCGACATTCTGGTGGTGGGCGACCGTTTCGTGTTCCAGTCGGAAGTGCTGTTCGGCAAGGGATCAGCGGTTCTCAGCGAGGTAGGCCAGCAGGAAATGCTGAAGCTTGCCGAAGCGCTGAAGCAGCTCGAAACCGAGATTCCCGCCGATATCGCCTGGGTGTTGCGGGTCGACGGCCACACCGACGTGGACCCGATTTCGGTTCAGTTCAGGTCGAACTGGGACCTTTCTGCCGCGCGCTCCATCGCGGTCGTCAATTTCCTCATCGCCAGCGGAGTGGCGCCGAAGCATCTGGTGGCCGCTGGTTTTGGCGAGTTCCAGCCGATCGATCCGGGCACGACGGAAGAGGCCAAGTCGCGCAACCGCCGCATCGAGCTCAAACTGACGGAACGGTGAATTGCAGTTTGGCGAGCTTCGCGTAAAGCGGGCTCTTCTTGATCAGGTCGCGGTGGTTGCCCTCGGCCACCAGGCGGCCGCCATCGAGCAGCAGAATGCGATCGGCGTTGCGCACCGTGGCGAGCCGGTGGGCGATCACCAAGGTGGTGCGGTTGGCGGTGAGTTTTTCCAATGCTTCCTGAATGAGCGCCTCGCTCTCGGCATCGAGAGCGCTGGTCGCCTCGTCGAGCAGCAGGATGGGCGCGTCACGCAGGATGGCGCGGGCGATGGCGATACGCTGGCGCTGTCCGCCGGAGAGTGACACACCGCGTTCGCCCACTTCCGTGTCATAGGCTTGCGGCAGCCTATCGGCGAACTCATCGACACGCGCCGCCCTGGCCGCGGACTTGACGTCCTCGTCGGACGCTTCCGGCCGGCCGAAGCGGATGTTGTCGAGCACGCTGCCGGAGAAGATCACCGTCTCCTGCGGCACCACGGCGATGCGGGCCCGCACCGCCAGCGGATCGGCCTGGCGCACATCGACGCCGTCGATCATCACGCTTCCCGACTGCGGATCGAAGATAACGTTGAATGAGGGCGAAGATCGTGGTTTTGCCCGCTCCCGAGGGGCCGACGATCGCCAACGTCTCGCCCGGCGACACCTTAAAGCTCACAGCCCTGAGCGCCGAAATCTGCGGCCGCTGTGGATAGTTGAATGTCACTTTGTCCAAGGCGACTTCGCCCTTTGCGGGGGTGGGCAGGGCCACGGGTTTGGCGGGAGCGGCAATCGCCGGCACTTCGTCGAGCAGTTCCGAGATCCGCTCGGCGGCGCCGGCGGCGAGCTGAACTTCCCCCCATACTTCCGACAATTGTCCAAGCGAGCTCGCCGCGAGAACCGCATAAATCACGAACTGACCGAGCGTGCCGCCGCTCATGTTGCCGGTCATCACTTCGCGTGCGCCGAACCAGAGGAGGCCGACGATGGCGCCAAGCGAGACAAAGATGATGGCGGCGGTCAGAACGGCGCGGGCCAGTGTGCGCTGGGCGGCGGCACCGAAAGCGATCCCGGTGGCCTTGCCGAAGGACTTACGAGTAAAACTTTCCTGCAGGTTGGATTGCACCGTGGTCATCGCGGCAAGCCGTTCCTGGGCGAAGGCGGCGGAATCGGCCAGCGTGTCCTGCGCCAGCCGCGAGAGGGCCCGCACCCTTCGCCCGTAGATGACAAGCGGCAGAACCACCAGGGGAATGGCGAGCAGCGACAGGCCGGAAAGCTTGGGGCTGGTCACCACCATCATGATCATGGCGCCCACGAACATCACGAGATTACGGAGGGCGATCGAGGCGGTGGACGAGAAGGCGGACTTGATCTGGGTGGTGTCGGCGGTGAGGCGCGAGACCACTTCGCCGGTCTTCTGGGTCTCGTAGAAACCGGGACTTAAAGTCAGGAGATGGCCGAACAGGGCGTCGCGGACATCCGCTACAATGCGCTCGCCCAGCCACATGACAAAGTAGAAGCGCACCGCCGAACCCGCCGCAAGAACGGCGACCACTGCAAGCATGACGGCGAAATACTGGTTCACCAGTGCCGCATTCTCCGGCGTGAAGCCGTTGTCGATCACCCGGCGCACCGCGATGGGGACGACGAGGGTGGCGCTTGCCGCCACAAGCAGGGCGATGAGCGCCACCGCGACCCGGCCGCGGTAGCGCCACAGAAAGGGAGTGAGCCGGGCCAGCGGCCTCAGGCTCTTGCCCTTCGGGCGCCGGCGGGCGTCGTCTTCGAAATTATCGGCCATACTGGGTTACTTGCCTCCCCATTTGGCTTCCTGTATAGGCTCGCCCGAAACCAGACAATACAGGCATCCCGGCGCGCGGCTCCGGAACGAAAGTTTTCGCCATGAAGCAAGGCATTCATCCCGAGTATCACACCATCAACGTGGTGATGACCGACGGCACCAAGTTCGTCACCCGTTCAACCTACGGCAAGGCAGGCGATACGCTCTCCCTTGACATCGATCCCAAATCGCATCCGGCCTGGACCGGCGGCCAGCAGACACTCGTCGACCGCGCCGGCCGCGTGTCCAAGTTCAAGCAGAAATTCGGCTTCCTCAACAAGTAAAGCGTTCGTCCGAAAATCAGAAGCCCGGCGGTCGCGCCGGGCTTTTTGCTTTTTGGGAGGGCACGACAAATCCGGTCTTCAGCGCTTCTCGACGACAATCTCGACGCGGCGGTTCTTCTGCCGGCCTTCAGGATCGTCCGAGCCATCTGGCTTCTCGTTGGCGGCGGCCGGCTTGCTCTCGCCGAAGCCGGTGATCTCGAAATCCGTATCGCGCAGTCCTTCGGTGGCCGTGAGCCAGTCGCGGACGGACTCGGCGCGGCGCTTGGAGAGCTTTTGATTGTAGCTGCCGGAGCCCTTCGCGTCGGTATGGCCTTCGACGCGCACGTCGGCGCCTTCATGAGCGCGGATGATTTCCGCGACGTTGCGCAGCGCCTGCTCGGCTTCGGCGCGGAGATCGGCGCTGTCGAAGTCGAAGAGCACATCGGCGGCCAGCTCAATGCGGATTTCCGTCTCGGTCTCCTTCACCTCGAGCTCGCTCACCGCCGCTTCCAGCGATTGGACGCCGCCGCCCAGATCTTCGATCTGAAAGAGGAGGTCCATTGTCGTGAAAGTCAGATCGCGGGTTTCCGACGCGATGTCGAGGACCAGCCCTGCAACCGCCGTCTGGGCCGTGGCCGGGCCGGCGGTGACCAGCGTCACCGCGACCCCAAGCGCCAGTGCCGGCGCGCTTCGCATCGCCGCCTCCGCCTAGTCGGTAATCGGCGCGTCGGTCGGAATGAAGCTCGGGAAGACGACGCTGACTTCCTTCACTTCGGCGGGCGGGGCCGGAAACCGCGCCCAAAGGTTGATGGATTTTCCTGTCGCAAGCGTTACAGACAGTCCGCCGGTGCACACGCATTTGCCGTCGGAATCCTTGATCACCAGGTATTTCTTCTTACCGGCGGCGTCGATCAGATGGACGCCACTGACTTCGTAGCCCCCCATCAGGTTGTATGGGTTGGCGTTCTCGCCGCTTTCGTTGACGATCCGGAACTTCAGCGTCACCGTTTCGCCGCTGGTGCGTGACAGTTCGGTGATCTCAATGCGCGTGCCGGTCGTCTCGCCATCGGCGGTGGCGATCGCGCTCTGTGCAAATGCGCCCGTCGCCGGGACGATGAGGAGAGATGCGGCGGCAGCGAGCAATCCGGTCTTGCGAAACATGACGTCACCTCCGAGATTACGAACACTTGGAAAAAAAGCGCCCAGCGTCGCGCGGGCGGTCCTTCCCCAACTCATCAGTACATGCGCCCCAGCAAGCTTGTCAATTCGCTTGCCCTGGAGCGCAATTCAGCCTCTTGCGACTTTGAAGACCGAGGCGATGCGGTCTAGCTGCTGGTTCATTCGGCTCTGGGCGGCGGGTTCCGACTTGGACTGGACGTTCAGCATGGCGTCGAGCTTCTGCACGCGCATATGCAGGCGGAGCGAACGCTCCACGAGTTCCGTGAGCGCGTCCGGCATTTGTTCGGACCCGGTAAGCGGATTGCCACGGCCGATGTCGGAGAGGCTGATGCGATGCTTTTCCTTGCGCGCTTCATCGGTCGTCATCTCGCCCGCCGCGATCGCCCGCTGCAGCAGAAGCCAGGAGGCGAGCTGCATGAGCCTGGTGGTCAGCCGCATGCTTTCGGTGGCATAGGCGATGGCGCCGTGGCGGTCGAGCAGACGGGCGTCCTGGCGGCCCGGCCCATCGAGATAGTTGGCGGTCTCCTCGACCAGACCCATGCCCTCCTTGAAGACCTTGTCGAAGGTTTCCGAGGCGGTGAATTTCGCGAAGAAATCGATGGTGGTCGAGCTGTCATCAAGGCCGGACATGCTTACTCACCCCTTACTCGATTACCTAAAATTGCACGGACCGGGTGAGCGGATCATGAGGCATGCGTCATTTCCGGTCAATATCCCGCATTGAATCTTCATGGCGATTTCACCGAGCAAGACTGGGGCCAAACAAAAAAAAGCCGCACAAAAGCGCGGCTTTGAGTTCTAACAGGGAGGCGTCAAACAGAGTGGACAGGAGCCACTCAGAGAATCCAGAAGACTGGATTACAATTGCTAAAATTATACTGAATCCGTTACTGAATGGTTAACGTAACGGCGCGGTAACATCAAATAAGTCTGAAAAAGCCGCCTCAAGACCGGAAAAATGCGTCCGCCGCGCTCTTGGAGGCTTGTTTCCCGGCAATCGCCGCCTTTATCCGGGCGATCTCCGACTCCAGAAGCCGTAACGCGGTGTTCCAATTCGGCAACCGACATCAGCTCGAGATTCTCGCCAATAACGATGTCGGGCGTCTTTTTCGGCAAGTCGTCAAGGTCCATGGCGCGGCTCCACCTAGTGTCCGGCCGCATTTTGCCATTGCCGGGTTCGGTCCGGCAACCCATTGTGAGAGCTAAGTTGAGCCGGGGTGCGTCGATGAACGAAATGACCGCCATTGCCATTACCACGCCAGGAGGGCCGGAGGTTCTCAAGCCCGTGAAGCTGCCGGTGCCGGTGCCGGGACCGGGTCAAGTGCTGGTCAAGGTCAAGGCGGCGGGCGTCAACCGGCCGGACGTGCTGCAGCGCCAGGGCGGCTATCCGCCGCCGCCGGGAGCGCCGGAGACGCCGGGGCTGGAAATCGCCGGCGAGGTCGTGGGGCTCGGCGGAGGGGTGAAACGCTACGAAGCGGGCGATCATGTCTGCGCCCTGGTTCCGGGCGGCGGCTATGCCGAATATTGCCTCGCCGCCGACGACAATGCGCTGCCCGTGCCGCCCGGCTTCAGCATGGAAGAGGCGGCGGGCATTCCCGAAACCTTCTTCACGGTGTGGACCAATGTCTTCGAGCGCGGGCGGCTGCAGCCGGGCGAGACGTTGCTCGTCCATGGCGGCTCGAGCGGCATCGGCACCACCGCCATCATGCTGGCCAAGGCGCTGGGTTCCGCCGTCGTTGCAACCGCGGGATCGGAGGAGAAGTGCAAGGCCTGCCGGAGGCTCGGTGCCGATCTCGCCATCAACTACCGGACACAGGACTTCGTCGAGGTCATGAAGGCCGCAGAGCTTGCCGCCGATGTGATCCTCGACATGGTGGGCGGCGATTATGTGGCGCGCAATTTCAAGGCGGCCGCCATGCACGCGCGCATCGTCAACATCGCCTTCCAGAAAGGCTCGAAGATCGAGATCGACCTGTTGCCGATCATGCTGAAACGCCTGACGCTCACCGGCTCGACGCTGCGTCCGCGCAGCGTTGCCGAAAAGGCCGAAATCGCCCGGGCGCTAGAAGTGAATGTCTGGCCGCTGTGTGCGGCGGGACAGTGCCGGCCGATCATCTATCGGACCTTCCCGCTGGCAGAAGCGGCCAAGGCCCACGCGCTGATGGAGTCGGGCGAGCATATCGGCAAGATCATCTTGAGGACGTGAGCGCCGATACGGTCGAGCGTCAATCCTCGATGCGGAAGCCGACCTTCATCGCAACCTGGTAATGGGCCACCTTGCCCTCCTCGATGTGGCCACGGATTTCCCTGACCTCGAACCAGTCGAGGTTGCGGGTGGTCTTCGAGGCGCGGGAGATCGCGCTTTCAATCGCGTTGGTTATCGACTTGGTGGAACTTCCGACCAAGTCGATTTTCTTGTAGGTATGATTGCCCATGGTTTTGTCCTTCCGGAGAAATGGCCGCTGGCGAAGATATCCTCTCACGCAGCGGCTCGTCGCGAAAGCGGGTTGTGTTCCTGCTCGAGCCGGCCCGTTCAACTGATTATGATTTGATATGGCCGGGTTTGCACCTTAGCGAGAGTCTGGGGCAGAATGTCAAAGGAGAACACCATGAGAAACTTACAGCTTCTTGCCATACTGGCGCCGGCTGCGGCATTGGCGCTCATCGCCCCACCAGCAAGTGCGCAACAGGCAAAGATGAGCTTTTTCGTCACCAGCGCGGGCCCCGGAACGGGCGCCGATCTCGGCGGACTTGAAGGCGCCGACAAGCATTGTCAAACATTGGCGGAAGCCGTGGGCTCCGCCGGCCAGACTTGGCGGGCTTATCTTTCGACCCAGGGCGATGGCGCCGTCAATGCGCGCGACCGCATCGGAGCGGGTCCCTGGCACAATGCCAAGGGCGACATGATCGCCAAGGATGTGGCGGAACTGCATAACGGCAACAACCTCAACAAGAATACCGCGCTCAACGAGAAGGGCGAATTGGTCAATGGCCGGGGTGACAAGCCCAACATGCACGACATCCTGACCGGTTCGCAACCGGACGGCATGGCATTCGCCGCCGGTGAGGACCGCACCTGCGGCAATTGGACGATGGGCGGTGCCGAGGGTGCCGCGATAGTCGGCCATCACGACCGGACCGGCCTTGATGACTCGGCTCCGGCCAAGTCTTGGAATTCGTCCCATTCCTCGCGCGGCGGCTGTAGTCTCGATGCCCTCAAGGGCACCGGGGGCAACGGCCTTTTCTATTGTTTCGCGGGGAATTGAGCCCTGGCGGCGGAGACCGGAGGCCGTTCCGGTCCCGCCAATTGCCATTGCATCGGCCATTTGCCTGAACTATAAGCCAGGTATCCCCAACCTGTTGTTGTAATGGCCGAGAGCCCCAGGCGGCTCTCAAGGAGCGAAAATTCCATGTCCCGCGCACCGCTGATGCCCAAGGCCACCGCCGTCTGGCTGGTCGAGAATACCGCGCTAACTTTTCGGCAGATCGCCGATTACTGCAATCTGCACGAGCTCGAAGTGAAAGGCATCGCCGACGGCGACGTGGCCGCGGGCATCAAGGGCCTCGATCCGGTGACCGGCGGCCAGCTTACCCGCGAGGAGATCGAGAAGGGCGAAGCCGATCCGAACTACCGCCTCAACATGCTCGAATCGAAGGTCAACATCCCGGTGCAGAAGTCGACCGGCGGTCCGCGCTATACGCCGGTGTCGCGGCGCGGCGACCGGCCGGACGCCATTGTCTGGCTGCTCCGCTATCATCCGGAGCTGCCGGATTCGGCGATCATGAAGCTGGTCGGCACCACCAAATCGACGATCGCCGCGATCAAGGACCGCACCCACTGGAACGCCGCCAACATCAAGCCGGTCGATCCCGTGTCGCTGGGACTTTGCTCGCAGCTCGAGCTCGATTTCGCCGTACAGAAGGCGGCGCGCAAGGCGGGCAAGGGCCAGGCGACAGTGTCGACCCCGGCCCGCACCCTGATCCCCGCCGCCGAAGTCCACGGCACCGCTGCAAATCTCGCGGCCACGGCTGCCGCCGCCGCCGAGGCGGAGAAGTCGGTCACCGCCGAACAGCTCAAGGACAGCGGTAAGGAATTCGACGCCGACTCGGTCTTCGCCAAGCTCAAGCCGCTGAAAGTGCCGCAAGAGCACGAATAATGCGCATTCTGGCGATCGGCGCGGAAGGCACTGTCGGCAAGGCGGCCGTCAATGAACTCGGTCGCCGCCACGAGGTCGTTACGGCGGGGCGCTCTTCCGGCGAGCTCCGGGTCGACATCGCCAACGAAGCTTCGATCCGTGACATGTTCGCGAAACTGGGCAAGGTCGATGCGGTGGTCTCAACGGCGGGGCACGTACATTACGGCCCGCTGACAACCATGACCGGCGAACAGTTTAAGAGCGGACTTCTCGACAAGCTGCTCGGCCAGGTCAATCTGGTGTTGATCGGGCAGAACTTCGTCAATGACGGCGGCTCCTTCACGCTAACCAGCGGCATTGTCGACCGCGATCCGATCCGCCAGGGCGCCAGTGCGGCCGCCGTCAATGGCGCGCTCGGCGCCTTCGTCAAGGCAGCGGCGATCGAGATGCCGCGGGCCTTGCGCATCAATGTGGTGAGCCCGGCGCTGCTCGAGGAATCGGCGAAGAAGTATGAAGGCTTCTTTCCCGGCCACGAGACAGTTTCCTCCGCCCGCGTCGGTCTGGCTTACGCCAAGAGCGTCGAAGGCGCGCTGACCGGGCAGGTCATCATCGTCGGGTAAGCGCAGTTCTTCTAGCTCGAATAAAGCCCGCCCCGGTCCGGGTCGATGACGATCGACGCAAGTGTCACATGGCGCGGGCGCGACAGGGCGAAGAGCGAAGCTTCGACCACGTCGCGGTTGGTGGCGAGCGAGTCCGCGGCGCGGCCCGCATTCCAGACGGTGGGATCGAGCGGCGAAATATCCTGGATATAGGAAGGATAAATGGCGCTCACCCGCACCGGCCGGTCTTTCAACTCCTGCCGCAGCCCCTCGGTCATCCCGGCCTGACCGTGCTTTGCCGCATAATAGGCGACGGAGGCGCCGAGCAGCGGCGTGTTGGGAATTCCCGAAATCGAGATGATGTTGAGAATGTCGCCGGCGCCGGATTTCTCCAGCAGGGGGATGAGTCCGCGGGTGAGCAGAAGCGTTCCGGTGACGATGCCGGTAATCGTGCTGTTGATGGCATAGGCGTCATGCTCATGCATCTTGCCAGGGAGCCACTGGGAGGCATTGTTGATCAGGATGTCGAGCGGGCGGCCCTCGTCGCGCATCTTCTTGGCGGCGAGGGTTACCTGGCTGATATCGGCGAGGTCGATGTGCAGGGTCTCGGGCCGCCTGCCGGTGCGCAGCCGGATTGACTCGGCGAGCGAGGTGAGGTTCTCCATGTTGCGGCCGCACATGATGACGTCGGCGCCCTGGTCGGCGAGAACCACGGCAAAGGCGGCGCCCAAGCTGCGGCCGGCGCCCGTTATGATCACACGCTTGTCCTTGAAGCCCATGGCGTAATCCTAGCCCAGCTTCGGCGTTTCAGTAAGTGTCGGCGGCCTGAACGGCGCGGGCATAGAAAGCGATCACCAGTGCGGTGGCCGCTACGAGCCCGAGTGCCGCTGGAAGGCCGGTGACTTCGGCGACAAAGCCGATGAGCGGAGGTCCCGCCAGAAAGCCGGAATAGCCAAGCGTCGTCACCGCTGCGATGCCGCGCCCCGGCGCTTCCGGCTCGAGCCTGCCTCCGCCCGCGAACAGCACCGGCGCAATATTGCCGATGCCGAAGCCGGCAAAGGCCAGGGCGGCGATCGCCGCCCACGGGTTGGGCAAGCTGACGGCCGCCGCCATGGCAATGGCCGTCAAGATAGCGCTGCCGCGCACCAGGAGCACGGCTCCTATTTTCACGCGCAGGCCATCGCCGATCAACCGCGACAGCGCCATGCCTGCCGAAAACAGCCCATAACCCAGCGCCGCCGTTCCGGCCTCGAGTGCGAAACTCTGGCGCAGCATGATGGCAGACCAATCGATCACCGAGCCCTCAGCCATCAAGACAAGAAAACACAGAAGCCCGAGGCCGATGGTGGCGCCCGACGGCCAGGCAAAACCGGTGCCCGACAGCCCGCGGTCGGCGGCGGCCGGCAAGAGGAAGGGCAAGGAGGCCGTGAAGAGGGCAATCAGCAAGATGGCGACGAGGAAGGCATGGGTCCATTCGCCCATGACGCCGAGGGCGGCGGCACCGAGAAATGCCCCCAGCATGCCGCCGATGCTGAAGGCGCCATGGAACAGCGACATGGTGGGCAGGCGCAATGCTTTTTCCACCGCGATGCCATGGGCATTCATCGCGACATCCATGCTGCCGACGGCGGCGCCAAAGCAGAAGGCGACAATCACGAAGGTAGAAAGCGTCGGAGCCAGCACCGGCCCGATAAACGTCGTAAAAAACAGGATGCCGGTGATCGCCGTCATGCGGGCGCTGCCGAAGCGGTTGATCAGCGCTCCGGCCAGCGGCATGGCGAGGACGGCGCCCGCCGCGATCGCCAGCAGGGCCAGGCCGAAGACGCCGGTTCCAACCTCAAGACGCTCCTTGGCCAAGGGAATATGCGGTACCCAGGAACCCCAGATGGCACCGTGCAGCAGAAAGATCATGGCGACCGCCCAGCGGGCGCGTTGGGGAGATGGTTCGGTCATGGAATCGCGTATTGCGGATGAGAGGTGCTGAATAGCGGGGTTGTCGGGAGTTTCGCAAGTTTGTTAATTCGACTAGTCCCCGATCCCCTTCGCCCTCAACGCTGCGGCGATTTCGTCGAGTATGGCGGGATCGTCGATGGTGGCGGGCATTTTCCACTCCTCGCTTGTCGGCGATCTTGCGCATGGTGGCGCGGAGGATTTTACCCGAGCGCGTCTTGGGCAGGCGCGGCACCACCATGGCGGTCTTGAAACTCGCAACAGCGCCGATCTGGTCGCGGATCAGGCCGACGCATTCCTTCTCGATCTCGGCGGCGTGGCGGGCAACACCGGCCTTCAGCACCACGAAGCCCACCGGCACCTGGCCTTTCAGTTGATCGGCGATGCCGATCACCGCGCATTCGGCGACATTGGGATGGCCGGCGAGCACCTCTTCCATGCCACCGGTCGAAAGCCGATGGCCCGCGACATTGATGATGTCGTCGGTGCGGGCCATGATGTAGAGATAGCCATCTTCATCCGTGTAGCCCGCGTCCGCGGTTTCGTAATAGCCGGGGAAATGCGCGAGGTAGCTGGCCCTGAAGCGCTCGTCGTTGCCCCACAGCGTCGGCAGGCAGGAGGGCGGCAGCGGCAGCTTCACGCAG
The DNA here is from genome assembly GCA_963776685.1 of uncultured Alphaproteobacteria bacterium. Taxonomy (GTDB): domain Bacteria; phylum Pseudomonadota; class Alphaproteobacteria; order Rhizobiales; family Aestuariivirgaceae; genus Aestuariivirga. The sequence goes on from CAVZNM010000003.1 coordinate 121,600, forward strand.
ATGGCGCCCAGTTGCCCGCGCTTCACTTCACGGCCGCCTTCATCGAGAACGCGGACATCGTAGCCCGGCATCGCCACGGTGGGTGAGCCGTACTTCACCGGCAACAGGCCAAGCCCCACCGGATTGGCGGCGATGGGCCAGCCGGTTTCGGTCTGCCACCAGTGATCGACGACGGGCACGCGCAACTGCGCTTCCGCCCATTTCACCGTGTCGGGATCGGCGCGCTCGCCGGCGAGAAACAGGGTGCGCAGCGATCTCAGATCGTATTTGCGGATGAAGTTGCCGTCCGGGTCTTCCTTCTTGATGGCCCGGAAGGCGGTGGGCGCGGTGAACAGGGCGGCGACGCCATATTCTGAAATGATGCGCCAGAAGGTGCCGGCATCGGGCGTGCCGACGGGCTTGCCTTCGAACAGGACCGTCGTGGCGCCATGCAGGAGCGGCGCATAGACGATGTAGGAATGGCCCACCACCCAGCCGACATCGGAGGCGGCCCAGATACACTTCGCCCGGCGCGATACCGTAGATATTCGCCATCGACCATGCGAGCGCCACCATGTGGCCGCCATTGTCGCGGACCACGCCCTTGGGCTGGCCGGTGGTGCCGGAGGTATAGAGGATATAGAGCGGATCGGTCGCCTTGACGGTGACGCAGTGGGCCGCGCGGCCGTGCGAGCGGGCGTTCGCCACGATGGCTGCCCAGTCGTGGTCGCGGCCGGACATCAGCTCCGCTTCCGCCTGCGGGCGCTGAAAGATCACGCAAGCCTCGGGCTGGTGGGCGGCGATCGTCGATCGCCTGGTCGAGCAGCGGCTTGTAGGCGATGACGCGGCCGGGCTCAAGTCCGCAGGAGGCGGAGAGAATGAGCTTGGGCCTGGCATCGTTGATGCGGGTGGCAAGTTCGGGAGCGGCGAAGCCGCCGAAGACGACGGAGTGAATGGCGCCGATCCTGGCGCAGGCGAGCATGGCGATCAGGGCCTCTGGAATCATCGGCATGTAGAGAATGACGCGGTCGCCCTTGCGCAGCTCCAGATCTTCAAGAGCCGCCGCAAGCGTCGCCACTTCGTCGCGCAATTGCGCGTAGGTGAAGGTCGTCTTGGCGCCGGTGATGGCGCTGTCGAAGATGACGGCGAGCCTGCCGCCATGACCCGCTGCAACATGGCGGTCCACGGCATTCCAGCAGGTGTTGCATTCAGCACCCGACGAACCAGCGGTCGAGCCCATCCACCTTGTCATAGACTTTGTCCCAGGGCTTCACCCAGTCGATGGCGCCGGCCGCCGCGGCCCAGAAGGCTTCGGGGTCGCTCCGCCAGGCGGCGTAAGTTTCGTGATAGCGGCTCATGCTCGAACTTTTCCGGTGGGGCCATAGTTAACGATGCCATGCGGGGTTTAACCCGAAATCAAGGCTTTGGCGTCAAGCATCTGCGTTTCGCATGGTGTTCCGGGGTCCCCCGCAAATGGCCGAGTCTTCCTCCGCACAGATCGGCACGATTGCTGTCGCAGGACCGGTGGGCCGCTGGCGCAGGATGTTGGCGCTGCCGGCCCAAAGTTTTGCGGCGCAATGGATATTTTTCGCTGTTCCGGCACTCTATCTGGCCACTAACTGGTTGATGCTGTCGGGCCTCGACAGCTACAGGCAGGCCACAATTGTCGCGCTGTTGATCGGCCTCTTCAAAGTCACCGTGCCGGTGGGACTCACGGTCATGCTGGTGGTGCGGCTCGTCCAGTATGGGGCGATCGAGAAGCCGCCGAGCCCGATTATGGCGCTGGCCGGGGAACTCCGCGAACTAGTCGTCAATCCGGTGCGCATCGTCAACGGTCTGCCGGTCTTCACCGCCATGATCCTCTTCAACAAGGCGATGGTCGAATTGAAACCGGCAATCCCGCGAATCGTGCCCTTCTCCTGGGACGAATGGTTCATGAAGCTCGACCGCGTCCTGCATTTTGGCACCGATCCGTGGCTGTGGCTGCAGCCGGTCATGGGCTTCGACTATGTCACCTTCGCCTTCAACATCGCCTATAATTTCTGGTTCTTGGCGCTGTTCGGTGCGTGGTTCTGGTTCGGCTTCCGCAAGACAGCGGACGAGTTGCGCACCCGATTCTTTCTTTCCTATATGATCGTGTGGTGGTTGGGCGGCGGCCTCATGGCGGTATTATTTTCCTCCGCCGGGCCTGTCTATTACAGCGGCATCGGCCTGTCGCCCGACCCTTTCACCGGGCTTTTCGCCTATCTGCATGATGTCGACAGCCGCCTTCCGTTGTGGTGTCTCGATGCCCAGGAGCGCCTGTGGGACGGCTATACGGGCAAGACGGTGGCGCTTGGCATTTCCGCCTTCCCGTCGATGCACACTGCCTCGGCCGCGCTGTTCGCGCTCGCCTTCTGGAAGGTTTCGCGCGGCATGGGGTTGGCCTTCACCGTTTATGCGGTGGCGATCCTGCTGGGCTCGGTGCATCTGGGCTGGCACTATGCGGTCGACGGCTATGCCGGAATTGGACTCGCCATCGTCGGCTGGTGGGTCGCCCGCCCGATCGCCCGCTGGCACGGCCGGCTTGCGGCCACGCGGCGCTACAATGAGAGTCTCGCTGCGCTTTAATTCCGGCCGCATGTGAGATATGAGCCATCCCGAATTCACAAGGATGCGCCATGTCCGCCTACAATGCCGATCTCGACAAGAACCCCGCCAATTACCAGCCGCTGACGCCGCTCACCTTTCTGGCGCGCTCCGCCGCCGTCTATCCCGATCGCACCGCGATCATCCACGGCAAGGCGCGCACGACCTACACGGAGTTCTACCGCGCGTTCGCGCCGGCTTGCGGCGGCTGTCACCAAGGCGGGAATCAAGAAGGACGATACCGTCTCGGTGCTGCTCGCCAATACGCCGGCCATGCTCGAATGCCACTATGGCGTGCCGATGGCGGGGGCGGTGCTCAACACCCTCAACACCAGGCTCGATGCCGCGGCAATCGCCTTCTCGCTCGACCATGCGGAAACCAAAATTCTGATGGTGGACAAGGAATTCTCGCGGATGGCGAGGGAGGCGCTGGCGCTTGCAAAGACCTCGAAGCCCATCGTTATCGATTACACCGATCCCGAATTCGCCGTCGATGGCGAGCGGCTCGGCTCCATCGACTATGAGCAATTCATCGCCAGCGGCGATCCGGAATTCGACTGGCAATGGCCCGCCGACGAGTGGGAGGCGATCTCGCTCAACTACACCAGCGGCACCACCGGCAATCCCAAGGGCGTCGTCTATCATCATCGCGGCGCCTATCTTCTGGCCCAGGGCAATGTGCTCACCGCCTCGATGCCGAAGCATCCGGTCTATCTGTGGACGCTGCCGATGTTCCACTGCAATGGCTGGTGCTTTCCATGGTCGCATCTCGGTGGTGGGCGGCACTCATGTCACGCTGCGCTGGGTGCGCTCCAAGGCGATCTGGGAGGCGCTCGACGAGCACAAGGTGACGCATCTGTGCGGCGCGCCCGATCGTCATGTCGACGATCCTCAATGCGCCCGCCGAAGATAAGCGTGCGCTCACCGCAGAAGGTCGAGTTCTTCACCGCCGCCGCCCCGCCGCCGGAAGCAGTGCTCGCCGCCATGGCGGAAGCGGGCTTCAACGTCACGCATCTTTACGGCCTCACCGAGACCTATGGCCCGGCCGTGGTCAATGACTGGAAGGTGGAATGGGACGAACTGGCAAGCCCGGCGCGGGCGGCGAAGAAGGCGCGCCAGGGGGTGCGCTATCACGCGCTCGAGGATCTGACCGTGCTGGACCCCGAGACCATGTTGCGCGTCCCCGCCGACGGGACGACCATGGGCGAGGTCATGTTCCGCGGCAATATCGTGATGAAGGGCTATCTCAAGAATCCGAAGGCTATGTGCCGAGGCCTTCCAGGGCGGCTGGTTCCATTCCGGCGATCTCGGCGTCTTGCACGCGGACGGCTACATCCAGCTCAAGGACCGCTCCAAGGACATCATCATCTCGGGCGGCGAGAACATTTCATCGATCGAGGTGGAGGACGTGCTCTACAAGCACCCGGCGGTGCAGGCCGCCGCCGTGGTCGCCAAGCCCGACGAGAAATGGGGCGAGACGCCATGCGCGTTCATCGAATTGAAGCCCGGCAAGCAGGCGACCGATCGAGGAGATCATCGACTGGTGCAAGGCGGGCCTCGCCAAATTCAAGGTGCCAAAGCATGTCGTGTTCGCGGAACTGCCGAAGACGAGCACCGGGAAGATCCAGAAGTTCAAGCTACGCGAGCGGGCGAAGAACGTTTGACGGTTGACAAATTATGAGTAATTACTCATAGTAGTCGGCGATGAAGAAATTGCCCCGGCTCGCGCGTCCGCTTCGTTGGATCAGTTCCAGCCGGAAGGATTATCGGGAATTTCCGGCGCAGGTTCAGGATCAGTTCGGATTCGGGCTGTTTCTGGCGCAGATGGGCCAGCATCCGCCTTCGGCAAAGGCGATGAAGGGCTTCGGGCCTGGTGTCGTCGAACTCTTGGACGACCACGATGGCGACACCTATCGCGCGGTATACACCGTTCGACTCAAGACAGCTGTTTACGTGTTGCACGCGTTCAAGAAAAAATCGAAGCGCGGGATCGCAACAGCGCGGACCGATGTGGAATTGATCAGACGGCGACTTCGCGATGCCGAAATCGATAATGACTTGCATCGGAGGAAGGATGAAAAGCGATGACGAAGACTAAAGCAAAAGTTCATCAAAGCGGTGACAACATCTTTGTCGATCTTGGATTGCCCGACGCTGGCAGCCATTTTTTGAAAGCCCAAATCGTCGCCGAACTTTATCGCCTTTGCACTGTGCGGAGGCTGTCGCAATCCAAGGCTGGCGCTTTGATGGGCATCAGCCAGCCGGAAGTTTCGCGCCTGTTCAAGGGACATTTCCGCGAATACTCGGTCGAGCGGCTGATGCACTTCCTCACCGCGTTCAGCCGGGACGTTGAGATCGTCGTGCGGCCTTCACGGCCCAAGCGAAGAGCGGGGAAGATCAGCTTTGTAAGCCAGGCGGCGTGAGAGAAAGCGCAGTCTGCATATCAGGAGGAGATTACATGCCGTCCAATTCCACCATACTAGGGGCAGCTGGCGAGCATCTCATAATGTCGGAACTACTTCGACGTGGCTACATAGCGGGGCTAGCGCCCGTCGGTGTTCCAAATGCCGATATTGTCGTAACAGACGTGGAAGGTTCGAAGATGTGTTCGATTCAAGTAAAAACCCGGCGGGAGATTGGTGCCGACGGAGGGTGGCACATGAAGGAGAAACATGAATCGATTGTAGCGGAGAGATTATTCTACTGCTTTGTCGATTTTGGACGATCACTGGATGATCGGCCGAAAATATATTTGATGCCGAGTGCAGTAGTTAGTAAGGTCTTGCGAGAACTTCTCATCAAAAATGGTTGTTAACGCCCGGAGCGAAAGGACAGTCTCGCAAGGATGGCTCTTTGAGGCGGCTGGTGCCCGACTATTCCAAGACATTTGGTACCGATAATCCCTATCCTGCCGGTTGGCTAGACCAGTATCGAAATGCTTGGTCTCTTCTAGGGCTCGACACGCGTGTGGTCGTCGTGCGCTACAATCAGACCGCCAGCTTCCGCCATATGGCGCCAATGTGTCTTGCCAATTCGCCGGGCTTTTCGGCAAAGCGTTGGCCGGCTCGCCGCTTGACCCGTGCAAGGAGGCGTGTGCGCCGGGCGGAAATCGCCACCTGTGCGTCGTGGAGTCTCGCCGGGCTGGAAAAACCCGAAGCATCTGCCGTTGCTAAACGCTGCAGTTCCCGGAGATCGTTGAGATCGCCGAGCGCCTCGCGCAGGCTGGTGAGTTCCGTCTTCCACGCGCGCACCAGCTCCGGCCACAAGGGTTCGAGAATCTCCAGATGGTGCAAATGATGGATCACCGATTTTCGCGCCTCGTGGAGACGGGCGATGTCGCTTGCCGCAAGGCCCGCCCGCAGTTCGCAGCGCGCCGATCCATAGGCATCGCGGAGGCCCGCCACGAAGCGAGCAACATTGCGCTTGGGCAGCGACCAATCGTTGATCGTGCCGCGCACTTTCTCGATGTCGCGGAGCGCTCCAGCGATGGCTTCGCTCAAGGCCTCCGCCGCCGCCTCGTGGCCATGCGCAGCGGCCGCGAGGCGGGCGAGTTCGGCGAGCGCGGGACTTTGCGGGGAACCATGGGGACCAAGTTTGGCCACCGCCTCCTGCAAGGCTTCGGCGCGGCGGGCTCCGGCAATGGCATGGGCGGCGGCGCGCAACCGGCCATCGGCCTTCGCAAAAGCCGCCTTGCCGATTGCCGGCCGCAACAGGCGTAACAGGCTGCGCATGAATTTGAGCCGCCGGCGCGCCGCATGGACGCTGCCGCCCGCTGCCGCGCGGCCGAGGTCTTTGGCCAGCCTGGCCAGCGTCTTGCGCGAAAGGCGGCGAAGCGCCTCGCCTGCAGGCCTGTCTGTCCGGATCGACGCCATGGTCCCCAATCCCACGTCGGAAACGGCAAATCTGGCGGCTTATGCCGTCACAATCAAATAAACCCACCCGGGGGGTTCACAAAACCTGGCCGGATTGCTACATAGCCCGCACCGATGACGCGGGATGGAGCAGCCCGGTAGCTCGTCAGGCTCATAACCTGAAGGTCGTTGGTTCAAATCCAGCTCCCGCAACCAACAAAGGCCCGTCAACTCAAGCGGTTGGCGGGCCTTTACTCATTTGCCGGCCAGCCAGGCGAAACACTGGATCCACAGACGGCGATAGCCCTGCCAATCGGCAAAACTCTGCGGCAGCCAGTGCGGGCCGATATCGGAAGTCCATGCCATGGTGCGGCCGGCACCATGCTGGGTCGCCGCGAGAAGCGGCTGGTGGCCATGGTCGCTGCCGGTCGTAAGCAAGAGCTTGGCGCCGTCCTTGAGTTTTGTCTCATTATAGCCGAGCAGCCAGGGCCACTCATCCCCCAGACCTTTAAGCACCGGGTGGGTATCGCCCGCCGCGGTGGGCCGGAAGCCTTCGGGCACTTCGACACGATCGTCGGTGGCCAGCATCGACACCGGCAGAATCGCTTCGATCGGCGTTCGGGCATAGCGGGCGGCCCCGTAGATGCCCTGGAAACTGTAATAGCCGCCGATCATCATGAAGCCACCGCCCTGGCTTACCCATTCGGCGATCAGCCGCAAGCGGTTGGGCGTGCGCTGGCCGCGCACGAAACTGTCGGGATGCAGCAGCAGCGAATTGGCGCCGATATCGGAGAGAACCACAACATCATAGGTCGAGAGGGCTGCAAGCGTGTTGGGAAATTGGGTGGGCGCCAGATGGCCGGGCAGATGCACGAGGTCCACTTCGCTGCCGGCAAGCGCCTGCTGCAAGGGGCCGATGCCGGTCTGGAACTCGGCGGTCACGAACTGGTCGAAGCCCTTGGTGTGATAGGCGGTGCTCGACCAGGACTCGCCGGCGAGAAGGACGCGTATCTTGCTCATCCTGATAGTCTGACGCCCGACGATGGGTTGCGTCAACCCGGCGGATAGGGCTCAAGTGGCGGGGATGAACTACGATTACATCATCGTGGGCGGCGGATCGGCGGGCTGCGTGCTGGCGGCACGGCTTTCCGAGGACGCGGACGCCAAGGTCCTGCTGATCGAGGCGGGAGGCGGCGACCGCAATCCGCTGTTCCACTGGCCGGCGGGCTTCGCCAAAATGACCAAGGGGATCGCCTCCTGGGGCTGGTCCACCGTGCCGCAAAAGTACATGCAGGACCGGGTCTTCTGGTACACCCAGGCCAAGGTGATCGGCGGCGGCTCGACCATCAACGCGCAGATCTACACGCGCGGCAATGCGCTCGATTACGACGGCTGGGCCCAGGCCGGCTGCGCGGGCTGGAGCTACCGCGAAGTGCTGCCCTATTTCCGCAAGGCCGAGGACAACGACACATTCGACAATGAGTTTCACGGGCGCGGCGGGCCGCTCGGCGTCTCCAAGCCGCGCGCCACGCTGCCGATCTGCGAGGCCTTCTTCAAGGCGGCCGGGCAATACGGCATTCCCTTCAACGGCGATCTGGCCGGTCCCGATCCCGCGGGCGTGGGCTTCTATCAGGTGACGCAAAAGAATGTGCGCCGCTCATCCACGGCGACCGCCTATCTGAGGCCGGCGATGCAGCGGCCGAACCTGACCGTCATGCTGGCCGAGATGGTGACGCGTATCGTGGTCGAGAAGGACCGCGCGACGGGCGTCGAAATCTTGCGCGGCGGCAATCGCCAGACAATCCATGCCGGACGCGCGAGGTGATCGTCTCGGCGGGCGCCATCGGTTCGCCGAAGCTCCTGCTGTTGTCGGGCATCGGCCCGGCGGACCATCTCAAGCGCGTCGGCATCGCACCCGTCCACAATTTGCCGGGCGTTGGCGAGAATTTGCAGGATCATCTCGATATCTGCGTCATCGCCGAATGCACCGGCGATCACAGTTACGACAAATACGGCAAGCCGCATTGGGCGGTGCTGGCGGGCCTGCGCTATCTTCTCACCCGCACCGGGCCGGTGGCCTCAAGCCTGTTCGAGACCGGCGGCTTCTGGTACGCCGACAAGCAAGCCTCCGCCCCCGACATCCAGTTTCATCTCGGGCTTGGCTCCGGCATCGAAGCGGGCATCGCCAAACTCAGGAATGCCGGCGTCACCCTCAACACCGCCTTCATGCGGCCGCGCTCTCGCGGAACCGTCAGGCTGGCGAGCGCCGATCCAGCGGCGGCGCCGCTGATCGATCCCAATTACTGGGCCGACTCCTATGACCGCGACATGTCGATCCGTGGACTGAACATGGCGCGCGACATTCTCCGGGAGGAGGCGCTCACGCCCTATGTGCTGGCCGAACGGCTGCCGGGGCCGGACTGCAAGAGCGACGAGGATTTGATCGCCTATGCCTGCCGTATGGCCAAGACCGACCATCATCCGGCCGGCGCCTGTTCGATGGGCCAGGGCAAGATGGCGGTGGTGGCGCCCGACCTCAAGGTGCACGGTCTCGAAGGCCTGCGCGTCTGCGACAGTTCGGTGATGCCCTATGTAATTTCGTCCAACACCAATGCCGCCGTCATCATGATCGCGGAGAAGGCCGCCGATCTGATCCGGGGGCGGAGCGGGTGAGTCAGTCGGTCAGCACGCCACCGCGGCCGATCTCGAGCGCCGTAGTGGCGGTGCCGGAGCCGGTATTGTATTTCTCGACGACGGAAATCCCGACATCATAGGCATTGGCCTGTTCCATGACCGGCGAGACGCGATTGAACAGATTGTATTGAACGCTTGCTTCAAAATTCAGCGCCAGATCGCCGCGCGACGGCTCCCAACTGCCTTGGGTCTGCAACGCGGCCTGGGCGGGGCCGAGGCCCGGCGACAGGACCTTGAACTGGAAATCGACCGAGCCATCACCCTGCATGACCGCGTCGAAGGAACCCCAGGGAGTGAGGATCGAAAAGCCGGGATCGAGGCCCGGAATGAGGATGCCGAATTTCGGCAGCTTGGCCGCGCAATCGAAGAAGCGGGCATAAGGCTTACCCTGTTGGCAACTCGACTGGGCGGTCGATTCATCGATCTTGCAGCTCACCAGATCGATCTGGCCGATGATGCTCTTGGGGCATTTGTTGTCGCAATCGAAATTCACCTGGCACATGGCGCCCTGGGTGATTTCCAGAGGCACATCAGCAAGCCCGCCGCCAGGCGCGCGCGCCATGACCAGTGTTGGATGGGCGCTGTTCAAGTGGAAGGCCGCTTCGAGAAACTTCTTGGCAGCGGAAGTCTCTTCCATGAGCTTCAGCGCCTCGGCCAGCCGGACGTAGTAGATAACGTTCTGCGGATTGGCCTGTACCGCCTCATGAATGAGGAAGGCGCCTTCCTCGATCATCGCGCGGTCGAGGCGTTTTGCGCCCAGCGCCGTCAGTGCGCCGCCGAGATTGCTGGCAATCGCCGCGGATTTGCCGTCGAGCCGCCGCGCCTCGCGCTGCAATTCGACGATCGCCGCGAGCAGGGCTTCGTCGGGCTTGCCGCCGGCATCGAGCGTCACACCTTCGGCAATCAGGACACCGAGCGAGGACACCGATGCCGGTGAGGCCGGCTCGCGTTCAACGGCCGCCACATAGAGCCATGCGGCTTGGTCGAATTGCCGGTTGAGGGCGACCGCATGGCCGAGGGTCTCGAGTTCCGCCGCCGTGCGGTCCGGCCCGCCGATCTGGCGGAGAACTCCGAGCACATCCGGTGTGAGGCGGGCTTCGATTTCGGTGCGGGTCTTGCCGACTAGGTCCGCGACATCGGCCGCGGCGGTCAGCGGCGCAACAATCACAAAGCAGACGGCGAGAAGCACGACGCGCAGCACTTGGACCATGGGACACTCCATCCAGTCGCGCCTGCATTCCATCCAGTCGCGCCTGCATTCCATCCAGTCGCGCCTGCAATAATGCGTCAGCGGCATCGGCAGCGCAAGTTATCCGCGGCCGATGAACGGCATTTTCGTCGCCATCACGGTCATGAACTGGACATTGGCATCGAGCGGCAGCGCGGCCATGAAAACCACAGCGCGGGCGACATTCTCCACCGCTATGGTGGGCTCCGGCGCCAGCCTTCCGTCGGCCTGGGGCATGCCGGTCTTCATCCTTTCGGTCATCGCGGTGGCGGCGTTGCCGATGTCGATCTGGCCGCAGGCGATATCGTATTTGCGGCCGTCGAGGGAGGCGGACTTGGTGAGACCGGTGATGGCGTGTTTGGTCGACGTATAGGGGGCCGAGTTGGGACGCGGCGCGTGCGCCGAGATCGAGCCGTTATTGATGATGCGGCCGCCGCGCGGGTTCTGCGCCTTCATGATGCGGAAGGCCTCCTGGATGCAATAGAAGACGCCCGACAGATTGGTGTCGACGACGGCGCGCCACTGCTCGACGGTCAGGTCCTCGAGATTGACGGTGCCGGGCGCGCCGGTTCCGGCATTGTTGAACAGAACATCGAGGCGGCCGAATTTCTGCTTCGCCGCGGCAAAGAGCGCGGCGACGGATTTGGGATCGGTGACGTCGGCCGCGACGGCGAGGCTGTTGGGGCCGATCGCCTTGGCGGTTTCCTGCAGCGGTTCAATACGCCGCCCCGCCAGAACCACCGCATAGCCTTCCTTGCCGAGCGCCAGGGCGACCGCCCTGCCGATGCCCGAACCTGCACCCGTCACCAATGCAACTTTCATGATCCTATCTCCTCGTCATGCGATCAATCCTGCTTCCCTGGCAATGCGCGCCAGGCCTTTGACGATCGAATTGGGATCGCCGGCACGAGCCTTCAGTCCGGCGATCCGCATGGCCTTCACATAGCGCGCGCCGATCTCTTCCGATGCCAGCACCACATAGTTCGCGTCCTGCGAATTGCCGGCGCGGGCATGGGCGATCTCGGTTCCAATCAGCTGACCCGACAGATAGGACGCCAGATGCTCCGGCGCCATCTCATTGCAGAGACCGAGCGAGCGGGTGGAAAAGATGCGGTGCAGAAACCCAGCGGGGTCGGCAAGGGCCGCGCGAACGCCTTTGGCAAATGCCTCTTCGTCATCGGGGCCATCCTGCATGAGCTTGCCGAGGATCGTGTGGTTCTTCAGCGCGGCGAAGACTTCGCCGGTCATATAGGTGGCGAAGCGCATGATCTTTGTGCCTTCGGCCACGATCCATTTCGAATGGGTGCCGGGAGTTACGAAAAATCCGCCGCCGTTCTCAAGACTGCCGAAGACCTGGGTTTCCTCGCTGCGCATGACATCCGGAATACCGGAATCCGAGCGATAAGAAAGCCCGGTGGCGAAGGTGATCGATCGACCGCGTCTGCTGATGTGACGATGCAACGCCGCAGCCAATTCGGCGGGACCGGCGGGACAGGCGACATAGGGCAGTTCGATCCAGCCCTGGCGGCTGGTGATCATGCCGGCTGCGACGACGGGAAGTACCAGATCCCATTTGCCGATATGGCGCTCCAGCGCCGCATCGAAATCGCCGTCCTTGACCGCGAGAATGCCTTCGGGAGCAGACACCGTCTCGGACACATGGCCCTCGCCGTCTGCAAGATAGGCACGGAAACTGGTGGTGCCCCAGTCAAGGGCGATGAAATGGCCGCTCATGGGCGATCAGAGCACCTTCACCGTATCCGGCTTGAAGCGCGGCTTCACCGCCTTGAGCCGGTTGCGCAAGGCCGCGCCGAAGACGGGCGCCTCGATTTCGAATTCATCGCCGTCCTCGGTTGTGACGCCGTCGGCGATCGACAACGTGCCGGTGCCGAAGAAATGGATATGCAGATCGCCGGGGCGGCGGAAGCCCTCATATTTGAAATGATGAAATTCGAGATTGGCAATGCTGTGCGTCATGTTGGCTTCCCCGGTGAGAAAGGGTTTCTCCCAGATCACCTGACCCTTCCTGTGGATGCGGCTGCGGCCTTCGACATTCTGCGGCAGGGTGTCCGCGACCATCTCCGGCCCGATGGCGCATTGGCGGAGCTTTGAATGGGCGAGAAGGAGATAGTTCTGCCGCTCCATGAGGTGATCGGAATATTCATTGCCAAGCGCGAAGCCGAGACGATGGGGCCTACCGGTGGGCCCCACCAGATAGATGCCTACGATTTCCGGTTCCTCGCCGCCATCGAGTGCGAAAGCCGGGCGCTCGAGCAAGGCTCCCGGAGCCACCAGCCAGCCGCCATCGCCTTTGTAGAACCATTCCGGCTGCACGCCGGCCTCGCCCCTTGCGGGCTTGCCGCCCTCCAGCCCGAGCTTAAACATCTTGATGGAGTCGGTGAGGTCTTCAACGGCACCTGAAAGTTTCTGATGCATCTTGTCGCGCGCTGCGGCGGATCCCAGATGCGTGAGCCCGGTGCCGGTCACCACGCAATGGGCGGGGTCCGGGTGGTCGGCGGGAACCAGGATGCGCTTCTCCTTCACTGCCGCGCCATAATCCTCGGAAGTTCCGGCCGCCAGCGATCTGGCCATCGCGGCGAGACCGCGGCCTTCCTTGATCGCGAGCTGGGCGAGATCGAGGGTGCGGCCGACGCGCTTGAGGAGCCTGATCTCGCGGCCTTCGACGATGCCGACACGCCGCTTTCCCTTGCCATCGAGCAACTGAACAATATGCATGGTGAACCCGCTTGTTTCCCCGCGGCGGCAGTCCTAACACAGGCCACAATCAAGTACGAGAGGACGGCCGATGAGTGAATCGAAACTCGCGATCTATCCCAGCCTCGAAGACCGCAGCGTGTTTGTGACCGGCGGCGGCTCAGGGATAGGGGCTTCCATCGTCGAGGCCTTCGCGGAACAGAAATCCAAAATTGCCTTCGTCGACATCGATGAGGCGGCGAGCAAGGCGCTGGTTGCGCGGCTGGTGAAAGAGGGGAATGCGCCGCCTCTGTTCATCAAGACCGACATCCGCGACATCGCCGCTCTTAGGACTTCTATTGAGCAAGCGAAAGCGAAAAACGGGCCGATCACCGTGCTCGTCAACAATGCCGCCAACGACCAGCGCCACGCCTTCGATACGGTGACGCCGGACTATTGGGACGAGCGCATGGCGATCAATCTCCGGCCGATGTTCTTCACCGCCCAGGCGGTGCAGCCGCAGATGGCGGCGGCGGGCGGCGGCGCGATCGTCAATTTTGGTTCGACCTCATGGCGCATCGGTCAGGGCGGCATGGCGGCCTATACGGCGGCGAAATCTGCGGTGCTGGGGCTCACCCGCAGCCAGGCGCGCGATTTCGGGCCGCAGAACATCAGGGTCAATTCGCTGTCGCCAGGATGGATCATGACCGAGCGCCAGTTGAAGCTGTGGGTAACGCCGGAAACTGATCAACTCATCAACCTCTCGCAATGCCTGAAGCGACGCCTACAACCAATTGATATTGCTCGCGTCGTGCTGTTCCTCGCCTCCGACGATGCCAGCGCCATTACCAACCAGGACTATATCGTCGACGGCGGCTGGGTCTAAGTTTTTCCCGCTCCATCCACGGGCCAGGTATCGGCAATCTTGTAACCGCCGGGCCACGGATCGGCGGGATCGAGCATGAGCGTCGATTGCCCGGTGATCCAGGCGCGGCCGGAAATCGACGGGATGATCGCGGGCCTGCCGCCCACTTGCGTTTCCGCTTCGATGCGGCCGATGAAGCGGCTCTCGATGATCGATCGGCCGATAAAACTCTCGCCGATCTTCATCAACCCCTTGGTATGCAACACCGCCATTAGCGCCGAGCAGCCGGTGCCAGTGGGCGAGCGATCGAGCTTGCCGGGCTTGATCACGCAGGCATTGCGGCTCGACAGCGTGCCGTCGATCTTCTGCAAGGGGCCGGTCATGAAGCAGAAGGAGAAATGACGCCAGTCAGGCAATTCCGGATGCGCGAAGCCAAACTGCTCATTGACGGCCCTGGTGATCTTGCGGCCAGCCACGGCAATGTCGCGCGCTTCATCCGGCGTCATGGCGAAGCCGAGCGGCGCTGCTTCGGCGATCACGAAACTGTCACCGCCAAAGGCGGTATCGACTTTCAATGTGCCGAGTCCTTCAATTTCCAGAACAGCACCGATCCTGTCCGCAAATGACGGCACATTGCGGAAGGTGATACGCTCGGCCTTGCCATCGCGGCATTGGGCCGTGACTTCGACCAAACCGGCGGGCGATTCAAGGACGAGGCGGGTTTCCGGCTCGATCATCGGCACGAGGCCCGTGTCGAGCAGAACAGTCGCCACGCAAATGCAATTGGAGCCCGACATGGGCGGCGTGTCCTCCGGCTCCATGATGATGAACCCCATCATCGCCTTGGGGTTCTTTGCCGGCACCAGCAAATTCACATGACGGAAGACGCCGCCGCGCGGCTCGTTGAGTACGAAGTTCCTGAGCGTTCCGTCCTTGGCGATGAAGCGCGACTGCTCCCAGACCGTGTTCCGGGGCGGAGGTGGGACGCCCCCCACGATGACGTCGCCCACTTCCCCCTCGGCGTGGCAGCCGATAATATGAATGGCCTTCCCCGTGCGCATCACAGTCTTTTGCCGGATCGCTCCCGCCCATGACAAGCCCCGCCATCATCACCGTCGCCATCACCGGGTCGGTGGCGCAGAAGAAAGACAATGCGGCGGTGCCGGTCACCGTCGCCGAGCAGATTGAATCGACCCATGCCGCCTTCGAGGCGGGGGCCACGGTGGTTCACGCCCATGTGCGCAACGATGACGGCAGTACCTCATCGGATCCGGAAAAATTCGCGAGGTTGCAGGAGGGCGTGCGCCGGCACTGCCCGGGCATGATCGTGCAGTTCTCGACCGGCGGCAGGTCGGGCAAAGGCTCGGAACGGAGCGCGATGCTGATTCATCGGCCGGACATGGCATCGCTGTCGACCGGATCGGTCAATTTCGCCACCATCGTCTATGAGAACGCGCCTTCGCTGGTGAACGAGCTGGCGGCGAGAATGAACGAGTTCAACGTCAAGCCCGAAATCGAAGTCTTCGATCTCGCCATGCTCTATGCCGCCCATCAGATGGCGAAGGACGGGCGGCTCAGGCGGCCCCTGAATGTGCAGTTCGTCTTCGGCATTGCCAATGCGCTCCCGCCGCTGCGGGAAGTCCTCGAATTCGAGGTGGCGCAGCTTGCCAAGCTCGAACCCGACGCGACTTGGGCGGCGGCGGGCATCGGCAGGAGCCAACTCGAAGTCAACCGTTGGTGCCTGGAGATGGGCGGCCATTGCCGCACCGGGCTTGAGGACAACATCAAATTCGACCAAACGCGGCTTGCCACCGACAACGCCGAACTCGTCGCCCGGTTGGCCCGCCTGTGCGGCGAATACGGCCGCCACCCGGCAAGCGTCGCCGAAGCACGGCGGATTCTGGGCCTGCCGGCTGCTAGAACAAATGCGCGTTGATCAGCAGATGCGCGGCGATTGCAGGCGGCATAGCCGAGAGCGATGGCCCAGGCCCATTTGAGATGGCTTGAAAACGTGTAGAGGCCCTTGGCCTGGCCCATGAGCGCCACGCCCGCCGCCGAGCCGATCGACAGCATCGAGCCGCCGACGCCGCAGGTGAGCGTGATCAGCAACCATTGGCCGTGGGACATCTGCGGGTTCATGGTGAGGACTGCGAACATCAGCGGGATATTGTCGATCACCGCCGAGAGCGCGCCGATGATGATGTTGGCGGGGGTGGGACCGAGGTCGGCATAGAGATACTGCGAGGCCATGGCGAGATAGCCGATTACGCCGAGGCCGCCGACGGCGAAGATGATGCCGAAGAAGAACAACAGCGTGTCCCATTCGACCCGCTGCACCTGGGCGAAGCTATCGAGCACCATGTCCTGGTCGTTCTTGCGGTGGCCTCGGCGCTGCAGATAGTAGGACCACATCTGCAGATATCCGAGCCCCAGCATCATGCCGAGCGCCGGCGGCAGATAGAGGAAATTCTTGAATGAAACAGCGGTGGCGATGGTGGCGGCGAAGAGCACGATGACGCCCGCCGCGCCGGGCTTGAGGCGGACGCGGTCGTCGTGCGGCTCGGGCCGCGTCTCGGGCACGGCGAAATGCATGATGGCGGCCGGAACCAGCCAGTTGACCAGCGACGGCACGAAGAGGGCGAAGAACTCCCAGAATTCGAGCTTGCCCTTCTGCCAGACCATCAGCGTGGTGATGTCGCCGAACGGCGAGAAGGCGCCGCCGGCATTGGCCGCGACGACGACGCTGATGCAGCCAAGCACCACGAAGCGCGGTGAATGAACGCCCACCGCCATGACCACGGCGCCCATGATGAGCGCGGTGGTGAGGTTATCGAGGACGCTGGAGAGGAAGAAGCCGAGAATTCCGGTGAGCCAGAAAAGCTGGCGGTAGCTGAGCCCCATATTGACGAGCCTGGCACGCAGCACGTCGAAGACGCGGCGCTCTTCCAGTGTGTTCACATAGGTGATGGCGACCAGCAGGAAGAGAAAGAGCTCGCCATATTCCTCGATGACGCGGACGGCGCGTTCGTGGACGGCATCGCCCATGTCCGCCTGCACATAGGCAGACGCCGATCAGCGCCCAGATGAGGCCCGCCGCCAGCATCACCGGCTTCGACTTGCGCATCTGCGTCGTCTCTTCGAAGACGACGAAGACATAGGCGGCGATGAAAATCGCGAGCGCCAGAAGGCCGGTCCAGTGGGCGGTCAAATCCATGGCGCCAGACCCTAGCGAACCCGCCGCCAGTGGCAAGTGTTCAAAGCATTATACCGTCCTCAGATACCATTCGAAATCGCGCGCGGTGGGTTCGGCGTAGAAGCGGTCGGCTTCGACTTCCTTGAGCGTGCAGTAGGTATCGACGAATTCCTTGCCGAAATATTCCTTGAGGATCGAGGCGCGCCAGAAGGCGTCGATGGCGTCGAACCAGTTGCCGGGAATGTGTTTGGCCCGCTTCTCGTAACCGTTGCCGGCCACCGGGTTGCCGGGATCGGCTTTTTCGGTGATCCCGTAATGCATGCCGGCAAGGATTGCCGCCATGACAAGATAGGGGTTGGCATCCGCACCCGCCGGTCGGTGCTCGATGTGGCAGGCATTCGCCGCGCCCGCGGGAATGCGCAAGCTGACGGTGCGGTTGTCGATGCCCCAGCTGGCCGAGACCGGCGCATAGGAATTGCGCCGGAAGCGGCGGTAGGAGTTGCCATTGGGTGCGAAGATCAGCATCGATTCGGCCATCGCCGCTTTCAATCCGCCGAGCGCATGCAGCAGCAGCTCGTTGTGCATTGGGTCTTCGGCGGCGAAGAGATTGTTGCGCGCTTCGTCGCCCAGGCTCACATGCACATGCATGCCAGAGCCCGACCATTGCGAATAAGGCTTGGCCATGAAGGTGGCGGCAAGGCCGTGCTTCTCGGCCACCGCCTTGATCAGGCGTTTCAGCATGATCGCCTCGTCGCAGGCCTTGAGCACGTCGGCACGGTGACGCAGCACGATTTCCATCTGGCCCGGCGAATATTCCGAGATCAGCGTCTTGGCGGGCAAGCCTTGCACATCGCAACAGGCATAGACGTCCTTGAAGAAAGGTTGGAAGTCATCGAGGTCCTGCAGATGGTAGGCCTGATAGTGTTGCGGCCGGTGCTCGTTGATCAGTGATTGCGGTGGCATCGGCTTGCCGGCGAGCGCGTGTACACGATCCATCAGGTAAAACTCAAGCTCGACCGCGCCGACCGGGGTCATCTTCAGTTCGCCGGTGAAGCGATTGACAATCTTCGCAAGGATGCTGCGCGGATCGAAAAAATGTGGCGTGCCATCGAGATCTGAGATCGAAGTCACATATTGCGCGGCCGGTTCTTCCATCCATGGAATACGCACGAGGCTACCGGGCACCGGCCACATGAGCATGTCGCGGTCGCCCTCGTCGAAGATGAGGCCGGTTTCGGGCACGTCCTGTCCGGTCACGTCGAGAACGAGGGCCGAAATCGGCATGAAACGGCCGTCCTGCCAGGCCGGCACCAGTTCATCGCGGCGCAGAATCTTTCCGCGGGCGACGCCGCAGATGTCGGTCCAGACAATGTGAACGCTCGCGATATCGGGATGGGCATCGAGAAAAGCGCGGGCTTCAGTGCCGCGCTGCGGAAATACAGGCGCGGCTTCCGTAACGTTAATTGGCATGATTTTCTTGGCTGCTGCGGACGATGGAATTGTCCTAGCCGGGCAGCGAACGCGCCACAACCCCCATGGATTTGTGCCGCGATTTCTGGTTACGTTGTGCCACAGCATCAAGGATTGGCCATGCCTCGCACCGTCTATGTGAACGGCGATTATGTGTCTGAAGAGCAAGGGAAAATCTCGATTTTCGACCGCGGTTTTCTGTTCGCCGACGGGGTCTATGAGGTGACCGCGGTGATCAATGGCCGGCTGATCGATTACGATCTGCACACGCAGCGCCTGGAACGTTCCTTGCAGGAAATCCGCTTGGGCTGGCCGTGCAGCAAGGACAATCTCAAAACCATGCACGTCGAGCTGATCAAGCGGAATAAGCTCGATCAAGGCTGGGTCTATATGCAGGTGACGCGCGGGGCGGCCGACCGTGACTTCAAGTTCCCCAAGGATGTGAAGCCGGGGCTCGTCGCCTTCACCCAGGAGAAGAACCTGGTCGACAATCCCGACGCGGTGACGGGTGTTAAGGTTATCACCGTGCCGGACATCCGCTGGGCCAGGCGCGATATAAAGTCGGTGATGCTGCTGGCGCCGGTGCTCGGCAAACAGGCGGCCCACGAAGCGGGCGCCTTCGAGGCCTGGATGATCGAGGATGGCATGGTGACCGAGGGAACCTCATCCAACGCCTATATCGTCAAGAACGGCAAGGCCGTTACTCGCGGCCTCTCCAACAGCATCCTGGCGGGCTGCACGCGGCGCTCGCTGTTCCGGCTCGTCAAGGAACATGGCGTTGAACTGGAGGAGCGCTTGTTCACGCCGGACGAGGCCTATGGCGCGGATGAAGCGTTTCTCACCAGCGCCTCCAACTTCGTCTTGCCTATCGTCGAGATCGACGGCCACCGCGTCGGCGGCGGCCAGCCGGGGCCGGTGACGCGCAAGCTCCGCGAAATCTATTTGCAAGAGGCGATGGGCCAGGCCCAGAGATGAACCACGAACGCAACGGACTGCACCATTTCACCGTGCGCATGTCGGCGCAACTACTCGAGGCGATGACCCTCGCAGCGGTCGAGGCCTATTGCTACGGCAAGCGGCAGAAGCGGAAATGGCAGCCGGTAGAAACGCTGGGCTATGTCTGGGGCTTCAAGAAGCAGGAAGGCGGCCACATAATCATTTATCTCGACCGCGCCAGTCTCAGCATTTCCTCGAGCCGCGCCACCGACAGCGTGCTGCCCAACAACGAGGCGGCGCTCCTGAAGAACGAAGTGGTTCTGCGCTGGTCGCCGCATCTCACCATGCTCGGCGATTTCCACAGCCACGCCTACCGGACCCTGAAGCAGGTGCAGAAGATCACCGGCTTCGAGTTCTCCAACGATGATTTCAGCTCGTTCCGGCGCGACGACCTGATCTGGAGGCAGTCGGGCAACAACCCGGTCATGTTGGCGATCACCGTGTGTCGGCTGGGCCGGGTGCGCGAGAATTTTGGCGGCCAGTTGCGCAACAACATCTACCGTTATGCGGTAGGCGAGTTCCAGTTCTGGATCAATGTCGCCGTGGGCTATCTCGACGAAGAGGGCAAGCGCCAGCACACCGGCAATTCCCATTCCAAAGCCGATCTCGATATCGACTACTGGCACTACAATGCCGCCCGCGACCGGGTGCAATTGCCCTAGCGGCTGCCGAGTTAGAGCAGAATTGCGCTTGGCGCAGGAATGTCACAGTGGTGAATTTTCATGCAAAATTTTGGTGCATTGCACAACACCTATGCACGCGGCGGTGATAAAGTTTTCTCTTGATTCCGTTTTTTATTAAATATTACAAAGCATTAGTTGACACGTGTTTATCTGGCATGATGGTTGCTTCATGTTGCATTGCACAAGAGGCGGACCAGGTTTAGCAACGGACTGTTAAGAAACGCGGAGCACGCTGGATCCACGGAAGGCCTACCGGTGCAGACGGCAAGGAGGTCCCCATGTTTGATGTACTCATTCTCATTTGCGCGGCCAGCCTAACGCATGCGGAGTGCCAGAAGACTACGGCGTTGCACGTCATCAGAGGTCCAGCCGCCGCCAACCAGATGACTTGCGGCCTCCATGGCCAAGCCTATCTCGCCGATACGTCTCTCGCCTATAACCTTGAAAATACTTACGTCAAAATCCGCTGCAGCCCGTCGGCCCGCCCAATGCCCACGGCCAGGCTCGATTCCGAACGGCTCGACTGAAGTCCACTCCGCAAGGATCGACGGAAAAGTCGCTCAATGATTCATCTTGAAATAATCTCGTCCTAACGCTGGCCGGACTTCCAGTTGGGATTGATCCACGGCTCCAGGTTGGACGGCGGCAGGGGGTCGCGGCCGAGAATGTGGTCGGAGGCCTTCTCGCCGATCATCAGGGTCGGCGCGTTGATATTGCCGTTGGTCACCTGCGGCATGATCGATGAATCGGCCACCCGCAGCGCTTCGATGCCGATCACCTTGCATTCGTGATCGACGACCGCCAACGGATCGGAGGCCGCACCCATCTTGCAGCTGCCGCAGGGGTGATAGGCGCTCTCGCAATGCTGGCGGATGAAGTTGTCGATATCCGTATCGGTCGCAACGCCATTGCCCGGCTGTATTTCGGGGCCGGCATATTTCTGCATGGCGGGCTGCCGGAAAAGTTCGCGCGTGAGCCGGACGCAGGCGCGGAACTCGGCCCAGTCGTCGGGGTGCGACATGTAATTGAACAGGATGCGCGGCGGCTCTTTCGGATCGTTGCTCCGCACACGGACAAAGCCGCGCGATTTGGTGCGCATCGGACCGACATGGGCCTGAAAGCCATGGTTGGGGAAAGCCAATCTGCCGTCATAGCGCATGGCGGCCGGCAGGAAATGATATTGGATATCGGGATATTCGATGCCGGCCTTCGAGCGGATGAAGCCGCAGGATTCGAAGTGATTGGTGGCGCCAAGCCCGGTTCCGAACAGCAGCCATTCGAGCCCGATCAAGCCCTTGGAGACAAAATTGAGCTTGGAATAGAGCGTCACCGGCTGCTTGGACATCAGTTGAAAGTAGATTTCCAGATGGTCGTGGAGATTTTCGCCGACCCCGGGCAGGGCGTGTTCGACTTCGATTCCCGCAGCCTGCAGCGTTTCAGGGGGGCCGATGCCGGACAATTGCAAGAGCTTCGGCGAGTTGATGCTGGAGGCGGCAAGAACGACCTCGCGCCGCGCCTTTGCGGTCATCACTTCGCCGGCCACGTCATATTCGACGCCCACGGCGCGCTTGCCCTCAAGCAGGATGCGGCGCGCAAAGGCATAGGTCACGAGCTTGACGTTGCCGCGCTTCATGGCTGGGCGCAGATAGGCGTTGGCGGCCGACCAGCGCACGCCGCGGTGCACCGTCATCTCCATGGCGCCGAAGCCTTCCTGCTGGCGGCCGTTATAATCCGGTGTGACGGGATAACCGGCCTGACGCCCGGCTTCGACGAAGGCCTGGTAGAGGGGGTTGCGCCGCGGCCCGCGCTTGACATGCATCGGCCCTGCGGTGCCGCGCCAGCCTTCCTCGCCGCCATGCGAATGTTCCAGGCGCTTGAAATAGGGCTGCACGTGACGGAAGCCCCAGCCGGTGGCGCCCATCTCCTCCCAGGTGTCGAAATCGCGGGCGTGCCCTCGCACATAGACCATGCCGTTGATCGAGGATGTGCCGCCGACCACCTTGCCGCGCGGCGTAGCGAGACGGCGGCCGCCCAGATGCGGCTCGGGTTCGGTCTCGAAGCCCCAGTTGTAAAGGCTCATGTTCATTGGATAGGAGAGCGCGGAAGGCATCTGGATGAAGGGGCCCCAGTCGCTGCCGCCATATTCCAGCACCAGCACCGAGTTGCGGCCGTCCTCCGACAGGCGATGGGCCAAGGACGCAGCCGGCCGAGCCCGCCCCGACGATGATGAAATCGAAGGTTTCCGCCGCAGTCACCGCAGCCTCCGTTCGGGATCGCCCAGGCCTTCAAGTTGGCGAATGCGCGCCTGAGTCTGCGGCCAGCGCGCGTTCACGGTTGCCGCGCTGAGGGCCTCGGCGACAAAGAGGAGAACGATGTTCGAATCCCAGCTCGAGGGGGCTTCGATGCGAAGGGGCAGGATAGGCACGGCTACTCTCGCGATGGGACTGATCCACTGGTCGGTAATCAGCACCATCCGGGCGCCTCGTTCTTCGGCGGATACGGCAAAATCCAGCATGCGCGCGTCATAGCCGCGGATATTGAAGACGATGAGCATTGCGCCACCGTAACGAATTTGACAGCCGATGGCCAATGGTGGGACTAGTACGCGATGGGGGCTTTGCTATCGGAAGGCGAAGACGATCCGGTCATCCTGGTCAATGAGCCCGGCCGCTCGCCCTATGTGCTGATCTGCGAGCATGCCGGAAACCGCATGCCGCGCAAGCTCGGCAATCTCGGCCTGGCGGAGAGCGAGCTTGCCCGCCACATCGCCTGGGACATCGGCGCGGAGGGTGTCGCCCGGCTCCTGTCGCGGCTCATCGACGCGCCGCTCGTGCTGCAGCGCTATTCGCGCCTCGTCTATGATTGCAACCGGCCGCCGGAATCGGCCGGCGCCATGCCCGAGATAAGCGAAACGACGCGCATTCCCGGCAATGAAAACTTGCGCGCCGAAGACAAGCTGGCCCGCATCGCCGCCATCTACCGGCCGTTTCATGCGGCGGTATCGGCGGTGCTCGACGCCCGCGCCGCCCATGGCCAAACCGTCAGCGTGGTTTCCATCCACAGTTTCACGCCCGTCTACAAGGGCAAGCGGCGCGACTTCGAACTCGGCATTCTGCACGACCGCGACACAAGGCTTGCCGACATTCTGATCAAGGGATTTCCCAAGACCGACGTGCGGCGCAACGAGCCATATGGACCTAAAGACGGCGTTCTGCACACGCTCAATTTGCATGCCGGGGTGCGCGGACTCCGCCATGCGATGATCGAAATCCGCAACGATTTGATTTCACATGAACGCGGGCAGGATGAGTGGGCTCAACGGCTTTCCGTTCCGCTCATCCAGGCAACCGCGAATTAAGGAGAGATAGGTAATGGCCATCGGAATGCTGACACTCGACGATCTCAAGAAGGAAGTCGGCGCAGGCACGATCGACACGGTGATCGCGGCACTGGTCGACATGCAGGGCCGGCTGATCGGCAAGCGCTTCCATGCCCAGTATTTCACCGACGGCGGCCATGAGGAAACCCACGGCTGCAACTATCTGTTGGCCGACGACATCGAAATGGAAACGGTGCCCGGGTACAAGGCGACGAGCTGGGAGAAGGGCTACGGCGATTTCGTGCTGAAGCCCGACATGGCCACCCTCCGGCGCATTCCCTGGCTGCCGGCCACCGCGCTGGTCATCTGCGACGTGCTCGACCATCACACCCACGCGGATGTTCCGCATTCCCCGCGCGCCATTCTCAAGAAACAGCTCAAACGCCTGCAGGCCATGAAGCTCAAGGCCTATATGGCTTCGGAGCTCGAGTTCTTCCTGTTCGACGACAGCTATGAGGCGGCGCACCACAAGGGTTATCGCCATCTCAAGACGGCGGGCCACTATATCCAGGACTATCACATCCTGCAGACCACCAAGGAAGAAGGGGTGATGCGGGCAATCCGCAACGGACTGCATGGCGCCGGCATTCCGGTCGAAAATTCCAAGGGCGAGTGGGGGCCGGGGCAGGAGGAGATCAACGTCAAATATGCCGAGGCCCTCGAGATGGCCGACCGCCACGCCATCATCAAGAACGGCTGCAAGGAAATCGCCTTCGGCCTCGGCAAGGCGATTACCTTCATGGCCAAGTGGGACTATGGGTTCGCCGGCAGTTCCTCGCATATCCACCAGTCGCTGTGGTCGGCCGACGGCAAGACGCCCTTGTTCTTCGACAAGGCGGGCGACCACGGCATGGCGGAGACGATGAAGCACTATCTCGCCGGCCAGCTCGCCCATGCCGGCGAGATCACCTATTTCCTGGCGCCCTATATCAACTCCTACAAGCGCTTCATGGCCGGCACCTTCGCGCCGACCCGGGCGATCTGGAGTTTCGACAACCGCACGGCGGGCTACCGCCTGTGCGGCGCCGACACCAAGGCGATCCGTGTCGAGTGCCGGGTGGGCGGTGCTGATCTCAACCCCTATCTCGCCTTCGCTGCACTGTTAGCCGCAGGGCTCGACGGCATCGAGAAGAAGATGGCGCTTGAGCCCGCCTTCTCCGGCGATGCCTATGACACCTCGAAGAAGCTCCGCGAAATCCCCAAAACATTGCGCGAGGCAACGGCGCTTCTAGACGGCTCGAAGCTGCTGCGCGGCGCCATGGGCGATGATGTCATCGACCATTATGTGCACACGGCCAAATGGGAACAGTTCGAATATGACCGCCGCATCACCGATTTCGAACTGAAGCGGGGGTTCGAGCGATACTAACTCACTCTTGACACACACATGTGTGTTTGTTAATGGTTATCTAGTGGCTATGGAGGCTGCAATGACCAAATACGAACCACTGGGAAAATTCCTGAGCGGGCAGTCGCGGGAGCGCATTCCGATGACTTTTGCCGAAATAGAACGGCTTCTGAATGCCAAGCTTCCGCCATCCAAGCAGCACCGGGCCTGGTGGAGCAACAATCCCACGAACAACGTCATGACCAAGCAGTGGCTGGATGCCGGATACGAAACGGAATCCGTCGATATCGCGGGTGCGAAACTGGTGTTCCGGCGGGTGGGAGGGACCGCCCCGGCCCGCCGGCCTGCCGCCGGCCAACGGCATCGGATCTTCGGCTGCATGAAAGGACTGTTCACGCTCGCCGAGGGTTTCGATCCCACCGCACCCATGGACCTTGAACCCGACTGGGACCGCAAATACCGGCCCGGCCGATGAAAGATGGCCCCAGTCTCCTGCTCGACACCTGCGTCATGCTTTTTGCCGCCGGCGAAAAGCCGCTGCGGCCTGCGGCGCGAGCTGCGATTGAAGGCGCCGCAATCGCGCGGCGACTCTTGCTGTCGCCGGTCAGTGCTTGGGAAATCGGACTCCTGATGTCGCGGGGGCGGCTCAAATCGCAGTTGTCCGCCATCGAGTTCTTCGATCAATTTGTGATCCGTGCATCATGCGCGGTCTGTGACGTGACTCCCGCCATCTTCGCGAATTCGTCATTCTTGCCGAATTTCCCTCATCGGGATCCGGCGGACTGTCTCATGATTGCATCCGCCCGGACCTTCCAATACACGCTCGTGACGCGGGACAAGACGATTCTGGATTATGGAGCCGAAGGTTACGTAAATACGCTCGCTTGCTGACCGCGGGCGGGGAAACCCCAATCGATCAAAGAGACGACACCATGACCCTTCCCAACCGCAACTTCAGCTATCCAACGGCGATCAAGTTCGGCGCCGGCCGCATCAGGGAACTGGCCGAGCATTGCAAGGCGAACGGCATTTTGCGGCCGCTCTTCGTCACCGATCCGGGTCTTGCCGCCATGCCGATGGTGAAGAGCATCGTCGACGACGTGAAGCGGGCGGGCTTGGCAATCGAAGTTTTCTCCGAGGTGCGCCCCAATCCGATCGAGGCCAACATCACCGCGGGTGTCAAAGCCTATCAGGCCGGCCGCCATGACGGCGTCATCGCCTTCGGCGGCGGCTCGGGCCTCGACATCGGCAAGATGGTGGCACTGATGCACGGCCAGATCGTTTCGGTGTTCGAACTTGAAGACATCGGCGACTGGTGGACCAGGGCTGATGCCTCGAGGATCGCGCCCATCATCGCCGTGCCGACCACGGCGGGCACGGGCTCCGAAGTGGGCCGAGCCGGCGTCGTCACCCATCCCATTACCCATGAGAAGAAGATCATCTTCCATCCAGCGATCATGCCGAAGGTGGCGATCCTCGATCCGGAACTGACGGTGGGCCTGCCGCCGAAACTGACGGCGGCGACGGGCATGGATGCGCTCGCCCACAATCTCGAGGCTTATTGCGCGCCCTTCTATCATCCGCTGTCGGCTGGCGTGGCACTGGAAGGCATGCGGCTCATCAAGGAAAATCTTGGCCGGGCGGTGAAGAAGGGCACGGACCTCGATGCCCGCGGCAACATGCTGATGGCCTCGGCCATGGGAGCCACCGCCTTCCAGCGCGGACTTGGCGCCATCCATGCGCTGTCGCATCCTTTCGGCGGCCTCTATGACGCCCATCACGGGCTCCTGAACGGCATCGTCATGCCCTATGTGGTGAAGGCGAACCGCAAGAAGATCGAGAAGGACATCGAACGCGCCGCCGCCTATCTCGGCATCAAGGGCGGCTTCAACGGCTTCCTCAAATGGATCCTGGCGCTGCGCAAGGAAATCGGCATTCCGCATACGCTGAAGGACATCGGCATCGATACCAAGCGCCTTGACGAGGTGGCGGCGATGTCGATCAAGGATCCAACCGCCGGCAGCAATCCCATCGCTTTCACCGAGAAACAATACAAGTCCCTGGCGCGGAAATGCGTGACGGGGGATTTGTGATCGTGTTGTCCTCGCCCTGAGGAGCCCGGCGCAGCCGGGCCTCGAAGGCTTGGCCGCGAGTCAATTGCAGCGTGCTTCGAGGCTTCGCCTCCGGCGAAGCACCTCAGCATGAGGATCATGAGGGAGAGATCACTCGCCCGGCTCCTTCTCCACCATCACCTCGATCTCCACTTCCCCAGCATTGAGAAAATCGAGAATGATGGCGAAGCGGTCCTCGGCTTTGAGCGGCTGTTTCAATCCAACAAGCCGCAGGTGCCTTGCGGTTGGCCGCATGGGAATGGGCGTGCCGGGTTCCAGCGCGATAGCGGCAAGCGGTGGATCGTCGTACCGATTGTTCTGCCTGAGTTCGATCAGGCCGCAGACTTGTGATCGCGCCGCGACGAGTTCGTCGCGCTCCTTGCCGTTATTGACCAATGGAAAGAATGCTTGGCCGTCATTGTGACTGGTTGGCAGCGCCCAGGCGTGGCCGATAGCAATATCGCCGCGGATGTAGGAATGTGCAGAGGCTGCGCGGGGCGCCAAGAGACAGGCAATAAGAAAAATCCGCCGGCACATTTGTAATGTTGCAGGCACAATGCGCGCCTCAAAATCGACCATCTTTGCTCCTTCATTATCCGGTGTCGTGCGGACAAATGTTTGACGTGCCCCGGGCTGGGGGGCGTCACGTGCAATCCTTACAGGAGGACGCAATGTGCGACTATTCACTTGAAGTCTACGGCTCGCGCCCGGCGCGCGAAGGCGAACGTTATGTGACGGCGCGGTTCCCAAGCGGGACGATCGGTCTTGCCTCGCCGGGAGACGCAACGAGGCCGGTGTGTCTCAACTGCGATACCACCTTGCAGATCGACGGCATTCCCGCCGAGCTGCGCAAGGAGTTCGGCTTGAAGGCCCATGAAGACGCGGTCTTCGTGCGTCTCGACACCGGCTCCTATCGCGACGGCGTGCGTTTCGGCAACGGGGTGGAAATCTCGCTGCAGAAGTTCCCGCCGGGCGTTACGATTGCAGTGAAGCAGCTGCTCGAGAACGCCATGACGGTGGAGATCGAGCGCCTAAGGGAGCGTGTGTAGCCACCGCGCTCAGCGGCCGTAGACCGTCGAGAATTTTCACGGCATAGTGACCGTCTTGCGAACATGCGGATTGAGGTTCGACGCGAGACGGTCATCGATGGCGAAAGTTGTATTCACCAGCAATTTGCGGCGGCATGTCGATTGTCCCGAAATTTTCGCCAACGGCGCTTCGGTGCGCGAGGTGCTGGATCGTGTGTTCGCCGGCAATGAACGGGCGCGCACCTATGTGCTCGACGATCAGGCGGCCCTTCGCAAGCATATGACTATCCTGGTGGATGGCCTCCGTCTGCGCGACCGCGTCGGGCTCTCCGATCCGGTGACCGAGACGAGCGAGATTTATGTTCTGCAGGCATTATCCGGCGGCTAGGGGAAAGCGCAATCCATGAGCAATGAAATTCTGGTTTCGACACGCAAGGGGCTTTTCACCCTCGGGCGCGGCGGCAAGGGCTGGACGGTTCGGCACGTCGACTTTCTGGCCGACAATGTGACACTGGCGCTCTATGACCGCCGCGACGGCTGGTCCTATGCCGCCCTTAATCACGGGCATTTCGGCGTCAAGCTGCACCGCAAGCCCGCCGGCGGCGCCTGGGAGGAATGCACAGCCCCCGCCTATCCGCCAAAACCGGAAGGTCTCGTCGATCTCGACGGCTGGGGAAAGCCGGTGAACTGGAGCACGCATATGATCTGGGCGCTGGAACCGGGCGGGGCGGACGAGCCCGGTGTCATCTGGTGCGGCACCATGCCGGGCGGCCTGTTCCGCTCGCCCGACCGGGGTCAAAGCTGGGAGCTGATCCGCTCGCTCTGGGAGCATCCGGGGCGCAACAAGTGGATGGGCGGCGGCGCCGATATTCCGGGCATCCATTCGATCTGCGTCGATCCGCGCTCTTCGAAGACGGTGCGCGTCGGCGTCTCCTGCGGCGGCGTGTGGGTGACCCATGACGGAGGTGCGACATGGGCTTGCAAGGCCGACGGCATGCACTACGACCACATGCCCGAGGGCCAGGCGGACGACCCCGGCACCCAGGACCCGCACATGCTGGTGCAATGCCAGGCCGCTCCCGACCGGATGTGGGTGCAGCACCATTGCGGCATTTATATTTCGCGCGATGCCTCCGAGAGCTGGCAGCAGGTCACCAATGTTCCGCCCTCGTCATTCGGTTTCGGCGTGGTGGTGCATCCGCGCGAGCCCGATACGGCGTGGTTCGTGCCGGGCATCAAGGATGAAAAGCGCATCCCCGTCGATGGCAAGCTGGTGGTGACGCGCACCCGCGACGGCGGCAAGAGCTTCGATGTGCTGCGCAAGGGCCTGCCGCAGGAACACGCCTACGACCTGGTGTTCCGCCATGCCCTGGCGATCGACGAGACCGGCGACCGTCTCGCCTTCGGGTCGACGACGGGCGGCGTGTGGGTGAGCGAGGACCAGGGCGACAGTTGGCAAAGCGTCAGCCACACCCTGCCGCCGGTCCATGCGGTGCGCTTCGCCGCAGGTGGGAAAGGTTGAAGTCGTCTTGCGCGATATGTCGAGGTGCTGTAGCCGATGCGGAACTGGAGCGAGTTCAAGTTTGGGAGAATCCGCATTGGCGTCTGACGATGAGTCTTGCGGCCGAGACTTTGGGCTTCTCGTATCTTGAGCCGAAGCGCCATATCCCTTACGTTTCCGACCTCGATGGCGAGGAAGCGAGAAGTTTTGGCGAGGTTCTTGCCTCGGTGAGCAAAGCCCTGCGCGGCGAGACGGGCGCTGAAGTCGTCTATGTCTATATATTCGGCGATGGAGTTCCGCATCTGCATGTTCATTTGGCCCCGCACAGCCAGGGCGACGCGCTCAATTCTCAGATCATTCGTGGCGATCTGATTGAAGAGAAATTGCCAAACGGGTTTACCCGCGTTGTCAGCGCGCAATTCCCGGCGCTGCCGCGGGAGGAACTTGTCGATGTTGCCAATCGTGTCGGCAAGCGCTGCTGGCTCAATGAAAATCCCGTGACTTCGGGAGAACCCGCACGTTGCGCGGGTGGCGCGCGGCGGGTGAGTGTTGCGGCGTGCCGTGATCTTCCATGAGCAGGCCGAGCCATGGGGTCTTGTCCTCGATGCGATTGGCGACGACATGGATGATGTCGCCCGCCCGCTGCACGCGGCCGCGGACCAGCATCACTCGCGCGCCCATGACGATCGCCCGGAAGCGTTCCAGCGCCTGGGGCCAGACGACGATGTTCACCACCGAAAACTCATCCTCGAGGGTTGCGAAGACCACGCCCTTGGCGGAGCCGGGCCGCTGCCTGATCAGCACGACGCCGGCGACCGACACATAGGCGCCGTCCTTCACGGATTTGAGCCTGGCGTTGTCGGTCACCCGCTCGCCCTCGCACAGCGCGCGCAGGAAGCTCATGGGATGGGCCTTGAGCGACAGCTTCAGCGTCCGGTAGTCGTTCACCACATGCTCGGAGAGCGCCATCTCGGGAAGCGTCACTGGCGCTTCCTCTCCCTGATCGCGCGCTTCGGCGAAGGCAAAAAGCGGCAGCGGTTTCGCCTTGGCCAGCGCCTTCACCTCCCACAGCGCGGCGCGGCGGTCGAGACCCATGGACCGGAAGGCATCGGCGGCGGCGAGCTTTTCCAGGGCGGGAACCGGAACCACGCGATGCAGGGCGGCGATGGAGGCGAATCGCCCTCCCCCTTGTGGGGAGGGGCTAGGGGTGGGGGTCTGGCGGTTTCGCAGTTGAGCTTCGCCAACAGAATGCGGATGGTTCAGCGCGACCCCCACCCTTAATCCCTCCCCACAAGGGGGAGGGAGATTGCTGAAGAGCCTCGCATCCTCTTCCTTCGCGAACTGCGCCGATCGACTTCGCCGCAGGCCGAGGCGGAGAATGCGGTGTGGACTGTCATCTTCCAGCGTCGAATCCCAATCGCTGAAATTCACATCCGGCGGCCGCGACCTCGACGCCGTGCTCGCGCGCATCGCGCACGATCTGGGCCGGCGCATAGAAGCCCATGGGCTGCGAGTTCAAAAGCCCGCAGGCGAAGACCGCCGGGTAGTGGCATTTGAGCCAGGCCGAGACATAGACCAGATGCGCGAAGCTCGCGGCATGGCTTTCGGGGAAGCCGTATTCGCCGAAACCCTTGATCTGGTTGAAGCAGCGTTGCGCGAAATCGGGCTCATAGCCGCGCTCGACCATGCGGCTCACCATTTTCTGCTCCAGCCTGCCGATGGTGCCGCGCCGGCGGAAGGTGGCCATCGCCTTGCGCAGCTCGTTCATTTCGCCGGGGGTGAATTCCGCCGCCATCATGGCCAGCTTCATGGCCTGTTCCTGAAAGAGAGGAACACCCTTGGTGCGGCCCAGCACCTGCTTCAGTTCATCCGGCCGGACCGAAAGCCGGATTGGGCGAGGGATAGTCTTCCGGCTCGATGCCATCGCGCCGGCGCAAGTATGGATGCACCATGTCGCCCTGGATGGGGCCGGGGCGGACGATCGCCACCTCGATCACCAGATCGTAGAAGCAGCGGGGCTTCGAGCCGCGGCAGCATGTTCATCTGGGCCCGGCTCTCGACCTGGAACACGCCGACGCTATCGGCCTTGCACAGCATGTCGTAGACGGCCGGCGTCTTCGCCCGGGACCGTGGCCAGCGAATAGTTGAGGCCGTACCAGGCCTCGATCAGCTCGAAGCATTTGCGGATGCAGGTGAGCATGCCGAGGCCCAGCACATCGACTTTCAGGATGCCGAGCGTGTCGATATCGTCCTTGTCCCATTCGATGACGGTGCGGTCTTCCATGGCGGCATTGCCGATGGGCACGGTCTCGTCGAGGCGTTCGCGGGTCAAGACGAAGCCGCCCACATGCTGCGAGAGATGGCGCGGGAAACCGGCGATCTCATCGGAAAGTTCGATGACGCGGGCGAGCAGCGGATCGGCGGGATCGAGGCCCGCTTCCCTGAAGCGCTCATCCTGCATTTCCTCGCGCATGTGGCCCCACACCAGGCCGGAAAGGGCCGCCGTCACATCTTCCGAAAGCCCCATGACCTTGCCCACCTCGCGCGCCGCCGAACGGCCGCGATAGGTGATGACGGTGGCGGCGAGCCCCGCCCGCTCGCGGCCGTAGCGGGCATAGATATACTGGATCACTTCCTCGCGGCGCTCATGCTCGAAATCGACGTCGATGTCGGGCGGCTCTTTCCGTCTCCTCCGAGATGAAACGCTCGAACAGCAGTTCGATCTGGTTGGGATCGACGGCGGTGATGCCGATACAATAGCAGACGGCGGAATTGGCCGCCGAGCCGCGGCCCTGGCAGAGAATGGGTTTGTCGCGCGAGCGGGCGAAAGCGACGATGTCGTGGACGGTGAGGAAATAGGGCGCATAATTGAGTTTAGCAATCAGTGATAATTCTTTGTAAATGCTGCATTTTACCTTGTCCGGCACGCCTTGCGGATAGCGCATCTTGGCGCCCTCCCAGGCGAGATGCTCGAGATGGGATTGCGGCGTGGTGCCCTTGGGGATGGGTTCGTCGGGATATTCGTATTTGAGTTCGTCGAGGGAGAAGTTGCAGGCCTTGGCAATCTCCATGGTGTTGGCGATGGCTTCGGGAAAGTCGCGGAACAGGCGGGCCATTTCATCTGGCGGCTTGAGATGGCGCTCGGCATTGGCTTCGAGGCGGAAGCCCGCTTCCGCGACGGTGACACCCTCGCGGATGGCGGTCACCACATCCTGCAGCACGCGGCGCGAGGGGTGATGGTAGAGCACGTCATTGGTGGCGAGAAGCGGAGTTCGTGTTTCGCTGCGCCAGTTCGGCGAGGACGATTGAGGCGGGCGCGGTCGCCGCCGCCATAGAGGCGGTGAACGGCGAGATAGAGCGGCGCCTTGAGATGCTTGCGGATGGTTTCGAGATGACCGGCGCCGTCCGGCAAAAGCGCGAAGATCAGGCCGTCGGCATATTCATAGACATCGTCGAGAGTGAGAATGCACTGGCCCTTCTCGGCCCGGCGCTGGCCGGTTGAAAGCAGGCGGCACAATCGCCCATAGGCGGCGCGGGTGGTGGGGTAGGCAGCAATCAACCTCCCCAGGAGGCTTTTCCGTTGACTGGATCGAACCTCGCTCCCCACGATCAGCTCTCAGAAGTCCCATATCCTTCGCCGCGCCATGGGCGCGCACCACGCCGGCGAGCGTGTTGCGGTCGGTGACGGCAAGTGCGGCAAGCCCCAGGTGCTTGGCCTGGGCCGCCAGCTCCTCGGGATGGGAAGCGCCGCGCAGGAAGGAGAAATTCGTCGTGCATTGCAGTTCGGCATAGGCGGTCATGGCGATAATCCGTGTACGAACCATCTGGGCTGCGTCTCGCCATAGAGGCCCTCGCGGTAGAGCCAGTAGCGGCGGCCCCGCTCGTCCTCGATGGCGTAATAGTCGCGAGGGGTGCCGTCCTCGCTCAGGCGCCACCATTCGGGGGCGATGCGTTCGGGGCCTTGCGCCTTCGCCACCCGGCGGCTCACCCGCCGCCAGGTGAAGCGCATGGGCGGCCCGTCGGGCACCGCGGCGATGACGGAGACGGGCTCGGGACGATCGAAGATGAGGAGGGGGCGGGATTTAGAGGGCCCCTCATCCGGCCTTCGGCCACCTTCTCCCCGTTCGCTGCGCAAACGGGGAGAAGGGGAACTCTCGCAGACCTTTCCCCTTCTCCCTGCACGAAGTGCGGGGAGAAGGTGCCCGAAGGGCGGATGAGGGGCGCTTCCGCCCGTTCCGGAATGTGGCTTGCCACCTCCTGCAACGATGCAATCTCCGTCTCGTGCCGGTTCATCACCCGGTCGTTGAGCCGGTCGAGACCTTCGCCGCCGGCATCCTCCATGAAGCCATATTGCCGGGCGGCGGCGGGGCCGGTCTCGCGCGCCTCCAGCGTCATGGCATCGATGCCCAGCCCCGCATCGACGGTTTCGAGCTTGGGCTTGAGCAGCCGGAGAATATGGCGGGGATCGTGGGAGGGTGCGGAAAGGCCGACCGGCACGGCGATGCGCGAGCCGTCGCTGCGGAAGAGCTTGAGGATCAGGCGCACGGCACCTTGGGCTTTCGCCTCGAGATCGCGGGCGAGCGCACCGACAAGACTGTGGAGGATCGCTTCCAGCCCCTCGGGCGTCACCACCGGTTCCATCAGCGCCCGGTGCGCCATGAAGGAGGAGGGCGGATTGAGCGGGTTCAGCGGTTCGTCGCGATGCCCCAGCGCCTCGTCGAGACGCATCAGCACATTCTCGGCGATGGTCTCGCCGCGAAATCGCCGGGCCAGCGAGGCGCGCGGAATGTCGAGGAGCGAGCCGATGGTCTTGAGGCCCAGCCGCCGCAGGGTCCGCGCTGCTTCCGCATCGATGCGCAGGGCTTCGATGGGCAATCCCTCTAATCCGTCATCCCGGCGAAAGCCGGGACCCATTTCTCCGCGCGAAGATTGTTGGGACATTGCGCCCCGTCTCTCCGTGGATCCCGGCTTTCGCCGGGATGACGAAAGGGGGGAATACCGCGCCAGGGCCCAGGCGGCGCCGATGGTTGCGGCGATGCTCGATGCGGGCGGTGAAGCCATAGCGGCCAAGCCGTGCGCCCATCTCCGCCAGCATCGCCGCCTCGCCGCCGAAGAGATGGGGAATGCCGGTCACATCGAGCAGGACGCCGTCCGGCGCATCGGGCGAAACCCAGGGGCTGTAGCGTTCCAGCCAGCGGCAGAGGCCCAGGAGACTCGCCATGTCGGCTTCGGGCTCATGCAATTCCGACAGGAGATCGGGCACGGCGGCGCGGGCATCGGCCAGCCTTTGGCCGCGCGTCAGGCCGAAGCGCCGCGCCGCGGCGTTCACCGCGACGAGGCGCAGGCCCTTGGCACCCGTCTCAACCAGCGCGAAGGGCAGGCCGGCGGGCGGCGGGGCTTTCCGGGCCTTCATCCGTCCACGGATGAAGCGCTCCACCGCGTAATCCGGAAACCACAGCGAAACGATGCGGCGCATGTTGCCATTCCACGGTCCAGGCGCCCGGTCTTCCGCCCCGGGCGCGGGTCAGTTGCACGGTCCACAGCGGCGCTCCCGGCGCCTCGGCGTCGTAAGGGGGCGGGCGCGAGCGGGCGGCGGCGGCGAGCCAGCGCGTATGGCTGGCGGTGGCGCCGCCATGGGGACGGGCGAAGACCAGAAGCCCCGCCGCCTTGCCCGCCGCCGCCGCCAGCGCCAGGCGGCGCGTGGCGGTCAGATCCGCCTGCTTCGGATCGGCATCGGCGAGGACGAGGGCGAGCGCCCCCGATTTCAGCGCCTCTTCCGCCGTCCACAGGAGGTGCACGGGCTTCCTCAGGGTGACGGTGACGAAACGGCTGCGGGCCAGCCCCAAAGCCTCGAGGCCGTGGCCATAGAGCCTGCCATATTCGCGCTCCTCGCGGGCCAGCCGGCACCACAGCAAGGGGCGGCGCTCGGTGGGATCGGCGAGACGGCGCAGCGCCAGCGCCAGGGCAAAGCCCATGGCGGCCGGCATGTCGCCATAGGCCGCGGGGCAGATATCGTGCAGGCCCGCCCGCGCCAGGCCCTGGGCGGCGAGATGGGCGTCGATTTCGGCAAGCCCGAAGGTCCAGGGCCGGCCGCGCGACTGCGGCTTTTCGAGCAGCGGATGGCTGCGCTCGAGCCTGGCAATATGACGGCGCAGGGCCGCCATGAGGGGCCCATTCTGATGGGCGGAGACGCCAAGGCTCGCCGCCCGCTGTTGCCGCGCCGGTTCCATACGCATGAACTGGATTTCCAGAATGTTCTATGTTTGTTCTATCATTGTGAATGAAAGAGTCAAGCTAGGAAAACTTCCCTTAGGGTAATCGGGCAGTTACAGACAAATTCTGGAATTCCGTCTGTAACTCACATCATCGCATTGGTGGTGCCGAGCGAGCCCAGAAACAGAATGCCGCCGAGACCGGCGATGGCCGCCCCGCCGGCGAAGCGCAGCATGAAGGCCAGCCCATCCAGCCAGCGATCGTCCTGGCGGGCCAGCCGCATGGCGAGTTTCTTGGAATAGACGGCGATGGCGGCAATCACCGAGACGGTCAAGAAGGTGCCTACCGCCATGGCGAAGGTGGAGGCGATGCCGGCCCAATAGAGGCCCAGCGGCATTGGCGAAGATCAGGACCAGAATGGCACCGGTGCAGGGCCTGATGCCGACGGCGAAGGCCAGCGAAAAAGCCTTGGTCAGCGACCAGGCGCCTTTCACCTGTTTCGCCTCCGGCACATGGGCATGCGCGCATTCATGATCATGGTCGTGATGGTGAGCGTGGAGGCCGTGGTCGTGCTGGGCAGAGCGATGAGGCCGGAAGGCCGTCCAGACAAGATAGAGTCCCATGAGCGCGATGAGACCGTAGCTGGCGCTTTCCAAAACCCCCGCCACATCGCGCGCCGCGGCTCCGACGCTGGCAACCGCCATAAGCAGGATGCTGACGATCAGGATGGCGGTGATCGCCTGGATGACGGCGCTGAGAAAGGCGATCAGAACGCCGCGGTGCAATTCATTTTCAGTGGCGAGAAGCCAGGCGGAAATCACCGCCTTGCCGTGGCCGGGACCGGCCGCATGGAACACGCCATAACCGAAACTCAGGAGCATCAGGGTCCAGGCGGCGGCGAGCGGCGCTCCGGTCTTGATGTTTCGCAGCGCCCCCGACATGGCGCCATAGAAACCCTGCTGCTTGTCGCGCGCCCACAGCACCGGGTCTTCCCAGAAAGAAGTCTGCTGCACCGTGCCACTGCGCGGCTGCACCAGGAGCTTCTTCTTGTCGATCGTCACCTGGGGGGCGGGCTCTGCCGCCGTCTGTGCCATGGCGGGCGCCAGCAGGATAAAGAGCGCCAGCAGGCAGCTGAGCCACCGCATCATGAGCGGCATTCGATTGCCACGGGTTGCGCGAACATGGCGCCGAAATCCTCGTTGTTTTCGGGCTGCCAGTCCTTGCCCTTGGTGGAGAGCATCTGGCGGGTCTGTTCGAGTTCGGCGTCGGTGGGCACCTGCTTCACCACCAGCTTGCAGGTGGCGGGGATTTTACCGAGGACGGTCACCGGATCGTCTTTCACATAATCGATGGCGATGAAGAATTCCGGGTCGTAGACCTTGACCATGAACTGGGCCTTGGCGGGATCGACCGGATTTTTCAGAGGCACGTGGAAATGCAAGGCAAGCTTGTCGTTGCTCCAGATCTGGCCGAATTCGGCGACCTCGCCGATCTCCTGCTTCTCGCCGTTAACGCGCATCACCGTGAAGAATTCATAGTCCTTCAGCGAGGCGATGTTCTCCTTGGTCAGGGGCTCGATCTCGGCCTGGCTGTAGACCCCGTCGCCATTGGTGTCGAGACCGTCAAGCGCCATCTTGGTATAGTCGTCGTCGAAGGTCCATTCGAGGTTGACGCCCTTGATCAGGCCGTCATCGGTGAAGACGATATCGGAGCGCATGTCGATCCAGACATGCGGGTGGGCGGAAGCGGGTGTGCGATGCGCACACCGCCACAAGGGCAATCGTCACTGCTCCGCCGCGCCATGCCGCCATCTGATCTCCTCCGACTCGCAAGCCGGGAATGATGGGTCATTGCGGCGGAAAAGTGAAGTTGCGGATCAGCCCGCCAGGCAGGAGGCGAGGCTTTGGGCGAGATTGCCCAGAAGCTGCTTATAGGCGCCCGCTCCCGGTTGGAGATCGGCGCCCAGGGGATCGAGAACGCCAGACTTGGCCGCGCTGTCCTCGATCGCCGTTGCGACGAATTTTTCATCGAATTGCGGTTCGCGGAACGCGCAGACGGCACCCGTTTCTTTGATCTTGCCGCGTATGTCGCGGAGCCGCTGGGCCGAGGGGGCCGCGGCGGAGACATCGGCGATGCTGCCCACCGCATTCAGACCGAAGCGTCTCTCGAAATACTGATAGGCATCGTGAAAGACGATGTAAGGCCTGTCCTTGACGCCGGCGAGAGTGGCGTCGATTTCGCCCGACAGTGCATCGAGCGATGCGGTTAAGCCTTCGGCATTTGCCGCGTAGGTCGCGGCGTTGGCGGGATCGGCCTGCGAAAGTGCCGCGGCAACCGCATCGGCCATGGCCCTGGCATTATCGGGATCGAGCCAGACATGGGGATCGACGTGCAGGCTTTCGGCTTCATCATCGTGATCATCGTGAGCATCGTGGTCGTCCTCCTCCCAACCGCCGCCTTCACGGACGGGATGTGTCTTGATGCCGGGGGCCATCGCCAATGCGACGAAGACCTTGCCGTTCACCGCCTCGCTGCCGCTCAATTGGCCGAGTTTGCGTTCAAGACCGCCGCCCACCATGAAGACGAGATCGGCCTTGCCAAGGCCGGCTATCTGGGACGGAGTGAAACTCGCGGCGTGTTCGGAGAGCCGGCCGGAGAGCAAGAGTTCGGGCTGCCCGCGATCGCCCATCACCGCCGCAACGATGCTATGCACCGGCACGATCGAGGCCACGACCTTCAGTTCCGCTTGGGCCGGAAGGCTCCTCAGAAGACAGGCGATTGCGATGGCGAGTATGCGGGTCCAATGTTTCATATTGTAATGTTATAATATTACATATACTAAATCAAGCCCCGAGTGCCGCACAAGTGACCAATCTTTGAGTTGAACCCGGCGTGCGGGCCTGTCAGTTACAGGGCATGGACCTCGAAGTATCGATCGGTGCCGCAATCCTCGCTGGAGTCATCAGTTTCCTCAGTCCCTGTGTGCTGCCGCTGGTGCCGCCCTATCTCTGCTTCATCAGCGGGACCTCGCTCGGAGAGCTTTCGCAGCCCGGCGCCACGGCGGCGCTGCAGCAGCGCCGGACCTTGCTCGCCGCAGCGATGTTCGTAGCGGGTTTCACCACCGTCTTTGTGTTGCTCGGCGCCAGCGCCTCGCTGCTGGGGCAGTTGCTGCGCACCTATCTGACGGTTCTGGCCCAGATCGCCGGAGTGGCGATCATCGTCATGGGGCTGCATTTCCTTGGCGCTGTTCAAGCTCGGCTTTCTCGATCGCGAGGCGCGCTATCACAGCGCCACGAAGCCCGCCGGGCCGCTCGGCGCCTATGCCATCGGCCTTGCCTTCGCCTTCGGCTGGACGCCCTGCATCGGTCCGGTGCTGGCGGTGATCCTGTCCTTGGCGGCGAGCGAGCAGGATGTGGCCAAGGGGGCGGGGCTGCTTGCCGTCTATTCGCTCGGCCTCGGCATTCCCTTCCTGCTGGCGGCGGCGGGGATCGGCGCGTTTCTCGGTTTTCTGTCGGGCTTCCGCAAGCATCTGCGCGCCGTCGAGCGCGTCATGGGCGGATTGCTGGTCTTGACCGGTGTCATGTTCCTGACCGGCAGCATGCAGGTCATGTCCTACTGGCTGCTCGAGCAATTTCCGTGGCTGGCTAAGATCGGCTGAGTTCGATCGGCTTGCCGTGCGGCGTCGACCTCGCGGCGCGGTCCCATTCGGCGACGCGCTGCTGGCGTTCGGATTCGGTCATCAGCCCTTTTTTCTCCGCCAGCTTCTCGAGGGCCGCCAGCCAGTTCTCGTAGTAATGTTCATGTGGATGGGCGGCGATTTCGGCGCCCAGCATTTCGGCCCATTCCATCCAGGTGAAGAGGCCCGCCTCGTTGAGCTTCACCGCCATGGCGAAGGCCTGCGCCTCCCAGGGCGCGTTGAAAACGGGGCCGTCGTCGTCCTTGGGAATCTGCGGTAGGTCAGAGGGCTTCAAGATAGGGCTCCCAGAGATCGGCGTGAATCTTGTCGTGTGAAGCACTGCCCCATAATTCGCGGGCCGCGAAGCGCACCGTATAGAGCCATTGCGGATCGTCGCCTTTGCGCTGCGCCGACGAATCCGGAAACACGTGCGTGCCATGGACGCTAACGATTTCACCCGCGTGGCCCCGGGCATAGCGGGGCAGGCGGGTATGGCCGGTTGGATGAATGTTCCGTGTACGGACCTTGTCGCCGTGGCTTATACAGGGCCGGTGCGGGCGACGGGCGGCTCGAGGGGCCGCCCTTGGCAAGAACGCCTTGGACCATGTCCCCCTTCAGAATGCGCAGGTTTCCCTGCGCTGGCGCGGAGGGCTTGCCGCTCTCAATCTCCTCGGCGGCGATGAGGCTGTTCTCCTTCATCAAGGTGATCATGCCGCGGAGCCAGATTTCGTAATAGCTCGACGACGAGATAGTGCAGCGGGCGGAATGCGCTCGCGGGCGTGGCGCGACGATGTCGATGTTCCACTGGCCCGGCGCACCCATGGCGAGCGACAAGGGCGAAGGCACGGCGCTCCCATCCGGCATGGAACACCGGCTCATCGGTCTCCGGCGCGACCGGCCCGAAGCCCATCATGCCGCCCATGTCCTGCGGGCCGTTCACTGCGGCGTGCCGCGCAAAGCCGGTGCCGATCATCGAATCGCGGGTGACGAGTTCGGCCAAGTCGTTCCTCGCTCCAGCCATCGGTTCCGCTCGGGCCGCATGCGGAATCACCAGATAGCGGATTTCGGCGGTTGAATCCCAGACGCGCAGTTCCACGTCTTTTCGGCAAGCGTCACGCCGAATTCGGCGAGCACGCCGCGCGGATCGATGACGGCGCGCGAGCGATAGGGCGGCGACTTGTACCAGACCGGCGGCAGGCCCAAGCACCGGCCACGGGTAACAGGAGCACAGCGTGCAGACGACCATGTTGTGAAGTTTCGGGCGTGTTGAACAGCGCCACCATGTGCTCGCCCTGGCGGCCGGTGAAGCCCAGGCGAGGCGATGGCCGCGGTTGCATCCTCGTTCGAGCCATGCTTGCATAGGCCGGATCGATCCAGGCCTTGGCGACGACGCGGGCGCCGTTGCGCGGGCCGATCTTGGTCTCATAGGTCTCGATCAGCACGTCGAGGGCGGCGGGATCGACATAGCCCTTCTCGACAAGCAGCGATTCCAGCGCCTTGACGCGCAGCGCGATGGGCGAGAGTTCGGAGCCCTCATTGTCGTTGGTCGTGTCCGTCATGCGGCATTTGAGTTTTCCTCCGATTGCCGCTAGCATAGCCGCCTCTGGGCGTGGGGAGAAGCGGGCAATGGCGAAGCTCGAGGGCATCAGGGCCTGCGTGTTCGACGCCTATGGCACGCTGTTCGACGTGCACGCGCCGGTCCAGCAAGCTTGCCGCCGAGATCGGCGCCAAGGCCGACGAGCTGTCGCGGCTGTGGCGGCAGAAGCAGCTCGAATATACCTGGCTGCGCAGCCTGATGGGCGTGCATGCGGATTTCTGGCATGTGACCGGCGATGCGCTCGATTATGCGCTGGAAGCCCTGGCCATCGACGATCCGGGCCTCAAGGACGAATTGCATGGCGCTCTATCTCAAGCTCGATGCCTATCCGGATGCCAAGCGAGGCGCTCGCAGGCGCTCAAGAGCACGCAGCCTGCGCACCGCCATTCTTTCCAATGGCAGCCCGTCGATGCTCGATTCGCGCGGTGCGCGCCGCAGGCCTCGACAAGCTTATCGATCATGGTTCTGTCGGTCGAGGATGTCGGCATCTACAAGCCGAGCCGCCGGGTCTATCGCCACGCCATGCAGAAGTTCGCAGCTCCAGGAGGCGCCGTCGATCTGCTTCGTCTCGGCCAACAGCTGGGATGCGCAGGCGGCGGCGCAGTTCGGCTTTCAGGCGGTGCGCGTCGATCGCTTCGGCCTCAAGGACGACCGCATCCCGGGAAAACCCGCGGCGGTGATCGCCGATCTCACAGGCCTCGCGGCGCTGCTGTAAGTTACTCTAGTAGACAAAATCAATTCATCGCAGCACCGCCATTGGCGCCCATGCAATGGCCGGTGAAGAAGGTGGCGCCGGGTCCGGCAAGAAACAGGATTGCCGATGCGATTTCCTCCGGCCGGGCCACGCGGCCCAGGGGATGGGCGGTCTCAAGGGCCCTTTGTTGCGCCGTTAGACTTTCAAAACCAAGCAGCGCCGTATCGGTGGGGCCGGGGGCCACGGCATTGACCAGAATACGCGGTGCCAGTTCCCGCGCCCAGGCGCGCGTCAATCCCAATATCGCCGCCTTCGTCGCGCAATAAACCGAGGCATTGGCGCGCCCTAGATAAGCAAGTTCCGAAGCAACATTGACGATCCGGGCGCCATCGCCAAGATGCGGCAGGGCCTGGCGGGTGACAAGAATGGCGCCGCGGACGTTCACGGCGAAATGCCGGTCGATATGTTCGGCGGTGATCGACGCAATCGCGGCCTCGCGCATGATGCCGGCATTGTTGACCAGAACATCGACCCCGCCGAGTTCGCGAACCGCGCGGGAAACCCCGCTGACGATATCGTCCTCGCTCCCGAGATCGCAAGGGAAGATGCGCGGCGGGCCGGAATGTTCTTCAAGATCGAGACCGACAACGCGCGCCCCTTTCTCCTGAAACATGGTTGCCGCGGCTTTGCCGATGCCGTTCGCCGCTCCGGTAATCAGAACGCGCTTTCCGTCAAACGCGGTCACCATGGCACCTCTCCCCTGTCGACGCCCAGCGACTGGCCGGTGATGTTACGGGCGCGATCGGAGGCGAGAAACAGATAGGTCTCCGCCATGTCCTCAGGCTCCATCAGTCCGGGGAGGGCCTGGCCCGCCACGATGCTGGCAAGCAGTTGCTGCTCGCCGGCCTGGCGGCGCTCGGCCATGACGGATAGCGAGCGCATGGATGCCTCGGTCCGCACCCAACCGGGACAGACCGCATTGACCCTGATGCCGCGCGGGCCCAGTTCCTTCGCCCAGGTTTTGGTCAGTCCGATCACCGCGTGCTTGGAGGCCACGTAGGCGCCAAATTCAGGCTCGGCCACACGCCCCCAGATCGAGGCCGTGTTGATGATGGTCCCGCCGCTCGCCATTTTCGGAAGAGCCCGGCGGGTCACGATCTGCGTCCCGATGACATTGATTTCGATAATGCGGCGGAAAATTTCCTCGACATCCCGGCCGCTCCTCGGCAAGTGGCGTGAGCCGTTCCAGGCCGGCATTGTTGATCAGAATGTCGATATGCGACAATGGGGCAAGCGCCGCGGCCACCGCCTCGCCGTCGGTAATGTCCGCAACGATTCCCGAAGCACCGATTTCCCTGGCGCGGGCGACGACATTGTCGTCATCGGCAATCAGGAGAAGCCGGGCGCCCGCCGCCGCAAAGCCCTTGGCGACGCCGAGCCCGATGCCGCGGCTCGCACCGGTAATGACAGTCATCTTGCCGTCGAGCATGTGGGTCATTTTATGGAACCGGCTATAGTGCGGATAAGGTGCAAGATGTCGTTGCGCAGTTTGAAGAAGGCCTGGCTTTCGCGAATTTCCAGCCCGCGCTCGCCGCCAAGGACAGAGGCCACGTCGATGTCCCGGAGAATGTTGGCCGGGCGCGCCGAAAACACGATGATCCGGTCGGCAAGGAATACGGCCTCCTCCACGTCATGAGTCACAAAAACGATGGTCTTTGCCTCCCTTGCCTGAATCTGGCGCAGCTCGACCTGCAACCGCTCGCGCGTCAGGGCGTCGAGCGCGCCGAAAGGCTCGTCCATGAGCAGCACGTCGGAACCCGCGGCAAGGCTGCGGGCGATCGCCACGCGCTGGCGCATGCCGCCGGAAATACGGCTGGGGTAGGACTTCGCGAAGTCCTCAAGTCCGATGAGCTTGAGATAATGATGCAGCCGCTCGGCGCGCTGCACCGGCGCGAGGTCGTTGCGGTAATGCATGCCGAACGCAATATTGCCTTCGACGGTCAACCACGGAAAAGAAGAGTAGGACTGGAAGACCATGCCGCGCCGGCGGCCGGGTCCATCGATGGCCCGGCCTTCGAGCCGGATCGTGCCGGATGTCGGCGTGTCGAGCCCGCCGATCATGCGCATGAGTGTCGTCTTGCCGCAGCCCGACGGACCGAGAAACACGGAGAGCGAATTGCGCGCAATGGCGAGCGAAGTTTCGAGCACCACGGGAACCGTGCCGAACGTCTTGGTGACGCGATCGAAAGTCAGGTAATTTTCCGTCATCTCGCCCGACTCAAAGATACTTGAACATGCGGCGGTGCAATGCCCGCAACAACTGATCGGTAATCAGCCCGATCAGGCCGATGACGACCACGCCGGCCATGACTTCCGGCGTCTTGACATAACGGCGCGCCGACCAGATCACAAAGCCGAGGCCGGAATCGGCGGCCACGATTTCCGCGATCACCAGATAGGTCCAACACCACCCCAAAGTGATCCGGAGATTGTCGACGAGCGAAGGCCCCATGGCGGGCAGCGCTACATCGGTCAAAACCTGGCGGGGCTTGGCGCCGAGCGTGAATGCGATTTCGACATATTCGTGCGGCACCCGGCGCATGTCGTCGGCCACCATGAGCACCAGTTGAAAAAACGTCCCCAGCCACAGCAGAAATATCTTCGTCTCCTCGCCGACGCCAAACCAGATGATCGACAGCGGAACCAGGGCGGGAACCGGCAGATAGCGGATGAAATCGATGATCGGCTCGAGCGCGGCGCCGACGATCCGGTAGCTGCTCATGAGGATTCCGATGGGGATCGCCATGGCCGCCGCGATCAAAAAGGCGAACCACACCCGCAGCGTCGATACGGCCGTGTGCCAGAGAAGGCTCTGGGTCGTGAACATCGACCACATGGCCTTGACCACGTCGGTTGGCGAGGGAAGGAACTGCGGCGCCACCCAATGGGCCCGCGCCACGGCTTCCCACAACAACAGCAAGGCGGCGGCCATGACCACGCCAACGGCGATCTCGGTTCGCAGCGGCGCCTTCCCCCGGAAGGTCAGCAGCTCGCGCATCTAGAGCTTGATAAGTTGGACTGCATCGTTCGGTATTCCCCCTCCCCCTTGTGGGGAGGGGCAGGGGTGGGG
Organism: uncultured Alphaproteobacteria bacterium; assembly: GCA_963776685.1. GTDB lineage: Bacteria > Pseudomonadota > Alphaproteobacteria > Rhizobiales > Aestuariivirgaceae > Aestuariivirga. Next base: position 166,558 of record CAVZNM010000003.1, read on the forward strand.
GTCTGGTGGTAAGGCCGGTGCGACCCCCACCCTTAATCCCTCCCCACAAGGGGGAGGGAGATTGATAGAGATTCCATGTCATTTCCACTCGCTCTCGCCTCCGCGCCATGCCGGCATAGACTACTGCGCGGCGAGCTGGTTTATGACCGAGTTGTCGATCTGCAGATTGGCATCCAGCTGGTTTTCGGCCGCGCCATTCTCCAGATTGAGCGTCATCACCGTGTCGAAGATATCGTGCAGCTTGCCGCGCTGTCCGGGCTTTCCCATATGGCTGAGCGCTTCGCTAAGCGGTGTGTAGGCAAGACTGGTTTTCAGGATCTCCTTCACATCGCCGGGCGTCAGGCCGAAATGGGCGGCGGCCAGCTCGGCATATTTGTCCGGCTCGCTCTTGGAGTAGTCGACCGCCTTGTAGATACACTTGAGGAAACTCGCATATTTCTTGGGATTGGCGGCGAGGTCGTCTTTCCGGGCGGTGATGATGTCGATGATTATGCCGGGATAGTCCTTCGAGGAGGAGAAGACGCGGGCGCCCGGCCGCGTCGATACCTTCACCGCCTGTGACATGAAAGGCTCATAGGTGGCGACGGCGGCTATCGATGAATCGGCGAAAACGGCGGCTGTATCGGCCGTCGCGATGTCCTTGATCTGAAGGTCGTTGAGGGTCAGACCCGCCTTCTTGAGATCGAGCTGCAATAGCAGGCGGGCGGGAATGTTGGGCTCAGCGGCAATGGTCTTGCCCTTGAGCTCGGCAACCGACTTGATGGAATCGTCGGCTATGACGCCGTCGCCGCCAACCGACTCATCGATCGTGCCGATGATCACGCCGGGGGTTGCGGCGTCGCGGGGGCGTCCCTGATGCTCGCCAACGGTGCGCATATCCACCTCGATATCGCCGCGCGTATAGGCCGCCAGCACATTGGTGCGGTCGTCCTCGAATTTGTAATCGACCTCCAGGCCCTCTTCCTTGAAGCAACCGAGATCGTTGGCGACGTGCACCGGCGCGAAGCCAAGCCAGGTCGGCGCCAGCATGCGGATGGTTTCCGCTGCGTCGGCCGGCGTGGATGCAACCGCCATCAAAGCGGATAACGCAGCACTTGCGAAAAGATACTTCATGGTTTCCTCCCCGGACACTTCGAATTGAGTTTATGCCGAGTATTCGCCGAGTCAAAGTCTAACACGGGGGTCACTGTCAAAATTGCAACCGGCCATAGATGACATTCCGTGGGCGCCGGGGCAGAATGTCCGCGACTGGGTTGGACATTCGGACTGCCCTTAGCTGAAAGGCGAGACCCATAATCAAGAACCCCATTCCCTGGCCCAACGGCGCCCGTTGCGCATGCGCTATAACCTTCGATATGGATGCCGACAGCCTCATCCACATCACGCGGCCCAAGGACAGCTATGAGCGGCTTTATCCGATTACCATGGGCCGCTACGGGCCCACGGTCGCCGTCCCTCGCATCCTTGAAACCTACCGGAAGTTCGGTCTTAAGCAGTCGTTCTTCATTCCCGCCTGGTGCATCGAGCAATATCCGACAGCCGTCGAGGCGATTCTCAAGGACGGTCATGAGATCGGTCATCACGGCCTCATCCACGAAGACCCAGTCATCACGAAGGGAAAGGCCCAAAAAGCGGCATTCGGGAAAGCCCTAGAAATTCACAAGAAACGGATTGGCAAAGCGCCGCGGGGCTACCGGGCACCACTGTACAACCTGACCCAGCAGGTGGTCGATCTGCTGATCGCCAAGGGGTTTCTTTACGATTCTTCCCTGATGGCCGACGACATTCCCTATCTGATGAAGACCAAGCGCGGCGGTCTCTGGGAGGCTCCAACGCATTGGGGCACCGACGATTGGCCGCCATTCGCCCACTATGCCGAGATCGACTATCTCATGCCGGTGAAGGCCCCTTCCGAGGGACTTAAGGCTTTCTGGGAGGAATTCGACGCCCAGTACGAAGCGGGCGGCTTCTGGATGGGCATCTGGCACCCCTTCCTCACCGGCCGTCTCGCCCGCTGGCGCCAGGTCGAACAATGGCTGGATCACACGCTCAAAACCAAGAAGGTGTGGTTTGCCTCGCTCGAAGAGATCATCAATCACGTCAGAACGCTCTCGGCGAGCGGTCAGTACCAGCCTAGAGTGGAGCAACTGCCTTACTTCAAGGGAGCTGTCAGGCCATGAGCGAAGTGCGAAGGCCAGTCGCAGGAGAACCGGTAGTCAGGCGATCCGCCGGGCGGAGCCTGTGGCGGCGGCGGCATGCTTTCGCACCGCATCGCCAAAAGCACTAAAGAGCTTCACCGAATCGGGATTGTCGCGGGCCTTGTATTCGGGGTGCCACTGGGCGCCGAAGGCGAAGCTCTTGGCTCCCTTGACCGAGACCGCCTCGATCACTCCGTCGGGTGCGGTGGCCTCGACGAGAAGTCCAGGTGCCAACCTCTTGATGCCCTGGCGGTGGATCGAATTGATCGTGGTCTGGCGCTTGCCAAGAATGCGCTCGAGCATGCCGCCGGGTGTTACGGCGATCGCATGATGCGGGCCATAACGCACATCGGTATCCTCGGATTTGGGGGCGCGATGGTCGAGCCTGCTATCGCCGCGCTGTAATTCGGTCTCCAGCGAGCCGCCCATCACCACATTCAGTTCTTGAAAGCCACGGCAGATGCAGAACAGCGGAATGCCGCGCTCGATCACAGCCCTGATCAGCTTGAGCGTGATGGCGTCGCGGGCATGGTCGTAGGGCTCGTGATCGGCGGTGGGCGCCTCGCCGTAATGGGGCGGATGCACGTTGGAGACGGCGCCGGTCATCAGGATGCCGTCGAAATGATCGAGCAGCGGCTCGAGCTGCAGGGCGTCGATCATCGAGGGGATCATCACCGGCGTGCACTCGGCCACTTCGGCGACGGCCCGCACATATTTGTCGCCCAGCGAATGAAACAGAAAGCCGTGGCTTTCATAAGTGTCGGCGGGCAGCCCCACCAGGGGCGAATAGGCAGTCATCGGCAAGGCCTTGTGATTGGCGGCAACTGGCGTCTAGATAGCGCAAAGCCCTTAAGAAAGTCCAATTTCATGGCCCTCGTCACACTGGCCCGTGACCTGTTTGACCTCCAAGGCGAGGTGGCTCTGGTCACCGGGGCCTCTTCCGGTCTTGGCGCCCGCTTCGCCGAGGTGCTGGCGGCGCATGGCGCCACGGTCGTGCTGGCGGCGCGGCGCAAGGACCGCATCAAAGCGCTGGCGGAGAAGATCGGCGGGGCTCACGCGCTGGCGCTCGATGTCACGCAGCCCGAAACCTTCCCCGCCGCATTCGACGAGGCCGAAGCCGTATTCGGGCCGATGACACTGCTCATCAACAATGCCGGCGTCGTCGACGACGGCAAGTTCCTCGATACGGAAGTAGCCGAATGGCAACGGGTACGGCAAACCAATGTCGATGCGGTCTGGCACCTGTCGCAGCTTTTCGCGCGGCGGCTGATCGCGGCGGGCAAGGAAGGTGCGATCATCAACATCGCCTCGATCCTGAGTTACCGGGTGTCACCGGGTGAGCGCCGCCTATTGCGTCAGCAAGGCGGCGGTCTTGCAGATGACCAATGCATTGGCGCTGGAACTCGCCCGCCACAAGATCAGGGTCAATGCCATAGCACCCGGCTACATCGTCACCGAAATGACGAAGGATTATCTTGCCAGCCCCGCCTCCGAGGAAACCCGAAAGCGCATCCCGCAGCGCCGCGTCGGCGATCCATCCGATCTCGACGGCGCCCTGCTGCTGCTGGCCGCGAAGCGGGCCTCCGCATTCATGACCGGCTCCACCATCGTCGCCGATGGCGGCCACATGACGGCATTCTGGTAGGTGTCCATGGATTTTTCCCTGCCGCCCGAGATCGAGGCGCTGCGCCTTAAGGTGCGGGAGTTCATCGCCGCGGAGGTCCTGCCGCTCGAGGAGCGCAAGGACGCCTATGACGCCTATGAGAACATCCGCCTCGCGGTTCTCGATGAGCTGCCGCGCCAAGGCGAAGGCGGCGGGGCTGTGGGCGCCGCAGATGCCCAAGGAGCGCGGCGGGCTCGGGCTCACGATGACCGGGCGGGCGGTCTTCTACGAGGAGGCGAACCGCTCGATCTTCGGCCCCGCCGTATTGAATTGCGCCGCTCCCGACGACGGCAACATGACGGTGCTCGACAAGGTGCTGAAGAGCGAGGCCGAAAAGGACGAGTGGCTGCAGCCGATTATCGACGGCAAGGTGCGTTCGTCCTTCGCCATGACCGAGCCGCATCCCGGCGCCGGCTCCGATCCCGGCGGCATGATGCTGACCAAGGCCGAGAAGCACGGCGATAAATATATCGTACACGGACGAAAATGGTTCATCTCGGGCGCCGCGGCGGCTTCGCATTTCATCCTGGTGGCGCGCACCTCCGACGATGCGCGCCGCGGGCTCTCCGCCTTTCTCTATCACAAGGACCGGCCGGGCTGGCGCATCGTGCGGCGCATCCCGATCATGGGGCCGGAGGAACATGGCGGCGTGTGCGAGCTGGAATTCGACGGGCTCGAAATTCCGCGAGGAGCATCGGCTGCTGGATGAGGGCGACGGGCTGCGGCTGACGCAGATGCGGCTTGGACCGGCGCGGCTCACCCATTGCATGCGCTGGCTCGGGCTTGTCGAAGCGTTGTCTTGAGATAACACAGGCTTACGTGAAGGAGCGGAAGGCTTTTGGCAACTTGCTTGGCGAGCGCGAAAGCGTGCAGATGATGCTGGGCGAAGTGGCGGCGGAAATCGAGAAGGGCCGGCTGCTCACCATGCACGCCGCCTGGAAACTCGACCGCGGCGAGAAGGCGCAGACGCGAAATCTCGATGGCCAAGATTCATGTGGCCGATGTGCTGCACAAGGCGGCCGATGTCGGCATCCAGCTTTGCGGTGCCCGCGGCTATTCCAAGGACACGGTGCTCGGCTGGATCTACCGCTATGCCCGCGCCGCCCGCCTCGTCGACGGCGCTTCGGAAGTCCACAAGATGGTTCTCGCCCGCGCCTATGGCAAGGCGGGCAATGATTTCTGGCGCTGGGACTAGAATATTTCCGTCGCCCGAGGCGATAGTGGGCCCATCGCATAGCAGGGAGGGTGAAGGGATGGGGCAGTCACGCTCCCCCTCACCCCCAGCCCCGGCGCGGGCCCCTCCTCTCCCCCACGGGGAGAAGGAAAGTCTGAGGAAGCTTTCACGCGACCGCCAGTTTCCAGAGCAGTCCGAGCACGGCGCAGAGAGCGAGTGTCTTGGGGATGCCGAGGTGGAATTTCAGCAGCAGCACTGCCGCGATCAATGTCAGGCCGGCGGCGCCCCAGTCGAGGGTCGCCCAATCGGGCCACCAGGGTTTGAAGATGCCGCCGATGCGCTCGACCTTGCCGAACAGCACATGCAGGCCGAACCACAGCGACAGATTGAGGATGACGCCGACCACCGCGGCGGTGATGGCGGCAAGGGCGCCCGAAAGGCGCGGGCATCTTGCCGATATGCTCGATGTAGGGGGCGCCGGCGAAGATCCACAGGAAGCAGGGAGCGAAGGTCATCCACAGGGTCACGACGGCGCCGGCGATGCCGCCCCAGACGCCGCCCATCTCGCGCAGTGCCGCGAGATAGCCCACGAATTGCGTGACCAGGATGAGCGGACCCGGCGTCGTTTCGGCCAGCGCCAAGTCCGTCGATCATTTCGGGTGCGGTGAGCCAGCCTTGATCCTCGACGGCGGCCTGGGCCATGTAGGACAAGACCGCATAGGCGCCGCCGAAGGTCACGACGGCGAGCTTGGAGAAGAACACGCCGATTTCGGTAAGCACATGGTGGGGCCCGAGCAGCAGCGCGAGCAGCGCCAGCGGCACGAGCCAGATGGCAGCCCAGACGGCAACGGTGGATGAGAGTGCCGCGAAAGTCGGCCGCGCCGTCGTGACGGCGGTGGCCTCATTCGAGCCGCGCAGAAACCCAATAAGTGCGGCGGCGGCAATGATCAGCGGGAAGGGCAGATCGAAGACGATAGAGCGCCAGAAAGGCCAGCGCCGGCGATCAGCCAGTCGACATTGGTCTTGAGGGCGCGGCGGGCGACGCGCAGCAGCGCCTCGATGACGATCGCCAGAACCGCCGCCTTGACGCCGATAGAAGAGCGCCGCGATCCACGGCAGCATTGCCGAAGGCGCCATAGAGCATCGAAAGCGCCAGCACGACCAGCGCGCCGGGCAGCACGAAAAGCAGGCCGGCCGCAAGCCCGCCCCTGGCGCCGTGCAGCTTCCAGCCGGCATAGGTGGCAAGCTGCATGGCCTCCGGCCCCGGCAGCAGCATGCAGAAATTGAGCGCCGAGAGATATTGCTGCTTCGGTGAGCCATTGCCGCTCATCGACGATCTCGCGGTGCATCAGGGCGATCTGGCCCGCCGGACCGCCAAAGGAGAGGCAGCCGATGCGGGCCCAGACTGCGCGCGCTTCGCCGAAGCCGGGCGCTGCGCTCACGGCTTCGCCTTGTTGGTCGGCCAGTTGTGGGTTTCATCCGTGGCGTCGCGGCACCAGCGATAGAAGGCATCGTAGAGCAGTCAGCCCGGCCTCGAGCTGCTCGAGATCATCGGCATACATGCGCGACAGGCCGAGCGAGGCGGCGAGCAGGCCCGGCGCTTCCGGGCGCGAGATCGAGCCGTGCCGTATCGGCGCCGCGCACGATGGCTGGCAAGCCGCAGCAAGCGCTTCGGTGGCGAGGCCGAATTCTTCGATCATCACGTCGAAGGTGCAGTTGTCGCCGCGATGGCTCCAGAAGGTGTCCTCGATGTCGAAGGCCGTGGCATTGAAGCGGTCGGCCACCATGGCGACCTCGGATGGCGCCACGAAGAGGAAGACGGCATCGGGATCGACGAAGCGGCGGATCAGCCAGGGGCAGGCGATGCGGTCGATCTTGGGCCGCGCCCGGGTCACCCACACGGTGCGGCCCTTGCGCATCGCGCGGCGGGATTTTGCTCGCGGGAACGAGCGGCAGGCCCGCCTTCTTCCAGCCCTCGAAACCGTCTTCGAGCGACTGCTGCCTCGGCGCCAGGTGGCGGAGCCAGGCGGCCGTGCCGTGGCTCAGCTTGCCGCCGTGATGGCAGACGACGATGACGCTGCGGCCCACGAAGTCCTTGCCCCATTCGGCGGCATTGGTGTGCGACCGCCGGATCGAGCCGGGAATGAGGCAGGGGATCGGCGTCGAAGTCCTCCTCAGTGCGGACATCGATGATGACCGGTGCCGCCGGAGTGCCGACGAGACGGACAAGTTTGTCAGGAGAAATCATATTCGGTGCGGACATGGTGCGCCCTCTGTTGAATGTTGAAGGACGCGATTCTTGGGCATGTCGCCTGGAGGGGAGATCGCTTCCCCCTGGCCATGGCGATGCTGTAGTATCGGCATGGCGCAGTCCTGTCAAGCGCGCGCCAGACGGTTTCGCAAAGCGGATGCTAAGTGATACGAAGGACGTCCCAATGGCCAAAGACCGTCCACAGCCTCGCCGACAAATACGACCTGGCCAAGATCGCGGGTGTTCCTCACCGGGCCGCAGGCGATGGTGCGGCTGACGCTCATGCAGAAGGAGCGCGACCGGCGAGGCGGGCCTCAATACGGCGGGCTATGTCACGGGCTATCGCGGCTCGCCGGTCGGCGGCGTCGACCAGGCCAGTTCATGCGGCGCCAAGCGCGCTCCTCGAGCCGCAGCCACATCAAGTTCCAGGCCGGGCTCAACGAGGATCTGGCCGCCACCGCGCTGTGGGGCACGCCAGCAGGCCGAGATGCGCGGCGAAGGCGCCTATCGACGGCGTGTTCGGCATCTGGTACGGCAAGGGCCCGGGCGTCGACCGCTCCGGCGATGTGCTTCCGCCACGCCAATGCGGCGGGCACCTCCAAGCATGGCGGCGTGCTCGTCATGGCCGGCGACGATCACGGCGCCGAATCCTCGACCGTGCCGCATCAGAGCGAGTTCGCGCTTGCTCGATGCGATGATCCCGATCCTCAACCCGGCCGGCGTGCAGGAACTCTATCGACTACGGCCTCTATGGCTCGGCGCTGTCGCGCTATTCGGGCATGTGGGTCGGCATCAAATGCGTGCATGACACGGTCGAATCGACCGGCGGTGATCGAGGCGGGCCTCGACCGCGTGCAAGCCCGTCATCCCGCGCGACTTCAAGATGCCGCCGGGCGGCCTCAACATCCGCCCGAATGACGACCGGCTCGACCAGGAAAAGCGGCTGCATAATTGCAAGCGCCATGCCGCGGTCGCCTTCGCCCGCGCCAACGGCCTCAACCAGATCGTCTTCCGCGGCGGCCCGAGCCCAAGATCGGCATCGTCGCGGCCGGCAAGAGCTATCTCGACGTGCGCCAGGCGCTCGACGATCTCGGCATCGACGAGGCGGTGGCGGCGAAGCATCGGCGTGCGGCTGCTCAAGATCGGCATGGTCTGGCCGCTCGATCCCGCAGATCATCCACGAATTCGCGCAAGGGTCTCGACACTCATCATCTGCGTCGAGGAAAAGCGCTCGCTGATCGAGACGCATGTGCGCGAGCTGCTGTTCAACGACAGCGACCGCGCCCATCGTCATCGGCAAGAAGGACGAAGCGGGCGAAACACCTGTTTCCCGGCCTATGGCACGCTCGAGCCCAACCAGATCGCCATCGCCATCGGCGAGCGCATCCTGGAGCGCGCGGCATGGCCGGCGGTCGCCGAGCGGCTCGACGCGATCCGGCGGCGCAGGCGCGGCGTCAGCAATGCAGCCCGATCTTGCTGCGCGCATGCCCTATTTCTGCGCCGGCTGCCCGCACAATTCATCGACCGTGCTGCCCGAGGGGGCGCGCGGCTATGCCGGCATCGGCTGCCACTGGATGGTGCAGTTCATGCCCGAGCGCAACACCGAAGGGCTCGACGCAGATGGGCGGCGAGGGCGCCAACTGGGTCGGCGAGGCGCCGTTCTCCAAGCGCAAGCACGTGTTCCAGAATCTCGGCGACGGCACCTACAATCATTCGGGCCTGCTCGCGATCCGCGCCGCCGTCGCTCCGGCGTCAACATCACCTACAAGATCCTCTACAACGACGCGGTGGCGATGACCGGCGGCCAGGCGCATGACGGCAACGCTCACGCGTGCCGCATGATCGCCCATCAGATGCGCGCCGAGCGGCGTCGAGCGCATCGCGATCGTTTCCGACGAGCCGGATAAATATCCTCGCGCGCCGGCTTTCCCGCCGCATGATCAGCTTCCATCATCGCGACGATCTGCAGGCGGTGCAGACGGAATTCATGGACGTGCACGGGCACCAGCGTCATCATCTACGACCAGACCTGTGCCGCCGAGAAGCGCGCGGCGGCGCAAGCGCGGCGCCTTCCCCGATCCCAACAAGCGCGTCTTCATCAACGAGCTGGTCTGCGAAGGCTGCGGCGATTGCGGCGTGCAATCGAACTGCGTCGCGATCGTGCCGGTCGAGACCGCCTTCGGCCGCAAGCGGCAGATCGACCAGTCGGCCTGCAACAAGGATTATTCCTGCCTCAAGGGCTTCTGCCCGAGCTTCGTCACCGTCGAGGGCGGCGAACTGGTCAATCCGCGGCGTCGACCTGAAGCGATTGCCGGCGGAGGCGACTGTCTTTCCGGTGCTGCCGGAGCCGCAGCTGCCGGCGCTCGACCGGCCGTGGTCGATCCTGGTCACCGGCATCGGCGGCACCGGCGTCGTCACCATCGGCCATATTCTCGGCATGGCGGCGCATATCGAGGGCAAGGGCGTCGGCATCATCGACATGGTCGGCCTGTCGCAGAAGAACGGCGCGGTCGTCACCCATCTGAAGATCGCGGCGAAGCCGGAAGACATTGCCGCGGTGCGCATCGCCGCGGGCGGCGCCGATCTCATCCTCGGCTGCGATCTCGTGACCTCGGCGTCCGAGCGCGTGCTGGCGGCGCCGTCGCGCCGAGCGCACCCATGCGGTGATCAACGACGCACGAGATCGATGCCGGCGCAGTTCACCCACAGCGCCGATTTCGATCTGCCCGGCGAGCGCATGGCAGCTGCGGATCGCGGCGCGCGGTGCGCGAGGACGGCTTGCATGCCATCGATGCCACCGGCATCGCCACGGCGCTCCTCGGCGATTCGATCGCCGCCAATCTCTTCACCCTGGGCTATGCCTATCAGAAGGGACTGATCCCGATCGGCGCCGCGGCGATCGAGGAGGCGATCCGGCTCAACGGCGTGGCGGTGAAGATGAATCTCGAGGCCTTCCTGTGGGGCCGCCGTGCCGCCGCATGACGAAAAGGCGGTCGAGGCGATCATCGGCCGCGAAGGCGGCGCCGGCGCCGTCGAGACGCTCGACGAGATGATTGCGCGGCGCGTCGCCTTCCTCACCGACTATCAGAATGCCGACTATGCCGAAGTCCTATCGAGGATTTCGTCGACAAGGTGCGCGCCGCGCGAATCCGGCGTGGCGCGGCAAGCTCGACGGCGCTCACCGAAGCCGTGGCGCGCTATCTGTTCAAGCTGATGGCCTACAAGGACGAGTATGAAGTGGCGCGGCTCTATACGGACGGCACCTTCGAGCAGCGCTGCAAGCCGTTTCAAGGGCGGCACCGGCTCACTTTCCATCTGGCGCCGCCGCTCCTCGCGACGCCGCGATCCGGCTTCACCGGCGAGCCGCGCAAGATGAAATTCGGCCCGTGGATGATGACGGCATTCAGATTGCTCGCGCGGTTCAAGGGACTGCGCGGCACGGCCTTCGATGTTTTCGGCTACTCGGCCGAGCGGCGGCAGGAGCGCGCGCTGATCGACGCGTACCGAGATACGATCGCAGCGCTGTTGCCTTCGCTTGCTGCCGCCAATCACGCTTTGGCGGTGGAGATCGCCTCGATCCCGGAACAGATTCGCGGCTATCGGCCATGTCAAGGAAGAGCCACCTCCGCCGTGCCAAGTCGAGGGAGACGGAACTGCTTGCGCGCTTCGGCACGAAACGGCTGGAGAGGCCCAAGCTCTGGCGGCGGAGTGATCAGCGCCGCATGCGAGCCTGCCGATGACGTTGCAGACGATGCGCGCCGCGGTAAAGGCTGCGGCGCCGTCGCGGTCCTTGGCGGCCACGAATTCGATCATGGTCGAAGCCGACGATGCGCGCCTTGGCCGCCACGCCGGCGATGAGTCCCGTCACCTGCGTGTAGGTGAGGCCGCCCGGTGACGGATAGGCGACGGCCGGCATCTGCGAGAAGTCAAGCGCATCGCAATCGAGGCTGATCAGGCAATCGGTGTCTTCGGGAATGTGGGCCAGCACGGTGGCGATGCCGTCGCGATGAATGTCGCGTGGCGGTGACGATGTGGACCCCCCACTCGCGCGCATCTTTGACTTCCTCGGCACGGGCGCTGCCGAGACCGCGCGCACCCGACCTGCACGATGCGCCAGACATGGGACTCTCGGAGGCACGCCGCATGGTGCTGGAGAAGCCGTGGCGCTCGCCGTAGCGCTCGTCGCGCCAGTCGATATGGGCGTCGATCTGCAGGATGGTGAGCGGGCGGGCCGCCGGCGAAGGCGGCGATGAATGGAATGGGGGTCGAATCGTCGCCGCCGAACATCAGGGGAATGGCGCCAGCCTCGAGTATGCGCTTTGTGCAGGCTTCGATCAGCTTGCGATTTCCGGCGCCGTCCCGCGGCTTGGTCGGCGAGATCGCCGAGATCGGCGAGGCGGAGGCCGCCCTCCAGCAATGTGCCGCCGAGATCGAAATCCCAGTGCTCGAGCCATGCGGCGTCGGCGGCAAGTGCTTTGCGGAAGGCCCTCGGCGATCCGGCGTGAACGCGATTGTCGATGCCCTTATAGGGCGTGCCATGGGGTGCGCCGAAGATTGCGGCATCGAAGCCCGAGGGCGTTTTCGATTTCCCGGCGCCCAGGAAGGGAGGGTTGGCAGCAGCCTTTGCCATGTCGCGGGCTCAGGCGGCCGCCGTCGCGGCGGCAGGCGGCATTCTGGCGGGTTTCGGCCAGGTGACACGCTGGGCGGGAAGCAGCAACGACGCCGTCGTTCCGGCGCTGGCCTGGCTTTCGATCGTCACATCGCCGTTATGGAGCCGTGCGATCTTGCGGGCAATGGACAGGCCGAGTCCGACGCCGCCGAAGCGGCGCGACATGCCGTCATCGGCCTGGACGAAGGGTTCGAAGATGCGTTGGATATCGTCCGGCTTGATGCCGATGCCGCTGTCGCGGACAGCAATTGCCAAGCCGCCCTCGCCGGTCCGCTTCAGGGCGACATCGACGAACTCGCCGGCCTTCGAGAATTTCGCGGCGTTGGCGATCAGATTGATCAGCACCTGTTTGAGGCGGGTGACATCGCCCTTGATTTCGATGCCGTCGACAACCCGCGCGACGATCGTGACGTCGGCCTTCTCGGCGGCGTCGCGGCACATCTTGACGGCGACCTCGACGAGTTCGGCCGCATCCATTTCCTGTTCGACCAGCGTGAGAGTGCCCCTCTCGATCCGGCTGGCATCGAGAATGTCGTCGATCAGCGATTTCAGGTGATTGCTGCTTTCGAGAATGGTCTTGAAATATTCGTTGCGTGCGGCATCGCTCAGATAATCGGCCTGGCTCGAAGCCAGCAATTGCGAGAAGCCGACGATAGAATTGAGCGGCGTCCTGAGCTCGTGGCTCATGACCGAGAGGAATTGCGACTTCGCGGCGTTGGCCGCCTCGGCTTTTTCCTTGGCGCTGATTAATTGTTCTTGAGCATTGCGCTCCTCGGTGACGTCGCGGCCGACACCGCGATAACCGATGAATTCGCCGTTGCCGCCGAACAGCGGACGAGCGTCGATATGCCACCAGGTGCGCTCGCCGCCGCGCAGCACCTCGAGGAGACAGTCGGAAATCGGTTGGCGTCTGGCCATCGTTTCGGCGAAGCCCGTCCAGCCGGCCGCCCGTCCGGCCTCGGTACCGGCCGCATCGGCAAGACTGTGCCGCTCGATGGCGGCGGCCGGCTGGCCGACGACATCGCACAGGCGTTGCGAAAAGTAAGTGAGCTGTCCATCGCGATCGGTTTCCCACAGCCAATCGCTGGCGCCCTGCTCGAAATCCTTGAGGAGCAGGGAAATGATGTCCTTCTGCCGAACCACTTCCTGACTGGCGGCGGTGTGTTGCAGTGCCAGCCGATGGTCGTACAAAACCAGGCTTGCCAGCACAATACCGTAAAGGATCGCAAAGAACCCGAAGCTCAGGCCGACTTCGCCGCCGAGCTTCGACCGAAGTGATCGACAGCGATCCTACGATGAGTGACGAGAATAGGATGGCGGCGGTGGGGACGTAGGCCAGGGCGTAGACGCCGAGGCCGGACATGGCGAAGGCGAGGGCGATAACGAGCACTCTGAAGTCCTCGTTTGCGGCATCGAAGAACAACGCAGGTATTGCCGCCCAGACGAGACCCAGAGCTACGGCGCAGCCTTCGACCTGACGAATGGCGCCAAGCGGGGCGGAGTTCGATTGGCGGTCGCGATTGCGCCACCAGTAGAAAAGCAGCAGCAGGGAAGGGACGATTGCCGCCAATGTCCACAAAATGACAGGGAGCGGAGCAAACCGATAGACCGCAAGACTGCCAAAGCCGAGCGCAATGCCGGCATTGGCGATGAGCAGCAGCGGCGATGCATTGACCACCGATGCAATCTGTTCGGCGCGAAAGGCGCCGAGATCGACGGAGGACGCCGACACCGGATGATCGAGATCGGCAAAGGCAAGATCGGCCGGCCGGCCGGTATCCGTGTGAAGGCGCGACAGGGGGCTTTCCTGTCCGCCGGCAATCATACCCATGCGAGCCAACGCTCCACTTCTCCGCAGCGGCGAAATTATCGGGCTATTGCATTGGCAAGGGGTTAACGGACATATGCGTGGCGCCACGCCGAAAGTTTCGCAAAGAGATTCACAACAGCCATGTCCCATGGGCCCATTTACACTTCTGATCATCCTTCTGTAAATACTGGTAAAATAGCCGTTCTCCTAATCAATTTGGGAACGCCCGAGGCAACCTCCTATTGGCCGATGCGGCGTTATCTCAAGGAGTTCCTCTCCGACCGCCGCGTCATCGAAATCAATCGCGGCGCTGTGGTGGTTCATCCTCAACGGCGTCATCCTCACGATCCGGCCCGCACGCAGCGGCCATGCCTATGACAAGATCTGGAACCGGGAACGGAACGAATCGCCGCTGAAGACCATCACCCGCGCGCAGGCCGAAGCTCGGCGAGGCGCTGCGCAGTCATGCCGAAATCGTCGTCGACTGGGCCATGCGCTACGGGCTTCCGGCCATCGCCGAGCGCATCAGGGCGCTGAAGGAAGCAGGGCTGCGACCGCATTCTGCTGTTTCCGCTCTATCCGCAATACAGCGCCGCCACCACGGCGACCGCCCTCGACAAGGCCTTCGATGCCCTGAAGGAGATGCGCTGGCAGCCGGCGATCCGCACGCGTGCCGCCCTATTACGATCATCCGGCCCATATCGCCGCGCTGGCGCAGAGTCTCGACCGGCATCTCGACAGTCGCTCGCCTGGAAGCCCGATCGCATCCTCGCGTCATTCCACGGCCTGCCGCAAGCTTATGTCGATGGCGGGCGATCCCTATTACTGACCACTGCATGAAGACGGCGCGGCTCTTGTCGCGGGAAATTGAAATTGCCGCGCGGCATGCTGCAGGTGGTTTTCCAGTCGCGTTTCGGGCGCGCCGAATGGCTCAAGCCCTATGCGCAGGACATCGTCGAAAGCCTGCCCGGGCAGGGGGTCAAGAATCTGGTGATGATCATGCCGGGCTTTGCCGCCGATTGCGTCGAGACCCTGGAAGAGGTGGCGATCGGGCTGGCCGAAACTTTCCGGGAGAAGGGCGGCGTGAATTTTTCGACTGTGCCCTGCCTCAACGATTCGCCCGGGTCGATCACGATGCTGGGAACGCATCGTGCGGCAGGAGCTTGCCGGCTGGATCGATTAGGACTTGCGATCAGCGGCGCGCGAGGTCACTCATTCTAGCTGCACGCAAAATCAACACGGAGGAGATCGGCGATGTTCGACAGGCGCTGGCATTTTCGTTCTGGTTATTCTGGCGGTCGTCGTCTTCTATCTGCTGCGCGCCATCCGCATGGTGCCGCAGGGCTACAACTACACGGTCGAGCGTTTCGGCCGCTACATCCGGACGCTGCAGCCGGGCCTCGGCCTCATCGTTCCGTTCATCGACCGCATCGGCGCCAAGCTGAACATGATGGAGCGCGTGATCCAGGTGCCGTCGCAGGAAGTCATCACCCGCGACAACGCCATGGTGACGGTCGACGGCATCGCCTTCTTCCAGGTGCTCGACGCGGCCAAGGCCGACCTATGAGGTGAACGATCTCGAGAACGCCATCCTCAATCTGACGATGACCAATATCCGCACCGTCATGGGCTCGATGGACCTCGACAATCTCCTGTCGCAGCGCGACGAGATCAATCACCGCCTGCTCGGCGTCGTCGACCAGGCGACCTATCCGTGGGGCGTCAAGATGACCCGCATCGAGATCAAGGACATCAATCCGCCGCGCGATCTCGTCGATTCGATGGGCCGGCAGATGAAGGCCGAGCGCGAGAAGCGCGCCTCGATCCTCGAAGCCGAAGGCATGCGCCAGGCGGCGATCCTGAAGGCGGAAGGCGAGAAGCAGTCGGTGGTGCTCGCAGGCCGAGGGCCGCCGCGAGGCCGCCTTCCGCGACGCCGAAGCGCGCGAGCGCTCCGCCGAGGCCGAGGCCAAGGCGACCGAACTGGTGAGCAACGCGATCTCCAGCGGCAATGTGCAGGCGATCAACTATTTCGTCGCCAACAACTACGTGAAGGCGCTGGAGGCGCTGGCGCAGTCGCCGAACCAGAAAATCCTGATGCTGCCGCTCGACGCCTCTTCGGTGATCGGCATCGATCGGCGGCATCGCCGAGATCGCCCGCGAAGCCTTCGGCGGCCCCGGCGCCGCGGTGCCCGCGCGAAAGGGCGGCGCGCCGGTTCCGGGCATTCCGGCCAAGAGCTGAGGCGGATGAAGGAGAATCGCGATGGGTGAGTTCATGCCGTTGGGCGGCGACTGGTTCTGGTGGATCGCCGCGGGCGCGCTGCTTATTCTCGAACTGCTGACGCCTAGTAACTTTCTTCATCTTTCTTGCGGCGGCGGCCGCCGCCACCGGCATCCTCGACGCTTTCTTCGACCTGGGCTGGCGGCTGGAACTTCTGGTTTTCGCGGGTTTTGCGCTGGTCTTCGTGCTGGCGGGCAGGCCGTTGCTGGTCAAGCGCCATGTGCTGGACAGCGACCAGCCCAATCTCAACCGGCGCATGTACGACTATGTCGGCAAAAGCTATGTGCTCGAGGAAGCCGATCGCGACGGCCACGGCCGGCTCAGCATCGAGGACACGATCTGGGAAGTGACGGGCCCCGACCTGCCCCAGGGCGCGCGCATCAAGGTGACGGCCGTCGACGGGCTACGGCTCGACAGTTGCGGCGGATTAGGTCACGCCGAGACGCAGGAGGTCGTGGATGTGGATGAGGCCGAGCGGCTTCTGCTTATCATCGACGACGAACAGGCTAGTGATCTTCGCCGCGTTGAGCGACTTCGAGCGCTTCCGAGGTCAAGGCATCGGGATCGATGGTCTTGGGCGAGCGGGTCATCACTTCGTCGACGCGCTGATCGACGAGATTGCGGCTCATGTGGCGGCGCAGGTCGCCGTCGGTGACGATGCCGGTGAGGCTGCCCGCCTCATCGACCACGCCGAGACAGCCGTAGCTCTTGGCGGTCATCACCACCAGGGCATCGGACATCGGCATGTCCGGCGGCACCAGCGGCAACTGCGGACTTGCGGTGCATCACATCGCGCACATGCGTGAGCTGGGCGCCAAGCTTGCCGCCGGGATGAAAATTGTGGAAATCCCGTGCGGTGAATCCCTTGTCCTCGAGGAGTGCGATCGCCAGTGCATCGCCAAGCGCCATTTGCAGCAGGGTTGATGTCGTTGGCGCGAGCCCGATCGGACAGGCTTCTTTGGCCTGCGGCAGCGGCAGCACCACATCGGCCTCGTGCGCGATGGTCGAGTCGATGCGCGCCGTCACCGCGATGAACGGCACCGAGAAGCGGCGGGCATAGGTCAAGGATGGCGCGAAGTTCCGGCGATTCGCCGGAATTCGATACCATGACGACGACATCGTCGCCGGTGATCATGCCGAGATCGCCGTGGCTGGCTTCGGCCGGATGGACGAAGATGGCCGGCGTTCCGGTCGAGGCGAGCGTTGCCGCCGATCTTGCGGCAGACATGGCCGCTCTTGCCCATGCCGGTGAGAATCACCCGGCCCTTGGCGCTCCTGATCAATTCGACCGCATCGGCGATCGCATCACCGAGGGCGCCGTCGATGGCTTCAACGAGGCTCGCCATGCCGCGGGTTTCGGTTTCCAGGGCGCGGCGGGCCGAAGCCAGCCATTGGGCCCGGCTGGAAGCAGGTTTCTTCAAAGGACTCGCTGACATGGCGGCAAACTAGGCGGTCGCGGCGGAAAAGGGAAGCGCGCCATTTGGCCGGCATTTTTTTTGAGATACCGGCACATGCGCGTTACAATCCGCCATGGTCGTCGATGATCTTGCGCAGCGCCGCCTTGAAGGAGGGTCCCAGATCCTCGCGCTCGAGGCCCATAGGCGACATTGGCGGACGAGGAAACCGATCTTGTCGCCGCAGTCGTAGGTCGTGCCCTCGAATTTGACGCCCCAGAAGGGCTGGCGCGCCATGCAGCCGGATCATCGCGTCGGTGATCTGGATTTCGCCGCCGGCGCCGGGCGCCTGTTTGTCGATCTCGGCGAAGATTTCGGGCTGCAGGATATAGCGCCCGGAGATGATGAGGTTGGACGGCGCATCCTCGCGCGTCGGCTTCTCCACCATGCTCTCGATGGCGAAGGCGTTGTCCTGCCAGTCCTTGGCGCCGACGACGCCGTAGCGGTGCACCTGGTCCCACGGCACTTCCTCGACCGCGATGACATTGCCGCCGCCCGGCGCATTGTAGACATCGATCATCTGCCTCAGGCAGCCGGGCTTGGCATGCATCACCATGTCGGGCAGCAGCAGGGCGAAGGGCTCGTCGCCGACCAGTTCGCGGGCGCACCAGACGGCATGGCCGAGGCCCAAGGGCTCCTGCTGGCGGGTGAAGCTCGTCTGGCCGGCACCCGGCAGATCCTGCTCGAGCAATTCGAGTTCGGCCGATCTTGCCGCGCTTGCGCAGCGTCTGCTTCGAGTTCGTATTGCTTGTCGAAATGATCCTCGATGACGCCCTTGTTGCGGCCGGTGACGAAGATGAAATGCTCGATCCCGGCCTCGCGCGCCTCATCGACGGCAAGCTGGATGACCGGCCGGTCGACGACGGTCAGCATCTCCTTGGGCATGGCCTTGGTGGCCGGCAGGAACCGGGTGCCAAGACCGGCCACGGGAAAGACGGCTTTCTTGATCGGGCGCGCCATGATTAACCTCTCGTTAGCAGATCACTTGCGGACATGTCGACGCGATCATGGCATTGTTGTCAAGACGTGCTTGCACAGGCAAGCTCAGCGGACGGATGGAGAGCGCATGAGCGTTTTGGTGACGGGCGGCGCGGGCTATATCGGCAGCCACATGGTGCTGGCGCTGGCCGATGCCGGCGAGGACGTCGTCGTCCTCGACAATCTGTCGACCGGCTTCTGGTGGGCGGTCGCGCCCGCAGGCCAAGCTCGTCGAAGGCGATATCGGCGATGAGGCGCTCCTCGACGCGGCTGATGGCGGAGCACAAATTCGATGCGGTCATCCATTTCGCCGGCTCGATCGTGGTGCCGGAATCGGTCACCGATCCGCTCGGCTATTATCTCAACAACACGGTCAAGATCGCGGACCCTGATCGCCTGCGCGGTGAAGGCGCAGAATTCCGCGCTTCATCTTCTCCTCGACCGCCGCCGTCTACGGCAATCCGGCGAGCAAGCCGGTGTTCGAGGACGCCGCGCCGCGCAGCCGATTTCGCCCTATGGCACCTCCAAGCTGATGACCGAATGGATGCTGCGCGACAGCCATGCGGCCTATGGCCTGCAATATGTGGCGCTGCGCTATTTCAACGTGGCGGGCGCCGATCCGCAAGGGCCGCACCGGCCAGTCGACGCCGCGCGCCACGCATCTGATCAAGGTCGCCTGCCAGACGGCGCTCGGCCAGCGCGAGCATCTGGATGTATTCGGCACCGATTACGACACGCCCGACGGCACCTGCCTGCGCGACTATATCCATGTCAGCGATCTGATCGCCGCTCATCTGGATGCGCTCACCCATCTGCGCGAGGGCGGCGAAAGCGGCATTTTCAATTGCGGCTATGGCAAGGGCTTTTCGGTGCTCGAGGTGATCAAGGCGGTCGAGAAGGCCGCTGGCAGTCAGCTCGAGGTCAAGCATGGCGCCGCGCCGGGCCGGCGATCCGGCGGCGCATCGTGGCGGGCGCCGAACGGGTGCGGCAGGTCCTCGGCTGGACGCCCAAGACACGACGATCTCGACTTCATCGTCGCCTCGGCGCTCGACTGGGAAAAGCACCTGCGTCCGCCGCAACGCGGCCTGATTGAGGCCGCATTTGGCGGTTTTGCTCGGGCGCTGTAGAAGGGTCTCGAAAAGGGACGGTGATTCATGTTGAGACGCCTCATCGCCGCTATGGCGATTGCCGTAGCGCTGTTGGCCACCTCGGCCCCGGCGCTGGCGGATGCGAAATTCGAGGCCTTCATCGAGACCCTGTGGCCCCGGGCCAAGGCAGGCGGGCATTTCGCGGGCGCTGTTCGACCGCGCCTTCGCCGGCATCACCGAGCCCGATCCCGGCGGTTCTCAAACTCGCCAAGAACCAGCCGGAATTCACCTCGACCACCTCGCAATATCTGGCCAAGGCGGTGACCCCGATCCGCATCGACACCGGCAAGCAGATGAAGGCGGCGCGAGGCAGACACTGCTCACGGCGATCGAGAAGAAATACGGCGTCGACCGCCACATCCTGCTCGGCATCTGGGGCATGGAATAGCAATTTCGGCAAGGACAAGGGCTCGATGAAGGTGATGCGCTCGCTCGCCACCCTCATCTATGCCGGCCGCAAGAAGGATTATGCCCGCGCAGCAGTATCATCGCGGCTCTGAAGATCCTGAAGAAGGGCGTGGTCAGCCCGAAAACTTCACCGGCTCATGGGCCGGCGCCATGGGCCATACGCAATTCATCCCGACCTCCTATCTCGCCTATGCGGTCGACTGGACCGGCGACGGCAGTCAAGGACATCTGGGGCTCGAAGGAGGATGCGCTCGCCTCGACCGCCAATTATCTGGCCAAGGCGGGCTGGAAGATCCGACCGGCCCTGGGGCTGGGAGGTGACGCTGCCCAAGGACTTCAACAAGGCGCTGATCGGCCGCAGCAAGTGGCGGACGGTAGCCGAATGGGCGAAGCTCGGCGTCAAGCCGGCGCGCGGCGGCAACTTCGGCGCTCCCAATGCGGATGCCTTCGTCATGGTGCCGCAGGGCCTCGCCGGCCCCGCCTTCCTGGTGACGCGGAATTTCCTGGCGCATCATGGATTACAATCATTCGCATTCCTATGCGGTGGCGGTCGGCCATCTCGCCGACCGCATCCGGGGCGGCGGTCCGTATCGCCGGCGCCTGGCCCGATGTCGAGCTACGATCTCAGTTTCGCAGCAGCGCGTCGAGATTGCAGAAGCGGCTCAGCCGGCGCGGCTTCGAGACCGGCGGCAGCGACGGCCGCTTCGGCGCCCGCACCTATGAAGCGATCATCGCCTATCAGAAGAAGCGCCGGCCTGCCGCTCGACGGCCTGCCCTCGCTCAAGCTGCTCGAGCGTATCCGGCGCGGAAGTTAGGGGTCCAGCATGTTGTGGCGCGCCATCATTGCTCGCATTATTTCTTGCCGCGGCAATCGCCGCTGGCGGCGGCGCAGGCAGTCTTGCCGGAGCAGCCGATTCTCGGCTCGGAAGTGGAAGCCGAGACCTACTCGCATCCTGGTGATCGGCGATGCGCTGGGCGGCGGGCTCGGGGCCGGTCTCACGCGCATGGCCGAACTCGAGACGGGCTTCGAGGTGACCGGCCGGTTCAAGGAAGAATCGGGCGTGGCTCGGCCGGAATTCTACGACTGGAGCGTGGCGCTGCCCAAGATCCTCGAAGGCAACGCCTTCGATGCCGTGGTGGTGCTGCTCGGCAGCCAACGACCGGCAGGCAATCCGCGATGGACGAGCGACGTCTTGTGTTCGGCACGCCCGAGTGGGTCGAGGCCTACAAGGCACGGACCGACCGCGTTCTCGATGCCCTGCTTTCGGCCGGCGTCAAGGTCTATTGGGTCGAGCGTCCCGCCGATGGCCGACCCCGAATACGATGCGGCGATGCGCAGCATAATCGGCAACTGCAGCGCGAGCGCGTCGAAGCGAAGGGCGCCCAGTTCGTCGACATACGCCCAGCCTTTCTCAATCCCGACGGCAGCTATACCGATTCAGGGCCCGGCGACGAGGGCGTTATCCGGCGGCTGCGATCGCGCGATGGCGTCACCTTTTTCAAGCAGGGCAACAACCGCCTGGGCCAGCTGGTGCTGGCGGCAATCAAGGAGGGCATGGCGAAAGCAGCGCCGCCGCCGAGCGCCGAAGCCGCGGCCGGGAAAGCCGAGGGCCCGGCGCTCTCCGAGGTGCCGCTGTTCGGTCAGGCGGCTGCCGATGGCGCGGCGGTGACAATGCGCCCGGAGGCTGTCGAGGTTGCCGATCTCCTGCCCAAGGCGTCCGAACCCGCTGCTGTCGCCGGACCCGGGGCACGGCTGGCCGGCCTGCGCGCGCTTGCCGTCCCTGGCAGCGCTGCCGAAATGCTGTTTTCCGTCGGCCAGATGCCGCCGCCGCCGGCCGGTCGCGCCGATGATTTCAGCTTCACGTCGGCTCCATGATCAGCGCGGCAGGTCGCTCGCACCCATGAGAAATTCGTCGACGGCGCGCGCCGCCTGACGGCCTTCGCGGATCGCCCAGACGACCAGCGACTGGCCGCGGCGCATGTCGCCGGCGGCAAAGATCTTGTCGAGGCTGGTCCGGTAGTCGTTCACATTCGCCTCGACATTGCCGCGCGCGGTCGAGCTTGACGCCGAGATCCGGCCAGCATGCCTTCATGCACCGGATGCACGAAGCCCATGGCGAGCAGCACGAGATCGGCCTTGAGCTCGAATTCGCTGCCGGGGACTGGCTTGCATCTTGCCATCGACGCGGACGCAGTGGAGCTTCTTCACCTCGCCGTTCTCGCCGGAGAAGGACTTGGTCACGACGGAGAAGTCGCGCTCGGCGCCCTTCCTGCTGGCTCGACGAGGTGCGCAGCTTCAACGGCCAGTCCGGCCAGGTCAGCAGCCTTGTTCTCCTGCTCCGGCGGCATCGGCATGATTTCGAGCTGGGTGACCGAGAGCGCGCCCTGGCGGATCGAGGTGCCGATGCAGTCGGAGCCCGTGTCGCCGCCGCCGATCACGACGACATGCTTGCCGTCGGCGAGGATCGGGTCGGTTGTCGAGCGGCGGCTCCTTGCGAGACGCGGCGGTTCTGCTGCGGCAGGAAATCCATGGCGAAGTGGATGCCGTGCGAGGTCGCGGCCGGGAATCGGCAGATCGCGCGGCTTCTCGGCGCCGCCGGCCAGCAGCACGGCGTCGAAGCTGTCGACCGAGCTGCCTGGCGTCCTGGCGTGACGCCGATATGGGTGCCATAATGGAAGGTGACGCCTTCCGCCTCCATCTGCGCGACGCGGCGGTCGATCAGGTGCTTCTCCATCTTGAAATCGGGAATGCCGTAGCGCAGCAGGCCGCCGGCCTTGGCGTTGCTTCTCGAAGACATGCACCGTCGTGGCCGGCGCGCGCGAGCTGCTGGGCGGCGGCGAGGCCCGCCGGGCCCGAGCCGACGACGGCCACGCTTCTTGCCGGTCTTGTCGGCGGCGATCTCCGGCTTGACCCAGCCTTCCTCCCAGGCGCGGTCGGCGATGGCGCATTCGATGGTCTTGATGGTGACCGGCGATTGTCTTCGATGTTGAGCGTGCAGGAGGCTTCGCACGGCGCCGGGCAGATGCGGCCGGTGAATTCCGGAAAATTGTTGGTCGAGTGCAGATTGCGCGAGGCCTCTTGCCATTGGCCGTGATAGACGAGGTCGTTCCAGTCGGGGATCTGGTTGTTGACCGGGCAGCCGGTGTGACAATAGGGAATGCCGCAATTCATGCAGCGCGCCGCCTGCGTTGCGGGTGCGCTTCCTCCGACAGCGGAATGACGAATTCGCTGTAATGGCGGATGCGGTCGGCGGCCGGCGTGTACTTCCGCTCCTGCCGTTCGATCTCGAGAAAGCCGGTGACCTTGCCCATGTATCGCGCTCGCATAGCCTGAGGATGTTGCGGTCCGAATTCAACTTGACATCCGATCAAGTATGATATACATTGACCTCGTGTATATCCGCGGAGTTGAAGATGAAAATTGCCAAATGGGGCAACAGCCTTGCGGTGCGACTGCCCGCCCGCATTGGCGAAACCCTGTATCTTAAGCGAAGGCGACGAAATCGATCGTTCGAAACGGCACTTGAGCAGAACAGTCTGTTCGTTCGCCGCAAATTGACAAAGTGAAGAGCTTCGTCGAGCGCGTGACAAGCGCTCCGTGGCGTATGCCTCCCGGTTTCAAGTTTGACCGGGATGACGCCATATGAACGCTGACCGGCTATTCATCGATACGAATGTCGTGCTGTATCTGCGTCTCGAACGATCGACTCAAAGCCGACCGCGCCGACGAACTTGTCAATGCGGGCGCCGCGACAAGCGTCCAGGTTCTCAACGAGTGCGTTGCAGTTTCCCGGCGAAAGTGGAAACTGCCGTGGCAAGAAGTCGGCGAGCTTCTCGGATCATCTGCACAGTAGTTGTCGGATCGTTCCACTATCGGTGCCGACACACGAGCGTGCGGTAGACATTGCCGAAGTGACAGGCATCCGCATATACGATGCACTTCTGATCGCAGCCGCCGAGGATGCAGGCTGTGAGACGCTTCTTACAGAAGACTTGAATACAGGCCAGCGCATTGGCGGCGTGACAATCCGCAATCCGTTCGCTTGAGCGATGACGGGCATCAGGCGCTCCTCTTCACGCCGATGGTCATGCCGTCGCTGGTGGCCTGCGCCTTCTCCAGCTCCTGCAGGGCGCGGCGATATTCGACCGGCATCATCTTCACGAATTTCGGCAGATAGTGCCGCCCAGTCGTCGAGGATCGTCCTGGCGCGCGCCGAGCCCGTGTACTTGTAGATGGCGCGCCAGCAGCTCCCAGATGCGCTCGGCGTCGTGGCGGTCCATGTCGGCGGTGACATCGACGAGGCCGTGATGCTCGAGATCGCCGCCGTGATGGTGCAGGCGCTCGATGGTTTCGTCCTCGGCCGGGATCGGCGCCAGATCGACCATGGCGAGGTTGCAGCGCTGGGCGAAGTCGCCCGCCTCGTCGAGCACATAGGCGACGCCGCCCGACATGCCGGCGGCGAAATTGCGGCCGGTCTCGCCGATCACCAGCACGCAGCCGCCGGTCATGTATTCGCAGCCGTGATCGCCGACGCCTTCGACGACGGCGACGGCGCCGGAGTTGCGCACCGCGAAGCGCTCGCCGGCGACGCCGCGGAAATAGCATTCGCCGGCGATGGCGCCATAGAGCACCGTGTTGCCGACGATGATCGACTTCTCCGGCACGAAGCCGATCTTCGTCATGCGGCTTGACGATGAGCTTGCCGCCGGACAGGCCCTTGCCGACATAGTCGTTGGCCTCGCCGGTCAGATCGAGCGTCACGCCATGGGCGAGCCAGGCGCCGAAACTCTGGCCGGCGACGCCGGTGAGCTTGACGGTGATCGTGTCCTCCGGCAGGCCCTCATGGCCGTAGCGCTTGGCGACCTCGCCCGACAGCATGGCGCCGGTGGTGCGGTCGCCGTTGCGGATGTTCGATGACGATCTCGACCGTCTGGCCCTGTTCGAGCGCCGGCTTCGCCTCCTCGATCAGCTTGCGGTCGAGGATATGGTCGATGCCGTGATCCTGCTGCGTCACCTTGCGCGTGGCGACCGGGCCGATCGCATCGGGCTTGTCGAAGATCTTCGAGAAGTCGAGGCCCTTCGCCTTCCAGTGGGCGATCGCTTCCTGCTGGTCGAGCCATTCGGTGACGCCGATCAATTCGTCATAGGACGTGAGACCCATGCCGGCGAGATACTCGCGCACCTCCTCGGCGACGAAGAAGAAATAGTTGATGACATGCTCGGGCTGGCCCTTGAAGCGCTTGCGCAGCTCCGGGTCCTGGGTCGCGACGCCGACCGGGACAGGTGTTGAGATGGCACTTGCGCATCATGATGCAGCCGGCGGCGATGAGCGGCGCGGTGGCAAAGCCGATCTCGTCGGCGCCGAGCAGGGCGGCGATCACCACGTCGCGGCCGGTGCGGATGCCGCCATCGGCCTGCACCGAGATGCGGCCGCGCAAATCGATTGGCGACCAGCGTCTGCTGGGTCTCGGCGAGGCCGATTTCCCAGGGCGAGCCCGCATGCTTGATCGAGGTCAGCGGCGAGGCGCCGGTGCCGCCTTCGTAGCCCGAGATCGTCACATGATCGGCATGCGCCTTGGAGACGCCGGCGGCGACCGTGCCGACGCCCACTTCGGAGACGAGCTTCACCGAGACCTGGCCGGCCGGATTGACGTTCTTCAGATCGAAGATGAGCTGCGCCAGATCCTCGATCGAATAGATGTCGTGATGCGGCGGCGGCGAGATGAGGCCGACGCCCGGCGTCGAATAGCGCACCCGCGCGATGATGGCGTCGACCTTGTGGCCGGGCAACTGGCCGCCTTCGCCGGGCTTGGCGCCCTGCGCCATCTTGATCTGCATCATGTCGGAGTTGACGAGATATTCGGCCGTCACGCCGAAGCGGCCCGACGCCACCTGCTTGATCGCCGAGCGCATGCGAATCGCCATTGGGCAGCGGCTTGAAGCGGTCCGCGCTCCTCGCCGCCCTCGCCGGTGTTCGACTTGCCGCCGATGCGGTTCATGGCGATGGCCAGCGTCGTGTGCGCCTCGCGGCTGATCGAGCCGAAGGACATGGCGCCGGTCGAGAAGCGCTTGACGATCTTCGCCGCCGGCTCGACCTCGTCGATGGGAATCGGGCTTGCGGCCCATCTCCTCGGCCGTCCTGATGCGGAACAGGCCGCGCATGGTCTTCAGCTGCTCGGACTGCTCGTTCACGCAGCTTGGCGAAGGCGCGATACTTGTCCTTGCGAATTGCCGCGCACCGCATGCTGCGAGGTTGGCGACGGTCTCCGGCGTCCACACATGCGCCTCGCCGCGCAGGCGGCACGGCATAGTCGCCGCCGACATCGAGTGCGGCGCGGAACACCGGGCTCTCGCCGAAGGCATCCTCATGGCGGCGGAAAGCTTCCTCGGCGATCTCGGTCAGGCCGACGCCTTCGATCTGCGTCGCGGTGCCGGTGAAATATTCGCTCACGAAATCGCTCGACAGGCCGACGGCATCGAAAATCTGGGCGCCGCAATAGGACTGGTAGGTCGAGATGCCCATCTTGGACATGACCTTGAGGATGCCCTTGTCGACCGCCTTGATGTAGCGCTTGGCCGCTTCCTCGGCGGTGATCCTTCTCGTCGAGCGTGGGGAGCATGTCCTCCAGCGTCTCGAAGGCGAGATAGGGATTGATGGCTTCGGCGCCATAGCCGGCAAGCGCGCAGAACTGATGCACTTCGCGCGGCTCGCCCGATTCGACGACGAGGCCGACGGAGGTGCGCAGGCCCTTGCGGATCAGGTGATGGTGGGTCGCGGAGGTCGCGAGCAGCGACGGGATCGGCACGCGCTCGGCCGAGACGGCGCGATCCGACAGGATGATGATGTTGTAGCCGTCGCGCACCGCGCGCTCGGCCAGCGGCGCAGATCGAATCGAGTGCCGCTTCCATGTATTCCGGGCCGTTCGCGACATCGTAGGTGATGTCGATGGTCACGGTGCGGAACGGGTTGTCGCGCACGACGCCGATGGTGCGGATGCGCTCGAGTTCCTCGTTGGTGAGGATGGGCTGCGACACTTCGAGGCGCATGTGGTTCGATGTGCCCTTGAGGTCGAGCAGGTTGGGCCGCGGTCCGATGAAGGAGACGAGCGACATCACCAGCTCCTCGCGGATCGGATCGATCGGCGGGTTGGTCACCTGCGCGAAGTTCTGCTTGAAATAGGTGTCGAGCAGCTTGGCCTTGTCGGAGAGCGCGGAGATGGGCGCGTCGTTGCCCATCGAGCCCACGGCTTCCTGGCCGGTCTGGGCCATCGGCGCCATCAGGATCTTCAGATCCTCCTGGGTGTAGCCGAAGGCCTGCTGGCGATCGAGCAGCGGCACGGCGATCTTCGGCCGCCGCGTCTTGGCCGTGCGGCAGATCGCGCAGCACCACCTGGGTGCGCTTCAGCCACTCCTTGTAGGGATGCGCGGTGGCCAGCGACTTCTTCAGTTCCTCGTCGGAGATGATGCGCTTCTGCTCGAGGTCGATGAGCAGCATCTTGCCCGGCTGCAGGCGCCACTTGTGGGTGATGTGCTCCTCGGCGAATTGCAGGCAGCCCATCTCGGAGGCGAGCAGCACGATGGCCGTCGTCGGTGATCATGTAGCGCGACGGGCGCAGGCCGTTGCGGTCGAGCGTGGCGCCGATCAGCCGGCCGTCGGTGAAGGCCATGGCGGCGGGACCGTCCCACGGCTCCATCAGCGCGGCATGATATTCGTAGAAGGCGCGGCGATCCTCGTCCATCAGCGGATTGCCGGCCCAGGCTTCCGGGATCAGCATCATCATGGCGTGCGGCAGCGAGTAGCCGCCCATGAACAGGAATTCGAGCGCATTGTCGAAGCAGGCGGTGTCGGACTGGCCTTCGTAGGAAATCGGCCAGAGCTTCGAGAGGTCGTCGCCCAGCACCTCCGACTTCATGTTGGCCTGGCGCGCCGCCATCCAGTTGAAGTTGCCGCGCACGCGTGTTGATCTCGCCGTTGTGGCAGATGAAGCGATAGGGATGCGCCAGCGGCCAGGACGGGAAGGTGTTGGTCGAGAAGCGCTGATGCACGAGCGCCAAGTGCCGATTCGACGCGCTCGATCGGCGAGGTCGCTGTAATAGTCGCCGAGATCCTTGCCGAGCACCAGGCCCTTGTAGACGATGGTGCGGCGACGAGACCGAGACCGGGATAATAGGCCCTGGCCTTGGCGCCCAGCACTTCGAGCACGCGGTTCGACACCACCTTGCGGCAGACGAAGAG
Organism: uncultured Alphaproteobacteria bacterium; assembly: GCA_963776685.1. Classification (GTDB taxonomy): domain Bacteria; phylum Pseudomonadota; class Alphaproteobacteria; order Rhizobiales; family Aestuariivirgaceae; genus Aestuariivirga. Next base: position 194,826 of record CAVZNM010000003.1, read on the forward strand.
CTTGCGCTCGAAATGCGCCTTCGTCGCGGATGGTCGGGCCGCGGCCGATGAAGAGCTGGCGATGGAACGGCTCGGTGCCCTTGCACCGAATAGCCGAGCACGGAGGCATCGACCGGCACGTCGCGCCAGCCGAGAACCTTCAGGCCTTCCTCGCGCGCCGTTTCCCACCAGATGCGCTCGATGTCCTGGCGATAGACGGGCTCGCGCGGCATGAAGAGATAGGCCGACGCCATAGTGCTGCGGCGTCGGGCAGCTCGAAGCCGAGGCGCTTGGCCTCCGCCGCGAAGAAGCCGTGCGGGATCTGGAGCAGGACGCCGGCGCCGTCGCCGGCCTTGGGATCGGCGCCGACCGCGCCGCGATGCTCGAGATTTTTGAGAATGCTCAGGCCGTCGGAAATGATCGGTGGCTCTTGATGTTGTGCGATGTTGGCGATGAGGCCGACGCCGCAGGCATCGTGCTCGTGGCGCGGGTCATAGAGCCCGTGCGCGGCGGGAAGCCCTTCCGGCAGCAGGTGCTTGGTCATGGCCTAGCGTCCTCTTCCATCCTCGCCTCAACTCATCTTACTCCACCTGCCAGCGGTGGAGGCATTCTTCCGGCACTTGAGTCTGATCTTTGAGGAGGGGCCATTGGGGTAGCCGCCGAAGCCCGCCGCGGGATCAAACTCTTGGGCCGACTGTGGCGCCCGAGCTTGCCCTTACTTGCGTTTGGTGGCGTTGGCCCGGAGCGTGCGATCGGTGCCGGCGGCTTTGTCGGCCGCCGCAATCAGGGTCCTGGTGGTCGTTGTCCGGAGCATCCGGGTTGCACTCGCTGCGAATTCACACCGCAAAAGGACAGTGTCACTGTCCTTTATCTCATAAATGCTCCGTCTGCGCAAGGAAGGAATTTGGGGAAGGCAAAATGCGCAATAAAATTGCGCGGGGGTTGCCGGTCCTCTGCGTTTGCTTTGCCGGGACCTTGCTTGTAGTTAGGCCGCTCCTGAGCGATCGGCACATCCACATGACATCCCATTCGAACCTGCGCGGCATTGCCTGCGTCGTGCTTGCGGCGGGTGCATTCGTCGCAAACGACAGTTGCATGAAACTGGTGATGGCCGATGCACCGCCCCTGCAAGTGCTCTTCATGCGCGGCAGCGCGGCCGTGCTGTTGTGTATTCCGCTGTTGCTGATCCTCGGTTACAGGGCCGATATCCGCCACATGTTCAACGGCTGGGTGGTGCTGCGCGGGGCTTGCGAAGTCTTCGCCGTGGTCAATTTCGTGCTGGCGCTGGTTCACATGCCGATCGCCGATATCACCGCCATTCACCAGATTTCGCCATTGCTGTTGGTGGCGGCGACGGCGCTGATCTGGGGCGAACGCATCGGCCCCCTTCGCATCATGCTGATCGGAGCCGGAATTGCCGGAGCGCTTTTGGTGGCGCAGCCCGGCGGCACGGCGGCGTCTCCTTACGCGATTTTCGGATTTGCAACGGCCCTTGGGTCAGCGGCCCGCGACATCGTCTCGCGCAAGGTGCCGCAACATATTCCGGCCCTTGTCGTCGCCTTCGCAATGCTGGTGATTGTCATGGTTGCGGCGGCAATTGCGACAGTCCTGTTTGAGACCTGGGTTGCGCCGCAACCGGAACACTTGGCGCTGATGGCCGCCGCGGGCGGGTTTCTCATAGGCGGCCATCTCTTTATTTTCTTGGCATTCCGCTATGCCAGCGCCGGAACGCTGGCGCCTTTCTATTACTCATTCACCGTCTGGGCGCTGCTGGCCGGATTCATTATCTGGGGGAATGTGCCGAACGCGCTTGCGGTCGCCGGCACTATGTTGATCCTCGCTGCCGGCCTTGCGGTTACCTTGCTGGATGGTTTTTCACGGCGCGTAACGGCTGCGGCCGCCCTGAAATCCGGCCGCAATCCATGAAGTGCGCATATTCTCCCTCCCCTACGAGAGGGGAAGGAGAAAATCATTGGCCGCTCCTGGGATTATTTCGTCACCTGCCCGCGGATTTCTCCATCCGGGAAGTTGGCGGTATGGATGTTGAGGTACAACTTGCCGGCCTCCAAATCGGCCATTTGCGAGTCGGTCAGATCGGCGGAGCCGTTTTCGATCTTTCCGGAGATGTCGATAACCGGCCCGGCATTTTCCCCCGGCATTGCCGGCCCATGGAAATGTGCCGCGGTGGCATCGCCGGAAAGTCCGCTGTACTGGATCGTCCAGGTTGCCTTTTTTGCTTCCGTATCGATCTGAATGTCGGCAGAGCCGGAGCCGGCACTGCCGGTCGGGGGAACTTCTTCCGCCCCGGTGAGCTGCGCCTTGAGGGTGAGCATCTCGGCATGAACCGGCCCGATCATCAATATGACCGAAGCGGCTCCTGCCAATGCAAGACCAAGGATGCGTGTCATTTACAATACTCCTCTGTTGGACGGGTCGCCCTTCAGACGAACGCCGAGGCGCGGCAATCGTTCCGTTCGTCACGGCTTCGTGAGGCCAGCAGCATTCTCGGCAGTCGCGCAGGCCCGGCTGGAAAGGCGTGCAGTATTTCTTGGCGGCCCGGTTGGTGGCGGCTAAGAGGGGCTGTTGCTTTCACAGGGCCTTCCCAATGAATTTCGCATCCGACAACGTCTACGGCGTCCATCCCAGCATTCTCGCCGCCCTCGCCGACGCCAATTTTGGAACTGCTGCATCCTACGCAGGCGACGAGTGGTCGAAGCGATCAGAAGAGAAGCTTTCAGAAATCTTCGAAAAACAGGTTCGCGCCTTTCTGGTGACCACGGGCACGGCGGCGAACGGCCTGTCGCTGGCGTCGATCGCGCCCTCCCATGGGGCCGTCATCTGTCATGCGGAAGCGCATGTTTCCTGCGACGAATGCAATTCGCCGGAGTTCTTCACCGGCGGCGCAAAAATCCTCGGCCTGCGCGGGCCGGGCGGCAAGATCACGCCGCCAATGATCGAGAAGACGCTGAAAGGCTTCATCCGCGGCGAGCACGATCCCAAGCCCGCCGCCGTCTCGATCGCCAATGCCACCGAGCTCGGCACCGTCTATTCACCGCAAGAGGTGAAGGCAATCTCGGCGATGATCCGGCCGCGCGGCATGAAGCTGCACATGGATGGCGCGCGCTTTGCCAACGCGGTCGCAGGTCTCGGCTGCGCTCCCGCCGACATCACCTGGAAGGCCGGGGTCGATGTCATGTCCTTCGGCGCCAGCAAGAACGGCGCCATGCTGCTCGAGGCGGTGGTGTTCTTCGACGCTGAAACTCGCCGAGGATTTCCTCTACCGGCGCATGCGGTCGGGCCAGCTTGTCTCGAAGGGCCGCTATCTCGGCGCCCAGATGCTCGCCTATTTGCAGGACGGCCTGTGGCTCGACAATGCGCGCAGCGCCAATCGCCTTGGCGCAGCGCCTGGCGGAGGGCCTCAAGAGCAGCAAGGGGATCCGCATTCCCTATCCGGTGCAGGCCAACGAGGTCTTCGCGGTCATGCCGCGAACGCTGAACGACAAGCTGCTCGCTTCGGGCGCCAAGTTCCACGACTGGATGCCGGACAGTCTCGGCGACACGATCAAGGACGATGAAATCTTCGTCCGCTTCGTTGCATCCTTCGCCACGCCGGAAGAAGATGTCGACCGCTTCATCGCGCTCGCGAAAAAGCTCTCCTAGCTTCTCTCCATGCCCGGCCTTGGGCGGGAAGTAGGGCCGAGGGCGAGGCCATTCAAATTCTCTCCATGCCCGGCCTTGAGCCGGGCACCCAGACTTTGGCGCAAATGCCGATCAGGCGCTTCCTGACGGACTTCCACTGCGTCAGCCGCTCCGCAATGAGCGCCGCACGTTTTCGATCGTCGCGACCGTCCAGAATGCTCACGTCGTCTGGATCGGCGCGCCACCAGACACCGGCTGTCCGCGCGTTCACACTCGGATCCGTATCCGCGCGGGTCGTGAAGTAGCCGGTTGCGCGGTCAGGGGATTCCAGCCGGATCTCACCGACTCCCTCCAGCTGCGGCGCGTTCGGATCCAACGGCCGCTCGCCCTTACAATAGAAGAAGACGCCCGAAGACCCTTCCCTCTCCTTCACCGCCTCGCTCCAGTATCTTGCCGACAGACGTCCATCCTCTCGCCATGCACGGCCCGTCAGTTCGAGCGCGCCGTTGCGATCGCGCGAAATCTTCAGGAGGCTGACGGCATCGGGCTCCTTCGCGGTGCGCTCCGTCAGGGAGAAGTGCCACCATGAGCCCTCGATGCGCGTAACGCGACCCTCGTTCTCGATAGCGTTTCGGAGTTTCTGGTTGATGGCTTTCATCTCGGACGGCGTCATCGCGCCGGCGTAGCGCACGCAGGTGAGGCCCAGGAGGTCGCTCGGAAGCTTCGCCCCGCTGGCATGGAGAATGAAGGTTCGGCGCATTCCGAGCACGCCGCCGAACAGGCCGGCTTCGAACACGACGTTGTCGCGCGGAGACGCCTGACCCGACCCAGGCTGGAAGAAGCCGACGGGCTGCCGTCGTCCAGTCGTCTTGTGCAAAGACAAACGCCGCGAAATCGACTTCCCGGGTGAGTTCGAGGAGGCGTTCCAGCGTGGACGTCCCCGGATTGAAGGATGTCGTCCAGGGTTCGACGCGCGCGATGTCGCTCAAGCCCCGCGTCAGCGCTTGCAGCAACTTCTCCTGTTTCCCTGACGAGCCCAGAAAGATTCGAGGCTTGTCCATCGGTTCCTCCCAAGAGTCCGCCAGTGCAACATTCAATGGCCAACACGCACCGCGAATTGATTGTACCACGGCAATTCCGTCACCGTCTTGCACCGTTCTGCCGCTCATCTCGCCCTGCGCCAGGAGATGATGGGCACCGTATCGCCGCGACTGCGGACGCCTGAATCCCTCGTCCGGGCGCCGTGCGAAACGTCACGGCTTCCGCGGGTTCCGCGATGCTCAGATCGGCATGCTCCACTTCCGCGAATTCCCGGCTACTGCCAGTGTCCAAGGATGGTCTGCGTCCTGGCCTGCAAGGCTTCGGTCAGCGTAGCGCGCCCCTCGGCATTGTTGAGATAGCGAATATGGCGCAGGTGCCGAAGGTCGAACGGGATGTCCTGTTCGCTCTGCGTGATAAGGATTACCTCCCGCCCGAGGGTGTGGGCGATGCCTGCCTCATAGTATACGTTCGGGTTTCGGCCTGAGCAGTCGCACACGACGACGCGGGAACGGTCGATTAAAGCAACCACGTCCTGAATGATCGCGGCGTTCTCCCAGATATCGTCGGCGCGCCTGCACCGAAGCCCTGCGTTGTCGGCAGCTTGCCGTATGCTGTCATAGACCGGGTTGAAGTTCGCGTCGAACGGCATCATTGCTGACGCGAGAGCCGGTTCAATGTCCTCATGCTCGGGATTTGGAAGACCGTTGGATGCTGGCGGCGCGGTCGGAGATTACGAAGCAGGAAGCGGTATAGGTTCACGTCCTTCACAGCCCAATGGTTGCGCGAAACTCAAAGTCATGGAGCATATCGAGCGCGATGCGGCTCGCGTAGATCATGCTGTTTTGGAGCGGCGGAACCTCAGCATCGAGGGTGTACTCGAATGACACCTCATTGCCAACTATGCGCGCCCTATTGATCTGGCCGACATAGGCAATTTCGTCCCGAATGCCCTCCTGCATGAATAGGCAGGGCAACGCCGTCAAGCGATCCAGAAGCAGGTTCCCGTTCTGCCGGAACTGATCTGCAATGTGGTCATCGGTGTATTCGAAGAGTTTGCCAACGGGCATGGCCGCGTGGCCATTATCCCAATCAACTGAACGCATAATGAGATTGAACATTATTCCCCTGCTGACCATCTTGGAAGATTATAGATTTGTTCAGCACTAGAAACCCGGATTGCGCTGTGCTCCATCGGGCTACGCTTGCTAGCCTTCAGCATCTACGGCCCCTTCCAAGTCAGTTGGCTTGTAAGGCTTACACATCACCTTCCACTCAGCGTCTGTTAGGGACGCATGCCAGTAGCCGCCTAATTCCCACACCCTCATCAAATCACCATCCTTTGGATTTGAAAAAAATGTCAATCTAACGGGTCTTCCAGTGTTGTCAGGATCGAGTGGAAATACCAGCAAATCACGAGGATCGTGAGGCGCGGCTAAGACCCTGAACACCTTGTCCGCCTTGTCCGAGTACCAACTGCTGATGGAAAACGATTCGCCGTTCGGAAGTTGTCTACAGGCGACCAATTTATGCACAAGGCTGGGTGGCTCAGATTTAAGCGCTTGGCTAAACGTAGCCTCACTATCCTTAGTGAAGGACAGATCAATCACTGTAGACCCTCCGGATGGCGCGGGGTTTATCCAATGCGTATTCTCGGGAGGCGGCTCCGCGATTTTGGTCGAAAGATGATCGGTAGCGATACCTATGCGCAACACGCGGACGATTTGATTGCTCCCTGCTGGTGGAGTGCGCCCGCGATGCCACACCTGCATTGCCCGGTCGCTACCCCCGCTGGGCGTGCCATGCTCTCTAGTGAAGGCGTGGCGGCATAGGGTTGGAGTGTGGAAACTGAACTTCTCAATTCCGCCCATGCGCCGGTGAGCGGCATAAACTTCAGAGTTTCGCGACCAAAAGACCCACACGCTGGAACGCGGCCCGTCCGGTGATCCCACCGCAAGGCGAATATCAAAACGCTTACTTGCCATATCGTTCGTTACCCGAGCATGCAGCAAGTAGTCCATCTGCAATTCTTATCCGGGATTTCGCAGCGGGCAGCTTGGCGGCGGCCTTCGCCGGCCTCTTGGACGTCTTGTTCTGCTTCATAGTTGATACCTCCCAACAAAAAGAGCGCCGCTTCAAGGCGGCGCTCCGTTATTTACTCTGGCAGGGTGAATTAGGCCGCCCGCTTGGCGTCCAGAACTTTCGGCCCGGCCACGTTTCCGATGGCGACCGTACGCGGCTTCATGGCTTCCGGAATCTCGCGCTTGAGCGAAATGTGGAGGAGGCCATTGTCCATATCGGCGCCCTTCACCTCGACATGGTCCGCAAGCTGGAAGCGGCGCTCGAAGGTGCGGGCAGCGATGCCCTGGTGCAGGAACTCGGTCTTGGCTTCGGCCTTGTCGGCCTTCTTGCCGGTGACGGTGAGGGCATTGCCCTTCACTTCGATATTGATGTCGGCCTGGCCGAAACCGGCGACCGCCATGGTGATGCGGTATTCGTCCTCGCCGACCCGTTCGATGTTGTAGGGCGGATAGGCGGGAGTTTCGAAGTCTGCGGCATCGTCGAGCATCTGGGCCAGACGGTCGAAGCCGATGGTGGAGCGATAGAGGGGGGTTAAGTCAAACATGGTACATTCTCCTTGAGCAATGTTGCAGTCTTGCCCGCCTCGCGGCCGGGCGCCTTGATTGCAGGCCCATTGCTGGCGCCTGCACAGCTTCAAATAATTTTCGCGCGGCCGATTTCAAGGGTTGATCGGCTTAAATTAAAAATAGAAAAATCAAATACTTACCAAGAATCCTGGTTCACAAGCTGAATTGAGAATGAACGAAGCCTTCGGATTGCGTTCAAGCGGGGGCCGGTAATTTGGCGTTCATCGATGGCCCGCAGTGGTCATCCTAATCAACCGAAAACCTGGAGAACTCACATGATCGCCAAGTCCCTCATCGCCGCCGCCGCAATTGCCGCTTCCGCCGCAGCCTTTGCCCCGGCCCAGCAGGCTCAAGCCGGCACCGATATCGACATCACTGTCGGCTTCGGTGGCCGCTATCCCGGCTACGGTTATGGCCATTACCCGTATCGCGGCTATCGCCATTACCCGGTCTATAACCGCTATCATAACGCGATCAGCTGCCACCGGGGCAAGAACATCGTGGACCGGTCGGGCTTCAACAATGTCCGCGCCGTCGACTGCTCCCTGCCGAGCTACAAGTACACCGGCCGGAAATGGGGCCACAAGTATCTGGTCAGCGTCAACGGCCGCGGCAACATCACCGTCGTCCGGAGAATTTACTAAGCCACTCCGCAGCGGAGCGCCCAAGCGGGCGCTCCGGCCTTTCCGCCCTGCTCGCCATCAAGCTGAACGGCAGATGAACGGGGCTCTCGGATTTTGTTCAGCATGATTCCGCCATGATCCCGCCAATAAAGTTCACCATCCGCACCTGATCAGGGTGCGGCGCGCGAACGGCGCGATCGTCTCGGTCCGTCACAACTGATTCGCCAACCGGCGATGTAACAGCAGGGGATGGTTATGATGAAATGGCTTTCGACAGGTGGGTTGGCGGCCTTCACCGTCGTCATCGCGCTGGCCGGCGGCGAGTCCGAGGCCGGTCACCGGCAGCGGTTCCACTACGCACCCTACTTCTATGAGCCGGGGCCGCAATGGGCGCCGCCGCCGCGCTACTATTATTATTTCGACGAGCCGGAGCCGGACCGGTTCTATGACTATGACGAGGGTTATTACGAGCCGAGATACGAGGAACCGGCAGCGCAAAAGCCGCGCAAGAAACGAAAACCGGCAGCCTCTGTCAGCGATGCGGAAAAAAAGAAGAAGAAGACTTCGGTGGCAAAGTCCACGCCCGCGGAAGCGCAACTGAAATCCAGCGCTGCAATGTCCTGCGATAAGGCTACCGCGATCGTCACGGGCTACGGTTTTGCCACAGTCAAGGTCGAGGACTGCCAGGGCCAGGTCTATGCCTTCAACGCCAAACGCGACGGCAAGGCCTACGCGATCAAGCTCAGTGCGGTTAGCGGCGAACTGACCGAAGTGAAGAAACTGCAATAGTCCCCTATGCTTGCTCTGCGCCCGGGCGTCGTCTAGACAGCCCGGGCACGACTTTTCTGGGGGGCCATGCAGCTTTTCTCGACGCATGACAACCGCGTTCCCGACGGTGCCGTCTGCGTGCCGGTGAAAACCCGCGACGGCATGATCCTCAGGGCCATGCGGGTGCCGGTGGCCAGGCCCAAGGGCACCGTAGTTATGCTCGGCGGTCGCGGCGATTTCATCGAGCGCTATTTCGAGACGGCACGCGACCTGATGCAGCGCGGCTATTGCGTGGCGGCACTCGATGTGCGCGGCCAGGGCGGGTCGCCGCGCCTGTTGCGCAGCCGTTATCGCGGCCATCTTCGCAGATTCGAGGATCATGACGAGGACCTGCGCGCCTTCATGACCCAAGTGGTGCTGCCGGATTGCCCGCCGCCCTACTATGCCCTCGGCCATTCAACCGGCGGCCATATCCTGCTGCGAGCCCTGCGCGACCGCACTTGGTTCAGCAAGGCGATCATCATCGCACCATTGATCGGCATCATCTACGGCCACTGGCCGTTGCCGCTGGTGCGATTGCTGGTTTTTCTCGCGACCCGCCTTGGATTCGGCTGGATGTTCGTCCCCGGCCAGGAGCGGCGGCCGCTGGCGAGTGGCGATTTCGCGGGCAACCTGCTGACCTCCGACCGCAGGCGCTGGAACCGCGACAGCGCCATTCTCGATGCGGCGCCGGAACTCGGTCTTGGCGGCCCGACATTTTCCTGGCTCCGGGCGGCAATGGCATCGACCGCCATGCTCAAGGCCAAGGGTCCCGGCGACAAACTGCGGGCGCCGGTGCTGATCGTCGCGGCCGGGCTCGACCAAGTCGTCGACAACGAGGCGATCCGCGAATTCGCCCGCCGCGTGCCGGGTGTTTCGCTGGTCTTCATCCGCGAGGCGATGCACGAAATCCTCATCGAGACCGACGAGGTCCGCGCCCAGCTCCTTGCCGCATTCGATGCCTTCATCGAGGGCAAGAGCGTGCCTTAACCAGGCAAGCGAAGTGCCGCTCGCCATCGACCGCTCGCCATGCTATGGGCACGGCAACTCCGGACATTGAAGAAAGTTCACGCGCCTATGAATCTGCGCAACATTGCCATCATTGCCCATGTCGACCACGGCAAGACCACCCTGATCGACCGGCTGCTCGCCCAGTCCGGCTCCTTCCGCGAAAACCAGAAGGTGGCCGAGCGGGCGATGGATTCGAACGATCTCGAACGCGAGCGCGGCATCACCATTCTGGCCAAGGTCACTTCGCTGGTCTGGAAGGACACGCGCATCAATATCGTCGATACGCCGGGCCATGCCGATTTCGGCGGCGAGGTCGAGCGCATTCTCAACATGGTCGACGGCGCGGTGCTGCTGGTCGATGCCGCCGAAGGGCCGATGCCGCAGACCAAATTCGTGCTGCAGAAGGCTCTGAAGATCGGGCTCAGGCCGATCGTCGTCGTCAACAAGATCGACCGGCCGGACGAGCGCCACAACGAAGTCGTCAACGAAGTCTTCGATCTCTTCGCGGCGCTCGATGCGAGCGAAGAGCAGCTCGATTTCCCGATTCTCTACGGCTCCGCCAAGCAGGGCTGGATGGCGGAAAAGCCGGCAGGCCCGCAGGATTCCATGGCGCCGCTGTTCGATCTCGTGGTCGCGCATTTCACGCCGCCGGTGGTCGAGGACGGCCCGTTCCGCATGCTGGTGACGACGATCGAGGCCAATCCGTTCCTGGGCCGCGTGCTCACCGGCCGCATCCGCTCCGGCTCGGTCAAGGCGAACCAGACGGTCAAGGCCCTGGCGCGCGACGGCAAGACTCGTCGAGCAGGGCCGCATCTCCAAGGTCCTGGCCTTCCGCGGGCTCGAGCGCATGCCGGTCGAGGAAGGCCAGGCCGGCGACATCGTCGCCATCTCCGGCCTGACCGCGGCGACCGTCGCCGATACGATCTGCGATCCTGCGCGTGACCGAGCCGATCGCCGCCCAGCCGATCGATCCGCCGACGCTGACCATGACCTTCCGCATCAATGACGGACCGCTCGCCGGCAAGGAAGGCGACAAGGTGCAGAGCCGCGTCATCCGCGAGCGCCTGCTGCGCGAGGCGGAAGGCAATGTGGCGCTCAAGGTGACGCCGTCGGAGACCGAGACCGATGCCTTCGAAGTGGCGGGCCGCGGCGAATTGCAGCTCGGCATTCTGATCGAGACCATGCGCCGCGAAGGCTTCGAGCTGACCGTCGGCCGTCCGCGCGTCGTCTTCCGCACCGACGACGACAACCGGCGAAAGGCTCGAGCCCATCGAGGAAGTGATCGTCGACGTCGATGAGGACTATACCGGCATCGTGGTGCAGAAGCTCTCCGAGCGCCGCGCCGAAATGCGCGACATGCGGCCCTCCGGCACCGGGCGCCAGCGCATCGTGTTCCACGCGCCGACCCGCGGCCTCATCGGCTATCAGGGCGAGCTCATGTCGGACACGCGCGGCACCGCGGTCATGAACCGCCTGTTCCACTCCTATGCGCCCCATGTCGGCGAGATTCCCGGCCGCCACACCGGCGCGCTGCTCTCGAATGGCGATGGCGAGGCGGTCGCCTATGCGATCTTCAATCTGCAGGACCGCGGCCCCATGTTCATCGAGCACGGCACCAGGGTCTATGCCGGCATGATCGTCGGCGAGCATACGCGCGGCAACGATCTCGAGCTCAATGTGCATCAAGGGCAAGAAGCTCACCAACGTGCGCGCCTCCGGCAAGGACGAGGCGGTGGTGCTGACCCCGCCCATCCGCATGTCGCTGGAAAAGGCGCTGGCCTATGTCGGCGACGACGAACTCGTCGAAGTGACGCCGAAGTCGATCCGCCTGCGCAAGGCCATCCTCGATCCGCACGTGCGCAAGCGCATGAGCCGCGCCAAGGAAGCCGAAAACGCGGCGTAGTCACTCCCGCGCCATGTCCTTGACAGGCGTTGAGTTCGATCGGCGGCGCGCCGATGTTTGAAATCGAATGTCGGCACATCATTTTCACAGCTGAAAGCTTTTGCGAGATGGTCGGCGGCATGGCGGGCCGCTTCATTGGCATCGGCATGGGAACCCGACACGTAGTGGATATGGCACGAGTCGGTCCGGCGCAGCGCGGTGACGACCAGCCAAGTGACGGACTTGCCGCCATCGTTGGTTACCGAACCAGCGCTCGATTGCGGCAAATGGCTTGCCGCTGCTAAGACGCCATTCGATGGGACTCAGGGCCGTGTTGAAAGCTTGGAAAGTCTTCGAAAAAGCGCAATTATTGCCGCCACTCTTGCCGAAGCCGACGAAGTTGCGGGCATCGGCGCCTGCCAGCAGGATATCAAAGCCGCCATAACCCTTGCACCGCCAGGAACCTTCGAAAAGGTAGCCGTCGGGCATTTCGATCTGCTCGCAGTCCTTGAGGTCGAAACGCGAGTAGACGCTGGTGATCTCATCCGCCGCCGCGGCGAGCGGCAACAGGCAGAAGACCGATAGCGCTATGGTCTTTCTCATGGCAGATAGGGTGCCACGATCCCGCCAGCCGAGGAAGTCCCATGCGCATTGACGCCATTGCCATCGGCAGCAATCCACCCCACGAAGTGAACGTCATCGTCGAGGTGCCGGTGGGCGGCGAGCCGATCAAATACGAGATGGACAAGGAGGCGGGAACCCTGGTGGTTGACCGCTTCCTCTATACGTCGATGCGCTATCCCGGCAATTACGGCTTCATTCCGCATACCCTGTCGGGCGACGGCGACCCGGTCGATGTATTGATCGCCAATCAGCGCGGCATTATTCCGGGCGCGGTGGTCGCCTGCCGGCCGGTCGGTGTGCTGAAGATGCAGGACGAGGCGGGCGGCGACGAAAAGATCATCGCCGTGCCGGTGCCGAGGCTCACGCGGCGCTACGAGAATGTGCACGACTACATCGACCTGCCCGAGATCACCCGTCAGCAGATCGAGCATTTCTTCGTCCACTACAAGGATCTCGAACCCGGCAAATGGGTCAAGGTGCTGGGCTGGGGCGATGCGGCGGAAGCCAGGCGCATGATCGTCGAGGGGATCGAGCGGGCGAAGGATGCCAAGACCAGGGACACAATCGAGTAGACTGCAAATTAATGGGTAACAAAAACCCGGTTGCTCCGTTTTCGCATCTGTTTTTTTGATGGAACGGGTTTCATGAAGAAACTTCTTGGCGTTTTGGCTGTAATGGTGATCCTCGGATTGGTGATGACAGCCGGTCTGTTTTATTTCGGCATGGAGAGTGCGACGGTTCCAGTGGCCGAAGGCTACGGACCCGATCCCGTACTGCCGGAACCCAACCCGACATGGATACCGACCGTCAACATCGCCAAGGCCACGGGTTGGCCCGAAGGTGCGACACCGCAAGCCTCGGATGGATTTACCGTCAACGAGTTTGCCGGAGGCTTCCAGCACCCGCGCTGGCTGCATGTGCTGCCGAATGGCGATGTTCTGGTGGCCGAGACCAATGCGCCTCCGAAGCCCGAAGGCAACAAAGGTTTCCGAGGCTGGATCATGGGTCTGGTGATGGCCCGGGCGGGAGCGAAAGTGCCGAGCGCCAACCGCATCACTCTGGTGCGCGACGCCGATGGCGATGGCGTGGCGGAATTGCGCGAGCCGTTCCTCGACAATCTTTATTCGCCGTTCGGCATGGCGCTGGCCAACAACACTCTTTACGTCGCCAACTCCGACGCCATCGTCGCCTTTCCTTACAAGGAGGGCGACACCAGGATTACCGCCAAAGGAGAGAAAATTGCCGATCTGCCGGCCGGTCCCATCAACCACCACTGGACCAAGGATGTGATTGCCAATACCGACGGCACCAAACTCTACGCAACGGTTGGCTCCAACAGCAATGTCGCCGAGAACGGTATGGCGGCCGAGGAGAACCGCGCCGCCGTTTTGGAGATCGACCTCGCCACCCGCAGCGTCCGCCTGTTCGCCTCGGGATTGCGCAATCCCAACGGCCTGTCCTGGCAGCCGCAAAGCGGCGAGCTCTGGGTGGCGGTCAACGAACGCGACGAAATCGGCAGCGACCTGGTTCCCGATTATATGACGTCGGTCAAGGAGGGCGCCTTCTATGGCTGGCCCTACAGCTATTACGGTCAGCACGTCGACGAACGCGTCGAGCCGCAGCGGCCCGAGCTGGTGGCTAAAGCGGTCGTCCCCGATTACGCGTTGGGCGCCCATACGGGATCGCTGGGCCTGACCTTCAACACCGGCGATCTGTTCGGTGCCGGATTTGCCGGAGGAGCATTCGTCGGTCAGCACGGCTCGTGGAATCGCAAACCGCGGAGCGGCTATAAAGTGATCTTCGTGCCGTTCGCCAATGGCAAGCCATCCGGGCCGCCCGTCGATATTCTGACCGGCTTTGTCAACAGGGACGATGAAGCCATGGGCCGGCCGGTCGGTGTGGCGATCGACAAGACCGGCGCCCTGCTGGTCGCCGACGACGTCGGCAACAAGGTCTGGCGCGTTGTGCCTCGCAAAGCGAAGTGATGCCTCGAAGGGTCACATCACCGGCATAGCTATTGCCTTCAGCGCGCACGCCGCGCGCACGGTGTTGCGGAGCAGGCAGGCGATGGTCATCGGGCCGACGCCGCCGGGAACCGGCGTGATCGAGCCCTGCCACCTTCTCGCAGGAGGCGAAATCGCAATCGCCGACCAGCCTGCGCCTTGCCGTCGCGCTCGATGCGGTTGATGCCGACATCGATGACGCAGGCAGCCGGGCTTCAGCCAGTCGCCCTTGACCATTTCGGGCCGGCCCACGGCGGCGATGACGAGATCGGCGCGGCGGACGACGGCGGGCAAGGTCCCTGGTCCTGGAATGGGCAATGGTCACGGTGCAGTTTTCGGCGAGCAGCAATTGCGCCACCGGCTTGCCGACGATGTTGGAGCGGCCGATGACCACGGCTTCGAGGCCCTCGAGCTTGCCGAGCACGTCCTTGGCCAGCATGACGCGAGCCGACCGGCGTGCACGGCACGAGCGAGTCCTGGCCGGTGGCGAGCTTGCCGACATTGACCACGTGAAAGCCGTCGACATCCTTGGCGGGATTGATGGCGTTGAGCACCTTGGCGGAATCGATGTGCTTGGGCAGCGGCAATTGCACCAGAATGCCGTGGCAGGCGGGATCGTTGTTGAGCTTGTCGACGAGGGCGAGAAGATCGGCCTCCGGGCGTCGAGGCGGGAAGCTTGTGCTCCCAGGAGTTCATGCCGACCTCGACGGTCTGCTTGGCCTTGTTGGCGACATAGACCTTGCTGGCCGGGTCTTCGCCGACCAGCACCACGGCGAGGCCCGGGCATCAGGCCATGCTTCGCCTTGAGTTCCTGAACCGCCTTCGCAATGCGCGCCCGCAGCCTCTCGGCATAGGCCTTGCCGTCGATGATCTTCGCCACCCTCATTCCTCTGTTCACGCGACATCGAGCGAAGCCGTCGCATGCGGCAGGCCGCTCACAGATTGCGGCAGTAATAGATGACGAGGTAACGCACGAAGGAGAGCGCGATCAGCAGCACGATGGGCGAAATGTCGATGCCGCCCAGATCGGGCAGGAAGCGGCGGATTGGGGCGAGCAGGGGCTCGGTCAGGCGGCGGAGCGCAAAGCCCACCTGGCGCACATAGGGATTGGCGCCGTTGATGACGTTGAAGGCGACGAGCCAGCTCAGGATCACGGTGGCGATGATGATCCAGAAATAGATATCGATGATCGTGACGATGAGCCAGATGAAGGGATTCATATATGCCTCGGCGGTTGCGGAGGCGGCAGATTTAGGGCCGGCGGGCCTGGGAGGCAAGCTTGACGGGCCGATAGGCGGTCATTACAAGCGCCTCGTCTCAGCGCCAGGGGCAGTAGCTCAGTTGGGAGAGCGCGGCGTTCGCAATGCCGAGGTCAGGGGTTCGATCCCCCTCTGCTCCACCAGCCTTCGCAAGCGGAGCGCCGCGAAGGCTGCCACGCCGGAGCCTACTTCAGGCGAAGGCGGGCGCGGCCCGCTTGCTACGGCTTGGCAAGCCATCGATATAATGAAGACGATTATGAAATACGTCTATATCCTTGAATGCATAGCTGATCCAAGCCGACATTACACCGGCATTACCGACGACCTAAGAGCGCGGTTGGCAAAGCACAATGCCGGAGAAGTGCCGCACACATCCAAGTTCAAGCCGTGGCGCTTGAATACGTATATCGCGTTTTCCGATGAGAAACGTGCATTTGCTTTTGAGAAATATCTAAAATTGTCCTCTGGTCGCGCCTTTGCCAAGAAGCGACTGTGAATCTTCTATGATAAGAACGGAACCGCCGCATGAACAAGAGCGACTGGCCCTTCGTGGCCCATTACAGCGCCATCGAGGGCGCCGACGAAAACCACTATCCGGGCTCCGACGAACTGCAAGCGATCAGCGCTTCATTCGCCGAACATTTCGGCCTGATGCGGCTTGGCATCCATCACGAGCGCCTCAAGCCAGGGCGGCGGGTGTCCTGGCCGCATGCGGAAGCCGACGAGGAGGAGTTCGTCTATGTGATCGAAGGGGCGCCGGACCTATGGGTCGACGGCGAAATCCACCGCCTCGGTCCGGGCGACGGGGTGGGCTTTCCGGCCGGCACCGGGATTGCCCATACCTTCATCAACAATACCGAAACAGATGTGCGGCTTCTGGTGGTGGGCGAGGCCTCGCGGCGGCGCAGCCGCATCCACTATCCGCTGCATCCCGCGCGCAATGCGGAGATCGGCACCCGGCACTGGAAGGATTGCCCGCCCGCGCTCTCGGGCCCCATGACGGGCTGCCGGACCGGCTCAGGAAAAAATAGCCGGTCTTTCGGCCTTCAAACCGCATTCCGAAATCTTCGCTGAGCGCGTCTCAGGCGGCGTGCAGGGTGTGCTCGAGCCTGGTGATTTCGTCCTTGATCTTGAGTTTCTTGCGCTTCAGTTCGGCGATTTCGGCGTCGGTCGAGGCGGGGTGGGCCATGGCGTCGGCCAGTTCCGTCTCGAGGGCCTTATGTTTGGCGGCCAGCTCACTGAGATGCGCTTGAAGGCTCATGCATTCCTCCACTCGGGATGTGTAGACGACGATATGATGACACAGAGTTGGGGACTTGTCGAACGGCCAGCAAGGGAATAGGTGTTCAAACCGGGAGAGCGGGCAGCATGGATACTTTGCAAGAAGTGGCGCTGCGAGCCAAGCTCCAGACCCTGTTGCAGCAGCACCGCGACCTCGATACGGCCATTGCCTCGCTGGAGCAAACCGGAACCGGCGACCAGCTGCAACTGCGCCGCCTGAAGAAGATGAAACTCGATCTCAAGGACCAGATCCTCAAGATTGAAAACCTGCTGATTCCCGACATTATCGCATGACGCCGTCCAAAAGCGCCAAACCCGCCATCGCCATCATCATGGGCAGCCAGTCCGACTGGCCGACCATGAAACATGCCGCCGCCATTCTGGACGAGCTCGGCATCGCCCATGAGCCGCGCATCGTTTCGGCCCATCGCACGCCGGAGCGGCTCTACGATTTTGCCAAAGGGGCCAAGGCGGAAGGCTTCAAGGTGATCATTGCCGGGGCCGGCGGGGCGGCGCATCTGCCGGGCATGACCGCTTCGATGACGGCACTTCCGGTGTTCGGCGTACCGATCGAATCGAAGGCGCTGTCGGGGCAGGATTCGCTCTTGTCGATCGTCCAGATGCCGGCCGGCATTCCGGTGGGCACGCTGGCGATCGGCAAGGCGGGGGCCATCAATGCGGCGCTGCTGGCGGCCAGCGTGCTGGCCCTTTCGGACAAGGCTCTGGCGAAACGGCTGCAAGCCTGGCGGACGGAACAGACGGCGGCGGTGGCATTGAAGCCCAAGGACGAGGCCTGATGCGCCTTGCCTCGCCGCTGCCGCCGGGCTCGACCATCGGCATTCTTGGTGGCGGCCAGCTGGGCCGCATGCTGGCGCTGGCAGCGGCTCGGCTCGGTCTCAAGTGCCATATCTATGCGCCGGAAGCCGACAGCCCCGCCTTTCAAGTGGCCGCCGCCCGTACCCTTGCAGGCTACACGGACTTCGTGGCCCTCAAGGCTTTTGCCAGGGCCGTCGATGCTGTTACCTACGAATTCGAAAATGTGCCGGGCGAGACCGCCGCATTTCTTGAGCCGCGCGTGGCGCTGGCGCCGGGCGCGCGGGCTCTGCAGATCGCCCAGGACCGGGTCGAGGAAAAATCCTTCATTGCCGGGCTCGGCATTGCGGTTGCCCCCTTCGCGGCAGTTGAAGATCAGGCTTCGCTGACCGCCGCGCTCAAGCAAATCGGCAGACCGGCAATCCTCAAGACGCGGCGCTTCGGCTATGACGGCAAGGGCCAGACAAAAATCTCCGGCCAGCAGAAGTCGCCGCCGCCGCTTGGGCCGAGATCGGCAAGGCGCCGGCCGTGCTCGAGGGTTTTGTGCGTTTCGATAAGGAAATCTCGGTGATCGCGGCGCGTGGCTGGGATGGCGCGGTCGCCGTCTACGACGTGCCGGAGAACCGCCACGAAAATCATATCCTGCGCACGTCCGACGGTTCCGGCGGCTATTTCACCGGCGGTGGCGGAAGCCGCGCGCGGCATCGGCGGCCAGGATCGCCGCGGCACTCGATTATGTCGGCGTCATCGGCATCGAGATGTTCGTCATGGGTGAGAAGCTCGTGGTGAACGAGATCGCCCCGCGCGTTCACAATTCCGGCCACTGGACCATGGATGCCTGCCTAGTTTCGCAATTCGAGCAGCACATGCGCGCCGTCGCCGGCTGGCCACTGGGCAATCCACAGCGGCATGCGGACGCGGTGATGACCAATCTCCTCGGCGATGAAGGCAAGGCCTGGGCCAAGCTCGCCGCCGAACCCGCAACCGCCATTCATCTTTATGGCAAATCGGAAGCCCGCCGCGGCCGCAAAATGGGTCATGTAAACCGGCTCACCCCTCGACAGGCTTGAGGAGCTGTGCTATCTCGCCCGCCACTTTTGGAGGCCGGTTGCGGCCTCGTTTGCCGATTCCCATTTCTGACCAATCCGAGGTATCACTTGCAAGTCGTCGTCCGTGACAACAATGTCGATCAGGCCCTGAAGGCGCTCAAGAAAAAGATGCAGCGCGAGGGCATCTTCCGCGAGATGAAACTGCGCGGCCATTACGAGAAACCCTCCGAGAAGAGAGCCCGCGAAAAGGCGGAAGCGGTGCGCCGCGCCCGCAAATTGCAGCGCAAGAAGCTGCAGCGCGAGGGCCTCTTGCCGATGCCCAAGAAGGCCGAACTTCCCAGCCGCGGCCCACGCCCGCAGTAAGGCGCCGGTTCGCCGCCTCGGGTAATCTGGAGCGGACATCAATCACGACCCGTCTCCTTCAGCGCCGCCTGCATCTGGGGCAGGAGGTCGGCGTTGGCGGCGAGGATGTTGCCGGTATCCATGGGATTGGCTTCGCCGTCGCAATCGGCGATGAAGCCGCCGGCCTCGCGAATCATCAGGATGCCCGCCGCCATGTCCCAGGCGTTGAGATTGCGCTCCCACAGGGCATCGAAGCGGCCGGCCGCCACATAGGCAAGTTCAAGGGTGGCCGAGCCCAGCCGGCGGATGCCGATCACCTTGTCCTGCAGTGCGGCAATTTCGGCGCGAGCACGGACGTGATCGCCGCGGCCGCGGTGCGGGATGCCGCAGCAGACCAGCGCGTCATGGATGTCCTTGCGGCTGGCGACCCGCAGGCGTTTGTTGTTGAGAAAGGCGCCCTGTCCCTTCTCGGCGGTGAAGAGTTCGTCGCTGATCGGATTGTAGGTGACGCCGGCGACGAGTTCGCCCTTGCGTTCGAGGGCCACCGAAATCGCGAAGAATGGAACGGCGTGCATGAAATTGGTGGTGCCGTCGATGGGATCGATGATGAAGCGGTGGTCGGGATCAGTGCCCTTCACCACGCCGGTCTCCTCAGTCAGGAAGCCGTAACCCGGACGGGCCTTCGCCAGTTCCTCGCGCAGGACCTTGTCGCAGCGCATGTCGGCGGCGGTCACATAGTCGCCCGGGCCCTTCACCGAGACCTGCAGCTGGCTGAGCTCGCCAAAATCGCGCTGCACGCCGCGCGCCGCCTTGCGCACGGCGGCGATCATGACGGTCATAGCGGGGGAAGCAGCCACACTTAATATCCCTGTCAATCGGAGGTAAAGGGCGGGGGATAGCAAGTTGCGGCGGGGGAAGGCTAGCCGTCCGGCCTGCCGGTATGGGGCTTGAATGCGGCGGCGCGGGCTTCGGCTTCGGCCTTCTGTTCGGCGGCGAGCTTCGCCAGCAGAGTATCGAGCTCGGCATCGGGCCTGCCGCCCTTGGCGGCCAGCAGATTCCATTTCAGCGCTTCGACGGGATCGGCGGCAACACCGCGGCCGAAGGCATAGAGGCGCGCCACGCGATTTTGCGCCACGACATTGCCGCGTCTGGCGGCAATCAGCATCCACTGGGCGCCGATCTTCTCGTCCTTCTCCACGCCTTCGCCGCGGAACACCAGCACGCCATAATCGAGAGCGGCATCGGTCAAGCCCTGGGCGGCGGCCTTGGCGAACCATTCGGCCGCGGCGACCTGGTTTCTGCTCCACGCCATGGCCTTCGAGATAGAGGAGGCCAAGATTGTACTGGCGCCTCGGCATGGCCGCGCGCGGCTGCCTTGCGAAACCAAGTCAGCGGCCTCCGGCCAGTCGGGTTCCTTGCCGAAAGCGCCCGATGCCATGAGCCCCATGTTGACCAGGGCTTCGGAGTGGCCGCCTTCGGCCGCCTTGCCAGCCAGGCTTCGCCACGTTTCGGGATCGGCGGACCCAAGGCTGCCGTCGAGGTAGATGGAGGCAAGCGCGAACTGCGCGCCGTGTGGCCCTTCTCGGCCGCCTTTCCGTACCATTCGACGGCTTTGTCCAGATCGGCGGCAACGCCATGACCCGCCTGATAGATCGCCCCCAGCATGGCCATGGCGCGGGCATCGCCCGCTTCGGCCAGGGGTTCGGCGATCTGGCGGGCGGTCTTGTAGTCCTTGTCCTCGTAAAGGGCAGCTGCTTCCTCAAAGGCGGCGGCAATGCCGGGCGTTGCCGCGGCCAGAAAGGCGAATAAGGCGAACGCATATTTCATCTGGCCAGGCGCTGCATGAGTGCGGCAACGATGCGGTGGGCTTCGGCCGGCGAATCCCACATGGCATCGGAGGGCCGGATGAAGTCGGGATTCTGCGGCAGCAATATGTCGAGGCCGCCGGCCTCCACGGGATCGAAAGCCACAGCAGGGAATTTCAAAGAGATCGGTCCACCAGCCGATGATCGGCTCGCCGCCTGGCGGCGGGCCGGTTCTGCGCGAAGGCAATGTAGTCGGCACCGTCCTCGGCGGCTTCCATGGCGAAATGGCGCGAGGCTCCGGCAAAGGCGCCGACGATCCGGTCCTTGCCCACCAAGCTGCGGGCATTGGCAACCGACTCCTCGGCCGCATCGAGATGAACGCCGTCGCAACCGAATCGCGCGGCATTGCGCGGATCGCCGGTAGTCAGAACCGCAACGCCCTTGGCCTGGGCAAGGGTCGCGATTTCCCTTGCCAGCGATGGACGGAACGAGAAGGCTTGCCACATCACCGGCTGCGCAGGCCGCGTCGAGGCATTCCGCAATCCTTGTCGCGCAGGCAATTCGGGAGCAACCAGAAACAGCCGCGGGCTTCCAGGCGGCTACTTCTCCAGCGACTGCGCCCATTTGCCGGCGGCGGCGAGCGCATTCATCTTGGCGCGGTGGCGCGAAGGCGCGCTGGCCGGCCGCCACATTCTCGGATTTGCCGCCCCAGGCCTTCAGCGCATCGGCCTGCAGGGCGCGGCCATAGGAGAAGGTGAGCCTCCAGGGCAGCGGGCCCAGCGGCATTCATCAGATGCAGATGCGCGGTCGCATCCTCGTCCGACTGGCCGCCGGAGAGGAAGGCGATGCCCGGCACGGCCGCGGGCACGCAGCGCTTCAGCACCTTCACCGTCTTCTCGGCCACTTCCTCGCGCGAGGCCTGCGTTGCGCATTTCTTGCCGGAGATCACCATGTTGGGCTTCAGGATGATGCCTTCGAGCTTCACGCCGGCATAATAGAGTTCCTGGAACTGTTCCTTCAGCACCCATTCGGTGACTGCGCATGCAGGTGTCGATGTCGTGGTCGCCGTCCATCAGCACTTCCGGCTCGACCATCGGCACGATGCCGCCTGCCTGGCAGATCGCGGCATAGCGGGCGAGCGCATGGGCATTGGCATGAATGGCATTGTGGCGTCGGACTGGCTTGCGCCGATATCGATCACGGCGCGCCATTTGGCGAACTGGGCGCCGAGCTTGGCATATTCCTCGACGCGGGCGGCAAGGCCGTCGAGGCCTTCGGTCACGGTTTCGCCGGGCGAGAGGGCCAGCGGCTTCGCGCCGGTGTCGAGCTTGATGCCGGGAACGGCGCCCGCCGCCTTGATGATGTCGACCAGCGGCGTACCGTTTCTGGCCTTCTGGCGGAGCGTCTCGTCGAACAGGATGACGCCGGAAATATAGGTCTGCATCGCCTCCTTGGCGGTGAACAGCATCTCGCGATAGTCGCGGCGGGTTTCCTCGGTGGACGGCGTATTGATCGATTCGAGCCGCTTGGCGATCGAGCCGGTGCTTTCATCGGCGGCAAGAATGCCCTTGCCGGGGGCCACCATGCGGTGGGCGATGTCGGCGAGTTTGTCGGTCATGTGCGTTCCTCCAGAGCTTTGACGCCGGGCAGGGGCTTGCCTTCGAGCCATTCGAGGAATGCGCCACCTGCCGTCGAAATATAAGTGAAATCGTCGGCCACGCCCGCGTGATTGAGGGCCGCCACCGTATCGCCGCCGCCGGCGACCGAGACAAGCTTGCCGGCCTTGGTCAGCTTGCCGCATGCCTGGCGCAGGCAACGGTCGCCGCGTCGAAGGGCGCGAGCTCGAAGGCGCCGAGCGGGCCGTTCCACACCAGGGTTGCGGCCTGATCGAAGGCGGCGTTGATGGCGGCAATCGGTCTTGGCGCCGACATCGAGGATCATGTCATCGGCGGCGACATCGGCGATCGCCGACGGTGCGGCTTGGCGAATTGGCCTTGAATTCCTTGGCGACCACAACATCGACGGGCAGCAGCAAGGTGCAGTTCCTTTGCCTTGGCCGTGGCGATGATGTCCTTGGCGGTTGGCAGCGAGATCATGCTCGCAGAGCGATTTGCCGACCGGATAGCCTTGCGCGGCCAGGAAAGTGTTGGCCATGCCGCCGCCGATGACGATGGTGTTGGCGATGCCGGAGAGATTGCCGAGAAGTTCGAGCTTGGTCGAGACCTTGGCGCCGCCGACGACGGCGACGAGCGGACGCTTCGGTTTTTCCAGCGCCGCTTCAAGGGCGCGAAGTTCCGCTTCCATGGCGCGGCCGGCATAGGCGGGGATGAGATGCGCGATGCCTTCGGTCGAGGTATGGGCGCGGTGCGCGGCCGAGAAGGCATCGTTGACGAAAGATATCGCCGAGGCCCGCCAGCAGCTTGGCGAAGCGCGGCATCGTTCTTTTCTTCGCCCGGATGATAGCGGGTGTTCTCCATCAGCACGCATTCGCCGGGCTTGACGGCGATCGCGGGCGGCTGACTGCCAATCGGTGAAGATGAATTTGACCGGGCGGCCGAGAGCTTGCTCAAGCGCCGGCGCCACCGGCTTCAGCGACATTTCCGGCACGACCTTGCCCTTCGGCCGGTCGAAATGGGCGAGCACGATGACGGCGGCATTCTTGTCGAGAAGCTCGCGGAGCGTCGGCACGACGCGCTCGATGCGCGTGGCGTCGCGTCACCTTGCCGTTCTCGATCGGCACATTGAGATCGACGCGGACGACGACGCGCTTGCCCGCGACATCGAGCATCGTCGAGGGTGCGGAACGCCGGCATCAGCGCCTTATTTCCTTGCGGCCTTGACCACGGCCTTGGCGGTGATGCCGAAATGCTTGTAGAGCATCTTCCGCCGGCGCCGAGGCGCCAAAGCCCGTCATGCCGATGAAGACGCCGTCGAGACCGATGAAGCGGTCCCAGCCCCGGCGCACGCCCGCTTCGATGGCGATGCGGATTTTCTCGGTGCCGAGCAGCTTTTCCTTGTAGGCCTTGCCCTGCTTCTCGAAGAGTTCCATCGACGGCACCGAGACGACGCGGGTCGGCGTTCCGGCCTTGTCGAGGAGCGCCTTGGCCTCGAGCGCGATTTCGACTTCCGAGCCGGAGGCGAAGATCACCGCCTTGGACTTCTTTGCCGATGCGGCGACTTCATAGGCGCCGAGGGCGCAGAGATTCTTCGCCGAATAGGCCAGGCGCGCCGGCTTCAGCTTCTGGCGGGTGAGCGCCAGGATGCTGGGGCCTCTTCGATGTCTGCAAGCGCCAGCTGCCAGCATTCGGCGGTCTCAACCGCATCGCAGGGGCGGAAGACATGGAGATTGGGGATGACGCGCAGGGCCGCGAGATGCTCGACGGGCTGATGCGTCGGGCCATCTTCGCCGAGGCCGATCGAGTCATGGGTCATCACATAGATGACGCGCATGCCCATGAGTGCCGCAGAGCCGGATCGACGGGCGGCAGTAATCGGTGAAGGCAGAGGAAGGTGCCGCCATAGGGAATGACGCCGCCATGCAGCGCCATGCCGTTCATGGCCGCCGCCATGCCGTGCTCGCGGATGCCGTAGTAGATATAGCGCCCGCCATAGTCGGCGGCGGTGAGGGGCTTCAGGTCCTTCGATCTTGGTGTTGTTGGAGCCGGTGAGGTCGGCCGAGCCGCCGACGGTTTCCGGCACAGCCGCGTTGATGACTTCGAGCGCGTTCTGCGAGGCATTGCGGGTGGCAAGTGCCGGGCGGATTCTTGGCCAGCTCCTTCTTGTAGTCGGCAATCGCCTCATCGAAGCCGGCCGGCAATGCGCCCGACGATGGCGCGCTTGAACTCGGCCTTGTGGCGGCTGGCGGCAAGGCGCTTCTTCCCAATCCTTGCGCGGTCGGCGCGCCGCGCGATCCGGCGGCGCGCCAGGCATTCGAGAATGTCCTGCGGGCACCACGAAGGGCGGATGATCCCAGCCCAGCGCCTTGCGGGCGCCGGCGATTTCGTCGGCGCCCAAGCGGCGAACCATGGGTGGCGGCGGTGCCCTGCTTGGTGGGCGCGCCAAAGCCGATGATGGTCTTGCAGGCGATGAGGGAGGGCTTGTCGGAGGTTTGCGCCGCCGTCGAGAGCCGCCGCGATCTCCGGCACGTTGTGGCCGTCGACGCGCGTGACGTTCCAGTTGGCGGCGGCGAAGCGGGCCGAGCTGATCGGTCGAATCCGACAGGCTCACCTTGCCGTCGATCGAGATGCCGTTGTCGTCCCAGAGGACGATGAGATGGTTGAGCTTCAGATGCCCGGCAAGGGTGATCGCTTCCTGCGAGATGCCTTCCATCAGGCAGCCGTCGCCGGCCAGCACATAGGTCTTGTGATCGACGAGATCGTCGCCGAAGCGGGCGTTGAGATGGCGTTCGGCGATCGCCAAGCCGACGGAATTGGCGAGGCCCTGGCCCAAGGGTCCGGTGGTCGTCTCGATGCCGGCGGCATGGCCGATATTCCGGATGGCCTGCCGTCTTCGAGCCGAGCTGGCGGAAATTCTTGAGCTCGTCGAGCGTCATGTCCTCGTAGCCGAGGAGATACAGCAGCGAATAGAGCAGCATGGAGCCGTGGCCGGCCGAGAGGATGAAGCGGTCGCGGTCGGGCCAGTGCGGATCGGCGGCATCGAATTTGAGGAACTGGGTGAACAGCACGGTGGCGACGTCGGCCGTCGCCCATCGGCAGGCCCGGATGACCGGAATTGGCCTTCTGGACCGCATCCATGCTGAGGGCGCGGATGGCATTGGCCATGGTCCGGCTGCGGCCGGCGTCGATCTGGTCCATGTGACGGGGATTCCCTGCGGCGTGCGATTGGCGCCTCTGATAACATTCGTGCCCTTCGAGTCAACTGCGGATGCTGCGACTGCAAAGTCGGGCAATTGTCAGGCTAACTGATTTTTGTAATAGTCGCGGGCATTGAGGCTGCCCGGGAAGTACGATTGCTTGGCGCCGGGATTCTCAATCAAAAGCAACTGCCTGCAACGTAGTATCTGGATACTCCAGATAGCGCGGGTCCGGGCACATGGGAGGATTACGATGATCAGAAGAATGGTATTCGCGTTGTCTTGCGCTGCCGCGCTTTGCGCGACGGCCGCCTTCGCGCAGGACAGCAATCTGGAGAAGCTTGGTGCATTCAAGCAAACCGGAACGCCAATGATGGTTCCGATCGAGCAGGGCGGCGCCAATGCTGAAGCCATCAATAAGACACTCGCCCGCATCAAGCTGCCGGAAGGCTTCAAGATTGCCCTCTACGCCATCGTTCCCGATGCCCGCCACATGGCGGTAGGCCCGCAGGGCGTCGTCATGTTCGTCGGCACCCGCAAGGAACACGTCTACTCGGTGACCGACCGCAACAAGGACCGTGTCGCCGACGACGTGAAGGTGTTCGCTCCGTCGGTCAAGATGACCATCCCGAACGGCGTCTGCTTCACCAAGGATGGCTTTCTCTACATTATCGAACAGAACCGCATCCTGTGGAATCCGGCCGCCGAGTTCTTCTATGAAGGTCCGGACGTGGTATCGATTCCGATCGTCAAGCAGGGCGAGCTCATTCCCGCCGGATGAAGAAAGCTACAACCATACGGCCCGCACCTGCCGCGTCGGCCCCGACAACAAGCTCTATGTGCAGCTCGGCCAGCCGTTCAACGTGCCAGCCCCCGAGAAGCTCGAGAAATACAAGAAGTGGGGCATCGGCGGCATCGTCCGCTATGACCTTAACGGCACTAACCGCGAAGTCTACACCACGGGCCTTCGCAATCCGGTCGGCATGGACTTCAACCCGAAGGATAAGACCCTGTGGACCAACGACAATCAGGTCGACGGCATGGGCGATCTGATCCCGCCTGGCGAAATGAACCGAATCGAGAAGGCCGGCCAGGACTTCGGCTTCCCATGGTATGGCGGCGGCAAGACCCGCACCAACGAATACAAGGACGCAACACCGCCGGCCGACATCGTGTACCCGCAGGTAGAGCAGGACGCGCATGCGGCCGATCTCGGCCTGACTTTCTACACGGGCAAGCAATTCCCGAAGAAGTACCAGGGCGGCATCTTCTCGACCCAGCATGGCTCGTGGAACCGTGTCAAGCCGATCGGTGCACGGGTGTTGTTCACCAGCCTCAAGGAGGACGGCACGGCGGACAAGACCGAAGTCTTCGCCGAAGGCTGGCTGAATGAGAATGGCGAATATCTCGGCCGTCCCGTGGACGTGACCGTGCTGAACGACGGGTCGCTGCTCGTATCGGACGACCTGGCTGGTGCGATCTATCGCATTTCCTACGGCGAGTAGGCGATCATATGTCGCGCGGCGGGCCTTGGTCTACCGCGCGGCAGCCGTTTCCCACCACAAGGACGAGGTGCGATGTGCGCCGGTTGATTGCGTTTGTGGCTGCGTTGGCGGCCTGTACCGCCGCCGCCGAAGCGGGAGATCCCGTGGCGGGCAAGCAAAAGGCCGCGATGTGTCAGGTCTGCCACGGCCTCGACGGCATCGCCAAGATGCCCGAAGCGTCGAATCTCGCCGGTCAGACGGAAATCTATCTAGTCCGGTCGCTGACAGCCTACAAGACCGGCGAACGCAAGAATGAGCAGATGTCGGTGGTGGCTCCGGCGCTCAGCGATACGGACATCGCCGATCTCGCGGCGTATTACTCGTCGATCAAGATCACCGTGGAAGTACCGCAGTGACATAATTCAAGGTTGGGATTGTGCGCCCTGCTGTTTCAGGCCAAAGTAATGGCAATGGCGTCGCCAGAGATGCCGGTAAAAAGGGAGAAAACGACAATGACGAAATCGCGTAAAGCTGCGGATGCCAAATCGCGCCGCGCATTTCTGAAGGGCGGTGCGGTGGCCGCGGCGGCAGGTGCGGCAACGCTTGCCATGCCGAATGTGGTGCATGCCCAGGAGGCGGTGGTGTTCAAGTTCCAGAGCACCTGGCCCGCCAAGGACATTTTCCACGAATTTGCCGCCGACTTCGTCGCCCGCGTCAACGAAATGGGCGGCGGGAAACTCAAGCTCGAACTTCTGGCGGCCGGGCGCGGTCGCCAAGGCCTTCGAAGTGCAGGACGCGGTGCTCGCCGGCACGCTCGACGGCGGTCATGGCGTGTGCGCCTACTGGTACGGCAAGCACAAGGCCTTTTCGCTGTTCGGAACGCCGCCCGCCTGGGGCTGGCGCGCCAACCAGATGATCGGCTGGATGAAGTACGGCGGCGGCCAGGCGCTCTATGACGAACTGGTGCAGCAGGTGCTCGGCCTCAATCTGGTGGGCTTCCTCACCGGACCGATGCCGACCCAGCCGCTCGGCTGGTTCAAGCAGGAGATCACCGACGCAGCACAACTCCAGGGCCTCAAATACCGCACCGTCGGACTGTCGGCCGATTTGTTCAAGGAGATGGGTGCCGCGGTCACCATCATGGGCGGCGGCGAGATCGTGCCCGCCATGGACCGCGGGTTGCTCGATGCGGCCGAGTTCAACAATCCGTCCTCCGACAAGCTGCTGGGCTTCCCCGACGTGTCGAAGGACTACATGCTGCAGAGCTATCACCAGTCGGCGGAATGCTTCGAGATCATCTTCAACAAGACGAAGTTCGACGCGCTGGCGCCCGAGCTTCAGGCGATCATCAAATATGCCGCCGAAGTCGTCGAACACCGACATGAGCTGGAAGGCGATGGACCGCTATTCCAACGACCTCGCGGCGATAAAGGAAGCCGGCGTCAAGGTGCATCGCACGCCGGATTCGGTGCTGCAGGCGCAGCTCGCGGCCTGGGACAAGGTGATCGCCGCGCAGTCGGCGGAGCCGTTCTTCGCCAAGGTTGTCGAAAGCCAGAAGGCCTGGACCAAGCGCGTCGTCGGCACGCAGTTCGAATTGGAAGTCGATCAGAAGATGGCCTTCGATCATTTCTTCCCGGCCTGAGGAATAGCATGGTTTCCCCTCCCCCTTGTGGGGAGGGCTAGGGGTGGGGGTCTGGTGGTTACGCCGGAGCGACCCCACCCTTGATCCCTCCCCACAAGGTGAGGGAGAGAAGTCGCGCATTTGACGGCATTGGGGGGATGTCAATGGGTACTGACAAGAGAGGCGGCGCGCCATGAGGCGGGACTGGCTGCCGTTTTTCTTTTTCACAGCCGGCGTGGCGCTGGTCATTCTGGCAATCTTCTGGTCGCTCTATGCCTATGGTGAGGTCGGCCAGATGGTCGCCGCCAAAGGCCTGCGGCCGGCTAATTCTTTTGCCTGTCTGATGTTCTGGACCGGCAGATGTGCGATCTGCTTGTCGGCCGCCCATGCCGCGAAGGGCACGGTAGCCTATTCGCCCTTGGTATTTTGGGCCGGCGTGGCGGCGGTGATCGGCAGTTTCGCGCTCAATCTGCTGCCGCGCGAGCCGGGCGAGCGCTGGGGCATCAGGCTGCAGCGCCTGCTCATTCCGGTCGACCGGGTGAGCACCTTCGTCGGCCAGTTTTTTGCCTGGAGCATCCTGCTGCTGACCTTCGCGGTCAGCTACGAAGTGTTCTCGCGCTATGTTTTGGGGGCGCCTACCGACTGGGCCTTCGATGCGAGCTATATTCTCTACGGCACGCTGTTCATCATGGCGGGCGCCTATGCGCTCTCGCGCAATGCCCATGTGCGCGGCGACTTTCTGTATCGCGCCTGGCAGCCCCGGACCCAGGCGCGGATGGACTTGCTTCTCTACTTCCTGTTCTTCTTCCCCGGCATCATCGCCTTCATCTATTCGGGTTACGGCTTCGCCGCGCAGTCGTGGGTCACCCACGAGCACTCGGCCTACAGTCCCGACGGGCCGCCGATCTATCACTACAAGACGCTCATTCCGGCGACCGGCGTGCTCCTGCTGCTGCAGGGCGTGGTCGAGGTGGTGCGCTGCCTCGTCTGCCTGCGCACCGGCGCCTGGCCGCAGCGGCTGCACGATGTCGAGGAGCTCGAAAAAGTCATTCTTGAACAGCATGCCGGCGACGGGAGCCAAGCCATGACCGACCCGCAACTCGGCGTGTTCATGCTCATTCTGTTCGTCGGGCTGATCATGCTCGGCTTCCCGATCGCCTTCACGCTGATGGCGATGGGCGTGGGCTTCGCCTGGCTCGCCTTCGACGGCAATTGGGAACCGGTCATGTCGCTGCTGGTGCAGCGCACCTGGTCGGTGATGACCAACGACATCCTGATCTCGGTGCCGCTGTTCGTGTTCATGGGCTACATCGTCGAGCGCGCCAATATCCTCGACCGGCTGTTCCGCTCGGTCCAGCTCGCGGCGGGAGGATTGCCGGGGTCGCTGGCCATCGCCACGCTCATCACCTGCGCGCTGTTCGCCACCGCCACCGGCATCGTCGGCGCGGTGGTGACCCTCATGGGCCTCCTCGCCTTTCCGGCCATGCTGCGCCACGGTTACGACGTGAGGCTCTCGGCCGGTGTCGTGTGCGCCGGCGGCTGCCTCGGCATTCTCATTCCGCCGAGCATCATGCTGATCCTCTACGGCGCCACGGCGGGCGTCTCGCCGGTGCAGCTTTATGCCGGCGCGTTCTTTCCCGGACTGATGCTGGCCGGCATGTACATGGTCTATGTCATGATCCGCGCCATTGATCAATCCGGCGCTGGCGCCGCCGCTGCCGCAAGGAAGAACGCAACGTACCATTCGCCACCATCGTCTACGAACTTCTCACCGCCTTCGTGCCTCTGGCGCTGCTCATCCTGTCGGTGCTCGGCGCCATCATGTTCGGGCTCGCCACGCCGTCGGAAGCCGCCGCCATCGGCGCGCTGGGCGCCCTGGTGCTGGCCGCCGCCTATCGCTCGCTGACCTTCGAAAAGCTCAAGGAGTCGGTCTATCTGACGGCGCGGACCTCGGCCATGGTGTGCTGGCTGTTCGTCGGCTCCTTCACCTTCTCGGCGGTCTTCGCCATCCTCGGCGGCGATGCGGTGATCAAGGACTTCGTGGTGGGCCTCGATCATGTCGCCCTTCATGTTCCTGGTGGTCACCCAGATCATCATTTTCATTCTCGGCTGGCCGCTGGAATGGACCGAGATCATCGTGATCTTCGTGCCGATCTTCCTGCCGCTGCTCGACCATTTCGGCATCGATCCGCTGTTCTTCGGCCTGCTGATCGCGCTCAACATCCAGACGTCGTTCCTGTCGCCGCCGGTGGCCATGGCGCCCTTCTACCTCAAAGGGGTGGCGCCCAAGCAGGTGTCGATCAACGACATTTTTGCCGGCGTCATGCCGTTCATTGTCATCGTTCTCTTCGCCATGGTGCTCCTCTACGTGTTTCCGGGCATCGGCATGTGGCTGCCCTCCTATCTTTACGGGCGCTAAGACGGGAAAATCCCCTGTTTCTGACTGAGCGCGGTGGTGCTTGCTCCCGCGCGGGTGTGTGCTAAGAGTCGGTCAAATTCCGGGGATTCTCGTGCTTTGCCAAGGGCGGTGATGGCAGACACTCATAAACTGGATGAAGCGTTCGGTCGCTTCGAGGCGGCCCTTGGGCAGTTCGAGGCGGCGCTGGCGCGGCGGCAGGACGGCCAGAAAAACGCCGAAATGCTGGCGGGCGAAGCCGATGCGCTGCGCAAGGACCGCTCGAAACTGGCCAATGAGCTCGATCTGGTGCGCGCCAAGGCGTCGGAATTGGTCGAAACCAGCAAGCAGGCGGTGGGCAAGATCGATGCCGCCATGTCGCGCATCCGCGCCGTCCTCCACAGCAATTACGGGGGCTGAGGGCGATGGCGAATGTCGTGGTCCAGGTGAACGACCGTCCCTACACCATGCAGTGTCCGGACGGCGAGGAAGAGCATCTCCGGGAACTGGCCCGGCTGCTGGATGCGGAAGTCGTCCGCATACGTCAGAGCGTCGGCACGGTCGGCGATATCCGCCTTCTCGTCATGTCGGGGCTCATGGTGGCCGACAGGTTGTCGGAGGCGATCCGCAAGATCGAGGATCTGGAAGACCAGGTGCGGGGCCTGCGCGAGGCGCGAGCCGCCGCCCAATTCGAATTGAAAGCGGTCGAGGAAACCCTGTCTGAACGCCTCGACTTTGCCGCCAATCGGTTGGAGGCGGTGGCGCTGGAAATAGGGAAGTAGGCCCCCACACTGGATTTCAGTCTCCGACCGGCCTACATTCGTCTTCGGCGGGCTGCCCGGTGCGTGAGGAGACTTTTTCCCTGGGGCCTATGCGATTCTCAATGGGAGCTGTCCCTGTGCCGGACCGTGGTCCGGCGTAAACGGCGCCCACCTACGTAAGTAGGGACCCGGGATCGTAACCTCCCACGGCCACGGTGGCTCGCCGCTTCCTAAAAAGGCTCTCATGGATCTGGCAGACGACAAGCGCCGGGCGCGCAGCGAGGCGGCAAAGCGGCGCGCCGAGGCCCATCGGCTTCTGCATGCAGACACGGGGCCGGCGCTGGCGGAACGGGGACTTCCCTTCATCCGCGAAGCGCAGCACCGGACCATCTCAGGCTTCTTTCCCTACAAGAGCGAGATTTCGCTGTTGCCGCTGCTGACCCGGCTCCATGGCGAAGGCTGGGAGACGGCCATGCCGGTGGTTATCGGCGAGGGTTTGCCGCTTATCTTCCGTGCCTGGGCGCCGGGGGAGCCGACAATGCCCGGCATCTGGGACATTCCGGCGCCTCTCGAGAGGGCGGCGGAGGTCTTGCCCGATGTCCTGCTGGTACCGATGCTGGCCTTCGACCGCAGGGGCTACCGGCTCGGCTATGGCGGCGGCTACTATGACCGGACGCTGAGCAAGCTCCGTGCCTTGAAGGGGATCGTGGCGATCGGAGTTGCCTATGCCGCCCAGGAAATGGCAGAAGTTCCGCATGGGGATTTCGACCAGCCGCTGGACTGGATCATGACCGAGAAAGCGACGACCAAGTGCGGCTGATGTTTATCGGCGACGTGGTGGGAAGGACGGGACGCGAGGCGTTCCAGCGTGAGGTTCCGCTGTTGCGCGAGCGCTACAGGCCCGATCTGGTAGCGGTCAACGGCGAGAACGCCGCCCACGGCTTCGGCATCACGGAAGAAATCTTCCTCGGCCTTCTGGCGGCCGGCGCCGATGTGGTGACACTGGGCAATCACGCCTTCGATCAGCGCGAGGCGCTGGTTTTCATCGAACGCCATCCCAATCTCCTGCGTCCGGTCAATTGGCCCGCCGGATGCCCGGGCCGCGGTTCAGCGCTCGTCGATACTGCTTCGAGCCGGCGGGTGCTGGTGATCAATGTCATGGGCCGGGTGATGATCGAGCCCATGCTCGATGATCCCTTCCCGGCATTGGCCCGCGAACTCGAGGCCTGCCCTATGGGCAAGGAATGCGATGCCATCCTTATCGACATGCACGCTGAAGCTTCCTCCGAGAAAATGGCGGTCGGTCACTTCGCCGACGGCCGCGTTAGCCTTGTCGTGGGGACACACACCCACACGCCGACCGTGGACCATCAGATCCTGCCCGGCGGCACTGCCTACCTCACCGATGCCGGCATGACCGGCGATTATGATTCCGTCATCGGCATGGACAAGGCCGAACCCCTCAACCGCTTCCTGCGCAAGCTGCCGGTCGAGCGCTTCAAGCCGGCCGAAGGACCCGCGACCCTGTGCGGCGTGGCGGTGCGAGACCGACGATCATACCGGGCTGGCCACGGCGGTGGCGCCAATACGGATCGGTGGCCGGCTGGCGCCCGCCGAAGTGCCGTTCTGGTAAGTATTGGCGGCATTTCCGGCTTCGGATCAAAAAACTCTAGTGACGGCCCGCCAAAGCGCCGTTAGTATCCTTCTTCAACGCTCACAAAAAAAGAGCCACAGGCGGAGTCGCGCACAGGGTTGCGAGGGGCGCTGCCAAGGCCGAGGGCGTCTGAAGGGGAGGTTCAAATTCGCAGCGCGGACCCTGCTGTTTCGCAGGCTTTCGCGCCGCGCTTCTATCCTCCTCGAAAAATTTCATCGGCCGGATCACCGGCTCATCAGGAGGAAACGGTAGTATGAAGAAACTTTCAGTCTTGTTCGGCGCCGCACTTCTCGCCGGCACGGCGTTCATGGCGCGCGGCCCAGGCGGGCGACGAACTCACCATCGTTTCGTGGGGCGGCGCCTATCCGGAAAGCCAGCGCAAGGCCTACTTCGAGCCCTACACGGCGGCCGGCAACAAGGTCACCGAAGAGGAATATAACGGCGAAATCGCCAAGATCCGCGCCATGGTGGAAGCCAAGGCCGTCACCTGGGACGTGATCGACGTCGATACCCAGACCGCACTCGCCGCTTGCGCCGAAGGCATGCTCGAGACGATCGACTGGGCCAAGCTCGGGCTCGACCGCGCCAAGTTCATCGGCGGCGATCTGCAGGACTGCGCAGTGCCGACCATCGTCTATGCCACGGTCATCGCCTATGACACGACCAAGCTCAAGGACAATGGCCCGACCACCATCGCCGACCTCTTCGATCTGCAGAAATTCCCCGGCAAGCGCGGCCTTGCAGAAGAACCCCTTCGTCAATCTCGAATGGGCACTCATTGCCGACGGCGTGCCAGCGGCAGACGTCTACAAGGTGCTGAACACGCCGGAAGGCGTCGACCGCGCCTTCAAGAAGCTCGACACCATCAAGAGCGGAAGTCATCTGGTGGGAAGCCGGCGCCCAGCCGCCGCAGCTCCTCGCCGACGGCCAGGTGGTGATGACTTCGGCCTGGAACGGCCGTATCTTCAACGCCGTCGAAGAACGACAAGAAGCCCTTCAAGATCGTCTGGGACCAGCCAGGGCCTCGATTGGGACTGGTGGGCGATCCCGAAGGGCACGCCGAAGCTCGACGACGCCTATCGCTTCGTGGCCTTCGCCAGCCAGCCCGAGGCGCAGGCCGAGCAGACCAAGTACATTTCCTACGGTCCAGCCAACACGGACGCCGTGCCGAAAATCGATCCGGCGGTCCTGCCGGATCTGCCGACGGCGCCCGAGAACATGAAGACGGCGCTGATCGTCGATCCGCAGTTCTGGGCCGACAAAGGCGAGGAGCTGCGCGAGCGGTTCAACGCCTGGCTCGCCAAGTAAGCACACGGACTTTCGGGAGGAGAGGCAACTCTCCTCCTTCTTTTTCGAGGTATTTCCGGGAAGAGGCTGATCCTCCGATGGCAATGGCCAATGCCGCGCCGACAAAGGGCATCATGCTCGCGGCCGATGGCACGCCGCTCAAGATCAAATTGCGCCAGGCCGAACGACGCGAGCGCATCGGGCATTGACGCTCATTGCGCCATTGTTCCTGTTCATTGTCGCTCACCTTCCTGATACCGATCGTCGTCATGCTGTTCAATGCAGTTCACGATCCCGATATCGGCGACAATCTTCCGCAAACCATCGCCGCCTTGCAGCGACTGGGACGGCACAGGACTTGCCGGGCGAGGAAGTGTATCGCGGCCTTCGCGCAGGACATGAAGACGGCACACCAGGACAAGACAACGGCGCTGATCGGCAAGCGCTTGAACTATGAGATTTCCGGCATCCGTTCCAAGGTTATCGCCACCGGGCGCAAAGCTCGATGCGCTGCGAGACCGGCCCGTGGAAGGAAGCGGTGATTGCCGATCGATCCGGTCTGGGGCCAGACCGAGACCTGGGCCGCCATCAAGCGCAGTTCAAGCGCCTATCACGCCATTCTACCTTCTCAGCATGCTGGATCTGCGCCAGGCCGCCGACGGCTGCGATCGAGCGCAGCACCTGCCGACCGCGTCGATCTATGTCGATATCCTGTTGCGCACCATCGGCATCAGCCTGCTGGTCACGCTATGCACGCTGATCCTCGGCTATCCGGTCGCCTATATGCTGGCGACACTGCCGCAGCGAACCGCCAGCCTACTGATGATCTTTGTGCTGGTGCCGTTCTGGACCTCGCTTCTGGTGCGCACCACGGCATGGTTCGTGCTGCTGCAGGACAACGGCGTGGTGAACGACCTGATCATCTCATCGGGGATTTCCGATCGACCCGCTGAAGCTGATCTTCTCGCGCTTCGGCACGGTTGTCGCGATGACCCACATCCAGTTGCCGTTCACGCTTCTGCCGATCTACAGCGTGATGAAGACGATCTCGCCCACCTATATGCGCGCGGCGAAGTCGCTCGGGGCCACGCCCTTCTACGCCTTCCTGCGGGTCTACATGCCGCAGACGCTGCCCGGCGTTGCGGCGGGCTGCCTGCTCACCTTCATCCTCTGCCTCGGCTACTACATCACGCCGGCACTGGTCGGCGGTCCGACCGACCAGATGGTGTCGGGCTTCATTGCCGAGGCGATCAACCGCGAGAACAACTGGGGCAAGGCCTGCGCCTTCGGCACCATCCTGCTCACCGCCACGCTCATTCTCTACTACGTCTACAACAAGCTCATCGGCATCGACCGGATGAAGCTCGGATAATCGGCCATGGTCATTTCCCTCATACATGACGGCAGGAGAGAAATTCGCCTATTTCGGGCTCCGGGTCTTCGTCGGCCTGGTGCTGCTGTTCCTGATCGCGCCGATCCTGGCGATCATGCCGCTGTCGTTCAATTCGGAGAGCTTTTTCAGCTATCCGATGCCCGGCTATTCGCTCAAATGGTATGAAGACTTCTTCTTCAACGAGCGCTGGACCAGCGCGGTCAGGGTGAGCCTGATCGTCGCCACCGCCACGACCTTTCTTGCCACCTCGCTCGGCACGCTGGCGGCGCTGGGCCTGTCGCGGTCCAATGTTCCCGGCCGCGGCCTCATCATGGCGGCGCTGATCTCGCCGATGATCGTGCCGGTGATCATTTCGGCCGTCGGCATGTTTCTGTTCTATGCGCGGATGAATTTGTCGGGAACGCTGATTGGCCTCATCCTGGCGCATACGGCGCTGGCCACGCCCTTCGTTGTCATCACCGTGACGGCGACGCTGACGAGCTTCGACCGCACCCTGATGCGGGCCGGGGCCTCCTGCGGGGCGCCGCCGCACACGGTGTTCTTCAAGGTGGTGATGCCGCTCATCCTGCCCGGAGTGATCTCGGGGGCGCTGTTCGCCTTCGTCACCTCTTTCGACGAATCGGTGGTGGTGCTGTTCCTGGCGAGCGCCGAGCAGCGCACCCTGCCCAAGCAGATGTTCTCGGGCATTCGCGAAATGATCAGCCCGACGATCACGGCAGCGGCAAGCGTGCTGATCGTCTTCTCGACGACATTGCTGGTGACGGTCGAACTGCTGCGCCGCCGCTCCGAGCGACTGCGCGGGATCAGAGTCTAGCGGCGTTTCTTGAAATAATCGGGCGAACTGGCGGCGGGGGATTGGTTGCCTGGTCTTGCGGTTGCGGCCATCTCGTCCATGCGGACGATGGCGCGGGCGAAGTACAGGGTTGCTTCGTTGTCCTCGCCGCGGTCGAGGGCGCGGCTTCCGGCCTCGAGTTCCGTCTCGATGTTTCGCGACATGTCGGTAAGCGTGGCGATGGCCGCGAAGAGCCGGCCCGAAGGCGCCGCATCGGCGAGCGAGCCCACCCGGCGCAAGGCGGCGCTGGCGGCGGTTCCCGCCATGCCCCCGGCCGCAAAGGAAAACTCACCCGGCTTGCCGTCCCGGTTCGCCATGATACCTACTCCCGCTTACTCACGGTTCCGAGCTTGACCCGGACCCGCTTAATGCCCGGTTAAGCGGCTTGTTTCGGACCGCCGCGGGCGGCTATAAAGCCCGGAAAATCCAGCGATCCGGGGGCGGCATGGCCGGCCATTCACAATTCAAGAACATCATGCACCGCAAGGGCAAGCAGGACAAAATCCGCGCCAAGAATTTTTCCAAGCTGTCGCGTGAAATCACTGTGGCGGCAAAGGCCGGCCTTCCCGACCCTGCCGCCAATTCGCGGCTGCGCTTGGCCATCCAGAATGCACGCGCCGAGAACCTGCCCAAGGACAATATCGAACGCGCCATCAAGAAGGCCGCCGGCCATGATGCTGAAAACTACGATGCCGTGCGCTACGAGGGCTACGGCCCCGGGGGCGTAGCGGTCATCGTCGAGGCGCTTACCGACAACCGCAACCGCACCGCCTCGGTGGTGCGATCGCTGTTCACCAAATATGGCGGCAATCTCGGCGAGACCGGCTCCGTCGCCTTCATGTTCAATCGCGTGGGCGAGATTGTCTACAGTCCGGACAAGGCTTCCGCCGATGCCATGCTGGAAGCGGCGATCGATGCGGGCGCCGATGACGTGCAGTCGGACGCAACCGGCCACATCATCACCTGTGCCTTCGGGAATATCGGCGAGGTCTCGGCAGCACTGGCGGCGCAATTCGGCGAGGCGCAATCGGTGAAGATCGTGTGGAAGCCGCAGACCATGGCGCCGCTCGATCAGGAAAAGGCCGAGAGCCTGATGAAGCTGGTTGAGGGGCTCGACGAAGACGACGACGTGCAGAACGTCTTCTCCAATGCCGATATTTCCGACGACGTGATGGCGCGGCTCAACGCGGCGTAATCTGCTATTCTCGGGTCATGGTGCGAATCATCGGCATCGATCCCGGATTGCGCAATACCGGCTGGGGCATCGTCGCGGCGGAGGGCGCCAGGCTTTCCTATGTGGCCGACGGCAGCGTTCATTCCGATGCCAATGCGCCGCTGGCCGAGCGGCTGCTGCAAATCCACTGCCGGCTTGCTCGAAGTATTGAAGAGTTTTGCCCCGGACGAAGCGGCGGTCGAGGAGACCTTCGTCAACAAGGATGCGCGCGCCACTCTGAAGCTCGGCCAGGCGCGTGGCGTAGCGATGCTGGCGCCGGCCTCGCTCGGCATTCCGGTCAGCGAATATGCGCCCAATGTAGATCAAGAAATCGGTGGTGGGGGCGGGCCATGCGGAAAAGGACCAGGTGAAGCACATGGTGCGGCTGCTGCTGCCGAAGGCGGAACTGCACACACGCCGACTCCACCGATGCGCTGGCCATCGCCATCTGCCATGCGCATCATCGCGGACCCCGGACCTTGGCCAAGGTTTTGGCGCGTTCTTGACTTGTTCCGATGCAGCTTCTAGCAATCCTAGCGTGGGGATTTCCGAATGATCGGCAAGCTCAAGGGCCGGATCGACGGCTATGGGCGCGGACTGGGCTGATCGTCGATGTGGGCGGCGTCGGCTATCACGTCTTCTGCTCGGCCAAGACACTGGCCGCCCTGCCGCCGGTAGGCGAATTCGCCGAGGTCCATACCGAGATGCTGGTGAGCCAGGACATGATCCGGCTCGTCGGCTTCGCCTCGACGCTGGAGCGGGAATGGTTCCGGCTGCTGCAGACGGTGCAGGGGGTGGGCACCAAGGTGGCGCTCGCCATTCTGTCCACGCTTTCGGCGCGCGACATCGCCAATGCCATCGCACTGCAGGACAAGGCGATGATCGGCCGCGCGCCAGGGGTGGGCAAGAAGCTCGCCGAGCGCATCGTGCTGGAGCTCAAGGACAAGGCGCCGGCCTTCGCGCCTGCCGATCCGACGCTTGCCAAACTGCAGGCCGATCTCGATGCGCCGCGGCCAACAGCGGCATCGGATGCGGTCTCGGCTCTCGTCAATCTCGGCTACGGCCAGATGCAGGCGGGAGTCGCCGTCGCCGCGGCGATGAAGAAAGGCGGCGACGATCAGCCGACGGAGAAATTGATCCGCCTGGCGCTCAAGGAACTGGCGCTCGCATGAACGCCCGCCTCATCGACCGCGACAGGCAGGCCCGAGGATGCGCTCGACATCGCATCTGCGGCCGCAGCGGCTGGACGAGTTCATCGGCCAGACCAAGGTCAAGCAGAATCTGCGCGTCTTCATCGAGGCGGCGAAGGCGCGCGGCGAGGCCTCGACCATGTGCTGTTCGCGGGCCCCCCCGGGCCTCGGCAAGACGACGCTGGCGCAGATCATGGCGCGCGAGCTCGGCGTCAATTTCCGCGCGACCTCCGGCCCGGTGATCGCCAAGGCCGGCGATCTCGCCGCGCTCCTCACCAATCTCGAAGACCGCGATGTTCTCTTCATCGACGAAATCCACCGGCTCAATCCGGCGGTCGAGGAAATTCTCTATCCGGCGATGGAGGATTTCCAGCTCGACCTGATCATCGGCGAGGGGCCGGCGGCGCGTTCGGTGCGGATCGATCTTGCCAAGTTCACGCTCATCGGCGCCACCACGCGCACCGGGCTTCTCACGACGCCGCTTGCGCGACCGTTTCGGCATTCCGGTGCGGCTCGATTTCTACACCGAGGAAGAACTGCTCGATATCGTGCAGCGCGGCGCGCGGGTCATGCAGGTGGTCGATCTCGGAAGATGGTGCGCGTGAGATCGCCAGGCGTTCGCGCGGCACGCCGCGCATCGCCGGGCAGGCTGCTGCGCCGGGTGCGCGATTTCGCATCGGTCGCCGGCGCACCGAGCAATCGACCGGCAGGTCGGCCGACGCGGCGCTGCGCAATCTCGAGGTCGACACGCGCGGGCTCGATGCGCTCGACCATCGCTATCTCACCTGCATCGCGGTCAATTTCGGCGGCGGGCCGGTGGGCATCGACACCATCGCCGCGTCGCTGTCGGAAGCGCGCGATGCGATCGAGGAGATCATCGAGCCCTATCTGCTGCAGCTCGGTTTCCTCAACCGCACGCCGCGCGGGCGGCTGCTGACGCCGCATGCCTTCAGGCATCTGGGGCTTGCCGTGCCGCAGCGGCCGGAGATCACGCAAGGGCTGTTGCCGCTCGGCGATCACGATGTCTGAGGCCTGGCCCGATCTCGCCGGGCACATCGACGGCGGACGTGCATGTGCTGCCCATCCGCGTCTATTACGAGGACACGGATTTCTCCGGCGCCGTCTATCACGCCAATTATCTGAAATTCTGCGAGCGCGGCCGCTCGGACTGTCTGCGGCTCCTCGGCATCCATCACCACGAACTGCGCCGGCATGAAACCCAGGGCCGCATGGGCTTCGTCGTCCGCCGCATGCTGTGCGACTTCCTGAAACCCGCCCGCATCGACGAGCTCCTTGAAGTCGAGACCCGCTTCGTGGAGATGGCGGGAGCTCGCATGGAGCTGGAGCAGAAGGTGCGGCGCTGCGGCGAAAGCCTGTTCGAGGCCCACGTCACGGTCGCGCTGGTCGACGCGCAGGGACGGCCCCGCCGGGTGCCCCGAGACATGGCCCTGGTGCTCATGCCGCAGGCCAGCCCGTAACCCAAACTTAACCATAAAATCGGCATGTGATCGAGCCCGCTCGGTTCCGGTCCGGCGGACCGGTCGATTCTCGGGAAAACCCCGCGAATCGCCGCAGTTTCGACAGATTTGACCTATTTCACGGCGCCTTCGCTCAGGGATGGGCGCCGGATGGCCGCGGGTGATGCGGGACACAATTCCGGCGGTGGGAAGGCAAGAATGGATCCAGTCACGGTCGAAACCGTCGCCGCGGGCGGCCAAATCTCGCTCTGGCATCTCATCTGGCAGGCGAGCTGGCCGGTGTTTCTGGTCATGGTGGGTCTGGCGGCCGCCTCGGTCTGGTGCTGGGCCATCATCCTCGAGAAATATGTCGTGGTGCGGCGGATGAGCGGGGCGAACGACCGCTTCGAGCAACTCTTCTGGTCGGGCCAATCGCTCGAAGACCTCTATCTGTCGCTGGGGCCGCGCAGCAATATCGGGCTCTCGGCCATCTTCATGGCGGCCATGCGGCGAGTGGAAGCGCAGCCAGGATGCGGCGCTGCGGGCCGGCTTCCAGGGCGTGCAGAAGCGCATCGAGAAGGTGATGGATGTGCAGATCCAGAAGGAGATGGGCGGGATCGAATCGCGCCTTCTGTTCCTCGCCACGACCGGCTCGGCCGCCCCCTTCATCGGTCTGTTCGGCACGGTCTGGGGCATCATGATCTCGTTCCAGGCCATCGCCAATTCGCAGAACACCAATCTCGCCGTGGTGGCGCCCGGCATCGCGGAGGCGCTGTTTGCCACGGCAATCGGCCTTCTTGCCGCCATACCGGCGACAATCTTCTACAACATGTTCACCGCCGATACCGCGAGGATCGGGTCGCGGCTGGAGAACTTCGCGGACGAATTCTCGGCGATCATTTCGCGCCAGCTGGATGAGCGGGTGTAAGGATGGCTGCAGCGGCAAGCGGAGCGAAAGGCGGATACTCGCGGCGCAATTCCAGGCGCCGCACGTCCTATCGCGTCATGAGCGAGATCAACGTGACGCCGCTGGTCGACGTCATGCTGGTGCTGTTGATCGTGTTCATGGTGGCCGCGCCCCTGATGACGGTCGGCGTTCCCATCGAGCTTCCCAAGACCGAGGCCAAGCAGCTCAATACTTCGGCCGAACCGATCACCATCAC
Organism: uncultured Alphaproteobacteria bacterium; assembly: GCA_963776685.1. Taxonomy (GTDB): domain Bacteria; phylum Pseudomonadota; class Alphaproteobacteria; order Rhizobiales; family Aestuariivirgaceae; genus Aestuariivirga. Next base: position 236,892 of record CAVZNM010000003.1, read on the forward strand.
GGTGCAGGCCGACAGGACCATCTTTCTCCAGGAAACCAAGATCGCGCTGGACGAACTGGCGCCCAAGCTCGAGGCCATCGCCAAGAACGGTTATGAGGAGCAGATATTCGTGCGCGCCGACACAAATCGGTCGATTACGGCTCGGTGATGGAGGTCATGGGCCTCTCAACGGAGCCGGCTACCGCAAGATCGGGCTGGTGACCGGCGATCTGGAAAAGCCGGCGAAGTCCAAACTAGTCATGCGCTGGAGCCTCACGACATCGCTGGTCCTGCATGGCGCCATTCTCGCCGCCGCCCTCATCGTGCTGCCGAGGCCCGAACCGTTCAAGGTGAAGCCGCAGGACGCGATCCAGGTCGACATCGGCACGATCGAAGACGTCTCGAAGCGCAAGGCGACGACAATGACGGCCGAGAAGCCCGAGGAAAAGCCGGCGCCGAAAAAGATCGAAGAAGTGAAGAAGGCCGAGCCCGCGCCCAAGGTTGCCGAAGAGGTGAAGAAGGCGGCCAAGGAGCCCGAGGCCGCGCCGCCGAAGTCCGAGGCCAAGAAGGAAGAACCGAAAAAGGATGAGCCCAAGCCGCTTGATACCGCGGCACTCGCCGAGGACACTGAAGACGATCGAGGAGAAACCGCCGGAAGAGGAAGCGAAGAAGGCAGAAGTAAGCCGGAGAAGAGAGCCGAGAAGAAGCCTGAGAAGAAAAAGCCGAAACTCAATATCGACGAGATCGCGGCCTTCCTCAACAAGATCGACGAAGAGAAGGCCGCGCCCGCAGCAGCCGAGCAGACCTCGCTGCGGAACCCGAGCAAGGCGAGGCCAATCTTCAGGGTACGGATGACGGCATTCCGCCACCTTCGTCGATGCGCTGCGCCAGAGAACTCCGGGAGTGCTGGACAGTTCCGCCGGGCGCGCGCGAGGCCAATATCGTCGTCAAGGTGCGCTTCGGCCTCAATCCGGACGGCTCAGTGTCGGCTTTCCCGAGGTCCTGAACCCTAGCTCCGATCCGCTGTTCGCAGCGACGGCGCAGCTCGGCCGTCGTCGGCGGTGATGGAATGCCAGGCCTACGATTTCCTGCCACAGGACAAGTACGATCTGTGGAAAGACCTCACCATCAACTTCAATCCGAACATGATGTTCGACAGCTGAGCCGGAACGGCGAAATAATGAACACAATGCGGCGACCCAACGATGCGTGGATTGCAATACTCGCCATTCTCACACTGGTGTTTGCCTTCGCCTTGCTTTCGCCCCGCGCAGGCCGCAGACTCGAGGTCGATATTACCGGCGGCCGCATCAATCCGCTGCCGATCGCCATCGCGCCATTTCTGGCGGGCGCGGGCGCCGAGGAGGCGGGGGGCACCGTCACTTCGGTCATCTCCAACAATCTCGCGCGCTCGGGTTATTTCAGCCCGCTGCCGCCCGAATCCTTCATCGAGCAGATCACCAGTTTCGACCAGGAGCCGCGCTTCGCCGACTGGCGGCAGATCCAGGCCAAGGCGCTGGTCACCGGCCAGGTTGTCATGGAAGGCGGGAAAATCCGCGCCGAGTTCCGTCTGTGGGATGTGAACTCGCAGCAGCAGCTTGCCGCTCAGCAATTCACCACTTCGCCCAAGAACCTGCGCCGCATCGCCCATCTGATCTCCGATATCGATCTACAAGTCGCTGACCGGCATCGACGGCTATTTCGATACCCGCATCGTGTTTGTCGACGAGATCGGGACCGAAGGATCAGCGGGTGAAGAAGCTGGCGATCATGGACCAGGACGGCTTCAATCTCCGGAGCTTGACGGACGGCAGCGAACTGGTGCTGACGCCGCGCTTCTCGCCCAACGCCCAGGAAATCACCTACATGTCTTTCGGCAGCGCAACGCCGCGCGTCTATCTGCTCAACATCGAGACCGGCAGCGCGAGATCGTCGGCGAATTTCCCAATATGAGCTTCGCGCCGCGCTTTTCGCCCGATGGCCAGAGCGTGATCATGAGCCTGCAGGACGGCGGCAATTCCAACATCTACGACCTCGATCTGCGCTCGCGCAACGTGCGCCAGCTCACCAATGTGCCGGCGATCAACACCGCGCCCAGCTTTTCGCCCGACGGCAGCCAGATCGTGTTCGAATCGGATCGCGGCGGCACACAGCAGATCTATGTGATGAATGCCGACGGCTCCGACCAGACACCGCATCAGTTTCGGCGACGGCCGCTATTCGACGCCGGTGTGGTCGCCGGACGGCCAGTACATCGCCTTCACCAAGCAGGCCGGCGGCCGATTCGCCATCGGCGTCATGAAGCCCGACGGCTCTGGTGAGAGAATATTAACCGAAGGCTTCCACAATGAAGGACCGACTTGGGCGCCAAACGGCCGCGTGATCATGTTCTTCCGCGAATCGAGCCGGCGAGCAGGGCGGCCCACAGCTCTATTCGGTGGATATTACCGGCTACAACGAACAGCAGGTGCAACCCCGGGCTTCGCGTTCCGATCCGGCGTGGTCGCCGCGGCTCAACTGATCGGACACCGAGGGGTGCGGCCACAAAATCGCCGTTCTGTGCCGGTCATAACGCATGCCGCGAGATGTGGGCTAGGGTGCGGGTGAGGAAAAATTAACTCTGTTCCGCCACAACTATCCGATGGGACCGGTGCCGGCTTCTGCCGGGGCACCGACTGAAGGAGTGGGATCACATGATGCGTCGTTTGGCGGGCCTCAAGATCGCGGCGGTTTGCTGCTGTTTCCTGGCGCTGGCGGCCTGTTCGAAGAAGAATACGCCGGATCTCGAAGCCGGGAAGCAGCCATCGGCCAAGCGCCGGTTCGGTGCAGGACTTCTCCATCAATGTCGGCGACCGGGTCTATTTCCTCGTCGACCAGTCGACGCTGACGCCCGAAGGCGCAGGAGACGCTGCGCCGCCAGGCCCAGTGGCTGTCAGCAATATGCCGACGTCACGATCCAGGTCGAAGGCCATGCCGACGAGCGCGGCACCCGCGAGTACAACATTTCGCTGTCCGCCCGCCGGGCCACGGCGACCCGCGAATTCCTGATCGCCAAGGCGTCGACCCGAACCGCATCTCTTCGATCGCCTATGGCAAGGAACGGCCGGTGGCGCTGTGCGACGCCGAGCAGTGCTGGTCGCAAAATCGCCGTTCGGTCACCGTCATCACCGGCGGCACTTCCTGACCGCTTGACCCTGTGCCAGCCCTGCAACAGTAGGGCCCAAATGTGCGTGGGTTGCGTTCAAGCCTCAATTTTACCGCCTTTGCGGTCCAGTTGCGCGGCATGGCGGCTCCAGCAGAAGGCCGATCGAAAGTGGTGTCCTGAAATGCTAGTCTATGTGAGATCAACGGTAACGGCAGCGCTGCTTCTGGGCGTCGCCGGGTTTTCTCCGGCCTTCGCCCAGTCGGCGTCCGATACGGCCGTGCGCCTAGGTCAGATTGAAGAACAGATGCGCATGCTGATGGGCCAAGTGGAGGAGTTGACCTTCCAAGTCCAGCAGTTGCAGGGTCAGCTTGCCCCGCCCGGCAAGACCGGCGAGGCGCCGCTTCGGAAAAAGGACCGGCAGCAGGCTGCCGCCCAGCCGGAACCGGGGCTTGGACAGGTCGAAGATCAGCCGCTGTCCATGGGTGGCGGCGAGCAGATCGTCACCACCGTCATCAAGGACGACGGAACCGAGGAGCAGGTGGTCATCAACCAGGCGCCGGGCCCGAAGATTCTGGGGACCCTCAGCAGCGGGGCGGCACCAACGGATGATGGCCGCTTCCAGGGCCAGATCCTGACTCCGTCAGACGGGCAGAATCAAGGATTTGCCAGCGATCCCGATGCGATCGAAACCGTGGCGCTGGCGCCCGAGTCTCCAGAGGCGCTCTATGAGCGCTCGAATGAAAGCCTGCTGCGCCGCCAGTTCGGCGATGCCGAAGTCGGGCTTTAGCAACTTCATTCAGAAATATCCCGACCACAGCCTGGCCGGCAGCGCCCAGTACTGGCTGGGCGAAACCTATTTCGCACAGAGCGATTTCCGCCAGGCGGCCCAGACCTTCCTCAAGGGCTATCAGCAATATCCGAAAAGCCGGAGGGCCGCCGACAGCTTGTTGAAGCTCGGCATCTCTCTCTCCCGTCTCGGCCAGAAGCAGCAGGCCTGCGCGGCCTATGGCGCGGTGAGCGGCGAGTACCCGAAGGCGGTCGAAGCCAAGAAGCGGGCCCAGGCTGAAGCCAAGCGTGCCGGCTGCGCCGCCTGATTCCGACGAGCTATTCCAGCCCATTGCCGATGCGCGCCATGTGGCGCTTGCCGTTTCCGGCGGCTCCGATTCAATGGCCATGCTGCGTCTCGCCAAATCCTGGTCGCGGCAGCGCGGCGGCGCGCCACAACTCACGGTGTTGACCGTCGATCACGGCCTGCGAACTGAGTCCACCGGCGAGGCCAGGCAAGTTGCAGAATGGACCCGGGCGCTCGGTCTGGATCACGCTACTCTCGCATGGACGGGACCGAAGCCTTCGACCGGCATTCAGGCCAAGGCCCGCAATGCCCGCTACGAGCTGATGAGCGAGTGGTGCCGCAGTCACGATGCCGCCTGGCTACTGACCGCGCATACGCTGGAAGATCAGGCGGAAACCGTGCTGATGCGGCTGGCGCGGACAGCGAGCATCGATAGTCTCGCCGCCATTCCGCGGTTCGGCCAGTGGCACGGCACCGGCCTGTTCCGGCCGCTGCTTTCGACGCCGCGGCCGGTGCTGCGGAATCTGCTGGGCGATTTGGGCCAGGGCTGGATCGATGACCCCAGCAACGAGGACGAGCGCTTCGAGCGGGTGCGCATCCGCAAGACGATGCCGCTGCTGCGCGAACTCGGCATCACCGCCGAAGGACTTGCCGAATTGGCATTGCTAGCAACCGATGCAGTGCATGGTCTACGGGTAGCGGCTGAGGATTGGGTGGGTGCACATGTGAGGGTCCACGAGGCGGGCTATTGCACCTTGCCGCTGGCGCCCTTCACCGGCCAGACCAACGAACTGAAGATGCGCATCCTAGGCTTGATAGTCAGCACCTATGGTTCGGGCAAGATGCCGGAGCCGCATGAACTCGAGCTTCTCGCGGCTTGGGCGGATTCAGGCTCCAGCCGCCGCACGCTGGGCGGCGCCATGATCGTCCGCCGCAAGGCAATTCTGCTCGCCGGCCGCGAGCCGGGGCGCATCGACGCCACACCGGTGGCCGTGCCGCCCGGCGGCGAAATCGTCTGGGACGGGCGTTTTGCCGTCGTCGCGCCCGGCGGGGCGGTGGTCGTCCCGGTGCGGGACTTGCATGATCTGCCGCGGTGCAGGGATATTCCGGCCTTCGTCCAGCAGGGACTCCCGGCGGTAACAAAAGACGGTAAGCTGCTGGCGGTGCCGCAACTCGGACTGGGCACGGGGGCTTCAACCCAATTCCTCCCCGCCGTGCCGCGATAACGCCCTATTTACACTGTTGTTGAGCTTGGAAATGCCTCAGCCGCGACCTATGTTAGACTGCAAGTTTGGGCCGGAGACGCTTCGGGGCCAGGTGGGCCCTTCGGGCAGAGATCGAGGGATAACGTGAATCAATTCCGCAACTTCGCCGTCTGGATCGTCATCGCGCTCCTGCTGTTTGCACTGTTCAGCCTGTTCCAGGGCCAGGTCGGGCGCACCGCCTCCACCGAGATCAGTTATTCGGATTTCCTCGAAAAGGCCAATGGCGGCTCGGTCCAGTCCATGACCATTACCGGCGATACGATCACCGGCAAACTTGCCGACGGCAGCACTGTGCAGACCACCGGTCCCCTGATGTTCTACGAGGACCAGGTCAACGAGTTGCGAAAGAAGAATATCGAGATCACTTTCCGCGCGGCGCAGAGCGATTCGCTTCTGACCAACGCGCTCATCTACTGGCTGCCCATGGTGCTGCTGATCGGCGTGTGGATGTTCTTCATCCGCCAGATGCAGGCCGGTTCCGGCAAGGCCATGGGCTTCGGCAAGTCCAAGGCCAAGCTTCTGACCGAGCGCCAGGGCCGCGTCACCTTCGAGGACGTGGCGGGCGTCGACGAGGCCAAGGACGACCTGATCGAGATCGTCGACTTCCTCAAGGACCCGCACAAGTTCCAGCGGCTCGGCGGCAAGATTCCGAAAGGCGCGCTGCTGATCGGCCCGCCGGGCACCGGCAAGACGCTGCTCGCCCGCGCCATCGCCGGCGAGGCCAATGTGCCGTTCTTCACCATTTCCGGTTCCGACTTCGTCGAGATGTTCGTGGGCGTCGGCGCATCGCGCGTGCGCGACATGTTCGAGCAGGCGAAGAAGAACGCACCTTGCATCATCTTCATCGACGAAATCGACGCGGTCGGCCGCCATCGCGGCGCCGGCCTCGGCGGCGGCAATGACGAGCGCGAGCAGACGCTCAACCAGTTGCTGGTCGAGATGGACGGCTTCGAAGCCAACGAGGGCGTCATCCTGATCGCCGCTACCAACCGTCCCGACGTGCTCGATCCGGCGCTGCTGCGCCCCGGCCGTTTCGACCGGCAGATCGTGGTTCCCAATCCCGATGTGGCGGGGCGCGAGAAAATTCTCAAGGTTCACATGCGCAATGTGCCGCTGGCGCCCGATATCGACGCCAAGATCATCGCGCGCGGAACGCCCGGCTTCTCCGGCGCCGATCTTGCCAATCTGGTCAACGAGGCGGCACTGCTGGCGGCGCGGCGCAACAAGCGCATGGTCACCCAGTCGGAATTCGAGGAAGCCAAGGACAAGGTGATGATGGGTGCCGAGCGCCGTTCGCTCGCCATGACCGAGGACGAGAAGAAGCTCACCGCCTATCACGAGGCGGGCCATGCACTGGTTGCCCTCAACGTGCCCAAGGCCGATCCGGTGCACAAGGCGACGATCATCCCGCGCGGCCGGGCGCTTGGCATGGTCATGCAGCTCCCCGAGGGCGACCGGCTATCGATGAGCTTCACCCAGATGACGTCGCGGCTCGCCATCATGATGGGCGGGCGTATCGCCGAGGAAATCACCTTCGGCCGCGAGAACGTTACCTCGGGCGCCCAGTCCGACATCGAACAGGCAACACAGCTTGCCCGCGCCATGGTAACACGCTGGGGCTATTCGGAAGAACTCGGCACCGTGGCCTATGGCGAGAACCAGGAAGAGGTCTTCCTCGGCCATTCGGTGTCGCGCACCCAGAATGTCTCCGAGGCGACGGCGCAGAAGATCGACGCCGAGGTTAAGCGGTTGGTCGACGAAAGCCACGCCGTGGCGCGCAAGATTCTCACCAAGAAGAACAAGGATCTGGTGGCGCTGGCCAGCGGCTTGCTTGAGTACGAAACGCTGACCGGCGAGGAGATCAAGAATCTGCTGAAAGGCATTCCGCCGAAGCGCGACGATGGCAGCCAGGGCGGCAAGCCCGAAAAGGCCCATTCGGCGGTGCCGCGGGCCGGGGGCGCCAAGCGTGGCCGCGGTGCTGGCGACATGGAACCGCAGCCGCAAGCCTGATGCCCAAGACCTATCTCCGGCCCCTCGGCCTTTCCTACGGGGCGGATGCAGCGCGCGCCGTGGCCCTGGGCCGGGCCGGGCGCCTGGGCGGCAGCACCTTCATTTCCTTCAATGCCGTCGAAATCATCACCCGCGACGGCAGCCACGTCACCCGCGAGGCCGCAGCTTACGGCGATTTGGCAAGGGACTCGGTGCTGCCGCGGATAGAGGCTCGGCGCCCCGCGCTGTGTCGGCTCAAACTCGACCGGCCCAAGTTCATGGGCATCGTCAATGTGACGCCCGACAGTTTCTCCGACGGCGGGCAGACTGCCGAGGCGGATTCGGCCATCACCCATGGACTGCGGCTGGCCGCCGAGGGGGCTCATCTCCTCGATGTGGGCGGCGAGTCAACGCGTCCCGGGTCGGAAGAAGTTGCGGAGGATGAGGAGCTGGCGCGCGTCAATCCGGTAATCAAAGGTCTCGCGCCAGGCCGGTCATGTTGTATCCTGCGACACCCGCAAAGCCCGCGTGATGCGAGAGGCGGTCGCCGCCGGTGCCACCATCATCAACGATGTCTCGGCATTGCAATTCGATCCCGAAAGCCTGGCGCACCGTGGCGGAGCTCGGCTGTCCGGTCGTGCTGATGCATGCCCAGGGCGATCCCCGGACCATGCAGCTCAACCCTGCTATGACGACGTGACGCTCGACGTTTACGACATGCTGGAGGCGCGGATCGCGGCCTGCACCGCGGCGGGCATCGCCCGCGGCAACATCGTGGCCGATCCCGGCATCGGCTTCGGCAAGACGTTCCGGCACAATCTCGATCTCCTCAGTCAACTGACGATGTTCCACGGGCTCGGCGTGGCGGTGCTGGTCGGTCTTTCGCGCAAAGGCTTCATCGGGGCGCTGACCGGCGAAAAAACCGCCGCGGCGCGGGTCTCCGGCTCGGTTGGCGGGGCGGTCCAGGCGGCCCTTAACGGAGCCCATGTTCTGCGTGTACATGATGTGAAGGCGACAGCCGCGGCGCTCGCCGTGGCGCTGGCGGCGGCCAATCCGGAGGCGAGCGGGTTGTGATACGGGGAGACTGACCATGTCACGCAAATATTTCGGAACCGACGGGGTGCGCGGCACGGCCAATAGCGGTGCCATGACCGCCGATATGGTGCTGAAGATCGGCATGGCCGCCGGCAATCTCTATCAGCGCGGCAGCCACCGGCATCGGGTGGTGATCGGCAAGGACACGCGGCTCTCGGGCTACATGATCGAGCAGGCGCTGACCGCGGGCCTGCTCGCCGCCGGCATGGACGTGTTCCTGTTCGGCCCGGTGCCGACGCCGGCCGTCGCCATGCTGACGCGCTCGCATGCGCGCCGATCTCGGCGTCATGATTTCCGCCTCGCACAATCCCTATCAGGACAACGGCATCAAGATTTTCGGGCCGGACGGCTACAAGCTTTCGGATGACCAGGAGCAGGAGATCGAACGACTGCTCGACGGGCAGGGCGATGGAGCTCGCCGCGCCCGCAGAAATCGGCCGCGCCAAGCGCATCGAGGATGCACAGGCGCGCTACATCGAATTCGCCAAGCGCACCTTTCCGAAGGACTTGAGCCTCGACGGCTTGCGCATCGTCATCGATACCGCGCATGGCGCTGCTACAAGGTGGCGCCAACGGCGCTGTGGGAGCTCGGCGCCGAGATCATGCAGATCGGCGACGAGCCGAACGGCTTCAACATCAACGAGAAATGCGGCTCGACCGCGCCGCAGGCCATGTGCGAGAAGGTGCGCGAGATGCGCGCCGACATCGGCATCGCGCTCGATGGCGATGCCGACCGGGTGATCATCGCCGATGAGCAGGGCAACGTCGTCGACGGCGACCAGCTGATGGCGCTGATCGCCGACATCGTGGCAGGCGCGCGGCCAGCTGCAGGGCGGCGGGCTCGTCGCCACGGTCATGTCCAATCTCGGGCTCGAGCGCTATCTGGCAGGGAAGAAACTGACGCTGGCGCGCACCAAGGTGGGCGACCGCTATGTGGTCGAGCACATGCGCGCCCACGGCTTCAATGTCGGCGGCGAGCAATCGGGCCATATCGTGCTGTCGGATTTCTCGACCACCGGCGACGGGCTGCTGGCGGCCCTTCAGGTGCTGGCCGAAGTGGTGCGCTCGGGCAAGCCGGTGAGCGAGGTGTGCAATCTGTTCGACGCCGGTGCCGCAGGTGCTGAAGAACGTGAGGTTCAAGGAAGGCAAGCCGCTGGAGGATGCTCAGGTGAAGGCGGCAATCGCCGAGGCCACGGCGAGGCTCGGCAATGCCGGCCGTCTCGTGATCCGACCTTCGGGCACCGAGCCGCTGATCCGGGTGATGGCGGAGGGCGACGACGTGGGTCTGGTGCGGCGGATCGTCGACGAATTGTGCGGCGTTATTGCGAAGGCAGCGGCCTAGCGCTTACACTTTGGCGGACCATGCTCTAAGGGCGCCCATCCGGCTGACCGCAATTCCGGTGAGGATCAGCGCCAGCGCCGCAGCGATGTTCCAGCTCAAGGGCTCGCCAAGTGCTACGGCGCCGAGCAGCAGGGCGTAGACCGGTACCAGATAGTTGGAATAGGCGACGAAGCTCGGGCCGATACGGGCCATCAGCCGGTACATCAGCAGCGTGGCAATGGCGGTGGGCAGAATGCCGAGACCGGCCACGGCCCAATAGGCGATCTGCGGCTTGCCGAAGAGCCCTGAGGGACTCACGATCAGCGCGAAGACGAGACCCATGGCCGCTGCGGCGGCGCAGACGGCGGTTGTCTGCTGTATCGGGTTCTCGAAGCCGAGCCGCTTGGCAGCAACGGCATGAACCGCGTAGCAGACACAGCCGGCGAGTATGGCAAACTCGCCCCACAAGGCATCGCCCGACATAGAGACACTCAACAGCGCATCGGGACCGATGAGAACGACAATACCGGCAAAACCCATGAGGAAGCCCACAGACTTCATCGCCGTCAATCGCTCATCCGCCAGGTAGAAGTGCGACAACACAACGAGGATCAGTGGTATGGCACCCATCAGCAGGCCGGAAACGCCGGAAGACACAAAATGGGTTCCCCAAGTGATGAGAAAAAAAGGGGCGGCATGGCCGATTGCCGCAAGGAGTGCATATTTCCCCCACACGGCACGGGTGGCGGCGAGGTTCTGCCCGGCGATCAGCGCATAGGGAACCAGAACGATGGCGGCGACCGCAAGTCTGAGCGCCGTCACCCATGCGGCATCGAGATGGGTGACGGCGATTTTTGTCATGGCGAAGGACGAGCCCCAAGCGACGACGAGGCCCGTGAGTATGAGCCAGTCGAGGGGATGGGATTTCTGCGCCATGAAGCGGGCTGACTAGCGGCATGGTTGGGGCCGCCGTCAATGACTCGTCCCGTTTCCGCACATAGGGCTGTGTCGCGCTGGCAACACAGGCCCATCGTCTTTTTCTCGCCGCATTCGCGCCCGGTTAGGGTCACGGAGCCTAAATACTTAGCGCTTATCCAAGGGATGGATTTTGGAGGTGTGTGGTGATGAGAATGTTTAAGAGTTCACTCCTCGCGGGAGCACTGCTTGCTTCGGCGGGATTTGCGGCGCAGGCAGCCGATCCGGCCGTTCCGGACGTTCCGGCCAATGACTATCAGGCGATGGGCCTCTATCTGCGCGGCGACATCGGCTGGTCGTTCCTCGACTGGTCGGGCGATGACGATGACGACGCATTGGTCTTCGGTGCCGGCGTCGGCTACCGCTTCCACGACAACATGCGCGCCGATCTGCGGGTCGACTGGGCGGGCGAATACGATGTAGGCGCCGACGCCGAGCTGAGCATCACGTCGGTTCTCGGCAATCTCTATTTCGACCTGGCCAACGATACTTCGTTCACGCCCTATGTGGGCGCCGGCCTCGGCTATGGCTGGACCATGGCGTCGCCGGGCGACGACAAGGACGGCGTAGCTTATGCGTTGATGGCAGGCGTGGCGGTCGACCTCACCGACAATATCGTGATCGATGTCGGCTATCGCTTTCGCGATGTCATGGTGTCAGGTCCCGATCCCAGCGAACACCAGTTCATGACCGGGTTGCGCTTCGAATTCTGAGGCTCGATCGAGAGTCCTCAAACCAGGGAGGCGGCGGCGGAGCGATCCACCGCCGCTTTCATTTTGTGCGGCAGTTGATTTTGGGCGCCGGATGCGGCATATGCGCAACCGGGCTAGCCCTCCCCACCGAGGGCCGGTCCATCTGCAAGGATGGAGCACAAGATGACGACTACGAAACCGGCGCTGCGGCCGGCAAATCCGCACTTCTCGTCCGGCCCCTGCGCCAAGATCCCCGGCTGGACCCCCAAACTCCTCGAAACCGCGTTGACCGGCCGCTCGCATCGCTCGAGCGAAGGCAAGGCGCGTCTCAAGCAGGCGATCGCGCTCACCCGCGAGGTGCTTGAAGTTCCCGCCAGCCATCTGCATCGGCATCGTGCCGGCCTCGGACACGGGGGCGGTCGAAATGGCGCTGTGGTCGCTGCTCGGGCGCGCGCGGCGTCGATCTCCTCGCCTGGGAGAGCTTTGGCGAGGGCTGGGTCAACGATGTCGTCAAGCAGCTCAAGCTCAAGGACGCGCGAATTCTCAAGGCGCCCTATGGCGAACTGCCCGATCTCGCGGCAGGTCGATTTCAACAACGATGTGGTCTTCACCTGGAACGGCACGACATCCGGCGTGCGGGTTCCCGATGCCGAGTGGATCGCGGCGGACCGCAAGGGCCTGACCATCTGCGATGCGACCTCGGCCGCCTTCGCGCAGGCGCTCGATTTTTCCAAGCTCGATGTCATGACTTTTTCCTGGCAGAAGGTGCTGGGCGGCGAAGGCGCCCATGGCGTCATCATTCTCGGACCGCGCGCCGTCGAGCGGCTGGAAAGCTACACGCCGCCCTGGCCCTTGCCGAAAATCTTCCGCATGACTTCGGGCGGCAAGCTGATCGCCGGCATCTTCGAGGGCGAGACGATCAACACGCCGTCGATGCTGTGCGTCGAGGATTATCTGGCTGGCGCTTGCATTGGGCGCAGCGGCATCGGCGGCCTCAAGGCGCTGCGCGCCCGGGCCGATGCCAATGCGGCGGTGATCGACGCGATGGCTGGCGCGTAGCCCTTGGGCGATCAATCTGGCCAAGCGGCCGGAAACGCGCTCCAACACCTCGGTCTGCCTGATCCTCATGACGGACGAGACGGTGCCGAAGAAGATGGCGAAGCTACTGGAGGCGGAAGGTGTTGCCTATGACATCGGCTCCCATCGCGATGCGCCGCCGGGCTTGCGCATCTGGTGCGGCGCCACGATCGAAACCTCCGATGTCGAAGCCCTCATGCCGTGGCTCGACTGGGCCCACGCGCAGGCAACAACATAAGTCACGGAGAAACCCATGGCTCCCCGCGTTCTCGTTTCCGACAGGCTTTCCGAAACCGCCGTGCAGATCTTCCGCGATCGCGGCATCGACGTCGACTACAAGCCCGATCTCGGCAAGGACAAGGATGCGCTGCTGGCGGCGATCCCGGCCTATGACGGGCTCGCCATCCGCTCGGCCACCAAGGTGACGCCGAAAATCATCGCCGCCGCCACGCGGCTGAAAGTGATCGGCCGGGCCGGCATCGGCGTCGACAATGTCGATATTCCAGCCGCCACCGGCGCGCGGCATCGTGGTGATGAACACGCCCTTCGGCAATGCCATCACCACGGCGGAACATGCGCTCTCCATGATGATGGCGCTGGCCCGGCAGATTCCCGAGGCCAATGCTTCGACCCATGCCGGCAAGTGGGAGAAGAACCGCTTCATGGGGGTCGAGCTGTTCAACAAGACGCTGGGCGATCATCGGCTGCGGCAATATCGGCTCCATCGTCGCCGACCGGGCGCATCGGCCTCAAGATGAAGGTGATCGCCTACGATCCCTTCCTGTCGCCGGAGCGGGCCATCGCGATCGGCGTCGAGAAGGTCGAGCTCGACGACATTTTCCAGCCGCTCGGATTTCATCACGCTGCATACGCCGCTGACCGACAAGACGCGCAACATCATCGATGCCGCGGCGCTGGCCAAATGCAAGCAAGGGTGTGCGCATCATCAATTGCGCCCGCGGCGGCCTGATCGTCGAGGATGCGCTCTATGACGCGCTCAAATCGGGCCATGTGGCGGGCGCCGCACTCGATGTCTTCGAGACCGAGCCGGCCACGAGCCACAAGCTCTTCGGCCTCGAGAATGTGGTGGCGACGCCGCATCTCGGCGCCTCGACGGGGGAGGCGCAGGAGAATGTGGCGCTGCAGATGGCCGAGCAGATGGCGGACTATCTGATCTCCGGGGCCGTCACCAACGCGCTCAACATGCCGTCGATCTCGGCCGACGAGGCGCCGCGGCTGCGCCCGTTCATCGCGCTCGCCGAAAAGCTCGGCTCCTTCGCGGGCCAGCTCACCGATGCGCCGATCAGCGGCATCGTCATCGAATATGCGGGCGATGTCGGCGAGATGAATACGCGGGCGCTCACCTCGGCGGCACTGGCCGGCGTGCTGCAGCCGATGCTCGGCACCGTCAACATGGTGTCGGCGCCGGTCGTGGCGCGCGAGCGCGGCATCCGGGTCGACGAGGTGCGCCAGACGCAGCGCGGCGCCTATGAAACCTATATCCGCCTCACGGTGAAGACCGACGATTTCGAGCGTTCGGTGGCCGGCACGGTGTTTTCCGACGGCAAGCCGCGCATCATCCAGATCAAGGGCATCGAGCTCGAGGCCGAATTCGGCCCGCACATGCTCTATGTCACCAACCAGGACAAGCCGGGCTTCATCGGCGCCTCGGCATGCTGCTCGGCAATGCCGGCGTCAATATCGCGACCTTCCATCTCGGCCGGCAGGCGCAGGGCGAGGACGCGATCTGCCTGGTGCAGATCGACGAGCCGGTGCCCGCCGCGGTGCTGCAGGCGATCCACCTTTTGCCGCATGTCCGGCAGGCGAAGCCTTTGACGTTTTGAGCGGGCGATCGGGCAGTCTTAACCTTACTGTGACGCCGCCCCGGTTTCGCCGCAAGGTGGGGGCTTGATCGCAGTTCGTTGGCCGGGGGGCCAATTGGAGGATCCCGCCCATGCGCCTGCGTCTCGCCATCGTCATTCTCGCCACCACCGCCCTCACCCCAGCCTTTGCCGCCGAAATTCCAGCGCATTTCCCGCATCGATGCGGTCACCGTGTTTCCCTCAGGCGCCGAGGTGACACGCATTGCCGAGGCCAAACTCGAGGCGGGCGAGCATACGTCTTGTCTTCGATGGGCTTCCCGGCGACCTGCAAACCGAAACCATCCGCGTCGAAGGAACATCGGGCGGCAAGATCGAAATCGGCTCGGTCGATTCCAAGCTCGTTTACCTTCCATCAACCACGCGCGACGAAAGGCGACGCCGCATCGAGCGCGACCTGGAAGCCCTGCAGGACGAACGCGGCGCCCTCGACCAGGCGATCGCCGATGCCGAATACCAGAAGAGTCTGATGCAGCAGCTTGCCTCGGGCGCCTTCGCCGCGCCGGTGAAGGAGGGCGAGACCGCGCACTGCCGATCCGAGGAAATTGGGCGCCTGCTCAATCTGGTCGGCGGCAAGATGCAGGAGCTATCCAAGACGATGCTCGATGCGCGGCTCCGGCAGCGCGCCATCGACAAGCAGGTCAACGATCTTGCCACGGAAGCTCGCACAACTCGCGCCGCAGGGACAGGCGCGCCTGCGGGTGATCGTGCATCTGGCCGCGCCGGCGGAAACTGCCGGCAGCTTCCGGCTCAAATACCGCATCGCCAATGCCGGCTGGCACCCCATCTACGATGCGCGGCTCACCACGCCGGAGAACGATGCAAAGGCGAAGATCGAACTCGTCCGCCGCGCCGAGGTGATGCAATCGACAACGGAAGACTGGGCCGATGTGGCGCTGACGCTGTCGACCGCAAGGCCCGTGGGCGCCACCGCCGCACCCGCTCTGTGGCCCGATGAGATCGCGCCTTATGTCGATATGCGCACCGGCAATCTCGAGGGCTCCGCCGATCGGCTGCAAAGGCTGGAGGCGCCCAAGCCGGCGTCGGAAATGGCCGCTGTGCCGGATAGCGACGGAAAATACAAAAAGGACTCCTCCGTCGTGCAGCGTCAGGCGGAGGTCGAGATTGCCGGCTTCCAGGCGCTCTATGCGATTGCCGGCCGGGTTTCCGTCGACAATACCGGCACGGCCAAGAAGGTGCGCATCGGCACCGATGCCATCGATGCCAAGCTTTCGGCGCGCGGCGGTGCCGAAGCTCGATCCCAACGCCTATCTGACGGCGGCTTTCACGCTTGCCGGCGAAACACCGCTGCTGCCCGGCCCGGTCATGCTCTATCGCGACGGCGTGTTCATGGGGCAGGGCGGCCTGCCGATGCTGTCGCCCGGCGAGGAGACCAGGCTCGGCTTCGGTGCCGACGACCTGATCAAGGTGAAGCGCATCGAGGTGAAGCGCAATCGCGGCGAGGAGGGGCTGATCACCACGTTCCAATGTCGACGAGCGCGCCTATGACATCACGGTGAAGAACCTGCACGATTTCACCGTGCCGGTGACCATCCTCGACCAGATGCCGTTTCGAATGATCGAGGCGATCACCGTGGCTGCGCTTGCCGGCATGACGGCGCCCACAGCCAAGGATTATCGAGAAGAAGCGCGGCGTCATGGCCTGGCAGTTCGATCTCGCGCCCAAGGCGGAAAAGGTGCTGAAGCACGGCTTCAAGATCACCTGGCCCAAAGACATGCAGGTAGGGGTGAACATCAATTGATGGCGAGGTAGATCGTCCACAGGCCCCATACGACGAGGATCATCCCTGCGAAGCGCGCCATCTGGGTTTTCGCGGGGATGAGCTTTTCGGCCGCGATATAGGCCGCGATGCCGAGAATCCAGCGCGGCTCCATCACGCCGCCATAGAAGAGCAGGCCCATCAGCACCCAGCAGCAGCCGAGACAATACAGTCCGTGCGAAATTCCCATGCGCAAGGCGCCCAGATATCCCTTGCGCCAATGCCGCGCGAAGAACATGAACGGCGTTTGGCATTTGCGTAAGCAGGCATGTTTGAGCGGCGTCATCTGGTAGAGGCCGGCGGCAACGAGCAAGCCGCCCCCCACCGCGGCGCTGGTCACCGCCATCATCATCGAAAGCGCAATGACATCGCTAAGCAGAAGTTGTAGTGTCACCGCGGCCGCCGAGAAGCCGGTCCAGACCGCGGCGTAACCCGCAACGAAAAGGGCGAGCGGTGCGGCTGCCGCGCCTTGTTCCCTGAATTTGCGGCTCATTGCGCCGTAAGTCAGGATGGCGGGGGCCGCCGACGGCAGCATCATCGCCAGCATCATGGTCCACCACATGACGAACAGCAGCGCCGGATAGACGACGGGACCACCGGCAATAGCGGTCGGCATCATGAGCATGCCGCCCAGCCGCAAGGTGGCAAGAAGTCCCATGGCCGAAACCAACGCCAGCGCTCCCAGCACGACCCAGCGCTCGTTGCGCGCGAGGCGCTCGGACATGGTGTCCGGGCGCACCTCTCCAGTGGAGGTCAAAGGACGATACCCTTGCCGGTCAGATGAAGCATTGTGTTTCTTCTCCCGCGCGCCATTGCTTCAGCTCTGGTGGACTACGCCGCCGCCTGAATGTTTCAGGCGGTTGAACTGGCCGTAACTGTCCTTGAGCGCCAAAGCGATTTTACCCTTCGATGTGGTGCTGGCGCTGCCGATCTCAGCCAATTCGAATTCAATGCCGCTTGGAATGTCGATACGGACACGGTGGTCCTGACCGGTGGCCGGACTTTTGATCGGCCGCCCCGTCGATTGCAGAATGCCGGGAATTTCGGCCCGCGCCGTGCGGGCGCCGATGTCCAGTTCAAGATGAATGGGCTTGAACAGGGGCGGATGTCTGGTTTCCGCCATGGCATGATAAACCCACCAGTGGGTTGCCGCCTCTTGCGTCTCGCCGCCATGCAGCACGGTGACCAGGGCCGCGCGCTGGGCGGGATCGGCGCGCTCGTCGATGATCGCCTGCATCGCTCCCTTGCCCTCGAAAATCGGGCCGGGCCAGGAGTAGATGAGCGCTCCGCACAGGCCGTCGAGCCTGACGTCGCCGAAATGGCCCTTGTCGATCCGGAAAACCTCGAAACCCTGGCATCCGCCGTGGGTGGGAAGGCTCTCGAACTGGCAGGGACAGCCGTAATCGCAATTGCAGTTGCCGAAGGATTCGCCCTCGATCAGCCAATCGACCTGCGCCATGCCGCTTCTCCTCTGTTGGCCCCGGAATAAACATACTAGCCAAAGTGCTTCCGCCTGTCATTTTCGGTTTTGCTAGGAGCGCCTCCTGGTGTATGTCCTCGCAACGGCTCCGGCGGAAACTCCACCGGGGCCGTTCGCATGTCTGAAAGGGATCGGCAATGGCCAATGTGGCGGTGGTCGGCGCCCAATGGGGCGACGAGGGCAAGGGCAAGCTGGTGGACTGGCTGTCGGAGCGGGCCGATGTGGTGGTGCGCTTCCAGGGCGGCCACAATGCCGGCCATACGCTGGTCATCGACGGGGTCACCTACAAGCTGTCGCTGCTCCCTTCCGGGCATCGTGCGCCCGGGCAAACTTTCGGTCATCGGCAATGGCGTGGTCATCGATCCCTGGGCGCTGGCGGCCGAGATCGAGAAGCTTTCCTCGCAGGGCGTTGCCGTATCGCGCGACAATCTGCGGATCGCCGGCAATGCCACGCTGATCCTGCCGCTGCACCGCGAGCTCGACCAGATGCGCGAGGCCGCCGCCGGGGCGGGCAAGATCGGCACCACCGGGCGCGGCATCGGCCCCGCCTATGAGGACAAGGTCGGCCGCCGCGCCATCCGGGTCAACGACCTCAACGATCTCGTCGACGCTCGGCCCCAAGATCGACCGGCTGCTTGCCCATCACAATGCGCTGCGCCGCGGGCTTGGCCAGCCGGAGGTCAAGGCCGGCGAACTGCTGGCGCAGCTCGCCGAGATCGCACCCAAGCGTCCTCGCCTATTCCGATGCCGTCTGGTCGCTGCTCGACGAAGCGCGGCGCGAGGGCAAACGCATCCTGTTTGAAGGCGCGCAAGGCATCCTGCTCGACATCGATCATGGCACCTATCCCTATGTGACCTCGTCCAACACGGTGGCGGGACAGGCGGCGGCGGGCTCGGGGCTGGGGCCCTCGGCCATCGGCTATGTGCTGGGCATCGCCAAGGCCTATACGACGCGGGTGGGCTCGGGCCCGTTTCCGACCGAACAGGACAATGAGATCGGCGAAGATCATCGGCCAGCGCGGCCGCGAATTCGGCACGGTGACAGGACGCAAGCGGCGCTGCGGCTGGTTCGATGCGGTGCTGGTGCGCCAGGCGATCAAGACTTCCGGCATCCACGGCATCGCCCTCACCAAGCTCGACGTGCTGGACGGTCTCGACGGAGATCAAGGTCGGCGTCGGCTACTATGCTCGACGGCAAGCGCATCGACCGGTTTCCGGCGGCGGAAGAAGCGCAGAAACGCGTCGAGCCCATCTATGAAAGCTTCGAAGGCTGGCAGGACACGACGGCGGGCGCGCGGTCTTGGGCGCAACTCCCCGCCCAGGCGATCAAATATGTGCAGGTATCTCGAAGAGCTGATCGAATGCCCGGTGGCGCTGCTCTCGACCATCGCCCGAGCGCGACGACACCATCCTGATGAAGGATCCGTTCGAGGACTGAGGCTGCTCAGAAATTGCGGCTTTCGACGAAATAGCCGTAAATAGAGGTCAGTACGCTGACGCTGAACAGAATGACGAAGAGGTTCACGGCCGCGCCGGCCGCCAGGCCGATGATAGCGGCCGGTATCCGCGGCAAGTAACTGAGCAACGCGGCAAGAATGACCAGCATCACGGCGGCCACAAATACGATCAGCGCGCTGAGCAGAAATACGCCCATGACCTGCCAGAAATTGCCCTCGGCCGCCTTCATCGCATCGGCGAAGCGGAAATCGGTGCGGCCGAGCGCGATCGCCGGGAGCTTGAGCGAGAGCATGAAGGTGGCGGTGCCCGCACCGGCCACCGCCGGAAGGACTAGCACTACCGCCGGGGGCAGCAGCACGGAAAGAATCGCAGCGAGAACCGCTACCGGCAAAAAGGTCATCAGAGTTATCAGCAGCGCATTACCTGTATAGCGCCAGACCAGGCCATCGAGACGCAGGGCACCCTGTGCCGTGGGCATCTCGTCGCGCAGAACGAAACGGTGCCAGTTCACCGCAATCGAGTAAAAGGCGATCAGGCCGACGGCAATCTGAACCAGGTCGAATAGCCCAATGCGGCCCGTCTGCGGCGGGTCGGGCTGGTCGATCAGAAACAGACCGGCAAGGTTGAATGCCAGCAGTACGATTATCCACAGCAAGCCAATGCGGATGCCAGCGCTGCGGTAAGTGACCACGGAATTTAAGGCGTGCTTGACCGCGGCCAAGATTGGGAGTTTGCGCATCTGTCCGGCTCTTTGCGAGGACCGTTCACTAGCCGGGAATGCGCTTTGCGGCAAGAACGGGAGCGGATGCATCGTCAGCGGGTGCGTCGGGTCCGCGGCGCGGCAGGGCCTGGGCGAAGTTGCGCAGGACGATGGCGGCGACATCCTCGACGCGGGCAGGGCGGCCGAGCAGATAGCCCTGGGCGAATTCGCAGCCCAGTTCGCGCAGCGCTGTCAGCTGCTTTGAAGTTTCGATGCCCTCCGCCGTCACCGACAGTCCGAGGGCGCGGCCCAGCCTGACGATTGAACGCATTATGCCGCGGGCACTGGCCGCGGTATCGAGTGCCGCCACAAAGGAACGATCGATCTTGATTTTCGAGAATGGAAATTTCCACAAATAGCTGAGGCTCGAGTAGCCGGTGCCGAAATCGTCCAACACCACGGCCACGCCCATTTCGCGGAGGATGCGCAATTGCTCCAGGACGACTTCGGATTCGCGCAGAAGGGTGCCCTCGGTGATTTCGACCTCAAGCCGGTATGCCGGAAACTTGGCGAGGTCGAGGGCATGGTGGACATCGGCGATCAGGGTTCCGGAATAGAACTGGACGGGCGACAGGTTGACGGCGACGACCAGATGGGCGGGCCAACCGGCCGCAACCCTGCAGGCTTCCTCGAGGCACCAGGCGCCCAGCCGCGAAATAAGTCCGGACTGCTCGGCAGCGGGGATGAATTCGGCGGGCGAGATCGGACCGAGTTGCGGATCCTCGAGACGCATGAGGGCCTCGAAACCGACAAGCTCTCCGCTCTTGATCTTGAAGACCGGCTGGAATTCGAGGCGGAAAGATTGCGCGGCCATGGCATCATTGAGAGCCCGTTGCACCTCCATTCGCCGCCCCGAGGCCTGGACGATTTGCGGATTGAAGAAGCCGTAGCCGGGCGAGCCCGGCTCCCTGCAGAGGTCTAGGGCAAGCCTGGCACTGCGTGCTAGTTCTGCGGCCGTGGCGCCGTCGATCGGCGCCAGAGCGATGCCTGCCAAGGCCTGCACGGTAAGCCGCTGCCCCTGAAAATCGACCGGGGCGCCAAGCTCGGCGGCTATTTCCTTGGCAAGGCGCAGGACGTCAATTGGATCGGCGATGCCGGTGGCCAGGACGGCCAGCCGCCAGTGATCGAGGCGGGCCACCATGTGGTCCTGGGGCAGCATGGCCACCAGGCGGCGGGCGAGCATTGCAACCGCGTAATTGGCCGCTTCGTGGCCAAGATTCCGGTCGATGGTTTCGAGGCCAGTCAGTTCAACCTTGATCAGGGCCGATAGCGCCCCGTCGGTCTTGGTCGCCGCCAGCCGTTCCCCTACCTGCTTCATGAAGGCGCCCCGGTTGGCGAGGCCGGTGGCGGGATCGCGCTGCTCCAGGTGTTCGATGCGGCGTTCGGCGCGGTTTATCTGGCGGGTGCGGTACCAGAAGCCGAAGAGTGGTGCGATGGACAGCAAAGTGCCCACTGCCAATGACACCTTTGCCGCTGTGGCGAGGAAAAGGGCGCGCCGTGCGCTCTGGTCACCGTGAATGGCGAGCCAGCCGGCAACGCGCTGGCCGTCCTTCACCGGCAGGATGGTAGAGGCGAAGTATTCCGGATCGCCCACCACTTGCCCTTCATACAAGAAAGTTGCCGCCTTGCCATGGCGCAGTGCTGCTGCCAATTGCCGGTCGATTTTTTCGATCGGCTGGTTGTAGCCGAGGCGGTTGTAGAAGTCGTCGGACCTGAGTTTTAGCCGCCCCTCGGCGTCGTAAATGCGAAACAGGTAGACGCCTCCCATCTGCTGGGCCTGTTGAAGAATAGAGATGGAGTGAAGCGACGGGGCCTCGCCGCGGGTGATCGCCGGAAGGTCGTGCAGATTGCGCGAGAGGTAATCCGACCAATCCTGCGCATCGAGGCGGGCTTCTTCCTCAAGCAATTGTTCTGTGGCGCGCTGGACATAGAGCCAACCGGAGAGGCCGATCACGGCGCACAGGGCGGCAAAGGCGGCAATCCACAAGAGCCGCCAATGTCCCTGTTTGTGAATCTGTCCGCCCATTCCCGTCCCGAAGTCCCGTTATGCCCCCACGCTTGGCAACTTGCATTGACATCGCCAAATAATCGTAAAATTTGCCACGCCGAAGCTTTCGCAAGGTTTACAAATCATGACTTTAAGGTGAGGCGGAGCACTGAAATGACGACTATTTGCCAGAGGTTGTGCATCGTTGCGGTCTTCGCCATGTTATTGGTGGCCCTGCCGGCGTCATCGCGGGCCGAGACCTATGGCGAGTTCGCCGCAGGGTTGCTGCAGAATCCGCCTGCCGGCGCCCGGTTCCGGCCCGATCTGGAAGGGGTCATAGCGCGCCTCGCCAGCCGTTACCGGGCGGGCGAGGGCAAGGCACCGTTGACGCCGGATACGCTTTTCCGCAATGCGGCACGCGCCCATGCGGCCGACATGATGGCGAATGGCTTCGTCGGTCACCGGGCCAGCACCGGGCACAATTTCGACAGCCGCATGCGGGTCTTTGCCGGCGATGTCACTCGCTTCCCGGCCATGGCGGAAAATGCCGCGCGCGCGACCGGCAAGGCTCCCGCCGATGCCGCGAAGGCACGGCGCCTGTTCCAGCAATGGATCGAGAGCGCCGCGCACCGGCGCACGCTGCTCAAGCGCGATTACCATTATGTCGCCAGCGGCGTGGTCGAGCGCGACGGTCAGCTTTGGGCGGTTCAGATTTTCTGGGCGAAGTCGCGCAAGAAGGGCATGTTCCAGTAATCAAAAATTATACTGCTGCGGCTTCTCCGCTTCCGCTTGCTGGGCGAAGAAGGAAGCACCGGAAGGCTTCTGCGGCAGTTCGATTTCGTATGCGGCGGAGCGGACGCGATTGGTCTTGACGCCGCGCACGACGAGGCCCTCGTGGCGGCTCGGGACCGGATTGGCAGCATAGGGACTGGCATCCTCCGCCGAATAGACGGTGATGAACAGGGTGCGCGGCTTCCGCGACATGTTGGGAGCAGAACCGTGCAGGAGCCTTGTGTGCATGAAGCAGGCGCCGCCCGCCGGCCCGAGACAGCGCACGGCTTTCTTCTGCGCATCGGCGGCAACCGCATCGCTGACCGCGGCGGTGAATTTGCCGCCATGCCAGAGAGAATGGATTTCGCCCTTGTGGGAGCCGGCCACAACTTCGAGCGGGCCATTCTCTGCCGTTACCTCATCGACGAACAACAGCGCGGTCACGATGTCGTCGTTGGAATGCGGCGTGAAGGGGAAATCCTGGTGCCACTTCACCGCGGTGGCGGCACCCGGGAGTTTCGAATTGATCTTGGAGTGATGGTACTTGACATTGGGACCGATCAGGCAGGCGACGATGTCGGTCATTTTCGAGTCCGACATGGATTTGAAATAGGATTCCGAGACTTCGACCGGCGAATTCACCCGGCGCAACGCCGGCTTTTCCGCCGAATGCGTGGGCTCGACATCGAAACGCGGTCTGCCGTCGACGGTCTCGCCCCAGGGCTTCTTGTGCTTGCGGCTTTCCTCCACCCAATTGTTGAAATCGCGTTGGAGGGCGGCAAGCATGCCGGGCTCGACGACACTGTCAACGAAGATGTAGCCGTCACGCCAGAAGGCGGATTTCTGATCATGGGTGAGGACAGCCATAGGTGCCTCCTGTAGACTGGCGACCATGCTGGCACGGGCGGAGTGCTGCGGCAATCATAAGGATGTCATGCCGGACATGACAAAAGGTCTTACCCGGGCGCCCGGCAGAAGGGGACGAAACCGATGGAGAAAGTCCTGCCGGGCACTTCGCATGCGGTTCTGAGCTTCATCCGCCAGCGCTGGGCCGATCTTCTGCAAGTGACCTTCCTGCCGGTTCTGATCGTGCTGGCCCTGGCGGTGGCGCTCTATCTCGCATTGCAGCCGCTGATATCGAGTCTCTTTGAAATGCAGGTCGGTGGGCAGATCGACCCGCGGATCATCGGCATGCTCATGCAATTCTACGGATTCATGGCGCTTGCCGGACTGATTGCCACGCTGGCCATGGTCTGGCTTTACGTTCGCATTGTCCGGCTCTACGCGCTCAATGAAAAATACTGGGTGGGCCTCAACGGAACAGTCATCAAGGTGACGCTGATGACCGCGATCTACGGCATCGGCATCTATCTGCTGACCGTCGTCGCCTATATGGCTGCTATACTCGCGGTGATGATTCCGGTCGCTATCTTCGCTGCTCTGGCGGGCGCCGTGGGCGAGGGCGGCTGGATTGCCGCACTGATGGCGATCGTTACGGTTCCGCTGGTTGCGGCCCTGCCGGTGTTTCTCATTTGGTTCTTCTGCCGCTTCATGGTGGGCTTGCCCGCCGTGGCGCTTGGCCGCTCTCCGGCTTTCTTCCGCGAGATGTGGGCACTATCGAAGGGCGAGAGCTGGGGCGTGCCGCTGCGACTCCTGTTCGGCGCGCTGGTCTTTTTCGCCATCGCCCTTCCGGTCATGGGGCTGGCAATGTGGCCAATGATTTCGGATATTTTCGAACTGGCACGCACGGCGGAGAGCGTACGCATCTCGCTGGAAATGATCCAAACGATGATATCGCGCATGGTGCCGGCGCAGATCATCCTGGGCCTCATCCAGGTTCCGTTGATGTGGTATTCGGTGCTGCTCTTCGCCGAGGCTTACCGGCGCTTCACGGCGCGCTAGGCGCGGCGCCCGCCGTCACCATCTTCGGCGCCTGCGCCTTCTGGGCGGCGTTCTTCACCGCCTTCTGGACCTTCTCGAAGGCCCGCACCTCGATCTGGCGGATGCGCTCGCGCGAGACGCCGAATTCCTGCGACAGGTCCTCGAGCGTCGCCGGCTCGTCCTGCAGGCGGCGGGCCTCGAAGACGCGGCGCTCGCGGTCGGTGAGCTTGTCCATGGCCTCGGTCAGCAGGTCCATGCGCATGCTTCGCTTCTTCGCTCTCGCCAAGGATGTCTTCCTGACTGTCGGTGTCGTCGACGAGCCAGTCCTGCCATTCGCCTTCGGCGTCGGCGCGCACCGGGCGTTGAGCGAGGCATCGCCCGAGAGCCTGCGGTTCATCGACACGACGTCTTCTTCGGCAACGCCGAGCCGCGTGGCGATCTCCTTGACCTGGTCGGGCCTCAGATCGCCTTCTTCGAGCGCCTGAATCTGGCCCTTCACCTTGCGCAGGTTGAAGAACAGCTTCTTCTGGCTGGCGGTGGTGCCCATCTTCACCAGCGACCACGAGCGCAGGACGAATTCCTGGATCGAGGCCTTGATCCACCACATGGCATAGGTCGCGAGCCGGAAGCCCTTGTCGGGCTCGAAGCGCTTGACCGCCTGCATGAGGCCGACATTGCCTTCCGAGATGACTTCGGAGATCGGCAGGCCATAGCCGCGATAGCCCATGGCGATCTTGGCCACGAGGCGCAGATGGCTGGTGATCAGAGCTTGTGCGCGGCTTCGCGGTCGCCATGCTCCTTCCAGCGCTTGGCCAGCATGAATTCCTCTTCCGGCTGCAGCATCGGAAACTGGCGGATTTCCTGCAGATAGCGGTTGAGGCCGCCTTCGCCTGCGGCAATGGCCGGCAATGATGCTGTCTCGGCCATATGCAGTCCCTTTCTGGCACTGTCCGGAATGTCTCCGCATCCGGTACGCACAACAATATAGCTGCGATTGCGGGGAATATAAGACACTAAACAGTTACGGTTTCAATGTTATTTCGATCTCACTTGCGTGTAACGCGACCAAGGGTTGCGATCAGATTGGCAAGATCGGCGGGCAGCGGCACTTTCGAAAGCGCAGCGGCTTGCCGGTGCACGGGGTGCTCGAAGCCCAGGACGCGCGGCATGAAGCGCCTGTCTGTTCAATGCGTTAAGCGCGTCTCTTGCGGCTTCAGGTAAGGTGCTGCGCGAGGCCTTGAAGCCCGCGCCATAGGTCTGATCGCCCAACAGCGGATGGCCGATATGCGCCATGTGCACGCGGATCTGGTGGGTGCGGCCGGTTTCCAGCACGCAGCGGAGCAGGCTCGCCACCGGGCGGCGTTGCCGAAGCGTCTCGAGCACCTCATAGTGGGTGACGGCTTCGCGCGGCGCCTGGCTGACCGCGACGACCGCCATCTTCTGGCGGTTGGCGCTGCTGCGGCCGAGCCGGCCGCAATCGTGCCGCGGTTGCGCTCGGGCACGCCCCAGACGAGGGCCAGATAGGCGCGCTCGCAGCCGGCCATCGCGGCCATGGGCGGCGAACTGCTCGCGACAGGCCGCGATGGGCCGCGATCGTTCTTGGCCACCACCAGGAGGCCGCTGGTGTCCTTGTCGAGCCGGTGGACGATGCCCGGGCGCCTGACGCCGCCAATGCCCGACAGGCTGTCGCCGCAATGGGCGATGAGGGCATTGACCAGGGTTCCCGTCTCATGGCCGGCGCCGGGATGGACGACGAGGCCCGCCGGCTTGTCGATGACGATCAGATCGTCGTCCTCGTAGACGATGGCGAGCGGAATGGTTTCGGCTTGCGGCTCGGCCGGGGCGGCGGCCGGCACGGTGACGCGCAACCGCTCGCCGCCCTTCAACCTGCGGCGCGCCATCGGTGACCACCGCGCCCTCGACAGTCGACCATGCCTTCCGCAATAAGGCTCTGGAAACGCGCGCGGCTCAATTGCGGAAAGGCCTGGGCCAAGGAAGCGGTCGAGACGGCCCGCCGGCTGCGGCGGTCTCGAGGATGTGGGGAGAGGATGAAGTCATGACGGACAGCGGAACCCGGCCGAAACCCCGCCCGAGCCGCAGGTGCCGCAGCCGGGACTGAAGTTTCTGGAAGCGGCCGTATATATCATGGGCGGGCTGCTCGTCCTCATGCTCGTGGTGCTGATCGGCGGCATCGCCTGGAAGATCGCCAATCGCGGCGAGGCGCTGCCGCCGGAGGCGAAGCTGATCGAGCTCGGCCTGCCGCGGGAAACGAAAGTCAATCAGCTGGCGCTCGATGGCGACCGCATGGCGATCGACACGGGTGCCGAGATCATCGTCGTCGACGTGCGCAAGGGAACGATCATTTCGCGGATCAAATTGCGGTCGCCCTAGCACGCTTGCGCCCACGGGCACGGGCCGATATAGGAGGCGCCACGCTCCCTTCGTCTATCGGTCAGGACGGCAGCCTCTCACGTTGCAAAGGCGGGTTCGATTCCCGCAGGGAGCGCCACACTCCATCAAAAATTCACGATCTCACCGCCCTTGCTTGGCGAAGTCCTTTTCCAGGCGCTCCTCCAGTTGCACGAGATCGGCGGGGAGCGGCAGCCCCATGGCCTTGAATTGTTCGAGATGCTGGCGGATCAGATCGTGCAATTCGTGGGCATCTTCGGGATTGTCCTCGAGGCCCTGGAGAAGCACGGCGATCTGGGCCTGCAATTGTTCGAGTGCCATGCTCGCTCCTGATCTGGGCTAACTTGCCACATCCTTTTGCAGCGCCTTGAGACGCCTTGTCAGCGAGAGAATATCACCGGCCTTGCGGGTCTTGGCCGAGCTGTTGCCGTCTTCGGCCTTTTCGATTTCCGTAAGTTTCTCCGACCAATTGCGGTCGAGGCGGGCGAGTTCCTGTTCGAGATCGCCGGTCTGGCGCTGGGCTTCGGCGAGCGGCAGATCGGCGACGCGTTCGCCGGCGATCGTTTCCGACAGAAGTGCCAGTTTATCGATCTTGCGGGCGACCGGGTCCACGATATCCTCCGGGGGCGGCGCCAGCGCTTCGGCGAGGCTGGTGGCGGCGGCGAGTTCGGTATTGAGGGCGGCGATCCTTTCGTCGCGCTCATCGAGCGCTATCCTGAGACCGGCGATTTCGGAATTGAGCTGTCCGATCTCCTCGCTCAGCACTTCATTGGCGCGGGTCATTTCCATAAGCCGGGCTTCGAGGCCAGCCGCCTGTTCGCGCCAGTTTTCGAGTTCGGCGTCGCGCTTCTTCAGTTCGCCGGTGAGCGTTTCGACGCGGTTGCGGTTGCGCGTCACTTCCGCCATCTGCTCGGCCATGCGCATCTTGATGTCGGAAAGCCGCAGGCCGAGCTTGCGCGACAGCATGGCATATTCGGCGCGCAGCCGGTCGCGCTCGGATTGCAGTTCGGTGACGGTCGAGGGCACCTGGCGCTGCATGCGCTTGGCCCCCAACCGCAAAGCCAGGTGCCAGGCGAAGCGGCCAATGAACAGGGCGATCAGGGCCGCCAGAGCAAAGCCCAGAACCACCAGCATGAGTGTCTCGGTTTGAGACATGGGAACCCCCGCATTACGCCTTATTTACCAATGCATTGCCGTCTTGCAAAGCGGCGGCCACGGCGTCGGCCGAGATTTGCAGGGACAGGCGACGGAAATAAGGCGGGGAGGAGACCGGAAATCCGACCTTCAGAACGGGTTCCAGTTCGGCTTGCCGGAATATTTGAGATAGCCGACATTGGCGCCGAGCCGGAGCGCCGACGCCGGTGCGGATCGGGGCGAGCACGATGTTGCGGTATTTCTGGAAGTTCACGCCGACGCCGCCGACGAAATAGGCCGAGCCCTCGACGCCGCCGAAGCGGTCGGTAGAGATCGCGCGGGCGTCCGCGAGTTGTAGACCAGGACCAGGGCGCGCGAGCCGTTGCCGCCGAAATCGAAGCCCACCGACGGGCCCTGCCAGTAGATGTGCTGCTTGATGCCGTTCTTGTAATAGATGGTGCCTTCGCCATAGCGCAGGCCGCCGATGATGGCGCCGGCACCTTCCTCGCCGACGATATAGGCGGTGGGTTCGCCCTGGCTCTGGAAGACATATTCGACTGCCTCGGCGAGGCCGCGCGTCGTCTTGCCGAAGAAGCGGTGGCCGGTCGAAAGGATTTCTTCCGAGGTGTAGGGTCTGGCTTCTCGCTGGCCGTGAATGCGGCGCGGCGAGCAGCAATGCAAGGCCTAGGCCTAAGGCCAAGGCGAGCAGTTTCAGGATTCTCTCATATTCCTTCTCACTCATGCCATCGTTCGCGCGGCCCGCAGTCTTCCAGAGTAGCGGAGGGCTTCAATGGTTAATGCATCTGTAAATTCAGGCCGCATGCGATGAAACCGGGATTGTCAAAACCGCGCGCCCGCTTGCCATAGGTGAGGGGCTGGCCGTCCTCGGTCACCACCTTGCCGCCGGCCGCCCGCCAGCACGGCGTGGCCCGCCGCCGTATCCCATTCCATGGTGCGGCCGAAGCGCGGATAGAGATCGGCCTCGCCCGCCGCCACCAGGCAGAATTTGAGCGAGGAGCCGGCCGAGACGAGCGACTTGACCTTTATCTGTCTTGAGAAAGCCGTCGGTGGCGTCGTCGCGGTGCGAGCGGCTGGCGACGACGGTTGCGCCATCGGCGGGGCAGGGGCGGACATGCAGATCCTTCCAGGCGATATCGCCGTCGCGGCCGATCGTGCCGCCGGCGGCGCCCACATCCTGTCTCGCCCCAGAAGATGCGGGCAAGGGCCGGGGCATAGCACCACGCCGAGACCGGGCGCGCCATTCTCGATCAATGCGATGTTGACCGTGAACTCGCCGTTCCGCGAAATGAATTCCTTGGTGCCGTCGAGGGGATCGACCAGATAGAAGCGGCCATTGACCGGCGGAATGCGGCCCGCCGCGGCGGCTTCCTCGGCGATCACCGGAATGGCGGGATCGAGCCTCGCCAGGCCCGCGAGGATCAGCCGCTCGGCGGCCTCGTCGGCCTCGGTCACCGGCGTCAGATCGCTCTTGGCGCGGACCGAAAAATCGCCGCGGTAGATCGGTCATGATTTCGCGGCCGGCAGCGACGGCAAGCGCGATCAGGTCCCGCATGGTGCGGGAGGGGGTGAGGCTCATGGGTGTGGAATCTCGTGTTGTCGGCGGCTCTATGGGCCTCTTGGGCCTGCTTCGTCAATGCAGAAACTTGCCGCCCGACTTTGCTAAGAAGGAAGGACGCGAATCACTTGCACAAGGCTGCCATGACCAACACCCGCCTCGCCGATCTCGACCTGGCCGCGCTGCTGTGCAGCCGGGTCTGCCACGATGTCATCTCGCCGGTGGGCGCCATCGCCAACGGGCTGGAATTGTTCGACGATCCGGAGATGGATAACGAGACGAAGGAGACCGCGCTGGACATGGTGCGCTCCTCGGCCAAGACCGCTTCGGCCAAGCTCAAATTCTGCCGCATCGCCTTTGGCGCGGCGGGCTCGGCAGGGCGCCTTCATCGACATGGCGGAAGCCGGCGAGACGGCCAAGGGCTTCGTCGGCGACGACAAGGTGAGGCTCGACTGGCAGGCGCCGCGCGAGAACCGGCCGAAACAGCAGGTCAAGCTGCTGCTCAACATGCTGCTGATCGGATTGGCTGGAATCCCGCGCGGCGGCATGGTGAGGGTCGAGGCGGCGGGCGGCGGCTTTACGGTGAGGGCGAGGGGCGAGCGCGCCAAGCTGCCCGAGGCGCTGGCCGAGGTGATCGAGGGCAGGGCCGATCTCGCCAGCCTCGATGCCAGGCTGGTGCAGCCCTATTACGCGCGGCTGCTGGCCCAGTCGGCGGGGCTCAAGCTGTCGCATGGCGATGGACGGCGACGACGTGGTGGTGAGCGCCATCTGAGAGCGCCGAAAGGCACGCAAAACGCGTTGAAAGCTCGCGCAAATGGCGAGGTTTTTGGAGACTTTTCGTTGCATTTGCCGCGCCTTTCGTGGCGCGCAAGCGCGGCAGGCCGGAGGAGCCGACATGCTAGCATGTTAGTTGCCCGCGCGAACCCCCGCTATTCGGCGTCGCTCAAATCTCCAAGAAGGAATCTCTGGATGAGATTGTCCGCTTCGCCGGCAAGTTCCTCTTCAATCAAATCAGCTTGAGCTCGGAGCCGTGCGGCTTCCTCTGCACAATCAGCTATGCGAGCCTCGGCGTTTTTCGGCAGTCGAGGTATCTTAAAGGTTTGCACATCGGCCACCTCGATTTCTGGGATGCTGGAGCCATAGGGTAGTGCCTTGACACGTGGACGTCCAAGTGTCGGATGGGTCATCGCAACAAGAAGATAGCCGACCCTACACTTTGCGTCTTGCGGTGCCATTCGGATGATATGGTCTGATACGACCTTATCCTGATGCCACTCACCGGCAATGACTGCCGAACCATTCAATCCATAAATCTGGCCAGAACGGGCAAGAAGCAGCCAACCGCTCTGAACGCGAGCATTGTACGGGTCTCCGAAGTTCTTGTCGGCAATTCGTTTAGTAACGTCGGGGTTGATCTCGAACAGGTCTGAACTGTCTAGGAACGCGACACCATCTTCGGCTGGAATGCGCTGGAAGCGTGTTGGTAGCTTTCTCTGCTCGGTCAAGATTGCCACCCCATTTCTTGATTTCGGCCGCACGAATCTTTTCGATAACATGATTCATGGCCGTAATGAGAAAACCTCCCGTCCCGCAGGCGGGATCGAGGATGAGATCCTTCTCATCCGGGTCCAGCAATTCAACCGCCATCCTACAGATATTGCGAGGAGTGAAAAATTCACCACGGTCGCCGCGAAGATTTGCGCCAACGATCTCCTCATAAGCTCGTCCTTTCACATCAATGTCACTCTCCAAAAGTGAATACATCTGTAACTGGCTTACGATATACGCCAGTACAGGTGGATTGAGTTCGACTGTGTCGTTCTTGCGGAAGATGCTTGGGTAGTCGGCTTTGACAGACGCAAACAGCTTCTCAATCCGTGACCGTGCCCTTGTTTGCCCGTTCATGCTGTGGCGCTCGGTCGAGGTGGCATAAAATTGAACCTCGTCGGAACTTCGTTCATCATGAATCTTGCAGAAGATGAGTTTGAGGAGCTCCCAGAATGCCTCTGGTTTTTGGAGTCCCTGATTGCCAGCTATGTAATTGTGGCACCGCCTAAAGGCAAAGAGTAGCGCATCCGAGGAAGCGGCCTTCAGCTGATCGAAGTGGGGGCGTTCAACATCGTCCTCGGTGCGTCCCTTTCCAGGAATATCGGGAATCTCTTCAAAGAGGACTTGGCCCGATTTGTTAACACGACGGTAGCAGTAGCGTTCAATGCCATTGGTCCACATTCCATACGAGACATTTGGACAAGCGGCCATATAGCTCTGAAGCTGCCCCACGCCATCTTTTCGATCTGTAGCCTTAGTCTTTTGGGATTTGCATTCAATGATGACTTGGGCCTGTTCCTGAATGCGATCGGCGGCCTCGTCGAAGATAACAAGATCAGCACGGGGCTTCCGTGACCCCAGCCTCAAGACGAACTCAACTGCGATTTCTTGCTTGACGTAATCATATTCCCGCACGAGAGATTTTGCGATCTCTTGCCGTACATATTCTTCAGGGGTTTCGTCGCGCTGGGTCTGACCGTCGATGAAATCAAGAACTTTGCCCTGCTGCACAATTACAGCAATTGGCTTCATATGCGCAGTCATTGCAAATGATCCATCAATTCCCCCCACAATACTCTGCAAACTATCCGACATTGGATTTCGAGTCATGGCCCAAAGTGACGGATAACAGTCCGGTGAACCGCCGGTCAAATATTCGGATCGCATGTTTGTCTAAGGACAATGCAGCGGCAAAGGAACTGCCCGGCACAAGTCGGCACTCCCTGAGTCCTGTTTGCTTCCGAAGTGCAACTGGATAGAGATCAATGGGGTCCCGGCTTGCGTCGGGATGACGTAAGTATGAGACCAGCAGAATCGGAACTCGGCCATGTCACCCTCGCAACCTAAGCTATCTGGCGCCGCCCAGCCCGACCTGTTTGGCGGCGCTTCATCCGCGCCGAAGGCCTATGCGCCGAAGCCCCAACATGTGCGCAACCGCTTCATCGATTTTCTGGCGCAGATGAGCGCCGCCGACACCTGGCCGTGGGACGAGGACAGGGTCGCGTTCCTCCGCACGAGTGTGTGGCCCTATCTCTACGAGCGGCTGCCTGACGCCGCAGAAGCCGCCGACTGGAAGCGAAAGCTCGAGGCCGAGGCGGCCCGGCTTGACGCGGCGCGGTAAGGAAAGGTGCTTCGAGGCTCCCCCGGCTCAAGGCCGGGGTTGCACCTCAGCATGAGGTTCGAGGTTCGCGCGTTGCGCTCTCTCCCCGCGCTGCCGCCTTGAGAATGCCTAGTTCCCCTATGAATAATGCATCAATTCAGCGGGAAGAAAGCAATTACCATGAAAAATCGCTTCCTGATGTTGACGATCGGGCTGTTGCTATGGGCAGCACCGGCGCCATTCCTCTTGGCGGCGGAAGTTACCCGCGCGACCGCAATCGAAATATCGGGGAAAGATGCGCAACTGGGCGTCACGTTCCACGCCAGGCGTGAAGGCCGGAATGTCCGCAATGCCAGAGACGAAGTCTACCTTGTCGATATCGATGTGGCAGGTGTCAAGCGTCTCAGCGCCCGCCTCGACTACTCCTCGCAATCGCTGGCGATCAGGTTCCGCTATTTTGCCGCGCGTTTCGTGGCGCGGCAGCGCGGCAGGCCGGGAGGAGCTGACATGCTAGCATGTCAGTTGCCCGGAAGCGGGTGCCGAGAGGGCCGATTGCGACGGGATTGCGGTGGATTAATTGTCGCGGTCTGAAATAGGGACTGGCACAAATTGCATGAAAATTGATTTAAGTTCCTAAGCCGATCCTAATTTTCGACCGGTAATACAACCCAGATTTGCAAAATACACATTGGTCTTTCAACCACTCCGAATGATGCCACCGGCTGCCATACCTCCGATAGCTCGCCAGAGATGTCCCTCTGGCGTTGGGCCACTGACCTACGCGGATGAGCGGCTGGATGCGCTTCTCAGCATTACAGGCCGAATGGACGGATTTCTGTACCGGTGCCGCAATGACGCATCCTATACGATGCTTTATATCAGCGACGGCATTCTCAGCATCAGCGGGTATCCACCCAGCGAGTTCATTCATAACGAAAAGCGGGAGTACAGTTCCGCCATCCATGCCGCCGATCTCCCCGGGGTGTACAGTGCGGTCGACCGGGCGCTGGAAGCCCACCACAATTGGAATGTGGACTATCGCATCGTAACTCGAAAAGGCGAAACCGTCTGGGTCCGCGAAATAGGCGGCGGCGTTTTCAACGATGCCGGCGAGCTTATCTTCCTCGAGGGCTTTGTCATTGACATTAGCGACCGTAAGGAAATCGAGGATCTCAATGTCAAGTTATTGGACGAGCTAAAAGTGGCGAATGACGGGCTCTCTGCGCAAAAGCGCAAGCTCGAACTGGCGAAGCAGCACAGTGATCACTCGGCCAATCACGACTTATTGACCGACTTGCCCAACCGGCGGGCCTTTCAGGACAAACTCAAAGCGGCGATCGATCTGAGCGCCACCTCCAACATGGCGGCTGGCCTCTTATTCATCGACCTCGATAAGTTCAAGGAGGTCAACGACACGCTTGGGCATGAAGCCGGTGACAGCTTGTTGCGACGCGTCGCCGCCCGGCTGCGGGAAATTCTTCGCAGTGAAGATTTTGTTGCCCGCATTGGTGGAGACGAGTTCGTATTCCTGTTGTTCGCGGACATGAACCAGGTCCGAGACAAGGCATCCCGTGTAGCCCGGCGTATCTTGAACAAACTGCAGTTTCAAATTCCTTCGCCGACCGGCTTGCTCGGGGTAAGCTGCACAGTTGGAATCGCCATTTGCCCCGGAGATGCCACCGATCCACGGGGACTGATAGCGCTCGCCGATCGCCTCATGTATGTCGGGAAAAAGAGTGGCCGAAACCGCGTGATCACCGTCTATGATCTCGGCGACGAGATTTCACCTTAGAACGGCGGCGGGCTTCCTGGATCGCTTCTGAATGACCGGGATTCCTCCGAGGTCGATGCGGATGGGGGTGGCTACCGCGTGGTGCGGCGGGCCGACAAACTCCACGCCGATCCATTCACCCGCACGCCAGCGCGTCGTGGCCGGATAGTAGCAGTCCTGCGAAACAACGAAGAGTTCGAACGAATCCGGAATAGCGACATTCGCCGGAACATGGACGCGGGCGCCATTGACGCTGATATCGCGGACCATCACATCGATTGAACATTGGAAGTTTGAGAAGACAATCTTGCCGGCTTTCAAAACTCTATTCCGGGGGAGCTTTCTCGCGCCGTTCGCCTGCTCGACCGATCCTTGGACCGGATACTTGTCCATCGGAATTCCTTTTTTTCTGCATGATTGGAAGGCCTACAACAACTCTGGAGCCGCTTAAAGGTTCCCCGGACCGGCGCTCCGCGGAGCATGTCGAGTTACCGGAAAGCCTCGAATTTGCATAAAATTGCACCGCCCTTTGCGTCGATGTGTGGCGCGGGGCGGTGCGATTGGTTATAGTCCTCCGTCGTGCCGGCTAAAATTCAGCGGGAAGAAAGCAAAACCCGTGAAAAATCGCTTCCGGATGTTGATGATCGGGCTGTTGTTATGGGTAGCACCGGCACCATTTCTCCTGGCGGCGGAAGTTACCCGCGCGACCGCAATCGAAGTATCGGGGAAAGATGCGCAACTGGGCGTCACGTTCCACGCCAGGCGTGAAGGCCTGAATGTCCGCAATGCCGGAGACGAAGTCTACCTTGTCGATATCGATGTGGCAGGTGTCAAGCGTCTCAGCGCCCGCCTCAACTACACTTCGCAATCGCTGTCGATCAGGTTCCGCTATATCGCAAGCGGCAATCCCGTCAGGATCAGCATGCAGGACATCAAGACTTTCCGCCGGCTCGATCAGGCCATGCCGCAACTGACCGGCAGGGCGGGAGATGCCTTGCTGTCACTCACTTCATACATCGCCGAAGCTCCCGCCAACGCCACGATCAATATCAGCGCGGGGCCGCGCGCGGCGCTGACCCGGTCATGGAATTCGCTGTGCAGCCTGGTTGGAACGCGACAGACCGCGACTTACGACAAATTGTTCAGCGGCGTTGTCGCCAGGCAGCGCCGGGTTAGCCAGTGCTACGAACAGGAAACCGGGTGTTTCGGGCGTTGCGGCGTGGGATGCAACAGGCTGCAGCCCGCCCGCATGCAGCGCTTCACCCAGGACTGCTTCAACCACGATTTTTGCGCAAGGGATCTGGGCAGCGAACATCCTGCGTGCGCGGACGAATTTGAAGCCGCGGCCGACGATTTCTTTTATGCGACCGACTGCGGCAGCATGGCGGGCTTTGGCGCCTGGACCGACGCCCTCTCCAACGCGTATCGCCTGAAAAACGCCGCCGGGACCCGCTTCACGGGCACCTTGACCACACCCGAATGCGGCAATTACGATTTGCAAGGCACCCGCCCCGGCGGCAGCAGGTTTACGTTGAGCTCGTCCAAATCGCTGCCGCCGCCAGGGTGCTGTGCAAGCGCTACATGGACGGGTGCTCTTACCACTTGCTCAAGCGCCACGTTCGATCTGACCGATTGCGAGGGCAGCACCCTAATCAATGTGCCGATGAGCCGCGGGGCGCCACCCGCCTCCACGGCCAAAGCGCCACATGGTCAAAGCGGTCAATTTTGAACTGACGGAATATTCCACCCGGACCTAGCGTACTGCCATCACCAAGGGAGGTGACCATGGCACAGGCTGTTTCGACTTCTATCACAAGACGAAGCGTGGTCGCAGGGCTGACGCTGACCGCCGCCTCGGCGGCTGTATTGGCGGAGGCGGATGCCGCGGACGCGCAGGAGAAAAGTCTCTACGAGCGGCTGGGCGGCGTCTTCGCCATCGCGGCGGTGGTGGATCACTTCAGCGACGCCATCGTGAAGAACCCCATCGTCGGCCAGGAGTCCAAGAACCCGCAGCTGCGGGAATGGCACACCAAGAACCTGGGAAGGCTGCCCGGCCTCAAGTTCATGCGGACGCTGTGGGTCTGCAACGTTTCGGGTGGGCCCTTCCAGTTCACGGCCACCAAGCCCGGCTCGACGCCGCTCGGCCTTGAGGAGGCCCACCGGGACCTCAAGATCTCCCCCGCGGAATTCGATGAGGTCGCAGCCGAACTCGGACGGACGCTGGACTTCTTCAAGGTCCCGGAACGCGAGAAAGGCGAAGTCCTGGCAGCCTTCGCCGCCCACAAGGACGAGGTCACCGCCGGCTACGCCCCTTAGCGCGGCCCAGTAGCGCGGCAATCAGCGGCGCCCGTCATAGGGGCTGTTGCAGCGGTATTTTATCATGCCCTTGCCGACAAAAGTATCGGTCGTCGCATTGTAGGTCTTGTAGCGCGCGCCAATGAGCCATGGACCCTTCCCTTTGGTCATGATCCAGCCAATTGTGCAATAAACAGACCCTTGCTAAGCTTGACTGAAGGCCATTCCGGCGCGGCCTGGTTTGGAGAGTTGCGTGATCGCCCAGAAGACCAAAATCATGGGCTGCGACATTGTCCCCGTTTCGGCCAATCGGGATGCACGCGGCTGTCTCTATGAGATCTACAGGCAGTCCTGGCCGAATGCCTTTGCAACGGTTCAGTGGAATGCCTGCGCTTCGAAGGCCGGCGTCGTCAGGGGAGCGCATGTGCATGTCGACTATCAAGAGTTCTATACGCTGCCGCGCGGGCGCGTCAGGCTAGGCCTGGCGGATATCCGGCGCGCATCGCCGACCTATGGACATTCGGTGCAGCTCGAGTGGGCCGATCATGACGGGTTTGCGGTCGTCGTGCCCGAGGGCGTGGCGCACGTGGTTTTGTTTGAGGAAGATTCAGTCCTGGCGTTCGGCCTGAGCGGTTACTGGAAAGCCGAATACGACGTCGTGGGCTGCCAATGGGACGACCCTGATCTGGGTTTCACATGGCCGAGCAAATCCGTCGTCCGTTCCCAGCGCGACATCGCTTCGGGAAGCTATACAACGATGCTGCAGCACTATGAGGAGCGGTCGCGGGCGTGGAGGGCCGCCAACGGCAGCGCCGCCCATCTCGCATCCAGCAACTAGCCCGCGGCGGTCGACCGCATGGCTCCCTATGCAAGCATCATTATTCCGACCCATGATCGCGCCGCAACGCTGCCCTATTCACTGCGATCGGCGATTTCCCAATCGGTGCGCGACATCGAAATATTGATCGTCGGCGACGGGTGCACCGCCAAGGTCCGCGAGGTCGCCGCTTCCTTCGCAAATAACGATCGGAGAATACGATTCCTGGATCGGCCGAAAACTCCGCTTCACGGAATGGCCAGCCGCCACCTTGCGGTGCAATCGGCGCGGTCGGACCGGATATTCTACAATGACGATGACGATCTCCTGCTTCCCAA
Source organism: uncultured Alphaproteobacteria bacterium (assembly GCA_963776685.1). GTDB lineage: Bacteria > Pseudomonadota > Alphaproteobacteria > Rhizobiales > Aestuariivirgaceae > Aestuariivirga. The sequence continues at coordinate 274,988 of CAVZNM010000003.1, forward strand.
GCACGTGGAGATCCTCGGGGCCGCGCTGGATCGCGCCGATGTCGTCGACACGCCGCCTGTCTCGGTCCAACAGGATGGCCAGGTTGCACTCGGCATTCATGATTCCGCCCACCCGCTGGTGCGGAAGATGCTGGTGGACGAAGCATACAAAGGCGTTTTCGATACCCATCTCGCGCACCGAAAATCGGCCTATGCCGATGCCTGGATGCAGGCGAGGGACCGCAGAACGGTGTTGCACATGCTCAAGCGTTTTGCCGCCAATCCGAACATCGTCTGGAAGAGCGAGCAAAGAATCACCGCGCTCTCGTTTCACGGAATGTGCCGATTTGGAATGCCCGCGCGAGACCGCGCCGAGGAACTGGCGGTTTGGGAGAAGAGAATCAGCGACCCGCATATCGAACAGCAATTGCGGCAGTCGGGGAGTTATGTGTTCCATGCGTCGCGGATGCTTCAGGCCTTGAAAAACGCCGATAAGGCGGATTCAAGCCGCTTTGTCACCGAGTTGCTAAGCCGCCTGGATCCCGGCGAGGCGCAGAAGGCTGCCATTCGCGCTATGGGGTCGCTGGTTTGCGGAATCAAGCCTGAAGAAAGTGCGGCTCTTCGCGCCCTCGACGATCTGCTCGAAGCGCGGCTAGGGCCGAGATTCCCCACGGCCGAAGTGGTTGCGCTTTTCCTGCGCGTATTTCCCGCCGATACCGTTTTGGGTTTCCTGAGCCGTTGCAGAAAGGGTCCATCCGTCTCGCTGGCCCGGTTCCATATCGGAGTTCAAACCGGCCAAATCGCCGGGGAAGATATTGCGGCGGTCACAACCGCGCTGCAAGGCGCCTCTCCCTGGACCCGGTTCTTTTTCGGCCTGTCAATCGGCGAAGGTTTTCTGCGGATGAAGGATTTAGAGAGGTCTTGGGAGTGGACGGACGAACTGCTGCCCAATGCACCGCAGTCGATGCATGCGGAGGCCTTCTGGCGCTTGCGCGAGAAAGTGGCTTCCAGGACCGGTCGTGTACATGAGGCCGATCTAGCCAAACAGTATATCCAAGAAGCCAGCGAAAGAATGACCTAGATCCGGCCGGCCGATGAAGAGGGCCGAAAGCACGGACATCGCGCCGGCAATCAGCGGCGCCCGTCATGGGGGCTGTTGCAGCGGTATTTTATCATGCCCTTGCCGACAAAAGTATCGGTCTTCGCATTGTAGGTCTTGTAGCGCGCGCGGCACCAACTGACGTGCTTCGACTGGGAGGCACGGGCCCGCGGCCGGTGACCATAATAGTAGGCGTAGGGACGGTTATACCAGTAATGATAGCGGTCGACGGAGGGGTGATAGCCCGGCGCGTAACGCATCAGCGCAATGTGGCGATCGGAATGAGGGTCGTAGATTTCTTCTATCCAGTAGGGCCGGCACGGACATTCATCGCTATGCCACCCGAGTTCGAGCGATGAATTACCGCTCCTCGTCCAATCGGCTGCCGCCACCGGAAATGAAGCAGCCGACAGGATGCCAGCCGCAATTAGGGCGATAGAGGCGGCCGGTCCCACGGAGATTCGAATCATCAATTTATTCCGGGTTGCAGGAAGGACGTAACTTGCCACCCTTCCATGTCGATTGGCAATAACGCGCGGTGTGGCGCGAAAGCCGAGGCTCACCGAACGGAATAAGAACTCATTCCAATCGCCCCCCAGCTTTACCGTATCTTAACGGCAAACTGTTGGGCTGGCCTCCAATGCCGGAACCTTTTCGGGTTTGGCGAGTTTACTCGTGTTGGGTCGGGACCGGGGGTGAGTTTTGTCAGTCGACAAGGTTGCAGAATATCGCCGGAAAGCTGAAGAGTGCCTGGCAGGGGCGCGAGCGGCAAGCGATTCCGGGAGCAAGGCGCAATGGCTGACGCTCGCGGACCAGTGGCAGTGGCTTGTCCACAATCTCGAAAAGAACGACGGACGAAACGATCCTAAGGAAGAGGGCGGCCCCGCCATGACTCAGGCCCCCCGGCCCGGCCAGACTTAGGTTGCCTCTTCTTCGAAAAAGATATGATCCATCAGCCGGGAATATGTCGATCCGACGCGATCGGGTACCTCTTCGCGCCATGACACCATCAGAGCGAGCAGCACGTTTCTGATCTCGCTGGCCTGGGCAATGACGCCGTCCACAAAATACGTCGCCATTCTCAGCCCGTCCTTGGAATTCAAGTTCCAACTCTCGGTGTCCGCGACATGGTGGGCCAAAACACTTCGATTCTCCAAGAAGCTCGCCAGCAGATCGTCGAACGTCTCCGCAAGTTCGGCTCGGTTTCGCAGCTCGCGCAAAAAAAGGGCGAGCGTCACCTTGCGACCGGATTTTTTTTGATCGAACAGTCGTTCAATTGTCCGTGGATCGGTCTTCGGGAGAACGAAGGTGAGACTAAATTGCAGCAACGCCTCGACATGCTGGACGAGAATGAGCGCAAAGCCTATGCGCGTGCAAATGGCCTTTTGCTCCTCGTTCAGGCGATAGAAATTCGGGAGCGCTCTAGGTGGCGGGAGATTCATCTCTGACTCGCGAAAAGAAAAAGGCTCCACATAGTAATGCCTCTGAATGATTAGAGTTCCGTTACGTCACTGGAGTGTAAATTCAAACCTATCCAGCACCGCAGGTTGCGGTGAGTAGTGGCGCGGGCCGTGCGCCACATGTTTCGCCATGAGCGTTTTTGAACAGACCGCCGCCCGGGACTCTGTTACCCGAGCCTTGAGACCCGCCCGATTTGCGGGCAAGGCGCTGGAAGGCCAGCCATTGCCGAAGGATCATGAATGACAACGATTCGCGGTACGGAAAGCCGTGCCATGGCGAACCATCGCCGGCCGGCATTCACTCCGAAAAGTTTTCTCGCCAAGGTTGGCGAGGGCCGGACCATCGGCAAGTACCGGAAGGACCAGACCGTGTTCGCCCAGGGAGACACCGCGGATGCGGTCTTCTACATCCAGAAGGGCAGGGTGAAGGTCACCGTCGTTTCCGAGCAAGGCAAGGAAGCGGTCGTTGCAATTCTTCAACCGAATGAATTTTTCGGCGAAGCATGCCTTGCCGGGCAGGCGCAGCGCATCGCGACGGTCGCGACGTTGACGGACTGCGTCATCGTACGGCTGGAAAAAGCGGCCATTGTCCAGGTGATCCATCGGGAACCGGCGTTCTCCCAGCTGTTCATCGCGCATCTGCTGGGCCGGACCATGCGCGTCGAAGCGGACCTCGTCGACCAGCTGTTCAATTCGAGTGAGAAACGTCTGGCCCGATTGCTCCTGCTGTTGGCGAACTTTGGCAAGAACGGCAAACCCGAGCCGATACACGGGAAAATCAGCCAGGAGATGCTTGCCGAGATGATCGGAACGACCCGGTCTCGCGTGAGTTTCTTCATGAACAAATTTCGAAAACTGGGCCTGATCAAGTACAACGGCAGCATCGAAGTCCACAGTTCATTGCTGAACATGGTTCTGCGCGACCAGCCGCAGATCAAGACCTGAGTGTGCCCATTTCATGCCGTGGTTTCCCTGCCGCCTTCCCAGTGAGGCCTTTTTGCGGCCCGCGCTCATTGCGCATCCTGTTCCCCGCGGCTCATCTCTGCCTGGTAGCCGCTGCTCCCGCTCGGGCCACGTGCTCTTGATGAATGCCAGCACCGCGCGGATTTCGTCGTCGCTCATAACCTTTCCGAATCCTAGCATGTCGCTCTCATAGCCGCCGCCAACAACGGCCGCCGTTCCTTCCTTGGTGATCCGGAAAAGCACGCCGTCAGGATGATGCCAGGTATGGCCGGAAGCATCGTGCGGCGGCGCCGGCAATCTTCCCGATGGCAAAAACGTCTGCCAGTCGGGTTGTCCTTCGAGCTTGACGCCGTGACAAGATGCGCAATGCCGGGCGTAGAGCGATCTCCCGAGCTCGGTCGTGGAAGCCGATGCAGCACCGCCAGTCATCGCCTTATCGACCCAAGGCCAGGCCAAAAACAGCGCAAGAGCGGCGGCCGCCGCGCCAAGCAGCGACAAGATAATGGACGGCCCTGTCATTTGGGGCCGGTGAAAAAGAGATACTTGATGAGCGCCGCCGCGCCGAGAACCAGCAGGATGACGACAAGGGCCCAGACCAACCCCATGCCCGCCATCATGCCGCTCATGCCGTCCATCTTCGTGCGCTCCTATTCCTTGACGTAGACGCCGCCGACGCCGCCCGATTTCAAGATTTCCAGAGTCTCGAAGGGTGCTACCTTTGTGCCGCTCATGCCGGGCGAGCCCATCGGCATGCCGGGCAGTGTCACGCCCTTGATGCCGGGCCTTTCAGTGAGAAGCTTGTTGACCGTTGCCACCGGGACATGGCCGCTCACCACATAGCCGTCGATCAAGGAGAGATGACAACCCTGAAGGTTGTCCGGAATCCCGGCCTGGCGGCTCATGGCGGCAAGATCATGCGTGGGCTTCACGCTCACGGTGAACCCGTTCTGCCGGAGATAATCGGCATAGCCCTCGCAGCAGTCGCATTCCGGATTCTTGTAGAGCATGACGTCTTTTTCTCCCGAGAGCGCAGGACCCGCACCTGAGAGAACGGCGGCGAGCAAAAAGACTTTGAGCAAATTGGACATGTTGGTTTTCTCCATCTGGTTAGAGCTGTTCATGCGACACGGAATACAGCCATCATGCCGCCCATCTGGTGTTCGAGAACGTGGCAATGAAACATCCAGTTGCCGGGATTGTCCGCAACGAAGGCGATTTCGACTTTCTCGCGGGGCGAAATCAGCACCGTATCCTGCCATTCGCGATAGCGTGTGGGCCGGCCGTTCCGCGAAATCACCCGGAACGAATGGCCATGCAGATGGATCGGGTGATGCCACGCGGTCGCGTTCGTCATCGCGAAGACGTGGCTCTTGTTCCGCTCGAGCGTCAGCATCGGCTCCATATTGTGGCTGGCTTCATCGGCGGCCATTCCGTTGATGAACCAGGCGGCGCCGGATCCCATCATGTCCATCATCGAAGGCATGCTTCCCATCTGGCCAGGCGAGCCCATACCCATTTCCTGCATAATCATCTGGCCCATCATGCCGCCGGTGAAGACGATTTCGTTGCGGCCCGCGCTCTCGATGGCGGGCTCCGGCAGCGGATTCCCCGGCAGCGCCAATGGCCAACCGGGAGCCCTTTCCCTGAGCGGAGCATCGGCATAGGCAAGATCGGCGAGGCGGTATTCAAGCCCGTCATAGAAGCGGTCCATGATCGGGGTCCGGCTGCCGGTCTTGCCGATCATGTCGAGGATCAGATCGGCCCGCATTGCCGGTCCAATCACCACCCGCCCGTTCTCCGGCGCATGCGGTGTGACAGGCTGTCCGTCAAGCGCGATGACGATCGGCTCGTGGCCCGTGAAGTCGAGAGCGAATATCCGGGCATTGGCGGCGTTGATGAGCCGCAGGCGGATTCGTTCGCCCTTTCTGACAGCGATGCTTTCTGGGACACGCCCATTGATGGTGACCGTATTGCCGACGCGGCCATTATGTTGGATGTCATGACGGTTGCCGAAATCGCCGCTGATTTCGCCGGATTTCGTCAACCGCCAGTCGCCGAGCACCAAAGTCAAGTCGCGGTCGACGCGGAGCGGTTCCCTCTCCTCAATGATAAGCGGACCGTAAAGCCCGCGCGCCACCTGCTCGAAGCTGCGCTGGTGCGGGTGATACCAGAAGGTGCCGGCATCGACCGCATCGAACTCGTAGACGAAACGCCCGCCCGCCGCGATCGGCGGCTGGGTTAGGTGCGGTACCCCATCCATTCCGTTCGGCACGCGCACGCCGTGCCAGTGGATTGTCGTTTCCTCGGCAAGGCCGTTCTCGACCGAGACGCGCAGCCGGTCCCCCTGGCGGAGGCGGATCTCCGGGCCGGGAACGCTGCCGTTATAGCACCAGGCGGATATCTTGCCGTGCGGCTCCGGCAAAAGCTGCAAATCGCCGGGCGCTGCCCGCAACGCGACCTCATTCTGAGCGCCGGCAGCCGCCTGCCCGAGGAATGGAAGCGCCGCACCCGCTGCGCCTGTGGCTGTCGAGACAAGAAAGGTGCGCCGCGTGACCGCGGGAAAATGTATTTTGGACATTGTTCAACCATCCTGAAAGATAGTCCCCTTGCATGGCCGCACCCGAAAGTGGTTCATGCGAGACTGCAATCGCGAGCGGCAAAACCCCCGCGCATGACATTTCTACGCGGGAAATCCGGCTAGCCGGTCCAGCGTCAGTTGAGGGTGATGGTTCGGGGAGGGGGCGGATCGGGCGGGACGGTATAGGCGTCAGACCGTTGCTTGGGGGAACGCGCGATAGAAGCTGCCGGAACCTTCAACTCAATTTCAAAAGCCGCCGGAAGGGCGAGAAATGGCGACAGGCAGTCCTGACCGCAAAGCGGTGCCATGCTGCCGTCACCGGGTGGACAACCGCCGCAATCGTCCATGTCCGCTTGAGTCATCGCGGCGGATGCCATGGCGAGCGACATGCTCGTCACGCTCGCCGCGCTTGCAACCATTCCCGCGGTGAAAACTGCGAGGAGGACAAATATGAAAATGCGGCGCAGCCGGTTCATGACGAGCCTATGCTATCTTATCTAGCGATCAAGTCCAGCCACAGGCTGTCGCAGCCTTCGCACGCGGCCGAACAGGACCGCAAACAGAATCATGCCGCCCCGCCGATGAAGACGCCCTGCCAAAGGCGTTGATTCCCAGGAGCCAGAGCTGTCACGGGCCGCCAGGACCGGCGCCGCTCCGCAGTATGTGGCGCGGAGAAGCGCCATTGGCTATAGTCCTCCACCGTGGGCGACGAGAAGTTCTGGTATTTCTTCGACAGCATCCGGCTGCCGCCGCCGCATCTACATTGTGCGATAACCAGCATGATTGGAGGGCCACATGGTTCGGGTCACGGGAATCGACCATCTGGTCATCAGGGTCGGCGATTACCAAAGGTCGAAGGCATTCTACGGCCGGCTCATGGGGTTTCTCGGATTCGAAGTTTCCGACGAGTATGACGAGGCCATCGGATGGACCAACGGCAAGACGCGGCTGTGGATCGGGCCGGCCGATGAAGAGGGCCAAACGCACAAGCATCGCGCCGGCAATATCGGCTTTCATCACTATGCCTTCCAGCTTGGCAGCCGCAAGGACGTGGACGCGCTGCAGACGTTCCTCGATCAAATCGGCGCCACCATCGTCGACCCGGCGGGCGAGTATTACGACGACTACTATGCAGTGTTTTTTCTCGATCCCGACGGGCTCAAGCTCGAAGGCATGAAATACGGCGAGCGCCATGCGCTGGCGGCGCGCAAGAAAGCGCAAAAGGCCTTGAAGGCCGCCAAAGCGGCTAAAGCCCGCAAGCCGCGCCGGCGCCGGTGAAGGCGACGCCGGCCAGGGCAGACTTTCGTCCTCTTTTCTGCTATCCTTCGTCACCTGGAGGGCCGGATCATGGCGGACATCAAGAAGCTGAAGCTGCACCCAACCTATACCGCCATCGCCAACAGACTCTCCAGTTTCTCGCCCGGCATCGATATCGGGAAATACATCTACAACGATTTACTGGAAGTCGCCGGGAACACGCTCGACGGAATCTCGTTCAAGGCGAACAACACGGAAAAGCTGAAATATGCCTTGCGCAACATCCTGGATGTGCACGGCGAGAAGGCGTTCGCGGAAGGCCACAAGGAAGATATGAGTCACTGGGCGCTGGCCAAGTCGTTTTCCAAGACCCATGGCATCGGCTTTCGCGAAATCTGGCGCCCCAAACTCACCGAGCGTGCGTTGAGTATCGACGACGCACGGCCCAACCGCTTCAAGTCCGCCTGGAACCGGCATACGAGCGCCGGTTTCGGCGACGCCATGGACCTTCCCGACTTGAGCTCGGTCCACTGCGCCATTGCCGACGACATCTGCAACATTCACATCGACCAGATGGGCTTCGTGATGAGCGGGGTTAACGGCGACCTGGTGGTCAATCCGGACTTCCTCCGCCATTACGTCGTCGAGCTGCTGTGGAAGACCGAGGCCAAGAAGAAGCTGCCAGGCTGGGTGGTCGAGCATGTCAACTTCATACTGCCGAGTTCCTACAACGACTATTCGCGGATCGGCCTCAGTCTCGATGCGCAGTTGAGCAAGCAGGCCAAGATCTCGCTGTCCGGGACCTGCACGTTGTATGGCGCGTTCGAGTGCTCGGCCAATCTCAGCATTAGCGGAACCCACGATTTATTCGGCAAGTCCGGGCGCCGCTAGAAAACCCGATCCCCGGCCCCGTGTGGCGCGGGGCGGGGCGATCGGCTATAATCCCCTCATGGGCAACGAGAAATTCTGGTATTTCTTCGGCGGCATCTGGCTGCTGGTGGGCCTTGCCTTCCTGGGCTTGAGCCTCGGCGTCAATGTCTTCGCCGATCCCGATATGCTGAACAACGAAACCCCCATGTGGGTCTTCGTGCTGGCCGGGCTGGTGCTGACGGCGGCCGGCGGCGCCATTATCTATTTCGCCTATGCCACCGGGCAGCGCGATTTGAGGCTGATGCAGGTGGGCGTTCCGCTCAGGGCCACGGTGACCGATATCCGCCGCAGCAATGTCAGAATCAACCGCCAGGAGCGCTGGCATGTGCGCTATTCATACGAGTATCCGGCGGGGCAGAAACGCCAGGGCGAGAGCCGGGGCATGCCGGGCGAGGCGGTGTTGGGATACAGACCGGGCGACCAGGTCGACATCAAGGCCGATCCGCAGAAGCCGGAGGCGAGCGTGTTCCTGGGGGCGTGATGCTTCGAGGCTCGCGCTCCGCACTCGCACCTCAGCATGAGGTTCGAGGTTCGCGTGGCGGGCGGTGAAGTGAATTTCGGGGCAGCTTTTGAATAAGCCGTCCCCGAAATCCGTCCCCGACTTCCCCTCAAGCCGTCTCGCGCATCTCGTGGTCGTGCATGGGGGGAGCGCCTTCGCGCAGCACGTAGCCGCGGCCCCAGACGGTTTCGATGAAGTTCTTGCCGCCGGCGGCGGTCGCCAGCTTCTTGCGCAGCTTGCAGATGAACACGTCGATGATCTTGAGCTCGGGCTCGTCCATGCCGCCATAGAGATGGTTGAGGAACATTTCCTTGGTGAGCGTCGTGCCCTTGCGCAGCGAGAGCAGCTCGAGCATCTGGTATTCCTTGCCGGTCAGGTGCACGCGCTGGCCGCCCACCTCGACGGTCTTGGTGTCGAGATTGACCAGGAGTTCGCCGGTCAGTGATGACCGACTGGGCATGGCCCTTGGAGCGGCGCACCACCGCATGGATGCGGGCGACCAGCTCGTCCTTGTGGAAGGGCTTGGTCATGTAGTCGTCGGCGCCGAAGCCCAGGCCCGCGCACCTTGTCCTCGATGCCGGCGAGGCCGGAGAGAATGAGGATCGGCGTGTTGACCTTGGCTGACGCGCAGCGTCTTCAGCACTTCATAGCCCGACATGTCGGGCAGGTTGAGATCGAGCAGGATGATGTCGTAGTCGTAGAGCTTGCCGAGATCGACGCCTTCTTCGCCGAGATCGGTGGTGTAGACGTTGAAGCCTTCCGACTTCAGCATCAGCTCGATGCTCTGGGCCGTCGCGGTATCGTCCTCGATCAGCAGTACTCTCATGCGAATCCCCTATCGCCGCCAGCTCCGCCATGGAGCCCTCTTGCGTTGCGGCCTTGCCCACATGGGGCGCGCCGCAACCAACCGTTAACGCTGACATGAAGATAAGCCGGGAAAGGTTAACAAAACCTAATGCGCGTGACTCGAAATTACCGGATCGGAACGCAAGATGTGGTGGATGACCGCGGCGGCACACCAGATATTGCCCGAACTCACGGAAAATGCCGGATTTTTCAACTTATTCCGGCCAAAGCCGCCGCTTTACCCGCCTTAAGCTTACCCGTTCATCATCGCCGGCTCGATGCACGCGAATCTCCTGCGTAGTTGATTCGGGCGCGGCTGAAAAGGGACGCGGCAGTTTCACGTCCCGGGTTTGTTTGAGTTAGTGAGGAACGTCCATGCGTTCACGCGAGACGCTTCTCCGGCTGCACCGCTTCCGCACCGAGGACAAGCGCCGTCAGGCCGCCGATATCGAGGCGATGATCCAGGACCTCATGCGCAAATATGACGATCTCGACGCCCAGGTCCGGATCGAGGAGAGCCGCAACGGCGTCACCGATCCCGCCCATTTCAACTATTCGATGGCGGCCAAGGTCGACGCGCGGACGGCGCGACAATCTGCTGAAGTCGATCGGCGAGCTCAAGGACCAGCTGAACGCCGCCCAGGCGGCGCTCACGGACGAAGAGGCGGAATTGCGCAAAGTCGAACTGCTGGTCGAGAAGGAAAGCGGCGGCAGCAGCGCGCAGCAGCGGTGTCGCGGCTGTGGCAGGCCGCGGCGCATGCCGGCACGCTAGGTTATTCTGAAAGCACGCAGTCGTTTCGTAGAGGGGCCGCGCCGCATCGGCGATGCGCGCCAGATTATCGGGCAGGCGGCTCGATCCGGCGCCTCCGGTTTCGCGAAGCCGGTCGACTCCCACACGGCATTGTACCAATGCGGCGCCCACACGCCGTCGAAGGACTTGGGTCCCTTCGGCCAGGACAGCATGGCCTCATCGAAGGCGATGCCGCAGGCCCGGCACAGGGCTTCGATCAGCATGCGCGCGGATTTGCCAGCACATCCTCGGCATCGATGACAGGCGGCGCATGGCCGAGCCGCTCGGCCACCAAATCGAAAATCTCCGCCTGCTCGACGAAGCCGATGTCGCGCAGAGTGACACTCGGCCCATTTCCTGGCATAGCTGGCCAGCACGCGCTCGGGCGCGCGGATGAGGAAGGCGTTGGTCGAGCTTGTGGATCCAGCCGCGGTCGAAACCCGCCAGCATGTGATGGGTCATGTGCTTCTGGTAGAAGACGGGCTTGCCGGCGGCGGCGGTGCAGTCGCGCCACGAGGCTCTCCCAGTCGCTGTCATTGGCGGCGATGATCTCTTCGCGCATCGGATGATCGTTGCCGTGGTGGACGAGCGAGAAGGCATAGAAGGGCTCGTCCCAGGCGATGCAATCGGCGCGATTGCCGAAGGCATACATCATGGCCGTCGAGATATTGCGCGGCCCCGACCACATGGCGATGGCGGTCATCAGAGGCTTCGCCGCGCATCCTTCACGGCAAAGCTCCTTGTAGAGCGCTCGAGAGTTTGCGCGACATGGGGCCGGCGCCCGTCCATTCGCTCCGTCGACAGAGGATGGCGCGACCGGGCGGCCGTCGACCTCGCGCACCGGGACGAGGCCGGCGAAGGTGCCGGTGACGAAGGCTTCATCGGCGCCATAGACGTCGTAGAGCGAGAACTGCTTCTCGAAGACCGGGATGCCGTTGTCGCGGCACAGGCGGATCATGTTGCCGCGGGTGATGCCGGGAATGCAGTATTGCCCGGTCGAGGTCCACACCTCGCCGCGTCGCACGATGAAGAAGTGCGTGGAGTTGCAGGTGGCGACGAAGCCCAGGGGATCGAGCATCAGGGCCTCGTCGGCGCCGGCATTCATGGCCTGGATGCAGGCGGTGATGCAGTTGAGCTTGGAATGGGAATTGAGCTTCTGGTCCTGCACGTCGGGGGCGCCGCGCCGCACATTGACGGTGTGGAGCTTCAGGCCCTTCTCGAATTTCTCCGGGCTTGGGCGTCTTGTATTCGGGAATGATGACGATGGTGGCGGGCGAAATGGTCACGCGCGGATCCTGATAGGGCGTCGCCTTGACGCCGCGCGTCACCATCAGGCGGATGTGGACGCCGTCCTTCATCTTGTTGGCATCGATGCAGGCGAAGAGGCGCTGCGACCAGCTCCTCGGGCGTCACGCCGACATCCATGAAGATGGCCTTGGCCCCTTCATAGAGCCGCTCGATATGCTGGCGCAGAGAAACGGCACGCCGCCATTGACCAGGCGCAGGCCCTCCCAGACGCCGTCGCCCAGGATGAAGCCGGAATCGAAGACCGAGACGACGGCCTTGTCGCGCGGGATAGAGCTCGCCGTTGACCGAGATCAGGATATCGCGTTGCGCGGATCGATGGCGATGTCGTGGATTGTGTCGGGCATGGCTCATATTGGCGGGGCGGCTGCGCGAAAGATAAAGGCCCTCACTCCCTTGTCTTGTCCGGGGCTTCCCAGGCGTGGTCGGCGGAGGGGCCGGCCTCGGCGCGGTCGGTGGAGAGGACCTTGGAAATCTCGGCGCGGCCGGCGCGGGCGATGTCGACGCGTTTCTCCAAGTCGTCGGCGTGTTTGGCCGAGGCGCGCAGCAATTCCTCGTCATGGGTCCGGAAGGTCCTGACCGCCCGGTGCGCCTCGAAGGGATGGCGGCCGAGGGCGGCGAGCAGCTTCTCTCCCATGTCGGCGGAAGACGCGAAGACCTCGCGGAAGACATCGGCGACGCCGGCATTGATGAGCTGATAGGCATGCACGCGGTCGAAGGCGCGGGCGAAAATGCGCAGATGCGGGAAATGCCGCTGCGCCGTCGCGGCGATCTCGAGTGATCTTTTCGCGATCGTCGACGGCGATGACCAGGACGCTCGCCTCGCGCGGCGCCGGCGGCCTCGAGCAGATCGGGGCGCGAGGCATCGCCGTAGAAAAGCTTGAAGCCGAACTGGCGCAGCGCCTCGATCTGTTCGGCGTCGTGATCGAGCACCACCGCCTTGTAGCCGCTGGCCGAAAGAATGCGGCCCACCGTCATGCCGAAACGGCCGTGGCCGGCGATGATGACCTTGGCGTCCCGTCTCGTCGATCCGGTCGGCCTCGCGCTGCAGGCCGGCGGCGCAGGAAGCGCGGCTGGATCAGCTTTTCGCCGGCGAGCATCAAGAGCGGCGCCAGCGCCATGGATATGGCCACCATGGCGACGAGCAATCCCGCCTGGGAGGCGGCGAGAATGCCCAGCCCCGCGGCAAAGGAAATGAGCACGAAGGCGAATTCGCCGCCCTGGGCCAGCGAGAAGGAGAAGCGCGAGGCGTCGGCGCCATTCATGCGGAAGGCAAGCGCCACGACATAGAGCACGGCGAGCTTCACCAGGATAAAGCCTATGACGAGGCCCGCGAGGCCCGCGGGATCGTTCATCAGCAGCGAGAAATCGATGCCGGCGCCGACCGCGATGAAGAATACCGCGAGCAGCAGGCCCTTGAAGGGATCGAGATCCATTTCGAGCTCGTGGCGGTATTCGCTCTCGGCCAGCACCACGCCGGCGAGAAAGGTGCCAAGCGCCGCCGAGAGGCCGACGAACTGCATGAGGAGCGTGATGCCGACGACGATCAACAGCGCGAAGGCCACGAAGATTTCGCGGATGCCGGAGGTGGCGACGAAGCGGAAGAGGGGCCGCATCAGATAGCGGCCGGCGAGAATGATGACGGCGACGGCGGCAAGCACGGCAATCGCCTGGAGCCAGGCGGGAAAAGCGGCGATGAGACTGGCGCCGTGATCGGCCTCCGCCTGCTTTGTGGCGAGCAGCGGCAGCAGGGCCAGCATGGGAATGACGGCGATGTCCTGGAACAGCAGCACGGAAAAGCACGACTGGCCGGCAGCAGTCTTGAGCAGGCCGCGCTCGTTGAGGCTTTGCAGGACGATGGCCGTCGACGACATGGCGAGGATGAGGCCGATGGTGAGGGCGGCTTTCCAGTCGATGCCGAGGAGACAGGCGGCAAGGCCGATGGCGGCGGCGGTGCCGACGACCTGCAGGCCGCCGAGGCCGAGGATGGGCTTGCGCAGCGCCCAGAGTTTCGAGGGCTGCAATTCGAGACCGACCAGGAACAGCATGACGATGACGCCGAATTCGGCGAAATGCATGACGTCCTGGCCTTCGCGGCCGACGAGGCCCAGAACCGACGGGCCGATCACCATGCCGGCCACGAGATAGCCGAGCACCGAGCCGAGGCCCAGGCGCGTGGCGATGGGGGCGGCGACGACGGCGGCGGCGAGATAGACGAAGGCGCCGAGGAGGAAGTCCTGGAGTTGCATCAGGCGGCCTTTGCCGCGAAGGCGGGCGGCAGCGTGTAGCCCTGGGCCAGCATGGCCATGGGATCGAGGCGGCGGTCGCGAAGGCCGACGATCACGTCGCGCCAGGCCTCGGCGCGGGCTGTGAGCTCTGTCGGGCGAAGCGCGCCTGGCGGCAAAGATGGCGAAAGGTTCGAGCCAGGCCATGCCGCAGAGATGGGCGGTCTGTTCGAAGGGGGCGAAGAACTTGCGGATTTCGAAACGGTTGCGGCCGCCGCGCATGGTAGGCCATCTCGGAACCGCCGGTGGAGACGGCCGACATCATGAACTTGCCGGCGAGCCTGGTGCCGCCCGGGCCATAGGCCCAGCCGTTCTCCAGCACGAGATCGAGCCATTCCTTGACGATGGCCGGGCAGGAATACCAGTAGAAGGGATGCTGGAAGACGATGAGATCGTGGTCGAGCAGCAGTTTCTGCTCGCGCGGCGACATCGATGGCGAAATCCGGATAGGCGGCATAGAGATCGTGGATGGTGACGCCGTCGAGGCCGGTGATGGCGGCGAGCATGGCTTTCTGCACGACGGAACCGGAGAAGCGCGGATGGGCGAAGAGCACGAGAATTTTCATGCGGGCATATTGGCGGGCGGGGAGCGAAAGATAAAGGGGAGCGAGGAGGCCCAAAGTCCGGACTTGCTAATGACGCCGGTCGCGCCTATCCCGGCCCCTCCGCATCGGGTTGATGCCGGTTAAAACAAGGAAAACATCATGAAGATTTCGACGAGTGTTTGGACGGGCGTGGCATTGCTGACGATGGCGCAGGCGGCGCAGGCGGCTCCGCCGTAGGTTTCGGGCAAATATGCCCTGATGAGCTTCACCCAATGCGAGGCCAGGTTCACGACCACGATGGGCACCTATTCAAAGCCCAGCGGTACCAGCGGGCCGGCGGTCGCAACGCTCAACCCGTCGGATAGCGGCGAGTTGGGCATCGGGGTCGGCACTCATTACGTTTCCGGTCGGCGGCCGCCTCATCGGGGGACGCAACCCTCGTGATGAACATTGTCAGTGGCGGTTCGCTCAGGATCAACACAACCGGCGAAGCCATGACGGGGCACAGGGAACCTCCCACCGGCACGTTAAGCGGCACGTATTCATTTACCAATACGACCTTCACGTTCGATCCGGCCGACGATGCGGCGATGACGTGGACATTCCGCGCCGGCGACGGCGTCCCGGACGCTCTACATGGTGCGCAAAGAGCCAGGTGTTAATTGCGTCAACGCCGTCACGGCGACGAAGCAATAGCAGGCGGGAGCCGCCGCCTGTAGCAGCGCCAGCAAGGTCACATGCAAGCCGCATCCGGATGATCGACAGCCCGCTTGCGGTCATTCTTTCGGTGCGATCCGCGCTCAAGGGTCTGGCGGTGCTCGACATCGGCTGCGGCGAAGGCGGGCTGGCGAAGCTGTTGGCGGCGGAAGGGGCGCTGGTTACGGGAATCGATCCGGGGCCGGCGGCGGTGCTGCAGGCGAGAACCGCTGTTCCGGAGGCGGCGTTCGTCGAGGCTGTCGCGGAGGCTCTGCCATTCGGCGACGCTTCGTTCGATATGACGCTCATGATCAACGCGCTCCACCATGTTCCGGTGCCGGCCATGCGGGCGGCATTGCGCGAAGCCGTGAGAGTTTTGAAGGCAGGCGGTGTGTTGATCGTCATCGAGCCCTTGGCCAGCGGCAGCTTTTTCGAAGCGATGCGGCTGATCGATGACGAGACGGCGGTCAGACGCGCCGCACAGGAGGCCGTTGCGGCGGCGATCGCCGATGGCGAACTCGCCCTCATCAAGTCGGTCTCCTATGTGCGGTGCGAGACGTTCGGCACGGCCGAACAATATGTGGAGCGGATCGCCGCCGTCGATCCGCAGCGGCGGGTTGCCATCGACCGCAACCGGGGTGCGGTGATAGCGGCTATTCACAAGGCGGCACGCCGCGGCCCTGAAGGGCGGATGATCTTCGATCAACCTGTCAAGGCCGATATATTGCGGCCGGCATGAGCGGGGGCCAAAAATGCGAAGGACCGGAAACTGGCGTTTCCGGCCCTTGAAACTCTTTCGACGCCTATTGACGGTACTGCTGGATGCGGGTGGTACGCAGACCCGCCAGGCCGTGACGGTCGATGGAACGCTGCCAGCTCAGATACTCCTCGACGGTGAGCACGTAGCGTTCGCAGGCCTCTTCCAAACTCAACAAACCGCCGCGCACCGCCGCCACCACCTCGGCCTTGCGGCGGATCACCCAGCGGTGATTTCCAGGCGGCGGCAGATCGGCAATGGTAAGCGGACTGCCATCGGGCCCGATGACGTAGTTTACGCGTGGACGCAACTGACCGTTCATTTACACAACTCAACCTGATACGCAGGCACTCACTCACAGGACAAGCTAGGGCAGTGCGCTTAAGAATGACCTAAACACTGATGAACAAATGGCAAATTTGACTCTCCGGCATGCCTCATTTCAGCACAAACGGGGGCTTAGAGGCTCGGCACCCGCCTAAAAGCGGGTGCCGAGGCGTCAAAACAGCTGGCCGCGCACGGCGCCGTTGGGGAAGGTCACATTGTGGACATTGACGTAGAAGGCGCCTGGATTGCTGCGGATCATTGCCAGCAGCGTGGACGAGAGGCCTAACACGCAGCCGGAGGATGCGCCCGGATCGCCGGCCGACGGAGCGGACGGCGGGACGAGGGTCACGCGTATCGCTCCATTGACTCCGGAAACGCCGCCGTGGATATGGGCGTCGGTGGCACCGGCTAGATTGTCCACGGTGAGGCCAAAGCACAGCGAGGTCGCGGTGGGAAACAGGATCGTCGCCGAGCCGATCCCGTTCAAATCGCCCTTGCGGCAAATGGGACCTGCGGGCGAGGGGGTATTGTCGCATTCATTGCCGCCGTTCAAGACGGCAAAAAGCGGTGTGGCCTGCGCCGATGCCGGCGCCGAATTGAAGGACGAGAAGAGGGCAAGAGTGGCCGCAGCCAGGAGAAGTTTACGGGGGTCCATGGGCAATCTCCATCTTTCCAGAGTTAACGTCACACTGTACGCCCTCGCACCACAGAATATTCCTTTTGCGACCCGCCGGAGCGCAAACTTGACAGCCGGTTGACACTGCCGCGCCGTTCGATGCAGGGTTCAGGCAAGACAACAAGACAATCTCCCGGGAGGAACATCATGGCAAGTGGCCTGCAGCTGAGCCGCGACGATCTGTTGGGCGCCTTCCGTCAAATGAAAACCATCCGGGTTTTCGAGGAAACCGTTCACACGGAGTTTCTGGCCGGCAACATTCCCGGATTCGTGCATCTCTATGCCGGCGAGGAGGCTTCGGCGGCGGGCGTGTGCATGCATCTCGACAATCGCGACGCGATCGCCTCCACCCACCGCGGCCACGGCCATTGCATCGCCAAGGGCTGCGACACCGATGCGATGATGAGCGAAATCTTCGGCCGCGGCAACGGACTGTGCGGCGGCAAGGGCGGCTCGATGCACATCGCCGACCTTTCCAAGGGCATGATGGGCGCCAACGGCATCGTGGGCGGCGGGCCGCCCCTGATATGCGGCGCGGCGCTTACCGCCAAGACGCTCAAAACCGGCGGCGTGGCGGTGGCATTCTACGGCGACGGCGCGTCGAACCAGGGCACGACATTCGAAAGCTACAATCTCGCCAAGGTATGGAAGCTGCCGGTCATATTCGTGGTCGAGGACAATGGCTATGCCGAATCCACGGCTTCGGCTTGGTCGGTGTCGGGATCGCAAAACGGGCGCGCCGCGGGTTTCGATATCCCCGCCAAGGAGGTGGACGGCGTCGATTTCTTCGCGGTCTATGAAGCGGCGGGCGAGGCGGTGGAACGGGCCCGCAAGGGCGATGGACCCAGCCTGCTGCATTTGAAGCTCAACCGCTATTTCGGTCATTTCGAGGGCGACGCGGCGACCTATCGCGGGGCGGGCGAAGTCGAGCAATTGCGCAAGACCAAGGATCCGCTGAAAATCTTCCGCGAGCGGGTGCGCGATGCGCGGCTTTTGAGTGCCGCCGACTTCGACAAGATCGAAAGCGAAGTGGAGGCAAAGATCGCCGACGACTTGCGCAGCGCCAAGGCGGCGGCAATGCCCTTGCCCGAGGTTCTGACCACCGACGTCTACGCCAACTACAACTGAGAGGTTTGGCCATGCCCAAGAAGAGCTATCGTCAGGCCATCAACGAGGCGCTCAGGCAGGAGATGGAGCGCGATCCGCGCGTCATCCTGATGGGTGAAGACGTGGCGGGCAGCCTCGGCACGACGGGCGAGGACGACGCCTGGGGCGGACCGCTCGGCGTCACCAAGGGTCTGGTCGGCAAGTTCGGCCGCGAGCGGGTTCTCGACACGCCGATCACCGAAAGCGCCTTCATCGGCGCTGCCGTAGGCGCGGCGGCAACCGGAATGCGCCCGGTGGCCGAGCTCATGTTCGTCGACTTCATGGGCGTGTGCTTCGACCAGATCTTCAACCAGGCCGCCAAGTTCCGCTACATGTTCGGCGGCAAGGCGGTGACGCCATTGGTCATCCGCACCATGTATGGGGCCGGCTTCCGCGCCGCCTCGCAGCACTCGCAGTGCCTGTATCCGCTGTTCACGCATATCCCCGGCCTCAAATGCATCCTGCCTTCGAACCCCTACGAGGCGAAGGGGCTGCTCATCCAGGCGATCCGCGACGACGATCCGTGCATCTTTTTCGAGCACAAGCAGATGTACGATATGGAGGGAGAGGTGCCGGACGAGCCCTACATCATCCCGTTCGGCGAGGCCAATGTGGCGCGTGAGGGTAAAGACGTGACCATCGTCGCCTTCGGACGCATGGTGAACCAGGCCCTGGCGGCGGCCGACATGCTGAAGAAAAAGGGGGTGAGCTGCACGGTCGTCGATCCGCGCACCACATCGCCGCTCGACACCGACACCATCATCGAGACGATAGAAGAGACCGGCCGCCTGGTGGTGGTGGACGAGGCGCATCCGCGCTGTTCGATGGCAACCGACATCGCCGCCCTTGCCGCCTCGCGCTGCTTCGACGCGCTCAAGGCGCCGGTGCAGCAGGTAACGGCGCCGCACGCTCCGGTGCCGTTCTCGCCGGCGCTCGAGGACCTATACATTCCCTCAATCGAGCGGATCGTGGCGGCGGCCGAGACGGCCATGAAACACCGGCAGAAGGTGACTGCGTAGAGAGAAATCCATGGCGGCGATCAAAGCCATCACCATGCCCAAATGGGGCCTCGCCATGCAGGAAGGCATGGTGGCGAAATGGAACGTCGCGGCCGGCGACACGCTGCGCCCCGGCCAGGAGATCATGGATATCGAGACGTCGAAAATCGCCAATGTCTTCGAAAGCCCGGTGGACGGGCCGCTGCGCCGGGTGGTGGCGGGTGAGGGCGAAACCGTGGCCGTCGGGGCGCTCCTGGGCGTCGTGGCAGATGCCACTGTCGACGATGCCGCAATCGACGCTTTTGTCGACGAATTCAAGGCTCGCTTCGCCACGGAAGGCGGACCGCCGCCGGCGCCCGAGCCGCAGACCATCGAGGGCTTGGGCAAGCCCATCCGCTATCTCGAGATCGGCAGCGGCGGCGGAACAGCCATGGTGCTCATCCACGGCTTCGGTTCCGATCATACTTCCTGGGCCATGAACCAGGCGGCACTCGCCGAGGGCCGGCGGGTCATCGCCCTCGATCTGCCGGGCCACGGGGCGTCGAGCAAGGATGTGGGGGCTGGCGACATTGCCGCGCTTTCGGCCGTGGTTCTCGCCTTCATCGACAAGCTCGGCCTCGAGAAGGCGCATCTCGTCGGCCATTCGCTCGGCGGCGGCGTCGCGCTCAACCTCGCCCAGACGCATCCCGCCCGTGTCGCCTCGCTCACGCTCATCGCGCCCTGCGGGCTGGGTAGCGAAATCAATATGGAGTTCATCGACGGCTTCATCGCGGAAACGCGGTCGCGAAAATTGAAAGGCGTGCTCGAAATGCTCACGCCCACGCCCGAGATGATTTCCTCCGAGATGGTGGAGAACGTGATCCGCTTCAAACGCCTCGACGGGGCCGAGGCGGCATTGCGGGCGATTGCTGCAGCTGCCTATCCCGGCGGCGCGCAAGGCTGGAGCGGGCGCGAGGGACTTGCCCGCCTCGCCATGCCGGCGGAGGTGATTTTCGGCGCGGAGGACCGCATCATTCCGGCGCGCCATGCCGCGGGCCTGCCCGCCGCCATCAAGACTCTGGTGATCCCGGGGGCCGGGCACGTCCCCCACATGGAGAAGCCCGACGCGGTCAATGCCGCGATTCAAGCTTTGGTTTCCGGCTAGAGCCCGAAATTCAAGCTGAGATATCACGCGAACTTTGGATCGTAAGATGCGATTATAGCTCAGCTTTTGTATCTTCTGATATTTCCAAAGCGGCGAATGCAGTGTCAGTTTGAAATAAATTCGCCGACATGTGGAACCATCGCGCCCCTTCTTCGGTTTACCATAGTTGACGTTTAGTTGGTAAGCCATGCCGTCCGAATATATTGCAGACTACCGCAGCAAGGCTGGAGAGTGCTTCGCGCACGCCAAAACGACAAGAGATTCCGATATCAACATGCTCTGGCTTGCCCTGGCGGAGCGTTGGCAATTGCTGGCCGAATTTGTCGAGAAGACTGAAGCACAGAGCGCCATCAAGCTGAGTGACCGCGCTGATAAGTCCAAAGAGCGAGCGCCGTCCTCCCGACGTGATCAACAAGACCAGCCAAGTCATGCGGATCACCGCCAGCAAGATTGACGAGCATCGCAGCACGCGGATCAATGGGTCCCGGCTTTCGCCGGGATGACGGGAAGGCGGTTATTGCTTCCCGATCCCTTGTGGACAGCAAACTTGATGTTTGTCTAACATGGCGCGCAAACCGCGAGGGAAGCGATGGCAAGCGCCAATCAGTATCCAAAACTGCACAATGCGATGTGGCCGGGACTGGTGGGCAAGGGTCCCGATTCCGAACCGCCCATCGATCTCGACACGATGATCGAGCTCACCGCCAGGGCCGAAGCCGACGGCGGCAAGTTCGACGGCATCGATCTTTTCCTGACGGCGCCCCATACATCGATCGATGCGAGCGACGACGAGATCAAGAAGCTGGCGGACAAGGCTGCGAAATACGGCTTGAAGATCGGCTCGGCGGTGGCGCCGGTGTGGCGCGCGGTGGGCGGCGGTTCGGCCATGGGCCCGGCCGATGAGCGCAAGCATTTCGTCAACGTGGTACGGAAGGCCTGCCGCATCATGGCGAGGCTGCGCGAGCTGGGAGTGAGGGATCATGGCGTGGTGCGGATCGACACTTCCGCGACGCCGGCGGAATTCGCCGAAGACCCATCAGGCAACACCAGGCTCATCGCCAAGACGTTTCGCGAAGCCTGCAAGGTGGCTGAAGATCACGGCGAGAAACTGGCGGCGGAGGGCGAAATCTGCTGGGGCGGCATGCACTCGCTGGAAGGCGATGCTCGATACGCTCGAGGAGACCGACCGGCCGGATACGCTGGGTTTTCAGGCCGACATGGCGCACACGCTGCTCTACACGCTCGGCTACAACGCGCCCGAGGCCCGCATCCTCCCAAAGGACTATGACTGGAAGGACAAAAGTGTGCTCGACCAGGCGCTCAAGAAAATGACCGACGCACTGCGCCCGTGGACCGTCGATATGCATGTGGCGCAGAGCGACGGCACCGCCAAGGGCCTGGGCTACCACGACAAGACCGGTCACCACTGCCTGGTGAACGATCCCGATGGCAAGCTCGACATTGCGCACCATGCGGGCTTCTGGCTGCGCGACGGCAATGGCAAGCTGACCAAGGCGATGCAGCACATCTGCTGGGACGGCTGCATGTTCCCCAATGCCACGATGCTGAAGCAGCAGACCTGGAACGACGTTCTCGCGGCGATGATCAAGGTCCGCGATGCGCATGGCTGGGCGGCCTGAGATGGCGAAGAAGAAACTCAATGTCGGCATGGTCGGCTACGGCTTCATGGGCCGCACCCATTCCAACGCCTTCGCGCAGGTCGGGCACTTCTTCGATCTGCCCTACCAGCCGGTGCTCAAGGCGGTCTGCGCGCGCGACGCCGGCAAGGCTCAAGGCCTTCGCCGCCAAGTGGGGCTATGAATCGAGCGAAACCGACTGGCGCAAGACTGGTCGAGCGCAAGGATATCGACCTCATCGATATCGCCAGCCCCAACGACACGCATATGGAGATCGCCACTTGCCGCCGCCAAGGCGGGCAAGATGGTGATGTGCGAAAAGCCGCTCGGCCGTTCGGCGGCGGAATCGAAAAAGATGGTGGAGGCGGTGGAGCAGGCCAAGGTCGCCAACATGGTGTGGTACAATTACCGCCGCGTGCCCGCCGTGACTCTCGCCAAGCAGCTCATCGATGAAGGCAAGCTCGGCCGCATCTTCCACTATCGCGCCAAGTTCCTGCAGGACTGGACCATCTCGAAGGATCTGCCGCAGGGCGGCGCCGGCCTGTGGCGACTCGACGTGGACGTGGCGGGAAGCGGCGTCACCGGCGATCTCCTGGCTCACTGCATCGATACGGCCATGTGGCTCAACGGCGGCATCGACAAGGTCTGCGGCATGACCGAGACCTTCATCAAGGAGCGCCAGCACAACGCTGACCGGCAAGGTCGAGAAGGTCGGCATCGACGATGCCAGCCTGTTTCTGGCCCGCTTCGCCAACGGCTCGCTGGCGAGCTTCGAGGCCACCCGTTACGCCCGCGGCCACAAGGCGCTCTACACCTTCGAAATCAACGGCGAGCACGCCTCGATCTTCTGGGACCTGCACGATCTGCACCGGCTGCAGTATTTCGACCATCGCGACGAGGGCAGGGTGCGCGGCTGGCGGTCGCTGCACATCACCGACGGCGATCATCCCTACATGAACAAGTGGTGGGTGCCGGGCCTGCAGATCGGCTATGAGCACACTTTCATTCATCAGGTCGCCGACTTCCTCGAGGGGCTGGCGGCGGGCAAGCCCGCGGCGCCAACGTTCCGGGAGGCGCTGGCCACCGACCTGGTGACCGATGCGGTTCTCAAGTCGGCGCAGACCGGCCAGTGGGAGAACGCAAAAGGCCAATAGTCAGGCGGCCGCACAGCGGGCGCATTGCAAAAACAGCGGGACAGGATAGTCTCGATAAAAACAGCAGATCGACAGGGACGGAAACGGAGTGGGAATGGCAGGCAGCGGCAAGCACGCGCTCCGGCTGGCCGGGATTTCGAAATCCTATGGCAAGGTGCGGGCGCTCGACAATCTGTCCTTCGACGTCGCGGCGGGGCGCTTCTTCGTGCTGTTCGGGCCAAGCTCGGTCGGCAAGACCACGACGCTGCGCACCATCGCCGGACTGGTGAGACCCGATGCCGGCCGGCTGGAGATCGACGGCAAGGATTACACCAACGCAGCCGATCGCCGGGCGCGGCGTGTCGATGGTGTTCCAGTCCTTCGCGCTCTATCCGCATCTCACCGTCTTCGAGAACTTCGCCTATCCCCTGCGCGAGGAGAAGGTCGCCGCGGCCGAGATCGACCAGGCGCGTCAACGAAACCGCGGCGATGCTGCAAGCTCGTCGCATCGCCTGGAGCGCAAGCCCAACACCTTGTCGGGCGGCGAACAGCAGCGCGTGGCGCTCGGCCGCTCGCTGATCCGCCATCCGAAAATTCTGCTGCTCGACGAGCCGCTGACCAATCTCGACGCCAAGCTGCGCCACGACATGCGCGCCGAACTGAAGCGGCTGCACCGGCAGTTCGGCATGACCATCGTCTATGCGACGCCCGACGAGCTCGAAGCTCTGTCGATGGGCGAGGAAATCGCCGTGATGCGCGACGGCGCGGTGGTGCAGCGCGGCACGCCCGACGAACTCTATGAGCGCCCGGCCGATGTCTATGTGGCCGGCAAGATCGGCTCGCCGCACATGAACATGATCAAGGCAACCGTCAACGCCGATGCCGCTTCCTTCGATACGCCCCTCGGCGCATGGTTCCGGCCAAGCGGCGGCGGAGCGCAAGCGCCGGGAGAAGCCGCTTGATCGGCATCCGGCCCAGCGACATCAGGCTTGCAGCGAAAGGCGAGACGGCGATCGCATCCAAAGTCCATCTGCTCGAGCCCTTGGGCGACGTCACCATCGTCTCGGTTGCGGCCGGGAAGCGAAGTGCTGCGCATGGTGCTGCCCGAGGCCGAGCGCCATATCAATGAAACCCGGCGATCGCGCATCCGTGGCGATCGACCCCGACAAGATTCATGTCTTCCGTGCCGCGAACGGTCAGGCGATGGCCTGAGCGTGCGCAGCCAGAAGGAGTACCGGTTAACAATGGGAGGAAACCTAAAATGACCGTGACAATGAAGATCGATAGGACTTGCGACAGCCGTGCGGCTTTGCCGCTCTCCTGGCGGCCGGGGTGCGCGCCCGCCTCGGCCGAGGACGTGACGCTGAAGATGGCGGTGCCGGACTGGCCGCCGACCCGCATCATGAAGGATCTGTTCGACAAGAACTACAAGGCGCCGTCGGGCAACAAGGTGAAGCTCGACATCGATTTCATTCCGTGGCCGGACTATTACACCCGCCTCAATGCCTCGCTCACCTCGGGCGAGCAGAAGTACAACATGGCGGTGTCGGACTCGCAGTGGCTCGGCGCCTTCATCGAGGGCGGCTATTACCGCAAGATCAACGACCTGATCGACGCCGATCCGGAACTCAAGGCGACGCTGGCGGACATGCATCCCAATCCGCTGCAGGCCTATGCGACCTATCCCTACAAGTCGCGAGAACTATTACGGCTTCCCGCAGATGCCGGACATCTACATCAACTACTATCGCACGGACATCTTCTGCCACGAGGAGGAGCAGAAGAACTTCCAGGCGAAGTACAACATGAAACTGCCCTGCACGCCCGAGGAGATGGACAACGTCGACTGGGACACGTTCGAGAAGATCGGCGAGTTCTTCATGCGCAAGAAGGGCGACATGCTCGCCGGCAAGCCCGCCGACGACGATTTCTACGGCATCGCCTATCAGGCCGGCAAGGCCTACGACTTCATCGACCATGCAGGTCAACGGCTTCATCTGGCAGTATGGCGGCAATATCTGGGACGAAACCCAGGCGCCCAAGGGCCATGCGGAAGGCGTCGTGAACTCGCCGGAAGCGGTCAAGGCGCTCGATCACTATCTGCGTCTCACCAAATACATGCCGCCCGTCGTCAAGACCGGCGGCATGGACATCTTCAAGACCGACGAGCTGTTCCGCGAAGGCAAGGTCGCCATGACACATCGAGTGGATCGGCTTTGGCGAGAGCGACCATCAACCCGGCAGACCTCGAAGGTTGCCGACAAGGTGGCCTTCGCGCAGACGCCGGGCCTCAAGGGGCCGACGGCAAGCTCATCCGCTGGGCCAATATCGGCGGCCAGCCCTTCGTGATCATGACCTGGTCGACGGATCAGCAGATCAAGGAGATCGTCGACTTCGTGAAATGGTGGCTGTCGACCGAGGTGCAGCACGCAGTTCGCCGCCGCCGGCGGCCAGAGCGCCATCAAGTCGGTCTACAACGATCCGAAATATGTCGACCTACCGTCCGTGGAACCGCACCTGGGCGCCGGGCCTCGAATGGCAGAAGGACACCTGGCACATTCCGGAGTTCTTCGAGCTGCTCGTGCAGGGCCAGGAGCAGTATGATCTTGCCATCACCGGCAAGCAGGACGCCAAGACGACGCTCGACAACATCGCCGCCTTCCAGGAGAAGCTCCTGAAGGAAGCGGGACATATCCAGGACTGATCGTGGGCGTGCGCCGCACCGACCGGCGCACGCTGCTACTTGCGTCTTCTCCGTCGCCCTTGCGGGGAGGGATTAGGTGGCGGTCGCTCCGGCGTCACCACCGGACCCCCACCCCTGGCCCCTCGCCACAAGGGGAGGGTGACGATATGCGGAATGAGCAATCAGGTCTCATGAGCGATTCATCGCCCGGCGGTTTTCTCGAAGCTGCGCCTCGACAACTGGCCGCTGGCCATCGTTCTGGCGGTGGTCATTTCGGTTCTGGCGATCGCGGCGCTGCCGCCGCGGGCAGCCTTCTGGATGTCGCTCGCCGCTGCCGCCGCTGCCGCGGCTTCGGCCGTCTACAATGCCTGGGGACGCTACAAGGGCGGTCTCCTGGTGGCGCCGGCCATCGCACTGCTGTTCGTCATGAACATCTTTCCGCTGCTGTGGTCGCTGGGCCTGTCGTTCTTCACCTACCGCGCCAACCGGCCGATGCCGCCGGTGTTCGTCGGCCTTGCCAATTACGAGAAGATCCTCACCGATCCCACCGCCTGGGACCGTCTGCAGAACACCGCCATCATGGCCGTCATGACGGTCGCCGTGCAGATGATCGTGGGCTTCCTGCTGGCCATGCTGTTCGCCAAGCAGTTTCCGTTGCGCCGCTATCTGCTCATCCTGGTGCTGACGCCGATGATGCTGTCCTATCGTCGCGATCGGCGCCTTCTTCCGCTATTACTACGAGCCGACCTTCGGCCTGCTGTCGCAAGTCATGCGGCTGTTCACCGGCGAACCCTATATCCTGCTCGCCACCACCGAGGGCGCCATGGCCGGCATCGTCTTCGCCGATGCCTGGATGTGGTCGCCCTTCGTCATGCTGCTGGTGCTGGCCGGGCTCGTGAGCGTGCCCAAATATCTCTACGAGGCGGCGGCCATCGACCGCGTTTCGGCCTGGCGGCGCTTCTGGACGATCACCTTTCCCTATATCCGCGGGCTGCTGATGCTGGCGCTGCTGTTCCGCACCATCGAGGCCTTCAAGCTCTTCGACGTCGTGTTCCTGCTGACCGAGGGCGGGCCCGGAACCTCGACCGAGACCATCGCCATCTATGTCTACCGCCAGGCGATCCAGTTCAACAAGACATCGGATTCGACAGCCCTCTCCTATATCCTGCTGTTCACGGTGATCGTGCTCACCAATCTCTATCTCTATCTCGCCAACCGGCGCGCCAGGGAGGCCTGAGCATGGCGACGACTGCAGGACTGTTCAGGCGCGCCTCGGGCGTGGGCGAAGCCGGCTGGGGCCGCACGCTCGTTCGCCGCCATCGTCAGCTTCATCTACTTCTTCCCGGTGCTGTGGATCATTCTCACCGCCTTCAAGTCCTACAGCGACGCGCTGGCGGTGCCGCCGAAATTCCTGTTCACGCCGACGCTCGAAAATTTCGGCCAGGTGTTCAACCGCGCCTATTCGGTGGGCGCCGACGGCCGTCAGACACCGGTTTCGATCTCTATTTCTTCAATTCGATCTTCATCGCCGGAACCAGCGTGTTCCTGGCGCTCGTCATCGGCACGCTCGCCGCCTTCGGCTTCTCGCGCTATCCGCTGAAGGGCAACGACACCTATCTGTTCATCATCCTGACGACGCGCATGCTGCCGGCCATCGTCGTCATCATTCCCGATCATCCTGATGTTCCGCGTCACCGGCCTCGCCGGCACCTATGTCGGCATCATCGCGCTCTACACCGCCTTCAATCTGCCCTTCACCATCTGGATGATGAAGAGCTTCTTCGACGAACTGTCGCCCGATGTCGAGGATGCGGCGCGCATCGACGGCTCCTCCGACACCAGGGTGTTCTTCAAGATCTGCCTGCCGCAGGTGATCGCCGGGCTCGCCGCCACCGCGGTGTTCGGCCTCATCCTCACCTGGAACGAGTATCTCTTCGCGCTGCTGCTGACCGGCGTCGAGACCCGCACCGTGCCGGTCGCCATGGCCCAGACCATCGGCGGCGACATCGGCGTGCGCTGGGGACTGCTGGCGGCCATCGAAACCCTGTTCCTCATCCCGGTCTTCCTCGTCACCTTCTTCCTGCAGAACCATCTGCTGCGCGGCGTCACCTTCGGCACGGTGAAGCGCTGATCATGTCGACCATCGAAGTCAGGAAGATCACCAAGAAGTTCGGCGACTTCGTCGCGGTCAGCGATGTCGATCTCAACGGTGGCGGCGGGCGAGGTGGTCTGCCTGCTCGGCCCCTCGGGCTGCGGCAAGACGACGACGCTGCGCATGATCGCCGGCCTCGAGCGCGCCACCGCAGGCGACATCATCATCGCCGGCCGGCGCATGAACGAGCTGTCGCCGGAGAAGCGCGACATCGCCATGGTGTTCCAGTTCTACGCGCTCTATCCGGCGCTGCACGGTCGGCCAGAACATCGCCATGCCGCTGCACTACGAGAAGCTGGCGCAGGCGGAAGCGGCGAAGCGCGTCGCCAGGGTGGCGGAAATCCTGCATCTGACCGAGGTGCTCGACCGCATGCCGGGCCAGGTTTCGGAAGGCGAGAAGCAGCGCATCGCGGTCGCCCGCGCCATCGTGCGCGATCCCAACTGCTTCCTGTTCGACGAGCCGCTGTCGCGCCTCGACGTCGAGCTGCGCCATTCGATGCGCGGGCAGATCAAGGAAGTTCTGTCCGGCCTCTCCAAGGCGACGGTCATCGTCACCCACGATCAGCTCGAGGCGCTGACCATGGCCGACCGCATCGCCATCATGCGCGACGGCGTGATCGAGCAGGTCGGAACGCCGCATGAGGTCTTCGCCAGGCCCGCCAATGTCTTCGTGGCAAGCTTCATCGGCACGCCGCAGATGAATCTGATCGAGGCCGATCTCGAAGCGGTTCGGCGGCGGCAAAGCCTCGGTGCGGCTCGCCGGCAACGCCGTCGAGATCGCCGCCGATCCCGCCGTCTCGCGCCTCAAGCCATCGAAGGTGACGATCGGCATCAGGCCGCGCGCCTTCACGCCGGTGCCGAGCAGGCGCGCAAGGACACGATTGCCGCCCAGGCCGAACTGATCGAACCGATGGGGGCCGAGACGCTGGTCCATGCGCGCACCCCGAAGGGCGGCGACATCCGCGTCGTGGTGCCGCGCGCAGATGCGGATCAAGATCGGCGAGGCCCTGCATCTCAGGCCCGATCCGAAGCAGACCCATTTCTTCGACGAGGATGGAAGGGCGGTGCGCGCATGAGCGATCAAACCCAATCCGGCATGACGCCGGCCGCGGCCTTGCGGCTCGAAGCCTTCATCATCGGCCTCGGCCTCCTGGCGCTGGTCCTGATCTTCCAGCCGTTCAGCCTGACGCTGTTCGCGCATCGGCAGCGGGCTGGTGGTGCTGGCGGCACTCGTCAACAATCTGCTGCCGCTGGCCGAGCCCGGCGTGCCGGCGCGTTCGGTGGCGATCGCCGCGCTGCTGGTTGCGGTGATTTTCTGCGTCGTGCTGCTGGTGTCGATCGCCGCCGCCCATCTCTATGGCGTGTTCTTCCTGAATCCGCCCGATCCCGACACCCCGGCCGGCCAGGCGGCTCTGGCGGCGGCACCGTATTACGCGCATCCCCTGGTGTGGAGCCTTGCCGCGATCGCGGCGGCGCTCTGGGCGGGGATCGCCTGGCTGACGAGACGACCATGAGATTTACAGGCAAACGCGCCGTGGTCACCGGCGGGGCATCGGGGATCGGCGAAGCCGTCGTCAGGCGCATCGCGGCGGAGGGCGGCAAGGTTGTGGCCTGGGATCTGAACGGCGGCATCATCGTCGACATCTCGGACTACGCCTCCGTCGAACGCGCCACGGCCGAGACGGTCACGCAGCTCGGCGGCATCGACATCCTGGTGAACAGCGCCGGCATCACCGGCCCGACCGTGCCGCTGGCGGAATTCCCGATCGACGGCTGGATGAAGGTGATGGCGGTCAATATCAACGGCACCTTCTTCAGCAATCGCGCCGTGGTGCCGCACATGCTGGCGCAGAATTACGGCCGCATCGTCAACATCGCCTCGATCGCCGGCAAGGAAGGCAATCCGAATGCGTCGGCCTATTCGGCGTCCAAGGCCGCGGTCATCGGCATGACCAAGTCGCTCGCCAAGGAGCTGGCGAAGACCAACATCACGGTCAATGCGGTGACGCCCGCCGCGGTGCGCACGCCGATTTTCGACCAGATGCCGCAGAGCCACATCGATTTCATGCTGTCGAAAATTCCCAAGGGCCGCTTCGGCACCGTCGATGAAGTGGCAAGCCTCGTCTGCTGGCTGGCCAGCGAGGAATGCTCGTTTTCGACCGGCGCGGTCTTCGACATATCCGGCGGGCGGGCGACTTATTAGGGCGGGATGACGTATTGCGGAGATCATCCCGCCGCGGCCCAGCCCTTCTTCATGTGCTTGAGCCCGTCGCGGTAGACGCTTTCGGGCGTCGGGAAGAAATCGCGCCACACCCTGGTGGCCGCCGCAAGCGCCGGCAAGGAGCGACCGAAGGCCTCGATCACAAGCCAGCCGTCATATTTCGCGGCGCGCAGCGCCTTGTAGGTCGCGGCCCACGGCACGTGACCCTTGCCCGGCGTGCCGCGGTCGTTCTCCGCAATATGCACATGGATCATGTGCTTCTTGATGGTCCTGATGGCGGCTACCGGATCCTTCTCCTCGATATTGGCATGGAAGGTGTCATACATGCCCTTGACCGCCGGGTGGTCCACCTCGTCGAGATAGTCGGAAAGCTGCTGCGTCGTGTTGAGGAAATAGCATTCGAAGCGATTGATCGCCTCGATTGCGAAGCGCACGTTCTTCTTTGCCGCGTAGTCGCCGGCCATGCGGTGGAACGAGATGCCGCGCTGGCGCTCCTGCGCGGTCGGCCCGTTTCCGGAAAAGAAGCCGATTTCCGAATGCATGGGACCCGCGACGATGGGAGCGCCCAGCGCCGCCGAGCAATCGATGCACCCACTTCGCATAATCGAGCGCCGCCTTCTGGGCCGCCTTGTCGGCCGACAGCGGATTTTTGCCCGAAGGTCCGATCACGCTCACCGACGGTGCGTTCGAGGCCGATTGTGTCCAGCATGGCGCCCAGCCGCGCATAGTGATCGGGCGTTCCCTCGAAAATCGGGATCTCGACGCCGTCATAGCCGGTGCGCTTGATGTCCTTGAGGATCGCGGCGTGGTCGTCGGTGACATGGGTGGTCCACAGCAGCAGATTGAAGCCGGTTTTCATGTCACACCCTTGCCGGTTGGCCGGCCCAGCCAAGCCGGTTTTGCCCGCCGATGTAAAGGGCGCTGTTGCATGCGGCGTCTAGCGGGAAAGCCCGAGGTTTACTTTTGCCGCGGTCCGGGCCATTTAGGCCGCCATGGGCGTTCACCAGGCCATACTCGACCGGGTCCGCGCCGGCGTCGGCATTGCCGGCGATCCGGCCGCGATCCGCATCGTCTGCGCCATGTCGGGCGGCGTCGATTCAGTTCGGTGGCGGCGGCACTCCTCAAGCTGGCGGGCTACGACGTGGTCGGCATCACGCTGCAGCTTTACGATTACGGCGAGGCGGTGAGGCGCAAGGGTGCCTGCTGCGCCGGGCAGGATATTCACGATGCGCGCCGCGTGGCTGCAACGCTTGGCATTCCGCATTACGTCCTCGATTTCGAAATCGCGTTTCAAGGAGACGGTGATCGACGAATTCGTCGCGGGCTATTTGGCCGGCGAGACGCCGATCCCTTGCGTTACCTGCAACCGGACGGTCAAGTTCGCCGATCTGCTCAGAAGGTCGCGCGATCTCGATGCGGCGGCGCTGGCGACCGGGCATTATATCGAAAGCCGGCCGCGCGGGCCGGGCTCGCCCACCCGCGATCTCTACACGCCCGCCGACATGGCCCGCGACCAGAGCTATTTTCTCTTCGCCACGACGCAGGAGCAGATCGATTATCTGCGCTTTCCGCTGGGCTGGCTCACCAAGAGCGAGACACGCGCAGATCGCCGCCGCGCTCGGACTGGCGGTGGCGGAGAAGCCCGACAGCCAGGACATCTGCTTCGTGCCGGAAGGCCGCTATGCCGACGTGATCCTGAGGCTCAGGCCCGATGCGGCGGAGGCGGGCGATATCGTGCATGTCGATGGCCGCCGTCTCGGCCGCCATGACGGCATCATCCATTTCACCATCGGCCAGCGCCGCGGCCTCGGCGTCGCCGATGGCGAGCCGCTCTATGTGGTGCGGCTCGATGCGGCGAAGCGCCAGGTGATCGTCGGCCCGCGGGAGGCGCTGCTGCAGCGCGACATTCGCGCTCACCTCGCTCAACTGGCTGGGCGAGGAACTGGGCGAGAGGCCGGTTCCGGTCCATGCCAAGATCCGCTCGACGCGCGGCGCGTTGCCGGCGGCGATCCGGCGGGAGGGCGGCGCCGACATCGTCACCATCCATGACGGCGAATATGGCGTCTCGCCCGGCCAGGCCTGCGTGCTCTATGAAGGGCCGGGGGCGGGCGCCCGGGTGCTCGGCGGCGGCTTTATTGCCCGAAGCGATGCCGTAGCGGCAAATAAAATCTTGCAAAGGGCCGCTTTTGCCGCCACATAATCGGCGGGGAGGCCATGCGCAACAGGAGTGCCGCCATGACCGGAGCAGCCCGCAAGCTTGCCGAAATCGACAATGGCGATGTGCGCCGCGCCTACAAGCGCTGGGCGCCGGTCTATGACGCGACTTTCGGAAAATTCGTCGAAGCGGGCGTCAAACAGGCAACGGCGCGGGCCAACCAGCTCCATGGCCGGCTCCTGGAAGTGGGCGTCGGCACCGGCCTGGCGCTGCCCCATTACAAGCCGTCGCTGCAGGGTGACCGGCGTCGATCTCTCGCCCGACATGCTGAAGCGGGCGCGCGAGCGCATCGCCAAGGCGCGGGCCCGCCATGTCGAGGCGCTCATTGAAATGGATGCAACGAAGCTCGACTTCGCGGATGCGAGTTTCGATATCGCGGTCGCCATGTATGTGATGACGGTGGTGCCCGAGCCGGTCGCGGTCATGCAGGAACTGGCGCGGGTGACGAAGCCCGGCGGCACGGTGCTGATCGTCAATCACTTCAGCGTCGAGAAGGGCCTGCGCGGCGCCGTCGAGAAGCGGCTGGCGGGGTTCGCCGACGTGCTCGGCTGGCGGCCGGAATTTCCGGTCGAGACGCTGCTCGTCGATCCCCGCCTCAAGCTCATCGACCAGCGCCCGGTGCGGCCGTTCGGATTCTTCACGCTCCTGGAGTTCGAGCGGCTGGGTTGAGACGACGCGTGCGTATCCCTACGAGCCTTTCGGCGACGGCAATATCAGGCGCACCGTCGTACCCTGGATACCGCTCTCCCCTTCGAGCCGGCCGCCGAGCTGTTGCGCGAGGCCCTCGACCAGCTGGCCAGCGAGGCCGGAATCGACGCGTTGCGGATCGACTCCCTTGCCGTCGTCGGAGACAGTCAGGCAAAGCCCCCCAGGCTCGTGCTTCAAAGACACCAAGACCGCGCCCTTTGTGCTGGACGGAAACGCATACTTGATGGCATTGCTCACCAGCTCGTTGACGATGAGCCCGAGCGGAATCGCTTGATCGGTCGGCAGAAGCACGCTTTCGATGTCGGTCTTGAGCGAAATCTGCGTACCGCCATTGTTCACCGCCGCGACCAGATCGCGGCACAACCCGTCCAGATAGGCCGCGGCATCGACCGCTTCGACCGAATCGACCGTCTGTAGTTTGGAATAGAGTGCAGCGAGGGCCTCGATGCGATGCGAGACTCTCTCGAGCGCCGCCTTGCCCTCGCCGCTCTCAAGCCTGCGGGTTTCGATAGCAACCATGGCAGCGATAAGCTGGAGATTGCTTCTTGACCCGGTGGACCAGCTCTTGCAACAGCTCCACGACGCGCTCATGCGCGATCCAGCGCTCTTGCTCAATACTTACGCGCTCGGTGACGTCGTCGATCGCCAGAAGGATCTGCTGGGTGGCGCCGGGCCGATGAACCTTGCGGGCATTGAGCACCATCACGCGCCGGCCGATCGACCGGAACACATGGTTGACTTCGAACGATTCGATGGTGGTGTGGCCGGAAACGATCTTCTCAAGCGCGGCGCGGAGCTTGGGAATGTTCCACTGCCCGTTGCCGAGTTCATAGAGCTTCCGGCCAAGCGTTTGCTCCGGCGCAACCGCGAAAGTGCTGCAGAAGGAACGGTTCGCGAACCGGATGGTGAGGTCGGGATCGAGCACGAGCAGGCCTTCGCGGATCGTTTCCACCAGATCCAGTGGGTCGATTTCTCGCATAGAAGTTGCTCCCGTCACCTTCCAATGACGGGGCCCATCCCCTCGACCGCAAGAGAGAGCCCACGTCCATCTCCCGCCCGCCCCATTATGAGCAAGTCGAGGGCGCGCTGTCGGTAATCTACATTACCGAGTGAGGGGAAAGTTCAGTTTTCCGGGTAGGTTTTGGGAAGGTAATGAGCGGTGCGCATGCGGACCAACTGATAGCATTCACAAGAGGCTTCGGCGAGGCCCTGCCGATTGAGTATCTTGACTTGCCGGCGGCCGCGCTCGATCAAACCCGCACCTTCCAATTCCTGGGCCGTATAGGTGATGGTTGGTCTCTGCACACCCAACATTTCGGCAAGCAGATTCTGGGTGATCTCCAATACGTCATCGTCGCCGCGGTCCCGCATCATCAGCAGCCAGCGCGCCAGCCGTTCCTTGAGGCTGTGGGATCCGTTGCACGCTACCGATACCATGATCTGCTCCAGAAACGCCTGGACGTAAGCGACCGTGAGATTTCGCAAGGACGGCATCGACTGCATCGCCCGTTTGAACGCCACGCGCGACATCTTTGCGGCGCTCCCCGGGATTTGGACCAGGAACCGGGCGGAGGAAGCCTTGGCGCCGAAGGCGGCTTGCACACCCGTGTAGCCCTCCCGCCCGATCGTTGCCATTTCAATCATGTTGCCGTCGGCATAGACCGCCAGGACCGAGACGACACCGCTATCGGGGAAGTAGACATGATCGAGCGCACTATCGGCCTCTATCAGGACCTCCTCGCGGTGGCATTTAATGCGTTCGAGCTTCGGCATAAGCTGCTTGAGATCGCGGGGAGGCAGAGCGAGCAAAAGCCGATTGCGGGGCCAATTCGATGGAGCGTTCATTCCAGCTAGATAGCGCCCAGTTCGCTGCGGTGGCAAGCTGTGATGGGACTCTATTTTGCCGTTCAGCGCCACTACCCGAGATTTGCCTTGCACCCGCCCGCTCACTATAGTCGCCTCCGGTCAGCAAGAGTGCGGGGCTTCTCCGGTGAAAGCGAAACTTCATCCCAACATCGATCGCGACCTGAAGAAGGCCATCGCCTGGGCGGTTCATGCGTTCACCACCTGCGGCATCGTCGCGGGCTTCCTGGCGCTGGTGGCGGTGCTCAAGGGCGATGCGGTCGCCGCCTTCATGTGGCTGGGGCTTGCGCTCTTCGTCGACGGCATCGACGGCACGCTGGCGCGCCGGGCGCGGGTTCTCGAATATACGCCGAATGTCGACGGCCGCACCCTCGACAACGTCATCGACTTCTTCAACTACACCGCCGTGCCGGCGCTGATGGTGTACTGGTTCGAGATGGTGCCGGGCACCCTGGGCATCGGCGCCGCGGCGGCGATCATGGCGGTCTCCTGCTACACCTTCGCCAATACCGGCATGAAATCCGACGATTATTATTTCGTCGGCTTCCCGGCCCTGTGGAACGTGGTGGTCCTGTATTTCTACATTCTCGACACGTCCTGGATGGTGAACTTCGGAACCATCGCGGCCTTGTGCGTGCTTACCTTCATTCCGGTCAAGTTCGTGCATCCGCTGCGGGTTGCCGACTGGCGCGAGATCACCATTCCGGTGACCGTGCTGTGGGCGGCGCTGTCGCTCAGCCTGATCATCAGCGCCAAGGACCGCAGCGCCTGGGGCATGGTCGAGCGGATCGAACTGTGGGTGTGGGTGGCGGCGTCCATCTATTTCGCCGGCATTTCGCTGTGGCGCACCTTCTTCAAGAAGGCGGAAGAGGCCACCGAGGACCACCGCCACGCAACTTGACTTGAGGCTCCGCCATTCCCTATATGCGCCTGCGAACTCAGGCGGGGTAGCTCAGTTGGTTAGAGCACGGGAATCATAATCCTGGGGTCGGGGGTTCAACTCCCTCCCCCGCTACCACCTTTACAGCGTTTTTTTGGCCTTGTGCTGCCAGTCCAACTACTGCGTTCATATCGCCCGTAATTTTGAGGCGCGCAGCGCCTTTTTTCTCAAGAGGGTGCAGTTCAATTTTTGTGATCAGTTCACGCAAGTGGCCGGTTGCTTTGATGCGGGTTCGCTCGTCTGCCGTCAGGCATTCCCTCAGATTGTCTAACTTCTGGCGGTAGAGTTCCACTAGGCCCGGATTCGGCAAGCTCGCGCGAAGGGGCAAAGTTCTTGGCCGCTTTAGAGTGCAAATTTCGGCTTTCGTTTTTTCAAGTTGTTGAAGTCGATCGACAAGGGAGGGAAGGGGGCCTGCTACTTGCATCGAATCCAATATGTGGGCGATCTGCTTTTCGATCTCTGCAAGCTGTTTTTCGCGCTTATCCTGAAACACTTTGAGACCTCGCGGCAGACTATTCAAGCTTTTCTTGAAAGCATTTCTGAACTCTTGGATTAGCTCAGGCTGAAGCATTTGAGACCTGATGCCGTGAAGAACGGCTTCCTCGACGCGAGCTGCTGCTATTTTCTTTTTGTTTGTGCAAGAGCCCCGCTCTTTATGGCTACTACAGCCCAGACGCCCTTCACCAATGATTGTCATTTGACCCCCGCAGACACCGCATTGGATCATGCCTGAGAGCAAGCGGCGAGGTCCGCGCTTCTTGTGGAGGGGTAGGGAGCGTTTCGACTCTAGCCGTTGATGTACTTGCTGCCAGATGTCGCCTGAGACGATCCGCAGTTCCGGCATGTCAATGACAATCCAGTCCTTCGATGGATTAAGCCTGGGGACGCGCTTACCCCCGGCCACCCGGCAGACGTCAGCTTGCTTGAATTGACTAGATCCGCCGGCGTTGAACTTGTGGTCGTGAATGAACTTCTTGTGCGCGGCAATCTTCCAGCGGCCACGCGGGAAGTCCAGCAACGTATCGAACCTTGAGTACGCGGAAAAGAGGAAAAAATTACCAACTCCGGACAAGGGAAAGGCCAGTGGGGTGTCTCTCTAGGGCTCTACTATCCGACAGGAACAACCATTTCGTGCCAATGCCTATTCGATCGCATCGCCAAGATTGGGGTCAGACGCCGACTGGAATGCGAACCGGCTTGCCAAACTGTATAGGTCGCCCAATTCCTCGTACTTGAGGGCATGCCTTCTTCTGTTGGCTTTGCGCCGTTTGATGGCGAATGGCCATTTTTGCCACAAATCCATTCTCCGAAGACTGCGCCAACCCTAGGAACGTCGGCGGCCCGCTGATTATAACAAGGACCTGGGATAGGGAGTTGGAGGATAAACAGCCGGTTGGACGCCGTGCCAGAGTCCGCTTTTGAAGCATAAGCGGTCGTCAAACTTGGCGAGCGGCATTTCCGGGTTGGGCCAAAAGCGGTCATTGCAGTATCCCGTTTGACCTAATGGAAGGCGACCGCGCGCCGGGCCTGTCGCGCCATCCGGCCGCGCCATTTCTCGCACAACTGAACGCCACGCCGATGCAGGCGCCACGGACGCGCGCGCGCCGGCGTGCCGAGCTCGACGAGGCGATTGCGGTTTATCGGTCCATGACCAAGCCGTTTGCCGAGCGCGGGGCGTTCGGCAAGCGCGCCTAATACCCGATCGCGCAGCCGTCCTTGCGTGGGTCGGAACCGCCGATCAGGATTCCGCGCTCCCAGTCGATGACGATGGCTTGGCTCCCGCCCCACGGAGCGGGGCGCAGTTCGACGCTATGGCCGCGCGCTTTCAGTCCGGCGACCGCAGCAGCCGGAATGCCGCGCTCAACAAGCGTGACCTCGCCCTCATAGAACATACGCGGCGCGTCGATCGCGGCCTGCACGTCCATGCCGTAGTCGACCATGTTGCTGACGACGTGCGCGTGGCCCATCGGCTGATAGTCCGCGCCCATCACACCGAACGACATCGCACAGCGTCCGCCGCGCATCGCGAGCGCCGGAATGATTGTGTGCATCGGGCGCTTGCTCGGTTCGATGGTATTCGGGTGGCCGGGCTCGACCACGAAGCCCGAGCCGCGGTTGTGCAGCATGATCCCGGTCCTATCGGTGCAGATGCCGGTGCCGAACGCCGAGTAGAGCGAATTAATGAAGGACACCGCCATGCGATCGCGGTCGACCACCGTGAGGTAGACGGTGTCGCTGCCCGATGTCGGCGCTTTCGGCAGCGGTACGCGCCTGCCGGGATCGATCAGCGCGGAAAGCTTTTTCGCGAAACCCTTGTCGAGCAGCCCCGGGACCGGCTGCCGCATGTGCGCCGGATCGGCGAGATGCGCGTCCCGCACACCGTAGGCAAGACGCGCCGCCTCGAGCATCAGGTGCAGGCGCTGCGGCCCGTTCACGTGCGAGCTTCGTGAAGTCGAACTGCTCCATGATGTTGAGCAGGATGAGCGCGATCATGCCCTGCCCGTTCGGCGGCAGCTCGACGATGTCGAGGCCGCGATAGTTCGTGCTGATCGGCGTGACCGCATCGCCGCGATGACGCGCAAGGTCTTCCACCGCGAGAAATCCGCCCGCACCCTGCACGGTTGCTGCGATGTCGGCAGCAATCGGTCCTTCGTAGAAGGCCTTCGCGCCGCCCAAGGCGATCGCCTTCAGGGTCGCGGCAAGCGCAGGCAGCCGGACCGTACTGCCGATCTCCGGCGCGCCGCCATTCGGCAAATAATATTTGGTCGAGCCGGCATGCGGCTTGAGCTTGTCGACGTACGCGGCCCAGTCCGAGCCGACGCGCGGCGCGATCACAAAGCCGTCTTCGGCATAGCCGATCGCATGCCGCAGGACGCGATCGAGACCGAACTTGCCGTGCGCCTTGAGGATTTGTTCCCAAGCCTCCACCGCGCCCGGCACCGTGACGGCGTGCGGCGAGGTCGCAGCGATCTTGCGGCTCATGCGTTGCGCAAGCAGCTTCTCGGTGGTCACGGCCGCCGCCGCGCGGCCTGAGCCGTTGTAGCCCCACGGCTGCTGACCGAGCTTCGCGATCAGGCAGAAGCAGTCGCCGCCGATGCCAGTCATCGCAGGCTCAACGACGCACAACACCGCGACTGCAGCAACAGCGGCATCGGCGGCCGTGCCGCCGGCCTTCAGCGTCTCGATCGCCGCAAGGCTCGCGAGCGGATGCGAGGTCGCGGCCATTCCTTCGCGCGCATAGACGGGCGAGCGGCCGGGCAGATGGAAGTCGCGTGTTTTCATTGAAAAAGTCGCAGTGATGGGTGCGCGACCTTAACTCAAGGCTCGACCTTTTGCACCGGCTTGACCTTTTGTACCGGCGCGCGGACTCGACCCGCCCCAACGGCTCGCTGCGCGCGGCTGTCGGAACAACCTCTCAGACCTAGGTCTGCTGGGTCATTGACGGCGATTCCGTCATGCCTGTGACATGTCCGGTCGTAGCCTAATTCCG
>CAVZNM010000004.1:0-1375186 GCA_963776685.1 uncultured Alphaproteobacteria bacterium
TCACAGCCGCGCCAGATAGGGTTCAAGCGCGGCAAGACTTTCGAGATTGTGTGCCGGGGCAAAGAGATCAAGATATGGCAGGGCTGCCTGCATGGCCTTGGCTTCCGGGCGGTATCCTTCCAGCCCATCATCGGGTTGAGCCAGACAATGCGGCGGCAGCGCCTTCTCAGTCGCTGCAGTTCCCGGGCCAGCATTCCCGGCGAGCCGGTGTCGTATCCGTCCGACAGGATCATCACGCAACTTCGCGAATTGAGGACGCGTCTCGCGTGCCATTGGTTAAAGGTTGCGAGACATTCGCCGATGCGGGTGCCGCCGCCCACGCCTTCGGCCATAAGCGAAAGCCGTTCCACCGCCCGGCTGGCATTCTTTTCTTTCATGGCGGAGGAAACATGGGCAAGGCGCGTATGAAAGACGAAGGCCTCGGCTTCGTGAAAATTGTCGAGCACGCCGTGGATGAAGCGCGTGAAGACCGCAGTATACATCTGCATGGAACCGGGGGGGCATCGAGCAGTATCACCAATCGCAGCGGCTTGGGCTTGCGCTGGCGCAGACGCAGCTCGAGAAGTGTGCCGCCGGCGGCGATATTCCGCCGGATGGTCGACCGCAAATCGATGCGCCTGCCCTTGGTGCGGGCGCGCTCGGCGGGTGAGGCGCGTGCGCATGACCCTGGCCAGGCGTTCCGCCGCCGCATGTGCCTTCGCCAGTTCGTAGGGATCGACAATATTGCGAAAATCGGCCGACCCGTGGACTTCGATCGCCGAGGCCCCCTCATTTCTGGCCTTACCGCCCTCCTGTGGCACTTCCCCGTGCCGGTTCGCAACCTCGTCGACGAACTGCCCTAAATCGCCATGTCCCGCGGTCTGTTCAAACGGCGCGGCAAGGGTGGGCCTTGCAGCCGCCGGAGCAGAACCCCCCACTTTCATTGCTCGTTTCATGCCCCTGCCCCACCGAATAGGAATCGAAGAGGACGTCGAACTGTTTCCAATCGGAAGCGCGCGAGCAGAACAGGGCCTTGAAAGCGGAGCGAAGCATCGCAGGCCGTTCCGCCACCAGTTGGCCGGCGAGCCTTGCGGCATCCGCACTTTCCCCGAGTCCCACCGCGAAGTCATGGTTGCGCAGTAACTTCGCGAAACCAGCGATCCGGCTCAAAATAGCGTCTTCGAGGGGCTTGAAGCTCCCCGCTTCAAGTGGGGCCATGTGGCTGCTCATGCGACCTTCCCCAAGATACGAGCCGCCACTTCACGGGTGAAACGAGATTTGTCCTCCTGGGTCTTGAGAAGGCACATCATGGTGTCGAAGACGAGTTCGGGATCGCTGCGAAGATCGGAAAGTTTAAGTCCGATGAGTGCCGCTGCCCAATCAAGTGTTTCAGCAATGCCGGGTACTTTGCGCAGGTCTTCCTTGCGGACCCGTTCCACGGCGCGGGCAATCTGCAGCGCGAACGCCGCGCCGATGCCCGGCAGCCTACGCTGCAGGATCGCGGCCTCGCGGTCCACTTCCGGAAAATCGACATAGTGATAGAGGCAGCGCCGCCGCAGCGCATCGGAAATCTCGCGGGTTGCGTTGGAGGTCAACACCACATGCGGGATGCTGCGGGCATGAATGGTGCCCAGTTCCGGAACCGTCACCTGATAATCCGAGAGAAGTTCCAGCAGGAACGCCTCGAATTCCTCGTCGGCGCGATCGATCTCGTCCACCAGCAGCACCGGCGGCCGTTCCTGCCGGATCGATTGTAGCAGGGGACGTTCGAGGAGATAACGCTCGGAGAAGATGTCGTCCTCGCTGATTGAGGAGCCCGAGGCGGCTCTGGCCTGAATGGCAAGAAGCTGCCGCTGATAATTCCATTCATAAAGCGCGTCGGACCTATCGAGTCCCTCGTCGCACTGCAAGCGGATGAGCTCCGCCCCGTGTACGCCTGCCAGTGCCTTGGCAACTTCAGTCTTGCCGACGCCGGCCTCCCCCTCGAGCAGCAACGGACGCTGCAGGAGCTCCATCAGGTGGAGCGCCATTGCCAGTTCCCTGTCCGCAACATAGCCCGCTTCCACCAGTTTTGCGGAAAGGGCGGAAAGCGTCATCGGCATTGCTGTTCCCTGGGCCTTGACCTCACACCGGCCCAGCCGCGTTCTATCAACACATCACCCCACCACCCCGAGCGACTTGGCCGCCTCCCAGTTCCGCCAATGGTCATGCGGCATCTGGATATGGGTGGAGCCGAGGAACGAGAAGGCATCGTTGACGGCATTCGAAAAGGCCGGAACGCCGCCGACATTGGGACTCTCGCCCACGCCCTTTGCGCCGATCGGGTGATGCGGCGAGGGTGTCACGGTGTGGTCGGTCTTCCAGTGCGGCGTTTCAACCGCCGTCGGCATGAAGAAATCCATGAAAGAGCCGGTGAGCACGTTTCCACCTGCATCGTATCGGATTTCCTGCCCCATGGCGATGGCCAGCGCCTCTGTAAGTCCGCCGTGGACCTGGCCCTCGATGATCATCGGGTTGATCCTTGTGCCGCAATCGTCCAGCGCATAGAAGCGCCGCACTTTGTAGACGCCGGTGTCAACGTCGATATCCATTGTGCAGAAATAGGCACCGAAAGGATAAGTCATGTTGGGCGGATCGTAATAGCTCACGGCCTCCAGCCCCGGCTCCATGCCGGGCGGCAGGGCATGGTAGGCGGCCCAGGCAAGTTCCTTCATGGACTTGAACTTCTCCGGCAGGCCCTTGACGCGGAAGCCATCGACGTCCCATTGCAGGTCGTCTTCGTGCACTTCCAGCATGTAGGCGGCGATGAGTTGCGCCTTGGCCTTGATCTTTCGTGCCGCCATGGCGATCGCCGCACCCGCCACGGGTGTGGAGCGCGAGCCGTGGGTGCCAGTCCATAGGGGGCGGTGTCGGTATTGCCCTCCTCCACCATGATGTCGGCAGATGGAATGCCAACTTCGGTGGCTATGATCTGGGCCCAGGTCGTTTCGTGGCCCTGGCCCGTCGATTTCGTTCCCACGCGGGCGATGGCGGAACCGGTTGGATGCACCCTGATTTCGCAGGAGTCGAACATGGCGATGCCAAGGATGTCACAATTCTTCGAGGGGCCCGCTCCGACGATTTCCGTGAAGAAGGATACACCGATGCCCATGATCTCGCGGGTCTTGCCGGCCTTGAAGTCGGCGCGCTTGCGGCGCTGCTCTTCGCGAAGAGCCTGGTAGCCGATCTTCTCCATAGCTTGCCGCATGGCCGTGTGATAATCGCCCGAATGGTACTCCCAGCCGAGAGCGGATTGGTAGGGGAACTGGTCGCGGCGGATGAAATTCTTTATCCGCAATTCGGCGGGATCCATTTTGAGCTTTTGGGCCAGGATATCCATGGCACGTTCGATGCAATAGGCGGCCTCGGTTACCCGGAACGAGCAGCGGTAGGCAACGCCGCCGGCGCCTTATTGGTATAGATGCCGTCGACAGCGACGTGCGCGACGGGAAAATCATAGGACCCGGTCACAATGTTGAAGAAGCCCGCGGGCCACTTCGAGGGATCGGCGCAGGCATCGAAGGCTCCATGATCGGCCAGCACATGAACGCGCAGGGCCTGAACCTTGCCATCCCGGCTTGCGGCGATTTCCGTCGTCATGTGATAGTCGCGGGCAAAGCTCGTCGAGGTGAGGTTCTCGATGCGGTCCTCGACCCATTTGACCGGCTTGCCGGTGACGATCGAGGCGACGATGGCGCAGATATAGCCGGGATAGGCGCCGACCTTGTTGCCGAAGCCGCCGCCGATATCCGGCGCTATCACATGAATCTTGTGTTCGGGGATCGTCGAAATCAGCGAAGCCACGGTGCGGATAACATGTGGGGCTTGAAACGTTCCCCACACCGTCAGTTCGCCCTTCACCTTGTCGAAGGAGGCAACCGCCTGGCAGGTCTCGAGTGGGCATGGATGGGTCCGGTGATAGGAAATCAACTCCTTGATAGTGACCTCCGCCTTCCTGAAGGCGGCGTCGGTCAAGTCCTTGTCGCCTATCGTCCATTCGAAGACATGATTGTAGTGCTTGCGTTTGCCATGGACGCCTTCGGTCTTGTCCTTGATGTCTTCGCGCACTACGGGGGCGCCCTTCGACATCGCCTTGAAAGGATCGACGAGCACCGGCAAGGCCTCGTAGTCGACATCCACGGCCTCCACGCCATCGGCCGCCGCATAGCGGTTTTCGGCGACCACGAAAGCAACCTCCTGGTTCTGAAACAGCACCTTGCCGTCGGCCAGCACCATCTGGACATCGCCGGCCAGCGTCGGCATCCAGGCCAGGTTGACACCTTTCAGCTCCTGGGATGTCAGAACGGCGAGAACGCCGGGAACCTTGAGCGCTTTCTTGGTGTCGATCTTCTTGACCCGGGCGTGGGCGTAGGGCGAGCGCACGAAGTCGCCGTAGAGCATGCCCGGCAGCTTCATGT
Organism: uncultured Alphaproteobacteria bacterium; assembly: GCA_963776685.1. Taxonomy (GTDB): domain Bacteria; phylum Pseudomonadota; class Alphaproteobacteria; order Rhizobiales; family Aestuariivirgaceae; genus Aestuariivirga. The sequence continues at coordinate 4,437 of CAVZNM010000004.1, forward strand.
CGTCAACATAGTTTCCCTTGCCTTGGGTGAAGCGGATGTCTTCCACACGCTTGCGCTTGCAGCCCATGCCTTCGAGTTTGGCCTCGCGCTCGGCCCGGTTTGGGGACATGTCGTTCATTCTGCGGCCTCCCGGAATTCCTCGCCGCGGAGCTTTGCGGCGGCGTGCTGAATTGCCTTCACGATGTTCTGGTAGCCCGTGCAGCGACACAAATTGCCGGCGATACCGAAGCGGATCTCCTCTTCGGAAGGATTGGGGTTCTCCTGCAGAAGCCGGTGGGCCCGCACGATCATTCCGGGCGTGCAGAAGCCGCATTGCAGGCCATGCATCTGGCGGAAACCTTCCTGCAGGGCGCCAAGGGTTCCATCGGGGTTCGCCATGCCTTCAATCGTGGTGATCGCCGCACCTTGGGCCTGTACCGCGAGCGTCGTGCAGGACTTGACCGACTTGCCGTCGAGATCGACGGTGCAGGCCCCGCAATGCGAGGTTTCGCAGCCGATGTGGGTTCCGGTCAGTGACAGAAGTCTCGCGGATGAAATGCACCAGCAGCGTGCGTGGCTCGCATACGCCTTCCATCGGCTGCCCGTTCACTTTGAGTTTGACGTGAACTTTCGACATGTCTGTTCTCCTCAGCCGCCAGCCCGCGCGATGGCGCGTTTCAGGGCGCGTGCAACCATGATGCCGCCGGCGCTGACCCGGTATTCCGGCGTGCCATGCATGTCGCCGGCCGGGTCCATGATGTCCCGGGCGGCGGCAACGGCGGCGGCAATCGCGGCATCGTCGGGAGCACGTCCGATCAGGGCCCCTGCGGCCGCTTCGGCCAGGAGCGGCGTTGGCGCGAGATTGGTCAGGGCAATCGAGCACGAGGCAATTTTTCCGGCCTTCAGTGTCAACACCACGGCGGCAGCGGCGGTGGCATAATCGCCGACTTTTCGCTTCAGCTTTTCGTACGCATAACCATGCTTGCCGGGAACGGCAATTTCCACCGCGGTGACGATCTCACCCGCCTTGAGCGCGGTTTCATAGGCTCCCTTGTAGAAGGCGCGGGCCTTGACCGTCCTTGGCTTGTTGGGCCGGCAATGCGATAAGTTGCGCTCAAGAACCTGCATGACCGCTGGCATGTCGTTGCCGGGATCGCCGTTCGCTACATTACCGCCAAGCGTGCCGACGTAGCGAACCTGCGGATCGGCAATCAGAAGGGCGGTCTCGTGGAGGATCGGAAGATTCCTGGTAACCAGCGCGGAAGCCAGTAGATCGTGCTGCGTGGTCATTGCGCCGATGACGATATTGCTGCCGGTCTTCTTGATGCCTCGCAACGCTGCAATCCCGCCAAGGTCGACGAGTGCGGGGGGTTCGGCCATCCGCAGTTTCATCATCGGCAGAAGGCTATGGCCGCCGGCCAGGACGCGCGATCCTTTCGGTTTTTTGAGCAATTTCACGGCTTCGGCCACAGACTTCGGCCGGTGGTAGTCAAATGTGCCGGGTATCATAAGGCGATTCTCCCACTTGCCTGCCTCTCTTGACGGAGGTCATGGGAACATAAGGTCACTTAGCAAAATGGCCTGCAACGGCGTCGTTGCCAGAAATGCACGAAACGTGCGAATCTGCATGAAACGCGGTTCTGGGAGCACGAAGTGCGGCGATATCACTGCTGTGAAGCGGCGTGGGCCCTTACCTTCAAGTGCAAGCCAAGCCGCGATTTGAGTTCGGCATAGTGATTGCGGCTTACCGGAACGAAGCGCGCGGCGGGGGCGCCCACCTCGACCACGGCGCCGTCGCCCGACTTCCGCAGCGCCTTGACCTTGTCAATCGCCACCAGATGGCTGCGGTGCACGCGCATGAAACGATCCATGTCGAGGCGGCTTTCAGCCTCGGTGATCGACCATGGCGAAAAATATTCGTGCCGGCCATCATAGATGAGAGTGTAATGGGTGGTGGCCTGAATTGCACAAATCTCGCCGGCCGGAATGAGTTTTGTGGCACCCTCGCTCTCAACCGGCACAAGCGTGGCACGCTGTGGCGGCATGTTCCCGGCCTCCGGTTCCGCCGGACGCTCCCGTTCGGAGGAGCGGCTTCCTTCCGGAACAAGATAAAGCAAAAACGCGCCCGAGATGACGAAAGCAAGAAATGCCACGACGATCATCAGAACGTCGCTCGATACCGACGGGCCGAAGGTGGCCTCGGCCCGCGGCGCCGGCACGATCTGCATTCCCGCCATTGCAGTGTAATGCATTCCCGAAACCGCCAACCCGAATATCATGGAGCTGAGCGCCAGCGGCTGCCGCGGGATGCCGGAGTTCGAATACCCGAAGGGCGCCGTAACTCGCAGCAACGGCGATGGCCGCCGCGCTCAGAATGTAACGGGCATCGTGATGAAGCACATAGTTGCCAGTAACCGCATGCATGCCGAGATAGTGCATGCTGACGATTCCTGCGCCCATTATGACTGAAGCCAGAGCGGTCGAGAAGCTCGCTTGATTCGCCTCTGCTGACAAGAAAGGCCGCAACGCCGACCACCAGAACGCAAAGCAGGAAAGACAAGAGTGTCAGCAAGACTGAAAACAGTGTGCCGTCCGGCAGATGGGCCGCCAGCATGCCGACAAAATGCATTGTCCAGATACCAAGTCCGAGCGACCAGGCTGCACCGGCCAGCAGGCCGCGGCGGTAGAGGCCGGTAGCCGACCGCGCCTGGCCGGCGAGACCAAGCCCGACATAGCCGCCGAAAACCGCCATCACCACCGACAGCGCGACGAAGCCGGAAGCGTGTGGCAAGCCAAACCAAAGAGTCAATTCACCCTCTTAGACAGCGTAATGGGTTCGCAAGGGCACGGACTATAGCTTCCAATCCCCCAGCCGAAAAGCTTAGCTCCCGGCAATAGTCATCACGCCGCCCCTGGGCACCATTAATCCCCAAATTATATCACATAGTTGCTGCTAAGCCTCGCTTGGTGCGAGAGCGCAGCATTCGCGCTGAGTGTTGTTCTGGGTGCGCCGCCGTGGGGAGCAGCGACGATTTTATCCGACCTTTGTTGTTTCACATGCTCTTCCATACCGGAATGCGGCTTGGTGAAGCCCTCGCACTCGAATAGACGGATGTCGAGTTCGAGTACTGACGGACTGTCATCCGGCGATTTCGTTATGTCCGTGACATGTCCGGTCGTAGCCTAATTCCGGACCTTCCGATTGGCTGTTGATCGTGTAGCCTTAGGCGTGATTCCGCCCCATCGCGCGGCGTCTCCTGCGGCCCCCGCGCTTATGGGCTCCGGGTCCCCGTCATTGTTATTCAGCCGCAGCCTTGGCGGCACCGATGCTTTCGATTTCAGCAATCGACTGGAATTTTCATGTCACTGGAAAGCACGGGTTGGGGCACCTAAAGGTATTGGGGTTTCGAATGAATGCGGGCTGTGACATGCTCGCGGACGCGGGGCTGCCGCCTCGTCAAAAGCGTTAGACACAGGTTGCAGCAGGAGCAGCCGTCAGCCAAGTCCTGCAGGAGTACCTGCAATCGGAGTGTGGGCATGGATGACGGGCAACTGCAGATTCTCGCCGAACTCGAGCGCAAAGTCCTCTGGCTCGCGTGCTGGACCGTTCACAATGCCAACCATCTTCGCCCAAAGACCGATGAGCTCAAGGTCGGCGGCCATCAGGCTTCTTCGGCCTCCATGGTGTCGATCATGACAGCGCTCTATTTTGCGGTGCTGCGGCCACCGGACCGTGTCGCAGTGAAACCCCATGCCTCGCCGGTATTCCATGCGATCCAGTATCTGATGGGCAATCAGTCGCGCGAGAAACTCGAAGCGTTTCGCGGCTATGGCGGAGCGCAAGCCTATCCGAGCCGGACCAAGGACATTGACGACGTCGATTTCTCCACCGGTTCCGTCGGCCTCGGCGTGGCCATCACGGCATTCGCCAGCATGGTGCAGGACTATATACGCGCGAAACCGTGGGGACCGAGGGGGCCCGAAGGCCGCATGATCGCGCTGGTCGGCGATGCCGAGCTTGACGAGGGCAATATCTACGAATGCCTGCAGGAAGGCTGGAAGCACGAGCTGCGCAACACCTGGTGGATTATCGATTACAATCGCCAGAGCCTCGATGGCATCGTGCGCGAAGGTCTGTATGACCGCATCGACGCAATCTTCCGATCTTTCGGCTGGGACGTTGTGTTGCTGAAGAATGGCAAGTTGCAGCAGGCTGCCTTCGCCGAGCCGGGCGGTGAGGCACTCAAGACATGGATCAACAGCTGCCCCAATTCGCTATACTCCGCGCTGGTGTTCCAGGGTGGTGCTGCCTGGCGCAAGCGGCTGATGGACGATATCGGCGACCAGGGGCCGGTGGCAGCACTTCTCGACCGCCGCTCCGACCAGGAACTGCAGCGGCTGATGGCCAATCTCGGCGGCCATTGCCTGGAAAGCCTGATCGAGACCTTCCAGAGCATCGACCACGACCGGCCCGTCGTTTTCATCGCCTACACCATCAAGGGCTGGGGCACGCCGCTGGCCGGCCACAAGGACAATCATGCGGGCCTCATGACGCTTGCGCAGATGCGGCAATTCCAGGAGGCGATGGGCGTGCCTGAGGGCGCCGAATGGGATAGGCACGCGGGCTTGCGCGTTGAGCCCGCCGCCTTCGACCTCTTTCTCTCCAGCACTCCGTTTTTCACCGCCGGGCCACGGCGATTCAGCGACCAAAAGATCGAACCAACCGGACCCCAGCGCCTCGATGACCGCACGCTTTCAACCCAGGCCGGCTTCGGCAAGATCCTCGATCTCCTGGCGCAGACCAGTGGCGCCCTCGCCGAGCGCATCGTGACCACGTCGCCGGATGTCACCGTCTCCACCAATCTCGGGCCTTGGGTGAACCGGCGCGGCCTCTTCGCCCGCCGCGAGATCGCCGACACCTTCCGCGACGAGCGCATCCCTTCGACGCAGAAATGGCGCTTCTCGGACGCGGGCCAGCACATCGAGCTCGGCATCGCCGAGATGAACCTGTTCCTGCTGCTGGGTGCGGCGGGCCTCAGTCATTCGCTGTTCGGCAAGCGGCTGCTGCCGGTCGGCACCGTCTATGATCCCTTCGTCGCGCGCGGCCTCGATGCGCTTAACTACGCCTGCTACATGGACGCGCGCTTCCTGCTGGTGGGAACGCCGTCGGGCGTGACGCTGGCGCCCGAGGGTGGCGCGCATCAGTCGATCGGCACGCCGCTGATCGGCATGGCGCAGGATGGCATTGCCGCCTTCGAGCCGGCCTTTCTCGATGAACTCTCGATCATCATGGACTGGGCCTTCGACTATATGCAGCGCGATGGCGAGGGCGATCCCAACGAGCGCACCTGGCTTCGCGACGAGACCGGCGGCTCGGTCTATCTGCGCCTTTCCACCCGCCCCCTCGACCAGCCGCAAGCCCGCAACAGCGATGCCTTCGCTCAAGGCGTGATCGACGGCGCCTATTGGCTGCGCAAACCCGGGCCCAATGCCGAGGTGGTCATCGCCTACCAAGGCTGTATCGCACCCGAAGCCATTGAGGCGGCGGGGCTCATCGGCGAAGACCGCCGCGACGTCGGCCTCCTCGCGGTTACCTCGTCGGACCGGCTCAATGCCGGCTGGCACGCCGCGCAGCGGGCACGGAAGCGCGGCAACACCTTGGCCCGCAGCCATATCGAGCGCCTGCTCGGTGACGTGCCGCGCCACTGCCTGCTGATCACAGTCATCGACGGCCATCCGGCAACACTCGCCTGGCTCGGCGGTGTCGCCGGTCATCGCACCGTGGCACTCGGTGTCGAACATTTCGGCCAGACCGGCACGATCGCCGACCTCTATCGCCATTTTGGCATCGATACTCAATCCATTGTCGAGGCCGCGTCCCATCTCGGCGCCGGACGACCGGTCCGCCACCTCGGCCTTGCCGGCTGAACGTGTTTCTCAGGTCCAGGACGGGTTGCGGCAATTCTGATTCAGGGCCAATGTTCGGCACGAATTCGGAGAAAGAAGCCGGAAGTTCACTTAGGACGACACAAGGAGAATCCCGTGGGGGATCTTACGCTGCCAATCGGGCAAACCATCATCGCCAAGGCGCTTTCTCAGGCCCGGGAACTCAATCTGAAACCGCTTGCTATCGTGGTGCTCGATGATCGCGGTGCAGTAAGAGCTGCTGCGGCGGAAGACGGAACCTCCTTGCGGCGTTTCGAGGTTGCTCACGGCAAGGCCTACGGCGCTCTGGCACTCGGATTAGGCTCGCGCTCGATCGGCAAGAGAGCCAGGGAACAGCCCTCCTTCGTCGCCGCCGTGAGCCATATCGCCGGAGGAGCGCTGGTGCCAGTGCCAGGTGGTGTCCTCTTGAAGAACCGTGACGGGATTTTGCTTGGGTCGGTGGGCGCATCGGGCGACACATCCGATAATGACGAACGCGTAGTCCTCGCCGGAATTGAAGCAGTGGGCCTCGTCGGCGATCCTGGCGCTGACTGAAGGCAATCCGTGCGAACTACTCTGCGGCCGCATGTCTGGCAAGCCACCGCGCGGTGCGTAGCAAGCGCGCATCGTCGCCCCTGGCTGCGACAAGCTGCACGCCGAGTGGCAAACCGTTTGCGCCCTTGAGGAGCGGCAGAGAGATCGCCGGCACACCGGTCAGCGTCCAAAGGGTGCAGAACATCGGACTTCCCGTAGCTTCCAGTCCGCGCGGGGCGGTGCCGGTGGTCGCCGGTGTCAGGATTACGTCGTAGCCGGCGAAGATTTGCTGAAGACTTTGATAGAAGCGCCGTGCCTGCTCAAGTGCCATGTTGTAATCGACTGCAAGACGTTTCTGGCCATCCTCGATCATGTTGCGCAATGTCGTGCTGAGCTGGTCGCGGCCACGTTCATATTCGCCAGCGAAGCTCTTGGCGAGATCGGGCAGCATGATTGCGCCATGGCAATCGATGGCCTTGCTAAAGAAATCCGGCAGGTCGACTTCCGTTACATGGCTGCCAAGCATTTCGGCGAATCGCGTGAAGGCCTCTTGCGTTTCGGCGTCCGCCTTCGGCCACACCGGCGTTTTGACGAAAGCGATGCGCGGCGACGTGGGTGGCTGCTGGGCTGCGATATCGACCAGAACTGAGCGTCTGCCATTGACCATCAGTTGCTCGCCGATCAGCGCCAAATCCTCGATGTTCCGGGCGAACATGCCGATTGAATCGAGCGGCCCGGACTGGGCCAGCGCACCGTAGAGCGAAACCAGTCCGTGCGTCGGCTTGTAGCCGTAGACGCCGCAATAGGCGGCAGGCCTGATGACCGAGCCGTTGGTCTGGGAGCCGATCGCAAGCGGAACCATTTCCGCGGCGACGGCGGCGGCGGAACCGCTCGAAGAGCCGCCGGGAGTATGATTCGGATCGTGGGGATTGCGTGTCTTGCCCGGCGAATAGACCGCGAGTTCGGTCGTCACGGTCTTGCCCATGATCACGGCACCGGCCGCGCGCAGCAGCGCGACCGCGGTGGCGTCCTCGATCGGCGTTCGTCCGGCGTGAAGAACGGTGCCGTTCTCGGTTGGCATGTCGCTTGTATCGAAAATGTCCTTGATCCCCACAGGTACGCCATGAAGCGCGCCGAGCGGCGCCTTCGCGAGGCGCAGGCGATCGGCTTCACGAGCCTGCTGCAGCGCATAGGCGGGATCGAAAAAAGTCCAGGCGCGAACCGTGTCCTCAAGCTTCACGATCCGGTCAATACACTGCTGAACCAAAGCGACGGACGTCAGTTCGCCTGAGCGGATCGCGGCTGCCGCCTCGCTTGCGCTGAGAGTTGCGCGCACTGCTATCGCTCCCCTGGATGAAGCCGCCTCGGGTCCGGAACCAAAGACCTTACTTCGCCCTCGGCCCGATCTAAATGCCACTTTTCCCGGACCCCTCGTTCAGCAGGCTCTCGCGCACGACCTCCAGTTTGTTTGTCAGATGCTGCTTGAGAATTCGACTCAAACGAACCCCATCGCGAGCGGCGAGCGCGATAAGAATTTGTTCATGCTCCTCGACCGCTTTCGCCCAGCGCGCCTGCGACATGTTGGCGAGGTAGCGGGCATGGCGAACACGGCCAGCCAGTGCGCGATAAATATTGCACAGGGTTTGGTTGCGGGCAGCGCCAAGGATTTTGCTGTGTATTTCCTGATTGACCTTGAAATAGGCGGAGCGGTTCGAGCGCGTGTAATCAAGAACCATTTGAGAGTGCAGGAGCCGGATTTCAGCGACTTCCTCCTCGGTGGCATTTTGACAGGCCAGCTCACCGGCCAAGGCCTCCAGTTGTCCCATTACCGGGAACAATTCTTCGATGTCGTTCACCGTCAGTCTTGCCACCATGGCGCCCCTGTTCGGCAGAAGATCGACAAGGCCCTCCGACCCAAGCACTTTGAGCGCTTCCCGGAGCGGCGTACGCGATACGCCGAAACGCAGGCACAACAACTTCTCGGGCACGCGCGTTCCAGGCGGCAATTCGCCCTCGCTGATCATGTCCCGCAATTTTTCAATGATTTCGTCGTGCAATGCGCGTCGCTGGATGGTGCCTGAGGAAGGCAATGACGGTCCGGGAAGATTCATTCTCGATTACCTCGTCTTAACCTGCCATCGTTTGTTGTTCTTGGCCTCTCGCCAGCGCTTGAGAGATCATGACCCATTCGCGCACTGACCGCAACTGTTTGAATTCATAATGCGCCTTGACCTGAGCTCTGGCGGCCTCGCATGGGAAACCTTTGGAAATCAAGATGAAAAAGTTCCGCTTGTTGAATTGGCAATCGCATGTATTATTCAATTTGAAGCGGGATCGTGTATATGTCCTACCGAGCCGGTCGGCATTTCCTCCAAATTCCAGGTCCGACCAATGTCCCGGACCGTGTCCTGCGCGCTGTCAACCGTGCCGTCATCGATCATCGCGGACCCGAATTTGCAAAACTCGGTGCAGCCGTTCTCGAGGGGCTGAAGGCGATCTTCAAGACCACGAACCCTGTCGTGATCTACCCGTCATCCGGCACCGGCGCGTGGGAAGCCGCCCTCGTCAATACGCTTTCGCCTGGTGACAAGGTGCTGATGTTTGAAACCGGCCATTTCGCCACCCTCTGGCGCCAATTGGCCGAGCGGCTGTCGCTCGTCGTCGACTTTGTCCCGGGTGACTGGCGGCATGGTGTGTCCGCCGCACTCGTCGAAGCCAAACTTGCGGAAGACAAGCGCCGCGAGATCAAAGCCGTTTGTTGCGTCCACAACGAAACGTCCACCGGCGTTACATCCGATATCCGGGCGGTTCGCAAGGCGATGGACGCGGCTGCCCATCACGCCCTGCTCCTGGTTGACACCGTCTCGTCGCTTGCGTCGATGGATTATCGGCATGACGAGTGGGGCGTCGATGTGACGGTCGCGGGGTCGCAGAAAGGCCTGATGCTTCCGCCGGGTCTCGGCTTCAATGCTCTCAGCGACAAGGCGCTGAAGGCTTCGAAGACAGCGACATTGCCGCGCTCGTATTGGCGCTGGGAGGACATGCTCGGTCCCAACCGGTCCGGTTTCTTCCCATATACGCCAGTAACCAATCTCCTCTTCGGCTTGCAGGAAGCGCTCGCGATGCTTCGGGAAGAAGGATTGGATAATGTCTTTGCCCGTCACGCCCTGCATGCTGCCGCCGTCCGCGCGGCAGTGCGGGCCTGGGGCCTCGAAATCCTCTGTGCAAATCCGGCCGAATATTCAAGCTCGCTCACCGCCGTTATCATGCCTGGCGGCCATGACGCCGACGAGTTTCGCCGGATCGTCCTCGATCGCTTTGATATGTCGCTCGGCTCCGGGCTCGGCAAACTGAAGGGCTCGGTTTTTCGCATTGGCCATCTTGGGAGTCTCAATGACCTGATGCTGGCCGGTACGTTGAGCGGAGTCGAAATGGGGCTGGCACTGGCTGGGGTGCCCCACCGCCGCGGTGGCGTTCAGGCAGCCCTCGACGGCTTATGTAAAACGCCAGAAACCAAGGAGGTGAAAGTAGCTTAGCACGGCATTTCTCGCAATAATGAGTCAGGGCCTCAAACCTGCATTCGCAGACTTCTAGACGTGAACAATAACCATGGGAGGACGTAATGGCATATCTAAACTGGTTTGGCGGAGCGATTGCTGGCGCGTTGGCGCTTGCCACGGTCAGCGCAAGCGCTGCGGACCTGAAGGAGATCAATTTCGTCGAGGCCGTGCATAACCTCGGCTACATCAATCTCTATGTCGGCCAACATGCCGGCATTTTCGAGAAGAATGGCCTGAAACTCAATCTCTCGGCGGCGGGCGGCGACACGCAGGCCTTCGCCGCGGTTCTTGGCAAGAGTTCGCCCTTCGCCATCGGCGACGCCACGATGGTGCAGATGTCGCGCGAGGCCGGCGGGCCGGGCATCGTCGTCGGCACCGTCGTGCAACGGGCCCACTACTTCGGCGTTTCGAAAAACCTTCCAATCCTGACCGACCCGAAGCAATTCAAGGGGCTGACGGTGGTGACATCGCCCGAACCCAACACCAACTTCAGCGTCACCAAGAAGCTGCTGCTCGACAACGGCCTGAAGCCGCAGGAAGACACCAAGATCCTCGAAGTCAACCCGGGTACGGAAATCGGCGCAATGCTAGCGGGCCAGGCCGACATGGCGGTCGCCTACCAGCCGAGTGTTGCCGCAGCGGAAGCGCAGGGCGCCAAGGTGGTCTTCGACTTCTCCAACTATGTCGGTCCGTTCACCAACACCGGCATCATGGTTCTGCCCGAATATGCCAAGGAGAACCCCGACATCGTACTGGCTTTGGTGAAGTCGTTCGAGGAAGCCGGACGCCTCGTCTACGCCGATCCCGCCTATGCAAAGAAGGTGGCGCGCCTGGAATTTCCCGATTTGCCGGGTGACGTCGTCGACAAGGCGATCGACGCCGAGATCAAATATCAGATTCCGGCCGCGACCGTGGTGACCCAGGCGGACGCCTGGAACAAGCTCATGGAGATGCAGAAATTCCTCGGCAACGTGAAAGGCTCGATTCCGATGGATCAGGTGATCGACAATTCATTTGCCGATCAGGCCGTGAAGGACGCCGAGAACGTCAAGGCGCCACAATAATCGCCGCGGAGCTACACACTCAGAATTAGGGGTGTTGGCGTGAATCGAATGGCAGCGAACCGGCCGGTGGCGGACATTCATGATCCGCCGCTGGTCGTGTCCAATCTTCGAAAAGTCTTCGGCGAGGAGACTGATACCCCCAGTGAGGTAATCGCCGATTTGTCCCTGACACTCGGGCATGGCGAGATCGTCGCCATCGTCGGACCGTCCGGCTGCGGCAAGAGCACGCTGCTCAATCTTCTTTGCGGGCTGTTGCCGCGAACGGCCGGCGAGGTGTTATGGTATGGCGGCGCCAGCACCGGAATGCCGAAGCGTGTCGGATACATGTTGCAGAAGGATCTGCTGCTGCCCTGGCGGACAGCGCTGAAGAACGTGACCTTGGGCCTGGAAATCCACAACATGCCACCCAAGGAAAGGACCGAGAAGGCGCGCAAGTTGCTCGACACGATCGGGCTCAGTGGCTTTCACGACTATTATCCGTCGGCACTTTCCGGCGGAATGCGTCAACGTACGGCGCTGGCGCGCACACTTGCGAACGAGCCCGAGGTTCTCCTGCTCGATGAGCCATTCGCAGCACTTGATTTTCAGACCAAGCTCATTCTCGAAAACGACATGGCGCGCTTGGTGCGCAGCCAGCGCCGGTCGCTTCTTCTCATCACCCATGATGTGGAGGAGGCGGTGTCTTTATCCGATCGAGTTATCGTGCTTACGCACCGGCCGGCGCGAATCCGGGCTATCCACGAGATCGACATCGACGTCGACCGCACCGATATGATGGCTGCCCGGGAGTCGCCCAACTTCAACCGGTACATACGGTCAATCTGGAGTGAGCTGGAGGTTCGACACAACGCATGAGCAGCGGACATCAGCATCTGGCGGGCAAGACATCGGGCAATCTGCCCGCCGCCACGATGACTGTCCCCCGGCCGCGCCGTTCCGGCCTCAGGATCCGGGCACTGCGGCGTAATGCTGCTGGTGCTCGCCTGTCAGATTTCTGTGCTGGTCGTCTTGCTCGTTGCATGGGAATTGGCCACCGCCCAATCCGCGCTGAATGCGTTCCTGTTCGGCTCGCCGAGCGCCGTTTGGGGCTTTCTCGTTGAAATGTGGAGGAACGGTAGCCTCTTTACCGACACGCGGGTGACCGCGATGGAGACCTTGCTGGGCTTCGTCATCGGCAATGTCATGGGCACGCTGATCGGGCTCGCGCTATGGTATTCGCGCTTCGTGTCCCAGGTCGTGCAGCCTTTCATCGTGGCACTCGGATCAATCCCGATCATCGCGCTTGCACCCATCTGCATCATCTGGTTCGGCACCGGTCTCATCTCGAAAGTCGCGATGGCAACGCTGTCGGTGGTCGTGGTGGCGCTGATCACCACCTACAAAGGGGCGATGAGCGTCGATATCGACCAAATCAATCTGATGCGGACTTTGGGCGCATCGAAGCGCCACATTTTCCGCAAGCTGATCGTCCCGGCCTCCCTTGGTGATATTTTCGCCGGCCTGAAGCTCACGGTGGGTTTCGCATTGATCGGCGCGATTATTGGAGAATTCATGTCTTCGTCGCAGGGGCTCGGCCACGCGATCTTCAAGGCGGGCAGCCTTTACATTATTCCCAAGGTATTTGCGGCCCTCGTGGTTACTATCGCGTTGGCGCTCTGCCTTACCTATGTTGTCGGCAAGATCGAAAAGATACTCACCCCCTGGCGTCCTCACTGATTACCCAGCACACCCGCGGGTTCCCTAAAAAGGAGAAGATCGATGCAAGGACAGGTTATTCGAAAAGGCGATCTTAAATATGCGCTGGCAGCGACTGATTCCTTCGTCGCCGAGGTCGGCACTAACGAGATATTCGAGGTCGAGACCGAGCTCAATATCGGCGGCCATCTCATTCAATCGCTCGATGAGAAACTCAAGCATTCCGATGTGACGCTGCCCTTCGTCAACCCGGCGACCGGGCCAATCCGCGTCCGCGGCGCCAAGCCTGGCGACATGTTGACAGTCGAGGTTATCGAAGTGGGCGTCCACGGCCTGGGCTTCACCGCCTTGTGGCCAGGCATCGGCATCTTCCCGGATTGGGTCCGGCGCAAGGAATTCGGGATACAGAATCGCAACGTTCTGGTCGAAAAGGGAATCGTCCATTGGAGTGACACGCTGAAGCTCGACGCCAAGCCGATGATCGGTGTCATCGGCGTGGCCCCGGTCGCTGGCGGCGTGCTCACCATCGACAACGGCACCCATGGCGGCAATCTCGATATCCAGGAGGTGACGAACGGCAATAAGGTGATGTTCCCCATCTTCCAGCAAGGTGCCTATCTCTATTTTGGTGACGTCCATGCGCTGCAGGGGGACGCCGAATGCAACGGCATGGGCGCCATCGAGATCCGCGGGCACTTGCGCCTCAAGCTCAGCCTCAGCCCCGCGCCCAAACGCCTGAACTGGCCGCGTCTCGAAACGCCGACGCATATCTGCACGATCGGCTGCGCCCGCCCGCTCGACGATGCCTTGCGGATTGCTTTCGAAGAGATGGTGTATTGGCTCGAAGAGAGCTACCGAATGCCGGCACCGGAGGCCTATATGCTGCTCGGTCAAATTGCCGAGGCGCGGTGCACACAGATGGTCAATCCAAAATACACATATGTTTGTAAAGTGGACAAACGCTATTTGCCGAGCCGATAGAGTATTTGCATTGGTTGAGTTTGTCTTGGTGAAGGCCGCCAGTTTCTTGTCTGCCAAGTTCCAATCCTAGACGTCGCCGGGCGTTATGCCGTTGAGTGCCGAATGGGGCCGGACGGTGGAGGATGCCGCACGCATCGTATATCGTGAACTCCTCCGCTGGATGGCGGCTGAAGTGGTGGAGCATCCTTGCCAATTATCGGAAAACTCCTTGGCCACACCAAGGGCTCGACGACCGAAAAATACTCCCACCTTTCCGCAGACCCTGTCAGACAAGTCAATGAGTCTATAGGTGAGGCTATTTCCAAATCACTGACTGCAAATTCGGTCAGGCTAACAGATGCTGACTCATAAGACCAATTGGGCGTGAACTCATGAGCATGCCGCAAGCCGACTTCGCTCTGTCAGCTTTGGAGCGGTAAGCGGCAGTCAGTTGCCTTGGCCATCACTTCTGAGAAGGGCCAGAAGCAGAACTCCCAACATCCTACTTGCAGTTCTACATGCACAACGCCTGCAGAGTAGCGCTGGGTATGCTTCCAACAACTACTCGGCCACGTTTATCGGCGCCATTGCCGCCAACTGGCTCCTCGGCGGCATCCAACTGCCGATGGATCAGCAACTGCAGCAGCCGCTGCTGATAAGCCTGGGCAGCATGCTGACTAGCGCCTTTGCAATGTTGTGGTGGATACGGGCAACCACGCGGAAGTCTGATCGCCGCTTGACAGGGCGGGCCTCGGCCAGTGTGCTGGCCGCCTGATGAGCAAACCCGAAGACGGAGAAATTCAAGGCCGCCGTGCAGTCGCACCAGTCCGGAGACTATCGCGCGGCGCTTCAGTCTTATCTGACGCTTCTTGACGACCCCGTCCTGGGGCCGGACGTGGCCTGCAATTTATCGGCTCTCAGCCTACAATTAGGCGATGCCGTTGCGGCAGAACGCTATGCGCGGCTCTCCGTCGCCCGCAAGCCCGGCCATTCCAATGGCTGGAATCATCTGGGCCTTGCCCTGCGAACGAGGGGAGAGGCTGCCGAAGCCGCCGAAGCCTTCCAGCGCGCCGTTTCGCTCGATTCCGGGCATGCCCAGGCCTTTCGCCAATCTCGCCGAAGTGCGGGTTGCGGCCGGGACGATATCGTGGGCGCCGATCCAGTGCTACGAACAGGCTCTCGCGCATCGAGCCGGAACTGACCATCGCGCTCGTTGGTTATGTGCATCGCAAGCAGCAGATCGCCGACTGGGCGGGTCTCGATGCGGCATTGGCGCGGCTGTCGCGGCAGATCGCGAGGGGCGAACCGGCGGTCGATCCCTTCATGCTGCTGTTCTGCTGCACCGAGCCCGAGCGAAATTCTCAAGGCCTGCCAGAATGCGGCACTGGCCCGCGAGACCTCGGTCGATGACATCTGGGGCGCAAGATCTTTTCAGCCACAACCGCACAGGCCCGCGACGAAAATCCGCGTGGGCTATGTCTCGGCCAATTTCTACGATCATGCGGTCGGCACGCTGATCTGCCAGTTGCTCGAATCCCATGACCGGAACGAGTTCGAAATCTTCTGTTATTGCCACAGCGCCGGTCAAGACCGGGTGCGCGGCGCCAGCGCATCAAGCGCGCCGCCCATCACTTCATCGAGATCGACGGCCTCGACGATCTCGCCGCGGCCAAGCGCATCCATGCCGACGGCATCGACATTCTCGTCGATCTCATGGGCTACACCAAGGGCCATCGCCTGCGCATCTTCTCGCTGCGGCCGGCGCCGGTGCAGGTGACCTGGATCGGCTTTGCCGGCAGCGCGGGCGGTCGCAGCGCCGACTACATCATCGCCGACCGCATCGTCATTCCGCCTGCGGACGATCGCTTCTACGACGAGAAGCCGGTGCGCATGCCGGTCTGCTACCAGGTGAATGACGCAACCCGCGCGCCTGGCGGAGCGGGCGATGACGCGCGGCGAATTCGGCATTCCCAAAGACGCCGTGGTGTTCTGCAATTTCAATCAGACCGCCAAGATCACCCCGCCGGTCGCCGATCTGTGGGCGGCGATCATGCGGGCGGTGCCAAATTCGGTGCTCTGGCTGTGGCAGCCTCTTCGATGCCGGCGCACACAATCATGCGCGCCGCCTGGCGGCGCGCGGCGTCGCTGCCGACCCGCATCCATTTTGGCGGAACGCTGCCCGAGGCCGAACATCTGTCGCGCTATGGCCTGTGCGATCTGTTCCTCGACAGCTTTCCCTATTGCGGCCATGCCACCGCCAGCAATGCGCTGTTCGGCGGCTGCCCGGTGCTGACGCTACCGGGCAAGACCTTCGCCTCGCGGGTCTCGGCCAGCCTGTTGACGGCACTCGGGCTCGAAGAGCTGATCGGCGGGTTCGCCGGAGGATTACGTGCACAAGGCGGTGCCTTTGGCGCAGAACCCCGGCGAACTCAATTCCATCAAGGACCGGCTGGTGGCGGCGCGCCAATCTTCGCCGCTGTTCGACGGCGTCCGCTTTGCCCGCGACATTGAAAAGGCCTACCGGATCATGATGCAGCGCTATTGGTCGGGGGAGGCGCCCACAGCTATCGAGCTGTGACCTGTTCCACCGCAACAAGCACTGTGCTTTACCTACGCCACCGCCGACATCATCGCGGCGAAGAACAGCCGGGAGTCTGTTCGATTGACCGCATTGCTGCCACGGCTTAGGCTGAACAAAGATGCGGCCAATGTGAGCGTCTTACGGAGGGACGAGCCATGCCGATCATGTCTCCTCTTGCAGGACGCAGGCAATCGCACTTGCCGCGCGCGGCAGCCTTGGCGCTGGCGGCCTTGGCCTCGACGGCACTCACACAAACCTCGCAAGCGGCCGAATTTGCCTCGGCCATCGATCTCGGCAGCCTCGACGGCACCACCGGCTTCCGGCTCGACGGCATCGATGCCGACGACTTCAGCGGCATTTCCGTCGCCTCGGCGGGGGATGTGAATGGCGACGGCTTCGCCGACATCGTCATCGGCGCTCAATGGCGCCGATCCGAACGGGGATTTCTGTGCCGGGGAGAGCTATGTGGTGTTCGGCAAGGCCTCGGGCTTTGCCTCGGCCATCGATCTCGGCAGCCTCAACGGCACCACCGGCTTCCGGCTCGACGGCATCGATGCCTACGACCTCAGCGGCCGTTCCGTCGCTTCGGCGGGGGATGTGAACGGCGACGGCTTCGCCGACATCGTCATCGGCGCCTATCGCGCCGATCCGAACGGGGATTTCTCTGCCGGGGAGAGCTATGTGGTGTTCGGCAAGGCCGTCGGGCTTTGCCTCGGCCATCGATCTCGGCAGCCTGGACGGAATCAACGGCTTCCGGCTCGACGGCATCGATGCCGGCGATCAGCAGCGGCTTTTCCGTCGCCTCGGCGGGGGATGTGAACGGCGACGGCTTCGCCGACATCATCATCGGGGCCTTTCGCGGTGATCCGAGCGAGGATGCTGCCGGGGAGAGCTATGTGGTCTTCGGCCGCGCTCCCGACGGGCCCGTGACGCGGGTCGGCTCGGCGGCAGGGCAATATATCAGCGGCGGCGCCTTTGTTGACAGTCTGTCAGGATTTGGCGGCAATGACCGTGCTTGAGGGCCGGGCTGGAGCCGACAGCCTCAATGGCGGTCCGGGAAACGATACGGCAACATATTTGCATGCACCTTCGGGCGTCATCGCCAATCTCGCATCGTCGGGCGGCAACACCGGCCATGCGGCGGGGGATACGTACATTTCAATTGGCAATCTCGCCGGCTCCAGTTTCGCCGACATGCTGACCGGCAATGCCGGGGCCAATAGGCTCGATGGCGGCAAGGGCGCCGACACGCTTCGGGGAGGCGGAGGCAACGACACGCTGGTGGGCGGCCCAGGCAAGGATGCTCAGACGGGCGGGCCGGGCGCCGACATTTTCCTGTTCAACAATACGAGCGAGACCGCAGCCGGCGCGGCACGCGACCAGATCACCGATTTCAATGCTGGGTCGTCGGGCACCAGTGTCGACAAGATCAATCTCAGGCCCATCGATGCGAAGACCAATGTGGCCGGTAATCAGGCCTTCACCTTCATCGGCACCAATGCCTTCTCCGGCGTCTCAGGCCAGCTCCGCATTGCCCTCTCCGGCTCCACCACAATCGTCAGCGGTGATGTCAACGGCGACAGCGTGGCCGATTTCCAGATCGGACTCCTGAACTTCACCAATCTCGCCAGCCTGACGACCATCGATTTCCTGAAATAAACTCGTCCGTCAGTGCTCGTCGATGGTGATGACCCGCAGGATTTCATCGCTCTTGAAGCCGAGCGCCGACGGGTTGCGCACGCCGGGAATGAAGGCGACATCGTAGAGTTCGCGCACCACGCCTTCGAGCCGCACCCAGGCGATCGTGTCGCCGCTCCTTGTATCGACGACGATGAGGCCGCAGCGGGCCTCGGCGCCGTTCCTGGCCAGGGCGGCGTCGAGCGGCAGATCCTGAAAGGTCCGGTTCTCGCGGGCCAGCGACAGTCCGGCGATCGCATGATCTCCGGCGAAGGCGAGCCCCCTGGCATAGCCCGGACAGAAGGCCCGCGGCTCGAAGCGCTTGCGCTTCAGGTCGACCGTGCCCAGTTCACCGGTGCCGGAGTTGAGAATCCACAGCGCTCCCTTGTGAAGCCGCGGCGAATGCGGCATGGACAGGCCCTCGCAGACGACTTCATCGGTCGTCACATCCATGGCGATGCCGCCATCGGCGCGCTTGTCGCGCCAGCCGTCGGCGACATTCGACGCCGACACCATGGTGACATAGCGCGGGCGGCCCTTGTCCATCGCCAGCCCGTTGAGATGGCAGCGGTCTTCGGGCGCCAGCTTGCGTGACGAAGGGCGGCCGCCACAGCGGCTTGAAGCTCCAGCCATCCGAGGCGCTGGCCAGACACGAGAACAGCGTGTTGACGAACACCGGCCTGCCGTCGCCGCCGAAACCCACATCGTGTACGTCGAGATCGCCGGTGATCCATGAGAGCCGCGGCACGAACACCGCGTCGTGGACGCCCTGCGCGGTGCCTGGCGGCAGCGCGTTGTCGAAGCGGTAAAGCTGATACTGCGTGGCCAGTAACAGCGAGCGGGAATCGCCGCTGACGCCGAGCCCCATGCAGCGGGCGAAGGTGCGCTCGAACACCGCCAGCCTGCCGTCGCTCTTCAATCCGAGCAGGAAAAACTTGCCCGCCTGATAGGTGGTGAAGGCAATCGCCCCGCCCGCCCTGGCGAGCCAGCTTTCAAAGCCGCGCGAGGTGGTGATTGCGAAGGCTTCCTGCGCCATTGCCATTATCCTTAACCGTTAAGGGTCGAGCCAAGCATCCGCGCCGGACCATTGCAATCCGGCTCGCCCGCCATTGCGTTATAGTTGCCAAGTGGTTAAGATTATTCTCCGCTCATCTGCCCCGATCATCCGGGGAATGCAGCCCCGCAGGTTCTGGGCCGGCTCCGCGTAAAGGAGGCGAGAATGACCTCAGCAATGCCCAGATCGTCGCGCCTCGCAATTTATACGCTTGCCGCACTGGCTTCGACCGCCTTGTCGGCGCCGGCCCAGGCGTCCGAGTTTGCCGCGGTCATCCCCCTGTCATCGCTCGATATCTCGACCGACGTGCGCCTCGACGGCGTGGCGGCCTCTGACTTAAGCGGACATTCGGTGGCCAGCGCCGGGGATGTCAATGGCGACGGCTTTGCCGATGTGATTGTCGGGGCCTTTAGCGCCGATCCGAATGGCTGTATTACGCGGGATCGAGCTATGTGGTGTTCGGCACGGCCTCGGGCTTTGCCGGCGGCAGCCTCAATCTCTCGACCCTCAACGGCAGCAATGGTTTCCGCCTCGACGGCGTGGCGGTCAGTGACTTACAGCGGCTCTTCGGTCGCCGGCGCCGGGGATGTCAATGGCGACGGCTTCGCCGATGTGATTATCGGTGCCCCTGGCGCCGATCCGCATTCGGCAGTCTAACGCGGGATCGAGCTATGTGGTGTTCGGCAAGGCTTCGGGCTTTGCCTCGCCGATCAATCTCTCCACCCTCAACGGCGGCAATGGGTTCCGCCTCGACGGCGCGGTGGCCGACGATAGAGCGGCTATTCGGTCGCCGGCGCCGGGGATGTCAATGGCGACGGCTTCGCCGATGTGATTATCGGTGCCCCTTTCGCCGATCCGCCTTCGCAGACTAACGCGGGATCGAGCTATGTGGTGTTCGGCAAGGCCGCGGTCTTTGCCGGCGGCGTCTCGATCTCTCCACCCTCAACGGCAGCAATGGTTTCCGCCTCGACGGCGTGGCGGCCGGTGACAACAGCGGCCGTTCGGTCGCCGGCGCAGGCGATGTCAATGGTGATGGCTTTGCCGATGTGATGATCGGGGCCCCTAACGCCGATCCGCCTTCGCAGTCTGGCGCGGGATCGAGCTATGTGGTGTTCGGCAAGGCTTCGGGCTTTACATCCGCCATCAATCTCTCCACCCTCAACGGCAGCAACGGTTTCCGCCTCGACGGCGTGGTGGCCGGTGACTACAGCGGCCGTTCGGTCGCGGGCGCAGGCGATGTCAATGGCGACGGTTTCGCCGATGTGATGATCGGTGCCCATTTCGCCGATCCGCCTTCGCAGACTAACGCGGGATCGAGTTATGTGGTGTTCGGCAAGGCTTCGCGACTTTGTCTCCGCCATCAATCTCTCCACCCTCAACGGCGGCAATGGTTTCCGCCTTGATGGCGTGCGGCCGGTGACAACAGCGGCCGTTCGGTGGCCGGCGCAGGCGACGTCAATGCCGACGGTTTCGCCGATGTGATGATCGGGGCCCCTAACGCCGATCCGACTGCGCGGTCTGGCGCGGGATCGAGCTATGTGGTGTTCGGCAAGGCTTCGGACTTTGTCTCCCCCATCAATCTCTCCACCCTCAACGGCGGCAATGGTTTCCGCCTTGACGGCGTGGCTGGCCGGTGACTACAGCGGCGTTTCGGTCGCCGGCGCAGGCGACGTCAATGGCGACGGCTTCGCCGATGTGATGATCGGGGCCATTTTCGCCGGTCCGCCGCCTAGCGCGGGATCGAGCTATGTGATCTATGGCCGCGCGCCCGATGCGCAGGTGACGCGGATCGGCTCGGCGGCCGGGCAGTATATCAGCGGCGGGGCTTTCGCCGACAACCTGTTCGGGCATGACGGCAACGACACTCTTGAAGGCCGTGGCGGCACCGATCGGCTGGATGGCGGATTTGGCGCCGACACGGCGTTCTATGCCCATGCGGCCTCCGGGCTGACCGTCAATCTCGCCGCGCCCAACGGCAACACCGGCGATGCGGCGGCAGACAAATACAACTCCGTGGAAAATCTCACAGGTTCGAAGTTTGCCGACACGCTGACCGGCAACGGGCTTGCCAACGCGATCACCGGCCTGGCCGGCGCCGACACGCTGCTGGGCGCCGGCGGCGCCGACCGGCTGATCGGCGGCCCGGGCAAGGACGCGATGAATGGCGGCCCCGGCTCCGATATCTTCGTGTTCGACAAGCTGTCCGAAAGTGGTGCGAGCGCTGCCCGCGACACCATCGCCGATTTCAACGCCGGTCGGCGGGCACCTCGGTCGACCGCATCGATCTGCGCAAGATCGACGCCAGGACCGGGCCGGGCAATCAGGCCTTTACGTTCGGTCCCTTCAACGGCACCAAGGGGCGGCTGCGGGCCAGGCTGGCGGGCACCGCCACCATCGTCGAGGGCGATGTAAACGGCGACAGCGTGGCGGATTTCCAGATCGGGCTGTTGAACTTCACCACTCTCGCCAACATCACGGCGATCGATTTTCTGCTTTAGCTATCGAACCGCACCAGGGAGTTGAAGCATGACCGCCATTGCAGAAACCGCTCCCGCCGCAATGCCCAGACCGTCGCGCCTCGCGATCTATACGCTTGCCGCGCTGGCTTCGACCGCCTTGTCGGTGCCGGCCCAGGCGTCCGAGTTTGCCGCGGTCATCCCCCTGTCGTCGCTCACTATCTCGACCGGCGTGCGTCTCGACGGCGTGGCGGCTTGTGACTTCAGCGGCCGTTCGGTGGCCGGCGCCGGGGATGTCAATGGCGACGGCTTCGACGATGTGATCGTCGGGGCCCATGGCGCCGATCCGCACGGGCTCGTGCAGCGGCGTCGAGCTATGTGGTGTTCGGCAAGGCTTCAGGCTTTGCCGCCAATCTCAATCTCTCGACCCTCAACGGCAGCAACGGCTTCCAGATCAGCGGCGAGGCGGCCGATGACTACAGCGGCTGCTCGGTCGCTCGGCGCCGGCGATGTCAATGGCGACGGCTTCGACGATCTGATCATCGGCGCCCGTCGGCGCCGATCCGCACGGCGACTGACAGCGGCGCCAGCTATGTGGTGTTCGGCAAGGCTTCGGGCTTTGCCCGCCAATCTCGATCTCTCGGCCCTCAACGGCAGCAACGGCTTCCAGATCAGCGGCGAGGCGGCCGGTGACTAGAGCGGCTGCTCGGTCGCTTCGGCGCGGCGATGTCAATGGCGACGGCTTCGACGATCTGATCATCGGGGCCTACTGGCGCCGATCCGCACGGCGTGCATCAGCGGCGCCAGCTATGTGGTGTTCGGCAAGGCTTCGGGCTTTGCCGCCAATCTCAATCTCTCGGCCCTCAACGGCACCAACGGCTTCCAGATCAGCGGCGAGGCGGCCGGTGACTACAGCGGCCGTTCGGTGGCTCGGCGCCGGCGATGTCAATGGCGACGGCTTCGACGATCTGATCATCGGGGCCTTCGGCGCCGATCCGCACGGCGTCGACTAGCGGCGCGAGCTATGTGGTGTTCGGCAAGGCTTCGGGCTTTGCCGCCAATCTCAATCTCTCGACCCTCAACGGCAGCAACGGCTTCCAGATCAGCGGCGAGGCGGCCGGTGACCGCAGCGGCTGCTCGGTTGCCGGCGGCGGGCGATGTCAATGGCGACGGCTTCGACGATCTGATCATCGGGGCCTGCGGCGCCGATCCGAACGGCGCAGACTAGCGGCGCCGAGCTATGTGGTGTTCGGCAAGGCTTCGGGCTTTGCCGCCAATCTCGATCTCTCGACCCTCAACGGCAGCAACGGCTTCCAGATCAGCGGCGAGGCGGCCGATGACTGCAGCGGCTGTTCGGTCGCTCGGCGCCGGCGATGTCAATGGCGACGGCTTCGACGATCTGATCATCGGGGCCCATGGCGCCGATCCGCACGGCTAGCTGCAGCGGCGCGAGCTATGTGGTGTTCGGCAAGGCTTCGGGCTTTGCCGCCAATCTCGATCTCTCCACCCTCAACGGCAGCAACGGCTTCCAGATCAACGGCGAGGCGGCCGGTGACAACAGCGGCTGCTCGGTCGCCTGCGGCCGGCGATGTCAATGGCGACGGCTTCGACGATGTGATCGTCGGGGCCTCCGGCGCCGATCCGAACGGGCGCTAGCGGCGCATCGAGCTATGTCGTCTTCGGCCGCGCCCCCGATACGGCAAGGACACGGGTCGGCTCGGCGGCGGATCAATATATCAGCGGCGGGCCGTTCGGCGACACGCTGTGGGGCAGCAGCGGCAATGACCAGCTCGAAGGCCGCGGCGGCGCCGACAGTCTGGATGGCGGGTTCGGCGCCGACACGGCGTCCTATGCCGCATGCGCCGCCGGCGTGACTGTCAATCTCGCAGCGCCCGGCGGCAATACCGGCGATGCGGCGGGCGACAGCTACAACTCCGATCGAAAATCTCACGGGTTCGAAATTTGCCGACACGCTGACCGGCAACGGACTTGCCAACACCATCACCGGCTTGCCGGCGCCGACACGCTGTCGGGCGCCGGCGGCGCCGACCGGCTGATCGGCGGCCCGGGCAAGGATGCAATCAATGGCGGCGCCGGCTCCGACATCTTCGTGTTCGACAAGCCGTCGGAAAGCCTGGTTGGCGCCGCCGCGCGACACCATCGCCGATTTCAACGCCGGATCGGCCGGCACCTCGGTCGACCGCATCGATCTGCGCAAGATCGACGCCAGGACCGGGCCGGCAATCAGGCCTTTACCTTCGGCCCTTCAACGGCACCAAGGGGCGGCTGCGGGCCAGGCTGGCGGGCACTTCCACCATCGTCGAGGGCGATGTCAACGGCGACAACGTCGCGGATTTCCAGATCGGGCTGTTGAACTTCACCACTCTCGCCAACATCACGGCGATCGATTTCCTGCTGTAGCTATCGAGACCGAACCAGCAGAGATGGAGCATGACCGCCATCGCTGAAACCAAGCCGGCCGCACTGTCCCGCGCGGCGGTCTATACGCTTGCCGCGCTGGCTTCGACCGCCTTGTCGATGCTGGCCCAGGCGTCCGAGTTTGCCGCGGTCATCCCGCTGTCATCGCTCAATATCTCGACCGGCGTGCGCCTCGACGGCGTGGCGATCAATGACGTCAGCGGCCGTTCAGTTGCCAGCGCCGGGGATGTCAATGGCGACGGCTTCGCCGATGTGATCATCGGGGCCAGTGGCGCCGATCCGAATGGATCTTTGTCAGGATCGAGCTATGTGGTGTTCGGCAAGGCTGCGGGCTTTGCCGCGGCGATCAATCTCTCCACCCTCAATGGCGGCAATGGTTTCCGCCTCGACGGCGTGGCGGCCGATGACTACAGCGGCCGTTCGGTGGCCGGCGCCGGGGATGTCAATGGCGACGGCTTTGCCGATGTGATCATCGGGGCCAGTAGCGCCGATCCGAATGGGTTGTCCTCCGGATCGAGCTATGTGGTGTTCGGCAAGGGCCCGGGTTCGGGCGGCTTTGCCTCGGCGATCAATCTCTCGACCCTCAACGGCGGCAACGGTTTCCGCCTCGACGGCGTGGCAGCCCTTGACAACAGCGGCCGTTCGGTGGCCGGCGCCGGGGATGTCAATGGCGATGGCTTTGCCGATGTGATGATCGGTTCCCCTTACGCCGATCCGAATGGACCCTCTTCTGGATCGAGCTATGTGGTGTTCGGCAAGGCTTCGGGCTTTGCCTCGGCGATCAATCTCTCCACCCTCAACGGCGGCAATGGTTTCCGCCTCGACGGCGCGGTGGCCTATGACAGAAGCGGACGTTCGGCCGCCGGCGCCGGGGATGTCAATGGCGACGGCTTTGCCGATGTGATGATCGGTGCCCCTTATGCCGATCCGAATGGGTCCTCGTCTGGATCGAGCTATGTGGTGTTCGGCAAGGCTTCGGGCTTTGCCTCTGCAATCAATCTCTCCACCCTCAACGGCAGCAATGGTTTCCGCCTCGACGGCGTGGCGGCCGATGACGGAAGCGGACGTTCGGTCGCCGGCGCCGGGGATGTCAATGGCGACGGCTTCGCCGATGTGATTGTCGGGGCCTATGGCGCCGATCCGAATGGGTCCTATTCCGGATCGAGCTATGTGGTATTCGGCAAGGGCCCGGGTTCGGGCGGCTTTGCATCCGTCATAGATCTCTCCACCCTCAACGGCGGCAATGGTTTCCGCCTCGACGGCGTGGCAGCCGATGACTTCAGCGGCCGTTCGGTGGCTGGCGCCGGGGATGTCAATGGCGACGGCTTTGCCGATTTGATCGTCGGGGCCGATGGCGCCGATCCGAATGGGCTGTCTTCGGGATCGAGCTATGTGGTGTTCGGCAAGGCTTCGGGCTTTGCCTCGGCGATCAATCTCTCGACCCTCAACGGCGGCAATGGTTTCCGCCTCGACGGCGTGGCGCCCTATGACCTCAGCGGCTATTCGGCCGCCGGCGCCGGGGATGTCAATGGCGATGGCTTTGCCGATGTGATGATCGGGGCCCGTTACGCCGATCCAAATGCGCTATCTTCCGCGGGATCGAGCTATGTGATTTATGGTCGCGCCCCCGATGCGGCGGTGATGCGGATCGGCTCGGCGGCAGGCCAGTATATCAGCGGCGGGCCATTCAAGGACACTTTGTGGGGCAGTAGCGGCAATGACCTGCTCGAAGGCCGCGGCGAGGCGACAGTCTGGATGGCGGATTCGGCGCCGACACTGCGGTCTATGCCCATGCTGCGGCCGGGCTCACCGCCAATTTCACAGCACCCGGCGGCAACACCGGCGATGCGGCGGCAGACAAGTACAACTCCGTGGAGAATCTCACGGGCTCGAAATTTGCCGACACGCTGACCGGCAACGGACTTGCCAACACAATCACCGGCCTTGCCGGCGCCGACACGCTCTCGGGCGCCGGCGGCGCCGATCGGCTGATCGGCGGCCCGGGCAAGGATGCGATGAATGGCGGCCCCGGCTCCGACATATTCGTGTTCGACAAGCTGTCGGAAAGCCTGGTTGGCGCTGCCCGCGATACCATCGCCGATTTCAACGCCGGATCGGCCGGCACCTCGGTCGACCGCATCGATCTGCACAAGATCGACGCCAGGACCGGGCCGGGCAATCAGGCCTTTACGTTCGGTCCCTTCAACGGCACGAAGGGGCGGCTGCGGGCCAGGCGGGCGGGCACCGCCACCATCGTCGAGGGCGATGTAAACGGCGACAACGTGGCGGATTTCCAGATCGGGCTCTTGAACTTCACCACTCTCGCCAACCTCACCTCGATCGATTTTCTGCTGTGAAGGAAATACGCTAATGGCCATGGACAGATGCTTCGCGCCATCAAGCACATCCGGGCTCTCCCGCGCGGTATTCACGCTTGCCGCGTTGGCTTCGACCGCCCTGTCGGTGCCGGTCCAGGCGTCCGAGTTTGCCGCGGTCATCCCCCTGTCATCGCTCGATATTTCGACCGGCGTGCGTCTCGACGGTGTGGCGGGTGGGAGCGGCCATTCGAATACCTGCACGAGGTCAGATGGTGTGACGGGCTCGATGACGAACGGCAGGATAAATTTGGTCGATGCCGCTAGGTGTACTTTCACGGGTCGTTTTACCCTTGGCGGTGCTGTGAACACGATCCGCCATTCGATCTTATGCGGCTTGGTCAAATCATTTGCCGAGGCTGTCTAAGGCATCGGTCGTCTTCGGCTGCTTCTACTAGAGCGGGATGAAGGCCGCAGGCGCGCCTATTTCTCCCGCTTTCCGGAGACGATGAGCCCCAGAACCTCGTGCTCCGTGGTGCGCTTGATTTCACGCTCGCCGACATTCTCGCCGCGCTTCAAGACCATCACCCGGTCGCCGACGGCAAAGATGTCCTGAAGCCGGTGGGAAATGATGATCTGGGCGACGCCGTGCTTCTTGAGCTCGATCATGGTTTCGAGCAACCGTTCGGTCGCCACCACCGAGAGATTGGCGGTCGGCTCGTCGAGAACGACCACCCGCGGCTTGAATGAAATCGCACGCGCAATGGCGACCGATTGCTGCCGTCCGCCCGACAGGCTCTCGACCCGCTGATAGACCGAATTGACATCGACCTTGAGCCGCTTCAGCACCTTGTCGGCTTCCGCGTACATGGTCTTGCGATCGACGAACGGGCCCTTGCGCGGCCAGCGGCCGAGGAAGATGTTCTGGCCGACATCCATATTCCCGCACAAAGCGAAATCCTGGTAGATCATCTCGATCCCGGCATCGCGGCTTTCATGCGGGCTCTTGAAGTTGACGGTTTTTGCCGCCACCAGGATCTCGCCCGCGTCGCGGTGATAGGCGCCGGTTAGGATTTTCATGAGCGTTGACTTGCCGGCCGAATTGTCGCCGACGAGACCGAGGACTTCTCCGGGACACAGGCGCAGATCGACATCGGCGAGTGCTTGCACCGGCCCGAAGGCCTTGCTGATACCGCGCATCTCGACGATGGGCTGTTGCGGGGAGCTTGTTTCCTCAAACACCGGAGCGCCCCTCCACAAGAGATCGCTTGGCGAACAGGCGTTTCAAGACGGTCCCCAAGGCGGCGGTCTGGCGTAGCCAGATGTCGCCAACCACGGCGACGATCAGGATGAGGCCGATGAAGACATTTACCCAATGCTGAGACAGCACGAAGGATGACCCGTCGGCGCGAATGACCTGAAGCGAAAGCAGGGCGCGCAGGAGAGTGATCACGGCGGCGCCGGCAAGCGAGCCGATGATGGTGCCGAAGCCGCCGAAGATCGACCCCCCGCCGATGATGACCGATGCGATGGCGTCGAGCTCGCGGAACTGGCCCGCGGTCGGGATGAAGCTGCGGTAGAATGCGATATAGATGACTCCGGCAAATGACCCGCACAAGGCGGAAAAGACGAGGCTCAGCGCCCGTACGCGGTCGGTGTTGACGCCGGCATAGGCCGCGGCGCGGATATTGCCACCGGTCGCATAGAACTGCTGGCCCCAGATCGTATAGCCGAGAATGACTCCGGTGATGATCGCTAGCAAAGTCATGAAGATGCTTTGCACGCTGAGCGCCGCGCTCAAATTGAAAAGGAACGAGCCGGGCGCGGGCGCGATATCGAAATACCTCAATGCTTCGATCAGTTTGCGGCCGATCAGATTGAAGCTTTCCGGAAAGCCGAAAAGCTCGCGGCCGGACACGATCCACGCGGCGATGCCCCGGGCGGTATAGAACATGCCCAGTGTGGCGACGAATGCGGGAAGCCCGAAACGGACCGTGACAAGCGCGTTGACCGCGCCCGCCAGCATGCCGCCGCACAGGGCCAGAAGGACGGATGTCCACGGGTCGAAACCCATCGTCTTCATCGAGAATGCCGCGATAGCCCCGCTCATGGCAAGCACCGAGCCGACCGACAGGTCGATATCGCCATTGGCGATCACGAATGTGAGGCCGATTGCCAGTAGTGCCACCTCGGTAAAGGCGAGGATGAGGTTGAAGGAATTGTCCAGGCCGCCCCAGAAATCGGGGCGGAGATAGAGTCCGGCAAACCACAGTACCACCGCAATGATGATCGCAGCCGCGTCGCGTCTTGCGAGGAATTTGCCCAGGCCGCGCGCGTATAGGGCACGGTCGGAGACCACGCTACCCCTGGTCTGGGTGCCGACGCCCGCGACACCGCCAATATCGGGGGCCGGCGGTATCGGCAGGCCCCGAATCCGTGCCCACAATCTCCCCATCGCGTTGCGCCGGATGAGCCACGGCTCGATCAGAACCGCGAGTATCAAGATGAGGCCGAAAAAGGCGGGTGCCGCGCCGGGGGGCAGCTGGGCGACGGCCTGCACCGTCATTTCGACGTTATCGACCAGTACAACGCGGGTAATCGGGTAGCCTTCGCGGAGGACCTTGTCGATCAGCACGATGAGGATAACGCCGAGCATGCTGCCGAGCACGCGCCCGCGGCCGCCGAGAATCGATGCGCCCCCGACGATTACCGAGGCGATCACGATCAATTCAAGGCCTTGGCCCGATTGGGCAATCAACGCACGATCCTGGGCAACTTGCATCATGCCGGCGACGGTGGCGCAGAACGCCGAAAGGAGGAAGGCGCGCATGCGCACCCAGTGGTTCGGAATTCCGGCATAAGCCGAAGCGAGCTCGTTGCCGCCGGTTGCGAAAGTTTGGTAGCCAATTTTGGTCTTCGCGAGCAGGACCATTCCAATGCCGGCAAAGACGGCGAAGACGAAAACTTGATTGTTGAAGCCCCAGGCGTTGTTCTCGCCGATGAAAAAGAACCCGGGATGTTCCTTGGCCTTGGCCAGGAACGAAATAGTCTTGCCGCCCGATACACCGGTTACAATACCGCGACCGATGAAAAGTATGGTCAGCGTCGCGATGAACGCGGGAACGCGCAGGATCGTTACGAGAACGCCGTTGATGAGCCCGACCAGGAGGCCCACCGCCAGCGTCCAGGCGATCGCCGGAAACAGGCCTGTGTTGAAATAGGACGGCGCGAAGGATACCGCGAAGACTGCCGCGGTCAGCCCGTACAGCGAGCCGACCGACAGGTCGAGATCCTTGTTGACGATGACGAAGGTCATGCCGACCGCCATCACGCCGTAGCGCGCGGCATCGCGCATGACCGAGGAAAAAGCGGCGGTCGACCCGAAAAACTTGGGATTGATGTAGACGCCGGCGAGGTAGAGCAAGATCAGGAAAATTATCAAGCCCACTTCCCATCCACCGATAATCTCGAGCGGCGGCCGGCGGCGACTCGATGGCGAAGGCGCGGAGACAGCGGCGGACATGCGACCCAGATGCTAGCGGGAAGGGCTATTTAGTCAATGGCGCGGAAGAGGCCGAAGTCTCTCCCGCGGGATTGCCTGAGATGGATCAGTTCTCGTTGCGCTTGCCGACCGTCTCGACATTCGCCTTGGTCACGACCTGGGCGCGGGTGTCGAGATTGGCCGCCGCGATGCCGCGGTCGATCTGGAGATAGAGCTGCATGACCGGCCAGAAGCCTTGCAGGAACGGCTGCTGACCAAGCGAGCCGGTGAGCGCCTCGGATTTGAGGCCTTCGAGAATCGGCGGGCCGAGGTCGTAGCCGAAGGCGCAGATCTGTCCTTCCTTCTTGGTCTGAGTGATTGCCGTAACGATCGCCGGGGTGACGGCGCCGTTGGGGCCGAAAATGCCGACGACGTCGCCACGCGATTCGAGGAGTGTGACGATAGAGCCTGGAATGTCCTGATCGTTGACCGCGATCCCGATTTTCTCCGGCCCCGCGTCGACGGTGAAGTTGGCGAGCTTGCCGGCGGCATTGAGATCCTTGACCACCTGGTCGAAGGCGGCGACCACGCGGTTGTTGACTTCGACATTGCCCGCTGTCGTCTGCGACGGGAACAGGATCGAGCCCTTATCGAGGCCCTTGTCGAGCACGCATTTGGCGAGGGCGGCGCCGCCGATCGCCGCGGCCGCGGCGCTCTGGCCGGTATGGCTGAGGCCATCGCGCATATAGATCGTCGGGTCGAAGGAATTCGTCGTCGCGACCGGAATGCCCTTGTCGAGCAGTTTCTTGACGATGTCATTATAGGCGCCGACCTGCGGCGTCGTCAGGATCAGTCCGTCGATGGTCGGATCCTGAATGATCTGGTTCAAAATTTCAATCTCGCGCACCACGTCGTCGGTCGGCGATTCCGAGCCGAGCAGCAGGATCTTGGCGCCGATCATATTGCCGGCGACTGTCGCGCCGACATAGACTGGGTCGAAGAAGCCGTTGCCGGCGGTGTGGGTAACGATGGCGAAGGTCAGATGGCCGTCGGCCGAATTGAAATTCTTGGTGGCTTCGGCCTCCTTGGCCGCGTCCTCGAACGTATAGCCGCCGACCGCCTTGGTGATGGTCCCGGTGTCCTGGGCCAGCGCCCCGGCCGAAACCAAGGCAGCGAGCGCGCACAGGCTCACCGAAGCAAGAGCATTACGCATTGATATCCTCCCATTTTTTGCCTTCATCGCGTTTCTCGGACAAAGGTGTTGGCAAGACTAGTCTAGCGCAAGGGCAGCCGCAATCGGCTAGATCGCACCACCTGCCGGCCAGCGCTTCGCTTGCGTTCGCCATCGCGAATGACCAGCGCGCGAGGGCTGGTAAGGTCGCGTAGCGCTTCCAGAGCGCGCTCTGTGCGCAGCTGGAACGCATAGTGATGAAAGCGGATGTTGCCGGCGCGATGCTTGTGCTTTTGGCCCTGCCGCGCCAACCCCTCCGAATTTGAGCGATGTCCGCTTCGGGTCATTCGCGTCATTTGAGCCATGTCCGCGATATGTCCGGTTAGTGGGTAACTCCGGAAAGGTCCTTTCGATGTTGATAGCGTCGGGGTAAACGTGATTTAGGCTCCCAAGCTGGGGCCTCGATAAGACAAACTCGCAACCAACTACCTCGCTTTTATCAGACTTGCATCCCTCCGGATTTCTATGAGTCCACGCCCTACCGAGCATATTGGCATGGATAATAGCCATCGATACAGTAGGCCGACCGACTCGTCATTGTCGCCAGAATTGAGTAACTGCACCACTCGTCGCTTCAATAAATGGACACGAATTGCTTTCTATATGGCCAGCAGCTATCACCAGCCAAATTTTACCTGGCTGGGAGTTCGATCCAGAAAACGCTGTGTAGGCCGGATCGCTCCCCCGCTACCACCGCTTTTAACGCCGCCGGGTTGCAGCGGCTTCCATGCGACGGTGCTGGCGGCATGAATGCAGGGCATCTATAGTGCTCCCATGGGAGAATCCGACCGCGCCATCTCCCGCCTGAATTGACCATGCCCTATATTGAAATCACGGTTGTTTGCCTTCTCATCTTGCTGAACGGGCTCCTCGCCATGTCGGAGCTCGCGGTTGCATCCTCGCGCGCCGCCAAGCTGCGGTCGCTGGCCGAGCAAAGAGTGAAGGGCGCCCGGCGCGCCTTGGCGCTCGCCTCCGATCCGGGCCGATTCCTGTCGACGGTGCAGATCGGCATCACGCTCATCGGCATTCTGGCGGGGGCGTTTTCCGGAGCGACGCTTGGCGGGCGGTTCTCCGACTGGCTGATGACGCTGGGCATGCCCGAGCATGTGGCAGAGCCCGTCGGTTTCGGCCTGGTCATCGGGCTCATCACCTATCTCTCCCTGATCATCGGCGAGCTGGTTCCAAAACAAATCGCT
This sequence comes from uncultured Alphaproteobacteria bacterium, assembly GCA_963776685.1. Taxonomy (GTDB): domain Bacteria; phylum Pseudomonadota; class Alphaproteobacteria; order Rhizobiales; family Aestuariivirgaceae; genus Aestuariivirga. The sequence goes on from CAVZNM010000004.1 coordinate 36,584, forward strand.
CTGCGCAATCCGGAGCGCATCGCCTGCCTGGTGGCTCCGGCGATGACGGTGCTGGCCAAGATATCCGCGCCGGTCGTGTGGCTGCTCGACCGTTCGGGAAGGCTGGTTCTGGCGCTACTGGGCCAGGGCCGCGTCAAGGACGACACCGTAACCGATGCCGAAATCCATGCGCTGATCGCCGAGGCGGAATCGGCGGGTGTGCTGGAACCGGAAGAGCGCACCATGATCGCCGGCGTCATGCGGCTGGGAGACCGGCTGGTGCGTACCGTCATGACGCCGCGCGCCGATGTTGAAATGATCGACGTCGAGGAGACGCCGGCAAAGATCGGCAAGCAGATGGCCGAGAGCGGCCATTCGCGCTTCATCGCCTATGAAGGAAGCACCGACAATATTCTCGGAGTGATCCAGGCGAAGGATCTGGCGGTGGCATTGCTGCGGCGGCGCAAGCCCAACATCAAGCAGCTGGTGAAAGAAGCGCCGGTCATCCCCGACACGCTCGATGCCCTCGAGGTGGTCAACCGGCTCAAGGAATCGGAGGTGCATTTCGGGCTGGTCTACGACGAGTACGGGCACTTCGAAGGCATCGTCACCACGGCGGATATTCTTGAAGCGATCGTCGGCGTGTTCCGGCACGACGATTCCGAGCCCGAACCCGATATCGTGGAACGTGCCGACGGTTCGCTGCTGGTTTCCGGCAGCACGCCCATCGACATTCTGACGGAGCGGGTGGGACTGCCGGTGCCGCGCACCCGCGACTATCAGACGGTGGCCGGATTTGTGCTGGACCGCATGGGGCACATTCCGAAGCCCGGCGAGTCGTTCGACGAACGCGGGTTCAACTACGAAGTGGTGGACCTTGACGGACGGCGGATCGACAAGGTGATCATCAAGCGCACCGCTCCGCTGACGCGCCGCGCCGCGCTTTGACAGGGCGGGGAGGGCGCGGTGCTTGCGGCAGCCTGGCAGGCGCGGCATGGTGTGTGCCGCCACGCCGGGGGGAATTTTCATGCGCGCCAAATCGAAAGTCATCGTCACCTGCGCCATCACCGGCTCGATCCATACGCCGTCGATGTCGCCTTATCTGCCGGTGACGCCGGACGAGATCGCCCAGCAGGCAATCGAGGCGGCGAAGGCGGGCGCGGCGATCCTGCATCTGCATGCGCGCGATCCCGAGACCGGCAAGCCGTCGCCGTCGCCGGATATCTTCAGCAAGTTCCTGCCGCGCATCAAGGAGGGCTGCGATGCGGTCGTCAACATCACCACCGGCGGCGGCCAGGGCATGTCGATCGACGAGCGGCTGGCGGCGGCGGAACATTTCTCGCCGGAAATGACGTCGCTCAACATGGGGTCGATGAATTTCGGTCTGTTTCCGATGCTGGGGCGTTACAAGGAGTTCAAGCACGACTGGGAACGGAAGCATCTCGAAGGCTCGACTGACTTCATTTTCCGCAATACTTTCGGGGACATAGAGAAAATATTGAAGAGATTGGGCGAGGGCCATGGCGTGCGCTTCGAATTCGAGTGCTACGATGTCGGCCATCTCTACACGCTCGCTCACTTCCTTGAGCGCAAGCTGGTGAAGCCGCCGCTGTTCGTGCAGACGATCTTCGGCATATTGGGCGGCATCGGAGCGGACCCGCAGAATGTGCTGGTGATGCGCGAGACGGCGGAGCGGCTGTTCGGCGATCAGTATCACTGGTCGGTGCTGGCGGCGGGGCGCTTTCAGATTCCCTTCTGCACCATGGCCGCGACGATGGGCGCCAATGTGCGCGTCGGGCTGGAAGACAATCTGTTCCTCGGCAAGGGCAAGCTGGCGCCGTCCAACGCAGCACTTGTCGCCAAGATGCGGCACATCCTGGAAGAGCTGTCGATCGACATCGCCACGCCCGCCGAAGCGCGGGCGATGCTAGAATTGAAGGGACCGGCGAGCGTGAAGTTTTAAAGTAGACGCAGAAGTGTGGATACCTGTTCGCGCCGTCATGATATTGCCGCTTTAGCCTGATTGATCGTGACTTGGTGCGCGAGTCGCATGGCCCATGCAGCCGTAACCGCCGCCGTTACCAGTTTGTCATGCGTGTCTTTGATCTTGAGTAGCTGTTACGGCTCAACCCAATCGAGGAAACGCCCATGCCAAACCCATCATCCAAAACATCCGCAACTGCCAGTCAAAACGGCAACTTGCCCGCGTCCGACGCGTCATGGCTACAGATGCTGGCGCGGTGGAACATGGAAATCACGTTCCTGTATGGCAAGCGCATGCAAGAATATATCGTGCTGCCGCTGCGCGTGATGCAATGCACCTCGCCCGATGAGCTGGCCAAAGCCCAGGACCAGTTTGCCCAGACCCTGCTGACCGACTATCGCCAGGCGGCGGATAAGCTCGCACGGGCCGTCGGCGCCAACGAGGCCAGCGGGCACCAGGAATACGCCGCCCGTCTCCTCCAGGCGCAGAAAGACGCGCGGGAAATTCTCGATCAGGCCAAGGCCCAGGCGAAGTGGATCGTCGAGGAGGCGGAGAAGCGCATCGCCGAGCCGCAAAAAGCCGGCGGCCAGATCAGGGCTGCCTAATCGTCGGAGAGTTTCTCGATCGTCTCGGTGGCCTGGCGGGTGGCCGCTTCGAAGCGGTCCTCGAAGGTCGCCATGTTCTTCTTCGGCACCTGGTAATAGGCGGTGAGCTTCAGCAGCCTGACGAAGGTGGCGTTGAGCAGGCGGCCCCAGAAGCGCATGGGCCGGTCGAAATCGAAGAGCAGGATGACGCGCTCGTCCTCGGTGTCGTTCCACACTTCGTGCTCATAGGTGTCGTCGAAGACGAAAATCTCGCCGGGGCGCCAGACATTGATGGTGTCGCCCACCCGCATGCGGCAGTTCTCCGCGTCCTTGGGAATGATCAGGCCGAGATGGGCGCGCAGGATGCCCTTGGTCACGCCGCGATGGGCGGGAATGTGATAGCCGGGGCCGAGGATCGAGAACCACGCCGTCTGCAAATCGGGTACGGCTTCGAGGAGCCTGGTGGTGACCGGCGCCTGGCGGCAGTTCTTCTCCAGCTTCTCGCCGAAGCCGAAGAGGATGAAGGTGCGCCAGTTGGTGCCCTTGGAAATCCGCATCTGGTCGGGCGAGACGTCCTGAAAGACGGGGATCGCCTCGCGGTGCTTGAGGATTTCGGTCACCTCGGCGCGGATTTTCTGCCAGTCATCGGTGAAGGTCTTGAGGAAAGGAAAGTGCTTCGAATCGAGGACCGGGGCATTGCCGACTTGCGACTGACGGCCGAGAAAATCCGCAAGGCCGCGAATGAATTTCTTGCCAAAGCGCTTGACGCGCTTCTTCCGCGCCTGGCGGAAACGCTGGAGCCAGGTGAGTTCGCCGGTTGATGCTGCATCTGTCATGATGGGTCCCGTTTAGACCAAGCGCGGGCCAAGCTCAATGCACGCCTTTGGCCAGTGTTGCCGCAGCCGCTGGCATTGCCCAGCGAATGGCGCTAACTCAGGGCGAAACAAGGAAATTCCACGCGTGTGGGTGAGAACACAATTGAAAATCGGCTGGGGCGATCTGGCCTCCGGTCTGGCGGCAAGCTTCAATCCGCCCGGCCGGGCGGCGGAGCTGGCCCGCGCCGAGGCCTATTTCTCCGAGGGCGGCGACACGATCGCCGCCTATTCGGTGCGCACGGGATTCGATCTCCTGCTGCAGGCGCTCGAGCTCAAGCCCGGCGATGAGGTGATATTCTCGGCGCTCAATGTCAAAGGCATGGTGCGGATCGTCAAGGAGGCGGGGCTGGTGCCGGTGCCGGTCGATCTCGATCTCGCCCATATGGGGCCGAGCCTCAAGCGCCTGAAGGCGGCGGTCACGCGGCGCTCGCGGGTGTTCGTCGCGGCGCATCTGTTCGGCACCAGGCTCGATCTCGATCCGCTCTTCGCATTCGCCAGGTCCAAGGGCATCGTGGCGGTCGAGGACTGCGCCCAGGCCTTCAACGGGCGCGACTATCCGGGCTCGCCGGCCGCCGATCTCAACATGTTTTCCTTCGGGCCGATCAAGACGGCAACGGCACTCGGCGGCGCGCTGATCCGGGTGAGGCCCAAGCCCTTGCGCGACAAGATGCGGGCGATCCACGGCACCTATCCGCTGCAGCCCGAGACGAAGCAGCGCAAGCGCATCGTGCAATTCATGGGTCTGAAGCTCGCCACCTCGCGCACCGGTGCTGGGGGCGATTTACCGCTACTACAAATCGAGGGGCAAGGATTACGAGGACGCGCTTGCCGACAAGGTGCGCGACGTGGCGCCGCTCAAGACGGCGAATAATCTGCGCTATCAGCCGTCCGCCACCATGCTCTCTCTGATGAACCGGCGGCTGGGGCAATTCGACATGCAGCAGATCAAGGCGCGGGCTGCGAAGGGCGAGCGGTTGCGCGACCTGATCGACGGTGCCGCCCACCTGCCGGCCCAGGCCAATGCGCATCACGATTATTGGGTGTTTCCGTTGCTGGTGAGCGAGCCGCGCAAATTCATCGAGGCGCTGCGTGCGGCAGGCTTCGATGCGGCGGACCTGCCGCGCTCGCAGCACATCGCCGCACCGGCGGACAGGCCGGCGCTGGAACCGGTCACGGCGGCCCAAGCGATGAAGGATATGATCGTGGTTCCCTGCTACGACGCAATGCCGGACGGCGAATTGGTGCGCCAGGCCGAAGTGATAAAGCGGGTGGCGGCACAGGTTCCGGCGCGGGGGACTTGATGGCCAAGCGCGTGCTGATCGTCGGCTCGGGCATCATCGGCGCCTCGATCGCCTGGCATCTGGCAAAGGCCGGAGCGGCGGTCACGGTGCTTGATGGCGGCGATGCCGGCGGGCTGGCGACGCGCTTTTCGTGGGCCTGGATCAATGCCAGCTGGGGCAATCCCGAGCCCTATTTCCGGCTGCGCGAGCGCGCCATGCTGGAATGGCGGCGGCTCGCCCGCGAAGTGCCGGGGCTGGCGGTCAACTGGTGCGGCGGCCTCATCTGGGATTTGCCGCCCGACGAACTCGAAGCCTATGCGAAGCAGCATTCGGCCTGGGGCTATGGCATCCGCCGCGTGGACCGGGCGGAGATATTGCGGATCGAGCCCAATCTGAAAAACCCGCCGGACTTGGCGCTGCATGTGGCGGAAGAAGGCGTGACTGAACCGCTGGCGGCGGCAAGTGCGATGCTGGCAGGGGCGGAGGCGCTGGGTGCCCAGGTCATTGCCCATGCCCATGTCAAATGGCTGGTGGAAGATGGCGGCCGGGTGGCAGGCGTCATGACCGAGGAGGGCGTGATCCATGCCGACGAGATCGTTATCGCGGCGGGTGCGGGCACGGTGCAACTGCTCGACTCGATCGGCATAAAGTTCAAGCTCACCACGCCGCCGGGGCTTCTGGCCCATTCGAAGCCGGCCGGCGAATTGTTGCGCGGTCTCGTCATGTCGCCCGGGCTGCATGTGCGGCAGACGGCGGAAGGGCGGCTGGTGGCGGGTACCGATTTCGCCGGCGCCGCTCCAGTCGGCCAGGCCGGCGACAAGGCACGCGAGCTGCACGCCAAGGTGCAGGCGATGATCAAGGGCGCGGAAGCGGTGGAGCTCGATTTTCACACGCTTGGCTACCGGCCACATCCGGCCGACGGATATCCTGCGATCGGCAGGCCGCGCAACCGCGTCGGGCTTTATATCGCGGTCATGCATTCGGGCATTACTCTGGCCCCCGCCGTGGGCCTGTTTGCGGCGCAGGAATTGCTCGAGGAAACCCGCGATCCGCTGCTTTCTCTCTACCACCCGGACCGGCCCGCGCTGGGATGACGGGGCCTGAGAAATCCAGCCTGGCATTGTTCGTGCAGCGCAGCCAGTGGTGATGGAATCGGGGCCCGGCGTGTCTCATTTCGGCACGGGGCATGGATTGAGGGACGTTAGTAACGTGGCGACAGCCGCAGCAGCAACTGGACGGGCAAACACGCTTGACGAAGCCTTGCGCCAGGCGCGGCTGACAGAAGCAGCGCATCATGAAGCCGTGCTCGGCATCAAGGATGCGAAATCACTGCGCCTCCAGGTACTCAAGGACGACATCGCCGCGGTCATCGCCCATTCACAGGAAGCGCGGCAAATGTTCGATCTGGCGCTGGCGCCGGGCGAGCCTCCGAAATTGTGGATCGATCTCATCACCTTCGTGGTGATGGAGCCGGATTACCAGACCTATCGGCTGGTGCAGGACAATCACGCCGGCCGCGAAATCCTGCTTGAAACCGCCGACCGGCCCGAGATGGTGGAGACGGCTCAAACACTATATGGCGCACCGGATCATCGCCCGCGAACGCCAGATGGCGGCAACGCACCCGGTCGGGCAGCCGGCCGGATTCGCCGTCAGCGCCCTGATTCTCGCCGGGCTCTCTGGCTTCGCGCTTGCCATTCTGACCGTGTTAATCTTCGCTATCCTATTGGGAATATTGAAATTTTAATGGTCCCAGCGGCCGTTACATTCTGCAACACCATTTGATTTAACCTTGATTGGTTGGGTTGGTAGGCAGGGATCCAAGTCACCGGGCCACGGCCCTGTGGTGGGTGTGGCAACAGAATCAGCAGAATAATGAGGTTCTCGGGATGATGGGACATGCGGCGCGGCGTGGGGCGGCCGCCGCCAGTGAGGTTTCGCGAACGCCGCGAGCCAACCGGGATTTACCGCAACTACTGGCCGAATTCGACACCCTGCCGAGCGGGCTGGACTATGCCGCACAGGGTGTAACCGGCTTCAATTTCTATTCGGCGCGTGGCAGCCTTCAGCACGTGCTCGCCTATTCAGCACTGCGTAAGCTGGCGCTGGCCACGGCGCGCAAGCTCCTGTCGCTCGGCCTCAAGCGCGGCGACCGGGTGGCGATCGTTGCCGAGACCGGGCCCGAGTTCATGGGCGTGTTCTTCGCCTGCCAGTATGCGGGCCTCGTTCCCTGTCCGATGCCCTACACCATGTATATCGGCGGCAAGGATGCCTATGTCGAGCGCATCGCCGGCATGCTGAAAGCGGCACGCGCCTGCGCGGTGATCGCGTCTGAGCGATCTCGAAGCCCACATAAGCGAAGCCGCCGCGGTGGCGGGCAGTGGCGAGCGTCCTGACCCATCAGGCGCCCTGCAGGCCCAGCCGGAATCGGCGGTCAAGCTCGAACCGTTCCGGCGCCGATGAGATCGCCTATATCCAGTATTCGTCGGGATCGACCTCCGATCCCAAGGGCGTGCTGATCACCCAGAAGGCGATCGTCGCCAACACGCGCGGCATCCTGCGCGACGGCCTGCGCATCAGGCCGGACGACCGCGCCTTCTCGTGGCTGCCGCTCTATCACGACATGGGCCTCGTCGGCTTCTGCCTCGCGCCGATGATGGGACAGGTAACGGTCGACTATCTGGCGACGACGTCCTTCGCCCGGCGCCCGGCGCTGTGGCTCAAGCTCATGTCGGAGAACCGCTCGACGATCTGCCTATTCGCCGTCCTTCGGCTACGACCTGGCGGCGCGGCGCATCAATGGCGATGCGGCGACGCTCGATCTCATCGATCTGGCGCGTCGCCGGCATCGGCGGCGACATGGTGCGCGCCGACGTGCTCGACCAGTTCGCCGAGACGCTGGCGGTCGGCGGGCTTCGACGCCACGCGCCTTCATGCCGAGCTACGGCATGGCGGAAACGACGCTGGCCATCACCTTCGCCGACGTGGACAAGCCGGTCCGCATCGATACGATCGACCGCGAAGCCTACAAGACGGGACGCCGGGCGGTTCCAGCCAAGCCGGGTGCGGCGCCCGACAAGGTGCGCAGCTTCGTGGTGTGCGGCAAGCCGCTGCCCGGCCACGAGGTGGTGATCCGCGACGATGACGGGCAGGCGCTCGGCGAGCGCGAGATCGGCCGCATCTTCGTGAAGGGCCCGAGCCTGATGGCCGGCTATTTCGAGAATGACGAGGCGACGCGAGGCCGTCATGAGCGCCGACGGCTTCATGGATACCGGCGACATGGGCTATTGGCTCGATGGCGAAATCGTCATCACCGGGCGCGCCAAGGATCTGATCCTGCACAATGGCCGCAATATCTGGCCGCAGGATATCGAATGGGCGGCGGAGCAGATCGAACCGCTGCGCGCGGCGATGTCGCCGCCTTCGCGGTCGAAGGCGAGGATGGCGACGACGACGTGGTGGTGCTGGTCCAATGCCGCCTGGCCGATGCCGCCGCGATGGAAGACCTGCGCCGCAAGGTGGCGGCGTGTCGTTCATCACAGCGCCGGCGTCGAGTGCAGCGTGGTGCTGGTGCCGCCGAAGAGCCTGCCCTTCACCTCTTCCGGCAAGCTGTCGCGGGCCGGCGCCAAGCAGAAATATCTGGCGGGCGAGATCGCCGAGAATGGCGCCGCGGAACTTTTCTGGACGCCGCCCAGTAAGCCGGTTCACGGCGCGACCTGAAGCGAAAGACAGCATGGCCAAGACGATCTGCCATCACCGGCGCCACCGGCTTTGCCGGACGGCCATGCCGTAGCCGAACTCCTGAAGCGCGGGCACCGGCTGGTGGCGCTGGTGCGCGTTCCCGCGCAGGCGCGGTTATCGGCTGACATCCGGATCGTCGAAGGCGATCTCGGCAATGCGGCAGCACTCGACAGGCTGGTACGCGGGTCGGATGCGGTGGTGCATCTGGCGGGCGCCATCGCGGCGGCTGCATCGGCCGCGATTATTTCACCGTCAACGAACAGGGGACCGCGGACATCGCGGCGGCGGCGGAGCGGGCAGGGGTCAAGCGCTTCATCCATGTCTCATCGCTCGCGGCGCGCGAGCCGCAGCTTTCGGCCTATGCCGCCAGCAAGCGCGCGGCGGAACAGGCGATCGAGGCGCGTGCGGCCGCGCTCAATGCGATCATCCTGCGCCCGCCGGTCGTCTATGGGCCGGGCGACCGCGGCACGCTGCCGCTGATCGCGGCAACTGACGCGCCGCATCGCCATGATCCCGGGGCGCCGCACGGCACGCTTCTCGCTGCATCTATGTCGAAGATCTCGCGCGCGTCATCGCCGATGCGGTGGCGAGCAAGACGCGCGGCTGCTTCGAACTGAGCGACGGGACGGACGGGCGGCTATGGCTGGGCCGATCTCATCGCCGCGGCGCAGCGGGTGGAAGGCATTTCGATCCGCCCCGTCTTTCTGCCGCAATTCGTGCCGTCGCTGGTGGCCGCGGCGGCCAGCGGCATGTCGCGCTTCACCGGCAAGCCCGGCATGGTGACGCCGGCAAGATCGCCGAACTCTATCACGACGACTGGGTGGCCCGTGGGCCGGGTCTGCCGCTCGCCGATGCCACCGGTTTCGAGGCAGGGTTTGCCCGGACCGTCGAATGGTACCGCGCGCGAGGGGTGGTTGCCGCCCGGGCGCGGGCCCGATAGAAGGCGGGCAAGCCACACCGAAGAGACCAAGGCATGACCGACACGATCGCCCAAATCCGCGAGCTGCTCGAGCCGTTCAACACGCAACGGCATCACGCTCAAGCCCGAGACCGACATTTCCGCCGATCTCAACATCGATTCCGTGACGGTGATGGATTTCGTCATGGAGGTCGAGGACCATTTCGACATCGAAATTCCGCTCAACGTGCTGTCCGAAACCCGCACCATCGCCGATCTCGCCAAGGTGGTCGAGGCGCGGCGGAAAAAGGCCTGAGCCATGATCGATCTTCTCGACAAGCACCGGACCATCGCCGAGCGCCACGAGCGCATGCTGGCGCTGGGCGCCAATGCGGTCGGCGCTCACCAACGAGCAGAATCCTGTCGCCGACCCGCGCCATCATCAACGGCCGCGAGACCATTCTCGCCGGCACCAACAATTACATGGGCATCACCTTCGATGCCGACTGCATCGAGGCCGGGCCAGGAGGCGCTGGCCGAATTCGGCACCGGCACCACCGGCTCGCGCATCGCCAACGGCACCTACGCCCTGCACAAGCGAACTCGAAGCGGAGCTCGCGAAATTCCTCAACCGCCAGCACTGCATCGTGTTCACCACCGGCTATCAGGCCAATCTCGGCATGCTGGCGGGGCTGGCCGGACCCAAGGACACGATCTATCTCGACGCCGATTCGCATTCCTCGATCTATGACGGCTGCACGCTGTCGGGCGCCAAGCTGGTGCGCTTCCGCCACAATGACGCCGGCGATCTCGACAAGCGGCTGGCGCGCTCGGAAGGCGAGGAGGGCGGCCGGCTCGTGGTGCTCGAAGGCATCTATTCGATGCTGGGCGACCGGGCGCCGCTTGCCGATTTCGTCGAAGTGAAGAAGAAGCACGGCTTCCAGCTTCTGGTCGACGAGGCGCATTCCTTCGGCGTGCTCGGACCGCATGGCCGCGGCCTCGCCGACGAGGCGGGGCTCGAGGACGAGGTCGATTTCGTCGTCGGCACCTTCTCGAAGAGCGTCGGCGCCATCGGCGGCTTCGGGGCCGGCAATCATCCGCTGTTCGAGACGCTGCGCTATGCCACGCGGCCCTATATGTTCACGGCCTCGCCGTCGCCCGCCTCGGTCGCCACCTCGCTGGCGGCGGTCCGGAAGCTGGCCGCCGAGCCGGAGCGCCGCGAACAGCTACGCGCCAATTCGGCGCGGCTGTTCGACGGCTTCAAGGCGCTTGGCCTCGACCTCGGCTGCGACACGGTGAGCCCGGTCATCGCGGTCAAATGCGCCGACGAGCTCTCGACGATCGCCATGTGGAACGCGCTCCTCGAGGCCGGCGTCTATGTCAATATCGCGCTGCCGCCGGGCACGCCCAACAAGCTGTGCCTGTTGCGCTGCTCGGTCTCGGCGGCGCACACGCATCGAGGAGATCGACCGGATCATCGAGCTGTTCGGCGAGGTGGTCGCGGCGGGACACGCGAAGAAAGCGGCGAGCGGATAGGGTTGCATATCCCGGCGACGGTTAGCCCTGCTGGTGATTATTGTCGCCGCCACGGCATTTTTGTTGCTGTGGGTTTGGGATTTCATGCTGGTTGATAGTTGTCTCGATGCGGGAGGTCGCTGGGATTTCGAGAACTCACGATGCGAGGGGATTTAAGAGGATAAAAATGAACATCGAACGCGTTCTCAATCCTTCCTCGTTTCTATATTCTCTCGGCGGCTTGCATGATGTTCGTATCAGTCATTTTCAATTTGAAGTCAAAACTCGCAAGCTGGTATTTGTCGTAGAAGACCTGAATGCGAATTTCACAGATCTTCCCGAATATGCAGGCAGCCGTCATTGCAAACTCATCTTCAGCCAGGTTGAGACTTTTTTGCTTGATGTTGAAACATTTGAAGGCGTGCGAATTGCCGATGCTACGATTAGTGAGGATGGGTCGAAGCTGCGATTGGAAGTCGACCTCAATCTGGGCGGAGGAGAGCTCACTAAGGGCCGGAGTATTTCAGCGACCTTCATGCAGCTCCATATTGAGGACTATGAAGACTGAGAAAAAGTGAGGCCTCACCTGCGCAAACAGTGTCTGCTCTGCTGCTCAGTCTCTGCCACGCATTCCCATGATGACATCTACCGGATCATCGAACTGTTCGGCGAGGTGGTCGCGGCGGGACACGCCAAAAAGGCGGCGAGCGGATTGGCTGGCATCTCTCCATTTCCCTTTCGCCCTGCCACTTGCGGCGGGGAGAAGGTGGCGCGAAGCGCCGGATGAGGGGTGGCCTCTCCGCGAGTCGAACTTCCGGTCCATCACGCGGCAGCGGCCCCTCATCCGCCCTTCGGGCACCTTCTCCCCGCACGACGTGCGGGGAGAAGGGGAATCTCTGAGATGCCGGCGCCTTGAATTCCCTTTATCTTACCGCGCCGCGGCGCAGGAGTTGCGGGAGCAGCATCAAGCCGGCGATGACGGGATGGCGGCGCTGCCAAGCGGAAAGTTCAATCTTGTGGCCGGAATGGCGTTCGATTTTCCAGGCGATGTAATCGGCGCCGCCGGTGAAAGTGAAGGCGGCCTTGATCAGCCGGGCGACGGACCAAAGTTTTCCGGTGAAGCGGCGGAGACGCCAGTTGGCATTGATGGCAGGAACCGCGTCAAGCAGGCGTGCAGCTTCACGGTAGTAGTCCACATTGGCGGCGACCATTGAGTTAGCGCGAGTGGAAGACTCGGAGCGGAGTTCGGTTGCATAGGTCGCGGTGAAACCGGCGGTCCAGACGGCAAGCGGATCGCTCGATTGCGAAAGGCCCCGGGCATTGGCGAACATGGTGCGGACGGCGGTGCAGATGGCGGCGATGGTGTCGCGGTGGTCATTCTCACTTGCGGCAAAGACGAGCGCCGAAGGCTGGGCGAAGCGGGCCCAGAAATAGGGATTGTCCGACGTCATCCAGGCGGCGAACAGGGACAGGGGCAGCACCGCATATTTGGCGCGGGTGCGGCGCCCGTCGATATCCATTTCGGCATAATAGACGTTAGGCGGAATGAGTGCGCAGGCGAGGCGGCTTGCGGCATTGGAACTGACGCCACCGAGATCGCCGGTCAGCACATAGAGGTCGATGAGGGACTCGGTCGCGGCAACTCCGCGCAGGCACGAGCCATAGGCGAGGACGGCGCGTACATCGCCATGTGAGGCGCGAACATGATCGGCCATGGCGCGGATTTCGCCGGGAACTACCTGCGCGAGGGTTGCGGCGGCGAGATCTTCGAGACTTGCCATTCAGCCGCAAACATAGGTGAAGACGGGGCCGGTTTCGATTCGCAAGGGTTCATGCTCCGGCGGCTCGAAGAACTCGCCGTCGATGACGAAGGAGACGGGTGTCGTAATGGCGAGGCTGGTGCCGGAAAAGCTTGCGGCACCCGCCGGCACCTTGCGATCCTCGCCGCCATACATGATGGGCAGGAGCCAGCGGACGATGCCGGGCACCGGATAGGGAATGACCGAGGTGCGAATGGGCCCGTGAATTCCGCCCCAGAAGGGCCTGGCGCCGAGAATGAGTTTGTCCAGCGTGGTCGACAGCATCAGCAATTGATCGCCGGTGGCGATGCTGCGCCCATCGGACACGATGGCGATGGGATAGGGTCGGTCGAAGCGAGTTTCGTCGGCGGGATTTGCGGGCGTAAACAGCGAGCGGGTAACGGCGCCGGCCAGCGTCGCAAAACCGGCCCAGTTGCCGCCGACGCCCCTGGCATTGAAGGCCTGCTGGCAGAATAGTGTCGCCGTGGAGATGGCGCCGGTGCCGAGAAACATGCCGTGGCGCGGCCTGGCCGTCGCGCGGATTGACGACGCGCAGCGTCGGCCGCGGTCGCAGGATGCGAGGCTGCGGGTTGGCGAGAAATTGCGCCTGGGCCTCGATCGAACGGTAGCGGAAACCAAGATCGGCGGCTGTCATGTTGGTGGTGCCGTGCGGCAGGAGCCCCAGGCGCGGCAATTGCGCGAAGGGCTTGCGCTCGGCGAGGTCGGTCTGGACCGCCTGAACGGTGCCGTCGCCGGAACTGACGAAGAGTTCGGTGACGCCCGCGGCGGCGAACTCGTCGAGGACCTGCGGCAACTGGCCGAAACGTTCGAGGATGCGGACCGGAACGACGGAAGCACTCTTAAGCTTTTCGGCAAGCGCCAGGCCCTTGCCGCTGGACTTGCCGGAGGCCGGATTGACGATAAGGCCAGCGCGCATCACCGTGCGGTCATCCAGGAGGTGAGGGGCGCTTTGCGCCGCGCCGCCAGCGCCTGCATGAGCTGGACGCGCGTGCAGCACAAGGCAGATGACGGTCCACAACGCGACGGCGATCAGGCCCCAATCGGGTTTTCCGGCCAGTGCAAAAATCGTCAAGATGATCAGATTGGGATTGCGCCGCGCCGTGATCTGGCGGAACAGCGTGTCGATGGGCCGCCAGATGTGAATCTCGAGACCCAGCCACTTGATGGCGATGCCTTCGATCACCCGCTGCAATAGATAGCCGCCGAGAATGGCGGCGATGACCGACCAGAAGAGCGCGGGCGGCCAGACAATGCCGGCAGCGCCGAGGCCCAGCGCCCAGGCCACATACCAGAAGGGCGGATGCACCAGGTCGATGCCGTGATCGAAAATGTCGCCCCACTTGCTGGAGGTGAGCGTGGTGCGGGCGAGCTTGCCGTCGACGGTGTCGAGAAAAGTCATGGCCCAGGCGGCGGCGAGCCCTGCAAGGAAGCTGGCCGTCGAGGAAAAGCCAGAAGGCGAGCACCATGAGCAGGGCGCCCGCCGCGGTCACCATGTTGGGCGTTATGCCGCGCGGCGCCAGCCAGCGGGTGGCATGGAAGGCCGGCACCGGCCACAGATGCTTGGTGACGATGTCGGTGGCGCCCTTATAGGTGCCCATGAACATGCGCCATTCGACGGCGGCGCGATTGGCGGCGGTGACGGTTATGGCATAGGGCGTTTCGCGCTTGCGCAGGGCCTTCCAGAAATGTGCGTCGAGCTCGGCGGGAGTACGCTTAAGAAGCTTGAGCTCCGGGGTTACTTCGCGTGCTCCCACGAGGATTTCGGCGATGGCGTCAACTTGCGCGCCCTGGACCTGAGCCGCGATGGGCACCGGACCGGCGGGGCCTTCGCCGATCAGCAGCAGGTTCAGACGTTTCAGCAGGATCGGGATCAGCGGCTGATCGAGCACCGCATCGGCGCGAACGACGACGACCGGGCCATTGTGGTTGGCCGCGTCGGCAAGGGTGATCTTCTCGTGCAGTCCCTCGCTCGCAAATTGCAGTGCAAGGCGTTCGTCCGTGCCGCGGCCCCATAGTTGGGCGCGCCCTTCGCCCACGATGCAAAGGACGGGTGCGAAGCGGCGCGGTCCCGCTGGGAGTGGAGCCGCCGGTAACGGCGCCACCGCGGCCGGCGGCTTCGGCACCTTCAACGCTATCTTCTTGCGCGGCGCCTTTCGCGGTTTCTTGGCCAAGTGTCGGTTCATCCTTCGGCGTTCGTGTCTAGGCATGCGGCTAGTCACGCGTCTCGTCAAACGGTTTCGGCACGCAAGGTGATGGCGCTTGCCAGCGCGCCGAAGACAATGACCGGCAGCCAGGCGGCCAGCCAGGGCGTTACGAAGCCCAATTCGCCCATGCTGAGCGCATAGACCGTCGACGACGAAATAGATGAACCCGATGCCGACACCGGCGGCGAAGAGCACGCCAATGCCGCCGCCGCGGCGGAAGCGGGTGGCGAGCGGGATCGCAGATGGCGATCATCACCAGAGCCGAGAAAAACAGCGACAGGCGCTTGTGCCACCAGGTTTCGTAGACCCAGGCCGGCCTTATGCCGAAGCCGGAATTGTCGATGAAATAGTCGAGATCGGCCATGCGACATTTCTTCCGGATCGCCGGAGCGCGCGCCGGCGGCGGCGGGCTTCATGGCGCCGGAATAGACCAGGCGGTCGAGCCGGTCGGGCGGAAGATTGTCGCGGTAATAGACGAGGACGTCCGTCAGATTCCAGCGGTCGCCTTCGAGAGCCGCCTGCTGGCGAAGATCTGCTCGCGCAGGAGCCCGCTGGCATCGCGGCGGAAGATGATCACGTCGGCAAGCGCGGTCGATTCGGCGTTGGCGCAGCCGGCGCGCAGGATGTCGCTGCCGGAGCGCATCCAGATCGGATCGCGCTCGCCCGACCTTGAGCTTCTTCTCGCCATAATCGCCAACGCCCCATTCGCGCAGCACCGGGGCCGCCGCCGGAATGCCCTGATCGTTCAGCAGGAAATGCAGGCCGCCGGCCAGAAAGCCAAGGGGCAGCAGCATGACGATGAGGCGGAACGGCGAAGCGCCCGCCGCCCAGATGCGCCGGAATCTCGTTGCGATAGCTGAGTTCGGTGAGCACGAGAAGCAGCGCGAGCAGCATGCTGATGGGCAGGAAGGTGGCAAGCGTGCCGGGCGCCCGCATCAGCATGTATTCGGCGACGATGCCGATGCCGCCCGAGCCCAGAGCCAGGATCTCCTTGGCATAGGTGACGACGTCGAGGGACAGCACGAATATGGAGATGCCGAGCAGAATGACGAGGAAGCGCACGGCAATCATGCGCGTGAGCATCCAGGCGATGATCTTCATTGGCGCAAGTCCCGGAAAAATGCGGCGGCGCCATTTGCGCACCGCGATCGCTGACGGTATCGATGACGGCTTCGAGGCGATCCTGGCGCAACAGGAAACAGGTGCGGGCAGAATCGCCAGAGCGCGAAGGCGGTCAGCAGGCCGAAAGGCAGCCACATGGTGAGCCACGGCGACAGGCCGCTGGTTTGCGTCGCCAGGCTCCCTGTTCGATGACTTCGTGGAAGGCGACGAGCAGGACCAGCGCGAGGCCGAAGCGGTAGGCGCGCTGGCTGCGCCGCCGGCCGATGGCGAAGGGAACGGCGAGCAACGGCAGGACGAGCAGCGTCAGCATCGCTGACCAGGCGCTTGTGCAGTTCGGCGCGCATGGCATTGGATGTCGTGCCCTCGGGCGGCGTGTCGAGCTGGGCGATAAAGTTCGGGCAGGGTGAGTTCGCGTTCGTCCTCGCCGCGCGGCCGGAAAATGTTGTCGGAGATCTTGCCGAGCGGCGTGTCGGCGGTGGCGAATTCGGCGATGGCCGCCAAGGGCGCATTGCCGGCGGCGGGGCGAAGGCCGGCTCGCTCGAGCTTGAGACGATGGCCGTTCTCGAGGCGCAGCACCGGCCGCGGCTGCTCCGCGACCTCGATCAGCGAGCCGTGCGCCGCGGTTACCGTCTCGGAGCCTTCGGCACCGCGGTCGTCGAACAGGAAGACATGGTCGAAAGCATTGTTGCCGCGGTCGAGCGTGTCGAGGATGAAGGTGCGGGTGCCGGCCTGCATGAAGACGCCTTCCTCGGCGAGATAGAAGACCTCGACATTCTGCACGTCGAAGACCACCGAGCGGTAGGCGTAGCGGGTATGCGGCTGCAGCCAGCCGACGATCGACAAGCGACACGAGGCCAAGGATGGCGGAGAGGATCATGACCGGCCGCGCCAGGCGGTGCAGGCCGACGCCCGATGGCCATGAAGGCGTCGATCTCGCTGTCCTTCGACATCTTGTTGAAGCCGAAGAGCAGGCCGAGGAACAGGGCGGCGGGAATGGCGGTGCCCAGATAATGCGGCACCAGATAGGCGAGCAGCTCGAAGACCACGGCGAAGGAATTCTTCTTGCCGAGCGTCGTGTCGAGCAGGCGCACCATGCGTTCGGCCAGCAGCATGAGCAGGCCGATCGCCATGGCGGCGGCGAGCGGCTTGGCGATCTGCCTCAGGACATAGCGGTCGACGATGCGAAATCAATTCGGTCAAGTCCTCGGCCAGTTTGACTGCACGGCGTGAAGCAGGTGCTTGCGGGTTTCCTCGGGCATCGGCGTGGCGGATTTGAGGTCGGGCGGTCCCGGCCAGCCGGCATCGGCGAAGCTTACGTCCTCGAATTCCTGTGCCGCCCGCATAGCGCGGCAGCACATGGAAATGCACATGCGGATCGACCATCATCAGCATGAGATAATTGATCTTGTCATAGGGCCGGAAGGATTTGAGCCCGTGCTCGATGTCGCGGGTGACGCGCGGCAATTCGGCGAAGGCCTCGGGCGCAAGTTCCGAAAAGGCCCGTTCCTCGCCCTTGGCGCCGAGGACCAGCGCGCCAAGCGTTATCTGTGCGACGCGCAGCAGCACGCACCAGTGGTGATAGTCGCGAACCAGGGTTCCGGGATAGCCGAATTTTTCGAGTGTGGCATTCACCGCGGCAGTCTATCGCAACCGCTGGTTATTGCGAAAGGGCGAATTCGCCGGTGGTGCGGATGCTGCGGATTACCGGATCCCAGGCCCTGATGGTGAGGCCCGTGTACCAGCGCCCGTTCTGGCGGGTGATGGCATAGCGATTCCAGGCGGCAGGTTCGTAATGCGGGGTTTCGCCCATCGAGGCGGAGGGAACGCCGACGACATTGACGGTGCCGAAGCGGGAGGGCAGCGCCACCAGGCTGTGGACGTGATTGTGGCCGTGCAGCACCAGTTCGGCGCCTTCGTTTGCCAGAATTTCGCGGAAGCGGGCGGCATCGGCCAGCGCCTTGCGCGGCGATGCCATGCCCGGCAGCGGCGGATGATGGATGAGGATGCAGCGGTAGTAGCCGCGCTCGCGCAGATCGCGGAGCAGGAGGGCGGCTGATTCCAGCTGCAGGGCGCCGAGCCTGCCCGCCGCTTTGTGCAGCGGCTGGGGCAAGGCCGAACACAGGCCGATCAGGGCCACATTCTTCCGTAGACGGACGAAAGGGAAGAGGCTGGCGATCTGCGGCGTGGATTGCGTCTGGGCGACCCGCATGTCGCCCGTCATGTAGGGGGCGAGATGGCCCAAACCCTGTTCCCAGCCGAAACGGACATAGGTGTCATGGTTGCCGGGAACGAAGCTCACGTCCTTGGGCGCGCCGAAACGCTTGAGCCAGCCAGCGGCGGCGGGAAATTCGTCCCGCGCCGAAATGTTGACGATGTCGCCGGTAAACGCCACGTGATCGGGGGCCGCGGCGGTAATGTCGGCGGCAATGGCATCGGCGACCGCCGGAATGTGCAGACGGTGGCGCTTGAAGCGCCAGGACAGATAGCCCACGTGCCGTTTCAGGGCGAAATCGCGCCAGGCGGCGCCGCGCGGGCAGGGGGCCGAGATGAACATCGGAGAGATGCGCTACAGTGAACACGAAGGCGGGCTTCCGTTGACTTCGGCAGAATCGGATGCGATGGAGACGCCCGTTCATACGCTTCCGCAACTCCCGGGTTCAAGCATCGTGCGTGTCATCATTCTTGCCGCCGGCCAGGGCAAGCGGCTCTTGCCGCTGACCGCCGACATTCCCAAGGCGCTGCTCGATATTCACGGCCGCAGCCTGATCGGCCGGCAGATCGACGCCTTCGCCGCCTGCGGCCTCAAGGATTTCGTGGTGGTGACCGGCTATGGCGCAAACCGCATGGACGAAGCGCTGACGGCGATCGGGCGGGAGCGCGGCGTCGCGATCGCCACCATCTACAATCCCTTCTACGGGGTGGCCGACAATCTGGCGAGCTGCTGGATGGCGCGGCACGCGATGAAGGGCGATTTCATCCAGGTCAATGGCGACAATGTGTTCCGCGCCGATCTGGTGGAGCGGCTGCTGGCGGCGCCAACGGCGGCGCCGGTCAGCGTCGCCATCAACCACAAGGCCTCCTACGACGCCGATGACATGAAGGTGATGCTGGACGGCGGGCGGCTCACCGAAATCGGCAAGACGCTGCCGGTCGACACGGTCGATGCCGAGGCGATCGGCTTCTATATTTTCCGGGGTGCCGGCGTTGCCGCCTATGTCGCGACGCTGGAGCGGGCGATGCGCGAGCCCGCGGGCTTGCAGCAATGGTTTCCCTCAGCCGTCGGCCAGCTCGCCAAGAGCATGGAGGTCGGCACCGTCGCGATCAACGGCATCAGCTGGTGCGAGGTGGATTTTCCCGTCGATCTGCAGCAGGCGCGGCATCTCGCGGCAAGCTGGGAGTGATCAGCGGCGCGCAGCGAATATTCTCTCGGCGAGCTCCTTGTCGGCCGGCTTGTCGACATCGATCGCCGCCTCGGCGAAGGGCATGAGCACCGGCTTGACGGTCAAGCCGAGACGGGCGGAGACGGTGGCGAAAGCTGCGTCAACCGACAGAAGGCCAAGAGCAAAGCGCAGCAGGGCGACGGGGCCGAAGGCGGCAACCAGCCGCCAGGGCTTCTTGCGCGCCTCTTCCAGATATTGCCAGCGTTCGAGAAGCCTGAGGCCGCTTGCATTGCGCAGCGCGAAGAGATTGCAGCCCGAGACCCGGTCATTGCCGAGGCGGAAGAAGGTGCGAACCGCTTCCGGATAGGCAGCGAGAATGATCTCGGCGCGGGCGAGGCCCACGGTGAAGTCGGCGCCGGCCTTGTCCGACTCGGCGCAGAAATGGGCAAGCATCTCGCGGCGTCAGCAGCGGGTGATCGCCGGTGGTGATGAGCAGCGGATAATCGAGCGCGCCCGACGCTACGGCCGCCAGCACGGAGGCGGGGGCGCTGGTCGAAGAGGCAAGCACGCGCGCCGAGCGGGCGAGTACGGCACGGGCCACTCCTTCATCTTCGATGGAAACGATGATGCGGCTGAAGAGGCCCGATGCGGCCAGCGCATCGTGGACACGGCGCAGCATCGGCACGCCGCCCACCGGGATCACGCATTTGTTGGCGACGCCATAGGCGCTCGCCATCGGATCGTCCGGGCCGCGGCCGGCGGCAAGCACCAGCGCCTGCCAGCGCGGCGCGCTCACGCAAGCGCCTTTTCATAGATGCGATAGGTCTTGTAGGGCGTGGCGCCCAACGCCTCGATCATGCGCCGCATCGGCCAGTTGTCCTCGAGGATCCAGGAGAGCTCGGCCGCGCTTGGTGCCGCGCGACAGATGATAGCGGCGCACCGCGTCGATGACGCCAAGCGCGAGCGCCGAGCCGACCGGCGTGCCGTGATATTTCTTGCGCACGCCCATCAGCGGCATGCGCACCGAGGCGGGCGGCTTGGCCAGGAGATGCCAGGCGAGCTTCGCCCAGCCGAAGGGCAGGAGCCGGCCTTCGAGCCCCGCGATCCAGTCATTGATGTTGGGCAGCGACACCGCCATGGCGGCAGGCTCGCCGCGATAGAGCGCGATCGCGACATATTCTTGCGCACCAGCATTTTCAGATTCTTGCCGAGGACGCTGATTTCTTCCTGGGTCAACGGCACGAAGCCCCAATTCTCCGACCAGGCATCGTTGAAGATGGCGATGATGATGTCGAGATCGCGGGCGAGATTCTTCTTGTCGAGCGGCCTGATGACGACCTCCGAAGAGCCCATCGCCCTGTCGAGCATCGCGCGCATGGCGCGCGGCATTGCAAGCGCGCCGTCGTAGTCATAGGCGATCACGTCCTTGGCCTTGGCGAAGCCCTGGTCCTCGACGCGGGCGCCGTAATAGGGCGGCGCATGGCCCATCATCATGCTGGGCGGCGTGTCGAAGCCCGTCGACCAGAAGGCCGGTCTCGTCGTTGATCGAAAAGCTGAACGGTCCCTGCACCCGCTTCATGCCGCGCGCCTTGAGCCAGTCCGCGGCGGCCCTGAACAGGGCTGCGAAGACGGCCGGATCGTCGGGCGCTTCGAGGAAGCCGAACTGGCCGGTGGCGTCGCGGTGGCGCTCGAGCCGCAGCCGGTCGATCTGCGCCGAAATGCGGCCGACCGGGAGGCCTCGCACGTTCGGCGATGAAAAGCTGCGCCTCGGCATGCGCGAAGTAGGGATTCTTCCTGGGATCGAGATGCTCGAGGCGTTCGAGAAACAGCGGCGCCACCCAGTTGGGATCGCCGCGGTAGATGGCGAAAGGCACTTGCAGGAAGGCAAGCTTCTCCGTCTTCGTATCCGCCGTGCGCACGGCGATGTCCGGGGTTTGCGACATGGTGGCAGGGTGATAAAGGCCCGGACTGTCTAACTCAAGCGCAAGGGCTGAAACCGTCCAAAACTCTGCTTGTCCCGGATCCCACCATTTTCCCCTTCTCCCTGCCGCTTGCGGCGGAGAGAAGGTGAAATTTTGTACTGCCGGTGCTTGGTAGGCGGGCAAATTCGGGTAGTGCCTCAGTTTGAATTTGCGCTATTGGGGAGCCATCCCATCGGGATCTAAGGTTGCCAAATAGGCGATCAGGGCCCGGACCTCTTCGTCCTTCTCAATGCCCTGGAATTCCCCGTCCATCATCTTGTTGCCCGGAACCGTGCCGCTCGGGTCGCGGAGGAAGGTAGCAAGAGTTGTCTCGTTCCAGACCTTGTCCCGTCCGAATGTGACCATAGCCTCGGAATATTCGAAGTCCGGAAGGCTGCCTGGCTTACGGCCGAACAGATTGTGGAGATGAGGGCCCTTCTTAACGACGGTCGCGGTGTGCGGTTGCGTTGTGACAGCCCTTGCATCTTAAGAACTCAAACTCGCCTGTGGCTACCAGATTGTCCTGCGCTGCCGCCGAGCCGGCACCGACGAAGAGGGCGAAAACGATAAGACACCTGCGCATAGCCTTGGCCTCCACCTGATAGCTCCATTCGCATTCACCTGCCAATTTCTAATATACTTAGGGCAAAGCAGGATCGAATGCGAATGCCCCTGCACGTGCCTCGCGCTGATTGACTCGCACATGCCTCCGCCAGTTTGAAATCTGTCATTCTTGACAGACCTATCGCATCCCGGTCCAGTTTCTATATGCTTGGCCGAAAGCATAGGAGGCAAAAAAATGAGTGAACGAGGCATAGAGTTTCTAACCCGATGGGTAAGGGAGAATATCAACGCCGGTCCATTTCCTGAAGGGGACAACAGGCAGGTCCAAGAGTTTGCCGCAAAGTGCATTTCCCGATGCTGAGAAGGCAGGCATACAATTGGCGGAAATCGAAGAGGATATGGGGGAAGTGAAGGACTATATATTGGAGGCGATGGACAATGCCTCGACTGATGAAGTCGATCGCCTTGCCTCCAGGGACGATTAAGGATGCCCCGAGGCCCTAAAGGCGAGCGCCGCCCCGCCGACGTGATCGGCAACGCCGTGAAGGTCATGCGGATTGCCGTGGGCGAGGAAACTGACGACGTGGCCGACTACGGCAAGAACAAGGCCGCTCAGGCGCTAGGCAAGCTAGGGGGAACGGCCCGCGCCAAGTCAATGAGCGCCAAGCGGCGGAAAGAGATTGCGAAGAAGGCCGCCCAGACGCGTTGGATCAAGAAGGTTGAACCCGTAAGCTAAGAGCATCCCACGTCTGCCTCTGGATGAACCTTGACAAGAGTGGAACAGCGAAAGAATAGCCGGCCCTACGACTTCGATAAACAAGCCCCTTTTCCGATAGGGCCTGCAAAAGTTGGATTGCATGGCCAGGTGTGAAACCGTTCTTCAAAAGTGCTCTAGATTCCTTCACAATCTCTGGAACGGTAATTTGATCTTCGCCATTTGGAAGGGTGGCAATCACCTGCATAAACTGCCTTTGGCGATCAGTTGCTGTTGCCCAGCGTGGCGCGAAGAAGTCCTGATCCAATTTCTCTAATATCTATTTCACTGGCGCTGATGGGGCTTCCCCACTCGTGATCTTTCCGATCCAAGCGTCAAATACCTCTCGTCCAATAAACTGAATAAAATAAGGGTACCCGCCAGATTGCGTCAAAATTGTCTTGATAGTACTGAGGCACTACCCAAATTCGAAGATGCTTGCCCCCGGCCTTGCCCGGGTGTTAAGCACAGCCGCCAACCAAGCGAGTCTCGCTCATTGAAAGGTTGGCCGATGGCCCGCCGCCAGATTCCCGAATATCTCACCTTCGACGATGTGCTGATGAAGCCCGGCGCGTCCTCCGTGCTGCCGGCCGAGGTTTCGACCGCGACGCAGCTCACCCGCTCGATTTCGCTGTCGATCCCGATCATCTCGGCCGCCATGGACACGGTGACCGAAGCGAAGCTGGCCATCGCCATGGCCCAGGCGGGCGGGCCTCGGCGTCATCCACAAGAATCTCGAGCCCGACGAGCAGGCCGAGCATGTGCGCCAGGTGAAGCGCTTCGAGTCCGGCATGGTGGTCAATCCGATCACCATCGGCCCCGAGGCCACACTCGCCGATGTCATGAAGCTCAAGGAGCGCCACCGGATTTCCGGCATTCCGGTGGTCGACGAGCCGCGGCACGCTGGCCGGCATCATCACCAACCGCGACGTGCGCTTTGCCACCGACCTGAACGCCAAGGTCGCCGACCTGATGACCAACGAAAATCTGGTGACCGTGCAAGGCGGGCGTCGACCGCGACGAGGCCAAGCGGCTGCTGCACAAGTACCGCATCGAGAAGCTGATCGTCGTCGACGAGGACTACAAATGCGTTGGCCTCATCACCGTCAACGACATGGAGAAGGCGGCCGATCATCCCATCGCCGCCAAGGACGAGCATGAGCGGCTGCGCGTGGCGGCGGCGACCGGCACCGGCGACAAGGGCTTCGAGCGCGCCGAAATGCTGATCGATGCCGGGCGTCGACGTGATCGTCGTCGACACCGCGCACGGCCATTCGATCCATGTGATCGAGCAGGTGAGGCGCATCAAGAAGCTCTCCAACAAGGTGCAGATCATCGCCGGCAATGTGGCGACCGCGCGAAGCGGTGAAGGCGCTGATCGACGCGGGCGCGGATGCGGTCAAGATCGGCATCGGGCCGGGCTCGATCTGCACCACGCGGGTGGTCGCCGGCGTCGGCGTGCCGCAGCTCTCGGCGATCATGGACTGCGCCGAGGAGGCGGCGAAGGCCGGCGTGCCGGTGATCGCCGACGGCGGCATCAAGCTGTCGGGCGATCTCGCCAAGGCGCTGGCGGCGGGCGCCGGTGTCGCGATGATCGGCTCGCTGCTCGCCGGCACCGACGAGAGCCCCGGCGAGGTCTTTCTCTATCAACGGCCGCTCCTACAAATCCTATCGCGGCATGGGCTCGGTCGGCGCCATGGCGCGGGGCTCGGCCGACCGCTATTTCCAGCAGGAAGTGAAGGACAGTCTCAAGCTGGTGCCGGAGGGGATCGAAGGCCAGGTGCCCTATCAAGGGGCCGGTGGCCGGCGGTTCTGCATCAGCTGGTGGGCGGGCTTCGCGCCGCCATGGGCTATGTCGGGGCCGCGAGCCATTGCCGAATTGCAGAAGCGCGCCGAGTTCATCCGCATCACCAATGCGGGCCTGCGCGAAAGCCACGCGCATGACGTGATGATCACCCGCGAGGCGCCGAATTACCAGAGGCAGGGATGACCTCGACGCAACTTCTCCTGCTGCCCGCTTTCGCCCATGTGGGCCTGATCTTCGTGACGGTGATGCGCATGGGGGCAGGGCCGCGTTGCGGCGGTGCGCGGCCGCGAGGTCAAGCTCAAGGACGTGGCGCTCGACAATTCGCGCTGGCCGGAAGCCCTGCGCAAGCTCGGCAACAATTACGCGAGCCAGTTCGAACTGCCGGTACTCTACTATGCGGTGCTGGCCCTGGTGCTGGTCACCGGCCTCGCCGATGTTCCGCAGATCGTGCTGTCCTGGGCCTTCGTCGCCACGCGCTTCGTGCACAGTTTCATCCATACCGGCGCCAATGTGATGGTGCAGCGCTTCTATGCCTTCCTGGCGGGCGGCGCCTGCATCGCGCTGATGTGGCTGTGGCTGGGCCTCAGGCTTTATGTGACCGGCTGACCATGCGCATACCGGGCCGCATCGCGGCGGCAATCGAAGTCCTGACCGAGGTTTTCGAACGCCATCGCCCGGCATCGGAGGCGCTCAAGGACTGGGGCAAGGCGCACCGCTTCGCGGGCTCCAGCGACCGCCATGCGATCGGCACACTGGTGTTCGATTGCCTGCGGCGGCGCAATTCGCTCGTCCGCGCGCATGGGCGACGGACGGCCGCGCGCCCTGGTGCTGGCGGCACTGCGCGACCTGTGGAACCTTCCACCCGACGAGATCGCCGCGCATGGCAACGCCGAACATGGGCCGGGTCCCTTGAGCGATGCCGAGAAGACGGCGCTCGACCGGCAGCTCCGCGGACGATCTTCCCGCCTATGTGCAGGGCGATATCCCGGAATGGCTGCTGCCGTCATTCGAGCGGGCTTTCGGCGATCACGCGGCGGCGGAAGGAGCGGCGCTGGCCAAGCGGGCGCCCATCGATCTCCGGGTCAACACGCTGAAGGCAACGCGGGAACAGGTTCTCGATACGCTCGCCCGCTATGGCGCGCTGGCGGGGCCCTTGTCGCCCTTGTGCGTGCGGATCCTGCCGCCCGGGCCCGACGCCCGCAACACCAATGTCGAAGTGGAACCGGCCCATGGCATGGGCTGGTTCGAAGTGCAGGATGCGGCCTCGCAGGTGGCCGCACTGATGTCGGGGGCGAAGCCCGGCGAGCTTGTGGCCGATATCTGCGCCGGGGCCGGCGGCAAGACCCTGGCGCTCGCCGCCATGATGGGCAACGAGGGCAAGCTCTATGCCCATGATTCCGACCGGCACCGGCTGCGGCCGATCTTCGAGCGGCTGCAGCGGGCGGGCGCGGAGAATGTCGAGGTTATCGCTGCCGACGAGGGCGACAAGCTCGCCAAGTTGGGCGGCTTCGACTGCGTGCTGATCGATGCGCCCTGCTCGGGCTCGGGCTCGTGGCGGCGCAAGCCCGACGCCAAATGGCGGCTGACGCCGAAGCAGTTGCAGCAGCGCATCAAGGAACAGAAAGAAGTGCTGGAGCAGGGCGCGCGCCTGGTGAAGCCCGGCGGCCGGCTCGTCTACATCACCTGTTCGGTGCTGCCCGAGGAAAACGGCGATCAGGTCAAGTCGTTCCTCGCCGCACACAAGGATTTCACAATCATTCCGTATACGGAGCAATGGCGGAGCGCCATCGGCGGCGACGCCGCCCGCTTCGGCGGATGGATCGGCCGAGACGCTGCTGCTCACCCCGGCCAGCCACGACACCGACGGCTTCTTCA
The DNA here is from genome assembly GCA_963776685.1 of uncultured Alphaproteobacteria bacterium. Classification (GTDB taxonomy): domain Bacteria; phylum Pseudomonadota; class Alphaproteobacteria; order Rhizobiales; family Aestuariivirgaceae; genus Aestuariivirga. Next base: position 62,927 of record CAVZNM010000004.1, read on the forward strand.
TTGCCGTGATGGGGAAGAAGTAGCAGGCTGCTAGCCGCCGTGCCGCGCCAGGAAGCGCGCCATGGCGCGGAGCGTTTCGTCGCTGACATGGTGTTCGATGCCTTCCGAATCGATGCGGGCGGTGGCGGCGCCGACGCCGAGCGCCAGCAGGAAATCCTCGACGATCGCGGTGCTTGCGGCGGCCGTCCTCGGCCAGTTTCCAGCCGTCGCCGGTCAGGAAGATGGCGCGGTAGGGCTCCTGGGTGACGAGGCCCGCATCCTGCAGCCGCTTCAGCGTCTTGACCACCGTGGCGTTGGCGACGCCGAGGCGCATGGCGATATCGGTGCCGCGCGCCTCGCCGCGCTCGTCGATCAGGTCGGCGATCAATTCGACATAGTCCCCGGCCAGTTCCGCCTGGTGATCGGCGCGGACGCGCCGGAACGCCGCCGAGCGGAGTTTCACGGCCCGGCCCCTGCTTTTCGTTAACTTCATTTCCGGCCCTTCTGCTGCAACGCGAAATTAGCCTATTGCATATAGTTTAGCCAATGCTAAACTTTGCCCAGGAGACTTAAGATGGAATCATTTGAACTTAACCGGCGCAGGTTCCTGCGCACCGCCGCCGTCCTGCCGCTGCCGGCCATGGCCGCCACCCTGCCGGCCGCTGCCCAGGGAACCGCCGCCCATGGCGGGCACGACCAGGGCGAAAACATCGTGGTCGGCGAGGTCGACCATGCCAAGAACGGCTTCGATCCGCATGCCATGCTTACCGATTGGGACGCAGGGACAGTGACTACCAACGCCGATGGCCGCCGGGTGCGCGAATGGACGCTCACCGCGCTCGATCACGAATTCGAAGTGGCGCCCGGTGTCAAGTTCGCCGGCTGGTCCTATAACGGCCGCATCCCGGGACCGACGCTGCGCTGCACCGAGGGCGATCTGCTGCGCATCCGCTTCGTCAATGGCAGCACGCATCCGCATTCGATGCATTTCCACGGCATCCATGCCGCCCGCATGGACGGCGTTCCGGGAGCGGGCATGGTCGAATCCGGGCGGCGAATTCACCTACGAGTTCGAAGCCAGGCCCTTCGGCTGCCATCACTATCACTGCCACGCCATTCCGCTGAAGCGCCATATCCACAAGGGCCTCTACGGCACCTTCATCGTCGATCCCGACCCGGCACAGCATCCGGAGGCGCGCGAGCGAGGCCGCCTCGCGCCTGCTCGGCACGCCGGAGAACGCGCGCTGGCAGGAAATGGTCATGGTGATGAACGGCTTTGACACCAATTTCGACGACGAGAACGAGTTCTATGCGGTCAACTCGATTCCCTTTGCCTATTTCAACAAGCCGATCCGCATCGAGAAAGCGCGGCCGGTGCGCATCTATCTCGTCAACATGACCGAGTTCGATCCGATCAACTCGTTCCATCTGCACGCCAATTTCTTCGATTTCTACGACCACGGCACGACGCTCGAGCCCACCCACCGCACCATCGACACGGTGATGATGTGCCAGGCCCAGCGCGGCATCATGGAATTCACCTTCGACGAACCACGAGCCCGGCCTCTACATGTTCCATGCCCACCAGTCGGAATTCGCCGAACTCGGCTGGATGAGCCACTTCGAGGTGGTGTGATGAGGCCCGACGCGTTTCTGGCTGGCGCTGCCCGCCGTGATCCTCGCCTGCATCGTGGCGCTGCTGCTGTTGTGGCGGCCGCTCGACCGGCTCGCCGCCGAGGCGCCGCCGGTCGAGGAGGCGGCAATCGAGTCGGTGCGGCTGACGCCGGGCCTGATTTCGCTCGATCTGCGCACCGATGGGTCCGAGCCGGTGATCGATCGCCCAGGTCCAGGTGGATACGGCGCCTACCGCAGTTCACCGCGACGCCCGAGCGGCCCTCGGCCCGGCTCGGCCTCACACGCTTCGACATTCCCTATCCGTGGATCGCCGGCGAAGCCCATCACATCGCGCTCATCACCCAAACCGGCGCCATCGTCGAGCACTCAATCGAGGTGGCGCAAGCCACGCCGGCGCTGGATGGGGCATCGCTCGGGCTGCTTGCCGCCGTCGGCCTGCTGCTCGGCGTCGTGCCGGTGGCGATCGGGCTTCTGGCCTGGCCGGCGATGCGCTCGATGTCGCGCAACGGCATGAATTTCCTTCTGGCGCTCACCGTCGGACTTCTCGCCTTCCTGCTGATCGATACGATCGGCGAAGGACTGGAGGAGGCGGGCGAAACCATCGGGCGGCTGCGCGGGACCGTGCTGTTCTGGGTGGTGCTGGCGCTGACGACGATCGTTCTTCTGGCGCTGGGCCGCCGCGGCGGCGCGGCACCCGAGGGCCTGCGGCTGGCGGGCTTCATCGCGCTCGGCATCGGCCTGCACAATCTGGGCGAAGGGCTGGCGGTCGGCGCGGCCCTGGCGACGGGGTCGGCGGCGCTGGCCACCTTTCTGGTGATCGGCTTCACCATTCATAATGTGACCGAAGGCATCGGCATTGCCGCGCCGATTGCCGAACAGCGGCCGACACTTGTGGAATTTCGCTGGCCTTGCGGCGCTGGCCGGCTTTCCCGCCATCGTCGGCACGATGCTCGGCACCCAGGCCGTCAGCCCCTTGTGGATCTGCCGTCTGCTTTGCGGTGGCGGCCGGCGCCATCCTGCAGGTGATCATCGAGGTCACGGCGCTGATGGCGCGCCGCGCCGGTCCCGGCCATCTGCTCACCCCGCCGGTGGCCGGCGGCGTGGCGGCGGGACTGGTCACCATGTATGCGACGGCGCTGCTGGTCTGATTGAACGCATCGATGCCGCCATCTTGCAGACTCCGGCCGCTTACCTTAAGCGCTCGCCATGCAGGACCGCATTCTGATCGTCGATTTCGGCTCGCAGTTCACCCAGCTCATCGCCAGGCGGGTGCGCGAGGCGGGGGTCTATTCGGAAATCGTGCCGTTCCAGGCGGCGGAAAAGGCGCTCGACTGGCCGGGCCTCAAGGGCATCATCCTGTCGGGCGGGCCCGCCTCGGTGCACGAAAGGCAGCCTCACCGCGCGCGCCCGCCCGGGTGTTCAGCCGCGGGCTGCCGGTGCTCGGCATCTGCTATGGCGAGCAGGCGATGTGCGCCCAGCTGGGCGGCCGCGTCGAGCCCTCGGAGCACCGCGAATTCGGCAAGGCCTATGTCGAGGTCAAGGCGCCCAATCGCGCTGTTCGACGGGGTTTGGGAAAAGGGCGAGCGGCACCAGGTGTGGATGAGCCATGGCGACCGGGTGACCGCCATCCCGCCGGGCTTCAAGGTGGTGGCGGTCAGCGAGGGCGCGCCCTTCGCGGCGATCGCCGACGAGAAGCGGCAGTTCTACGCCACCCAGTTCCACCTGGAAGTGGTGCACACGCCGGACGGGGCGCGGCTGCTCAAGAATTTCGTGATCGAGATCTGCGGCTGCAAGGGCGACTGGTCGATGGCCTCGTTCAAGGCCGAGGCGATCCAGCGCATCAAGAAGCAGGTGGGCTTCGAGCGGGTGATCTGCGGGCTGTCGGGCGGCGTCGATTCGGCGGTGACCGCGGTGCTCATCCATGAGGCGATCGGCGAACAGCTGACCTGCATCTTCGTCGATCACGGCCTGATGCGGCAGGGCGAGGCCGACGAGGTGGTGGGCCTGTTCCGCGAGGCCTACAATATCCCGCTGGTGCATGTGGATGCCTCGAAGACATTCCTCGGCGCGCTCGCCGGCGTCAGCGATCCGGAAGCCAAGCGCAAGACGATCGGCCGGCTGTTCATCGATGTGTTCGAGGCGGAGGCGAAGAAGGTCGGCGGCGCCGCCTTCCTCGCGCAGGGCACGCTCTATCCCGATGTGATCGAGAGCGTGTCCTTCACCGGCGGGCCTTCGGTCACCATCAAGTCGCACCACAATGTCGGCGGGCTGCCCGAGCGCATGAACATGAAGCTCGTCGAGCCCTTGCGCGAGCTGTTCAAGGATGAGGTGAGGTTGCTCGGCCAAGAGCTTGGATTGCCGCAGCATTTCGTCGGCCGCCATCCCTTTCCCGGGCCCGGCCTGGCGATCCGCATTCCGGGCGAGGTGACGCCGCGAGAAGCTCGACATCCTGCGCACGCGCCGATGCACATCTATCTCGATGAAATCCGCAAGGCCGGACTCTATGACGCGATCTGGCAGGCCTTCGCGGTGCTCGCTGCCGGTGCGCACGCGTCGGCGTCATGGGCGACGGCCGCACCTATGACCGGGTGCTGGCGCTGCGGGCCGTCACCTCGACCGACGGCATGACGGCCGAGAGCTATCCCTTCGACCACGCACTTCCTCGCCCATGTGGCGACCCGCATCATCAACGAGGTGAAGGGCGTCAGCCGCGTCGTCTATGACGTCACCTCGAAGCCGCCGGGAACGATCGAGTGGGAGTGATGCTCAAGAGCTATCTTCGTTGAGCGCGTCCCTGGCGAGCGCATGGCATTCTCGCAATACCAGATCGACTTCGTGTCTCGGCTCCTTGCGATGGCCGGGCGGCAAGCCCGGACGGAGCGGTGAACGGAACTTGGGACTTGCCATCCGGTCACGCCGCGCTTGCCAGCGTTTAAGACGTTTCACTTGGCGCGGCAGGTTTTCGAGCGCCATCCTGACCGCCGCGAGACGGCGGCCAAGACGCTCAGCGCCCACCATGCCATCGGGCTCCGGTTCGGGCATTCGCTGCTCCCGAGGCTGAAACAGCGGCACGAGAGGGCTCTCGCCGAAAACGAAAACGCGGGGCTCTGTTTTGAGGCCGGGGCTCCGGGGCCGCACGGGGCCGAAACGCTTGCGCGCATCGAACAACTGAAACGACGCGCGGGCGCCGCCAGCCCTTGCGAGCGCCAGCCCCTGAGGCATCGGACGGACCGAGTGCGGTTTCACCACGACGCCACGCGCTGCGATGACGATCAGGCGGCGGACCGCCGATTCCGCCGGGCGCAATACGCGCAGCGCCGCGCGGTAAAGAGGCTGCGGAACCCGTGGCCTCGCACCTTGAGCCGCAAGCCCCACCATGGCGATGAGTGCTGCCACGATGCGGGTGAGGGCGGTTTGGTTGATTTCGATGGCCCGGGCCCAGTCCATGTCTGTCTCCTTAAGGCGGGCTAGAACATAACAGGAACATTGTCAAGGACTATTTTCATATTAGTTGCCGCTTGGGTATACAGCTCAAAGTTGCTAAGTCGTATTCATTCTGTGATGACTTATTTAATTATAGCCCGCGGTTATCGACGGGGGGAGACATGGCCGACAAATTGCGACCATTCTCATATCTATCTGCTCCGCGAGGGTTTCAACGCGGACAATTCTCTCGTCGACGATCACGGATTGGAGGCGGCAGAAGGGGACCATGTTCCAGAAGGGGCGAACATCTATATTCTCGATGCTGATCGCAAGCGCCCCTGGTGGCGTTCCTGATTTCGGAATTGAAGAGGATATCTGGCAGGAATTCAAAGGCGCGCTTCTATTCTTGCCCGTAGGTGAACGCTGTTTCGCGATCTGCTTTGGTCAAGTCTATCATAATCTCAAAGATATCGCCTACGAATATGACTTTGGCTTGCGCGTCACTCTCAACATGCTTGATCCAAAAGAGCTGAGAAGCGCCGATATGGTTGAACCGGGACCCGCGCGCCGCAAGCGCACCCAGGTTCCAATCTCAACTGAGCTCACGTACCTTGATTTCGACGCCAACAGCGAGATCATCAAAAGCCTCACTGGCAAGGTGAAGCCTGAATTCGAGGAGCTCTTCAAGAGCGCGACGGGTTCAACGAGCCTAAAAATCAGCCTCAAGATCGAGCCGGAGGAGTTGCCGGATCGGTGCCAACGGTTTCTTGAGCTGTATGAGAGCGACGACTACAAAACATCCTTTCCCAACATCGAGAACATTACTCCGGTGCGTAATCCCGTTGACATCGCGCCGTTGGACGTGCACCTCCTTGCCTCAATCAAGGGCAAAGATGGGGCGACGACACTCACGATCCCTGACATCGTCGACTACAAGGACAATACGTGCTGTATGTTCGGGGGCGGTGAAGGGCCAAGCCAGATTTATCCAGATATCTCCATAGAGCAATTCTACGACTATGCCGGAGATGGCGCCCTCGCGAATTTTACACTGGAGCAACTTAAACGTGACTACCGCCTTATCCTTACGGATACAGAAGGCGTTCCGGACAAGTCATATGGCCTATACCGCAGCGTGATTTTCGACATCGAAACTGAGGGTGAAGACGCGATCTATCATTTGTGCGAAGGCGCTTGGTACAAGGTCGAAAAATCATTTGCGACTCGGTTGAGGACCTATCTCGACGCCAAGTGCGAACCGACCGACCTCAGTCCTTACCACCATGACGTCATCGACAAGGGGAAGTGGGTCTACAGCGAGGAGAATTATAATGAGGCCATGGCGGCAGCTCACGCAGGGCTCCTCTGCCTCGACCAAACCGACATCAGTCCCTCAGGAACTACGGCAATCGAGCCTTGTGATATTTACACCGCGCGAGCCGATTCCACTGCAAGGTCAGGTCAGCAGGGCGTTTTCTATCACATCAAGATCTCCACGCGGTCTTCGCACCTCAGCCACCTGTTCAATCAAGGGGTAAATTCTGTTGAGCTCATCACACATGAGGTGGCGTCGCGTGAAAAGATGGAAGCTACTCATCCTCGCACCATTGGCCGTTCTCGGAGGCAGGTTAGGGCCGGCCCTTCGGCGCACTCCATCGCAGTGACGCAACCGTGCACATTGAAGACTTAGTCCCACCTGGAACTCCCAATTGTCGTGAAGAAACTGTCGACCAAACTAAAATAATCGATATCATGGTTCAGGCAGGATTTGACGACAACGGCAACCCAATATTGCGACAGGGCAGGGATATTATTAGCGTACCGAAAGTAATTACCGTATGTGATTAGCGGCTTCTGTCGCTACCTGCCTCAGAGTTATCACCAATTTCGGTTAGAACATGGAGGCGACCCCGACGGATATTCGTTCGAGGTCGTCCATAAGAGCCAGGAGGATATCGCATGATCACCATCTCCGCATTCAAATGGGTTCCAGAGTTTGCGCAGGGCCAGGTCCGCGATCTGCGCGCGCGCTGGGCGCTGGAGGAAGCCGGTCTGCCTTACAAGACGCGTCTTCTCGAACAAGGCGATCAGGACAAGCCGGACTATCGCGCGCTTCAGCCTTTCGGTCAGGTGCCGGTCCTTGAGGAGAACGGCCTTGTGCTTTTCGAATCCGGGGCCATCGTGCTGCATGTCGGCGAACGGAGCGAGGCGCTGCTGCCCAAGGACGCCGGGGCTCGCGCACGCGCCGTGCAATGGCTGATCGCGGCGCTGAATTCCATCGAGCCATTCGTCATGAACGTCGCGCTGATCGATCTGTTTTACGCGAAAGAGGAATGGGCGAAGCTGCGCCGCCCGGGAGCGGTGGCGTTTGTGCAAAAGCGCCTGTCGGCGCTCTCCAAGTCGCTTGGCGACAAACCCTACCTTGACGGTGACCGCTTCACCGCGGGTGATTTGATGATGACGACGGTGCTGCGAATCCTGAAGCACACCGACATCGTCACAAGCGAGAAGCGCCTCGCCGCGTATGTCGAACGCTGCACCTCGCGGCCCGCCTTCAAGCGCGCGTTCGATGCGCAGATGGGCGATTTCAGGAAGGCTGCATAGCCCGGGATCGGGCGATTCGTGAATAGAGAAAGGACATGCAATGGCAAAGAACACGATTTGCGTCTGGTACGACAAGGATGCCGAGGCCGCTGCCCGCTTTTATGCCAAGACCTTTCCCGACAGCGCGGTGGGCGCCATCTGGCGTGCACCCGGTGACTACCCATCCGGCAAGAAGGGAGATGTGCTGGTGGTCGAGTTCAAAGTTGCCGGCGTCTCCTGTATCGGCCTCAACGGCGGTCCCGCGTTCAAGCACAGCGAAGCCTTCTCGTTCCAGATCGCCACTGACGATCAGGCCGAGACCGACCGCTACTGGAACGCCATCGTCGGCAATGGCGGCCAGGAGAGCGAGTGCGGCTGGTGCAAAGACAAGTGGGGCGTGTCGTGGCAAATCACGCCGCGTGTGCTGACCGAAGCGATGGCGGCCGGCGGGGCTGAAGCAAAGCGCGCGTTTGATGCGATGATGACCATGAAGAAGATCGACGTCGCCGCAATCAAGGCGGCGCGGCGCGGCTGAGTTTCGCGGCCATGGGCGGAAACTCTCCCTCCCGGCTGATCGATGCGAGGATCAAGGAGCTGGGCGATTGGCGGGGCAAGACGCTGGCCCGGATCCGGAGATCTCATCAAAGAGGCCTGCCCCGACGTGGTCGAGGAGTGGAAGTGGCGAGGGGTTCCGGTGTGGGAGCACGCCGGCATCATCTGCACCGGCGAGACGTACAAGAGCGTCGTGAAGATGACCTTCGCCAAGGGCGCCTCGCTCAAGGACCCTTCAGGCCTCTTCAACTCCAGCCTCGAAGGCAAGGTGAGGCGCGCCATCGATTTCCATGAGGGCGACAAGATTGATGAAAAGGCGTTGAAGGCGCTCATTCGCGCCGCCGTGGCACTGAACATTTCGGTGCGCGCAACGCGCTGAAGCCGCGGCAACAAATTAGGCTTGACTAATGAATTAGTATACACTAATTGATAGGCATGACCGAAGCCGCCACCATCGACGCTGTCATGCGCACGCTAGCCGATCCCACAAGGCGGGCCGTGTTCGAGCGGGTCGTCAGGGCCGCACGAGATTACCGTGGTCGAGCTGACGCGGGGGAGCGGTGTCACGCAGGGCGCCATCTCCCAACACCTCAATTCATTGAAGCAGGCGGGCCTGGTCGCCGGGCGCCCCGAGGGCCGGAAGGTCTATTATCGCGCCCAGCCCGAGGGCCTCCGGCCGCTCGCCGATTGGCTGAGCTTCTACGAGCGCTTCTGGACCGACCGTCTGGATGTGCTCGAACGGCTCCTCCGCAAGGAGGACGAAGGCAAATCCCCCAAACCCAAAAAAGGAGACGACCGATGAACGAACTCGCCACACTCGACGCCTATGGCGTGCTGACCGAGCCTGCCACGTTGAAGATCCAGCGCCTTCTGCCCGGCCCCATCGAGCGCGTCTGGGCCTATCTCACGGAGAGCGATCTGCGCCGCCAGTGGCTGGCGGCGGGCGAGATGGAAATGAAGGTGGGTGCTGCCTTCGAATTGGTGTGGCGCAACGCCGAGCTCAACAACCCACCCAGCCAGCGGCCGGCTGACTTGCCCGAACAACACAGCATGCAGAGCCAGATCACCGAGCTCGATCCGCCGCGCAAGCTTGCCATCACCTGGGGAAGAAGCGGCGGCGTCTCCTTCGAGCTGGAGCCGAAGGGCAAGAAGGTGCTGCTCACCCTGATCCATCGCCGCCTGCCCGACCGCGCAACCCTGCTGAAGGTCAGCGCCGGCTGGCACATGCACCTCGATGTCCTGGTCGCCCGCGCGACAGGCAAGGAGCCGGCGCCATTCTGGGACGGCTGGAGCCGCCTGCAGAAGGAATACGACCGGCGGCTGCCGGCCTGACGGTACGATGTGGAGCTGAGACATGCGGAGAGGAGACCAACATGAGTGAACTACGGTATCCCAACGAAAGCAGAGAGTATCGCAAAGCGCGGGATCTGTTGCTCAAGGAAGAACAGGAGCTTATCGACAAACTATCATCTGTGGCAAAAACACGCCGCAATCTCCCTCCCGGCGGGCAGTTGAAGGAGGACTACGTCTTCCAATGGGCCAACGATGGGAAAGTAGGGCAGAGCGTCAAATTCTCCGAGCTCTTTGCGGACAAGAGCACCCTGCTGCTTTACTCATTCATGTTCGGTCCAAGCTGGGACAACCCTTGTCCTTCTTGCACGTCGCTGGTCGATGGGTTTGATCGAAGCTGGTATCAGGTCACTCAAAGCGACGCCGCGTTCGTCGCCATTGCCAAGGCCCCGGCCGATCGAATCAATGCGTGGGCCAGGCAACGTGGATGGTCGCAGATCCAGCTGGTTTCCGGATCGGACTCTGCCTATCAGGCCGATTACAAATGCCAGGAAGACTCCGATGATATGCAATTGCCAGTGATGCATGTCTTCAGAAGGCAGGGTGGAAGGATTCTTCATTTCTGGGGAACAGAACTGTCAGAGGGTCATTTAAACACGGTGTGGCCGTATTGGAATCTGATGGACTTTACGCCAGAGGGCCGGCCGGACATTGACACTCCGCCACAAAATTTCAGGTCCGAATTCTTGGAAAAAAACTATCTGAATAAGGAGTAGTTTATGAGCGAGGCTTATACCGGCGGATGCGCCTGCGGCGCGATCCGTTATGAAATCTCCGCCGAACCGGTGGTGACCAACGACTGCCAGTGCCGCGACTGTCAGCGCGAGAGCGGCACCGGGCACGGATCCCACCTGACCTTCCCGCGCACAGGCGTGAAACTCAAGGGCGAAGCGAAGCATTGGGACATGGTTGGCGATAGCGGCAATGTGAAGACTCGCGCCTTCTGCCCCACCTGCGGGTCACCGGTCTATATGACGTTTGCGGCCATGCCCGATCTTTTCACCGTGCGCGCCGCGAGCCTTGACGTTCCAAGCCGATACAAGCCGCAAATGGTGACGTACGGCGTGCGCGGTTACGCTTGGGACCACATCGATCCGGCCCTGCCGAAATTCGACAAGATGCCGCCGATGTGAAATGCCGCCCGACTTGGAAGGGGCGTCAGAGAATGTAAACCCGCAGCGATCCGTTGGAGAAGATGCGAACGGCGACTATGTGCTCGATCGGAACGCCTTTTTCAGCGAGGGCGGAGCGGGTCGCCCGATTGGCGCGGAGCGCCCGGCGCAGGCGGCGGACGCCGGCCGCATTCTTCTGGGCGCTGATTTCAAGTTCCGCCGGTTCCTGTGAATCATCGCTCATTCGCGGTACGAGGCGGAAACGCAAATCGATCACCGTGACGCTGGGGACGCGCCGCAGACCGGCGATCTGTGCCGCCCGGCTGCCGGCCGACATGATGCCGACATGGGCATCGCGGAAATTGTCGGGCGTCAATTGCGCCTGCGCCACGCCGCCCAACAGCAGCAGAGCGATCAGGGCTCCTGAAAAAGTACCTATCCTGTGTCCCATGACCGGCCTCCATGACTGCAATCCATGGCGGATAGTATGGCCTCACGACCGGAGCCTTGACAAGCTCATCACCGGCTCGATCTCGCGGAAGCCGGTCATCAGCTCGTAGAGAAAGCCCTTGAGCCGCGAAGCCAGGTGGGCCTGCATGCCGCCCTCGTCGCCGAGCAGGAAAGAGCGGATGGAGAAACGCTTGTTGGCGATAATTGCGGCGGCGGCGCGGTCGAGCACCGGCATGTCGATCACCAGCTTGGCATCGCTATCGTCGAAGGCGCTGCCGACATGGGCGTTGCGGACCGGCACCAGCAGGTCGGGCTGCACATTGCGGGCGATATCGGCGGCCACCTTGAGCGATTCCTCGGTGCGGTCGACGATGAACAGCACGACCAGGGCGAAGCCCCTGGCGCGGGCCTCCTCGGCGAAACCGAGCTCGGTCACGGCTTCGAAGAAAGGCTGGGTTTGCGGGGCCGGCAGGTCGATCACATAATCGCGGCCGGGCGACTCGAGAATGGTGTCGAACAGCTTCATGCGGCCCTGCATGTGGACGAAATCGACGAGCGCCGTGCGGCCGGGGAAATAGGCGCGGAGCGGCCCCTCCGGAAAGCCCGCGTCGATGACGAAAGGATCGTGGCCGTCGAGCATGAGATAATCGACCAGCACGCGGGCCAGCAGGGTCTTGCCGTTGCGGTGCCGGTCCGAGCAGGCGATGTAAATGATGGGCGTTGCGGCCAAGCGGTGCCCCGGCCGATCAGTCCTGCAGCCCGCTCTGCGGCCCGCGGCCGCCGCCGATCAGGTCCTGGATCAGCTTGACGCGCGCGAATTCGGCGTCGATCTCCGAGCACCACTTGCGCACATAGCCGCGCAGCACGAAGGAGAACTTGCCGGGCTGGCCGTCGGCGGCGCGGTTCTCGATGAAGTCCTTGAAGGTGACGCCGGAAAGATCGACCTGCTCATAGGCCATCTCGTTGAGCTTGGGGATGTCGATTTCCTGGGCCTTGGGAATCTGGGCGAAATACTTGCGGTGGGTGTTCTGGTCCCACTCGAAGAAATTGGTCTCGTTGATGAAGTTGCGGGTGACGACATAGCTCACGCCCTGCATGTATTTGGCGATCTCGCCCATCTCGTCGAGCGAGGCGATGGAGGGGCCGATCACGTGGAACAGGCCGAGATTGAACATGCCGCCGCGGGCCGCCTCGAGCACGCCGATGCGCTCGAACATGTCGAGCGCATAGCTCATGTTGCCGGCCTTGAGATCGACGAGGGTGATGGGGACGTTGGCGGTCTCGAGCGTGTCGAGCACCTTCATCTGGTGGGCCACATTGCCGAGGTCGATGACTTCGGTGAGGCCGGGATAGAAGCGTTTCAGCGTGCCGCGCGGATTTTCGGTGTCGAAGGCGCGGCTGAGCACGCTCTTGCGCACGAAGAAATCGAGAAGTGCGCGCGCGATCGTGGTCTTGCCGACGCCGCCCTTATCGGCGCCTACCAGAATCAAAGTCGGTTTCATGGAGCATCCCCTGAATTGGCCTCGGTCCCGGGGCGCTGTCTAACATGGCTTCCGGCGCGAGTACACCGCCGAAAGGAAAGTGTTGGCGGGGCCCAGCTTCGGCTATAAGCGGGGCCGAAAGTGGAGGCCCAGCATGATTTTTCTTCTGTCCGGCATCGCTATTTTCGCGGGCATTCATCTTTTTTCAATGCTGCTGCCCGCACAGCGCGACGCGCTCAAGGCACGGTTGGGCGAGGGGCCGTGGAAGGGGATATTCGCACTCATCTCGCTCATAGGCCTCGGTCTCATCGTGCGGGGCTTTCTTTTGTCGCGTTCGGGACCGGCGGCGGCCGATCTTCTCTATATCCCGGCGGACTCGCTGCGCCACCTCACCATGCTGATGGTGCTCCTGGGCTTCATCTCGATCGGCGCCGCCCACGGCAAGGGCTACATCAAATTGTGGATCAAGCAGCCAATGTCGATCGGCATCGCATTGTGGGCGGCGGGCCATCTGCTCGCCAATGGCAAGCGCGCTGCCGTCTACATGTTCGGAACATTTCTGGCGCTGGCCCTGCTCGACATCATCCTGTCGACGGCGCGCGGCAAGCTTCCCGCCCATGAGCCGCGCTTCCGCTCGGATGTGATCGCGGTGATCGTCGGCGTGGTGCTGTTCGTGATCTTCCTGTTCGGTTTCCATCCTTACGTGCTGAACCTGCCGGTCGCCGGATGATCCTGCGGGCACTCGGTGTGCCGGTTCCGGTGTTCCGGCAATGACACCAGGCATTGCCGGACCAACATGCAAGGGATAGTTTGAAGCCATGTCAGTGCAAGCACCCATCAAGCGTACGACTGCTCCCGAAATCGGCGCGCGGAAAGGCGGCGCCCCCATCGTCGCACTCACCGCCTATCATGCCCACACCGCGGCGATTGCCGACAAGTATGTGGATTTCCTGCTGGTCGGCGACAGCCTCGGCATGGTGATGCACGGCTTCGAGACGACGCTGCCGGTGCCGCTTGACCTGATGATCATGCACGGGCGCGCCGTGATGCGCGGAGCCAAGCGGGCGCTGGTGGTGCTCGACATGCCGTTCGGTTCCTATGAGGAGAGCCCGTCACAGGCCTTCCACAACGCCGCGAAGGCGATCAAGGATTGCCAGTGCGGCGCCATCAAGCTGGAAGGCGGCCGGCGCATGGCGGACACCATCCGCTTCCTCAGCGAGCGCGGCATTCCGGTGATGGCCCATATCGGGCTGACGCCGCAGTCGATCAACATGCTGGGCGGCTACAAGACGCAAGGCCGCAGCCGCGAGGAATGGGCGGCGATCGAGGAAGACGCGCGCGCCGTTTCCGACGCCGGCGCCTTCGCCGTGGTGCTTGAGGCGGTGGCCGAACCCCTGGCGGCGAAGATCACCAAGGCCATTGCGATCCCGACCATCGGCATCGGCGCCTCGGCCGCCTGCGACGGGCAGATCCTGGTCATGGAAGACATGCTCGGCCTGTCGCCCCGGGTGGCGAAATTCGTCAAGGAATTCGGCGAGGTGGGCAAGGCCATCGAAAAGGCGATCAAATCCTACGCCGAGGAAGTGCGGGCGCGCAGCTTTCCGGCGCCGGAGAACACCTACGAGGTCAAGGACTGATCGGGTTGCAGTCTTAACGTCCCCTTAACCATCCTCGTCCTCCAATACGGCTCACGCCCAATGGAGGACACGTAATGGCGACGGAACTTCTCGGATTGGCGGCCGGCATGGCCGCGGTCCTCGTCTCAGCAATTCTCTATCTTCGCCATCTGCGCTGGAGGACCATCGCGAGGGCCTATGAATCGGCCTGAGCGCCGGGCGGGTAGTGGTTCAATTTAAATTTCCGCTTCTGACCCTGGCAGACATTCGGCACGAATCACGACCGCATACTAATCACGGACTAAGCGCCCGCTGGAGTTGCGGCGTTATCACGCTCGACTCGATGAGCTTGTTCAACAGCACGTGCTGGTCCGGGAGGTGATGAATTTCCTTGTTGCCGCGATAAGCGAGCACGTAGTGGACGAGTTCGTGGGCCAAAGTGACAATGAAGGGATCGTTGCCCTCAACAACCGGAATGGCAGGCTTGTCCTCCAAGGCAATCACATTGCCCAAATCGGGGAAGAAGGTCCCACCGGCCCTTTGCCATTTGCCAACCAGGAACACCGTCACGTCCGCCGAGTCATCTTTCTCTTTCGAGATAGAGTTCCTAAACACCTCGTCGCCCACGGGTTGTCCCAGTCGCTCGTTGATCTTGACCGGAGCGGCCTTCTGCACTTCGAACCAGACATTCGCCTGCCCCCCAAGGATCCAATTCAGGTTGGAAATCCAGCCGTCAACGTGCACCGGGTCCTTGTTAGTCGCGGAGATCATGTCCCCGTTCTTGTCGAGATGGTGCAGAAACTTGAATGTGACGTCGGAAACCAACGGCCTGGTCACGGACACCGCCTGCTTGACCTTTCCGGCCTTGAGCCAGGACGGCCCGGCCACCTTGGCGTCCACAGACAGCAACGCCCCGCCGGCCGACAGCTCCTGCGTGATGGCTGTCCCCAACTCCACCGCGAGATTGTCCCGGGGCGACCCGGTCACGTCGATGCCTGCGAGATACTTGCCGAGGGTGGCTTTGACCCCGTCCTTGTCAATGCGGGTGATGCCCAGGCCCGGGCCGGGCCTCAATGTTTGTCCCGTGGCGTTGCGGACCAGGACCAGGCCCGGACGCTGCCAGGGGATCATGAGGATGGGCCGAACCTGCCACGTCCATTTGGCTACACCAATCTCTTTCCAAACCCGACAAAAGCTGGGTTCCATCGAAACTCTCCTCCGCCCAATGGGAGCGGCGCTACTTTAACCCACTTGTTCGTCGCGCTTTTCAGCCAGTCGCCGTATCGACGCTCGATCTGGGCGCGGAAAGGCGGCGTGCCGACCGTAGCACTCACCGCCTATCATGCCCATACGGCGGGCGATAGCAGACAAACGGGCGGGCACCAGCGGTTTCGCTATCCCGCCGATTCTCGCTTTCATAGATGACTCTAAGTGGCCCGAAGCCCGGCCTTGTCGCGCGCCGCCTTCAGCGCGTTGGTCCACCAGATCAGCTGGTCCAGCATATCCTTGGCATTCTGATTGAGGAAGTCGAAGTCGCTCAGCTTCTTGCCCTCCTTCAGGACAGCCAGATAAACCGGTAACTGGATGTGAACAGCGGTGCGGATCGGCGCCATCTGCAGCTCGATGGCGTTCAGCCGGAGCTGCTCGACCGAGCGCGCGCCGCCGACGCCGCCATAGCCCACGAATGAGACCGGCTTGTTGATCCATTCGTTATAGGCGTAATCGAGCGCGTTCTTGAGCACAGCGGCCGGCCCGCGATTGTACTCGGCGGCCGTGAAAATATAAGCGTCGAACTGCGCCATCTTCTTTTGCCAACGCTGCGCGACCTCGTTCTGGACCGGTCCATAGGCCGGCGAGACCGGTTCCGCGAATAATGGTAGCGGATAATCCTTGAGGTCGATCAGCTCGACGTCTAATTTTCCGGTTTGCCTGGCAATCTCCGTGATCCATTGCGCAGGATGGTCGGCAAACCGGTTCGTCCGGATGCTTCCGATGACGATAGCGAGTTTGGGCTTAGCCATGCTGGAACTCCTTGCTGGTAACTAAGGGTGAGTTACACTACATAAGTGACTGTCAGATCGCCGCAAGGAGGCACCTTCATGATACCGAGGCACCAAAAGCTCACCGAGGAATGTCAATCGGTGAGCGAGATCCTCGCCCGCGTCGGCGACAAATGGACGGTCCTCGTCGTCAGTCTGCTTGGCGGCGGACCCATGCGGTTCAACGAATTGCGCAGAGCGGTCGACGGCATTTCACAGAAAATGCTCACCACAACGCTGCGCATCCTCGAGCGTAACGGTTTCTGCACCAGGAAAGTGTTTCCGACCGTGCCGCCGCGCGTCGAATACGAGCTGACAGCGCTCGGGCGCGACCTTCTCATCCCGGTAAAGGCGCTCGGCGATTGGGCAATCGCCAACCGCAAGCGCGTCGATGCCGCGCGGCGGCGCTTCGACGCGCGCAATTCCGTCAAGGTGGCCGCCGCGTCATACCCAAGATTAGAGACCGGTAAGAGCCCGATGAGGATTTGATTAGATCTAATCACCCCTACTGGAAAGCACCCGCCTCCTTACCTCATATGATCCTTCAGGCTCGTGACGGAGCCGAACCGCGCTCGAAGTGGAGCTATCAGGGAAGGACATAGAAATGAGCAAGATTAGAACCGGATTCGGCGTTTCCGCCGCGGCACTCGCCTTGATGACACTTTCGCCTGCGGCGTGGGCTGAAGAGCGTGTCTGCAGGGGAACGATCGGAGCGACGACGGTCGATAACCTGCGTGTTCCACAGAATGCGACCTGCACGCTCAATGGCACCCGCGTCAAAGGAACCATCAAGGTTCAGCGCGCCGCGACATTGGTCGCCAGCCGGGTTATCGTCATCGGCAATGTCCAGGGCGAAAACGCAAAGAGCGTGACCGTCAAGGGCTCATCGCGCATCGGAGGTTCGGTGCAGGTGGTGCAGGGCCGCGCTGCCACCGTGCTCAACAGCCACATCGACGGCAGTATCCTGTTCGATGAGAACACGCAGGCCTTGCGTATCATTAACAATGTCGTTGGAAGCGACGTTCGGGTCTTTCAGAACACCGGCGGCGTCGAAGTCAGCGACAACGTCGTTGATGGCAACCTGCAATGCAAAGCGAATGTTCCCGCTCCCACCGGTGGCGGCAACATCGTGCAGGGCAACAAAGAAGATCAGTGCGCCGGCCTGTAGAGCACCCCGCTGCGTGGTTCAAGTCAACGCCGCAGCACAGCGGCTATTAATCGAATGGAGAAAAGTCCATGAAGAACACTCATAAAATCGGCCCCATACTCGCCTTTGCTTTTGCCGCGATGACCGGTGCAACGGGCGCCTCACAAGCTTCCGTCACACCTGCCGCGGTCGAAACCGGCGGAATCAAGAGCATCATTCGCACGCCGAAGACCGTGGCGCCGGAGTTGCTGGGTACAGGCAAAGCCTCCAACGAGGAATTGCAGCAGTTCGCCGGCAACAGTTCGTCGAACTCGAACTCCAACAGTTCGTCGAATTCCAACTCCAACAGTTCGTCCAACTCCAGCTCCAACAGGTCGTCGAACTCGAGCTCGAACCGCTCGTCGAACTCGAGCTCCAACAGTTCGTCGAACTCGAACTCCAATAGGTCCAAACGGACGTTGTTCGATATGCTGCGTTGGCGCTAGCCCGCTCCAATACGAGGGATCGGCTAGCCCGGTCCCTCGCTGCACTTGGACGGCGCAACCTGGCAATATCGTTCGCGTTGTCATTATCAAATCATCAGTCAAGGTGACAATGATGCTGGCCCGCTTCAGCAAGCCTTCGCCAAAAATCAGTTTTCTTTGCCAGCCCTCGGATCTCGGCGTCATCGCCGAACCACGCCTGGCCAAGGCCGTTTTGCCCGATTGGTTCCGCAAGATCGCGCCGGTCGACCTTGAGCATGTCGGGGCGCGCGACAACGGCATCACGATCAAGCGCTGCATGCCTTTCCTGGATGCGCTCACCACCGGCTGGATAATGCCGCTTGCCGCGGAAGTGCGGCTGGAAATCAAGGATGAGGGAAAGACCGTCGACTCCGGCTGGGAATTCGACCGAATCATGGTCAGCAACCACAGTCCGCACCAGGTGACCGGCCATCCAAGCACGCCCCGCCCGCCATTGAAATTTCACAATTATTGGGCGATCCGCACGCCTCCTGGGTGGAGCTGCCTGTTCGTGCCACCGCTCAACCGGCCGAATGGTGTCTTCGAGGCCGTTGCCGGAATAGTCGACACCGACACATACTCGGCGCATATCCATTTCCCGTTCTTTCCCATCGGTCCCGACGGAGTGCACATCATCGAAAAGGGAACGCCGCTCGTGCAGATATTCCCGTTCCGCCGGGCGGACGCCGGGATCGGAGCCGAAGTTCGTGCCGAGACGGACGACGAGGCGCGCGACCGCGAACGGGTCTATCGGAACACACTCGCCGGAGCGGGTTGGTATCGGAAGTTCGCTCGCGGCAGCCGAGCGTGAGTGCCGATCCGGACGGGCCTCTCCAATCGGTGCATACTGATTGCTCCGGCTGAGCGCCAATCCGGGCGCGCCGATGTCGTTAGGGAGATCATTCATTGAGCATAAAAGGCCGTATCCGCTCGCTCCAGATTGTGGTTTCGCTCGCGGTGACCGCAATGGCGGCCTTTGTCTTTGTCGGCCTTGAAGCCAGCAACTACTATCTCGATCGGGCTCAGGTGGCGCGCCAGCAACTTACCGCCGCCTTCCGGTTGGCAATCGACGCCAACCGTTATTCGGAGCAGATAGCTGAACTCCTGCTGGTGGGCGAGCCGGAGCGTCCGGATTTCGACAGCGCGCGCCTGCAGGTGGGGCAGGCGCTGGCGGAATTGCGACAGGTGACCCAGCGGGAAGCCGATCTCATCCGCAGTCCGCAGGAGCTTGAAGAGGAGCGGGTCGAGACCGGGCGTCTCGACCGGATGCAGGTGCTGTTTCGGGAAATCGACCGGGCGGTCGAGCGCCTGCTGGTTCTCGATCAGCAGGGCCGCCGCGAAGACGCGATCGCGCTCTTTCGTTCCGAAATCGAGAACCGCCTCGACGCCGAATTCGCGCAGCTTATAAGCGACGGGCTGGTTGATGAACAGGACGAGGTCCGCCAGATCGAAGCCGATCTCGTGCGCCTGACAAGGTTCGTGGAAAGCACGACATTGGCTACCTTGGGTGTTCTGCTCGCTATCGCTCTCGTTTCGGGCTTTTGGTTCGCGCGCACAATCGAGCGGCCGATCAAGGCGCTGACGGAGGGCGCGCTTGCCATCGAGCGCGGCGACCTGGACCATCGGATCGCCCATCGCGGCGGCGACGAGCACGCCATCCTGTCTCGGCGTTTCAACGCCATGGCCGAGCAGCTTGGCCGGCAGCGCGCCACGATCCTGGATGCGCAGGAAGGGCTTGAGCGGCAGGTCGCGGAGCGCACCGAGGAACTCGCGGACGCCAACCGCCGGCTGGTTGCGACAGACCAGCAACGGGTTCGTCTCCTGACCGACATCAGCCACGAACTGCGCACGCCGCTCACGGCACTTCGGGGCGAGGCCGAAATTGCGCTGCGCGGAAAATCGAAGCCGGTGTCGGACTACAGAAGAGCGCTGTCCAGTGTGGTGGCCAGGGCGGAAGATCTCGCACGTCTCGTCGACGACCTGCTTTTCCTCGCCCGATCGGAGGCCGACGAAATCCGCTTTCATTTCGAACCGGTGGATCTGAATGAACTCATTAGGCAAACGGTTGAAGAATCAGGCGTATTGGGCCGCGACCGGCAGATTCGGGTGGAATTGGTGAGCCCCGCGCAGCGCTTGCGTATCCGCGCCGATCCCCGACGCCTTCAGCAGACGATTCTGATCGTGCTTGACAATGCGGTAAAATATGCGGACCCAGGCACCTTGGTCGAAGTCGCGTTGCGTCGCGGGAGCAATGCCGCCGAACTTTCGGTCCGCGATCATGGCAAGGGAATCGCAGCGCAAGATTTGCCGCATGTGTTTGAGCGTTTCTACCGGGGCGCTAGCGCGCGCGATCAGTGGAGCGGCGGAACCGGGCTTGGGCTGCCGATCGCGCGCAGCATCGTCGAAAAGCACGATGGTACGATCGAGCTATCCAGTACCGTCGGCGTGGGCACCGAGGTCGTCATGCGTTTTCCGATCCAGGGCTGAAACATGGCTGTCGCCCGACTGCTTCTTGTCGAGGATGATCCGCGCATCGTCTCTTTCCTTCAACCCGGCCTCAAGGCCGAAAGCTACAGCGTCGAGGTTGCGCGCGACGGCCTCGAAGGCCTGGACATGGCGCGGGGTGGTGAATTCGCGCTGATCATCCTCGACTACATGCTGCCCGGCCTCAACGGCCTGGAAGTGTGCGCCCGATTGCGGGAGGAGGGGTGCCAACAGCCTGATCTTGATGTTGACCGCGAAGGATGGGCTGCAGGACAAGATCGCCGGGTTGAAAGGCGGCGCGGACGACTACCTCACCAAGCCCTTCGCCTTCGGCGAGCTACTCGCACGCATCGAAGCCCTGCTTCGCCGCAGAGCCGAAACCGGTCGCGCCGCCGCGATCCTGCAGGTAGGCGACTTGTCGCTCGATCTCACGGCCAAGGCCGTCCGGCGCGGCGAGCGTCAGATCGATCTCACGCCGAAGGAATTCGCACTCCTCGCCTATCTCATGGCCAATGCCGGAACGGTGGTGAGCCGGCAGAATCTGCTGTCCAATGTCTGGGGCTTGAATTTCGATCCCGGCACCAAGGTCGTCGATGTTTATATCCGGTACCTCCGGCTGAAGGTCGACCGCGACGGCGAGAGCCCCCTCATCCGCACCGTCCGCGGCTTTGGTTACACTATGCCGGCCGACCCCAAATGATTGACAGAGCGGCAACTCAAACTGATGCACTACCCCTGGCGGAAATGCCTTGATTCGGCCCCGGCGCTGATCTACCCCCCGCTCCTCATACTGCTTGACCTGTCGCTTTCATCAAATCCCCGGGAGTACGCGATGCTTAGTTACGTCTACCTGGGCACCAATGACCTCAGGCGCGCTACTCAGTTCTACGATGCAACGCTCGCAGCCCTCGGGTTAGAACGCTGTATCACCGGCGACCCCGATTGGGATCGAGTTTCGGCTGGTTGGGGAACCTATGAGAACGACGGCGCCCGCGAGCTTGCACTCTGGGTTGGCAAACCGTTCAATCAACAAATCGCTTCCGCAGGCAATGGCACCATGGTGGCATTCAGGGCGCGCTCGTGGAAGGAAGTCGATGATTTTCACGATGCCGCTCTTGCCAATGGCGGCACTTCTGACGGTGCTCCCGGCCTCCGGCCGCAGTACAATCCGGACTTTTATGCTGCCTATGTGCGCGATCTTGATGGCAACAAGCTTGCTGCCGTGTGTCGTGGTTTTACTGCGCCGCAGTAACCTAAAGAAATTTTCACTCGACAGGAACCGTTGGCATTGGAAGCACCACCGGCCGGAGCGCCGAGCCGGGTAGTGGTTCGCTTTGAATTTCCGCCTTTGACCCGGACCTTAGGTGGAGCTGTATTCGAACTTGCTGGACGTCCGAGGTTCGCCAGGAGGCCTAAGATACTCGCCAAGGCGGTGCCTCGCCGATATGATGGCATGTTCCACATAATCATCCTATGGCGTTTCACGCTCCCCGCCTATCTCGAGAGGGTCGTCAATGTCCAAGCGTATTGTATTCACCGGCGGTTCCGGAAAAGCGGGACGGCATGTCGTGCCGTGGCTCAAAGCCAAAGGCTACGAAATTCTCAATCTCGACCTCAAGCCGCTCGATTGCCCAGGAGTGAACACGCTGATTACCGACGTGACAGACAGCGGCCAGGTATTCAATGCGCTCTCAATGCATTTCGGCTTCGAGGGGTTCGAGACGGGGAATGGGCCTGCCAAGGTTGACGCCGTCGTCCACTTCGCGGCGATACCACGGGTTTTGTTGCAACCGGACAATGTGACTTTCGCAGCCAATGTGGTCAGCACCTACGCGGTCATCGAGGCGGCTGTGAAGCTCGGGATTCGCAAGATCATCTTCGCTTCGAGCGAGACGACCTATGGCGTCTGCTTTGCCGAGGGCGACAAGGATTTTCATCATTTCCCCCTCGAGGAGGATTACGACATCGATCCGATGGACAGCTATGGTTTATCCAAGCTCGTGAACGAGAAGACCGCGCGCGCCTTCGCCATGCGCACGGGCGCCGACATCTATGCGCTCCGTATCGGCAATGTGATCGAGCCCCACGAGTATGACCGCTTCTCCGCGTTCCTCGCCGATCCGCCATCGCGCAAGAGGAACGCATGGAGCTATATCGATGCGCGCGACCTGGGCCAGATCGTGCATCTCTGTATTCAAAAAGACGGACTTGGATTTGAAGTGTTCAATGCCGTGAACGATACCATCACCGCTAGGGAATCAACCGCTGACTTCCTTAAGCGCTGGTGTCCAAAGATACCGCTTCGCCGCCCCCTCAAAGGTCAAGAAGCGCCGCTCTCGAACCGCAAGGCTCGCGAGGTATTGGGCTTTGTTGAGGAGCATAACTGGCGCAAGTATGTTCCCGGCTATTGATGCGGTAGGGAACGCATTTGACCTGATTTTCGCTTACTCTCCTAAATTCGAAGGGATCTGCACCTGACCCAAAGCTGGAATTCAAACTGTCCACTACCCTCGGAAATGCCTTGATTTGGCCCCGGCGCTGATCTACCCCCGCACTCCATATTGCCTTAACCGGCCGAGGAGCATTCAACCGTGAGCGATGAATCGCTGTTTCGCGAGGTGGACGAAGAAGTCCGCCAGGAACAGTACAAAAAACTGTGGGAGCGCTTCGGCAATTATGCCATCGCGCTGAGTATCGTCGTGGTCATTGGGGTGGCGGGCCTCAAGGGCTGGCAATATTGGCAGGTGAAGCAGTCGGAAGCGGCCGCACAGATCTATTTCGCAGCCGTAAAGCTCGCCGCCGATGGCAAGCCCGACGAAGCGCTGGCGCAATTCGCCGAGGTCCGGCATGCGGGCTACGGACAGCTTGCCCGCCTGCGCCAGGCGGCCGTTCTGGCGGGCCAGGGCAAGACCGAGGAGGCGGTCAAGATCTACGATGCCGTGGCGGCCGACAATACGGCCGATCCCGCTCTTCGCGATCTGGCGCGGATCAGGGCGGGCTACCTGCTCGCCGACACGGTTGCCCCCGATGCGCTGCTATCGCGCCTCGGTGCACTCGACCGCGAGGGCAATCCGTGGCGCCATTCGGCGCGGGAAATCTTCGGCATCGCCGCCTTCCGGGTTGGCGATTATTCGATGGCCGACCGCTACATGAATGCGATCTTCGCCGATCCGGAAACGCCGGCGGGGCTGCGCCAGCGCGCCCAGATCATGATCCAGCTTCTGACCCCGCTTCTCGACGAGAAATAGACCGCAATGAAACAGTCGATCGCCATCCTCCTGCCTGGCTGTGGCCTTGGCCTCATGCAGCGCCATCAACCGGCTCACCGGCCAGACCGACGATACGGTTTTGCCCGGCACGCGCGAGGAGGCCATTCCGGGTCAAGCGTCATATCCCACCCAGCCCGCGGGCGGCGCAACGACGGCAGCCGATCCCGCCGATCCCGCCGCACCGCAGGCGGAGACGGCGGCAGAGCCGGAGAAAGCCGCAACCTGTCCGGTCGAAGAGCCCAACTGCACGCCGTCCGGCGTCGACGGGACCTTCAGCGACGGTCAATGACCGTCACCATCGCTATTCTCGGCCGGCCCAATGTCGGCAAGTCGACGCTGTTCAATCGCCTCGCCGGGCGCAAGCTGGCGCTGGTCGACGATCAGCCCGGCGTGACGCGCGACCGGCGCGAGGGCGAAGGCGCAATCGGCGATCTCAAATTCCGCCTGTTCGATACCGCCGGTCTCGACGACCGCCAAGAAGGAGAGCCTGGAGGCCCGCATGAGCGCCCAGGCCGAGACGGCGATCGACGAGGCCGATCTGATCTTCTTCGTGATCGACGCGCGGGCCGGCGTGACACCCGTCGACCGCGACTTCGCCGCAGCGCATCAGGAAGCGCGGCAAGCCGGTGGTGCTGATCGCCAACAAGGTGGAAGGCCGCGATGCCGCGGCGGGGGTCAGCGAGGCGTATTCGCTGGGCTTCGGCGAGCCCTTGGCGATTTCCGCCGAACACGGCGAAGGCATGGAACTCATCTATGATGCGGTCGCACCCTATGCCGAGGCCGCGGAAGCTGAGAACGCCGAAGAGAAGGCGGCGGGCCCCTTGCGGCTCGCCATCATCGGCCAGCCCAATTCCGGCAAGTCCACGCTGGTCAATGCCATGCTGGGCAAGGAGCGCATGCTGACCGGGCCGGAAGCGGGCATCACGCGCGATGCGATTGCAACCGACTGGTCGTGGCAGGGTGTGCCGATCAAGCTGTGGGATACGGCGGGCATAAGGCGCAAATCGAAGGTTGTGGGCAAGATCGAGAAGCTGGCGGTGGCGGATGCGCTGCGCGCCATCCGCTTTGCCGATTGCGTCGTGGTGCTGATCGATGCCTCGATGGCGATCGAGCGCCAGGATCTGGCATTGTCCGATCTGGTGGCCCAGGAAGGCCGCGCCATCGTGCTGGCCTTGAGCAAATGGGACCTGGTCGAGGACAAGCAGAAGACGCTGAAGCAGGTCGAGAGCGATCTCGAGGACGTGCTGCCGGAAATCCGCGGCGTGCCGGTCGTCACCTTGTCGGCGAAACAGGGGCGCGGCATCGACAAGCTGATGCAGGCGGTGTTCGCCGCGGACAAGACCTGGAACCGGCGCATTCCCACTTCGCAGATCAATCGCTGGCTGGAGGCAGCGCTCGCCCGCAATCCGCCGCCCGCACCCTCGGGCCGGCGCATCAAGATCCGCTATGCGACCCAGGCCGATACCCGCCCGCCCACCTTCGCGATCTTCGGCAATCAGTTGTCGAAGCTGCCGGAGAGCTATGTGCGCTATCTGATGAACGGCTTGCGCAAGGATTTCGAACTGTGGGGCGTCCCCCTCCGCTTCAGCCTGCGCGGCGGCAAGAACCCGTTCGACAAGGATAGATAGGACGCACTCAAAAATTTGTCATCCCCGGGCTTGTCCCGGGGACCCATGGATCATCCAGCCTTCTTCATCCGTATGCGGAGGAATGGGTCGCCGGAACAAGTCCGGCGATGACAGAATTGGCATGCAGTCAGGACTGTTTCGCCAATCCGCCGGGCGCGTATTTGTAGACCGCACCGTTGTCGGTGAATGACGGCAGGCACATCGGCACGATCTGGGCGGCGACATCTTCCGGCGCCGGCAAGGTCATCGGGTCCTCGCCCGGCATGGCCTGTCGCCCGCATTTTCGTGCGGGTGGGACCGGGGTTGAAGCAATTGGCGCGGGCTGCGGTCGTGGCGATCTCGGCGGCATAGGTCTTGACCATGGCCTCGAGCGCCGCCTTGGAAATCGAGTAGGGCCCCCAATAGGCCAGGCATTTCTGGGCGGCGGCCGAACTTACGAACACGGCGCGGCCGGCATCGGAGGCGCGCAGCAAGGGATCGAGCGAGCGGATCAATCGCCAGTTGGCGGTGACATTGACCGCCATCACTTCGTCCCAGACCTTCTGGATCGACATGGGCGAGCGGCGTCAGCTTGCCGAGAATGCCGGCATTGGCCGACCAGAATGTCGAGCTTCTTCCAGCGCTCGAAGATCGCCGCGCCCAGCCGGTCGATGGCGGCGAAATCCTTGAGGTCGGCGGGAACCAGGGTGGCGGAGCCGCCGAGCTTCTTGATCTCGTCGTCGAGTTCCTCAAGGCCGCCCTGGGTGCGCGCCATGGCGATGACATGGGCGCCTTCCCTGGCCAGCGCCAGGGCGGCGGCGCGGCCAAGTCCGCGCGAGGCACCGGTGACCACGGCGATGCGGTTGGCAAGCTGCTCCGGCCATGCGGGGCTTAGCCCGCTTCGGCGAGAAGCGAGAGCTGCTGCTTGCCGCGCTCGCCGGTCAAATCGGTGAGGGGGGTTGGATAATCGCCGGTGAAGCAATGGTCGGTGAATTGCGGCCGGTGCGGATCGCGGCCCTCATAGCCCACCGACTTGTAGACGCCGTCGATCGACAGGAAGGCGAGCGAGGCAACGCCGATGAAGTCGCGCATCTCGTCGAGCGAATGGGTGGCGGCGAGCAGCGATTTCCGCTCCGGCGTGTCGATGCCGTAGAAATCCGGATACGCGATCGGCGGACTTGAAATCCGCATGTGCACCTCGCGCGCCCCTGCCTCGTACATCATCTGCACGATCTTGACCGAGGTGGTGCCGCGCACGATCGAATCGTCGACCAGCACGACGCGCTTTCCCGCAATCGCGGCGCGGTTGGCATTGTGCTTGAGCTTGACGCCGAGCGAGCGGATGGTCTGGGTCGGCTCGATGAAGGTGCGCCCGACATAGTGATTGCGGATGATGCCGAGTTCGAAGGGAATGCCGGTCTCGCGCGCAAAGCCCAGGGCGGCGGGCACGCCCGAGTCGGGGATCGGCACCACCACATCGGCCTCAACCGGCGCCTCGCGGGCCAGCTGCATGCCCATCTGCTTCCGCACTTCGTAGACCGAACGGCCGCCGAGAATGGAATCGGGCCGCGAGAAATAGATGTATTCGAAGATGCAGGGCCGCGCCTGCTGCTTGGGGAAGGGGCGCAGCGATTCGATGCCCTCCTCGGAAATCACCACGACTTCGCCGTTCTCGACCTCGCGGACGAACTTGGCGCCGATGATGTCGAGCGCGCAGGTTTCCGAGCAGAGAATATAGGCGCCGTCCAGCTCGCCGAGGATCAGCGGGCGGATGCCGAGCGGATCGCGGGCGCCGATCAGCTTCTTGTTGGTGAGCGCCACCAGCGCATAGGCGCCTTCCAGCGAGCGCAGCGCGTCGATGTAGCGCTCGACGATGCGGGCCTTCTGCGAGCGCGCCACCAGATGCAGGATCACTTCGGTATCGGAGGTGGACTGGCAGATGGCGCCCTGGGCGATCAGCTCCTTGCGAAGCGTCAGGCCGTTGGTGAGATTGCCGTTGTGGGCAACCGCGAGGCCGCCCGCGGCCAGTTCGGCAAACAGCGGCTGGACATTGCGCAGGATGGTTTCGCCGGTGGTCGAATAGCGCACATGGCCGAGTGCGGCGCGGCCCTGCAGCCGGTCGATGGTCTTGCTGGCTGGAGAAATGATCGCCGACCAGGCCCAGGCGGCGCTCGGTCTGGAAGCGCTCGCCGTCGAAGGAGACGATGCCGGCGGCTTCCTGGCCGCGGTGCTGCAGGGCGTGCAGGCCAAGGGCGGTGAGGGTTGCGGCGTCGGGGTGGCCGTAGATGCCGAAGACGCCGCATTCTTCGCGAAGCCGGTCGCCATCGAGATCGAAATCGTCGTCGCCGTTCATTGGTCTCCGCTCTGGCCGAAGGCCGGCTTTTGCGTTTCGCCGGTGCCCTGGATGAGATTGTCGAGACCCTGGGTCTCGTTGTTCTGGTAGCCCGCTTCGGGCTGACTGTCGGACTTGGCGGCGGGAAGGCCCGGGTTCTTCATCAGCGCCGTGTTGCTCAGCGTCTCGGCGATGTCGGGCGGCATGAAGGAGATCATCACCTCGGCGGCCTGCTTGATCACCGGCAGCGAGCGGGCATTGCGCACCCAGTCCTCCTGGCGTTCGAAGGGCACCAGCCAGCCATAGAAGAGATAGGCGATGGCGACCAGCACGAAGCCGCGGCCAAGGCCGTAGATGAAGCCGAGGGTGCGGTCGAAGGCGCCGGCGGAACTATCGACCACCTTGTCGGAAATCTTGACGCCAACCAGCGAGACCACGATCAGCACGACGATGAAGACGGCGGCGCCCACGATGATCTGCGCCAGGATCGGCTTGTCCACATAGGGGATCACCAGGTCGATGAGGGTCGGCTGCTTGACGGCGATATAGGTCGCCAAGGCCGCCGCCGCCCAGGCCACCAGCGACAGCACTTCGCGGGTAAAACCGCGCATCAGGGCGAGGAGACCCGAGACCAGCATGATGCCGACAAGGATGAGATCGAGAAGCTGAAAAGGCATGCGCAGTTCCTGCACCGCTGTGAAGGCGTCTTATAGGCAGCTTTTGCACGCCGGTTCTAGGCGATTCGCCGCAGCCCGTGGTCCTGCGCGGCGGTCCAGGCGACGAGGTCCATGATGGTCTCGAGAGGCTTGATCCTGAGGCCCTTCGATGCCCGCCGCCTCGGTTGCCGACGCGATGACCGCCTCCTTGAGCCCGAGCTTTTGGGCTTCCTTAAGGCGGGCTTCGCGTCTGGCCCGACGGGGCGGATGGCGCCGGACAGGGCGATCTCGCCGAAGATCGCCGTGCCATGGGGAATGACGGTGCCGGTCAGCGAGGACAGGAGTGCCGCGGCAACCGCGAGGTCGGCGGCGGGCTCGCGCACCTTCAGGCCGCCCGCCACATTGAGATAGACATCATTGGCGCCGATCGAGACGCCGGCGCGGGCCTCCAGCACGGCGAGGATCATGGCCAGCCGGTTCGCATCCCAGCCGACGGTGGTGCGGCGCGGCGTGCCGAGCGGCGAGGGCGAGACCAGCGCCTGGACTTCGATCAGCAGTGGCCTCGTCCCCTCCATGCCGGCAAAGACGGCGGTGCCCGGCGCCGGGCGCTCGTTCGAGCCCATGAACAGGCGCGAGGGGTTGGCGACTTCGGCCAGGCCCCGCATCCGACATTTCGAAAACGCCGATCTCGTCGGTGGGGCCGAAGCGGTTCTTGACGGCGCGCAGGATGCGGAACTGGTGGCCGCGGTCGCCCTCGAAATAGAGCACCGTATCGACCATGTGCTCGATCACCTTGGGTCCGGCGATCTGGCCGTCCTTGGTGACGTGGCCGACCAGCAGCATGGCGGTGCCCTGGC
Source organism: uncultured Alphaproteobacteria bacterium (assembly GCA_963776685.1). GTDB lineage: Bacteria > Pseudomonadota > Alphaproteobacteria > Rhizobiales > Aestuariivirgaceae > Aestuariivirga. Next base: position 92,005 of record CAVZNM010000004.1, read on the forward strand.
GCTTGGCGAAGCGGATCAGCGCCTCCGATCCCGCCTTGAGCTGCGAGACGGTGCCGGGGGCCGCCTCAATCACCGGCGACCACAGGGTCTGGATCGAATCGATGACCGCGACCGTGGGCACGTGCGCCCTCCTTGAGCGTGGCGAGGATGTCGGAGACATTGGTTTCGGTGGCGAGCAGCACGGCGGCATCGTCGAGGCCGAGACGCTGGGCCCTGAGCCGCACCTGGGCGATCGCCTCTTCGCCCGAGACATAGACGACCCGCTCGCCCTGGCGCGCCAGGGCGGCGAGGGCCTGCAGGAGCAGGGTCGATTTGCCGATGCCCGGATCGCCGCCGATCAGCACGCCGGAGCCCGGCACGAAGCCGCCGCCCGCCACCCGGTCGAGTTCGCCGATGCCGGTCATGATGCGGGGAGGTGCTGGGCTTTCGCCCTTGAGGCCGACGAGCCGCGAGGGCTTGCCCTTGGGCAGGCTCGCACCCTTGGCGCCGGAGACGGGCGCTGCCCGTCTGTTCCTCGACGATGGTGTTCCACTCGCCGCAATTGTCGCAGCGACCGGACCATTTGGACGCGACTGCTCCGCAGGACTGGCAGACGAAATTCGTTCCGGCTTTGGCCATGGCCGATATTGACTGGAACAATCAGGGAACGCAAGTCAGATTTTGACGTGCGATCAGACCCACTCCCCGATTGCTTGCACATTTACAATTTATAGATGATGACTCAACGGTAGTTCAATCATTGATTGTCCAATCGCTCGAATCGTCATATTTTTCAAAGCTATGAGCGCCGAAGTAAGTCTCCCCGTAAAGTTGGAAGTGGCAGGTTTGAGATTGCCCGTCGCGCTGGATGTGGTGCTGACGGCAGTTGTGGTTGCCGACCGCCGTAAGACTCAGCGTCGATTTTACAATGGGCCCGGAGGGATTCGGGACATTGAGGCTGGCGAACGGCATCGTGGTCGGAATCCTGCTGTCGGTGCCAAGAAGACTTTGGCCAATCTATTTGGCAGCGGGCTTTGCCGGCAGTATCGCCGGCACCATTCATCTGCTTGGTGCGGGGCGCGACCTCGACATGGTCGCACTGATTGCCGGGATTACCACCCTGGAGCGGGCCGCCTGCGGGCTCGCCCTGCATCCGTTTCTCAAGCAGTTGCCGCATTGGGGCGGGCGCCGGTTCGTTGTTGCTTTCATTGCCATCGCGCTTGTTGCGGCGCCGCTCGGCGGCGCGGCTTTGATCGCGGCGGCCTACGCGGCCAGGACCGAGCTTGAATTTGCGACTGTGTTTGTCGACTGGTTCGTATCCGATTCCCTCGGCATGGCGATGAGCGCTCCCCTCGTGCTGATCGCCCGCAATGTCGATTTCGGGAAATTCGTCCGCCAGCCGGTCGATCTCGAGGCAATCGCCATATTTGCGGCCACCGCGCTCGCTTCATCGGCGATCTTCTTTCTCGCCGATTCCCCGGTTGCCTTCACTATCCTGCCGCTGATCGTGCTGGCCGCATTCCGGACCGGACTCAGCGGAACCGTGGTCGCAAATTTTCTGATGGCGGCGATTGTTTTAGTTTCCACGATCCTCGGCCATGGCCCGTTCAACGTCTCGCCGGATGCGATCGTAAATTTGCGTTTCTCACAGGTGTTTGTGTTCGTGTCCATTCTCATTTCTCTGTCGATTGCCGTTACCGTCGTCGGCCACCGGCGCGCCGCCATGGCCTGGAAGTCGGCGGCGGACGGCTTCGAGACGTTGCTGCACATCGACCAGACCACCGAACTTCCAAATCGCCGTGCGTTGCAGCGGAGCCTGCAGGCGGAATGGGACGCAGCATTGAAAACCGGACAGCCGCTGTCGCTGGCGATGATTTCCATCGACGATCTCGACGCCCTGTGGGCGGATAGCAACCGCGCTGCGATGGACGAAGGCATTGCCGGACTCGCGCGCAATTTGCGGCTTCTTACCCGGCCGGCCGACATGCTGGCGCGCTTTTCGGAACGGGAGTTCGTCTTGCTGATGCCGGCGAGCGGCAAGGAGGCCGCCCAAGACGCGGTCCAGGCTCTTTTCGACATCATCGGCAGCTTCAATTTCGCAAGCGCCAAACAGAAACCGGCACTCAGCATCGGCATCGCCACCTTGCGGCCGCGCAAAGGCTACGATGCGGGCCAGTTGCCGGACCTTGCCGACCTGGCGCTCGTTCATGCCAGGCGCAAGGGCGGCAACTGCGTCGAGTGGCGCGGCGAGGAGTGAGTCACGCGCTCAGGGCGAGGGGCAAGGGATCGCACCGCTCCGCCTGCAACTGCGGCGCCTCGCCGCCGGGCGCGAAGACCGCATCGATCGCCGCGCGCAAAGTGGCGGCCAAGACCTGCAGCTCGACCCGCCGCAATGGGAAATTGGCCGCGCCGGTGGCGCAGGAAATGCGGAAATCGCCCATGTCCGCGTCGATTTGGCGCGAGTCGTTCATGCTCAAGGAGAAAGCGCCGCGGGACCGATCATAGGAAAACACAATGGCGCAGGCTTCAAGGCTGTCGTGTGGCGCGAGCTTCAAGGTGTTGTGCGCAGAGCAGGCGAGCAACCTTCGCGGGCCGGACATGGTCGGCTTGATAGTCATCGGCGGATGCGGCCGTATGTCGAGGCCGAGCCGGGGAAAAAGGATCAGCGGACTCTCGGCCGGAATGTCGGTGCAGTTATCGACAAGCAGGTGAATCCGGAATGCATAAGTTTCCGGGCCGGTGCAGTCCGGCGTTGAATCAATTTCGGTTCGCAAAGTGAGCGGAGGATTGAGATCGTACGGAATGTGTTTCATGTGACCGTCCCTTATTGGCGGCTATTGTCGCGCATTGCCGAGAAACAGGCGTTACGTCCGATTGAGCAATTTATATCTAAGCTCGCTTATTGTTGATGGTTAAGGGAGGCTGACCCGCGCTCAGGCGCCGGCCGCATTCTGTCGCGGATTCACGCAGTGAGTTCGGAAACCTGTCTAACGCATTGATATTATTTAAAAGAATGCTCTCGCACTTACCCAGCGCCCTGCGCGCGGCGATGATTGTTGCGCCCCACCTGGCGCCCACTTGAACTTGGCAGGCGCCATGCCATATTGGCCGCGGTCTTCAACAATCGAAAGGAGGTGATCCGATGTCGAGTGAGTTCACTGCATTTGGCGACATTCTCGCGCGGATCGCGGGCGTTACGGAGTTAACGGCCTGACGGTCACGATTACGGGATGCCAAATGCATCTCACGGAAAGGGCCGCCGCAAGGCGGCCCTTTTTTGCTCACGGCCTCAGCACTTCCATCTGGATCGGGCCCTCGGCGCGGCCGTGGATGAACTGGTCGACATAAGGATTGCCGCTCCTGTCGATGGACTTCGCCGGGCCCTGCCAGACGATTTCGCCCTTGTGGATCATGGCGATGTCATCGGCGATCTTGCGGGCCGAGGCCATGTCGTGGGTGATCGAGATGGTCGTGGCGCCGAGGCGCTTGACGCAATCGACGATCAGCTTGTCGATGACATCGGCCATGATCGGATCGAGGCCGGTGGTCGGTTCGTCGAAGAAGATGATCTCGGGATCGGCGGCGATGGCGCGGGCAAGGCCGACGCGCTTCTGCATGCCGCCGGAAAGTTCGGCCGGATAGAGCTTGCCCACTTCGGCGCCGAGGCCCACCTGGCCGAGTTTTTCAATGGCGATGTCCTTGGCCTTCAGCGCGCGGCATGTTGCGGCCCTGGATCAGGCCGAAGGCGACATTCTCCCAGACCGGCAGCGAGTCGAAAAGCGCGCCGCCCTGAAACAGCATGCCGAAGCGCGACAGATAGCGTCGCGCTCGGGGCCTCTCAATCCGGTCACCTCCTCGCCGCCGATGCGGATCGAGCCTCGATCGGCGCGGAGCAGGCCGAGGATGCATTTGATCATCACCGATTTGCCGGTGCCGGAGCCGCCGATCACCACCAGCGAATGGCCCTTGGGCACCGACAGATCGATGCCGTTCAGCACATGCTTGGCGCCGAAGCTCTTGCGCAGGTCTTTCAGAACGATGTGACCCTCGGCCATCGCCTCACTCCGAGAACAGCAGCGAGGTGAGCGCGAAATTCGCCGCGAGGATCAGGATCGCGGCGGAGACCACGGCATTGGTGGTGGCGCGGCCCACGCCCGCCGCCCCGCCCTTGGAATTGAAGCCGTGATAGCAGCCCATGACGGCGATGATGAAGCCGAACACGGCGGCCTTGATGAGGCCTGAGGTGACATCGTCCGACTTCGCAGGAAATCGGCGGTGTTCTTGATATAGGCGTAGCCGTTGAAGCCCAGCGAGCGGGTGCCGACGATATAGCCGCCCATGATGCCGATGGTATCGCCGATGGCGACGAGGATGGGCAGCGTCACCACCGCCGCGATGAGCCGCGGCCCCACCAGATATTTGAACGGATTGGTGGAGAGGGTGACGAGCGCGTCGATCTGTTCGGTCACCCTCATGGTGCCGAGTTCGGCGGCGATCGAGGCGCCGACCCGGCCCGCCACCATCAGCCCCGCCAGCACCGGCCCCAGTTCGCGGGTGATGCCAAGCGCCACGATGGAGGCGACCAGGCTTTCGGCATTGAAGCGCGAGGAGCCGAGATAGATTTGCAGGGCCAGCGCGCCGCCGGTGAAGAAGGCGGTGAGGCCGACGACGGGCAGCGAGAAATAGCCGATGCGCAGCATCTGCTCGAGCATCTGGCGGAAATAGAAGGTGGGGGTCAGGCCCTGGATCAGGCCGTCACGGATGAACAGCGCGACCTTGCCCACTTCCTCGAGCAGGGCGAGCACGGCGCGGCCGATGTGGGCGAGGATGTTCAAGCGGCGGGTTCCGATTCGGCGTCCGAATATAGCCTTGCATAGCGGCGGCCCAAACGGGTGAGCAGTTCATAGGAAATGGTGCCGGCCCAGGCGGCCGCCTCATCGACGGCGATGTTGCGGCCGACGATCTCGGCGCGGGTGCCGCGGGTGACCGCATCGCGCGGCAGATCGGTCACATCGACGGCCATCATGTCCATGGAGACGCGGCCGACGACCGGGCAGCGCTCGCCCGCGATAAAGACCTGGGCGGGTCCATCTGTCGCCGCGCGAAGAAAGCGCGCGCGGGATGCCGTCCTTGTAGCCGGCACCCAGGACGGCGATGCGGGTCGCGCGTTTCGCCGTCCAGGTGGCGCCGTAGCCGACGGTTTCGCCCGCCGCGCACATCGCGGAGCTGCATGACGGTGCCTTCGAGATGAACCACCGGCACCATGGGATTGGGTTTGCCGGGCAGTCGGATTGCCGCCATAGAGCGCAATGCCCGGCCGCACCAGATCATGGGCATAGCCGGGGCCCAGGAAGATGCCGGCGGAATTGGCAAGGCTCGCCGGAACACCGGAGAGCTGCCGGCGGACGGAAGCAAAGGCATCGCGCTGCCGGGCATTGAGCGGATGCGCCGGCTCGTCGGCGCAGGCGAGGTGACTCATCACCAGTGTGAGATTGAGCCCTTCCATCGTGAAATTGTCTTCGAGCAGCCTTGCGAATTCCGGCATCGAGAAGCCAAGGCGGTTGATGCCGGTGTCGATGTGCAGTGCGCAAGCGAGCTTGCGGCCATAGACGCGGCCGAAGCCCGCCCATTCGCGCGCTTCCTCAATGGCAATGAGGGCCGGGCGCAGATCGAGCTTGGCATAGAACTCGGCCTGTCCGGCGAACAGGCCGTCGAGCACATAGATCACGGCCTCGGGCAGATGGCCGCGCAGCTCTTCGCCTTCCTTGGGCCGTGCCACGAAGAAGCTGCGGCAGCCGGCATCCCAAAGCGCCCGCGCCACGGGTGCTATGCCCAGGCCATAGGCGTCGCCTTTGACCGCCGCGCCGCATTCGGCGGCGCCCGCCAGCTTCGCCAGAAGCCGCCAGTTCTCGCGGATCGCCGCGAGATCGACGGTGAGCACGGCGCCGGCGAGATCTTCCGGCGTCGCCGAATGCTTGCTTGCCTCGCTTTCGTTCATGGCCCGCGCATTAAGCGGCAAACGGTCGTGAGGGCAAGCGTCATGGCGGATTTGTGCGCGCCCCAATCTGCCGGTAATGTTCACCTTCACACATTGTCCGTGGAGAGAGCCGTGCCGCTATCAAAGACCGTGCAATTGCCGAATGGCCGCAGCATTCCAGCACTCGGTCTTGGCACCTGGCACATGGGTGAAAACCGCAGCACGCGCCAGGCGGAAGCCGATGCGCTGCGGGCGGGGATCGATCTCGGCATCACAGTCATCGATACGGCCGAGATGTATGGCGATGGCGGTGCTGAGGAAGTCGTCGCCGAGGCGACCGCCGGAAGGCGCGATGAAGTTTTCCTGGTCAGCAAGGTGATGCCGCAGAATGCCTCGCTCAAGGGCACGATTGCGGCTTGCGAGAAAAGCCTGAAGCGGCTCAAGACCGGGCGCATCGATCTCTATCTCCTGCACTGGCGCGGCCGCTACCCGCTTGCCGATACGGTGGCCGGTTTCGAGCGATTGCGGGCGGACGGCAAGATCGGCGAATGGGGGGTGAGCAATTTCGATGTGGCCGACATGGCGGAATTGGCGCTGGTCGAAGACGGCAAGCGCTGCGCGGCCAACCAGGTCATGTATCATTTGGGCGAACGCGGCGTTGAGTGGCAATTGCTGCCGGAGGCCCAGCGCGTTCACATGCCGATCATGGCCTATTGCCCGCTGGGGCAGGGCAATCTCCTGCGCAATGCGACGGTGGTGCGGCTGGCCAAGAAACACAATGTGGCGGCCTCGGCCGTGGCACTGGCGTTTCTGCTTGGCAAGCCCGGCGTGCTGGCCATTCCGAAATCCGCCCATGCCGAGCGGGTGCGCGAATTCGCTGCCGCGCCTGGGGTCAAATTCGACAAGGACGATCTTGCGTTGCTCGATCGCGAATTTCCACCGCCCAAGCGCAAGACTTCGCTGGCGATGACGTAGACAGTGGCGCTCTCGCATTTCCCCTTCTCCCCGCACTGCGTGCGGGGAGAAGGGGATGTTTGGATTACTGGAACTGCTCCGGCAGATAATCGCCGCGCACCAGGTTCTGGAACTTGGTGAGCGTGGCGTCGAACTGCAGCTCGACGATGCCGGTGGGGCCGTGGCGCTGCTTGCCGATGATGATTTCGGCGACCCCGGTCGCCCTTTCCATCTGGCTCTGCCATTCCTGGTGCTCGGTGGTGTTGGGGCGCGGCTCCTTGCGGGTCAAATAATATTCCTCGCGGTAGATGAACAGCACGACGTCGGCGTCCTGCTCGATCGAGCCCGACTCGCGCAGATCCGCCAGCTGCGGGCGCTTGTCGTCGCGGTTCTCGACCTGGCGCGAGAGCTGGGAGAGCGCGATGATCGGCACGTTGAGTTCCTTGGCCAGCGCCTTGAGACCCACGGTGATCTCGGAGACTTCCTGCACCCGTCCCTCGGCGGCGCGGCGCGTCGAGCCGGCCAGCAGCTGCAAATAATCGACGACCATCAGGCCGAGCCCGCGCTGGCGCTTGAGCCGGCGGGCGCGCGCCGCAACTTGCGCGATGGTGAGGCCGCCGGTTGCATCGATATAAAGCGGCAGCGATTGCAAATCGCGGCTCACCTCGACAATGCGGTGGAACTCGTCCTCGGCGATCTTGCCGCGGCGGATGCGCTCGGACGGGATCGCCGCCTGTTCGGCGATGATGCGGGTGGCGAGCTGCTCGCTCGACATTTCCAGCGAGAAGAAGGCGACGATGCCGCCATCGAGCACCTTGACCGAGCCGTCGGCCTGGTGTTCGGCCTTGTAATTCTTCGCCACATGATAGGCGATGTTGGTGGCGAGCGCCGTCTTGCCCATGGCGGGGCGGCCGGCGAGGATGATGAGGTCGGAGGACTGCAGGCCGCCCATCTTCTCGTCGAGGTCCTTGAGGCCCGAGGAAATGCCGGATAGTCCGCCGTCGCGCTGATAGGCGCTCGCCGCCATGTCGACGGCATCGGTCAAGCGCCCGGCCGAAGGGCTGGAAGCCCTGGCCGTATTTGCCGGTCTCGGCGATTTCATAGAGCGTCTGCTCGGCCCGCTCGATCAGGTCCTTCGAGGTTTCCTCGACACCGGTGTCGAAGGCCTCGTTGACGATATCGGTGCCGACGCCGATGAGCTTGCGGCGCTGGGCCAGCTCGTAGACGGTGCGGCCATATTCCTCGGCATTGATGATGGTGGTGGCGGCGGCGGCGAGCCGCGCCAGATAGGCGGGGCCGCCGATTTCCTTGAGCGTCGCGTCATTGTCGAAATAGGTCTTGAGCGTCACCGGGCTGGCGAGCTTGCCCGCCCGGATCAGGGCGGCGGCCGCCTCATAGATGCGGGCATGCACCGCCTCGAAGAAATGATCGGGCAAAAGAAACGACGAGACCCGGTCGCAGGCATCGTTGTTGACCAGGATGGCGCCCAGCAGCGCCTGTTCCGCCTCAAGATTGTGGGGCGGCGTGCGGTAGGAATCGCTCGGGGCCGTCGGCATCGACGGGGCGGAGATTGGGCGGTGGCTGCCATGGGACCGTGTTAGCGGCCGAATCGGTCGGCTATGCGGCATTCTGCGCTTATCCGCGCTATTCACAAGCCGGCGCAATGCACCACTTGCTCATGGCCGGCTCGACCCGCATCCAGCAGGACGGACAGCTGGATGGCCGCTCAAGGCGGCCATGGCGATGTGTCTACTCCGCCGGAACCGACTTGAAGCGCGGCCTCCGGCTTCCGCCGGCGCAGCCGTCCTCGGCTTCGAGCATGTAGTCGCGGGTCAGCGGCAGGGCGTGCTGGCTCCTGCTGAACTGGATCTGGAAATTGTTCATGCCGCCGATAGCGGAAGGCGCTTCGGAGCCGGCGAGATAGAACTCCCACATGCGGCAGAAGCGCTCGTCGTAGATGGCGAGCGCCCGCTCGCGGTGATCGGCGAAGCGGCGGCGCCATTCGCGCAGCGTCTGGGCATAGTGCAGGCGCAGGATCTCGATGTCGGTGACATAGAGGCCCTGGCGCTCGATATGCGGCACCACTTCCGAAAGCGCCGGGGCATAGCCGCCGGGGAAGATATATTTCTTGATCCAGGCGCTGGTGGCGCCGGGCCCGTCGGAGCGGTTGATCGAGTGCAGCACGGCCACCCCGTCGTCCTTGAGGAGGGCGCGGCACTTGGCGAAGAATTCCTTGTAGTGGCCGACGCCCACATGCTCGAACATGCCGACCGAGACGATGCGGTCGAAGCGTTCGTTGAGCTGGCGGTAGTCGAGGAGGCGGAACTGCACGCGATCGGCCACGCCGCGCTGGCGGGCCCGCTCGTTGGAAAGCTTGTGCTGTTCTTCCGACAGCGTGACGCCGACCACTTCGGCGCCGCAGGTCTCGGCCAGATAGAGGCCAAGCCCGCCCCAGCCCGAGCCGATGTCGAGCACCTTCATGCCGGGCTTGATCTGCAGCTTGGCCGCGAGATGGCGCTTCTTGGCGAGCTGGGCGTCCTCGAGCGAGGCGGTCGGCGTTTCGAAATAGGCGCAGGAATATTGCCGGTCGCGGTCGAGGAAGAGATCGTAGAGGGCGCCCGAGAGATCGTAATGATGCGCCACGTTGGCCTTGGCCTTGCCCACCGGATTGTACTGGTGCAGCCTTCTGACGGCGATGCGCAGGCCGTTGCAGGACGCGAAGCGCCAGCGGGCTCTTCACCTTCACCATGTTGGAAATCAACAGCGCGAGCAGATCGTAAATGGTGCCTTGCTCGAGGACGAGACCGCCATCCATGTAGCATTCGCCGAAATGCCGGTCGGGATCGAGCGCGATGCGGCGCGCCGTGGCGTGGTCCTTGATGACGATCCGCACCGGCACGCCGGTGCCGTCGCCATAGGTGTGGGGCAGGCCTGCGGGGTCGGTGACAAAAAGCGCACCGGTCCGTACGATGCGTTTCAGCGTCCGGTCAAACAACGCATACATCGCATACTCTCCACCATGCCTGACCGGAATCACATTCCGGCCGGCGTTTGACGCGTTCCCTAGATGGTCAATGAAAGCTTAATACCGGGATGAGGGCCACGGCAAGGGGGGAGGGGGCACGGTTGGTCGGCAAACAAAAGGGCCGCCACAGGGCGGCCCTTGGCATAGTGCACGGGTAGCGGAGTTTACGGCGCTTCGGCCGCCACTTCCGCGGCCTGTTCTTCCTTTTCGAACAGCGCCTCGGCGGCGGCGCGGACTTCGGCACGCTCGGAAACGTGGCCGGTCAGAACTTCGCCGCGGGCCTGGGCGGCGGCCTCGTCGGCCGAGCGGGCGACGTTGATGGTCACCTTGACCTCGACTTCCGGATGCGGCGCCACCGTCACCGTATAGATGCCGATGGTCTTGATCGGCGCATCGAGCAGCACATGCGAGCGCTCGACGGCTTGACACCCGAGGTGGAGGCGGCTTCGGCGATGTCGCGGGGGCTGACGGAGCCGTAGAGCTGGCCCGATTCACCCGCCTGGCGGATGATGATGAAGCTCTTGCCGTCGAGGCCCTGGGCTTCGGTCTCGGCACCCTGGCGGCGCTCGGCATTCTTCGCTTCGAGCACGGCGCGGTCGCGCTCGAACTTTGCCCGGTTGGCATCGGTGGCGCGCAGCGCCTTGCCGCGGCGGAGCAGGAAGTTACGGGCAAAGCCGTCCTTCACCTTGACGACCTGGCCCAGCGCGCCGAGCTTGGCGACGCGTTCGAGAAGAATGACTTCCATGATTCGCTTCTCCTTATTTCAGCACGTAGGGCAGGAGGCCCAGGAAGCGGGCGCGCTTGATGGCCTGGGCCAGCTAGCCGCTGCTTCTTGGCGGAGACCGCGGTGATGCGGCTCGGCACGATCTTGCCGCGCTCGGAAATGTAGCGCTGCAGCAGGCGCACGTCCTTGTAATCGATCTTGGCCGGCGCCTTGTCGCCGGTGAACGGGCAGCTCTTGCGGCGGCGGAAAAAGGGACGGCGGGCGGGTTGTCCAGTGGTCATCAGATGGCCTCCCCTGCACACGGCGTTCGACGCGCATCGTCACGGCGCGGCCGACCGCCCCGGTCTCCGCCACCGCCGCGATCGCCGCCGCCGAAGCCGCGGCCACCGCCGCCGCCAAAGTCCGCCGCCACCGCCACCGCCGCCAAAGCCGAAGCCGCGGTCATCGCCGAAGCTCGCGCTCGTCGCGTTCCTCGCGGCGGCGCAACAGGGCCGACGGGCCTTCCTCGAGCTCGTCGACCTTGACGGTCATGAAGCGGATGACGTCCTCGCTGATCGACATCTGGCGCTCCATTTCGGCGACAGCCGCGGCGGGCGCGTCGATGTTCATCAGCGTGTAGTGGGCCTTGCGGTTCTTCTTGATGCGGAAGGAGAGCGACTTGATGCCCCAGTATTCGGTCTTGCCGACCTTGCCGCCGCCGGCCGTGATGACGCGACTTGAACTGCTCGATCAGGGCATCGACCTGGGTGTTCGATGCGTCCTGACGGGTCAGGAATACGTGCTCGTAGAGAGCCATGCGGGATTAGCCTTTCGTTTCGTTTTCGTGGCCTTCGAGACATCCGGCGCAGAGCCTCTTACGAACCTGAGTGAAAGGCTCGAAAGACCGGTCGACGAAAGAGCGGAGACACGGGAAGACGGGGTTATCCCCCTATCTGGCGGACCAGACCTTCCGTTCAGCCCCCAGCCGGGTGCCGAAAGGCGAGGGGTGTATGGCGGAAAGGGAGGGGAATGGCAAGGGGTAGTCCGGATTCACTTTAGTATGAGACGGCGCCGCTTGGTTGAGACTTGGCGGCGCGCATGTTATGAACCGCAGAGTTCCAGAGTTCGCGCTTTTCATCTGAGTACAGAATAAGCTGAGTAGCTGCACTGGCGTTGTAATGGGAGACGCGCAATGCACCCGGCCATCGTGCAAAGCGAAAGAGGTGCCGTCTTCTATTGGAATGTCGACAACCCGGTCGGCTTGCATGGCGCCAACCAGCTCGACGATGTCTTGTTCGTCCAATGGTGCGTCTACAAGCTGGGAAAATGGGATCGGATCCCGGCCGACTTGCGCGCCGTCTTCAGCAATGCTCCGATTTCCGGTTCATGCACCGGGCGCGAAGACGACGGGCTGATCATCGCCATCAAGGCGCTACAGCGTTATGGCCGTAGTCTGGTCGTGGACGGCCGGGTCACCCCGCCAAAGGGCTCGGACACCTACCAATTCCGTGGCGAAGAGCGCCGCTATCTCATCTTCTATCTGAACGCGGTGTTGCGACAGATGCATCCGAAGCAATATCCGCGCATCGATCTCATGCCCGATTTCGTCTGGCGCATTAAGGACAAGGCGACCGCACCGTTCATTTAGGACTGTGCCGCATGCGCAGAGCCTTGAGATTTGGGCTTAAGCCGCCTTGGCGTGGGGCATGGTGCGCGCCTGAACGGCCGGCTGCTCGGCGATCACATGATCGATCATCGCCCGCCATTCCTCGGGGAGGTAGCCCCAATCGGGGTGGCCGGGCAGCGCTGCTTCCAGCATGTCGAGGCTGGGATCGCGGAGTGCTATCAAGGCGGCGCGAGCCGCAGGCAGGCACGCGCTCCAGTCGTCGCTGTTGCGGCTGGCGGCGATGGCCTTGGCCACCCGTTCGATCATGGTTGTGTCGGTCATGGTGCAACCTCCGGGGTGACATCAAACACACGCGGTTACTGACCGAAGTGGAAAATCGAAGCTGATTCCCTTGAATACTCCCGGTTGAATCGCATCGCAAGTGTCTGCGCTAACAGGTAGTCTTGAAATCAGAAGCAAGCCTGACACGACAAGACCCTACACGGCACTCCCGATCGATCAGCGGGGCAGTTCTGGCCCTTGGTGTCCGGCATGGAAACTCCTCAAACTTTGGCCTAAGCATGTGCCTCGTAGCTGGCTTTTGCGGAGGGTCCATACAATGAAACAGCCCATAAAGTTTGGCATGGCTGCTGTCGTTGGCATGATGCTCGTCGAAAATGCCTTTGCTCAAAATGTCTCTGTTCAAGAAGACTCCGAAGCTCGATTTGCTATCCACAGTGCGGTACTGGCCGGCGCGCCAGAATCGCCTCCGGTAACGATTATGCTGGACCGGCGGACAGGCCAATCATGGATGCTGACGGCTACTACCAAAAACAGTGAAACAAAAATCCAATGGATGTCTGTGCCTTATAATCCTTCGGTTCCATTGGGCGTTCTCCCGACTCTAGGACCGAAAAATTCAAACTGAGACAGCGCGCGTTAAAGCCAAGGCAATGCGAAGCGGCGCTACTTGCGCTTGCCCACCGTCACCCAGTATTCGCGCGGCACGCAGATGCCGAGCTCCGTCGGGAAGCCGTCATGGAAGGCGATGAAATCGCGCTTGAGTTCGGCTTTGCGCTTTTCGTCGAGCGATGAGGCCAAGGCCTTGGTCGGGCCGTAGCCGGTCGAGAAGGTGATCCATGCCGCCTCGCCGCTCGGCTCGCGGTAATTGGACACGCCCTTTTCGAACTTCAGATCGAAGGCGCCGCCGAGCAATTCGCGAATGCGCTCGGTCTTGCCCCATTCGAACGGCGAGGGAGGGGCCGGCACCGGCGGCGGCGGCATATAGGGCTTCATCACCTGGAACATTTTGGCGAGGTTGCTGTCCGACAGCCAGGTGGTGAGCGCGATGCGTCCGCCCTTGCGGCAGACGCGGGCCAATTCCGCCGCGGCGGCTTCCGGTCGGCTGGCGAACATGACGCCGCAGGTCGAGATCACCGCATCGAAGGCGCCGTCGGCGAAGGGCAGGCTTTCGGCATCGCCCACCCGATATTCGATGGCGAGACCTTCGGCCTTGGCCCGCGCGGTGGCGGCGGTAACCAGATCGGCGGCGATATCGGCGCCCGTTACCTTGGCGCCGCGGCGGGCCAGCGAGCGCGATGTCCAGCCGGTGCCGGTTGCCAAGTCCAGAATCTTCTCGCCGGGCTTCGGCATGAGGCGGCGCACGCAATGCTCGATTGAATCGGCGATGCCCTGGCTGATCTCGTCATAGAGTTCGCCACCGGAACTCCAGACCGCCGCGGGCCTCTGGTTGTGGGCTTGGACTGCAGCGCTCATTCTGGTCTCCCTTGGCGGATTGCGACGGGACCTCCTATCGCAATCTCCTCGAGAGTCTGTGACGGCCAGCACGCTCGCCCCTCAGCCCTTCGCCTTCTCCATCTCGCCGACGAAGCGCTCGAAGAGATAGTGGCTGTCCTGGGGGCCGGGCGAGGCTTCCGGGTGATACTGCACCGAGAACACCGGCCTGCCTTCGAGCGCGATGCCGGCAATTGGAGCCGTCGAACAGCGAGACATGGGTTTCGACGACGCCCTCGGGCAGGCTGTCGCGATCGACCGTGAAGCCGTGATTCATCGAGGTGATCTCGACCTTGCCGGTGGTGAAGTCCTTGACCGGATGATTGGCGCCGTGATGGCCCTGATGCATCTTGCTCGGTCTTGGCGCCCGAGCGCCAGCGCCAGCATCTGGTGGCCGAGGCAGATGCCGAAGACGGGCTTGCCCGAATCGACGAGCTTCCGGATTTCCGGCACCGCATATTCGCCGGTCGCCGCCGGATCGCCCGGGCCGTTCGACAGGAACACGCCGTCGGGCTTGCATGGCGAGAATGTCCTCGGCGCTCGCGGTCGTCGCCGGCACCACGGTCACGTCGCAGCCGGCACTCGTCAGGCAGCGCAGGATGTTGCGCTTGAGGCCGTAATCGACGGCGACGACCTTGTAGCGTGCCGCCTTCGGCGCGCCGTATAGCCCGTCTTCCAGTCCCACAGTCGTCTCGTCCCACTGCATGCGCTGGGTGAGCGAGACGTCCTTGGCGAGATCCATGCCGACGAGGCCCGGCCAATCACGCCGCCATTTGCCGCAAGCTGGCCAGATCGAACTTGCCCTTGGCATGGTGGGCGATGACGCCGTTGGGCATGCCCTGCTCGCGGATCAGATTGGTCAGCGCGCGCGTGTCGATGCCCGACAGCCCGATGATGCCGCGCGCCTTCAGCCACTGGTCGAAATGCCGGTGCGAGCGGTAATTGGCGGGCTCGGTGACGGCCGCCTTGACGATGCAGCCGCGCGACGCCCGGCCGAGGCCGCCAGATTGGTCGGTCTCGATGTCCTCGTCATTGGTGCCGACATTGCCGATATGGGGAAAGGTGAAGGTGACGATCTGTCCGGCATAGGAGGGATCGGTCAGGACTTCCTGATAGCCGGTCATGGCGGTGTTGAAGCAGACCTCGCCCACCGCCTCGCCCTTCGGCGCCGAAGCCCTGACCCTCGATCACCGTGCCGTCGGCCAGAACCAGAAGGCCCGGTTGTGCGCGGGGCTTCCCAATCGCCGAAGACGCGCGCGTGTTTTCGGCTTGGCCTTTGCGGGCTTTTTCGGCGCGGGCATCGGGGAACTCCGGGAATTTGCGGTTGGTTACGGGAGCAGGCAGCGCGGCGTCAAGGTTGCGGCTCAGCGCAAATCCGGCGTAATCAGCGCGCTTTCCACGATTTTCGAAGGATGCCGCCGATGAGTCTCCGCGACCAGATCAACGACGCGCTGAAGCAGGCGATGAAGGCCGGCGACAAGCGCCGCATCTCGACGCTGCGCCTGATGAATTCCGCCATCAAGGACACGCGACATCAGCAACCGCACCGCAGGGCCCGATGCCTCGGCGCTCACCGCGATGCGCAGCTCATCGATCTCTTCGCCAAGATGGTGAAGCAGCGCCAGGAAAGCGCTTGACCATCTACGAGCAGGGCGGACGGCCCGAGCTCGCCCAGGCAGGAGCGCGAGGAGATCGCCATCATCCAGGGCTTCATGCCGAAGCAGCTTTCGGACGAGGAAGCGAAGGCGGCGATTGCCGCCGTCATCAAGGCAGTCGGGGCCACGAGCGTCAAGGACATGGGCAAGGTCATGGCCGCGCTCAAGGCGAAATATGCCGGCCAGATCGACATCGCCAAGGCGGGGGCGATCGTGAAGGGACTGCTGGGATAAAGCGTGTTGAGTGCAAATTTTTATTCTCTCCATGCCCGGCCTTGAGCCGGGCATCCAGTCGACGTGCGCGCATTGAAGCTGGATGGCCGCCTCGGAGGGCGGCCATGGAGAGAGTGAAACAGACCGTTCTTGTCACACGATCTTCGTCTGCACCTTCACGGTCTTCTTGATCGCCCAGGAATAGGGGCAGACCACATGCGCCTTCTTGGCCAGCGCCGATGCTTTCGCATTGGGCACGCCGGGCAGATTCACGTCGAGCTGCACGGCGATGCCGAAGCCCTTCTTGTCCTTGCGGGCGCCGAAGGTCACGTGAGCGGTGACGGAGGACTCCGGCGCGATGGCGACGGGGTTCTTCTCCTTGCCGGCCACATATTTGATGGCGCCGAGATAACAGGTGGAATAACCAACGGCGAAAAGCTGCTCGGGATTGACCCCGTCATCCTTGCCGCCGAGCTCTTTGGGCGTGCCGATCTTGAGATCGAGCATGCCGTCGTGCGGTCCTGCTCTGGCCGTTGCCGCGGCCGCCGGTCGATGTGGCAACCGCCGTATAGAGTTTCTTCATCGCGTCCTCCCCGATTAAAGGCTCACGATGTCACGCACTCTTGCTGCTCGCAAGGGCCACGCCGATCGCGGCGAGCGCAAAGCCCAGCCAGCCCAGCGGCGGCATGACTTCACCCAAAAGCGGCCAGGCGATGACGGCGGATAAGGGCGGCACCAGATAGAAGAGCGAGGAGACGCGGGCGACTTCGCCGGCCCGGATCATGGCGAGCAGCAGCGTCATAGCGATGATGGAATTGGCGATCACCAGATAAAGATAGGCCGCGATGAATTCGGCGTTCCAGGTGAAGGAGAAAGTCTCGAACGCCAGCGCCAGAGGCAGCGTTCCGGCGAGGCCCGCCAGATACTGCACGCCGTTCGAGACGACGGGGTGATGGTTGCGGCCGAAGCGCTTCTCCCACAGGGTTCCGGCGGTGATGCCGAGAAGCCCGCCCACCGCCGCGACGACGCCCAAGGCTATTTTCGGCGGCCACCGCCGAGCGCGAGACGATGACGGTCGCGGCACCGGCAAGCCCGAGCGCCAGTCCTAGCCAGCGCAACAGGCTCACCCTTTCGCGGGCGAAATGCGGCGCGATCAATCCCACCAGAATGGGCTGCAGGCAGACGATGATGGCGACGCCGCCCGCCGAGACGCCGGACTTGAAGGCGATGTAGCACAGGCCGAAATACACGGCCTGAATGAGAAAGCCGACAATGAACAGATGCAGCCACTCCATTGCCCGCCTCGGCAAAGGCGGGCGCATGATGACGAACAGCGGCGCCAGGATCGCCAGGACGGTCGCATAACGCAGCGCCAGGAAGCTCAAGGGCTCGGCATGTTTCAGGCCCAGCTTGGCGATGGAAAAGCCGCCGGACCAAAGAAGAAGAAAAATAAACGGTGCGGCGAGGAGCCAGAGGGGTTTCCGGGCGGCTGGTGGCGGCATTGCGCGGGACCATAGGTGTGGAATCATTCTTGTGGAAGCCGGGCATTTGCACAGGGGCCAAGCTCGCGGTTCATGGCAAGATGAAACTTGGCAGAATAGAACTTGGCGCCCACATGTCAGGCGTCTAGGACACTCCTCCATGCGCTTCCCGCCCTCATTCCTCGACGACATCCGCGGCCGGGTTTCGATCTCGTCGGTCGTCGGGCGCAAGGTTGCCTGGGACCGGCGCAAGACCAATGCCGGCAAGGGCGATTACTGGGCCTGCTGCCCGTTCCATGCGGAGAAGACGCCGTCCTTCCATGTCGAGGACCGCAAGGGCCGCTACCATTGCTTCGGCTGCAAGGCCTCGGGCGACATTTTCACCTTCCTGGTCGAGAAGGAGGGCGTGAGCTTTCCGGAAGCCGTCGAGCGGCTGGCGCAGCGAGGCCGGGCTGCCGTTGCCGCAAGTTTCCGAAGCTGATGTGAAGCGCGAGGAACAGCGCGCAAGCCTCTATGATGTCATGGAATTTGCCGCAAAGTTCTTCGAAGCCGAGCTGCAGTCGGCGCAGGGGCGCCAAGGCGCGCGGCTATCTCGCCGACCGGCAGCTTTCGCCGGCCATCCAGAAGGAATTCCGCCTGGGCTATGCGCCCGACGAGCCGCTCGGCGCTGCAGGACCCATCTCGCCGAGAAGAACGTCACGCTCGAGCAGATGGCCGAGGCCGGGCTGGTGATCACGGGCGATGATATTCCCGTCGCCTATGACCGGTTCCGCGACCGGGTGATGTTTCCCGATCCGCGACGCCGCGCGGCAAGGTAATCGCCTTCGGCGGCCGGGCGCTCGCCCAGGACGCGCCGGCCAAATATCTCAATTCGCCGGAAACGCCGCTCTTCCACAAGGGCCAGGTTCTCTACAATCTCGACAAGGCGCGCGGTCCCGCCCACGAGACGGGCGACGATCATCGCGGTCGAAGGCTATATGGATGTGATCGCCATGCACCGGGCGGGCTTGCCCAATGTCGGTGGCGCCGCTCGGCACGGCGCTGACCGCCGAGCAACTGGCGCTCCTGTGGCGGACAGCGCCCGAGCCGGTTCTGTGCTTCGACGGCGATGCCGCCGGCCTCAAGGCCGCCTGGCGGGCCCTCGACCTGGCGCTGCCGCTGCTCAAGCCCGGCCATTCGCTGCGACTTCGCCTTGCTGCCGGAGGGCCAGGATCCCGACGATCTGTTGAATCGCGAAGGCGCCGAAGCCGTCAAGGCGGTGATCGCGGCGGCGCGAGCCCTTGTCGGAAATGCTGTGGCGCCGGGCATTGGCGGAAAACGACCGCGCGACGCCCGAGCGCAAGGCGCAATTCGAGCGCGACCTCCGCGCCCTTATCAACCAGATCGGCGACGACACGGTGCGCCGGCATTATCTCTGCCGATCTGGGCGCCAGGCTCAGGCGGATTGTGGCGACACAGCGAATAGCGAATGGCGAATGGGCCGAATAGCGGCGCCGGCAACACCCTATTCGCCATTCGCCACTCGCTATCCGCCCGGCAGAAGCCCTGGGATGTGCCGGCGCCGCCATCACCGCAGCTCAAGGCGCTGGCCGGCCAGGCGAGGCGTCAAACGTGCGATGGAACGCCGCGAGCGGAACATTGTCCTGTCGATGATCAACCATCCGGAACTCATCCACGAGTTTCTCGATGAATTTGCCGCGGTGGAACTCACTGGCCGGGAGCTTGACTCGCTCCGTGCACAAATCATAGATAGCGCCGCTTTGGGGTCGGGCCTTGACGGGCCGGGCCTCAGGGCCCATTTGCTTGAGAGGGGTTTGGGTCCCGTGCTGGACCGCCTCGAGACCCAGGCGAAACGTCTGAACGAATGGTTCCTTGGTGCCGCGGCCGCGCATGATGACGCCCGCACCGGCCTCCGTCAGATGATCGCCCTGCACCGGAAAACCGTTACTCTCGATCGGGAGTTGAAGGCGGCGGAGGCCGCTTTTGCTGCCGATCCGACGGAGGAGAACCTCGACGCGCTGAATGCGGTGCGCGAACAGCTGTCATCCCACGCCGGTTCCGAAGCCACGATCGAGGGCTTCGGCGCCGCTTCGGGCAGGCCGATGGACGCCATCACCTGAGAGCGCAAATCGCATGCTTAATCGGGGATTAACAGGCCGCGGCCTAGTTTTGACCCGAATCACACATTTTGGTGGGCAAGCCCCGCCGACCCAACGACCAAGGACGACCATGGCCCGAGCCCAGGCTAGCGCAACCCGGAACGAAGACGCCGACCAGCCATCACCGCAGGACGAGTCGGATTTACCAAATCCGCCGGATGGCGGCGAGGCGGCGGCAGCGATGGCGGCGACGGCCCGGATTCGCCGGTCCTCGATCTCACCGATGCCGCCGTCAAGCGGATGATCAAGCTCGCCAAGGCGCGCGGCTATCGTCACCCTCGACGAGCTCAACGCGGTGCTGCCGTCCGAGGAAGTCGACCTCCGAGCAGATCGAGGACATCTATGCCGATGCTCACCGACATGGGCATCACCGTCGTCGAGAGCGAGGAGGAGACCGAGAACGTCGCCGCCAAGGTCGAGCCAGGACCAGGAAGCGGAAAGCTCCGAGAACCGCCGTCATCAAGGTCGAGGCCGCCAAGACGCCGGCCGACCGCACCGACGATCCGGTGCGCATGTATCTGCGCGAGATGGGCCAGGTCGAGCTCCTGTCGCGCGAGGGCGAGATCGCCATCGCCAAGCGCATCGAGGCCGGCCGCGAGGCGATGATCGCAGGGCCTGTGCGAAAGCCCGCTCACCTTCCAGGCCATCATCATCTGGCGCGACGAGCTCAACGAAGCCAAGATTCTGCTGCGCGACATCATCGATCTCGAGGCCACCTATGCCGGCCCCGACGCCAAGAAGCAGCAGATGCCGGTGCAGACGCCGGCCCCCTACGTGCCGCCCAAGGACGAGGTGAAGAAGAAGGTCGAGGCCAAGCGCAGCGAAGCCCAGAAGCCGCGCCCAGCCGCTGCGCCGCCCGGGCGAGGACGACTACAGCGACGTTCTCTCGCCGGAGGATTTCGACAGGCCGCGTGGTCGAGGAGGAAGAGGACGACGAGGGCGACGATCTCGGCGTCTCGCTCTCGGCCATGGAAGCGGAGCTCAAGCCCAAGGTGCTCGAGATCTTCGACCGCATCGCCAAGCACCTACAAGTCGCTGCGCAAGCTGCAGGACCAGGAAGTGGCGAGAAGACCGCGCTGTCGCCGTCGCAGGAGCGCCGCTACAAGAAGCTGCGCGACGACATCATCACCGAGGTGAAGTCGCTCTCGCTCAACAACGCCCGCATCGAGGCCCTGGTCGAGCAGCTC
Organism: uncultured Alphaproteobacteria bacterium; assembly: GCA_963776685.1. Classification (GTDB taxonomy): domain Bacteria; phylum Pseudomonadota; class Alphaproteobacteria; order Rhizobiales; family Aestuariivirgaceae; genus Aestuariivirga. Next base: position 112,738 of record CAVZNM010000004.1, read on the forward strand.
TACGACATCAACAAGCGGCTCAATTCGCTCGAAGGCCGCCTGATGCGGCTGGCCGAGACCTACAAGGTGCCGCGCGACGAGTTCCTCAAGGAGTATCAGGGCGAGGAGCTCAACCCCGACTGGCTGAAGCGCGTCGGCGCGCCTGTCGCAAGTTCGGCTGGAAGAAATTCGTCAACGACGAGAAGGAATCGATCCGCGTCATCCGCGACGAGATCCACGAGCTCGCCACCGCCACCGGCCTGCAGATTCCGGAATACCGCCGCATCGTCGCCATGGTGCAGAAGGGCGAGCGCGAGGCGCGCATCGCCAAGAAGGAAATGGTCGAGGCGAATCTGCGCCTGGTGATCTCGATCGCCAAGAAATACACCAACCGCGGCCTGCAGTTCCTCGATCTCATCCAGGAAGGCAATATCGGCCTGATGAAGGCGGTCGACAAGTTCGAATACCGCCGCGGCTACAAGTTCTCGACCTACGCCACCTGGTGGATCCGCCAGGCGATCACCCGCTCGATCGCCGACCAGGCGCGCACCATCCGCATCCCCGTGCACATGATCGAGACGATCAACAAGATCGTGCGCACCTCGCGCCAGATGATGCACGAGATCGGCCGCGAGCCGACGCCGGAGGAGCTGGCCGAGAAGCTCTCCATGCCGCTCGAGAAGGTGCGCAAGGTGATGAAGATCGCCAAGGAGCCGATCTCGCTCGAGACGCCGGTCGGCGATGAGGAGGATTCGCACCTCGGCGACTTCATCGAGGACAAGAACGCCATCCTGCCGATCGACGCGGCGATCCAGGCCAACTTGCGCGAGACGACGACGCGGGTGCTCGCCTCGCTGACGCCGCGCGAGGAGCGCGTGCTGCGCATGCGCTTCGGCATCGGCATGAACACCGACCACACGCTCGAGGAAGTCGGCCAGCAGTTCTCGGTGACCCGCGAACGCATCCGCCAGATCGAGGCCAAGGCGCTGCGGAAGCTCAAGCATCCGAGCCGGATCGCGGAAGCTCAGGAGCTTTCTGGATAATTAAGGCGGCAATGCTGTGGAGTGCGGCGCTGCATGGATTCTAGGCTGGTTATCAGTGCGATTATCACGGCCTGGCAACATCATGAGATGCCATCTGCAGTGGCCTCCAACTCTATCGGCTGCTCGACTGAATTGACGTCAGTTCGAAGCTATGCTGACTCTACGAAGCGCTATCAGGAGATCAGACATCACTTTCTCGAGCCGTGAATATCTGCATATCCGATCGACCAGCGCTCGGATCAGATTACGAGAAACTGAGGTACAGCGCGCAACGCTGACCTATGCTTTGAAGTGGGATCTGATCGGCGCCTTATCGATGAAGAAACTTGACAGGCTGGCAGGGCCGCATGCAGACTGCAGTCCGTCACCGGCCTTCCAGCAGGTGTGAAGGTCATCAAGGCAAGCAACACGAGTTGCAATGGCAGATGTCGAAGAGTTCATTGACGGCATCCTTACAACGACGCCGAAGGTGCACTCCATTTAGACCGTGAAGGTATTCAAGTGCTCGATCATACTTCGCGATGCTTGTCGGCGCCGGATCCGCGAGGCCGTCCTGCGCTTCGAAGCCTTCAATATGGAAGCGGATGGCTTCGCGAAGTTTCTTGCCGACCACGCCAACAGTTTCACCGGTTGCGACGCAGCCCGGCAAATCTGGCACGTAAGCCGAATAGTTGTTGTCGGCTTTCTCGATAACGATCGCGTATCGCATCAGCGAACTCCGCGATGACCGGCCTGCGTTGAGGATGCTGTTCAAGTGCCCGGCGCAATACTCGTCGCCATGGCTTGCCCGCCACGATGACGCGTCCGGCCTTTACCGAATGCTTATATCGCCTGTGACTGCCGCGCATTGCAACAAGACGTCAGCCGTGCCGTCCGCCAGTAGGCGAATGATTTCCCGCACATTCATGTGGGGTAGTATTCTCCGCTTTGCAGTATCGGCCATCCTCCCGTGACTTCAGGTAGCGCGCAAGCGCCGCACGACGCGGCTGTCAAGATGTGATCGAATCGCCTATGATCGCCTTTGGGTTGCGACCGCCTGTCGGCGCCGGAGCCTCAGGAAAAGGGGGATTAACATGACATCGCGCAATTTCGCGCTTACCGCCGCGATCGTCTTCGCGGTCATCGCGCTCGTGCAACTGGCCCGGGCGGTTTTCGGCGTGGGGATGACGGTTGACGTCTACGCCGTGCCGCAATGGCTGAGCTGGGCCGCCTTCTTCATCGCGGCCGGGCTTTCTTACTTCGGCTGGAAGGCCTACGCCGCGGCCAAGTAAACATAGGCGCCATCCTTCTTCTCGGCGAAGCCCACGCCCGGATAGGGCCAGTGAAAGCCGAGGAGCCTCAGCTTGTCGGTGGCGGCGCGGTCGAGAATCTTCTTGCGGTTGGCGATGGCGAGATCGGGGATCGAATCGAAGCCGAAACGCCAATCCGGATGCGGAAAGCCGACATAGGGCGAGGCGATGGTGTCGGCCATGATCATCAAGCCTGTGCCGCCCGCGACCTGGAACGCGACATGGCCCGGCGTGTGGCCGGCGGCGTCGACCACCGTGATGCCGGTGACAATATCATCGCCGGGCTTGACCATGGTGAGGCGGTCCTTGACGCCGGAAAGATGCTTCTGGGCGCCAAGCACGACGCCATGCATTTCCTTCGGCATCTTGTTGATCAGCTCCTTGTCCATCCAGAAATTCCACTCGGCCTCGGCCACATAATAGGCGGCGTTCGGGAAGGTGAGCTTGCCGTCGTCGGCGACGGTACCCCAAATGTGGTCCGGGTGCGCATGGGTGAAGACCACCTTGGTGACGGCGGCGGGATCGACGCCCGCCATAGCGAGGGACTCGATGATCTTGCCCGCGGTAGGCTGGAAACCGTGACCCGAGCCCGTGTCGAAAAGAATGAGATCGCTGGTGGATTTCAACAGCGTGAGATTGGTTTCAGCCGCGACATTGTCGCCGGAGACGGCCGTCGCCAGAAGCTTCTTGAGCTCTTCGGGCGGCGCGTCGGGTGCGATGATAGCCCATGGCAGGATGAGCTGGCCGTCGCTGACGACGGTGACGCGAAGCGCGGCCTGCTTGAAGCTGTAGGGTCCGGCGAGCGCCAGCACGCGTTCCGGCAGCAGCCCCGCGGCGATGAAGCCGGCGGCGCCGGCCAGAAACTTGCGGCGGTCAACGGCGAATGTTCCGGTGCGTGCGATGGGTCCGAACATGATGAGGTCCTCCCTGAAACGAACTTACCCGGCCATCCTACATGTGACTCCGGCCCGCCGCATGCGCGAAGAGCCGATATCAATCAATCGTGATCTTGCGCGCGGGCGTTCAAGGGGTTAGGTCCCTTCGATCACTCTCGATGGCAAGCGGAGGCGCAAATGTCATTCCTCAGGAAGCTGTTCGGCGGCGGCGGCAAAGCGGGTGAAACGGCACCCGCCAAGTCCGTCGAGCACAAGGGCTTCACCATCGCGGCCGTGCCCTACAAGGAAGCCGGGCAATACCAGACGGCGGGGGTGATCTCCAAGGAGGTGGGGGGCGTGCGCAAGGAGCACCGCTTCGTGCGCGCCGACCGCTTTGCGGCGATTGATGACGCGGCCAACCACGCGCTGGTCAAGGGCCGCCAGATCGTCGACGAACAGGGCGAGCGGATGTTCGCCGATCAGCCCAGGCAGTAATTGAAGCTGACGCTGATGCGGTGGCCCTGGGCGCGATTGAGCGGCACCTCATGGCGAAGCCAGCTCTCCCATAGAAGCAGCGTGCCGGACTTCGGCGTTTCACTCACATGGATGCCGAGTTCCCTTGGCGCCGATCGCTTGCGCGGCGGCGCCGCCATGAGAAGGCCAAGGCGCGGATCCTCGAAGACGATGCGGCCTGCTCCTTCCGGAACCGCCACATAATAGGTGCCGCTGATCACCGAATTCCGGTGAATGTGCGAGCTGTGCGAGCCGCCCTCTTGCATGACGTTCACCCACAGGGAGTCGCAGACCGGCCTGTTGCCCCGCATGTCCCAATGCAACTCTTTGGCGAAGGCGGCGGCGTGCCGGCCGATCAGCTTTTCCAGCCGGGCAAATTCGCGGAACCGCCCGGGCAGATCATCGAGGGAGGCAAAGGACGTGTAACCCGGATAGCCGTGCTTTGCGCACCAGCGCAGGCCCGCCCGGTCGTCACGGCTGAGCGAAAGTGCGACGGCCTCCAGTTGCCGGTTGAGGCGGCCGGTATCCGCCAGCTCGGCGCGGTAGATGCGGGTGACGAACAGATCCTGTGTCTTGGGCATCAGGCTTCGGCAAGCGCCTTGGTCACCGCCTTCTCGATCTCGGGCACCGGATGCTTGGTCAAATCCTTGCCGATCTCGCAGGCGATCGTGTCGATCACGGCGGCACTCATCGCCTTGCGCAAGACGCCGAGTGCGATAGGGGGGCCACCACCACCAGCTTCTCATAGGCCCCGGCGGAGAGATCGGCGGCCATGTCGGATGCGATGCGTTCGATGAAGCGGTCTTCGGCCACCCGGTGCCAGTCGGGCGTTTCCATGGACGAGCGGCGGCCGAGCGAATCATTGGTGCGGCCCGGCTTGTCGGTGCCCTGTTCGCGGGTGGGGGGATTGTCCTGGCCGTAGGATTTCTCGAGCTTGAGGTTCGGCGCCTGGGCATCGCCGGCATTGCGAAACACCATCGCCTTGGCTCCGTCGGCGACCAGCACGCGAGTTCCGGGAAACAGCCGTTTCATGCAATCCTCCTTTGTCAGGCCCTTGATCGGCCGCGCCGCCCGCCGCACAGTCCGCCCATGAAGCATCCTTGGCATTTCGAGCGCCGGCATGAGCCGCTCGCCAGCTCCAAGCGCTTTTCCTCGCGCCTCCTGTTCAACGGGCTGTGGGCGGCAGGCACCATCGCCGTGACGCTCGCCGTCGGCATGGCGGGCTACATGGGCTTCGAGGACATGGGCGTGATCGATGCGTTCGTCAATGCCGCGATGATCCTCTCCGGCATGGGGCCGTTGACACCGCTGCACAGCGAATGGCGGCAAGATTTTCGCCGGGTTCTATGCCATTGTTTCGGGCATTCTGCTGTTCGGCGTTGCCGGCCTCATCCTGGCGCCGGTCTTTCACCGGCTGCTGCACCGGTTTCATGTGGATGACCGCAACCGGTAAGGTTCAGAGGTTGAATCCGGAAACCGGCTCAACAGATTGAAAAAATAGAGAGATCATGCTCCGCTAGTCCTGGTTCTGGATCAGTTCCGGCGGAAAGGCCTTGGCCAATTCGCGCCGCGCGGCGAGGCCGGCGGCGAGATCGGTGCAATTGACGATGCCGAGGCGAAAGCCGCCCGGCGGCATGGGATGATCGGACGAGGCCTTGCCCTCGTGGAACGTGATCTGCAGGCTGGTCACATGCGGCATGGCGCGGATCTTGGCCTGATGCTCCGCAGACGGGTGAACGAAGGCAGCACCATGGCTGGCAAAGAGCGGCACCGAGAAGGCGTCGCGCCGGTCCGCGTCGGCGAACTCCCAGCGGCCCTCGGCGTAGAGCCTGACCAGGGCCTCGACCCAGCCGGCGCCATAGAGATCGCACCACTGGTCGGCGAAACGCAGATGCGCCTCGATGATGCGGCCGCCGATCGATTCGAAATTCAACATGCCGGTGTAGTCGGCCATGTGGCGGGCGACCCACGCCGCCAAATATAAATCAAGGGCGGGCTGGGGCGCGGCATGGACGATCCAATGCTTGAACATGCCGCCCGGCAAGGGAATGCCGGTGGCATGGCGGAGCCAGGCGGTCCTGCCTTTCACCACGGCGCAGTCGGTGGACACATGGGCGCCTTCCAGCAGTTCCATCCACATGTGGCCCGGCTGGTATTGATGATCGAGTTCGGCGGCGGAAGCGATAACGCGGCTCCCGATGCCCATGCCCTTGAGGTTCATCATGGGCTTGGAAAAAACCGGAAAGCGTTCCGGCGTAACCCCATGGGGTCCGCAGGCCAGCCCTTGGCTTTCCGCCACCTTCAGCTTGTCATAGAGCCAGCGGTGGCGTGGATACCAGTTCCACGAATCGGGGTCGTCGGTCGGAATCAGAACATCGTCCGGGCACGGAACATTTTCGAAATACTGGAAGCGCCAGGGATCGCGTTCACAAACGGGCATGGGCCGAGATTAGCATCGCCATCATGCCAGGCAATGGCAGGAAGCGGTCAGCGGATCTCCCAGACGATATTGACGTCGACCGAGACCGTCTGTTCGCCCCGCGCGATGGGAACTTCGGCCGCCATTGCCTCGGCGCCCATGGCCTTCATCTGCATGGGCACCGGCGGCGGCAAGCCGACCGATTCGGAGGCAGACAATATCGGGCCCAGATTCACGCCCAGTGCCGCCGCATAGAGCTTCGCCTTGCGGACCGCATCGGCAGCGGCGCGTTTGCGGGCTTCGTCCAATGCCGCATCGGGGTGGGCGAGCTGGAAGGCAATGCCGTCGATGCGGTTCGAGCCCGAGGCCACCGACCGGTCGAGAAGTGCCCCCAGCTTATCCAGATTTCGGACGGCGACGGTGAGCGTGTTGGAGACTTCATAGCCCACCAGCCGCGGCGGCTGGGTGGAATTGCCGTAGTCGTAGCGTGGCTGCACCAGGAAGTTCGAAGTCTGCATGTCCTTTTCGGCGATGCCCGCCGCCTCGAGAGTCGCCATGATCGCCGCCATCGAAGCATTGTTCGCCGCCAGCGCCGCGGCCGCCGTGGCCGCCTGGTCGACGGTGCCGATGGTGACCAGCGCCATGTCGGGAGCGGCCTGCACCTCGCCATGTCCAATGAGGGAAATGTTGCGCGGCGGCTTTGCCTCCTCGGCCATCGCGGCGGGTGCGGCGATCATCAATGTCAGCAGGCCTGCGGCGAGCACTTGGCGAAACATCCGATAGCTCCGGGTTGCGAGTTGCCGATGTGACAGGTGGAAGGCGAATGCGGCGGGCATGTGGCCGGCAGGCTTTGAACAGTTAACCCTTAATTAAAAGTTAGGTCGCACGCTGGCCAAGTGATTCGCGCAACAGCGAATGGAGGGGAAATATGAACATGTTTGGGCAAGTAAAAATGGTAACGCGGGAACTGATCGAGATCGGTCTCGTGCTTATTGCGCTGGCCATCGTGTTGTCGATCCTGGTCGGCGGGACACTGCCGTTCTTCGGATCGGTGGTCGACAATCTGACCGGCCTGGTCGGCAAGCTCGGTTCAAGCGGCCTGACAGGCCTCATTGTCCTGGGCGTCATTATCTGGCTGTTCTCCAGCCGCAGCGCCGTGCCGGCACGTAAGTGATGTGAGGGGCGGAGGCGTCCTCCGGGGCGCCTCCAATCGTTCCGGCGATGTTCAAGCAACTGACGGAAGTCCTCTGGCAGGCGATCGGGTTGCTGTGCCAGGTCGTGCTCGCCGCGGTGCTCGTCGCCCTGATCATGGGCGATGCGGCGGGAAGCGTCGTCAATACCGTCTATGACAATGTCAGGGAGCTCTTGGCATCGCTCAATCCGTCTTCGGTCGCGGTGGCGGCGGTGTTCTATCTCTTCTGGCGCCTGCACAAGTACCGCGAAGCCTGATTTTTCAGCATACGGATTGATTAGCGGAACGGCGGCTCGTCGAAGCTTCTGAGCTTGCGTGAATGGAGCTGCGAGAGATTGCCGCGCAGGCCCTCGATGGCGGCGAGCCCGATCATCAGATGCTCGCCGATGGCGCGGTCGTAGAAGGCGTTGGCCGCACCCGGCAGCTTGATCTCGCCGTGCAGCGGCTTGTCGGAGACGCAGAGCAGGGTGCCGTAGGGCACGCGCAGCCGGTAACCCTGGGCCGCCACGGTGCCCGATTCCATGTCGACGGCGATGGCCCGCGACAGGTTGATGCGCTGTCGCTCCTGGCTCCAGCGCAGTTCCCAGTTGCGGTCGTCATTGGTGACGACGGTGCCGGTGCGCAGCCGCGCCTTCAGCGCCTCGCCGCGCTCGCCGGTCACGCGGGCGGCGGCCTCCTGCAGCGCCACCTGGATTTCGGCCAAGTGCCGGAATGGGAATGTCGGGCGGCACCAGGCTGTCGAGGATGCGGTCCTGGCGGAGATAGCCATGGGCCAGCACGTAGTCGCCGATGCGCTGGCTCTGCCGCAAGCCGCCGCAATGGCCGATCATCAGCCAGCAATGGGGGCGAAGCACGGCGAGGTGGTCGGTGATGTTCTTGGCGTTGGAGGGGCCGACGCCGATATTGACCAGGGTGACGCCGCCCTCGCCGTCATCGCGGCTCAAATGATAGGCGGGCATCTGGAAGCGGTGCCAAAGTGAATCGGCAATGATGCGGCTCATCGCATCGGCACTCATGCCGCGGGCGACATTGCCGCCGCCGGGCAGATGCAGCGCCGTGTAGGGCGATGCGCCATTCAATTGCTCGACAGCCCACTGCAGGAACTGGTCGACATAGCGGTGATAGTTGGTGAGCAGGATCCACGGCTGGATGTCGCGCCAGTCGGTGCCGGTGTAATGCTGCAGCCGCTTCAGCGAATAGTCGACGCGCACCGCATCGAAAAGAGCCAGCGGGAAGGGGTCGCCCGGCCGGTGGTCCCATTGGCCGTCGGCGATTTCATCGCCGACGAGGGCGAGTTTCGGCACCGGGAAATACAGCGCCAGTTCGGCCACCCGCGGCCCGTCGCCGCCCCAGATCGTCGCCGCGGTCGAGCACATAGGGATAGGGAATTTCCTGATCGGAAATGCCGACTTCAAGGGTCGCGCCATAGTCGCGCACCAGATGGTTTAGCTGTTCGATCAGATAGCGGCGGAAGTGGTTGGGATGGGCGATGGTGGTGACATAGGTGCCCGGCCCCTGGAACTTGGCATAGGCCCGGGCGATCGACGGCTGCACGCCCTGGGCCTCGTAATGGACGCGCAATTCGGGATAGCAAAAGCCCTGGCGCTCGGCGGAGGTGGGCGGCTCGCGGGTCTCGAAATAGCGCTCGAGGCAGGCCTTGAGGCCGGCGGTGGCTTGGCCGTGCAACGCGATCAGACTCTCGACGGCGGCCTCGGGCGTGGGGGTGGTCTGCAGCATCGCCAAGCCTATAGCATGGTTGCGCGATTTGCTGTAGCCACCGCCCGATCCCGAGTTGACGCTGGTTAACCAAAAAATTGCTGCTTGATCGCCTTGCGGAACGCTTCATCACCCATCTGCAAGCGCGCTGCATAGGTGGCTTTCCCATCCGCACCGGCCACATAGCGAAGCTGATCCTTTCCGTCGGTGGCGGCCTCGTACACCACCTCGGCGATCTGGTCGGGAGGTGAGTACGCAGCCATTTGCTTCGGATCGGTGATGGCGCTCATGACCTTGTCCACCAGCGAGTCATAGGCTGGGTGTCTGCCGACATCGAATGAACGAGTGAAGAAGTCGGTCTTCATTCCGCCCGGTTCAACGATTTTCAGGCCGATGCCAAGCTGGTTCAATTCGAAAGCCATGCTTTCGCTCCAGCCCTCCAGCGCCCATTTCGTGGCGTGATACATCGAGTTGAATGGGACCGTTATCAATCCGCCGATCGAGGTTGTATTGATGAACAGCCCGGCCTTCTTTTCTCTGAAATGGGGGATGAATGCCTTGGTGGTGCGGATCGTTCCCATCAGGTTGGTGTTGACCATGCGGAGCATCTGTTCGTCGGTTAGACCTTCCAGCGGCCCTGACATCCCGTAGCCTGCGTTATTGAAGACGATGTCGACGCCGCCCAGGGCAACGGCCCTTGCCGCCGCACTCTCGATCTGTTGCCGGTCGGTGATGTCCAGGGGAAACAGGACGACGCCTGCAAGTTTCGCGAGCTCTGTTTCCTTCTCCGGGTTTCGCATGCTGGCGATCACGCGCCATCCCTTCGAAGAAAACAGCTTGGCCGTGGCTCTTCCGAGCCCTGAAGAGCTGCCGGTGATGAAGATGGTCTTGGGATTCTGGCTGCGCATAGTGTCATTCACCATCCACCGCCAGCCTATAGCATGGTCGCGCGAATTGCTGTAGCCATCCCGCCCGCGAGGGCCCGTAGCTCAACGGTTAGAGCTGACGGCTCATAACCGTCTGGTTCCAGGTTCGAGTCCTGGCGGGCCCACCACGCATTCGCTCGGTGGCCGTGGGCGGTGAAGGCGGCGCCTCGCCCCATTTATTCGAATTCGATAATTTTCGCACAGGAACCGGTAACCGTGACTCGAACGCGGCGGGAACACCGCGGGGAGAATGACGTTGACGTCGCGATCAATGGTTGTAACGGATCGGTTCAACGCTAACAGAGGATGCAGTGCCATGAAGCGCGTTAGTTCATTCAGCCCGGCGGCGGCCGCGGCCACCGTTGTTTTCCTGTCCCTCGGGACCGCCGAGGCCCGCGCGGACATAAAGACATTCAATGCCGGGTCGTGCAACGCCGGAAGTCTCAGATCAACGATTTTTGGCGCGAAGAATGTGAGCTACACGAAAACCGCGGTCATCTGGTGCCCCCTCGTGCGCGATAATACGACGGCAAAACCGGCCAAGATAGAAGTCTCGGTCGTCGACAACAGTACGAACCTGGTCGGCGACGACGGCAACATCAAATGCAGGGCGCTGACTGTGAATCGTTTCGGCACGGTAGCCGCGCGCGGGCGGCTCGTCTCCACCTCGGGAACCAGCCCCGCGGGCGCGATCCTGAATCTGCCCACACCCGCACAGGTCTATCCGGATGGAACACTTACGGTTCATTGCGTCATTCCGCGGCGCGCCGTCGGTAATCCTCCGTCTGGCGTTGCCTCCATCAAGCTTGTCGAACCTGACTGACGTTGTACCCGCCGGCATTGTTTGACTTAGCGCTTGGGATCGGCTGATAATCCGGCGATGACCGTCGAAATGGTTTCCCCCGCCGAACAGAGTCATGATTGGGACGATCAGTGTTAACAATCTGGCGGCGCTTTCAGCAGCGAGTGCACCAGGCTTTTACAATTCCTATGCCGGCAAAATTTGATTGACCGAAAATTCGCGATTCTCGATCCAGTTTGACACCGCCTTCCGCTTCGCGGATGACAGCCGGCATGGCGGCTCCCAGCTATTTCGTCGGCGTCGATACCGGCGGAACCTATACCGATGCGGCGGTGATCGAGGCCTCCGGCCACAAGGTCGTGGCCTCCGCCAAGGCGCTCACCACCAAGGGCGATCTGGCGGTGGGGGTTGCCGAAGCATTACCAAGGCAGTTGCTCGTGCGCGTCGGCGTCGATACCGGCGGCACCTATACCGATGCGGCGGTGATCGAGGCCGCCGGCCACAAGGTCATCGCCTCGGCCAAGGCGCTCACCACCAAGGGCGATCTGGCGATCGGCGTTGCCGAGGCGATCACCGCGGCCATCGCCTCGCTGCCCAAGGGCCTCGCGCCCGCGGACATTTCGCTGGTCTCGGTGTCGACGACGCTCGCCACCAATGCGGTGGTCGAAGGCCATGGCAGCGCGGTCGGCGTCATCCTGATCGGCTTCGATGCCGCCATGGCGGCGCGCACCGGCATCGCCAAGGCTTTTCCGGGCATGCCGATTGCGCATGATCGGCGGCGGCCACGATCACAATGGCGATGCGCGTCTGCCCGCTCGATGCGGCGGCACTCGAGGCCGCCGTCGCCGCCATGCGCAGGTCGATGCCTTCGCCGTCGCCTCGGCCTTCGCGGTGCGCAATCCGGCCCACGAGACGCCAAGCGCGCGAGCATCATCGTGGCGCGCACCGCCAAGCCCGTCACACTATCGACCGAACTCACCTCGGCGCTCGATGCGCCGCGCCGGGCGCTGACCGCGGTGCTCAATGCCAGGCTGATCTCGCGCATCTCGCATGCTGATCGAGGCGGTGCGCCGGGCGATGGCCGGCCTCGGCATCGATTGCCCGCTGATGATCGTCAAGGGCGACGGCACGCTGGCGCTCGCCGAGACGGTGGCGACGCGGCCCATCGAGACGGTGCTGTCGGGCCCGGCCGCCAGTCTCGTGGGCGCGGCGTGGCTTTCCGGCCTTGGCGATTTCATCATGTCCGACATGGGCGGCACCACCACCGATCTCGGCGTCCTCGCAGACGGGCGGCCGCGGGTGAGCGAGGAGGGCGCCGAAGTCGGCGGCTGGCGCACCATGGTCAAGGCCATCGACGTCAAGACCATCGGGCTCGGGCGGCGACAGCGAAGTGACGTTGGCGGCCGGCGGCAAGCTGCAGGTCGGGCCGGCGCGCATCGTGCCGGTGTCGCTGATCGGCGGCGCGTTATCCGGAAGTCATCGCCATGCTCGAGGCCGATCTCGCCGACACGGAAGGCGGCTCGCTGCACGGCCAATTCGCGATCAGGCCGTTCGGTGCGGGTACCGCAGCAAGTGCCGTCGAACTTTCGGCGCGCGAGCGCGAGATCTTGGCGCTGGTCGGCGATCGGCCAAAGCCGTTGCGCAAGATCGCCGTGTCATCGGGCGCGCAGCGGGCCTTGACTTCGCTCAAGCGCAAGGGGCTGGTGCAGATTGTGCGGCTTCACGCCCGTCGGATGCCGCCCATGTGCTGGATCTGCAGGCCAACTGGTCGCGGCCGGCGGCGCTTATGGCGGCCCGGCTCCTGGTGCGCTTTCGCGACATGCGGGCAGCCGACGATGAAGCGCACCCATCAGTTCTGCCGCGAGGTGTGGAGCGAGACGGTGCGGCTCACCTGCCGGGTCATCCTCGAAATGGCGCTGGGCCAGACGCTTGGCCAGCGACGCAATCCTGGAAGCGGTGTGCTCGGGCAGGGGCGAACTCGGCCTGGCGAGATTGCGGATTTCGCCGTCGATCCCGGTGGTGGCGGTGGGCGGCCCGGTCAAGGTCTACTACGGCGAGGCGGCGCGGCGGCTCGATTGCGAAGTCGTGTTTCCGTCATTCTTCGATGTCGCCAATGCGGTGGGCGCCGCAACCGGCGTGGTCGCGCAGACCGTGACGGTGACGATCGAGGGCGACGGCAGCGGCCTGTTCCGCGTGCACGGCCCGAAGGGGCGTCAGCGTCTTCACCGGCGGCGCCGAGGCGGTTGCCGCCGCCGAGGAACTGGCGCGGCAGGCAGCGCTTGCAGCCGCCGCGGCCATGGGGGCCGAGGCGCCGCAAGTCAGCATCAGTATCGAAGAAGCATCACCTGCCCGACGCGGTCGACGACAACGGCCTGCTCGAAGCGGTGGTCAGGGCGGAGGCGATCGGCCGGCCCGGCGCCAGGCCTTAACCCTTTCTTCACCATAAGCACAGCGTTTCAACCTCCTTGCCGGGGCCCCTCTCCTTTGAACGATCCCGGCAAGGCTCCATTAACCGGAACGTCGATAATTTGCGGAGAGAGAATTCGTGAAAGGCCAACGAATGAACCCGCCTGCCACGGCTACCAGTCTTAATAAGCCCTTTACCGGCTGGGACGAGCTGCGACCAGGCGGCGGCAGCTCCGCGTGGAGAATCGAGAAGCCGGAATCGGCCGCCTCGAGCTTTGTGCCCTTCTTTCCCGACCAGAACGGCAAGGTCTACGAGCAGCTCCTGCACAACCTGCCGGTCATGCTGCACTGCATGGACGGCACCGGCCGGATCGACCTCGGTCAACAAGCAGTGGAGCGAGACCTTCGGCTATTTGCCAGGCCGATGTCGACGGCAAGTTCTTCACCGAGTTATCTGACGCCGGATTCGCGCAGCCATCTGGTCAAGAACGATCTATCCCAAGTATCTGCAGACCGGCCGTGCCGCGCAACGAGTTCGTCACCCTGATGCGCAAGGACGGCACGCTCGCCCGCGTGCTCTTGTCGATGAACGCCTATCGCGGCGACAAGGGCCGCATCGAGCGTTCGATCTGCATGCTGATCGAACCGGCGCGGTAAGCGTCGAGCAGCCGGTCACCGTGGTCGAGCGACCAGCGCTTCCGCGGCGCCTTCGAGGCCGCCGCGCACGGCATGGCGCTGGTTTCGCCGATCGGGCAGAATCACGCTGGCCAACCCGGCCTTCTGGGAATTCCTCGGCACGCGGGGAAAATGACGCCGCCAAGAGCGCCTTCGACGATTACCTGCATAAGGACGACCGCGGCCAGTTCCTGTATCGCCATGGAGCTGCTGATCACGGGCGAGACTCCGTCGCTCAAGCAGGAGCTCCGCTACATGAACCGGGACGGGCAACGTCGTGCACGGTTCGACCAGCGTTCGCTGGTGCGCGGCGATGCACGGCGACATCGAGCAGCTGGTCGTCCAGATCGTCGACATCACCGCAGCAGCAAGCAAGCCGCCCAGCAATTGCAGCAGGCCCAGAAGATGGAAGCGATCGGCCAGCTCACCGGCGGCCTTGCCCACGATTTCAACAATCTGCTCACCGTGATCATCGGCAATCTCCAGCTCATCGAAGGCCAAGCTGCAACGGCGACGAGAAGGCGCAGCAAGCGCGCTGCAGCGAGGCGCATCGATGCGGCGCGCAAGGGCTCGGACCTCACCCGCCAGCTGCTGGCCTTCGCGCGCAAGCAGGCGCTCGAGCCGCGCGAGGTCCAGATCAACGACCTGGTCAACGGCATGACGCCGCTGATCTGCGCGCACCATCGGCGAGAACATCGAGCTCAAGGTCGATCGTCATGGCGGGCGAGCCCAAGGCGCTGATCGATCCCTCGCAGCTCGAATCGGCGATCCTCAATCTGGCGATCAATGCCCGCGACGCCATGCCCGAGGGCGGGCTTGCTGACCATCGAAACCCAGCCCGCCTATCTCGACGACGCATTATGCGGCAAAACATCCGGAAGTGGCGCCCGGCCATTATGTCATGGTCGCGGTTTCCGACACCGGCACCGGCATGGCGCCGGATCTGCTTGAAAAAGTATTCCAGCCCTTCTTCACCACCAAGGAACAGGGCAAGGGATCGGGCCTCGGCCTGTCCATGGTCTACGGCTTCATCAAGCAATCGGGCGGCCATATCAGCATCTACAGCGAAGTCGGGCCACGGCACCTCGATCAAGATGTATCTGCCGCGCAAATTCGCGCCCGGCGAAGCGATGCCGCCGAGTGACCGGCCTCCACCGGTCCGAACCGGTCAAGGCGCCGGCGCCTGCCGCCGCCAGTCGTGGAACCGGAGGTGGCAAAGGACCGGAGACGCCGCACGGCCGGAAGATACTGGTGGTCGAAGACCAGGAAGCGGTGCGCGCCGTCGCCTGCGGCTTCCTGACGGATTTCGGCTATGACGTCATCGAGGCCGAGGACGGTTTCCAGGCGCTGGCCAAGCTGCAGGAAAATCCCGACATCGATCTGATGTTCTCGGACGTGGTGATGCCCGGCGGCATGAACGGCTTCGACCTCGCCCAGGCGGCGAACGGCGATGCGGCCCGAGCCTCAAGATCGTCCACACCTCGGGCTATCCCAAGGGCGCCATGGTGCATCAGGAAGAGCCGCGTTTCCGCGAGGGCTTCATCATCATGAAGCCCTATCGCCGCGAGGATCTGCAGAAGATCATCAAGGACGCACTCGAATTACAGGAATGAGCCCGCCGTCATGCCGGCGCTGACGGTCTTCATCCTCGGCCTCATGTTTCTCGGCGCCGTGCTGTGGCTGCTGCTTGACCGGCGCGAGAGCCGCCGCTCCGCCAGAGGCCTGCCGCGCCATGGGCGTGCCAGGCTTGCCGTGGCGGCGGCGGCGATGCTCGCGGTGCTGTTCACGGCGGCGACGGCGCTTCTGGTTTTCTCCTCGGCAGCGCCCTTCAATACTCCGGCCGCTCTCGCCTTCGGCCTGCCGCCCATGCTCGCCGGTCTCCTCGTCTGGCATCTCGCCATGCGGCGCAAGAGCGGATCGTCCATCACGGATTGAACCCGTCTCCCGAATCCGGTTATGACTTCGGCAGGGGTCAACCATGGAGAGCAACTATGCAGGGTGCGGCACGACTGTTTTTCGGGCTGGCGATCGTCTATGCCATCGTCGGCATGCTACTCGGTCTGCAGATGGCGATTTCGGGCGATCACGCGCAAATGCCCACGCACGCGCACATCCTGGTCGCCGGCTGGGTGTCGTCGGCGATATTCGCGTTTTTCTATCATCTGTTCCCGGTCATCGGCCAAGGCCGGCCGGCGGCCATTCACTTTTGGCTGCAGGCGGTGAGCGGCGTGGTGTTTTTTATATCGCTGTTCTTCCTGACCGCCGGCAATCAATCGATCGAGCCGGTCACGGCCATATCCTCGATGGCCTTCTTGGCCGGCGTCTTGCTCTTCGCCTGGATCGCGCTTCCGGTTCTCCGGACGAGCTGAACCGTCTGTGCCCGGAATGACGGATAGTGGGGATAAAACGTCATGGCCGAACTCTTCACTGTCGAAAACCTGATGACATTGCTGGTGCTGACCGCGCTGGAAACGGTGCTCGGCTTCGACAATCTTCTTTACATTTCCATCGAGGCCAAGCGGGTCGCGCCCGGCCAAGCAGAAATATGTGCGCCAGATCGGCACGATTCTCGCCATCGGGCTCGCGCATCGTGCTGCTGTTCGTGGTGCTGCAGCTGATCAGCGCCTTCCAGGACCCGCTGTTCGGGCTCGATCTTCCCTTCTTCAAAGCCACCTTCAACGGCCACAGCCTGATCGTGCTGGCGGGCGGCGCCTTCCTCATCCATACGGCGACCAAGGAAATCTTCCACATGCTGTCGGTCGACGATCTCGAACATGACGTGGGCGCCGGGCCGAAGCACCGCAGCGTCGGCTCGGCGCTGTTCTGGATCCTGGTCATGAACATCGTGTTCTCCTTCGACACGGTGCTGTCGGCGGTGGCGCTCACCGACAATTTCATCGTCATGGCGACGGCCATCGTCGTCTCCGGCGTCCTCATGGTGGTGCTGTCCGAGCATGTCGCCAGCTTCCTGCAGAAGAACCGCATGTATGAGGTGCTCGGCCTGTTCGTGCTGCTGCTGGTCGGCGTCATGCTGCTGACCGAGGGCGGCCACATCGCCCATCTCGCCTTCTTCGGCTATCCGATCGAGCCCATGGCGAAGAGCACCTTCTATTTCGTGGTCGGCGCGCTGCTCATCGTCGACATCATCCAGGGCCGCTACCAGAAGAAGATTCTGGCCGAGGAGAAAGCCACAATCGAGCTCGTGACGCGCGTTGCCCTTTGGCGGCCGGCTCGCGCTAGAAGCCCGCGCCAGAACATCCCCCATATTTCAGGAAATCCAACGCCTATGGCGCGTCAGTTCATCTATCACATGCAGGGCCTTTCCAAGGCCTATGCCGGCGGCAAGAAGGTTCTCGACAATATCCACCTGCCATTCTATCCGGACGCCAAGATCGGCGTGCTCGGCCCCAACGGCTCGGGCAAGTCGACGCTGCTGCGCATCATGGCGGGGCATCGACAAGGAGTGCAACGGCGAGGCCTGGCTCGCCGAAGGCGCCAGCGTGCGGCTATCTCCCGCAGGAGCCGGAGCTCGATCCCGCACTCAATGTCATGGGCAATGTCATGGAAGGGGTGGCCGCCAAGAAGGCGATCCTCGACCAATACAACGCGCTGATGGCCGACTACAGCGACGAGAACGCCGAGAAGGCGGGCAAGCTGCAGGACATGATCGACGCGCAGAATCTGTGGGACCTCGAATCCCAGGTCGAGCAGGCGATGGACGCGATGCGCTGCCCGCCGGGCGATGCCTCGATCGACAATCTCTCGGGCGGCGAAAAGCGCCGCGTGGCGCTGACCCAGCTTCTGCTGCGCAAGCCCGATCTGCTGCTGCTCGACGAGCCCACCAACCATCTCGACGCCGAGAGCGTCAACTGGCTCGAGCATCATTTGCGCGACTATCCCGGCGCCATCCTGATCGTCACCCATGACCGCTATTTCCTCGACAATGTCACGGGCTGGATTCTCGAGCTCGATCGCGGCCGCGGCATTCCCTATGAGGGCAACTACTCCGCCTATCTCGGCCAGAAGGCCAAGCGCTTCGCCCAGGAAAAGAGCGAGGATGCGGCGCGCCAGAAGGTGCTCGAGCGCGAGCAGGAGTGGATCGCCTCCTCGCCCAAGGCGCGGCAGGCCAAGTCCAAGGCGCGCTTCAAGGCCTATGACGAGCTGCTCAAGATCAATGAGGAGCGGCTCAAGTCGACCACGGCGCAGATCATCATTCCGCCGGGCGAGCGGCTTGGCGACAATGTCATCACCGTCGAAGGCCTCACCAAGGCCTATGGCGACCGGCTGCTGATCGACGATCTCTCCTTCAAGCTGCCGCCCGGCGGCATCGTCGGCATCATCGGCCCCAATGGCGCGGGCAAGACGACGCTGTTCCGCATGCTGACCGGCCAGGAGAAGCCCGATGCCGGCACAATCGACATCGGCGACAGCGTGCATCTGGGCTATGTCGACCAGAGCCGCGACTCGCTCGATCCCGACAAGACGGTGTGGCAGGAAATCTCCGGCGGCAACGATGTGCTCTATCTCGGCAAGCGCGAGATGAATTCGCGCGCCTATACGGGCGCCTTCAATTTCAAGGGCGCCGACCAGCAGCAGAAGGTCGGCACGCTGTCGGGCGGCCAGCGCAACCGCGTGCATCTCGCCAAGATGCTGAAGTCCGGCGCCAACGTGCTGCTCCTCGACGAGCCGACCAACGATCTCGACACCGAAACGCTGGCGGCGCTCGAGGAGGCGCTCGAGGATTTCGCCGGCTGCGCCGTCATCATCAGCCACGACCGCATGTTCCTCGACCGGCTCGCCACCCACATCCTGGCCTTCGAGGGCGACAGCCATGTCGAATGGTTCGAAGGCAATTTCCAGGACTACGAGGAAGACAAGAAGCGCCGGCTCGGCGAGGATTCGGTGATGCCGAAGCGGATCAAGTACAAGCAGTTTGCGAGGTAGCTGCGGTATCTACGCTTTATCTCCTCTGGTGTAATGTCGATTTGAATCTCGAGGGGGTGCACGCATTCACATACCTGTTGCCTCAAGCTTTGTCGGTAAAAAAGAACTGTGATGAAGCCTAAGCATAGAAAACAGGAGCCACGTGGCCCTCTTCGAAAAGCCATGGTGAGAGTCTCTGGCGTAATAGCAAGTGTTCACACTTGGTTTTTTGTAAATCTGACATTGTTAGTATCTGTTTTGTATCTGAACTTTCTTACTGCTTTTCCGGCCGCCCAGTGGTGGAATGACATTTACGCATTGACTTCGAATCTTTTGCAAGGTGGCCTCGTCTCTTTTCTTTTCTACTATCTAGTCGTAGCTCTTCCTGAGGCGCGGAAGAAATCTGTCATCAAAAGTAATTTAGGGCGCGTCTACAAAGACATAAAGAAATCCATTCTTCTGCAAATCGTCTTTGCGAGCAGGAAGGGTGGTAGGACTGATCTTGATACGAGCTTTGAGTTTGTCGAGAGCCTGCTGGACGTTGGGAATTTTCGAACCGCCTTTGAGAGTGGGGGCGAATCCACCGAAGGCTTCTACGCCTTTGAAAATCAGATGAGTCATGAAACTCCAGAATTCCAAGAGATCATCATTCGACTTCAGCAACTGCAACGACAGATCGACTTCCTTCTCCACAACTATTTCATAGATGAGCAAGAACTCTTTGACTTTTTTAAGCGATTGGACATGTTCCTCTTCCGCGTGAGAAGCATGAGACCCGGCTATGATGAATCTAAGCCCCTTTGCGGATTTTTGTGGGAGATTTGCGCTGGTTGGAATCCTATCGAAGGTTATCAAGGTTATGACGTAATAGAAAAGTTCATTGATGAGATTTAGGCCGTGAACTCATAAACGGGCTCTGGCCGGACCGGCGCACCGATCTCCGCTTCCGGGTTGAAAACGGCCTTCTTGCGCGTCCCTCGTCATGTCGCAAAAGGGCCAAAAGCGGTCCTCGGCTGCGTGACCCTCACAAGCACGGCAGATGTAACAGCCTTCGGAACGTGATACTGTGCCACATCATGACTGCCCTATTCGACTACATAGTCGTGGGTGCGGGTTCGGCTGGCTCCATTGTCGCCAGCCGGCTGACTGAGAACGCTGCCACCAAGGTTCTGCTCCTTGAAGCCGGCCCGCCAGACCGCAACCTCTCGATCACTGTTCCGCTTGGCTACGCCAGGAATTTTCGCAATCCGAAATTAAATTGGATGTACGAGTCGGAACCGATAGCCGGTTTTGACGGACGGCGGACATACTATCCACGCGGGAAAGTGCTCGGAGGTTCAGGCTCAATTAATGGCATGATCTACTTCCGCGGAGCGGCTGATGATTTTGAGGATTGGAAAGCTGCGGGCTGTGCCGACTGGGGGTGGGACGACGTCCGGCAGGATTTTGAGGCAATTGAGTCTAGGCTCCGAATTGGAAGCACGCGGGACAACGCCCATTCGCTGACTGAGTATTATCTTGGCGCTGCCCAACAGCTAGGTTTGCCGCTCAATCGCGACTTCAATGGCGCGGACCAGCACGGCGTCGGATACAATCCGGTGAATATTCATCGCGGGCGACGCATGTCTTCATCAGCAGTGTTCCTGGCACCAGCGGCGAGAAGGCCAAATCTAAAGATCGAAACTGACGCACTAGTAGCGGGTATACAATTAGAGGATCGGAAAGCGGTCGGCGTTGCGTATATACGCGATGGAGTAAAGAGAGTGGCCCGGACCGTGCGCGAGGTGATATTGTCAGCTGGCGCAATCAACACGCCGCAACTTCTGCAACTCTCTGGCATCGGACCTCCGGGTTTATTATCACGCCACGGAATCGCAGTTCTCGTTGCCAATGAAGCGGTGGGCCGCAACCTCCAAGACCATGTGTGTTATGATCATGTTTATAGGACGCGAGTGCCGACACTCAACCAAGAGCTTGGGCCTTTGCATCGCAGGTTGTGGGTTGCTTTACGCTACCTGTGGGATCGGAAGGGCCCGTTGGCCTGTGGGGGGACCCATGCAGGCGGATTTGTGTTTTCCCGTGAGGGACTAAATCGCAGCAATATTCAGCTCTATTTCACCCCCTCTTCTTATGAACTCACATCGGTCAAACCTGATCCGTTTCCGGGCATTATGGTGGGCTTTTCCAATTGTCGCCCGACAAGTTTGGGGTCGGTCGAGATCAAGTCAGCCTCACCTGTCGATCCTCCTGCCATACAACCTAATTTCCTCGCTACTAAACACGACATTACAGAGATGTTGGAAGGGGCGCGATTCATACGGAAGCTCTCAGTGACGCCGCAGCTAGCCACAGTTATTGCGGAGGAGATAAAGCCGGGGCTTTCGATTCAACTAGATGCCGACATGGAGGCCGACATAAGAGCACGCAGTTATTCCGTTTTTCACCCCTGTTGTACGGCTCGCATGGGCGCAGGCGGGGTTGTAGATGAAAAACTGCGTGTGCGCGGCGTGGACGGGCTCCGTGTCGTCGATGCCTCGGTGTTCCCCAATATCATTGCCGGAAATATCAATGGCCCCACAATGATGGTAGGCTGGAAGGGGGCTGCTCTTGTGATGAATGGCTGAGGCGTGCCGGGGACGTGAGCCAAGCGATCAGTTGATCACCGCGATATTCAGCCATGACCGCTTAGGGTCAATCGCGTCGGTTCTGCAATGTCTGCGACATGTCCGGTCAGCGGACAAATCCGGAAATGGTTGTTCACTGCTGATGGCGACATGCTGGCTGTGATTCAAGCTCCCAAACGCAGCGACGAATCATGCGCTATGAACTCAGCGACCTCGCGTGGGGCGTCATCAAGTACAAGCGGTTTAAGAGGTGAGACGTGCACTCCCTGACCACCCACGCATTTGGGCGTGAGAGCGGGATGCGGTTGTCACCGGTACTTGGCTGCACTTATGAACTGGCTGAAGGCCTCGCACCAGACGACCGCGGTGGTGTAGGCCGCCACATCCACGCCCGGCGGCACATCGAGAATGAAACCGTCGAATGTCTTGACGTCGCCGATGCGGGTGGCCTTGTCCTTGATCTTGAGAAAGCCCTCCTTGGTGTCGACGAATTCGCCGGCCAGATAGAGCTTGTAATCGGGACCGGGGGCGAGGCGTCCGTCATGCACGATCTTGTCGCTCATCAGCCGCAACTCGCCTTCGCCCCAATGCAGGAAATCGCTGCCCGGCAGGTCGCGGTCGAACCGGCCCGTGAACAAGACATTCGTGGATGCGGCCGCAATCGCCGCCTTATCCGGCCCCGGCGGAGCGGTGAGGATCGGCAAGACATAGATGCCGACGGCAAAGCCTATCGCCAGCGCCGCGCCGTGCGTGACCAGCAAGATGAGCCGACGGAGCATCGGAGCAATGCGCAAAGATTTATCATCCCTGCGCCATTCGATCTCGCGTTATGTCTTGGGGGGCCACTCGTCTTTCGGCTTTTCAGTTACACTGCTCGGCATGAGTGGCGCCGCAGCCTGTGTAATTGCGTCAACTGCCCGCCTCACGATCCCTTTTCCCGCCTTTTTGGCGGTTGTGGTCTTCCGGCGAGCCGACTTCACGACCGCGCGAGCGGTTTTTTTGACCCGCTTCTTGGCGCTACCTTTTTTTCTCGCAGGCTTCTTGGCGGCGGTTTTCCTTTTCACCGGTCGTTTCGCTTTACGGGCCATAGGTTGTTCCCTTCCATTTGTGCGTCTCAGCAATACTTCCCCACGCTGGTGACGGCAATCAGGTGCAGTCACCGCTGTGAAACTATCATGAGATTCTGTGGACGACGATGTTTATTTTGGGCAAAGGTCCAAAGGATGCCCTTGTCTCAAACCGAGTGCCTGCGAGGCGGGTGGAACCAGCCGCGGCGAGCGGGCGTTTAAGCGGATGGCCCGGGGCCGGCGGGAAAAATCACGTTATAATCAGCGGGCAGCAACAAACGAGGTGCAATCATGGACAGCAGTAAAATCCGGGAACATATGGAAGTGATCGGCGCCGATGGCGTGCATGTGGGAACTGTCGACCGGGTCGAGGGCAAACGCATCAAATTGACAAGGCAGGACAGCGGCGAGGGCGCCCATCGCGGCCATCATCATTACATCCCCCTGGGCCTGGTTGCCGGTGTCACAGGCAACCGCGTACGCCTGTCGGCCAACAGCGATGTTGCAGTGACCATGGAGGAAGAACAGGACCGGGCGCCGCGGTGAGGACCGGTTTACACGGTAAACCGGTCTAGGCGTCCAGATACTTGAACAGCGCCTCGATATCCCCGTCATTGCGGCGCATGACGCCCACGAAATTCGAGCGCAGGCGCTGGGCGAGCCAGACCGACTGCAAATTCAAATCGGCGATGCGATAGCCGGAAGCGCGTCCGGGTGAGCTTGAAGATCACCCTGCCGCCGCCTTCCAGCGTGGCATTGACGGTCAGCGTCTCGGGCTCGCCGCGGCAACTGGTGATTTTCAGCTCGGCGGCGCGCACCTTGCTGGCGTGCTCGGCCATGAATCGTCCAATGAAACTCCGGGTCAGGGCCACATACTCGGCCTCGCGGGCTTTCGGCAGGTGCTTGCGGTAGCTGCCAAGCGCGAACAGGCTGATCGAGCGCAAGTCCGTGTAACGCTCGGCCGCCGCCGAGAAGGCCGCCGACGACTTGGCGCGCGCGGCGCGGTCGATGGCTTCGCCCGCCGCCCCGGCAACGAAGCCCGCGGCGTCACAGGCGGGTGTTGCACTCGCCGTTGAAACGCTCAACGCAAGTGCGGCTATGGCAAGTCCGAGACGAAAGCTGTGCATGGTGCCCCCATTGTAATTCCGGCGGTTGCCGCAGGATGTATGTATCAAGGAGCAGCGGTCGGCGCGGTGATGTGGATCACGCCCTAGGCCGCACCCCGGCCTGTTCCAGAATCCAGTCACGGAACGTGGCGATCTTGGGCTGGCCGCGGCGGGGCTCGGGATAGACGAGAAAGTAATTCGATCCCGACGTCGCCAGGACATCGAATAGCTGGACGAGGCGCCCGGCCTTGAGGTCCTCGCCGACGAAGCCGGGCGTCACCAGGGCGACGCCATGACCGGCCGCGGCGACGCTGGCGGCCATCTGCTGGTTTTCGACGTCGATGCCGGGCCGCTCGATCTTGATGGCGGAGGCGACGCCGGCCTTGGCGAACCACAGCGGCCACCAGTCGTCGCTGGGCGCGATCAGGATGCGGGAGAGGAGTTCAGCGGGCGTCTTCGGCCGGCCTTCGCGTTCGATGTAGATCGGGCTGCACACGGCGGTGAACGACTGGTCGAACAGGAAATGGCTGACCAGTCCCCGCCACTCACCCTTGCCGGAGCGGATCGCCACGTCGACGTCCTCGCTCTCGAAATCGACAAGGCGGGTGGAAATATCGAGGCGGACGGCGAATTCGGGATGCAGCATCTGGAAGGCGCCGATGCGCGGGGCCAGCCAGTTTCCGGCAATCGTCTGAATGGTGGATATGACCAGCACCGAGCCGGACTTCTCCGCCACCGAGCGGAAGCTCTGGGCGAGATCGCCCAGCGCCCGGCGCACCATCGGCGCCAAAAGCTCGCCGCGTTCGGCCAGAGTGACGCCGCGCGCCTGCCTGACGAAAAGCGGCGCGCCGACGAAGCGCTCGAGCAGCTTGATCTGATAGCTGACCGCCGACTGGGTCATGTTCAATTCGCCGGCCGCCTTGGTGAAATTGCCGTGGCGGGCCACCGCGTCGAAGACTTTTACGGCCTGCAGAGGGGGCAGATCACCCATGGTTTACCCATAAATCCATTTGATGGCTGATAGCACAATTCGCGTTGGATGTCAGCGAAAAGCGGGTGCATATATCACAATATCGAACAGCCACCCATCAACTGAACGAGATACCATGACCCTCACCTTCAACCGGATCTTTCACTCTTTCCTGGCGCGGCGGCCGCGGCCGGAAAAACCATCGCCCGCCTCGACACTCTGGGGCTCAGCGGCCACGATCTCGCCGATCTCAACCTTCCGGCGGATATAAGGCTGCACATCGAAAACGCCCGCGATGTGGAGCGGGCTCTTCATCTGGCGGTGAATCAAGCTTTCCGAAGAAAGGACTGTGTCATGACAGATCATGCTTTGTGCCTCGCCCCGAGCTTCGATGAAGTCAAGGGCTCGACATTCTTCCGCCGCATCGCCCGCAACTGGCGGGCCCGCAGGGCGGTCGCCAAGCTCGATCATTACGAGGACTATTTGCTGCGCGACATCGGGGTCGACCGGGCGGACGTGCGCTGGGCCATGCAACTGCCCCTCACGGTCAACCCGGCGATGGCGCTCAAGGAACGCGTAATCCTGCCGGAATGACGGCTCAATTGCGCAGATAGACGAACAGCGCGGCAATGCCGCCGCCGCGGCGGATGACGCCGGCGAATTTCGAGCGCATCTGCTGGGCAAGCCACACCGAGGCGACGTTGACATCGCGGACCCGGTAGCCGCGCCGCGTCTGGTAGAGCTTGAAGACCAGGCGCTGGCCGCCGGAGAGCCGGGCATTGACCGTCACCGATTTGCCGGAGCCCGAGCAGTCGGTCACCCTGAGATCGGTGGCGCGGAAGCGGCTGGAGTTGCGCGCCAGGGTGCGGCCGATGAAGACGTGGGTGAGCGCCACATATTCCTTCTCCCGCGACTTGGGCAAGAGGCCGCGGTGCTGGCCGAGCGCGAAGAGGGCGATGGCGTGCATGTCGGTGTAGCGCGCCGTGACATTGGAGAAGGCGGCCGGCGATTTCTGGCGCGCCGCGCCGATCATCGCCATGCCGGCATGGGTGACGAAGGCCGAAGCCTTGCAGGCGGGCGCTGCCTGTGCGGCTGCGGCGCACACGACCAGCGTGAGGATTGCCAGCGCCATTCGCGCGGCATGAAGGAGGGCTGTCATAGCTAAATCCCCGGCGCCGTACCCCTTCTGAATCCATGCCGCGGTGAGTCGCAAGTGTTATTGTTGCGGCGGTATGGTTTACCGCGCCTTAATTGCCGCGAAGCTGGCCGCCGGAGGTGTCTCATGTTCAAGCTCTATGCCAGGCCGGGTGCCGGATCGATGGCGGTCGAGGCGGTGCTCGCCGAATGCGGCGTTCCCCACCAGGTCGTGGACCTCGAACGCGGCCCCGACGGCAGACACCCGGCCTTCTTCTACCGGATCAATCCCATGGGACAGGTGCCGACTCTCATCCTTCCCGATGACAGCGTGATGACGGAAAGTGCGGCGATGCTGATCTACCTCGCCGATCTCTATCCCGGCGCGGGCCTGGCGCCGCCCGTCTCATCGCCCGCCCGGGCCCGCTATCTGCGCTGGCTCGTCTATCTGGCGACCACCGTCTACATGAGCGATCTCAGGATGTATTATCCGCAGCGCTACACGGAGGATCCGGCGGGTGCCGAGGCGGTGAAGCGCGTGGCGCTCGGCGACATGGCGCGGGAATTCGAGATCTTCGCCGAAGCGCTGGGCGAGGGGCCCTATGTGCTGGGCGAGACATTCAGCGCCGTCGACATCTATGCGGCGATGCTCGCCACCTGGAATGCCGATGTTCCCGCCTTCTTCGCCAGGCATCCCAACATCAAGGCGCTGCACGACCTTGTGGCGGCGAGGCCGCGCATCGCCAAGGTCTGGGCGCGGAATGAGGTGTAGGCAGAGCGATTAATATTCTCTCCATGGCCGGGCTTCGACCCGGCCATCCGGACTCTGATCTGGCCTTATCCCGAGAGAAGTTGGACACACCACACAATTGACCGAACTCAGTAATTGACGTGCGCTGTCCCCGTTCCTAGTCACTTCTGCAAGCAATGCTCGGCAGATTTGCCGTTCTGTCGTGGTTCCAAGTACCCTAGCCGTTCGTAGACCTTCTGCCGATCAAGACCGCGTAGTTGGTGATGTTCTTAAAGACGGTCGCATGGTTGGTGGCAGCTTCTCCACCCCTAGCATCCGACACCAAAGCTGGCGAAGGCGGAAGTGATCGATGCTTTCAAAGTAGCTGCTGATATCGAGCGCCACGGCAGAACAATCGCCAAGCGCGACTATGCAGTCGAAAGCATCCCGCGCAAAATGGATATTGCATTTGCCGCGCCCATCGCTATCCGAAACAATTTTCCTGTAGGCGATCACGCTGGCGCCGAGCCCAGCCGCTGGAGCTCGGTTTCGTAAGGCTTGGCCAACAGATGACGATAGTAGCTGAAGATATTCGAGTCCCGGCGCGATGCGTATCGAACCGCTCTGAATTATCGAACTGGTTTACGTCGCTACAAGGCTGGCACGGCAATTGCAATCACCGCTTGACTATGACAGCGGAAGCATGGCAACATCGTCCGGCGCGCGCATATCGGCCACGATTAAAGAGTTATGGCACGAGCCATATTCCAGCCGCTTGAGTTTCAGGCGGCTGGCGCGCACATGAGGCCAAGTCGTAGTCCGGCGCGATGCATATCGAATCAAGCACGAAAGAGGGGGAAGCTCTTGGGCTTACCGTTCAGACGAAGGGCTGAAACTGTTTTTCGTCAGCCGAAGATCCGTGGCGCGAACCCGGTCTGGGTTTTTGACGATCGCTTCGATTTCGCTAGGCGGAAGGTATTTGTCGAAGCTGCGGATAGCGCTTTAATTCGCGCGAACCCACGATCCATTCGCTCACCGAACACTCCTGTGGCGAGAGGGAGTGAAAGCTCGGGGATTGGTAATCGGGCCTGTCGTAGACCGCCCTGAGTTGAGTCCTTTGTTCGACAACATCGTTTACACTGTCGTCCTGGCAATCAGGTTCGCAGTCAACGAGAAGGAGAGAACCTTGACGGTCCACATACTGCTCGCGCTGGCCATCGGCCTTGACGGTATTAACGATACACTGCACGCCCGAAAGCGTGATAAATAGAATTTGCGCTATACTTTCGATTTTGTCAAGAATTGGTGTGAACAAACTTAGAACACCGCAAGATGCGGGGCCTGAAACCCTCCCGCGCGAGCTTGCCGCGCCAGTACTAGTGACATCGTTGCCTTGGCCCGCATTAACCATGACAGCAAAACCTTCCCTCGACGGAAGGAATTAAACCGCTGGTTGGCGGACAGCCACCTGCCTTATGGTAAAGTTAGCCCGCTTCATGTCGAGCAAGGGTGGATGAACATGTCGTCGAGCAGATACAGCTTTTTAACGGACCTGGAAGCCCTGTCCTTCATCGGGAAATCCTGCCGGAGCTGGGGAGCTTCGTAAACTCGCGGAGGACCGAGAGTTTCGGTTAGTGACGCCAAGCTTGAGACCATGCGGAACGAACTCACTTTCAAAGGCGATGAAGCTGCAAGTCACGACCGGCCCGCGCGCACACGGGCCAGTTAGTCGTACTGCGCCTGTTGAGAGTCGGTAAGCCGAAGGGCTTCAGCGCTGCCGCCCGCAAAACCTTGGAGAGCCGCTACGGCGCCGTTTCCGGGGAGATGCCGCGACTTCGCGATATTGACAAGCTCGCGATAGCGTGGTGCGCGTGACTCACGAGGGCGGCCGGTGTTCGGATGCTCAAGGGAGATTGGCCCGAGAGTGCTCAGAATTAGAGCTCTTTCGGGTTAGGCTCCGTAGCACGGTCCAGCCGCACTAGGGTCCGATCCCGGGCTCCGGATTATGCTTTCCGCTCGGCATATAGGACTCAGGATCCAGTTGCGTCAAGGCTACTCGGAGGGGTGCAATCACAACTCATCCTACGCCGTCACAACCGCTTTCCCACACCCGTTCCAACTCATCCCCACCAAGCGCCGCCGTCTGCTCCCTCCGCACAATCCTGAACTCCATCGCCTCCAGCGCATCGGCGATTTCAGTCTCGCCTCCCGCCACGCGCGCCGTGACACTTGTGTATTTGGCGATCGCCGCGAAGGCGAGGCATTGGTCGAGCAGCATCCGGGCAAGGCCGATGCCCCGCGCCTCGGGCTCCACATGGATCATCGACACTTCGGCCGTGCCGGCGCCGCTCGCGCCCGTGCGCTCGCCCTTCAACAGGCAGGCGCCCGCCAGGCGGTGATCGCGCTCGGCGATCCAGCCGATGTCGCGGGCCCGGTCGAAGCCTTCGAGAAATGCCGCAGCCTTGGCCAGCAGGCGCCGGTCGATTTCCGCGTCGAAGGGCTTGCCCTGCTGCTGCAGTACGGCCAGCCTCTGCGCCACCAGCCCCACATCGCCGCCGCGCAAGGTGCGAAGATGCACATCGTCAAGCGCCGAAGAGAGCGGTGCGGCGTCATCCTCCTCCGCCTCGTCGCCGTCCTGTGGCGCCGGAGGGGGCTTGAGGATTTCCCGCATCCTGGCCATGGCCGACACGAGATCGTCCGCCGCGGTCCTGGACAAGGGCCGCAGCAGTTCGCTCACGGCTTGGGCCACCTGGCGGTCCAGCCGGCCCAGCATGGCGCGGCCCGCCGCCGTCGCGGCAAGCGGCGATTGCCGCCCGTCCTTGCCCCGCCGCCGTTCAACCAGGCCCCACGCCTCGAGGCGTTTGACGATGCGGCTGAGATAGCCCTGGTCGATGGCGAGATCGCGCAACAGTTCGCTGGCCGGGATGCTGCCGCGCCGCCGCCCCAGCGCCGTCAGCACGCCGAGCTCGGCTTTCGAGAGGCTGCCATCGGAGCGGGCGGCGCCCAGATGCCGGAGCCGCTCTTCGAAGAAGCCGATGAAGGCGCGGAGCTCGCCGGCCGTAGCCTCTGGCCGGGCGGGCGAGGCGGGGGCCTTGGGTTCCTTGCGCGGAACCGAGATGCGGAAAATCATGGCGGCGGAGGGTGCCGGAAATTACATGACAGAGTCAAGTATTTTGGCTACAAAACTGGCATCCAAAAGCATCGAATTTGCATGCAAAATGCGCGATTTTGGCGTCTAAAACGCAATAAATGCGCGGTTTTTCACGCCGCTTCAGCCGCCGTTCCCAGCCCCAGCACCCGGCAGATGGCATAGACCAGATCGGCGCGGTTCAGCGTGTAGAAGTGGAAGGAGCTCGACGCCTTCGCGGCGCAGCGCCGCCACCTGTTCGGCCGCCACCATGGCGGCCACCAGATTGCGGGTCTCGGGATCGTCGTCGAGCCCGTCGAAGCGCCGCGCCAGGGCCGGCGGAATATGGGCGCCGCATTTGGCCGCGAATTCGCTCACCTTGGCGAAATTGGTGATCGGCAAGATGCCCGGCACCAGATCGATATCGATGCCGCGGGCCACGACGCGGTCGCGCAATCGCAAGAAGAAGGCGTTGTGGAAGAAGAACTGCGAGAGAGCGCGGGTCGCGCCGTGCTCGGCCTTGTCGGCCAGGAAGGCCAGGTCCTCCTCGATCGACACCGATTCGGGGTGCTTCTCGGGATAGGCGGTGACCGAGATTTCGAAGTCGCCGATGCCGCGGATGCCGCGCACCAGGTCGGCGGCATTGCGATAGCCCTGCGGATGCGGCTGCGAATTTGCCGCCGACATTGCCAGGCGGATCGCCGCGCAGCGCCACGATGTGACGGACGCCGGCATCCCAGTAGTCTCGCACCACGGCGTTGACCTCGTCCTTCGCGGCGCCGACGCAGGTCAGATGCGCGGCCGGCTTCAGCGACGTGTCGCGGCACATGCGCCGCACCACCGCGATGGTGCGGTCGCGGGTGGTGCCGCCGGCGCCATAGGTGACGGACACGAAATGCGGATGGATCGGTTCGAGCTTGGCGATGGTGCGCCAGAAGGAGTCTTCGGCATCGCCTGGTTTGGGCGGGAAGAATTCGAAGGAGACGGCGATCGGCTCCTGCCGCTCGTCGGGGGGAAGGGCCGCCATCATGCGCTGCGCTCCGACTTCGCCAACGGCCGGCTATCGGTTGTGGTCTCCGGCAGTTTTTCAGCCAGCCAGATCGACACCGTGAGGCCGGTCTCATCCTTGCGCCAGGGCGGCGGAAGAATTTCATGCTGCGACAAGTCTGGCGCCCGCCCGCTGCAGCCAGCCGGTCATGTGTTCGGCGGCGATGCCGAGGCGCCGGTGGGCATGGTCGTTGCGCAGCGCTTCCAGCTCATGGGGCGCGAAGTCGACGATGAGCAGGCGGCCCTCCGGTTTCAGAATGCGCACCGCCTCGATCAGCGCGCGGCCCGGATCGTCGAGATAATGCAGCACCTGGTGGATGGTGACGAAATCGGCCGCGCCATTGCCGAAGGGCAGAGCATAGATGTCGCCGTGCCTTATCTGCGACACTGGCGCAGGCCCTGGCGCTCCAGATTGGC
The DNA here is from genome assembly GCA_963776685.1 of uncultured Alphaproteobacteria bacterium. GTDB lineage: Bacteria > Pseudomonadota > Alphaproteobacteria > Rhizobiales > Aestuariivirgaceae > Aestuariivirga. Next base: position 143,718 of record CAVZNM010000004.1, read on the forward strand.
ACGGGCGATGGCCAGCATCTCGCGGCTCGAATCGATGCCGACCGATTGCTGGGCGAGATGGGCGAAAGTCCGCAGCACGCTGCCGGTGCCGGTGCCGAGATCGACATGCAGACGGACCGGCGCCGGTCCGGCAATGCGCCGCATGGCGCTGTCCACGTCCTCCTCGCGCACATGCAGGGAGCGGAGCTTCTCCCAGTGCGCGGCATTGTTGCGGAAATAGCGGGCGGCGGTCTCGGCCCGCTGGGCGCGGATTTCTTCAAGCCGGGCCAGGTCGCGGGCGAGCAGCGCGTCGGCGCCGGGAAGAAGATCGACGATGGCGCGGGCCAGCGCCCCGCCCAAATCTTCTTCGCGCAGCCGGAACAGCACCCAGTTGCCTTCCTTGTGGCGGGTGAGCAGGCCCGCCTCGGCCATCAGCTTGAGATGGCGCGATACGCGGGGCTGGCTTTGGCCCAGAATTTGCGTAAGTTCGCTGACATTGAATTCGCCGTGCGAGAGCACAAATAGGATGCGGATGCGGGTCATCTCGGCCGCGGCACGCAATCCGACGAGGAGTTGGTCCATCATGACTTTCCCACACTGCCATAATCACATAAACATATCCTTATGTGCATCTCAATCATATTATCTTCACGCGGGTGGGTAAATTGACCACGCACAACCTAGGATTTTGGTTCCACACCCAGCCGATGTTTGGGGCGATTTATCGCGGAATAACAATGGTATGAGAAACCTTGACGCGAAACTCTTGCATTTTTTGATATTTCGCGGCCTAGTGCTGAAGCCAATGCATGCGCAGACGCGTGGGAGTTTTTGGAGGCAATATGAGTGACGTCCGGACCCGCAGGTTCACACGGCGTGAACTGGCCGGAATGATGCTTGCCGGAATCGTTGCAGCAACCACGTCCTATCCGGTTTCGGCTCGGGCGGCGTTAACGCCCGCCGAAGACTATGTGAACCGCATTGCCGGCGATGTGATGCAGCTTGCCAACAGCGGCCAGCAGGGCACACGGTTGCGCGATAAGTTTTCTGCGTTGCTGCAGCGCCATATCAACCTGCGCAACATCGCCAATTTCGCCTTGGGCCCGTACCGCTCGAAGCTCCCGAACAGCAAGAAAGACGAATTCTACGGCCTCGTGGGCAATTATGCAGCGGGCCTTTTTGTCTATTATGTCGAGGATTTCCGGGGTTCGACACTGGAAATCATGTCGACCACCAAGCAGGGCAAGTTCATCACCATCCACAGCGCAATCAAGCTGCAGAGCGGTGGCCGTGAGCAGGTGCGCTGGCGGTTGGTGCAAACGGCGCGCGGCGCCTTGACGATCAGCGACGTCAATGTCAAGGGCGTATGGCTGACGATTTCGATGAAGAAGCGTTTCGGCGATGTGCTGAACAAGTCAAAGGGCGATTTCGAGGCCCTGTTCGCGGAATTGCGCGCCGCCGAAACTTGGTAGATGCCGGAAAGGGTTGACGCGTTAAGGGGACGTCAACTAAACCTGCGCAAATAAAACAAGGGGTGGGATACCGATTCATGACGACCCCCGTACGCAGCGTGACGCGGCGTGCCGTTCTTGGCATGATCGCGGCTTTCGCAGTTTCGCCGGCGCTTGCCGCCGCGGATCAGCATTCGCTTATTTACATGAAACAGGTGGCCAAGGATCTTCTCAATGCTAACCGGCTGGGAACGGTTGCGAGTTTCCGGCGGGCGATCCAGCGTCATGCCGACATTGGCGACATCGCCATCTATTCGCTCGGTCCGTACAAGGGGAAGCTGCCGGAGACCCAGCGCCACCGCTACTATGGCGGCGTTGCAACTTTCATGGCCCGCTATTTCGCCGACCAGTCGCGCGAATATCGCGTGGCGAAATATACACTTGGCGAGGCAACCGACGCCGGCGATGAGGAAGTGCTCATTCCCTGCAAGGTCTATCTCATGTCGGGCGAGACCTATACGGTGAACTGGCGGCTTGCCAAGCGCGGGGGCAAATACAAGATCGTCGATACCAAGGTGCTTGGCTTCTCGCTGGTCTATCTGCAGCGCAATTTGTTCACCTCCTTTCTGTCGAAGCGCAACGGCGATGTCGGCCAATTGGTGGCGGCGCTCAATCGCTGACGCGCGCGAGGTGCATAAGAAGGCCTGCGGCCGGTTCTCCACCGTTCTCGGCCCCGCCGCCGACAGTTATCACAGCAACCACATTCACCTCGACCTTCAGGCGCGAAAGAGCAGAAATGCCCTTCTGCCATTGAAAACTGCGAATCAAATCAATGGCTCGTGGGATATTGTTCAGTTTTTGATTCAAGCCGGTCCTTAATCCCGGTTGCAATTGCCCGGCAGTCTAGGCATATCTCGGCCATGGACCAGGATATCGTGACGCCGGAACATCCGCCCAGGCCATCATCCCAGGCGTTCAGTCCATTGGGCTGCTTTCTCGCCGCGTCCGGCGTGACATTGCTCGCCTTCTGCATGCTGGGCGCGGCGATGGTGGCAACGGTGTGGGCCGGTTCGCAGCTTTTCGGTTTTCCCGACTTCATGATGTACGCGTTGATGGCGCTGGGTGCCATCCCGGTACTGTGGGCGACGGTGTGGACAGCGGGGCGCGCTTGGCATGTGGAACGCCGTCTGGCGCAACATCTCGACATCGACACGCCGGTGTTCAACCTCAGGCATTATTTCAAGCGCGGCTGATGGGCCCCTTAAGCGGGCCCGCAAATCCGCTATTCTGTATTTCCCATGTCGATCTGGACCCGCATCGCGGACAGCCTCTCCGCAATTGGCGATTCAGTTGGCGGCTTCCTGGCGAAGCTGGCCCGCCCGGGCGCAACCGCGCCTGAGAAGTCGATCGGCTTCACCATCGGCATGATTGCGCTGGGCGCCAAAATGGCGAAGGCCGATGGCGCCGTGACGCAGGACGAGATCATGGCGTTTAAGCAGGTCTTCCACGTGCCGGAGAAGGAACTCGCCGCCGTAGCCCGGGTGTTCAATCTCGCCAAGCAGGATGTCGCGGGCTACGATTCCTATGCCCGCCAGATCGCCAAATTGTTCAATAGCAAGGCGCCGATCCTCGAAGACGTTCTCGACGGGCTCTTCCACATCGCCAAGGCCGACAGTGCGGTGCATCCGGCCGAGCTCGAGTATCTCGGACGCGTGGCGGCGATCTTCGGATTTGCGGAGACCGAGTTCGCCCGCATCAAGGCGCGGCATGTGGCGCCGGGGCTTGACGATCCCTTTCTGGTTCTGGGACTCGATGCCTCCGCCCACATCGACGACGTCAAGCGGCGTTACCGGAAACTGGTGCGCGAGCATCATCCGGACAGGCATATCGCTGCCGGCATGCCTGTAGAACTGCTGGTGATCGCCAACGAGCGTCTGCAGCGCATCAACGAAGCCTATGGGCGGATCATGAAGGAGCACGCCGTATGATCCGTTCCCCGCTTGCCCATCACTTCGTCCTGTCACCCAACATCGAACCGCGGCGCGGCAATGTTCGGCCCGACATGATCGTCCTGCATTACACCGGCATGGAAAGCGCTGCCGCCGCCCGAGCTTGGCTGTGCGATGCGCGCTCCAAGGTTTCCTGCCACTATCTCATCGACGAAGCGGGTGGGATCACGCAGATGGTGGGCGAAGAGATGCGCGCCTGGCATGCGGGTATCTCCGTGTGGGAAGGGGATACCGACATCAACTCCCGCTCAGTCGGAATTGAAATGCACAACCCCGGTCATGTGCTGGGCTACCGCGATTTTCCCGACGCGCAAATGCAGGCGGTGATCGCGCTGTGCCGCGACATCGCAAGCCGCCACGACGTCGAACCCCGCCATGTTCTAGCGCACTCCGATGTGGCGCCATTGCGCAAGATCGACCCCGGTGAGAAATTCGATTGGAAACGGCTCCATGCGGCCGGCGTCGGCCACTGGGTGGCGCCTGCGCCGTTGCGCGACGGTGCGTCACTGCGGGAGGGCGATGCCGGAGATGCGGTCGCCGGTTTGCAGGCGAAACTCGCCCGATACGGCTACGGCATCAAGGCGACGGCACGTTACGATGCACCAACCGGGGCCGTCGTCCGAGCGTACCAGCGGCATTTCCGCCCGGCCCGCATAGATGGCATCGCCGATCCCGCAACCGTCGAAACGCTCGAGCGCCTGATCGCGGCGCTAGTTCTTCCGGCATAGGTTGATGAGGCCAGCCACATCGGCGTCGATGAGCGGATAGACGTGCTCGACGGCGCCGATCGCCACCTTGAAGCGGTCGGATTTCTGCAAGGCGGCGAACAGCGGATCGGCGGGGGAGACGGGGGCCTCGACGCTGATCGTGTCGGACATTTCGTTGGTGGCGGTCTTGCCGTCGATCTTGAACGTCTCCTCGCCGGCGGTCACGACGAAGGAAACGTCGGTGTCGGGCTTCATTGCCGGATCGGCCTCGGGGATGAAGATGCGAATTTCACCGCTGCGCGTGCCGCACCAGAAGCTAATGCCGACATCGTCGGTTTCCGGCACGCCGAAAATCAGATAGGCATCGTCGTCGCCGGTATCGAAAATCCATTGCCTTTCCTGCGCGCCGGCACTTGCAGTAAGCGCGGTGATGAGCGAAAGGACGGCAACAATGCGGACGATCATGGCGGCGGACAATAGCGGAGTTGGGCAGCTTGTATAGGCACTCCTGGGACCGCGGCAATGGCATGTCGAAAGCTCCCGCGATCTTGACGTCTCACGCCATGACATGAAAATCGTTTCAGAACTGATGCTTGGTACAATCTCCTCATAGATTGATTCAAATCTGTGAAACGGACCAACTCTCGCATGACCGGCAGCATCATCATCACCAACGGCATGGTGCTCACCATGGCTGAATCGGCACCGCGCGCCCAAGCTCTGGTGTTGCGCGGGCGTGAGATCGCCTATGTGGGGAACACCCGCGAGGCAGTGACCTACCATGGTTGACGGCGAGGGTCCCAAGCCTTACGTGAAGCCTGCCAGCCGGCCGGATGACCGCCGCCGCAATTCCCGAAAGGGCGCGGGGGAGGAAAGTCCGGGCTCCATGGAAATACGGTGCCGGGTAACGCCCGGCGGGGGTAACCCCAGGGACAGTGCCACAGAGATTAAACCGCTCGCGGGAGCAATCCCGAGAGCAAGGGTGAAACGGTGCGGTAAGAGCGCACCGCGCCTCCGGCAACGGCGGCGGCACGGTAAACCCCACCGGGAGCAAGACCGAATAGGGGTGGTACGGACCTTCGGGTCCAGGGCCGTTTCCGGCCCACCACCCGGGTAGGTCGCGCGAAGCGTCCGGCAACGGACGCTCCAGATGAATGGTCATCCAGCGCGGGGAAACCTGCGTGGACAGAACCCGGCTTACAGGCCGGCTGGCAATTCTGTCCGGGTATGAATCAAATTTGAAACCATTTGTTAAGGCCCGGCAGAGCAATGTCGGCTACGAAATTAACACCTTGTTCACCCTGACTTAGCACCTTGCCGATGATTGCCGAAACACGAAGCCCCGAGACGCCGCATGTGCCGGTGATGCTGGACGAGGTGCTGGAAGCACTGGCACCCCGCGATGGCGGCATCTATGTCGACGGAACCTTCGGGGCGGGCGGCTATTCACGCGCCATTCTCGACGCCGCCGCCTGCCGCGTCTATGCCATCGACCGCGATCCCGATGCGATCGCCGAGGGCCAGGAGCTTGGCAGCGCAAATACGGCGGACGCCTCACACTGATCGAAGGCCGGTTCGGCGACATGGAAGCGCTGCTCGCGGCGGTGCGGCACCACGTCGGCCGATGGCGTGGTGCTCGATGTCGGCGTCTCTTCGATGCAGCTCGACGAGGCGGCGCGCGGCTTCTCCTTCCTGCGGGACGGGCCGCTCGACATGCGCATGAGCAAGGCGGGGCCCTCGGCCGCCGACGCCGTCAATTCGCTCGCCCAGGACACAGCTCGGCCGCATCATCCGCGTCTCGGCGAAGAACCGCGGGCCCGCGCCATCGCCCGCGCGATCGTCAAGATGCGCGCTGCAGCGCCGATCACCACCACCGCAGCGCTGGTGCGCGGCTGATCGAGACTGCGGTCGGGCCGCAACGACCGCAGGACCGCATTCATCCGGCGACCCGCACCTTCCAGGCGCTGCGCATCTATGTGAACGGCGAGCTCGACGAGCTGGCCGCGGCACTGGCTGCGGCCGAACGTCTGCTCGAAGCCCGGCGGCCGTCTCGCCGTCGTCACTTTCCATTCGCTGGAAGACCGGATCGTCAAGCGCTTCCTGCGTATCGCGTGCGGGCAAGCTGCCTGCGGCCTCGCGCCACCTGCCGGCCGCGACAAGCTGGCGCCGACGCCGAGCTTCGAACTTCTCTTCAAGGGCCATCGCTCGCGCGAGCCAGGCGGAAGCCCGCGCGAAATCCGCGGGCGCGCTCGGCCAAGCTGCGGGCCGCCATCCGCACGGCAGCCGCGCCCATCAGTTTCGACATGGAGGGCCTCGGTGTTCCTTCTGTCGATGTAAGGCGGCACTGATGTACAAGTTCTTCAACGCGCTCCTCATCCTCACGGTTCTGGTCTCGGGCTTCGTGCTCTATTCGCTCGAGCACGCCACCCGCGGCATCGAGCGGGAGATCGCCGCGACCCATCGCGCCATCGCCGCCGAGCGCGAGACGATCAAACTGCTGAATGCCGAGTGGAGCAGCCTGACGCGGCCCGACCGATCTGGAGCGGCTGGCGCGGCAACATCTCGGCCTCGAAAGCCTCCGTGCATCGCAGATCGTCGGGCTCGATGAGCTGGGCCAGAGGGTTCCGGCCGAGCCGCCCGTCCGGCTGGTGGAAGAGGGCAAGGACCCGATCGGCGACATTCTCGAACAGGTGCAATGATCCATGACGGCCGCTCCTGACGACAACGCGATGACCGCAACCGATGGCGCGCCGCTGCTTGCCGGCCGCCACCGCATCCGGCTGATCGGCATCTGTTTCTGCGCGGGCTTTCTCGCCATCGCAGCCCAGCTCGGCAACCTCACGCTGCAAGGCCGGCTGGCCGGAGAGAGCGAGGCGGCGGTGCATGTGGATCGTCTGCCGCGGCCCGATATCGTCGACCGCAACGGCGTGGTGCTGGCGACCGACGTCGCGGTTGCCTCGCTCTATGCCGATCCGCGCAAGATCATCGACATCGACGAGGCGGTGGAACTGCTCACCGCCACGGTGCCCGATCTCGAGGCCAAATGGCTGCGGGCACAAGCTCACCCAGCCGAGCCGCGCCTTCGTCTGGCTGAAGCGCCAGGTGAGCCCGGAAGAGCGCGACGCCATCTACAATCTCGGCATTCCGGGCATCGGCTTCCGTCAACGAGACGCCGCCGCGTCTATCCGCATGGGACGGCTCGCCGCGCCATGTGCTCGGCTATGTCGATCTCGATTCCAAGGGCATTGCCGGCATCGAGAAATATCTCGACGACCAGGGCGCCATCTACACCGCCTCGCTCGCCGATCCCGAGCGCAGGCGCGCCGCAGCCGGCGCAGCTGTCGATCGACATCCGCGTGCAGCATGCGCTCGCCGACGAGATCGCCGCGGCGGTCGACGAAGTTCCGGGCCAAGGCCGGCGGCGGCATCGTGCTCGACATCGAGACCGGCGAAGTGCTGGCGCTCGTCTCGCTGCCCGATTTCAATCCGAATGCAGAAGAGAAGAATTTCACCAGCGACCAGACGAACAAGATGACCAGCGGCGTCTTCGAACTCGGCTCGGTCATCAAGGCGGTGACCTTCGCCATGGCGTTCGACTATGGCGTCGCCGATCTCGAGGACCGCTTCGATGCCCGTTCCTCGCTGATCATCGGCAACGCGCGGATCGACGACTTCCATGCCCGAACGCCGGGTGCTGACGGTGCCGGAGGTCTTCACCAATTCCTCCAATATCGGCACCGCCAAGATGGCGCTGCGAAGTCGGCATCGAGCGGCATCAGGAATTCCTGCGCCGGGTCGGACTGTTCGACCGGCTGCATCACCGAACTGCCGGAAAGCGCCAAGCCGCTCCTGCCGCGGCGGTGGAGCAAGCTTGCCACGGCGACGGCGGCCTTCGGCCACGGTTTTGCCGTCCAGCCGCTGCAGGGTGCCGCGGTGGTGGCAGGCCTGCTCAATGGCGGCAAGCTGATCACGCCGACCTTCATCAAGCGCGGGCAAGGAGGAAGCCCAGGTGCTGGCCACGCGCATCGTCAAGCCGGAAACCAGCGAGAAGTTGCGCTATCTGTTCCGGCTCAATGCGACAGAGGGCACGGCGGCAAGGCCGATGCCATCGGCTACCGCGTCGGCGGCAAGACCGGCACGGCGGAAAAGGTGATCAACGGCCGCTATTCGAGCGAGCACCGGCTCACCTCCTTCATCGGCGCCTTCCCGATGGAGGCACCGCGCTATCTGCTGCTGGTCATGCTGGACGAGCCGCAGGCGCTGCCCGAGACCTATGGCTATGCCACCGCGGGCTGGAATGCCGTGCCCACGGCCGGCACGATCATCGAACGCATCGCGCCACTGCTCGGTGTGGCTCCCGTACTGACACCGGAAGATGTCGAGAAGCTCGCCAAACAGGCACAGGCCGGGAAGAAGGAGGGCTGAGGCGGTGGCCGTGACGCTAGCCAGATTGATCGGCAGTGACGCAGCGCCGCCCAAGGGGGCGGAGTCGCTTGCCATCGCGGGGCTCACCGCCGACAGCCGCGAGGTGAAGCCGGGCTTTCTCTTCGCAGCCCTTCCCGGTACCAGCGTCGACGGCGCCAAGTTCATTCCGCAGGCGATCGGCAATGGCGCGGCGGCGATTGTCTGTGCCGGCGGCTTGGGTAGCGCCAATGTGCCGGTAATCGCCACGCCAAATCCGCGCCGCCTCTTCGCGCTAATGGCGGCGCGCTTCTTCGGCCGCCAGCCCGATCTGGTGGTGGCGGTGACCGGCACCAACGGCAAGACTTCGGTTGCCGCCTTCGTGCGCCAAATCTGGTCCGGCATGGGCTTTCGCGCCGCAAGCCTCGGCACGATCGGCCTCGTCGGGCCCTCCGGCGCGCAGCCTATCTGCAGCACACCACACCCGATCCGGTGAAACTGCACGAGATCGCTCGCGGCGCTGGCGGACGATCATGTGGACCATCTGGCGCTCGAGGCCTCGAGCCACGGTCTGGCGCAATACCGCCTCGACGGCTTGCGCCTGGCGGCCGGCGCCTTCACCAACATGACCCGCGATCATCTCGATTATCATGCCGACTTCGAAGATTATTTCGCCGCCAAGATGCGGCTGTTCGAGGAACTGCTGCCGGCCGGCGCGCCGGCGGTGATCAATGCCGATTCGCCGCAAGGCGGCGAGGTTGCCCGGCGCGCCGCAGCGCGAGGACTCAAGAGCTTCACCGTTGGCCGCTCCGGCGATGGGCTCAAGCTCATCGCCGCCGAGCGCGAAGGTTTCGGCCAGCAGGCTTGCGGTCGAGGGGGCGTCGCGGCGGCATCACATCTTTCTGCCGCTGGCGGGCGACTTCCAGGCTTCGAATGCGCTGGTCGCGGCGGGACTCGTCATCGCTACTGGCGGCGAAGAAGCACTCGCCATGCACGCGCTCGAATCGCTGAAAGGCGCCAAGGGCCGTCTCGACCTTGTGGCGACGCAGCGCCAAGGGCGCGCCGGTCTTCGTCGACTATGCGCACACGCCCGATGCGCTGGAAAATGCCATCATCGCGCTCCGGCCCTATGCGACGGGCCGGCTCGCCGTGGTGTTCGGCTGCGGCGGCGACCGCGACCACGGCAAGCGGCCGCTGATGGGGGCGATCGCCGCCAAGCTCGCCGACATCGCCTACGTGACCGACGACAATCCGCGCAGTGAAGATGCCGCACACAATCCGCACGCGAGATCCTTGCCGCTTGTCCGGGCGGCATCGAAATCGGCGACCGCGCCGCAGCGATCCGCGCAGCGGTGGACGCGCTCAAGGCGGGCGATGTGCTGCTGGTCGCGGGCAAGGGTCATGAGGAGGGGCAGATCGTCGGCAAGACGGTGATCCCGTTCAGCGATCATGAGGCGGTACGCGCGGCACTAGCCGGGAGAGACTATCATGGCTGAGGGGCGCTGTGGACGGTCGGCGGAACTCGTCGCGGCGACCGGCGGCGAAGTTGCGCGGCACGGTGCCGGCGGCCGCTCACCGGCGTCTCGATCGACAGCCGCAGCGTGGCGCCGGGCGACATCTTCGTGGCCATCAAGGGCGACCAGCACGATGGCCATGATTTCGTCGATGGCTGCGCTCAAGGCCGGCGCAGGCCTCGCCATCGTTTCGCGGCCGACCGGCGAGATGCGCGCCGCGGGGCCGCTGCTCATCGTGGCGGACGATCCGCTGCGCGGCGCTCGAGAATATCGGCCGCGCGGCGCGGGCGCGCAGCGCATGCGCAGATCATCGGCGTCACCGGCAGCGTCGGCAAGACCAGCACCAAGGAAATGCTGCGCGCTGGCGCTGTCGGCAATCGGGCCTCACCCATGCCTCGGCCGCCTCCTTCAACAATCACTGGGGCGTGCCGCTGACGCTCGCGCGCATGCCGCGCGAGACGGCCTATGGCGTGTTCGAGATCGGCATGAACCACGCGGGCGAGATCACGCCGCTCGACCCGCATGGTGCGGCCGCATATCGCTGTCGTCACGGCGATCGCCGCAAGCCATCTCGGTCATTTCACATCGCTCGACGAGATCGCCGACGCCAAGGCGGAAATTTTTCTCGGCGTCGAAGCCGGGCGGCCACGCGGTGATCAACCGCGACAGTCCCTATTACGACCGGCTGGCGGCGGCGGCGCGGGCGGCGGGCATCGGCGCATGTCGTCGGCTTCGGCCGGCATCCGCAGGCCGAAGTGCGACTCGAACGGGCGGCACTGCATGGCGATTGCTCCTGCATCACCGCGGACATTCTCGGCGAGACGGTGATCTACAAGCTGGGCGTGCCCGGCGAGCACATGGCGCTCAACAGTCTCGCCGTGCTGGCGGCGGTCAAGCTCGCCGGCGCCGATCTGGCGCGCGCCGCCCTGGCCCTTGCCACGGTCGAACCGGCCAAGGGCAGGGGGTGCGCGGCAGCGGCTCAGCGATCGCCGACGGCGAAGTGCTGCTGATCGACGAAAGCTACAACGCCAATCCCGCCTCGATGCGCGCCGCACTCGCGCTGCTCGCGCAGGCGAAGCCGGGCAAGGGCGGCCGGCGCATCGCGGTTCTGGGCGACATGCTGGAACTCGGCGACTTCGGGCCGGCGCTTCATGGCGAGCTCGTCCGAGCCGGTGGACGAGGCGCAGGTCGATGTCCTATACGCCAGCGGGCCTCTCATGGCGCATCTATGGGCCAGGACGTCCGGCATCGCGCCGCGGCGCCTATGCCGAAACTTCCGAAGGCCTACGCGATGCGCTGCTGTCGAGTCTCAGGCCCGGCGATGTGGTGATGATCAAGGGGTCGCTCGGCAGCCGCATGGGTCCCCTGGCGGAGGCCATCAGGGCGCGTGCTGTGCCGGTCAACAAGGACGCGTGATTGATGCTGTTACTATCTGCTCACCAGCTTGACCGACGAGTTTTCCGCTCTCAACGTGTTCCGCTATCTGACGACGCGGACCGGCGGCGGCTATCCTGACGGCGCTGCTTGTTCGTCTTCCTGTTCGGACCGCGGCATCATCTCGCTGCTGCAAGTTGAAGCAGGGCAGGGGCCAGCCGATCCGCAGCGACGGGCCGCAGCGCCATATCGTCGAGAAGCAGGGCACGCCGACCATGGGCGGGCTGATGATCCTGTCGGGCATTTTCGTCTCGACGCTGCTGTGGGCGGATCTCGCGCAATCTCTATGTCTGGGCGGTGCTGTTCGTGACGCTCGGCTTCGGCGCCATCGGCTTCTACGACGATTTCCTCAAGGTGACGAGTTCCTCGACGCGGGGCTTTTCCGGCAAGGTGCGGCTCGCTGCTCGAATTCGCCATCGCCGGCGTGGCGGTCGCCTGCTTCATGTGGATCGGCGACAAGCCGCTCGTCGAGTTCGCTCGCCATTCCGTTCTTCAAGGACGTGCTCATTCCGTTCGGCGCGTTTTTTCATCTTTGTCGGCGCGCTCGTGATCGTCGGCGCCGGCAATGCCGTCAACATCACCGACGGCCTCGACGGACTCGCCATCGTGCCGGTGATGATCGCGGCGGCGAGCTACGGCCTCATCGTCTATCTCGTCGGCAATGCGGTGTTCGCCGACTATCTGCAGGTCCATTTGTCAAGGGCACCGGCGAGCTTGCCGTCTTGTGCGGCGCATCGTCGGCGCCGGTCTCGGCTTCCTGTGGTTCAACGCGCCGCCCGCCATGATCTTCATGGGCGATACGGGCTCGCTGTCGCTCGGCGGCGCGCTCGGCGCCATCGCGGTCGCGGTCAAGCACGAGATCGTGCTCGCCATCATCGGCGGGCTGTTCGTGCTCGAGACTGCCTCGGTCATCGTCCAGGTCGTGTCGTTCAAGCTGACCGGCAAGCGCGTCTTCGCCATGGCGCCGCTGCACCATCATTTCGAGCAGAAGGGCTGGAAGGAGCCGACCATCGTCATCCGCTTCTGGATCATCGCCTTCGTGCTGGCGCTCATCGGCCTCTCAACCCTCAAGCTCAGGTGAGGCGGGCTTGTTTCCAGCGACCTCATTTCGCGGGCAAGAAAGTTGCGGTCTTCGGGCTGGCGCGCTCGGGCACGGCCTGCATCGAGGCGCTGCGGCTTGGCGGCGCCGAGGTTCATGCCTGGGACGATTCTGCCGAGGCGGTGGCGAAGGCCGCAGGCGGCGGGCCTGCCGGTCGCCGATCTGCGCGATGCTCGATTTCGCCGGCGTTCGATGCGCTGGTCCTGAGCCCCGGCGTGCCGCTCACTCATCCCGAGCCGCACTGGACGGTCGCCAAGGCGCGCGCCGCCGGAATCGAAATCATCGGCGATACGGAAGTGTTCCAGCGCGAGATCGCCGGCACCGGCGCCACGACTCGTGGCGATCACCGGCACCAACGGCAAATCGACGACGACGGCGCTGATGGGCCATCTCTTCCGCGCCGCGGGCCGCGATGTCGATGTCGGCGGCAATATCGGCACGGCCGTTTTCCTGATGCGGCCGCCGGTCGAAGGACCGCATCTATGTGCTCGAGCTTTCCTCGTTCCAGATCGATCTGATGCCGAGCCTCAAGCCCGATGCCGGCATTCTCACCAACATCACGCCCGATCATCTCGACCGCCACGGCAGCATGGAAAACTATGCCGCGGTGAAGGCGCGCATCTTCGCCAGGCAGAGCGCCGGCGATACGGCGATCTGCGGCGTCGACGACGACTGGTGCGCGGCGATCGCCGACGGCATCCATACCGGCGCGACGCTGCGGCGTGTGTCGGTTCTCGCGCAATCTCGACAGACGGCATTTCCGCGCCCGACGGTGTCCTGCGCGATACGCGAAACGGCAAGGAGATGGCGCGCATCGATCTCACGCCCATGCCGGCGCTTGAAGGGAGCGCACAACTGGCAGAATGCCTGCATGGCCTATGGCGCGGGCCGGGCGCTGGGCTTGAGCGCGCACGAAATCGAGCGGGCATTCAAGAGCTTTCCCGGGCCTTGCTCACCGCATGCAGGAGGTCGGCCGCGTCGATGGCGTTGCCTTCATCAACGACTCGAAGGCCACCAACGCCGATGCGGCGGAAAAGGCGCTGTCTTCCTTCGAGCACGATTTACTGGATCGCCGGCGGCATCGCCAAGGCGGGCGGCATCGAGCCGCTGAAGCCGCTGTTCCCAAGAGTCGTCAAGGCCTATCTCATCGGCCAGGCGGCCGACGAATTCGCCAAGACGCTTGACGGCAAGACCGCCATCGAACGCTGCGGCACGCTGGACCGCGCGGTGGAAGCCGCGGCGCGCGATGCGATTGCCGATCGGCAGGAAGGGGGCGGTGGTGCTGCTGTCGCCCGCCTGCGCGTCCTTCGATCACTATCCGAATTTCGAAGTGCGCGGCGATGCCTTCGTCGCAGGCGGTGGCGCGGCTTCCCGGCGCCATCATGAAAACCCAAGGAGGAGGACAATGCTGTTAAGCCGTAGCGATCGCGGGCTGCTCGCCCAATGGTGGTTCACCATCGACCGGGCGCTGATGACGGCCGTGCTTGTTGCTGATGGCCATGGGCGTGCTGATCAGTATGGCGGCGAGCCCGCCGGTCGCCGAGCGCATCGGGCTCGAGTCCTTCCATTTCTTCAACAACCAGCTTCTCTATCTGGTGCCGGCGGTACCATGGTGCTCATCGGCATGTCGTTCCTCACTCCGCCGCAGGCGCGGCGCAGCGCCTTCGTCATCCTCGCCGTATCGCTGGCGCTGATGGCGGCGGCGCTGCTGTGGGGTCCGGAGATCAAGGGCGCGCACCGCTGGATCAATATCGGTCCGTTCAACCTGCAGCCCTCGGAACTGGCCAAGCCGGCTTTCGTCGTCATCGCCGCATGGTTCTTGGCGGAACGCTCACGACGGCCGGAAATACCGGGGCATATCCTGTCCTTCGCGCTTCTCGGCCTGTTCGTCGGCCTCCTCGTGGCACAGCCGGATTTCGGCCAGACGGCGCTGGTCATTCTCACCTTCGGCGCGATGCTGCTGGTTTACGGAATCTCATGGACAGCGATTTCCGGTCTCGCCGGCATTACCGCTGCCGCCGCCACCGCGGCCTATCTCATGGTGCCGCATGTGGCCTCGCGCATCGACCGCTTTCTCAATCGCGACAAGGGCGACACGTTCCAGGTCGATACGGCAATCCAGGCCTTCCGCAATGGCGGGCTGATGGGCACGGGGCCGGGCGGCGGCGAGGCCAAGCGCATCCTTCCCGATGCCCATTCCGATTTCACTTTCGCGGTAGTGGGCGAGGAATTCGGCCTCATTGCCTGCCTGGCGCTGATGGCGCTCTTCGCCTTCGTCGTGCTCCGCGTACTGGCGCGGGCCAAGGCCGAGCCCGATCCGTTTCCGGCACTCGCCATGACGGGGCTGATCACCGTGTTCGGCTTCCAGGCGGTCATCAACATGGCGGTCAATGTCTCGCTCCTGCCCGCCAAGGGCATGACGCTGCCCTTCATCTCCTATGGCGGTTCTTCGCTCATCGGTATGGCGCTGGCGATGGGGCTGACTGCTGGCTTTCGCGCGGCGGCGGCCCGGCATCGCCGTGCCGGCGGGCGGCTGGCAGACGGCTGCGGCCTGAGTCGAAAGATATGGATGACGTCCACTCCAGCGTTCCCCGGAACACCGTGGTGCTTGCCGCCGGCGGCACCGGCGGCCATCTGTTTCCGGCCCAGGCGCTGGCCGAGGAGCTGGTGCGGCGCGGCTATCTGATCCATCTGATGACCGACGAGCGGGTGCGCGACTACGGCAAATCCTTCCCGGCGCTCGAAACCCATATCGTTCCTGCCGCCACGTTGAGCTTGCGCCGGCCCTGGGCTTTGCCGGTGCAATTGTTGCGGCTCTATCGGGGTTACCGCAAGGCGCGTGCCATTCTAGCAAAACTCAAGCCCGCCGCCGTCGTGGGCTTCGGCGGCTATCCCTCCTTCCCGCCCATTCTGGCAGCCTCGCGGCTTAGGATTCCGTCGCTGCATCCATGACCAGAATGCAGTGATGGGCCGTGCCAACCGGGTGTTGGCGCGCTTCGTCACGGCGATTGCGTCGTCATTTCCAAAGATGACCAATCTGCCGCCTAGGGCCGCGCGAAAAATGACCGTTACCGGCAATCCGGTGCGCGATCTGGCGCTGGCCGAGGAGGCGGTGCCCTATCCGCCGCTCGCCGCCGATCAACCATTCAACCTTCTGATCTTCGGCGGCAGCCAGGGCGCCCAGTTCTTCGCCGAATTCATCCCGGAAGTGATCAAAGTCCTGCCCCGGGCGGTCACCCGGAACTTGCGCCTCGTGCAGCAATGCCGGGCGGGCGACATCGAGGTGGCTGGTGCTGCTTATGAGGCGCTGGAATTGACTTACGAGGTGCAGCCCTTCTTCAGTGACATGCCGAAGCGCATTGCAGCGGCGCATCTGGTGATCTGCCGTTCCGGCGCCTCGACCATCGCCGAGCTCGGCGTCATCGGCAGGCCCGCCATCATGGTGCCGCTGCCCCACGCTATCGACAACGACCAATTGCGCAATGCCGAGAGTTTCGCCGCCGCGGGTGCGGGGTGGATCCGTGCCCAGGCGGGGCTCGAGCCTGTGGAATTTGCCGCATTTCTGACACGGCTCAGGTATCAGGAGAGCGAACTCAAACAGGCCGCAAAGGCGGCGTTGAGCCATGGCAGGCCCGATGCGGCTAAGCTGCTTGCGGACCTCACCGAACGGATTGCAGGAAAGCAAACCACATGAAATTGCCGCGCGAGACGGGTCCCATCCATTTCATCGGCATCGGCGGCATCGGCATGAGCGGCATCGCCGAAGTGATGGCAACGCTTGGCTACAAGGTGCAGGGCTCCGATCTTGCCGACAATTACAACGTGGCGCGGCTGCGCAGCAATGGCATCGCCGTCGCCATCGGTCATGCGACGCGAAAATCTCGGCGAGGCGCAGGTGGTAGTCGTCTCCTCGGCGGTCAAACCCGACAATCCGGAACTTACCGAGGCGCGGGCCCGCTATCTGCCGATCGTAAGGCGGGCCGAAATGCTGGCCGAACTGATGCGCTTCAAATCCTGCGTGGCGGTGGGCGGCACCCATGGCAAGACCACTACAACTTCGCTGGTTGCCGCGCTTCTCGATGCCGGCGGCCTCGATCCCACCGTCATCAACGGCGGCATCATCAATGCCTATGGCACCAATGCAAGGCTCGGCAAGGGCGACTGGATGGTGGTCGAGTCGGATGAATCCGACGGCACCTTCGTCAAGCTGCCGGCGGACGTGGTGATCGTCACCAATATCGATCCCGAACATCTCGACCATTACGGTTCATTCGACAAAGCCAAGGAAGCTTTCGTCGCCTTCGTGGAGAATATCCCCTTCTATGGTTTCGCCGTCATGTGCATGGATCATCCGGTAGTGCAGGAGCTGATCGGCAAGGTGCGCGACCGCCGCGTCATCACCTACGGGCACAGCCCGCAGGCCGATGTGCGTCTCCTCGATGTCGCCTACGCGGACGGCGAGACGCGATTTTCGGTACGCCTGACGAAACGGCGCAGCGGCGCCTTCCAGGACATCGGCGGCCTCTCCCTGCCGATGCCCGGCGATCACAATGCGATGAATGCGACGGCGGCACTGGCGGTGGCCAAGGAACTCGGAATATCCGACGACATGATCCGCAAAGGCTTCAAGAGCTTTGCCGGTGTCAAGCGCCGCTTCACCCGCACCGGGCGCTCATGACGGCATTACAATCTACGACGATTACGGCCATCATCCGGTGGAGATTGCGGCGGTTCTGCGCGCGGCGCGCACGGTTACGCGCAACAAGCGTGATCGCGGTCATGCAGCCGCACCGCTATACACGGCTCTCCAGCCTGTTCGCCGATTTCTGCACCTGCTTCAACGATGCCGACACGGTGATCGTGGCGCCGGTCTATGCGGCGGGCGAACAACCGATCGAAGGGGCGAGCCACGCAGAACTTGCCGAAGGCATCCGGGCGCGCGGCCATCGCGCCGTGCACAAGATCGACGACCCTGGGCAGCTGGCGCCGCTGGTGCGCGACCTCGCGAAACCCGGCGACATCGTCGTCTGCCTCGGCGCCGGCACCAGCACTCAATGGGCCTATGCGCTGCCGGGGCAGCTTGCCGCCCTCGATGGCAAGGGAGCGGCGTGATGGCAGGACTCGACGGCGAGGCCCTGCTGCGGCGGCTGCCCAAGGTCCGAAGGGCGGCTCGAGCCCAATGCGCCGCTGGCCGATCTCACCTGGTTCCGGGTTGGCGGGCCGGCTGAGGTTTTGTTCACGCCCGCGAATGAGGCCGATCTCGCGGCGTTTCTCGCCGCCACGCCCAGGGACATCCCCGTCCAGGTGATCGGCGTCGGTTCCAATCTTCTGGTCCGCGACGGCGGCGTGCCGGGCGTCGTCGTTCGTTTGGGCCGCGGCTTTTCCGAAATCGCCGAGGAACCCAATGCCCGTGTCCGCTGCGGCGCCGCGGTTCCGGATGTGCGGGCCGCCCGTTTCGCCCTCGAACACGTTATCGATGGATTAACCTTTCTGAGAGGTATACCGGGCACCATCGGCGGCGCTCTGCGCATGAACGGAGGCGCCTATGGCGGCGAAACCAAGGACGTCCTGGTTGAGGCGCGGGCGGTGGACAGATCGGGGACCGTGCAGGTGCTTTCCAATGCCGGCATGAAATATTCCTACAGGCATTGCGGTGCGCCGGAGGATTTGATCTTCACCGAGGCCCTGCTGCAGGGCAGGCCCGGCAACCGCGAGGACATCGCCGCGGCGATGGACAAGATCACCGAAAGCCGCGAGACGACGCAGCCGGTGAAGAGCCGCACCGGCGGCTCCACCTTCAAGAATCCGCCGGGGCAGAAATCCTGGCAATTGATCGACAAGGCCGGCATGCGCGGCTTCGCCGTGGGTCCCGCCCGCGTTTCCGAAATGCACTGCAATTTCCTGATCAACGAGGGCGGCGCCACCGCCGCCCAGATCGAAGAGCTTGGCGAGACGGTGCGGCGGCGGGTCAAGGAAACGTCGGGCATCGATCTCGACTGGGAGATCAAGCGCATCGGGATTCCGGCATGATCGAGCGCGATCCCAGCGATACGACGGTCGCGGTGCTGATGGGCGGCTGGTCGGCGGAACGCGAGGTAAGCCTCTCGTCCGGCCACGCCTGTGCCGCGGCGCTGCGCCGGGCCGGCTTCAATATGGTGCCGGTCGATGTGAAGCGCGAGACGGTGGTGAGCGTGTTGCAGGATCTCAAGCCCGATGTCGCCTTCAACGCGCTGCACGGCAAATGGGGCGAGGATGGCTGCGCCTCGGCGGTGCTCGAGACCTTGCAAATTCCCTATACCCATTCCGGCGTGCTGGCGTCTTCGCTCGCCATGCACAAGGAAAAATCCAAGACGCTGTTCCGCGCCGCCGGCATTCCGGTGGCGGAGAGCCGTCTCGTCGATCTCGAATTCGCCGCCGCCCAGCACCCGATGGCCTTGCCCTATGTGCTGAAGCCGGTGGACGAGGGCTCGAGTGTCGGCGTGCATATCGTCGACCAGAGCTCCAACGGTCCGGCGTCGATCATTCTCGAACAGCGGGACCTCTATGGCAACAAGGTGATGGCGGAGCGCTTCATACCGGGCCGCGAACTCACCTGCGCGGTGATCGGCGACGTGGCGCTTGGCGTCATCGACATCATCGTCGCTGCCGGCTTCTACGATTACCGCGCCAAATATGCGCCGGGCGGCTCGCAGCACATATTGCCCGCCGATATTCCGAAGGATGTTTACCGGCGCTGCCAGCAATATGCACTGGCCGCGCACCGGGCGCTTGGCTGCCGGGGTGTCACGCGCGCCGATTTCCGTTACGACGACACGCAAGACGCGGACGGCGAACTCATTCTTCTCGAGATCAATACCCAGCCCGGCATGACCGGCACCTCGCTGGTGCCGGAGCTTGCCGCCCATGCCGGACACAGTTTCGAGGATCTCGTCACCTGGATGGTCAACGACGCTTCGGTGAACCGATGAGCACTAATCTTCCCCGCATCTATTCCCGCCGCCGCCACGCCGGCGCAGCGGCCTGGCTGGCGTTTGGCCAGCGCAAGCGCGTGCGCTTTGCCGCGCGTGCAGGGGCTGTCGCCTTGCTCGCCGCCACGATTTTTCACGGCATCCAGCTCGGCGGCTATCTCGACCAGGGCGGGGGCCCGTGGCGGCAATGGCCGGGCCGTATCGCCGGGCTTGCCGGTCTTGCGGCGGACGATATCAAGATCGAGGGCCTCACCAATCATGCGCCGGAGGCGGTGCTGGCGGCGATCAATGTGAGGCCGGGCAGTTCGCTCATCGGCTTCGATGCCTTGCAGGCGCGGCGCATTCTCGAAAATATCGATTGGGTGGCATCGGCCAAGGTGCAGCGGCTGTTTCCCAATCAGCTCGAAATCGCCGTCGTCGAACGCGTCCCCTTCGCTGTCTGGCAGCGCGGCAAATCCTATTATGCCATCGACCGCAGCGGCGCGGCGATGAGCGGCCTCCCGTCGGCAGCGCTTGGCGGACTGCCGCTCTTCTCGGGCGAGGGAGCGCAGATGGTGGCGGCAGAACTCGTTAACCAACTGGAAGCCGTTCCCGCGTTAAAAGCGAAGATACGCGCGGCGGCACGGGTGGGCTCGCGCCGCTGGACACTCTATCTCGACAATGGCGTGACAGTCCTGTTACCGGAACGCGATGTCGAGGCGGCGTTGGCGCTGGCCGAAAAGCTGGATTCCACGCAAGGGCTGCTGTCGAAGGGGATGACATCGCTTGATTTGCGGCTGGCGGACCGGGTCACGGTCGCGGTCGCTGAAGTGCCGCCGGGCGAGTCCGGCGAAAGGTGAGTGCGAGGGATGGCGTAACGATGACAGTGGTGCAGTTGCAAGGTAAACCTCCCGGCCGGGGTCCGGTTGCGCAAACAGGCCGGGTTCTGGCGGCTCTCGATGTGGGCTCGACCAAAACCTGCTGCCTCATCGCCGAAGTGACCCCGCCCAAGCAGCGCATGCCGGGCGGCGAAGACCGGCATTCGCTGCGCATCCTCGGGCTCGGGCACCAGGCGTCGCGCGGCGTCAAGGCCGGCTCGATCGTCGATGTCGAGGAAGCCGAACGCGCCATCAGGCTGGCCGTCGATGCGGCCGAGCGCATGGCCCAGCGGTCGATTTCCGAAGTTTTCGTCAACGTTTCCGGGGGCCGGCCGCAGTCCTTCACATACACCGCAATGGCCGAGACCCAGACCGGCCAGGTGAGCCCGCGCGATCTCGATGGGGTTCATGCCGAGGCCTTGGCCCAGGTCGATCCCGGCCGCCGTCATGTCCTGCACATTTCGCCGATCCGGTATCAGGTAGGCGATGCCAAAGGTGTCAAGTCGCCGCTCGGCCTGTTCGGCGACAGGCTCGGCGTCGATCTCGGCGTCGTGACCGTCGAACCTATGCATCTGCGCAACCTGTCGCTCGCCATCGAGCGTGCCCATCTTTCGACGGCGGGCTTCGTCATGGCCCCCTATGCGGCCGCCCGGTCGGTACTGGCGGAAGACGAGCAGTCGCTCGGCATTACGCTCATCGAGATGGGTGGTGCCACCACGAGCTTCGCGATTTTCTATGAAGGCAATTTGGTCTTTGCGGACGCGATTCCGGTGGGCGGCACCCACATCACCAACGACATCGCGCGCGGACTTTCCACCACCATCGCCCATGCCGAGCGTATGAAGTCCCTATGGGGTAGCGCGCTCGCCTCGGTTGTCGATGAGCGGGACATGATTTCAGTGCCGCTGCTGGGCGAACGCGGCGTCGATACGGTGCAGAAAATACCGAAATCCATGCTCACTGGCATTATCCGGCCGCGTCTCGAGGAAATCTTTGAGATGGTCCGCGACCGCCTGCGAGCCTCGGGTGCCGCCCATCTCGGCGGGCGCCGTCTGGTGATCACCGGCGGGGCCAGTCAGTTGACCGGCGTGCGCGAAGTGGCAGCGCAGTGGCTTGATCGGCAGGTCAGGCTCGGCTTGCCGCAGCTCTTGCCGGGCATGCCGGAAGCGGCCCACAGCCCGGGTTTCGCCGTGTGCTGCGGCTTGTTACACTATGCGCTCAATCCAGACAGCCACTACATCGCCCCGAAGCAATTGGCCCATAACCTGGAACCCGCCCAGCGCGGCTACGTGCGCAAGGTCGGCCGCTGGATCGCGGACAGCTTCTGACAATCCATTCAGCCGGAAATTGAAATGCCCTGCGGGCGCGGTCGGATTGCGCATCGGCTTGAATTCCCTATTGGGCTAACTGCGGGTATCTCCACTTTCTGGGTCAACCCGATGAATGCCTTGACTCATACCAACCAGTCGGTATCATTAAGTGATGAAGACCAGAAGCAGCACTGCAACCCGAGCCAAGCTGGTCGATGCGGCCCGCGATGTCATACGCGCCAAGGGCTACTCGGCGACGACCGTTGCCGACATTTGTGCTGCAGCGGGGGTGACCAAGGGCGGTTTTTTCCACCACTTCGCAAGCAAGGAGCAGTTGGGATTAGCGGCGGTGGTGCAGTTTGGCGCGATGGCCGCGACACTCTTCAGTTCCGCACCGTACAACGCGAAAGCCGACCCGCGCGAACGGGTGCTGGGCTATGTCGATTTTCGTGCTTCGATGCTCCAGATGGAGATCGCACAATTCACATGCCTGCTGGGCACCACGGTTCAGGAGGTTTACGCAACGCACCCCGATCTTCGCGCCGCCTGCGACCAGGAGATGTCCGCCCATGTCGCGGAGCTGGCGCGGGACCTTGAGGCGGCAAAGCAACTCTACGCGTCGGATGCGGCGTGGAGCCCGCAAAGTGTCGGCTATTTCATGCAGGCCGTTCTGCAGGGGTCATTCATTTTTGCCAAGGCCAAGCAAAGCCCGGAAATTGCTACCCAATGCCTTCAACACTTGCGCCACTATCTCGAAACTCTGCTCAACCAACCAACAAACGACAACTCAAAGGAGAAAACATCATGGCCAAGTCGAAAGTAAAGCCCATTCCGGACGGAATGCACACTGTGACACCGCACCTGGTTTGCGCAGGCGCCGCAGATGCCATTGAGTTTTACAAGAAAGCCTTCAACGCCGTGGAAAAGGCACGGTTGCCGGGCCCTAAGGGCAAGCTCATGCACGCGGCGATCCGCATCGGCGATTCGGAGGTCATGCTGGTCGATGAAATGCCCGAATGGGGATCGCTGGGACCGAAAGCGCTCAAGGGCTCACCGGTCACCATCCATCTTTATGTCGAGGACGTCGATGCCTTCGTCAAGCGCGCCGTAAGTGCCGGGGCGAAGATCACCATGCCTCTCGACGATATGTTCTGGGGCGATCGCTATTGCCAGCTCGAGGACCCGTTTGGCCATCA
The DNA here is from genome assembly GCA_963776685.1 of uncultured Alphaproteobacteria bacterium. Classification (GTDB taxonomy): domain Bacteria; phylum Pseudomonadota; class Alphaproteobacteria; order Rhizobiales; family Aestuariivirgaceae; genus Aestuariivirga. Next base: position 166,643 of record CAVZNM010000004.1, read on the forward strand.
TTGGTCGGTTGCCACGCATATTCGCGATGTGAGCCCGGAAGAGATACGGCAGGCGATGCAGAAAATGGGCGGCTAGCGCAGATTAATCGGTGTTTTGAAGCGGGCGTACGACGGCGCGTAAATTTCCGGTCTGCTGCAATTCAAGTCAAAGGAGTCTGCGGTGAAAGCAAAGAAGTTGAAAGCGCTTCCGGGCATCGCGTCGCCGGCCGAGTGGCAAGCCGCTCACGAAAAGCTGCTCGCCAAGGAAAAGGCAGCCACGCGTGCGCGAGACGCACTGGCCGCGGAGCGCCGCAGGCTGCCGATGGTGCGGATCGATAAGGACTATGTGTTCGAGGGACCGGAGGGCAGGGCGAGTCTGCTCGATCTGTTCGAGGGGCGCCCGCAGCTCATCATCTACCACTTCATGTTCGCGCCGGATGTTCCGGGCTGGCCGACGGCGGGCTGTCCGGGCTGTTCGTTTTTTGTCGACCAGTTGGGCCACCTCGCCCATCTGCACGCCCGCGGCACGTCGTTTGCCCTGGTGTCGCGGGCGCCGCTGGCCAATATTCAGCGTTACAAGAAGCGCATGGGGTGGACCGCGCCGTGGTTCTCCTCTTCCGGCGGCGACTTCAATGTCGATTTCGGCGTCACGACCGATGCAGGCGAGACATTCGGCCTCAGCGTTTTCCTGCGCGATGGCGACAGGGTGTTTCGCACCTATTTCACCTCGGGGCGAGGCGTCGAGGCGCTAGGCCCCACCTGGACCTTCCTCGATCTGACGCCGCTCGGCCGCCAGGAGGATTGGGAGGATTCGCCCGTGGGCTGGCCGCAAACCCCGCCATATCAGTGGTGGCGCCGCCACGACGAGTACGGGGACGCCGCGGCCAAGCCGACCGGATGATCACCCAACGCCCGCTGCGGTGCTTTTTGTCCAACCGGGCGGCGCGAACCGGAAAGCGAACCTCTACCGGCGGGCCGTTAGCCTTGCACAGGCAGCAATTGTGAATGCCAGGTTAGGCGGGCGATTCAATCCGAGTCAATTTTAGAAGAATTTGAGCGGTTTGGTTAGCGGGCGTTAACCATTTGTTATGGTTTGAGTAAGCAAGATGGTTGCTGGGGAAAATCAAACTTCCGGACGCCAAAAACATGAGCATCAATCTTACCGTGCCCAATTTGCAGGACTTGAAACCGCGCATCACCGTCTTCGGCGTCGGCGGCGCCGGTGGCAACGCCGTCAACAACATGATCGAGAGCAGGCTTGAAGGTGTTGAGTTCGTCGTCGCCAATACCGATGCCCAGGCGCTGATGCAGAACGCCGCGCAGCGGCGGGTCCAGATGGGAACGGCACTGACCCAGGGCCTTGGCGCCGGATCGCAGCCGCAGATCGGTGCTGCCGCGGCCGAAGAGGCGCTGCCGGAAATCCTCGATCATCTCGCCGGGGCCCATATGGCCTTCATCACCGCCGGCATGGGCGGCGGCACCGGCACGGGGGCAGCGCCGGTCATCGCGCGCGCCGCCAAGGAGCAGGGCATTCTCACCGTCGGCGTCGTCACCAAGCCGTTCCATTTCGAAGGCGTGCGCCGTATGCAGACGGCCGACCGCGGCATCGAACTTCTTGCCAAGCATGTCGATACGCTGATCGTCATCCCCAACCAGAACCTGTTCCGCGTCGCCAACGAAAAGACGACCTTCGCTGCCGCCTTCGCTATGGCCGACCAGGTGCTCTATTCCGGCGTCGCCTCGATCACCGAGCTGATGACCAAGGAAGGCCTGATCAATCTCGATTTCGCCGACGTCCGCGCCATCATGAGCGAGATGGGCAAGGCGATGATGGGCACCGGCGAGGCGACCGGCGAGAAACGCGCCATCGAGGCGGCGGAAGCGGCGATCTCCAATCCGCTGCTCGACGATGTGTCGATGCGCGGCGCCCGCGGCCTTCTGATCTCGATCACCGGCGGCCCGGATCTGACACTTTACGAAGTCGATGAAGCGGCAACGCGCATCCGCGAGGAAGTCGATCCGGAAGCCAATATCATTCTCGGCGCCACCTTCGACGACTCGCTGGAAGGCACCATGCGGGTATCGGTGGTCGCCACCGGCCTTGCCATCGAAACGGCCCAAGACGTGGAAGGCGGCGAAGCCGTTGCGGAAGAGCTGCAGCCGACACGTCCGGTCTTCGGTTTCACCGGCAAGCAAGTTTTACCTGAAGAAGCCGATCCAGCCGGCGCCGATGGCGGCGCGCGCCAATGCCAAGCCGGCTGCCGCCAAGGTCCGCGCCGAGACTGAAGCCGACCATGATGAACTGGCCGAAGCCGAGCCGGCGCCGCAGCCGCGCCAGGCGCGCGGCCAGACCATTCCGGCCGTCGAGGATTTCCCGCCGATCGCTCAAAAACAGATAGCTGCCCAGCAAGGCCGCATCGAGAACATCGCCGAACATAGCGCCCGCAAAAAGAAGGGCTTGTTCGAACGCCTCGCCAGCGTGGGTCTCGGCCGCCGGGACGATCCGGTTGCCGATCCGAAGGAACCCGTCATGAGTGTCCGTCCCGCGAAGGCCCAAGCTGCCCCGCAATCCCGCACTGCGCAGCTGCAGGTCCAGATCGACCCTGGTCTCGACGACGACCAGCTCGAAATCCCCGCCTTCCTGCGGCGCCAAGCCAACTGATCATCCACGCAGCACCTCGCGAAACCCGGCGGTCACACTTCCGCCGGGTTTCGTGCATCTATGCGGGGCTCGGACAGTGCTGGCGGTTGTCCCATTGTTGCGCTAGAACTCCGCCGCCACGGCGGTATCGGGATCAATGTTTTGGGCAGACTGGCGTTGATGACGGCTTGCAACACATTGCCGCGCAAGGCGGGCCGCATGGCCCTGATGCTTGCCGTCATGGCGGCCGTTTCAGGCTGTGCCACCGCGAATTTGTTCGACGGTCTGTGGGGCGACGACAGCTCCACCGAGGCCGCGGCGGTGACCGGCGACGCCATCGCGCCCGATCTTGCCACAGCCAAGCAGAACGAAGCGGTAGCCAAGCTTTACAACAAGGGTCTCGACAATCTGAAGTCCGGCGAGTTCAAATCCGCCGCCAAGCAATTCGGCGAGGTGGAACGGCAGTATCCCCTATTCGTCCTGGGCCACCAAGGCGATCCTCATGCAGTCCTATGCCCATTACCGGCGCAACCAATATGACGACGCGGTCAATGCCGCGAACCGCTTCATCACGCTGCATCCCGGCCACAAGGATGCGCCTTATGCCTATTACCTGATCGCGCTGTCGAACTACGAACGGATCGTCGATGTGAAGCGCGACCAGACCAACACCCAGAAGGCGCTCGAGTCGCTCGAAGAAGTGGAGCGCCGCTTTCCCAGTACCGCCTATGCCCGCGATGCCGGCAAGAAGGCGCTGCTTGCCAAGGACCATCTGGCCGGCAAGGAAATGGAAGTGGGCCGCTACTACCTGAAGCAGGGCTCCTATCTCGCCGGCATCAACCGCTTCAAGCGCGTGGTCACTGATTACCAGACGACTTCCCATACGCCCGAGGCGCTGTACCGGCTGGCCGAGGGCTACATGGCGCTCGGCGTTGCTTCGGAAGCGCAGACCGCGGCGGCGGTGCTGGGACACAACTTCCCGCAAAGCCAGTGGTACAAGGACGCCTATACGCTGGTCTCCTCCGACGGAAGCGAGCCAGTCGAGAACCAGAGCTCGTGGATCAGCAAGGCGTTCAAGTCGATCAATCCGTTTTGACGGATTATTCCCGCTCCAAAATGCACCGCGGCCGAGAAGCGGAACTAGATTGTCATCACTGGCGTCGCGGCCTCTCCGTTGCGCTTCTGCTTGACAAGCGCAAAAATGGAGAGCGAAATCAACATTCTAAAAGGAGAAGGGAAGCCAATACTCATCCCGTCCTGGGATGATGAAGTCCGTGAGGCGGGCCTCCGTCGAGGCCAGAGTCCCCTCGGAAGAAGAAGTGCTTAGTCAGCAGCCAGCTAGGGAGAAAACAATGATTCGCAAACTGTTGCTTACGGCAGTCTTTGCGCTGTCATCGCTGATGACAGCGGGAGCCGCTTGGGCCGATTTCACGATTTTGGTGCCGTCAGGAAGCGAGGGTGACGGCCTGCGGGCCGCCGCCGCCGACTACGCGGCAATGAAAAACACCAAGGTCGAAATCGTCCAGGCGCCATATGCCAACGTGTTCGAACAGGGCGCCAATGCCGGTGCCACCAAATCCGGCGTCTTCGACATTATCCTGATGGACGATCCTTGGATCCCGTTCTTTGCCGAGAACGGACATCTGGAGGATCTAACGCCCTACTTCCAGAAAGCCGGATTGGAAGGGCCGGACAGCGATTTCCTTTCGAAGTCGCTGGCGATCTGCCGCAACCCCTACAATACGGGTCCCTATGTGTGCCTGCCATACGTGGGAAATGCGCAGATGTTCTTCTATGACGCCGCCAAGTACAAGGAAGCCGGCGTCGAGGCCCCAGCGACCTGGGAGGATGTGCTGAAGGCGAGCAAGACGCTGACCGAAGGCGGCGGCGGCCGCTACTACGGCTACGTCTTCCGCGGCGGTCAGGGAAACCCGGTTGTCGCCGACTTCATGCCGATTTTCTGGTCCTATGGCGCCGACCTCTTCAACGCCGACCGGTCCAAGGTGACGATCGACACTCCCGAGGGAGCGGCCGCCATGAAGACGTTCATGGCGCTCCGCGATGTCTCGCCGAAGGGAGTCGAGAGCTACAATGCCAATGAGGTCGGCACTGCGCTTGCCGCTGGCGCGGCCGCTTCCTCGATCAACTGGCCGAACTGGGTCGGAACCTTTGAAGACCCGAGCCAGTCGAAGATGGTCGGCAAGATCTCCTACAGCCGCCATTCCGGCGGGTACCAAGCCGGGAAGCTCGGAGATCGGCCACTGGACCATGGGTATCATGTCGGCTTCCGAGAACAAGCAGGAAGCCTTCGACTTCATGATCTGGGCGACCTCGGCCGAACAGATCAAGATTTCCGCCACACGCGGCAATCCACCCGTCCGCGTCTCGGTTTTCACCGATCCTGAACTGACCTCGCAGGAGAAGTTCCGGCACTATCCCGATGTTGATGCAGGCGATTGAGGCTTCGACGCCGCGTCCGCGTCATCCCAAGTGGCCGGAGATCGAGAACGCTTTCGGTATCGAGCTCTCTAAGGCCGTCGCCGGCACGGTTACGCCGGAGGAGGCATTGAAGTCTGCGCAAGCCGCCGTCGAGCAGATCTCGGGCATCAAATAGTCATCGGCCGCGCGGTCAAGGATGGGGAGCGGGATCTTCGGATCCCGCTCCCGCCGCAAACCGCCGCTGATGGTCGGCGATGGCCAGAACGCCAGAACAATGTGAGAGCGCACCGGTGCACAGCCCCGTTGGAAACGCTTCATGGCAGTGCTCGCGAACTCAGCAATAGCCGCTAACCCCCCAACCGGCGGCCGGTTCGAACGGTGGGTCGAACGTCATCTGCGCATCCTGATGCTTGCGCCGGCGGTGCTCATCCTCCTCGCGCTGACAATTTTCCCCAGCATTTACATGTTCTATGCGGCGGTCCACAAGATCAGCCCAAATCCGGATATCCCCTGGGAATTCGTCGGTGCCGGCAATTTCCTGCGCCTGCTCTCCGATCAGCAGTTCCATGTCGGACTGTGGAATACCGCTGTCTTCACCGTCGTCGCGGTAACCAGCGAGTTCCTGCTGGGCCTCGGCCTGGCGCTGCTTCTCGACAAGTACCTCCGTCGGCTGACCTTCCTGAAGACGATCCTGATGATCCCCATGATGCTGCCGCCGATCGCCGTGGCGATTACCTGGAAGCTCATCTACGAACCGCAGTTTGGCGTCTTGAACGAGATCATGTTCCAGCTCGGCCTGCCCACCCAGGCCTGGGCCGGTGACGTCGATCTGGCCATGTTCTCGATCATCGTGGCCGATGTCTGGCAATGGACGCCGTTCATGTTCCTGCTGATGCTCGCTGGACTGGCGAGCCTGCCCATCGAGCCCTATGAGGCCGCCGCCATCGACGGCGCCTCGGCCTGGCGGCAGTTCTGGGATCTGACCCTTCCGTTCCTCAAGCCGGTGATCGCCATCGCCCTGCTGCTGCGGATCATGGATGCCATCAGGCTCTTCGATCTCGTCTTCATCCTGACCGGCGGCGGTCCGGCTGACCGAACCAAGGTGCTCAGTCTCTACATCTACCAGGTCGCCTACCGATTTGCCGACCCCGGCTATGCCGCGGCGATTTCGCTCTTCGTCCTGTTCGTGACCGTGGCTTTCAGCACTTGGTTCATCAAGCGCATGCGGCTGGCGAACTGACCATGACGATCGCAACCACAATGACCAAACGTAGCCGGACCAGGGAGGTCTTGGTCCGCCTGTCTGCCTATCTTGCCGTTTTCGTAGCACTGGTCGCTGACACTATTCCCGATCTACTGGATCGCCGCGAACTCGTTCAAGTTCGACATTGATATTTTTGCGGTTCCGCCGGAGTGGTTTCCCGAAAAATCCGACGCTGAAACATTACCGCGCGGCCTTCGTCGAGCGGCCCTTCCTGCAATACATGTTCAACAGCTTCCTCGTCGCGGTCGGGACGACCATCGTATCGGTTACCTTCGGCACCATGGCCGGCTATGCGCTGGCGCGCTTTCAATATCCCGGCCAGTGGCGCTACCAGATGTCTTTCTGGATTCTCTCGACGCGCATGATGCCGCCGATCGTCAGCATCATTCCGCTCTACCTGTTTTTCAATTTCTTCGACATGTTGAACACCAAGTCCGCGTTGGTGATCGCCTACACCGCGTTCAATCTGCCCTTCGCGACCTGGATGATGAAGAGCTATTTCCAGGACCTGCCGGTCGAGCTTGAGGAGGCAGCGATGGTCGACGGCGACACCCGCTGGGGGGCGTTCTTGCGCGTGGCCTTGCCTCTCGCCCGGCCGGGACTCGCGGCGACCGCCATCTTTTGCCTGATCATCTCGTGGAACGAGTTCCTGTTTGCGCTCATCATCACTTTGACCGAGCAGTCGCAGACGCTGCCGATCGGCATCGCCGGGCGGGTGACCCAGTACAACACCTATTGGGGCGAAATCAGTGCGGCGGGTTTCATGGCCAGCATTCCCATCGTCATCTTCGCTTTCGTAGTCCAGAGGCACCTCGTCCGCGGGCTTTCCTTTGGCGCCGTGAAGGGTTGAAATCGATGGCATCCGTCAGGTTCAACAACGTCACCAAGAAGTTCGGAGCATTTGTCGCCGTCGCCAACCTCAATCTCGAGGTTCAGGACAAGGAGTTTCTGGTTTTGCTCGGGCCGTCCGGGTGCGGCAAGACGACGACCATGCGAATGATCGCCGGACTCGAGGAAGCCACCTCGGGCGACATCTACATCGGCGCCGACCGCGTCAACGACGTCTTGCCCAAATACCGCGACGTCGCCATGGTCTTCCAGTCGTATGCGCTCTATCCGCATCTCTCAGTCGAAGACAACATCGGCTACCCGCTGAGGATCCGGAAAATACCGGCAGCCGAACGTGAGCGCCAGGTCGCCGAGGTGGCGCGGCGGGTGGAACTGGAGACGCTGCTCGACCGCCTGCCCAAGGAACTCTCCGGCGGTCAGCGCCAGCGCGTAGCGCTCGCCCGCGCTATCATCCGCACGCCGCGGGTTTTCCTCCTGGACGAGCCGCTGTCGAACCTCGATGCGAAGCTGCGTGTCCAGATGCGCGCCGAGCTCAAGCATCTTCAGCACGAGCTGCAGGTGACGACGATTTACGTCACCCACGACCAAATCGAGGCGATGACGCTCGCTCACCGCGTGGCGGTGATGAACAAGGGCGTGATCGAGCAACTCGGAACGCCGAAGGAAATCTACAATAATCCGCGCGCGCTCTTCGTCGCCGGGTTTATCGGCTCGCCGCCGATGAATCTGATCGACGGCGAAGTGAAGAATGGCGTCTTCGTCAACGGAATCCTCAGGGTTAAGGGGCTGGGCCGGGCGAATGTCACCCGCGCCGTCCTCGGCGTCCGGCCTGAGGATGTCCATGTGGTTGCCCCCCGGGGCCCTGGCGCAAGTATGACCGCCCCGATCTATTCGGCCGAGCTCACTGGCGAGAGCACGCTTGTCAGTGTCCGGGCGGGACGGCAGCTCCTGACGATGCGCGCCGACAAGAATTTTGCCGGCCAGATCGATCAGCAGATCGGCGTCGAGGTGGCGGCTGACCGCGCGTTCCTCTTCGATGGGGAGAACCAAAATCGTGTCGATTTCTGATGTGCCGGTGGCGGCCATGATGATTGCCCTGACGTCGGCCGCTGCCTATGGCAGCCCCATCGCCGGCAATCCCCTGATCGAAATTCCCGCCGGTGCGTTCGTTTTCGGCAGCGATGACGGCCCGGAGAACCAACGCCCGCGCCGTGTCCTGGAAGGCGAGGCGTTCGCAATCAACCGCACCGAGATCACCAACCGGCAGTATCGGAATTTCATTGACGCAACCGGTTACCGCTCGGCCTTCTTCGGCAATCACCCGTCCCTTGGACTGGACGACCGGCCGGTCGTCGGGGTGAGCTGGGGCGATGCCGACGCCTTTTGCCGCCACTATGGACTTATGCTGCCGTCCGAGGAGCAATACGAGCGTGCCGCGCGGGGGACGGATGGCGCCCTGTTTCCGTGGGGTTCGGCCCCGCCCGACGCCACGCGCGCGAACTTCGGTGCAGAGACGTGCTGCGCCGCCGACCAGCGCGACGGTTACGCCATGACGGCACCGGCGGACTCCTTCGCCGCAGGAGCGAGCCGGGAGGGCGTTCTCAACCTCGTAGGCAACGTCTGGGAATGGACCCGCGATTTCTATGCGCCCTACGAGGGCGAGCCCGATGCGGCGACTGCCGGCAAGTTCAGGGTGCTTCGCGGCGGCTCGTGGAACAGCGATTCTGCCCACCTCACCACCACATACCGGCTCGCCTACGATCCCGACTTCCGTTTCGCTGCCAATGGCGGTTTCCGATGCGTGCGCTCCGCGCCATAATCTTGAGCGCCGGCTTGGCTTTGCTGGCGGCTGGCGCGGCCGCCGAGCCGAAGGCCGGCCCCGGTTACCGGCTCGAGACCTTCAGCATGCCGGGCGCGATTTTCGCCGGCCTGTCGCGGGACGGCGAGCAACTGCTCGTCACCGATCTCGCCAGCGGCAGGCTCTATCGGCGCGGATCGGATGGCAAGCTTACCGCGTTCGGCCCCGCCTTCCCCCATGGCCTCGACGTGATGGGCGAACCGACCGGTCCCTACCGCGTCCTTCGCGCCGGCAGCATCCATGTTGTGGCGCAGGGTTGGACGCCGGCCGGCTCGGAGGAGGGGCCGTACGACCATGCACTCGTGGCGGTCGATGGCAGTGGCGGAGCGCGGGTGATCAGCAACGATTTCTGGAACCCGTTCGACCTCATCGTCTCCGGCGATACGTACTATGTGATCGATTCTGCGCGCAACAGCGTCGAGCGGGTGAAAGCCGACGGCACCGGCAGAGAAACGCTCATCGCTTTTCAACGAATCAGCCAAGACGCGACGGCTCTGCAAAACCTCTCGCCCACCGAGTTCCCAAAGGAAGGGGCCTATGAGGTCGATGCGGTACCGACCGGCATCGCGCGTCGCGACAATCGCATTTACGTCTCGCTCTTCGGCGGATTTCCATTCCTTGCGGGCGCTGGAAAGGTTGTCTCGATTCCCGAAGAAGGCGGTGCACAGGCTCTACGCCTTGAATTCGAGGGATTGAATGCCCCGGTTGCGATCACCTTCGACAGCAAGGGCCATGTCCTCGTTCTTGAACACGGGCTCTTTGATCAGGCCGCCGGGTTCAAGACGGAGAGCGGCCGCCTGCTCCTTATCGATAGGGCCACTGGCGGCCGCCGCATCGTCCTCGACGGTCTGACGCGCCCGGCGTCTGTGCTCGTTTGGGATGAAGGCCGGCTCATCATATCGGAACTTGGCGGCAATCTCCATTTTCTGACGCGTGAATCGGCCCACTAACATGCGCCTGTGCCGCTTGGCGTTGCTTCGGAAGCGCAGACCGCGGCGGTGCTGGACACAGCTTCCTGCAAAGCCAACTCCGCCGGCAGCATTTGGCAAGACATGGCAAAAGGATATAGCGTCTCGGTTGTGTCACTGAATTGGCATCGGAGTGTAGCAATGAAATGGCTTGTTTCGGTTGCTCTTACCTTGACGCTGGGACTCATCGGACTTGCCGCCCGGCCGGAAACGGCGGCGGCGCAGGCGTGCAATTCCGCGGATCGCTCGATTCTGCTGATCATGGATGCCTCGGGCAGCATGAACGCCAAGCTGCCCAACGGGGAAACCCGCATCGCGGTGGCACAGCGCGCGGTCAAGGGCGTGGCGGCGTTCGTTGCCGCCGAGGCGCAGTTGTCGCTCAGGCTCTACGGGGCGCAGTCGCCGAAAGACGAGAAAAATTGCCAGGACACCAACCTGGCCGTGCCGTTTGGCCCGGCGGGCTCCAGCGGGGACGCCATCACGGCGACTGTCGACGCCGCCGTGGCACAGGGCTACACGCCGATTGCCTTCTCACTGGAGCAGGCGGCGAACGATTTCGCCGCCGATGCCAAGGAGCGCGTCATCGTCCTGGTCAGCGACGGCAAGGAAACCTGCCAGGGCGACCCGGTGGTGGCCGCCAAGGCGCTCGCCGCCAAGGGCATCACCGTTCACACCGTGGGCTTCATCGTCGATACGGCCGCACGCGGGCAGCTTCAGGCCATCGCGCGCACGACCGGCGGCTCCTATTTCGACGCTCCGGTCGGACCGGAATTGCCGGACACGCTCAAGGCCGCGTTCAACGCCTGCAAGAAACAGGTCGTCACGCTGCCGGCGAAGCCTGAGCCCGGAAAGCTCATGACCACGTCGGCGACCTGGCTTGCGTCGCACGCCGTGCTCGACGCGGAGACGGGGCAGGAGGTCGGGGCGTTCAACAGTTCAAACACGGAACTGACCCTTCCAGCGGGCATCTACGAGGTAAAATTCGGACCCGCAAGCTGGAAGGGCATCGAGGTGCGCCCCGGCGAGACGACCACGATCGATCCGGGGGTGCTGGAGGTCGAGGTCGCCAATCCCAGCGTGCATGTCAGCGCGGCCGTCGTCGATTCCGAGACCGGCGAGGAGCATGGAGATTTCAACCCCATGAAGACGTCAGTGACCCTGATGCCCGGCGTCTATGATCTGCGCTTCGACAAGACCGAGTGGCGCTTCATCAAGGTCGACGGCGGCAAGACCACCACGCTGCGGCCGGCGGCGGTCATCCTCGCGGAGGGCCTGAAGTGGGAGGCGGCGCGGGTGACGACGCAGGATGGCAAGGAGGTCGCCGACTTCAACGTGATGCGAACGCAGGCGGCGCTGCCGCCGGGCGATTACATCGTCGAAGTGGACGGCAACAAATTTCCCTTCCCCGCAACCGAAGGCGAGGTATTTGAGGTGAAGCCGCAGTAAGCGGCCGGTAGTGGGAATGCTTGCTTTGCTAAAAATCGGCTCACTGCCATGCGCGGCCATCGCCATCGCAATGATCGGCATGACAGCCCTTGCGCCAACCACACTGGCGCAGCAGGCGCTCCAAGGTGCTGGGCCATGCCCCGTGGGAGAGGTGCTTTTACCGGGCGCCGACAAGAAGCCGCCGACGCTCGACACCAACTGGGCGCCTATCGGCGGCACCGCGGTGAAGCCCGGCGATCAGATCAAGGTCACGATGGTCGCCCGCGATGATCCCAATCCCCGGCCGAGCGGTATTAAGACGATCCAACTTGTCGCCGACAGCGAAGACGGCCGCTTGGTGGCGTCCGAAAACTACGAACCTTGCTCCGAGGGGGAGCGGCGGGTGGAGGCGACCTACACGGTGCCGGCCAATCCGCCGCCGGTCGTGCGCCTTACCGCGCTGGCCGAGGACCACGCCGGCCTCATGGATACCGACGTCGGCGAATTTCCGACGAGCGTCGAACCCGGGGATACCGCCGATAGCGAACCGGACAACAGGACTGACTACTGGTATGGCACCATCAAGAAAACGGCCAAGGGCGGCGGACACAACCATACGATCGACGTTGACTTCGCATTCGAAATCGAAACGGGCGGGATGATCAATGGCCGCGCGCGCGCCCGGGTCAGAACCGAGGAGGGCGAGGTCCCGGGTTGCACGATGTTATGGACCTACTCGCCGAGCGAGTTCGACATTCCGCTCAGCGGCCGGCGCGATGGCGAGAATTTCGAAATCGCCCTTGAGCCTGGCACGACAACAGCAACCTTTGCGGGATGCGGGCAGTCAAACACCTTTCCTGGTCACCTCAATCCGGCTGTTCATGCGGAAACCAAATACCGTATATCCGCACAAGACGGCGCAACGAACACGGTCGAGCGTAACGCAGGAGCGTTGCCGTGGGGCGTGATCATGCGCGATACGATTGAAATCCATCAAGCGCGGCAATAGAGGCAGGCGCGGCGCGCGGGCAAGGGAAGCCTTGCCTCGTAAACGGGACCAACCCGCTTGACCAGGCATTCAAGGCGTCGCCCCGAGCTTCTTGAGGTTCTTCTTGACGCTTTCATCGGAAGGATTGAGCGCGAGCGCCTTGCGGAAGTCGGCAATGGCCTGATCGCGGCGGCCCAATCCGCCGAGAATGCCGCCGCGCAGCTTGTAGGCCTGCAGGCTGCTCGAATCGAGGCGAATAGCCTCATTCAAGTCGGTCAGCGCCCGGTCGGGCTGCTTCTTGAAATAGTAGGCCGCGGCGCGTTGCACGAGCACGTGGGCGCTCTGCGGATTGAGCCGAAGGGCTTGATCGAAGTCCTCGATTGCGGGGTCAAACTGCTTTTGAAACAGATAGCTGATGCCGCGATTGAGGTAGGCCATTTCGTGGTTCGGATCGAGCTTGAGGGCCCGGTCGAGGTCGGCAATCGCCTGTGGAAAACGGCTCGTCATCAGGTAGAGGCTGCCGCGATTCGAGTAGGCTTCGACGTTGTTGGGATCGATGCGGAGAGCTTCATTGTAGTCCTTGAGCGCAGGTTCGGGCTGGCCCTTAAGGGTATACATGGCGCCGCGCGTAATGAGAGCGTCGACGTGACGTGGATCGATACCGAGGGTTGCGTCGAAATCGGCGATGGCGCGATCTATTTGGCCCATTGCGTGATAGGTTCTGCCGCGCACGAAGCGGGTTTCGGCATCCTGCGGGTTGAGGCGGACGGCTTCGTCGAAATCGGCGAGCGCCCGATCGTTCTGACCCTTTTGGAAATAGACAACGCCGCGATTGTAGCGGGCATCGCCGTGATCGGGCTGGCGAAGGAGCGCTTCGTCGAGGTCGGCGATCGCGCGGTCGAACTCGTTTTGCAACAGGTAAGCCTTGCCGCGATTGGCAAAAGCCTCGGCGATTTTGTCGTTGGGGTCCTGCGCCTGCTCGATGATCTGGGTGCAAGCCGGAATACTGACCGCGGGTGTGTTGCTGGCGCAGTCTTCCGCAGCCGCTGCCGGTCCGGCCAGCAGCAAGGCGGCGACGAGTGCGCCACGCGCGGAGAAAGTCAGCGGCATCGGTAAGAGTTCCCTTGCGCTCCGGCTCATTCCTAACAGTTTCCCTGGTCCCGGGAAAGGACCGCGGATTCTCCGATACCAGCGGCTGCCCGTCACCGCCCACTAATTGCAAGCCGCCACTCCAGTCGCCGCGACCACCAGGTCAGCGGATAGCAGATGGCGAAATAGATCAGCGCCACCAGTCCGAAGATGACGAAGGGCTGGAAGGTGGCGTTGGTCAGGATCTGGGCGGTCTTGGTCAGTTCGTGATAGCCGACGATCGAGGCAAGCGCGGTGCTCTTCACCAGCTGCACCAGAAAGCCGACGGTCGGCGGAATGGCCATGCGCGATGGCCTGCGGCAGGATCACCAGACGCAGCTGCGACAGATAGTGCAGCCCGAGGCTGGCGCTGCCGTCCCACTGGCCGCGCGGGATCGCCTCGACGCTGCCGCGCCAGATGTCGGTGAGAAAGGCGCTCGAGTAGAGCGTCAGGCACACGGCGGCGGCAAGCCAGGCCGACACCTCGATGCCCAGCTTGGGAAGACCGAAATAGACCAGAAACAACTGCATCAGCAGCGGCGTGCTCTGGAACAGTTCGACATAGAGCTTGACCGCGGTGCGGGCCCACTTGTAGCGGCCGATGCGGATCACCAGCAGAACCAGTCCGACGATGCCGCCGCCGGCAAAGGCGATGGCCGAGAGCAGCAGGGTCCAGCGCGCCGCCAGCAGCAGGTTGCGCGCAATATCCCACAGGGTGAAATCGATCATCGCACGCGCCCCGCGAAAAGCCGCCGCCCGGCCAGCGCCAGCATGCGGCGCATCAGAACCGCCAGCGCCAGATAGATGAGCGTGATGACCAGATAGGTCTCGAAGGTGCGGAAATTGCGCGACTGGATAAAGTCGCCCACATGGGTCAGATCGACAACGGCGATCTGCGAGACCACGGCGGATTCAAGCATGGTGATGGTGATCTGGCCGACCAGCGCCGGATAGACGTTGGCCAGCGCCTGCGGCAGCACGATCAAGCACGAAGACCAGCAGCGGACGCAGGCCCATGCTGCGGGCCGCCTCGCTTTGTCCCGGCGGAACCGCTTCCAGTCCCGCCCGCAGGATTTCGATGGCATAGGCCGTGAGATTGATGGTCATCGCCAGCGCCGCCGCCTGCAGCGCGCTGAGACGCAGGCCCGAGACTGGGCAGGCCGAAGAAAATGAAGAACATCTGCACGATGAAAGGCGTATTGCGGATCAGCTCCACGTAGCCGGCAATCGACCCGCCGGAGCCAGAGATGCCTGCTCGCGGAAAGCAGCCGGCACCGGCGATGCCGAGAGCTATGCCGAGAACAGCGAGGCGACGGCGGTCAAGCCAAGCGTGACCGCCGTGCCTTCCAGAAACAAACCCAGATATTGGACCAGCGCTCCGAAATCGAGCTGATAGCCCATGGCGCGCCTTAGAGTTCCGGCGGCAGCGGAATGAACAGCCATTTCTTCGAAATGGCGTCGAGGGTTCCGTCCTTCTTCATCGTGGCCAGCGCTTCGTCGATCTTGGCCAGCAGCCGGTCTTCGCCCTTGTTGATGGCCATGGCCGACGGCGAGTTCAGGAGCTGGAATTTCGCTTCCGGTTCGATGGCCGGTTGCTTGGCCAGCACCGCGGCGCCGACATCGTTGCCGACCACCATCAACTGCACCTGGCCCGACAGAAACGCCGAGATCACGCCATTGTAGTCGTTGAAGCGCTGGATGTCGGTGCCCGCGGGCGCCACTTCGGTCACCGAGGTGTCCTCAAGCGTGCCGCGATTGACGGCAACCGACTTGCCCGCCAGATCGGCCGGCCCCTTCACGTCGAGCGACTTGGGTCCCATGACGTCGATCGAATAGGGCGCGTAGGGTGCGGTGAACGCCACGACCTTCTTGCGCTCGTCGCTGACGCCGACACTGACCAAGAGATTGAGCTTGTGCTCGGTGAGCGAGGGGATGCGGTTCTGTCCGGTGATGCCGGTCAACTCCGGCTTCACGTTGAGGGCCTTGGCCAGGGCATTGATCACATCGATATCGTAGCCTTGCGATTTGAGATCGGTGCCGGCCGAGGAGAAGGGCGGAAAGTCCTCGAAAATCCCGACCTTGATGACGCCCGCCTTGGTGATGTCGTCAAGTTCATCGGCCTGGGCAATTGCCCCCCCGGCGAAATGAAGGGCCAGGACCAGGCCCGACGCCAGAGCCAGCCGCCTCGTTGAAAATAACTGCATAAGTTCCTCCCGAATTTGTTGGCGAATTTGATTTCTCCGTCGTTACCGGCAAATCTCGAAAGACAGTCCCTGTCGGTCGAGAAGTGGAATTGGACGTGACGACGGTAATCCTTTTTAAGCTCAGCTGTCGCAGATGTCAATTTAATCCAAGCCTGTCGAAAGCGGCTTTACGGATTCCTGAACACTCGACGCGCCACGCACTCTGCCGTAAGTGACATTCCGCCCGCTTCAATCGGAGTGCATCCATGACCACCCACAACTTCTCGCCGACTCTCTTCTACAACACCATCGGCAGCCATGGGCAGGCGCTCGCAGTTGCGGATGGCGATACGGTTGTGACCGAAACCATCGATGCCCACGGCTTTGACTGTCAGGGCCGGAAACGAGCCGACAGACCCAATCCTATGACCGGGCCAATTTTTGTGTCTGGTGCAGAACCCGATGATGCACTCCTCGTGCGCATCGAACGTATCACCATGACCCGGCCCACTGGCTGGACCTTCAACGTACTCAGTTCTACCGTCGTTGATCCGGTTGCGGTACCGCGCTTTCCCGACCGTAAAAAGACGGACTGGCTGATCGATATTGCGGGCGGAACAGCCCGCCTCAGGGACCCACCCGCCGCTTTGCGCGACTGGTCCGTAGCCGTGGAACCGATGATCGGGTGTTTCGGTGTGGCTCCCGCCATGGGTCAAGCGATCTCGACGGTCACCAGCGGCCCCTATGGCGGCAACATGGACTATCGAGGCTTTGGCGCGGGCGTGGAAGTCATGTTTCCGGTATCCGTGCCAGGCGCGCTGTTTTTCCTGGGCGATGTTCATGCCGCGCAAGGCGATGGCGAAATCGTCGGCACTGGAATTGAGACTGCGGCCAAAGTTCAGTTCACGGTACAGGTTCTGAAGAAGAAGGAGATTGGCTGGCCGCGTGGGCAAAACACTCGCGAAATCTTCAGCATTGGCAATGCGCGGCCCCTGGACCAGGCGTTGCAGCACGCCACCACCGAAATGCTGGACTGGCTCATTCAGGACTATGGACTCGATGAGGGGTCGGCAAGCCATATGATGGGCCAGGCGGTGCGTTACGACATAGCCAATGTCTTCAACCCCGCCTATTCGGTCGTCTGCCGGGTTGGAAAGGAGTGGCTGACGAGCCCGAACCGAGCCTAATCGACCCATCGCTGTCGTTGACTGCGCTTTCATCTGACCGTATGGTTCCCCTTACCAGGTTGCTCTCGGTAGACTTGGTCAACGATAACAACGAAACGTCCAGCGACAACAGAAATTGAAAAAAATTCTCTGTGTCGCGACTGCAATTGCGCAATCAGCTAAGTCTCCAGGGAGGAGTTCCAATGAAATCGACGTCATATCTGTGCGGGTTTGCGAGTATTGGGGCCATTGTGGCCGCCGGACTTACTTTCTGCGCCGCTGCTCAGGCCGCGGGACCGGAAGTCGTTGCCGGGCCTTCCGCCGAACCGGAATGCTTTGCACCTTGGTCTTCCGAAACGAAATTCTTCAAGTTTCCCGCAAAACAGGGTCCGTACCGCATCGCATTGGCCAACGGCTACATCGCCAATACCTGGCGCATTCAGATGATCCAGACGGCGAAGGCCTATGCCGCGCAGCCTGACGTCGCCGCCAAACTGAAGGAGTTCAAGGTCGTCTCCACTGGTGAGGACGTGCCGGCGCAGATTTCCGCGATCAACAACTTCATCGACTCCGGCTATGACGCGATCGTGGTCAATGCCCAGAATCCGACCGCCTTCGGCCCCGTCATCAAGCGGGCCAAGGAAGCGGGCGTCATTCTCGTTGCTTTCGACAACATCCTCGATACCGAAGACGCCATCAACGTGAACGTGGACCAGAAGGGTCTCGGAGTGCTGTGGGCCAATTGGCTCATCGATAAAGTGCCCGAGGGCGGCAAAATCCTCGAAGTGCGTGGCGTCGCCGGCACGTCGGTCGACACCGATCGGCACAACGGCATCCACGAAACACTCGCTGCCTCCGGCAAGAAGTGGGAAGTGACCGAAGTCGTGGGCAAATGGGATGACGGCGTGGCCCAGAAGGCGACCGCCGACGCAATTGCCACCAACGGTCCGTTCGCCGGCATCACCGGGCAGGGCGGCGATACCGGCATCGTGCAAGCGATGATCGACGCCAAGCATCCCTTTGTGCCGTTTGGCGGCGAAACCGAGAACGGCTTCCGCAAGTTCTGTGCGGCGCACGCAGCCGAAGGCCTGAAGTGTTCTTCGGCCGGCACCGGTCCTGCCCAAGTGGCGGTCGCCATCAAGACGGCGATTGCCGCACTCGAGGGCCAGGTTGTTCCGCAATCGGTCAAGTTGCCGCTGGCGATCGTCGAGGATCCAAACTTCAAGGAAAGCCAGGATTATTTCCCCGACCAGTCCGACAATTTCTTTGTCGGCAACGCCTTCCCCACCTGCGGCATCAATTTCACGGCCCAGGAAATCATGGGACAGTCGAAGGAAAATCAGTAGGCTGATCCGAGCTTCATTGCGGCGCCGCGGGACCCAATCCGCGGCGCCATTATGTGGAGCGTGATCGTCCGGGGAGGGGCCGGTGGCAGGGGCAACGCCGTTATTTCGCATGGAAGGCGTATCGAAACGCTATGGCGGCGTGCGGGCGCTGGAGAAGGCGGACCTCGATGTCACGGTGGGCCGTATCCACGCGATTCTGGGCGAGAACGGCGCGGGCAAGTCCACCCTCATCAAGATCATGGCGGGCGTGGTTGCGCCCGATGAAGGCCGCATGGTGCTGGACGGCCGTGAGATATCCTTTGCTTCTCCTGCCGCCGCCAACCGGGCAGGTATCGCCTGCATCTTCCAGGAACTTTCGCTCATTCCCGATCTGCCGGTTGCCGACAATATCGTGATCAGCGATCCGCCGGCACGCTTCGGCATGATCGACCGGCGCCATCAGCGCCGGATTGCCGAGGAAGCGCTGGCGCGCGCGGGTGCGGAGGACATTCATCCGCTGGCCCTGGTGAAGGACCTGCCGCTGTCGCGCCGGCAATTGGTGGAAATAGCCAAGGCGCTTGCACGGAAGCCGCGCATTCTCATCCTGGACGAAGCCACCTCGGCGCTCACCGCCGCGGACGTTTCCAAGGTTTTCGTGGTGATCAAGCGCCTGCGGGCGGAAGGGCTGGCGCTTCTCTACATCTCGCATCGCATGCACGAGATCGCCGAGCTCGCCGATGAGTGCTCGGTGTTTCGCAACGGCCAGAAGGTTGCGACCTATGCCGCCGGGAGCAAGACCGACAACGAGGTCGTCGAACTGATGATCGGGCGCGAATACAGTCATGTGTTTCCGCCCAAGCCCGCGCCCATCCCGGCCTCAAAGACCCCGGTGCTGGAGTGCCGCAACCTGTCTTGGACCGGACGCCTCAAGAACATCTCGCTGTCGGTGCGGGCCGGTGAAATCGTGGGCCTCGGCGGCCTCGACGGCCAGGGTCAGCGCGACCTTCTGCTGGCGCTCTTCGGCGTGCTGCGCGGCTGTTCCGGCCAGGTGCTGATCGACGGCAAGCCGGTTTCAATTTCCAGCCCAGCGGCAGCGAAGAGTCCGAAGATCGGCATGGCGCTGATCCCCGAGGACCGCAAGACCGAGGGCCTGATGCTGGCGATGACGGTGCGCGAGAACCTTTCCTTCGCCGCGCTCGATCGCATCTCGAACGGCGGAATCATCGATCGCGCCGCGGAGCAGCGGCTGATCGACGACATGATCAAGCTCCTGGGGATCATGACCGCAGGTGCCGATATTCCGGTCAGTTCCCTCTCCGGCGGCAACCAGCAGAAGGTGGTGATCGCCAAGTGGCTGATGAACCGGCCGCGCATCATACTGCTCAACGATCCGACGCGCGGCATCGACGTGGGCACCAAGCAGGAGATGTACCAGCTGCTGCGCAAGCTGGCCGGCGAGGGAGCCGCCATCATCTTCTATTCGACCGACTATGACGAACTGATCGGCTGCTGCGACCGTGTCCTCGTGCTCTATGACGGGCAGGTCAAGCGCGAGCTGGTCGGCGCCGAGATCACCGAGCGCGCGCTGATCGCCAGCGCTCTCAATATCGCGACCGGAGAGGCTCGCTTGAAAACGGCGGCCGGCGCATGAAGGACTGGCGCTTCTGGCTGGCGGAACAACGCGGCACGCTGCTGGCCTTCGGCATATTCGTAATGATGTTCATCATCTACGCCTCCAATCATCCGGCGGGCTTTACCGCCAATGTGGTGCAGACCGCGGCGAACAAGGGCGTGCTCCTGGCCTTCGTGGCGATGGCCCAGGCGCTCGTCGTCATCACCGCGGGCATCGATCTGTCGGTGGGCATGATCTTCGTCCTGACCAACTGTCTCGCGTCGTGGATCGTTGTCGGATCGCCTTTGCAGGTTGCCGCCGGCATCGTCGCGGTGCTTGGGGTCGGCGCGCTGTGCGGGGCGATCAATGGCCTCATCGTGATCTATGGGCGGCTGCAGCCGATCGTGGCGACGATCGCGACCGGGGCCGTCTATTTCGGAATCGCCCTGGCGCTGCGGCCGTTTCCCGGCGGCAGCGTCGATGAGACGGTGGCCGACGCGCTGACCGGCCGGATGTTCGGCGTCGTCCCGGCCAGCCTGGTGACGCTCATTGCCGTCGTCGCCATCGTATGGGTGCCGTTCAGCCGCTCGGTGACCGGCAGGGCGGCGTACGCCACCGGTTCATCCGAGGCCGCGGCCTATATGTCCGGCGTGCCGATCCGCCGCGCCAAGTTTGCCGCCTACACGCTGTCGGGCCTCTTGGCGGCAATCGGCGGGCTGTTCCTCACCTTCTTCACCTATACGGGCGAGGCCGCCTATGCGAGCGGCAATGCCTACACGTTGTTCTCGATTGCCGCCGTGGTACTTGGCGGCGTGTCGCTGTTCGGCGGAAAAGGCAGCGCCATTGGTGCCATCTTCGGTGCGCTTGCCTTCCGCACCATCGGCGACTTGCTGTTCGTCTTCGACTTCGACCCCTTGTGGCAGCCGCTGTTCCAGGGCGTGGTGCTGCTTCTCGCCGTCAGCCTCGGCGCCTTCGGCCTGTTCCGCGTCCGCAACCGTCTGGAGTGGTTCGGATGAGCGACTTGAGCTTCATTCGCGCACCCGGTTTCATGCGTCGATTCGATCCCGCGGTGACAACGGCGTTCGTCTGCATTGTTATTCTGCTGTTCATCGGAAGCCTGTATTCGCGAAACTTCCTGTCGCCGGAATATCTGCTGCAGCAGCTCAAGGTCGCCTCGTTCCTCGGAGTCATCGCCACCGGCATGATGCTGGCGATTTTGCTCGGTCAAATTGACCTTTCGATTCCCTGGGTCGTCGCGGTGGGCGCGATGATGTCATGCGCGGTGGCGGGCTATGGTGACATTGGCGCCATTCTTGCCATCCCGTTCGGCATTCTGTGCGGCGTGGCGATCGGCCTCGTCAACGGATTTGGCGTGGCTTATCTGCGCATCCCGTCGATGATCATCACGCTGGCGACCAATGCCGTCGCGCAAGGACTGATGGTCGTCTACACGGGTGGATTCTCGCCAAGGGATTCCGCTTCGCCCGCCGATGCGCTACCTGGCGACCGGCTTCACCATTCCGGGCCTGCCCAACGCCGTCATCTGCTGGGCGGTGATCGGCGCGGCAACGGTTTTTCTCCTGACTCGCACCACCTTCGGCCGTTCGGTCTACGGCATCGGCAACCGCGAGCGGGCGGCCTATCTCTCCGGCATCAACACCCGGCGCATCGTGATGATCGTGTTTGCGATCTCCGGCGGCCTCGCGGCATTCGGCGGCGTGCTGCTGGCGGGCTATGCCTCCAAGGCGGCGCAATCGATGGGCGATGCCTATCTGTTGCCGGCAATCGCCGCCGTGGTGCTGGGCGGAACCTCGATCCTCGGCGGACGCGGCAGCTATCTCGGCACTGTCGCCGGCGTCATGCTGATCACGCTGCTGCAGTCGATCCTCTCGGTCATGCAGATGCCGGAATTCGGCCGCCAGATCATCTATGGCGTCGTGATCATCTGCATGCTTCTGCTTTATGGGCGGGAGCGCCTCCTGCGCTGAATTCATCAGCAAGCAGGACGCGCAGTCGCGGGTCCTATGGTCACTAAGTCGAGATCATCTTTTTTTCTATGCCGACCCCGGCGGCCATCGCACGCTCGTATTCGAGCGGCACCGTCGCCGAATCCTGAAGCGCGATGCCGGTCGAATCGAAGATGGTGATCTCTTTGTCGGAGGTGCGGCCCTTCTTTTTGCCGGTGATCACCTCGCCGATCTCGCCCGCGATGTCGGCCTCGTTGATCAATCCCTGGGACAGCGGTACGTTGATCTCGCCGTCGGTGCGGCACTGACGGATGTCGTCGACGAAGATGCGGGCGCCTTTGAGCAATTTGCCTTCCAGTTCCTGATCGCCTTTCTTGTCGGCGCCAACCGCGGCGATGTGCGTTCCGGGCGAAATCCAGTCAGCCATGACGATCGGCCGGCGCGCAGGCGTCAGCGTCACGACCACATCGGCGCCGCGCACGGTTTGTTCGAGATTGAGCGAAGGCTTGATCTTGAAGCTCTCATATTTCGGCTGTTGCTCCTTCACAAAGCGATCAAGCGTCGCCTGGCTGCGGCTCCAGATACGCACCTCCGACCAGGCGAAGACCGCGTTGCAGGTGGCAAGTGCGCCCTCGGCCATGTGACCCGCGCCGACGATCGCCAATGCTCTGGAATTCTTGCGTGCCATCCACTTGGCCGAGACGGCGGCGGCAGCCCCGGTGCGCATGACCGTGTGGTAGCTGCCGTCGACGATGGCGAGCGGGAAGCCGGTCTCCGGGTGGGTATAGATCAAGATTGAGAACACGGTTGGAAGATTGTATTTTTCGCGGTTCTGCTCGCGGATCGACACCCATTTGCAGGCCGCCGCATGCGGCTCCTCGATATAGGACGGCATCGCCTCCCACTCGCCGGGAAACCGGTCGAGCACGATGTGGCCTTTCGGATCCATGTAATAGCGGCCCTCGCCGTGCATGCGATAAGCCTGCTCGACACAATCATTGTACTCATGCGGCTTCAAGAGGCCGATCATCTCGCTGCGTCCGAGGATCAGCGTCTTGCGGTTGGCCCAGTTTTCCATCGTCATGCTCCCCGATTTGGTGCTTGGTCCATCTTACGCCACGCCCAGTTTGGCCGCCACGGGGGCGAGCAGCCAGTGCCGTTGACAGCGGCTGCGACGACCAGCATGATCGTGCAGGTCAAAAGATTTGGACGGGTTGGCTCATCGCGGCCAATCATGAGCGCGACGCCCCTGCGTCAAAATAGTTGCGCGACGATACCAAGGCGGCAATCCAGACTGTGCAATAACACTGAAAGCAAAGGGAGAGAATGACATGAAAAAGGCAAGCGGACTTCTGACCAACACGGCAATTTCGCGGCGCTCGGTTCTCAAGGGCGGCGCGGCAATCGCCGGCTCCACGGCCATCACCGGCTTTCCGATGGTCTGGGCGCAGAGCCTCAAGGACGTTACGCTCACGCACACGGGCATGTCCTATTCGACGATCGCCGACATCGCGCGGCAGGCTAGCCAGGACCTCGGTTTCAAGGTGGAGATGTCGGTCGTCGATCACCCGGGGCTCACCAACCGCATGGTCAACGATCCGAAATCGATCGATATCGCCGACATGGAAATCTGGCAAAGCAAGATCGTCATTCCGCAAGGCGTGACGCAAGCAGTCGAGATCGCCAAGATCAAGAATTGGGGCGATCTGACGCCCTTGTACACCGAAGGCAAGTTCGCCGGGAAAGAGGTCTCGCGGCAGGGCGACTCGCCTTTCGAATTCATGTATCGCGACGCCAAGGATAGCACCACGTTCGCGACCGGCCCCACCGCATGGGCGAGCTTCTGCCCCGGCGTCTACAACGCCGACACGCTCGGCATCCGCCCCGATCTGGTGGGCCGCGAGATCACCAGCTGGGCCGATCTGATTTCGCCCGACTTCAAGGGCAAGGCGGCGATCCAGAACATTCCGACGATCGGCATCATGGACGCCATCATGGCTTTCGAGGCCGCCGGAGCAAATCAAATATGGCGACAAGGGCAACCCGACCAAGGATGAGCTCGAACAGACCATCTCGAAGCTGATCGAGTTGAAGAAGGCCGGCCATTTCCGCGCCCTGTGGAACACCTTCGACGAGTCGGTGAACCTGATGGCCGCCGGCGAAGTGGTGATCCAGTCGATGTGGTCGCCCGCCGTCACCGCGGTTCAAAGCCAGGGCGTCAAGTGCACCTATCAGCCGCTCAAGGAAGGCTATCGCGGCTGGGGCAACGGCCTCGGTCTGATGGCCCATCTCGAAGGCCTGAGGCTCGACGCGGCCTATGAGTATCTCAACTGGTACAATGCCGGCTGGGTCGGCGGCTTCATCGCGAAACAGGGCTACTACAGCGGGAATCCGACCTCGGCGAAGGCGGCGTTGTCGGAAAACGATCGCGGCTTCTTCTACGAGGGCAAGGCTGCGACCGCCGATATCACCAGCCCGACCGGCGAGAAGACCAACTCGGCCGGCGACTTGCGCGATGGTGGCTCCTACGAGGAGCGCTTCTCCAAGGTGGGTGTGTGGAACAACCTCATGGACGAGGCCGAATTCCTGTTCGCCAAGTGGAACGAGTTCAACGCCGCATAAGGCGGTTCCAGACCGAGACAGCAGCGGCGGCGGCCAACTTGCCGCCGTTGCCTGCGACTGCCCGGTTCGGGCAAGCCGAGGCCGCTTTCCAAGGATAGACGATGACGCCAGCACCGGCCGCAAGTAAGTCTTCGCTCCCGGCTTATCTGCAGGTCGCGCCGCTTACGGTGGTGCTGCTGTTTTTCTTCATCGTTCCCGTGGCCCTTGTGGTGATCGTCAGCTTCTTCCGATACCAGATGCTGGTGGGCATCGTCCCTCAGTTCACTCTGAAGAACTATGTCGACCTTCTCTCCAATCCCACGACATGGACACTCTATCTTTCGACGATCAAGTTCACGCTGATCGTCCTGGTGATTACTTTTGTGCTCGGATTCTGGATTGCCTATTTCCTGGTATTCCATGTTCGCAATCTGCTGACCGCGATTGGCCTGTTTCTCCTCTGTACCATCCCGTTCTGGACTTCAAACATTATCCGCATGATTTCGTGGCGGCCGGTGCTCGGGCGCGAAGGGCTGATCAACAGCGGGCTGCAGAACGCGGGGCTCATCGACCAGCCAGTCGATTGGCTGCTGTTCTCGGATTTTTCCGTGGTGGTCGCCTATGTCCATCTGTTCACCCTGTTCATGATCGTGCCGATCTTCAATTCGATGGCGAGGATCGACAAGTCGCTGCTCGAAGCCGCCGTCGACGCCGGCGCGACCCGCTGGGGCGTGGTGTGGAACGTGGTCCTGCCCCTGTCCAAAACGGGCATCGCGCTCGGCACGCTATTCGTCGTGACACTTGTGATGGGCGATTTTTTCGTGGTGACGGTGATGAGCGGCGGCCTCTCCGGCTCGGCCACGTCCGGCATCTTCAATGACCTTCAGTTCCTGAATTATCCGCGGGCGGCCGCCAATGCCGTCATCCTTCTCATCATCGTGCTGCTGATCGCCGCAGCAATCTTCCGGCTGGTCGACGTGCGCAAGGAATTGGTGAAGTAGCATGGCAGCGCAATCCTACGGTCCCCGCCCCTGGACATTCTATGTTCTGGCGACACTGTTCACGCTGTTCGTCATCTTTCTCTATGGGCCGATGATCGCCGTGCTGATCCTGTCGTTCCAGGGGCCGTCGGCCTCGCTGGTGTTTCCTTTGCGCGAGCCGTCGCTGATGTGGTTCGACGAATTGTTCAACCCGCGCCGGGTCGGCGACGTGGTGGGCGCCTTCAACCGCTCGCTGCCGCTGGCGGTCATGGTGATGATCCTGACGGTGCTGATTTCGGTGACGGCGGGCTTTGCCTTCCGCAGGCGTTTCAGGGGCTCGACTGTCATATTCTATTCGGCCGTCGCCAGCCTGATCGTTCCGGGGCTGGTGCTGTCGATCGGAACGCTTGTCACCTTCCGCTATGTCGGCCTGACGGCGAGCTGGTACACATCGGCTTTGGGCGCGCATCTTTCCTGGGCGCTGCCTTTCGGTCTTCTGATCATGTTCGCCGTTCTTGGCCGCCTCGATCCCTCCTATGAAGAAGCGGCCCATGATCTTGGCGCCAGCAAGTGGCAAGCGGTCAAATCGGTCGTTGTGCCGATTGTATTCCCCGGCATGATCGCCGTCGCGCTTTTCGGTTTTACGCTTTCCTATGACGAGTTCCCGAGAAGCTGGCTCACCGTCGGCTCAAAGAACACGCTGCCGCTCGAAATCTGGACGATGACGACCAATGTGACCTCACCAGCCCTCTATGCGCTGGGCACCGTCACCACCGTCTTCTCCTTCATCGTGATCGTCGCGGCGCTTTCATCCATTGCCCTCATTCAACGCAAACGCTCGGGCCGGACATGAACGGCGCCGAGAACCCCGGCGACATCCGGCTGGTCAATCTCACCAAGAAATTCGGTGACTCCTATGCCGTCGAAAACATCAATTTGACGATCCCGCATGGCTCCTATTGCTGCTTGCTCGGACCTTCGGGCTGCGGCAAGACGACGATCCTTCGCATGATTGCCGGCCACGAGACGCCGACCTCGGGCGAGATCTATATCGGCGACCAGATGGTGGTTGGAAAGCCGCCGGTGGAGCGTGGCACGGCGATGATGTTCCAGAGTTACGCGCTCTTCCCGCATCTCAACATCCTCGACAACGTCGCTTTTTATCTGAAGATGCGCGGGATCGGTAAAGAGGACCGCCGGCAGAGAGCCGAGGAGATGCTGCGCCGCGTGCAGCTCGAGTCACTGAAGGACCGGATGCCGGCGCAACTCTCCGGCGGCCAGCAGCAGCGCGTGGCGCTCGCCCGCTCGCTCATCACCAATCCGAAGGTGCTGCTGCTCGACGAACCGCTGTCGGCGTTGGACGAGTTTCTCCGGCTTCGCATGCGCGGCGAGTTGAAAAACCTGCAGAGCGAGCTCGGCATCACATTTGTGCATGTGACCCACACGCAGCCCGAAGCGATAGCGCTTGCCAACATGGTGGTGGTCATGGACACCGGCCGGATAGAGCAGGCGGATACCGCCAATGTCATCTTCAACCGGCCCCGGACGCCCTATGTGGCGCGCTTCATGGGCGGCCAGAATGTCTTGACCGGGACAGTCGAAAACAGTAGCGCCAAGTTGGTCAGAATGAAGAATACCGGCGGCGCGATTATCGAGGCGCTCCTTGCCGGTTCCGCGCCGGCGCGAGGCTCGCCGATGTCGGTTGCCGTGCGCCGCGACCGCATCAAGCTGCGCAAGCGCGGGACGGGCGAGGTTTCGGCCGCGGCGAACGAGATTTCCGGTGTGGTCGAAGCGACCGAGTATCAAGGCAGCTACGTCAAGGTAAAGATCGATCTCGGCGGCGGCGTTTTCGTGGCCAATGTGTCGGATGGCGCCTATTTCGCGGATCCGGTCGATACCGGCGACCGCGTGACCGCAAGCTGGAACACCGCCGACGTCAATATACTCGCGAAAGTGGACACAGGTGCTGCCGGCGATCCGTATCTGGACGCAACGCATTAGACGGCGCCCGGGCTCGTCCGGCAGTGCGGCAGGAGTAAAACTTGAGGGCCATAGAGGACATCGCGAACCGAACGGCCGCGGGCGTCGCTCTTGCCTATAGATCGGGCGAAGCCGGTCCCGTCGCGGTGACCGAGTGCCTGCTCGGCAGGATCGAAAAGGCGGCGGCGGACAACATTTTCATCACCGTCATGGCCGAGCGGGCGCTTGCCGAAGCGCGGGCGTCGCAGGCCCGCTACCGTTCGGGCAATCCGCTTTCGGCGCTGGATGGCGTCGCGATCGCCTGGAAGGACCTCATCGACATCGCCGGGGCGCCGACGACGGCAGGATCGAAACTGCTGAGCGGCGGACCGGTCAAGACCGAGGATCTCGCTTGCGCCGCGAACGCCGCGGCGATCGGCATGGTGACGGTCGGCAAACTCAACATGACCGAATTCGCCTATTCCGGCCTGGGGCTCAATCCGCATTTCGGCACGCCCCGCAACCCGAATGACCGGACGACGCCGCGCTCGCCGGGCGGCTCGTCGTCGGGCTGCGGAGCGGCAGTGGCGGCAAAGCTCGTCCCCTGCGCGGTGGGCACCGACACGGGCGGTTCGGTTCGCATCCCGGCCGCCTTCAACGGCGTCACGGGCTTCAAGACGAGTTGCGGCCGGATCGACACGGCAGGCCTGATCCCGCTGGCGCGGACCTACGACACGATCGGCCCGCTGGCCCGATCGGTCGAGGATTGCATCCTGCTCGATCGGGCGATGCGCGGGGCGATCACGGCCGAAGCGAGAAGGTCGGACCTTCATGGGTTGACCATGCTTGTCCCGACGAATGTCGTGATGGTCGACGCCGAAGAGGCAGTCATCGCCAATTTCGAGCGTGTACTCGAAGCGCTTTCCCGCGCCGGCGTGGTGATCCGGCGCGAAACGGTGGACGCGCTGGACGAAGTCGTGGAAATGAATGCGCGGCACGGCACACTGATAGCCGCCGAGGCTTACCACGAGTACCGCGACATCGTCGAAAGCGACAAGGCAGACCAGATGGACCGGCGCGTCGTGCGCCGCATCATGGGCGGCAAGGCGATGTCGGCGAACGATGTGCTTTCGATCCAGCGGGGCCGCCAGCGGCTGATCCCAAAACTGCTCCGGCAGTTGCGCGGTGCCCTGCTGGTCATGCCGACGACGCCAATCGTGGCGCCGGCAGTGGCGCCGCTCGATGCCGACGACGAGACATTTTACAAAGTCAACGCGCTGGTGCTGCGCAATACGGCGCTCGGCAATATTCTTGATCTCTGCGCCGTCGCCATGCCCAACGGACGCGACGGCATAGGCATGCCGACCAGCGTGCTATTCTCAGCTGCTCATGGCGAGGATGAAACGCTGCTCTCCGCGGCGCTCGAAATCGAACGGCTGATAGGAGGCCTTCAATGACATCCGGCATATCGACGTCCGAGGAAGTTGGCATCGGGAGGAAATCGTGAGCCGGATTGTCCACGCGGCTTCGGCCCAGATGGGGCCGATAGCGAAATCCGAGACGCGGAAGGACACCGTAAAGCGCCTGATCGCGCTTATGCGCGAGGCGAAGGGCAGGGGCGCGGAACTCGTCGTCTTCACCGAACTCGCCCTGACCACCTTCTTTCCGCGCTGGCTGATCGAGGATCAATCCGAACTCGACAGTTATTTCGAGCGCCAGATGCCGGGGCCGGATACGCGGCCGCTTTTCGACGAGGCCAAGAAGCTCGGCGTCGGCTTTTATCTCGGCTACGCCGAACTTGTCGAAGAGGAGGGCCGCACGCGCCGCTTCAACACGTCGATCCTGGTCGGCCGCGACGGTGCAATCATCGGCAAATACCGCAAAGTGCATCTGCCGGGCCATTCCGAGCCGCAGCCGAACCGCGCCCACCAGCATCTGGAGAAGCGCTATTTCGAGCCGGGCAATTTGGGCTTCAAGGTCTGGCGCGGTTTCGGCGGCGTCATGGGCATGTGCATCTGCAACGACCGGCGCTGGCCCGAGACCTACCGGGTCATGGGCCTGCAGGGCGTCGAGATGGTCATGCTCGGCTACAACACGCCGTTCGACCATACCGGACATGCCGATATCGACGGCTTGACCAGCTTTCACAATCACCTTTCAATGCAGGCCGGCGCGTATCAGAATTCGACCTGGGTCATCGGGACGGCCAAATGCGGCACCGAGGAAGGCTCGAAGATGGTCGGGCAGAGTGTCATCGTCGCGCCTTCGGGTGAGATCGTGGCGCAGGCCGTGTCGCTTGAGGACGAGGTCATCACCGCTCGCTGTGACCTCGACCTCGGAAAACGCTACCGCGAGACGATCTTCAATTTCGCCAAGCATCGCGAGCCGGAAGCCTATAGACTGATCGTGGAGCGGAAAGGCGCCATTCCGCCGCCCGAGAACGGGAACTGAAAGGGAGATCGACATGTCGACAGTCATCAAGGGCGGCACCATCGTGGCCGCCGACAGAACCTACAAAGCCGACATCCTCATCGAGGGCGAGCGGATCGCGGCCATCGGAGATAAGCTCAAGGGCGATACCGTGATCGACGCGGAAGGCGCCTATATCATGCCGGGCGGCATCGACCCCCACACCCATCTCGAAATGCCCTTCATGGGCACGACGGCGGCGGAGACCTGGGAGAGCGGAACCTTCGCCGCGCTCTCGGGCGGAACGACCACCGTCGTGGACTTCGTCATTCCGGGAGCGGACGGCATGCTGGCCGCGCTCGACGACTGGGAGCGGAAGGCCACCAGGAAGGCCTCATCGGACTATTCCTACCACATGTGCGTCACCGGCTGGTCGCAAAAGCATTTCGACGAAATGGGCAAGGTGGTGGAACGCGGCATCAACACCTTCAAGCATTTCATGGCCTACAAGGGCGCGTTGATGGTCAATGACGACGAGATGTTCGCCTCGTTCCAGCGCTGCGCGGCGCTCGGCGCTTTGCCGCTGGTTCATGCCGAGAATGGCGACGTCGTCGCGGCGCTCCAGGAAAAATACATGAATGCCGGCATGACCGGCCCGGAAGCCCATGCCTATTCGCGGCCGCCGGAAGTGGAAGGCGAGGCGACCAACCGCGCCATCATGATCGCCGATGCGGCGGGCGTTCCAGTCTACATCGTCCACACTTCAAGCGAGCAGGCACATGAAGCGATCCGCCGCGCCCGCCAGAAGGGCATGCGCGTCTATGGCGAGCCATTGATCCAGCATCTGACGCTCGACGAGAACGAATATTTCAACCGCGATTGGGACTATGCGGCGCGCCGGGTGATGTCGCCGCCGTTCCGCGACAAGAGCCATCAGGATTCGCTGTGGGCCGGTCTTGCCGCCGGCTCGCTTCAGGTGGTGGCGACTGACCATTGCGCCTTCACGACGGCGCAGAAGCGCACCGGATTGGGCAATTTCACAAAGATCCCCAACGGCACGGGCGGGCTTGAAGACCGGTTCTCGGTCCTGTGGACCAAGGGCGTGGAGACGGGGCGGCTCACGCAAAACGAATTCGTTGCAGTGACCTCGACCAATATCGCCCGCATCCTCAATATCTATCCGCAAAAGGGCGCGATCCTGCCAGGTTCCGACGCGGATATCGTCGTCTGGGATCCGAAGCTCTCCAAGACCATCTCGGCCGCCAACCAGAAGTCGATCATCGACTACAATGTGTTCGAGGGCTTCAAGGTGAATGGCCAGGCCCGCTACACGCTGTCGCGCGGCGAAGTGGTGTGGACGCACGGCAAGAATGACCAGCCGCGGCCCGGCCGCGGCAAGTTCATCAAGCGGCGGCCTTTCCCGGCGGTGAACCAGGCGCTGTCGAAATGGAAGGAACTCACCGCGCCGCGAGCTGTGACGCGTTCGGCCGAGCACATGCCGATCGGCGTGTGATCCATTACTCGGGCACTGACAGGAGAAAAATATGGCCAAGAAAGACATCATCTGCGCGTTCGGCACGGACATCGATTCAGTCGCCGGCTGGATCGGCTCCTATGGCGGCGGGGATTCGCCATCCGACATCCAGCGCGGCATCTTCGCCAGCGAAGTCGGCAATCTCCGCCTGCTCAGGCTGTTCAAGAAGTACAATCTGAAAACCAGTTTTTTCATTCCCGGCCATTCGATCGAGACCTTCCCCGATCAGGTCAAGCGCATCGTCGATGAGGGCCATGAGATCGGCGCGCACGGCTATTTGCATGAGAACCCGATCGCCATGACGCCCACGCAGGAAGAGGATGTGCTGGTCAGGTGCATCGAGCTGATTGAAAAGCACTCCGGCAAGAAGCCGCGGGGTTATGTGGCGCCGTGGTGGGAAATGTCGGCATCGACGGCGGCACTGCTGCAGAAATACGGCTTCAAATACGATCATAGCCAGGGTTACCGCGACTTCCAGCCCTTCTATGCGCGGGTCGGCGACACATGGACTGTGATCGATTATTCCAAGAAAGCGGCCGAATGGATGAAGCCGCTCAAGCACGGCAAGGAAATCGATCTCGTGGAGATCGGCGCCAACTGGTATGTCGACGACCTGCCGCCGATGATGTTCATGAAAAAGGCGCCCAACAGCCATGGCTTCGTCAATCCGCGCGACATCGAGGATTTGTGGCGCTCGCAGTTCGACTGGGTCTATCGCGAGATGGACTATGCCGTGTTCGCGTTCACCATTCATCCCGATGTGAGCGGCAGGCCCCAGGTGCTGATGATGCTTGAACGCCTGATCGAACACATCAACGGCCATGACGGCGTGAAGTGGATGTGCTTTGAGGACATCGCCGCGGATTTCCGCAAGCGCTTCCCGTTCGGCGGCAAGGCGCGGCCGGAGGTAATCTGAACGACCATGTGCTCGGCTTGCGGATTTCCGGCGGCACCGGGACATTGGACAGAAGCTGGGGCGGCGGATGCCCCCGACAGGCTCAGGGCGCGTTTCCGCCGTGCCCAGGTCTTGCAATCGGTGCTTGCCGCTTACGGCCTGACGGCACATGACGGCGCGCAAGTGCCCGGCATCCAGATTTCGACACCTTCCGGAGATCATACAATCGCCCGCGATCTCGCCGAGGTCTGGGTCACAGCCGAACGGCTGACAGGCCGCGCCATCGACCCGCTCGACCCCCGCTTTACCGGCGGCGGGAAAGAGGAAACTTGAGTTGACCGGCAATTCCGACGGCCGCATGCGGCTGACCGTGCTCGGCGGATTTCTCGGCTCGGGAAAGACCACGTGGCTGCGCCACCAGCTGCATCACGGGCTCTTCGAGGATGCTTTCGTGGTGGTCAACGAAGCGGCGGAAACGCCGGTCGATGACGCGTTGCTCGCCCGAGCCTCCCAGCTTGCGGTGCTCGCCGGTGGTTGCGCATGCTGCGATGGCAAGGCCGATTTGATCGCCTTGCTGCGGAAAATTTGCGACAACCGGAGCAGGTTCGACTCGCGCAGGCCGCGGCTCGAGCGCATCGTGCTCGAGACCAGCGGACTTGCCGATCCCGGTCCGATCGTCGAGGCGATCCGGAGCGATCCCATCCTGGTCCATCACATCGTCGTCAGCCAAATCGTGGTTGCCGTCGACGCGCTCCACGCGCTCAGCCAACTGCGCAGTGAGCCGCTCGGCCGCCGTCAGATCGAGATCGCGGACCTGCTGATCGTCACCAAGGTGGACGAGGCGGATGAGCCGGCGCTCACGCGGCTGCTGGCGACGCTGCAGCGCCTCAATCCCGGCGCTGCTATCTCCGGCGCGGTCAAAGGTTCAGAGACCGCGTTGCCGCTGTTCGACGGTGTCGAGCCGGAGATTCTCCTCGATCTTTCGAGCAATGCGGAACGTCCGCCGATTTTTCCGGCAAGGCTGGCGATCGACGAGACGATCGACTGGACCGCCTTCAGCGTCTGGCTTTCCGCCCTGCTCCATGCGCGCGGCGATGACGTGCTGCGCGTCAAGGGGGTGGTGCGCACGCCGGCCGGCCGGTTGCTGGTGCAGAGTGTGCGAAAAATCGTGCAGTCGCCGGAAATCCTGCCTGAACAGACCAACGATCCTGACCGCGAAGACAACATGATCGTCGTCATCGGCCGCGGTTATCGCGCCGAAGACCTCAGGCGGTCACTGCGCCATTTCGCGTGGGCCGCACCTGACGCGGACCCGGAACCAAGGGCGGACATTATCTCCTGCGCGGTGAGCAGGTCGGCATATTTTTGCCCCATGTCGAACAGGTTGGCCGAATGCGGCCCGAGGGCCCGGTCGCCGACACAGTCGGTGGCCACGATCGGCCGGAAGTTCATGCTCATCGCATCCACAACGCTGGCGCGGACACAGCCGCTTGTCGTGCAGCCCGCCACCACGATGGTATCGACGCCTTTGGAAATGAGGAGGCCACAGAGGTGGGTTCCAAAAAACGCCGAAGCCTGCGTCTTGCGGACAATGAGTTCTCCGGTGCGCGGCGTGAGTTCCGGCACAACCTGGCTCTGATGGGCGTTTTCCGTGAGTTCCCGCAGTCGCGGCGCCTTTTCGCACCAAATACCCGCATCGGAACCGTCTTCCGCATAGACGATGCGGGTAAATATGATCGGCAGTTTTCGCGCACGAAAGAATTCCAGAAGCGGGATCGTGGCCGATACGGCTTCGCCAATATTGCCACCACCCAGTATGTTCGGATCGGTGAAGCCGTTCACGAAGTCGACGACCAGTAGCGCCGGCAAACTGCCGAAGCCGGTCGGTTGGCCGAATTGTTGCTTTCTGTAGATGTCGTCGCTGTTCATGGATCGCTCTCCTGGCGTTTCCCAATTACGATATCATTAAAATGCATATCGATGCGGGAATTGGCGGGTCCATTTTTTGGACACGCCGAACTGCACCGGCGCGGAGGAGAGGACAAGACGCACGGCCTCGGCTATAAGATTCGCATGCTGACCGCGCTCTCGATCCGCGACATCGTCCTCATCGAAAAGCTCGACATCGGCCTCGAGAGGGGCCTGACCGTGCTGAGCGGCGAGACGGGCGCGGGCAAGTCCATCCTGCTCGATGCGCTCGGCCTGGCGCTGGGGGCGCGCGGCGATTCAAGCCTGGTGCGCACCGGCGCCGAGCGCGGCGTGGTGACGGCGGCCTTCGCGCTTGCCTCAGGGCCATGCGGCCTTCGGCCTGCTCAAGGACCAGGGCATCGATGCCGACGGCGAACTGGTGATCCGCCGCATCCAGAACGCCGATGGCCCGAGCCGCGCCAGCATCAACGACCAGCCGGTCAGCCTCAACCTGCTGCGCCAGGTGGCGGCGTGCCTCGCCGAAATCCACGGCCAGCATGCCGACCGGGCGCTCGTCGATGTCGCCAATCACCGGCGGCTGCTCGATGCCTTCGGCGGGCTCGAGGGGCAGGCGCAGGAGGTCTCGGCGTACTGGTCGCAGGCTCTGCGCGGCGCGCGCCGAACTCGACGAGCACCGCGAGCTGATGGCCCGGGCGGAGGCCGAGCGCGATTTTCTCGATCATGCGGTCGGAGGAATTGCGGGCCCTTGATCCGCAGCCCGACGAGGAGGCAAAGCTCGCCGAGGCGCGGCAGATCATGATGCATGCCGAGCAATATTCCGAGGCGATTACCGAGGCCGAAAGCGCGCTGGCCGGCGACGGCACGCTGGAAGCCCGCCTCAATGCGGCGCTGCGCAAGCTCGAGCGCCGCCGCGAGACGGCGGGCGGCCGGCTCGACCATGTTTGCGCCGCCCTCGACCGGGTGCTGGCGGAGATGAACGAGGCCAACCGCGCCTTGGCCGAGGCCCAGCGTTCCTTCGCCTTCGATCCCAAGGAACTTGAGCAATCGGAGGAACGGCTGTTTGCGCTGCGCGCCGCGGCGCGGAAATTCAAGAGCAGCGTCGATCAGCTCGCCTCCGTGCGCGAGCGGTTCGAACGCGAATTGCAGGCGATCTCCGACGGCGGCCGGCGGCTGCGGCAATTGGAACAAGATCATGCCGCCGCCGAGGGCGCCTTCGATGATGCCGCCGACCGGCTGAGCGCCACCCGCAAGAAGGCGGCGAAGGCGCTCGATCGGTCGGTTGCGGCGGAACTGCCGCCGCTCAAGCTCGATAAGGCCCGTTTCGAAACCAGGATCGAGACCGATGCCGGAAAGCCCGGTCCAAACGGCATCGACCGCGTCGAATTCCTGGTCGCCGCCAATCCCGGCACGCCGCTGGCGCCCTTGATGAAGGTGGCCTCGGGCGGCGAGCTCGCCCGCTTCATGCTGGCGCTCAAGGTGGTGCTCGCCGCCAAGGGTTCGGCGCCCACGCTGATTTTCGACGAAATCGACACCGGTGTCGGCGGCGCGGTGGCCGATGCGGTCGGCGCGCAGGCTGGCGCGCCTCGCCCAGGGCCTGCAGGTGCTCTGCCGTCACCCATTCGCCGCAGGTGGCGGCGCGGGCCGCCGAACACATGCTGATCTCCAAGATGGAGGAAGTCGGCAGCCACCGCATGGTGACGCGCGTGCAGCCCCTCTCGGCGCAGAGCCGCCGCGAGGAAATCGCCCGCATGCTGTCGGGAGCCGAGGTCACCGACGAGGCGCGCGCCCAGGCCGAACAGCTGCTGGCGAACAGGGGCTGACGCCCGTGCCGAAGGCGGTGGCGCAACTGAGCGAAAGCGAGGCCAAGGCCGAGCTGGCGCGGCTGGCCAAGGAGATCGCCGAACACGACCGGCGCTACTACCAGCAGGACGCGCCGACCATTTCCGATGCCGCCTATGATGCGCTGCGCGCAGCGCAATGACGAGATCGAAGCGCAGTTTCCCGCATCTCGTCCGGCCCGAACTCGCCGTCGCATCGCGTCGGCGCGAAGCCGGCTCGAGAAATTCGGCAAGGTCCGGCACCGCGTGCCGATGCTGTCGCTCGGCAACGCGCTTCAGCGACGAAGAGGTGCATCGATTTCCTCGGCCGCATCCGGCGGTTTCTCAAGCTCGGCGCGGATGACGTCGTCGAGATGACCGCGGAGCCCAAGATCGACGGGCTGTCGATCTCGCTCCGCTATGAGAAGGGCGTGCTGGTGCAGGCGGCGACGCGCGGCGATGGCGCCGAGGGCGAGAACGTCACCGCGCAATGTGATGACCATCGCGGACGTGCCGCAAACGGTCTGGCCAAGGCGCCCGGAGGTGATCGAGGTCCGAGGCGAAATCTATATGTCCCACAAGGACTTCGCCGCACTCAATGAGAAGCAGATTGAAGCCGGCGACAGGACCTTCGCCAATCCGCGCAATGCCGCGGCGGGTTCGCTCCGCCAGCTCGATCCGGCGATCACGGCGGCGCGGCCCTTGCGCTTTTTCGCCTATGCCTGGGGCGAGGCGCCGCAGCTTGCCGGGCAAGACCCAGTGGGAGGTGATCCAGGCTTTCAAGCGCTGGGGCTTTCCGGTCAACGGACTGATGAAGCTGTGCCGCTCGGCGGAGGAGCTGCTGGCCCATTACCGCAAGATCGAAGAGCAAGCGCGCCGAGCTCGGCTACGACATCGACGGCGTCGTCTACAAGGTGAACCGGCTCGACTGGCAGGAGCGGCTGGGTTTCGTGTCGCGAGCTCCACGCTGGGGACTCGCCCACAAATTCTCGGCCGAAAAGGCCACGACCGTTCTCGAAGGCATCGACATTCAGGTGGGCCGCACCGGGGCGCTGACGCCCGGTGGCGCGGCTCAAGCCCGTCACCGTCGGCGGCGTCGTCGTCGCCAATGCCACGCTGCACAATGAAGACGAGATCGCGCGCAAGGATATCCGCATCGGCGATACGGTGATCGTGCAGCGGGCGGGCGATGTCATTCCGCAGATCCTCGGTTTCGTGCCGGAGAAGCGGCCGAAGAACGCCAGGCCCTATCGAGTTTCCGAAGATCTGTCCGGCTCTGCGGCAGCCATGCGGTGCGCGAGGAGCGCGAGGGCGGCAAGACTCGATGCGGTGCGCCGCTGCACCGGCGGCCTCATCTGTCCGGCCCAGCGGGTCGAGCGGCTCAAGCATTTCGCCTCGCGCAATGCCTTCGACATCGAAGGGCTCGGCGACAAGATCATCGAGGAATTCTACGCCGACGGCCTCATCCAGTCGCCGCCCGACATTTTCACGCTGCGAGGCGCGCGAGGCGCGGGCCTCGAAAAAGCTCACGCGAGCGCGAGGGCTGGGGCGAGACAAGCGTCACGCAACCTCTTCGCGGCCATCGATGCCCGGCGCACCATCGCGCTCGACCGGTTCATCTATGCGCTCGGCATCCGCCATGTCGGCGAGACGACGGCGCGGGTGCTGGCGCGCGCCTATGGCACGGCGGAGGATTTCCGCGACCAGATGGCGGCGGCCGCCAAGGGCGCGGAGACGGAGGCCTGGCAGCGAACTCAACTCCCATCGACGGCATCGGCGATGTGGTCGCCGAGGCGATCGCGCAATTCTTCGGCGAGCCGCACAATCTCGAGGTGGTGAACGAGCTGCTCAAGCACGTGACGGTCGACGCCGCTCGCAGCGGTCAGCACGCAGTCCGCCGTCGCCGGCAAGACCGTCGTCTTCACCGGCGCGCTCGAGACGAATGACGCGCGAGGAGGCCAAGGCCATGGCCGAGCGGCTCGGCGCCAAGGTGGCGGGCTCGGTGTCGAAGAAGACCGATCTCCTGGTCGCCGGCCCCGGTGCCGGATCGAAACTCAAGGACGCTCAGAAATACGGCGTCGAGGTCATCGACGAGGCCGACTGGTTCCGAAGGGTGGGGGAAGGGTGAGCCCGCGATCCGCCGACTTCCGGCAAGGTGTCATTGACATCGTGCCGATCATCATTGCCGCGGTTCCCATCGGCCTGCTGTGGGGAACGCTTGCCGCGGGCAAAGGCCTGTCGCCTCTTGAAGCCGGACTGATGAGCGCCATCGATCTTTGCCGGTGCGGCGCAATTCGTGGCCATCGAACTGTGGCGGGATCCGGTGCCGTGGCTGTTGCTCACCGTCACGGTCTTCATCGTCAATGTGCGCCATATTCTCATGGGTGCGTCGCTGTCGCGCCACATGGATGCCATTCCGCCGGGCTGGCGGGCGCTTGCTCGTCTTCTGCATGGCGGATGAGAACTGGGCATTTTCGGAACGCCGCGCGCTCACGGCGCCGTTGACCATTGCCTATTATCTGGGTCTCGCCCTGCCGATGTATCGTGGTATGGACGAGCTCCACCATCATCGGCGCGGTCATGGGGCGCTCGCTCGGCGATCCGGCGGCCTTGGTTTCGATTTCGCCTTCTCCGCCCTGTTCATCGGCATTCTGGCGGGATTCTGGCGGGGCCCGCGCACCGGTGCGGTCCTGGCATCAAGCGCCGTCTGCGCCGCGCTCGCCAAGCTGTTTGTGCCGGGCGCCTGGTACATCGTCATCGGCGGCCTCACCGGAGTAATGGTTGCGGCCGCGCTCCACGAGGAGAACGAAGCGTCATGAGCATCGATGCCATGACGCTCGTTGCCATTCTCGGCATGGCGCTCGCCACCTATGCCACGCGGGTGGGCGGTCTCTATCTGATGCGCGGCGTGACCGTGAAGGGCCGCCTCAAGTCGGCGCTCGATGCCTTGCCGCCGGCGATCCTGATGGCGGTGATTGCGCCGACGATTCTCACAACGGGGTGGCCGAAACCGTTGCGGCAGCCATCACTGCCGGCACGACTCTCATGCGCGTTCCGCTCATCGTCACCATCCTGACGGGGGTGATCAGCGTCGTGCTTCTGCGTATGATCTTCAACTGAGCGGCGCGCAGGCCCGTTTCAGCCAGTCCAGCTCGGCGCCGTCGAGATGGGCGCCGACTTCCTTCAGCACACGGGCGTGATAGGCGTCGAGCCAGGCGAGTTCGTCCGTCGTCGAGAGAGCGTAGGCTCGATCAGCCGCCGGTCGATCGGGCAGAGGGTGAGCGTCTCGAAGCCCATGCATCGGCCGCTCGCCGCCATCGACGGTTTCGGCCTCGCGCACCAGGAGCAGGTTCTCGATCCGGATGCCGTAATGGCCGTGCTTGTAGAAGCCGGGCTCGTTGGAGAGGATCATGCCGGGCTCGAGCGGCGTGCGGTCGGATCTTGTTGATGCGGGCGGGGCCCTCATGCACCGAGAGATAGCTGCCGACGCCGTGGCCGGTGCCGTGATCGTAATCGAGACCCGCCATCCACAGCGCGGCGCGGGCGAGCACGTCGAGCTGCGCTGCCGCAGGTGCCTTTGGGAAAGCGGATGCGCGAGACGCCGATCATGCCCTTGAGCACGCGGGTGAAGCGATCCTTCATTTCGGCGCTGGGCTCGCCGACGATGACCGTGCGGGTGATATCGGTCGTGCCGTCCTGATACTGGCCGCCCGAATCGATCAGGAAGATTTCATCGCGCTCGAGCGGCCGGCTTGATTGCCGGCGTCACGTGATAATGCGGAAGGCGGCATTGGGACCGGCGCCGGCGATGGTGTCGAAGGACAAATCCATCAGCATGCCGGTTGCTTCGCGGAACGTCTG
Source organism: uncultured Alphaproteobacteria bacterium (assembly GCA_963776685.1). Lineage (GTDB taxonomy): Bacteria > Pseudomonadota > Alphaproteobacteria > Rhizobiales > Aestuariivirgaceae > Aestuariivirga. The sequence continues at coordinate 206,420 of CAVZNM010000004.1, forward strand.
CAGCTTCTCGGCGACGGACATTTCGGTGAGATCGCCCTTGCGCTGCCGCGCCCTCGAGCCAGCACAGGAAGCGCGCCATGGCCACGCCGTCGCGGCGATGGGCGGCGCGGGCGCCTTCCTGCTCGATGCGGTTCTTGCGCGCCTTGGGCAGGATGCAGGGATCGGTTGCCCTGCACGATCTTGGCGCCCGACCTGGCGAGAACGGCGCGGATTGCTTCCGGCGTCCAATCGGGATCGATCTGGACCTTGGCCCTGGCGCGGCCGAGCGCCTTGAGCGACGCTGCGAGCGTCGCGCGTCGGCTTGACGGCGGCAACTTTTTCAGATGGGCACGGACATCCTCCGGCAGCCGCTTCGGATCGATGAAGAGTTCGGCCTTGCCCCGGCGCTGTGCAGGATCGCATAGGCGAGGACCACCGGCGTGTAGGGCACATCGCGGCCGCGGATGTTGAACACCCAGGCGACCGAATCCGGAAGCGTCAGCACTGTGGCATCGGCATCGGCCTTGGCGAGCGCCTTGGCCACATCGGCAAGCTTCTCCTTGGCGCTGCGGCCGGCAAATTGCGTGGGCTGAGTATCGACGGGTGCCATGGGCCGCTCGGGCCTGCCGCTCCAGATGGCATCGATCGGATTGGCGGTCACGGCCACGAGCTTCGCCCCCACTTTGGCGCAGGCCTTCTCGCAAACGCTGCGCCTGTTCGGCGGTTAGAAGCCAGGGATCGAAACCGAGCCGGTCGCCCTGCTTCAGGTTCTTCGCAATCCATTCGGCGGGCGGCTCGATCGACTAGGTGCTGCGGCGCGAATATCCTCGTGTCCACCTGGTTGCGCACCTGGATGGTATAGCGGCCATCGACGAAAATCGCGCCCTGTCCTGAGGGTGAGGATCGCCGTGCCCCAGGAACCGGCAAAGCCGGTCAGCCATCGCAGGCGCTCGGCATAGGCAGCGACATATTCGCCCTGGAATTCATCCTGGCGAGGAATGATGAAACCGGTAAGCTTGCGTTTTTTCAGTTCGGCGCGCAGTGCTGCAACGCGGGCGGCGGAGACGGTGTGTTGCCTGACCATCGCCCTCAATAGCGTGGAGGATGCGCGCCGGGAAGGGGCTACATCTTCACCTTGATGCGGCCTTCGAGCGGTGCCGGGGCATGCCGGAGGGCAGTTCCGTGAAAATCCCAACCGAGGAGGTTCGTGCCAGCCGGATAAGGGACTTGAGTTCTTTCATCCGTGTACGGAAGATATCGATCCAAAGTCGAATTGATGGCTACCCCACCATGGAAAACTGTTTGAGGAGTTAACCAAGCAACAGCCTTTTCGCGGTCCAGTGCGAGGGCTACATGACGCACAGGCAGGAAATGCCTTGCAACTTTAAAAAACCTGTTCCATATAGCCGCGATCGACACTTGGGCCGGACGATTGGCCGCTACGCTCCCCGGTTGGGTACGCGCACGCAAAGACTCCTCCAATTATCGAGAACGGGTCTTCTGGCGCGCCGCAGCAAACCTCTAGACCTCACGACAACCCAACTGAAGGACATCCCATGGATACGGGTACTGTGAAGTGGTTCAACGAGCAGAAGGGCTACGGCTTCATTCAGCCCGACAACGGCAACAAGGACGTCTTCGTCCATATTTCCGCTGTCGAACGCGCAGGACTGCGCACACTGAAGGAAGGCCAGAAGGTCACCTTCGAAATTGTCACCGACAAGCGCACGGGCAAGAGCTCGGCCGGCAACCTCCAGGCTGCCTGATATCGGTTTGAACTGCTTCGACGGTTCGATGCCCGGCTCCTCCAGCCGGGCATTTTCTTTGTGCGCTGCAAAATGATCAAAATCACGATTATGTGATTTATGCATGCCTCTTGGGCGCGCGCCAACCGATTTGCCAATTTCAATTACCATATTTAACTTCAATCTCCTCAACACGCACCGCTATCATGGTGAATAATCTTAATTAAATCCCTCTTATTTCAATTAGGTAAGTCCAACAAAACGATCGTTAACAAAACTTGAATAGAGATATGCTGTTGGTGCATATCTGATTGGCATTTGCCTCACTGGCTTAGATCGATTCTGCCCTCTATATGGGGCTGGTAATTGTGCAATGCACAAATGATGTCACCTCGCGAAACACAGATTCGTGTTTGTGAGAAGAGAAGGAGAATGACCATGACCACGATCACTTCCGGCCGCGAAACCGTTCGCAATGGCGGCACCCGCATGACCACAGGCCTGATGGGCCGGGTCAAGAGCTTCCTCGCCCGCTCCCGGGCCGAGCGTCAGCTCGCCCAGCTCGACGACCGCCTGCTCGCCGATATCGGCCTGAGGCGCTCGGAAATCCACAAGATGGTTTGGGGCAACTAAACCCTCTTACGAATCCTCCCAGCCGGCGCCGCAAGCGCCGGAAACCTGGCGCCCGGCGCGAAAGCGTTCCGGGCGTTTTTGTTTCGCCGGCCGGGTGAGGACCAGTGTCGCCCAATTGCCGCGCGCGATCCGCTTGAAGCGGAACGAGCCCGCGATTGCGATAGGCGGCAAAAATCCAACGGCTCTGATCGAGAGTGAGGCCGGAGAGGATCAGCGCCCCGCCGGGGCCCAGGCTCTGTGACAGGTCTTGCGCCAGCGCCACCAGCGGCCGCGCCAGGATATTGGCGAAGATCAGATCATAGGGCGCGCCTCCCGCAATGCGCGTGTGCTTCAGTCCGGGTGCGGCAATCGCCTCGACCAGCGGTCCGGCATTGTTGAGCGCGGCATTGCGGCGCGTGACACGCACCGCCTCGGGATCTATGTCGCTCGCCAACACCTTGCGCCGCACGGCCCGTGCCGCCGCGATGGCGAGAACGCCGCTGCCGCAGCCGAGATCGAGAATGCGGCGGGGCCGTGTCCGCTTGATCAGCGCATCGAACATCAAAAGGCAGCCTTCGGTGGTGCCGTGATGGCCGGTGCCGAAGGCGGTTCCGGCATCGATCTCGAGCGCAATGCCTCCACCACGGCGCCGGTGCCGGTCGTGCGATCCATACAAAAAGAAGCGCCCGGCGGCGACCGGCGGCAAACCTTCGAGCGCTCGTGCAATCCAGTCGGTATCGGGCAGGGGAGAGATGGCGCCATGCAGGTCCAGCGCCGCATCCGCCGCCCGCGCACCGGCTTCATCGGCGAAATACGCGACCGTCTGCCACAGGCCCCGTGCCTCGTCGGTTTCGTCAATGGTGACAGCCAGCACCTCGATGCGCCAATCATCCTCAATGCGCGCGGCAAGCTTCTGTGCCTCACCAAGCTGAAGACCGGCAAGCGTCAGGGTGACGGTTGCGGCAGTCACATGCGCCTAGGTCAGCGGCACGATCTGAATTTCGACGCGGCGATTATGGGCCTTGCCCGCCGCCGTGTCGTTGGAGGCGACCGGATGGCTCTCGCCCAGGCCCTGCACCTCGAAGCGCTGGCGATTCAATTGCTGCGAAACCAGATATCGGGCCACGGCGCCGGCGCGGCGGCGCGACAGATCGTCATTGTACTCATCGGAACCGTCCGCGTCGGTGTGGCCGTTGACGTCGACCAGCGACTTGTCGAATTCCTGCAGCACGATCGCCACCGAATTCAGCACGCCGTAGAAATTCGGCTTGATGTCGGCCTGATCGGTGTCGAAGGTGATGTTGGACGGCATGTTGAGCACAATATTGTCGCCCACCCGCGTCACCGAGACGCCGGTTCCTTCGAGGCGCTCACGCAGCTTGGCTTCCTGGTTGTCCATGTAGAGGCCGACGCCGCCGCCGGCCAGCGCACCGATGCCGGCGCCGATCAGCATCGCCTTGCGGGTTTTGACATTGGTCGTGGTGCCCAGCAATGCGCCCGCCGCGGTGCCGATTACCGCACCGGTGCCGGCGCCGATCGCCGTCTTGGAGAGCTGCTGCTCGCCGGTGTAAGGATTGGTGGTGCAGCCGGCGGCGAGAAAAGCCGCGGCGGTCAATGCGATCGCAATGCGATTCATGGGGTCCCCCTTCATTCCACCATCGCCAAATTGTCGGCAGTTGTGGCGGCAATATGGTTAATGAAGGGTTATTCGGCGGCCTCGGCCGCCTCGGCCGCGAGGAAGCCACCGGACTGGCGCTGCCACAGCGATGGCATAGAGGCCGCGCTTGCGCAGGAGCTGCTGGTGCGAGCCTTCCTCGACAATGCGGCCCTTGTCCATGATGACCAGGCGGTCCATGGCGGCGATGGTCGAGAGCCGGTGGGCGACCGCGATCACCGTCTTGCCCTCCATCAGGGTGTAGAGATTTTCCTGGATCGCCGCCTCGACCTCGGAATCGAGCGCGCTCGTCGCCTCGTCGAGTACCAGGATGGGCGCGTTCTTGAGCAGCACGCGGGCAATGGCGATGCGCTGGCGCTGGCCGCCGGACAGTTTCACGCCGCGCTCGCCGACATGGGCGTCATAACCCTTGCGGCCCTTGGGATCGACGAGGCCGGCGATGAATTCATCGGCATGGGCCTTGCGGGCCGCCGCCTCGATGTCGGCCATGCCGGCCTCGGGCATGCCATAGCGGATATTGTCGATGACCGAGCGGTGCAGCAGCGAAGTGTCCTGGGTCACCACGCCGATCGGCGGCGCGGAGCGAATTCCTGCGTCACCTGTGAAATATCCTGACCATCGATGAGGATGCGGCCACTCTCGAGATCGTAGAAGCGCAGCAGCAGATTGGCGAGAGTCGATTTGCCCGCGCCCGAGCGGCCGACGAGGCCCACCTTCTCGCCGGGCTTGATCGACAGCGAGAGCCGGTCGACGACATCGTCGGCTTTCGGGTTGCGCGCCTTGCCGTAGTTGAAGCGGACATTTTCGAAGGCGATGTCGCCGCGCGTCACCTTCAGCGGCTTGGCATCGGGCGCATCGGTGATGGAACGGTCGCGGGCGACCGTTTCGATGCCGTCCTGAATGACGCCGACATCCTCGAACAGGCCCGCCACTTCCCAGATGATCCATTGCGACATGGCCTTGAGGCGCAGCGTGAGACCGATGGAGAAGGCGATGGCGCCCGTGGTGATGGCGCCCGCGTGCCACAGCCAGATCGACATGCCGGCCATGGTGAAGATCAGGATGCCGCTGAGAATCTGCAGCGTCGTGGTCATCAGCGTCGACATGCGCATCGAGCGGTAGATCGCGTCGAGCATCCAGCCCATGCCCTCCTTGGCATAGCCGTCCTCGCGGTCGGCATGGGCGAAGAGCTTGACCGTCGAGATGTTGGTGTAGCTGTCGACGACGCGGCCGGTGACCATCGAGCGCATGTCGGCCTGCAGCTTCCGAAAGCTTGCCGAGGCGCGGCACGAAATACCAGCAGGCGGCGGCATAGCCCGCAAGCCAGATGAGCAGCGGGATCATCAGCCAGGCATCGCTGGTGGCGACGAGCACCAGCGCGCCGATGAAATAGACCGAGACATAGACGATTACCTCGGTGAATTTCATCACCGCGTCGCGCACCCCCAACGCTGACTGCATGACCTTGGTGGCGACGCGGCCGGCGAAATCGTTGTGGAAGAAGTCCATGCTCTGGCGCAGCACGTAGCGGTGCGCCAGCCAGCGGGTGCGCATGGCGAAATTGCCGCGCAGGCCCTGGTGCGAAATGGTTTCGGAGACGAAATTGAGCAGCGGCAGCACGATGAGGACGAGCGCGGCCATGACGATCAGCTTGGTACCATTATCCTGCCAGAAGGTGGCGCGGTCGGCGGCGGCGAGGAGATCGACGAGATCGCCGAGAAAGGCGAAGAGATAGACCTCGATCAGCGCGATCACCGACGAAAATGCGATGGAAGCGGCAAGCAGCGGCAGGAACGGGCGCGTATAATGCCAGGCAAAGGCCAGGAGCCGGGCCGGCGGCTGGTCAGGCTGTGGCGGTGGAAACGGATCGACGCGGGCCTCAAACCAGCGGAAAATGCGGTCAAACACGGTGAAATCTCCTGGCGCGCGATGGCATATGGGGTCCGCGCGGCGCACTTTCATCGGTGGTGCGGCTGCAAATTGAACTTATAACGCCGGGGAGGGGTGCCGGTCAAAGCCGGGGCCCTCAGATTGGATAACCGAGTCATTTGAATCCCTTGCGTTGCGTTCCTGCCATGCCACTTGAGCAATGCGGCGGGTGGCCTTCGTGATATGGAAGGGATGCATGCCCGCGCCCAACCGGCTGATTCCTCTGATCATCGCTTCCGCCTTGTTCATGGAGAACATGGATTCGACGGTGATCGCCACCTCGCTTCCGGCGATCGCCGAAGATCTCGGCACCGATCCCATCACCCTCAAGCTCGCCTTCACCACCTATCTCCTCAGCTCTCACCGTATTCGTCCCGGTGAGCGGCTGGTGCGCCGACCGCTTCGGCGCGAGGCATGTGTTCCGCGCGGCGATCGTGGTCTTCACTTTGGGCTCGATCGCCTGCGGCGCGGCGCAATCGCTTGGGCGGCCTCGTCGCTGCCCGCGCCCTGCAGGGGGTGGGCGGCGCCATGATGGTGCCGGTCGGCCGCATCATCTTGTTGCGCGCGATCCCCAAGTCGCAACTCGTCGATGCCCTGGCCTGGCTGACGATCCCGGCCCTCGTCGGCCCGCTGGTCGGGCCGCCGGTCGGCGGCTTCATCACCACCTATTTCGACTGGCGCTGGGTTTTCTGGATGAATGTGCCCTTCGGCGTGGCGGCCATAATCTTCGCCTCGACGATGATGCCGGAAACCGATGTCGATCATGTGCCGCCACTCGATGTGAAGGGCTTCCTGCTTTCGGGCTTGGGACTATCCTCTACTGTGTTCGGGCTCACCGTGGTGGGACAGGACCTCCTGCCCGGCTACGGGCCGCAAGCACTCATGGGCCTCGGCGCCATTCTGTTATTCTTCTATGTCCGCCACGCCCGCGCCGTGCGCGATCCGATCCTCGATTTCAGGCTCCTGCGCATCGAAACCTTCCGCGCCGGGGTGCTCGGCGGCAGCCTGTTCCGCATCGGCGTCGGCGCGGTGCCGTTTCTGACGCCGCTGCTGTTCCAGCTCGGCTTCGGCATGAGCGCCTTTCAGTCGGGCATGCTCACCTGTGCCGCGGCGGCCGGCGCCATCTCCATGAAATTTCCGGCGGCGCGCCTCATCCGGCATTTCGGCTTCCGCCGCCTGCTGCTGGTCAATGGCGTGTTGGCGAGCGCGTCGATTGCCGCCCTTGGGCTTCTCTCGCCCTCGACATCCCTGGTGCTGGTGATCCTGCTGCTGTTCTGCGGCGGCTTCCTGCGCTCGCTGCAATTCACGGCCATGAACGCCATGTCCTATGCCGATATCGAGAACCCCGCCATGAGCCATGCGACGAGCCTCTATACGGTGGCGCAGCACCTGTCGCTCTCGGCCGGCGTGGCGCTCGCCGCTTTCGTGCTGGAGATGGCGCAAGCTTGGCACGGCGATGGCGCGCTGGCGGTTGCGGATTTTTCCGTGGCCTACGTCGTCGTCGCTTTGTTCGCCGTCAGCTCGGTCCTGAACTTTATTCGCCTCGGCCGTGATGCGGGTGCTGCCGTCTCGGGGACGGCGTCACGTCCGCTCGACGAATGAATCGAGCACGCGCTTTTCGCCGGCCTTGTCGAAATCGATGGTGAGCTTGTTGCCGTCGACGCGCGGTGATGCGGCCATAGCCGAATTTCTGGTGGAAGACGCGCTCGCCCGTCGCGAAGCCGCCGCCTTCGGTTTCGCGCGCCGACCAGTTCGCCTTCGATGAAATGCGGCGTCGAGCGCAGCGCCGTCGCCCTTGGCCCAGCGTTCCTGGGCGCGCTGCCAGCCGGGCGTCGCATAGGTGTTGGCGAAGGGCTGGCGCTCGTCGAAGCGGCTGGCGCCATAGCCGCCGAGCCCATGGCCGCCATAGCTCGTCGGACATCGGCGCCACCTCGACGAAGGCCTTCCGGCAATTCGTCGACGAAGCGCGAGGGCAGGCCCGACTGCCACATGTTGTGGACGCGGCGGTTCTGGGCGAAGGAGATGGTGGCGCGGCGCTTGGCGCGGGTGATGCCGACATAGGCGAGGCGGCGCTCTTCCTCGAGGCCGGCGCGGCCCTTCTCGTCGAGCGAGCGCTGGTGCGGGAACAGGCCTTCCTCCCAGCCGGGCAGGAACACGGTGCCGAATTCGAGGCCCTTGGCGGAATGCAGGGTCATGATGTTGACCTTGTCCTCGGCCTCGCCGCTGTCGCGGTCCATGACCAGCGCGATGTGCTCGAGGAAGCCCGCCATGTTCTCGAACTCGCCCATCGAGCGGACCAGCTCCTTCAGGTTTTCGAGCCGGCCCTGCGCCTCCGGGCTCTTGTCGTTCTGCCACATCTGCGGTGTAGCCCGATTCGTCGAGGATGATCTCGGCAAGCTCGGTGTGCGGAAGACCGGCGAGCGCCTGGCGCCAGCGGCCGAAGACTTTCGAGCAGCGTGCGGAGCGCGGTGCGGGTCTTGGCGGGCAGTTCATCGGTGAGCGCTCAGCGCCTCGGCGGCGCGGTAGAGCGAGACGCCCTCGCGCGCGCGCGAATTCATGCATGCGCTTGACCGAGGTATCGCCGATGCCGCGCTTCGGCACATTGACGATGCGCTCGAAGGCGAGGTCGTTGTCGGGCGAGGCCGTGACCTTGAAATAGGCGAGCGCATCGCGGACTTCCTGCGCGCTCATAGAAGCGCGGACCGCCGATCGACGCGATAGGGCAGGCCGAGCGTGATGAAGCGGTCCTCGAAGGCGCGCATCTGGAAGGAGGCGCGCACCAGGATCGCCATGTCGTCGAGCTTCTCGCCCTTGCGCTGCAGGCTTTCGATGTCATCGCCGATGGCGCGGGCTTCCTCGTCGCCATCCCAATGCGAGCGCACGGTGACGGGCTCGCCATCGTCGCGTCGGTGCGCAAGCGTCTTGCCGAGGCGGCTTTCGTTCTTGGCGATGAGGCCCGAGGCGGCGCCGAGGATATGCGGCGTCGAGCGGTAGTTGCGCTCGAGCCGGATGACCTTGGCGCCGGGAAAATCCTTCTCGAAGCGCAGGATGTTGTCGACCTCGGCGCCGCGCCAGCCATAGATCGACTGGTCGTCGTCGCCGACGCAGCAGATGTTCCTGTGGCCCTGGGCGAGCAGCCTGAGCCACAGATACTGCGCGACATTGGTGTCCTGATATTCGTCGACCAGCATGTATTTGAAGCGGCGCTGATAGTCCTTGAGCACATCGGGATGCTCCTGGAAGATGCGCAGGACTTCGAGCAGCAGATCGCCGAAATCGGCGGCGTTCAGCACCTTGAGGCGCGCCTGGTATTCGCGCATAGAGCTTGCCGCCCATGCCGTTGGCGAAGCCATGCGCTTCGCCGGCCGGCACGCGTGTCGGGCGTCAGCCCGCGATTCTTCCAGCCGTCGATGAGGCCGGCGAGCTGGCGGGCCGGCCAGCGCTTCTCGTCGATGTCGTGCGGCCTCGAGCAACTGCTTGAGCAGGCGGATCTGGTCGTCGGTGTCGAGGATCGAGAAGCCGGATTTGAGGCCGGCAAGTTCGGCATGGCTGCGCAGGATCTTGACGCCGATGGAATGGAAGGTGCCGAGCCAGGTCATGCCCTCGACCACGCCGCCGATCAGTGCGCCGATGCGCTCCTTCATCTCGCGCGCCGCCTTGTTGGTGAAGGTGACGGCGAGGATCTGGCCGGGCCAGGCCTTGCCGGTGGCGAGGATATGGGCGAGCCTGGTGGTCAGCACCCGGGTCTTGCCGGTGCCGGCGCCGGCCAGCACGAGCAGGGGGCCGTCGGTGGTTTCGACCGCGGCGCGCTGCTCGGGGTTGAGGCCCTTGAGATAGGGCGGCTCGGCCCCGGCAAGCGCGCGCGCCGACAGGCTCCCCGGCTTGACCGGCGGGGGCGCTGCGTCGTCGTCGAAATCGCCGATATCGATCGGTTTTGCGGGCATCGGGGTCCGAATCCTTAGGCCCCTATATAGCAAGTGTCGCGCGTCAGATCAGGGCGATATTCGTGAATTCCGCGACGGCACGCTGAAGTCTGCCGTCGCGTGTCAGAAGCGGCGCTTTCAGGCTTCGCGCCAGAGCAACATAGGCCGCATCATAGGCGCTGAAGTTAGTGCGGAGCTTCCAGATGCTGGGGACGAGATCGTGCGCCGGAAATCGCTCGAGTTGAAGCAGGAGAAATTGATCGACCAAACGATCCGCGGCTGGCCGTGAAATGCGCCGGAGGTTCTCCAGCCGCCGCAGTGCGCTGATCATCTCGACGTCGATCAGATCGGGAGCCGCGAGGCTCTCCGCGCCCCCGATTGCCATGCCAATGGAATTATTGCCTTGAGGATCGAGCAGAAAGGCCAGGAGAGCCGAACAGTCGACGACGATCACTTCCGCCGCCGGGCAATCGACCGCTCAATCTTTGCGTCATGTTCCTCGCGGCCGGCATGGATCGCCTCGACGATTTCTTCCGGAGTAATCTTGAGCGGCTTCTGCTTTCTGACCATGTCCGCCCACTCCTGCAAGGTGGGCAGCTTGGCGATGCGTTCCATTTCCGAGCGCAGGTATTCCGACAGCGTTGTTCCTTGCCGCATTGCCTTGATTTTCAGGCGGCGGTGCAACGGGTCCGGAACATTGCGAATTTGGATATGCTTGTTCATGTGCTAAACATGACTTCATGTGCAGCACATGTCAAGCTCTTTAATGCCGGTCAAGCCGCGAGTTTCGGCCTGAAATTGCGGATCGCCCGCTGGACATTGCGCCAGGTTTCGGCAGTGTCCTCGTCGCCCGATTTCTCGCAGAGTGCGGCGTGCAGCGCCGCTTCGGCCTCGGCCCTGGGCCATGGACGAAGACCAGCGCTTCCGCGAATCGGTCATAACCGCCGTTCAACATGTTCCGCCTCCTTCGTTTTCTGCCGACTCAACTATGGAGACGAAATGCGCCGAGAATATTGCGGCGATGTGACGATGGGAGAACTATTTGGCGCGCGGAATCCCGATCTTGTGGCCCACTTGCGGCGGCACCGGCAAGGATTTGTGCGCCTCGTGCATGGCCTCGATCTTTGCCAGCACATCGGGCGGGAAGGGGGCCGATTTCTTGGCCGTCATGTCGACATGCATGACGATGTTCTCGGTGACGCAGGCGAGCCAGCCTTCATCGGCGTGGAACATCTCCTGCACATAGTGGACGCGCTTGGCGTCGTAGTCGAGGAACTGCGCGGTGACCCGCACCCGGTCGCCGCGCATGCAGTTCGCGCAGATAGGTGACATGGGCCTCGAGCGTGAAGAAGGAAGCAGTTGCGCCGCCTTCACATAGTCGGGGCCGAGACCGACGAGCGCGAAGGCCTCGTCGCCGCAGCGGTCGAAGATCACGTTGTAATAGGCCATGTTGAAATGGCCGTTATAGTCGATCCACTGGTCCTCGACCTTCTGGACCGTGCCCACGAAGGGTGCCGGAAAGTCCATCGCAATTTCCCCTGTTCCTGCTAGCTTCCGGCCATGACTACACCAGACCGCGAAGAACAGCACAACTGCAGGCGATCGCCGAAATCCGCGACTTTCTCGGCGACCGGCTTTCGACGGCGCCGGCGGTGCGCGAGCAGCACGGCAAGGACCAGACCTGGAATCCGGGAGCACCGCCCGATGCGGTCGCCTTCGTGCGCGACACGCCGGAGGTGCAGAAGATCGTGCACGATCTGCGGCAAGTATCAGACGCCGGTCATCGCCTACGGCACCGGCACCTCGCTCGAAGGCCATTTCACCGCGCCCTTCGGCGGCATCTCGGTCGATCTGTCGCAGATGAACGGCATTCTCGAGGTGAATGCGGAGGATCTCGATTGCCGGGTCGAGGCCGGCGTGACGCGCAAGACGCTCAACACCCATCTGCGCGACAAGGGCCTGTTCTTCCCCATCGATCCCGGCGCCGACGCGAGCCTCGGCGGCATGGCGGCGACGCGGGCGTCGGGCACCAATGCGGTGCGCTACGGCACCATGCGCGAGAATGTCCTCAATCTCACCGCGGTGATGGCCAATGGCGAGGTCATCCGCACCGGCTCGCGGGCCAGGAAATCCTCGGCCGGCTACGATCTCACCCGGCTGCTGGTCGGCTCCGAGGGCACGCTCGGCATCATCACCGAGGTGGGTCTCAGGCTCTATGGCATCCCGGAATCGATCGTCGCCGGCGTGTGTCCGTTTCCCACGGTCGAGGCCTGCCTGCCAGGCCGCCATCCAGACGATCCAGATCGGCATTCCGGTGGCGCGCATCGAACTCGTCGATGACGAGCATGTCAAGGCCTTCAACGCCTATTCGAAGATCGATCTCAAGGTGGCGCCGACGCTGTTCCTCGAATTCCACGGCAGCGAGGCCTCGACCAGCGGAGCAGGCCGAGACCTTCGCCGCCATCGCCGGCGAACTGGGCGGCGGACCGTTCGTCTGGGCCACCAAGGAAGAAGACCGCCAGAAACTGTGGCAGGCGCGCCACGATGCCTTCTGGGCCACCAGGGCGCTGATGCCCGGCAAGGAGTCCTTCGCCACCGATGTCTGCGTGCCGATTTCGCGGCTCGCCGAATGCGTCACCGAAACCCAGAAGGACCTGGCGCAGAACGGCCTCTATGGTCCCATTGTCGGCCATGTCGGCGACGGCAATTTCCACGTCGTGCTCTATTGCGACCGCTCGGACCCGGACGAAGTCGCCCGGGTCAAGGCGGTCTATGACCGCCTGATCGACCGGGCGATCGCCATGGACGGCACCTCGACCGGCGAGCACGGGATCGGCGCCGGCAAGATCGCCTTTCTCGAAGCCGAGCACGGGCCGGCGGTCGCCTTCATGCGCGCCATCAAGCGGGCGCTCGATCCCCAGAACATCATGAATCCCGGCAAGAACGCCGCCATCTGATTGACGCAAAGCCTTGCTCTTGCAGCATGGCGGAATATTGTGACGGCCCATGCCTGTCTGGAAATCGCCTGTTTTCTATATCGGGGTACTGTTGGTACTGGCCGTGGCCGGGGCGTTGCTCGCGCCATTCGTCGTGGACCTCAACGCCTATCGGGCCGGTCTCGAAGACTACGGGCGCAAACTCACCGGCCGCGCCGTCACCATCGGCGGGCCCATATCGGTGCGCCTGTTCCCGTGGCCCAGGCTGGCCGCCGAAGATGTGCATCTGGCCAATCCACCGGGTCTCGGGGCATCCGAGTTTGCAACGGCCGAGCGCATCGTAGTGCGCGTATCGCTCGCCGGACTGTTCAACGGCAACATTCAGGTCGAGAGTATCGACATCGAAGAACCGGTGATCACGCTGGAAAGGCGGGCCGAAGGGCAGGGCAACTGGAACTTCACACCGGCCGGCGATCTTGATGAAAACCGGCTTCTCGATCGTGTCAGACTCGACCGCATAACGCTGACCAACGGCGTCTTGCGGCTGATCGACCGGCGCCGCGGCGGCGAGGCCAGGCTTGATAACCTCAATGCCTCGCTTGCCGCTCCCGGCATTGCCGGGCCTTGGCGCATGCGGGCCACCGTCACCTATCGCGGCCGGCCCCTCGATATCGGCATCAATACCGGGGCTTGGAAGCAAGGCGAGGCCTTCCGTTTCGGCTTTCGCCTCGCGCCCGGCGACAATTCCGGCCTCGTCTACAATTTCGACGGCGCCAATGACGGCGAAAATATCGCGGGCACGATGCTGATCGAGCCCGCCGCCGATGCGGAAGGCAAGGAAGATGTCGAAGGCCGCATCCGGCCGTTGGTGTTTAAGGCCAAAGTGACGGCCGATTTCGACAATGTCGCCTTTGACGCCATTGAAATCGCACCGCGCGATCCGGAAAGTGGCGGGACCCTGGTGAGCGGCAGCGCCCGGCTCTCGCTCGGCACAGCGATGTCGGCGGAAGCGGAACTTTCCGCAGCGAAGATCGATCTCGACCAATACGCAGGAGCGGAAGCGCGGCGGTTGTTGCGCGAGGGGGGCGGGCTCGCCGTTGCCGACGGCCTGTTGTCCCTCTTGCCCGAGGCGGTTTCCCTTAAAACGGCCTTTAAGGTCACGGCGCTCGAAACCGGAGGCGAGACACTGGAAAACGTGGTGCTCAGGCTCGAAGCGGGGCGCGAGGCCATCCGGGTGCATGAGCTTTCGGCCTCGCTCCCTGGCCGTTCGCGGGCGCGTTTCGAGGGTGTGTTCTTTCCGGGAAGCGCCGGCGCCGAACTTGCCGGAAAACTTGCGCTCGAGGCCAATGATCTCCGGCAACTGACGTTGTGGGCCTGGCCCGAGGGCACGGAGACGATCAGCAAATACTGGACCGGCAGCCGCGGCCGCCTAAAGCTGCAAACCGAAATTAATCTTACGCGAAACCGCCTCGACTTCGCCAAGACCCAGTATGAAATCGACGGGGTGGCGGGCAACGCTTCATTCAGCCGCGAGACCGGCGGCCGCACGGCGAGCGAATTGCGGATCGATGCAGCCGAGATTGATTTCGACAATTTCATACCGGGCGGTGTGGCCGCAATGTCCTCGGGCGGTGCGGGCGGGTTGGCCGGGCTTCTTGCTATGCTCATGCCGTCGAAGGACGCGGGCGACCTGCGCCTGACGGTCCAGACCGGATTGATGCGGTTCAATGGCGTCGAGGCGAAGGATTTGGCGATCGATCTCGACTCCGGCGCCAAGGGACTCGATCTCAAGACCCTAAAGATTGCTTCAGTGGAAGGCGCAAGGCTCGTGGCGAGCGGCCTCATCCTCGATTCCGGTAAGGGGCCCGACGGCAAGATTGACATCGAAGCCGGGGCGGAAGATCCGCGCGGCCTGTTGCGCCTGCTCGGAGTGATTCCCGGCGACCGGGAACCGCTCTGGGCGGCGGGGTTAGGTGATACAAGGATCAAGGGCGAATTTGCGGTAAAACCGGGAGAAACGGGCCCTGCCTCCTCCATCGCCTTCAAGGGCAAGACCGGCGACCTCGAGATCACCGCCGCCGGATCGCTGCGGGACGGCCGCGATTTTGCCGGCACGGCCGATATCGAAAGCCCGACAAGTACCGCCATCGTCCGGCTCTTGGGGCTTACCCCGGCGGCTGCCGATCTGTCGCCCGGCCGGCTGGTCGCGACGGTCGAAGGTAATCTGGCGGAGGGCTTTAAAACCGGAATTCAGGCCCAGCTCTTCGGCACCCGCTTTGATTTTGATGGCCGAATCGGTGGCGGCGCGGAGCGCCTGGCGCTCGACGGCAAAGCCTCGGCGCGCAGCACCGATATATCGCTGCTCGCGGCGGTGACGGGATTGCCGGTTGCCATGCGGCCATCGGGCGTTCTGGTGCTCGACGCCGCGATCGAAAGCCATGGTGGCGAGAGCATTTCCGCGGCGATCGACGGCCGCGTCGGCGCTTCGCGGCTGACCGGCAATCTGGCATTCGGCCCGGATGGCAATGTCACCGGCAATCTCGAAACCGGCGATCTGGCGCTGACCGATGTGCTGGCGGCAAGCTTTCTCACCTGGACGGGCCGCGCGGCGGAAATCGACACGGCCTTCGCCGCGGCTCTGCCGCTTGGACTCACCGGCGAAGTATGGATCGCGCCTCGCTCCCTGCTTGTGCATGAGGGCTTCGATGCTTCCGATGTGCAGATCGGCATTACCGCAACGGCGGAGGAAACCCGCATGGCGGTCTTCGGCAAGGATGGCGAGGGGCGCAAGGCCATCATCGAACTGGCCTCGCGGCCCAATGGCGGCAGCCGGGCACTCGAGGGCACGATCGTGCTGCCGCTCGATCTCGCCCGGCAATTGCGGCTGGCCGGCGGCGCGCCGGTCGCCAGCGGCGAGGGCTCGATCGAGTTGCGCTTCCAGAGTCAGGGCCGCAGTCCCGGCGGCGCACTGGCGGCGATCAAGGGATCGGGTTCCTATTCCTTCAAGGATCTGCGCCTACTCAACATCTCGGCCGAGACCTTCACGCGCCGCATCGCCGAAGCGCGCGACGCCGCGGGGCTCGAGGCCGCCTTCGCAGGCCTTGCCAGCGGCGGCGAAATGGCGGCTGGCAATATCTCCGGTTCCATCACCATCGACAATGGGGTTGCCGCTTTCCTGCCGTTTCAGATCAAGACGAAGGACGCCGACGCAGCGGTCAAGACCGTCGCCGAGATGGCGGAAGGCAAGATCGACATGTCCGTCATTCTCGATCTCAAGGCGATGGGAGGCCTGCCGTCGATGGAGATTGCCTATTCCGGCCCGCCATCGGCTCTAGCCCGCAGCGAGGACAATGCCGCGCTCGTGGCGGCCCTCGGCTTCCAGATCCTCCAGCAGGGCGTGAAGGAATTGGAACGGCTGCAACGGGAACAGCAGCGCCTGGCGGAGGAAGAGGAACGGCAACGCAAGGAGGATGACGCGCGGCTTCAGGCCTATTATGCCCAGCGCGACGAATTGCGCCTGCGCCAGCGCGAATTGAAGGTGCATGAACGGGTGCGTCAGCAGGAAGCCGAAAGCGCCCGCATTGAGGCGATCCGGCTCGATGCTGAACATGTCAAGATGAACAGCGCCGAAATGGCCATGCGGCTGCAGAAGCTGAAGGTATATGCCCGGGTGCGGCAGCAGGAGGCTGAACGCGCCCGGCTGGAAACAATCCGGCTCAATGCCGAATCTGTCAAACTGAGGCGCGCCGAGATGGCCATGCGGCTGCGCGAGCTCCGGGTGCACCGGCGTCTGGCGCGTCTCGCGCAGCAGCTGCTTCGGCGGCAGCGCATGAAGCTACAGCCCGAGCCCCGAATCCAGGTTCCGGTCATTCTGGTTCCGCCGGTGCCTTATCGGCCTCCGAAGCAATAGGACGCTAGCGCCTCATCGCCCCCAACAACCAGACGCGGACGGCGCTGGACAGATTGCGCCGGCCGCGGGTCTTGTCGATCTCGGCGACAAGCGCTGCCAGCGGCTTCTGCTGCTTCTTCGCCGTTTCTCGCAGAAGGGACCAGAATTCGGGTTCGAGCGACAAGGACGTGCGGTGCCCGGCGATGGTCAGCGAGCGCTTCAGGTCTCTCGGCATCAATCGTCCAGCTTGTGGCCGTCGAGCTCCTTGGCTTTGCGATGGCGCTCGGCCTCGGTCTCTTTGCGTTCGCGCTTTGGGCGCCCGAATGCGGCACGGTTGCGTGCGGCTTCGGCCTGCTTTTCGGCTTCCGCCTTGCGCTTGCGGGCGAGCCTGAGATTGACGATCTCGGCCATCACATTGGTCCAATCATGTTCTCGGGTCTGACGATCGCATCGAAATCCTCGGCTGGAATGCCATCCTTGATCGCCTCTTCGCGCAGCGTCGTGCCGTTCTTGTGGGCGGTCTTGGCGATTTTCGCGGCGCGGTCGTAGCCGTATTTGGGCGCCAAGCGCTGTCACCAGCATCAGCGACCGCCCAAGCGCCGCGCCGATATTGTCGTTGCGCGGCTCGATGCCAGCGACACAATTATCGGTGAAGCTCACTGCCGCATCGGCCATCAGCCGCACCGACTGAAGGAAGTTATAGGCCATGACCGGATTGAATACGTTGAGCTCGAAATGGCCCTGGCTGCCGGCGAAGGTCAAGGCGGCGTGATTGCCGAAAATCTGTACACAGACCATCGTCAGCGCCTCGCACTGGGTGGGATTGACCTTGCCCGGCATGATCGAGGAACCCGGCTCGTTCTCGGGCAGGGCCAATTCGCCGAAGCCCGAGCGCGGACCCGAACCGAGAAAGCGGATGTCGTTGGCGATCTTGAATAGCGAGGCGGCGACCGTGTTGATGGCGCCGTGGCTCATCACCATGGCGTCATGGGCGGCCAGTGCCTCGAACTTGTTGGGGGCGGAGGTGAATGGCAGGCCGCTGATGGCGGCGATGCGCTCGGCAATTTTCTTATCAAAGCCCTTGGGCGCGTTGAGGCCGGTTCCCACCGCGGTTCCGCCCTGCGCCAGTTCCATCAGCATCGGCATGGTCTGTTGGATGCGGGCGATGCCGTTCTCCACCTGCTTCGCGTAGCCGGAAAATTCCTGGCCGAGCGTCAGGGGCGTTGCATCCTGAGTATGGGTGCGGCCGATCTTGATGATGTGTGTCCAGGTTTTCGCCTTGCCGTCGAGCGCCTTGTGCAGGTGCCGCAGCGCCGGCAGCAGGTCGTGGTGGATCTGCTCGGCACAGGCGATGTGCATGGCGGTGGGGTAGGTGTCGTTCGACGACTGGCTCATGTTGACGTGATCGTTGGGATGCACCGGCTTCTTCGAGCCCATGACGCCGCCCAACATTTCGATCGCCCGGTTGGAGATCACCTCATTGGCATTCATGTTCGACTGGGTGCCCGAACCCGTCTGCCAGACGACGAGCGGGAAGTGATCATCGAGCTTGCCGTCGATCACTTCCTGCGCCGCCTTGACGATCACTTCACCGAGCTTCGGATCGAGGCGGCCCAGCGCCATGTTCACTTCCGCCGCGGCGCGCTTGACGATGCCCAGTGCCCGCACGATGGACTTGGGCTGCTTCTCCCAGCCGATCTTGAAATTGCCGATGCTGCGCTGGCTCTGGGCGCCCCAATAGCGGGTGGCGTCCACTTCAATGGGGCCGAATGTGTCGGTTTCGATGCGGGTGTTGCTCATGTTGGACATTTCGTGGGAATGGTTCCGGGCTGATTATCATGGCGCGGTGACGACCGCCAGTGAGGGATGGGTGCAGAGAATTCCCCGCGGCGTCTGGGTTCTGGGCTTCGTCAGCCTGTTCATGGACGTCTCGTCCGAGATGATCCACGCGCTGCTGCCGGTGTTTCTGGTGGTCACACTTGGCGCTAGCGCCGTGACACTGGGCGTGATCGAGGGGCTGGCCGAGGCCACTGCGCAGATCGTCAAGCTGTTCTCCGGCCTGCTTAGCGACCGCTGGCGCAACCGCAAGGGCCTGGCGCTTCTGGGCTATGGTCTGGCCGCCGTGGTCAAGCCGCTGTTTCCAATTGCTGTGACACCGCTTGAGGTGTTTGTGGCGCGTTTCGCCGACCGCATCGGCAAGGGCATCCGCGGCGCGCCCCGCGATGCGCTGATTGCCGATATCACGCCGCCGGAATTGCGCGGCGCCGCATTCGGCCTGCGCCAGTCGCTCGATACGGTGGGCGCCGTTCTCGGGCCGCTGGCGGCAATCGCGCTGATGGTAGCACTCGCCGACGATGTGCGCGGCGTGCTGTGGCTCGCGTGCATTCCGGCGGGCCTTGCCGTCGCCTTCCTGGCCTTCGGCGTGCGCGAGCCGGAAGCGCCGGCGGGAGCGGCCCGCAAGCCCGCCTTCAACCTGGCAACGGGTCGGCTGCTCGGCCGGGCCTTCTGGCTGGTCGCCGCGATCGGGGCGGTGATGATGCTGGCGCGTTTTTCGGAAGCCTTTCTGGTCCTCAAGGCGTCGGAGGCGGGGCTTGCGGCGCGCTATGTTCCCGCCGTCATGGTGGTGATGAGCGTGGTCTATGCCCTCTCGTCCTATCCGGCGGGGGCACTGTCCGACAGATATGGCAGGCTTGGCCTGTTGGCCGCCGGACTTGCCGTCCTGATCGCCGCCGATCTCATCCTCGCCACCGCCACGTCGGTTATGGCGGTAATGGCCGGTGCGGCTCTGTGGGGGCTGCACATGGGGCTGACCCAGGGCATTCTCGCCACACTGGTTGCCGATACCGTGCCGGAAGATCTGCGCGGCACCGGTTTCGGCGCCTTCAATCTGGTGAGCGGTGCGGCACTGCTGCTGGCCAGCGTGATTGCGGGGGTGCTCTGGGAATGGGCCGGTTCTGAAGCCACCTTCCTGACCGGTGCGGGCTTCGCCGCTGCAGCACTCGCCGGTTTTGCTATCGTAGCTCGTCCCACCAGATCGGATTGGTCCAGGCGCGCTTTCCCGCCTGATCGATGACGACGACGCGGAACCACGGACTCTTGTCGCGCAGCAGCCAGCCGTCCTCGAGTTTCTTGAGATCGACGGTGGCGCCGGTGATGGCCTTGCCGATGCGCCCGGCGGTGCGCGAATTGCCGCAGATCGCCACGATGGTGTTGACCGGCGAGCAGGCGATATTGAGTTCAGTGCCGGCAAGCTCGATATCGTGGATCACCGGTCCCTGGCTGGAATAGTAGTCGCCCTTCTTCAGCGCGGCGAGCAGCACATCGGGATCGAGGCTCTCGGCCTTCACCTGCACCCAGCCGCCGAAATGATCGTCGCTCTTGAAATGGGCATCGTCGGTGGCGAAGGCGGTGAGCCTGCGGCCTTCGGTCAGCATCTGGTCGAGCAGATACCAGCCGTCGCCGCGGTCGATCTCGACGGCGCAGCCGTGATTGTAGATTTCGACCGCATGGGCGCAGTCGATGGCGCGGCCGTCCTCGATGGTGAGTTGCGACCAGGCGGGATGCGCGATGCCGATGAAGGCGCCGGCTTCCGCGGCGCGCCGGGCGAGTTGCGGCTCCGGTTTCGTCCTTGCCGCAGGGCGGAAATCGAGCGGCAGGCCGGCCGCCACGATGTGCCAGAGCTCGCCCACCTGGGTGGCGGGCGCATGCAGTTCGGAGCCGATGATGGTGGTGAAATTGTTGGAGCGGAAGGCGCGCGTGTCGGCGATCGGCCAGTCGAAATGATCGATGAAATGTCGGACAGCATCATGAAGTCGTAGCCTGCATCCTTGTAGGCTTCGACCACGTCCCGTGGCGCCAGCGCCCCGTCGGACAGGGTGGAATGGGTGTGCAGATTGCCGCGCCAGAAGCGGCCGGGACGCGAGAAGGGCGAAAGGCCGGTCATGGGGCTCCTATACGCTCATCTGCATGCCGAGTTCGACGACGCGGTCGGGCGGAATGCGGAAGAATTCGATGGCGCGGGCCGACTGGTTGGCCAGCATGATGAAGAGGCGCTGCTGCCAGAAGGGCAGCGCCGAGCGGGCCGACGTGCGGATGACGCGGCGGCCGAGGAAATAGGAGGCCTGGCGCGGATCGATGGCGAGACCGAAGGGCTCGCAGGCGCGCAAGCGCCGCCGGCACATCGGGCTGCTCCATGTAGCCGAAGCGGGCCTCGACCAGCCAGGCGCCGAGCGGCAGCTGCTTGACGCGTGACGCGGTCGTCGGGCTCGGCGCGCGGCTCGTCGGTCGTCTCGACGCGTGATGAAGACCAGAATGTCGTGCAGCACGCGGTTGTGCTTGAGATTGTGCATGAGGGCGCTCGGCGCATAGACGGGATCGGTCTGCAGGAAGACGGCGGCGCCCGCCACCCGGGTCGGCGGGCGTTTTTCCAGGCTTTCGAGCAGGCCCACAAGCTCGATCGATTCCTTGCGCAGCTTGGCGGCCAGCGCCTGACGGCCGCGCATCCAGGTGACCATCATCAGGATGATGATGGCGCCGATCAGCACCGGCATGTAGCCGCCGCTGCGCGAGCTTGAGGCCGTTGGCGGCGAGGAAGGTGACCTCGATGACGAAGACCGCGGCGAGCACCGGGACCACCAGCCAGACGGGCAGGGTGCGCGCCTTCCAGAAGAAAATGATGGCCAGCATCGTGTCGATGATCATCGAGGTGTTGACGGCGATGCCATAGGCGGAGGCGAGATTGGACGAGGAGCGGAAGACCAGCACCAGCAGGATAACGCCGCACGAGGATCAGCCAGTTGATCTGGCCGATATAGATCTGGCCCTGTTCGGTCTCGCTGGTGTGGGTGATGTTCATGCGCGGCAGCAGGCCCAGCGACATGGCCTGCTGGGCGATCGAGAAGGCGCCGGTGATGACCGCCTGGCTGGCGATCACGGTGACCAGCGTCGCCAGGATGACGAGCGGGATCAGCGCCCAGGCCGGCGCCATGAGGAAGAAGGGATTTTCGACCGCCTGCGGATGGGCGATGATGAAGGCGCCCTGGCCCAGATAATTGAGGACCAGGCCGGGGAACACCACGGCGAACCAGGCCATGCGGATCGGCTTCTTGCCGAAATGGCCCATGTCGGCATAGAGCGCCTCGCCGCCGGTCACCGCCAGGAACACGCCGCCGAAGATCGAGCAGCGCCAGTCCCGGCTGCTCGAGCAGCATGCGCACGCCATAGAGCGGATTGAAGGCGACGAAGATTTCGAGATCATCGACGATGTGGATGAGCGCCCATGACGCCGATGACGACGAACCAGACGGTGGTGATCGGGCGCAAAGAGCGAGGCGACGCCGGCGGTGCCGCGGTACTGGAACAGCGAACAGAGTCGACGAGCACGGCGAGGGTGAGCGGCACGACATAGGGACTCGAAGCCGGGATTGATGACCGTGAGGCCTTCGACCGCCGAGAGCACCGACATGGCCGGGGTGATCATGGCGTCGCCGAAGAAGAAGGCGGCGCCGACGATGCCGAGGACCAGCACGAAGCCGCCCTTGCGCTTCAGCGCCTGTCTCGACCAGCACGACGAGCGAGAGGATGCCGCCTTCGCCCTTGTTGTCGGCGCGCATGAGCAGGATGACGTATTTGAGCGTGACGATGAGGATCAGCGCCCAGATCAGCAGCGAGACGACGCCGAGCACGGCCAGGCGCAGGTCGCCGCCGCGCCTTAACGACATGATGCAGCGCCTCGCGCATGGCATAGAGCGGGCTGGTGCCGATGTCGCCGAAGACCACACCGATCGAGGCGAAGGCGAGCTTGAGGGAAGCCGGATTGCGCCCGGCCTCCTGGGTGATCGCTTGTGTCATGGGCTGCCGCGACGGGCGCCGCTCCTTGCCATTGACTTCTGGCGGTCCTATTGGGCTGTCACGACGGCGCGGCATTCAGCAGGAAGGCCCGCCAGTGTCAAGGGCGGGGCGGGCTTCACCGGCTTGGCGTTGGGGTCCCGCTTCTTGGCTTCTTCCACGGGATGTCGCCCATCCAGTAGGCCAGTTCTTCGCCGCATCCGGTGCCGTCCTTGGGCGCGGGCCGGCGCCTGGTTCTTGCAGCCGGCCGAATCCCGGCGGGCAGTTCATGCGGATGTGGAAGTGATAGTTGTGACCGTAATAGGGGCGCACCTTGGCGAGCCATGAGCGGTCGCCGGTGGCCCATTTGCACAGCTCGGCCTTGATCGGCGGATGAACGAAGATGCGCGCCACTTCCGGATAGGAGGCGGCGCGCTGTGATGAGCCGTGCGTGGGCTGTCGGTCCACACCTTGTTGTCGATTGTCGGTGCGGTCCTTGACCATCAGCGTCGCCGACAGGTTCTCGCGCTCGCCTCGGGTCAGGGTGCGGTCCGGCATGGGGGTGAGCCAGACATCGGCATCGAGACCGATCTGGTGGCTGGCATGGCCGGTCAGCATCGGCCCGCCGCGCGGCTGCGACATATCGCCGACCAGCAGGCCGTTCCAGCCGTCATTCTGCTTGGCCTCCATCGGCCAGCCGCTCGACCAGCGCGATCAGGCCGGGATGGCCCCAATTGCGGTTGCGCGACAGGCGCATGACCTGCCAGGCGGGACCGTTGACCGGCAGCGCCTTGCGCGCCGGCGAGACAGCCCTTGGCATAGGAGCCGATGGCGCGGGACTTGCAGATTGGCCGGCAGTTTCTGGGCGCCGAACAGCTTCTTGGCCGGGAAGCTTGGAGATCGCGTGCTTCGGCCAACGCCGCAAGCGCCGCCTGCTCGGCGGCCGTCTGGGCCCCGGCGGGCAAGGCCAGCGCGGCCAGGATTGCGATAATGAAGAGCGGCCAGTCTTGTGCATAGGCTTAAGGCTCACTTCTTGCGGAAGGCATCAAGTGAGACGACTTTCGGCGCCGTCATCCGACGGCTTCGGCTCGTCCTTCGACTTCGGCTTCGCCGGCCGGCGCGGTTTGCGGCCGTCTTGTTCTCAGCCTGCGGTATTTCCTCAACCGTTAACGACTTCGAACTGCAGGCCGAACTGCACTGCGGGATCGAGGAAGCCCTTGACCGCGCTGAACGGGACCACGAGCTTTTCCGGAATGTTGTCGAAGGACAGTTCCACCTCGAAGCGGTCCTCGTTCACCACGAGGTTCCAGAACTGGTGCTGCAGCACGATGGTCATTTCGCGCGGATAGCGCTGCCGCCAGCCGCTCGCCGATGTCGACGCCGGGATGGCGGGTGTCGAAGGCGATGTAGAAGTGATGCTCGCCGGGCAGGCCGGAGCGCTCGACCTTGCGCAGCGCCTCGCGCACCACGCCGCGCAGCGCATTCTGCGCCAGCAGGTCGTATCGCATCAGGTCTTCGGGCATGCTCGGCTCCCGGCCAACCGATTCACGCGCATCATATACAGGCCAAGGGACTTGCAAGTCATCAATTTGAAGAATGAAAGTGCCGGCTTCTGTTGCCAGGTGCCTGCGAACCCCGCCTGAACCGGCTAAGGCCTCAGGACTTTGATTTCGGTTCTCGCACTGCATTAAGCAGCGAGAGCAACCGGAGCATAGTTGTCATTTGCAACTATATGTTTAGTCCGATAACGCCGGAACCATCGCGGGCAAAAGTCCATCCTTTACGCCCTCGTCGATCCTATTTCGCCCCCATCACCGGCCGCCGCTCCGGCGGTCGGTGGTGGAGGCGCCGGGTACTGCCCCCGGGTCCGATGGGTTTATTACGATGGCCGTTTATCGCCATAGCCGCCCCTTGCGAGGTGGCAGGGGGAATATAGGGCAGGAGGGGATAAAGCGAAAGGCCCCCGGATCAGGGGCCGAAAGGGACGCTCCCCGCATAGTCGACGGTGACCTTCAGGGCGACGGTGTGGGCGGTTTCGCCTTCCGCATCAAGGCTGTAGCTGTAGCCCGCCGCCGCCTGCCAGGTTTCTCCAAAAAACGTCACGTCCTCGCCAAAACGATAGATGGCGGTGACATCGGCCAGATGCTCGGTGTTGCCGCGCTCGGCTTTCGAGGAAAAATTTCTCTGCCGCGAATAGGTCGACTCATAGGTCCAGGGGCCACTGTCGAGCGCGGCCGAAAGGGTGGCGATCAGGGCATCGCCATCGCCATCCTCGAAATCGCCCATATAGGCCGCCTCGCCCAAAATCCGGAGAGTCATGTCCTCATCAATCTCGAATGACCGGACGGCAGCCGCGACGACGCCCACTTCATCGTCCGGAGTGATGGCCGCATCGATCTGGTCTTCCGTAGCCCGGCCCGCCTTTTGGTAGCGGAGACCAAGGCGGTAACCGTAGTCACCCTCGCTGTAGCAGTCCTCGGGTTCTGCCCCCGCGCATCCGCTGAGATAGAGCGCCAGCGACGAAATGCCCTTGGTGTTGCCGGCCCCGCCATCGGCAAGCGTAGTGCGGCCGCGGTTGGTAAAGATCGACTCGCTCAGGATGGTGCGGTCGGTGGTGAACGCGCTGGCGGTCAGCAGATGATCGAGGCCTGCCACCTCAAAGGCGAAACCGGTTTCCACCCCCCAGCGTTCGTCGGTGTCGAGGTTTCCAGCGATATCGGTGGCGTGGATGCCGTTAAGCTCCGGCGACGCCCAGCCCTGGGCCGGCTCGAATTTGCCGAGCTTCACCGTCACGGGTTCCCAGTCGAATTCGGCATAGAGCATTTCGACAAAAGTGCCCTGACCCCCGAAGATGCGATCCTCGCCCGCCGCCTTGTCCTTGACAGCTTCCGAGGTGACGGCCGTCACCAGCTTCATCTCTTCGGTGAGCACCAGAAAGATTTCCCGGTCGGACGATAGCTGCAGATCGTAGGATTCATTGGAGGAGGGGTCCGACTCGATGAACCAATCGCCCTGGAATTCGTTCGAGAATGCATAGCCGAGGCAAGGGGCCGTGCAGTCTTCGGCGCGCGCCCCGCAAGTGGCCGCCAAAACTGCGACAGCAAAGAGCCCAGTCACATATCTCATCACGCCCTGTTCCTGCCGGCGTCGGCGTCATTGTCAAATCGCATGATAACGCAGGATTGGAGCTTGCAGTCACGGAAATGTTGGGGCGGGCTCAGTCAGTCGCAATGCTTAATTTTCACCAGCACATTGCGCTCGCCGCTTTGCAAGTTCTTTTCCGACACCATCCCGCCTGCCTGCCGGCAATAGAACTTGTGTTCCTTCACGCCTGGCTCCAGCGGCGTCCAGTTTTCGGTTTTGACGCAATTGCTGAAGGTTCCCAGCCGGGTCGTGACCGTCGCGGTGATCGACAGCACCTTGGCCATGTCCTCGGCCTCGCCGGGATAATACTCTTCGCGGTAGACTTGGCCGACTTTCGGATGAGCCAGCATCAGCCTGCCGGGCCGGGCGCCATCTACGCCGGCATGCCAGGTTCCGTCATGGTCGACGAGAACGCCGTCCTCGTAATTGTCGACGTCTTCGCCGAAATACCAGACGGTGCCATTCTTGTGCTGGGCGAAATAGTCCATGGTGTCCTCGAGGATGACGCCGTCGAGAAAGACGCGGTCGCGGACGATGAGCGTCTTGACGCCCATCAAGGTTCGCGTCGCACCGGTCACTAGGATTTCTCCGGTCTCCAGGCCATCCGCAGTTCGCGAGCGGAAATACGTTGTCCTGCCCTCGGGCATCTTGAACAGTGGATTGTTTATGGCGGTCGAGAAATCGGCGGGTACTATGACCGGCGCATAATCCCCGCGGGCATTGGCGGAGGGCGGCGTAACCAGCAGAAACGCGACGGCTGCGGCGATGATGGGAAGACTTTTCATTCTGGTGTCCTCGCAGTTTGAAGGCGGCCGGAAGTCCGGGCCGCCTCTCATCACTACGCAGGCGAGGCGGATATTCTTTCGGGCCGCGTCCGGTTTCAGTCAAACTCCGCGATGCTGTGGGCCTTGAACTCCCGTGGCCCGGTTCTCTGCCCAATTATGGCGACATCTTCATCGAGCATCTCGCCGGCGGTATTTTCCGCCGCGGAGATATCGACGCTCCATTCCATGCCGCTGAAAGCCCTGAGGCGCAGGGTTTGTCCATTCGCGGACAAAACCTTTCCGCCAAGATAGCCCTCGTCCGGGCGGCTCCATTCGGTGTAGGGGATGTAGGTGTAGCGCTCATAGGCGGCAAAATGGGCGGCGAGGAAGTTGTGGGTCAGGCGTCCTATATCGAGGCTCTGAAGAGCGACGCCGAGTGCGAGACTCGCGACAACGGCCGTTCCGGCAATGCGCATCGGCCGGTAGCGGTATCCGCGCCTGGTCCGCGACACGCCGAAAGCAGCGCTCATGGCAAACAGCGCAAAACAAGCGAGCCACAACGCCGGCAAGCTGGCCGCGACATCGTCAAACGGCATCTCATCGAAACCGCGCCCGCCGGTTGCGGCCAGGTCGACGGCGACGAAGATCGCAATCGCCACACTGACACCGCCAAGCAAGACCGACAGGGCAGCGAGCCCCCAGAACACCGATCGTTTGGCAAGAAAATAGACATAGGGCCGGGGCTTCAGCCCAAGCCTCTCGATCTTCGCCAGGACTTCCTTGTCGAGCTCAGCCATGTCCGTCACGCTTTCCGCCGCCCGATCGCGAAGCAGCCAGGGAGAATTTCAGCCGTTCCAGTCCGCGCCGGATGCGGGTTGCGACGGTGCCCGGAGGCATGTGGAGAATGTCGGAAATCTCATCGTAACTCTTGTCCTCCAGATAGCGCAGCACCAGCACGTCGCGGTAGCGCGGATCGAGTTCGATCAGGGCACCGTTGACCCCGCTCTCGGCGAGATCGAACCGGGCCCCGCCGTCCGCCGAGGTTTCGTCCCGCACCCTCTCAAGAAGGAAGCGCCCGTCCTCGCCGTCGATCACCTGGGGCTCGGAGCAGCGTTTTCTCAGGAAACTTACCGCTTGATTATGGGCGATGCGGTACAACCACGGCGCCAATGGCCGCGAGGTGTCATAATCGTTGAGATAGACGTAGGCCTTGATGAATACGTCCTGCAACACATCCTCGGTGGACTGGGCATGGCGCCCCAAGAGGCGTCTGACATAGCGTTTCAAGGCCGCTTCGAAGCGAAGGACAATTGCGCCATAGGCATTGGGATCGCGAAGGGCTCTTGCGACAAGGGCTCCGTCATCCTGGGCGGCGGGAATGTCCACCGGCGCGATCGTCCATTCTCCCTGACTGACTATTACGCGAGCTTTCGAAGATTTCTTTCAGAAATCGGACCCTTTGGGGGCCGGGCCCGGAGGTTCGCATTTAGCGAAGGAATCGGCTAGCCTTGGACCATGCGGCAATATCTCGATCTAATGCGGCATGTCCGCTCCCACGGGGTCCGCAAGGATGACCGGACCGGAACCGGCACGCTCTCCGTCTTCGGCTACCAAATGCGCTTCGATCTGGCGGCGGGCTTTCCGTTGGTCACCACCAAGAAGCTGCACCTGCGCTCGATCATCTACGAGCTCCTATGGTTTCTGCGCGGCGATACCAATGTCAAATATCTGCGCGACAACAAGGTAACGATCTGGGACGAATGGGCCGATGCCAAGGGCGATCTCGGCCCTGTCTATGGCGCCCAGTGGCGTTCCTGGCCCGCCCGCGACGGCTCAACCATCGACCAGATTGCCGATGTGGTGGCGCGAATCCGCAAGAGCCCTTATTCGCGGCGGCTGATCGTCACCGCCTGGAACCCGACCGACGTCGACAGGATGGCGCTGCCGCCCTGCCACTGCCTGTTCCAGTTCTATGTGGCCGATGGCCGGCTCTCCTGCCAACTGTATCAGCGCTCGGCCGACATTTTCATCGGCGTTCCCTTCAACATCGCCTCCTATGCGCTGCTCACCCACATGGTGGCGCAGGTGACGGGACTGAAGGCCGGCGAATTCATCCATACGCTGGGCGATGCCCATCTCTATCTCAATCATGTGGCGCAGGCCGACGAGCAGCTGCGGCGCAAGCCTCTGCCGTTGCCGCGTCTTGTCATCAAGCGCGATGTCCGGTCGCTCGACGATTTCCGTTTCGAGGATTTCGAGATCGCGGGCTACGAGCCCCATCCCCATATCGCCGCACCGGTGGCGGTCTAGGCGATGGCGGCACTGGGTTCGGATATTCATGACAGTTTCGCCGGGCGGCTTTACCGGCCGAGCAACCCGGCGGGCCTGATCATTGCGCTGGTCATCGCGCTCGTGCTGGTGGGGATCTACGTCACTTTGCCAGCGGTCTTCGGTCTGATGGTGAATTCGTCCTGGGGCGGCAGCAGCGACCTGCATCAGCTGATGAAGGCCACGCTGGTAGGATTGCTGCCGGCGGCGCTCACCACCGTGGCAGCGGCATGGTTCCTGGCATACGTAAAAGGCGGCCGGCCGGCGGAGGTGCTGGGGCTGCGACGGCCGTCGCTGGGCTGGCTCGGATGGATCGCCGTGGTCGGCGGATTTCTCCTTTCCTTTTATGTCGCCATTGCCGTCATCGTGACAATTTTCGGAATCGACCTTGCCCAATATACGCCAGGCCCCGACGGGCAGTCGCCCGAGACGGGTTCGGCCGGGCTCGTCAAGGAAACGATGTTCGACATCGCCAATGAGCCAAGGCTCTTTGCGTTGGTCTTGTTGTCGGTCGGCATCGGCGCGCCGCTCGCCGAGGAGGTGGTATTCCGCGGGCAATTGTTCGCCGCGCTGTCGCGGACGCGGATCGGCGCCGCTGGGCGCCACCCTGTTCACGTCCGCGATCTGGGCGCTGCTGCATGCCACCGAGCCGTGGCTATCGATCGGTCTCATCTTCATGATGGGACTTGCCTTCGGGTTCCTGCTGGTTCGGTTCGGCAGCCTGTGGGTAACGATCGCCTGCCATGCGGCGTGGAACGCCACCTATTCCGTGGTGATCTTTGGATCGATGCAGTCATGAGTCTCTCGATCAGACCGGCGCGACGCGGCGAGGCAGCACTCGTTCTCGATTTCATCCGCAAGCTCGCGGAGTATGAAAAGCTGTCGCACGAGATGGAGGCAACGGAAGCCGACATTGATGCAGCACTCTTCGGGCCTTCGCCGCGCTGCCATTGCGACATCGCCTCCTGGAACGGGGAGCCGGCGGGCTTCGCCCTGTGGTTCTACAATTTCTCAACCTTCAAGGGGCAAGCCGGAATCTATCTTGAAGACTTGTTCGTCGATCCTTCCATGCGGGGCCGGGGCATCGGCAAGGCCCTGTTGAGACATCTGGCGCGGCGCTGTGTAGCCGAAGGCCTGCCGCGGCTGCAATGGTGGGTGCTCGACTGGAACAGTCCCTCAATCGAGTTCTACAAGTCCCTCGGCGCCAAGCCGATGGACGAATGGACGGTCTATCGCGTCTCGGATGCGGCACTCGACAGGTTGGCACAATGAACCAGATCGCACTGGTGGCGGCGGTTTCACGCAATGGCGTCATTGGCCGGGACGGTGGCTTGCCGTGGCATATCTCCTCGGACTTGCGGCGCTTCAAGGCGATCACCATGGGCAAGCCGGTGATCATGGGGCGCAGGACCTGGGAGAGCCTGCCAAGGAGGCCGCTGCCCGGCAGGCCCAATATCGTCATCACCCGGCAACGGGACTATCGCGCCCCGGGCGCCACGGTGGTGGCCGATGCCGCTGCAGCGCTCGCCGCGGCGCGGGCCCATGACGCGAAAGAGATCGCTGTGATCGGCGGGGGTGAGATCTTTGAGATGTTCCTCGATCTCGCCGATCGCATCTATCTGACCGAAGTGGACCTTGCGGTTCAAGGCGACACGCAGTTTCCAGTGATCGATGCACACAAATGGCGGCAGACCGCAAGCGAGGTTATTGAGAAGGGGCCGAAGGACGATGCTCCTTGCGTGCTCCGTGTCCTCGACCGGATTAGGCCGAATTGACGCCGCCGCCTATCCCATAGACATGGGCGGGCTGGCTACCTATATCGGACGCCATGCAAACCACGATCGGAAGGTGAATAACGATGCCGTGGAACAAGGAAGGCGGAGGCGGGGGAAACCAGGGCCCCTGGGGTCAAGGCCCATGGGGACAGGGACCGCGCGGGCCGCAAGGGGGAAATCGCGGGCCCAATCCGCCCGATCTCGAGGAGATGATCCGCCGCGGCCAGGAAACCCTGAAAACCATCCTGCCGTCCGGCGGCAAGAGGAGCTGGCTTCTGCCCCTGGCGCTGATCGGTGCCTTCTGGCTCTACAATTCCATCTACCAGGTCCAGGCCGACGAGCGCGGCGTGGTGCTGAGGCTCGGCGAATACAACCGCACGGTACAGCCCGGCCTGCATTTCGCCGTGTGGCCGGTCGAAACCATGGAGCGGCCTAGGGTCGATGCCGAAAACCAGATCAATTTCGGCGCCGACGACAAGGAAGGCCTGATGCTGGCGGGCGACCAGAACATCGTCGATATCCAGTTCACCGTGCTGTGGCGCATTACCAGCCCGGATGAATTCCTGTTCAACGTGCAAGCCCAGGAGCAAGTGGTGAAAGCAGTGGCCGAAAGCGCCATGCGGGAGGTCGTCGGCCGAACGCCCGCCGAGAACATCCGCACAACCGGGCGTCTGGCGGCCCAGGACGAGGTTCGGCAGATCACGCAGGCGACCCTCGATGCCTACAAATCCGGCATCGTCATCACCGCCGTCAATCTCTTGAAAGCCGATCCGCCGCAGCAGGTGCTCAAGGCGTTCGAAGAAGTGCAACGCGCCGAGCAGAACCAGGCCGAGCGCCGGAACGAGGCCGACCAGTACCGCAATCAGAAGCAGCGCGAGGCGGAAGGTGCGGCGGCCAAGCTGGTCGAGGATGCCCAAGGCTACAAAGCGCGCGTGGTTGCCGAGGCTCAGGGCGAGGCGGCGCGCTTCATATCGGTCTACAATGAATACAAAAGCGCCAAGGATGTGACCCGCGAGCGTCTGTTTCTGGAAACCATGGAGCTGATCCTGGCGCAATCGAACAAGGTGATCATCGAGGGCGGCGCCGGCGGCTCCGGCGTCGTGCCCTATCTGCCGCTTCCCGAAATCCAGAAACGCACGCGGCGAGAGCGGAGGCAACCCATGAACGGCCGTTTGAGAACAGTAGGCGGCGTCGTACTCGCCGCACTCCTGATCATCGCCTATATGTCGTATTTCGTCGTCGACGAGCGCCAGAAAGCGCTGGTGTTGCGCTTCGGCGACATCAACCGCATCGTCGAGACGCCGGGTCTCTATTTCAAGGTGCCGATCGCCGACGACGTGGTTTACGTCGAGGACCGCATCGTGCTGTGGGAAAGCCTGGACATGGGCGTGCAGGTGGTGGACGGCCGGCGCTATGAGGTCGATGCCCTGACCGTGGCCCGCATCGCCGACTCGCAGAAATTCCGCCAGACGGTGGGCGCCGATCTGTCACGGGCCAAGATGCGCATCGAGACCCGCCTCGATGCGGCGTTGCGCCAAACCTATGGACGGCGCACCTTCGAAGCGGCGCTGTCCAAGGACCGTGACGTCATGATGAAGGAAATGCGTGATCAGGTTCGGGGTGAAGCGCTGGCGCTTGGCATCGAAATCGTCGACGTTCGCATCCGCCGTACCGATCTGATGCCGGAAGTGCTCGAGGACACTTACAACCGCATGAGCTCGGAGCGCATGGCCGAGGCGGCCGATCTCCGCGCCATAGGCGAGGCCACCAAGACGCGTATGAACGCCGAAACCGACCGCGCCTTCACGGTGAGGATTGCCGAGGCCCGCAAACAGTCTGAAATCATCCGCGGCGAGGGCGAGGCCGAACGCAACAAGGTGTTTGCCCAGGCATTCCAGCAGGACCCGGAATTCTTCGGCTTCTACCGCTCGATGCAAGCCTATGCGAAGAGCCTGTCGACCCAGGGGACGACGCTGGTGCTGAAGCCCGACTCGGAGTTCTTCCGCTATTTCGGTACGCGAAAGCCGGAAACCGCAGCGCCCAATGCGCCGGTGCAATGAGCGAAGCGATCTTCACGGCCCTCGGTCTCGTGTTGGTGATCGAGGGCCTTCTTTATGCCTTGGTTCCGGGGCATTTGAAGCGGATGCTGGCGGCGATGGAGCAACTCTCCGAAGACCAGTTGCGGTTGGGCGGCATTGCCGCGATCGCGGTAGGCGTGCTGATTGTATTTGTGGCACGCAGCGTGGCCGATTGAACGAGGAATGCTATTTGTCGGAGATCGCAATATGAACGCACGGCGTGATTGGCTTCGGACATCGCTGTTGGCGATCGGAATGGCGGCAGTTCTGAGTTGTGCAGGTGCGCCGCTGACGGCACCGCTGACCATGGCCCAGACCGTTCAGCTTCCTTCGGTCGCCGATCTGGCGGACCGGCTGTTGCCGGCGGTTGTCGAAATTTCCGTTGAGACCAAGGTGCAGGGCGGCGCCACGGACTTCCAAATGCCGGACCTGCCGGACAATTCGCCGTTCCGGGATTTCTTTGAGGATTTCTTCAAGCGCCGGCAGCAGGGACAGGGACCACAGAACCGCACCGTCAATTCCATGGGCTCGGGCTTCGTCATCGACGGTTCCGGCCTGATCGTCACCAACAATCATGTGGTCGAGGGTGCGGAAGGCATCGAAGTCCGCTTCCAGGATTCGACCATTCTCAAGGCCGAGCTCGTCGGTCGCGATCCCAAGACCGATCTCGCGGTGTTGCGGGTGAAGCCGGATAAGCCACTGCCGACCGTCGGCTTCGGCGACAGCGATCGCTTGCGCATCGGCGAATGGGTGATGGCGATCGGCAATCCCTTCGGGCTCGGCGGCTCGGTGTCGCTCGGCATCGTCTCGGCCCGCAACCGCGACATCAACGCCGGACCCTATGACGATTTCATCCAGACCGACGCCGCCATCAACAAGGGCAATTCAGGCGGGCCGCTGTTCAATCTCCAGGGCGAGGTTGTCGGCATCAACACAGCGATCTTCTCACCCTCGGGCGGATCGGTCGGTATCGGCTTCTCGGTCCCCGCCAACACGGCGAAGGGTGTCATCGCCCAGCTCATCAAATACGGCGAGACGCGGCGCGGCTGGCTGGGCGTGAAAATCCAGTCGGTGACCGACGACATCGCCGAGAGCATGGGCCTGGGCAGGCCGCGCGGCGCGCTGATCGCCGATGTCACCAAGACGGGGCCGGCCGAGAAGGCGGGCATCGAGGCGGGCGATGTGGTGATCGAATTCGACGGCAAGCCGGTGAACCAGATGCGCGATCTGCCGCGCATCGTGGCCGAGACCGAGATCGGCAAGAGGGTGCAGGTGACGATCCTTCGCAAAGGCAAGGAATTGGGGGTTACCGCCGAAGTCGGAAGGCTGGAAGACGGCGAGAAGCTGGTAGTGGCGCAGGAGGGCGGCAGCGCGCCTGCGGTGGTCACCGTGCTCGGCATGACGGTGGCGACTCTCACCGAGGAACTGCGCGTCAAGTTCAAGACCGATGCGGAGATCAAAGGCGCCGTCATCACCGAAGTCGCCACGGACGGGGCCGCCGCCGACAAGAAGCTCGAGCCCGGCGACGTCATCACCGAAGCGGGCGAGAAGGAAGTGACGGGGGCCGCCGATATCTCGGCGCGGATCGAGGAAGCGAGAAGTCCGCTGCAAGAACTCCGTGCTGCTGCTCGTCTCCAAAGGCGGCAAGCAGAGCGAGATGCGCTTCATCGCACTTAAGCTGAAGAAGTAGGACGGCCTAGAGCCCGCGGCGGTGCGCGGCGAGGCAGCGCGTGCATGTTTTTGAAGCCGGAAGTCTAGCTGGCGAATTGCCGCTTCGCGTAACCTTGCAGATAGAGAAGTGCTGTCAGGTCGCCGTGATTGATGCGGATGAGGGAGGCCTCCTGGACATGCGGCTTGGCATGGAGCGCCACGCCTATGCCGGCCTCGATCAGCATGGCGACGTCATTGGCGCCGTCGCCCACGGCAATGGCATCAGCGGTGTCGAGCCCGTGTTCGGCCGCGATGCGCCGGAGGGCCTCAAGCTTCGCAACCTCGCCGAGAATGGGTTCCTCGACCCGGCCGGTGAGCCTGCCGTTGTCGATGACGAGCCGATTGGCGGAATGCTCGTCGAAGCCGAAATAGACCGCAATCCTCTCCGTGAACTGGCGGAAGCCGCCCGAGACCAGCGCGGTGCGGGCGCCATGGGCCTTCATGGTGGCGATCAAGGTGCGGCCGCCCGGCATGTAGGTGATCCGTTCACGGAGGATATTGCCGATCTCCGCGGCATCCAGTCCTTTTAGGAGCGCCACCCGCTCGCGGAGCGCGCCGGCGAAATCAAGCTCGCCGCGCATCGCCCGCGCGGTGATCGCCTTGATGGGGTCGCCGATGCCCGCCACTATACCCAGCTCGTCGATGCACTCCTGGCGGATCATGGTCGAATCCATGTCGGCGATGAGCAGTCGCTTGCGGCGATTGTGGAACGATACCACCGCGGCATCGATGGGCAGCTTGGCGGCATCGATCATGAATTCTGGCAGGCGCGCAAAGGCCGGCACTTCCGCCGCCTCGCCCGGCGCCAACCAATGCGGCGCTTCCGAGCCAAGATCGCGCAGCAATTCGATCAGGCGGCCGTCGATTGCGCCGGAGCCGGGGGCTGCTATGAGAACAAGGACGGAATCCATATGGCAACTTCATCCAGCAAAGGCGCGCTGCTTATCGCAGGCCCCACCGCCAGCGGCAAGTCGGCTTTGGCTATCAAGCTGGCGCGCGAAAGGAACGGCGTCATCATCAATGCCGATGCCATGCAGGTCTATCGTGAACTTCGCATCCTCACCGCAAGGCCGTCGCCAACCGAAGAGGCGCAGGTTCCGCATCGGCTCTATGGACATGTTTCCGGCCGGGAGAGCTATTCCGTCGCGCGCTGGCTGGCCGATGCGCGGCGCCACATCGAGAGGGCATGGGGCGAGGGGCTTCTGCCCGTCGTCACCGGCGGCACGGGGCTCTATTTCAGGGCACTGGAACGGGGGCTCGCCGACGTGCCGCCCATCGATATGGCAGTGCGCGAGAAATGGCGCTCATTCGAAGGCGATCTCCATGCGGCGCTCTCCCGACTGGATGCGGAGGCGACAGCGCGGGTTAAACCCAACGACCGGCAGCGCATCATCCGGGCGCTGGAAGTGATCGAGGCGACCGGTCGGCCGCTGTCCCAGTGGCAGGCCGCGGCTCAGCAGGATGCGGCGCTGGCGGGAGCCGTTGTCGAGCGCATCTTCGTCGATGTGCCGCGTGAGGAGCTTTATGCCCGCGCCGAGGCCCGTTTCGATGCGATGATTTTGGCAGGAGCGATCGAAGAAGTTCGTCCGCTGCTCGATTATGACCCTTCCGTGCCCATTATGAAGGCGATCGGCGTTCGCGAACTAGTCGCCCACTTGCGCGGTGAAATCACGCTTGAGGACGCTATCACCGGGGCCAAGATTGCCACCCGTCATTACATTAAACGCCAGCTCACCTGGTGGCGGGGGCAAGGCGGGTGGGGCATCGGGTGATCGGCGCGATGAATCTCGAGACCCACCCCGCAGCCGCCCATTACCGGACCTTCTGTCCGCCGGCACGCTTCCACGCATCGAAGCCGCCATGGATGTGGCAGGTTCCGGCGAGCCCCGCATCCTGTGCCGCCTGCACGGCCATGGTTGAACGCTCTCCGAAAGCGCAATAAAACACCAGACGTTTGCCGGCGGCCAGTTCGTGCAGAACTCCGCCCCGCCCGATATTCTCCTGCAGGGCGGGGTAGGGCGCATGCAGCGCGCCGGGAATCTCGCCATGCCGCTCACGCTCGCCGCGCTCGCGCAAGTCGACAAAGGCCACGTCCGGCTGGCCGATCAGCGCCATCGCAGCCACGGGCGTCAATGCCCAGCCAAGCCGGGCAATCTCGTCCTGGGCCAGTCCGACATGCATATTGGCCGGCACCGCCACGTCCATCATCTTCGGATCGGGAAGGTGGAGGTTGTTCATCAATTCGACGTACTCCGCCGCCGATTTGACCTGAAGCCGCGGATTGAAGGCGCGCTCCTCTGCGATGGTGCTGACGGTGTCGCCCTTGTAGTCATGCGCCGGATAAACCAGCGTCTCGTCGGGCAGCTTGAGCAGCCGGTTGAAGATCGACTCGTATTGGGTTCTGGCGTCGCCGTTCTGGAAGTCGGTGCGGCCGGTGCCGCGGATCAGCAGCGTATCGCCGGTAAAGACGCGGTCGGCCAACGTGTATGAATAGGAATCGTCCGTATGACCGGGCGTATAGATGACGCCGAGGCTGACCCCCTCGATATCGAGCCGCTCACCGTCGGAAACCCGCATCGACACGATGTCGGCCTTGGTCTGCTCTCCCATGACCGTAATGCACCGTGTGCGATCGCGAAGCGCCCCCAGCCCGGTGATGTGATCGGCGTGGAGATGGGTGTCCACGGCCTTGACCAGTCTCAGGTCGAGGTCGTTCAGGAGCTGAATGTAGCGGTCTACCTTTTCGAGGACCGGATCGATGATCAGGGCCTCGGCGCCGCGGCGGCTGGCAAGGAGATAGCTGTAGGTTCCGGAGACGCTGTCGAACAATTGGCGGAATATCATGGCCCGTCCTCGTCAAGGCCGGCACCCGGTGTGGCCGATCAATAAAGTATTTACCAACACTCGGGGCGCTGAAGCAATGCGGACGCTGTGATTGACTTTTTAACCGTCCCTGCGCCGTGTCAACTTTCCGGCTTGACCGAAGCCCTCCGTCCACGTACAAGCCCTCTCCATGAACACCATTCTCGTCGTAGGACCGCGCAGCGCCGGGGAGGCTTAAGGCCTCCAGGACTAACGGTGTTGCGCGGAAACAGGCTCCCTTGGGGGCCTTTTTTATTGCCTGAAACGGAAATGGGTGCGAGACGGACGCGAGACGAACGGGGAAGGACATGGCTACGAGCGAGTTGATGACGGGCGCCGAGATGGTGCTGAAGGCGCTGGCCGACCAGGGGGTCGAGCATATGTTCGGCTATCCCGGCGGCGCGGTGCTGCCGATCTACGACGAGATCTTCCAGCAGGAGAAGGTGAAGCACATTCTGGTCCGCCACGAGCAGGGGGCAACCCACGCGGCGGAGGGCTATGCCCGCTCGACCGGCAAATGCGGCGTGGTTCTCGTCACCTCCGGCCCCGGCGCCACCAATGCGGTGACCGGGCTCACCGACGCGCTGATGGATTCGATCCCCATGGTGTGCATTACCGGCCAGGTTCCGACCCATCTGATCGGCAACGACGCTTTCCAGGAATGCGACACGGTGGGCATCACGCGGCCCTGCACCAAGCACAATTATCTGGTCAAGGACGTCAACGATCTTGCCCGCGTCCTGCACGAGGCCTTCTACGTTGCCATGCACGGGCGGCCCGGCCCCGTGGTGGTTGATATTCCAAAGGACGTTCAGTTTGCCACCGGCAAATATGTCGGGCCCAAGAACATCGAGCACAAGACCTATCGCCCGCGCGTCAAGGCCGACCAGAATGCTATCCGCGCTGCCGTCGAGCTCATCGCCACGGCCAAGCGGCCGATCCTCTATACCGGCGGCGGCGTCATCAATTCCGGCGTCACCGCCTCGAAGCTTTTGCGGGAATTCGTGGCGCTCACCGACATTCCAATCACTTCGACGCTGATGGGCCTTGGCGCCTATCCGGCATCGGGCAAGAACTGGCTCGGCATGCTCGGCATGCACGGCACCTACGAAGCCAACATGGCGATGCACGATTGCGATGTGATGATCAATGTTGGCGCGCGCTTCGACGACCGTATCACGGGCAAGCTCAGCGCCTTCTCGCCGGGCTCGAAGAAAATCCACATCGACATCGATCCTTCCTCGGTCAACAAGACGGTGCGCGTCGACATCCCGGTCTTCGGGCGATGCAGGCCATGCGCTGGAGGACATGATCCGGGTGTGGAAGGCGCGCTCCTTCGCTCTCGACAAGAAGGCGCTGGAAGCCTGGTGGAAGGAAATCGAGGGCTGGAAGGCGCGCGACTGCCTCAAATACCGCGCCAACCGGGATGTGATCATGCCGCAATACGCAATCGAGCGGCTCTACGCGCTGACCCGCGACAAGGACGTCTACATCACCACCGAAGTGGGCCAGCACCAGATGTGGGCGGCACAGTTCTTCAAGTTCGAGGAGCCGAACCGCTGGATGACGTCGGGCGGCCTCGGCACCATGGGCTATGGCCTGCCGGCCTCGGTCGGCGTGCAGGTGGCGCATCCCAAATCCCTGGTGATCGACATCGCCGGAGACGCGTCGGTGCAGATGACGATGCAGGAAATGTCGACAGCCGTGCAGTACCGCTTGCCAGTCAAGATATTCATCCTCAACAACCAGTACATGGGCATGGTGCGGCAGTGGCAGCAATTGCTGCACGGCAACCGCTTGTCTGAAAGCTATTCCGAGGCACTGCCCGATTTCGTCAAACTGGCGGAGGCCTATGGCTGCGTGGGGTTGAGGGCGCAGAAGCCCGCCGAACTCGACGGGCTGATAAAGGAGATGATCAAGACGCCGCATCCCGTCATCTTCGATTGCCGCGTGGCGAGCCTCGCCAATTGCTTCCCGATGATCCCGTCGGGCAAGGCGCATAACGAAATGCTCCTGGGCGAAGACGTGTCCGACGAAGAGGTTGGAACCGCCGTCGATACCAAGGGCAAGATGCTGGTGTGAGGAGAGGCGCATGGGGAGGGCCGCTGAGGAACCGCAGAGAGACGGCCCTATGGTGGATGGACCGCCCACGGAGCCCGGCAAACTAGAGCAGCGTCGGGAGCTGCTTGAAGAAATCGCCGCCGCGATCCGGGAGGCAACTGCAGTAAAGTCTGGATTATTCGTGGCGCTGGAGCGGGCGACTTCGTATTTCGGCGACGAATTGCTGATGAACGTTTCACCTCAAAATCTGATTCAACAGTTGCGATTCCGGATCGGTCCGGACAGCGGAGGGGAACGCGTCTGCGACTATTTTCTTGGAACCGGGCCGTGGCCAGATCATCTTTTGCAGATAGCGGAAAGCTACATTTTCCGCGAGGTTGCCGAGATTGCTGCGAATGGCAAGATGCCCAAGGAGTCCAGCTCCTATAAGCGCTTTATCAAGCGCCTGGAGAGCGGCAACCCGGTGGTGCGAAACCGCGTAATTCTCGATTCCGTGGAAATGATCGACGCCTATTTCGCAAATATGGAAGACCTCATCCGGAGCATCCGCGACCGCGGTGTCGAGCCTCGAGCCAACTTCGATTTCAGTCAGATCGCCCAACTCGATACGAGTGTTGTGCGTCCCCTAGTCAGCGAAGTCATGGAACGGGACGTCGGCGTTGGGCTGGGGGCGCACGGGGAATTGCTCAGGGTTTGTGCCGGCGCACATCGGACCGCCGCCGCGAGGGTGCTCGGTCTCGCTTCTATTCCGGCCGAATTACGCCTCATCCATGTGGAATTTCTTGCGAAGGTCATGGCGCAAACAAAGTCCGACCCGATCGAAGCGGTGCAGTATTGCGTCCGCCATGCCGAAAGCAATTATCGATATCCGCGCACCAATGAATGAAGGGCTTCCATGAAACCGCATCTACCGTCCACCGGCTCGGCCTATTTTCTCGACACCACCAAGGCGGTGGCCGAAACCCATATGCTCGCCGTCATTGTCGACAACGAGCCGGGAGTCCTCGCCCGGGTCATCGGCCTGTTCTCCGGGCGCGGCTACAACATCGAGTCGCTCACCGTCTCGGAAACCCAGCATGAAGCCCATGTCAGCCGCATCACCATCGTGACCACGGGAACGCCCAATGTCATCGAGCAGATCAAGCATCAGCTCGAGCGCATGGTGCCGGTGCATTCGGTCGACGACCTGACCGTTACGGGCAATTCGATTGCCCGCGAGCTTGCGATGGTGAAGGTGGCGGGAAAAGGCGAAAAGCGCGTGGAGGCGCTACGTCTCGCCGAAGCCTTCCGCGCCCGGGTCATCGATGCCGGCACCGACAGCTTCATCTTCGAGATCACCGGCAAGACCGACAAGGTCGAGCAGTTCATCTCGCTGATGATCCCGCTCGGCCTCGTCGAGGTGGCCCGCACCGGCGTCGCCGGCATCAGCCGCGGCGCCGAGGGAATGAAGATCTAGCGGGCGGGCTGGCCGATCTGATCGAGCATCTCGCCGAACCACGGCGTAGCGATGTCGAAAGGCTTGCCGCCCTTGATGCGGGAGAATTCGATGGCCCGCAGTTCGCCACCGCGCTCTTCGTCGTGACCGATGACGCCAGAGATGCCTTTGAGGCCGCAGTCGGCGGCGAGGTTCACCATGGTGCGGATCAGCGCCAGGTCTTGCGCATTGGCGGCGGCCGAGCGAGCGAAATAACCGGATTTCTGCACCAGCGTCTTGTCGGCGCCGAGTAGCTTGCCGAACTGCTTGCCGAACCAGTCGCCCACCTTGATCGAGTCGAGTCTGATATGGCCGAAGGCGTCGTGCGCTACGCGTCTCGCCCTGCGCTTCCATTTCCTTGACGATCTCGCCGACGCAGGCGCCCTCGCTGACGAAGATATTGACGCTGTCCTTCTCGTCCATCACCCGCTTCAAGCGCTTCGTCTCGGCGGCGATGTCGATCGCCATCTCCGGCACATAGACGGCGTCGATATCCTTGTGGCGTCGGGAAAGATTGAACTCCGGCAGGAAGGCGAGCTTGCTGAGGCGCTCGCGCCAGGCGCGCGCCGTCGCCGCCGTCAGCCAGCCGCAGTTTCGGCCCATCACTTCGTGGATCACCAGCATGCGCGAAGAGCAGCTCTGCTCATTGACCACATTGGCGAAGAAGATCGCGCCCTGTTCCGCCGCCGTGTAGGCGCCGAGCGATTGGCGGATCGGCATCACGTCATTGTCGATGGTCTTGGGCAGGCCGACCACGGTGAGCCCGTAGCCGTTCCTGGAGAGATAGGCGGCAAGTTCGGCGGCGGTGGTGTTGGTGTCGTCGCCACCGATGGTGTGGAGGATGGTGATGCCGTCGCTCGTCAAGCGTTCCGCCGCCACGGCGAGCGGGTCCTGGCCTTCCTTGACCAGTCCGCGCTTCACGCAATCTGCCACATTGGTGAGCTTCACCCGACTGTTGCCGAGGGGCGATCCGCCATGGCCGTGCAGCACATGGGCGTTGTTGCGCACCTCTGGGGTCACGGCGATCGACTGGCCCTTGAGCAGGCCCTTGTAGCCGGTGAGATAGCCGATTATTTCAGCCTCGGGTGCGAGGTCCGTGTAGCGCTCGATCAATCCGCCTACTGCCGATGAGAGACAGGGGGCGAGGCCGCCCGCGGTGAGCATGGCGATCTTGGGTTTGCGCACGTCCGGTCTCCGTATCTGCCGTTTCGACAAGCACTTACGAAGTTGGATTGAAATGCGCAAGCCGCCGCGGGCGTACCGTCCGATTTGCCATTGAAGCCGGCGGGCGGCTTCCTATCTGGAATGATGTCGCAATTTCAGGAGGTCCGACATGATGCAGACTGCTTCCGGTGCATTCGAAGGAGAATTTGGCGAAACTCGCCACCGCAAATGCGGCAGCGGCCTGAAGAGCCGCTGGTCAGCGTGGGAAGTGGGCGCCATGGTGGCGGGCTTTGTGGTGTTCTGGCCGCTCGGCCTTCTGGCGCTATTCCTCAAGTGGAAGAACGGTGAGATATGGCCGCGTAGCTCCGAGGGCGGGGCGCCTTGGGCCGGTTTCAAAAAGCCGGACTTCGAAAGCTGGCGCAGCTATCGCAGTTATGGCTTCGCCTCCAGCGGCAACGCCGCCTTCGATGACTACAAGCGCACACAGTTGCAGCGGCTCGAGGAAGAGCGCCGCAAGCTGGAAGAAGACCAACGCGCCTTCGGCGAATACGTCGAACGACTACGCCGCGCCAAGGATCAGGACGAGTTCGACCGCTTCATGGCGGAGCACAAGAGCCCCGGCCCAGCGGCCGCGCAATAAGACAAGCCCAAGGCCCGGTTCCGACCGGGCCTTTTTCCGTTCAGGATTATTCCGGCTCGAAACTGTGTCTTTCGGCTAGTTTCGGTTCGTCGCGCTCAACGCTGCGCAAGGGCGGCCGCCGATCGCCAAATACTGGTGGACGGGGGGCAGCGCGCATTGGAATGGGCTGTATGTTCTCTTCCTCGCGCGGCGCGAAGGACTGGGTCCCGGGTATGCCGATCCCCTGTTCGATCACCACATCCTGCGGCCCGCCTATTAGGATCAGATGCTCGGTGTTGTCGCGCCGCACCAGGACCAGCCGCCGGGTCTTGTCGAGCTCGTGATATTCGCTGATGCCGAGGCGCTGGCCGCGGCGGCCGCGGACCTTCAAATTGAAGGTGCGCCAGATCAGGATTGCGGCGATCAGCGCCGCCAGAACGACCAGCGTGGCGATAATGTAGTTCATAAACGGGTTAACGAACTCCATGGGCACTTCCCTTCCAAGCGCGCGTCCCGGCGCTAGCCGCCGCGTAAATCTAGCACGATTTGGGAGGGGCAGGACAATGCCTATACTGGCCGTGATTCGGGGATGGGCAGATTCATGACCAGGAGCGGGGCGCCGGTGAAAGCCGAAGGAGCCGGTCCAGCGGCCTTGGGCCGCAGCAAGACCGATGCTCTGCTGACGCTGGCGCTGGCCCTGCTGCTGGCGATCGCCGTTTCGGCCGCCGCCTGGTTGTTGCGGACCGCTGCTCCCTTATGGCTTCTGGGGCTCGGAGCGGTGCTGGCTCTGCTCGGCCTCTTTGTGCCCTTCGGCATGATGGCCGGCGTTGTGCATATTGGGCGCCTGCCGCGCCAACGCGAGTTCTTCGACGGCCTGTCCGATGCCATTGGCGATGCTTTCGTGGTTACCGACGGGCGCGGCCGGGCGGTCTATGCCAACGGTCCTTATATCAAGCTAGCCGCCCAATCCGCCGCCGGGCGCCTTGTCGGCATGGACATGCTGTATTCCGGTCATGCGGATTTGGCCGAGCCCATCTACCAGCTGGCCCAGGCCGGCCTCGAAGGAAAGACCGAGGAGAGAGAAATCCGCCTGCCGGCAGGCTCCACGGCCCCGAGCGGCAAGCCCGACGGCCCCGCCTGGCTGCGCATCAGCGTGGCGCCGGTCGCCGATGCTGCCGGGCGCCATTACACACTATGGCGCCTGCAGGATATCGGCGCCGACCGGGCCAAGCAGGAGCAGGCCTTCGCCCGCCTGCAATTCATTATCACTTATCTCGACCGTGCCCCGGCCGGTTTCTTTTCGGCCAAGCCTGGCGGCAAGATCGATTATCTCAATGCCACGCTGGCGGGCTGGCTTGGTCTCGACGTGGCGCAGGCGCAGAACGGCGGCCTGACACTATCGGCAATCGCCGGCGAAGATGGTGCGCGGCAACTCGGCGGCATCGCGGCGCGGACCGGCGAAGCGGTGACGGAAAGCTTTGAACTCGACCTCAGGGACAAGGAGGGCAAGCCGTTTCCGGCGCTGATACTGCATCGCGCCGATTTCGGCGCCGGGGCCGAACCCATGCCGACGCGCTCGCTGGTCATTCCGCAAAGCGTGCTGCCACGCCGTGCCGATTCCGGTGCCGAATCCGCGGCCCGGCTCACCCGCCTCGTCAACAATGCGCCGATCGGCATCGCCGAAGTGGATGCCGCGGGCATTCTTCGTCAGGCCAATGCGGCCTTCCTGGCCCTGTCGCCCGGCGCCCAGCGCGGCGCTCGGCTCGGGGCAATCGTCACCGAGACGGGCAGGGCGGAGCTCGATGCCGTACTGGCCGCGGCTCTGGCCAGCGAGGCTACACTTCACGCTGCGGAAGTGACAATCGAAGGGGAAAGGCCGCGTACCGTGCAATTTACTTTCGCGAAACTGGCCAGCGGCGACCAAGGCGCCGTCGTGTTCGCCGTCGACAAGACCGAGAGCAAGGCGCTCGAGGCCCAGCTCGCCCAGAGGCCAGAAGATGCAGGCCGTCGGCCAGCTCGCCTCCGGCATTGCCCACGACTTCAACAATGTGCTGACGCCGATCATCGGCTTTGCCGATCTCTTGCTCGCCAAGATGCGGCCCACCGATCCCGCCTTCGCCGATGTGATGAACATCAAGCAGAAT
Source organism: uncultured Alphaproteobacteria bacterium (assembly GCA_963776685.1). Taxonomy (GTDB): domain Bacteria; phylum Pseudomonadota; class Alphaproteobacteria; order Rhizobiales; family Aestuariivirgaceae; genus Aestuariivirga. The sequence goes on from CAVZNM010000004.1 coordinate 251,057, forward strand.
GCCAATCGCGCCGCCAATCTGGTGCGTCAGCTCCTCGCCTTCTCGCGGCGCCAGACAATGCAGGCGAAAGTCCATGCGCTCACCGAAGCCCTGTCGGATCTCGGCAATCTGCTTGGCCGGGTGCTGGGCGAGAAAGTTGGTCTCAAGATCAGTCACAGCCGCGATCTGGGTCTGGTGCTGGTCGACATCCACCAGTTCGAGCAGGTGATCATCAACCTTGCGGTCAACGCCCGCGATGCCATGCCCGGTGGTGGCACGTTGACGGTGCGCACCTACAATCTGTCGGAAGAGGAGTCGCACAGCATCAATCCGGATCTGATGCCGCCCGGCGAGTATGTCGTTTGCGAGGTGGCGGACACCGGCGCCGGCATGCCCAAGGACATCCTCAACAAGATGTGGGAGCCGTTTTTTTCCACCAAGGAGGTCGGCAAGGGCACTGGCCTCGGACTCTCCACCGTCTACGGCATTATTAAGCAAACGGGAGGTTTCATCTTCTGCGACAGCGAGCCGGGCAAGGGCACGACATTCCGGATTTACCTGCCGCGGCACTATCCCAAGCCGGAGGCCACCGCCGAGATCAAGGCCGAAGCCGAACCGGTCAGGGCCGACTATACCGGCAAGGGCCGCATCCTTCTGGTCGAGGACGAGGATGCGGTGCGCGCCTTCGCGGTCAGGGCGCTGGCCTCGCGCGGCTTTACGGTTATCGAGGCCGATTCCGGCGAGCGGGCACTGGAAGTGATCGCCGCCGATGACATGGGCTTCGAACTCATCCTCTCCGACGTGGTCATGCCGGAAATGGACGGGCCGACGCTGTTGCGCGAACTGCGCAAGCGGGGCATCAAGACCAAGGTGATCTTCATTTCCGGCTATGCCGAGGACGCCTTCGAGAAAAATCTCGAGGGTCAGAAGGATTTCGCCTTCCTGCCGAAGCCATTCTCGCTCAAGCAGCTGGTCGAGAAGGTGATGGAGGTAATGAAGTCCTAAGCAAAGAATCTAGCGGTGTTCACAAGTGTTCCTTTGATGTTCAATCTAAGTTCCGTTGACTATTAAAATTAATCATCGAAATCAGCGATTTAAATATACACTTGCACAACGAACAAAAATAGAACATAATGCCAACAACGCCAGCACACCCTCTCATTTGCGCCTGGCGGACCCATATGGAATAAGGAGCACAGCAATGGGGCAGACGAATCTCCGGGTCATCGAAAACACCGCCATGGACAAGAACAAGGCGCTGGATGCGGCGTTGAGCCAGATCGAACGGGCCTTCGGCAAGGGCTCGATCATGAAGCTCGGGTCCAATCCGGTCGTCGAAATCGAGGCGATCTCGACCGGCTCGCTGGGGCTCGATATCGCGCTCGGCATCGGCGGCCTGCCGACGCGGCCGGGTGATCGAAATCTACGGTCCTGAATCCTCCGGCAAGACGACGCTGGCCCTGCAGACCATCGCCGAGGCGCAGAAGCGCGGCGGCATCTGCGCCTTCATCGACGCCGAACATGCCATGGATCCGGTCTATGCCAGGAAGCTCGGCGTCAATGTCGACGATCTCCTGATTTCCCAGCCCGACACCGGCGAGCAGGCGCTGGAAATCGCCGATACGCTGGTGCGCTCCGGCGCCATCGAAGTTCTGGTGATCGATTCGGTCGCAGCCCTGACGCCGCGGGCCGAGCTCGAAGGCGAGATGGGCGATTCAACTGCCCGGCTCGCAGGCGCGGCTGATGAGCCAGGCGCTGCGCAAGCTCACCGCCTCGATTTCCAAATCGAACTGCATGGTGATCTTCATCAACCAGATCCGCATGAAGATCGGCGTGATGTTCGGCTCGCCCGAGACGACGACGCGGCGGCAATGCGCTCAAATTCTATGCCTCGGTGCGCCTCGATATCCGCCGCATCGGCGCCATCAAGGACCGCGACGAGGTGGTCGGCAACCAGACCCGGGTCAAGGTGGTCAAGAACAAGGTGGCGCCGCCCTTCAAGCAGGTCGAATTCGACATCATGTATGGCGAGGGCATTTCCAAGGTCGGCGAATTGCTCGATCTCGGCGCCACCGCCGGCGTCGTCGAGAAATCTGGCTCCTGGTATTCCTATAACGGCGAGCGCATCGGCCAGGGCCGCGAGAACGCCAAGAATTTCCTCAAGCCAGAATGCCGACGTGGCCGATGCCATCGAGGCGGCGATCCGGGCCAATGCCGGGCTCATTGCCGCGAAGATCGGCAATGCTTCCGACACAACCGATGCAGAGGCTACCGAAGACTGACCGCAAATTTTCCGTTCCGGCTCCCGATCCCCGTGCAGCCGGTCGTACCGGTGTGGCCCCACACACCGCAGCGAGGCGCCCTCCGTTGCCCCCGGAGGGCGCCGTTCTGTCAGAGTGTCAGGCATCAGGGATCAAGTGGCAGGTGGCGGATATTAGACTGGCCTTCGCGGGCGCAATTCTGATACTTGACACCCCAACGCTTGATCCCTGACAACCTGACACACTGACAATGACCAGACTCGCCCAGATCCGCTCGACCTTTCTCGACTTCTTCAAGCGCCACGGCCACGAAATCGTCGCTTCCTCGCCGCTGGTGCCGCGCAACGACCCCACCCTGATGTTCGCCAATTCCGGCATGGTGCAGTTCAAGAACGTGTTCACCGGCGCCGAGAAGCGGCCCTACAGCCGCGCCACCACGGCGCAGAAATGCGTGCGCGCCGGCGGCAAGCACAACGATCTCGACAATGTCGGCTATACGGCCCGCCACCACACGTTCTTCGAGATGCTCGGCAATTTCTCCTTCGGCGACTATTTCAAGGCCGATGCGATCGAATGGGCCTGGACGCTGGTCACCAAGGAATTCGGCCTGCCCAAGGACAAGCTCACCGTCACCGTCTTCTCCGAAGACGACGAGGCCCTTCGGTCTGTGGAAGAAGATCGCCGGGCTCCCCGACAGCCGCATCATCCGCATTCCGACCTCGGACAATTTCTGGGCCATGGGCGATACCGGCCCCTGCGGTCCATGCTCGGAAATCTTCTACGATCACGGCGACAAGATTCCAGGCGGGCCGCCGGGCTCGGCCGATGCCGATGGCGACCGCTTCATCGAAATCTGGAACCTCGTCTTCATGCAGTACGAGCAGGTGACGAAGGACGAGCGCGTGCCGCTGCCCAAGCCTTCGATCGACACCGGCATGGGGCTCGAGCGCATCGCCGCGGTGCTGCAGGGCACTCATGACAATTACGAGACCGACCTGTTCCGCGCGCTGATCGCGGCGATCGTCGAAAAGACCGGGGTTCCGGCCGAAGGCAAGAACAAGGCCTCGAACCGGGTGATCGCCGATCACTTGCGCGCCTCGTCCTTCCTGATCGCCGACGGCGTGCTGCCGTCGAACGAAGGCCGCGGCTATGTGCTGCGCCGCATCATGCGCCGCGCCATGCGCCATGCCGAACTGCTCGGCATGCGCGAACCGCTGATGTGGAAGCTGGTGCCCGCCCTGGTGCGCGAGATGGGCGCGGCCTATCCGGAGCTCAGCGCGCGCCGAGGAACTCATCACCGAGACGCTGCGTCTCGAAGAAACGCGCTTCCGCAAGACGCTGGAGCGCGGCTTGCGCATTCTCGACGAGGAATCGGCCGGGCTCGGCAAGGGCGATGTGTTCTCCGGCGAAACCGCCTTCAAGCTCTACGACACCTACGGCTTCCCGCTCGATCTCACCCAGGATGCGCTGAAGCCGCGCGGCATCAAGGTCGACACCGAGCGCCTTCGATGCGGCGATGGAGGCGCAGCGCGAAGAGGCGCGCAAGGCCTGGAAGGGTTCCGGGCGAGGCCAAGACCGAAACCGTCTGGTTCGAAATCCGCGAGCGCGTGGGGGCGAGCGAGTTCCTCGGCTACGACACCGAAAAGGCGGAAGGCGTGATCAGGCGCCATCGTCGCCGGCGGCAAGGAAGTCAAGTCGCTGAGCGAAGGCGAACAAGGCGCGCTCGTCCTCAACCAGACGCCGTTCTACGGCGAAGCCGGCGGCCAGACCGGCGATCACGGCATCATCAAGACGGCCGATGGCGCGCTGCTTCCGCGTCACCGATACGCAAAAGCGCGCTGGGCGATCTCATCGTTCATACTGGGCGAGGTCGAGGAAGGCAGCTTCAAGCCGGGCGATGGCGGTCGAACTCATCGTCGATCACGCGCGGCGCAGCGGCAACCGCCAGCATCATTCGGCCACCCATCTGCTGCACGAGGCGCTGCGCGAGACGCTTGGCACCCATGTGACGCAGAAGGGCTCGCTGGTCGAGCCCAACCGGCTGCGCTTCGATTTCTCCCACAACAAGGCCATGAACGCCGACGAGATCGCCCAGGTCGAGGAGCATCGCCAATGAGATCGTCCTGCAGAACGATGCGGTCACCACCCGGCTGATGTCGGTCGATGCGGCGATCGCCGAGGGCGCCATGGCGCTGTTCGGCGAAAAATACGGCGACGAGGTGCGGGTCGTCTCCATGGGCCGCAACACCCATGGCGCGGGCAAGCCCGTCTATTCGCTCGAACTGTGCGGCGGCACCCATGTGTCGCGCACCGGCGATATCGGGCTGATCAAGATGGTCGCGGAAAGCGCCTCGGCGGCCGGCGTACGCCGCATCGAGGCGCTGGCCGGGTCTGCGGCGCGGGCCTATCTCGAAGAGCAGGACCAGCGCGTGCAGGCCGTTGCTGCCGCGCTCAAATCGCCGGCGTCGGAAATCGTCGCCCGCATCGAGGCGCTGGTCGAGGAACGCCGCAAGCTCGAACGCGAGCTTGCCGAAGCCAGGAAGACGCTGGCGCTGGGCGGCGGCGCCGCGAAGGGCGACGACGGCACATCCGAAGTGAACGGTATCAAGCTCATGGCGCGAATTCTCAAGGGCATCGACCCCAAGGACATGAAGGGCCTCGTCGACGACGGCAAGGCAAAGCTCGGTTCCGGCGTCGTGGCGCTTGATCGGCCTCAACGACGAAGGCCGCGCCGGCCTCATCGTCGGCGTCACCAATGATCTCACCTCGCGCTTCAATGCGGTCGAGCTGGTGCGGGTGGGCTCACAGGTGCTCGGCGGCAAGGGCGGCGGCGGCCGCCCCGACATGGCGCAGGCCGGCGGCCCCGATGCAGGCAAGGCCGATGAGGCGCTGGCGGCGATCAGGGCGGCGATTGCCGGCTAGTCGTGATCTGGGTGCTGCAGACTCGAGAACTTGGCCAGCCTCTCGGGCGACACGTCGTCCTCGGTGCGGGTTCCGGGCAGGGTGTGCAGCCGATCGAAGGCCGGAAGACGGCGCTCGATGCCGTACTGGTTTTCCGGCACGGCGGCGGATGGATCGTCGAGCGAGCCGATCGACACGGCGATGTACTTTGAGTCATCGTAGGAAAACGACAGCGGCGTCCCACAATCGCGGCAAAAACCGCGCTCGACGATGGGCGAACTGCGGAAGATCCCGGGCTCGCCTTTGGTCCATTTGAAGTTCTCGCGGAGCGAGCCCACCAGGGCGGCGAAATAGTTGCCGAATGCCTTCTGGCACATGCGGCAGTGGCAGATGTGCGGGTTGTTAAACGGGCCTTTAATGGCATAACGCACGGCGCCGCACTGGCAGCCTCCGGTCGCGCGTTCAGATTTTGTTGTTCCTGCCACGTTTTCGGTTCTTTCCTTAAAACTTTCTTCAGACGACCTGCAGCAACGTCGCTGGCTTTTCACGGCCGAAAACGGGGATTGGTGATGGGTATTCAACGGGCCGGTGCCAAGCCGTCAGGCTCTTGGCCGAAGGTTCATCTCATATATTTCCTGCTCGCCGCATTCGATCTGGTCGCGGTGTTCGGCGGATTATACCTGAGCCACCGTCTCAGTTCCATCTTCGAGCAGAACGTGGCGGTCAATAAGGAGTGGAGCCGGCGCTTCCACGACGTCTGGAACCTCGGGGACGCCGTCTCGGCGGTCGGCGAGCCCGGCAACAATATTTTCGCGTCGGACAATCCCGGCCTGGAGCGGCACAAGCTCAATGTGGCCTATGGCGAATTCAATGCCCAGCTCGCCGCCATCCGCAAAGAGGTGATGACCAACACGGAGGCCAGTATCGCCAGCCGGCCGATCGGCGCCATGCGCAGCCTGACCGACATCGTCGTCGCCATGGTCAACCAGTCGCGCGAGGTGATCGCGCTCTATGAGAATGGCCAATACCGCGAGACGGGCGCCGCCATAGGCGCCCTCAACCGCAAACAGACCGCCGCGCGGGAGAAGCTGGAGGAAACCGTTGCCACGGTGCAGACGCTGCAGCGGCGCTTTGCCGGCGAGCACCATGCCGAGGTCCTGAGTCTGAAGAATTTCGAATATCTGATCGGCGCCGGCATCGTGTTCATGGTCTGCTGCGTTGCCGTCTACGGCCTGTGGATCGGCCGGCTGATTAGCCGCAAATACCGCGAACTCGAACTCGCCAACGAAAACCTGCACCGGTCGCAAGTCGAAACCATGCAATTCGCCACGCAATTGCAAGCGGTCAATGACGACGTGACCAAGCTCAATGGCGATCTCGCCGGCAATCTCACCAGGCTGCGCGAGGCTCAGGACGAGATCGTGCGCAAGAGCAAGATGGCGCAAATCGGCCAGCTCACCGCGACGGTCGCGCACGAGCTGCGCAATCCGCTGGGCGCTGTGCGCACCTCGGCCTTCCTGCTGAGCCGCAAGGTGAACGCCAGGGAACTCGGCGTCGAGCAGCAAATCGAGCGCATCCAGAACGGCGTCATCCGCTGCGACAGCATCATCACCCAACTCCTCGATTTCGCCCGCTCGCAGGCGCTGCAATGCGAAACCGGCAAGATCGACGAGTGGCTCAAGAGGACGCTGGACGAGGAAATCCCGAAGCTACCGAAGGCCGTGAATGTCGAATGCATCTTCGGCCTTGGCGATCTCCAGGCGACGATCGACCCCGCGCGCATGAGCCGGGTGATCATCAACCTCGTCTCCAACGCCTCGGAGGCCATGGTGGGCAAGGGTGACGATCCGGCGAAGTTCGCCACCCAGACACCGTGCATCACGGTTGAGTCGCGACTGGCGCCGCGCGGCGTTGAGATCGTGGTCGCCGACAACGGGCCGGGCATCACGCCGGAGAATCTCAAGAAGATCTTCGAGCCGCTGTTCACCACCAAGAACTTCGGTACCGGGCTGGGCCTTCCGGCGGTCGAGAAGATTCTCGAACAGCATGGCGGCGGGTTGGAAGTCATATCTACGCCGGGCAAAGGCGCCCGCTTCACCGCCTGGATTCCCCTCAGCAACGCTGGGCAGGAAGCCGCATGACCATGCTGGAAAACCCGGCCTGAGAGGGGGTTAGCCCACCGCCTTCTTGAGGCCGGCGTCGACCGCGTCGAGGAAGCCCTCGGTCGACAGCCAGGCTTGGTCGGGCCCCACGAGCACCGCCAGGTCCTTCGTCATCTGGCCGTTCTCGATCGTCGCAACTGTCACCTTTTCAAGAGTTTCGGCAAAATTCCTTGAGCTTTTGATTGCGGTCGAGCTTGGCGCGGTGGGCAAGGCCGCGCGTCCAGGCGAAGATCGACGCGGTGGAATTGGTCGACGTCGCCTTGCCCTGCTGGTGCAGGCGGTAGTGGCGGGTCACCGTGCCGTGGGCGGCCTCGGCCTCGACCGTCTTGCCGTCCGGCGTCATCAGAACCGAGGTCATCAGGCCGAGCGAGCCGTAGCCTTGCGCCACCAGGTCCGACTGCACGTCGCCATCGTAATTCTTGCAGGCCCAGATATAGCCGCCGGTCCATTTCATCGCCGAGGCGACCATGTCGTCGATCAGCCGGTGCTCGTAGGTGATCTTGCGCTTTTCGAATTCGGTCTTGAATTCGGCCATCGTAGACTTCCTCGAAAATATCCTTGAAGCGGCCGTCATAGGCCTTGAGGATGGTGTTCTTGGTCGACAGATAGACCGGATAGTTGCGGTTCAAGCCGTAGTTGAGGCTGGCGCGGGCGAAGTCCTTGATCGAGTCGTCGAGATTGTACATCGCCATGGCGACGCCGCCGCCCGGCGCCTTGAACACTTCCTTCTCGATCACCTTGCCGTCCTCGCCGACGAACTTGATGGTGAGCGTGCCCTTGCCGGGGAAGGTGAAGTCGGTGGCGCGATACTGGTCGCCGAAGGCATGGCGGCCGATGATGATCGGCTTGGTCCAGCCCGGCACCAGGCGCGGCACGTTGGAGCAGATGATCGGCTCGCGGAAGATGACGCCGCCCAGGATGTTGCGGATGGTGCCGTTGGGCGCTCTTCCACATCTGCTTCAGGTTGAATTCCTTCACCCGCGCCTCGTCGGGGGTGATGGTGGCGCATTTCACGCCGACGCCATGCTGCTTGATGGCGTTGGCGGCATCGATCGTCACCTGGTCGCCGGTCCGGTCGCGATTCTCGATCGAGAGATCGTAATAGTGCAGGTCGATATCGAGATAGGGATGGATGAGCTTGGTCTTGATGAGGTCCCAGATGATGCGGGTCATCTCGTCGCCGTCGAGCTCGACGACCGGATTTTCGACCTTGATCTTCGCCATCGGGATGGGCCTCGCGCTGCCATTGGGGAAAGTGAGCGAGCCTATAGCAGGGGCCTTGCATGGGAGCAATTCAGAGGCAAGGCCCGGATGCGCGTGAGGCAGTTGCGTTGCGTCCACGGCGACGGCATGGTGGGCCGAACCGGCGAGGATCACGTTCATGGACATATCGCAGCCACGCCTGCTCGACGGCGGCAAGGAACTTGAAATCGGCATCGGCGGGCGGAAGCGCCGCTTCCATGCCCTGTGGCTTCGCGACAATGCACAGGACGCGGGCACCCGCAGCGCCAGCAACGGCCAGCGCCTCATCACCATTCTCGACATTCCGGCGGCCACGCGGATCGCGGAAGCGCAGCTATGCGGCGGCAGGCTCGCGGTGCGTTTCGAGCCGGAAGGAAAATCTGTGAGCTATGGCGCGGATTGGCTGGCCTCGCACGCCTATGATGCCATGCCACCGCAGCCCAAGGGGTGGACGGGTGCCGAAATCGAGCGTTGGGACAGCGGCCTGCAAGCGCATGTTCCAACCGCAAGTTATGGCGACGTAACCGCGAGCCGCGCGGCGTTGGGGAAATGGCTCGCCGCCGTGCGCCGCCATGGCTTCGCGGTGATGACGGAGTTGCCCACGGCAAGCGGCACGCTGTGCAAGGTGGCCGAGCTGTTCGGCTATGTGCGCGAGACCAATTACGGGCGCTGGTTCGAGGTGCGCGCTGAAGTCAATCCGAACAATCTGGCCTACACCAATCTCGGGCTGCAGGCCCACACCGACAATCCCTATCGCGATCCGGTGCCGACGCTGCAGATTCTCGCCTGCCTCGAGAACACGGTGGAAGGCGGCGATTCAATTGTCGTCGATGGCTTCAAGGTGGCAGAGCGATTGCAGACGGAAAGCCCGCATGGTTTCGATCTCCTCGCCAAGCACTGCGCGCGATTCGAGTATGCGGGCTGCCAAGGGCATCAGGCTCCGCTCCAAGCGGCCGGTCATCGAACTCGGTCCAGACGGGGAATTGATCGCCATCCGCTTCAACAACCGCTCGGCGGCCGCCTTCACCGACATTCCCTATGACGACTTGGCGGATTTCTATGCTGCTTACCGGCGCTTTGCCGAACTCATCGAGGACGCTGCGATGGAAGTGACCTTCAAGCTCAGGCCCGGCGAGCTTTTCATTGTCGACAACACCCGCGTGCTGCATGCCCGCAAGTCGTTCTCGGGGACAGGCAATCGCTGGCTCCAGGGCTGTTATGCCGACAAGGACGGATTGCTCTCGACGCTTTCGGCGATCGAGGAAGAAGGCGCGCTTGCATGACCGCCCTGCAGCTCGATCGCTCCAACATCGTCGCCTTCATCGCCGATATCTTCGAACGGCGCGGCGCCGAGTTCCTATCTTGGCGAGCCCGTGACTATGTCGCAACACATGCTGCAGGGCGCGGTGCTGGCCGAGCGGGAAGGCGCGCCCGAGGAACTCGTGACCGCGGCCCTTCTCCATGACATCGGCCATTACACCAGCGAATTCGGTCCCATGTCGCTCGGCGACAAACACGACAATTTTCACGACGCGGCAGGCGCCGAAGTGCTCGAACCCTTCTTCCCGCCCGTCGTCGCGCAATGCGTGCGCCTGCATGTGGCGGCAAAGCGCTATCTCTGCGCCACCGATCCTGCCTATTTCGGCAAGCTCTCGGATGCGTCGAAGCATACGCTGCAGTTGCAGGGCGGTCCCATGAACGCCGGCGAGATCGCCGTGTTCGAGCACCATCCCCATTACAGGGAAGCCGTGCGCGTGCGAATCTGGGACGATGGCGGCAAGAATCCCGATATGCGAACGCCCACGTTCCGCCATTACATGCCGATGCTGCAGCGGGTCGTCGATCGCCACAACGGCGGCACATAACGCCTCAGTTCAAGAGTTCGGCCATCTTGGGCCGGCTCTGCACATAGCGCCGGTGAATGTCGACATGGGTTTCCTCATAGAGCCTGTCGACCTCAGCCGGCGCCATGAACTTGCCCGAGAAGCCGGGCGACACCGGATCGAAGGCAAGTTCCGCGGCCTTCATGATGTGGACGAGCAGGGCGCGCGGATCTTCGTTGCCGACCGCGATGCGGATCGTGGTGCGGCGAGATGCCGGCTTCGGCGAGCGCCGCATCGGACAGTTCCGAATGGCTGGTCAGCGCCGGACAGAGCACGACGCTGTTGGTCTGGCCGAGACTCACCTGCAGGCCGAAGACCGGCTCAAGCAAATCGAAGAACGCCTTGAACGCTCGCGCGGCAAGGCCGGCTGACCGGGTTTCGGCTCGAAGTCGATGGTGAACAGGGGTGCGGGAAGACCCAGGAACATGTTGGCTTCGCGCAACGCCGCGTTGGGGTGGCCCGGCACGGCGGAGCAATTGACGTTGATTGCCGGATGGCCGGCGAGCGCGCGGGCCAACACCGATCGTGGTGATGCATTTCGACAGCATGCGCAGCTCCAGGGTGCGCATGCCGTTGATGACCTCATAGGCCTTGTCGGCGTCGAGGAACGCGCCCTTGATGTAATAGACGTTCCAGAACAGGGTCTCGTCCCAGTTGATGGTTTTCTTTCTTGCCGTCCGGACCGCTGATGGTGACGCTGGTGCCCTTGGGGATGAACATGTGCTCGTTGCGGGCGATCACCACGCCGGCGGTCGTGGCGCCGTAGCCCGCCAGATCCTTGGTGTAGGAGTGGATCACGAAGTCGGGGCGTTCGGCGGCATCGTCGCGGCGCAGAACCGGATGCAGGAACGGCGTGCCGACGGTCGAATCGCAGATGACGGTGAGGCCCTGCCGCGTGCGCGGCACGGCAGATGCCGGCGACGTCAAGCACATGGCCGTGCGGATTGCAGGGACTTTCGAGATAGACATAGATGTGGCGGCCGGCGGCCAGGCGTTCGGCGTGGGCGGTCTTGACGGCGGCGAGCGCCTTGGCAAAATCGGCGGCGGTATAGCCGTCGAACCAGTGCACGGCGATATCGAGATTGCTGCGCTTGCCATACCAATCGTGCAGCAGCTGGTAGCTGCCGCCATAGATGTTGCGGCTCGCCAGCACGATGTCCTGGTAGCCGAGCAAATGCGACAGGGTCGAGTCGACGGCGGCCATGCCGGAATTGAAGTTCCAGGCGAAGTATTCGTGGGCCAGCGGACCCGCCTCGACATCGACGATGTGATTGGCGAGGCTGACGGAGGTGGGATTGAGCAGGCGCGAATAAATCTCGTGCAGCAGCTCCTTGCCCTTGAAGGCGTCCTCCACCCACTCGACGCAGGCATAGAGATAGGTCGCGGTGCGGGTGATGACCGGCGTGGCCGAAAAGATCGCGGTCACGTTGTCGAAGATGGGATAGGGGCCGCGGGCGGCTTCGCGGCCCGTGCTTGCCGGCCAGGGACTGGTAGGTGCGGCGCATGGGGCCCTGCAGGTTGTCGAGTACCTTGGCAAGCTGGAAGCAGGCAAAGCGCTTGGCATTGAACCAGGCGACCCGGTCCTTGCGGTCGAGTTGGGCGAGAGCCGCGCCAGTTGCCGCGACAAGATCGTGGGTGGCGGCATTGGCGCCGTAGAGGCTGGCGGTCAGTTGCGACAGGGCCCGGCCATAGTCCGAGTCCGGGTCGATGGCAAAGTGGCGCAACTGTTCTTCGACCAATTCGCCGACCGAAGCGGCGCCGGTTGAATTGCGCAAGGGGCTGAGCTGGCGGGCATGGGCAATGTCGTCGCGGTTCGGCATGGCGATGGTCCTCCGATGGAGCTGCTCCAATATGCCCAAGTATCGGGGAAAATGGACAGGATTTTATCCGCTTTGACAGGGTGAGTGCGGCATGGCACGGCTCACCATATGACCGCCGAAGCGTCCACTCCCGCACAATCCTCGTCAAACGCCCTGCATCACCGGCCCTTCGTCTTCTATCTTCTGGCGGTGGGGGCGGCGGGCTTCGCGGTGCAGATCATGTCGGTGGCGGTGGGCTGGCAGGTCTATGACATCACCCGCGATCCGCTCGATCTCGGCCTGATCGGACTGGCGCAATTCCTGCCGCCGCTGCTTCTCGTGCTGGTCACCGGCCTTGCGGCCGATGCCTTCAATCGCCGGCTGATCATGGCCGGCTGTGCTGCTCATCGAAGTTCTGTGTGCGGTGGCGCTCGTCGTCTTTACCCTCGCGGCCCCCGGCACCGTCTGGCCGGTTTTCGTCATCCTCGCGGTGCTGGGCATGGCGCGCGCCTTCTTCAATCCCGCCGCCGATGCGCTCGCTCCCAATCTCCTGCCGCGCCAGGCCATCGCGCATGGCATTTCGCTGAGCTCCATGAGTCTGGCAGGTGGGCACGATCACGCGGACCCGTGGCCGGCGGACTTCTCTACGGCATCGGCGGCGAGGCAGCCTACGGCACGGCCTTCGGGCTTCTGGCACTCGCAGCGTTCTTCGTGCTGCTGATCGGCGCCGTGCCGCAGGTCAACCATGCGCAGGAGACGAGCCTGGCAACCCTGCTGGCCGGTTTCCGCTTTATCCGCAGCGAGCGCATCGTGTTTGGCGCCATCTCGCTCGATCTCTTCGCCGTGCTGCTCGGCGGCGCGGTGGCGCTGATGCCGGTCTATGCCCGCGATATTCTGGAGGTGGGCCCGTGGGGGCTTGGACTGCTGCGCGCCGCACCCGGCATCGGCGCCATCGTCATGGCGGTCGTGGCTCGCCAAGTTCCCGATCAAGGACAAGGCCGGCATCATCCTGTTCCTGCTTCGTGGCCGCATTCGGGTTCTTCACCTTGGTGTTCGGCCTTTCGACCTGGGTGCCGCTGTCGATCGCGGCGCTGGCGCTGATGGGCGCCTCCGACATGGTCAGCGTCTATGTGCGCGAAACACTGATGCAGTTGCGCACGCCCGACGAGGTGCGGGGCCGGGTCAACGGCGGTCAACCGCGTGTTCATCGGCGCCTCCAACGAGCTCGGCGAATTCCGCGCCGGCGTGGTGGCCGCCTGGATCGGCGCGGTGGCGGCGGTGACCGTCGGCGGGGCAGGGACCATGGCGGTTGCCTTTCTCTGGTCGCGCTGGTTCCCGGAACTGCGTACGGCGAGACGGCTGGACGGGAAAAGCTAGCGCCGCGCGCGCAACTTCGCTATTGCAACGGGCCCATGGCAGGAACCGATAAATCGCGCAATCAGGTGCTGCGGCCGGCGCCCATCGTGGTGCTGGTCAATCCGCAGCTTGGCGAGAACATCGGCACGGCGGCGCGGGCCATGGCGAATTTCGGCCTGCAATGAATTGCGGCATCGTCGCCCCGCGCGACGGCTGGCCCAACGAAAAGGCGCTGACGGCTCCGCTTCCGGCGCCAACTGGATCATCGAGGGCGCGCCAGTCTTCGACGATCTTGCCGCGGCGCTGCAGCGACATGAATTACGTCTATGCAACCACGGCGCAGGCCGCGCGGCATGATCAAGGAAGTGGTGACGCCGGAGCAGGCGGGCCGCGACATGCGCGCGCGCATCGGGCGCGGCGAGAAACTCGCCATTCTTTTCGGCCGCGAGCGCTGGGGCCTCAACAACGAGGAGGTTTCGCTCGCCGATGTGATCGTGACGGCGCCGGTCAATCCGGCCTTCGCCTCGATCAATATCGCCCAGGCCGTGCTGCTCATGGGCTATGAATGGTTCAAGGACCAGGCGGCGAGCCTCGGTCAGCAGACGCCGGAACTGCCGGCGCTCGACGGGCCGGGCCTGCAGACGCCCGATACGCGGCCCGCCACCAAGGAGGAACTCTACGGCTTCTTCGATCATCTCGAGCGCGAGCTCGATCGAGGCGGGCTTTTTCAAGACCGCCGACAAGAAGCCCGGCATGATGCGCAACATCCGCAATCTGTATGGCGCGCGCCGGACTCACCGAACAGGAGGTGCGCTCACTGCGCGGCATGGTCGCCTCGCTCGACCCGCGCGCATGAGCGGCGCAAGGGGCCACGCGAATGACCCGCCCGCGCATTCTCCTGTTCGATTCCGGCATGGGCGGGCTGACGGTGGCCCGCGCGATCCGGGCGCAGCTGCCCGAGGCGCATCTCGTCTATGCGCGCCGACAATGCCGCCTTTCCCTATGGCGCCTGGAAGGAAGAAGCGCTGGTCGCCCGCATCGTGCAGGTCATCGGCGCGCTGCATCGAGAGGGCCGAGCCGCGATATCGTGGTCATCGCCTGCAACACGGCCTCGACCCTGGCGCTGGCGGCGCTGCGCGAAGACTTACAACCTGCCCTTTGTCGGCACGGTGCCGGCGATCAAGCCCGCGGCGGCGCAAACCAAATCCGGCATCATCGGCGTGCTGGCGACGCCCGGCACGGTGAGCCGCGAATATACCCACGCGCTCATCCACACCTATGCCTACTCACTGCAAGGTGTTCCTGCACGGCGCCACGCGCCTCGCCGAAATCGCCGAACAGAAACTCAAGGGCGCAAGCGTCGATCCGCGATGAACTGCGCGATGAGATCGCGCCGGTGTTCCGCGAGCGCGACGGCAAGCGCACCGATGTGGTGGTGCTCGGCTGCACGCATTATCCGCTGCTGATCGAGGAGATCGACGCAGGTGGCGCCCTGGGAGGTCACCTATCTCGACCCGGCGCCGGCCATTGCCCGGCGCGCCGCGCGATGTTCTCGACGAAATCGCCTCGGCCCGAGACCAAGGCTCCGGTGCCGGCGCCGGGAACCGTGCTTTTGACCTCCAGCGCAGGGTGCGCCACGGAAGCGCTCGCCGCCTATGCCGCCATGGGATTTCCCGACCATGAAATCGTGGAGATGCCGGTTTGACAGTGCGGAAGCCATGCTCTATAAGCGCCGCCTCAATCACGGGGCCCTTGCGCGCCCCGTGTTTGCTTGCCCGTGGACCCTTAGCGGTTCTGTCGGCCGGGAGACCGGCGACGAGGAGGGTAGGTTCCAACATGAACGGTTCATTGGAGACCGTAAATGACCAAGCGTGCATCCGCCAAATACAAGATCGACCGCCGCATGGGCGAGAATATCTGGGGCCGCCCCAAGAGCCCGGTCAACAAGCGCGAATACGGCCCCGGCCAGCACGGCCAGCGGCGCAAGGGCAAGCTGTCCGACTTCGGCATGCAGCTCAAGGCCAAGCAGAAGCTCAAGGGCTATTACGCCAATATTTCCGAGCGCCAGTTCCGCAAGATCTATGAGGAGGCCTCGCGCATGACCGGCGACACCTCGGAAAACCTCATCGGCCTCCTGGAGCGCCGCCTCGACGCCATCGTCTATCGCGCCAAGTTCGTGCCCACCATGTTCGCCGCGCGCCAGTTCGTCAGCCACGGCCATGTCAAGGTGAACGGCCGCCGCGTCACCATCGCGTCGATGCGCATCAAGGCCGGCGACGCGCTCGAGCTCACGCCGAAGTCCAAGGAGCTGGCCGTGGTGCTCGAAGCCGATCCAGCTCGCCGAGCGCGACGTTCCCGATTATGTCGAAGTCGACCACAAGGCGATGACGGCGAAGCTGGTGCGCGTGCCGGCGCTCTCCGACGTGCCCTATCCGGTCCAGATGGAACCGCACTTCGTCGTCGAATATTATTCGCGCTGATTGACGGGCGGCTCAGTGCAGCCGCCACTCCGTTCCGACATAATGCATTCGAACCGGCCGAATGATGCCGGCATGAGCAACGCGCACGGAGGCCAGCGGGCCGTCCAGATTGCGCGACCAGAAATCAAGGAACTTGATGAGCTTGGGAAACTTCGGGGCGAGATCGTAGTCCTGCCAGACGAAGGTTTGCAGGATGTCCCGGTAATCGGGCATGCGGTACATGATTTCCGCCGTTGTCAGACTCCAGCCACGCAACTGACTGGCAAAGTCCCTGTCGGTCATCGCCCTTCCTCCTGCGCCGGTCAGCTTCCTCCAGAATATCGCCGGAGTTAAGTGTGCGTCCAGTCCGTGAACGGAGGATTAACGGGTGATTGGCAGTCGCGCGGAGAGAGTGCTGCCAGGATCAACACACCATCACGCCCCTTCATCGAACCGAATTTTGCGCAGGTGGGGCGCGACCTGGGCGATGGCGACGCCGGCGATGATGAGCGCGCCGCCCGCCAGAATGTCTGGCGTTATCGCTTCATCAAGCATGATTGCACCCGAGATCACGGCGATGACCGGAACCAAATAGAGCGTGGCACCGGTCGTGGCGGCGGAAAGGCGCGCCGCGCCGTAGTTCCAGGTGATGGTGGCGAGGAACGTGGAGAGCGCTGCCATAAAGGCCATGTCGAACCAGTTGCGCGTGGTCATGGTGCGAAGAGTCTCGAAGGTCTCCATCGAAACAAACAGCGAGACCATTGGCAGGGTTGCAATCGAGATGGACAAGGCGGTCACCGGATAGGCGCCATATTTTCGGATCAGCGGCTTGGAGATCACCACATAGAAGGCCCAGGCGAGGCCGCTCAGGAAGATCAACAACCCGCCGAGCAGCATCGGAGCATTGGCCGCGGCATTGGCGAGATCGCGGCGGAACAGAAGGCCGGTGCCGATGAATGCCACGGCGAGGCCCGCTAAAGGGTATGGCGTCAACTTCTCGTGGGTGAATACCGAAGCGAAAATGGCGATGAGCAGGGGCTGGGTGCCGATGATCAATCCGCCGATACCGGCGGGCACAAGTTCGAAGCCGAAGGCGGAACCGAGATTGTAACCTATCATGCCGATAAGCGAGATGGCGAGCAGCCGGGGCCAGTCCTGGCGCGCGATACGCCAGCCGCCGAAGAGGATGAGGCCCCCGAGATAAAGGATCGTCACCAGCGTGTAGCGGATAACCAGATGATCGGCGGGTCCGAGAGCGACGGAGAGCGAGCGGATGAAAACCGGGCCGATGCCCCAGATCGTGACGGTAAGCAGCAGCGCCAGCAGGGCTTTCGGCGCTTGCTGAATCAGGCAACGCCCTTTTCGGACAGCAGCGTCTTCAACTCGCCCGACTGGAACATTTCCATCATGATGTCGCTGCCGCCGACGAATTCGCCCTTGACGTAGAGCTGCGGGATGGTCGGCCAGTTGGTGTAGTCCTTGATGCCCTGGCGGAGCTCGTTGGAGTCGAGCACGTTGATGCCCTTGAAGGGAACGCCGAGGTGATTGAGAATCTGGGTGGCCTTGCCGGAGAAGCCGCACATCGGCATGTCCGGCGTGCCCTTCATGAAGAGCACCACGTCGTTCGTCTTCACTTCATTGTCGATCCACTTGACGATGTCGCTCATGTCGTCACTCCTCGGGCGCGCTGGTCTGCAGCGCCAGGGCATGCAATTCGCCGCCCATGCGTCCTTTGAGCGCCGCATAAACCATCTGATGCTGCTGGACGCGCGACTTGCCCTTGAAGGCGGCCGAGACGACGTTGGCCGCATAGTGGTCGCCGTCGCCGGCCAGGTCGCGGATTTCGACGCTGGCGTCGGGCAGGGCTTCCTTGATGAAGCGTTCGATGTCAGCGGCGCTCATGGCCATCGGGTCAATTCCTTACACCTCGCCCGCCATGTAGGCCGGGAAACCAGCCTTCATGGGCAGCGCGCAAGCTCCGCCAGCGATATAGAGGCAGCGCCCTCGACAATCAATGACGGCGTCGGCGGTGACGGTGCCGATGCGGATCACGTCGACGCCTTCGACATGGGCCTGGGTGATGATTTTGGCGGCTTCGGCGGCGGGGCAGGTGACGACATAGCGGGCCTGATCCTCGCCGAAGAGGGCGACATGGTCCATCGGCGTCGAGCTTGGCGCCGAGGCCGCGAGGCGAGCGCCATTTCGATCACCGCCGACGCCAGGCCGCCGTCGGAAATGTCATGTACGCGCAGTGACTTGGCCGCGATTGATGAGGTTTCGAACGAAGTCGCCATGGCGCTTTTCGCGGGCCAGATCGACGGGCGGCGGCGCGCCTTCCTCGCGGCCCAGGATCTCGCGCAGATAGATCGACTGGCCGAGATGGCGGCCGTGGCCGCCGACCAGGAGGATGGCATCGCCCGCCTGCTTGAAGGCGAGCGTGGTCATCTTGCGAGAGATCGGGGAGGAGGCCGACGCCGCCGATGGCCGGGGTGGGCAGGATCGCCTGGCCGTTGGTCTCGTTGTAGAGCGAGACATTGCCGGACACGACCGGGAAAGTCGAGCGCGCGGCAGGCCTCGCCGATGCCTTCGATGGCCAAGACGAGCTGGCCCATGATCTCGGGCCGCTCGGGATTGCCGAAATTGAGATTGTCGGTGACGGCGATGGGCTCGGCGCCGACGCAGGTGAGGTTGCGCCAGCATTCGGCCACCGCCTGCTTGCCGCCCTCGAAAGGATCGGCCTCGACATAGCGCGGCGTCACATCGGTCGGTGACGGCAATCGCCTTGTTGGCGCCGATGCGGACGACGCCGGCATCGCCGCCGGGAATCTGCGCGGTGTTGGACTGGATCAGATGATCATATTGCTCCCACACCCAGCGCCTGCGAGCACATGTCGGGCGAGCCGATGATCTTGAGGATCGCGGCCTTCGAGATCGTTGGGGGCAGGGACGTCGTTCAAGCCGGCGAGGGCTGTCTTCGGCTCGATCCACGGCCGGTCATATTCCGGCGCCTCGATCGCCCATGCTCCTTGATCGGCAGATCGGCCTTCACTTCGCCTTGGTGCTTGATGACGAAGCGCAGCGTGTCGGTGGTGTGGCCGACGATGGCGAAATCGAGGCCCCATTTGCGGAAGATGGCTTCGGCCTGCTTTTCCTTCTCGGGGCGCAGCACCATGAGCATGCGCTCCTGGCTTTCCGACAGCATCATCTCATAGGCGGTCATGCGCGTCTTCGCGGCAGGGCACCTTGTCGAGATCGAGCTCGATGCCGAGATCGCCCTTGGCGCCCATTTCGACGGCCGAGCAGGTGAGGCCGGCCGCGCCCATGTCCTGAATGGCGATGACGGCGCCCGACGCCATCAGTTCGAGGCAGGCTTCGAGCAGGCATTTCTCGGTGAAGGGATCGCCCACCTGCACGGTGGGGCGCTTCTCCTCGGCGTCGTCGTCGAATTCGGCCGACGCCATGGTGGCGCCGTGAATGCCGTCGCGGCCGGTCTTGGCGCCGAGATAGACGACGGGCAGGCCCACGCCTTCGGCCTTGGAATAGAAAATCTTGTCGGCATCGGCGAGGCCGACGGCCATGGCATTGACCAGGATGTTGCCGTTGTAGCGGGGATGGAAATTGACTTCGCCGCCGACGGTCGGCACGCCGAAGGAATTGCCATAGCCGCCGATGCCGGCGACGACGCCGGAGACGAGATGGCGGGTCTTGGGATGATCGGGCGCGCCGAAGCGCAGCGCGTTGAGGCAGGCGATGGGGCGCGCGCCCATGGTGAAGACATCGCGCAGGATGCCGCCGACGCCGGTGGCCGCGCCCTGATAGGGCTCGATGAAGGAGGGGTGGTTGTGGCTCTCCATCTTGAAGACGATGGCCTGGCCGTCGCCGATATCGACGACGCCGGCATTCTCGCCCGGGCCCTGGATGACGCGCGGGCCGGTGGTGGGCAGCGTCTTCAGCCATTTCTTCGAGGATTTGTAGGAGCAGTGCTCGTTCCACATGGCCGAGACAGATGCCGAGTTCGGTGATCGTCGGCTCGCGGCCGAGGAGCTTGAGGAAGCGCTGCATATTCGTCGGGCTTGAGGCCGTGCTGCTTGACGAGTTCGGGGGTGATCTTGATGTCAGGGGACGGTTCATGTGGCTGGCGGTTTAGCGGCGCGCCAACGGATTCACAATTGCAATTGCGGTCCCGCCGGATTAGGGCATTCGGCGATCTGCTCGCATCTTGCCTCAGGCGGCCTTCGGAGCAGCCGCTTAACGGTGAGCTTGCCAGTGCGAAGGCGGGCTTGGGCGAGATCGTAGGCGACTGCATCCGCAACCAATGATCGGCTGTGCCGCCGATAGCCGATCTCAAGGCGGAGCGCCATATCCGGAGTAATGGCGCTTCTTCCGCTGATCACATTGTGAAGCTGCTGGCGCGTAATACCGAGCCCTGTTGCGCTTCCGCCGTCGAAAGCCCCAATGTCGGCAAGATCATCCTTGATCAGCGCGCCGGGATGAGCCGGATTTTTCATGGCATGACTGCGGTTCCTCAATGATAGTCCACAAAGTCGACGTCGCGTACTTCGCCGTCGAAATCGGAAGACGATCCTCCAATTGGCCCGAACTGTCACGGCATGAAACCTTTCAGCTCACCGTTCAGGGCATGGAGGCGAGAGTTGGCCGGTTCACGGCCTCAAATCTCTGGCATGATCGAGACGGTCAATATGCTCGACTGCGTCATCATGTCCGGCGGCAGCTTGCTCCGTCATCGTCCTCGTAGAAGCGTTTCAGATCCCTGTGGCGGAATAGACGATCATACCGTCGATTGTGGAATGTAAACTGTCAAATTTACACTCGCCAATCACGCCGCCAGCAGGCTCTCGAACAGCGGGCGGCAGTCGGTCTTGCCGTGCAGCGGCTCGATCATGTTTTCAGGATGCGGCATCATGCCGATGACGTTGCCCGCCTCATTGACGATGCCGGCGATGTCGTTCATGGCGCCGTTGGGGTTGGTGCCCTCGGCATAGCGGAAGACGACGCGGCCTTCGCCTTCGAGCCGGGCCAGGGTTTCGGCATCGCAGATGTAATTGCCTTCGCCATGGGCCACGGGGCAGGAGACGATGGCCGCCTCGTGTCATCTGGTTGGTGAAGAAGGTGCGGTTGTTGTCGATCCTGAGCTTCACCTCACGGCAGACGAAGCGCAAGCCCGCATTGCGCACCAGGGCGCCGGGCAGCAGGCCCGCCTCGGTGACGATCTGGAAGCCGTTGCAGACGCCGAGAACCTTGAGTCCCTTGCAAGGCCTTGGCGCGGATATCGGTCATGATGGGTGAACGCGCGGCGATGGCGCCGCAGCGCAGATAGTCGCCATAGGAGAAGCCGCCGGGGATGACGACGAGATCGACCTTGGGGAGTTCCGTATCGGCGTGCCAGACGGCGACAGGCTTGACGCCGGTTACGGCTTCGAGCGCCATCATCATGTCGCGTTCGCGATTGATGCCGGGGAAGACGACGACGGCGGATTTCATGCGAGTTCGATGTCGTAATTCTCGATCACCGTGTTGGCGATGAGCCTGTCGCACATGGCTTTGACGGCGGCCATGGCGCTTGGCGCGGTCGGTTTCGGCGAGATCGATCTCGAAATATTTGCCCTGGCGGACATGCTCGACGCCGGCGAAGCCGAGCGAAGCCAAGCGCCCCTTCGATGGCCTTGCCTTGCGGATCGAGGACGCCCTTCTTGAGGGTGACCTTGATCTTGGCCTTCATCACGGATCGCTCTTCACCAGCTTGGGGCGTGGTGCGCTCGGGCTGTTCGCCGGCGGCCGATGATGCCGAGGCGGCGGGCCACTTCCTGATAGGCCTCGACCAGGCCGCCCATGTCGCGGCGGAAGCGGTCCTTGTCGAGCTTGTCGTTGGTCTTGATGTCCCACAGGCGGCAGGAGTCGGGGCTGATCTCATCGGCCAGCACGATGCGCATCATGTCGTTCTCGTAAAGCCTGCCGAACTCGATCTTGAAATCGACGAGCTTGATGCCGATGCCGAGAAACAGGCCGGTCAGGAAATCGTTGATGCGGATCGACATGTGCATGATGTCGTCGATCTCCTGGGGGCTCGCCCAGTTGAAGGCGGTGATGTGCTCTTCCGACACCATGGGATCGCCGAGCTGGTCGTTCTTGTAGCAGAACTCGATGATCGAGCGGGGCAGGGCCTGGCCTTCCTCGAGACCCAGGCGGCTCGACAGGGACCCCGCCGCGACATTGCGCACCACGACCTCAAGCGGGATGATCTCGACCTCGCGCACCAGTTGCTCGCGCATGTTGAGGGAGCGCATGAAATGGGTGGGCAGGCCGAGCGTCGTTGAGCTTGGTGAAGATGAATTCCGAGATGCGCTGGTTGAGCACGCCCTTGCCTTCGATCACCGCCTTTTTCTGGGCGTTGAAGGCGGTGGCGTCGTCCTTGTAGTGGACGATGAGGGTGCCGGGCTCGGGGCCCTCATAAAGAATCTTGGCCTTGCCTTCGTAGATACGGGTGCGCCGGCTGTTCATCTGTATTATCCTCATCCGAACCCTTATCCAACTTCGCCCAGCATAGACCGCGAAGGGCACTCACACCACCAATGTAGCGAAA
Source organism: uncultured Alphaproteobacteria bacterium (assembly GCA_963776685.1). GTDB lineage: Bacteria > Pseudomonadota > Alphaproteobacteria > Rhizobiales > Aestuariivirgaceae > Aestuariivirga. Next base: position 273,700 of record CAVZNM010000004.1, read on the forward strand.
GCGCGGCGAGTCGTATGGCACACGCCCCGGAACCGGGGCTATTACAGGACTCTATTGCTGCGCACAATGGGCGATGGGACGTTGATTTGGCCGGTTCCACTGGCTATTTCAAGCTCTGAGCAGACACAGGAGAGATGCATGACCACGTTCGACAAGCGCGAGGAAGGTTTTGAGAAAAAGTTCGCCCTCGACGAGGAACAGAGGTTCAGGGCGATGGCGCGGCGCAACAAGCTTCTGGGACTGTGGGCGGCGGAAAAAATGGGGCTCACGGGAGCCGACGCCGAAGCCTATGCCAGGGAAGTGGTGAGGGCCGACGTGGAAGAGGCGGGCGACCACGACGTGTTCCGCAAGGTGCGGCGCGATTTCGACTCCAAAAAGGTGGCCCAGTCGGATCACCAGCTTCGCCGCACCATGGACGAGCTGATGCAGACGGCGGTGGACCAGATCAAGGCGGGGAACTAGGTGGCGGCCGCCCATTTCGATCTGCGCACGCGGCTCGCCAGTGCTGAGCCTTTGCTGTTTTCGTGGATGTCGATGCCGGGCGGCAAGCTGGCGGGGCAGATGGCCAGGCTGCCGATCGAGGGCGTCGCCCTCGACATGCAGCACGGCATGATCGGCTTTTCCGACGCCGTGCCGATGATCGCGGCGATCAACGGGGCGGGACGGCCGGCCATCGTGCGCATCCTGTGGAACGAGCCGGGCTTTGTCGGCCAGGCGCTGGATGCCGGAGCCGTGGCGGTGATCGCTCCCATGGTGAACAGCAAGGAAGAAGCGGAGGCGCTGGTGAGGGCCGCGAAATATCCGCCGATGGGGGCGCGGAGCTGGGGCGGCTACACGGCATTGCAGGCCTCTGGGCTTACACCGGGGGAATATCTCGCCCAGGCCAATAGGCTCACCCAGGTCTTCGCCATGATCGAGACGCAGGAGGCGCTTGCCCGGGTCGAAGAGATCGCCGCGGTCAAGGGGCTCGATGGCCTGTTCGTGGGACCGAGCGATCTGTCGATCACCCTCTCCAAGGGGGCGGGCATCGACAAAACGGGGCAGGCGACGCTCACCGCCATGAAGAAAATCGCCGATGCGGCGCGGCGCAACAATCTGGTGGCGGGGGCCTTCGGCGGCAACGCCGATGTGGTCAAGGCCTATCTCGAACTCGGCTACCGCTTCATCGCGGCAGGCGTCGATGCCGACATCCTGCAGGCGGGCGCCGCGGCACTCGTCAAGGCCATCAAGGACGTTTGACCCGGCCGCGCTTTCGCGCGAAACTGAATGGATCATGGATCAACGCGCGCCCCTCATCACCGGCCATGAGGACATCCTCGACAGGCTGGCCGACATCGCGCTCAGCGCCGGACCCATCGCGGCGCAGACCGACAAGTATTTCACCAACACCAGCCGCATCGTGGCGGCGAACGGCGATTCGCAAGTCACCTTCGCGGTGTTCATGCGGCGGCGCGTGGTGGCGGCGCTTGAACCCACCATCCGGCTGGTCAAGCGTTTCGTGCCCGAGGCGCTGATCCGAGCGCTTCTACGAGGAGGGCGACATCGTTCCCTCGGAAAGCAAGATGCTGGAAATCACCGGCTCGATGGCGAAGCTTTCGGAGATCGAAACGCTGCTGCTGCAGAAGATCGGCTTTCCCTGCGTGTCCGCCAACAATGCCTATGAAATGTGCCGGGCCATTCCGGGGGCGGCGTTTCATCGACATGCATGCGCGCCATGCGCAGCGGGGCGGAGATGAACATTCTCGCCGCCTATGGCGCGGCGGTGGGCAGTGCGGCGGCGAAGCGGGCCGATGCCAATGTGAAAGGCTTCATCGGCTCGTCGCAGGATCTGACGGCGCCGTTCTTCGGTTCGGGCGGCGGCATGGGCACCATGCCGCATTCGCTGGTGGGCTATACCGGCGGCGATGTGCTGGAAGCGATGAAGCTCTTCGCCCGCAACATCCCGGAGGCCGACACACTGGTGGCGCTGGTCGATTACACCGGCGATGAGGTGACGGATTCGCTGCGCTGCGCCAAGTGGTTCTACGAGGAGGCGAAGCTACAGGCCAAGGGCAAGCGCTTCGGCGTGCGACTCGACACCCATGGCGGGCGCTTCGCCGAAGGCCTCGATTACGAGAAATCGGTCGACACCGTCGGGCACTGGCTGAGCATCCATGGCGAATACAATATCGTCGAGCAGGTCTTGGGCGGGCGCGCCTTCCAGCTCGATCCCAACAACATCCTGGTCGACAAGGTGCGCCGCATCCTGTTCGGCAAGGGGGTGTCGGTGGCATCCATCATCCATGCCAGGCTGGCGCTGGACCGGGCGGGCTACAAGGAGGCGCTGATCGTCGGATCGTCGGGCTTCGATGCGCAGAAATGCCAGGTGATGGGTGCGGCGCGGGCACCCCTCGACATCGTGGGCACCGGGAGCTTCCTGCCGGCGACACTGACCGAGACCTACGCCACCGCCGACATCATCGCCTATGACGGGGTGAAACGGGTCAAGGTCGGGCGGGAGTTTTTGTTCGATTGAGAGGCCGGAGCCCGCCTATTTCAGCAACACTTGCATGGCGACACTGGCATTGGCATAGATCTGCGGCGGCTGGCCGTAATTGCGGTTGATCTGGGTCGAGACATTGATGTTGGTGATGGTGCAGGTGAGCGCGATGGTGGCGATGCAGATCGCCGCATTCGCGCGCGGCACGCTCGTAGAGCGACCGCTTGAGCTTCGCTTCCTGCCCGGTCATCGCCGCATCGTCGTCGGTAGTCGACCATGACGGTCATGGAATAATTGGCATTGGCCTGGATTGTCTGTCCGGCATTGGCGGCACCGATGGGCGCGAGCACGGCCAGCGCCAGCGCGGCCGAAACTATCCTGATACGCATGTTTCCTCCTGCCGATCATTGAATATCGCTGGCGGAATGCGGCGGAAATTGGATGTCAGGCAAAGACCCGGGCGAAGATCGTGTCGACATGCTTAAGATGATAGGCAAGGTCGAAGAGGCCATCGAGTTCGGCATGCGGTCAAGAGGCGTGAGACGTCTTTGTCCTGCTTCAACAAATCGAGGAAGTTGCCTTCGCCGCGCCAGACCCTCATGGCGTTGCGCTGCACGGCGGCATAGGACTCTTCGCGGCTCATGCCCTTGCGGGTCAGGGCCAGCAGCACGCGCTGGGAATGGACGAGGCCGCCGAGCCGCTCAAGATTGCGCTTCATGTTGTCGGGGTAAACGATGAGCTTGTCGACGACGCCCGCCAGGCGGGCAAGCGCGAAGTCGAGATGCACGGTGGCGTCGGGGCCGATGCCGCGCTCGACCGATGAATGGGAAATATCGCGCTCGTGCCAGAGCGCCACATTCTCGAAAGCCGGGAGCGCGGCGGAGCGCACCAGGCGGGCAAGGCCTGTGAGATTTTCGCTGAGCACCGGATTGCGCTTGTGCGGCATGGCGGAGGAGCCCTTCTGGCCGGGGGCGAAATATTCCTCGACCTCGAGCACCTCGGTGCGCTGCAGATGCCGGATTTCGGTGGCAAGCCTTTCGATCGAACTCGCCACGACGGCGAGGACGGCGAAATACATGGCATGGCGGTCGCGCGGGATGACCTGGGTCGAAATCGGCTCGGGCCGCAAGCCCAGCTTCGCCGCCACATGGGCTTCGACGCGCGGATCGATATTGGCGAAGGTGCCGACGGCGCCGGAAATGGCGCAAGTGGCCACCTCGGCGCGCGCCGCCTCGAGCCTGGCGCGGGCGCGGGAAAATTCGGCGTAAGCAGTAGGCGAGCTTGAGGCCGAAGGTGGTGGGCTCGGCATGGATGCCGTGGCTGCGGCCGATGCAGACCGTGTGCTTGTGCTCGATGGCGCGGCGCTTCAGGGCGGCGAGCAGGCCGTCGAGATCGCCGATCAGGAGATCGGCGGCGCGGACCAGCTGGATATTGAAGCAGGTATCGAGCACATCGGACGAGGTCATGCCCTGATGCACGAAGCGCGCCTCGGGGCCGACGATCTCGGCGAGATGGGTCAGGAAGGCGATGACATCGTGCTTCACCTCGCGCTCGATCGCGTCGATGCGGGCGACATCGAAGACCGCGTCGCGGCCCTTGTCCCAGATTTTCTGGGCCGCCTCCTTCGGCACGATGCCAAGCTCGGCCATGGCGTCGGCGGCGTGGGCCTCGATCTCGAACCAGATGCGGAAGCGGGTCTCAGGCTCCCAAAGGGCGGCCATTTCCTGGCGGGTGTAGCGGGGGATCATGTGCAGCCCTTAGCGATTGCGGGCAAGGCTTACTCGATCTCGAAGGGAAATGCCAAGAATCGCCGGTTGGCTCCTTCGAAGCCGTGGCTATGATAGCCGACAATCGCGACGGCGGACTTGGGTTCGGGCGAGGCGGACCTCTGGACAACGGCCTCGATGTCATAGGCGAAGGGGCAGCCACGCGACTGGGGGAGCGAAGCATCCCGGTGAATCGCCGTGGTCACGCCGGTCTTGTTGTTGCTCAACTCAAGCAGCAGACCGGCGGTATCGGAATAGCCTTCGCCGCATTGGGCGGGCTTCGGGACGGCATGTGGTTTCACCACCAGCTCGAAGGTTCCCTGATCCTCGGGGTTCCCCAGGATGCCCATGGCAAAATTGAAATGATTGTGGAAGCGCAGGCGTCCACGGTCGGCCACGACTTCGGTGAAAGGGTTGGCGGCAAGGAGGTCGGCAGGCTCGGTTATCAGCAGCGACTTGAGGAGCGAAGCGGCGGCGGCATTAGCCTTGCCACGGACAGCGGCGAGATTGCCCGATTCATTCTCGTCCAAAACGTGAATCGGCGAACCTGGCACCCATGTATCCTCGCGCGTATCGAGAACAAAAATATCGGCATAGGCAAAGCCCGAACCATCCTGAACGCCGTATTGCTCAAAAGCAAAGTAGCGGTCGTCCGGAGAAAAGCCGATCGCCCGGAACCTGGCGCCATCGGCTGCCCGGGCCGATGAGCCACAGAGCAATAGGCAGCCGCTAATCGCAATCGCAACGAAAATTTTGAAAGACATTCTTCAAAAGGCCCGGAAGGCGATGATGATGCCGTAGCCGCCGGCGGTGGAATAGACGAAGAAGGCGTGCATGGCGATTCCCGGTGCTGTTCGGTCCATGGTCCCTCAGCGGGCAGGGGAGGTCAAGCTGTCAAAGAAAAGCCCGCGCAGGATGCAATCCCGCGCGGGTTCAGAATGGAAAGATCAGCTACTGGTTCAGAGCCGCATCCTCGGCGTATTTGCCGCCGGACCACTTGTACCAGACGTACTTGGCGTCCTTGATGTCGCCCTTCGCGTCGAGCGAGATGTCGCCGATCACCGTCTTCAAGGTGTTGCCGGCGCGCAGCCATTCGGCGATCTTCTTGCCGTCGGTGCCGCCCGTCGCCGTGGCAGCCTGGGCCCAGGCCTGGATCGCCGCGTAGGAGTAGAGCGTGTAGCCTTCCGGATTGTAGCCGCCCGCCTTGAACTTCTCGACCACGGCCTTGGCCGACTCGAATTTCTGCGGATCGGGCGCGAAGGTCATGATCAGTGCCTTCGCCGGCATCGCCGGTGATGGTCCAGAATTCATCGGTGACGAAAGCGTCGCCGGAAATCATATGCGCGCCGTGGCCCTGCTCACGCATCTGGCGCAGGATCAGGCCGCCTTCGGTGTGATAGCCGCCGACATAGACGGCATCGACGCCGGCTTCCTTCAGCTTGGAAACGAGCGCGGTGTAGTCCTTTTCACCGGCAGTGTAGGATTCGTTCACGGCCTCGGTGACGCCCGCGGCGTTGAGCGCCTTGCGGGTCTCGTCCGCCAGGCCTTTGCCATAGGGCGTCTTGTCGTCGATGATGGCGATCTTCTTGTCCTTGTAGTTCTTGGCCAGGAAGTTGCCGGCGACGATGCCTTGGGCATCGTCACGGCCGCAGACGCGGTGGACGTTCCAGCCGCCCTCGTCGGTGAACTTCGGGTTGGTCGAGGCGGGCGTGATCTGCACGATGCCTTCTTCCTCATAAACCTTCGAAGCCGGGATTGAGGAGCCGGAGCAGAAATGGCCGGCCATGAACTTGATGCCCTTCGACACCATCTGGTTGGCGACCGCCACCGCCTGCTTCGGATCGCAGGCATCGTCGCCGACTTCCAGCACCAGCTGCTCGCCGTTGACGCCGCCCGCCGCATTGATGTCGGCCACCGCCATTTCGGCGCCGCGCTTGAGCTGCTCGCCGAAGGCCGCATACTGGCCGGTGATAGGACCGGCGACGCCGATCGTGATGTCGGCCAGCGCCGTGGAGGCCGACAGCGCGGCGGCGAAGCCGAGGGCAATGCCCGACAGCAGATAGTTTCTTCATTTGATGACTCCCTTGGATTTACGACCGGAACGGTCTTTCGGGGTTTGCACACCCCTTGGGCGGGTATCTAGGCCCAAAGCGGTGCGATTGGAAGGGGCCATCGGCGAGGCCAGAAACCCGCCAAAATCAGGATGGGGCGCGGTTTGCCTCCAGCGTCAGGGGCCCGGCCCGCTCATAAAGCCAGGGGTACTGGTTGACCATCTGGCTAACCCGCGTGAGGCGGTAGCCGAGCAGGGCGGCGGCAATCAGAACTGCGGTGTCGGTGATGAAATAGTGGACCGAGAGCAGGTCGCCCTCGAACAGGGCATAGTGGAAGAAGCGCAGCGCCAGTCCGAGCGGGATCATGTAGGCAACCGGCATCCACGACGGGCGCCATTTTGCGGCCAGGCTGCGGCCCGCCAGGAAGGCGGCACCGCCGCCGATGATCACGGTCATGAACAGGAAAACCCAGAAACTGTCTTCAACGAAAAGCGACATGGGTTCAATGGCTCCCTTCGAGATAGGCGGCGCGGATTTCGGGCGCGCCAGAAGTTCCTTGCCCGTGCCCGTCATGGCGATGTTGCCGTTCACCATGACATAGGCGCGGTGGGCGAGCTTCAGGGCATGGAAGGCGTTCTGCTCGACCAGGAAGACGGTAAGGCCCTCCGTCTCGTTCAGTCCCTTGATGGCGGCGAAGATCTGTTTGACGATCAGGGGCGCCAGGCCGAGCGAAGGCTCGTCGAGGAGCAGGAGCCGGGGACGGGCCATCAAGGCGCGGGCGATGGCCAGCATCTGCTGCTCGCCGCCCGAGAGCGTGCCGCCACGCTGGGCCTGGCGCTTCTCGAGGATCGGGAACATGCGAAAGACGCGGGCCAGCATCCTCGTCGAAATATTTGGGATCGCTGACGGTGGCGCCCATCTGCAGGTTTTCCAGGACCGTCATGCGCGGGAAAATGCGCCGGCCTTCCGGCGACTGGGCAATGCCGAGACGGACGATCTCGTGGGTCGGCATGTGCGGTGATGTCGCGGCCGTCGAAGGTGATGGTACCGGCGCGGGCGCGGGGCGTGCCGCAGATCGTCATCATCAGGGTCGATTTGCCGGCACCGTTCGAGCCGATCAGGGTGACGATCTCGCCCTTGTTCACGTCGAGATCGATGCCGCGCAAGCGCCTGAATCTTGCCGTAGAAGGTCTCGACACCGCGGACCGAAAGGAGCGGCTCGCTCATTTGCGGCTCCCGCTTGCTGGCGCGGCTGTTTCGTCTTGCGGCGGCTTTTTTCTGCGCAGTCTTGGCCACGGCTGCGGTCGACCACGGCCGTCGGCTTCCTCCTCGTCCTCGACACCGAGATAGGCGCGGATGACGGCGGGATCGTTCCGCACATGGGCGGGCGAGCCATCGGAAATCTTCACGCCATAGTCGAGCACCACGATGTGGTCGGAAATGCCCATGACCACGCTCATGTCGTGCTCGATCAGCAGAATGGCGATCCTTCTGCTCCTTGCGGATCGACAGCAGCAGCCTGTTCAGGTCCTCGGATTCGCGCGGGTTGAGGCCGGCGGCAGGCTCGTCGAGGCAGAGGAGCACGGGCTTGGTGCACATGGCGCGGGCGATTTCGAGGCGGCGCTGGTCGCCATAGGGAAGTTCGCCGGCGGGATCGTCGGCGCGGTCGACGAGGCCGATCTTCTCCAGCCAGTAGTCGGAGAATTCGACCGCCTCGTTGTTGGCGCGGCGGTAGTGGGCGGTATTGAAAATGCCGGCGACGGTATAGCCCGAGGCCCGCATCAGCGTGTTGTGCTGGGCCACCATCAGGTTTTCCAGAACCGTCATGCCGGCGAACAGCCGGATGTTCTGGAAGGTGCGCGCCACCTTGGCTTGCCAGGCGATGCGGAAATCGTCCATGCGCTCGAGCAGGAAGTGCCTGCCATCTTCGTGGGTGAGAGTGATCAGTGCCTTCGGTCGGCTTGTAAAAACCGGTGATGCAGTTGAACACCGTGGTCTTGCCGGCGCCGTTGGGGCCGATGAGTGCGGTGATGTCGTTGCGGACGGCAGTGAACGAGAGATCGTCGATGGCGGTGAGGCCGCCGAAGCGCATGGTCAGGTGCTCGACGCGGAGAAGCGGTCTTGTCCGGCTGCCATCAGCCGTGCCCCTCGGCGACCAGATCGGTGGGGACGGCTTTCTTCTCCTTGAGATAGACGGTGGGATCGCGCTTGGTCACGAGGCCGCGCGGCCGCCAGCGCATGATCAGCACCATGGCAATGCCGACGGCGAGCATGCGGAACTGGATGGGATCGAAGCCTGCGGGCAGGACGGCCTTGAGGAAGTTCAGTTCACGGAAAACCTCGAAGGCGCCGATGATGACGACGGCGGCGATGACGACGCCGATCTGCGAGCCGAGGCCGCCGAGCACGACGATCGCCAGGATGATGGCCGATTCCAGGAAGACGAAGGATTCCGGGCTGATGAAGCCCTGCCGCGTGGCGAAGAAGCAGCCGGCGAAGCCGCCGAACATGGCGCCTATGGCGAAGGCCGTGAGCTTGGTGTTGGTGGTGTTGAGGCCCAGCGAACGGCAGGCGATCTCGTCCTCGCGCAGCGCCTCCCAGGCGCGGCCCATGGGCAGCCGGCGCAGCCGGAGGTCACGAAATTGGTGATCAGCGCCAGCACCAGGATGACATAGTAGAGGAAGATGATGCGGTGGATCGGCTTGAATATTCGAGGCCGAAGATGGCGGCGAAACCGTCTTCGGCCTGCGATGAAGGGTAGGCCGAAGAAGGACGGCCGCGGGATGTTGCCGATGCCGGCCGGGCCGCCGGTGAAATCGGACCAGTTGATGAGGATCACCCGGATGATTTCGCCGAAGGCCAAGGTGACGATGGCGAGATAGTCGCCGCGCAGACGCAGCACCGGAAAGCCGAGGATGACGCCCCAGCAGGCCGCGAGAATGCCGGCGATGGGCAAGCGTGATGAAGAAGGCCCAGGGAATGATGCCGTCGCCGAACCAAGCGGCAGATAGACGGTGGCGAGCAGCGCGTAGGTGTAGGCGCCGACCGCATAGAAGGCGACATAACCCAGATCGAGCAGGCCGGCGAGACCGACCACGATGTTCAACCCCCAGCCCAGCATGATGTAGGTGAGCATCAGAATGCCGAGATCGACGACGCGGCGGTCGGCACAGGGCAGCCAGGGCAGCAGGATGGCGAAAATGAGAAGCGCCAGGACCGAGATATTTGCCGAGCGGCTCAAACGCCTGCGACAGGTTGAAGGACGGTTTTGCCGCCTCGAAACGCGGGCGGTTCCAGACATAGAGGTGATGCAAGAGGCGGCCCGCCGCAACGACGGCGACCAGGCCCGCGACCGCGCCCCAGCGTTGCACCAGCGCCAGGCTGCCGGTGGCAGCCACCGTCTTGAGGCCGACGATGGGGCCGAGAATGACGAAGGCGAGAACCGAGGTGAGCAGCAGATCCTTGACGATGCGGCCCACATCAAGCGGCCGGGACTCGGCCGCGGCTTGGGTCGATTTCGGGGCGGCGGCCATGGGCGTTCAGACCTTTTCGATTTCAGGTTTGCCGAGTATGCCCTGCGGCAGGAAGATGAGCACTACGGCGAGCATGGCGAAGGCCGCGACATCCTTGTACTCGACGGAGAAATAGGCCGACCAGAAGACCTCGATCAGGCCGATGATCATGCCGCCGACCATGGCACCGGGAATGGAGCCGATGCCGCCGAGAACGGCGGCGGTGAAGGCCTTGATCCCGGCGAGAAAGCCGACGAAGAAGTCGGTGACGCCATAATAGAGGAAGAACATCAGGCCGGCGACGGCGGCGAGTGCGGCGCCCATGACGAAGGTGATGGAAATGGTGCGGTTGACGTCGATCGCCGAGAGCGAGGCCATCTTCATGTCCTGCTCGCAGGAGCGCTGGGCACGGCCGAGCGATGTTCGGGTGATGATGGCGGTGAAGACGGCCATCAGGATCAGCGTGGTCAGGATGATGAAAATCTGCATGTTGGAAAGTCTGACGATGAATTCGCCCTGATCGGCGGCGCGGCGCATCAGTTCATGTCCGCCGGTGACGATGGGCTGCAAGGGCTTGGGGCGGCCGTCCTGGGCGACACGGACGAATTCCTGCAGCACGATCGACATGCCGATGGCGGAGATGAGCGGCGCCAGGCGGAAGGAGCCGCGCAGCGGCCGGTAGGCGACGCGCTCGATGGTCCAGTTATAGGCCGAGGCAATGATCATGGCGATGAAGACGACCAGCACCAGGGCCAGGATGATGAGGCCAAGGCCGCTGCCGCCGGTGAACCCCAGGGCGACGATGGCAATCAGGGAGACAAAACCGCCGATCATGAAGACATCGCCATGGGCGAAGTTGATCATGCCGATGATGCCGTAGACCATCGTGTAGCCGATGGCGATCAGACCGTAGATGGAGCCGAGGGTGATGCCGTTAATGAGCTGCTGGAGAAAATACTCCATGCGCCCCCCTGTCTTCAGATTGCCGTCCCGCGCGCCTGCGATTGCCTATATCGGGCTATAGACCGGGTGCGGCAATTTGACAAGCGATGGGCGCTAGGTGACCGGCGTCACGGGAGAATCGCACGAATTGCGGTAGTGCGGCGCAGCGACGATTTGACTTGACTGTATGCTGAATTGATATATGTCCGTCCGCTATATATCAATTCGTCATAAAGAAATCACGCCCCATGAATGTACGAACCCTCTGCCTTGGCATTCTCTCGACTGGAGAAGCCTCGGGTTACGAAATCAAGAAGGACATCGAGGAGGGGTTTTTCAGCCACTTCATCGATGCCAGCTACGGTTCAATCTATCCCGCGCTGATACAACTTACGGCTGAAGGGCTGCTCACGGTACGCGCCGAGGAACAGACCGGGAGGCCCGACAAGAAGGTCTATGCCATCACCGAGGCGGGCCGGAAGGCGCTGGCCAAGTCGATTGCGGTCGTCCCGGCCAAGGACAAGTACAAGTCGGAATTCCTTTTCCAGATGCTGCTGCAGGAATATGTCTCGCGCGACGGCATGCTGGCGGCGATCAACAAGCAATTGAGCGATCTGCGCAACGACCTTGGCCGCATCGCCGAGTGCCGCTGCGGCGAGCAGGCCCATGCGGGCGGACAATTCGTCGCCGATTACGGCGAGGCGGTGCTGACAGCAGCTGTCAAATATCTGGAAGAAAAGAAGGCCGGGCTGGCCGCAGCACATGCCTGCCCAGGCCGCAGAATAAATCTGGAGCATTCGTGAAGACCATGATACGTCGCATCGTTTATTTTCTTCTTGTCACCATCGTGCTCGGTGGGCTCGGAGGCGCAATTGCCTTCTACGCCTTCGAGTGGAAGCCGAAGTTCATGGCCGCAGATGATCCTCGGAGCGCCGCGGCCGACGGAAACCGTGTCGGCGGAAGCGGCCCGCACCGATCGCTGGCAGCCGCAGATTTCCGGTATCGGCACGCTGACCGCGCCCGACGGCATCGACATCACGCCGCAGGTGGGCGGCGTCGTCAAAGAAGTGAAATTCGAGTCCGGCCAGGACGTGAAGAAAGGCCAACTGCTGCTGTCGTTCGACACTGACGCCGACGAAGCCGAGTTGCGCAGTCTCACGGCCCAGTTGGCCAACGCCGAAAGCGACTTGCAGCGCCGCGAGGCGATCTTTGCCAAGGGCTTCGCGCCCAAGGCCGACGTCGATCAATCTGCGCTCCGCAGCGCGACAGCCTTGCGGCCAATGTCGACCGCATCCGGGCTATCATCGCGCAGAAGTCCATCTATGCGCCGTGGGACGGCAGGGCCGGCCTCAAGAACGTCTCGCCGGGCAAATATGTGGCGCCCGGCCAGCCGGTTGTCTGGCTGCAAAGCATCGATCCGATCTTCGCCGATTTCGCCGTGACCGAAGCCGACTACGGGCGGATCGCGGCGGGCCTGCCGGTGACGGCGCGTTTCAACGCCTGGCCCGATGTCGACTTCAAGGGCGAGGTCACGACCACCGACGCGCGCATGTCGGATGCGACCCGGATGATCACGGTCAGGGCGAAATTCGCCAATCCGGAACGCAAGCTGTTGCCCGGCATGTATGCCGATGTGCTGGTGGATGCCGGCCAGCCGGAAAACGTCGTAACGGTGCCGCAGACGGCGGTGACCTATACGCTCTATGGCGACAATGTGCTGGTGGTGGTCCCGGCAACCAAGTCCGATGACGCGGCACAAGGCCGGCGAGCTGGCGATCGAGCGGCGGTTCGTGAAGACTGGCGAAGTGCGCGGCGACCGCGTGCGGATCACCGAAGGCCTGAAGCCGGGCGACCAGGTGGTGACGGCAGGACACAACAAGATCGACCAGGGCTCCAAGGTGGTGATCGACAATTCGATCGCGCTGCGGACTGCAGGACAGCACCACGATCCAGTAGGGCGGCTGCCATGCATTTCACCGACATTTTCGTCAAGCGCCCGGTCCTGGCGACCGTCGTCAGCCTGCTCATCCTGCTGGCCGGCCTGCAGGCCGTGTTCAACCTGCCAATCCGCCAGTATCCGGAGGTCGTCCGACACCAAGATCGAAATCCAGACCTTCTATCCCGGCGCCAACGCCGACCAGATCAAGGGTTTCATCACCACGCCGTTGCAGCAGGCGGTGGCCTCGACCGAAGGCGTCGACATGATCGAGTCGCGCTCGGCGCAGAACGTCTCGACCATCACGCTCAAGCTGCGTCTCGATGCCGACGCCGACCGGGCGCTGGCCGACGTGCTTGTCGAAAGTCAACGAGGTCAAGGGCGTGCTGCCGGAAGAAGCCAACGACCCGATAGTGGTGCGCACCACCGGCGCCGGCTTCGCGCTGATGTACATCAGCTTCAAGAGCGAGCAGATGTCGCCGCCGCAGATCAGCGACTATCTCGACCGGGTGGTGAGGCCGAAATTGCAGGCGATCAGCGGCGTCGCCGAGGCCGAAATTCTCGGCGGCTCGACCTTCGCCATGCGGGTGTGGCTCGATCCCGACAAGATGGCCTCGCTCGGCATCACGCCGCTCGACGTGCGCGACGCTCTCTCCGCCAACAATTTCACCACCGCGGCGGGCGAGGTGAAGGCCGAGTTCACCCAGAAGAACATCAATGCTCAGACATCGCTTGCGAAGCCCGGAGGATTTCGCCACCTGGTGGTGGCAACGCGCGACGACACGGTAATCCGGCTCGGACCAGATCGCACCGTCGATCTGGGCCCGCAGAACTACAATTCCTCATCCGCCTTCGACGGCGTCAAGGCGGTGTTCATGGGCATCCAGACGACGCCCGATGCCAATCCGCTGACGGTGATCTCCGACGTGCGCGATGCGATGCCGGAGAGTTCAGCGCGGGCTGCCTCAGGGCCTCGAAGCCAATATCGCCTATGACGCGACCGAGTTCATCAACGCCTCGATCTGGGAAGTGGGCATAGACGCTGGCCGAGGCGGCGGGTGATCGTCATCGTCGTGATCTTCCTGTTCCTCGGCAATTTCCGCTCGACCCTCATTCCGGTGGTCACCATTCCCTTGTCGCTTGTCGGCGTGGCGCTGGTGCTGGTGGCATTCGGCTACTCAATCAATCTGCTGACCTTGCTGGCGCTGGTGCTGGCCATCGGCCTCGTCGTCGACGACGCCATCGTGGTGGTCGAAAACATCCACCGCCATATCGAGGACGGCATGAAACCCTTCGACGCCGCCTTGCAAGGGCGCGCGCGAGATCACCGGCCCGGTGATCGCCATGACCATCACGCTGGCGGCGGTCTATGCGCCGATCGGTTTTACCAGCGGCCTGACCGGCGCGCTGTTCCGCGAATTCGCCTTCACGCTGGCCGGCGCCGTCATCGTCTCAGGCGTCGTGGCGCTGACGCTGTCGCCGATGATGACGTCGAAGCTGCTTGAAAGCGCACGAACAGCAGAGCTGGTTCGGGCGGCTGATCGAGCGCGGCTTCGGATCGCTGCAGCGCTTCTACCGCCGCCGCCTTGATGGCACGCTCAAACAGCGCTCGGTCTTCGTCTGGGTGGCGGTGCTGACCGTGGTGCTTTCCGGCATTCTCTATCAGGCGATCAACCGCGAACTGGCGCCGGCCGAGGACCAGGGCGTGCTGTTTGCCTTCATCAATGCGCCGGAACACACCAACCTCGATTATCTGACGACCTATACGGACAAGCTGACCGATACGTTCATGGCGGTGCCGGAAAAGCAGAACGTCTTCGCCATCAACGGATTTCCCAACACGCATCGGCCTTCATGGGCCTCATCCTCAAACCGTGGGGCGAGCGCGAGCGCTCGGACATGTCGGTGATGGGCGAGCTGCAGGGCGAAGTTCATGGGCATGGCCGGCGTCAACGTCTTTGCCACGGCGCCTTCGGCCATTCCAGTGGGTGCCGGCGAAATGCCGGTCGAATTCGTCGTCACCTATCCCGGTGACTACACGCAGCTGGCCAGAACGTCTCGACGCAGCTCGATGCCGAAGCCAAGAAGAGCGGACTGTTCATCTTCACCAATGCCGATTTGCGCTTCACCACGCCGCAGGCGGAACTGATCGTCGACAAGGACCGCGCCAACAGCTGGGCGTCACCATGCGCGACGTGGGCGCCACGCTCGCCACGCTGCTCGGCGGCAACAATGTGAACCGCTTTACCGTGCAGGGCCGAGTCTATCGAGGTGATTCCGCAGGTGCCGCGCACCGAGCGCGCGACGGCGGACCAGATTCTGAAATACCAGGTGCGCGCAACAAACGGCGACATGGTGCCGCTGTCGATCCTTCGTCAGCCTCGGCCGCACGGTGCAGCCGAACAGCCTCACCACCTTCCAGCAGCTGAATTCGGCGACGCTGCAGGGCGTGCCGTTCCCCGGCCGCACGGTCGGCGAAGGCGATCGACCTTCCTGCAGCAGAAGGCGGACGAAATCTTTCCGCCGGGCATGTCCTACGACTTCAAGGGCGAGAGCCGCCAGTTCGTCCAGGAAGGCAACACGCTGGCGGTGACCTTCGCCTTCGCGCTGTTGCTGATCTATCTGGTGCTGGCGGCGCAGTTCGAAAGCTTCCGCGATCCGTTCATCATCCTGATCGGCTTGCCGGCCACGGTGTTCGGCGCGCTGTTCGTGCTGTTCGATGCTCGGCGACGTCAACGGCATGATGCAGAACAATCCGCCGTTCAATCATCGGCTCGGGCACCATCAACATCTATACCCAGATCGGCCTCGTGACGCTGATCGGGCTCATCGCCAAGCACGGCATCCTGATGGTGGAATTCGCCAACAAGCTGCAGGAGACGCAAGGCCTCGACAAGAACACGGCGATCAAGGAGGCGGCGGCCGTCCGCTTGCGGCCCATCCTGATGACCACGGCGGCCATGGTGATCGGCGTGGTACCGCTGCTCATCGCCGACGGCGCCGGCGCCAAGAGCCGCTTCGACATCGGCGTCGTCATCGCGGCGGGCATGACCATCGGCACGATGTTCACGCTGTTCATCACGCCGGCGATCTACTCCTATGTGGCGCGCGACCGGCGGCGGCCTGCGGTGGCGGAAGCGCCGGTTCCGGCGCTCTCGGTGGTGGCCACGAACGACGCGGTGCCCTCGCGCCGCAAACCACGGCGCCAGCAATTGCCGGAAGCGGCGGAGTGATCAGCTGAGTGAATTGAGCGCCTGGCAAGACGCGCCAGGGCCTTTTCGATGTCCTGCTCGCTGGCGGCGAAGGAGAGGCGGATGGAGCCTCGCGCGCCGAAGGCGGAGCCCGGGACGGTGGCGACGCCATGCTCCTCGAGCAGCCAGTCGCACAGGCGCTCGGCGGTATCCAGAACGTGGTTGCCTGACTTGCGGCCCAACAACGCCGAGACATCCGGAAACGCGTAGAAGGTGGCCGGGATGGGCGCAATCCTGACGCCAGCAATGGCCCTGAGACCTGCCAGCACCATGTCGCGCCGCGCCTTGTAGCGCAGGCGCATGGCCTCCACCGCCTGGCGCGGGCCTTCGAGCGCTTCGATGGCGGCGCGCTGCACGAACTGGTTGGCGCCGGTGGTGATGGTGCTCTGCATGCGCGATCATCGCCCTGGCGATGGGCTCGGCGGCGGCGGCATAGCCGAGCCGCCAGCCCGTCATGGCGAAGCCCTTGGAAAAGCCGTTGACCGTGATGGTGCGTTCAAGCATGCCGGGCAGCGCGCCGATCGAGCGACATCTCGCCTTCGAAGAGGATGTATTCATAGATCTCGTCGGAGAGCACCATCATCCTGGGATGGGCACGGACGATTTCGGCGATCGCTTCCAGTTCGGCGCGCGTCCAGACCGCACCCGTCGGATTGCACGGCGAATTGAGGATGAGGAGCTTGGTGCGCGGTGTCACCGCCGCGGCGATGCGAGCGGCGGGGACCTTGTAGTTCTCCTCGACGTTCGCCGGGAGCACCACCGGCGTGCCGCCGGCGAAGCGCACGGTGATTTCATAGGAGACCCAGAAGGGCGCCAGCATGATCACTTCATCGCCGGGTTCGATGAGCGACAGGACGGCATTGGCGATCGCCTGCTTGGCGCCATTGCTCATGACGATTTCGGCAGGCGAATAGGCGAGGCCGTTCTCGGCCTTGAGCTTCTGCGCAAGCGCCGCGCGCAGTTCCGGAATGCCGGCGACCGGCGAATAATGGGTGAAGCCCGCCGCCATGGCGGCGGTGGCGGCGTGCTGGATATTCTCGGGCGTATCGAAATCGGGTTCGCCGACGGTGAGGCTCACGACGTCCAGGCCCTTGCGCCTTGAGGTCGCGCGATTTCTGCGCCATGCGGATGATGGCGCCTTCATCGGCGATGGCCGTGCGGGCGGCGAGGACGGGAGCGAAGGGGCTCATGGGCGGGCTCTATAGTATGGCGGGCTTGCCGCGTCGAGGCTGGGCGGGCATACAGCAGGACATGTTCACGAATCGCATGGTGATTTGCGTATGCGTGCTGGCGTTGGCGGCCGGCTGCTCATCGGGCAAGAAATTCCGCGTCACCGGCGGGCCGGCGGTGCAGACGAAATCTCGCTCGGAGCCCATCTTCTACAACGGCAAGACCTACCGGCTCGATTATGCCTATGCCAAGAACCGGCGCGCCTTCGACATGCGGGTTTCGGGAATGTCGGAAAAGCAGGAGAAGGACGCAATCGCGGTCGCCACTTCGTCGCTGCGCTATTTCGCCTGCATCGAGGGGCAGCAGGGACAATTGATCGGCGCGGCCGCCTATGACGGCGGCGTGTGGAGCCTGCAGGCGAAGTGCGTTTGACGGCGCTTAGTCCGGTTTCCGCCACTCGCTGCGCAAAATCCCATAGACGGCATCGTCGGCCCATTCGCCCTTGAACCATTCGCTCTGCAGGAAATGGCCTTCCTTGCGGAAGCCGGCCTTGTCGAGAACCCGGCAGGAGGCGGCGTTGCGCGGATCGACCGAGGCGGCGATGCGGTGCAGATCGAAAGTGGAGAAAGCGTAGGCGAGAAGTCCGGTGAGCGCTTCGGTGGCATAGCCCATGTTCCAGTAAGCGCGGACGATGGTGTAGCCCACCTGGGCGAGGCGGTTGTCGGCCTCCATGATGCGGAGGCCGCAGTCGCCGATGAAGGTGCCGGTGTCGCGGTGCTCGAGCGCGAACTGGAACCAGCCGGGATCGCCGGGATTGCGGTCCTTCACCCAATCGAGAAATTCGCGGCCCTCCGCCGCGGTGAAACTATCCCAGGACTGGAGCGCCGCCACCTCGGCATCGGCGCGCATGGCCATCAGGACGTCGAGATCGCGCTCCTCGAAGCGGCGGGCGATGAGGCGGGGGCTGGCGAAGAAGGCGGCAATCACCCCAATCTCCGGTCGATCCAGTCGCGGGTGCGGAAATAGCGGCCGATCCACGGCAGGAACCAGGTCGAGCCGTTGTAGAGCGGATGACCGGGAAATTCCGGCCGGTCGAAGGCGCAGATGCGATTGACCCGGCCGGCGATCTTGCGCGCCGTCTGGTGGCCGAGATAGCTCATCATGGCGATGCCCGAACCGTTGCAGCCCAGAGCATAATGGAGATTGTCGAACTTGCCCATGTGCGGCAGCTCGTCGAGGGTGAAGGCGACATTGCCGGTCCAGGCATGGGTGATCCTGGCGCCGCGCAGTTGCGGGAAGCGATCGGTCATGAAGCGGTGCAGGATCGAGGCGGTTTCGACCGGATCGGTGTGGCCGAACTTGGCGCGGCCGCCGAAGATCAGCCGCTTGCCATCCGGCGACATGCGGTAATAGGTGAGCACGCGGCGGGTGTCGGCGATCGACCGGTTCTTCGGGCTGATCGTGGCGGCGAGAGCGGGTCGGCAGTTCCTCGGTGGCGATGATGTAGGAGCCGACCGGCACGACGCGGCGCTTGAATTGCGGGGTGACATCGCCGGTATAGCCGTTGGTGGCGATGATGACGTCGCCGGCCTGAATGGTGCCGCGCGGCGTTTCGACCTGCCAGCCGGTGCCCGTCTGGGTGAGCTTGGTCACCGGGTTTTGCGAGGCGATCGGCGATGCCGCGCTGCAGGCAGAGATCGAGCAGGCCCTTGAAATAAAGCGCCGGGTGAAGATGCGCGGCGCGGCCCACCACCATGCCGCCGCGATAATAGTCGGAACCGATTTCCTCGCGCTGGCGTTCGGGCGGCACGATGAAGGCTTCGGACTTTGGCGTGGGCGTTGAGCGTCTCGACCTTCTTCGCCATGGCCTCGAAATGGCTCTTGCACCAGGCGCCGAGGAAATAGCCGGCCTGGTTCCAGTCGCAGGCGATGTTGTGGCGGGCGATCAGGTCCTCGATGTGGGTGAAGGCATCGGCCGCATCGGCGAGGAAGGGGGCGGCTTCTTCCGCGCGTCATAGGCTTGGCCATGTAGCGCTTGCCGACATTGACGCCGCCCGAGACCATGCCGCCGCTGCGCGTCGAGGCGCCGAAGCCCGGCTCATTGGCATCGAGCACGATGCAATCGAGCCCATGGGCGTTGAGTTCGAGGGCGGCCGAGAGCCCGGCATAACCCGCGCCGACGATGGCGACGCGCGCCTCCTTGGGCAGGGCGATTTCCGGCAGCGGCTTCGGCTCGTGATCCTCCCACCAGAAGGGGCGCGGCTTGAAATCGGGATGGAAGATCGCGGAGGGCATGCCCCACTATGTCATTGCCGGGCTTGTCCCGGCAACCCGTCGTCCAGCACGTAACCTGCCTTGCGAAACCTTCCATTCTGCCACAGGGACGGCATATGATGCCGATCGAGGTGCGACATGAAAACAGTTCTCAAATGGATCATCTGGATTGTGGTCGCCGTCATCGTGGTGTTCGTGGGCGGCGGCTATGTCCTGCCGGGCGAGGCGGTGGTGCAGCGGCAGACGGTGATCGCCGCACCGCCGGAGAAGGTCTTCGCCGTCATCGGCAACATGAAGCGCTTCAACGAATGGTCGCCGTGGGCGGAACTCGATCCCAATATTCAGTACAAATTCGAAGGTCCGGAGACGGGCGTCGGCCAGAAGATGAGCTGGACATCGAACCATCCCGATGTCGGCAATGGCAGTCAGACGATCACCGCCTATGAGGAGAACAAGCGCATCGCCGCCGCGCTCGACTTCGGCGACATGGGCAAGGCGATGGCCTCCATGGAACTGGCGCCGGTCGCCGGCGGCACCGGTGTCACCTGGGGCTTCAAGACGGAGCTCAGGGGCGCTCTGGAGCGCTGGTTCGGCCTGATGTTCGACCGCTGGATCGGCGCCGACTACGAGAAGGGACTGGCAAGGCTCAAGGCGCTCGCTGAAAAAGAGGCGGCGGGTGGCTGAGCGAAAACGGGTGGCGTTGATCACCGGCGGGGCGCAGGGGCTGGGCGCGGCCACGGCCCGGCGCTTTCTCCAGGACGGATTCGCCGGGGTCATGCTGCTCGACCGCAATGCCGCCAAACTCGCCGCCACGCAGAAGGAGCTGGCGGCACTCGGCAAGGCGGAAACCGTCTGCGGGGATCTGCGCGAGCAGGACTTGCCGGCGCGCGCGGTTGCCGAAACGCTCAAGGCCTTCGGGCGGCTCGACGTGCTGGTGAATGCCGCCGGCAACACCGAGCGCTGCGGGCTTGACGACACCACGCCGGAGGCCTTCGACCGGCTGTTCGATGTCAACGTCAAGGCGCCCTTCTTCCTGATGCAGGAGGCGGTGAAGGCGATGCGCAAGCGCGAGCTCCGGCGTCATCGTCAATGTGTCGAGCATGCTGGCCCATGGCGGGCCGCCCAATCTCGTCACCTATTCGGCCACGAAGGCGGCGCTGGTCACGCTGACGCGCGCCGCCGCCAATGCGGTGAAGCGTGAGGGCATCCGCATCTTCGCCATCAATCTCGGCTGGACCCATACCGAGGGCGAACAGGCGCTGCAGACGTCGTTCCACGGCATGCCGGAGGATTGGGCGGAGCGCATCGGCCGGCGCATGCCGGCGGGCCGGCTGATCAAGCCGGAGGATGTGGCGGCGCTCTGCGCCTATCTCGTCTCGCCTTCGGCTCAGATGATGACCGGCGCCGTCATCGATTTCGAGCAGATGCCGGTGGGCACTTTCGATGTCCATCCGGCGCTGGCGCCGGAGTGAGCGGCAGCTCAGCGGCCCTTCCACACCGGCTTGCGCTTCTCGGCGAAGGCCCTGGCGCCTTCCAGCTGGTCTTCGCTGGCATAGAGACTGTCGACCGTCTTGAGCTTGCGCTTGGTCACCAGGTCGAAGGCCTGCTGGATGGGCAGGTGCATGGTTTCGCGCAGCGTTTCCTTGATGGCGGCGAAGACCAGCGGCGGGCCTTCGGCCAGGTGCTGCGCCACCTCGCGGGCGCGGGCCATCAGATTGCGCGGCGGGCACGATTTCGTTGACGATGCCCCAATGCTTGGCCTCGTGCGCGTCGATGCGGCGGCCGGTGAACAGCATTTCGATGGCGACATGATAGGGAATGCGGCGCGGCAGCTTGATGGTGGCGGCATCGGCGAGGGTGCCGGAATTGATTTCGGGCAGCGCGAAGGTGGCGTGTTCGGCGGCGATGATGATGTCGGCCGAGATCATGATCTCGAAGCCGCCGCCGAAGGCGAGGCCGTTGACCGCGGCGATCACCGGCTTGTTGAGGCCGGGCAATTCCTGCAGGCCGCCGAAGCCGCCGACGCCATAGTCGGCATCGGGCGCTTCGCCTTCGGCCGCGGCCTTCAGGTCCCAGCCGGGGCAGAAGAATTTCTCGCCCGCCGCCGTGAGGATGGCGACGCGCAGTTCCGGATCGTCGCGGAAGGAGGCGAAGACATCGCCCATGATGCGGCTGGTTGCGGCGTCGATGGCATTGGCCTTGGGCCGGTCGATGGTGACTTCGAGGACGGCGCCGCGGCGTTCGGTGTGTGATGGGGGAGGTCATGGTCAGTCCTCCGCATCCTGATCAGGGCATCGACGGCGACGGCGCCATCGGGGCAGAACGAGCAGGGGATTGACGTCGAGTTCCTCGATCAGGCCGCGATGGGCCTCGGCGAAGGCGGCGACGGCCTCGACCGCTTGATGACGGCCTGCTGATCGCCCGACTTGCCGCGGAAGCCTTCGACGAGTTTCCAGACCTTGAGGGATTTCAGCGCGCGCTCGATTTCGGCGCGCGAGGTGGGCAGGATGAGCGTGACGCGAATCCTTGAGAAGTTCGGTCAGGATGCCGCCGGCGCCGACGACCAGGGCCAGGCCGAATTGCGGATCGGATTTGAGGCCGATGATCAGTTCGGCGACCGCGCCCGTCACCATGCGCTCGACCAGAACGTTCGGGGGCGAGCTTCGCCATGCGGGTGGCCGCGGCTTTCACCTCTTCGGCGCTCCTGAGATTGAGAGCGACACCGCCGGCTTCGGTCTTGTGGGCGATGGCGGCGGAGGAAACCTTGAGCGTCACCGGAAAGCCGAGCTGTCTCGGCCGCCGCCACGGCGTCGCCGCCTTGCAGACGAGGCCTTCGGGAACCGCGAGGCCATGGGACTTGAGAAGCTGCTTGGCGTCGAATTCGCTCAACGTGCGCTCGTCCTGCCGCGCTTCACGGTCGTCAACCACGGCGGGCGGCGCATCGCGCCGCGCCCAGTTGCGGCCGATGAAGGCGGCCGCCTCGAAGGCGGTCAAGCGCATCGTCGAGACCCATCATGGGGGCAACGCCGTGGCGGCGAGTTCATCGGCGAGGGCGAGCGGCATGCATTCGGGCAAGCGAGGCCACCATGGCGGCGCGGGCCTTGGTGGCGTCGGCCGCATTGATCAGCGCCCTGGCCGTCACGAGCCAGGTATCGGGCCGCATCTTCGGATTGGTGGGAATGTCGAGAATGAGCATGGCCACATCAAGCCGCCGCCGAGCACGGCGGAGAAGGTGGCGGTGAGCTTCTCCTCGTCGTTCCAGATGAAGGTGTGATAGTCGAGCGGATTGTCGATCGCGACATATTCATTGAGCGTCGCCGCGACCTTCGGCTTGGTGCAGGCGTCGAAGGGCGGGAAGCTGCACCTTCTTCTCGATCGCCATGTCGGCGACAAGCGCCGCCTCGCCGCCGGAGCAGCTCATGGAAACGAGGCGGTTGTCCTTCGAGCGGCCCGCCGTGATGCAGGAATTTCAGCGTCTCGACGAAAGCCGGTGACCGATTTCATGCGGGCGATGCCGTAGCGCTCGAAGAGCGCGTCATAGAGCGTGTCGGCGCCGGCGAGCGATGCGGTGTGGCTCATCGCCACCTTGGCGCCCTGTTCGGAGCGGCCGGTCTTGAGCGCGACGACCGGCTTGCGAGTTCGCGCGCGCAATCGCGGCGGCGCGGGCGAAGGCCGCGATATCCGTGCAGGCCTTCGATGTGAAGGCCGATCGCCGTGATGCGCTCGTCGGCGGCCAGCGCTTCGAGCATCTGCGCCATGTCGACATCGGCCTGGTTGCCGATGGCGAAGACGGCAGGCCAGCGGCAGGGCGCGCCGCGTCATGGTGAAATTGCAGGCGATGTTGCCGGACTGGGTGACGATGGCGACGCCGCGAGTCGCAGGGCTCGAGCCCATGCTCGTCGGGCCACAGGGCGGCGCGGGCCAGGCCGTTGACGAAGCCGTAGCAGTTGGGACCCATCAGCGGCATGCCGTCGGCGGCGGCGAGGAGTTCCTCCTGGAGATGGGTGTCGCCGGTCTCGGCAAATCCGCAGGCATAGATGACGGCGCCGCCGCAGCCCTTGTTCCTCAGCTCACGGACCATTTCGATGGTGGGCTCGCGCTTGACCGCGACGAAGGCGGCATCGACGGGCGCCGTCGATCTCGTCGACGGAGCGGACGCGTCTGATGCCGCCGAGTTCATCGCGCTTGGGATGCACGGCCCAGATCTTTCCGGTGAAACCGAGATCGCGGGTGCGGGAGATCGCCACGTCGCATTCATGCCCGCCGATGAAGGCGATGGAGCGCGGGTGGAGGAGGGGGGTGAGGGAGCGAGTCTTGTCATTGCAGACTGTTCGAACCCTTCCCTCCGGAGTCTGGTCATCCCGGCAAGTGGCGATGTCAGTATCTTGTCATCCTCCCAGCGGCCGCAGCAGCGCGCGCGAGATGATGTGGCGCTGGATTTCGCTCGTCCCTTCCCAGATGCGCTCGACTCTGGCATCGCGCCAGATGCGCTCAAGCGGCAGATCGGACATCAATCCCATGCCGCCGTGAATCTGGATCGCCTCGTCGGCGACGAAGGCCAGCATCTCGGTGGCCTTGAGCTTGGCCATGGCCATGTCCATGTCGGTCACGGTCTTGCTGGTCGAATTTCCAGGCGGCTTCGAGGGTGAGGAGCTCGGCCGCCTTCAGTTCCATCGCCATGTCGGCGAGCTTGAAGGAGACGCCCTGGAACTTGCCGATCTGCTGGCCGAACTGGACGCGGTCGACGGCAAATTGCTTGGCATGTTCGAGGGCGCGCTCGGCGCGGCCGAGGCAGGTGGCGGCGACCTGCAGCCGCGTGGCGCCGAGCCAGTCATTGGCGACCTCGAAGCCCTTGTGAAGCTCGCCGAGGATCTGCGACTTCGGCACGCGGCAATCGTTGAATTCGAGGATGCAGTTGTTGTAGCCGCGGTGCGAGACGTTCTTGTAGCCCGGCGCGCACCGTGTAGCCCGGCGTTCCCATGTCGATGAGGAAGGCGGTGATGAGCTTCTTCTTGCCGCGCGGCGTATCCTCCTCGCCGGTCGCGGCAAACAGGATGACGAAGCTCGCCTCGTCGGCATGGCTGATGAAATGCTTGGTGCCGTTGATGACGAAATCATCGCCATCCGCGCGGGCGAAGGTCTTCATGCCGCGCACATCGGAGCCGGTGCCGGGCTCGGTCATGGCGAGGCAATCGGATTTCTCGCCGCGCACCGAGGGCAAGAGATATTTCTCGCGCTGCTCGCCCTCGCAGGCCATGAGAATGTTGGAGGGCCGCGCCACGCAGTTCCAGTGCAGCGCATAATTGGCGCGGCCCAGTTCCTTCTCGTAGAGAACCCAGGTCAGCGTATCGAGGCCGGCGCCGCCCACTTCGGCCGGCATGTTGGCGGCATAGAGGCCGGCGGCGATCGCCTTCGCCTTCAGTTCGTCGCGAAGATCGTGGCGCAGCACGCCGGTCTCCTCGATCTCGGCCTCATGCGGATAGAGTTCGTTCTCGACGAAATCGCGCGTCGTCTTGACGATCATCTGCTGTTCTTCGGAGAGCTGGAAGTCCATGGGCCTTACCTGATGTGCATGGTTTCGAGATGGCCGTCGACGGCGATGGCCTGGCCGTTGACCATCTTGGCGGCGGGCGAAGCGAGGAACAGGCACATGTCGGCGATTTCGTCCGGCTCGACGAAGCGGGGGATCGATTGGGACCAGGTCATTTCCTTGGCGATCACCTCGAAGGCAACGCCGCGCTGTCGGCCTCGCCCTGCGATGACGCGGTTGATGCGGTCGCCGCGCACCGCGCCCGGGCAGATGGCATTGCAGCGGACATTGTGGGGGCCGAGTTCGATGGCCAGCGACTTGGTGAGGCCGATGACCGCCCATTTCGCCGCCGCATAGGGCGTGCGGTTGCCGAAGCCGTAGAGGCCGGCGGTCGAGGAGAGATTGATGATCGAGCCGGACGCCTTGCGCCTTCATCACCGGCGCGGCGCGCCGGGCGCAGAGGAAATGCGAGTCGAGACAGACTGTCGAGGCATTCGCGCCAGTCGGCATAGTCGATGTCGTCGACGGGCGCGGTCGGGCCCTTGATGCCGGCATTGTTGACCAGCACATCGAGGCCGCCCAGATCGTCGAGCGCCTCGTCGAACCAGGCGTCGATCTCGCCTTCGCTGCGCACATTCACATGGGTTGCGGCGATCTCGGGGAATTCCTCGCGGAAGGAGGCGAGCGCCTCTTCGTTCACATCGCAGATGTGCACTTGGCGCCATCGGCGGCGAAGGCCTTGGCGATGGAGCGGCCGATGCCTGCGGCGGCGGCGGTGATCATGACGCGCTGTGGCATGCCCGTTGCTCTCCCTATCGATTAGCGGGTTTCTTCTTTGCGCTTCGCCTCGCGCTCCAGCACCAGCCCGGCGCCGATCTTGTGCTTCTGGAACAGCTTCATCATGTCGACCAGAACGTCATTGCGCTTGGCTTCGATCTCCGCGACGCTGCGGCCGCCGGCCTGGGCTTCGCAGCCTTCGACCAGGCGCTTTTCGAGCGCGTCATTCCATTTGGGGAATTTGAGATCGGTCCAGGGCAGTTCGAGCGTGGGATCGAACTGCTTGATGAAATCGCGCATGCCGCCGGGGCCGCCGGCCAGGTGATAGGTGAGGAAGGAGCCCATGAAGGCCCAGCGCAGGCCGGCGGAATAGACGATCGAATCGTCGATGTCGCCGGTCGAGCCGACGTCCTTGTCGAGAATGTGGAGGGCCTCGCGCCACAGGGCTTCCTGCAGGCGGTCGCAGATATAGCCGTCGATCTCCTTCTTGAGGCGCAGCACCTGCATGCCGATCGCTTCGAAATAGACGCCGGCGCGGTCCATCGCTTCGCTTCGAGGTCTTAGCACCCGGCACGGTTTCGACCAGCGGCAGGAGATAGACCGGGTTGAAGGGGTGGCCGATGATGACGCGCTCGGGATGCTGGCATTGCGATTGCAGGCGCGGTGGGCAGGAAGCCGGAAGACGACGATGCGATGATCACCTCCGGGCGGGCGATAGCGTCGATATCGCGGAACAGCTTGATCTTGAGGTCCTCGCGCTCGGGCGCGGCTTCATGGATGAAGTCAGCTTTCGAGGCCATCTCCTTGAGATCGGTGGTGAAAGTGAGCTTGCCCTTTCGCCTTGCGGGCCCAGCAGCTTGGCCATGGACGGCCAGGCGACATCGATGGCGGCGCGCAGCTTGGCTTCGGCGGCGGGCTGGACGTCATAGGCGACGACATCGAAGCCGCGGATCAGCAGGCGCGCCGCCCAGCCGGCGCCGATCAGTCCGGTGCCGGCAATGCCGACGGTTTTGATGGCGGTCATGTCATGCTCCTCGGCTTGAGCTTGAGGATGTCGCGGCCTTCGTCGGGGGTGGCGACCTTGGTGCCGAGGAGTTCGATGATCTTCACGGCCTTCTCGACCAGCGTGCCGTTGGTGGCGTGGACGCCCTTTTCGAGCCAGAGATTGTCTTCAAGGCCGACGCGCACATGGCCGCCGAGGAGCACCGCCTGGGCCACGGCGGGAAATTCGTTGCGGCCGATGCCGAAGGCGGCCCAGACGGCATTCTTGGGAAGCTGCGCCTTCTGATAGGCCATGGTTTCCGTGTCGTAGGGCGCGCCCCAGGGAATGCCGAGGCAGAGCTGGAACAGCGGCGGATCGTCGATCAGGCCTTCGGCGCAGAGCTGCTTGGCGAACCACAGATTGCCGGAATCGAAGATTTCCATTTCGGGCTTGACGCCATAGGACTTGATCAGGCGGGCCTGTTCGCGCAACTGCGCCGGCGTCTGCACCACGATGGTGTTGCCGTCGCCGAAATTGAGCGAGCCGCAATCGAGCGTGCAGAGTTCCGGGCGCAGTTCCTTGATGTGCAGCAGGCGCTCGACGGGGCCGACGAGGTCGGTGCCCGCGCCCCATTTCATCGGGGTTTCGCCGGGACCCACTTCAAGATCGCCGCCCATGCCGGCGGTCAGATTGATGATGACTTCCTTGTTCTTGGCGCGGATGCGCTCGATCGACTTCGCGGTAGAGATGGACGCCGCGCGCGCCCTTGCCGGTCTTGGGATCGCGGACATGGCAATGCACCACCGTGGCGCCGGCGGAGGCCGCTTCCAGCGCCGAATTGGCGATCTGCTCGGCGTGACCGGAATGGCGGGATGCTTGCCGACCGTGTCGCCGGCACCGGTCACGGCGCAGGTAATGATGATCTTGGGGTTCATGGGGTGCTCCTCCGTGCTGCGGCGAGTTAGTATCGGGCGGCTTAGCGGCGATTTGACTTTTTTCGCCATGTACTTATCAATTTTCGCCAATGGCCCACGTATGACGTCGCCTTCCTGCTGATCCCGCGCTTTTCGATGATCGCGCTCTATGGGGCGCTCGAACCCTTGCGCGTCGCCAACCGCTTCGCCGGGCCGGTGTTCTCCTGGCGCTTCGTCTCGGCGGACGGCGGACCGGTGGCGGCTTCCAACGACATTCCGGTTTCGGTATCGGGCGGGCTCAAGGAGGTGGGCCGGCCGGCCATGGCGGTGGTCTCGCGCCAGCTATGAGCCGGAGCGGGGCACCACCAAGCCGGTGCTGGCGGCGATCCGCAAGCTCGCCCGCGACAAGGTGCTGCTGGCGGGGATCGATACGGGGCCGTTCCTGCTCGCCGAGGCAGGCGTGCTCGATGGCTATCGCGCCACCTGCCATTGGGAGAGCCTGCCGGGATTTCGTGAGAGCTTTCCCGCGGTGCAGGCAACGCAAGCGCTCTATGAGATCGACCGCGACCGCATGACCTGCGCGGGCGGTGCCGCGGCCATCGACATGATGCTGGAGTGGATCGGACGGCTTCTCGGCCGGCCGCTCGCGGTGACGGTGGCCGACCAACTGGTGCATTTCCGCTATCCGGACGGCGAACGCGAGGCGCGGGTGCCGGCCAGGGCCCGTTATGGCACCGGCGATCCCCGCCTTCTCGCCATCATCGCGGCGATGGAAGGCGAGATGCGAGGACCCGCTCGATGCGGCGGCACTGGCCCACATCGGCGGCCTGTCAGTGCGGCAGATGGAACGGCGGTTCGCGCAGGCGCTCAAGCAGCGGCCGATGGGTTTCTATCTGGATCTGCGGCTGGAGAAGGCCGAGCGGCTTCTCACCTATTCGCACATGAGCGTGCGCGATGTTTCGGTCACCTGCGGCTTCTCCTCGCTGGCGCAATTCTCCCGCGCCTTCAAGGCCCGCCGCGGCAGGCCGCCCTCGGCGCTCCGGCGAGTACCTTCCGCCCATGACGGAATCCGGCAATAGTGGCGCGGCATGAAACGGCAATTGTTCAAGATCGCGGCGCGGACGGTCATGCGGCCGCTGCACCGGCAGATGCGCGGCATGACACTGGGTGCGCGCACCGCGGCGATCGATGCGCAGCGCCGCGTGCTGCTGGTGCGCCATGGCTATTCGCCGGGCTGGATATTGCCGGGAGGCGGAGTGGAGCGCGGCGAAACGGTGTTTGCCGCCGCGCTGCGGGAACTGCGCGAGGAAGCGGGCATCCTGGCGGAGGAGGAGCCGCAACTGCATGGCCTCTTCTGCAACCACGAACAGTTTCCGGGCGATCATATCGCCTGCTTCGTGTTGCGCCGATTCGCCCGCGAGCCCTTCAAGCCGTCGGCGGAAATCGCCGCGGCCGAATTCTTTGCCGCCGATGAGCTGCCTTCCGACACGACCGCCGGCACCAGGCGGCGGATCGAGGAAATCCTGTTCGGACGGCCCATTGTCCATCACTGGTAGATCGGCGCTTGACCGCACCGTCTGTGCGCGGCTATGGCGCCTGCCATGAACCGGATCGGAAGCATCTGCCTGCGACGACGCGCCGAGCGAATTGCGCGTTTGAGCCTATCCGAGTCCACTCCGTCATCATCATTGATCTGCGCTGAGGGGCCGGGTAGCCCACAAAATTCCGTTGCAGGACTATTACCGATGACCGATTCCCATACCGTCGAAGACGTTCAGACCGCCGACGCGGCACAAATCGAATCTGCTGCTCGACAAGAGCTTCGGCATCGACCGCCGCATCAAGACCTCCTACCGGCTGCGCGAGGGCAACAGCCCGGTCGCCGGGCCTGTCGCTGCTGATCCGCGACAGCGAGGTGGGAATTTCCGGCGCCATCAGCTTCTGGCCGCTGAAGATCGGCGGCACAAGGCACCGATGCCCTGCTGCTCGGACCGCTGGCGGTCCACCCCGACCGGCAGAATCTCGGGATCGGCCTGGCGCTGATGCGCGAGGGACTGGCGCGCGCCAAGGCGCATGGGGCACGCGCTCGTCATCCTGGTGGGCGATGAGCCCTATTATGCGCGGGTGGGATTTGCGCGGCTTGCCGGAGGACCGCCTGCTGCTGCCGGGTCCCGTCGATCCCAAGCGGTTTCTCTATCTCGAACTCGTGCCCGGAGCACTGGCGGAGGCGCAGGGCCTGGTGCTGCCGCCGCACCGCTATGCCGAACTGTCAGCGGCCTTCGCGGTACCACATGGCGCAGACCGCGAGCAGAAGCGCGCCGAGGCTTAGGAGTGTTGCGAAGAGCGGAATCTCGGTGACGGCGGTCACCCGGTAGGCGCCATTGGCCTTGAAGCCCAGCCAGCCGGCGCCGGCCATCTGGCGGCCCGCCGCCGACCTTGACGAGCGCGCGGCATGCCGTCCTCGAGCCAGGCGATGCCGCCGCCGGTCGCCTCGGCGACGGGCGCCAGCTTCTGCGCCGGTGGCGATCACGTCGGCGGCTTCCTTGGCATCGGCGCTGCCCGCCGCCGCCACCGCCTCGAGCTTGCCGTCGTTCAGGCGGTGCAGGCCGGCTTCGGTCAATGTCGAGACGGCCCTGCCACAGGCCGGGCGATTGTCTCGGTGAGCGTGAACGGTCGCGGTCTTGCCGGAGGGCAGCGTCACGGTGACGGGCGCCACCTGATCGGCCATGGTGCGGCGCTCGATCGACGAGCTGGCGGCCTGTCCTGGCGCGCCGCTCAGAGCGCTTCTTCCTCGAGATCGGGCTCCTTCATCAGCCAGTGGGCGAGGCGGCGCAGCAGCTCGGTCTGCGGGCCGCCGCCATCATAGCCGCGCGCCCACAGCCAGCCGTGGTCGGAGAGAAGCAGGGCCACGCGGCCTTCGCCGCGCGCGCGACAGCACCAGCAGCGGCTTGTCCTCGCGGCCCGACATCACCACGTCGCCCGCGGCCGGCTCGCTGTCGACCAGGCGGAACCAGCGGCCCCAGGTGGGCGCCTCGCCCTCGCCGCCCGGCAAGCCGCGGGTCACCGGATGGCGGCGGCCCGCGTCGGTCACTTGCGGGCGGAAGGCGCCTTCGAGCACCTCGGCCGGTCGGCGGAGCCGCGACGACATCGGCGAGCGGCGTGTTGCTAGAGGCCGTCGCTCGCGGCGAAATCGGGGCCCGCGGCGATCAGCACGGCGCCGCCGCGCTTCACATAGTCGGCGACATTGGCGAGATAGGCGAGCGGCAGCACGCGCCTGGCGCTGATAGCGGTCGAAGATGATGAGATCGAATTCGTCGAGCTTCTCGACGAAGAGTTCGCGGGTCGGGAAGGCGATCGAGCGACGAGTTCCTTGATCGGCGTGCCGTCCTGCTTTTCCGGCGGGCGCAGGATGGTGAAGTGCACGAGATCGACGGAGGCATCGGCCTTGAGCAGATTGCGCCAGGTGCGCTCGCCCGGATGCGGCTCGCCGGAGACGAGCAGCACGCGCAGGCGGTCGCGGATGCCTTCGATGACCGCGATGGCGCGATTGTTCTGCAGCGGAGATTTCGCCGGGCAGCGGCTCGGCGACGATCTCGGCGATGTTCTGGCCGCCGTGATCGATGGGGACGGAGAACTCGACGCTGCTGGCCCGGCACGACATCGAGCTGTCTGCGTCTCGCCGCTGGCCGACGCGCACCGTCACGTCGATCGGGCGCGCCGTCGCCGCCCACGTCCTCGACGCGGAAGCGGATCGTCTGCTCCTTGCCGACGATGCCGAAGCGCGGCGCCTGCTCGATCACGATGCGGCGGTCGCTCTCGTTCTGGCTGCCGGTGAGGAGCGCATGCAGCGGGCCGCCGATGCCAGCCTTCGCAGGGTCTGCCGGAACGTCGTGGACCTGGCCGTCGGTGACCATCACGGCGCCGGCAAAGCGCTCCGGCGGGATTTCGGCGAGCGCCCGGTTGAGCGCCTCGAAGAGCGCGGGTGCCGTCGTCTTCGGCGGTGATGCCGGAGCGCACCGAGACGATGCGCAATTCGAGTATTGCCGAGGCGCGCCGGCGATTTCCTTCAGCGCCTGTTCGGCGGCATCGGCCTGCGTCAAGGCGGTCGCCCGCCTCCTGGCTCTGGCTGCGGTCGATGACGGCGACGGCGATGTCGCTCAGCGCCTCGCGCTCCTCGTTGCGGAGCGAGGGATTGGCGAGGGCGAGCAAGGAGAAGCGCCAGCGCCAGGCCGCGCAGCCACCAGCCGCGGGTCCTGGCCAGCGCCGAGGCGACGATCAGAACGAGACCGATCGCGGCCAGTGCCGCGATGAGCGGCACAGCGGCAGGACGGGAGCGAAGGAGACGTGCCAGCCCATCTACTGCCCCAGCCTTTCGAGCAGGGCCGGCACATGCACCTGGTCGGCCTTGTAGTTGCCGGTCAGCGCATACATCACGATGTTGATGCCGGTGCGATAGGCCATTTCGCGCTGGCGGTCGCCGCCGGGGATCGACCGCATAGAGCGGCTGGCCGCTGATCGTCCATGCGCCCAGGCGGCGGCATAGTCGTTGGCGCCGATGATGATGGAGCTGACGCCGTCGGCATTGCCGGTGACTGCACCTTGCGCGTCGGCACGCTCGACCCAGAGCTGGCCGCCGTCATAGCGGCCGGGAAAGGACTGCAGCAGATAGAAGGCCTTGGTCAGCACGTGTTCGGCCGGCACCGGCTCGAGCGGCGGAATGTCGAGCTTCGCCAGCGATGCGGCGGAGCGCCATCGGTCGGCGGCCGTCGACGCCGCCGGCAGAGCGCTCGAAGCCGGCGCCATCCTCGCGCAGGTCGAAGAAGATGGTGCCGCCGTTCTTCATGATAGGCATCGATGCTTGGCGAGGGCGGCATGCGGACGGCACCGCGGCGCTCGGCCAGCACCGGCCAATAGAGCAGCGGGAAGAACACGATCTCGTCGCGCTCGATATCGATGCCGATGGGCTCGCCCGGCTCGACCGAGGTGCGCTCGCTTGAGAATGGCGCCGAGACCCTGAGGCCTTCCTCGCTGATCCGGTCGATCTCGGCATCGCCGGTGAGCACATAGGCGAGATGGGTTTGCAGGGTGCTGCGCAAGGCGAAATCGTCGATGCGTCTGGGCCTGCGCGCGCATCGGGCAGCGGCGAAGTACGGTCACGAGCAGCAGCGCCGCCGTGGCGCTGCCCATGCGCAGCCGCTGCCAGCTGGCCGCCCAGCAAGAGGGCGGCGATGCAGTCGAGCAGGAAGAGGATCATGGCGGCGGCGAAAGCGAAAGGCGCGAGCGGCGTGGCCGGCAGCGGTGTCAGCGAGCGCAGCGCCACGCCGGACGGCAGGTCGCTTGACCGGCATGATCGCTTCGCCGCACCTGGGCGATGATTGATGGCGCGCTCCAGGCGCCGCGGACTATAGAGGCCGGCGGGATGTTCCGGCGATGGCCACGGCCTTGTCGATCTCGGCCACGGCGATGGGGCGGAATCGGGCAGGGGATCGATCAAGCTCGCCATGACGCCGAAAGGGCGCGGCGCGGCGTGAAGGCAGTGGCCGCATCGGCGCTGTGGCGCTGCTCCGGCCGCGCCGCCGCCGCCGGCACCTGGGGCGAGATCGACGACCCGGCGCAGCATTTCGACGAACAGGCCGGAAAGCGGCAGGTTCGACCAGTCGGCATTGGCGGTCACATGGAACAGCACGATGAGGCCCTTGCCCTGGCGCTGCGGCGGTGACCAGCGGCGTGCCGTCGGCGAGGCTTGCCCAGACCTTGTCGGGCAGATCGGTGTCGGGCTCGGCCAGCACCTGGCGGATGACGCGGATCGTCGTGATCGAGTGTGAGGCCGGCAAACGGGCTCGTTCTCGGGGAAGTGCCTGCAGGCCTGCGGCGTTTCCCAGCTCAGGGCGCTGCCGAGCGCGCGGCCGCCCTCGCGCAGCGTGACCGGAATGAGTTCGTCCTGGGCGCCGGCCAGGCGGGGGCCGGCGAAGCGCAGCAGCACGCCGCCGCGCTCCACCCACGGCTGACCAGCATCTGTGCGGTCTCGCTGCGGCAGGACGCCGATATCGGCCAGCACCAGCATGGAGAGGCCCGGCATCGAGCCTGTTCCTTGAGTGCCGCGGCATCGGCCGGCTCGGCGATTTCGGCATAGGGCTCAAGAGCGCGCGAGACATAATAGAGCGGCGAGAGCAGGGGCTGCGCCGCTTCGAGCGCGGTGCCCGATTGCAGGCCACGGTCTTGCGCCGCCAGCGGTCGTCGAAGAGGAACGTCGCGGCGGCATTGCGTTCGCCCGCGATCTCGATGCGCTGCGACCTCGTTGCGCAGTTCGACGGCAGCTCGAGGGTCGCCTTCGGCCTTGCCGCTGCCGGCGGCGAAAGTGAGCGCGGCATCGGCGAGACTGCGGCCATTGCCGGCCAGGCGCGGACCTTCGCATCTGCCCGCCTGCCCGGCAATTGCGCGGAGCGCGGTGATCTTGATGCGGCCGCCGTCGATCGTCGGTGTTGCCAGCGCCATCGGCAGTGCTGCGGCATCGGGCATGACGGCTTCAACCGGTGCGCTGCCATTGGCAAGGGCGAGCGAGTCCTTCGGCAAAGTCCTGTGTCCGCGCCGTGATCGAGGCCATCGCCGATCCACACGATGCGGAGCTCCGGCTGCGTGCCAAAGGCTGGCTTCAGACGCGCCAGGAGGCCATGCGGTCGGGATCGAGCGCCTTGGGCTCGAGGGCTGCGGCCTTGCTGCCCGGCGGCCTCGGCGGCGAGCGGCTCGAGGTCCGCCGGTCGCGCCGCGGGGGCCGTGGTGGCAAGCGTCACGGTGCGCGCCGGCCCTGCGGGCGTTCGTCGAGAACTTCGGCAATGATCGCCTGGCGCTTGTCCCAATGCTTGGCGGCGGCCCAGCTGTCGTCGACGATGAGCAGGAGCGGCTCACCGCCCATGCGCGGCGACATGGCCCGGCGCATAGCAGGGGATGCGAGACGCCGAGAATGACGAGGGCGGCAATGGCGAGCCGCAGCAGCATCAGCCACCAGGGCGTCTTGTCGGGCTGCTCCTGCGCGGTAACCAGATCGAGCAGCAGGCGCAGCGGCGGAAAGCGCACGATCTGCGGCTTGGGCGGGGTGAAGCGCAGCAGCCACCAGATGACCGGCAGCAGCAGCAGCCCGGCGAGCGCCAGGGGCGTCGTGAAGGTCAAGGCCTGCAGGAAGCCCATCATGCGATGCCTCCCACGCCGAAGGCGCGGCTCTTCTCGCCGCCGATCAGGCCATGCAGCAGCATCAGCAGCTGGGCGACGGAGCTGGTCGGTGCGGTGGACGGTGAAAGCTCCAGCCGACGCGGTGGGCGATGTCGCGCAGCGCCTCGCGCTGGTCGCGAAATTTCTCGGCATAGGCCTCGCGCAGGAATTCGGTCTTGCCGGCGAGGAAGCGGAGCGGTCCCGCCATTTCGTGGAATTCGACGCGGCCGGCATAGGGCAGCGTTTCTTCGGCCGGATCGACGACCTGGACAGATGGCCGGTGACGCCCGCTGCGGCAAAGCCGGTCACGGCCTTGCGGCATGTCGTCGGGCCGCTCGTAGGAAATCGCCGAGCAGCACGGCGCTGGAATAGCG
Source organism: uncultured Alphaproteobacteria bacterium (assembly GCA_963776685.1). Lineage (GTDB taxonomy): Bacteria > Pseudomonadota > Alphaproteobacteria > Rhizobiales > Aestuariivirgaceae > Aestuariivirga. The sequence goes on from CAVZNM010000004.1 coordinate 308,864, forward strand.
CCGCATCGGCTCGCGCTGCCGGAAGGCCCGGTCCCGCCTGGTGCTGCATCCATTCGGCGATCCGCACCAGGCTGCCGCGGGCATGGCCGGGCGCCAGGGGGCTGCCGATCGGCGCCGACCGCTCATGGGCGCGCACGGCAAGGCGCGCCGAGCGCCAGGGCAACCAGCATGGCGCGGTCGCGCTTGGTGGTCTTGCGCAAGATGCGACTTGAAGGCCATGGTGGGTGCGGGCGAGGCCCACAGCCACAGGGTGTTGGCGGCCTCCCATTCATTCTCGCGGATGAAGACACGGTCCGATCGCGCCGATTTGTGCCAGTCGATGCGCTGCACCGGATCGCCGAAACTGTAGGGCCGGTACTGCCAGAAGTTCTCGCCGGGCCCGGCGCGCTTGCGGCCATGGATGCCGAGAATGACGGTCGCGGCGATGCGCTCGGCCTCGACCAGCAAGCGGCGGCAAGCGCCTGCGAGGCCGCCTCGGCGCGGTCGTTGAGGACCAGTGCTGGCGCGGCTGTCATGCAGCGGCGCCGCTCAGGCGAGCATGTCCTTGAGCCGGCCGATGACGACTGTCGATGGAATCGCCTTCGGCGCGGGCGGTGAAATTCAAGCGCCATGCGATGGCGGAAGACCGGCGCCGACCAGCGCCAGCACATCGTCGATCGAGGGCGACAGCCGGCCTTGCAGCAGGGCGCGGGCGCGGACGCCCAGCATCAGCGCCTGGCTGGCGCGCGGGCGATCGGTCCCCAGGCGACATTCTGGTTGACGAAGCTGTCGGCGTCGGGACCGGGCCGCGCGGCGCGCACGATCTTGCAGGATGGCTTCGGCCACCTGCTCGCCCACCGGAATGAGCGCGGGTCAGACGCTGGGCACTCAGCAGCTCGGCGGTGGTGAGCACCTTCTCCGCCTCCTGCTCGTCGTTGCCGGTGGTGGCAAAGAGCATGCGGCGCTCGGCTTCGAGCGCGGGATAGGGCACGTCGATCTCGAGCAGGAAGCGGTCGAGCTGGGCTTCGGGCAGCGGATAGGTGCCTTCCTGCTCGATCGGGTTCTGGGTGGCCAGCACATGGAAGGGGCGCGGCAGATCGTGGCGCACGCCGGCGACCGTGACGTGATGTTCCTGCATCGCCTGCAGCAGCGCCGACTGGGTGCGCGGGCTGGCGCGGTTGATTTCGTCGGCCATCAGCAACTGGCAGAACACCGGACCCGGCACGAAGCGGAACTGGCGGCGGCCCGTTTCGCTTTCCTCCAGCACCTCGGAGCCCAGAATGTCGGCCGGCATCAGATCGGGGGTGAACTGCACGCGCTTTTCCTCAAGGCCCAGAACGCGGCCGAGCGAGGTGGCGAGCTTGGTCTTGGCGAGGCCCGGGGCGCCGACGAGCAGGGCATGGCCGCCGCCGAGAATGGCGGTGAGCGCCAGTTCGATCACCTCGTCCTGGCCGAAGATGACCTTGCCGATGGCGTCGCGCACCTTTTCCAGGCGGTCGCCCATGCTTTCCAGTTCGCCGACGATCTTGCTGTCTGCTTCATTGATGCTTGCCATGGGTCTCACTATAGTTTGCCGAGCTGATGATGGCAGGACCGGCCGTTGTATTGGCGTTAACGACATCCTCCCGAAGGAGAATGGCCTAAAAGAGGCGGGTAAATGACGACTCACTCACCGGACCGGACGCGGCCATCATGACGGCAGACGATTGCGCGATGCAAGCAATCCGTTGCGCGGGCTTGAAGGAAGCCGCGGCCGCGGCCAAGGGCCTGCCGCCGGTGCATCTGTGGAATCCGCCATTCTGCGGCGATCTCGACATGCGGATCGCCCGCGACGGCACCTGGTACTACATGAATTCGCCGATCGGCCGGAAACCCTTGGTGAAGCTCTTCTCCTCGGTGCTGCGCCACGACGAGGACGGCAAATATCTATCTCGTGACGCCGGTCGAGAAATGCGGCATCAGGGTCGATGATGCGCCGTTCCTGGCGATCCGCATGCAGGCGGAAGGCGAGGGCCGCAATCAGGTGATCCGTTTCGAAACCAATGTCGACGATGAAGTGACCGTCGATGCGGCGCATCCTCTGCGCTTCGAAACCGAGGCGGGAACCGGCGGCCTCAAGCCCTATGTGCTGGTGCGGGCGCGGCTCGAGGCGCTGGTGTCGCGGGCGCTGTTCTACGATCTGGTGGCCCGCGGCACGGTCGAGGACGACTGGTTCGGCGTGTGGTCGTCGGGACAATTCTTTCCGATGCAGCGGGCCACCGACATCGGCATCGGAGCATGATGGCGGAATTCCGCTTCGACGAGACGGAATTCCGGGCGCTGGCCAAGGAGCGGCTGCATGCGGTTCCGCCGGAGGCCCATCGGCGCAGCGACGACGATCTCAATCCCGGACGCTCCGCATCATTCCGCCGGGGGCAAAGCCGAAGCCCGCCGCGGTGCTGGTGCCGATGGTGGCGCGCGAGCCGGAGGCTCACTGTGCTGCTCACGCAGCGCACCGAGCATCTGGCGCAGCCATGGCGGCCAGGTGGCCTTTCCCGGCGGACGCATCGACGCGAGCGATGCGGGGCCCGTCGCAGCGGCGCTGCGCGAGGCGGAGGAAGAGACCGGGATTGGCGCGCGGATTCGTCGAGCCCGTCGGCTTTCTCGATACCTATCTGACCAGCACCGCCTATCGGGTGGTGCCGGTGGTGGCGCTGGTGCGCGCCGGGCTTTGTCATCGCACCCGCACGAAGGCGAGGTGGCGGCGGTGTTCGAAGTGCCGCTCGCGCTTCCTGATGGACCCGGCGCATCATGAGCGGCATTCGCGCGAATGGCAGGGCAAGCAACGCTTCTTCTATGCGATGCCATGGCAGGACCGCTATATCTGGGGCGCCACGGCCGGCATGATCCGCAATCTCTATGATCTGATGTACGAACCGCGATGAACAGGCTGCCGTCATTGGCGCGGGCCCGCTGGCTCAAGGAGCCGGAGCTGCAACGCATCTTCGCCGCCATCGCGGCGGCGGGCGGCGAGGCGCGGGTGGCCGGAGGAGCGGTGCGCAACGCGCTGCTCGGCGAGCCCATCGCCGACATCGATCTTGCCACCACGCTGGCGCCCGAGACGGTGACGGCGGCCTGCACGAAAGCGCGGGCTCAAGGTGCATCCGACCGGCATCGAGCATGGCACGGTGACGGTGGTGGCGGGAAAACGCGCCTTCGAAGTGACGACGCTTCGCCGCGATGTCGAGACGTTTCGGGCGCCACGCCAAGGTCGCCTTCACCGACGACTGGCAGGCGGATGCGCTTCGCCGCGACTTCACGATGAATGCGCTCTACTGCGACGAGCGCGGTAAAATCTACGATTTTACAGATGGTTACACAGACATCCTGAGAAAGAGAATCCGCTTCGTCGGGAGCCCGCTGAGCAGCGCATCGCGGAAGACTATCTGCGCATCCTGCGCTTCTTCCGGTTTCATGCGCAGTTCGGCAAGGGCGCCCCCGACAAGGCCGGGCTTGCCGCCTGCGTGCGGCTGCGCAAGGGCCTCGACCGGCTGTCGGCCGAGCGCATCCGCCAGGAACTGTTCAAGCTGCTCGCGGCGCCGGGCGCGGTGGCGACGCTGAAGCTGATGGCGAAGCACGGCATTCTCGAACATATTCTTCCGCATACGGAGGAATGGCGGGTGCTTCAGCGCCTGCCGCCCGATCCGATCCTGCGGCTTTGCGCGATCGCCGCGGAACCCGGCGGGCTCAAGGAACGGCTGCGGCTCTCCAACCGTGAGGCCGAGCGGATCGCCGCACTCGCTGCGGCCCCGCCGCTGTCGCCCAAGCTGCGCGAGGCCGAACGGCGCGCCATGCTCTATGGCATGGGAGCCGAGGCCTGGCGCGACGCGGTGCGGCTTGCCTGGGCCCGGTCACGGGCGCCGCTCGACCGATCGCGGCTGGCGCCGGCTGCTGCACTCTGCCGGAGCGCTGGAAAGTTCCGGTCTTCCCGGTGACCGGACGCGACCTGACTGGCAGGGGCATGAAGCCGGGGCCGGAACTCGGCGCGCTTGCTGCGCCGCCTCGAGGACTGGTGGATTGCATCGGATTTCAAGCCGGGCAAGGATGCGATCCTGGCGCGTCTCGGCCAGATGTGAATGGCGAGGAGTAGGACATGGCCGATCTTCTGGTGCTGAAGACCACGGGCAAGGGAGCGCCCAAGCCCGAAATCGGCGCGCCCGAGGCGAGCAAGCTCATCAAGGGCAAGTACAAGACCAAGACCTGGAACCATTTCACCGGCGAGGACGGCCGGCTCTATTGCGGCATCTGGGAATCGACACCGGGCAAGGTGACGGTCGAATATACGGAATGGGAATTCTGCCATCTTCATCGCCGGCAAGGCGGTGCTGACCAACGATGACGGGCAAGAAATGGACGCTTCAAGAAGGGCGATGGCTTCATCATCCCGGCGGGCTTCAAGGGCACCTGGGAGACGGTCGAGACGGTGCGCAAGCACTATGTGATCCTGCTGCCGAAGGAATGATGGATCACATGCGGTCGGTTCTCGTCACCGGGGCGGCGCGGCGCATCGGGCGGCAATTGGCGCTCGATCTGGCGGGCGACGGCTGGGACGTGGCGGTTCACTGCAATGCCTCGCGCGGCGAGGCGGAGGAGGTGGCGGGACTCATCCAACAGGCGGGCCGCAAATCGGCAGTCGTGCAGGGCGACCTTGCGCTCCCCGAAGTGCCCGAGCGGCTCATCGCCGAAGCCGCAAAGGCGCTGGGCGGATTGACCTGCCTCATCAACAATGCCTCGGTGTTCGAGCCCGATGAGGTGGGCTCGATCACGGCGGCGAGCTGGGCCCGCGCATCTCGACACCAATCTGCGGGCGCCCGGTCTTTCTGTCGCAGGCCTTCGCCGCGGCAATTGCCGAAGGGGGCTTCCGGCAACATCGTCAACATCATCGACCAGCGGGTGTGGAAGCTCAATCCGAAGTTCTTCTCCTATACCATGTCGAAGTCGGCGCTGTGGACGGCGACCCGCACGCTTGCCCAGGCGCTGGCGCCGCGCATCCGCGTCAACGCCATCGGCCCCGGGCCGGCGCTGCCCAATATCCGCATGGACGAGGAGGATTTCGCCAAGCAGGCGCGGCTGACGCTTCTCGGCCGCGGCACGTCGCCCGCGGAAATCTCGGCGGCGGCGAAATTCATACTGTCGCAGCCGGCGCTGACCGGCCAGATGATCGTGCTCGACGGCGGCCAGCATCTGGTCTGGCAGACGCCGGATGTGGTCGAGGTCAACGAATGAGCAAGAAGCCGATGATCAGTCATCACGTGGCGAGCGCTGCGGCGCGGCTCCGGCATGTGTTCGTGCGCGATCTCGAAGTCATGGCGACGCTCGGCATCCACGAACACGAAAAGCTCAAGGCCCAGCGCATCATCGTCAATATCGATCTGTCGGTGAAGGAGGGCGACGACCGATGGTCGACGACATCAGGAATGTGGTGAGCTACGAGATCGTGGTGAAGAAGGTGGAGGCGATCATCGCCCACGGCCATGTCAATCTGGTGGAGACCCTGGCCGAACGCATCGCCGAGGCCTGCCTGAAGGACAAGCGGGTGATGGCGGCAAGGGTCAGGATCGAGAAGCCCGACATCATCAAGAACGCGAGAAGCGTCGGCGTCGAGATCGAGAGAGTTCGCTAGCGGAACCGGCTATAATGGCCGGCGTGAGCGAATCCATTCCATCCGCCGGCCCCGAGATCATCCGCGATCTGGTCAAGCGGCTGCCGGGCAAGCCCGGCGTCTATCGCATGATCGACGCCAAGGGCGACGTCATCTATGTCGGCAAGGCGCGCAACCTCAGGAACCGGGTGCCGAACTATACGCGGACTCGGCGGCCACACCAACCGCATCGCGGCGATGATCGCGCTCACCGCCAACATGGAATTCGTCACCACCGCGACGGAAGCCGAGGCGCTGCTGCTCGAAGCCAATCTGATCAAGAAGCTCAAGCCGCGCTACAATGTCACGCTGCGCGACGACAAGTCCTTTCCCTATATCCTGATCGCCAAGGACCATCCGGTCGCCGCAGCTCGCCAAGCATCGCGGCGCGCCGCGCCCGCAAGGGCAGCTATTACGGGCCCTTCGCCTCGGCCGGGGCGGTCAACCGCACAATTAACACGTTGCAGAAGGCGTTTCTTCTACGCTCCTGCAATGACAGCGTTTTTGAGAATCGCACGCGGCCCTGCCTGCTCTATCAGATCAAGCGCTGCTCGGCGCCTTGCGTCGGCTGACATCGACGCCGGAGGCCTATGACGAGCTGGTGCGCGAGGCGGAGGCGTTTCTGGCCGGCAAGAGCCAGGCGGTGAAGGCGGAGCTGGCCACGGCAGATGGAGGAGGCCTCCGACGCGGCTCGATTTCGAGACAGGCGGCGCGCTACCGCGACCGCATCCAGGCCATGAGCTTCGTCACCCCGAGCAGGGCATCAATCCGCAGACGGTGGAGGAGGCCGACGTCTTCGGTCTGGCGCAGGAGGGCGGGCAGACCTGCATCCAGGTGTTCTTCTTCCGCTCCGGCCAGAACTGGGGCAACCGCGCCTATTTCCCGCGCGCCGACAAGTCGCTTGGCGGCGGCCGAAATTCTCGCCTCCTTCCTCGCCCAGTTCTATGACGACAAGCCGGTGCCGCGGCTCATTCTGCTGTCGCATGAGATCGAGGAGCGGGAACTGATGGAGGAGGCGCTCTCCACCCATGCCGGGCGACCGGGTCGAGATCGCGCGTGCCGCAGCGCGGCGAGAAGAAGATGCCTGGTCGAGCACGCGGTCACCAATGCGCGCGAAGCCATGGGCCGCAAGCTGGCCGAGATGCTCGTCGCAGGCGAAGCTGCTCGAAGGGGTGGCCGCGCGTTTTCGGCCTGCCGGAGCCGCCGAAACGCATCGAAGTTTACGACAATTCGCATATTCAGGGCGCCAACCCGGTCGGCGCAATGATCGTGGCGGGGCCGGAAGGCTTAATAAAATCGCAATACCGCAAGTTCAACATCCGGGCCGAGGACATCACGTCGGCGATGATTTCGCCATGATGCGCGAGGTGCTGACGCGGCGTTTCTCCCGTCTTCTCAAGGAGCAGGGAGAGCGGAACGGCGGCGAGACGGGCGAGACGCCCGCCTGGCCCGATCTCGTGCTGATCGACGGCGGCCAGGGCCAGCTTTCGGCGGTGCGCGGCGTGCTCGCCGATCTCGGCCTCGGCGATCTGCCGGTTGGCGGCGGTGGCCAAGGGGCCGGACCGCGATGCGGGGCGCGAGCATTTCTACATGCCGGGCAAGCCCTCCTTCATGCTCGAAGGCGCGCGATCCGGTGCTCTATTATATCCAGCGGCTGCGCGATGAGGCGCATCGCTTCGCCATCGGCAGCCACCGGGCGCGGCGCAGCCAGGGCGCATCGGGGCCAATCCGCTGGACGAGATCGCCGGCATAGGACCGTTGCGCAAGAAGGCCTTGCTCAGCGCCTTCGGATCGGCGAAAGCGGTGGCGCGGGCCAGCGTCGCCGATCTGGCGGCGGTCGAAGGCGTCAGCGGCGCCCTGGCGCAGGCGATCTACGACCACTTCCATGAAGGTGCGGAATGAGCGAGATCATGAGCAAGGCCGGAGCTCGAGCAAGCCGGTGGCAGTCTCCGAGGTGTGGAACCTGCCGAACATCCTGACCTATGGCCGCATCGTCGCGGTGCCCGCTGGTCGCGGGCCTGCTTGATGTGGGGCGGCAACGGGGCGCGCTGGATGGCGCTCGCCCTCTTCATCGCTCGCGGCGATCACCGATTTCTTCGACGGCTATCTGGCGCGCCTGTGGCAGCAGCAATCCTCGCTCGGGCGCATGCTCGATCCGATCGCCGACAAGGTGCTGGTGGCGGTGGTGCTGCTGGTGCTTGTCGGCCGACGGCATCCTGTTCGGCGGCCATATCTGGGCGGCGATCATCATCCTGTCGCGCGAGGTGCTGGTCTCGGGCTTGCGCGAATATCTCGGCGAATTGCAGGTCTCGGTGCCGGTGACCAAGATCGCCAAGTGGAAGACGACGGTGCAGCTCGTCGCCATCGGCTTCCTGATCGCCGGGCCGGCCGGCGACACGGTCGTGCCCATCGTCACCGATACCGGCATCGCCGGCCTGTGGATCGCCGCGGCGCTCACGCTCTATACGGGCTACGACTATTTCCGCGCCGGTATCGGCCATGTGGTGGACTGAAGTGATGAAGATTCTCTATTTCGCCCGCGTTCGGCAGATCGTCGGGCGCGGCGAGGAGCAGGTCGAGGTTCCGGCCGGCGTCAAAACCGTCAGTGGACTGATCGATTTCCTGAAAGCCCGCGATGCCGCCTGCGCCGCCGCTTTCGCCGATCTGCGGATCGATCCGCGCCGCCGTCGACCAGGCGCATGCGCCGCTCGACGCCTCCATCGCCGGCGCCAGGGAGGTCGCGTTCTTTCCGCCGGTCACGGGGGGGTAAAACTGAGTGCCTGAGTGGGCTTGCGGCGGCTGCCGCGGCCCATGTCCGGCCGATCACGCCGCCTTCTTCTTCGGCTGGACTTCGGCCAGATAATCGGCGCGCAGCGTCTTCGCCATGTCGCTCGACCGTCGAAGTTATAGGGGCCGATCTCGCCGACCGGCGTCACTTCGGCGGCGGTGCCGACGATGAAGCAGTGCTCGAAGCCCGGCAGTTCGTCCGGCATGATCGCGCGCTCGGTGACCTTGATCTGGCGCTTGCGGGCGAGCGCGATCACGGTGCGCCGGGTGATGCCGTCGAGGAAGCAGTCGGGGGTCGGCGTGTGGATTTCGCCGTTCTTGACGAAGAAGATGTTGGCGCCGGTGCATTCGGCGACCTGGCCGCGCCAGTCGAGCATCATGGCATCGGCATAGCCTTTGCGCTCGGCCTCGTGCTTGGAGAGCGTGCAGATCATGTAGAGGCCGACGGCCTTGGCCTTGGCCGGCGCGGTCGCCGGATCGGGCCTGCGCCATTTGGCGATGTCGAGGCGGATGCCCTTCTCGAGCTGCTTCGGGTCGAAATAGGCGGGCCACTGCCAGACGGCGATGGCGACATTGATCTTGGCGGTCTGCGCCGACACGCCCATCATCTCGGAGCCGCGCCAGGCGATCGGACGCACATAGGCGTCGGCGAAGCCCTGGCGCTTCAGGGTCTCGCGGCAGGCGGCGTCGATCTCGGCCACCGTATAGGGGATTTTCATGTCGAGCATGTCGGCCGAGGCGAAGAGCCGCTCGGTGTGCTCGGTGAGCTTGAAGATCTCGCCGCCATAGGCGCGCTCGCCCTCGAAGACGGCGGAGGCGTAATGCAGCGCATGGGTGAGCACATGGACCTTGGCCTCCTTCCACGGCACGAATTCGCCGTTGAACCAGATGACGCCGTCGCGCTGGTCGAATGGAACGATGGTCATGGCAAGCCTCTCTGAACCGGCCTATATGCTGTTGAACCATAGACCGAATAAACTGACGGTAACAAAATCGGAAAAATATGTCAATATGGCTGACATAATTTCTGCACAGAATATGGGCGAAAAGACGAAGAAGAAACTGTGGCGCTGATCGAGCTGCTGTTCTTCGCCTATCGCGATTTCGTCTCCGATCCGGACGACATTCTTGAAGGAGCTCGGCTTCGGCCGGGCCCATCATCGCGTCGTGCATTTCGTCGGCCGCGAACCCGGCATGACGGTGGCCGAGCTGCTCGACATCCTGCGCATCACCAAGCAGAGCCTCGGCCGCGTCCTCAAGGACCTGATCGACAAGGGCTATGTCTACCAGAAGGAAGGCGAGAGCGACCGGCGCCAGCGCCTGCTCTATCTGACGGCCAAGGGCGAAGCGCTGCGGCAACAGCTGATGGCGCCGCAGATCGTCCGCATCCGCCGGGCCCTGCAGCAATCGGGCAACGGCGCGGACAAGCATTACCGCGACATTCTCTATCATCTGGTGAGCCCGGAGAACCGCGACAGCGTGCGCGACTGGATCGACAAGGCGGTACGGGCCGGAGCCGGGACGCGTGGATGACCGGGCCGCACATACTGGTGGTCGACGACGACCGCCGCATCCGCGAGCTGCTTAAGTCCTATCTCGCGGAGAACGGTTTCCGGGTAACCGTTGCGCGAGTCTGCCGCAGAGGCCCGCGAACGCATGCGCGGCCTCGCCTTCGATCTGCTCGTGCTCGACATCATGATGCCGGGGGAAAGCGGCGTGGCACTGACGCAATCGCTGCGCGGCAGCGAGGCCTCGGTGCCGATCCTGATGCTGTCGGCGCTTGCCGATACGGACGACCGCATCGCCGGACTTACGTCGGGAAGCGACGATTATCTGGCCAAGCCCTTCGAGCCCCGCGAGCTTTTGCTGCGTATCCGCAATCTGCTGCGGCGTGCCGCATCCGCCGAGTCCGACGCAGAGAGCGACGTGCGCTTCGGCGAGCTTCAGTTTCAATCTGCCGCGCGGCGAATTGCGCCGCGACGGCGAACTGGTGCAAGCTCACTTCGCGCGAGAAGGAGCTCTTGCGACTCCTGGCGCGAGCGTCCGGGCCAGCCCGTCGCCGCGCAGCGAACTCGCGGCAGCCCGGTGCCGCAGGACAGCGCCCGCAGCATCGACGTGCAGATCAACCGGCTGCGGCAGCAAGATCGAGAGCGATCCCGCCAATCCGGTCCATCTGCAAACCGTGCGCGGATCGGGCTATGCTCTCTATCTCGGTTAACGGAGCGGGTGCATGACCGCCATCGGAGCTCCGGACAGGCCGGAACGGCCCGGCGTCTATTTCCGCTTCAACCGTTTCCTCGAGCGCCATCTGCCGGCCGGGCTCTACCAGCGTTCGCTGATCATCGTCATTGCGCCGATGGTGCTGCTGCAGACGATCATGGCGGGCATCATCCTCGACCGCCACTGGGACAATGTCACCAAGGTGCTCGGCCGGTCGCTGGCCCGCGAGATCGGCCTCGTCACCGATCTCTATGACCGCTCGGCGAAAACGGAAGCGGCACTCGCCGAAATCGAAGCGGTCGCCAACAAGCGGCTGAAGCTCGGGCTGGAAATCGACCGCGGCGCGGGTGCTGCCGGCGCCGCTGTCGCCGCCGCTTGTTCTCGCTGGTCGACGCCAAGCTGACGGCATATCTCGAGCGCGAAACCGGCCGCCCGTTCTGGATCGACAGCAGCGGCACAGGACGGGCAAGTCGATATCCGCGTCGAGGTCGAGAAGGGCTTGATCTTCCGCATCCGCACCGACGAGGAACGCGCCTATGCTGCGAGCACCGACGTGCTGCTGTTGTGGATGCTGGTGTCCTCGCTGGTGCTGCTGGCGATCGCCGTCATCTTCCTGCGCAAGCAGATCACGCCGATCGTCGATCTGGCCAAGGCGGCGCAGAGTTTCGGCTTAGGACGCGACACGGGCGACTTCCACCCGCGCGGGGCCACCGAAGTGCGCCAGGCCGGCGAGGCGTTTCTCGACATGAAGGACCGGATCGAGCGGCATGTGGAGCAGCGCACCGCCATGCTGGCCGGCGTCTCCCATGACTTGCGCACCATTCTCACTCGCTTCAGGCTGGAGCTCGCGTTTCTCGGCGACGGACCGAAGGTGAAGCCGCTCAAGGAAGATGTCGAGGAAATGCAGCGCATGCTCGAGGCCTATATGGCTTTCGTGCGCGGTGACGGCGGCGAAACCGCCGAAGAGGTCGAACTGTCCGGACTGATTCGCTCGGCCGCGACCGCCGCCGACCGGGAATCGGGACGTGTCGCGGTGTCGGTGCCGGGAGGGCTTTCCGCCAAGCTCAAGCCCAATGCCTTCAGACGGCTTCTCGACAATCTCATCGGCAATGCAGTGCGCTATGCGGCTCATGTGTCGGTGGCAGCGGCGGTGACCGGCCACATCGCTGAACATCACCGTCGACGACGATGGGCCGGGCATTCCGGCGGCACAGCGCGCCGATGCCTTCCGGCCCTTCGTGCGCCTCGATCATGCGCGCAATCTCGACGAAACCGGCACCGGCCTTGGCCTTGCCATCGCGCTCGACATCGCCCGCGCCCATGGCGGCGACATCCACCTCGAGGCAAGCCCAATGGGCGGCCTCAGGGCGGCGGTGCAGATCCCTGTTTAGAACAAGCGGCCGCCGTTCGGCACCGGGCGTTCGGCGGCGGCAAGGATGACCTCACCGTCGGCATCGGGGAAGCCGACGGTCAGCACCTCCGACATGAAGGGGCCGATCTGGCGCGGCGGGAAATTGACGACCGCCGCCACCTGCCGGCCCATGAGACTTTCGGGTGAGTAATACTTGGTGATCTGGGCCGAGGATTTCTTGACGCCGATCCCGGGGCCGAAATCGATCCTGAGCCGGAAAGCAGGCTTGCGCGCCTCCGGGAAGGGCAGGACCTCGACGATGGTGCCGATGCGGATATCCACCTTGAGGAAATCGTCGAAGCCGATGGTCATGGCTTAGCTCGCCAGTTCGCGCGAGCGTTTGGTGGCGGCGGCGATGGCCTTGTCGAAGAGCGGCTGCAGGCCGTCCTCGGCCATTAAGACCTGCAGTGCCGCATGGGTGGTGCCTTTGGGCGAGGTCACGTTCTGCCGCAATGTGGCGGCGGGTTGGCCCGAGAGGCGCATCAATTCGCCCGATCCGGAAACGGTGGCGCGGGCAAGCTGCATGGCGAGATCGGGCGCCAGCCCCGCCTTCTCGCCCGCTTTCGCCAGCACCTCGGTCAGATAGAAGACGTAAGCCGGACCCGATCCCGAGACGGCGGTGACGGCGTCGATCAGCGCCTCATCGGCAACGATGACGACTTCGCCGATTGCCGATAGCAATGTGCGGGCGAGTTGCATCTGCGCAGGCGAAACATGCGGGTTCGCAGCCATCGCGGTGATGCCGCGGCCGATGGCGGCGGGCGTATTGGGAATGGTGCGGATGATGGCGGCATCGGCGCCGAAATGGCGCGCCAAGGAGGCAATGGTCTTGCCGGCGGCGACCGACAGGATCAAGGGCCGCGAGCGGCCCAGTGAAACGATGCCGGGGAGCACATCTTCCATGACCTGAGGCTTCACCGCAATCAGCACCACGGCCGCATCGGTAATGGCGGCGACAGGCGGGTTCAGGCGGATGGCATGGCGCTCGAGCAGGACCTTCACTTCCGGCGGCGGGGCGGGATCGAGTGCCGCGATGCGGCTAGGATCGGCGCCGGACTTGAGCCAACCCTCCAGTATGGCGCCGCCCATCTTGCCGGCGCCCACCAGCACCAGTGTGCCGGTCAATTCGATGCTCATGTTTTGCCCAGCATGCAAATTCAGCCGGCGCCGGTGCTTGCATGCGAATCGGGCTTCGCCGCAGCGAGGCGCGATTCGAGTTCGGCGATCCTCGCCGCGAGACGGTCGTTCTCCTCGCGCGCCTTCTGGGCCATGGCGCGCACCGCCTCGAAGTCATCGCGCTTCACTACCTCGAGATTGTTGAGGACCCGCTCAACCTGATTCTGGACAATCGTGTCGAGCTCGCGGCGCAAGCCTTGCGCGGCACCCGCCGCATTGGTCATCAGCTTGGCGAGCTCGTCGAAGAATCGCGAAGACGTGGTGGTCATGACTTTGGCCCTTTTGCGCACCTTAGCTATGGCAGTGAGGGAAATTGTTCAAGGGCGCCGTAGCCGGGGCGGGCTGCCTTGACGGAGGGGGGCCCAAGCGACAGTGTCCGCCGCCATGCCGACTTTTGCCGTCCTGCCGTTTCCGGAGATCGATCCGGTCATTTTCTCGCTCGGTCCCTTTGCGGTGCGCTGGTATGCGCTGGCCTATATCGCGGCGCTTGTCTTCGCCGTCTGGTACATGAAACGGCTGGTGTCGAATGCCGGTGCTGTGGGAGGGAACCAAGCCCACCGCCACGCCGCAGCAGATCGACGATTTCTTCGTCTGGCTGGTGCTGGCGTGGTGCTCGGCGGCAGGCTCGGTTACGTGCTGTTCTACGCTCCCGCGCTATTATTTCAGCCACCCGCTCGACATCGTCCGGATGTGGGACGGCGGCATGTCCTTCCATGGCGGATTTCTCGGCGTGGTCATTGCGGCCTACGTCTATGGCCGCAGGATCGGCGCCGGCCTCGACCGGATGCTCGATCTCGGCGCCGCGTCGGCGCCGGTTGGCCTCGGGCTCGGCCGGCTTGCCAATTTCATCAATGGCGAACTCTATGGGCGGGCGAGCGATGTGCCCTGGGCCGTCATATTCCCCAGCGATGCCTTGGGCCTGCCGCGCCATCCGAGCCAGCTCTATGAAGCGGCGCTGGAAGGGCTCGTGCTGTTCATCGCGGTGCGCATCGCCACCCATCGCTATCAGGCGCTGGCACATCCCGGGCGTGCCTCAGGCATCTTCGCGCTCGGCTATGGCCTGTCGCGCATCGTCGTCGAATTCGTCCGCGAGCCGGATGCCCATCTCGGCTATTTCTGCGGCTTCATCACCATGGGCATGATCCTGTCGTTGCCGCTCGTGGCGGTCGGCATCTGGCTGCTGCTTCGATCGCGGACACCGGCGTGAGCGCCGCTGGAAAAGATGATCCGCGAAACGATCGCCGCCGAAGGGCCGATGCCGCTTCGACCGTTACATGGCACTCTGCCTCGGCCATCCGCAGCACGGCTATTACATGACGCGGGATCCCTTTGGCGAGGGGGGCGATTTCGTGACGGCGCCGGAAATCTCGCAGATCTTCGGCGAGCTGATCGGCGTGTGGTGCGCGACGGCCTGGCAGATGATCGGGGCACCCGGCCGCTTCAATCTCGTCGAACTGGGCCCGGGACGCGGAACCCTGATGAGCGATATCCTGGGGCCGGCCGGGTGATGCCGGGGTTTCGCGAGGCGGCACAGGTGCATCTGGTCGAGACGAGCCCGGGTTGCGCGCCGTACAGCGCCAGCATCTGGGGGAGGCGGTTGAATGGCACGAAAGTCCCGGAACGCTTCCCGAAGGCCCGATGATGCTGATTGCCAATGAATTCTTCGATGCCTTGCCCATCCGCCAGTTCGAGAAGGCGCCATGGGCAATGGTTCGAGCGGGTCATCGGTCTTGAGCGGTGAAAACCTGACAATCGGGCTTGCGCCCTACGCCGGTGCGCCAAGGCGATGCTGGGCGGATGGCGACATCATCGAATTCTCGTCCGCGCGCGATCGACGTGGCGCATGAGATCGGCGCAGCGGCTGGCCGCGCCATCCGGGCGCGGCGCTGATTATCGATTACGGCCATCTGCAAATCGGCGCCGGGCGATACGCTGCAGGCGTTGCGCAAGCACAAATTCGCGGGACTGACCGAGGCCCCGGGGGAAAGCGATCTCACCTCGCATGTGGATTTCGAGGCGCTGGGCAAGGCGCTGGCCGCAGCGGGGCGCCGTCGTTCATCTGGCCATCACCCAGCGGGCTTTCCTGCTGGCCATGGGGCTGGAGGCGCAGGACGGCGCATGCTGGCGGCGCAAGGCGGATGCGCCAGCAGCGCATCGTCATCAAGCGGGCCGATCACCAGGCTTGCGGCGGCGGAGCGAAATGGGTAACCTGTTCAAGGTTCTGGCAGCCACATCGCCGGGCCTCGCCCAGCCCTATCCCTTCGGCAGCACCATGATCGAAACCCGCGACCTCAAGCGCACCAGGCATATCGGGCACGGCTTCTTTACCCGCGAGGGCGGCCATTCCACCGGCCATCTTCGCCTCGCTCAATTGCGGCATGGGCTCGGGCGACGACAAGGAAACCGTGGCGCAGGAACCGGGCGATCGTGGCCGAGGCGCTTGGTGTCGGCACGAGCCGCAGCTCCTCACGGCATATCAGATGCACAGCGCCGACGCCGTGACCGTCGCCGAACCATGGCCGTGCGGAGGCGCGGCCGAAGGCCGATGCCATGGTGACGCAATGTGCCGGGCATCGGGCTCGGCATTCTCACCGCCGATTGCGCGCCCGATCCTGTTCGCCGATCAAGAGGCGCGCGTCATCGGCGCGGCGCATGCGGGCTGGAAGGGCGCGCTGGCCGGGGTCACCGAGCCGACGCTCGCGGCGATGGAGGCGCTGGGCGCCAGGCGGGCGCGGATCGTCGCGGTCATCGGGCCGACGATCTCGCAAGCGGCCTATGAGGTGGGACCGGAATTTCCCGAACGCTATCTCGAAGACGATGCGGCGCAATGCGCGCTTTTTCACGCCGTCGCGCGCAGGCCGCATCACTCGATGTTCGATCTGCCTGCCTATCTGGCGGCGCGCCTTGCGGCTGAGGGAGCGGGCGACGGTGGTCGATCTCGGCCATCTGCACCTATCAGCGACGAGCAGCACTTCTTCAGCTACCGCCGCGACCACGCACCGGCGCGAGACGCGATTACGGGCGGCAGATTTCGGCCATCGCACTTCACATAGGAATCGGACATGGCACTGCATTTCGACCGCAGCGAATACCAGGCGCGCATCGGCACGGACGATCAGGGCGTTGACGGCGCAAGGGCTCGACGGCCTGCTGATGTTCCAGCAGGAGAGCATGTATTACCTCACCGGCTACGACACTTTCGGCTTCTGTTTCTTCCAGTGCCTCTATCTCGGCGCCGACGGCAAGCTGGCGCTGCTCACCCGCTCGGCCGATCTGCGCCAGGCGCAGCACACCTCGATCATCGAGGATATCCGCATCTGGACCGATGAGGCGGGCGCCAAGCCGGCGAACGCAACTCAGGGACATGCTGGAGAGCCTCGGCGCCCGCGGCAAGCGGCTCGGCATCGAGACCAATTCCTACGGCCTCACCCATTTCAACGGCAAGGCGGTGGACGAGGCGCTGGCAGACTTCTGCACGCTTGTCGAGGCGAACGATCTGGTCGACCCGCATCCGCGCCGTCAAATCGCCGGCCGAACTCAAATATGTGCGCAAGGCCGGCAAGCTCGGCGAACTGGCCCTCAAGGCGGCAATCCGCAGGACCAAGGCGGGGGCCGATGAGGGCGACATTCTCGCCGCCCAGCAGGCGGCGATCTTCGCCGGCGGCGGCGATTATCCCGGCCAATGAATTCATCATCGGCTCGGGCCGCGATGCGCTGCTCTGCCGCTACAAGTCGGGGCGGCGCAAACTTTCGAAGCGCGACCAGCTCACCCTCGAATTCGCCGGCGTCTACCGCCACTATCATGCGGCCTTCATGCGCACGCATCATCATCGGCAAGCCCAACAAATATCACCTTGACGATGGATGAGGCGGCGCGCGCCGCACTCGGCCGAGGTCGAGATGAAGTTGCGCCCCGGCCATACGGCGGGCGATGTCTTCGACGCCCACGCCCGGGTGATGGACGAGCATGGCATGGCGAAGCACCGGCTCAATGCCTGCGGCTATTCGCTGGGCGCCAAGTTCACGCCGAGCTGGATGGACTATCCGATGTTCTATCGCGGCAATCCCGACGCCGATCGAGGCCAATCATGGTGTTCTTCGCCCACATGATCCTGATGGATTCGGACAGCGGCAATGCCTTTTGCCTGGGACGCACCTATATCTGCGACCGAGGGCAAGCCGGAGCCGCTGTCGCGCCATTCGCTGGAGATGATCGTCGAGGTGATCGCGCATGAACCTTTGCTGACCTTGTGGCGGCGCGGCCTCACGGCGCTGCTGCTTCTGGCTCTTGGCCTTGTGCTTGCCGCCTGCGCGGGCGGCAACCGGCCCTTCGGCAAGGATGAAGGCACGTCCGGTCCGCAAGGCAAGACGGTTCCGCCCATCGCGCTGCAGTCGATGGAGGGCTTGCCTGCCGAGCGGACCCAGGCGTTCCGCGATGCCCTGTCGATCGCCGCCGGCCAGCGCGATATGGCCATCGTCGAAGGCTCGTTCCAGTCGGGCGAATTGATTCTAAACGGCCGTTTCACGGCGGTGGCCGAAGGCGGCGGCGTGCGCGTCGATTACCACTGGACGCTGACCGATCCGATCGGGAACCACGGTGCACGATTTCACTGGCCAAGAGACGGCGAGCGGAACGGCCGGTTCCGACTTGTGGTCGGCGGTGACGCCCGCGGTGTTGCAGCGGATCGCCGAGGCAACCTCGCTCAATCTGGCAACCCGGCTGTTGCAACTGGGCTATGCCACACGGACGGCGGCTCGCGACTTGCCGCCATCGGAATATTTCGTCGCCGCCGGCGCCCGATGCCTACAAGGATATTGACTTCGAGACGCTGAAAGGGCCGGGCGCGGTGGAGGATTCCGCTAGCTGCGATAGATGAACCGCTGCCGACCGCCGGCCGAGACGGCAGCGGGCAAACCGCAGGCCGAGCGGAACGCCATCACGGCGGTGGCCGTGCGTTCCGGTAAGAGGCTCGCCCGGCAAGGGCAATGCTGAGTTGACCGCCGCCATGCGCCAGACCCTTGAGAAGGCCGGCTGGCCGGTGCTCAAGGCGCCGCGCGCCGATGCGCTGACGATTTCCGGCAAGGTCCGGCTTGAAAAGCCGCAAGGCGCCTCGCAGCAGGTGGCCTTGCGCTGGACTGTCTCGACGCCGGACGGGCGAAGCCTCGGCGACATCAAGCAGGCAAACAGCGTGCCGGCCGGCTCCCTCGACCAAGGCTGGGGCGACAATGCCGTACCTGTCGCCGAAGCGGCCGCCACCGGCATCTTCGATCTGATCAAGATCTATCGGTGACATTTGAGGCGCGGCGGTAGTTCACAGGCAAAACCGGCGTTTGCGCGTTGCTTAAGCGGTTGTTATAGACCCGGCCGGAAGCGCGAGCGCGAGAGGGCGGGCATGATGAAGATTGTGGCGGGGAACAGCAACCGGCCCTTGGCGGAGGCCATCTGCTCCTATCTCAACCTGCCCATGACCAAGGCCGTCGTGAAGACGCTTCAACGACATGGAAATCTTCGTCGAGATCCAGGAGAACGTGCGCGGCCAGGACATGTTCGTGGTGCAGTCGACATCGTTTCCGGCCAACGACCATCTGATGGAACTGCTGATCATCATCGATGCGCTGAAGCGGGCCTCGGCCAAGCGCATCACCGCGGTCATTCCCTATTTCGGCTATGCCAGGCAGGACCGCAAACCGGGTCCGCGCACGCCCATCTCGGCCAAGCTCGTCGCCAACCTCATCACCAGGGCCGGCGCCGACCGGGTGCTGACGCTCGATCTCCATGCCGGGCAAATCCAGGGCTTCTTCGACATCCCGACCGACAATCTCTTCGCCGGCCCGGTCATGGTGCGCGACATCAAGCAGCATAACGACGTCGCGCAACACGGTGGTGGTGTCGCCCGACGTGGGCGGCGTGGTGCGCGCCCGGGCGCTCGCCAAGCGGCTCGACACGCCGCTCGCCATCGTCGACAAGCGCCGCGAGCGGGCGGGCGAATCGGAGGTGATGAACGTCATCGGCGAGGTCGCGGGCAAGTCCTGCATCCTGATCGACGATATCGTCGATTCGGGCGGAACCCTGGTGCAATGCGGCCGAGGCGCTGCTGGCCCAAGGGGCGAAGGATGTGACCGCCTATATCACCCACGGCGTGCTGTCGGGCGGCGCGGTGGCGCGCGTCACCTCGTCGAAGCTCAAGCAACTGGTGATCACCGACTCGATCCAGCCCACCGAGGCGGTGAGGATCGCCCGCAATATCCGCGTGATCCCGATCGCCTCCCTGCTCGGCGAGGCCATCGGCCGCACCTCGCGCGAGGAATCGGTTTCGAGCCTGTTCGAGTGATGAAATGACGACTGCGGTGCGCAACCATCCTTTATTTCTATATTTCTAGAAATACGGTTGACTCAACTGTCTGGTTGGGCTAAGCTCGCTCAAATTCCTGAGGAGTTCCGCCAATGCCAGTCAGGCTTGAAGATGCCGCCGCAAGGCTCGAGGCGCTGGGCAATCCGACGCGGCTCAATGTCTACCGCATGCTGGTGCGGGCGGGCGATGGCGGGCTAGCGGTCGGCCAGTTGCAGAAGCGCCTGAAAATCGCGGCCTCGACCCTGTCGCATCATCTGCGCGGCCTCATCGAAGTGGGGCTGGTGGCGCAGGAGCGCCAAGGCACAACGCTGGTCTGCCGCGCCAATTATCCGGCGATGAAAACGCTCATATCGTTTCTTGCCGATGAATGCTGCGCCGATGCGGAGGCTGGCTGCGCGCCGGCGTCCGGACGCATATTGCTGCAGGCGGTCAAGTCATGAACATGCCGGTTTCTGATATCGAAGCTCTGCCGGTCGCCGTCATCGGCGCCGGTCCCGTGGGTCTTGCGGCGGCGGCACATTTGGCCGAGCGCGGCGTGCCGTACAAAGTCTTCGAAGCGGGCGACGGCCCTGCCGCGGCGGTGCGCGAATGGGGACACGTCACGTTCTTCTCGCCGTGGCGGTTCAATATCGATCAAGCGGCGGGGCGCCTTCTTGAGCCCACCGGCTGGAGCATCGCCGATCTCGACCGCGATCCGACCGGAAAGGAATTGATCGAGCGCTATCTGGCGCCGCTGGCGGCGCACCATGCCATCGCACCCTATGTCCGGTATGACGCGCGTGTCGTTGCGGTGACAAGGCAGGGCATGGACCGGGTGCCGTCAAAGGATCGCGAGCGGCAGCCCTTCGAAATGACGATCGTTACGCCGGACGGCCCGCAGCATGTCCTCGCCCGCGCCGTCATCGATGCCTCGGGCACTTGGCGCCATCCCAACCCGGCCGGTGCCAGCGGCATCGCGGCGATCGGCGAGCGACAATCGGCCCGCCGCATCCGCTACGGCATCCCCGATGTTCTCGGCAGCGAGCGCGCGCGTTATGCCGGAAAGCGCGTCATGGTCATAGGCTCGGGTCATTCGGCGATGGATGCGATCCTCGCTCTCACGAAACTCAGGCAGCAGGTGCCGGCGACCGCGGTGACCTGGGCGATGCGCTCCCCGCCCACGGCGAAGACCTTCGGCGGCGGTGCCGCCGATCAATTGGCCAATCGCGGCGCGCTGGGTGAGCGGGCCAAGGCAGCGGTCGAGAACGGTGCCGTCTCGGTTCTGGCGCCATTCCGGGTCAGGGCCTTCGCGCTCACCGAAAACGCAATCGACATCACCGGCGAGGACGGACGGACCGCAGCCGTCGATGAGGTGATCGTGGCGACGGGCTTCCGGCCGGATTTCTCCGCACTCAGCGAAATCCGCCTCGATCTGCATCCGTGGCTTGAATGTCCGCGCCAACTCGGCCCGCTGATCGATCCCAACGAGCACAGTTGCGGCGATGTTCCGCCGCATGGCGTGAAGGAACTGGCCCAGCCCGAGGCCGGATTCTTTATCGTGGGCATGAAGAGCTATGGCCGCGCGCCCACTTTCCTGATGGCGACCGGCTATGAGCAGGTCCGATCGATCGCCGCCGCTCTGGCGGGAGACTGGACCGCAGCCCTCGAAACCAGGCTGGTGCTGCCGCAGACCGGTGTCTGCGAGGGTCTGGGTCACGACGAGGAGGGCGGCTGTTGCGGCGGTCCTGCCGCGGCCGGTGCCGATGACTGTTGCCACGCCGATGCAGTTGCCAAGCAAAGCGGCAAGCCGGGCTGCGGGTGCGCTGAAGCGGGCGCCTGCGATACCGTTGCCGCCGCCGCCGGATGAGGCCCACAGCGGAGACCCGTTCCCGCTTCCGCTGGGGTTTCGTGCTGCCGCTGGCCTTTGCCCAGCTGGTTTCCTGGGGCTCGCTCTATTACGCCTTCGCGGTAATTTCCGGGCCCATGGCGGCGGAACTCGGCTGGTCGAAGCCTGCCGTCAATGGTGCCCTGTCGCTCGGTCTCGCCATGACGGGGCTTGCCTCCTTTTTCGCCGGACGCGCCATCGACCGGTATGGCGGGCGCCATCTGATGACGGCGGGTTCCATCACCGCGGCCGCGCTCCTCGTCGTCTGGTCGCAGATCGGCAGCCTGTGGCAGCTCTATGCGGTCTGGGCGCTGATGGGCGTGGTGTTCTCGACGGTGCTCTATGAGCCCGTTTTCGCCGTCATGGCGCGGGAGCTGAAAGACGATTACCGGCGCGGCATCGTCACCATCACATTGCTCGGTGGGCTCGCCAGCACGGTGTTCATTCCGCTCACCCATGTATTGGTGGAAAGCCTCGGCTGGCGCCAGGCGCTGCTGGTTCTCGCGGCCATTCAAGTGCCCTGCGGCATCGCCATTCACTGGTTCACTTTGGCGAATGGCGGAAACGCCGCGATGCAGACGCGGCACCCGGTGGTGCGGGGCAGGGTGAGACTGGCGCTGGCCACGCCGGTCTTCTGGCTTCTGGCCTTGAGCTATGCCGCCCATGCCTTCATGTTCACGGCCATCAGCTTTCACATTCTGCCGCTGCTTGGTCGAGCGCGGCTTTGCCATGGCGACGGCGGTTGCCGCCTACAGCATGGTGGGTCCGGCGCAGGTGGTGGGCCGCATTGTGGTCTTTGCGCTCGAGCGAAAGATCGACGTGCGGCTGGCGGGCATTGTGGCCACTGCCCTGCCGGTTGCCGGCGTAGCGCTGCTGATGCTGGCGGTGCCCGGCTCAGCGCTGCTTTACGGCTTTGCCATCCTCTATGGCACCGGCATGGGCATCAAGACCATCGTGCAGGCAACGGCGGCGCCGGAATTTCTCGGCCGCGAAGGCTATGGCGCGCTGCAAGGCACCTTCGCCGGCATCAACTACGCAGTCCAGGCGGCGACGCCGTTTCTGGTGGCGCTCGTCTGGTCGATTGCCGGCGGCTACGAGGAAATCCTGTGGATCCTGCTTGGTGCCACGGCGCTCTCGGCGATTGCCTTTATGCTGGCGGTGGCAACGCGGCCGGGGCGGAAACATGGTTAAATTCAATTTGAACCATGTTGTTGAGGATTTCTTGACTCTGCCAGTTAAGGTTCTATTTTCCATGGCGATGCGGCTTGAATTGGAGAGTTGAACATGCTCATGCGAGCCGTTTTTGCGTCAGCCATGCTGATCGGCCTGGCCGGAACCGCCCAGTCGGAAATCAAGATCATTTATCCGCCCCACAGCTACAAGCCGCTGATGAACCTGTGTGACTATTTCGCGGGCCATTACTGCGGCTACCATCACACTGCTGGCTACCATGACTACTATGGCTACTTTGGCTACCCCCATCAGCGGTATGACTCCGCAGTGCTTCCCCACGAAGCCTATGCAAGTATAGCAAAGGTCGTCGTGATCCAGCCGCCATTTGTCGGCGAAAGGTCGCGGCATTGGAACTATAGGAGACATAGGAACTGGTGAGCAGGCGGGTTGCATGCCCGCCAATTATCGCGTATAGCCCCGCCGCCCGCGGGCGCCGGTCACCCCTGGAGGAAGGCCTGCGGGTTCATTCATTACAGGAGTTTAAAATGTCCAAGATCGTGCAGCTCAAGGCCACGGCGCGTGGCCGGGCAGGCAAGGGGGCCTCCCGCGCAGTCCGCCGCGAAGGCCTCGTTCCCGGCGTCGTCTATGGCGACAAGAAGGAACCCCAACTCGTTTCGCTCACTTACGGCGAGCTGCAGCCCCATGTGCAGACCGGCCGCTTCCTGTCGACGCTCGTCGACCTCGAGGTCGACGGCCAGACGGTGCGCGCCATTCCGCGCGACGTCCAGTTCGAGCCGGTGCGCGATTTCATCGTCCATGTGGATTTCCTGCGGCTCGGCAAGGACGCCGCGCATCGCCGTCGACATTCCGGTGCACTTCAAGAATCACGACGCCTCGCCCGGCATCAAGACGGGCGGCGTCGCTCAACATCGTGTCGCCACGAGATCGACCTCTATTGCCCGGCCGACTTCATCCCCGACGAGATCGTGGTCGATCTTACCGGCCTGCGAGATCGGCCAGTCGATCCATATCTCCGCAGATCAAGCTGCCGGAGAGCGTGACCGCGGTGAGCCGCGATCGACGTGACGATCGCGCACCATCGCCGGCCCAGGCCAAGGAAGAAGAAGTGCCGGTGGAGGCGCCGGTCCGGCTGAGGTTCCGGCGACCGCCCAGAAGGCTCCGGCGGAAGGCGCCGGCTGCCGCGCCGCGCCTGCTGGCAAGGATGCCAAGGTGCGGCTCCGGCTGCCGGCGCCAAGGCTGCGGCTCCTGCCGCAGCGCGGCCGCCAAGGCTGCGGCAAGGCGTGCTCCTGCCGCCAAGGGCGCTCCGGCGCCGAAGAAGAAGTAATCATCTTCGTCTGCCGGAGGCCGGCATGCTTCTTCTCGTCGGGCTCGGCAATCCGGGACCCAAATATGCCGGCAACCGGCACAATATCGGCTTCATGGCGGTGGACGAAATCGTCCGCCGCCATGGCTTTTCGCCGTGGCGCAAGCGCTTCCAGGGCGAGACCTCCGAGGGCACGCTGGCGGGCGAGAAGGTGCTGGCGCTGAAGCCCATGACCTACATGAACGAGATCGGCCGCGTCGGTGGGCGAGGCGATGCGCTTCTTCGATCTCGAGCCCGACGCAGGTCATCGTCATCTACGACGAGATCGATCTGCATCGCCGGCAAGGTGCGGGTGAAGACTCGGCGGCGGCGCGGCCGGCAACAACGGCATCCGCTCGATCATCGCCCATATCGGTCCGCATTTTCAGCGCGTGCGTCTCGGCGTCGGCCATCCCGGCGACAAGGACACTGGTGCATCCGCATGTGCTGAGCGATTTCGCCAAGGCCGACAAGGCCTGGCTCGAGCCGCTGCTCGATGCGATCGCCGAGAACGCGGCCCTGCTGGTCGCAGGCGCGAGTACGCGACATTCCAGAACAAGGTGCATCTCGCACTCAATCCGGCGCCGGAAAAGCCCGCCAAGAAAGGAACCGACTGATGGGTTTCAAATGCGGCATCGTCGGCCTGCCGAATGTCGGCAAGTCGACGCTCTTCAATGCGCTGACGCAGACGGCGGCGGCGCAGGCGGCGAATTATCCGTTCTGCACCATCGAGCCCAATGTCGGCGATGTCGGCGTGCCCGACCCGCGCCTCGAGATGCTGGCGAAGATCGCCGGCAGCGCCCAGATCATTCCGACGCGGCTGACCTTCGTCGACATCGCCGGCCTGGTGCGCGGCGCCTCCAAGGGCGAAGGCCTCGGCAACCAGTTCCTCGCCAATATCCGCGAGGTCGACGCCATCGCCCATGTGGTGCGCTGCTTCGAGGACGGCGACGTCACCCATGTCGAAGGCAGGATCGATCCCATCGCCGACATCGAGACGATCGAGACCGAACTGATGCTGGCCGATCTCGACTCGCTCGAGAAGCGCGTCGTCAATCTCGAGAAGACGCGCCAAGAGCGGCGACAAGGAAGCGAAGGAACAGCTCGATCTCATCAACCGCGCCTTGTCCTGCTGCGCGACGGCAAGCCCGCCCGCCTCGTCGAGCGCACGGCCGAAGAGGAGAAGGCACTTCCGCAGCTGGGACTCCTGTCATCGAAGCCGGTGCTCTATGTCTGCAATGTCGAGGAAGCGTCCGCCGACAAGGGCAATGAATTTTCAGACCGCGTGATTTCAGCGCGCGCAAGGAAGAGGATGCGGTGGCCGTCGTCATCTCGGCCAAGATCGAAAGCGAGATCGCGGTTCTGCCGGAAGCCGACCAGAAGGACTATCTCGATGCCGTCGGCCTCGACCGAGCCCGGCCTCAACCGGGTGATCCGGGCCGGCTACGATCTCCTGCATCTCGTCACCTATTTCACCGCCGGCCCGAAGGAGGCGCGCGCCTGGACGATCACCAAGGGCACCAGGGCACCGCCGGCGGCCGGCGTCATCCACACGGATTTCGAGAAGGGCTTCATCCGCGCCGAAACCATCGCCTATGACGACTACGTCGCCTGCAACGGCGAAGCGGGGGCGCGCGAGGCCGGCAAGTTCCGTCTCGAAGGCAAGGACTATGTGGTGCAGGATGGCGACGTCATGCATTTCCGCTTTGCCAACTAGATATGCCCGATCTCCTGCATTACGAGGATTTCAGCCGAAGGCCAGGAGATCGCCCTCGGCCCCTATGCCGTGACGGCGGAGGAGATCGTCGCCTTTGCGCGCGAATTCGATCCGCAGCCTTTTCATCTCGACGAGGCGGCGGCGCAAAGCCTCCCTGCTCGGCGGGCTTGCCGCCTCGGGCTGGCATTCCTGCGCCATGCTGATGCGGATGATGACCGATGCCTATCTGGGCCGCGCCGCCAGCATGGGATCGAGCGGGCTCGAGGAGGTGAAGTGGCTGAAGCCGGTCTTTGCCGGCGAGACGCTGACCGGAATAATGACGGTGCTCTCGATGCGTGTCTCGGCGAAGCGCCCCGAGATGGGCATCCTCAAATGCCGATGGGAACTCTTCAACGGGACAGGCGAGAAGAAAGTAGAGAGACCGGCATGCATTTCATCAGGGTGCGGACGCCATGCTGGGCCTGTATCTGGACGAAATCGAAACGGGCCTGACGGTCGATCTCGGCGCTTACGAGTTCACCCGCGAGAATGTCCTGAAATTTGCAAGCACCTTGATCCGCAACCGTTCCACGTCGACGACGAAGCCGCGGCAAGGGGACCCTTCGGCAAGCTGGCGGCGAGCGGCTGGCACACGGCGGCGGGCTGGATGAAATGTTTCGTCGCATTCAATGCGGCGGCGCTGGCGGCGCGCAAGGCGACCGGCAAAGCCTTCGCCGAAGTCGGCCCGTCGCCGGGCTTCACGCAATCTCAAATGGCTGAAGCCGGTCTATCCCGGCGATACTGTGCGCTACCGCTCCACCGTCACCGGCAAGCGCGAACTCGCCTCGCGGCCGGGCTGGGGCATCGTCATGTCGCTGAACGAGGGCTTCAACCAGCACGGCGAATTGGTGTTCAGCTTCGAGGGCAAGGTGCTGACGCCGCGGCGATACGCCGTTTAATGGCCCTCGAAACTCACGAGCGTGTGGACCTTGACGCCCTTGGCTCTGAGTTTTGCGGCACCGCCGAGATCGGGGAGGTCGATGACGAAGGCGGCGGCGACGACTTCGCCGCCCGATTTGCGGATCAAGTCGATGGCCGCACCGGCGGTGCCGCCGGTGGCGATCAGATCGTCGATCGAGCAGTATGCGGTCGCCCTGGCCTGATGGCGTCGGCATGAATCTCGATGGTGTCGACGCCGTATTCGAGGGCGTATTCCTGGCCGATCACCTCGCGAGGGCAGCTTGCCTTTCTTGCGGATGGGGATGAAGCCGCGGCCCAGTGCGTGGGCAACGGCGCCGCCGAGGATGAAGCCGCGCGCCTCGATGCCCGCAACATAGTCGATGTCGGCTTTGAGGAAGGGCCAGGCCAGTTCGTCGACGGCGGCGCGGAAGGCATGCAGATCGGCGAGCAGGGTGGTGATGTCGCGGAACATGATGCCGGGCTTGGGATAGTCCGGAATGGTGCGGATGTAGCGCTTGATGTCGAAGCCGTTGCGAAGGTCCATGTTCGTTTCCCCTCAAGGCCACTTTACCAATGGCGGCATCGACGACAAGATCGACTTCGACATTGCCGCCGGTCTTGAGGCCGAACAGCGTGCCGCGGTCGTAGAGCAGATTGAACTCGACATAGCGGCCGCGGCGGACGAGCTGTTCGTCGCGGTCGGCTTCGGTCCAGGTCTTGTCCATATTGCGGCGGACGATGTCGGGATAGATCCCGCAGGAAAGCACGGCCGACCTCCTGGACGAAGGCGAAGTCGGCTCGGCCAATCGCCGGAATCGAGATAGTCGAAGAAGATGCCGCCGATGCCGCGCGGCTCGTTGCGGTGCGGCAGGAAGAAATAGTCGTCGCACCATTTCTTGTATCTGGCATAGTCGGCGACGCATGGGCATCGCAGGCCCGCTTGCATGGCGGCATGGAAATCCTTGCTGTCGGCGTCGTCCTGGTTGCGGCGGCGGTCCAGCACCGGGGTCAGATCGGCGCCGCCGCCGAACCAGCTTTTCGAGGTGACGACGAAACGGGTGTTCATGTGCACGGCCGGCACATGGGGATTCGCGGGATGGACGATCAGCGAAATGCCGGAAGCCCAGAAGCGCGGATCGTCTTCGGCGCCGGGAATCTGCTTGGCGAATTCGGGCGAGAATTCGCCATGGACGGTCGAGCAGTGAACGCCCGCCTTCTCGAACAGCCGGCCGTGCAGCATCGCCATGACGCCGCCGCCGCCCTCGGGCCTTTCCCACGGCTTGCGGACGAAACGGGCATCGGGTTCGATCGCTTCGAGGCTGGCGCAGATCTGATCGCGCAGGGTTTCGAACCAGGCCTGGGCGCGCGCCTTGCGATTCGGCAATAGCGGTCATCGTGGAAAGCTCTCCGATTGCCGCAAGGCTTCGCCCGTTACCATGGCGCAGGCAAGGGCCACATTGAGCGAACGCACGCCGGGGCGCATGGGGATCAGAAGCCGCGCATCGGCGGCCTCGGTGCACCTCGCCGGGGACGCCGGCGCTTTCGCGGCCCATGAGGATCATGTCCCCCGCGGCGAAGCGGAAATCGGCAATAGGGCATGGCGGCCTTGGTGGTCATCAGCACCAGCCGGCGGCCTGCGATGCGTTGCGCGGAAAGCGTCCCAGGAGCCATCGCGAATCAGCTCGGCCTTGTCGAGATAATCCAGCCCCGCCCGTTTCAGCGAAGTAATCGGACCAGGCGAAGCCCGCGGGCTCGATCACTGTGACCTTCAGGCCGAGACAGGCGGCCAGCCGCATGACGGTTGCGGCATTGGGCGCGATGTCGGGCTGGTAAAGGGCAATTTCGATCATGATTTCGGCGTTTTAGCCGAAAGCCGGCCGGATGCAAAAATCCCCGGCTGCTGCGACACTTCATGGCTAGACTTCCGGCCTTGCCAATGTCAAAAACGCCCGGGTTTTGCGGGCCGGCGGAACCGGCACAGCTTCACGAGGGATAAAAGACGTGTCCACAGCGGAACATGCGGATGTCAACCGGCGCGACTTTCTCTACATCGCCACCGGGACCGTCGGCGCCGTCGGCGGCGCGCTTGCGGTCTGGCCGTTCATCGATCAGATGAATCCGGACGCCTCGGTTCTGGCCCTGGCTTCGATCGAGGTCGATCTTGGCGCCGATCGCCGAGGGCCAGGCGATCACGCTGAAGTGGCGCGGCAATCCGGTCTTCGTCCGCCACCGCACCGCGAAGGAAATCGAAGCGGCCAAGGCGGTCAAGCTCGAGGACCTCAACGACCCCGAGGCGCGCAGTGCCAATGTCAAGGACGGCGATCCGGCCACCGATGAAAACCGCGTGGTCGGCGGCAAGGAACAGTTCCTGGTGATGATGGGCGTGTGCACGCATCTGGGCTGCGTGCCGATCGGCAACGACGGCGACTATGCCGTAGTCGAAGGCAATGCCAAGTCCGGCGGCTGGTTCTGCCCCTGCCACGGTTCGCACTACGACACCGCCGGCCGCATCCGCAAAGGCCCGGCGCCGGAGAACCTGCACGTGCCGAAATACGAATATCTCTCCGACACCAAGATCCGCATCGGTTAACAAGGGCACGCCTCATGAGCGGACATTCCAGCTATCAGCCGAAGAGCGCCACTCGGCAAGTGGTTTCACGAGCGCCTTCCGATCATGGATCTGGTGCAGGCCAGGCATCTCGATTTTCCGACGCCGAAGAACCTCAACTACTGGTGGACCTTCGGCGCCATCCTCGCCATCATGCTGGTGGTGCAGCTCATCACCGGCATCGTGCTGGCGATGCACTACACGCCCCATGTCAGCATGGCCTTCGACTCGGTCGAGCACATCATGCGCGATGTGAACTACGGCTGGCTGCTGCGCTATCTGCACGCCAACGGCGCCTCGATGTTCTTCGTCGCCGTCTACATCCACATCTTCCGCGGCATGTATTACGGCTCCTACAAGGCGCCGCGCGAGGTGCTGTGGATGATCGGCGTGCTGATCTTTCTGGTCATGATGGCCACCGCCTTCATGGGCTATGTGCTGCCGTGGGGCCAGATGAGCTTCTGGGGCGCCAAGGTCATCACCAACCTGTTCTCGGCCATTCCGTTCTTCGGCGAGACGATCACCACCTGGCTGTGGGGCGGCTATGCGGTCGACAATCCGACGCTCAACCGCTTCTTCTCGCTGCACTATCTCCTGCCCTTCGTGCTCGCCGGCCTGGTCGGCCTGCATATCTGGGCGCTGCATGTGCCGGGCAATAACAATCCGACCGGCGTCAATGTCAGAGGTCGGGCAGGACACGGTGCCCTTCCATCCCTATTACACGATGAAGGATGGCTTCGCGATTGTGGTGTTCCTGATCGTCTATGCGGCCTTCATCTTCTTCGCGCCGAACTATCTCGGCCACGCGATCAACTATCGAGGAGGCCAATCCGCTGGCGACGCCGGCGCATATCGTGCCGGAATGGTACTATCTGCCGTTCTACGCGATCCTGCGCGCCATCCCCGACAAGCTTGGCGGCGTCATCGCCATGTTCGGCTCGATCCTCATCCTGTTCGTGCTGCCGTGGCTCGACACCTCGCGGGTGCGCTCGGGCACCTACCGGCCGATCTTCAAGCAGTTCTTCTGGATCTTCGTGATCGTCTGCATCGGCCTCGGCTATCTCGGCTCGAAGCCGGCCGGAGGGCGCCTATGTGATCTGGTCGCGCATCCTCACCGCCTATTACTTCTTCCACTTCCTGGTGATCCTGCCGCTCTCGGCCTGCTCGAGATCGCCGAAGCCGCTGCCGCCGTCGATTTCGGATGCGGTGCTTGCCAAGAAGAAGCCGATGGCGCCGGCCGAGTGATTTGGGGGACAGCGAAATGAAGATGCTCAAGACACTCGCACTGGCGGCGGCCGGCCTGGCGCTTCTCGGCGGTGCCGCTATCGCCGCCGAAGGCCAGAGGGACGCCAAGGACATTTCCTTTTCCTTCGAGGGGCCGTTCGGCACTTTCGACAAGGGCCAGCTGCAGCGCGGCTACAAGGTCTACAAGGAAGTCTGCGCCACCTGCCATGCGATGAAGCTCATCTCCTTCCGCAATCTGGCCGAACACGGGCGGACCCGGCTTCACGCGAGGAGCAGGTCAAGGCGCTGGCCGCGACCTTCACGGTGCAGGGACGGACCCGGCGATGACGGCGAGATGTTCGACCGTCCGGGCTTGCCCTCCGACCGCTTCCCCTCGCCCTTCGCCAACGAGCAGGCGGCGCGCGTCGCCAATGGCGGGGCGCTGCCGCCCGATCTGTCGCTCATCACCAAGTCGCGGGCCGGCTGGTATGGCACCTTCAACCAGCTCATCAACGGCATCGGCGGGCCGGAATATGTCTATTCGGTGCTGACCGGCTATGAGGAGCCGCCGGCGGAACTCACGAAGGAAGCAGCCGGAAGGCAAGCACTACAATCCCTATTTCGCGAACGGCCACTGGATCGCGCATGCCGCCGCCGCTCACCGACGGCCAGGTGACCTTCGACGACGGCGCGCCCAACACGGTCGACGACATGGCGCGGGACGTTTCGGCCTTCCTCGCCTGGACGGCGGAGCCCAAGATGGAAGAGCGCAAGAGCCTCGGCTTCATGGTCATCATCTATCTGGCGGTGCTGGCGCTGCTGCTCTATCTGGTGAAGCAGAAGATCTGGGCCGACGCCCATTGAGGGAGCAGATGGGGGAAAGAATGCCCCATGCGCCATTCGCCATTTCCTATTCGCACCTATGACCCGCTCCATCCTCGGCATCATCGGCGGCTCCGGCGTCTACGACATCGAAATCGACGGCGCCCGGTGGAAGACCGTCAAGAGCCCGTGGGGAAAGCCTTCCGACCAGGTGCGGGTTGGGGAGATTAACGGACTGCCGGTGGTCTTCCTGCCGCGGCACGGGCGCGGCCATGTCTATTCGCCGACCACCATCAATTATCGCGCCAATATCGACGTGTTGAAGCGGATGGGAGTGACCGATCTGGTTTCGCTTTCGGCGGTGGGATCGCTCAAGGAGGAGCTGCCGCCCGGCACCTTCGTGCTGGTCGATCAGTTCATCGACCGCACTTTCGCGCGCGACAAGAGCTTTTTCGGCACCGGCTGCGTCGGCCATGTGCCCTTCGCCAATCCGGTGTCGCCCGGCCTGCAGGACCGGCTCGAGGCGGCGCTCAGTGCCGAGCGCATCGCCTATGCGCGCGGCGGCACCTATGTGGTGATGGAGGGCCCGCAATTCTCGACGCTCGCCGAATCGCAGCTCTACCGCTCATGGGGTGCCGCGGTCATCGGCATGACCAACATGCCGGAGGCCAAGCTCGCCCGCGAGGCCGAGATTTGTTACGCGACCGTCGCCATGGTGACCGACTACGATTCCTGGCATTCCGAGCACGGCGAAGTCGATGTCCGCAAGGTGATCGAAGTTCTCAAGGCCAATACCGGCAATGCCAAGCGTCTCATCCGCCGTTTCGCCGGTGATTTTCCGCGCCTCCATCCAGCATGTCCGGCGGGTTCGGACCGGGCTCTCGATCATGCCATCTTGACGGCTCCGGAGAAGCGCGATGCAAGGCTGGTGGCCAAACTCGATGCGGTTGCCGGCCGCGTCCTCGGATCTGGCAAGCGCAAGCGCGCCTACTGAGCAGTTGCGAGATTCTTTTTCTTCCTGGCCGGAACATGCGCGGCATTGCTTGTTCTGTCGCTCTGGTTGAGCACCAGCTTGACGAAGGGATGCCGCGCCAGCCGCTTCTGCTCGGCGGCGTCGAAAGCGTCATGCTTCCTGGTGCAGGACTTACGCATCTGCTCCCAGAGCTTCGCCGCCTTTGCGTCGGCGACGCCGCAATCGGCGACGGAAATGGCCCTCACCTGACGCTCGAGATCGCGGGCGCAATCGAGCCAGATCGACCGGTGAGTCTCCTCGTGCTGCTTGAGGAACTGTGAAAACTGCTGCCAGCGCGCCCGGGTCCCGCCGGTCAGGATTTTCGTGTTCTTGATGCGCGGCAGCCTGATGACGAAATCGATCCTCAGCCGGTAATCGCTAATGGCGCAGATTTGGCCCTGCGCCAGCTGGCCCTCCTGGGAGGATGTTGCCGAGGTCGACGCGTAGGCGCGGGCGCCGTTCACATGGGGGCCGCGGCGAATCATGGCGTTGTAAATTTCGGCCGCAGTGTCGCCGCCGATGTTGTAGTAGGCGTATTTGGTTGTGAAGACCGGCTTGGCAGATGCGCAAAACGGCGCAACAGCAACGAGACCCAGGGCGAGGAGGGGCAACGAAAACCGGCGATGCATAAATGGTCCCATGTTCGGTGCCGGCAATTATTCAGACCATTCGGAAGAATGCAAGAGGAGAATGCATGGAAAGTCTCCGCTTGCCGGAAATCCCGCCCTGGGGCATGTTTCCGCCGCACGCCCCGGGGGATGCGGAAGGGAATAGGGAGCCCTCTTCTCATGCGCCAGAACGGCACGGTGAAGTTCTTCAACCAGGCCAAGGGTTATGGATTTGTCGCACCCGATGATGGCGGCAAGGACGTGTTCGTGCACATTACGGCCGTGCAACGTTCGGGAATTCCGGAATTGGCCGAGGGCATGAAAATCAGCTTTGAAGCGCAGCCGGACAAGCGCGGCCGTGGCCTACAGGCAGTCGAGCTACAACTGCTTTGAGGTTTACTGTTCTGTCATCCGTTTCCATGGTATGAGTCGGTTATGGGGTAAGCAAAGCGGCATTGGCATCCTTCGTCCTGATCATCGGCCTTGCGCCCGAAACACAGGCCTGGTCAAACTGCACCTGCCGCGCCAATGGCAGGGATTTCTCGCAAGGGCAGATTGCCTGTATCGGCGGGAAGCTCGCCCGGTGCGATATGAATCTGAACAATTCCTCATGGATAATCGTCGCCAATACCTGCCCGGAAGCGCTCCGCACAGACTTTCCCGATTTGCTCGCCAAGCTGTTTCCGCCGCAGCCGCGGTCCTCCTTACCGCCCTCCTGCTAAGTGCGGCGCAGGCAAGCGAGTCCGGCGACTTCGACTACTACGCACTGTCGCTGTCATGGTCGCCCAGCCATTGTGCCGGATCCGAAGGCCGCGATGACGGCGGCCAATGCGCGCCGGGGCGGCGCTTCGCCTTCGTGGTGCACGGCCTGTGGCCGCAATATGAGCGGGGCTGGCCGCAGAACTGCGAAAACCGCGAACGTTGGGTTCCGGAAGAGCGGATCGGCGCCATGCTCGACATCATGCCATCGCGGAAACTCGTCATCCACGAATGGCGCAAACATGGCAGCTGTTCAGGCCTGTCGCAGGAGGATTATTTCGGCAGGACGCGAGCGCTGTACGGGAAAGTCAAAATCCCCGCGCGCTACCTGGCGCCGCAAGCCGACATCGTGACCACGCCCGAACAATTGATCGCGGATTTCGTCAAGACCAATCGCAACCTGACCGCCGCAATGATTTCAGTGCAGTGCGGCAATGCGCGGAATCGCGCCCGGCTTGCGGAACTGCGCATTTGCTTCGACAAGGCAGGATCGTTTATCGCTTGCGGGGCGAACGAGGCGGGACACTGCCGCGCCCGGCAACTGGTGATGCCGCCCGTGAGATAGGACAGAGATGAAACGCGCGCTTGTGTTCCAGCACATGGACCACGACCATCCCGGCCGGTTCCTCGATTTCTTCGCCGAAGACCGCATCGTTCCGGAATTCATCCGGCTGTGGCAGGGTGCCGCCATCCCCGATTTCGCTCCTTACGACCTGCTCTTCGTGCTCGGCGGCGCCCAGGACACCTGGCAGGTGACAGAACATCCGTGGATGGCGGCAGAAAAACAGGCGATTCGCGAATGGGTCTGGGACCGCGCCAAGCCCTACATCGGCGTCTGCCTCGGGCACCAATTGCTGTGCGAGTCGCTGGGCGGCGAAGTGGCACTGGCGGATCAAGGTGAGGTCGGCGTGTTCGACGTCGGCGTGACCGAGGACGGCAAGCGCCACAAGCTGTTCGAGGGCCTTGGCCACAGCCACAAAGTCATGCAGTGGCACCTTGCCGAAGTGACGCGCCCGCCGCAGGGTATTGCGGTTCTCGCATCCTCGCCGCGAGCGGCGGTGCAGTCGGTCGCCGTCGACGATCATGCCATCGGCACCCAGTTCCATTGCGAGTTCAGCCCGCAGACCATGGCCGCCTGGTCGTCGCTGCCCAATTACATCGCCACGCTCGAAAAGCATCTGGGCGCCGGGGCTTATCCCAAACTGTTGGCGGAAGCCTATCCACTGATGCCGCAAATGGCGGCGATGACCCGGCGCATCTACGACAATCTGATGCGGGCGACGGGGCTCAGGCGCTGAAAGCCTCGCGGGACAGCCAGAACACCTCGCCCTCGCTTTCCGCGGTATCGAGCCAGAGGAAGTCGAGACGGGGAAATTCCGCCGCGAGAATCTCACGTCCCGTGCCGATTTCGCAGAGCAGCCCGCCCGTTTCATTGAGATGGCGCGGCGCCTCGGCGAGGATGCGGCGGACAATATCCAGTCCGTCGCTGCCGCCGGCATGGGCGATGGCCGGTTCATGGGCATATTCGGGCGGGAAGGCCGCCATTTCCGCCGTCGCCACATAGGGCGGGTTGGCGAGGATGAGATCGTAGCGCCGGCCTTGCAGCGGTTTTAATAGATCCCCGTGAAACAATTTGATCCGGCTTGATAATCCGTGCTGCTCCAGATTGATCCGGGCGACGTCGAGGGCATCCGTGGAAAGATCGGCGGCGTCGATTTCGGCATTGGGAAAGCTACCGGCCGCGAGAATCGCCAGACAGCCGGAGCCGGTGCAGAGATCGAGAACCGACTCCACTTCGTCCGGATTGCCGATCAGACTCGATTCGCCGCCGCCGAACAGGTCGGAAAACAGCAATTCGCCGATATAGGAGCGCGGCACGATGGCGCGGTCGTCGATGTAGAAGGGCACGCCATGCATGTAGGTGCGGTTGAGGAGATAGGCGGCGGGCAGGCGGGTTTTGATGCGCAACGCAATGATTTTGGCAAGTTTGGCGCGTTCGGCGCGGGTCAGCTTGGCATCGAGCCAGGGATTGATGTCGTCGACCGGCAGATGCAGCGTTTCGAGAATCAGGAAGGCCGCCTCGTCGAGCGCCGAGGTCGCGCCATGGCCGTGGGCGAGGCTCGCGGCGCGGAAGCGGCTGACCGCAAAACGCAAGAAGTCGCGGATGGTGAGGAGTTCAGGCGGGACGGCGCCGGCGTCCGACATGTCGTCTCTCCGGTCGGGCGCTGAACAGCGCCTGCAAGGCGATGGCCGACAGGATCACAGCACCACCGACAAATGTCCAGATAGGCGGCAATTCACTCACCACCAGCCAGGCCCAGAACGGCGACAGGATGGGCTCGACGAGTGCGATGAGCGACAGTTGCGCGGCGGGGACGCTGCGCGAGCCGACGGTGAAGAGGATGAGGCCGAGAGTCAGCTGCACCGCCCCCATCACGAAGACGGCGGCGAAATTGGACCAGCCGATGGCGAATGCCGCGAGGCCCGGGCCGGCGCGCAATCCCGTCGGCACGAGCAGCACCACGGCGCTGACAACGATGAGAAGAATGGCGTTCCAGATGAGGGCGACCGACATTTCGGTCTTCTGGCCCCAGCGCAGCAGCACGGCGTAGCAGGAAAAGCAGAAGGCGGACAGAAGGGCGAGTGCCGTGCCGGTGAAATTTGTGCCGCCATCGGCGCCGGCGAAAATCACCGCCATGCCGATGAGCGCCACGGTCATGGCGAGCCAGGTGATGCCGGGAATGCGTTCGCGCAATATCCACAGCCCCAGTATGGCCGACAGGAAGGGTGCTACGCCAACCATGAAAATGGACTGCGCCACGGTGGTGTAGAACAGCGAGGCGACGAAGGTGAGGCCGGCGGTGGCAACCGCGATGCCGGCGATGACCGCATTGGGACCGGCATGGACGAAGCGGGAAGGCAGCGTGGCGCCGAAGCGGAAGCCGAGCCACAGGCCCATGCAGATGAACGCCGTCAGCGAGCGGTAGAAGATGATCTGCCAGACATCGATGCCGTCGGTGAGCCGCACCAACGCGCCGCCGA
Source organism: uncultured Alphaproteobacteria bacterium (assembly GCA_963776685.1). GTDB lineage: Bacteria > Pseudomonadota > Alphaproteobacteria > Rhizobiales > Aestuariivirgaceae > Aestuariivirga. The sequence continues at coordinate 345,601 of CAVZNM010000004.1, forward strand.
GGCTCCAGCACATCGCAGCCGCCGCCGTGAAGGCTACACCGGTGGCATAGCTGAAGGGCCGCGGGCTCATGCGCGGCTCCCCGCTGCGCTCCGCACGAGGCGGCCGCCGCTCAAGGCCAGGCCGATCAGCAGCACCACGTAGGAGAGAGCCAAGGTGACAGGCATGGCGTTGGCGCCGAAGGCGTCGATGGCAGCCCCGGCAATCGGGGGCCCGACCAGCCCGCCCACGCCCCACATGGCCGCAAATGCGGCGGCGCCCGCTATCAAATCCGGCCCGTCAAAACTGTCGCCGAGAATGGTGAGAGAGATCGTATAGACAGCGAAGGCAGTGGAGCCCGCCACGATCACCACCGGCCAGATCAGCCAGCTATGCACCGCCCAGATCATGGCGACGCAAAGAACCACGGTGACTGCGGCGGTGACGGCGATGACGCCGGTGCGCGACCAGCGGTCGGCGAGCAGCCCCATGGGATATTGCATCACGACATTGCCGACGATGCCCGCCGCCAGAACCCAGCTCACGGTCTGCAGATCGAGACCGGAGCGCAGTCCGAAGACGCCGAAGAAGGACAGAAGGATGCCATCGAAAATCGTGGCAGTGCTGACGGCGAAGAGAAGGAGCGGGGCGCGCCGGATAAAGCGCAGAAAGCTGCCGCCCCGGTCGTCCCGAAAGGCGGTTTCGCTTACAGCCACGAAGCTCAGGGGCAGGGCACTGGCGCCGACACAGACAATGCCGATGATCCATGGCATCCAGCCATGGATGCCGGTAAAGGGCAGGATGGCCGGGCCGACCGCGAAGGTTATCGACAGGACGCTCGTGTAGATCGCCATGATGCGGCCGCGGTTGCCGGTCTCGGCGAAGCTCAGGATCCAGGCTTCACTGACGGTGAACAGGGTTCCGACCGCGATCCCGAAGAAAAAGCGAATGGCGAACCAGGCCGCGAGGTTGTCAAACAGCCTGAACGACAGGAGCGCGGCCATAATCGCGGCAATGACCGTGTTGACCACGGTTTTCGAACCAAAGCGCGCCACGAGGGCGGGCAGGAAGGGGCCCACGAGGACAATGCCGAGCGGCGACATGGCGGCATTGAGCCCCATCACCCAGGCCGGCACGCCGCGCTGTTCCATGAGCAGTGGCAGAAGCTGGAAAGTGAGCCCCATGGCGATGTCGCAACTGGCAATCGTCGCAATGGCAGCGACAAGATTGCCGTAGCGCCGGGATATGGCGGCGGATGCGGGCATCGGAATGGGAAGCCTCAATGCGGAAGCGGTCCGGCAGGCTCTAGCCGTTGCCCGGAAATTGGGCAAGCGCGCGCCACCCGTTGCGCATGGCTCGCGCCGCCGCTATGCAGCCCGGCCATGGCAATGCTCAAGGCCTTCATCATTCCGGTTACGCCGTTCCAGCAGAACTGCTCCGTCGTCTTCGACGAGGCGGCGAAGATTGGCGCCGTGGTCGATCCGGGCGGCGATGTTGCCCAGATTCTCAAGGCGGTGGAGCAATCGGGGGTGAAGATCGAAAAGATCCTCCTGACCCACGGCCATATCGATCATGCCGGCGGGGCGGCGGAACTGCGCGATGCGATGGGGGTGAAGATCGAGGGTCCGAACAAGGAGGATTTGTTTCTGCTCGAGCGGCTCCCGGAAAGCGGCGCGCAATTCGGCATGGCCGGAGTTCGCAGCGTGGTGCCGGACCGCTGGCTCAGGGAGGGCGACGAAGTCCCGGTGGGCGGGCTGGTATTCGATATTTTCGAAACGCCCGGCCACACGCCGGGTTCGGTCGTCTTCTACAACAGCGAGAACCGTTTCGCGCTAATGGGCGATGTCCTGTTCCAGGGCTCGGTCGGGCGCACCGACCTGCCGCGTGGCGACCATGCCACGCTCATCAAATCGATTCGCGAAAAGGTGCTGCCGCTGGGCGACGACGTGATGTTCCTGCCCGGCCATGGCCCGGCGGGAAACATCGGCGAGGAACGGCGCAACAATCCGTTCCTGACCGGCTAGCTCTTCATCTCAACAAGGCGGGATTTGGCGGCGAAATAGGCATCGCCCGTGGTTTTGAACTCGCCGCAGTCGGTGGGGGCGCCGGCGCCAAAGGCTTCGCAGAATTGATTGTTGCTGACTGACCAGGTGCCGGTGCCGGCACCCTTGGCATCGTCCTGGAAGGAGAAGGTTCCGTCAGCTTTGTAAGTGACGAAGCCGTTGCCGTCGGGGCGAGTATACTGGAAGGTCTTGCCGGTGATGGCAGTCTGGATTTCCGCAGCCGTCAGATTGTGGATCGGCTCGGCCTGCGGCTGGGTGGATTTGCCATCGACAAAGCGCACGCCCTTGGCGCCGCCGGTGTTGCAGGCGGCAAGTGTGAGAGCAGCGAGCAGCAGTGATAGGATGGCAAGGCGATTCACGTCAGCGTCTCCGGGAAGCCCTGCGCATGTGCCACAGCTTGGCCGCCGCTTCAAGCCTCAGGCGCCGAGCGAGGACCTAACCGTGACGCGCGAGCCTACCGGAACCCGCAGATAAAGCTCGGCAATGTCCTGGTTCAGCATGCGGATGCAGCCCGACGACATGGCCTTGCCGATGGAAGCCGGAGTCGTTGGTGCCGTGAATGCGGTAGAAGGTGTCGGCGCCGCTCTGGTACAGATAGAGGGCGCGGGCGCCCAGCGGATTGTCCGGCCCGCCGGGCTGGCCATTGGGCCATTTGGCGGCATTCTTGTCGCGCAGCACCATTTCGACGGGCGGCACCCAGCGCGGCCAGCGCCGCTTCATGCCGACTTGCGCCTCGCCCGACCAGGCGAAGCCTTCGCGCCCGACGCCGACGCCATAGCGCAGCGCCTGGCCGCCCTCGAGCACGTAGAACAGGTGCCGGGCATCGGGATCGACGATGATGGTGCCCGGCCATTCGGGGCCGTCATAGGAGACGAACTGGCGGCGGAACTGCTTGGGAATTCTGCTGAGATCGGCGGGCGTGACGGGGAAATCGATGGGTGATTCGGCGGGCGGCACGAGGGCCGGATCGGGAATCGGTCCGTCGAACAGGATCGGAGTCTGGGCGCGGGCGAACGCTGGAGCGGCCATAAGAGCTATGCCGGTCACGAGCAGCCTGCGGCGCGTCAGTGCTTCGGTCATCCTGGAACCTCCTGCCCCCCTTAAACTCACGAGGGGGCTTTTCGGTTCCGAGCTGGGCGGGACTGAGGAGCCGGTAAGGCGATAATGTGTCTATGAGGCGAGCTGGAAGGTCGCCTCGCCGGCGCGGTAGCTGTTGCCCGAGCCGCTGAAGGGATAGCAGGTCATGGCCACGCCACCCGGCAGGAAGGGGGCGGGGGCGAAGCTCTCGCAGAGTTCGCCATCCTTGGTCATCCAGCGGCCCGTCGTCGTACCCTTGCCGTCGACTTCGACCAGCGAAGTGCCGTCCGAGGCATAGAGGGTCACGCCGGAATTGTTCGGCCCCGAGAAGCGCCAGCTCTTGCCGGCGAGGAGGGTGCGGATTTCGGCGGCGCTGTACGGGCCTTCACTTTCGGCGCGATCAAGCCCGCGGGATGAGCAGGCGGCGAGCGACAGCACCATGGCGGCCACGGCCGCGGTGCGGGCAAGTGTCATCGGCATGGCGTGCGGCCTCCGGAATTCTGCAAGAAACAGATGCTAGCGGTACGCGGCCGGCGGCACAATGACGCCGCTCGCCGGACCGACGAGGATGCGGACGGGCGGCTGGGTGGCCGAGCCGAAGAGAGGCGATCCATCGGCGGCGACTGTGGGTGGCGAAATCATCAAAAATATGGCGACGGCGAAATGGCTGGTCATGTGAGCCCCCCGGCCCGACCGCTGACAATCGCTCGCATCGCCCCGGCGAATTAACAGGGGGTTAATCGCGGCTGGTTCCTCCTCCCCGTTGTCATCGCCGGATTTATTCCGGCGACCCAGTGAGCAGCTTAACGTCTGCCGGAGACGGCTGATGAATGGGTTGCCGGGACAAGCCCGGCAATGACAGAGGACGGGCACGGAAATGCAACGCCGCGCTGGGTAAGAATCTGGACGCGATCAAGCCAAGGGCGTCGTCATCTTACGTCGCAAGCATTCCAAGTCGGCAAGATGCTTCGCCGCTTCTGCCCCGTAAGTTTCAACAGCGTGTACTTTCATTTTTGTAAGATCTGAACATCCAATAATTTTGACATTTAGTCCGTCCACTGTGGTTGATATTGCTCGGCTAACCAAATTCGAGAAATCAATACCCTCTGTCGGCGTAAGCACTTCAGTGTAGTGGGGTGGACACTTGATAGCGAGTTGCACCTTGGGTTTAGCGATTCTGGAAGGCAAATCCGTAACTTGCACGCCGCATCCTCTCAGAACTTCAATTAGTAATTTAGCGTTGTTTAATGTGGGATCGATCAGGAGATCGAGGTCATCAATATCGTCAATTTGCCTGCAACCGTGAAATGCGACTGCCACGCCTCCTACGATGATGTACGAAACTTTGTATTGATTGAACGCCGTAACAATTGATCTGTCATCTGGTCTAAAATAATACACAAAATCACTCGATCCAACAATCACTGTTACCGACCCTTGCCGCGATAGGTCCGCGTTCCCGGCTTGCCGCCCTTGGAACCGGACGGGCGCTGTCGCGGCTTTGGCCAGGAGGCGGTGGCGGGTTCGATGGCTGACTTCGCCCCCACCCCGCCGCTTCGCGGCGGACCCTCCCCACAGCGGGGGAGGGAGAAGAAGGGTCTCGTGCCAGCGGATCGTCCATCACCGCGAGCTCGACCGCTCTTCAGGCGCTTGATCTCGTCGCGCAGCCGCGCCGCTTCCTCGAATTCGAGATTGGCGGCGGCCTCGCGCATGCGCTTTTCCATGTCGGCGAGCACGCTTCTCGAGATTGTGGCCGATCGAGCGGCGCGCCGTCCTCGGCCAGGCCGGCATCGACGCGTGACATGGTCCTGCTCATAGACCGAGTGCAGGATGTCGGCGATGTTGCTTCTTGATGCTTGCCGGCGTGATGCCGTTGGCCTCGTTGTAGGCGCGTCTGCTTCTCGCGCCGGCGGCCGGTCTCGGCCATGGCGCGCTCCATCGAGCCGGTGATTTGATCGGCATACAGAATGACCTTGCCGTCGACATTGCGGGCGGCGCGGCCGATGGTCTGGATCAGCGAGGTCTCGGAGCGCAGGAAGCCTTCCTTGTCGGCATCGAGAATGGCGACGAGGGCGCATTCGGGAATGTCGAGGCCCTCGCGCAGCAGGTTGATGCCGACCAGCACGTCGAAGGCGCCGAGCCGCAGGTCGCGGATGATCTCGATGCGCTCCAGCGTGTCGATGTCGGAATGCATGTAGCGCACGCGGATGCCCTGCTCGTGCATGTATTCGGTCAGGTCCTCGGCCATGCGCTTGGTCAGCACGGTGACGAGCGCGCGATAGCCGGCCTGCGCCACCTCGCGGCATTCGGCGATGAGATCGTCGACCTGGTTCTTCACCGGGCGGATCTCGACCGGCGGATCGATGAGGCCGGTCGGGCGGATCACCTGCTCGGCGAAGACGCCGCCGGTGCGCTTCATCTCCCAGGGGCCGGGCGTCGCCGAGACGTAGACGGTCTGCGGCCGCATGGCGTCCCATTCCTCGAAGCGCAGCGGCCGGTTGTCGATGCAGGAGGGCAGGCGGAAGCCGAATTCGGCGAGCGTCGCCTTGCGGTTGAAGTCGCCGCGGAACATGCCGCCGATCTGCGGGATGGTGACGTGGCTCTCGTCGACGAAGACCAGGGCATTGTCGGGCAGATATTCGAACAGCGTCGGCGGCGGCTCGCCGGGCTTGCGGCCGGTGAGATAGCGCGAATAATTCTCGATGCCGGCGCAGGAGCCGGTCGCCATCATCATCTCGATGTCGAACAGGGTGCGCTGCTCGAGGCGCTGGGCTTCGAGCAGGCGGCCGGCGGCGTTGAACTCGTCGAGCCGGATGCGCAGATCCTCCTTGATGCGGCGCACCGCCTGTTCGAGCGTCGGCTTCGGCGTCACATAGTGCGAATTGGCATAGACCTTGACCTGGTCGAGCTCGGCCGTCTTCTGGCCGGTCAGCGGATCGAATTCGGCGATGCCCTCGATCTCGTCGCCGAACAGCGAGATGCGCCAGGCGCGGTCCTCGAAATGCGAGGGGAAGAGCTCGACCGTATCGCCGCGCACGCGGAAGGTGCCGCGCACGAAATTGCCGTCATTGCGCTTGTAGTGCAGCGCCACGAGATCGGCGAGGAGCTGGCGCTGCGGCGAGGCGCTCGCCCTTCTTGATCGGTGAAGGTCATCGCCGAATAGGTCTCGACATCGCCGATGCCGTAGATGCAGGAGACCGAGGCGACGACGATCACATCGTCGCGCTCGAGCAGCGCGCGCGTCGCCGAATGGCGCATGCGGTCGATCTGCTCGTTGATCGAGCTTTCCTTCTCGATATAGGTGTCGGTGCGCGGCACATAGGCTTCCGGCTGGTAGTAGTCGTAATAGGAGACGAAATATTCGACCGCATTGTCGGGGAAGAAGCTCTGAACTCGCCATAGAGCTGGGCGGCGAGCGTCTTGTTGGGCGCGAGGACGAGGGCGGGGCGCTGGGTCGCCTCGATCACCTTGGCCATGGTGAAGGTCTTGCCCGAGCCGGTGACGCCGAGCAGCACCTGGTCGCGCTCATTGGCATTGACGCCGGCCACCAGCTCGGCGATGGCCGCCGGCTGGTCGCCCTTGGGCTCGAATTCGGAGACGATCGTGCAGGCGCCGGCCGCCTTCGGATTTCTCCGGCGCGGCGGCCGATGCGGCGTGAACATCGGCAAGCGGCGCGAAATCCGGGCGCAGGCCCTCGAGCCCGGCGCGCGGCGCCGCCGGAATCTCCGGATAGCCTTCAACCGGCGCGAGCGGCGCTTCGGCGAATCCGCCTTCCTGACGTGAATGACCCATGGGTCGCTATATAGGCAGTTCGCGGCCGGGGGCAAAGCGGGACTGCTGACAAATGCTGTCAGGATGACCGATGCGCGATATTGTCAAGCCGGTGCGGCCGCCACTGAAACCCGATCAGTCATTTCGGCGGGTTCGGGTTCAGTTTCAGCCGGAGGCGGATCGATCCTGAACCACGTGACATAGAGCGCCGGCAGGAAAACCAGGGTGAGCACGGTTGCCACCGCAAGACCTCCCATGACGGCATAGGCCATCGGCCCCCAGAACACGGTCGGCGCGATCGGTATCATGCCGAGGATGGCGGCGGCGGCGGTGAGCAGGATGGGACGCAGGCGATGCTCGGTCGCGCTGACGACGGCCTGCCAGGGCGGCTCGCCACCGGCGATGTGCTCGTCGATTTGCACGATCAGGATGACCGAGTTGCGGATCACCATGCCGATCAGCGAGATGATGCCGAGGATGGCGACGAACCCCATCGGTGCGCCCGGAGACCAGAAAGGCGGCAACCACGCCGATGAGGGCCAGCGGTCCGGTAAGGAACACAAGTGCCAGCCGCTGGAAACTCATGAGTTGAACCATAAGGATCGTGGCCATCAGGAACAGCATCAACGGTACCCCGGCGGCGATGCTCGCTTGGCTCTTGGCGCTGTCCTCGGTGACGCCGCCGGTGGCAACGGCATAGCCGGGCAGCAACTGGGCGCGGAATTCCTCGATCGGCTGCGCCAGTTGCCCGATCACAGTCGCCGCTTCGATGCCGGGTGTTACGTCGGCCTGCACCGTCACGGTTGGCAGGCGCTGGCGGCGCCAGATGAGCGGCGGCTCCAACTCGTAGGAAACCGTCGCGATCTGGGCGAGCGGCACGCGGCCGCCGGTGGGCGTGGCCAGCGTCAGGCTGCGCAGCGTCTCGATGGTAGCACGTTCCTCAGCCGTGGCGCGGGCGACGATGTCGATGAGATAGGTGGCATCGCGCAGCTGCGTGACGGTGGTTCCCGACAACATCGCGTTGACGGCGGCCGACAGCTGTTGCGAACTGATGCCGAGGGCGCGGGCGCGGTCCTGGTCCACCTCGATCCGGATCACTTTCGCCAGTTCGTTCCAATCGTAATTGATGTTCTGGACATTGGCATTGGCGCTGATCGCTTGCGCGAAGGCATGGGCATATTCGCGGGTACGGATCGGATCGCTGCCGCTGACCCGGAACTTGATCGGCCAGCCCACCGGCGGGCCGAGTTCCAGCGGGCTGACCCGGGCCAGCACGTCGTCGAAACCGCTGGCGAGGGCCTGTTCGAGCCGGGCCTGCACGGCGGGGCGCTGCTCATAGCCCTTGGTGACCACCACGGCCTGGGCGAAGAAGTCGTTGGCGAGCTGGGCATCGAGCGGCAGATAAAAACGCACGGCGCCTTGACCTACATAGAAACTCCAATATTCGATATCCGGATCAACCTTGAGCAATTGCTCGACGCGATCGACGGTCCGCTCCGTCTCCCGGATCGAAGCATTTTGCGGCAGGGTGAGGTTCACGAAAAGTTCGGCGCGGTCGGACGACGGGAAGAATTCCTGCTGCACGAAACGCATGCCGAAGATAGACAGCACGAACAGCCCGGCCGTCGCCGCCAGCGTCACGTACTTGTAACGCAGCGCCCCGCCAAGGATGGCGCGGAACCCGCGCGAAAATCTCGAACGGCCGTGTCCGCCATGTCCCTTGATCCGGTCCGGCAGAATGAAGACGCCGGTGAGCGGCGTGAACAGCACGGCAACCACCCAGGATACGCTAAGGGCGATGGCAATGACGACAAACATGGTGAAAGTATATTCGCCAGCCCCGCTCTTCGCGAAGCCGATCGGCACGAAGCCGGCGATCGTCACCAGCGTGCCGGTGAGCATGGGAAAGGCGGTGGAGGTATAGGCGAAGGCGGCGGCCCTGACCTTGTCGAAACCCTCCTCGATCTTGGTGATCATCATCTCCACCGCGATCATGGCGTCGTCGACGAGCAGACCTAGAGAAATGATCAGCGCGCCAAGTGAGATGCGTTGCAGCGAGATGCCAAGCAGCTGCATCAGCACGAAAGTTACTGCGAGGACGAGGGGAATGGCGACGGCGACGACGATGCCGGGCCGCCAGCCGAGCGCCAGGAAACTCACCGCCAGGACGATGCCGATGGCCTCGAACAGGCTCTGGGTGAATTCGCCGACCGCCTCCTCGACCACATGCGGCTGGTTGGCAACCAGGTGCACATCGATACCGATCGGCAGATCGCCGGTGATCTGCTCGATGCGGCTTTCGATGTTCTCGCCGAGCGCCAGCACGTCGCCGTTTTTCACCATCGAGATGGCAAGGCCGATAGCGGACACGCCATTGAAGCGGAACATGGGCTGCGGCGGATCGGCATAGGACTTGGTGACTTTGGCGATGTCGCTGAGGCGGAAATTGCGGCCGTCGTGGATGAAGTTGATGGATTTGAGGCTTTCGACCGACGTGAAGCCGCCGGAGACCCGTATGGCGATCCGTTCGGGGCCGGCGTCCACGGTTCCGGTCGGCACGACGGCGTTTTGCGCCTGGAGAGTCTCGATCAGCGTGTTGGCGTCGAGGCCGAGGGAAGACAGCTGGCGGACTGAAAATTCTAGATAGATCTTTTCGTCCTGGGTGCCGATGAAGTCGACCTTCGCGACATCCGGAACACGCAAGAGTTCGACACGGACGAGATCAAGATGATCGCGCAGTTCGCGGTGCGTGAAACCGTCCGAGGTGAAGGCGTAGATGATCGAATAGGTGTCGCCGAAATCGTCATTAAAGAACGGGCCAGCGATGTCCGAAGGAAGGGTGTTGCGGATGTCGCCGATCTTCTTGCGCACCTGATACCAGAGATCGGGAACCGCGGCGGCGAGCACACTATCCTTCAGGTTGACGAAGACGGTGGAATCGCCGGGCTTGGTGTAACTGCGCACGTAATCGAGACCGGGTACCTCCTCGAGCTTTTTCTCGATGCGGTCGGTCACCAGACGGACGGTTTCGGCCGTGGTAGCACCCGGCCATAGGGTCCGGATCACCATGGTCTTGATGGTGAAGGGCGGGTCTTCCTCGCGGCCAAGCCGGCCATAGGCGAAAAATCCGGCCACCGCCGCAACGACCATCAGATAGATGACAAAGCTCTTGTGCCGCAGCGCCCATTCCGAAAGGTTGAAACCTTTCATCTTCAGGGCTCCTCGGCCAGCCGCACTTCCTGGCCTTCGCGGAGCCGGTTGACGCCCGCCGTCACGACGATATCGCCCTTCGCCAGGCCCTCGGCGATGACTGCACGGTCGGTCTCGTAGCGGGCCACCGCCACCGGCTTCAGGGCGACGGTCTTGGTTGCCGGCTCAAAGACCCACACGGCAGGCTTGCCGGCCTTGTCGAAAATCGCGCTGCCCGGCAGCACTACGGCCGCTACGTTCGCCGCCTTTAATCGGACGACGACACTCGATCCAAACATCATCTGCGAAGGCGGATTCCTGAGCGAAACCTTCATCAGGTAAGTCCGCGTCGCCGGATCGGCAACGGGCGAGACTTCGCGGACAACGCCGTCGGCCGATACCGCGGGGTTGCTGAGCAGCGTGACGATTACTTCCGACCCCTGGTCCAAGGTACGGTCCTGGAAATCGGACTCGGCGACGGCGAACACGGCATCCTTGTCGTCTTGGCGGGCGAGGCGGACGATCATCTGGCCGACATTGATCACCTGACCAAGCTCGGCCCCGACCGCCGTCACGATGCCATCGAATTCGGCGCTCAGCGCAGTGTAGCCAAGCTGATCCTTGGCTATCGCCAGTGCGACATTGGCGGACTCGCGCTGGGCTTCCGCCGAGCGCAGGTTCTTAAGGGCGACGTCATAGGTGGCGCGTGTCGTCGTTCCCGAGGACAAGAGTTTCTTCTGACGGCTTTCATTGATTTGCGCCTCCGCGAGCACCGCTTCGGCCGAAGTCACGTCAGCCGCGGCCGACTGGAGCTGGTTGCGGTAATCGTGCTCATCGAGACGGGCCAGGATAGCGCCCTTGCTTGCCGCGTCGCCGATATCCACGGCGCGGACAATCAGTTTGCCGGAGACCCGGAATCCGAGATCGCTCTCCTGCCGCGGCCGAATCTCGCCGACGGCCTGGCGATCGTCCGCGATGGGCTTGGGGTCGACCACCACCGTTCGCACGGGTCGCACTTCAGCTGTCTTGGGTGTCTCCTCCTCGCAGGCAGAGAGACCAACCAGCAAGAAAGGCACAAGCAATATTCTCAGGGCGCTGAACATGAGGACCCCTTTGGAGAGACATTCTTAGCACGCGATAGGCCGCGCACAAGAGCACGCCCAACCAAGGCAAGCCGTCAGTGCGAGGTCATGCTGACTGCAATGGGCGGGCCGGCGCGCAGCGTCTGGTAGACGACGCAATAGCGTTCGGTGAGCTTGAGCAGGCTGGCGCGCTGGTCTTCGCCGACATTGCCTGTCGAGATCGAAGAACAGGCGGATAGCGCGGAAGCCGACCGGCGCCTCGCGGTCGACGCCCAAGGTGCCGCGGAAATCGAGATCGCCCTCGGCGCGAACCTTAGCTCCCTCAAGCGCGATGCCGAGCGCGGTCGCTACCGCATTGAGGGTGACACCGGCGCAGGCGACCAAAGCCTGCAAGAGCATGTCGCCCGAGCACACATGCAGGCCGGTTCCGCCGGTGGCCGGATGCAGTCCCGCCTCGACCATCGCCTTGGCGGTTGCCACCGAGCAGGTCAAGCCCTCGCCGATTGCGCCTTCGGCCTTGAGGGTGATGACGGCGGCCTCGGGCGCTTCGCGGTAGCGCGCCTTGAGCGGCGCCTGCAGGGATTTGAGTTGCTCGCTGTCCATGGCCTGCTCCTTGCGCGGGAAAGCCCGCAGGCTATCACGAATCCGAGCGGCCGGCGCATGGCGCTTGCATGGGTCGCCAGGCTCAGCACGCTGGCCGCCGCCATGAACCAGAAAACCGCGAAGGGCCAGCCGTCCTGCAGCGATCCCACCAGCTGCGAGGCGGCGGCACCGCAGGCCATCTGGGTGAAGCCCGACCAGCCGGCGGCGGCGCCGGTCATGCGCGGATCGACGCTGATGGCGCCGGCCGTGCCGTTGGGAATGGTGAGGCCGTTGCCGAAGGCGGCGACGGTCATCGGCAGGAACAGGGTGGCGGGCGACAGGAGGCCGGAGACGGCGGCGGCCAGGCAGAGCAGGCCGCCCACCAGCGTGAAGATGTTGCCCGCCAGCATCATGCGGTCGATGCCGAAGCGCTGGGTGTAGCGGCCGGAGAGAAAGTTTCCCGCCATGTAGCCGCATGACACGGTGATGAACCACGCGCCATATTCGAGCGGCGTGCGCTTCAGCACATCGACCATGATATGGGGCGCGCCGCCGAGAAAGGCGAAGAACACGCTGGAGGCGAAGGCCGAGCGTCAGGGAATAGACGCGAAAGCGCGGAATGGCGATGAGGCGCACGAAGCCTTCCAGCAGCCCGACCGCTGCGCCGGGTGCCGCCCGGTTCAGATGGGTTTCCGGCAGGCTCACCCAGGCGGCGGCGAGCACGCCGGCGCCGAGCATCGACAGCAGCCAGAAGCTCGCCCGCCAGCCGGCGAATGTGTCGAGGAAGCCGCCCAGCACCGGCGCCACCATCGGCGCCACAACGAAGGCCATGGTGATATAGGAAATGACGCTCGCCGATTTGTCGCGGTCGTAGACATCGCGCACCATGGCGCGGGCCAGCACGATGCCGGCCGCCCCGCCAACCGCCTGGATGAGGCGCGCGGCGATCAGCAGTCTCGATGGTCGGCGCGATGGCGGCCAGCAGGCTGGCGATCACGAACAGCAACATGCCGCCGAGCAGCATGGGCCGGCGGCCAAAGCGGTCCGACAGGGGACCGTAGATCAAGCTGGCTCAGGGCCATGCCGATGAGATAGAGCGTGAGCGTCATTTGCGCCACGCCGTAGGTAATGCCGAATTCGCCCTGCAGCCCGGGCATCGACGGCATGAAGATGTTGAGCGCCAAGGGGCCGATGGCGCTGATGGCGACGAGGATGATAAAGGAGGGGCGAGCGGCCGTGGCGGCGGAATCCATCGCGGCCTTATTGCCGCTTGAGCTCCGCGGCGCAAGGCCGGCCTATTGACCGGGCGGCTACAGCGGCGGCATCAGTTGCGGGCATGAATTATCGCCACGCCTATCACGCCGGAAGCCACGCCGATGTGCTCAAGCACGCGGTGCTGGCGCGGGTCGATCGAGCATCTGAAGAAGAAGGACAAGCCGTTCCGCGTCATCGATGCCCATGCCGGCGTCGGCGCCTATGCACTCGACGGCATCGAGGCGGGCAAGACGCTGGAATGGCAGGGCGGCATCGGCAAGATGGCGCACGCCTTCGCGCCGGAGATCGAGGCGCTGCTCAGGCCCTATCGCGAGGTGGTCGCGGCGCTCAATCCGGCGGGCGAACTCCGGCGCTATCCGGGCTCGCCGGAAGTCGTGGCGCGGCTGATGCGGCAACAGGACCGGCTCATCGCCAATGAACTGCATCCCGATGACAATATCGCGCTCGAACGGCATTTCCTGCGCGATCGCCAGCGTGACGGTGACGATGCTCGATGCCGAGGCTTGCGTGAAAGCCAATCTGCCGCCGCCGGAGCGGCGCGGCCTCGTCCTCATCGATCCGTCCTATGAGGAAAGGGACGAGGCGGAGCGGGCGCTGCGCATGCTGGCGCAGGGCACTCGGCGCTTTGCCACCGGCGTCTTCATGCTGTGGTATCCGGTGAAGGGCGACAGATCTGGCCGGGCGGATCATCGCGGCCTGCACGGAACTCGGCCTGCCGGGCACGCTCAAGGTTGAAATGCGCATCCGCGAGCCGTTCAAGGACGGCGGCCTCGCCGGCTCCGGCCTGGTGATCGTCAATCCGCCGTGGCAACTCGACGAGGAGCTGCGGCTTCTGGTTCCGGCGCTTGCGTCACGATTGGGACTTGGCGAATGGGGACACGCAACCGTCGACTGGCTGGTGTCCCCGAAATGACTCTTGGGCTTAATTAGTGCCCGTGGCGATCGCCTCAGACAGGTCCTTGTATTCTTCGCAGGTCGTGCCGCAGAGCCTGGCGATTTCGGCCAGTTCCGCCTTGGCCAGATCGATGCGGCCCGCCGCCACATAGCCTTCGCCGAGATATTCGCGGGCCAGCACGAAGTTGGGGTCGATTGCCAGGGCCTTGCGATAGAAGGTGATGCCGATCTCGAGGCGGCCCGCCTTGCGGTTGCTGTAGCCGATATAGTTCAGCACATGCGGGTCGTTCTGATTGTGAATGGCGGCAAGCACTTCGAGGGCCCAATCGTAGTTGCCTTCCTTCGCCAGGGCGCGGCCCTGTTCGTAAAGTTCGGCATCGGGCAGCACGCCCGATTCGGCCTTGAGGCATTTCCTTTTCTTTTTGTCCCAGACTTCGCCCTTCTTGCAGTCCTTGGCGGTGGGCGACCCGTTGCCTCCGCCGCTGCTCGTGCCGCCACCTCCGCCGCCACCTGCAGCAAGCGCCAGGCCGGAGATCGATACGGCCAGCACGGCGGCAAAACCGAGAGTCATTATGTTGCGCATGGGATTCTCCATTATCCTTGCGGATTACGCCCCCATGAAGGCGGCTATTCCATGGCCGCCCGTCATTCCGGCTGCCAGCGGTAAATCCAGTCGTTGCGGCGCAGGAAGCGCTCGGCCGTCATGGTCCTGAGCGCCAGATTGCGCAGCAGCCGGGCCGGGCCCCTGGCGTGATAGAGGCGGCCCAGCCTCCGCGACTCATTCTGCACGCGGGCGGTGCGTTCCCGGCGCAGAGCGGCATAGCGGGAAAATGCCGCGGCGATGTCGGGCAGTCGCCTCAACACTCCCGCCAGCACGCAGGCATCTTCCAGCGCCATGGCCGCACCCTGGGCCAGATAGGGCAGGCTCGCATGGGCGGCATCGCCGGCGAGCGCGATGCGCCCGTTTGTCCATTGCGCCGACGGCGCCAGGTCGGCGCCCGCCCATTTCAGCCAGGATTTGGGAACGGCGAGCAGATCGGCCAGCGGGCCGGCGGCATCGGCGAAGGCCAGCTTGACGTCATCGGGTTTGCCGGGTTCGCTCCAGCCGGTGGCAGTCCAGGTACTATCGATTGCCGCCACGATGTTGAATTGTGTCCAGTTGCTCACCGCATAGTGAACCACATGGCCGCCGGGATAGAGCCACAGCGTCACGGCATCGGCAGCGACCGATGGCGGCACGGCCCCGAAGGGAATGAGGGCCCGGAAGATGGCATGGCCGCGATAGAGGGGATCGCCATGGCCGGCGATCTGCTTGCCGGAGCTTCGAACGGATGCCATCGGCGGCGATGACGGCGGCGCCCGCGCGGCGGCTGCCGGTTGCAAATTCGAGCGCCGCGCCATCGACAATATTGATAACCCGGACCGCCTGCATGGCGTTGATCAATTCGATCCGACGGTCCGCCCGCGCCGCCGCCAGCAGGCCGCCCAACAGATCGGCGCGATGGACGACGCGGTAGGGCGCGCCGAAGCGCTCTTCGAAAGACTTGCCGAGCGGAACGCGCTGCAGCAGGCTGCCGCTCAATCCGTCACGGACATGGATTTCGGCGGGGACCACGCAGTGCGGCTCGACCGCCTCCCAGGCGCCGAGCCATTGCAGGGCGCGCACCGCATTGGGCGACATCTGCAAGCCGGCGCCCACCGTCTCGAAGGCCGGGGCCTGTTCGAAGATCACGCGCGGCACGGCCGATGCGGGCCAGGCCCAGCCCTGCAGCAAGTCCGGCGATGCCGCCGCCGGCGATGAGAAACGGGCGCTTGTCCATGGCCGATCATGGCATATCAGCAAGCCTAGCATGATGCGGCGGATTGAGGCTTGCCGGGGCAAGGAGGAGGCCTTACGAGATCGCCCGGCTTCCGGCAAAAGGTACCGATCCCATGGGTTTCATTTCCGACGCGCTCAACCGCATCCAGCCCTCCGCCACCATCGCCATTTCCAACAAGGCGATGGCGCTGAAGGCCGAGGGCCGCGACATCATCGGCCTGGCGGCGGGCGAGCCCGATTTCGACACGCCGGACAACATCAAGGAGGCGGCGATCGCCGCGATCCGCGCGCGGCAAGACCAAATACACCGCAGTCGACGGCATTCCCGAGCTGAAGAAGGCGATCTGCGCCAAGTTCAAGCGCGAGAACGGGCTCGACTACAAGCCGTCGCAGGTCTCGGTCGGCACCGGCGGCAAGCAGGTGCTGTTCAACGCGCTGATGGCGACGGTCAATCCCGGCGACGAGGTGATCATCCCGGCGCCCTATTGGGTGAGCTATCCCGACATCGTGATGCTGGCGGGCGGCAAGCCGGTCTTCGTCGAGACGACGCTCGAGCACGGCTTCAAGCTGCAGGCCGCGAGCGCTCGAGCAGGCGATCACGCCCAAGACCAAATGGCTGATCCTCAACTCGCCGTCCAATCCGAGCGGCGCGGCCTATTCGCAGCGCCGAGCTCAAGCGGTGACCGATGTGCTGGTGCAAGCATCCGCATGTCTGGGTGCTGACCGACGACATGTATGAGCATCTGGTCTATGACGATTTCAAATTCGCGACGCCGGCCCAGGTCGAGCCCGCGCTCTATGAGCGCACGCTGACCATGAACGGCGTGTCCAAGGCCTATTGCATGACCGGCTGGCGCATCGGCTATGGGGCGGGGCCGGAGCCGCTGATCAAGGCCATGTCGAAGCTGCAGTCGCAGTCGACCTCGAATCCGTCATCGATCGCGCAGTGGGCGGCGGTCGAGGCGCTGAACGGGCCGCAGGATTTCATCGCCGCCAACAACAAGGTGTTCAAGGAGCGGCGCGACCTCGTGGTGTCGATGCTCAACCAGGCGAAGGGCCTTTCCTGCCCGACGCCGGAAGGCGCCTTCTATGTCTATCCCTCCTGCGCGGGCGCCATCGGCAAGACGGCGCCGTCGGGCAATGTCATCAAGACCGACGAGGATTTCGTCACCGAGCTTCTGGCGGCGGAAGGCGTGGCGGCGGTGCATGGCGCGGCCTTCGGCATGTCGCCCTTCTTCCGCATCTCCTATGCGACCGGCGACCGACGTGCTCGAAGAAGCCTGCCGGCGCATCCAGCGTTTCTGCGGCAATCTGAGATAAGGAACAATCCATGATGTACGATAGTTCGGTGCCGGTCTTCAGCCATTTCCTCAAGGCCTTGTCGGCCATCCTGAAGAAGGCGGAAGCGCATTGCGAGGCGAAGAAGATCGATCCCGACGCCTTGCTCAAGGCGCGGCTCTTCCCCGACATGTTCCGCTTCACGCGGCAGGTGCAGACTGGCCACCGATTTCGCCAAGGGCGCGAGCGCCCGGCTTGCCGGCATGCCGGTGCCGAGCTTTCCCGACGAGGAGAAGAGTTTCGCCGAGCTGCAGGCGCGCATCGCCAAGACCATGCGACTTTCTCGGCACCTTGAAGAAGGAACAATTCGCCGGCGCGGCCGAGCGCACCATCACCATAAAGGTCGGCGGGCAGGACATGTCATTCACGGGTGCCGACTATCTTTCGAGCTTCGCCTGCCGAATTTCTATTTCCACGTGACGACGGCCTACGACATCCTGCGCCACAACGGCGTGGAGACTCGGCAAGCGCGACTATCATGGGGCGCAGCTAACCTGGCGCGATTTCCTTTCGGCGCTCTGCGTGGCGCCTGAGCCACCAGCCGATAGCGACGACGATCAGGGCGCCGATCACCGCGGAGGCCTCGCGGTTCGGCACGCCATAGGCGATGAGTGCTGGATCTCCGGCGATCATCTCGCCGGCGATCCAGCCGAGAAGCGCGGCGCCTGCCCAAACGATTACCGGCCAGCGTTTGATCAACGCGGTGATCAGCGTGGCGCCCACCACGATCAGCGGAATTGAAACCGCCAATCCGAAGACGAACAGCCAATAGTCGCCGCGCGAGGCGGCCGAAATCGCCACGACATTGTCGAGACTCATCACCGCATCGGCGATGGCAATGGTGCGTACCGCCTGCCAGAGCTTGTCCGAGGCGGCGATGTTGTGATCCGCTTCGCCTTCGCCGCGCAGCAGCTTGACGGCGATCCACAAGAGCAGCACGCCGCCCAGAGCCTTGAGAAACGGCACCAGCAGAATCTGGGAAATGATCAGCGCGAAGAGGATGCGAAGCCCGATCGCGGCGCCGGCGCCAAGAATAATGCCCCAACGGCGCTGCTTTTCGGGAAGGGACCGGCAGGCGAGCGCAATCACCACCGCATTGTCGCCCGACAGCAACAGGTCTATCCAGATGATCTGGCCAATAGCGAGGGCGTAGGCGGGCGAGACGTCCATCGAGACCGATTCCGTTTCTGGCAACATGGGGAAGCGGATCGGGCCTGGCAAGCTGGAACTGAGCAATTTCCGGCAATTTGGGGGAACCGAAAGCCCCCCATAGGCGTTATAACATCTCGATTCATGCCTTCGACACGGGGTTGCCAAGCCCCGTTGCCGTCATAATCCGGCGGAATGAAGGTTAATTCATACGTAACTCGGAGGTTTCCATGAAAAAGTTCGCTGCAATTTCGCTTCTCGCGCTCGGTCTCGCGGCCCCGGCAGAAGCCGGTGCCGTCAAGGTCGGCATGCTTTCCTGTGGCATCGAAGGCGGCGTCGGCTTCATTATCGGCTCGTCGAAGGCCATCGAATGCGTGTTCGAGCCAGCCGGCGGCGGCGACCGCGAGCGTTATGAGGGGCGCATCGGCAAGCTCGGCGTGGATATCGGCGTCACCGGCAGGACGGTGGTTGCCTGGGCCGTCTTCGCCCCCGGCCGGACACGGCCAGGTGCGTTGGAGGGAACTTATGGCGGCGCTTCGGCGGAGGCGACGGTGGCGGTCGGGCCCGGCGTAAATGTGCTGGTCGGCGGCTTCAATAAATCGATCAATCTGGAGCCCGTGAGCGTCCAGGCTCAGACCGGTCTCAACGTGGCTGCCGGGATTGCCGGACTTCAAACTCGATTACGTCCGCGACTAATTCGGAATTCGCTTGCCGCTTCCTCAAAGCTGAGTCAAGCTGAGCCTCGTTGGAACCGCCCTCGTGTGGTCTCCGCCACGCATGGGCGGTCCTTCGGTGCGCTTCAGCAATCAGGGGAGGATCGGCCATGGACACCGGCGGCAGACGAACGGCGGGCTCGCGGTGCATCGCACTCGTGGGCCCCTATCTCAGCGGCAAGACCACGCTTCTCGAAGCCATTCTGTTCCGCACCGGCGCCATTCCGCGCCAGGGCAAGATCTCCGAAAAGTCGACCATCGGCGATGCGGCGCCGGAAGCCCGCGCCCATGGCATGAGCGTCGAGCTCAATGTCGCCACTGCCAGATTTCATGGGCGACACTTACACCTTCATCGATTGCCCGGGCTCGATCGAATTCGCCCAGGAAGCGCGCGCCGCACTCGCCGGCTGCGATGCGGCGGTGGTCGTCTGCGAGGCCGACGACAAGAAAGTCGCCGGCCCTGCAGCTCATTCTCAAGCAGCTCGACGATCTCGGCTGCCGCGCATCCTGTTCATCAACAAGATCGACCAGCACCGAGACGCCGCCTGCGCGACGTGCTCACCTATCTGCAGCCGGCGAGCTCCAAGCCGCTGGTCCTGCGCCAGATTGCCGATCTGGAAGAACGGCATCGTCACCGGCTTCGTCGATCTCGCGCTCGAGCGCGCCTTCGTCTATCGCGAGCATGCGGCGAGCGAAGTGATCGACATGCCGGCCGACATCGCCGAGCTGCGAAAAGGAAGCGAGCGCTTCGCCATGCTGGAGAAGCTCGCCGATTACGACGACGAACTGATGGAGCAGCTGCTCTCCGACATGGAGCCGCCGCGCGACCGGGTGTTCGCCGATCTGTCGCGCGAACTGGCCGAAGGGCTGATCACGCCGGTGCTGTTCGGCTCGGCCGAGCACGGCAATGGCATCGGCCGCCTGCTCAAGGCGCTGCGCCACGAGGCGCCCGACGTCGACGGCAACGGCCAAGCGCCTCGGCCTCAAGGCGCAATGGCGGCGCGGTGGCGCAGGTGCTCAAGACCTTCCACACCGCCCATGGCGGCAAGCTGTCGCTCGCCCGCGTTCTCTCCGGCGAGGTCGCCGACGGCGCCGTCGCTCTATGGCGGCAAGGGCCAGGATGCGCGCGTCGCCGGCCTGTTCACGCTGATGGGCTCGACGCCCAACAAGATCGCCAAGGCCGAGGCCGGCGACACGGTGGCGCTCGGCCGGCTCGAAGGCATGTGCGACCGGCGAGACGATTTCGACGGCCAAGGGCGCGACGCCGCAGCTCGTCAAGCTCGACGTCGCGCCCGGCGTCTACGGCATGGCGATCTCGGTGACCGACCGCAAGGACGAGGTGAAGCTCACCAGCGCCATCGCCAAGCTGATCGAGGAAGATCCCTCGCTGTCGCTCGAGCACAATCACGACACGCACGAGATGGTGCTGTGGGGGCAGGGCGAAATGCATCTGCGCGTGGCGCTCGAACGGCTGCAAGGCAAGTTCGGCGTTCACGCGCAATGCGCGGCCGCGACGCATCGCCTACAAGGAGACGATCCGCAAGTCGATGCAGATCCGCGGCCGCCACAAGAAGCAATCGGGCGGCCACGGCCAGTTCGGCGACGTCGTCGTCGAGATCAAGCCGCTGGCCGCGCGGCGAAGGCTTCGCCTTCACCGACACGATCACCGGCGGCGTGGTGCCGAAGCAATATATTCCGGCGGTCGAGGCGGGGGTGCGCGACTGGATGGCCCACGGGCCGCTGGGCTTTCCGGTCGTCGATTTCACCGTCAATCTGTCGGACGGCTCCTATCACGACGTCGACTCCTCGGAAATGGCGTTCAAGCTGGCGGCGCGCATCGCCATGACGGAAGGCATGCCGCAATGCTCGCCGGTGCTGCTCGAGCCGATCGTCGCGGTCGAAATCCATGTGCCGAGCGATGCCACCTCGCGCGTCAACCAGATCGTCACCGGCCATCGCGGGCAATTGCTCGGCTTCGACGGCCGCGACGGCTGGCCCGGCTGGGATACGGTCAAGGCGCATATGCCCGAATCCGAAATCGGTTCGCTGATCATCGAACTGCGCTCGGCGACGGCGGGGGTCGGCACCTTCACCTTCGCCCACGACCACATGGCCGAACTGGTGGGCCGCGCCGCCGACCAGGTGGTGGCGACGCGCAAGGCGGAGGCGGCGTAGCAGCACAGATATTTCTCTCCATGCCCGGCCTTCGAGCCGGGCATCCAGTTCTTATTGCGTCCCTAAAGACTGGATGGCCGCCTCAAGGGCGGCCATGGAGAGAGTGAGAATCACTTCGGCCTGATCTCATGCAGTTCGGCGTCGGGCTGATGCAGATCGCCGGCCCGCATCATCCGGACCGCCCGGAGCAGGGCACGGGCGGCGGTGCGCACTTCTTCCTGAAAGGCTTTGTCCTTGTCGAGGTCGAGATGGCTTTCGGCATAGGTGCCGAAATAGCCGACATAGGCGCCGAGCAGCGACTTGTGGCCGGCCGGAATCATGCCGATGTCGGTGAGCCAGTCGGTGAGGATGCGGCGCAAGTTTTCAACACCCGATGCATCGCCATGGACGGCGACGGAGAACACGCGCCCCGCCAGATGGCGGGGATAATCCCAGCCCTTGAGTTCAATTTGCTTGGCGAGTTCGGGATCCTTGCCTTTTGTGGTCGTCGGGTCCGGATTGCCGCCGTCGGCGCAGACCAAGCGGTCGATCATCGCCTTGAGGCCGGAGGGCACCTGATACCAGTTGACCGGCGTCACGATCATCACGCCATGGGCCGCCGCCCACATGGGATAGATGTCGTTCATCCAGTCGTTCACCTGGCCCATGGCGAAATTCGGATAGCAGGAACAGGGCCAATGACAGAGCGGCATGGCGGTCGACACGCAGGCCTTGCACGGGTGTATCTGGCGGCCGTATTCCGAGGTGAGACGGCTCAAATCCAGAACTTCAAGTTCGAAATCGGCTTCCGCTTCGACGATTTCTTTTGCCAGCGTTACAAGCCGCCAGGATTTTGACATTTCGCCGGGACAGCTCTGGTCGGAGCGCATGGAACCGTTGACCAGAAGAATGCGGTTGGGCGAGGCTGGGTTCTTCTGCCGCGCCTCTGCCTCGCGGATACGGCGGCGGGCATCTACCCATTCGACCGGGAGCATGGCATCGGCATTGGCGAATTCCGCACCGGCGCGGACCTTGCGCGGATTCTTGCGATAGGCGTGATAGCCGTCCCAGGCGGTCTCGATGATGGCGCTGATCGCCGCTTCATTGGCTGCGAAGGCGGGATCGAAGAAACGGTCGCGGAAGCGGCGGGCGAATTCGTGCCTGTCGATCTGCACGTCCGGCATGCCCTTGCGCGCAGCGATCTTGGCCATGGCTTTCCTCCGATTTGTTATGCGACCCTATTGTGAAGCCGCATGCAAAGGCAAATCACCCGCAATCAATCGGCCGTGTGCGGAACATCCCGCAAGTCTCTCGGCCCGTCATACCAGATCATCGCCATAGCCTTCTGCGGCGACAGCCAGAAAGGCGGCAGCCACGCCGGGATATTGCTGAAGGGGAGCACCTCCGGCTTGAGCGCAATACCGAGCTTGTCATGCATGAAGGCACGGCGGCGTTCGATGCGGGACCAAGTTTCGGGATATTGGGTGGCGAAAGCCCCGCGCAGCGCCACATCGGCGAGGGCCACGCCATCCTCGATATTGGTGGTGAAATAATCGGTGCCGGTGGCGGGAATGATGTCGCATTGCAGAGCCATGCCGGAGGCGAGCCGGACTTGGCCTGCCTTCTTCACCGGCGAATGCACCCACTCATCGAGATGAATGAAGTGCCCGGGATTGAGTCCGATGGCGAAGAAGGGATCGCCCACCCGGCTCATCACCGCCTCGTAAAGCGCAGCCCCCTCGACGCCGAGGCCCAGGGTCTCGTACCAGGCGGCAGCCGCGGCGAAATAAGGTGCGACGAGCTTCGCGACATAGTCGAGAATGCCCGCCGGCAGCTCAGCAGCATCGGCCACCATGAATCCGGCGCGGCAGTTGAGGGCGCCCATCAGGCCGAAACCCACGACGATGGGATCGCCGCGCTCGATCAGGCGCGAGGAGGGGCTGGGCAGGCCGTATCTGGCGCGGGGGCCCGCACTCATGTTGATGTGGACGGACTGCGGAAAGCCGTCCAGTTTCATGTTCTGAACTGCCGCATATTCGGTCATGCCGGGCCTGGCGCCCAGAATAAACCGGCGGATGGCGGAAGACGTGCGCGTGGCGGCATATTCGAAACAGGCGAGCTGCTCAACTTCATTGATGACACGCAAGCCATCGGCCGGGTTCATGAAGACGTTTGCGGCGTTCTCCACGGGGCCGAAATCCTTCAGGGCCTCGACCAGAAAATGCGGCGTCTCGAACCAGTCGCGATTGAAGACGCCGTCGTCGCTCTCGAAACCTTTCCAGCCGACAAGGCCAATGCGCATGCCGGACATCAAGCCGGCATCGCGTAGCAGTTCGGCCAGCGCGCGATACTTGTCGCGAGGCTGGCCCATGAGGCTTAAGGGCTGCCACAACACCCGCTCGAAACGCCCGCGCGCGGTTTCGGCATAGCCGAAGCCCTCGTTGCCGAGCAGCAGATGCGGCGTGCGGCCGGGCACGACAATGCAGATCGCCTCCTCGAAGCGCGGATCGTGGCCGGTCAACCAGGAGATATTCGCCACATGCTCGCGGTCGCCGTAGACGACGACGGCGTCGAGGCGGCCCGCCGCCATGCGTTGCGCCAGGCGTTCGGCTCTTGCCGCATAGACGCCTGCCGGAAGGATGGGCTCGAATACCGGATCGCCGAAATCCGGCAGGTCGATCGACATCAGCTCGGCATGTCTCACATGTAGCTCCTCCGGCTGCAAATTAACCCATCACGGAACCCCGTCCAGCCCTCGCGGGGGCGTGAAGGGTATTGATTTGCCATTGCCGCATGCGGTCCCTAGATTCCATCCCAGCAGAGGAGACCCGCCGTCATGCACATCATCCGCCGCAAGGGCTGGGAAATCCCGGAAAGCCGGGCAACGCCCGAGGCCGTGTTCTGCAACCGCCGCCAGTTCATGGGGGCGGCCGCGGGTGCCGCGGCCCTTCTCGGCGCCGGCAGCGCGCGGGCCGAAGAGGACCCTTCCACCGCGCTCTATCCAGCGCCCGGCAATCCGAAATTCGCCGATGCGGGCCGGCCGGTGACGGCTGAGGAATACAACACCACCTTCAACAATTTTTATGAGTTCGGCGCTTCGAAGCGCATCGCCTCGCAAGCCGCAAAGCTGCCGATCCGGCCGTGGACCATTGCCATCGACGGCGAGGTGGAAAAGCCGATGACCCTGGGCATCGACGATCTCCTGAAGCAGGTGACGCTCGAGGAGCGCATATATCGCCATCGCTGCGTCGAGGCCTGGGCCATGGTGGTGCCGTGGACCGGATTTCCGCTCAGCAAGCTGGTCGAGATTGCCAAGCCCAATGCCAATGCCAAGTTCGTGCGCTTCGAGACCTTCAACATGCCGGACGTGGCGACTGGCCAGAAGCCCGGCTTCTTCTCGAGCTATCCATGGCCCTATGTCGAAGGCCTGACCATGGCCGAGGCCATGAACGATCTCGCCTTCATGGTGACCGGCGCCTATGGCAAGCCGGTGGCCAAGAGCATGGGGGCGCCGATCCGCCTGCATCTGCCGTGGAAATACGGCTTCAAGTCGGTCAAGTCGATCGTGCGGGTGAGCTTCACGACGCAGCGCCCGGTGAGTTTCTGGGAAGTATTGGGACCGTCCGAATATGGCTTCTGGGCCAATGTGAACCCTGAGGTCAATCACCCGCGCTGGAGCCAGGCGGATGAACAGATGCTGGGTTCGGGCGAGCGCGTGCCGACCATACTGTTCAACGGCTATGGCGAGTTCGTCGCCGGCCTGTACAGCGGCATGGAGGCCGAGAAACTCTACATGTGACGAAAAAAGGCCGGACAACAGTCCGGCCTTTGCAGTTACGAGCCCGGCAAAGGGCCTCTGCGGAAAGTTACAAGGGGAGGCAGTAACTTCCGCATGTGCGTTTCGTGGGAAACGCAATGACCGGACAATGAAGGGGGCCCCGGATTCCCGCAAGCCAACCGCACTCATGGGAGCCATGTGGGAAAGACATGAGGCTGCGGCCCATGTGTCGCTGGCGCCGATCGAATTCTATTGAGCGGCGACCTGGGCGGCCTTCTGCACCAGCACCTCGGCCTGACGGATCGAGGCATAATCGATGAGGCGGCCATCGAGGGAGACGGCACCCTTGCCCGCCTTCTCGGCCTCCTTCATCGCATCAATAATGCGCTTGGCGCGGTTCACATCGGCTTCCGAAGGGCTCATCACCTCATTGGCGAGCCCGATCTGCGAGGGGTGAATGGCCCATTTGCCCTCGCAGCCCAGGACCGCGGCGCGGCGGGCCGCCGCCTTGAAGGCGTCGGGATCGGAAAAATTGCCGAAAGGTCCGTCGACCGGCCGCAGGCCATTGGCACGCGCCGCCACCACCATGCGGGCCAGCGCATAATGCCACATGTCGCCCCAATGGGTTTCGCGGCTGCCGTCGGCCAAGGGCTCGGTCAGAACCGCATAGTCGGCATTGGCGCCGCCGATCGAAGTGGTGCGGGCCCGCGTCGAGGCGGCATAGTCGGCGACGCCGAAATGCAGCGACTCGTTGCGCTTGGAGGCGGCGGCGATGGCATGCACGTTCTGCATGCCAAGCGCCGTTTCGATGATCATTTCGAAGCCCACCCGCTTGCTTCGCCCCTTCGCCGTTTCGATCTGTGTACAGAGCATGTCGACGGCATAGACGTCGGCCGCGGTGCCGACCTTGGGAATCATGATGAGGTCGAGGCGGCCGGAGGCCTGTTCCAGCACGTCGACCACGTCGCGGTACATGTAATGGGTGTCGAGGCCGTTGATGCGCACCGACAGCGACTTGCGGCCCCAGTCGATGTCGCCAATCGCCTGGATGATGTTCTTGCGGGCCTTTTCCTTGTCGTCGGGGGCGACCGCGTCCTCGAGATCGAGGAAGACCACGTCGGCTGCCGATTTCGCCGCCTTTTCAAAAAGTTGCGGCTGGCTTCCGGGAACCGCGAGCTCGCTGCGGTTGAGCCGGGCCGGAGCCTGTTCGACGATGTGGAAACTCATGAGCCCATCCCCTGGCTGTCATTGGCGGAGCGCGCAAACTAGTCGCAAGCGGGTGGCGTCCGCAACCGGGTGCGACAATCGCTTCCCCAACAATTCGTCAGCCTACGGATCAAATACCGTTCTCGGCGCCTTGCGAATAGTAGAAGGCGATGGCCTGCGAGCGGTTGCGGAAGCCGAGCTTGTCGTAGAGATTGCGCAGGTGGAATTTCACCGTGTTGATGGAGATGCCGAGCTCGGCGGCGAGCTCAGTGTTGGTGCGGCCGCGGGCAAGGGCCGCCAGCATGGTCTTCTCGCGCGCCGTCAGATCCTCGCGCGGATCGCGCTTGAGGCCGCGCACGTCGAGGAACGGAAACACCATGCGGCCGGCGGCGACCGCGGCGGCGATATCGAGCAGCTGTTCGGGCGGGGTGTCGCGGGTGCAGAAGCCCGCCGCCCCGGCCGCCATGGCGCGGCGCGGCAATGTCGGGATCGCCGGGGGCGGCATAGACGACGATGCGCGGCGGCTTCGGCCCCTCGCGCAAAATCGCCAGGAGCCGCTCGGCGCCGAGCAGTGGCAGCGACCAGTCGATGATGCCGACGGGCACCGGCGCCCGGAGGCAGAGTTCGAGAAAACCCTCCGCCGTCTTGGCAGTGGCCACCAGGCTGAAGCGGCGGTCGCGCTCGAAAATTTCCGAAAGCGCCTGCAGCATCAGCGGATTCGTATCGGCCAGGATGAGTTCGATTGGGCTGCTCATGGATAAACGGGGAGACTCCATACCTAAAGAGTAGGCATTTTACCATACTTTTGGATGCCAAGAGGCCAGTTTTGCGGGTGTTTCGGAAACTAACCTACCCGATCATACTAGTTTTGCAAATCCGGGGCACCGGGAACGATTGGGAGGAAAGCGCATGCCAGGGATCAAAGGGTTGTTCATTCCAGGGCCGACCAATGTGCCGCAGGCGGTCAGGCTGGCCATGGATATCGCCATGGAGGACCAGCGGGCTCCCGATCTCCCGGCTTTCACGCTGCCGCTGTTCGACGACCTGAAGAAAATCTTCAAGACCCGCGACGGCCAGGTATTCCTGTTCCCGGCTTCCGGCACCGGCGGCTGGGAAGCGGCGATGACCAACACGCTCAATCCCGGCGACCGGGTGCTGATCGCCCGCTTCGGCCAGTTCTCGCTCCTGTGGGCCGACATGTGCGCCCGCCATGGGCTCGATGTGGACGTGGTTGATGTACCGTGGGGCGAGGGCGTTCCGGTCGAGATTTTCGCCGAGAAGCTCAAGGCCGACAAGGCCCACAGCTACAAGGCAGTGCTCGTCACCCACAACGAGACGGCAACCGGGGTCACCAGCGATGTGGCGGCGGTCAGGCGCGCCCTCGACGATGCGGGCCATCCGGCGTTGCTGTTCGTCGATACGGTGAGTTCGCTCGCCTCGATCGATTTCCGCATGGATGAGTGGGGCGTCGATCTCTGTGTCTCGGGCTCGCAGAAGGGCTTCATGATGCCGGCGGGCTTGGCCATCGTCGGCGTGTCGCAGAAGGCGCTGGCGGCGCGCAAGGCGGCAGGGTTCAAGCGCTGCTATTTCGATTTCGACGACATGATCAAGGCCAACAAGGACGGCTATTTCCCCTATACGCCGCCCACCCACATGCTGCGTGGCCTCCGCGCCGCCGTCGATCTGCTGCTCGCCGAAGGTCTCGACCAGGTCTTCGCCCGCCACTACCGGCTCGCCGAAGGGGTGCGCCGCGCCGTTGCCGCCTGGGGCCTCACACTCTGCGCCAAGGCGCCAAAGTGGCATTCGGACACGGTGAGCGCCATCGTCATTCCGGAAGGCTTCGATTCGGCGGCGCTGGTGAAGCACGCCTACAGTCGCTACGGCCTCTCCCTCGGCGTCGGCCTCAACAAGGTGGCGGGCCGCGTGTTCCGCATCGGCCATCTCGGCGATCTCAATGAGCTCATGTGCCTGACGGCGCTTGCCGGATCGGAAATGGCGATGCGCGATCTCGGCATTCCGGTGATCGCCGGCGCGGGCGTTGCGGCGGCGGAGGAGTATTACCGCGAGGCGGGTAGCGCTGCACCTCAAGAAGGCGGCCTGATCGAGGAAGCAATGGACATTCACGAATATCAGGCCAAGGAAATCCTCGCCAGGTTCGGCGTTCCGGTGCCCAAGGGCGCGACTCGCCTACAGCCCCGAACAGGCGGCCTACCGGGCCCGCGAGATCGGCGGCAAGCTGTGGGTGGTGAAGGCCCAGGTGCATACCGGCGGGCGCGGCAAGGCGGGCGGCGTCAAGCTCTGCCGCAACGAGGACGAGGTGCTCGACGCCGCCGACGATCTGCTCGGCAAGAAGCTGGTGACGCAGCAGTCGGGTCCGGCCGGCAAGATCGTCTACCGGCTCTATGTCGAGGGCGGCGTGGCGATTGCCCGCGAGCTCTATCTGGGCTTCGTGCTCGACCGCAAATCCGAGCGCGTCATGGTCGTGGCCTCCGCCGCCGGCGGCATGGAAATCGAGGACATCGCGGTTGAGAAGCCGGACTCGATCATCCGGGTCAGCGTCGAGCCCGCCGTCGGCATGCAGGCCTTCCAGGCCCGCGAGATCGCCTTTGCCCTGGGGCTGGCCCCCGCGCAGATCCAGCAGGCGGTCACGACCATTCTCGGCTGCTACCGCGCCTTCGAGGAACTCGATGCCACCATGGTGGAGATCAATCCGCTGATCGTCACCGACGACGGCTCGATCATGGCGCTCGATGCCAAGATGACCTTCGACGACAATGCCCTGTTCCGCCATCCCGCAGTCGCCGAACTCCGCGACAAATCCCAGGAGGACGCCCGCGAGACCCGCGCCAATGACCGCGGCCTTTCCTATGTCGGGCTCACCGGCACTATCGGCTGCATCGTCAACGGCGCAGGCCTCGCCATGGCGACCATGGACATGATCAAGCTGGCCGGCGGCGAGCCCGCCAACTTCCTCGACATCGGCGGCGGCGCCACGCCGGAGCGCGTCGCCAAGGCCTTCAAGCTCGTCACCTCGGACGCCAATGTGCAGGCGATCCTGGTCAACATCTTCGCCGGCATCAACCGCTGCGACTGGGTGGCGGAAGGCGTCGTTCAGGCGCTCGAGAAAAATCCAGTGAACGTGCCGGTGATCGTGCGCCTGGCCGGAACCCATGTGGAAGAGGGCCGCAAGATCCTCGCCCGCTCCGGGCTTGCCCATCATCCGCGCCAACACGCTTGGCCGAAGCCGCCCAGCGCGCCGTCGCCGCGTGGAAGAACGACAAGTCCCGCAACCTCAAAGCCGTGGTGAACGCATGACCGTGCTGCTCGACCGCTCGACCGCCGTTCTCGTCCAGGGCATCACCGGCAAGATCGGCTCCTTCCATGCCAAGGAGATGATCGACTACGGCACCAACATCGTGGGCGGCGTCACTCCCGGCAAGGGTGGTTCGTCCGAACACGGAGTACCCGTCTTCGACACCATGAAGGAAGCGGTGGAAAAGACCGGCGCCACCGCCACGCATCGTTTTCGTGCCGCCGCCCTTTGCCGCCGACTCGATCATGGAAGCGGCGGATGCGGGCATCCGCACCTGTGTCGCCATCACCGACGGCATTCCGGCCCAGGACATGATCAAGGTGAAGCGCTACATGCGCCGCTACCGCGCCGAAAACCGCATGTGCCTGATCGGTCCCAACTGCGCCGGCATCATCTCGCCCGGCAAGGCGCTTCTCGGCATCATGCCCGGCAACATCTATCTCGCCGGCCATGTCGGCATCGTCGGCCGCTCCGGCACGCTTGGCTACGAGGCCGCCGCGCAAATGAAAGAGCTTGGCATCGGGGTTTCGACCAGCGTCGGCATCGGCGGCGATCCGATCAACGGCTCGTCCTTCAAGGACATCCTCGAACTCTTCGAGGCCGATCCCGACACCCATGCGGTGGTGATGATCGGCGAGATCGGCGGCCCTCAGGAAGCGGAGGCCGCCGAATATATCCGCGACCACATGAAGAAGCCGGTCATCGCCTATGTGGCGGGACTGTCGGCGCCCAAGGGCCGCAAGATGGGCCATGCCGGCGCCATCATTTCGGCCTTCGGCGAAAGCGCCTCCGAGAAGGTGGAAATCCTGCGCGACGTAGGCGTTGCCATCGCGCCGACCCCGGCCGAAATCGGCGCGACGGCGCAGAAGGTGCTCAGGGCGGCGTGACGACGGCTGCACGCCTCCGCTCTAGAAGCTCCATTCCCTCGCCTTCGACACGATGAAGTCGCGGAAGACGGTGACGCGCTTGGTGTCCTTGAGCTCCTCGGGATAGACGAAATAGGTGTCGAACTCGGGCGTCTCGACGGGAAGATCGATCTGCACGAGGCTCGGTGTCGGCGGCGACGATGTAATCGGCAAGCGAGGCGATGCCGACGCCCGCCTGCACGGCGCGGCGCAGGCCATAGGCATTGTTGACGCGCAGCGCCACGGGCCGCGGATCGCCCTCGGCGCGGCCGGCGGTCTCGAGCCAGTTGATGGTCGTGAGATAGCCGGGCGCCTGGCCGAAGGTGAGGATCTTGTGCTTGTCGAGATCTTCGACCGATTTCGGAATGCCATGCTTCTTGACATAGTCCGGTCGAGGCATAGACGTGGTGATGCACGGTGAAGAGCTTGCGCTGGATGAGATCGGGCTGCGTCGGCCGGCGCAGGCGGATCGCCACATCGGCCTCGCGCATGGCAAGATCGAGCTCGCGATCGTCGAGCAGCAGCGTCACGCTGATCTGCGGATAGAGTTCGGTGAATTCGGTGATGCGCGGCGTCAGCCAGACGGAGCCGAGGCCGACGGTGGTGGTGATGCGCAGTTCGCCCGACGGCTTTTCCTTCGAATCCATGAGGCGCGTCTGCGCGGCGGCGAGCTTGGTGAAGACATCATGCGCGGTGCGGTAGAGCACCTCGCCCTGTTCGGTGAGGATGAGCCCGCGCGCATGGCGATGGAACAGCGGCACATTCAGGTCCGTCCTCAAGCGCGCTGATCTGGCGGCTCACCGCCGACTGCGACAGGCCGAGCTCGTGGCCGGCATGGGTGAAGCTCCCGGCGTCGGCCACGGCGTGGAAAATCCGGAGCTTGTCCCAGTCCATCACAGCTCACTCGGCGGCCTCGCGCACCTGCTCGCGTGCATGCAGCCACTTCTCGGCCTCGAGCGCCGCCATGCAGCCCAGGCCGGCGGCGGTCACCGCCTGGCGGTAGATATCGTCGGTCACATCGCCCGCCGCATAGACGCCCTCGAATGGCGGTTGCGGTCGAGCGCGGTTCGGTGATGAGATAGCCGCCCTGCCTTGATGGGCAGCTGACCCTCGAACAGTTCGGTCGCCGGCTTGTGGCCGATGGCGATGAAGATGCCGTCGGCCGCCACCTCCTGCACTCGCGCCGGTCTTGACATTCTTGAGCCGCGCGCCGGTGACGCCCTTGGGATCGTCGGTGCCCACGACATCGTCCAGCACCGTGTCCCAGATGACCTTGATCTTGGGATGGGCGAAGAGCCGGTTCTGCAGAATGCGCTCGGCCCGGAATTCATCGCGGCGATGGACGACGGTGACTTCGCTGGCGAAATTGGTGAGGAACAGCGCTTCCTCGACGGCGGTGTTGCCGCCGCCGATCACCAGCACCTTCTTGTCGCGGTAGAAGAAGCCGTCGCAGGTGGCGCAGGCCGAGACGCCGAAGCCCTTGAACTTCTCCTCCGACGGCAGGCCCAGCCACTTGGCCTGGGCGCCGGTGCAGATGATCAGCGCATCGCAGGTATAGACCTGGCCGCGAATCGCCCTTGAGCCAGAAGGGCCGCTCGTTCAGGCGCACTTCGGTGATGGTGATCGGAGATGATCTCGGTGCCGACATGCTCGGCCTGGGCCTTCATCTCCTCCATCAGCCAGGGGCCCTGGATGACCTTGGCGAAGCCCGGATAGTTCTCGACATCGGTGGTGATGGTGAGCTGGCCGCCGGGCTGGATGCCCTGGATCAGCACCGGCTTCAGCATGGCGCGGGCGGCATAGATGGCAGCGGTATAACCGGCCGGGCCCGATCCGAGGATCAGGACGCGGGCATGACGGGCGGACATGGCGAGCTCCAGATGTGCTATGTAGAAAATAACATAGCTCATTTGGTTATGCCTTCAAGCCCACCACAAGGTTTTGTGAACAGTCCGGTTCGGCCAGTGTCAGGGGATACGCAGGTATTCGCATCCGCGCGAGTGCCAAATCGGCCACAGCATCCGTAAAAGGTTTTGGTTTTCCAAAGAGATAGCCCTGCATCAGGGTACAACCCTCGGCCAGCAGAGCGGCGCGTTGGGCCTCGGTTTCCACACCTTCCGCCACCACGTCTATGGCCAAATCCCTGCCGAGCAACAGAACGGCACGGATGATCGCCGCATTAGCCGGCTTGTCCAGCATTCCGGCCACGAAAGACCGGTCGATCTTGACCTTGTTGAAGGCAAAGCGCTGCAGATAGCTGAGCGAGGAATAGCCGGTGCCGAAATCGTCGAGCGAAATGCGCACCCCCAACCCGCGAAGTCCGCTCAAGACCTGCTGGGCCACGGCCGCATTGGCGAGGATGACCGACTCAGTGACCTCAAGCTCCAGCCGCGACGGCGCAATACCCGACGTTTTCAGGGCCGACCTGACTTGCGCGAAGATATTCGCAGAGCGGAACTGACTGGCGGACACATTCACCGCAACACCAATTTCCGGCGGCAGGGCCTTGGCATGGCTGCAGGCCTGGTCGATCGCCCAGCCGCCCAAATCAGCCATCAGTCCGGCCTCCTCGGCGACAGGGAGGAACTTTGCCGGGCGCAGGAATCCGCGGCGGGGATGATGCCAGCGCACCAGGCATTCAAAACTGGCCGTGGTGCCGGTGCGCGCGTCGACGACCGGCTGATAATGGAGTTCGAATTGCCCTTCCGCCAGCGCGTTCTTCAGTTCCTGCTCGATGTCCTTGCGCTGCTGAATCGATTCCTTGAGGGGAAAATCGAAAATGCGGTGTCCGCTGCGCCCCGTACTCTTCACCTGGTAGAGAGCGAGATCAGCATTGTGCAACAGGCTCTCCGCGTCTCTCGCATGACCGGGAAACATCGCAACGCCGACACTAGCGCCGATGGTGATCTTGTGATTGTCGAATGAAATGGGTTCGCTCAGCGCCGCGACAATGCGGGCTGCAACAATATCGGCATTGGCACCGCCTTGGGTGCCGGTCATGAGGACTGCGAATTCGTCGCCGCCGAGCCGCACGACCGATTCCTCGCTGCCGGCGATCGCCAGAAGCCTTTGCCCTACGCATTCGAGAACGGTGTCGCCGGCCGCATGTCCCAGCTTGTCGTTGACTTCCTTGAAGCGGTCCAGATCGACGCAAAACAAGGTGCAACTTGCGTCGGCACGCTGGGTTTCGCTGTGCAAGCGAGTCAGAAAGCGAAAACGGCTGGATGTCCCGGTCAGCGTGTCGATATTGGCCAGGCGTTCTATATCGGAAAGCGCCATTATTCTTTCGGTCGCGTCCTGTATGGTGCCCTCTATAAAGAGGGGATTGCCGGCGGCGTCGCGGACATGCCAGGCGTTCTCGGTGATCCAAATGCGCTCGCGGGTACGGTGACGGTAAACTTCGGAAACGAAATCCCTGACGCGGCCCTCAGTTTCGAGCAAGCGGCGAAACTCGCCACTGCGTCCAGGCACGACATACCATTCCATGGGCGCGGCCTTCACGGCTTCGATGTGTTCAGCTTCGCTGTTATAGCCATTCAAGGCGGCGAGCGCGGGATTGACGCGGATCGGTTTGCCATCCAGGGTATCGCGATAAATTCCGTATACGGAGTTGTCGAACAGGCTCCGGTGTTCGGCCTCGGCCTGTTGCAACGCCAATTCAAGATTACATTCGCGGCTGCTGTCCTCGATCACGATTATAGCACCTCCCCGCGGCATGGTGTGGGCGCGAACCTCGATGAAACGGTTCGGCGGCCGGGGAATAACGACAGTTGCGGGATCGTCTCCTGGCGTAATCTCGAGACGCGCCAGGGCGGGAGAAATATCGGCCAAGGTGAACCGCCCGGCACAGGCGGCCGTGGGCAAATCGAGCAGCTCGACGGCCCGGGAGTTGCAAACACGCAACTCGCCGTTTCCGCCGACAATCATGATGCCAAGGTGAACCGCCGCAAGGCCCTCAAGGAGTTGATTAAACCGATCGCTCGCATTGCTGGATTTGAGGATAGTCTCAGCAATCGATTGCAACTTGCGATCAAATTGTAACACTGCGCCCGGTTTCTTCGCCTTCTCAACCCGGCGGCGCCGTGGTTGATGATTGCTTAACATGGGCCTCGGGCGGCAAAACCCGTGGTTTGACCGGCCGAGATTCCGCAGGCCTTTTGGGTTAAACGCCCGGTGGCTCGACACCAAGACATCTTGCAACTCTCTTTGCCGGTTTGTCGGTATTAGATACGGAACTAGAGCATCAACACTTTGAGATTGCATTACCAAGGGGTTGCAAATTCTTAAGACTGGCCCGGTGTCGCCAGATCGCGCAGCCGCTGGTAGATTGCCACAATGGAACCCCGCGCCGACCTTGACGCAACCGACTGGAAAATCCTCCGCGAACTTCAGCGTGACGGCCGCATGTCCAATGTGGCGCTGGCAGCGCGCGTCGGGCTTTCGCCGCCGCCGTGCTTACGGCGCGTACAGGCGCTGCAGCGGGGCGGCTTTATCGCCGGCTACCGCGCCGTGCTCGATCAGGCGAAGCTCGGATTTCGAGGTTTCAGTCTTCGCCATGGTGGGCCTCAAGAGCCAGGCGGAGCCGGAGCTCAAAGCCTTCGAGGAGCGGGCCAGGCTTTGGCCCCTGGTGCGCGAGGCCTATGCCATATCGGGGGAGGCCGATTTCCTGCTGAAATGCGTGGCGAAGGACCTGTCCGCCTTGCAGGACTTCATCATCAGGGACCTCACCTCGACCGCCAATGTCGACAGTGTCAAGACCACGCTGATCCTGCGCATTTCCAAATACGAGCCGGGAGTGCCGATCGCATGAGTGAAGCGACGGTCGGCGCCCGGGGCAGCTGGTTCGGCATCATCTCGGCGGCGGCAACAGCGGTGGTGGTCGGATTTGCCTCCACCATTCTTCTGATCATGGAAGCGGCGCGCGCGGTGGGCGCCGACCAGGCCCAGCAGGCGTCCTGGGCGGCGTCCCTCTGTTTCGGCATGGCGATCACCACTCTCATCCTCTCGTGGCGTTTCAGGATGCCGATCATCACCGCCTGGTCGACGCCGGGTGCGGCGCTGATCGCCACCAGCGCCGCCGGTGTCTCTTATGAAAATGCTTTGGGCGCCTTCGCCGTTTCCGGCGTGCTCATGTGTTTCACCGCCTTCATCGCACCGTTGGCCCGCGCCATCGAGAAGATTCCCGGCTCCATTGCCGCCGCCATGCTGGCGGGCGTGCTGCTCCGCTATACGCTCGGCGTTCCGGGCGCCGCACTCGCCATGCCGTTCTTCGTCCTCCCGCTCATCGTCATCTTCTTCGCGCTCCGCCTCAGCATTCCGCTCTATGCGGTGCCGGTGGTCGTCGGCCTCGGCGTCGCCATGGCGGCATTGGGCGGCAGCTTCTCCACGCAGTGCTGTTCGATCGGCCTCACCGGGCTCGATTGGACGACGCCCGCCTTCGACGGCGCCACTATCCTGAGCCTCGGCATTCCCCTGTTTCTCGTCACCATGGCGTCGCAGAATCTCCCCGGTTTCGCGGTGCTGCGCGCCGCGGGCTACCAGCCGCCGGTGGCGGCTAGCCTCTTCGTCACAGGTTTGGGCTCCGTCGTGCTGGCGCCCTTCGGCAGCCATCAGATCAATCTCGCAGCGATCACCGCCGCGATCGTCACCGGCCCCGAATGTCATCCGGACCCGGCCAAGCGCTGGCTGATGGCCTGGCCCTATCTGGTGCTCTACATGCTGGTGGGGCTGGCGGCATCAAGCTTCGTCGAAATTCTTGGCGCTTTGCCGGGCCCGCTCATCACCGCCATTGCCGGGCTTGCACTCTTCTCGCCATTGATGAGCAGCGCCGCCGGCATGCTGAAGGAGCCGCGCGACATCGAAACCGCGCTGGTCACTTTCCTTGTGACGGCCTCGGGCGTTACCTTCGCCGGCGTCGGTTCCGCCTTCTGGGGACTGGTGGCCGGTCTTGCGCTTTTCGGCGCACGCCACTATCTGAAAGGAACAACAAGCCCATGAACGCCCACGACTTCAGCTTCACCGCCATCGATGCGACGCCGCTGCCGCTTGCGAATTTCAAGGGCAAGATCGTTCTGGTGGTCAATACCGCGTCGGAGTGCGGTTATACGCCGCAATATGACGATCTCGAAAAACTCTGGCAGGACCATCGCGCCCGGGGACTCGTGGTGCTGGGTGTTCCTTGCAATGATTTCGGCGCCCAGGAGCCCGGCACGGCGGCCGAGATCGGCACCTTCTGCCGCAAGAACTATGGCGTCACGTTTCCGCTGACGGAGAAATGCGTGGTGAAGGGCGAAGCAGCACACCCTTTCTATCAATGGGCCGGCGAGCAGGCGGGTCTCCTCGGGCTGCCCAAGTGGAACTTCCACAAATATCTCATCGGCCGCGACGGACAATTCGTGGACTGGTTCTCAAGCCGGACCGGGCCGATGGGACGGAAGGTCAGGGCGGCGGTAGCGAAAGCGCTTAAAGCCACTTCACCTTGAAGTTGCGGGCGCGGATCGCCCGAAGCGATCCCACGAAACCGCAATTTTCGGGGTTATCCTCTGTATGCGGAATAATTCTTCCGGGGCCGGGACGGCGGAGCAGGGAAATGCGTATTCACCTACTCGCTATTCGCCACCCACTTTTCGCCCCTACGCCCACTTCACCTTCAAAATCTCGTAGCTCTTGCCGCCGCCGGGGGTGCGTCACCTCGACGCGAGTCGCCCTTCTTCTTGCCGATGATGGCGCGGGCGATGGGCGAGGAGATCGAGATCTTGCCCTTCTTCACGTCGGCCTCGAATTCGCCGACGATCTGGTAGGCCGCCTGCTCATCGGTATCCTCGTCGACCAGCGTCACCTTGGCGCCGAATTTCACCGTGTCGCCGGAGAGTTTCGAGATGTCGATGACATCGGCGCGGCTGATCTTGTCCTCGAGCTCGGCGACGCGCGCCTCGACCCAGCCCTGCTGCTCCTTGGCGGCATGGTATTCGGCATTCTCGGAAAGATCGCCATGCGAGCGCGCCTCCTCGATCAGCCGGATGATGCGCGGGCGCTCCACCGTCTTGAGGTGCTTGATCTCTTCCAGCATGGCGGCATGGCCCGCCGCCGTCATCGGCACTTTTTCCATCATCGTCCAGACTCTGTCAGTTCAAGGCGACCCGCGCGGCCTTCTCCTGCCGCCCGTTCGCGCTTGTCCGTTATGCGGAAAAACGAGGCCCGGCCTACGGGTTAAAACATGAGGCCGGGCAGTCATTAAAGATGGCCCAAATCGGGCGAAAATTCAAGACCGGATTTCTAATAGTATTCCTGCAGCGGTCTGACCTCGAGGGTCCCGGCCTTCTGGGCGGCGATCGCCTTGGTGACGGCCAGGATGCCGGGCAGGGTGGTGTAGTAGGGCACCTTCTGCAGCAGGGCGGTCTGGCGGATCGACTTCGAGTCCGATTGCGAGGCGCGCGTCTCGGTGGTGTTGAGCACCAGCTGAATTTCGCCGTTCTTGATGGCATCGACCACATGCGGGCGGCCCTCCAGCACCTTGTTGATCTTGGTCGAAGGGACGCCCTTGCTGCTCGAAATAGCGCTGGGTGCCGCCGGTCGCCACGATGGCAGAAGCCCAGGTCGACAAGCTCGGCGGATGGCAGGCAAGAATCCGCGGCTTGTCGGCATCCTTGACCGAGACGAAGACCGTGCCGGCTAGCGGCATGCGCATGCCGGCGCCGAGCTGGCTCTTGGCGAAGGCCATGTCGTAGGTCGCGTCGAGGCCCATGACTTCGCCGGTCGAGCGCATTTCGGGGCCCAGCAGAACATCGACGCCGGGGAAGCGGTTGAAGGGAAAAACTGCTTCCTTTACAGCCGACATGGGCGAGTTTCTTGCGGATCAAGCTTGAAGCTCGCCAGGGTTTCGCCCGCCATCACCCGGGCGGCGATCTTGGCGACCGGCACGCCGATCACCTTGGCGACGAAGGGCACGGTGCGCGAGGCGCGCGGATTGACCTCGAGCACGTAGATCAGATCATCCTTGATGGCGAACTGCACATTCATCAGCCCGACCACATTGAGCGCAAGCGCCATCTGCTTGGTCTGGCGTTCGAGTTCGGCGATGATGGCGGGCTTTCAGCGAATAGGGCGGCAGCGAGCAGGCGCTAGTCGCCCGAATGGATGCCAGCTTCCTCGATATGCTCCATGACGCCGGCGATGAAGACATCCTTGCCGTCGCAGATCGCATCGACATCGACTTCGATGGCGTCGGCAAGATAGCTGTCGATCAGCACCGGGCTGTCGCCGGAGACGACGACGGCCTCGGTGATATAGCGCTCGAGCTGGGCTTCGTCGCGGACGATCTCCATGGCGCGGCCGCCCAGCACATAGGAGGGGCGGATCACCACCGGGAAGCCGATGCTTCCTGGCGATCTTCTTGGCCTCGGCGGCGGAACGGGCGATGCCGTTCTCCGGCTGGCGCAGCTTCAGCTTCTTGAGCAGCTTGGCGAAGCGGTCGCGGTCCTCGGCCAGATCGATGGCATCGGGCGTGGTGCCGAGGATCGGAACGCCGGCCTTCTTCAAGCGCAGCGGCGAGATTGAGCGGCGTCTGGCCGCCGAACTGGACGATGACGCCCTTGAGCGTGCCGTTCGATTGCTCGGCGTGGATGATTTCGAGCACGTCCTCGGCGGTGAGCGGCTCGAAATAGAGCCGGTCGGAGGTGTCGTAGTCGGTCGACACGGTCTCGGGGTTGCAGTTGACCATGATCGATTCATAGCCCGCGTCATGCAGCGCGAAGCAGGCATGGCAGCAGCAATAGTCGAACTCGATGCCCTGGCCGATGCGGTTGGGCCCGCCGCCGAGGATGATGACCTTCTCGCCGGTCCGAGGGCGCCTAGTGCCGTCGTCGCCGATGCCGTCTCATAGGTCGAATACATATAGGCGGTGGGCGAGGCGAATTCGGCCGCGCAGGTGTCGATGCGCTTGAACACCGGGCGCACGCCGAGCTTGTGGCGATGGGTTGCGCACCTTGTCCTCGCCGGTCTTCACCAGTTCCGCCAGGCGCTCGTCGGAAAAGCCCATGGCCTTGAGCCGGCGCAGATTCACGGCATCCTTGGGCAGGCCGCGCTCGCGGATCGTCTCTTCCATGCGCACGAGCTCCTCGATCTGGCGGAGGAACCAGGGCTCGTATTTGCAGGACTGGCGTAGATCTGCTCGACGCTGGCGCCAAGGCGGAAGGCCTGCGCGATCTTGAGAATGCGGTCGGGCGTCGGCGTGCCGAGGGCGGCGCGGATGGCGTTCTTGTCGTCGCCTTCGCCGGCGCCCGGGATCGCCGATCTCATTGAGGCCGGTGAGGCCGGTTTCGAGGCCGCGCAAGCGCCTTCTGCAGGCTTTCCTGGAAGGTGCGGCCGATGGCCATGACTTCGCCCACCGATTTCATCGCGGTGGTGAGGATCGGCTCGGCGCCGGGGAATTTCTCGAAGGCGAAGCGCGGGATCTTGGTCACCACATAGTCGATGGTGGGCTCGAAGGCGGCGGGCGTCGCGCCGCCGGTGATGTCGTTGGCCAGTTCATCGAGCGTGTAGCCGACGGCGAGCTTGGCGGCGATCTTGGCGATCGGAAAGCCGGTCGCCTTTGACGCCAGCGCCGAGGAGCGCGACACGCGCGGGTTCATCTCGATGACGACGAGGCGGCCGTCGGCGGGATTGACGGCGAACTGCACGTTGGAGCCGCCGGTCTCGACGCCGATCTCGCGCAACACCGCGATCGAGGCGTTGCGCATGATCTGGTATTCCTTGTCGGTCAGGGTCAGCGCCGGGGCCACGGTGATCGAATCGCCGGTGTGCACGCCCATCGGATCGACATTCTCGATCGAGCAGATGATGATGCAGTTGTCGTCCTTGTCGCGGACGACCTCCATTTCATATTCCTTCCAGCCGAGCACCGATTCCTCGATCAGCACTTCGGCGGTGGGCGAGGCATCGAGGCCGCGTCTCGACGATGTCGAGGAATTCCTCGCGGTTATAGGCGATGCCGCCGCCGGTGCCGCCAAGCGTGAAGGAGGGGCGGATGATGCAGGGCAGGCCGATCTCGAGCATGGCCTCGAAGGCTTCGACCATGGCGCGGTTGCGGTATTTCTTCAGCCGCTCGGGTTCCTGGGCGGCCCACTTGCGCTCGAAGGCCTCGACATCGCCGCCCTCGGCTTTCAGGCGGGCGATCTCGGCGGCATGAAGATCGCGGTCGGCTTCCTTGGCGGCGGAGGCATTGGCGAGCATCGAGCGCGGCGTCTCGAGGCCGATCTTCTTCATCGCATCGCGGAACAGTTCGCGGTCCTCGGCCTTGTCGATCGCCTCGGCCTTGGCGCCGATCATCTCGACGCCGAATTTCTCCAGAACGCCCATGCGGTTGAGCGTGAGCGCGGTGTTGAGCGCCGTCTGCCCGCCCATGGTGGGCAGCAGCGCGTCGGGCCGTTCCTTCTCGATGATGCGGGCGACGACCTCGGGCGTGATCGGCTCGATATAGGTGGCGTCCGCCAGATCCGGATCGGTCATGATCGTGGCCGGATTGGAATTGACCAGGATGATGCGGTAGCCCTCGGCCTTCAGCGCCTTGCAGGCCTGGGTGCCGGAATAGTCGAATTCGCAGGCCTGGCCGATGATGATCGGTCCAGCCCCGATGATGAGGATGGATTTGATGTCTGTCCGTTTCGGCATGGAGGGGAAACCCGGATTTGGGGTTCCCTACACAATCGGTGTGGGGATTCCAAGCGAAACCGGATCGTGATCCTGCGGACGCTCTTTCAGCCCTGGACGGTGGCGACGGTGTCGCCAGGTGCGAAACACTTGATCTGTTTGAAAGCCGTGCAGGAGCCGCCTTCACATACTTCGCCCGAGGCCAGTCGCCGCGTCGGGACTGCCGTCGGCTCGCGCTGGAAGATCAGCGCATTCTCGTAACCCAGACCTTTGCAAAAGGCGTCGGCGGCGGGCTTGCCGCAATCATGAACATTCGAGAGGCAGGCGTCGAGCCGCGCGCCGTCGACGACGGGGGCGAAGAAATTGCGAACATCCGCTTGGCACACGCTGGCGGTAATTGCCAGTAGCGTAAGAGCCCCTGCGATCGTCCTGGTCATCGATTCGGCTCCGCTCAAATATCGATGCAGCGATTGACGACGCAGGACTCCAGGGTGATCTGGCCCATCACCGGCCAGGACTGATTCTTGGCAATGACAGTCACGTTTGCGTGCTGTGCGGGGGCGGTCACCGGTTGGCGAATGCCGCTGCCCGCAAAGGCGCCGGCTGACAGGAAGATGACGGTCAGGATGGCAGTGGCGACTGTGGTTTTCATCGTTGTGTCTCCAGCCCAAACAACGCCGAGCTGGGAAAGAAGTTGCATCAGCGAAGCATAATCAGTGCTGAACTCGCCGTTCATCGGGCGTTTAGATTAACGCTTCCGCAAAAGTGACAAGGCTCCGGGGGTGCCGGAGCCTTGAAGTTTCGGGTGGCGTATGCGGGGGATCGGGGGGCCACCCGTCGGGGAACAAG
This sequence comes from uncultured Alphaproteobacteria bacterium, assembly GCA_963776685.1. Classification (GTDB taxonomy): domain Bacteria; phylum Pseudomonadota; class Alphaproteobacteria; order Rhizobiales; family Aestuariivirgaceae; genus Aestuariivirga. The sequence goes on from CAVZNM010000004.1 coordinate 387,382, forward strand.
CTTGTGTCATTTTAACGCGCGATGGGCAAAAAAGTTCAGTCCTATGGCAAAAAGCCGTCCCATGCTTAACCCCATTGAGGCGAGGAAGTTGGCGGCCTGGCTAGCTCTGGTTGGCGTCGGCCGTATCGCCCGGCGAAAAGCACTTGATCTGCTTGAAGGCAGTGCAGCCCTCGCCCTCACAGATTTCGCCGGAGTGGAGCCGTTTGGTCGAGGACCCGGCCTCTCGCTGGAAAATCAGGGCCTCGGTGAAGCCTTGCGCCTTGCAAAAAGCATCGGCGGCTGGCTTGCCGCAGGTGGTCGCGGCGGTGAGGCAGGCGTCGAGCCGGGTGCCGTCCCATTCCGGGGCAAAATAGTTGCGGACCGCCGCCTCGACCGGGGATGCGGCGAGGAGGAAAAGGGTAGAGGCGAGGAATCTGATCATGGCACCGGCTCCGTTTCGTGGCCTTACTGCAACAGTCGTGCCAAACCTGTGATGAACGCCACATTCGAGTGGCTTTCTCCTGCAGCCGGCGCTTGACGAGCGACCTTGCGTTATGGCGAGTAAGCGTCCCAAGAGGGGCGATTCATGGGGGCAGCCAATGCCACGATACGCAAATTCACTCGTGAAAATGTGCCTGGCTGCGGCCATGACTTTGCCGGCGGCGGCGGCACTGGCGGCGAAGAATCCGGGGAAAGCCGTCTACAAGACGAACTGGACGAGTTCCGCGTTCTCAGGCCGGATCAATCCGCGCTTCAAGAAGCGAGTGGTTTCCTTCGAAACCACGGAGAAGCCCGGGACCATCATCATCAATACCGGCAAGCGCTACCTTTATCTGGTGCTCGGTGATGGCAAGGCGGTGCGTTACGGCATCGGCGTCGGGCGCGAGGGATTTGACTGGAAGGGCGAGCAGCGCATCAGCCGCAAGTCGGAATGGCCCGACTGGCACCCGCCCAAAGAAATGCGCGAACGCGAGCCGGACCTGCCGGAATTCGTGGAGGGCGGCCCCGGCAATCCGCTCGGCGCTCGCGCCATCTACCTGGGCAATACGCTCTATCGCATTCATGGAACGCTCTATCCGGATACCATCGGACGAGCGGTGTCCTCGGGCTGCATCCGGCTGACCAACGACGACGTCAGCGATCTCTATGAGCGGGTTAGAATCGGCACCAAGGTGGTTGTGCGCTAAGCGTCCCGGCAGGGATTGTTCCGGCAGGGCTCCAGGGTGATCTGGCCCATGACTGGCCAAGCTTGGTTCTTGGTGATCACCGTGACATTGCCGCCATAGGAGCGTGGCGCCAGGTTCAGCTCGTTTCCGGCGAAGGCGCCGGCGGACAGAAAGGCGACGGTCAGGATAAAGGTGGCAATTGGGGTCTTCATGTCTTCCTCCAGGGAGAACGGTCAGCGTTGACGGGACGTAGGACAGCGCTAGGGAGAGGAAATTCGCCACCCTTATGTGCCGCCGCCGCCGCCAATTCTGTGCCATCAGTCACATCCTAAAAAGAAAGGCCCCGGATTGACCGGGGCCTTTTGAGTTGCAGGCAGTTTTTGCAGGGGATGGGGGGAAGTGACTGCCTGGGGAAAATCGATGGATGTCGCCATCCGGAGAAGGGTTTAAGATGACACCTCTGAGCAATCTTCAGTCGCACAGTCTTCGACCACGATGGGGCCAAAGACCGGGAAAGCCTGGTTTTTCTCGATAACGGTAACATTCCTGGCCGTGAGATCGATGGCCTGATGGGTGGGGGCGATGGCGGCAATGCCAGTGGCTGCCGTCGCGATCACGGTCAGGACGAAGAGGCTGTAGCGGATCATGGTCGTCTCCAATGCGGCAGACCCCGGCTTCAATTGATGCTTTATTTACGCCCGGCTGCGGCGGCAGGGTGTGCCGCCGGTCACAATTTTGACTCAATAACGAAGAAAGGCCCCGGAAAGTTCCGGGGCCTATTGAGTTGCAGGCAGTTTTGCAGGGGATGGGGGGAAATGACTGCCTGGGGATACTCAACAACGAAGAAAGGCCCCGGAAAGTTCCAGGGCCTTTTGAGTTACAGGCAGTTTTTGCAGGGGATGGGGGGAAGTGACTGCCTGGGGATACTCGATAGATAGGAACCGGAACGCGCAAGTGCAAGCCTTGCGAGAGGGGCTATTGTGAAGGCCTGTGACCCCGCGCGCCCCGGCATCCAAGTCCGGCCGTCGCCGTCCGGACAAGGGTTTTAAGAGGGCACCTCCGAGCAATCCTCGGTCGCGCATGCCTCGACTACGATGGGGCCATAGACCGGGAAGGCCTGATTCTTCTCGATTACGGTGACGTTCCTGGCTGTGAGATCCATCTCTACTCGGGCTGGAGCAATAGCGGCGATGGCGGTGGCTGCGGTGACCAGCGTCCCGAGGACGAAGAGCGTGTAACGGATCATGGTCATGTCTCCCCTCAAAGACCGTCTGCGATGATGGGAGAACAATAGCGGGCCGAAGCGGAACCCTGGCTGAATGCGCCGTTCATCTGCCGTTTAGTTGCCCGCCGCTTGCTGCGGCCATTTGACCTGTCTGTTACGCAATTGTGGAGATTGCGGATATTCGGTGGCGGCGCGGGCTGCTGCCGCACTCCCGCCGCAAACCGTGCCTTCCATTGCGGGTGGGCGGCGCGAGGAGACATTCACCTATGACGAAGCCCTGGACGCGCCGGCAGATGCTGACGCTGCTGCTGCCGGTACTCCCCGCCTGCACGGCACAAGGCGCGCGCTATGCGCCCACCGGCAACGCTCCCGCCGCCGGCAGCGGCATCATCTTTGTCTACCGGCCCCTCGGCACTGTGACGACCCGTGGCGAGCCGCCCTTCGTCGCGGTCGGCGACAAGCCGCAAGTCCGCATGCGGGCGGGTTCCTATATCGCCGTCACCGTGCCGGAAGGCGAGGTCGAGGTTTCGGTGCAGCAAAGCCTGTTCCTGCTGGTGCCGACCATTCCGCGCAACGTCACCGTGACGGTGGTGGCGGGCGGGCGCTCCTATGTGCGGGTCGACCAGGTGATCAGCGGGGCGGATATGTCGGGCGGCGTCACCGTCAACCAGTCGGTAGCGATCGAGGAGGTCTCATCCGAGGTGGGCCAGGCGGAACTGCAGCAGATGCGGGAGAATTTGTGAGGGGCGGCAGCGCCTCATCTGATTTGAATGCTCCGTCGCTTCGCGGCTATGCTCGCCTGCATCGACGGGAGAGGGCATGATTGAACTGAACTGGAAATCGGCGGCCAAGCTTGCGAAGGGCTTCGCCAGGAAGAAGTTCTCGCCGGTCGAGGTGGCGCGGGCCTGCCTGGCGCAGATCGCCAGGCACGACAGGCGCATCAATGCCATGTGCCTCGTCGACGAGGCAGCGGCGCTGGCAGCAGGCCAAGGCGAGCGAAAGCGCGCTGGACGAAGGGCAGAGCCGCTGGGCGCCGCTCGATGGCGTGCCGGCGCTCATCAAGGACCTGCTGCTGGTCAAGGGCTGGCCGACCTTGCGCGGTTCGAAGACCGTCGATCCGCGATCAGGCCTGGAACCAGGATGCGCCGTCGGTGGCGCGGCTGCGCGAGGAGGGTGCGGTGTTCCTCGGCCTCACCACGACGCCGGAATTCGGCTGGAAGGGCGTGACCGATTCCCCGCTCACCGGCATCACGCGCAATCCCTGGGATCTGACGAAGACGCCCGGCGGCTCGTCGGGCGGTTCGGCGGCGGCGCTGGCGGCGGGCTATGCGCCGCTGGCGCTCGGCACCGATGGCGGCGGCTCGATCCGCATCCCCGCCGGCTTCACCGGCATCTTCGGGCTGAAGCCGTCCTTCGGCCGGGTGCCGGCCTGGCCGCTGTCGCCCTTCGGCACCGTCGCCCATGTGGGGCCGATGACGCGCACGGTCGAGGATGCGGCCCTGATGCTCAATGTCATCGCGCAAGCCCGATGCGCGCGACTGGCATGCGCTGCCCTATGACGGCGCGCGACTACACGAAGAAGCTCGGCAAGGGCGTGAAGGGCCTGCGCATCGCCTTCAGCCCGGCGCTCGGCTATGTCGAGGTCGATCCGGAGATCGCCGGCGCTGGTCGAAGACAGCGGTCAAGACTCTCGCGCGAGCTCGGCGCCAAGGTCGAGGAGATCGATCCGGGCTTCGACGATCCGGCTCCGTGCTTCCGCATGCTGTGGTGGTCGGGCGCGCGCGCCCTGCTCGGCCGCCTGCCGGAGGCAGAAGAAAGCGCTGCTCGATCCGGGCCTTGCCGATGTCGTCGAGCAGTCGATGGCGATCACGCCTCGACGATTATCTCGATGCGGTGAAGGCGCGCGGCGCACTCGGCAGCGCAGATGCGGCAGTTCATGGAGAGATACGATCTCCTGGTGACGCCGACCTTGCCGATCGCCGCCTTCGAGGCCGGCAGGCTCTCGCCCGGCGATGACGGCACCGGCAAATGGGTGAACTGGACGCCCTTCTCCTATCCCTTCAACCTGACGCAGCAGCCGGCCGCGAGCGTGCCTTGCGGCTTCACCAAGGCGGGCCTGCCGGTCGGGACTGCATATTGTCGGGCGCATGTTCGACGATGCGACCGTGCTGCGCGCGGCTCATCGCCTATGAGCAGGCGACGGAGTGGAACGAGCGGCGGCCGCCACTCATGAGATCGGCATAGCTGCGGCGCGGTTTTCGGCATTGCCGCCAGTAGGGTGGGCAGATCAAGTAGCGGTCCCTATCGCACCGCCAGATCGGTGAGCGTTCCCTGTGCCACGGCGAAGCGGGCGATGTCGAAGGGCTTGCTGGCCAGTATCGTCTCGATCGTTCCCGTCACATTGGTGAAGAGTTCGGTGTTGCGGCCGCGCCAGCCGGCGAGACCGCCCTCTCCCGCGACGATGCGGCCGACGATGGCCCGATGGGTGGCAAAGAGCTGGGCCATCAGCCGGTTGATCGCCTGGCGTTCGAGGAGATCGCGCGCCTTGAGATGCAATCCCTCCTCGATCAGCCTTTCGATACCGAGTTCCGACGCCGATCCGTAGAGCGCCGCCGCAACGGAAGCAATGCCGGCCCCGCTCTCGGCCGCGATCTTCACCACATCGGGGGCCCGCGCCAGGAAGCGCTGGCGGGCGAGCCGCGCCGCCGTCGCCTCCGGCACGCCGGCATTGACAAGCTCGACCGTGCGCGCCGCCATGCCGGCAAGATCGGCCTCCGGCACGGTATCGGGCAGTGCTGCCTCGACCGCAGCAAGTCCGCCGCGATAGCGTCCGATCAGATCTTCGAGGCCGTCCGCCAGCTTTTCATGGCGCAGGAACCAGATCGTCGCGCCGCGCAACAGGCGCTGCAGATCGGCATAAAGGCCGTTCTGCATGCTGCCCGGAATGCGCGCATCGAGCCCATCGATCTCGGCGGCGATGTCGAGAAAACCGAAACTGTCGCGGGCAACCGCATAGGCGGCGGCGATATCGGATGATTTTGCCGCCGTCTCGCCGGCGATCAGCGCGACGAAGCTCGGACCGCCGCGATTGATCATGCCGTTGGACAGCATCGTGGCGATGATCTCGCGCCGCAGGCGGTGACGGTCGATATCCTCGCCGAAGCGGGCCTGCATGGCCATGGGGAAATAGCGCCTGAGCTCGCGCGACAGATAGGGATCGTCGGGAACATCGCTGGCCACGATCTCGCTGCGGAGCGCAATCTTGCCATAGGCGAGCAGCACCGCGAGCTCCGGCCGGGTCAGTCCGCCGCCGCGCATATCACGCTCGAGGAGGACGCTGTCGGCCGGCAGCGCCTCGAGCTTCCGGTCGAGCAGTCCGCTGCGCTCAAGCCGGGTCATCAGCTGGATGGCATAGCTGATCTCCGCCGTGCCCTGTTCCAGCGCAACCGATAGACACAGCGTCTGCAGATAGTTGTTGCGCAGCACGAGTCCCGCCACTTCATCGGTCATCGCGGCGAGGAAGTCATTGCGCTCAGCGCGCGTCAGGCGGCCCGCCGCCTCGGCGCGCGACAGGCCGATCTTGATATTGACCTCGATGTCGGACGAGTTGACGCCCGCCGAATTGTCGATTGCGTCGGTATTGATGCGCCCGCCCTTCAGTGCGAATTCGATGCGTGCCTTCTGAGTGATGCCGAGATTGGCGCCTTCGCCGATGACCTTGACCCGCAGCTCGCCGGCATCGACGCGGATCGCATCATTGGCCCGGTCGCCCGCATCGGCATTCTGCTCGGCCGACGATTTGACATAGGTGCCGATGCCGCCGAACCACAAGAGATCGGTCGGCGCCAGCAGCAGTCCATGCATCAGTTCCTGTGGCGTCGCGGTATTGCCCGCCAGACCGCTCAGCGCCTTCATCTCCGGCGAAAGCGGAATGGCCTTGAGCTGCCGCGGGAAAATGCCGCCGCCCCGGCTGATCAGCGATTTGTCGTAGTCCTGCCAGCTCGAACGCGGCAGCGCAAAGAGCCGCTCACGCTCAGCGAAGGATCGCACCGGATCGGGATCCGGATCAATGAAGATATCGCGATGATCGAAGGCGGCGAGAAGCCGGATGTGCGGCGACAGCAGCATGCCATTGCCGAAAACATCGCCCGACATGTCACCCACGCCGATCACGCTGAAGGGCTGGGTCTGGATATCGACATCCATTTCGCGGAAATGCCGTTTTACCGCCTCCCAGGCGCCGCGCGCCGTGATACCCATCTTCTTGTGGTCGTAACCCGCCGAGCCGCCGGAGGCGAAGGCATCATCGAGCCAGAAGCCATGCGCCTGAGAGAGTTGATTGGCGGTATCGGAGAAGGTCGCCGTGCCCTTGTCGGCGGCGACAACGAGATAGGGATCATCCCCGTCGCGCCTGACGGTTGATTCCGGTGGCACGGTGGAGGTGCCCCGAATATTGTCGGTGAGATCGAGTAAACTCGAGATGAAGCGCTTGTAGGCACGGGTTCCCTCGGCCTGGACCTGTTCGCGGCTGTCGCCCGATTTAAGCCGCTTCGGCACGAAGCCACCCTTCGCGCCCACCGGCACGATCACCGCATTCTTCACATTCTGCGCCTTGGCGAGACCAAGGACCTCGGTGCGGAAATCCTCCGGACGGTCCGACCAGCGGATGCCGCCCCGCGCGATCGGACCGCCGCGCAGATGCACACCCTCGACATCGGGTGCGTAGACGAAGATCTCGGCGAAGGGCTTTGGATCGGGCAGTCCTTCCACCTTCTTCGAATCGATCTTGAAGGAGATGACGGGCGGTGCCCCGTCCGCCTTTGCCTTTTGGAAGTAATTCGTCCGCATGATGGTGCCGATGAGATTTTCGTAGCGCCTGATGATGCGGTCCTCGTCGAGGCTGGGAACCTTCGCAAGCGCTGCTTCGATCTCGCCGCGCAGCACCTCGGCCTTTGCCTCGTCACGCCCGCTGGGATCGAAAAGCGCGAAGAAGAGCCGCACGAAAAGTTGCGCGATGCCGGCATGTTTCACCAGCGTCTGCGCCATGTAGTCGGTCGAATAGGATGCCGCCGACTGGCGGATGTAGCGTCCGAGGGCGCGCAGGAGCGCCACCTCATTCCACGCCATTGCGCGGGTCAGCGTGAGCGAATTAAGCGCATCATCTTCGGCAAGTCCCGTCCATACGGCGCGGAATGCCGTCTCGAGGCCGCGCAGAATCGAAGGATCGAGAGCACTGTCCGAAGGCGCCAGAAGCAGCACGTCATGAATGACCGCCCGCCCGCGCCCCGTGGCGGTTTTGGGAGACAGCACATGCGTCGTTTCGGAAATCGCCCGGAGGCCTAGATTCTCCAGAACCGGCAGACGCAGGCCGAGTGCAATGGCATCACCGCGATGATAGAGCCGGCAGTGCAATTCCCGATCTGTATCATCGCGCTCCCGCACGAATTCAACGCCGACCTCATCCTCAACCAGCGCCTCAATCTCCGCGATGTCCTTGATCGCATGCTCGGGCTCGTTGGCATCGCGATAGCCGGGCGGAAAGGCGCCGCGCCAGCGGGCAATGCGGTCCTCCGCGCCGCCCTTCGCGAGGAGCGCGCTCTCCAGCCTGTCGTCCCAATTGCGCACCGCCGCGACGACTTTCTGCTCGGTTTCGGCGAGATCGGGCGAGATACTTCCGGTGCTTTCACGCGTGACGATGAAATGCACGCGGACCAGCGTGCCTTCGCCGAAAGACGGCTGGAAGCCGGCGACGCGCCCGCCATAGGCCTCCGCCAGGATTTCACCCACCCGGCGGCGCACGTCGGAATCGAACCTGTCGCGCGGAATGAATGCGAAGGCCGAAACGAAACGATCGAACTTGTCGCGCCTGACAAAGAGGCGCGTGCGCGGCCGCTCCTCGAGTCTCAGAATGCCGTGGGCAATCGTCTCCAGCGTTTCGCCGTCAATCTGAAAGAGCTCATCGCGGGGAAAGCTCTCGAGCACGGCGATCAGTGCCTTGCCGGAATGGCCCGATGGCGAGAAGCCGCTCGCCTGCACGACGCGGCTGAGCTTGCGTCTGAGCAGCGGAATATCATTCGGATTCTGCGTATAGGCCGACGAGGTGAAAAGCCCGATCGCCCGCAATTCGCCGGTCAGCTCGCCCGCACCGTCGAACAACTTGACGCCAACATAGTCCATCGCCGCCCGGCGATGAACATTGGAGCGAAGGTCCGACTTGGTGATGATGATCGGTGCCGGCTGGCGCAGGAATTCACGGATCGGAGCCGGCAGGTGCGGGGTCGAGGCGCCCCTCACTTCCTCCTTCGCGGCGTTGCGCAGAATGCCGAGCCCGCTGTCGGGCACCGCCTGGAGTGCGCCTTTCGCCGCGCCGCCGGCAAAGCGGTACTCGCGCATGCCGAGGAAGGTAAAATGATTGTCGAGCACCCATTGCAGAAACGCGATCGCCTCGGTGAATTCCTCGATCGCGATGGGCGGCGGGTCCTGCTGATAGTGGTTGATCGCCTCGCGCAGGCGTTGTTGCATGGCGCGCCAGTCGATCACCGTCTGGCGCACATCGGTGAAGACGGTGCGCAGGTCCGCTTCGAGTGCCGCCGCTTCCTCGGCCGGAAGGCGCGCCAGATGGATATGAATGAAGCTTTCGCGCATCGTCGTGCCGTCGGCCGCGGGCTTCGCCGCGATGTCGAGGAGCATGCCTGAGAGATCGCGCCTCACCGACAGGACCGGATGCAGCGCCAGTCTCACTTCATGGCCGCGCTCGGCCAAAAGCGCGATGGTCGAATCGACCAGAAAGGGCATGTCGTCATTGAGGATGTCGACCGTCGTGACGTCGTTCGGCGCCCCATCCGGATTGCCGACCGCAATCTTCGCCCGGCCCGGTTTACGCTCGGTTAGGAAAGCCAGCCTGCCTTCGACGAGCCACGCCAGCATCTCCGGCGATGCGTCCTGCAGATCATCGGGGGGCGCATTTTCGAGCAGCTGATCGGCGAGCGTCCTGGCCAGTTTACCTTTCACATGTTTGCGGGCCGCTTCGGTCAAAGCGAAGGCCGGGTTGCTGGTTGCCATGCATGGGCTCCTGTCGGGACCGACCCACTGGAGAAATCCAGGATTATCGCAAACCCAAATTGCACCATATTGTGCTGGATTCAAAGCAGTATCCGAAACTGACAATGCAACTGTTGATCTTCATCCGTTAAAAGCTGACAAAAGCTCGCCTAAGCGCGCCGCCGGAGAGGCACATCAGCTGCACCGAGTTCACGGGAACCTGATTGTGCAAGTGCAACGCCTGCCAGCAGGATGGCTCCGCCCGCAACAAGCCATGGCGTGATTGGCTCGCCAAGGATGAGATATCCCGCTGCCACGGCAATCACTGGGAGAAGGTAAAGGAAGGAGCCCACGGCTGCGCCCGGCAGATGCCGCGTGCCGTAGTTCCAGAGCACCGCGCCGAGGAGCGAGTTGAATGCCGCGAGGTAGACTATCTCAGCCCAGGTCCGTGCGGTCGTGGTTGAAACAAGTTCAGCATAGGGTTTGCTGGCCATGAGCAAAATGAGCGGCGCTGACAGCAGCATCGACCAGCCCGTGATGGCGAAGCCGGAATAGTGGGAGAGCAGCGGCTTGGCACCAATGGTGTAGACAGCCCAGCAGGTGGGGGCCGCCAGGAGAAACAGGATCCCCACACCGTCGACCGGGTTAGCGGTGGATGCGGTGATGTCCGGCCAGAACAGAACCGCAGCGCCAATCAGCGATACTAACAGCCCCAGCCAAATCCGTGATGACAGTGGTTCGCGCAGAATGGCCCAGGCCAGCAGCGCGATGATGATCGGCTCGACCATGGAAATCACCGTGCCGAGGCCAGCGGCGACGCGCGCAAACCCTTGTATCGTGAACCAGCTGGAGCCAAACATGCCGATCGCCGTGAGGAGCAGGCGCGGCCAGTGTTCACGCGCGATGCGCCAGCCACCTGTGATCAGCAGTCCCGGCACAACCATGAGCACCAGCACAACATAGCGCAGCGCCAGCGCATTCTCTGCCGTCAATGTCAGCGCCGTTGTCCGCATGAACACGGCGGACGTACCCCAGATGAGCATGGTGGTGAGCAAGGCCGCCACGGCCTGCGAGCGGTGCGCTGTCATCCCTCCATTGATGCCGGATCACCAACGCACGGTCAATGCGCCAGCCGAAATCACAGGCGAATTGCTGTGAGCCTTCACTTGTCATCGCGATCGTGCTTGTCGAAGATGACGTTCTTCTGCGCACCCCGCCTTTCGCCGGGTGAGTTCATCTTAATGACTGACTTATCGCTATCCGCAACTGAGATTTTTCAAATGCGCGAAGAGCTGATGCACTAAGCGCGCCCGATCGCAGATGAAGCCATTTCTTCGATGCTTCATCAGTGTGAAGCCGGTGTAGAGGAGCGCTCTCGTCGAACGATAGGAGGTAGTCTATGAAGCCACAGGCCAATATCGCCTTAGCTGAGTGTAATTCAGCGCTCTGGAAACCTCTTTTTATTTCCTCAGCTGCGTCGATCTCTGGAAAAACATTGACGTCGAACACAGCGTTCAGGACCCGAGCGCGAATCACCTCGCGAATTGTTAGAGGCAATTCCTGTAAGAAATTCATGATGATCTCGGGTGGCGTCATTGCAATCATCTGCGATGGGCTTCACCGCTTCCCCTTCTCCGGTGGTGGCAACATGCGACCACCATTGCTACCTATCGAGCACTGCGGCCAGGCGGCGAAGCTGCTCGATCATCTCGTGCGGCTCGGTGCCTTTCTCAACAGTCACCACGATCTTGGGCAGTTCACTGGCGCCCGGCAACCGCCTGATTCGCCGCGTCACCTGGCCGGACTGATGCACCGAGTAAGTTTCGATTGTCTTCATGGAGTGCAGGGTAGCATTCAGGAAAATGCGCGTCCATCAATGCGTCCAAGCAGGTGCGGGATTTCCCGCAGTGTCATTCCTGAACTTTAGAAAATCGCATACATCGAGAAAATAACGGGACAATTTGGTCATGAAGCACCCCAAAGTCCTTGAGCAGAGTTGTTTCATTCTCGACTAGTTTTTGATGCTCCATACCTTTCACAACTGCCAGCTTTCTGTGTGACGCCCTAAGCGATGCAGCTTGTCAGTCACTGTCTCCAAAAAGGTCTCAATTTCCGGGCCAAAAAGAAAACTAGCGGCGTCGCGAGCGCGCAAAAACGGACCAAAATCGTCATTGTCGGGATGGTCCTCTTGAATCACTTTGAAAATGAACTTCCTTGCTTCGACGTACACCTGCAATCGTCGGTCGAAGAGATCAAGCCTTAACTTGTCGTGTGCCGTGCGATGCTGCCGATAAGCGATCCATGCGCCGATAATTGCTAAAGCCGGTAAGGAAAGAGCCTGAATGTATTGCAACCAAATGGGCAAGGAACTGCTCACCGCTTTCCCTTCGCCTTGAGTGCGATCTCGACCAGGCGCCGGATGGCTATCGGTTTTGACGGCTCATTATGCTGTCGAGAGAATCCCTTGGCGAGGTTAACCTGATCTTCGAGCTCGCGCTCTGAAAGCTGACGCCATTCGTGCTTTTCTGATCCTTTGCATTGGCACGCTGCGTTCTGGAACTTATTCCGGTTATCACTCCCCGTGATATCTGCGCCATGTTGCGGCTGTCCCCTTCGTGCGTGGATAGTTGCGTGAGGGTCATCCCAATCGCATTGGAGCAACTTCAGGCAAAAGTCTTGAAAGGTTTTTTCACCCTTCAGGCGTGGATGCTGGAGCTCCGAAAAAGTGGTCATCAGCGCGCATCACCCACTCGAGCTGCGTCGGCGGCAACAGGACCCTCCACGGTGGTCACCAATGCCTTCAGGCCGATCATTTCAGAATGCGCGGGGTAATCAATGTCGCAGAGGCAGTGCGCGACAAAGCGAAGACGGAGGTCAGATGGCGGGCTATACCCTTTGCATTTATTTGCTTACATGGTGCTTACACAAGCGCTTTCGGTGCGAAGAGGAAGTTTAAAAATATCCAAGTAAATCAATTGGCTGGGGGACTAGGATTTGAACCTAGACTGGCGGAGTCAGAGTTCGCTGTCCTACCGTTAGACGATCCCCCAAAGCAGGGCTTAAAAATTAGCTTGGCGGTTCATATTCCTTGGGGCTGGTGCTGGTCAAGCCGCCGCGTGGGTCATCCCACGATAGCCTCTGCTTCGACCTCTACATCGTAGCCTCCGATTAGTGATGAAACCTCGAGAAGGGTATTTGCGGGCCGCACATGGCCGAGAATCCGCCCATGGACGCGCGAGACCTCTTCCCACAGGCTTTGGTCGCGCAGATAAACCCGGGTGCGGACCACGTCTTCCATGGTGCCACCTAACGCCTCGATGCTGGCGCGGATTTTGTCGAGGATATAAACCGTCTGGCTTCCCGGGTGGCCCGGCGCAATGACTTCACCTGCGCCATGGGTGGCCGTCGTCCCACTCACCAGAATGCGGTCGCCGATGCGGACGGCGCGGCTGTAACCGGCGAGCGACTCCCAGATGCTGCCGGTGTCGAGGCGCAGGCGCGCCGGCCTGTCCGGCATCGCCTGCGCCGCATAGACCTTGGGAAAGCTCGCAATGTGATGGCTCAGATCGCCCGACGCGGTCAGGTATGGGCGAACGCCGATATTCGTCGCCACAGTCGCCGGGGAGGGGTATGGTGAGTGCCAGCGCGGTATCGATGATGCCGTGGTCCTCGGCATCGAGCGCGAAACCAAAAATATTGAGATTGTCGGCGCGATGCTCGCGTTCGCCGAGTCGTGCGCCGACGATGACGCTTGCGACGGCTTTCTGTTCCAGCACCCAGCGCGTGGCAACATTGCCAATCGACACATGGTGCCTGCGTGCAACCTGTGCAAGCGCGTCGAGTATGCCTTGCAGCACCGCCCACCCGCCGATCTGCGCGACGAACCGCAGGTATTTCATGGTGCTCCAGTCGGCGACATCGCTCTCCGCCGGCTGCGGTTTGCCGTGCCACTTCTCGGTCAGCAATCCGCCCGCCAAAGTGCCATAGGCAAGCAGATGCACACCCGACGACAAGCAAAATGCACTCATGTCTCCGGCGGCGCGGCGATCGAGCAGCGAGAAACACACCTGGTTCGAGACCACGGGAATGCCGTGCTGGTGCAGCAGGCGCAAGTGATCGGTATCGAAGTTGGTGGTGCCGAGATGGCCGATTGCGCCTTCCTCCTTGAGGACGGCGAGTTCCTTCATCGCATCGATCCAGCCGGGATGCTGGAACATCCACCAATGGAACTGCATGAGATCGATCTTCGATGTCTGCAACCGGTCCTGGGCGCGGGCGACGGCGGCGCGCACGATATCGCGCGTCATCGGTCCAGGTGCCGGGCACCACTTGGTCAAGACGGCTGGCCGCGCAGCCTTCACCTTGCCGTAGCGATGCAGGGCATTGAAGCGGCCGGCGATGTCTTCGGCGCTGCCATAGTGGTCGGCCATGTCGAAGGTATCGAAGCCCGCTTCGGCATAGGTCTTCATGTCGAGGGCTAGTGCATCGAGATCGAGCTTGCGCCCGCCCTTTTCCATGTCGGCGATCTGCCACAGCCCGGTCACCAGGCGGCTGATCTCGAGGCCCGGGGCAAGCATGGTACGGTCGGGCATCAGGGTCATGCGGCAGTCCCAAAGAAGTGGAGACGCCGCCCAAGGGCAGCGCCTCTCTACGCAGTCATTCTGCTATGATTCAGTTGCCGATCTTGGCCTTGATGCGCATCGACGTCGGCTGTCGTCATCTCTCCGACCGTGGTGACCTCACCCTTCTGGATTCGCCACAGGCGGAACGGTCCGGTGATGTCGCCATACTGGTCGAAGGAGACAGGGCCGATCACGCCTTCATACTTGATCGGCTTGCCGTCCTTGATGAGCTGGAGGGCCTTGGCAAATTCTTCCTTGCCCGCATGGATTACCTCGCCCTTGGGATCGAGGACTTTGCTGATCGCATCCTTGATTGCCGCAGGATCGGCCTTGCCGGCTTGCGCGATGGCGAGACCGACGATCGCGCCGGCATCATAAGAGCGGTCGGCCGCCGGGTTCGACGGTTCGATGCCGGAGAACTCCTTGTAGTTCTTCGTGAAGTAATCCGTAGACGGAGTGGGGTTTGTGCCCGACGAGGTGCCATAGGCGTCGTCGAGATACTTGGCGCCGACATTGGCGATGAAGTCGGGACTGTTCATGCCGTCGTTGAGCAGGAACTTCGGCGTGCCACCTTGCGAGATCCACTGGCGGGCGATGGTGGCGCCATCGACCGGATAGCTGATGAGATAGAGCCCGTCCGGGCCACCGGCCATCGCGGCGGTGACTTCGGCCTGATAGCTCGGCTGCTTCTCGTTATAGGGCGTCACTGAGACGATCTCGCCACCGAGCGCCTTGTAGGCCTTGGAGAACTCGTTGACCATGTTCACGCCGAAATCGTTGTTGACGTTAATGATCGCAAGCTTCTTGAAGCCCTGGTCGAGTGCGTATTTGGCCGCCGCCACGCCCTGCAGGGCGTCCGAAGTGATGGTGCGGAAGAACACGCCATTGGTCTTGCCGTCGCGGCCGAGAGCGGTGAGGGTCGGAGACGAAGAGGCGGGCGAGACCTGCACGACCTTGGCGGGACCGGTCACCGATGTGAGGATCGGAATCGAAACCGATGAGATGATGCCACCGATGATGACCGGAACCTTCTTCACCTGAACGAGCTGTGTTGCCGCGTCGACGGCGACGTTGCCTTGGCTTTGCGAGTCGCGCGTGTCGGTGATGAGCTTGCAGCCGTCGATTACGCCACCGGCATCGTTGATGTCGCGGAACGCCATCTCGACGGACTTTGCGCCCGCTTGGCCATACTCGCCGGCAGGACCCGTCAGCTCCATGACGAGGCCGACGGTCACGTCGCAGTCAGCGGCTTGGCTCACGCCAGACGCAGCCATCATGGCCGCGAAAGCGGTCATGGCCAATGTAAAAGGTTTCATGGTCTTCTCCTCCAACTCCCCACGCGGGGAACACTATCCCTGTTCTTATACGGCATCCCGCATCCAGGTTTCGTGCAGGTACCGCCAGGCAACTCCGAACGGCGCTTCTGCCTGAGCCTCGAACAGGGCTGTCGACAGCCTCCGGGTCGTCCTGCCATCACGATACTGTTGCTCAACATACTGGAGCAAGACCGAATTGTCGCCTTCCCAAATCGAGCGGATGTCGGAGATCGAGATACGGAAATCCGGCCCCGCGCGGGCTGCTTCCAGCCCTGCGAGGATGGTTTTGCGGTCAAGGCGGACGCCATCCGGTGTCACCATCTCCAAGTCCTGAGCAAAAGCCGCAAAACAGCGGCTGAAATCACGCGACCGGCCGGTGAAAAGCTCCACGAAAGCCGCGTGAATCGCCTCAATCTCGCGGGCCGCGGCGGCGGCAAGCAGGGTCATGACGCTTGCTTGTTCAGATTGTATTTCATGATTGAGCCGTGGGGCCCGGAGCGGTCCCGCTCCAGGGTGAAGGTATCGCCTTGCGGGCCGCGGTTCTGCGCCAGCACGGCTTCCAACTCGGCGTAATCGGTGGGCGTGAGGCGCAACTGCATGATGGCCAGGTTTGCCGGAAGGTGGGTGCGATTGCGCGCCCCGACGATGACGGCGCCCACCTGTGGGCGGTCCAGCACGGCACGGCTGGCAATGGTCGCGATGTCGACTCCATGGCGGTCGGCGATCGTCCGCAGTACTCTCAGCAGGCGCTGGAAATGCGCCCAGCCGCCAAAATCGTCGATGATCAGCTTGTACTTGCTGAGCGAGCGGTTCTCGAAGGGCGGCATCGGTTCGGCGCGTCCGAGCCATCGATCGCTCAGGAAGCCGCCCGCCACGGAGCCATAGCACAGGAGATTCACGTTGTTCCTGCGTGCAAAGATCTATCAGCCCATGCTCCGGCCTTGCATCGAGCAGCGAGTATTGCACCTGCATGCTGGCAAGGGGAATGCCGGCATCGAGAAGCTCAGCCGTGTGCGGCGTATCGAAATTCGTGCCGCCGAGCAGGTTGATGCTGCCTTCCTCCTGCACTTCCTTCAGCCAAAGCGCGGTCTGCACGCAGCCAGGAATGGCGTAGTCCCACCAGTGAAACTGCACGAGATCGAGCCGCTCCATGCGCAGCCGCCGCAGCGACCGCTCGATGACGCTCCGCACATGGGCCTTGGTGATCACAGGCAGGATGTCGAGATCGGGTACGAATTTGGTGTGTATCTTCACGCGGGCGAGAGCCTCGGCGCCGTGGCTGTTCGCATAAGCAGTCCGAAATTCACCGATCAGCTCCTCCACGCCCGTATAGATGTCGGCGCAGTCGAAGGTGAAGATGCCGGCCTCACAGAAGGCCGCAAGATCGGCGACGGTCGAGTTTCTATCGATCGTGCCGTGGCCACCGGCGAGTTGCCAGCCACCGCGAATAACCCGCGAAATTTCATATCCGGGGCGAAGCTGAAAGAGTTCGGCCGTCGTCAATCGTCATGATCCTTGTTGAGTGCAACCGCGGTGGCCTCGGCATGGCTGAAGCGCCGCTTGCCGAGTCTCGTGATGCGAAGCCGGCTTGGGCAATTGGGGTCGGGACAGGCGACCTCGGCATCCGTCGACATCCAGTCGTTGGGATGGGTCACGCGTTGCTTGGCCGCCAGTAGCGGCAGCACGGCGGCGAGCGAATAGATCGACATCCCTTGTCCCGGCGGCAGATGCAGCATCTCGCCCCGGAGCTCGAAATGATCGCCCGGCTTGGCACCGCAAAGGAGCTTGGCGCCCTCCGGCGCGACGACTTCCACGCGCAGGTCAAAGAGTTCAAAACTGTCGCCCGGGACAGCGGCCATGGCGATCACTCCCATTTCGTGAGGGGCTGGTGAGGCAGCAGGAGGGATGATAACAGCAGCGAGTCTTGAAGGGGAAGGGGTATGCTCGAAGTGCGGTCCGTATCAAAGCGCTTTGGCGGCGCCACGGTGGTGGCTGACGTTTCGCTCAGCGTGGCGGCGGGAGAGATTGCCGGCCTGATCGGTCCCAATGGTGCTGGCAAGACCACGCTTTTCAATCTGATCGCCGGCAGTTTCAGGCCGACGAGTGGTGAAATCCGTCTGGAAGGATCCGAAATCACCGCGGAAAAACCCCATCGCCGCATGGCCCGCGGGCTCGGCAGGACCTTTCAGATACCGCGTCCATTCGGAGAGATGACGCTCTTGGAAAACCTGCTCACCGCCGCGCAGGGGCAATCGGGCGAGCGCATGATCGCCAACTGGATCACGATCGGCCGCGTCGCGCGCGAAGAGCGCGCCAATGCGGACAAGGCGATGGCGCTGCTCGAGTTTCTGGGACTTGCGCGGCTCGCGAGGGAGCCCGCGCGTGTGCTGTCCGGCGGCCAGCGCAAGCTCCTGGAACTCGGCCGCGTGCTGATGGCCGACCCCCGCATCATCCTTCTCGATGAACCCGGCGCCGGAGTAAATCCAGCCCTTCTGGAAACGATCATCGACCGCATCACCGAGATCAATCGCCGGGGTGTCGCGTTCCTCATCATCGAGCACAATATGGATGTGGTGGCGCGTCTTTGCCGTCATGTCACAGTGATGTCGGCGGGCCGCATGCTGTTCGAGGGAACACCCACCGCGGCGGTCGGCGATCCCGCCGTCATCGATGCCTATCTGGGCGGCACGATGCAATGACCGCAGCTATCCTCGCCGTCGATGATCTGCAAGCGGGCTACGAACCGGGCGTGCCGATCGTGCGTGGTGTCAGCCTTCAGGTGATGCCGGGCGAGATCGTGGTGGTGCTTGGGACCGAACGGTGCGGGCAAGTCGACTCTGATCAAGGCGATTGCCGGCCTCGTGCCGAAGTTTGGCGGGCGCGCCTGGCTCGATGGCAAGGATATCACCAGCGCCAAGGCCCATCAGCTGGCGCGTGGCGGGCTGGGCTTCGTGCCGCAAACCGAAAATGTCTTCACACTCATGTCGATCGCCGACAATCTGCGCCTTGCCGCCGATATTCTGCCGAAACCGGAGAGGACCGGGCAGATCGAGGCGATGCTCGGGCTCTTCCCCGATCTCGCACGGCAGCGTCAGCTTGCGGCGGGGCGGCTGTCCGGCGGCCAGCGTCAGATGCTGGCCGTGGCACGGGCGCTCATCGCCAGGCCACGGATCCTGATGCTCGACGAGGCCTCGGCCGGACTGTCGCCGAAACTGGTGGGCCAGGTTTTCGCGAAATTGGCCGAGATCAGGAGCAAAGGCATCACCATCCTGATGGTCGAGCAAAACGCCAAGGCGGCGCTGGCGCTCGCTGATCGTGCGTTGGTCCTGGTTGAAGGCAAAACCGCTCACGAAGGTTCTGCGGCCGAGATTTCGCACGATCCGTCGATCGGCCGACTCTACCTCGGCGGGAAGCCCTTGAAAGGTGCGGCGTGAATCTGCAGTTCGTGGCCGATGGACTGATCATGGGCGCGCTGATCGGCTTGGGTGCTATCGGCGTGACGCTGACCTATTCGATCCTGCGCTTTGCTAATTTTGCCCATGGCGAATTCCTCGCCTGGGGCACCTACATCGCGCTCGCGCTGGCGGGTGCGATCGGCATGATGCTGGGCGAGAATCTGGGGACGATTGGTCGTCTTTCGTTTGGCTGGCCGATGATCGTTGCAGGCGTCCTCGCAGCGCTCCTTACGGGCGTGCTGGCGCTTGCACTGGACAACTTGCTGTTTTCGAGGCTGCGCAACCGCGGCAATGCCATTGTCATGGTGATGGCGAGTTTCGGTGCATCGATGGCGCTTCGGAGCCTCCTCGAATTTATCTTCACTTCCGAGCCCGCCTACTTCTCGCGCGATATTCAAATGGCGATTCCGCTCGGTCTCGGCATCAAGCTCACGCCCGATCAGATTTTCCTGCTGGCGATGACGGCGGTGATCGTTGTGGCCATGGATCGCTTCATGACGCTCAGCCCGATTGGCCGGGCCATGCGGGCCGTGTCCGAGAATCCAGTGCTGGCCCGCGTCGCCGGGGTCGATGTTGACCGCGTCATTCGCGCCACGTGGATGATCGGCGGCGCATTGGCCTGTGCGGCCGGCATCATGCTCGGAATCACCGTGCAAATTCGGCCGTTCATGGGCTTCGACCTGCTGCTGCCTCTGTTTGCGGCGGCGATCCTCGGCGGCATCGGCAGCGTACCCGGCGCGGTGATCGGAGGATTGATTGTCGGTGTATCGGAAGCGGTGGCGGTCCAGATGGTCGGTTCCGACTACCGCGCTGCCGTGGCTTTCCTCATTCTCATCGGCGTGCTGCTGGTCAGGCCAGCCGGCCTTTTCGGGGTGCGCGAATGACCCTCGATCTCCTGAGCTACGCCGCGTTTTTCCTGGTGACGGCGTTGAGCTACGGCATCATGTGCCTCGGTCTCAACGTGCAGTGGGGGCAGACGGGTCTGTTCAATGTCGGCGTTGCCGGATTTGTGGCGATCGGCGCATACACTTCGGCTCTCCTTACCACGCCCGATGCCGACGGAAGGTTCGGCGGTTTCGGCCTGCCGATCTGGATCGGCTGGCTCGCGGCACCAATCGTCTCGGGACTCGCGGCCGCAATCATCGGCGCCATCACCTTGAGGCTGCGGGCCGACTATCTCGCGATCACCACCTTTGGCATTGCCATTGCAATCCAGCTTGTCGCTCTCAACGCCGAAACACTCACGGGCGGCCCTTTTGGTGTAGGGTTCATTCCAAGGCCTTTCGGCGGCCTTGAGGAACAGCCGATCCTCTTCAACCTCGCCAATCTCCTGCTTGTGTGCGCCGTCACGGCAATCGTCTATGCCGCTCTCGAAAGCTTGGTCCGCAGCCCTTGGGGGCGGGTCTTGCGGGCCATTCGCGAAGATGAGACAGCCGCCACATCGCTCGGCAAGAACGCCAACCTCTTCCGCCTGCAAGCCTTCGCGCTGGGCAGTGCCATCATGGGGCTGGCGGGCGCTATCCAGGCGCATTTCATCGGCTTCATCGCACCAGAGAACTATCTCTCGGCCATTACCTTCCAGGTCTGGGCGATGCTGATTATCGGGGGCTCCGGAAACAATCGCGGAGCTCTTCTCGGCGCACTGCTGGTGTGGGGACTGTGGAGCTTCACGGGCGCCGCACTCAGCGGCGTCGTGCCTGCCGAGTATCAGGCCCGGGCGGCTGCCCTTCAGATCGTCATCA
Source organism: uncultured Alphaproteobacteria bacterium (assembly GCA_963776685.1). Lineage (GTDB taxonomy): Bacteria > Pseudomonadota > Alphaproteobacteria > Rhizobiales > Aestuariivirgaceae > Aestuariivirga. The sequence continues at coordinate 407,928 of CAVZNM010000004.1, forward strand.
TCGGCGTGGTACTCGCCGCCGTGCTGGTAGTCCGGCCGCGCGGCCTTCTCGGTGAGACGAAGATGGTATCGCGCTTCTTGAAGGACTGACGGCGCGTGGCTGGTGTCGATATGCTAATCAGTATCTCGCGGACAGGAATTTAACCTTAGCGACGATCTCGCCGACGATGCCACAGCGAAACATCAAAATACACGCGCGACCACGGCCATCTGGAATGTGACGTACCAGTCGTGCATTAAGTGTCATCCTTGTGGTCATGAAGAAATCGGGCAATGAGCTGTTTCAAACGGAATCGCCGCGCGGGGTCGCTCATGGACGCCGCGTCTTCGAAGAGGTTCCGCTGGATTTCGGTGGGGAGATCGTTCCACTGAAGGATAACCGCCGCGCCCAAACACCGCAAAATACGCTCTTCAGCTTCCTGAAGCGCGATGTCTTGTCCGAGGTCCGATCCCTGCGTCGGTTCCGTAGCTCCGCCCTCGCTCTCCCAACGACCAAGAGCCTTGGCGAGATCATATAGGTTTTTCGGAAGTTTCTTAGTTTCGGCCATGACCTCAGTGTAACGGGGACAGCGAACTTTGCACACCGCCAGTTGCGATCACCGCCGTAGGTCTAGCGCACTACGATTCGGCCGTGTCCATCTTGCCGCTCAATCCGGAAGTGCCGCCGCCGGACTAGCTGCGGAACTGCTTGATCAGGCTGGCGAGGCTTTGCTGCTGCAGTTGCGCCGGGGTGGGCTGAACTGCGGACGGAGAGGGCGGAGCGGCGGCCGGCGCATGATGACCGCCGAACAGGCCGTTGCCGGTGGCAGGCTGGCCCTGAATTGGCTGGCGGCGCAGCAGGGAATGATGCGGCGCAGCCGGGGCGGAGTGGTGCGGCGGAGCGGCATGCGGAATGGCAGCCGGGCCCGCTGCCGGCTGGGCCGGATCAGCCTCGGCCGTCGGACTGGCGCCCTCGGGATTGTAGGTCTGGGCGCGCCAGCGGGTGACGACCTCGTGCAGGAAGCTGTCGTCGGGCATGTCCTTGGCCCAGTTCTGCGGTGAACGAGGCGGTGTTGCTCTTCGGGCAGCGCATCGGCGGGCAGCATGTCGAACTTGATGCGGGTGGGCAGCGCCACGCCTTCGCCGAAGGTGATCGCTTCGCCGGTGCCCATGGTCGTCATGAATTCGAGGAGGCTCGCGGCGGCATCGGAAATGCCGGCCCGCAGGATCTCCTGGTCGCGCTCGTTGGTGAGGCGCATCGAGAAGATGGTGTTGCACTGGGACAGGATGGTGGGATCGAGTTCGGCCGGGCGCTGGGTGACGATGCACAGCGACACGCCGTATTTGCGGCCTTCCTTGGCGATGCGCGAGATCGCGCGCTTGGTCGGCTCGAAGCCGAGCGTCTTGTCGATCGGCACGTAGCGGTGGGCCTCTTCGCAGACGAAGGTGATCGGGAATGCGACCGGCGCTCCACACGCCGAAATCGAAGGCGAGCCGGGCCAGCACCGAGACCACGACATTGATGATTTCGGAGGGCAGGCCGCCGAGTTCGAGAATGGCGATGGGCTTGCCGTTGACCGGAATGCGGAACAGGCGCGGCGAGCACCTGCGCCATCGTGTCCTGCACCGTGAGACTGCCGAACATGAAGGCATAGCGCGGATCGCGCGAGATCGTCTCGATGCGCGCCTTCAGCCGCTTGTAGGGGGCGAGTTCGCCGCGCAGGTCGAGCTTGCCGATATATTCCTCGAGCAGGCCGATGAGATCGGAGGTGCGATAGGGAATCGGCGTATCGACGCCGATATTGGCGATCTTCGACGATCTCGCGGCCGCGCATGATCTGGCCCTTGTCGCGGCGCTGATTGTGCATGTAGCGCAGCTTGGCCATGCGGGATGAGCTCGCGCAGGACCTCGATGTCGGTTTCGCGGTTGGGCTGCTGGCCGATCAGGATTTCGACGATCTCGTCGAAGTTCAGCAGCCAGAAGGGCAGGTTCATGTTGTCGGGCGTGATGACTTCGGCCAATCCCTTGAAGGACTGGGCATATTCGCGGTGCACGTCGAGGAGCAGGATATGGGCTTGGGGATTTTTCTCGAGGATGCGGCGGAGGATCAGGGCCACGGCGCAGGATTTGCCGGTGCCGGTGGTTCCGAGCACGGCGAAATGCTTGCCCAGCATTTCGTCGATCTTGATCATCGCCGGAATGGAGGAGTCCTGCTGGATATGGCCGATGCGAATGGCGCGTGTCGGTGTCGCAGGCATAGGCCTTTGCGAGTTCCTGCTTGTTGGCGCGGTAGACGATGTCGCCGAGCGAGGGATAGCAGGAAATGCCGCGGCGGAAGGCCTTCGGCCTGCCGCTGTCATCCTTCGGCAGTTCGCCGATGAATTCGACTTCGACAATGCGCAGTTCCTTGTCGCTCTGGCGCGTGCGACGGCATCGGCGAACTCAGGGCGGAGACCAGGGCCAGCGAAATCGACGTCGGCGTAGTCGACCTTGAGCAGGGTGCCGATTTCCGGGCTCCGCGCATGCCGGCCCGCCCGCTGCTCGTCCTCGACATCGAGCAGGATGATGGCATGGGCGCCGGTGACCGCCACGATGCGGCCGACGCGCTCGACGGCGCCGTGCTGAGTGAGGTGCGGGGGCTGATTGGAGGGCGGTTGCTGACGGTTCATGTGCTCAGTCCATCAATGGCGCTTGGGTTCGGAAGCCGGGCTTGCTGGTGCAGGTTGCTTGCCGGCAGTCGACCGGCAGAATGACGGTGACCCGGGTGCCGGCGCCCTTTTCGTGAATCGATGCGCAGATCGCCGCCATGGAGTCGGGCCAAGGCATAGGCAGATCGGCAGGCCAAGACCGGTGCCTTCATGACGCTTGTTGAAGCCCGTCATCGACCTGGCCGAAGGGGCGCATGGCGGTTTCGATTTCGGAAGCCGTCATGCCCTCGCCGGTATCGGTCACGGCGATCAGGGCGATAGCCCTGCTGGGCGGGGCCCGCCTCGATGCGGATGCGCCCTTGGCTTGGCGTGAACTTCACCGCATTGCCGAGGAGGTTGATGAGGATTTGCTTGAGCCGCAGCGGATCGGCCATAGATCACCGGCATGTTGGCGGCGATGTGCGGTCTCGACAGCGATGTCCTTCTCCTTGGCCTTGGCCTCGATGATCAGGAGGCAGGATTCGAGCGATCAGCGGCTTGATGTCCATGGGCTCGCGGCTCGACGTCGAGTTGGCCGGCCTGGATCTTGGAGACGTCGAGAATGCCGTTGATCAGCGCCAGAAGATGTTCGGCCGCCTGCTTGATATAGCCCGAATACTGCTTGACCTTGTCCGGTGCGGAGACCGGTTGAGTGTGCCAGCATGTCGGAAAAGCCGATGATGGCGTTGAGCGGGGTGCGCAACTCATGGCTCATGTTGGCGATGAATTCGGACTTGGCCTTGGAGGCGAGTTCGGCATCGACCTTGGCGGCGTTGAGCGCCATCGCCTGCTTCTGGCGGGTGACGGCCTGGCCGAAATGCTCGGAATATTCGCCGATGAGCGAGCCTTCCTTGAACCAGCGCGTGCCGAACGTCCGCATATGATCCCCCTCGTTGACCCATTGTTAGTCAACAACGTCTCAATTTGGGGTTAAGGGGCCGATCGAGCATTCGAGCGTCTCCCGACACAAATGCTTTACCGGCGTTAAGAAGCTGGTAAACTGCGGCCAACGCAATGATTTCGGGTGGTTTGCCGTGCTCCGGCCGCGTGGCCGTCGAGCGCGGGGCGCCCGTGGAAGGTTCAGAACGTGGACGCGACCAATGGGGCGGGCGGCTGCCCGCTCCCGGCGCAGACAACCGGCAGCCGGCCACGGCGCTGCCAGACGGCCCGAGCGGGGCGATGCTTATTATGGCGCCCTCGATCTCGGAACCAACAATTGCAGATTGCTGATCGCGACGCCTGTGGCGCAGGGGTTTCACTGTCGTCGACGCCTTTTCGCGCATCGTCCGGCTGGGCGAAGGGCTCGAGCCGCTCTGGCGGCTTGCAGCGACCAGGCCATGAGCCGCACCATCGATGCCCTGCGGGTCTGCGCCAACAAACTGAAATGGCGCAAGGTCGAGCGCACGCCGGCTGGTGGCGACCGAAGCCTGCCGCATGGCCGCCAATGGCGATGAGTTCATCGCCCGGGTCGCGGTCGAGACCGGACTTGCAACTCGAGATCATCGACCGCGAGACCGAGGCGCTGCTTGCGGCAACGGGTGCCGAACCCTTGATCGACGCCGGACGCCGAAACCGCGCTGGTCTTCGACATCGGCGGCGGCTCGACCGAAGTGATGTGGATGGTGAAGCGCGGCGAGCGCTATCGGGATCGCCGCCTGGACGTCGCTGGCCGCCGGCGTGGTGACAATCTCCGAGCGCTTCGGCGGCGGCGTCGATGTCGACCGCCGCAGTCTTCGCGGCGATGCGCGACTATCTGCGACCGATGCTGACGGAATTCGCGCGACCGGGTCGCGGCGCTCGACGGGCCGGCAGCCGATGCCCTCGCATCTTCTCGGCACCTCGGGAACGGTCACGACCATTGCCGGCGTGCAGCTCGGGCTTCAGCCGCTATGACCGCTCCAAGGTCGATGGCTGCTGGCTGGAAAGCGCCGCCATCGGCGAGGTGACCGCACGATCTCCTGGCCATGAGCTATGAGCGAGCGGATGCGCAATCCCTGCATCGGCCGCGAGCGCGCCGATCTGGTTCTGGCGGGCTGCGCCATTCTCGAAGAAATCCGCCTCGCCTTTCCGGCCGCGCGCATCCGCGTTGCCGACCGGGGCTTGCGCGAAGGCATTCTCACCCTGATGATGAAGCAGGACGGAACCTACGGGAGAAGCGCATGAGCCGGCCCGGCAGCGGCAAGGGCTCAAGCGGGCGGGCAACTCAAGGTCCAGGTGAAGACCGGCAAGGGCCGCACCGTCTCGCAGAAGATCTGGCTCGAGCGCCAGCTCAACGATCCCTATGTGCGTGAGGCGAAGAAGCTGGGCTATCGCTCGCGCGCCGCCTTCAAGCTGATCGAGATCGACGACAAGTACCGCTTCCTCAAGCCCGGCGGCCGCGTCGTCGATCTCGGGGCCGCACCCGGCGGCTGGAGCCAGGTGGCGGCGAAGCGGGTCAAGGCGGAGGAGGGGCGCGGGCAAGTCATTGCCATCGACATGCATGGCATGGACCCGATTGCCGGCGTCACCATCTTCAAGAAGGACTTTCTACGACGATGACGCGCCGCAGCTTCTGATCGATGCGCTGGGCGGCGAGAAGGCCGATGTGGTGCTCTCCGACATGGCGGCGCACGCCACCGGCCACCGCCAGACCGACCATATCCTGATCATGGCGCTCGCCGAGGCGGCCTATGATTTCGCCAGGCAGGTGCTGAAGCCCGGCGGCACCTATCTCGCCAAGGTGCTGCGCGGCGGCACCGAGGGCGAGATGCTGAAGCTGATGAAGCAGGACTTCGCAGCGGTACGCCATGTGAAGCCCAAGGCGAGCCGCGACGACAGCGCCGAACTCTTCGTGCTCGCTCTGGGTTTTAGGAAGCAGTGGGTGGAGGACCGAAGTTCGGGCAATGACCCGAAGCGGACCAAGTGACAGGCGCGGGAAACTTCACAGCTTATTGGCAAACATTGTCTTATGGTGATGGTACCAGTCACTCGCGAACACTTCTCGCGGATCGTAACGGCGTTTGAGTCTCAGGAAGTCTGGCATTTGCGGATAGCACTTTTCGACTTGCTCGCGCCGCGCCCAACGGTGGTAGGTGAGGTAATAGCTGCCGCCGTGATCGATAGCGCGGTCGATGAGTCGCCGGAAATCGTCCGCCGCCTTGGCGATGCGTTCTTTGGTATGATCGATGTGCAGGTTCATCACGATGCACACCCAAGGTTCCCTTGCCCAAGCGAGAAATGACTCCTCGTCCTTGGCGATGAGCCGGATCGTCCCGTAAATGAGTTGTACCTCATGTTTGCGGAAATCATCTCGAATCTCGCTGAGGAAAGCGCCTAGCGCAGTGCGCGGCACATAGACCTCAGTGATCATCTCGGTGCCCCTGACCTTTGCATTGAGCTGCCGGTCGAGTTCCAAGTGATAACCGTCGATGTAAACGCTAAGTTGGTGCGTGTCGGACCAGTACCGCTGGCCCGAGGTCTTGAGATAGTAGGACGAATAAGCCTCATAGGCCCGCCTCGTGTCGGCGTGAGACAGAAAATAGAGCGTGCGCCAGTCTTCTTCGCGAAGCTCGCGATGCTCGCCTGGCATGTCCGCATCGGGCGGGAGCGGGCGATAGCAGGAAAATACACCGGTGCGCAGGAAGCTGTCGGATGGCATATCTGTCGAAAATTGACAGTCACCATAAATAAATCCCTCTGCGATGCGCTCCTCGAGCGCCGGCATCAAGGCTTCGATATCGATGATTTCGACCACCCGCTCAAGCTTGGTGCGCGGCATAAGCCTAAGCTTGACTCGCGTCACGACGCCGAAAAGGCCATACCCGCCGATTGCAAGTTGGAAAAGCTCTCCGTTCTCATTGCGACTGCAGTTGATGAGATGTCCGTCGGCATCCATAAGCGTAAACGACTCGACATCGCCAATCATCGGCTTGTAGGTAAGGCCTCGCCCATGAATATTGGAACCGAGCGCACCACCGATGGAAAGCCGGTCAGCGCCCGTCTGCTTCTGGACTATGCCAAGCGGTCGCGGATTGTTCGCCTGCATTGTGATTAGCTGTTCGATGAGTTCGGGCCATTGGATACCAGCCTCAACTTCGACCACGCCCAGATTCGCATCGAGATTTAGTACGCGGTTCATCGAGCGGGTGTCGATGAGAACGCCATCGCCGACAAATTGCTGGCCACCCATGGAGTGGCGCCCGCCCGCTATGCTCACAGACTTGTTGTCTGCCCGGGCCGCCGCCACCGCCGCTCGCAGCTCGTCCTCCGAACCGGGCGTCATCACCCTTGCCATGCGAGTTTCGTTCAGTTGTGAGTGAATGTCATTTACAACGATAACCGGTTCCGCGGCCCAACTGTGCCGCGCGATCGGCCCGAAGCCGGGCAGACTTGCGGGGGCACTTGAAACCAGACTCAGGAAATTTCGGCGAGTCCACATGTTGTGACCTCACAACACCACAGGCCGCGTGAGCCCCCGCGCGGCAAAAAAGATCAGCAAAAGGGCGCCCGCCTGAATGAGATGATACAATGCATTGTGATCAAGATACAGTGCCTGGAACCCGAACTCCCCCTGCTGGACCAGCGCAGCCAAAAACGTCAGTAGTATTCCCGCTATGCCGGCAGCGAGAAACCTCATGCGGTGCCGGCGGTAAGCAACAGTGAATGCGATGAGCAGATATACCGCGGACGGTAGATAATGAATGATGGCCACGGCAAAGGACTGGCTTACAAATAGAACGATCGCAACATAGATCCCAAATGCGACGAATGCGCAGGCGATCACTGCCCGCGCGGTGGCATCGGATAAGATCAGCCGGGAGCCGACGGCCCAGCTTGAGACGGCCGCGAGGCCGATTGCAGCAAAGATCCCGATCCAAAGGGTCCGATAGAGGGTAGATTGTGGGTCGGTGACGAAGCCATGCGTCATGGCGCCGAGAAACGCGGCAATTCCCGTTGCGGCGAAGAACGCGATGAACCAGTCACGCAGGGACTCCGTGCGCGCGGCATGCCTCACCAGCAATACCACAAACCAGGCGCATTCAACGGCCAGGCCAAGATCGGTCAGCGTAACAGCGGGTTCGTGTAAAGTCATGGCGCCGGCCTATTATCCGGCTGTTCTGTGCGGTTCGCGTAAAAGTAGCCAAGTGTAAAGAGAAATGACGCCAAAACGAAGTGGAACCAAATCGGCGTGGTACCGGTGAACCAACGCAGTTCCGGATATAGCGTCATCGTCACCACGTAACGCGTAACCATCACGGCGGCATAGAGATAGCTCAATCGCTCCATGATGAGGCCGGTGCGAGGGGTAAGAGCAATGAAAAATCCGCGCCCGCGAATAAAATCGCGCACGATCACCATCATTAGCGCAATCAGCACGATCTGCAGCGGCAGGAGCAGGGAATAGGGAACTATTCCCGAGTCCCAGCGTTCGAACGGCGGCAGAAAGCTTACATCAGCGACGGCGGCCAAAAGCTGACCCGCAACCCGCAGCCCGAAAAGCGCTGTTAGGATGCTCAGCACCAGCGGGTAGCGGTGAGGAACGACTGGCGAAATAGCGGTTGTCCCTGGGTCGGTGTCCACAGGCGGCCACTCTCACGGACTTACGGACCTGTTTGATCCAGTTCACATCTTAACAGGGAGCTCACGTGGCACCAACGGCGGCGGCTAGCTGCCGCCCTGCCACTGCTTGATGGCATCGAGCGGCCAGATCAGCATGATGATGTTGAGGGTGAGATTGTCGCGGATCAGTGCCCCCACACCCAGTTCCATGGCGAGGGCGAGCACCACCGTCAGCCAGACGGGCAGGCGGGCGGCGGCGAGGAAACCCAGCACCATGGCGAGCACGTCGAAGACCGAATTGAGCACGCTGTCGCCGTAATAGTCGAGCGAGATCGTCGCCTCGCGGTAGCGGTTGATGATGAAATCGGTGTTCTCGAAAATCTCCCAGCCGGCCTCGACGGCAATCGCCAGCGCCATGCGGAGACCCACGGCCCAATTGCGGCCGATCAGCCAAAGGAGACCATAGAAAATGAAGCCGTGGATGATGTGGGAGAAACTGTACCAGTCGGAAATGTGCTGGGAGTTTTCCGAACTGAAGACGACACCATGCCAGAGCTTCACGTAGCCGCATTTGCAGATGGGCTCCCGGCCCATCCAAAGGAGGATGAGCGCAGCCAGAAGAATGAGGCCGGCGGAAAGCGCCAGGTCGCGGCGGGAGAGACTCACACGGCAAGCTTAGAGCATGTTCCGCCAAAGTGCGTGCATTTTGGCGACACGAGCATGCTCCAAGCACTGCACAATTTACGGGCTCTTAAAGGATGATCCTCCAGAGTGCCGCCCTTTAGCGATTGCGCGGGGGGATTGTTTACGGATGTCCTTATTGGAAGCCACCAAAGGCAGCACGACTTCCACCATCCGGTCGCCAGCGGCGGTGATGACCATGTTCAGCGTCGCGCTGTTCTGCAGCGCACTGCTGATGTTCCTGATCCAACCGATGTTCGCGAAGATGGCCTTGCCGCGCCTCGGCGGTTCGGCGTCGGTGTGGTCGCTGGCGCTGGTCTTCTTTCAGACCCTCCTGCTTTGCGGTTATGGCTACGCGCATCTACTCGTGAAGGGGTTCACTTTGCGGACCGGCGTTATCATTCATGGGGCCGTCATGGTGACGGCGATGGTCGGTCTCCCGGTTGCTATTGCGTCAGGCTGGGATAATCCGCCGGATGAGGGGCAAGCCCTTTGGCTCTTGGGTCTGTTTGCCGCCTCGGTGGGTCTGCCATTCTTCGCGATTTCCGCGAATGCACCGCTTTTGCAATCCTGGTTCGCACGCTCCGGCCATGCCCAATCTCACGATCCCTATTTCCTCTATGGCGCCAGCAATGCTGGAAGCTTTGTGGCACTGCTGGCCTATCCCTTCCTTGTCGAGCCTTTCCTCGGCCTCGAGCCGCAATCTTCATTTTGGAGTTGCGGCTATATTCTGCTTGTCGCACTCGTCGCGATGGTTGGAATCATGAGCGGGCTCGCATCGCCGGGGATCAACCGGGAGGTGGACGTTGGGTCCGCAAGCCCTGCGCCCACCTGGCGCGAGCGCTTGCACTGGATCGCGCTGTCCTTCGTTCCATCCGGACTCCTCGTCGGATCCACAGCCTACATTGCGACCGATCTTGTTTCGGCACCCTTCATGTGGGTCATACCGCTTGCCCTCTATCTTCTGACCTTCGTCATCACGTTCCAGCGGCGGCCATGGATCTCGCACGACTTCGTGATGGACAAGCTTGGGCTCGTCGTGGCGCCGATCTGCATGCTTGCGCTGTTGCCCGTTACCCAGATCTGGCTCCTCCCCGTGCAACTGTTCTGCGTCTTTGCCCTGATGATGGCTTGTCATGGGGAGCTTGTCCGGCTGCGCCCCGTGGCAGGACGTCTTACGGAGTTCTACTTCCTGATGTCATTCGGCGGCGTTTTGGGCGGTGCGTTCGCCAGCCTTCTTGCGCCGGTCATTTTCGACACCGTGATTGAGTATCCGCTGCTCCTCATCGCTTCCTTCGTCCTGATCGGCGTGATCCGGAAAGAGTCGAGGCCGAAGGGCTGGATAATCGGACTTTCAGCACTCTCGATTCCTCTCGTTGTAGTCACGCTCTGGGCAACGGCCGGGTGGGACAGCGACATCAAGGGCTACTTCGCGCTCGTCTGGCTGCTGTGTTCGCTCGCGGCGCTTCTCGTGCTTTCCAAACACCCTCTTGCGCAAGCTCCCCTTCTTCTGACCGTACTTCTCATTTATCCTTCAGTCAGCAACCTGTTGCCCGCCATCGAGCGATCGCGCGGCTTCTACGGTGTCCTTGCGGTCCATCCGATCGATCGCGGACGCGCCCATGTCATGACGCACGGCACGACCGAACATGGCACGCAGGTGCGGACCGACGCGAACGGTCTGCGCATCTCCACACCCCCCGAACCGCAATCCTACTATTATCCCCGAGGCCCCTTCGGCTCCGTCATCAATCATCTGCATGCAAAGAGCGGCCAGTTCGAAGAGGTCGCGATCGTCGGCCTCGGCACAGGGTCGATGGCGTGCTACGCGCTTCCGGGCGAGAACTGGTCATTCTTCGAAATCGACCCGGACGTGGTTCGGATCGCGCAGAACCCCGACTACTTCACCTTCTTGAGCGAGTGCGCGCCGGTTGCGAGAATCGTCATGGGCGACGGCAGGCTCAAGCTAAAGCAGGAGCCGGATAGCAAATACGATCTCATCGTACTCGACGCGTTCTCATCCGATTCCATACCCGTGCATATGATCACCGTCGAAGCCGTGGACGTGTATCTTTCAAAATTGAAGCCCGACGGAGTCATTTTGTTCCACATTTCGAACCGGTTTATGGAACTCTCAAGCGTTGTGGAAGCGGCGTCGCGGGCGCGGGGGCTCGTCGCCTATCATAATGCGGTGAACTGGAAGTTCTGGCAGCCCGACAAGGCGCGCTTTGATCTCAGGTCTCAGGTCGCTGCAGTCGCCAGGTCGCCCGATGCGCTCGGCGCGTTGACATCCGATCCCGCCTGGCAACGCGCCGATGCGGCCGAGCTATCGCCACCCTGGACCGACGATTACTCAAATGTCCTCGGCGCTATCTGGCGGAAGTTATCTGGCGTCTCGTTTCTCCCCGCTCGTTAATAGGCTCAGGCATCGACGCCCGGAATCTCGACGAGCGTGCAGCCGTTGATGCGCCAGGAGCCGTCGGGCTGGCGTTCCATGGAATAGAGCGCATCGTAGGTCTTGCCATTCGGGCCGACGATGGTGACGCGCTGGGCCGGGCGACCCAGGGGATCCAACGCCGCTTCACCGAAACGGAACGATTGCGGCCGGTAGACCGGCATATAGCCCTGCCGCACCATCTGCATGAAGATATCCGGCGAGGAGAATATCCGCTTGATGCTGGGAGCTGCATAGCTGAAGGCGCGGGGGCCGTCATCGGCGCGGAAGGCGGCGATCTGCTCGGAAATGATGCGCTGGAACTCGGCGCGGTCGGCATCGTTCACCGGGCCGGCCCCGGAAGTCGCCGGCGCCGCCATCAAAAGCAGCACAGCAAGAATAAAGCGAAGCATGACTGGCTCCGTCCTCTATCCTATTCTTACACTACTCAAGTCGATTTGTCCGGCGCGGTTTCGCGTGTGCGCTGCACAACGATCTAATCAGCGCAAAATCTCGCCCCTGCACCTTGGTAACGCTTGACCGTGTCATGAACTCAGAAGAGTATGCGCGCGGCGAAGACAGAAGACCCCACCGGGATCATCACTGCGCCGGTGCAAGGCCGGCAGGACCCGGTTTTCCAGGGGCGGTAGTGGGAGGTAAAGTCGATGCCAGCAATTTCAATGAAAGTGAATGGCAAGGCGGTGTGCGGCGACGGTCGAGGGCCGCACCTGCTGGTCGACTTCCTGCGCGACACTCTGGGACTCACCGGAACCCATGTGGGCTGCGACACCAGCCAGTGCGGCGCCTGCGTGGTGCATGTGAACGGCCGGGCGATCAAGTCCTGCACGGCGCTGGCGATAGCCTGCGACGGGCCGAAGTGACGACCATCGAGGGCCTCGCCAAGAACGGCAAGCTGCATCCGATGCAGGAGGCCTTCCGCGAGACATCACGGCCTGCAATGCGGCTTCTGCACGCCGGGCATGATCATGGCGGCGGTCGATATCGTGAAGCGCAACGGCAAGAAGCTCAGCGAAGACACGATCCGCCACGAGCTCGACGGCAATATCTGCCGCTGCACCGGCTATCATAACATCGTCAAGGCCGTTCAGGCCGGCGCCGCGAAAATGTAAGGGGAGGCAAGCAACATGAGCGAGACCGGAATCGGCGCGCGTGTAAAGCGCAAGGAAGACCAGCGCTTCATCACCGGCAAGGGCCGGTATACCGACGACATCAATCTCAAGGACCAGACCTACGCCTATTTCGTGCGCAGCCCCCATGCCCATGCCACGATCAAGTCGATCAACACCGCCAAGGCGAAAAAGATGCCGGGCGTGGTCGGCGTCTTCACCGGCGCGGATGTCGCCGAGGACAAGATCGGCGGACTGATCTGCGGCTGGATGATCCATTCCAAGGACGGCTCGCCCATGAAGGCGGGACCGCATCCGATCCTCGCCCAGGGCAAGGTGCGCTATGTGGGCGACCATGTCGCCGTCGTCATCGCCGAGACCAAGGAACAGGCCAAGGCCGCGGCGGCAGGCGGTCAATGTCTCCTACGGCGTGCTGCCGCACATGGTCGATGCCGGCCAAGGCGATGAAGTCCAAGGCGCAGGTCCATGACGTCGCCCCCGACAACCGGGTTTCAACTGGTCGCTCGGCGATCGAGGCGGCAACCGATGCGGCCTTCAAGAACGCCGCCCATGTGACCAAGCTCGATCTCGTCAACAACCGGCTCATCCCCAACGCCATCGAACCGCGCGCCGCGATCGGCTCCTACGACACGGGCTCCGATCACTACACGCTTTATACGACGAGCCAGAACCCGCATGTGGCGCGGCTGGTGATCTCGGCCTTCCACGGTCTGGCGCCCGAGCACAAGCTGCGCGTGATCGCGCCCGATGTGGGCGGCGGCTTCGGCTCGAAAATCTTCATCTATGCCGAGGAAGTCGTCTGCGTCTGGGCATCGAAGCGCATCGGCGGCCGGCCGATCAAATGGACGGCGGAACGCACCGAGAGCTTCCTGTCCGACGCCCATGGCCGCGACCATGTCACCCATGCGGAACTGGCGATGGATGCGGACGGGCAAGATCCTCGGCCTCAAGGTCACACCATCGCCGGCGATGGGCGCCTATCTCTCGACCTTCTCGTCCTGCGTGCCGACCTATCTCTATGCGACGCTGCTCTCCGGCCAGTACAATATCCCCAGCATCTATGCCGAGGTCGATGCGGTCTACACCAACACCGCGCCGGTCGATGCCTATCGCGGCGCCGGGCGGCCGGAGGCGACCTATGTGGTCGAGCGCATCGTCGAGACGGCGGCGCGCGAGATGAAGATCGATCCGGCGGAATTCCGCCGCCGCAACTTCATCACCAGCTTCCCGCACCAGACGCCGGTCATCATGTGCTATGACGCCGGCGATTATGGCGCCTCGCTCGACAAGGCGCTGGAGCTTGCCGACTACAAGGGCTTCCCGGCGCGCAAGGCGGCCTCCGCCAAGCAACGGCAAGCTGCGCGGCATCGGCTTCTCGACCTATATCGAGGCCTGCGGCATCGCGCCCTCGGCGGCGGTGGGCTCGCTGGGCGCCGGCGTCGGCCTGTGGGAATCGGCGGAGGTGCGGGTCAATCCGGTCGGCACGGTGGAAGTCCTCACCGGTTCGCACAGCCACGGCCAGGGCCATGAAACGACCTTCGCGCAGCTTGTCTCCGAACGCCTCGGCGTCGACATCAACAATGTGGCGATCGTCCATGGCGACACCGACAAGGTGCAGTTCGGCATGGGCACCTACGGCTCGCGCTCGGGTGCGGTCGGCATGACGGCGATTTCAAAGGCGCTCGACAAGATCGAAGCCAAGGCCAAGAAAGTCGCCGCGGCGGTGATGGAAGCCTCGGCCGATGACATCGAGTTCAAGAACGGCACCTTCACGGTCAAGGGCACCGACAAGAAGATGGCTTTCGGCGAAGTGGCGCTTGCCGCCTATGTGGCGCACAAGTTCAACTCCTCCGAAATCGAGCCGGGGCTGAAGGAAAGCGCCTTCCACGATCCGTCGAACTTCGTCTTCCCGGCCGGCGTCCATATCTGCGAAGTGGAGGTCGATCCCGATACCGGTGTCACGGAAGATCGTCAACTACATGGCGGTCGACGATTTCGGCACCATCATCAATCCGATGATCGTCGAAGGCCAGGTGCATGGCGGCATCGCCCAGGGCATCGGCCAGGCGCTGACCGAGGCTTGCGTCTATGACACGGAATCGGGCCAGCTGCTGACCGGCTCCTACATGGATTACTGCATGCCGCGGGCCGCAGATGTGCCGTACTTCAAGCTGGGCTTCACCGAGACCAAATGCCCGTCCAATCCCCTCGGCATGAAGGGCTGCGGCGAAGCGGGCGCCATTGCGGCTCCGGCGGCGGTGATGAATGCGATGACCGATGCGCTCGGCGTGCGCGATCTGCCGATGCCGGCAACGCCGCACACCGTGTGGAAAGCCATGCAGCCCATGAAAGGGCGGCCGAATAAGGCCGGGAGGAAACAACATGGAAAACTTCACTTATCATCGCCCCGCCAAGCTGGCGGACGCCGTCAAGGCTCATGAAGAAGGCCAAGGACGGGAAATACATGTCGGGCGGCATGACGCTGCTGCCGACCATGAAGCAGGGGCTGGCGTCGCCCACCGACATCATCGATCTCAGCGGCCTGAAGAATTCCGGCGTTACCGTTTCGGCCAAGGCGGTGACAGTCAAGGCCGGCACGACCCATGCAGAAGTGGCGGCCGACAAGGCGCGTCAAGAAGGCGATCCCGGCGCTCGCCGCCCTGGCCTTTGCGATCGGCGATCCGCATGTGCGCAACCGCGGCACCATCGGCGGCTCGATCGCCAACAACGATCCGGCGGCGGATTATCCGCCGGCGGTCGTGGGCCTCGGCGCCACGGTCACACCAGCGAGCGCAAGATCCCGGCCGACAAGTTCTTTACCGGCATGTTCGCAGACGGCCCTCAAGGCAGACGAGATCATCACCGCGGTCGAGTTTCCCGATTCCGACAAAGCGCGGCATATGCCAAGTTCCCGAACCCGGCCTCGCGCTATGCCATGGTGGGCGTGTTCGTGGCCAAGCTGAAGGATGGCACGGTGCGGGTCGCGGTGACCGGGGCGGGCCCCAAGGTGTTCCGGGTGCCGGAAATGGAAGCGGCACTCGCCAAGAATTTCTCGGCCAAGGCGCTTGCCGGGATTTCGGTCAAGGCCAAGGGCCTCAATTCCGACATGCACGCCTCGGCCGAATACCGCGCCCATCTGATCGGCGTTCTGGCGCGCCGGGCGGTCGAAGCGGCGAAGTGACATCTGGCACTTGCGATTATTCGGGCCCGCGGGTGTAGAACCTGCGGGTCTTTGCTTTCGCAGAGAGGATTGATGCAGCAGCTTCCCAAATCCATCGACGACACGGCTCGCATTGCTGAAAGTCGACCGGCTATGTCGCCGGGCGCGATCTGGCACGGTGGTGTTCCTGGCGCTGCGCATGGGCCGGCCGCTGTTCCTCGAAGGCGAGGCGGGGGTGGGCAAGACCGAGATCGCCAAGGTTCTGGCGGAAGGCGCTGGGCCGCCGGCTGATCCGGCTGCAGTGCTATGAGGGGCTTGACGTCAATTCCGCCGTCTATGAGTGGAACTACTCGGCCCAGATGATCGAGATCCGGCTGGCGGAGGCTTCCGGCGAGCTCGACCGCGAGCGGCTGGGGCATGACATTTTCGGCGAGCGGTTCCTGATCAAGCGGGCGCTGCTGCAGGCGCTGGAGGCGCCGAAGGGAGCAGCGCCCGTCCTGCTCATCGACGAGATCGACCGCACCGACGAGGCCTTCGAGGCCTTCCTGCTCGAAGTCCTCTCGGATTTCCAGGTGACCATTCCGGAACTCGGCACGATCAAGGCGGAGGAGCCGCCGATCGTCGTCATCACCTCGAACCGCACCCGCGAAGTGCATGACGCGCTGAAGCGGCGCTGCCTCTATCACTGGGTGGGCTATCCCGATGCCGCGCGCGAACTGGAAATCGTCAAGGCCAAGCGGCCGGACGCCTCGGCGTCGCTGGCGCGGGAAGTCGTGGCCTTCGTGCAGGCGCTGCGCGGCGGCGACCTGTTCAAGGCGCCGGGCGTTGCCGAGACGCTCGACTGGGTGTCGGCGCTGCATGAGCTCGACAGCGTGACGCTCGATCCGCAGACGGTGAACGACACGCTGGGCGTGCTGCTCAAATATCAGGACGACATCGTGCGCATGGAAGGTTCGGAAGCCAAGCGCATTCTCGACCAGATCAAGGACGAGATCCGGACCATGGCGCAGGTCTAGGCCCATGCCGTGCCGCCAACCAGAACACACCGGCGCCGTCCGGCAAGCTTGCCGCCAACATCATGCATTTCGCCCGGGTGCTGCGCGAGGCGGGGCTTGCCCGTCGGCCCCGGTTCGGTGATCGATGCGCTCGATGCGGCGCAATGCGGCTCGCTGCGCACGCGCGAGGATTTCTACTGGACGCTGCAAGCCGTCTTCGTGAAGCGGCGCGACCACAAGGAGCTCTTCGACCAGGCCTTCCACGTCTTCTGGAAGAAGCCGAAGATGCTGGAACAGCTGATGCAGCTGATGTTCCAGCAGATCACCCGAGCCGGCGACGATAAAGCCGAAGCAGGCGGGATTCCGGCGGCTGGCGGAAGCCATGTTCGATCAGGTGGAGACGCAAAGCCGCCGCGAGCAGAAGCCGGAGGCGGTCGAGCTCGATGCCTCGTTCACGGCCTCGGCGGACGAAATGTTGCGGCGCAAGGACTTCGAGCAGATGACGGTTGCCGAACAGGCCCAGGCGAAGGCGGCGATCGCCAGGCTCGCGGCTGCACCGGACCGAGATCCTGACGCGGCGCTTCCAGCGCGCGCTCAAGGGCGCGCGCATCGACATGCGCCGCAGCCTCAAGGGCTCGCTCGGGCGGGCGGCCACTATGATCGATCTCGAACGGCGCGAGCGGCGCATGCGCGAGCCGCCACTCGTGGTGCTGTGCGACATTTCCGGCTCGTGCTCGAGTTACAGCCGCATGTTCCTGCATTTCCTGCATGCGCTGACCAATGACCGCGACCGGGTGCAGCGTGTTCCTGTTCGGCACGCAGGCTCACCAACATCACCCGCGAGCTGCAGCGCCGCGACATCGACGAGGCGATGGGCAAGGTGTCGGGCGCGGTCAAGGACTGGTCGGGCGGCACCCGCATCGGCACCTCGCTCAAGGAGTTCAATTACCGATGGGCGCGGCGGGTGCTGACGCAAGGCGCCCACGTGCTGCTGATGACCGACGGGCTCGATCGCGAGGATGCGGCGCTCCTCGCCCATGAAATGGAGCGGCTCAAGCGCCAGGCGCGGCGCATCGTCTGGCTCAATCCGCTGCTGCGCTATGACGGCTTCGAGGCGCGCGCCGCCGGCATCCGCGCCATCATGCCCCATGTCGACGAGTTCCGCCCGGTGCACAGTCTCGACAGCCTCGCCGATCTCGCCGCCACGCTTGCGGGGCCGGGCGGCCCGGCGCATGATCCGCGACGTTGGCTGGGGAAGAGCCTGCATTAGGAGTGCTGCCCATGCAAACCATTCTCGATCAGGCGGCGCAGTGGCTCAAGGACGGCCGCAAGGTGGCGCTCGCCACCGTCATCGAAACCTGGGGCTCGGCGCCGCAGCCGGTCGGCAGCCAGTTGGCGATCGACGGAGATGGCAATTTCATCGGCTCGGTGTCGGGCGGCTGCGTCGAAGGTGCGGTGGTCACCGAGGCGCTCGACATCATCGAGTCCGGCAAGCCCAAGACCTTGCATTTCGGCGTCGCCGACGAGACGGCCTGGAAGGTGGGGCTGGCCTGCGGCGGCCAGATCCGCGTCTACGTGGAGCCTCTGGCTTGAAGCGCGACATTCTGGATGAACTGCTCGCGGCGCGGGCGGGACGCAAAGCCGTTGCCCTGGTGACCCAGCTCGACAGCGGCGCGCAGCGAATCGTGGCGCGCAGCGAGACGGCGACGGATGCGCTCGCAGCTGTGCTTGAAGAAGCTTTCCGCTTCGACCAGAGCGGCGTGCATGACGGGCGGTTCGTCCAAATCTACAATCCGCCGCTCAGGCTGGTAATGATCGGCGCCGTGCACATCGCGCAAGGTGTCATCCCCATCGCCCAGCAGGCGGGCTATGATATTACCGTAATCGATCCGCGCGGCGCCTTCGCCACTGGCGAGCGCTTTCCCGGCGTGGCGCTGCTTGTCGAATGGCCCGACGAAGCGATCCCCAGGATCGGCCTCGATCAGCGCACCGCCATGATGGCGTTGACCCACGATCCCAAGATCGACGATCCGGCGCTGGCGGCGGCGCTCAAATCCGATGTCTTCTATATCGGCGCGCTCGGCTCCAAGAAAACCCACGCCAGCCGGGTGCAACGGCTCAGGGACAAGGGCTTCAGCGAGGCCGAGATCGCCCGCATCCACGGGCCGATCGGGCTGGCCATCGGCGCCAAGGGCGCACCTGAAATCGCCATCGCCATCATGGCGGAAATGACCCGCGCGCTGCGGCTGGGGATCCTGACATGGAATTCGGCGAAATGCCGGTGAGCCGGGCCGAGGGCGCCATCCTGGCGCACACGGTGAAACATGCGGGAGGCGTGTTCAAGAAGGGCCGGGTGCTGTCGGCGGAAGATGTGGCGGCAATCGCCGCGAGCAGGCATAAGCAAAGTCTTCGCGGCACGGCTTGGCCCCGACGACGTGCCGGAGGACGAGGCGGCATCCGCCATCGCCGAGGTGGCGGGTGGTGCAGGCACCTCGGCGCAAGCCCCCTTCACCGGCCGCGCCAATCTGCATGCGAGCGTGCATGGCTTGGCGCTGGTCGATGCGGCAAGGGTTCGGGCGCTCAACCGGCTGCACGAAAGCCTGACGCTTGCCACCGCCGCCAGCCATGCGGTGGTGGAGAAGCGCCAGATGGTGGCAACGGTCAAGATCATTCCATTCGCCGTACCGCGCGACATTCTAGCCGAGGCGCTCAGTATCATCGGCAACGAGCCGGTCATTCGCGTCGAAGCCTTCCGGCACAAGCAAGTGGGACTGGTCATCACCCGTCTGCCGCAGACCAAGCCATCGCTGACCGCCAAGTCGGAAGCGGCCATGCGCGAGCGGATCGCCGCGCTTGACGGCGAGTTGGGCCCCGTCATCGTCTGCGACCATGCCATCGCGCCGGTGCGCGAGGCCATCCTCTCGCTCAAGGCGCAACATTGCCATCCCATCCTGGTGTTCGGGGCCTCGGCCATCGTCGACCGCGGCGACGTCATCCCGGCGGCGGTGGCGGCGGCAGGCGGCGAGGTGGTGCATCTCGGCATGCCGGTCGATCCCGGCAATCTGATGATGTTCGGGAGATTGCAAGGCGTGCCGGTGTTGGGCGTTCCCTCCTGCGCCCGCTCGCCCAAGGTCAATGGTTTCGACTGGGTGCTGGAGCGGGTGATGGCGGGCCTGCATGTGGCGGCCGAAGACATCATGGATATGGGGGCAGGGGGGCTCTTGGCCGAGATTCCAACCCGGCCTACGCCGCGCGAAGGCAGGCCCAAGGTAGCGCGCGCCGCCAACGTCGCAGCCATCGTGCTGGCGGCGGGGTTATCGAAGCGCATGGGAGCAACAAGCTGCTCGCCGATCTCGGCGGCGCGCCGATGATCCGACGGAGCGTGGAGGCGGTGCGGGCCGTCGCCGTCGCGCCGGTGATTGCGGTCACCGGCCATGAGGCCGGCAAGATCGCCGCCGCCCTCGACGGGCTCAGCATCGAGATCGTACACAATCCCGATTATGCCCACGGCCTCGCCACCTCGCTGAAACGCGGGCTTGCCGCGGTGCCGGAGGATGCCGATGCGGTTCTGGTTTGTCTCGGCGACATGCCGCGGGTGACAACGAAGGTAATCGGCAAGCTGATCGCCGCCTTCAATCCGGACGAGCACCGGACCATCTGCGTGCCGGTGCACAAGGGCGTGCGCGGCAATCCGGTGCTGTGGGGGCGCAAGCATTTCGCCGCCATGGCGGCACTTGGCGGCGACCGGGGCGCCAAGGACCTGATGGAGCAATTTGCGGAAGAACTGGTCGAGATCGAGATGGCCGATGACGGCGTCCTCCTCGACGCCGACACGCCCGAGGCGCTGGCCCGGCTCAGATCAGGCCCAGCGAGCTGAAGCTGACATGGCCGTTGCGGCAATAACGAAGGCCGGGCGAGCTGTCTCCGATGGCTCGCCCGACCATCTCAGTTTCTTCCTTTCGGTCCAGCGTGGCAGCCGGGTCCTAGCAGACCACCACCAACTGGAATGCACGGTCGGCGAGCGCGTTGGCGTTGGTTCGCGTCGTCGCAAACACAGCTTCCACATTGCCGGAGCGATCGGTTACCCCGGTAATCGCGCCGCCGGCGCCACCTGCGGCGGCCTCGCCTTGCGTCATGACGAAGGCGCAGGACGAGATGACGCGCCCGAAATCGACCTCGTATGTGCCGACGCCAATCTTGGTCGTGGTGACGCCGCCGCTCGAGTTGGCCAGCGTGCCGTTGGCATTCACCTGGGCAAAGAGCACGCCGATGTCCTGGTTCGTCAGGCTGAAATCAACGATCTCACCTGAGTCGATGGAGTTGTCCGCGATCTCCAGTGCCGCCACTCCATCCGTTGCAATCTCCGATTGGCCGACGGAGTTTGCGGCGAGATCAACGGCGGCCAGTCCGCCCCCGGCAAGGGTATCATCGAGGACCTTGGCGCTGGTGACAGCGCCGTCCGCGATCTTTTCGGTGGTGACCGCGTTGTTCCGGATCTTGGGAGTGCTGACCGAGCCGTTATTGATCTTCACATTGGTGACCGCCGAATCCCCAATCTTGTTCGTGGTGACCGCGCCGATCCTGATAGTGGGGTTCGGGTAGGTGCCCGCCAAGTCGCCACCTGCCGGGCCCGTGGGCGCGACGCGGGTGCCGGCCACGCCTACGGCCGTTCCGTTCACGCCCGCCGGGCCTGTCGGCCCTGCTTCGCCCGCCGGACCCTCGGGGCCTGTTTCACCCTTCGCGGCGAACAACTCCCAATCGGATCCTTCGGCCGGCTGCCTGTTCACGTTTCGGCGTTTCGCCAGCCAGCTCGATCCCTGATGCGTAACCAGGTCGTTAGCCCCGTACGGTGCCGCCGCGCTCCAGGCGCCGCGCGGAGAAATGCCGCTCGGACCGCAATCGGCGACCACCAGATCCTCCGATGCGCCGGGTGCACCGGAAGCCGTCATTTTCTCCAGCGTCACGATGCAGTCACCAGGGTGATAGGCGAGACTGAAACGGAACGTCCGGTCGCCATTGGATCGGACATTGAAGTCTGCACTGGACTGACCGTCGAGCCGAACCCGTGTGTTGGGAGTCGTTGTTGTGCCGGTGATGACGAGCTTGCCGGCCGCGATCTTGGCGCTCTTGACGGTAATATCGGCCGCGGTTGCCGTAGTGGCAGCGAGAGCGATGAGGGCCACCGATCCAGCCATTGTCCGACGCAAAGTTGTGCGAAATAGCATGTTGATTCCTCCCAGTTGAGTATCCCTGCCAGTCCCAGCAGTTCTTACTCATTCCGGTTTGTTGCATAGAACTTCTCGCACACGCAATACCCGAAGCGCCCGCGATTCTGGTCGGGCGGGCAAAAGATCATGACGGTTAATGGCGGTCTCCACGAAAAGTTCGGATGTGGCCCGGCTCAGATCAAACCCAGCGACCTGAAACTGACTTGGCCATTGCGGCCGACGATAATGTGATCATGCACGGTTACGCCGAGGCGTGAGCCGGCATCGATGATCTTCTTGGTCATTTCGATATCGGTCAACGAAGGGGTGGGATCGCCTGAAGGGTGATTGTGAACGAGAACGATGGCCGAGGCCGACAGTTCGAGCGCCCGCTTCACCACTTCGCGCGGATAGACCGGGGTGTGATCGACGGTGCCGCGCTGCTGGACTTCATCGGCGATCAGCTGGTTCTTCTTGTCGAGAAACAGGATGCGGAACTGCTCGATCTCCGCGAAGGCCATGCCGGCCCGGCAATAATCGAGAATGGCGTTCCACGACGACAGCACCGGCCGTTTGACGACCGCGCCCTTCATCAGCCTGAGCGCCGCGGCGTGAACGAGTTTCAGCTCGGTGACTACGGCTTCGCCGGCACCCTTGATTTCCCTGAGCCGCTCGGGCGGCGCGCTGATGACTTCTGCGAAGGAACCGAAGCGGGCGATCAGCTGCTTGGCCAGGGGCTTGGTGTCGCCGCGGCGGATCGCCCGGTAGAGCACCATTTCGAGGAGCTCGTAATCGGGCAGCGCATCGGCGCCGGCCTCGTTGAAGCGATCCTTCAGGCGGCTGCGATGGCCGAGATGATGGGGCTTGGCGCCGGCATCGTCGAAGCCCGCCACGGCGTCAGACCTTGTAGGGCGGACGGTCGAGGCCCTTGGGCGAGAGCGTGAAAATTTCGCAGCCCGTCTCGGTCACCGCCGACGGTGTGCTCGAACTGCGCCGAGAGCGAACGGTCGCGGGTGACGGCGGTCCAGCCGTCGCCGAGAATTTTCACATGCGGGCGGCCCAGATTGATCATCGGCTCGATGGTGAAGAACATGCCGGGCTTCAGTTCCACGCCTTCGCCCCGGCGGCCGTAATGCAGCACATTGGGATGGTCGTGGAAGACGCGGCCAAGGCCATGACCGCAGAAATCGCGCACCACCGAGCAGCGCTCGGCTTCGGCATAGGTCTGGATGGCATGGCCGATATCGCCCAGATGGCCGCCGGGCTTCACCGCCGCGATGCCGCGCATCAGGCATTCATGGGTGACCTCGACGAGGCGCTCAGCCTTGCGCGGAACTTCGCCCACGCAATACATGCGGCTTGAATCGCCGTGCCAGCCGTCGACGATCAGGGTGACATCGATGTTGACGATATCGCCCTCGCGCAGCGGCTTGTCGTTGGGAATGCCGTGGCAGACGACGTGGTTGATCGAGGTGCAGATCGATTTCGGGTAGCCGCGATAGTTGAGAGGGGCCGGGATAGCCCGGTGGTCGCGGGCGAATTCGACGACGAGCCGGTCAAGCGTTTCGGTGGCAACGCCGGGCCTGACCTCGGCCACCAGCATGTCGAGAGCCTCCGCCGCCAGCCGGCCGGCCTTGCGCATCCCCTCGAAATCCCCGGGCGGATGCAGCTTGATTTTCCCCGAGCGGGAAGCGACGGCTTCGTTGGCGGTGACGTAGATCATTCAAGCTTCCTCGACCGGCATGGCCCGGGCGGCGGCAATTTCTCCGGTGGTGACCTTACAGCAATAGGCGAAAGCCTCAACTCCGGCCTCGCGCGCCTTGCGGAAAGCTTTGAGATAGGCAGGATCGAGATCGCCTGCAAGGGCGAAACGGGCGGGAAACTCGGCCTGGACGAGATAGACCATGGCCGCCCGGGCGCCCGCCGCCGCCATGTCGGCAAGCTCGGCGAGATGCTTGGTGCCGCGCTCGGTCACGCAATCGGGGAATTCGGCGAGGCCGGGCTCGCGGAAGAGATGCACGTTCTTGACCTCGACATAACAGGCGGGCAGTTTTTCGTCTTCGAGGAGAATAGTCGATGCGGCTGTTGCGGCCGTATTTTACTTCGTTGCGCAGGCTCGCATAGCCCGCAAATTCCGGCATGATCCCGGCCGCAATCGCCTCGGCGACGATGCGGTTGGGATGGCCGGTGTTGATGCCGACCAGGCCATGATCAGGCAGCTCAAGGAGTTCCCAGGTGTGCGGATATTTGCGGGTGGGCCTTTCCGATCGCGACAGCCAGACGCTATTGCCGGGCTCGGTCAGGCCCAGCATGGAGCCGGTATTGGGGCAGGCGGCGGTGACAATTTCTCCGGTGTCCAGAGCGACATCGGCGAGAAACCGCTTGTACCGCTTGAGTAGCCGGCCGCGGATGAGTGGCGAAGGGAAGTACATGGTTTTGACAGTCCAAGGTGGCAATGGCACATGAAGCGGAAACAAAGGCAAGCCCATCCATGATCGCTACCGTTCCCACCGCCGCCGTGCTGCTGATCGGCGATGAAATCCTGTCCGGCCGCACCAAGGATAAAAATCTCGGCTTCATCGCCGACTATCTGAACGCCCTCGGCATCGATCTCAAGGAAGCCCGCGTGGTGCCCGATGTGGAAGACGAAATCGTGGCGGCGGTCAACGCGCTCAGATCGCGCTACAACTATGTGTTCACCACCGGCGGCATCGGACCCACCCATGACGACATCACCGCTGACGCTGTGGCCAAGGCCTTCGGTGTTGCGATCGATCATCATCCCGACGCGGTAGCCACGCTCACCGCCTATTTCAAGGAGATCGGCCGCGAGCCGAACGAGGCGCGCCTGCGCATGGCGCGGGTGCCGAAGGGTGCCACGCTGATCGACAATCCCGTGTCGAAGGCGCCGGGCTTCCAGATCGGCAATGTGTTCGTGATGGCGGGGGTGCCGAAAATCATGCAGACGATGCTGGAAGAGGTGGCGCCGCGGCTCTTGAAGGGTGTGCCGATGCAATCGCGGGCAATCGAGGTTCTGGGCGGGGAGGGCGATCTTGCCCAGCCGCTCGCGGAAATCCAGTCGCGCTACCCGACGGTCATCATCGGATCCTATCCGTTCCAGTCGGCCTCGGGATTTGCGGCCAATCTGGTGCTGCGCTCGCGCGATTTTGCCGCCCTCGATGCGGCCGAAGCCGAGGTAAAAGCCATGGCGCGGCACCTCACTGCCGAAGGCAAGGCGCGCGGTTGGTCATAGTCTTCAGGCGGCCAGCGCGCGGGTGACCTTGGCGACCAGGTCGTTGCGGGTGAAGGGCTTGTTGACCAGATCGATAGTGTCGGGCAGGTCCTGCATCTGGCGAACCGAGCCCGGCGCGTAGCCCGACATGAACAGCACCTTGAGCTCCGGCCTGAACTTCAGCGCCTTGGCTGCCAGTTCCGGCCCGTTCATGCCGCCCGCCATGATCACGTCGGAGAGGACGAGATCGATATCGGGACGCATCTCGATGATGCGCAGGCCTTCGGCGCCGTTCGCCGCCACAAGCGTTTCGAAACCCATGTCCTCGATCATGGCGGCGGCGACGTCGCGGACTGATGGATTGTCCTCGACCACCAAGACCACCGTCTTCTTCATGGGCGGTTGGGAAGGTGCGCTCTCAAGCTTGACGATGGTGGCGGTGGGAGCGGCTTCGACAGAAGTGGCCTCGACTGCCGCGGCGCGAGCAACCTCGGCCGGGGCGGGCAGCGCCTCATGGGCGTCTGGGGCGGAGGATTGCGCGACAGCAGGCTGCAGCAGGCGGAATTCCTTCATCACCTGAGCCTGCATTTCGGCCGCGGTGGCAGGCTTTGCCTCGGACTCGAGGCGCGGCAGATACAATCTGATCGTCGTGCCGTGGCCCACTTCCGAATAGATTTTCACATGGCCGCCCGACTGCTTGGTGAAACCGTAGATCATCGACAGGCCGAGGCCCGAGCCCGCTTCCGGCGCCTTGGTGGTAAAGAAAGGCTGAAACACCTTCTCGATATTTTCGGGCGCGATGCCGCAGCCCGTGTCGGTGACGGCGATTTCCACATAGTCGCCGGGCGGAACGTCCTCGTTCTCGTCGCAATAGGCCTGGTCGAGAGTCTTATTCGACGTCTCGATGATCAGCATGCCGCCCTTGGGCTTCATGGCATCGCGGGCGTTGATCGCCAGATTGAGGATGGCGGTCTGGAGCATGGTGGCGTCGGCCTTGACCGCCCAGACGGATTCACCCGGCATGATCTTGAGTTCGACGGCACCGCCGATCGCCTGGCACAGCATGTCCTGCATCTTGAAAACCAGCCCGTTGACGGAAATTTCCTTGTTCTGCAGGGTCTGCTGGCGCGAGTAAGGCAAGCATGCGTTTGGTAAGTTCGGAACCCTTCTCGCCCGCCTCAATGGCGGCGCGGATGCGCTTTACGGCGCGCTCGTCGTTCTTCACCAGTTGCTCGACAAGCTGCAGATTGCCCATGACGACCATGAGCAGGTTGTTGAAGTCGTGGGCGATGCCACCGGTCAACTGGCCGACCGCCTCCATCTTCTGGGCTTGGAGGAACTTGCGTTCCAGCGCCTTGCGTTCGGTGGTCGACTGGCAGGTGCCGAACAGGGTCTCGATATGGCCGGCCGCATTGCGCTCGGTCTCGATGTTGCATTGGAAATAGTTCATTTCGCCGGTCTTCAGCGACTTGACGGCAATCTCGAAGCCGGGGATCTTGTTGCCGAGGCGGGCGAGTTCGATCGCTTCGCGGAAACGCTCGCGATCGGCGGGTTCCATCATCTTTTCGAATACCGTGAGATTGGGCTGGATGATGGCGTCCTCGAGGCCGATCAGCGCGACCATCTCGTTCGACAGGCGCGAGACATTCGTCGCGGCCTTTAGGGTGAAGCTGCCGATCTGGGCGGCCTTCTGGGAGCGCCTGAAATTGAGTTCCGAGGCCTTGAGCTTTTCGAGCGAGGCCATCTGGTCGTTGATGTTGCGCGACAGCCCGACGCATTTGGCCGGCTTGCCGTCAAAGGGATCGCGGATCAAGCCGGCGATCGATTCGACCCAGGCATATTCGCCCGAATGCATTCTCACCCGGTAGCGGGTCTGGAACAGATCGGAACCAAAGGGCGCCGACTTGATCTGGCCCTCGAGCGTCACGCCGCGGTCGTCGGGATGGACGAGATCGTTGAAGCTGTGGAAGTTCAGCTCGCGGCTGTCGCGCGGATAGCCAAGGAGATCGTAAAGCTCGGGCGAATTGTAGGTGGCACCGGTGCGGTAATCGTAGTCCCAGGCGGCGAAGCCGCCGGAGCGCAACGCCAGGCTCAAGCGGCGCTCGTTCTGCATCGCCTCGTCGGCCTGCTCTTTGCTGGCGTGCTGGCCGATGAGAATCATGTATTGCCGGCCACCATCGTTCCACGTCTGCGGGGTGAAGAGGAGGGCGCGGGCATTGCCAAGCGGCGGGGAGTATTTGACCTCGACGCGCTGTGTGGGCCCGTCCGGGCCTTCCACGTCAACGTAGCGCGCGGACAGCGTTCCGGTGCCGAATTTGGCGAGTTGGCGGCCGGCCAGGTCCTCGCGGCGGCAATTCCATTTGCGCAGGACTGCGCTGGTCGCTTCGACGACCGTGGCATCGGGAAGCGACACGGCGAACATCTCGATGTTGGCGATTTCGAAGGCCTTCGCAACTTCGATCACGATGTCCGGCGACACACTCATACGCATACTCCCGGAAAACGACGCACTCTCCGAGGGTGAATTTGACGGGAAAACATGAAGCAAGTGTTGATGGTTAACACGCGGATTGCACCAAATTTTGGTGCGCGGCATAAGGATTTGGGGAGACTTGCGGAGAGGCGTGATGGACGAGAAATGGCAGAAGAGCTTTCCTGTATCCTGGGACCAGTTTCACCGCGATGCCCGGGCGCTGGCCTGGCGGCTCGCCGCCGCGGGGCCCTTCGAGGCGGTGGTGGCGGTCACTCGCGGCGGACTGGTGCCGGCGGCGGTGGTGGCCCGCGAACTCGGCATCAGGGTGGTGGAAACCGTCTGTGTTTCCTCTTATGACTATGATAAACAAGGACAAGTCAGCGTATTGAAGCCGGTGGGGCCGACTTTCCTGGGCCGGGACGGAGGCGCTCGGGTGCTGATCGTCGACGATTTGGTGGATACCGGGGCGACCGCCAGGGTGGTGCGCGAGATGCTGCCGAAAGCCCATTTCGCCACGGTCTACGCCAAGCCCGCCGGCCGGCCGCTGGTCGATACCTTCATCACCGAGGTGAGCCAGGATACCTGGATTTACCTGCCGTGGGACATGGGACTGCAATTCACCCCCCCAATCGGAGAGAAAACGACGGCATAATCCATGAACGGCGCATCTATCCAATTGATTCTGGCCCTGCTTCTGGCGCTGCAGGCCAAGCATTTCCTGTGCGACGGCCCCTTGCAGAGCCGGGCGATGATTGCCGCCAAGGGCAGCTATGGCGCGGCGCTGGGCCTGGTCCACGCAGGCCTGCACGGGCTCGGCAGCCTGCTTGTTCTGTGGGGCTTCGGACTGGGGATCGGCTGGGCCGCGGGTCTCGCCGCGGCGGAAGCGCTGGTTCACTACCATCTCGACCATGGCAAGGAGCGGCTGGTCAAGGCCATGGGCTGGACGCCGCGCCAGACGCAATTCTGGTGGGCGCTCGGCCTTGACCAAGCCTTGCACCAGGCGAGCTATCTGGTAATCGCCGCCGCCTTCGCGGCGCTTGCCTGAACCGCCATGGCGCGGCGGGCGCGCCTTGTGTATGGAAATCGCGCCGGCGAGCGGGCGTGGCGGAAAGGTAGACGCAACGGACTTAAAATCCGTTGGGAGAAATCCCATGGGGGTTCGAAATCCCTCCGCCCGCACCATAATTTCAAGGGGTTAGACTAAAATTGTTAAATGGTTGCGCGGAGATAATAGTTATGTGTCCGTAAAGTGTCCGAACCGAATGGACCTTGAGCAAATTGTGACGGTGCTGACCCAATGGGCCGCGCGCCATAGGGTTATTGGGCGCCTTATCGTGTTCGGAAGTCGGGTCAGGGGCGATCATGGGGCAGGAAGCGATCTTGATTTAGCAATGTGGCCCGTCCAT
Source organism: uncultured Alphaproteobacteria bacterium (assembly GCA_963776685.1). Lineage (GTDB taxonomy): Bacteria > Pseudomonadota > Alphaproteobacteria > Rhizobiales > Aestuariivirgaceae > Aestuariivirga. Next base: position 436,868 of record CAVZNM010000004.1, read on the forward strand.
TACGAAACTGATCGGCCGCTCGAACCGCAGCATAAGCCCGGCAATCTAGATGGTAACTCCGAGAAACACAGTGCGGCCTCACAAGCCGGGGTTTTGAGCGCAGTGCACCTTTCCCGCCCGGTCGTTGATGTATCGTTTACTCTACGTACATTCACTCTGCGAAATTGAGCAATACAACACAGCAGCGAATCCCTCGGCGTATAAGTTCCCGATGAAACAACTAAACTGGCAACTCGCCTCAGGATGAGCATCGGCCTCACAAGCCCAACGGAGTAGCAGTGTGCCCAAATTCAAGAAACACATCGCAGAGATCGGCGAGACCGCCATTAAGCGCGAAACCGCCCATTACATCACCGAGCTTGTATTGGAACTGACCCAGCTGGCGCGGGGCGCCGAACTCAAATCGTTGAGTGTATTGCTCGAGTTCGCTTATTACGAAGCATTTTCGACTGCCAACAAGGTCGAGGTTCCTCCCGCTGAGGTCAAACAACTCAAGGCCTTGGAGCAAGCGGCGAAGGACCTATTGAAGCCGGTAGACCGCCCCCGCCATGACTCCGGAATGCGACTACAGGCGTTCGGCACTCCTTAAAAATTCTTAAATGAGCAATTTTGCGCAGTGACTATTCTCCGGTTGAACTAGGCTTGCTCGCATAGCAATGGATGAAAACACGAATCGGTGTTAACGCAACAAATTTCAGACTATCGCCGCATGGCAGCAGATTGTGTCGCAGGAGCGGATGCAACCAGCGATTCCGAGTCTAAACTTCAATGGCTTAATTTGGCGGAACATTGGCGGTTGCTGGCCGACAATCTTCAAAAGACTGAAGCTCGGAACCACTTCAAGCAGCTACGTGCCTCGCGATGAAATGCCGATGGCGGCCGTCAATTTTGCATGACGCCAAGTCTCTGCCGAGGTCTTCTTTTAACCGGGTTGTCATTTAAGCGGTCCCGACGAGGGCCTCCCCGCCGGGACCACGGCGAGTACCGGAAATGCGAGGGCAACGCAGATACTCGCGTACTCGCGGTAGTGCATCAATACGGTTGAACAGGGGTGAAAGTTCCATCGCGCGCATTGCGGGCGGAACAATTTCGCCTGTGGCGTGCGCAAGCGGCTATTCCCGCGGTATGAGAGCCGCGGGTTTTCTGGCTGTGTCGGGCAGTGAGGGAGTCGGGCCCCCGTTTAGGGTTTGGTCATGTACATTACCGACGTGTCACCCCAAACCTGCTCATAATCGGGGTTGTCCTGGAATTTTTGAGACGCGGGTACCTCCATGGATACAAATAAAACCTCGCTTGAACGGGCATTTGAATTGGCACGGTCAGGCAAATACCAAAACCTGGATGATATTTTGGAGAGGCTTCTATCTGAAGGCTACTACCGCTCCCAAGTCGAAGGACCCTCTCTCAGGAAACAGCTTAGAAGCATAATGGCGGCGGCCAAGAGCATCCACAACTAGAGGCCTAGGGACTGACGTTCGCCAGTAACACGTCTTGCCTTGTCCTTACTGCCACAGCGCAAGCCCGACAGTGGCGGTGACCATTAACGGCGGCGAACCCCCGGTGATCAGTTCAGAGTGCGTGTTTCGCCGCAAATAGCATCACGGGCATCGGCTACATCGATCTCCATGCAAATTGCCGGGGACGCATTGTCCACGAAGCTTTCGACGATATCCTCCAAAGCGATGTTTTCCTTGAGATGAGCTTTTCGTACGGCTTCTGCTTCTTTGTAGAGCCTGAGGGGATTTTTCGAACGCTCGGCGCTCTCGAGAGCGTCATAAACGGCAATTAGCATCATCTTTGGAATCTCAATTTTCATTTTTGCGTCCTCCCGAGGAGGCACTTTGCGCTCAAGAGAACACAACACAAGTCCACAATGACTGTATTCCTTCAATATAAGACTTTGATCGTAATGAGGAAAAGTTAGATGTTGGCGACAATTGAGCAAATTGACAAATTTGTGATAAATGCGCCTCTTGAACAAAAGGTGCAGACTGAGTATGTCAAGCCCAAGACCGTCGGAATCAGGCAACCAGGGAGAGAGCGATGACCGAGGAAAGGGATGTTCGTCTGCAGATCATGCTTCAGCCCCATGAGCTGGAAGCGATCGAGACGTGGCGTTTTACACGCCGCATGCCGAGCAGAGCCTCTGCGGTTCGGGAATTGCTGCGAAGGGGACTGGCAGCCGAGGGGTTTGAAATGGCTGAGACCGGCAAACAGTCAGCCGCTTTTGGCGTCAATAGTTAGCAGTAGCCCTACCGCAAGATGATCTCGGTTCGAATAAGACTGCGATGGCTCCTCTCACCGCCTTACCCCGGCTGTGCAGTGGCCAAACATCGGACCGCCATCTCAATTGTGTGCAATATTTCTCAGACTCGGCCGGAGCCGCGAACCTAGGCTCCGTGAGCGAATTCAGCGTGATCCTAGCGCCGTCGTGCTATGGAACAGCGCTTCAACAGGTCATACCGTGCTGCAAGGATATATGTTCGTGTCGATAGTTTCGCTTTTCCCCGCCACTTCACCCGAGGGCACAAGTCAGGAGGACTTCGAACGTGAGGTCGCCTCGCGCTTTGGCCTCGTTCCGAATTTCTTCCGCTCCGCGCCGGACGCACCTTTCGTTGTCCGCGAATTGTGGCAGTTCGCGAAGTCGGCCTATTTGGACACGCCTATCCCAACGCTCTTCAAGGAGCGGCTGTTTGTCTACCTCTCCCGCTTCTGCGAAGTGCGCTATTGCATCACCCGGCACTGCGGCTTCTTGTTAGGGCTTGGCCGGTCGGCCGGCGATGCCAATGCGCCGCCAATGACGATAAGCCAGGTCATTCGCTTGCTGCAGCGGCCCGTCCCAAGCGAGGAATGCACTGGTGCGGCGCTTGCCCGACTGGAAGCCATCGCAGAACCGATCGATTGGCCCTCGCCTGAAACCTCATACGACGATGACCTGCTAACCTCAGCCACCGTACTTTTTCTTTGGCCGGCCCGGGCAGATCGAGCGAAGCGGGCACTGCGCATCGCCCTTGGCGGCGAAAAATTCGAGACTGCTGGTTGGATTGCTCACCTTCATCCGTTCGGCTCACTATTGGACACTGATGCACCCGGAGCTCGCCCTTGAAGACGACGTGAAAGAACTGCTGCGCGAGCATGAAGAACTCGCCCGGCTGTTGTTGGAGGATGCGGAAGCCGGCCAATGTGAGATGGGAACGCGGCTTTTCGAGGAACTCGAATCGCTGCGCGATCTCAACGAGCGGCAAGAGCTCGAGAAGGCAAAACGCGCACTTGAGGAAAGCGGACGGCAAAAGGACCTGCTGCTGAAGGAGGTCGATCACCGCGTCAAGAACAGCTTGCAAATCGTGTCGAGCCTTCTGCATATGCAGGCCAAGACAGCGGGGGCCGCGGCAAGTCAGTTCCACAACGCTGCTGCGCGCGTCGCGGCCATCGCCGCCGTTCACCAGCAGCTTCACAAGTATGACGATGTTGGCACAGTGGTGCTTGACCGCTACCTGATCGATCTCTGCCAGGGGATTGCTGCTGCATCGAGCAGTCCCGATCTCGCGATGGTCGCTTGTCGTGGATGCCGATCCGCTCATCATCTCCACCGACGTGGCGGTGCCGCTCGCGCTCATCGTGAACGAACTGGTCACCAACGCCATTCAGCATTCGAGACCGGCCGGCGAAGGCGGAAACGTGCGCGTATTGCTGAAGACCCACACGGATAATTTTTCAATAAGCGTTTCGGACCCGGGCGACGGTCCTGCCGCTGCCCAAACGCATGCCGGACTAGGCAGTCGAATTATCGAGACGCTGGCTCGACCAAATTAATGCCGCGGTTGCCAAGGAACGCTTGGCGCCGGGTTATAAGGTCACGGTAACGGTCCCTCACGGCGGAGCGGCATGATCGCCAAAATGAGAGCGCCTACAGCGCGAAACTGCAGCCAATAGCGAAGAGCGTCGTTTCAGGAGAGCGCAACTCGGGTTGCAGTTGGTGCGCAGGTCTTAATCGCGCGAGTCCGCGTTGTTGCGCATGTAGAGATTGCGGAAATAGGTAGGGATGTGGGGAGTGAGCCTACGGTACTGGCGCTCGGGCAGGAACTGGATCGACTTGATGATCTGACGGCACTGTTTGGTTTCGCAGGCGCAAGCCATCTTCCACAAGGGATCGCCTTCGACGGTGGAATAATCGATGGTGATTTCATCGCCCTTCTTGAGGTTGCGGAGCGCCACGAGCGAGACCTTGCCCTTGATGCCGGCCGAAGGGGCGCAGGAGTGGTTGATGTATTCGTAGGGCTTGTCGGGATCGAACCATTTATCTTTGGCGATGCCGATCCAGTTCGGGTTGGCCAGCGCATCGCGCCGTGAACGGTTGGTCTTGCGCATCACCGTGCCCTTGATATGGGCGATGAGTTCGCCTTTCTCGACGTCCTCGCCGGCGAATAGCCCCAGTCCGTGGATCGGGCTCGATTTGCAGACCAGTTTCTTCATAGGTGGGCAGGCCCTGTCAATCCGCCTATGGAACGCGTGCGCAGGAAATTGGGCCGCGACAGGTAGGCGACCGCGCCATGCAGCAGCACGCAGTTGATCGGATAGAGCATCAGTTCCGGAGTCCAGGCGTCCGACATGAGCGTGGTGACGCCGAGAAGTCCGTAGGCGAGCGTCCACATCGCCCAGGGCAGCCAATGCTCTTCGCCGGGATAGTCCCAGGTGTGGTGGACCATCGGTATGAAAGTAACGAAAGTGCTGAGCGTGGTGCAGACGAGGATGAGCACGACGGCGAACTCCCTGCCTGTCGGGCTCAGGAGTTGGTAGACGAGCAGGAGCCAGGCGCCGGCATAGGCGAAGGTCAGCGCGATGTCGCTGGAAAGCGCTGCTTTGTCGGTCAAGCCCCCGGGCCAGCGCAGGGTGCCGCTGCGCCAGCAGAGAAAAGCGATAGCGAAGCTGCACAGCGCGCAAACGGCGGGCAGCAGCAGGACTTGCAGCGCCGCGTCACGGTCGAATTCCAGCACCAGCACAAAAAGCGTGCCGTAACTCCACATGAGCCAGCTCGTGGGATTGGGATTGATCTGTTGCGCGCGGGATTTCGCGAAATACACGCAATAGGCGGCGACTTGCACAAGTGCCGACAATGTAGCGAGCAACCACAGCACGTTTACGCCCCGGCCTTCGGTAATTCTTTTGTAAGGATGAACGCTAGTGCAATCGTCTGAATCAGCTGTTAACCGGCAAAACTGCAAAGCCGGCAGTGGTTAAGTTTCCTTTAGACCTTGTCTCATATGGTCGGCCGGCAATCCTGCCGACAGTTGAGTTGGTTCATGCAGTTTCTGCGCCGTCCCGGTCTCAAGTTTATTCTGTTGATTGTGCTGCCGTTTACCCTTTCGGCCCTGGGCATTCTGTGGACCACCTTCAGCATGCTTGATGGGATCTCGACCGGCGCCAATACACAGGACAATGAGCGCACGCGGCAGGTGGTCAGCTCGGCCTTCAAATCGGCCGAGCAGCGCCTGTATAGCATCCTGACCGACAATGCCCGTTGGGACGACGCGGTGCGCAATTCCTATGGGCCCATCGACGATCAATGGATGTACGACACCTGGGGTGTGGGCACTGAAGACGTGAATTACGATGCCATGTTCATCGTCGAGAAAGACGGCAGGCCGGTGACCGCCTACCGGGAGGGCGAGAAACTCGATACGGGAGCCGCAGACTATATCGGCATGGCATTGCCGCGCGTGCTGGCCGACTTGCCCTCGGATTCGGCCACCTTCGAAGTGGTGACGACCTTGGTGAACACGCTGGATGGCCTCGCCGTTCTCGCCGCCGGACCCATCCTGCCCACCAGTGAGGACATAGTCATCCCATTGCCGCAGCCGCGTGTGCTGATCTACGTACAGGTGCTGTCCCCTGAAATTCTCGCCGGCATAGGCGCCCAATATGTCGTCGACGGCCTGACGCTCGCACCGGCTGCATGGACCGCGGTTTCGCATCTGGTGTTGCATAACCGTTGGGGCGAAGCCGTCGCGAGTGTCACTTGGCAGGATCGGCGGCCGGGCGATGCCGCCCGGCGTTCCTACGGTACCGGTGCCTTTGTCACGCTGTTTGCCTTGGTCGGCGTCATGGTGCTGATCTCGGTGCTCCACTTCCGGGTGATGCAGAAACTCGCCGCCCGCGAGCGAATGGCGGTCTTCGCCGCTCACCACGACGCGCTCTCCGGGCTGCCGAACCGCCAGGCAATCGCCGAGGAAATCGCAAAGGTGCTGCCGGAAGCCAAGACCCAGCCGCTGGCCCTGATGTATATCGATCTCGACGGTTTCAAGAATGTCAACGACACCTACGATCATGAGACGGGCGACAAGCTCATTTGCGCGATATCGTCCGGATTTTTGAGCATTGTCGGCGAACGGGGCATCCTGGCGCGGCTGGGCGGCGATGAGTTCGCCGCGCTGATAACCGGCGAAGACTCGGGCACGGCGGCAGAGACCATCGCCCGCGATATGCTGGCCTTCGCCGGACGGCCATTCGATATCGATGGACGCATGGCTTCGGTGGGCGCCAGCATCGGCATCGTACGCGTCCACGATGAGGAGGGCCTGGAAGCAGCCGAAGTAATGCGCCGGGCCGACGTCGCCATGTACAATTCGAAGGATCAGGGGCGCAACCGCTACTGCCTGTTCGACAAGGAGCTCGACACTCAGCGGATCAACGATATCATGATTGCCAACGAGCTGCGCGAGCATGTCAGGCAGAAGCGGATCGAGGTGGCCTACCAGCCGATCGTCGACTCGCGGACCCGTACCGTGATCGGCGTCGAGGCGTTGGCGCGCTGGCCTAAGAATGCGCCGCGCCGGATTCCGCCGGAGAAATTCATTCCGGTCGCCGAGGAACAGGGCGTCGTCAATGCGCTGGGGGAACTTGTCCTCACCATTGCCTGCCGCGACGCGGCGCAGTGGCAGGATATCCGCTTGTCGATCAATGTCTCGCCGGTCCAACTCAATAATCCCGATTTCGTCCGCGATGTGCAACGCATCGCCGCGCAAAGTGGCCTTCCGCTGGAGCGGCTGGAACTCGAACTAACCGAGAGTTTCCTGATCCATAATCCCGTCCGGGCCAAAAAGGTGATCGACGAGCTGCGAACCTGCGGCATCTCCGTTTCGCTCGACGATTTCGGAACCGGCTTCTCGAGCGTCGGCTATCTCCGCCAATTCGCCTTCGACAAGGTGAAGCTCGACCGGTCGCTGACCAATTCCATCGCCCGCGACGCGGCGACGCAACGCGTCGTCCAGGGGACGGTGCTGATCGCCACCGGCCTGTCGCTGGAAATCACCGCCGAAGGCATCGAATCGGAGGAAGAAGCGCAGTTGCTGAGACTCTCGGGCTGCAACCTGTTGCAGGGCTTCTATTTCGGGAAGCCGCAATCCTCGCTGGGCATCGCATCGCTTATCTCAGCCGGCGGCGAGCACATCAGACCGGCCTCGCGCCGCGCCGCCGGGCGCAACCGGGCGCGGCGTCAGCCACGGCCGCGATAGCCGGGCACGCCCTGCTCCGGCAGCCACAAGTCCCTGGGCGGGGTGCCCGTCTGCCAGAACACGTCGATCGGCATGCCGCCGCGCGGATACCAGTAGCCGCCGATCCTTAGCCAGCGCGGCTTCAGCAGCGCCACAAGGTCCCTGCCGATACGCACCGTGCACTCCTCGTGGAAAGCGCCGTGATTACGGTAGGAACCCAGATAGAATTTGAGCGACTTGGACTCGACGATCCAGCGGCGGGGCACATAGTCGATGACCAGATGGGCGAAATCCGGTTGACCCGTGACGGGGCAGAGCGAGGTGAACTCGGGCGCGGTGAAGCGCACGAGATACATCGTGCCCTGATGGGGTGCGGGGATGCGTTCAAGGACGGCTTCCTCGGGGCTTGCCGGCAATTTGGCTGGTCTGGCCGAGAAGGGTGACGGCGGGTTTTTTCGGTTTCATGGGTCTCCGCATAGTCTGGACTGCTGGCGCCTGCAAGCGGGTGCGCCGCGTCTTCGCCGGTTGACCTTGCCCGCAAGAATGTGTGAAGAGCGCGGCAGCGAAGAGGAGCACGGCACCATGGACGACGGCAAGCGCCGCCTGAGGTTCGAAGGCATCATCTATCTGATGGGTTTCATGCTGTGCATTCCGGCCGCGAACTGGATGATCGGCCATGTGGGAACGATCTGCCCACCGGATCAGCCCTGCCTCATTCCGGTGGCGCCGGGTCTCATGGCGCCGAGCGGCGTTGTGACCATCGGGCTTGCCCTGGTGCTGCGCGATCTGGTGCAGCGGCGGCTGGGCTTGCGCTGGGCGGGGCTTGCCATACTGGCAGGGGGCGCGTTATCTGCGCTGGTGGCACCCGCGGCACTGGCTCTTGCCTCGACCACTGCCTTCCTGTTGTCGGAATTTGCCGACCTCGCCGTGTTCACGCCCTTGCAGAAGCGCGGCCTGGTGCTCGCCGTGTTCCTCAGCAGCGTCGCCGGGCTGTTCGTCGACAGCGTGGTGTTTCTGCAACTGGCCTTCGGCAATCTCGACTTTCTGCCCGGCCAGGTCGTCGGCAAGGCCTGGATGGTGTTCCTGTCGCTCCCAGCTATCGCGCTGCTGCGCCAGCGCGACGTGCGGCTGGGATACTCGCCCACCGCCTGACCTTGTGTCCATGGGATTTGATGCGCCATAGTCGCGGCATGGATGGGCTCGATCTCGCTCTCGCCGAAGCCAGCGAAAACTTCCGCCGCAAGCGGCCGAAGACGGAGGCTCTGCAGGCGCGCGCCGCGGCCGTCATGCCCGGCGGCAATACGCGGACGATTCTTTATACGGCGCCGTTTCCCATCCGGGCGGCACGGGCGGCGGGACCGACGATCACCGACATCGACGGCCATGACTATCTCGATCTGCTCGGCGAATATTCGGCCGGGACTCTACGGCCACTCGCATCCGCGCATGCCGCGGCGATCGCCGCCGCCGTCGAGACCGGCCTCAATCTGGGCGCGCATCACTCGCGCGAAGTGGATTTCGCCGAGGCGGTGACCGCGCGCTTCGATCTCGATCTCGTGCGCTTCACCAATTCCGGCACCGAAGCCAACATGATGGCGCTGGCGGCGGCGCGCTGCCACACGGGGCGCAAGAAGATCATGCCGATGCAGGGCGGCTATCACGGCGGCACACTGTACTTCAGTCACGGCGCCTCGCCGGTCAATGCGCCTTTCGACTGCGTGCTCGGCCACTTCAACGACATCGATGAAACGCGTGCGCTCATTGCTCAGCATGCGAACGATCTCGCCGCCGTCATTATCGAACCGATGCTGGGCGGCGGCGGTTGCCTGCCGGCCGATGCCGAGTTCCTGTCGATGTTGCGCGAGGAAACGGCGCGGCGCGGTATCGTGCTTATCTTCGACGAGGTGATGACGTCGCGGCTGGCGCCCGGCGGCCTCTCGGCGCATTACGGCATCGAGCCCGATCTCAAGACGCTCGGCAAGTATATCGGCGGCGGCATGAGCTTCGGCGCCTTCGGTGGCAAGCGCGCCATCATGGAGCAGTTCGATCCGTCGCGGCCTAATGCGCTGCCCCATGCCGGCACTTTCAACAACAACACGCTGACCATGACGGCGGGCCATGTGGCGATCACTGAGATCTTCACGCCCGCGGCCTGCATCGAACTCAACGCCCGCGGCGACCGGCTGCGCGAGCGCCTCAACGAACTGTTCATGCGCTATCAGGCGTCGTTCAGAGCCACCGGAATGGGCTCGATGTTGACGCTGCATCCCGTGGCGGGTTCGATCAGGACTCCGGAGGATACGGAGAGGGCCGACAGGCGGATCAAGCAACTGCTGTTTCTCGACTTGCTCGATCAGGGCATCTATATCGCCGAGCGCGGCTTCATGGCGCTGTCGCTGATGGTGAGCGACGACGATTGCGATCGTCTCGTGGCGACAGTAGAAACCTTCATCAAGAACCGGCGTGGGCTTTTCGGCCGAAACTGATTCAGCGAAGAACGAATCCGATCTCAGTGGCCGCCAGAAAAATGTCCTCGGGGCCGTCTTTCTCGTCGATCTGGCTGCCGATCTTCAGGGCGCCGAGTTTTTGCGCCAGCGCTAGCGAGGCGCGGTTGTCCGGCGAGATCGACAGGACCAGGCCTGCGACACCTTGGGCGTTGGCCCAGGCTGAGAAGCCGCACAGCGCTTCATGACCGAAGCCCCGCCTCTGCCAGGGCGCGAAGATGCTGTAGCCGATCTCGATCGCCATGCGGGTTTCGCCCTTGGCCGCGAAGAGCATCGGCTGGTGATGGCAATTGATCGAGCCCATGATTTCCCCGGTCTCCTTGAGTGCGATGGCGCGGATCGACCAGGGAGCGAAGGCGGGGTCGGCGCGAAGCTGGTCCAAACGCAACTGCGCCACCCAGGCGTCCTCGAACCAGACATCCGGAACCGCGAGGCCGAGAAGCGCTTCGAGGCGGGCGTGATCCTGTACTGCGCTCGCGGCGAGTGCCGCCTCAGGCAAGAGCCGCAGAATGAGCCGCCCGGTTTCGATGTCGCTCACAGCGCGGCTCGCAAGGCGCGGGCGAGATTTCCCTTAGGCCCCGCTTCGACGCCATCGAGGCCCAGCCAACGGGCCATCATTCGCAATTCACCGGCGAGTGCCGCCGCCGTCTCGCCCGCCTGGGCATGCGATTCAAAATGGGCGGCATTGGCGCGCAGAATGCCGGCGTGGCGGTCGGCCTTCAAGCAGATGCGGGCGGCGAAACGATCGCCCATCAGGAAGGGCAGCACGTAGTAGCCGTATTGGCGCTTGGGGGCGGGCGTATAGATTTCGATGCGGTAGCGGAAGTCGAAGAGCCGCTCGGCGCGGGCGCGGTCCCAGACCAGAGGATCGAAGGGCGACACAAGCGCCACACCGCCCGCCCGGCGCGGCAGCTTCGCGTCGCGGTGCAGGAAGGCCTGCTGCTGCCAGGTTTTCACCTGCACAGGAATCAACGTTCCCGCCTCCACAAGTTCGGTCACTCCGCGTTTGGCCTCGGCCAGCGGCAGGCGGAAATAATCGCGCAAGTCCGCGCCGGTGCCGACGCCGAGGGCGCGAGCCGAAAGATCGATCAGTGTACGGATCGCCTCGTCTTCGGCGGGTGCCGGCCGGTTCAGCGTTTCGGACGGGATGACGCGCTCGGGGATATCGTAGATGCGCTCGAAGCCCAGCCGCGCCGCGGTGGTGACGAGGCCCGCATCGAAGAGGTGCTCCAGCGCCATCTTGCCCTTCGACCAGCCCCACCAGCCGCCGGCACTCTTGCCGGCGTCTGGAAGATCGCCCGCCGTGGTGGGGCCATTAGCGGTCACGAAGTCGAGCACCGACTTTACATAGGCGCGCTCCTCCGCGGCAAAGCGGTTCATGGATCCGTAGATGCCTTGGCCGGCGCGGGCCCGCTCCATGCGCCAGCGCATCAGCGGATGCAGTTCGAGCGGCAGCAGGCTTGCTTCATGGGCCCAGCATTCGAACAGGGCGCGCTTGCCGTTGCTGAAGCTGCGGACGTCGAGGGCAGTCTGGTCATAGGCGCCGAGGCGGGAATAGACCGGCAGGTAATGCGAGCGGCACAGCACGTTGACACTGTCGATCTGCAGCAGGTTCATCCGCCTTATGGCGCCGGCGATCCGCGTCCAGTTGGCCGTACCCGCCCGGTCCGGATTGCTGAAGCCCTGCGCCGCGAGAGCAATGCGGCGAGCCTCGGCGAGCGAAAACGAATTACGCGGCTTCATCGTGCCAGACGGCGTCGCCCGGATTGGCGGAGCCGTGGACGAGCCGGCCATTGTACTTGTAAAGGGTCGAGCAATAGGGGCAGACGATCTCATCGGCGGCACCCATGTCGAGGAAGACATGCGGATGGTCGAAGGGGGGCTTGGCGCCGACGCACATGAATTCCTTGGCGCCGATCTCGATTTTCGAAAGCCCCATGTCGTTGTGGAAATGCGGTGTCGCAGCCGATGCCATGCCGTCCTCGATTTGGCTTGTGAGCCCGGGCGATTAGCATATCTTGGCAGCCATGCACAAATTCAATTCCGACGGTGTGGAGATCGCCTATGACGTGGCGGGGGAGGGGCCGCCCATCCTGCTGATCCATGGCTTCGCCTCCAATGGCCGGGTCAATTGGCGGGACACGGGCTGGATCAAGACGCTTGTTGATGCCGGGCGCCGCGTCATTGTCATCGACAATCGCGGCCATGGCGAGAGCGAAAAACTTTACGATCCGGCGCTCTACTCGGCGCCCACCATGGCGGAGGACGCGCGCCGCCTGCTCGATCATCTCCAGATCGAACGCGCCGATGTCATGGGCTATTCCATGGGCGCGCGCATCGCGGCCTTCCTGGCGATCAATCATCCCGCACGGGTGCGAAGCGCCATCTTCGCCGGGCTGGCTTCGCGGATGATCACCGGTGTCGCCGGGGCGGAGGAAATCGCCCAGGCGCTCGAGGCGCCAAGTTCGGCGGAGGCTACAGCGCCGGGCGCCCGCGCCTTTCGCCTCTTCGCCGAACAGACCAGGAGCGATCTCAAAGCGCTTGCCGCCTGCATGCGCTCGGCGCGGGCGAAGATCACGGCGGAGGAGCTTGGCCGCATCGCCGTTCCGGTGCTGGTGGTGGCGGGCGAGAAGGACGATGTGGCGGGCGAGGTCGCACCGCTGGTCGCCGCTATTCCGGGTTCTAGCGGCGTGACGCTGCCCGGCCGCAGTCACATGAATGCGGTGGGCGACAAGGGTTACAAGGCGGAAGTCCTGGCGTTTTTGCAATCGGCGCCATCGGCCAGGTAGCTTTTGGCGCACCCCTCCCCATATGGGAGATTTCCGGCTATGATGCGCCGGTCCAGGAGATGCCCATGAACCGTGTTTCGCCCAAGCCGCAGACCATCGAGAAGCTCGATCCGGTGTGGAGCCGCATCCGCGAGGAAGCAGAAGACATCGCCCGCCAGGAGCCGGTGCTCGGCGGCTTCATCTTTTCCTCGGTCCTCAACCACAGCTCCTTCGAGAAGGCGCTGATCCACCGCCTCGCCCAGCGCCTCGGCAACGCCGATCTCGGCGCCGATCTGGTGGTGCAGGCCTTCGAGGATGCGGTTGATGCCGAGCCCGAGATCGGCTTTGCGGCGCGCGCCGACATCATCGCCACTTTCGAGCGCGATCCCGCCTGCCACCGCTATGTCGATCCGCTGCTCTATTTCAAGGGCTACCAGTCGATCCAGACGCACCGCATGGCGCACCGGCTGTGGCACTTGGGGCGCAAGGATTTCGCCTATTACCTGCAAAGCCGCTCGTCGATCATCGCCAGCGTCGACATTCATCCGGCGGCGAAGATCGGCAAGGGCATCATGGTCGACCACGGCCATGACATCGTGATCGGCGAGACGGCGGTGGTCGAGGACAATGTTTCGATCATGCAGGGGGTGACTCTGGGCGGCACCGGCAAGGAGACCGGCGACCGGCATCCCAAGATCCGCCAAGGCGTGCTGATCGGCGCCGGGGCCAAGATTCTCGGCAATATCGAGATCGGCAGCTGCTCGCGGGTCGCCGCCTGCTCGGTGGTGCTGCATGACGTGCCCGCCAACACCACCGTGGCGGGGGTGCCGGCCAAGATCGTCGGCTACGCCGGCTGCGAGGAACCGGCCCGGGGCATGGACCACAATGTCCAGCCGGTTGCGGATGCCGGTGATTGAGGCTAGAGGGGCTCACCCGATCCATCCGGAGTGGCCGCCTTGAAGCCCGAAGAAATCGCCAAGCTTACCCGTTTCCTGCACAGCAAATTCGGTCTCGCCACGCTCAGCGTGCGCAAGCGGCCGCAGAAGGACGATTCGGCCGAGGTCTATATCGGCGACGAATTCATCGGCGTCATTTTCCGTGACGAAGAGGACGGCGAACTCTCATACAATTTCTCCATGGCAATCCTCGATTTCGATCTGGAATAGGGCCACGGACCCTTAGGTCCAAACCTTGCAAATGTCCTAACGCGCTGTGCCCATTTGGCACAAGTGAGGGAGAGGGACATCATGGAAACCCAGTATTTCGCCTATCTGTTTGCCATTGCAGTGGGACTGGTTTCGGCCGGGATCGTACGCAGCTTGTTGGCGCTGGTCACCGGCACGGAATTGCGCCCGGCGCTGCCGCAAAATGGGGGCGTCGACACGACTTTCAAAATGCTGGCGATCGGCGTTTGCGCGCCTCTGGCAGTGGTGCGCACGGGACTATGGTATCTCACCCGCAATCCGGTTTTTGCGCTGATCATCCTGTGCGTGGGATTGGGCTGGAGCTTCCTGCAGGGCGTGTTTATCCTGACGCAGTTCTTCGGCTTCAAATGAGGGTGAGCCCGCATGTCCATCTGGACCCTCGACGGCATTGCTCCAGAACTGCCGGGCGAGGGCCTCTATTGGATCGCGCCCACGGCGAGCGTCATCGGCCGGGTGCGGCTTCTGACCAACGCCAGCGTCTGGTTCGGGGCGGTGCTGCGCGGCGACAATGAGTGGATCATAATCGGCGAGAACAGCAATGTGCAGGACGGTTGCGTCATGCATACCGACATGGGTTCGCCGCTGACCATCGGCCGCAACTGCACCGTCGGGCACCAGGCCATGCTGCATGGCTGCACGATCGGCGACAATTCGCTGGTCGGCATCGGCGCCATCATTCTCAACAATGCCAAGATCGGCAGCAATTGCCTGATCGGAGCGCACACGCTGATCCCGGAGGGCAAGGTGATCCCCGACAGTTCGCTGGTGATGGGAGCACCCGGCAAGGTGGTGCGCGAACTCGATGCCGCGGCCGCGGCACGGCTGACCAAATCGGCGGAAAGTTATGTGCGCAATTGGCAGCGTTTCGCCAAGGGATTGAAGGCTGCAATCTAGTGGGGGGTAGGGGGAGGTCGTTCACCCCTAACCCAGCTGATCACTTCCATAATCGACCAACGGTCTCCAAGACCCGGCAAGGACTTTGGAAAACCATCCGCTTCCAGGACGGGGCGAATCTCGTCGAAGTGGTTGACGCTCGTGCCCAAAGCAAATGCAACTTCTTCCTTGGAAAATACGAGTTTCATGCCTGCCTCCTGTAAAGGCAGCGTGATCGCAGATTGAGGTCAAACTATCATATTGTCAAGTGACATGTGTGACAAAACTAACTTAATTTGCGACGTTATGCAATGGTACGCTCGCGAAGGGTGTGCAGAACAACCCCTTTGATACTAACATTTCCGTCGGCGACAACAAAGGGGCGCATGAGATTAGTGTCGGTTGTGGCCGCCACGAGATAGGGCGGCTGAAAGAGGCGGAACACGGTTTCGGCGCGGCTTTTGGTCCAGTCATAAATCTGCGCGCAGACGACATCGCCCTGAATGGGCGTTTCGCCGAGAGCCACCAGTAGAATATCTCCGGGCCGGTAGCCCGCGCCTTCCAGGGCGCGGCTCTTCAGCGTCCACGGATCGACATTGCTCTTGCCCCGCGACAGGGCCTCTATGGCCTGCCTCAGAGGATTTGCGTCGGCCATTGACAGCGGAACGGCCTCCGGCTCCGCAAATCCCGCAGCGCCTGAATCATCCGCCGTCTGATGATGCTTTGGCCCGAATGACAGGCCGGAAATGGCTTCAAGTTTGCGGATGGTGCTGCCGCGCAGGGCGTGTCCGCTTCTGCTGCCCGAGAGAAAACGCGAAAGGGTCGAAGGATCCAGCCCCGCGCGCTGGGCGAGCTCGGTCTGAGACCATCCCGTCAGGTCCATGATACGGACGATAAAGGCGCGATGATCGTCTTCCAATGGCATGGGCGAGTGAGGAACCGTCGTTTCTTGCGATCATCATACAACTGATCGGTGATTGCCAGAGTGCTCAGCCAAAAAAGGCGGAGCCGGCACTGGGTGGGACAGTGCCGGCTCCTGAAGCCCGGTCTGGTGGGGGATGGGGAGGGGACGCCGACCGGGCCTATCTCGCTCCTATTTCTGCGCGCCGCCGGCGATGAAGCCGGAGGTGTTGGTTTTCTCCTTCATCAGCGCCACCCACTGGCGCGGATCGCCCGGCGACTGGCGTTTGAGGAAGGTGTAATGGGTATCGCTCCAGCGCAGGATTTCGTTGCGCCGGTTGTCGAGGACGAAGTCGCCGCCGTCGGTCGTGACGGTGAGCACCGCATGGCCCTCTTTCTTCTCGTCGAGCACCACGGTGATGAGCAGCGCCTCCGGCGGAAAGCCGAGGCCCTCGAGATAGCGCTTCTTGAGCAGCAGATAGTCTTCGCAGTCGCCGGCATCGGTGGGATAGGCCCAGTGCTCGGGCTCGCCGTAAAGATCCTGATCGCTCACCGGCGTCACCTTGCCGTTCACATAGGTGTTGACCTGGTAGAGCAGGTTCCAGCGGCCGGGCTCCATGGCGAGCCGGTTGGGCTTGCCGCCCACAGGCCGGCAATCGTTTGGATTGGCGGCGCAGAACCTGACGAAGCCAACCGGCGGCAGGGCCTTGCCGTATTCGCTGGCGAAATTCTTCTGCGGTTCGGAGACAAGCGGCCGGCTCGCCGTGTCGAGGGCGAAGGCCGCTCCGGGCGTCGAAGATCAGTGCGAGGATTGCCGCCCCCACAGCGGTCTTGAGTTTCATGTGACGCCCCATTGCCTTCTTGTTGTTGCCGAGAGAGTAGCGGCGAGGCTTTGAAGATGGCGTTCAGGGTCGCGTCGCAAGTCTATGAAAATGCGCGGTAATCCAGTGATAATCGATTAACCATGGCGGCCCCTGGCGGCCGCCGCGGCGAGGGGTTGATTAAACATAGGGCGCCTGTTATTGACCGCGCGCTTCGCAAAATGGCGTGCGGCCATGGCGGAATTGGTAGACGCACTAGCTTGAGGTGCTAGCGGGTAACACCGTGGAGGTTCGAGTCCTCTTGGCCGCACCAGGCTTGTCGAGATCGTTATTGGTTGGTCGCCGGTCTGGCTCTCGCCCGCCAGATGTCGATTACACTTTCCAAAATGCCGGCGAGCGAAATCAGCACGATGCCGATCACCTCCCGCATCCCGAACGGATCGCCCGACCAGATGGCGGCGGTTATCGCGCCCACGCTGATCTCGGTCATGAACAGGAGGCCGACGAGGCCGGGCGAAAGCTTCGGCGCCCCCCACAGCGCCGCATAGACGCCGGTCATCACCACCACGATCATGGTGGGCACCAGCCACCAGAGCTGCGCCGCCACAAGGGGGAGCGAAGGGGCGGGTGCTGCGGCGAACACAACGGCAATCACCGCAATGGCAATTGCCGACCAGAGGAAATTCTGAACGGTGAGCTCGAGGGCGTCGGTGCCGCGGTCGAAACGCAGCAGTACCGAGGCCACCGCCCAGCCCAACCCCGAGGCAAGGGCCGCCCAGTCGCCGGCGTTCTCCGGCCAGGGCAGGCGCTCATCGATGCCGAAGATCACCATTATGCCGAGTATGGCAAGCGCAATGGCGATGCAGCGCACCGGCGTGATCCGTTCCTTCAGAAACATGCCAGCCGAGGACCGTGCTCCACACCGGCGTCAGATAGAACAGCAGCATGGCGCGAATGACATCGGTGTAGAGAACGGCGAGGGAATAGCAGACGAGCGGCACCGATGTGGCAAGGCCGATCAGCAGGAGCCACCAGCCACCCCTCAGCGTTTGCCGCCAGCGCACAGCCAGAACCGGCAGAATCAGCAGGCCGGGGACCAGATAGAATACCAGCAATCCCCACAGGCCGTTAACGCCGGCAGCGTCGAGCGCGCGCACCGGAATCCAGAACAGGCCCCAGACGAAGCCGGAATAGGCAACGGCGATCTTGGCGAGAGTATCGGGTTTCATTTTGACTTTGTCTTGCCGGTAAAAATCGGGCTTAAGCTCGGGCGGACAATGGCACGGCGGCGGGCGGCCGCTCAACGGGTAGCGACATGATGCAAGCGCATGAGGACATTGCGATCCGCGACGAGCGCGGCGCGATCGCGGCCGATTTCCTGGAGCGCACCGCGGCGGCGCTCGAAGCGGGCGATGCCAGGGCGGTGCGCGCGCTCACCCGCGACCTGCATGCCGCGGACCTGGCCGATCTGATCGAGGCCTGGAGCAGCCGGACCGGGTGCGCGCTCATCACGGCGCTCGGCCGCGGCTTCGACGTCGAGGCGCTGGCCGAACTCGACGAGACGGCGCGCGATCGAACTGATGGAGGCCTGCCCAACGAGGTGATCGCCTCGGCCGTCAAGAAGCTCGATACCGACGATGCGCTCTATCTGATCGAGGACCTGGAAGAGGCCGAGCAGCAGGACATTCTCGCCAAGGTCCCGAGCGAGGATCGGGCGGCACTCTCCCGCGGCCTCGATTATCCCGAAAATACCGCCGGCCGCCTGATGCAGACGGAGTTCGTGGCGGTGCCCGCCTTCTGGAGCGTGGGCAAGACCATCGACTACATGCGCGTCGAGAAGGACCTGCCCGAGCAGTTCGTCGAAATCTACGTGGTCGATCCCGCCTATCATTTGATCGGCGTGGTGCCGCTCGCCGCGTCTGCTGCGCAATCCGCGCGACCGCAAGATCGGCGCCATCATGGACGACGAACAGACGGTGTTCAGAGTGACCGACGAGCAGGAAGAGATCGCCTACAAGTTCGAGCAATACAACCTGGTGTCGGCGGCGGTGACCGACGAATGCGGGCCGCCTCGTCGGCATGCTGATGGTCGACGACATCGTCGATGTCATCCAGGAAGAAGCCGAAGAGGACATGCTGCATCTGGGCGGCGTTGGCGAAGGAAGTCGATCTCCGACAGCGTCTGGGAGACGACGCGCTCGCGCTTTGCCTGGCTGTTCGTCAATCTGGTAACGGCGGTTCTCGCCTCCTGGGTGATCTCGTGGTTCGACGCCACGATCGAACAGATGGTGGCGCTCGCCATTCTCATGCCGATCGTGGCGTCGATGGGCGGCAATGCCGGGACGCAGACCATGACGGTGGCGGTGCGGGCGCTGGCGACGCGCGATCTGGGGCCGCTCAATGCGGTGCGCGTCACCCTGCGCGAGAGCGCGGTGGGCCTCATCAACGGCGTCCTGTTCGCCGCCATCATCGGCGCCTTCGCCTGGTGGTGGTTCGGCTCGGATGGGCTCGGACTGGTGATCGCCGCCGCCATGGTCATCAATCTGATCGCCGCGGCGCTGGCCGGAATTCTGGTGCCGCTCACGCTTGACCGCTTCGACATCGATCCGGCGATCGCCTCGGGCGTATTCGTCACCACGGTCACCGATGTGGTGGGCTTTTTCGCCTTCCTCGGCCTTGCGGCGCTGTGGCTGATGTGACGGCTTCAGTGGTCGGGCATATGGTACGGAAAAAAAGCAATATATAGGACTATGATATTATTGAGGTTTGCTTGCGCTGGCGCGGATTTGCGCCTAGAAGGCGCCGTTTCCAGATGAATTCAACAAGGAGCCGGCGAGCCCCATGGCGCGCGTCACCGTAGAAGACTGCATCGACAAACTGCCGAACCGTTTCGAGCTGGTGCTGCTCTCGGCGCATCGCGCCCGCATGGTCGCGCAAGGGGCGCCCATCACCGTCGAACGCGACAACGACAAGAACCCGGTGGTGGCGCTGCGCGAGATCGCCGACGAGACCATCGAACACGGACGACCTGCGCGAAGAATATATCCACGCCATGCAGAAGCATGTGGAGGTGGACGAGCCGGAGGCGACCGAAGTGCCGCTGATCCAGCAGTCGGGCGACATGGCGATCGTCGCCGAAGACAAGGCGGCCGAAGACCAGCCGGATTTCGAGCGCATGACCGAGGAGGAACTGCTGCGCGGCCTCGAAGGCATGCCGCCGGCCGAAAGCCCGGGAAGCCAGCGCAACGGCTACTGAGCGCCAAGCTGCTTGACGAATATTCAGGCCGGACCTCTCGCGTCCGGCCTTTTTTGTCGTAGACTGCGCCGCATGATGCGGCAGTACGAGCTGGTCGAGCGGGTCGTGAAATACGATCCGGACGCGGATGAGGACCTGCTCAACCGCGCCTATGTCTATGCCATGAAGGCGCATGGCAATCAGAAACGCGCCTCGGGCGAGGCCTATTTCAACCATCCGCTGGAAGTCGCGGCCATCCTCACCGAGATGAAGCTCGACGATGCCACCATCGCCGCGGCCCTGCTGCACGACACGGTCGAGGACACGGAGGCGACGCATCAGGAGATCGAGGAGAAGTTCGGCAAGGAGATCGCCTCGCTGGTCGATGGCCTGACCAAGATCGGCAAGCTCGATCTGGTCACCACGGAGGCCACGCAGGCGGAGAACCTGCGCAAGCTGCTGCTTGCCATGTCGCAAGGACGTGCGCGTGCTGCTGGTCAAGCTCGCCGACCGGCTGCACAACATGCGCACCCTCGATCACGTGAAGCCCGACAAGCGCATGCGCATCGCCCAGGAGACCATGGACATCTATGCGCCGCTGGCCGGCCGCATGGGCATGCAGAACGGTGCGCGACGAACTCGAGGACATCTCCTTCAGGGTGCTCAATCCCGACGCCAACCGGATCATCCCCGAGCGGCTTGCAGAAGCTGCATGAGGAAAGCGGCGACGTGCTGCGCGAGATCGAAAAGGCGCTGGCCGGCAAGCTGGCCGAGAACGGCATCAAGGCGCGACGTCTACGGCCGCGAGAAGCGGCCCTATTCGATCTGGCGCAAGATGGAGCGCAAGCATCTGTCGCTCGGCCAGCTCTCCGACATTTTCGGTTTCCGCGTGCTGGTCGGCACCGTGGACCAGTGCTACCGGGCGCTCGGCATCGTGCACCGGACCTGGCGCGCCGTTCCCGGCCGGTTCAAGGACTACATCTCGACGCCCAAGCAGAACGACTACCGCTCGCTGCATACGACCGTGATCGGCCCGCATCACATGCGCGTCGAGATGCAGATCCGCACCCGGCTCATGCACGAGATCGCCGAGCGCGGCGTCGCCGCGCACGCGCTCTACAAGGATGCGCCCGATGCCGAGGAGGCGCTTGACGGGTTCCGGCCGCCGGCGGCCGAATCCAACGCCTATCGCTGGCTGCGCCATCTGGTCGAGATGCTGTCGGAAGGCGACAGCCCCAAGGAGTTCCTCGAGCACACCAAGCTCGAACTGTTCCACGACCAGGTGTTCTGCTTCACGCCCAAGGGTCAGCTCATCGCCCTGCCGCAGGGGCGCGACGCCCATCGATTTCGCCTATGCGGTGCACACCTCGATCGGCGACAGTTGCGTCGGCTGCCGATCAACGGCCGCCATGCGCCGCTGGTGACCGAACTCGAGAACGGCGACGAGGTCGAGATCATCCGCTCGGAGGCCCAGGTGCCGCCGGCCGCCTGGGAAGGTCTGGCGGTCACCGGCAAGGCCCGCGCCGCCATCCGCCGCGCCACGCGCAGCGCGGTGCGCAAGCAATATGCCGGGCTCGGCCGCGAGATCGTCGAGAAGCTGCTGGCCAAGCACGAGCGCAAGCTTCGTCGAGCAAGGAAGTGGCCGCCGCCATGCCGCGGCTCGGGCACAAGAATGTCGACGACGCGCTGGCCGCGGTCGGGCGCGGCGAACTTGTCGGGCCACGACGTGCTGCAAGGCCATGGGGATCACGGTCGAGGACAGCCAGGCCCGCGAGGCGCGCCGCAAGGCCGCGCACGGCAAGAGATCCGAAGCGCGGCGATGCGGCGCCGATTCCGGTGCGCGGCGTCAACCGCGACGGCGGCCTTGCGACATCTCGCCCGAGACCGGAGCGGTGCCGGGCGAGCGCATCGTCGGCATCATCACGCCCGGCGAGGGCATCACCATCTATCCGATTTTCGCCAAGGCGCTCGAGCAGTTCGACAGCGAGCCGGAACGCTGGGTCGATCTCGCCTGGGACAGCGCCGGCGCGGACCAGCGCTTTCCGGCGCGCATCAAGGTCGACGATCCACAACGAGGTCGGCGCCCTCGCCCAGGTCACCCAGATGATCGGCGACCAGGGCGGCAATATCGACGAGTTGCAGATGATGGCGCGGGCAGGGGCGCGCGACTTCTTCGATCTCGACATTCTGCTCGAAGTGCATGATCTCAAGCATCTGAACGACATCATGATGGGCCTGCAGGACGAAGACCGCGGTGAGCTCGGTGGCGCGGGTCGACGGGGTAGGAGATGCTGACAGGCACGACGAGGTCTTGGACGAGTTCCGCGCGGCAGGCGCGCTGCTCGAAGGGCCATTTCATCCTGTCCTCGGGCCTGCACAGCGCCCGCTACCTGCAATGCGCCCGGGTGCTGATGGATGCCGAGCGGGCCGAGCGGCTGTGCGCCGCGCTGGCCGCAGAATGTCCGCGAGCGGATCAATCCGGACCGATCGACCTGGTCGCCTCGCCCGCCATGGGCGGCGTCGTCGTCGGCTACGAGATGGGCCGCCAGCTTGGCGTTCCGGCGATCTTCTTCGAGCGGGTGGAGGGCAAGCTTGTCGCTGCGGCGCGGCTTCACCATCGCGCAGGGGGCGCGGGTTCTGATGGTGGAGGACATCGTCACCACCGGACTTTCGTCGCGCGAATGCATCGCCGGGATCGCGGCGGAGGGCGGCGTCACGCGTGGGCGCCGCCTGCCTCATCGACCGCTCGGGCGGCAAGGCCGATCTCGGCGTGCCGCTGGCGGCGCTGACCAGCCTCGAAATTCCGGCCTATCCGGCCGACGCGCTGCCGCCGGAACTGGCCGCCATTCCGGCGATCAAGCCGGGCAGCCGGGGCCTCAAATGATCATCGGCCTCGGCAACGACATGGTCGATATAAGGCGGATCGAGAAGACGCTGGAGCGCTATGGCGAGCCGTTTCACGGACCGCATTTTCACCGAGATCGAGCAACGGAAGTCCGACCGGCGGGCGCAGCGGGCGGCCTCCTACGCCAAGCGCTTCGCCGCCAAGGAGGCCTGCTCCAAGGCGCTCGGCACGGGCTTCCGCGCGCGGCGTGTTCTGGAAGGACATGGGCGTGGTGAACGAACCATCGGGCCAGCCCACCATGGTGCTGACCGGCGGCGCCAAGGCGGCAGCTCGAACGGCTGACTCCGCCGGGGCATGGCGCCCGCATCCACCTCACGATCACCGACGATTTTCCCTATGCCCAGGCCATCGTCATGATCGAGGCGTTGCCGCTTTCCTGACACGCAATGTGATCATCGGCAACAGTAGCGAAGCTTGAATGGTGCTGCGTTGCACCGCATATGGCGCAGGGGCTATAGGCCGATGTTTAGATGGACGGAGCGGCGGGGAGCTCCGGTCGCGATGCATAAGAAAGACCATACGATGGCGGCCGGCCAGGAATCCGCGGCGGAAGTCCGAAGAAGGCGTTTGGGAAACCGTCAAGGTCATCATCCAGGCGCTGCTGATCGCCTTTTTCGTGCGGACCTTCCTCTACCAGCCGTTCAACATTCCGTCGGGCTCGATGTATCCGACGCTCAAGGTCGGCGACTATCTTTTCGTCTCCAAGCTTTCCTACGGCTACAGCAAGTATTCCTTCAATTTCTCGCTCAGCGCTTTTGGGCGCGAACTGGGTCAAATGCTGCCCGATCGATTTTCCGGGCCGCGTGGTTCTCGCCGATACGCCCAAGCGCGGCGACGTCGCGGTGTTCAAGCTGCCGACCGACACCGACATCGACTACATCAAGCGGGTGATCGGCCTGCCGGGCGACCGCATCCAGATGCGCGACGGGCGTGCTCTATCATCAACGGCGAGGCGGTGAAGAAGGAGCGCATCGAGGATTACGTCGATCCGGTACGGCGAAGGCGGCGGGCGTCCGGTCCCGCAGTACCTGCGAAACCCTGCCCAATGGCGTGACCTACCGGGTGCTCGACACCGAGCCCAATGGCGCAGGCGACAACACCGAGGAATATGTCGTGCCCGCAGGCCATTATTTCATGATGGGCGACAACCGCGACAATTCGCAGGATTCGCGCTTTCTCGACGCGGTGGGCTACGTGCCCATCGAGAACTATGTCGGCCGCGCCGACATCATCTTCTTCTCGATTTCGCCGCGATGCCACGCTCTGGGAAGTCTGGAAGTGGCCCTTCGCCATTCGCTGGAGCCGCTTCTTCAACCTGCTCTGAGCCGGCTTTGGTCCGCTTTACCCAAGCCAAATACGACGCCATCAGCGAGCGCCTCGGCTATGAGTTCAAGGACCGCGAACTGTTGCGCCATGCACTGACCCATGCCAGCACCAACAAGCAAGCACGGCGACTACCAGCGGCTGGAATTTCTCGGCGACCGGGTGCTGGCCCTGGTGATCGCCGAGGAGCTGTTCCGGCTCAATCCCGGGCACGGGGAAGGCCAGATGTCAACGCGCCACAGCGCACTGGTGCGCGGCGAAACCTGCGCCGAGGTGGCCGCGCTGCTCGGCCTCGGCGACTTCATCGTCATGGGGCACGAGCGAACGGTGAAGGGCATGAACCGCACTACTCATCGGTGCTCGGCGACGTGATGGAGGCGCTGATCGCCGCCATCTATCTCGACGGCGGCCTCGATGCGGCGCGGGACTTCATCCTGCGCAACTGGGCGCCGCATTTCGGCGGGCAGCAGCACGGTGCAGCAAGGATGCCAAGACCTTCCTGCAGGAATGGGCGCTGGCGCAAGGCGACTGCCGATCCCGGCCTATCGCATCGTGAGCCGCGAGGGACCGGAACATGCGCCCGATCTTCACGGTGGAAGTTAAGGTCGAGGACTATGGAGCCGGTGCAGGGCGGCGGCCAGTCCAAGCGCCTGGCCGAACAGGCGGCGGCCGAGACCTTTCTGAAGCGCGAGGACATCCGGCCATGACGCAAGCCCGCAACACGCTGCGGTTTCTGCGCCATCATCGGCGCCCCCAATGCCGGCAAGTCGACGCTGGTCAACGCAGCTTGCCGGCAGCAAGGTCTCGATCGTCATCGCACAAGGTGCAGACGACGCGGGCCCGGCTGCGCGCCATCGTCATGGAAGGCGAGGCCCAGATCATCTTCGTCGATACACCGGGCATTTTCGCGCCGAAGCGCAAGCTCGACGAGGCCATGGTCGAGAATGCCTGGAGCGGTGCCGGCGGAGCCGATGCGGTGATCGTGCTGGTCGATGGCCGCGCGCGGCCTCGAGCGAAGAGTGTCGACGCGCATCATCGACGGGCTGAAAGCCGCGCAGGACCGGCGCCATGCTGGCACTCAACAAGATCGATCTGATCAGGCGCGAAAGGCTGCTGGAGATTTCGCGCGGACTTCAATGCGGCATATCCCTTCGCCGCGACTTTCATGATCAGCGCGCTGACGGGCTCGGGCGTCGCCGATCTGCGCAAGCATGTGGCCGCCAGGATGCCGGAGGGACCGTGGCTCTATCCGGAGGATCAGGTGGCCGACGTGCAATTGCGTTTCATGGCCTCGGAAATCACCCGCGAGAAAATGTACGACCGGCTGCATGAGGAACTGCCCTATGCCTCGACGGTCGAGACCGAAAGCTGGGAGGAGCGCAAGGACGGATCGGTCAAGATCGATCAGGTGATCTATGTGGAGCGCGACAGCCAGAAGAAGATCGTGCTCGGCAAGGGCGGGCAGATGATCAAGCTCATCGGCCAGCTGGCGCGGGCCGAGCTGGAGAAAGCCTTCGAGCGGCGGGTGCATCTGTTCCTGTTCGTCAAGGTGCGCGAGAACTGGGCGAAGGATCCGGAACGCCTGCGCATGATGGGGCTGGAGATCGAGGCTGATGCCATGGAATGGCGCGACGAAGGCATCATCCTGTCGGTTCGCCGGCATGGCGAGACGCAGCGCCATTGCCGAAATTCTGACCGCGGCGCACGGCCGCTGCCTCGGGCTGGTGCGCGGCGGACGCTCGCGCGCGCAGCGGCCGGTGCTGCAGCCCGGCAATATCGTGCAGGCCGACCTGGCGGGCCCGGCTTGAGGATCATCTCGGGCACTTCACCATCGAGCCGCTTGAGCTCAAGGCCGGCGCCATCATGGAAGATGCCGTTCCGGCTGGCGGGACTTGACGACGCTCACCGCCCTGGCGCAGCTGCTGCCGGAGCGCGAACCGCACCCGCGCCTCTACGACGCGATGCGCATGGTTCTCGACGCGATCGAGGACGACGACGTCTGGCCGGCGCTGCTGGTGCGCTGGGAACTCGGCCTTCTCGAGGAACTGGGCTTCGGGCTCGATCTGTCGAAATGCGCGGCGACCGGCGCAGCCGAAGATCTCACCTATGTTTCGCCGAAGATCGGGCCGGGCCGTCAGCTTCGCGGCGGGCGAGCCCTACCGCGACCGGCTGCTGGCCCTGCCGGCTTTTCTCAGAATTGCGGGAGCGGCGGCAACCCCCGCCGGCATCATCGATGGCTTCCGTCTGACCGGGCATTTTCTGGCCCGCCATGTGTTCGACCCGCGCGGCATCGCCGCCCCCGAGCAGCGGCAATGGATCATCCGGGAACTGACACAAAGGCGGCATTGAGATCGGCGCCACCGCCGCATATACGGGGGCCACCAGGGAGATTGCCGAATGCTCGGACGCCTCAATCATGTCGCCATCGCCGTGCCCGATCTTGCGGCGGGGATCGACAGTCTATCGCGACACTCTGGGCGCCAGGGTTTCAGCGCCGCAGGCCGAACCCGTGCACGGCGTGACCGTGGTGTTCGTGGAACTGCCCAATACCAAGATCGAACTGCTCGAGCCCCTGGGCGAGACCTCGCCGATCCGCGGCTTTCTCGAAAAGAATCCGGCGGGCGGCATCCATCATGTCTGCTACGAGGTGGCCGACATCATGGCGGCGCGCGACCGGCTGAAGGCGCGAGGGCGCGCGCGTTCTCGGCGACGGCAAGCCCAAGATCGGCGCCCATGGCAAGCCGGTGCTGTTCCTGCACCCCAAGGATTTCTGCGGCACGCTGGTGGAGCTCGAACAGGCATGAGGCTGACCAGCGCCATTGCCATCTATTTCATCATCTGGTGGGTGGTACTTTTCGCTGGTGCTGCCGTGGGGCGTGCGCAACGCCGCATGAGAGCGGCGAGCCGGTCGAGGAGGGCAATGACCCGGGCGCGCCGGTCAATCCGCAACTGCTGCGCAAGGCGGTGATCACCACCGATCCTGGCCAGCGCGATCTTTGCCGCTCGTCTATGCCACGATCACCCGGGGCTGGATCGGCGACTCCGCTAGGCGAGCGGAAGCAGAGCAAAAAGAAAAGCAAGGCTTTCGCCTTGCCTTTCAGTAATGTCCATTCCGTTCTCCGCGTTCCTGGCGTGCCGGCCTGTCGACGGCTGCCCGTGGTGCGCGCCGGAAACGTCCTCCCCAGACCTGGGTCCACCATGGGTGATACCGCGGTCCTTTGTTATTGGTCGCGGACGCTAGCAGATTCCATCCGCCTGTCACGTTAAAAACATCACAATGCCGTCACGATGGCCGGTCCCGGCTGTCTTGTGTTCCGGGAAGTTTCCCTTAAAAGGGCGCGAACCTGCCGGAAACGGGGATTCTTGATGCGGCTTTCGCAATATTTCATGCCCATTCTGCGCGACGATCCGAAGGAGGCGGAGATCGTCTCCCACAAGCTTGATGCTGCGCGCGGCATGATCCGGCAGGAGGCGGCCGGCAGCTACTCCTGGCTGCCGCTCGGGCTTCCGGGTGCTGAAGAAGATCGAGCAGATCGTGCGCGAGGAGCAGGACCGGGCCGGGGCCCTCGAGGTGCTGATGCCGACCATCCAGCCGGCCGACCTGTGGCGCAAGTCCGGGCGCTACGACGCCTATGGCAAGGAGATGCTGCGCATCAAGGACCGCCATGACCGCGACATGCTCTATGGCCCGACCAACGAGGAGATGATCACCGACATCTTCCGCCAGGGGGTGCAGAGCTACAAGGATCTGCCGCGCAATCTCTATCACATCCAGTGGAAATTCCGCGACGAGGTGCGGCCGCG
This sequence comes from uncultured Alphaproteobacteria bacterium, assembly GCA_963776685.1. GTDB lineage: Bacteria > Pseudomonadota > Alphaproteobacteria > Rhizobiales > Aestuariivirgaceae > Aestuariivirga. The sequence continues at coordinate 464,696 of CAVZNM010000004.1, forward strand.
CTTCGGCGTCATGCGCGGCCGCGAGTTCCTGATGAAGGATGCCTATTCCTTCGATGTCAGCCGCGAGGCGGGCCAGCATTCCTACAACAAGATGTTCGTGTGCTATCTGCGCACCTTCGCGCGCATGGGCCTCAAGGCGGTTCCGATGCGGGCCGAGACGGGCCCGATCGGCGGCAAGGACAGCCATGAGTTTCTGATCCTCGCCGACACCGGCGAGAGCGCAGGTCTTCTTCGACCGCGATTTCTACGACATGGACTGGAACAACGTTCGATATCGACTATGACGATGTGGATGCGTGTCGCCAAGGTGGTCGACGACTTCACCTCGAAATATGCGGCGACCGACGACAAGCATGATGCAGGCGGAATTCGAGCGACGGTGCCGAGCGCCGCACAGGCTGATCGGGCGCGGCATCGAAGTGGGCCACATCTTTTTCTTCGGCACGAAATATTCCGAGCCGCTGGGCTGCGAAGTGCAGGGGCCGGACGGCAAGAAGGTGCCGGTGCAATCGGGCTCCTACGGCATCGGCGTGTCGCGGCTCGTCGGGCGGCATCATCGAGGCGAGCCATGACGACGCCGGCATCATCTGGCCGGAACCGGTGGCGCCCTTCAAGGTGGGGCTGATCAATCTCAAGGCGGGCGATGCCGAGACCGATGCAGGCCTGCGACAAAATCTACAAGGCGCTGGAAGCCAAGGGCGTCGAGGTTCTCTATGACGACACGCGACGAGCGGCCCGGCGGCAAGTTCGCGGCGATGGATCTGATCGGCCTGCCGTGGCAGGTCATCATCGGTCCGCGCGGCCTGAAGGACGGGATTGCCGAAGTGAAGAACCGCAAGACCGGCGAGCGCAGCAATGTGCCGCTCGACCAGGTCGTGGAGCGCTTCGCCGCCTGATGGAAAAGACCCTTCCCGATACCAAGCCTTTCGCCGGTTTCGAATGGATGCTGGCGCTGCGCTATCTGCGGGCGCGGCGCAAGGAAGGTTTCATCTCGGTCATCTCGCTGTTTTCGTTTCTCGGCATCATGCTCGGCGTCGCCACGCTGATCGTCGTCATGGCGGTGCTCAACGGTTTCCGCGCCGAACTGCTCGACAAGATTCTCGGATTCTCCGGACACGCCACATGTCTACCGGCAGGATACTGAGCCCGATTACCGATTTCAAGGACGTGCAGGCTGCGCCTTGACAAAGTTGCCGGGGTGACGCGCGTGATCGCGCTCGTCGAAGGACAGGCCATGGCGTCGTCGCTGCGAAACAATACCGGCGTTCTGGTGCGCGGCATTGCCGAAGCCGATCTCAGGAAACTGCCGAGCATCAACAACGAGCGAGTTGCGCACGGCGCTCAAGCAGCCGGGCATTCCCGACGAGCCGCCGTCCTCGAGGGATTCGACAAGTCGGGCGGCAGTTGCCATCGGCGAGCGCCTGGCCTGGCGGCATCAACTGGGATTGGGCAGCACGCTGACCGATCATTTCGCCGGACGGCCCCGATACGGTCATCGGCAACGCGCCGCGCATCCGCGATTTTCCGGTCGTCGCCATCTTCAAGATCGGCATGTCGGAATATGACGAGGGCATCGATCTACATGCCGCTCGCCGAGGCGCAGGATTATTTCGTGTCGGATGACGGCGTCACCGCGCTCGAGGTGATGGTGGACGATCCCGACGACATCGACGGCATGGTGCGCGGCATTGCAGGAGGCGGCAGGGCCGGGCTTGCAGGTGCAGACCTGGAAGGAGCGCAATCTCAGCCTTCTTCAACGCGCTGGCGGTCGAGCGCAATGTGATGTTCCTGGTGCTGACCATGATCATCCTGGTGGCGGCGCTCAACATCATTTCCGGCCTCATCATGCTGGTGAAGGACAAGGGCCACGACATCGCCATCCTGCGCACCATGGGGGCGACGCGCGGCGCCATCCAGCGGGTGTTCTTCATCACCGGTGCGGCGATCGGCGTTGCCGGCACGTCGGGCGGTTTCATCCTCGGCCTCGTCATCTGCCTCAATGTCGAAAGCATCCGGCAATTCATCCAGTGGCTTTCGGGCGTCGATCCCTTCAATGCCGAACTCTATTACCTGTCCCAGCTTCCCGCCGACATCGACTCTTCGCAGACCATCTGGATCGTGCTGATGTCGCTGGTGCTCTCGTTTCGCGCGACGCTCTATCCCGTCGTGGCGGGCCGCACGGCTCGATCCGGTCGAAGCGCTGAGGTACGAATGATGGCGGCGCCGCGCCAACCCGCCCTGGAACTGCGCCATGTGGCGCGCTCCTATGCCGAGGGCAAGGGACGGCTCGAGTCTTTCTCGACGTGAGCCTTGCGGTGTATCCGGGCGAGATCGTGGCGCTGGTCGGGCCGTCGGGCTCCGGCAAGTCGTCGCTTCTGCACATTGCCGGGCTTGCTCGAGGCGCCGACCGCCGGCGAGGTCTTCATCGCCGGGCAGAATTGCACGGCCCTCGACGATGCGGCGCGCACCCGCATCCGCCGCATCGGCATCGGCTTCGTCTATCAGTTCCATCATCTGCTTGCCGGAATTCTCGGCGCTGGAGAATGTGATCGATGCCGCAACTGATCGCCGGCGCAGACGAAGGCTGCGGCGACGGAGCGGGCCAAGCGATCTTCTGTCGCGGCTGGGGCTCGCGGCACGGCTCGATCACCGGCCTGCCGAACTTTCCGGCGGCGAGCAGCAGCGCGTCGCCATCGCCCGGGCCATCGCCAACCGGCCGCTGCTTGCTGCTGGCCGACGAGCCGACCGGCAATCTTGATCCCGCCACCGCGGCTCAGGTACACAAAGAGCTGATGCGGCTGATCCGCGAGGAAGGGCTCGGGGCTTTGGTTGCCACTCACAATCACGAACTGGCCGCTCACATGTCGCGCATCGCGCGGCTTGAAGACGGGCACATCGGCGAGGCATAGAACATGAAAGCAGTCTTTTCCGCCGCCCAGCTCAGGCATTCGCCGGCCCGCTTCCTAAGCCTCGGCAAGATCGTCGATTATCCGGATTCGCCGGAGCGGGCGAGACGGCTTCTGCAGGGAGTGCGCCAGGCGGGTGCCCAGATTCATGCGGCCCGGCGTTTCGATTCGGACACATTCAACGATGTGCATTTACCGGCCTATCTCGCTTTCCTGCGCGGCGCTTTCGACGAATGGGAGAAGATCGAAGGGGCGGGACCGGAATTGATGCCAAGCCTGAGGCCGTTGGTGCGGCCCATGGTGCGAAGCCCGCACATTCTCGCTCGGGCGGGATCGTTTCTCATGGATTTCTCCTGTCCGATTACCGCAGAAACATGGAAATCGGTGTCGGCGTCGGCGATGACGGCGCTGACTGCGGCCGACTTGGTGGCGAAGGGCGATAGGGTGAGCTATGCGCTGTGCCGCCCCCCGGGCCACCATGCCTATGCCAATCGTGCTTCAGGCTTCTGCTATCTCAACAACGGAGCACTCGCCGCCGAGCGACTGCGCGTGCACCATGAGCGTGTCGCCGTTCTCGACATCGACCTGCATCACGGCAACGGCACTCAGGCAATTTTCTACGACCGGCCGGACGTGTTGACGGTCTCCATCCACGCCGATCCCGCCGAGTTCTATCCTTTCTATTGGGGGAGTGCAGAGGAGACGGGCGACGATGAAGGCGAGGGTTACAATCTCAATCTGCCGCTGCCGGTGGGCGCGGGCGACGATCAATGGCTCAAGGCGCTCGACACCGCGCTTGAACGCATCCGCAAATTCGAGCCGGGCGCGATGGTGCTGGCGCTCGGGCTCGATGCCCATGAGGCCGATCCGCTGCAAGGCGGAAAGGTGACCACCGCCGGGTTTGCCCGCATCGCCGAGAAGATCGCGGGCCTGTCGTTGCCGACAGCAATCGTCCAGGAGGGCGGTTATCTGACCGATCACCTGGCGGACAATCTTGCCATGTTCCTTACCTCCTATGAAGGGGCGCTGGAACGGCCTGTGGATGCGGCCGTCGAATAGGCTGCAAGACAGTGCCTCTGCGGCTAGACTGCCGTCCATGGCGAACGACTCAACCAAGCCCGGCGTCATATTCATCCATCTGCAGGACGCATTCGGCCTATTCGCTGTCGGAAGGCGCGCTGCCCGGTCAAGCAGATGGCGGCGCTGGCGAAGGAAGCGGGCATGCCGGCGCTCGCCATCACCGATACCGGCAATCTGTTCGGGGCGCTGGAATTTTCCGAGGCACTGGCCGAAAAGGGCATCCAGCCGATCATCGGCTGCACGTTGAAGGTCGACTTCGCCGACGTGGCGGCGGATGCGGCACTGCGGCCACAGCACGGTCTGCGCAAGCTGCCGTCGCTCGCCCTTCTCGCCAAGGACGAGACGGGCTACCGCCACCTGATGAAACTGTCGAGCCGGGCCTATCTCGACACGGCCGACAATGCCGAACCGCATGTGCCGTGGAACCTGCTGGAACAACTACAGGAAGGGCTCATCTGCCTGACCGGCGGGCCCGCAGGGGCCCGTCAACGAGGCGCTGGTCCAGGGCCAGAGGGCGCTGGCACGGCAGCGCATCGAGCGGCTCAAGACGCTCTTCGGCGACCGGCTCTATGTTGAGCTGCAGCGCCACGGCATGGACGGCGAACGCGCCGCCGAGCCGGGGCTCATCGAGCTTGCCTATGAACTCGACATTCCGCTCGTCGCCACCAACGAGGCCTATTTCGCCAAGCCCGACGATTTTGCCGCCCATGACGCGCTGATCTGCATCGCCGACGGCGAGGTGGTGGCGGCCGAGGACCGGCGGCGGCTGACGCCGGAACATTATTTCAAGTCGCAGGCAGAGATGGCGGCACTCTTCGCCGATCTGCCGGAGGCGATCGAAAACACCGTCGAGATCGCCAGGCGCTGCGCCTTCCGGGTCACGTCGCGCGAGCCGATCCTGCCGCGCTTTGCCGAAGGCGACGAGGGCGAGGAACTGCGGCGCCAGGCGCAGGAAGGGCTGGAGCTGCGCCTGGCCAGCCGCGGCATGGTCGAGGGCCGCAGCCGCGATGACTATCTGGAGCGGCTCGACTTCGAGCTCGACGTCATCATCAAGATGAATTTTCCCGGCTATTTCCTGATCGTTGCCGACTTCATCAAATACGCGAAGTCGAAAGGGCATTCCGGTGGGGCCGGGGCGCGGCTCGGGAGCGGGCTCGCTCGTCGCCTATGCGCTCACCATCACCGATCTCGATCCCTTTCGCTTCAATCTGCTGTTCGAGCGCTTCCTCAATCCTGAGCGCGTGTCGATGCCGGACTTCGACATCGATTTCTGCCAGGACCGGCGCGACGAGGTGATCGACTATGTGCAGGAGCGCTACGGCAAGGACCAGGTGGCGCAGATCATCACCTTCGGCAAGCTGCAGGCGCGCATGGTGACGCGCGATGTAGGCCGCGTGCTGCAGATGCCCTACGGCCAGGTCGACCGGCTCTCCAAGCTCATCCCGATGAATCCGGCCAATCCGGTAACCCTGGCGCAGGCGATCGCCGGCGAGCCGCGGCTGCAGGAGGAGCGCGACCGCGACCCAATGGTGAAGACCCTGTTCGAGATCGCGCTCAAGCTCGAGGGCCTCTACCGCAACGCCTCGACCCATGCGGCGGGCATCGTCATCGGCGACCGGCCGCTTGAGGAGCTGGTGCCGCTCTACCGCGATCCGCGCTCGGCCATTCCCGCCACCCAGTTCAACATGAAATATGTCGAAAAGGCGGGGCTCGTTAAATTCGATTTCCTCGGCCTGAAGACGCTGACCGTGATCGACAAGGCGCAGAAGCTGATTCGCCTGCGCGAGCCTTCATTCGACATCGAGCGCATCCCCTATGACGATGCCAAGACCTACGAGATGCTGGGCCACGGCGACACGGTCGGCGTGTTCCAGTTGGAAAGTTCCGGCATGCGCGACGTGCTGCGCAAGATGCGGGCCGACTGCATCGAGGACATCATCGCCATCGTGGCGCTGTACCGGCCCGGGGCCGATGGACAATATTCCGCGCTTCATCGCCTGCAAGAAGGGCGAGGAGCAGCCGGACTATCTGCATCCGCTGATCGAGCCGATCCTGAAGGAAACCTACGGCATCATGGTCTATCAGGAGCAGGTGATGCAGATCGCCCAGGTGCTCTCGGGCTATTCGCTGGGCGAAGCCGATCTTCTGCGCCGCGCCATGGGCAAGAAGATCAAGTCCGAAATGGACGCGCAGAAGGAGCGCTTCGTCAAGGGCGCCACGGCCAAGGGCATCGAGGCGCACCGGGCCGACTACATCTTCGAGCTGGTGGCGAAATTCGCCGGCTACGGCTTCAACAAGTCGCATGCCGCGGCCTACGCGGTGGTCGCCTATCAGACGGCCTATCTCAAGGCCAATTATCCGGTGGAATTTCTGGCCGCCTCGATGTCGCTCGACATCGGCAATACCGACAAGCTGCATGCTGTTCCGCCGCGAAGCGCAGAGGCTGGGCGTTGCGATCGTGCCGCCATCGGTCAATGCCAGCGGCGTCGATTTCGCGGTGAAGGACGGCGCCATTGTCTATTCGCTGGCGGCGCTGAAAAATGTCGGGCGCGGGCGCCATCGAGCATCTGGTCCAGGTGCGCGAGGCGGGCGGACCGTTCACTTCGCTCGGGGATTTTGCCCGGCGGATCGACGGGCGCATTGCTCAACAAGCGGGCGCTGGAGAGCCTGGCCAAGGCGGGGGCCTTCGATAGTCTCAATCCCAACCGGGCGCAGGTGCTCGCCGGCGTTGAATCGATTCTCGCCATGGCGAGCCGCACAAGCTCGGCAGCACGAGGCCGGACAGGACGATCTCTTCGGCGTGGCTGCGGGCGGCGGCAAGACCTGGTGCTGCCGGGCCACGAGGCCTGGCTGCCGATGGAGAGGCTCGCAGCAGGAATTCGAGGCGGTGGGCTTCTATCTCTCCGGCCATCCGCTCGACGATTATATGAAGCCGCTGGCCAAGCTGGGCGTCGAGACCTGGGCGTCGTTCCACGAGAAGGCGCTGACCAAGGGGGCGACGGCGGCGAAGCTCGCGGGCACCGTCACCCACCGGCAGGAGCGGCGCTCCAAGTCCGGCAACAAATTCGCCTTCGTCGGCTTCTCCGATCCGACCGGCCAGTTCGAGGCGATCTGCTTTTCCGACACGCTGGCGGCCTCGCGCGATCTGCTCGAGCCCGGCAAGGCGGTGATCGCGCGGGTCGAGGCCGATGTCGAAGGCGAGGAGGTGAAGCTCCGTCTGCAGGCGGTCGAAGTGCTCGACAAGGCCGCGGCCACGGCGATCACCGGACTCACCATCTTCGTGCGCGATGCGCAGGCCCTCGATTCGATCGCCCAGCGCCTTGGCAATGGCGGCCAGGCGCCGGTGCGGCTTGATCCTGCATGCTGGACAAGGGCCGCGAAGTGGAACTGGCGCTCGGCAACAAATTCACCGTGACGCCGCAGATCAAGGGCGCGATCAAGGCTATTCCCGGCGTGGTCGATGTGCAGGACTTTTGAAGGGGTAACCTCCGGTTTGCCTTGTTTCAGCCGGACGGGCTGCTTATCTCCGAAACTTGTGTAGAGTGACCTAACCTTACGAGAAGTTCAACTATCATGACGCCTTTTGCGATTGCCGGCATCCAGATGCAACTCGGCCATGGCTCGAATATCGAGGCCATGCGGCAGCGGCTCGACCTCACCATGCATCTTTATCCGTGGGTGCAGATGGTGATGTTTTCGGAGCTCGCGGTCTATGGGCCGCTGCTGCAACATGCCCAGCCGCTGCCGGGAGCGGCGGAAGAGGCGTTCCAGGATATGGCGCGGCGCCATAAGGTGTGGCTCATCGACGGCTCAATGTATGAGCGGCGCGACGGCGGCATCTACAACACCACATCTATCGTCAATCCCCAAGGCGAGGTCGTCGGCCGCTATCGCAAGATGTTTCCGTTCCGGCCGCTGGAGCAGGGGGTGCAGGCGGGCAGCGAGTTCTTCGTCTGGGACGTCGAAGGGGTAGGGCGCTTCGGAATTCTCAACTGCTACGACACGTGGTTTCCGGAAACCTCGCGCCAGCTTGCCGCCATGGGGGCGGAAGTGATCCTGCATCCGGTGATGACCCATACCATCGACCGCGACGTCGACATCGCCATCAGCCATGCCACCAGCGCCATGATGCAGTGTTACGTCTTCGACGTGAACGGGCTGGGGGCCGGCGGCAATGGCCAGTCCTGCGTTTTCGATCCATCGGGGCGCGCGCTCTATCGCGGCGATGCGACCGAGCAGATCATCCCGATCGAGATCGATTTGGAGCAGGTGCGGCGCTCGCGCGAGCGAGGGCTTCGCGGCCTCGGCCAGATGCTGAAGGGCTTCCGCGACCGGCCCACCGCTTTCCCGGTCTATGGCGAGGATTTCGACACGTCCTATCTCGACAGCCTCGGCCCTCTCGCAACACCGCGCCGCGTCGATGCGCCGCCGCCCGCCAATGTGCAGACGCTGCCGGTCAGGCGGAGCTTCGTCAAGTAATTCTACAGCAGTTCCCGTTTTGCCAGATTGCGCAACAGGTGGCTCGCCCCAAAGGTCCACGGCGCGGCCTTGTCGGAAGGCACCATGCGGTTGGTGAGGCTGCCCAGCTCGCGCGAGGCGACGGTGACGATGTCGCCAAGTTTGTGGGTGAAGCCCTGGCCCTTGATATCGCGGTCCGCGACGGGAGCGAAGAGGGTGCCGAGGAACAGCATCGCACCATCCGGATACTGATGATTGCGGTTGAGCATCTGGTCCACCAGATCGGCGGGATCGCGGCTGATCTTCGCCATGTTGGAGGAACCGTTCAGCACATAGCCGTCCTCACCTGCGACGGTCAGCGACAATTGCATGCGGCGCACGTGATCGAGCGAGAAGCCCTGATCGAAAAGGCGAATGAAGGGTCCGATGGCGCAGCTTGCGTTGTTGTCCTTGGCCTTGCCAAGAAGGAGGCCGGAGCGGCCCTCGACATCGCGCAGGTTGACGTCGTTGCCTAGTGTCGCGCCGACGATTTTTCCGGTTGAGGCCACGACGACGACAACTTCCGGCTCCGGGTTGTTCCAGCTCGAGATCGGATTGAGCCCCGCATCCATGCCGTGTCCGACGGCGGCCATGACCTGAGACTTGGTGAAGATTTCTGCATCCGGGCCGATGCCGACTTCGAGATATTGCGACCAGACGCCCTTTTCTATCAGCACTTGTTTCAACTGCATCGCCTCGCGCGAACCGGGCTTAAGCTTCGAAAGATCGTCGCCGATCAAGCTCTCGATGCTCTTGCGGATTTCAACGGCGGCCTGCGGGTTGCCGCGAGCCCGCTCCTCGATCACCCGCTCCAGCATGGACACGGCGAAGGTGACGCCTGCCGCCTTGATCGCCTGCAGATCAATAGGGGCGAGGAGCCAAGGCTTCGCACCATCGCGCGTGGCTTCAGGAGTGTTGAAGAGAATATCCGCCAGCGGCAAGGCGGCCTCGCCCGCGGCCGACCGTGCCGCGGCGGCGGCATCGTCCGCCTCGCAGAGATCGCGCATGGTGGGAAATTTCCTGGTGATGTCGAGGAGCTTGTCATCCTCGACACGCACGATGCAGGGCCCGCCGGCCTGCGGATTCCATATACGGCCGACGAGCGTTCCGGCGTCGGGAAGAGTTGCGGCGACGGTCAATTGATCGGCGAGACTTGCCATGGCTCAGAACATCTTGTTGCTGCTGTCCATCGGCGGCGGCTGCGGGCGCCGATGATCCGGTGACCGGAATCGCCTCGAATTGCCGGTCGATGGCCTTGACCCATGCTTTGGCGCGGTCGGTGAGCTTGCGGTCGTCGGTCTGGAAGCGGCCGCGCGAGACGAGGATGCCCATGTCGGCGCCGTGATAGCGGTAATCGCCGGCCGTATAGACGCGGAGATAGAAGGCTTCGTCCTCGTCGGAGACCAGGAACCAGTCGATCGATTTGCGCACCAGCGTGATGTCGCCATTGTCGTCCATCCGCCAGATGCCCGAGGCCGGCGCCTTGGTGATCATCTCGACGCGGTCGACCGGATATTTGAGGATGAGCTGGCTCCAGTTGTCGAACTCGGCCCAGCGCTCCTGCACCTTGGCGAGATCGATCTCCCACTCGACGTCCATGAATTCGAGCAGATGGAACATGTAGATGGGGCAGCCGCCATAGGTCGAGGTGATGAGATTGGTGAGCGGCGAGGCGCCGGAGATCGCGCGGATTGATTTCGCCGAGATAGACTTCGCGGCGTGTCGGTATCGATCAGGAAATCCATGCAGAAGGCGCCCTTGTAGCCGGCCTTGTAGAGCCGGTCGCCGAGCTTCTGCGCCATGCGGTGACGGCCTTGCGCTCCTTCTCGAGGCCGCCGGTGAACACGTCGTTGCCGCACCAGCCGCCCTTGTAGGGGGTGACTTCGGCAAAGCCGGTGATATCGGTCTGCATCGGGCCGACCAGCGTGCCGTGGCGGGTGGCCACCGCCTCGACCGTGCCGGGCAGATGGTTGATGCGGCGCATGACCTTGAGCTGCTCGCTTCACGAGCTTGTCCTCGTTCTTCTTCCAGTCGGCTTCCGACTTGATGAAGAAAGTGGTGCGGCCGGAATCGCCATAGGGCGTCTGCACCACGAGGTCGCGTGCCGAGCTTTGCCGTGTCGGCGAGGCTCAGAGTTCGTCGTAGGTTTTGGCCTTGCCCAGTGATATTGGGCGCGCTCTTGATGCCGGCCTCGTTGCCGAGCTGGGTGGTGACGATCTTCGAATCGATGTGCTTGCGCAGCTTGGCCGGCGGCAGGGCGATCTTCAGGCCGAGCTCCTTGGCCAGCACTTCGGTCTCCTCGTCGAACATGACGAGCAGCAGGAGGCCGGGGCCGCGCTCCTTGAGCCGGGCGCGCACTTCCTTGTGGCGCAGGAGATAGTTGTTCACGTCCTCGATCGAGCGGAATTCATGCGGCCCGTGCTCGCGCGGCACCGTCAATCTTGGGATGGGTGCCGTCGAAACTGTCGAAGAAGTTGATGTATTCGAATTTGTTGATCCAGCGGCCGAGGCCCAGAATGTTGTAGGGGGTGGGCGACAGGAAGGTGATCGGCGTCTGGTTCTGCCGGAAAAAGGCGTAGATTTCCGAAAGCTTGGTAAGTTTGCGTTGCCCCTTGCCGCTTCGGCCATGCGGCGCCCTCCCCGGTGTTGCAGGGAGGCAAGTTATGCCGAAGTTACGGGCAAAGAAAAGCGCCTCGAGCCGGAGTGTGTACCTGCAGCGGGACACGCTCAAGCGGCTTGACAAATTCAATGGCCACGCCGTTTTCGAGATAGCGGATCACGCGGCCGCGCATCTTGCCCAGCATGATATAGGTGCCGAGGCTCGGCATCACATCGACTGTGACAGCCGGCGCCGAGTCAGCGAGATGTCGAGCACTTCACAATTGTAGACGCGGCCATCGGGCAGGGTGATTTGCGATGGTCGCCTCGCGGGTCTCGAAACGAGCATGGCGGCGGTCCTCCGCCGTTCCCTGGCTGCTCTGCTTCTGGGCCAGCCATTTGATCCGCGTTTCTAGTCTGTCGCGACGGGCGCCGGTCAGAGTAATAGTGACGCGAAAACCGTTGGGAACGGGTTCAGCCGAGGTGACTTCGACACGTCCCACTTCTTCCAGATACGCGACGATGCTCTGGCCACGCTTCGGCACCTGATTGGTGATAAAGACGGCGCCCGTCAGCGAGATTTCGTTCACTTGGCAAGGATGTTCGCTCTGGTCGGGCAGCATGAAACGGCCGAACAGAGTCTTGCTTCAGCGGCGGCAGCGCGTCTGCACCGGGTTGGGACGGAGAGTGGGCTGTCGCAGCCACGTTTGGGGGTACCCACGGTTGTCGAGAGCGCCAGCCTACGGGAGACAGCGTAAACGGTTAGTTAACACCGGAGCACAGGGTTAACTCAGCCCGCCTGGGATCACTTCGAAAGGCCGGAAATCGGAGGTGCCGGCTATGAGGCTGTCGCCGGGCAGGGGCTCGGTCCAGATTGACCCGGGCGCTCGCCATTTCCAGGACGGTGATGGCGTCATAGTCGAGGTGAGAAGCGTCGCGGAAGCGGGAAGAGACCGCCAAAGACCTGAATGCCGGTGTCGTTCTGGGGTTGCAGGGGCAGGGCGATCCATTCGGCCGCGATGATCTGGCCAAGGGATGCATGCAGCCTCAGTCGCATGACGGCGGGCTGCAACCTCATGGCGACGCCATCGAGGAGGCGGCGGCATGGTCTCGTGTTCGAAACTGTCCCATCCGGCGAAGACATCGCTGCCGGTCAGTTCGCGGCGGTAGAGTTCGCAGATGCGCGTGCCGGCCAGCCGCCAATGATAGCTGTGGCGGAGGCTGGTCGCGCTCCAGGATAAAGCAGATTGGGAACCAGCCCACGCATCAGCTTCAAATCGAGCAGGGCACGGTGCGGTGCGGCCGTTCGCCGCGCATGGTTTCCCACCAGCGAAACAGGGCACGACTGCACGGATGCAGAATTGGGCATCGGCTTGGCTTGTCTCCTTCGGTCGTTAACCACCATCTCGTAACCTCCGGGCGCATCCCCGCGCCGCCTGTTCCATTCGTGAACAGGCGGCCTTAGAGGTGCAACGGCCATGCCAGGGGATAGGAGCGACGTAGTGGACAACCAGAGCAGCGCAGAACGACGGTGATGTCACAATCCGGCGGAGCCAGTGTTCCGGGCGCCGCCGGTGGTTCTGGCTTCGATTGCAGTGCTGGTGGCGATCCATGCGGGCGTTGTGGCTGGCGGGCGAAGACTGGCGCATCTGGAGCACTCTACGCCTTTGCCTTCATTCCGGCCCGTTTCGGGACGGCACCGTTTCCGATGATTCCCGGCTCGCAATACTGGAGCTTCCTCAGCCTATGGCCTGCTGCATGCCGACAGTGCTGCATTTCCTGTTCAACAGCCTTTGGTTTCTGATCTTCGGTTCGGTCATCGCCCGCCGGCTCGGGGCGCTGCGTTTCATTGTGCTGGTGGCTGCCGCTACCGCTGCGGGAGCGCTTGCTAGCCTCATTGTCTATTGGGGTGAAGCGGCCATCATGATGGGTGCCTCGGGCGCCGTCTCCGGCATCATGGCGGCGGCCATTCCGGTGATGTTTGGCCGCGGGCATGAGCTGGGGCGTGCCTACCGGAGGATCTCGATCATGTCGAGGCGCTGTACTCCGGTGGAACTGCTGCGCAACCGGAGTGCGGTTATCTTCACTCTCGTGTGGATTGCCATCACGCTCTATTCAGGGGCCACGGGCTGGACCGGGGCGGGCTATCTGGAAGAGGCGCGTATCGCCTGGGAGGCCCATCTCGGCGGATTTATCGCGGGTCTCTTCGGCTTTTATTGCTCGACCGGCGAAGGGGTACGCGGCAGGAACAGACGTGATAGAGTGACGCCTCATGACCGCTCAGAGGAGGATTGCCATGACCGTATCCCATATCCTAGCTGCAAGGGACGCGCAATGTCATACCGTGGCGCCAACGGAAACGGTGCAGAGCATTGTGCAAATGCTTGCGCAGAACCGCATCGGCGCCGTCGTCGTGGTTGACGACAAGGGCGGCCATTGCCGGTATTGTCTCGGAGCGCGATATCGTGCGGGCCCTGGCCGAGCATGGGGCGACGGCCATGGGCAAGTCCGTCTCCGACATCATGAGCAAGAAGGTCAGGACCTGCAGTCCCGAGCGACAGCGGAAGCGAGCTGATGGGGTTGATGACCGAGCACCGCATCCGGCATCTGCCGGTGGTCGAAGGCGGCAAGCTCGCGGGCATGATCTCGATCGGCGACATGGTGAAGTTCCGCATCGAAGCGATCGAGCGTGAGGCGGAGGAGATGAAGAGCTACATCGCCTCGGCCGGCTGAGGCGCGTCAGTATTCCGGTAGACGAAATCCGGATCGAACAGCTTCTCGTCGTCGATGAATTCGAGCTCGCCCTTGACGATGCGCGGTAGAAGCAGGACTTCTGCGGCCGGTGTGGCAGGCGGCGCCGCGGCCTTGCGGCACGTGACCTTGATCTGCAGCACATCCTGATCGCAATCGGTGAGGATGTTCGACGGACCGCGAAGGTCTCGCCGGAGGTCTCGCCCTTCTTCCACAGGGCCTTGCGCGAGCGGCTCCAGAAATGCGCATATGCCCGTCTCCAGCGTGACGTCGCAGCGCTTCGCGGTTCATGTAGGCGAACATCAAGCAGCGGTGCCGTCGCGCGCGTCGGTGACGATGGCCGGGATCAGGCCATGCTGCATCGAACTTCGGCTGAAACGCCGTCGTTTCGTCGAGGTCCGCTGCCATTAGAGGGAGAAACCGCCGGACGGCGCGCGCACCAGTTCCATGAAGCGGGCCTGCAGCACCGGGTTCGACTTGAACTCGCCGGTGAACTGGGTGGTGATGGTGGCCACATTGCGCTTGCCGATGCCGCGCATCGACATGCAGGTGTGCACCGCTTCGATCATCACGGCGACGCCGCGCGGGCTCAGCGCCTGCGTCGATGGAATTGGCGATCTGGGCCGTCATGGTTTCCTGGGTCTGCAGGCGGCGGGCAAAGATTTCGACGACGCGGGCCAGCTTGGAAATGCCGACGACCTCGCGCGGTCGGCAGATAAGCCACATGGGCGCGGCCGACGAAGGGGGCGATGTGGTGCTCGCAATGGGAGCTGAACTCGATGTCGCGCAGCATGACGATGTCGTCATAGCCGCCGACATCCGTCGAAGGTGCGCGACAGGGCTTCGACCGGGTCCTCGTCATAGCCGCTGAAATACTCGCGGAAGGCCTTGGCCACGCGGCGCGGCGTATCGAGCAGGCCTTCGCGGGCAGGGTCGTCGCCCGCCCAGGCAAGCAGGGTGCGGACGGCGGCCTCGGCCTCTTCCTGAGTCGGCCGCTTGACGGCACAGGCGGGGTGACGGCGGTTTCGCGGGTGATCTTCTTGACGATAGCATCCATATCGATCTTGCTACTTGCTGTCCGGTTCCGGCGTACGCAGCCAATATGGCGGTGGATCGGTCCGGTTCAAGGCTTGCATTTCCTGTCGGCGGTTCCCATATCATGGGCGCGGGGCATCCAGGCAAACCGCCAAACGACATGCTTGCCGCCAGCAGCGATAGCGCCTAGATATGCGACATGATCAACGACATTTACAACAGGAAAATTCTCGAATTCGCGGCCGATATTCCGCGCTTGCAGCGCTTGCCCGCGCCGGACGCAACCGCGGTGGCACATTCGCGGCTGTGCGGCTCCAAGGTGACGGTCGACCTCAAGATGGACGGACGGCGTGGTCACCGACTTCGGCCACGAGGTGAAGGCCTGCGCTCTCGGCCAGGCTTCGTCCTCGATCATGGCGCGCCATGTGGTGGGCTCGACGGCGGAGGAGCTGCGAAAGCGCTGCGCGAGCAGATGTATGCGATGCTGAAGGACAACGGCCCGCCGCCCGCCGGCAAGTGGGCCGATCTCGAAGCCTTGCTGCCGGTGCGCGATTTCAAGGCGCGGCATGCCTCGACGCTGCTCACCTTCGATGCGGTGGCCGACGCGGTCGCGCAGATCGAAGCGAAGCAGATGGCGCGGCCGATGGCTGAGCAGAGCCCGCGGCAATCTGATCGCGCGAAGTCGTAGCGCACGCGACCGGCACGATCTATCCGCCGGACCTATGCCGCAGCCGCTGGCGGGCCGCGAGAAGCGAGCGCTGGGCGATCCATTCGGCCTCACCCAGTTCGGCGTCAATCTGACGACGCTGCCGCCCGGGGCCTGGTCGTCGCAGCGCCACTGGCACGAGCAGCGAGGACGAGTTCATCTATGTCGTCGATGGCGAGATCACGCTGATCGACGATGCCGGCGAGCATGTGCTGACAGCCCGGCATGTGCGCGGGCTTCAAGGCGGGCGTGCCGAACGGCCACCATCTGGTCAACAAGATCGGCCGGTCCCGCCACCTATCTGTCGAAATCGGCACCCGCTCGCCGCGAGGAGCGCGCGCATTACCCCGACGTCGACATGCAGGGCGTCAAGAAGGACGGCAAGTGGACCAGTCACCCGCAAGGACGGGACGGCCGTTACTGACGCCGTTTCGTCCTTCGATATCCGGCGCTTTGGGAAAGCGGCTCTGCAGGTCGCGGTCGGTGACGCTCATGTGGTTGCGGGTATATTGCTCGGAGGCATCGCGGAGCGGCTGGAAATCCCAGGGGAAATGATCGCCGCGCTTCAGCGCCTCGAACATCATGAGGCCGTGACTGCTGGCTTTCGCAGCACCTCGGCGTGGATGCGCGGAATGTCGAACTTCGCCTCGACCTCCGCGTGCGCATGTCGGCGGCGATGGGATGTGCTCGCGGCGAGATTGTTCAGCTCATCCGGATCGTCATCGAGATTGAACAGCTGGTCGGGATCGCTCGGCGTATGGATGAATTTCCACGGCCCCCGGCGCAGCATGTACATGGGCGCTATGGCGCCTTCGGCGAGATATTCGCCCCAGGCGGTGGCCTGCGGGGTTTTCGGCGGCGCCGTCGAGCAGCGGATAGAGACTGCGGCCATCGACCTCGCGGGCGAGCTCGGCGTTGCCGCCATTGGCGAGGTCCGCGAAGGTCGGCAGAATATCGGCGAGCGAGACCGGCTCCTTGACGCGGCGCGCGCGCGAAGCGCTTCGGCGACCAGACGATGAGCGGCACATGGGCGGAGGGTTCGAGATAGGACATCTTGTACCAGAGGCCGCGCTCGCCGAGGAAATCGCCGTGGTCGGAGGTGAAGACGATCACCGTATTGTCGAGCTTGCCCGTCGCTTCCAGTGCCTCGATCAATTTGGCCGATCAGATCGTCGACATAGGAAATGTTGGCGTAATAGCCGTGGCGCGCGGCGCGGAGATCGGCCTCGGTCACGGTGTAGTCGTCCATGGCCGAGACATCGTAGAGACGCTGGCTGTGTGGATCGAGCTCGTCGCGGCGGAATGGCGGCCACGCGCGGCAGATCGATGTCCTCGTCGCGATAGAGGTTCCAGAATTTGGCCCGCGCCGCATAAGGGTCGTGCGGGTGGGTGAAGGAGGCCATCAGGCAGAAGGGCGTGCCCGGCTCGTAGCGGGCGTAGTCGTAGATCTTGCGGACGGCGAGGAAGGCGACCTCGTCGTCGAATTCGAGCTGGTTGGTGATCTCGGCGATGCCCGGCTGCAGGACGCTGGTCATGTTGTGGTACCACCAGTCGATGCGCTCCTGCTTGAGGCGCCAGTCCGGCGTCCAGCCGAAATCGGCGGGATAGATGTCGGTGGTCAGGCGCTCCTCGAGGCCGTGCAACTGATCGGGTCCGACGAAATGCATCTTGCCGGACAGGCAGGTCTTGTAGCCGGCCAGCCGCAGATAATGGGCCCAGGTCGGGATGGCGGAGGGAAATTCGGCGGCATTGTCGTAGACGCCGGTGCGCGAGGCAGAAGGCCGTTCATCACCGTGGCGCGGGCCGGCGCGCAGAGCGGGCTTGACGTATAGCAGTTCTCGAAAACCACGCCCTCGGCGGCAAGCCGCGATAGATGCGGGGTCTTGACCAGCCGGTGGCCGTAGGCGGGCAGGAATTGCGCCGCCAGTTGATCGGCCATGACGAAAAGAATATTCGGTTTGGAATTTGCCATGACGGCCATCTATAAGGGCAAGCCGGCCCCATGAAAACCATCCTGCTCGCCCTCATCCGCATTTATCAGCTGAGCTTCTCGATGCTGCTCGGCCGCCGCTGCCGCTATCTGCCCACCTGTTCCGACTATGCCCGCGAAGCAATCGAGAAGCACGGCGGCTGGCGCGGCTTTCTGCTTGGCCTGGCGCGGGTGAGCCGCTGCCGTCCTGGGGGCGGAGACGGCTTCGATCCGGTGCCGGAGGTCTATGATGGTCCGGTCTGGCGGCAAAAGAAAAGGGGCCCGTGATGGGCCCCGCAACCGGAATGATTTCGGGCTCTTACCGGTTGAATCTATAAATCACGCCGGCCCGCAAAACGTGTTCGTCCCATTCGGCCGTGTCGTCGAAGTCGTCGATTTCATAGGTGTTCTTACCGAAACTCTCGAAGAGATATTCGCCGCGCAGTGCGATGGCATCAGTCAGCGCAAATTCAAGCCCCGCGCCTGCGGCAAGACCAAGATGGAGTTCGGAAGCGTCGCCGAAGATGACATCGCTCGCATCAGCGTGGGCCAAGGCGGCGCCGAATGTCACATAGGGCAGAAGGCGCTCCCATGGCAGACCGAGACGGAGGCGGAGCGTGGCTTCCGGCTCGATGTCGAAATCGTCGATCACTGAGAAGGCGACGTCGGCCTCGCCAAATGAGATATCCGCTTCGATGCCAATGAGAATGCCATCCGTCACATGATTGTAGCCGGCGAGCACACCGAACCTGAGCGCATCGGCGTCAAAGCCGAAGGTGTCGAGCGGATCGACATAATAGTGCGCCTTCCGCCCAGCTCTGACCGATATGGCCGCCGGCATAGAAGCCGGACCAGTCATAGGGCGCGGAAACATCCACTTCCGCGGCAATAACGCCCCCTGCCCGGAGGCCCACCGTCAGCACGCCCGACCAGAAGTGCATTGTTGATACTCAGAACCCCAGCTGGTGCGGTTCGTGGCATAGTGCCGCCAGACATGCGCGCTCAAAATTAACAAATCGAAAACACCGTGCTACCGGCTCCCCGCCCGAACTTGACCGCTGGCGGGCGCTGCCCCATAAGCCGCGGACGTAGACGGTTTCGTGCAATCATTCGATATCGCTTACCTGCATGTGTTGGCAGGAGTGAGCAGGAGGACCGATGATCACCTTGACTTTCCCCGACGGCGCCAAGCGCCAGTATGACAGCGGGGATTTCGGCGGCGCAGGTCGCCGCCTCAATCGCAAAATCCCTGGAAAAGAAGGCCGTCGCCGCCGTGATCAACGGCGTGCTGTCCGATCTCGCCGATCCGATCGCGGGCGATGCGACGGTGAAGATCGTCACCCGCGACGATCCCGAGGCGCTCGAACTCATCCGCCACGATTGCGCCCATGTGCTGGCCGAGGCGGTGCAGGAGCTGTTTCCCGGAACCCAGGTGACCATCGGCCCGGTGATCGAGAACGGCTTCTATTACGATTTCTTCCGCAACCAGCCGTTCACGCCGGAGGACTTCCCGGCGATCGAAAAGAAAATGCGCGAGATCATCGCCCGCGACAGGCCCTTCACCAAATCGGTGAAGATCGCGCGAGGAGGCGAAGGAATTCTTCCGCGAGAAAGGCGAGATGTTCAAGGTCGAACTGGTCGATGCCATCCCCGAGCGAGCAGGAGATCAAGTTCTACGACCAGGGCGGCTGGGTCGATCTGTGCCGCGGGCCCGCACATGACATCGACGGGCAAGATCGGCAATGCCTTCAAGCTGATGAAGGTGGCGGGCGCCTATTGGCGGGGCGATGCGAAGAATCCGATGCTCACCCGCATCTACGGCACGGCCTGGGCCAACGACAAGGATTTGCAGGCCTATGTGACGGCGCTGGAGGAAGCCGAGAAGCGCGATCACCGCAAGCTCGGCCGCGAGATGGACCTGTTTCATTTCCAGGAAGAGGGGCCGGGCGTCGTCTTCTGGCATGCCAAGGGCTGGACCGTGTTCCAGCAGCTCATCGCCTATATGCGCCGCCGCCTGTCGAAGCTCGACTATCAGGAAGTGAACGCGCCGCAGCTTCTCGACAAGTCCCTGTGGGAGACATCGGGCCATTGGGGCTGGTACCGCGAGGCCATGTTCATGGCGCGCTCGGCCGGCGATGAAACCGACGACGACCAGATTTTCGCCATCAAGCCGATGAACTGCCCGGGCCATGTGCAGATCTTCAAGCATGGGCTGCGCAGCTATCGCGAGCTGCCGCTGCGGCTTGCGGAATTCGGCAGCGGTGCATCGCTACGAACCGTCGGGCGCGCTGCACGGGCTGATGCGGGTGCGCGGCTTCACCCAGGACGACGCCCACATCTTCTGCACCGAAGAGCAGATGGCGGAGGAGTGTCTCAAGATCAACGATCTCATCCTCTCCACCTACAAGGATTTCGGCTTCGAGCAGATCGTGGTGAAGCTGGCGACGCGGCCGGAAAAACGGGTCGGCACCGACGCCATGTGGGATCATGCCGAAGATGTGCTGCGCCGCATTCTGAAACAGATCGAGGCGGAGTCGGGCGGCCGCGTAAAGACCGGCGTCAATCCGGGCGAGGGGACTTTCTACGGGCCCAAGTTCGAATATGTGCATGCGCGATGCGATCGGCCGCGACTGGCAATGCGGCACGACGCAGGTCGACTTCAACCTGCCGGAGCGCTTCGGCGCCTTCTATATCGGCGCCGATGGCGAGAAGAAGGTGCCGGTGATGATCCACCGCGCCATCTGCGGCTCGATGGAGCGCTTCCTCGGCATATTGATCGAGCACCATGCCGGCCACTTCCCGCTGTGGCTGGCGCCCTTGCAGGTGATGGTGGCGACGATCACCTCGGACGGCGACGAATATGCCGTCAAGGTGCGCGACGACCTCCGCCAGGCCGGCCTTCGCGCCGAGGCCGATCTGCGCAACGAGAAGATCAACTACAAGGTCCGCGAACATTCGCTGCAGAAGGTTCCGGTCATCCTCGTCGTCGGCAAGCGCGAGATGGAAGAGGGGGCCGTGAACATGCGACGGCTGGGGTCGCAGGATCAGAAGTCGATGACGCTTGAAGGAGTCGATTGCGGCCCTGGTGGATGAAGCAACGCCGCCGGATTTGAGGCGTTAGGGCCCACCTCCAATTTCATTTCTTTATGGCGTTGCACGTTGGGCAATTGTGCGTTACGTAAAGGCCAGTGGAACAGGCACCGCAAAAAGACGGTGCCGCCGCCAACTTCATCCCGGGAGGAACCAGACATGAAACGCCGTTCAGTTTTTGCCAGCGCCATCGCCATCGCATTTGCCACCGCTATATTTGCTGCGGCGACGCCTGCCCTGGCCATCGACGACCTTCGCATCATCGCCCCGGCCAGCCCGGGCGGCGGCTGGGACCAGACGGCGCGGTCGCTTTCCGATGTGATGGCGGCGAACGGCGTCAAGGGCGTCACGGTCGAGAACATACCGGGCGCCGGCGGCACCGTGGGTCTCGCCCAGCTTATCGATCAGGAAAAGGGCAAACCCAATGTCCTGATGGTCAACGGGCTCGTCATGCTTGGCGCAATTCTCACCAACAAGTCGACGGTCGATCTCGGCATGACCACGCCGATCGCGCGCCTGACCGGCGAATATGAAGTGATCGTGGTTCCCGCCGCCTCCGACATCAAGACCCTGGCCGACCTCACGGCCAAACTGAAGGCCGATCCGGGAGCCGTGGCGATTGGTGGCGGCTCGGCGGGCGGCACCGATCATATTCTCGCGGGCCTGGTCGCCAAAGCAGCAGGCGCCGATGTGACGAAGCTCAATTACGTGCCGTTCTCGGGCGGCGGCGAGGCGCTGGCCGCAATTATGGGCGGGCATGTGGTGGCGGGTATCAGCGGTTACAGCGAATGGGCGGGCCAGATCAAGTCGGGCGAACTGCGGGCCTTGGCGATTTCAGCGCCCGAGCGACAGGCGGGCATCGACATCCCAACCCTGAAGGAGCAGGGGATCGATGTCGAATTGGCCAACTGGCGGGCGATCGTCGCGCCGCCGGGACTCGACGATGCCCAAAAGCAGGCACTGCTCGACGCCGTCGACACAACGGTCAAGAGCGAGGGCTGGAAGAAGGTTCTCGCCGACAAGAAGTGGACCGACCTGTATCTGCCCGGCGACGAATTCGGTCAGCTGATCGCGAAAGAAACCGCCATCACCAGCGACATCCTCAAGGGCATCGGATTGGTGCAATAGCCCTGCCGTGCAGCCGGGCGGCACATTCTCCAAGGCCGGTCTGGCGATCGGCCTTGGATTGATCGCAATCGCGGCCATCATCGGCCTCGATACTTCGCAGATGCAGGTGCCGCCCACCTACGCCAGGGTTGGCCCGCAGATTTTTCCGGTCGTCATCACTATCGGGCTGACGCTGGCGGGCGCCGCGCTGATGTGGAATGCATTGCGCGGCCGGGCCAATGGCGATGAATTTTCCGCGAACGAGGAAACCGACTGGAAGGCGGTGGCGCTGATCGGCGCCGGCCTCGTGGCGCACATGAACCTGCTCAGGCCACTTGGCTTCGTGCCAGCGGGAATCGTCCTGTTTCTGTGCGTGACCATCGCGTTTGGCAGCCGGCGCTATCTCCGCGATCTGGCGGTCGGAGCCGTCCTGGTTCTCGCGGCTTATGTGGGATTTACCCGTGGGCTTGGCCTGCAATTGCCACCTGGCATCCTGCGCGGACTGATCTAGCGATGGATGCTCTCGCCGCGCTTATGGATGGCTTCGGCACGGCGCTGACGCCGATCAACCTCATGTGGTCGTTGGTGGGCGTCACGCTGGGCACGCTGATCGGCATTCTTCCGGGCATCGGGCCGGCGCTCACGATCGCCTTGCTGCTTCCGGTGACGCGCAAGCTCGATCCGACCGGCGCCTTCATCATGTTCGCGGGGCTCTATTACGGGGCCATGTATGGCAGCTCGACGACGTCGATCCTGCTGAACACGCCGGGCGAATCGGGTTCAATCATGACGGCGGTCGAAGGCAATGTCATGGCGCGCCGCGGCCGCGGCGCCGCGGCCCTTGCCACTGCGGCGATCGGATCGTTCGTCGCGGGCACCATCGGCACATTGCTGCTCACTTTTCTTGCACCCCTCTTCGTCAAGCTCGCGCTGCTCTTCGGGCCGGCGGAATATTTCGCGCTCATGGTGCTCGCCTTCACGACGGTGTCGGCGCTGCTCGGATCGTCGCTGGTGCGCGGTGTCACCAGCCTGCTGCTCGGTCTCGCCATCGGTCTCATGGGAACCGATATCCTGACCGGCCAGCCGCGGCTGGTGTTCGGGTATCCGAGCCTGTTGCGGGGCAGTCGATGTCGTGGTCGTCGCCGTCGGACTGTTCGCGGTCGGCGAGGCGCTTTACATGGCGTCGCGGCCGCTCCTGCGAACGGCCGTGATCCTGCCCATATCGGGTTCCCTGTTCATGACGCGCGAGGACTGGAAGCGGTCGTGGAAGCCGTGGCTGCGGGGCACGGCGATCGGCTTTCCATTCGGGGCGCTGCCGGCCGGCGGAACCGAAATCCCCACCTTCCTGTCATATTTTACCGAAAAGAAACTTTCAAAGCATCCCGAAGAGTTTGGCAATGGCGCCATCGAGGGAGTGGCGGGACCGGAAGCCGCCAACAACGCCGCGGTGGCCGGCGTGCTGGTTCCGCTGCTGGCGCTCGGGCTTCCGACATCGGCGACGGCGGCCATACTTCTTGCCGCCTTCGAGCAATACAATTTGCAACCGGGCCCTTTGCTGTTCGCCGGCTCATCGACGCTGGTGTGGGGCCTGATTGCCAGCCTCTATATCGGCAATGTCATGCTGCTGGTTCTCAACCTGCCGCTGGTCGGCCTGTGGGTCCGGCTGCTCAGCATTCCGCAGCCGCTGCTCTATGGCGGCATCCTGGTGTTCTCGACGCTGGGCGTCTACAGCCTCGGCAATTCGACATTCGACCTGCTGCTGCTGTTCGTGATCGGAATCATGGGATTTATTATGCGCTGCTACGATTTTCCGGTCGCACCCTGCATCATCGGGCTTATCCTCGGCCCGCTCGCCGAAGCACAATTCCGGCGCGCCATGTCGATCAGCCAGGGCGATGCGACGGTGTTTCTCAGCCATCCGATTTCCGCCGTTCTACTGGTCTTGGCGCTTGCCGTATTGATTGTCCCCATCCTTATCCGCGTGCTGAGGCCAGGCAGGGTTGAATTGTAATTTCATAAGATACATATATGCCTCGGAAAAAAGCGAGGCCCCATGGAAGTCGGACTTTATACATTTGCCGATGTGGCGCCCGGCGCGCCGGCGGGAGAGCGGCTGAAACATTTGATCGAAGAAATCGAGTTGGCCGATAAAGTTGGGCTCGATGTCTTCGGCGTGGGCGAGCACCACCGGCCGGATTATTCGGTCTCGGCTCCCGCGGTCGCATTGGCGGCGGGCGCGGCGCGGACCAAGCGGATCAGGCTCACCAGCGCCGTGACGGTCTTGGGTTCCGACGATCCCATTCGCGTTTTCCAGCAGTTCGCGACGCTCGATCTTCTCTCGGGCGGACGCGCCGAGATCATGGCGGGCAGGGGCTCGTTTATCGAGTCCTTTCCGCTCTTCGGCTACGATCTTCATGACTACGATGCGCTGTTTGCCGAGAAACTCGATCTCTTGCTGAAGGTGCGCGAGAGCGAGCGGGTCACCTGGTCGGGTTCGCTGCGTCCGCCGCTCGACAATGCCGGTGTCTATCCGCGGCCCCTGCAGAATCCGCTGCCCGTGTGGATCGCGGTGGGCGGCACGCCGCAATCGGTGGTGCGCGCCGCCAATCTCGGCCTGCCGCTGGCGCTGGCCATCATCGGCGGCGATCCGGCGCGCTTTGCGCCCTTCTTCGAACTCTATCGCGAAACGGCGCGGCGGGCGGGCATCGAGCCCGCGACCCTCAAGACCGGTCTCAACATGCATGGCTTCGTGGCGGATACGATGCAGGAGGCCAAGGATATTTTCTTTCCGCCGCATGCCGAGGTGATGACCCGCATCGGCCGCGAGCGCGGCTGGCCGCCGCAGACGCGGGCGCAGTTCGAGGCCTCGTGCGGGCCCAATGGCCATCTGCTGATCGGCGGCCCGGAAGAAGTCGCCGAAAAAATCGTCGGCCTGCACAAGATCTTCGGTAATGACCGCATCCTCATTCAGATGGCAATCGGCACCATGCCGCACGACAAGGTGCTGAAAGCCATCGAACTGATGGGCACCAAGGTCGCGCCCATGGTCAGGGAGAGGGTACGGGCCGGATCAAATCAGACATAGGCGATGGTGCGGCCCAGGGCGGCGATGAGGAGCCATGCGAGAAGCGAAACCGCCGCCGTGAAACGGACCAAAGGGGCCGCCTCTCCGTAGTTCCGAAGGCTCCATTCGTTCACGGCGATGTTGAGGAGTGCCAACCCGATCGCGGCGATTTTGATCCGAAAGACAGTGTTGCGCGCCAAAGCCACCGCTTCCGCCGAAAACAAGACAAGCCCGGCCACCACGATCACCAGCAGAATGATCAGCGCCACGGGACGCAGCCGCGCGACCACTTGGCTGGCGGGCGCGCCGCCAAACACCCGCAAGAGCCGCAGATCCATCACCGCCACGATACCGAAGAAAGCGATGACCGCGACGACATGGGTGACATTGGCGATGGGGTAGACGAATGTGGAATTCCGCACGAGCGCTGGCAAAGGATGAATCCTGAAGTGCCGCCCACACCGCGTCCATCGCCGGTCTTCAGCGCAATTCGACGCGCTTGCCGTCAACCTCAATCCATTCGGCGCGCATCTCCGGCGTGCCGTCACGCTTTGGATAACCGTAAGCGGTGATCTGCTTTCCCTTCGCGACGAATTCGGCGGTGGCACCCCGCGCCTGCATCCGCGACAACGGGGCAAGTGTTACTTCCCATGCCTTGCCCTCATGCGTGAGCATCATCATGCCATGCGGGTTGCTGAGCGAGACTTGCTCAATGACCGCCGTGATCGTGATAGGCTTAGTGGCGTCGTAGGAGCCCCAACCGTGATGAGCGGTAGCGGGAACGCACGCGAGCACGAGATGTCGCGGCAGAGAAAAGAAACCGGCGCATGGAGACCTCCTTCTGTTTTTCCCTATATAGTCGCCCTTTTGCACGAGGCAAGACGCCCTGGAAACGCGCGATTTTAACAGCGCGGCCGGACGAAATGGGGATCGCCACTTCGTTCCGGCAGAGGCGGCAGCGTAGCCGCCGCCGTCACACCGTGATCTGGCTGCCGACTTCCACCACGCGGTCGGTCGGCAGGCGGAAATAGCTGCTGGCGTCATTGGCGTTGCGCGCCAGGCCGATGAACAGCTTGTCCTGCCAGACGGGCATGCCCTCGTGCTTTGACGCCCGCACACTGCGCCGGGACAGGAAGAACGACGTGGTCATGATGTTGAACTTCCAGCCGAGCTTGCGGGCAAGGCCGAGAGCTTCGGCACGTCGGGTGTTTCCATGTAGCCATAGGTGATGATGAGGCGGCTGAAGAGATCGTTCAGCTTTTCAATCTTCACCCGCTCTTCGGCGGGCAACGCTCGGGCTGTCGCTGGTGCGGATGGTGAGCACCACATTGTTCTCATGCAGCACCTTGTAGTGCTTCAGGCTGTGGAGCAGGGCGGTTGGGGTGCTTTCCGGGGTCGGAGGTGAAGAACACCGCCGTGCCCGGCACCTGATGCGGCGGGCGCTTCGACAGGCTTTTCACCAGATCAACAAGCGGCACTTCCGACTTGCGGGTTTTGGCGAAGAGGATTCGCGAGCCGCGGCGCCAGGTCCACATGACCAAGCATGAGCAGCGCACCCAAGCGCCAGAGGCACGTAGCCGCCCTCGAAGACTTTCAGCGAATTGGCGCCGAGGAAAATCACATCAAGCGGCAAGCAGGGGCAGCATCATGGCGAGGGCAGCCCAGAGCGGCCATTTCCAGTATTTCCAGATGACGAAAATCGCCATCATGGAGGTCACCACCATGGTGCCCGTGACCGCGATGCCATAGGCGGAGGCGAGGCTGCGACGATGTCTTGAACAGGACGACAAGGATCAGCACGCCAAGCATGATGAGCCAGTTGACCTGCGGCATGTAGATCTGGCCGGCGTGGGCTTCCGAGGTGAAGCGGATTTCCATGCGCGGCAGAAGGCCGAGCTGGATGGCCTGCCGCGTCAGCGAATAGGCGCCGGTGATCACCGCCTGGCTGGCGATGATGGTGGCCGCCGTTGCCAGCACGACGATGGGAATGAGCGCCCATTCCGGCATCATGAGGAAGAACGGGATTTTCGATGGTCTCAGGACTGTTGCAGCAGCAGCGCGCCCTGGCCGAGATAGTTGAGCAGCGAGGGCAGGGAACACGACAATGATCCAGGCCAGTTGAATGGGGCGTTTGCCGAAATGGCCGAGGTCGGCATAGAGGGCTTCGGCACCGGTGACGGCGAGGAACACGGCACCGAGGGTGACAAGGCCGATGATGCCGTGGGAGCCGAGGAAGCTCACGGCATAGATCGGATTGAATGAAAGCAGCACGGCGGGATTGTCGCCGATGTGGGCGAGGCCTGCCAGCGGCCATGGCCACAAACCAGACGAGCGTAATGGGACCGAAGAAGGATGGCAACACTGGCGGTGCCGCGCGACTGCACGAGGAACGAGCGCGATGATGATGACCAGGGTGATCGGCAGGATATAAGGCTCGAGCGCGGGAGTTATGATCTTGAGGCCTTCGACCGCGGAGAGAACCGAGATCGCCGGGGTGATCATCGCGTCGCCATAGAACAGCGCCGCGCCGATCATGGCGAGAATGGGAATGAACACCATGTTGCTGCCCATCACGCGCTGGGCGAGCGCCATCAGCGACAGGGTTCCGCCTTCGCCCTTGTTGTCGGCATTGAGCAGGATGAAAACATATTTGACGGTGACGACGAGAATGAGGGCCCAGATGATGAGCGAGAGGACGCCGAAGATCATGGGTTCGGTAATGGGGCCAGTCCTTTCGCGTGGCGGCGAGGACCGCTTCGCGCATAGCGTAGAGGGGGCTGGTTCCGATATCGCCGTAGACGACGCCGATGGAACCAAGGGCGAGAATCCAGAAGCTTGGCGGCCGGTGGCCGTTTCCCTGACTTGCGGGGTCATCCGGTTCCTCCGCCATTTCCTGTGTCTTGGTCATGTTGCTCTCCATCGTAATTGCTGCAGTGCAGCAAGACGCGGCGGTATGCTCCTATTGACGAACGGACGTATATGCAAAAACATCATACCTACATTGTGCAGTGCGAAATGTCATATTGACTGACGCAAGAAACCATTGAATCGTAACCACGTAAGTCACAAATTAATTCGGCACACACGAGGTGAACTGTGACCCTTCTCCACATTCCCGATCCGTTGCCCGGCGATGCGCGGGCGGCGGACGCCATTGAAACGGTGATCGTACCGCGGGCCCGCGACATCGGCGGCTTCGAGGTACGCCGCGCGCTGCCCTCGGCCCAGCGCCAGATGGTGGGCCCCTTCATCTTCTTCGATCAGATGGGGCCAATCCTAATGAAGTCGGGGCAGGGCATCGACGTGCGCCCGCATCCCCATATCGGACTTGCGACGGTCACCTGGCTGTTCGACGGGATAATGTTTCACCGCGACAGCCTGGGCTCCGAGCAGCCGATCGCACCCGGCGAGCTCAACTGGATGACGGCGGGCCGAGGCATCGTCCACTCCGAACGTACTCCGGCGGCCGAACTTGCCCGTGAACGCAAGGTGTTCGGCATCCAGAGTTGGGTGGCGCTGCCCAAGGCGCAAGAGGAAACCGCGCCCGGATTCGAGCACGTCGATGTCTCGAAGCTTCCGCTCATTCAGGACCGCGGCATCACAGCGCGGGTGGTAGCGGGATCGATCTACGGCCTCACCTCGCCGGTCAAGACCCATTCCGATCTCTTCTACGTCGATGCAAAACTCGATGTAGGCGCGGTGTTGCCGCTGCCGGCCGGGCACGAGGAGCGCGGTATCTATGTGGCCGAGGGCGAGATCGAGATCGCCGGCAGCGTGTTTCCCGAGAACCGACTGCTGGTGTTCCGGCCGGGTGACGCCATCGCCGTCAAGGCGCTGAAACCGTCGCGGCTGATGCTGCTCGGCGGCGAGCCGATGGATGGACCGCGTTACATCTGGTGGAACTTCGTCGCCTCCTCGCGCGAGCGTATCGAGGCGGCGAAGAACGATTGGAAGGAGGCACGCTTCGACATCGTGCCCGGCGACGAGACGGACTTCATCCCGCTGCCGGAGTGAGAGGCATCAGCTTATGGCAAGCACCACGCGCCCGGTGATGGCGCCTTTCTTCATGCGGGCGAAGACATCGTTGATCGCCGCCAGCGGCTGCTTCTCGATCTTCGCCTTGACGAGGCCGCTCGTCGCGAATTCCACCGCCTCCTGCAAGTCCTGACGGGTGCCGACATTGGAGCCGCGGATGCTGATCTCGCCATTGACGACGGAAGAGATCGCCAGCCGGATATTATCAGCCTCGCCGCCGGGAAGCCCGATCCAACAGACGGTGCCACCATTGCGCAAGACACCTAGCGACTGTTCGAAAGCCTTGGGCGAGACGGCGGTGACGATGGCCCCGTGGACGCCGCCGATCGATTTCTTGATGGCGCGCGATGGATCGCCGCCTGCGGCGTTGAACAGAAGCTCGGCGCCGTGGGATTTGGCGAGCGCCAGCTTGCCGTCATCGACATCGATGGCGACGACGCGAAGGCCCATGGCGCGGGCATATTGCACGGCGATGTGGCCGAGCCCGCCGATGCCGATGACCGCAAGCCACTGGCCAGGCCGCGCGCCGCTGCGCTTAATGCCGCGATAGGTAGTGACGCCGGCGCAGAGGATGGGAGCAATTTCGTGGAGATCGGCGCTGTCGGGAATGCGGCCGCAGAAGGCGGCATCGGCGATCATGTATTGGGCATAGCCGCCGGGTTTGGAATAGCCGGTGGCCTCGCCCTCGCGGCAGATCACCTCCATGCCCTGCAGGCAGAATTCGCAATGGCCGCAAGCCGAATACATCCACGGCACGCCGATGCGATCGCCCGCCTTGAACCTGGTGACGCCGTCGCCCGCAACCTCCACATGGCCCGTCACCTCATGGCCGGGAATGAGTGGCAAAGTGGGAAGCGGCGTCCAGTCGCCGTCAACCGCATGGAGATCGCTGTGGCAGACGCCGCAGGCGGTGACCTTGATCAAGACATCGCCGCGCTTCGGTTCCGGCACGGGCAGGTCTTCAATGGCCAGCGGCGTGCCGATGTTCCGCAGCACGGCGGCCTTCATAGTCTTGGGCATTGAGAAAATCCTCAGTTTCCGAGGATGATATCGCGGGTTTCGCCGGCCGCAATCGCAAAGGTGGCGGTGAGGGTTTGGCCATCAACGGTGGCGCTCGCCGTATAGGTGCCGGGCTTCAGGACAATTTCGGCGGCGGCTCCGTCAAGCTGCGACAGGTTCTGGCCGCTGTCGTCCAAAATATTCCACGAGACGGCGGCATCCGCGGCACCTGCGAAGGCGAGACGCGCCAGGCCCGCGGCGTGGTCGATCTCGACGGCGCTCATGATGCCGGGCTTCACATGGATAGCGGCCACCGCCACCGCGTTGCCGGCGGCAAAGCGGCTCTCGATGAGGTAGTCGCCGGCGGCGACGCGGAGGATTTCGCCCGGCATTTCAGACTTGGCGACGAGTTCACCCTTGCGCTTGCCGGACGTGGCATAGATCAGGGTGCGCGAAGGCGCCTGTGGCAGACCTAGACCCTGGAGACGTGGCAGAACCCTGATGCCGCCCACATTGAGAACGAAACTGACGATCAGCCGGTTGCCCGCGAGGAGCGTCACCGTGCGGTCGAAGCGCACGGTGCCGTATTGTGCTTCGACGATGTAGTCGCCGGGTCCGGTGGCGATGTGGGCGACCGGAACATCGCCCGCGAAGACTTTTTCGCCCGCGGCTGTGCGGATGGTCCACGAGACGGGGCGTTCGATGATGCCGCCCTCGTCGAAAAGGCGGGTGGAAAGTTCCAGCCCCTCGCTCCCGGGAGCGACGATCTCGATTGCTACATCGTGGACGATGCCGGTGTCAGGAACAAACGCATCCGGAGCGCGCGATACCTCGATCTCCGACTGCGCGGCCGAATGGGCAGGGCCCGGCGCCAGCGCCGCAATGGCGGTTCCCAGAAGCAGAACCGCCGCCAGAGCAGCGGCGCTACTGGCGCTCCTCTGGCGGCGGCGGTGCGCTGCACGGGTGCTGACTTCGTGCACGCCTTCAGTCCCCATACTCAACTCCCCAGCCATTCCGGCCGGCACCCGCAGCCAAGCACAGGGGCCGCGGCCTCTGCAATTAAATGCTTAATTTTGGGTTAACGGGCAAGCGCCAATTGAAGCCATTGCCTTCCGGCCCCGCCACCGCCACATTGCGCCCGCCATGACGAGTTTGAACGATACTTCCTCCGTGCTGGCCTTTCTCAACAGCCGCCGCTCCGCCTCCGTCAAAGCCATGGGCGAACCCGGGCCCACGCCCGAGCAGTTGCGGCAAATCCTCACCATGGCGGTCAGGGTTCCCGACCACGGCAAGCTCACGCCCTGGCGCTTTATCCTCTTCGAAGGCAAAGCAAGAGTGAAGTTCGGCGAAGCCTTGGCGCGGCGATGGAAGGACATGAACCCCGGCCATGGCGAAGAGATGCTTGCCTTCCATCGCGGCCTCTTCCTCAGGGCGCCCGTCGTAATCGCGGTCGTCTCCGGGGCGGCACCGCATCCCAAGATCCCGCAATGGGAGCAGATGCTATCGGCCGCCGCCGTGTGCATGAACATGCTGTTGGCGGCGGCAGCGCTTGGCATCGGCTGTCAGTGGCAGACCGACTGGCCCGCCTATGATGCCGAGATGGCCAAGGTCATGGGGCTCGCCGCCCATGAGAAGATCGCTGGGTTCATTTATCTCGGCACACCGACTGCGCCCCATGAGGAGCGACCGCGCCCCGATCCGATGCAGCTTCTGACGCGGTGGGGCCAATGACGGCTATCCGCGGCATTCTCTTCGATAAGGACGGAACCTTGATCGACGTCAATGGCACCTGGGTGCCGGTCTACCGGCGCATGCTGTGCGAGATATTCGGCACCGATGCGGAAGGCGCCGAGCTACTGATGGAAAAGGCGGGCCTCGACCGCGCGGCGGGGATGTTTCTGCCCAATTCGATCATCGCCGCCGGCACGACGCGTCAATTGATCGACCTGTGGTGGCCGGGCCTCGATGCGGCAGGGGTGGCGGAAAAGGTGCGCATTCTCGATCACGACTATGCGGCGCTGGTGAAAGCCTATCTGAAGCCGCTGATGCCGCTGGCCCCGGTGCTGGCGGAGTTGCGGAGCATGCAATTGCGCCTCGGCGTTGCGACCAATGACAGCCATGTCTCGGCGGCGGGACACATCTCGCATCTCGGCGTCGCCGAACTGTTCGAGGTCATCATCGCCGCCGATACGGTGGCGGTGCCCAAGCCCTCGGGCAACATGATCCGGCATTTCGCCGAGCTGACGGGGCTGGCCGCCGCGGAGATCGCCATGGTGGGCGACAATTCGCACGACATGGAAGAGGCGCGCAACGGCGGCGCGGGGCTTGCCATCGCGGTCCTCAGCGGCAATGCCGCGGCCTCCGACATCGCCCATCTCGCCGATCACACCATCGCCAGTGTCGCCGAACTTCCGGCCCTGCTCAGGAGTCTGTGAGCCCTTGTTCTACGATGCCATCCGCAACGACCACGGCTTCGAGAACGATCCATTTAAGGCACTGGTGGCGCCGCGGCCGATCGGGTGGATCTCGACGCTGTCGCCCGAAGGCATCGCCAATCTCGCGCCATACAGCTTCTTCAATGCCGTAGCCGAACGCCCCCATTACGTCGTCTTCGGTTCCGGCGGACGCAAAGATTCAGTGCGCAATGCCGAGGCGGCGGGCGAATTCGCCGTCAATCTGGCGACCTGGGACCTGCGCGAGCAGGTGAACGCCAGCTCCGCCATGGTGTCGCCGCACGTCGACGAATTCGAACTCGCCCGGCTTGGCAAGGCGCCGTGCCGCCTGATCAAGGCGCCGCGGGTGGCGGAAAGCCCAGTCTGCCTTGAATGCAGGCTGTTCAAGGTGATCGAGCTCCCCGACGATCAAGGCAAGGTGGGCGACTGGCTGACCATCGGCCGGGTCATCGGCATCCACATCGACGACCGCTTCATCGACAATGGCCGCGTCAACACGCGCGGCGATGAAACCAATCGCGCGGCTGGGTTACAGCGAATATGCCACGGTCGAGACAGCCTGGCGGATGCGGCGGCCTAGCTGAACAACATCGCAGCGCGTTGCAAATTGTACGTGCGACAACCTTCCCCTGAGTCGGGACTGGAGGCGTGAACAACCTACGAACGCCACATTTCCGCCATGGTTGAAAACCTTGTGTATAATGCGATTTTACACCATATTATCAATATCTTATTGCCTGTTAGAACGCTGTGGATAAGCCTGTTAACAACCCGTTAACCATGCGAGTGCAGGAACTCGCAGAAAGTGAAACCGGATGAGTGGCGGGCGGGCCGATGGAATTGGAAGGAATTGTAGAAATGGCTCAATGTCTGCTCATCGATGAAGATGTCGCCGAGCGGCAGCGCCTATCGCGGCTGCTCGCCGCTCTTGGCATCGACACGGCCGAAACTGCGGCGCCCGAGGATGGGCTCGCCTTCTGCAACCACCATGCCCCAGATGTGGTGATGCTTGCCGCTGGCGCTCCCGGCGGGATGCCCAAGGATTTCGTCAAGCGGATGCGGCGGGCCAAGGGCGGCAAGACGCCGGTGGTCATCGTCTATGCCGACCGGCCGGATACAGAGATGATCGGCCGCTCCATCCTGGAGGGCGCGGCCGATGTGATCATGAAACCCTTCGACCGCGATCTCCTGCAGTTCAAGCTCAAACAGGCGGGCGTCATCTGACCGCGAGGCCGATGGCCAGTCATTCGATCTGGATTCTTCTTGTCTGCGTGGCGCTTCTGTGTCTCGGGCACGGTTTGCACGGATCGCTAGTTGGTGTCAGGGCGAGTGCGGAGAATTTCGGACCGGATGTCACCGGCTTGATCATGTCGGGCTATTCGGCGGGCCTGTTAATCAGCTCCTATCTCACGCCGCGGCTGGTCAAGAGCGTGGGACATGTGCGGGTCTTCGCCGGACTTGCCTCGATCGTCGCGACCGCCGTGCTGCTGCTGCCGCTGTGGATCAACGCGCCGTTCTGGTTCCTCATACGCTTTGTGGCGGGGCTGTGCACTTCGGGCCTGTTCATCGTCTGCGAAAGCTGGCTCAACGCCGCCTCCTCGAACCGCAACCGCGGACGCATGCTGTCGGTCTACATGATCGTCTCCTACGGTGCGCTGGGCGGCGGGCAATTACTGCTCAATGTCGAGGATTCCTCGGGTTTCGCCCGCTTCATTATCGTCTCCTCGCTCCTGTCGCTGGCGCTGGTGCCGCTGATCCTGCTGCCCGCCGAGGCGCCGAGCTTGGAAGGGGCGCGGCCGGTCGACGTCGAGGACATCTGGAAGGCCTCGCCGCTTGCCGTCTTCGGGGCCTTCGCCAACGGCCTGTCGCAGAGCGCCTTCTTCGCGATGGGCGCGGTGTACGGGCTGACCGAGGGCCTGCCGCTCGTCTATATCTCGCTGATGATGGCGCTGCCGCCGATCGGCGTCATCTTCTCGCAATACCCGGTGGGGCTCATCTCCGACCGCTTCGACCGGCGCACCATCATCATGATCCTCAGTGCACTGAGTGCCGCCATCGCCGCGGCCACGCTGTTCACCAGCGGGTTCGCACCCATCCTGTTCATCGCCATGATCACCGCCTTCGGCACCGTGGCGCTTCCCATCTATTCGCTGATCATCGCGCATGCCAACGATCACTTGCAGAAGGAACAGGTGCTCGGCGCCTCGGCCAAGCTGGTGCTGCTGTACGGGTTAGGCTCGATGCTCGGCCCCCTGGCGGCGGGCCAGGCGATGCGCCGGATGGGCGGCGACGGATTCCTCTATCTGATGATCCTCGTCTACGCCTCGCTCGCCGTTTTTGCATTCTGGCGGCGGATGCGGCGGCCGGAGGAATTCAAGGCCAAGGGCGCAGATACGCTCAAGGTGTGCCCGGTGACGACGCCTTCGGGCGTGGCCGCGCTCACTGAATAGTGCTTACCGAAATCCTAACATGCATGGTGAACCAATTCTTAAGTGTTGGCTGGCACCTTAGGGGAAACCTAACAGTGCGCAGCGGTGTTTATATTGAGCGAAGAAGCTACGTCCGGACTCGATGCCGGTATCTTTTACGAAGTTATCGAAAATCGCGATATGTGGGCCAGGCTGACGTTGGCCCGGCAACTGGCGGAATTACTTGCCGATCCCGGCACGCCGGAGAAGGAAAAAGTCCAGACGGTTCCAGCCGTGCTGAAGCTTATCGGCGATCCGGAGGCGGAGGTGCGCAAGGCTTTGGCCGGCCATCTGGTGACGGCGGAAAAGCTCCACGCCGACATCATCTTCAACATTGTTGCCGGCGAGGACGAGATCGCCTTGCCGTTCCTCACCGCAACGCCGGCGCTCAATGACTGGCACATGATGGCAATCCTGCGGGTGGGCGATCCGCCGCGTCAGGCCGCGGTGGCGCGGCGCCACGACATTTCCGCCGAAGCGATCGAATTCACGGTCAAGTCGGCCGGCGCCGCGGCATGTCTGGCGCTGTTCGACAATTCCGCCGTCAAGTTCGACGACCGCGACTATCACACGCTCTATGCGCGTTTCGGCCAGTCGCCCGAAGTGGTGGAGCGCCTCTTGGGACGGTCCGACCTGCCGCTCGACATCCGCATCATTCAGGCCAAGCATGCTTCGAACCGCATGCAGCAGCTGATGGCCGAGCGTAGTTGGATTCCAGCCAACGACGCCGCGGAGCTGGTGGCCGACGCCGAAGAAACGGCGATCTTGCGCATTCTGGTCCAAGCCAATCCGGAAGAGCTGGCGCGGGTTGTGCCGTTTCTCGTTTCCAAGGCGATGCTGACTCCGTCGATCATAGTGCGCGCCGCCTGCCTCGGCCAAATGCAGGTGGTTGAGCGGGCGTTTGCCCACCTGGCAGGCGTGCCGGCGGCACGGACGCGCGAATTGATGCGCGGCCGCGGGCTTCTCGGTTTCAAGTCGCTGCATGTGAAATCGGGGCTGCCGCAAAGCTGCTTCGGCATTCTGCGGGCGGCCTGTGATGTGACGATTGACAAGGGGGAGGAGGGCATTGAGCTCGACCCCGAGGCCTTCGGGCGGCGGCTGATCGAAACCCTGATGACACGCTACGAGGGGATGCCGGTCAAGGAACGCGCCAAGCACCTGGAATTCGTCGGCCGCTTCGCCGAGGACCGGGTGCGCATCATCGCTCAGCGCCTCAAGGCCGATATCGTGCGGGCCGCCTAAAGCCGGAACTGTTCGTTGAGGACGCGCTCGGCCAGGCTGTGGCCGGGGTCGAAGAGGATTTTAGCCGAGCGCTTGCGGTCTTCGGCGATCTCGACCTCGCACACATCGCGCACTTCGACATGATCGGCGACAGCGGCGACCGGGCGCTTTTCCGGTTCGAGCACGGTCACCGTCACCTTGGCCTGGTGCGGCAGGATGGCGCCGCGCCAGCGCCGCGGCCGGAAGGCGCTGATCGGCGTCAACGCCAGGAGCGCGAGATTCGATCGGCAGGATCGGTCCGTGGGCGGACAGATTATAGGCGGTGCTGCCGGCGGGCGTCGACAGCAACACGCCGTCGCAGATCAGTTCCTCGAGCCGGGTCTTGCCGTCGATCGCAATCTTGCAGTTTCGCGGCCTGATAGCGTTGGCGCAGCAGCGAGACTTCGTTGAAGGCGATGGCCCTTGTGGGACTTGCCGCTCTGGTCGGTGGCCAACATTTGAGCGGGTGGATGACAGTGAGTTCGGCCGCCTCAAGCCGTTCGGGCAGGCGGCTTTCCTCGTAGTCGTTCATCAGGAAGCCGACAGAGCCGCGGTTCATGCCGTAGATCGGCATGCCGGTCGAGACAAAGCGGTGCAGGGTCTGCAGCATATGGCCGTCGCCGCCCAGCGCCACCACCACGTCGGCATGGGCCGGATCGGCATTGCCGTAGCGTTTCGCCAGGCGGCCAAGCGCCTTGCGGGCCTCGCGGACATCGGAGGCGAGGAAGGCGATGCGGTCGAATTTCATGCCGGTTTCATGCGCGTTGACAGGTGGGGGGATTGACTACAATGAGGATGGCGACCTTAGCAACCGGTGAACGGCCCGTCCAAGCATCATGCGATCGATCGATTTTCTGCACCACCTGCCGCCACTCGGCAGAGAGGCAACGGGGCCGGACGGGCGCACGCGGCGGCGAGACGCTGATTGCCCACATGCGGCAGGTGTTGCGCGACAAGGGCAGCGGCGGATGTCGCCATCGAAACCCAGGCCTGCCTGTGGAACTGCACGCGCCATTGCAGCGTGATCCTGCGCGACGATCATCGCATCAGCTATGTTACCGGAGGCCACGCGCCGGAACGGGCCCAGGCGGAAGCCATTCTCGCCTGGTTCGATCTTCATGGTGCAACAGAAACCGGCGAGGTGCCGTTCCGGGCCTGGCCCGACCGCATGCGCGGCCATTTCATTGCCCGCATTCCGCCGGTGAAGCGGTGAGCCGTATCACCTTCATTTTGGGCGGTGCGCGCTCGGGCAAGAGCCGCTACGCGGAGGCGCTTGCCTCCAAGCACAAGGGATCCAAGACATATATCGCCACGGCGGAGGCAATCGACGCGGAGATGCGCGCGCGCATAGTCATGCACCGGAGCCGGCGGGGAGCGGCGTGGATCACTCGCGAAACGCCACTCGATCTCGTTCAGGCGCTGGCCGAGGCTACGTCCGGTTTCGTCCTCATCGACTGCATCACCGTGTGGATCAGCAATCTCATGCATCACGGCCGCGATGTGCCGGCGGAGATGGCCGCGCTGTGCGAGGCGCTGAAGAAGACGAAGGCGCGGGTGGTCATCGTCTCCAATGAAGTGGGCATGAGCATCGTGCCGGACAATGCCTTGGCGCGCGCCTTCCGCGACGAACAGGGCTTCGCCAATCAGCGCATCGCCGACATCGCGGATGAGGCAATCTTCATCGCCGCCGGACTGCCGCTCATTCTCAAAAAAGGATCGCGCCCGCTAGCGCCAAGGCGAAGAGCAAGGAAAGCGCGCGGCCGTAAAGCCTGAGGCCGCGGCGGATGTCGTCGCGGGTCAGTTCGGCGCGGCCGTCGCCCATGGCGGCAAGATCGACGATCGGCCGCCATAGCTGCGCGGGCCGCCGAGCTGCAATCCCAAGGCTCCGGCAAGGGCCGCTTCCGGCCAGCCGGCATTGGGCGAAACATGGTTGCGGGCGATCGCGCCACATGGCGTCGAGCGCCGCCTTGCCGCGCTCATGCGAGTCGAATGCTGCGGCAGCGCCGCAAACAGCAACCCTGTCAGGCGCGAGGCGGGAAGATTGACCAGATCGTCGAGCCGCGCCGCCGCCCAGCCGAAATGCAGATAGCGCGGCGATTTGTGGCCGATCATCGAATCGGCGGTGTTGATCGCCTTGTAGAGAACGATGCCAGGCAGGCCGAGAAGCGCATAGCCAGAAGGCGGGAGCGACGATGCCGTCGGAGGAATTCTCGGCCAGGCTTTCGAGCGCAGCACGGGCAACGCCCGATTCATCGAGCTGCGTCGGATCGCGGCCGACGATATGGGCAACCGCGCTTGCGCCCCTCGGCAAGCGAGCCGTCGAGGCCTTTGACGACGGCCCCCACATGCTCACGCAGGGAACGCTGGGCGAGGAAGGCGGTGGCGAGCAGGGCCTCGGCAATCCAGCCGAAGGGCAGCTCGGCAAGCGCGATGCTTGCAAGCCAGGCCGGCACAAACGCGGCGGCGAGCAGCAGCGCAAGAGCAAGCCCGCCCAGCGCCTTGCCGTCAACTGGCTTCGCTTCGGCCACGTTGAGTTGGGCATCGAGTGCCGCAATGAGCTTGCCCATCCATTCGACCGGATGCCCGATCCTGTCGTGGATGGATTTGGGATAGCCGAGCCGGCGCTCGACCAGGAGCGCTAGTGCAGCGCCAGCAAACGAGGGGAAGGGCCACATCAAACGGGACCGGCAAGTGCCAGAATGCGATCGAGGTCGAGATGGCTTTCGAGATGGGCGGCCAGCTCATCCAGTGTACGCTCGATTTCAACCTCGAAGGCGAAGCCATCGGCCTCGGCGCCGAGCGTTGCAAGGAAGCTGCGGCGGAACCGATCGCTGGCGAAGCAGCCATGGATATAGGTGCCCATGACCCGGCCATCGGCGCTGACAGCGCCATCGGGCGTCTCGCCGATCAAGGCAAAGGGGCGGACGCAATCGGGACCTGTGGTTTGGCCGAGATGGATTTCATAGCCGGCGATGGCCGCGCCGCTCGCCACATGGGTGGCGCTGACACGGGTCAGCGTCTTGTCGGGGAGCAGTGTCGTTTCGACATCGAGCAGGCCCAGGCCTTCCACCGAACCGGGCGGGCCCTCGAGGCCTTCGGGATCATGGATGCGCCGGCCCAGCATCTGATAGCCGCCGCACAGGCCGAGCACATGGCCGCCGCGGCGCACATGGGCCTGAGATCGATGTCCCAGCCTTGCGGCGCGGAGCGCAGCGAGATCGGCCATGGTGGATTTCGAGCCGGGGATGATCGACCAGGTCGCGATCGCCGGGAATGGCCTCGCCCGGCCTGAACGAACTGGACCGTGACGCCGGGTTCCAGCCGCAAGGGATCGAGATCGTCGAAATTGGCAATGCGCGGCAGGCGCAGAACGCAGATTCTGCAGTAACCCGCAGTCGCTTGCGAGGCATGTTTTCCAGCGCCACTGCATCTTCGGCCGGAAGCCTGCTGGCCGCCGGCGAAATGCGGGACGATCCCGAGGCAGGGCGTGCGCGGTTTGAGCCTCGAGAAAGTTTGCCATCCTTCAGCGAAGAGTGCAGGATCGCCGTGGAACTTGTTGATGATGAATCCCTTTAGGCGCGTTCGATCATCCGGCGTCGAGGACCGCGAAGGTGCCGACGATGGAGGCAATGACGCCGCCGCGGTGAATGTCGCCGACGAGCAAGGCAGGGATATCGGCGGCCTCGGCAAAGCCCATATTGGCGAGGTCGCCATCGCGCAGATTGATCTCCGCCGGGCTGCCGGCACCTTCGACGATGATCGAGATCGGCTTCGCCCGCAAGTTTCCGGAAGCTTTCGAGAATGGCGGGCAGGAACTGGCTGCGTTCGCGAAATAATCGCGCGCCGTCATGGTGGCGTGGCGCGCTGGCCCTGGACGATCACCTGGGCGCCGCGTTCGGTTTCGGGCTTGAGCAGGACCGGGTTCATGTGAACGCGTCGGATCGACCCGCGCGGCGCGCGCCTGCAGCGCCTGGGCGCGGCCGATCTCGCCGCCATCGACGGTGACGGCGGCGTTGTTCGACATGTTCTGCGGCTTGAACGGCACGCACCTTCAGGCCGCGATTGGCAAAGGCGCGGCACAGTCCGGCGGCGATCAGCGACTTGCCGACATCGGAACCGGTGCCCATCAGCATGATGGCGCGGGCCGTCATGGCGCCTCGCGATGACATGGGCATAGGAGCCCATGACCTTGCCGCGCCGCAGACCAATGGCGCCCAGATCGTTGCCAGCGGCGTCACTGGCGGCAAAGAGGCGCTCGGCAGTGCCTTCCGTCGGCGATGGTCGAATAGTGAAACTCATGGCCGCGCAGGGGTCGGTCCCACGGGGCGCCGGGAAGCGGCCGCAGATTGGCGATAGCCGAGGCTGAAGCTTGCGGGCTGGCGAAGCTGGTGGTGAGCGGCAGGAGGCCGGCCATGGCGTGGCTGTTGCCATCTTGCGTCGATCAGCACCTCGCCCAGCACCATGAAGCCGCCGCATTCGCCATAGATCAGGCGCCTTTTGCCGACCTGCGAGACCGCTCGAGAAAGGTGGAATTGGCCGCAATCCTGCCGGCGTGAAGCTCGGGATAGCCGCCGGGCAGGAAGATGGCGTCGGCATCGGGTGCCGGGCGCCTCATCGGCCAGCGGCGAGAAAGGTGAGAATTTCGGCGCCCGGCCGCTTGCCAGCCATGCAAGCAGATGCGGATAGGCGAAGGCGAAGGCCTCGTCTCGGGCGACGGCAATGCGCTGGCCCAACGGCGGCAGGCCGGCGCGAATCACTGATTGGTCAGGGACTTGCGCAGCAATGGTTAACAACCGGTCAAGATTTGTTTCACGTGCAACCGCTGATGCAGCGGTTTCGATAAATCTCTCAAGCTCTTGATGTTCCTCGGCTTGTACCAGACCGAGATGTCGGGAGGGGAGGGCCAGTGAGTCGTTGCGCCGCACGGCGCCGATCACTTGTGGCCCGAGTGCTTGGCGGAGAACCGCCTCGTGGCGGTCGCTGGCGACGCGGTTGAGAATGACCCCCGCCAGTTTCACGGCCGGGCGGTAGCTGGCAAAACCATGGACCAGGGCGGCGATCGATTGGGCATTGGTGGGCCGCATCGACGACGAGCAGAACGGGCAGGTCCAAATCCTCGGCGAGATCGGCGGTCGAGCCCGTGCTCCCTCGGGGCCAT
Source organism: uncultured Alphaproteobacteria bacterium (assembly GCA_963776685.1). Classification (GTDB taxonomy): domain Bacteria; phylum Pseudomonadota; class Alphaproteobacteria; order Rhizobiales; family Aestuariivirgaceae; genus Aestuariivirga. The sequence continues at coordinate 505,872 of CAVZNM010000004.1, forward strand.
CGAACAGGCCCATGACACCTTCGATGATGATGAGATCGGCACCTTGCGCAAGTGCGGCGAGATGGGCAGCGATACAGGATCTGCCCATCGCCCAGGGATCGAGATTGAAGCAGGGCCCGCCCGCTGGCGGCCTCGTGGAAGCGCGGATCGATGTAGTCGGGGCCGACCTTGGCCGAGGCGACCCTGAGGCCGCGGTTGCGCAGGGCGCGCAGCAGGCCGAGGGTCACCACCGTCTTGCCGCTGCCGGAGGAAGGCGCGGCAATGACGACGGCCTTAGCCAATCGGGTTCTCCCGCAGCGCCGCCTGTACCAGTCGAGCATGTCGCGCCAGTCGGCGGCATGGCCGACGACGACGATGGCCGGAGTCGGCGGCTCGTCTGCGCCGAGAAAGTCATCCGACGCCGCGCCAAGCGTCGTTGTCTGCACGAGCTGCTGCGGCAGCGTGGCATTGGAGACGATGGTGACGGGATCGTCCGCGCGGCGCGCCCGCCGTCGCATCAGAGCGCCGGCGATCTCGCCCAGATGCTTCACCGCCATGTACATGACGATCACCGGCGAGGCCGTGGCGACGGCCTGCCAGTTCGACATTGGCCGGCATCTCGCCGGTGGCGTCGTGGCCGGTGAGGAAAGATGACGGAATGGTTGGTGTCGCGATGGGTGGCGGGAATGCCGGCATAGGCAAGGCCGCCGACGCCCGCGGTGATGCCCGGCACGATGCGGAAGGGAATGCCGGCCCTGGCCAGATGCTGGCTTTCCTCGCCGCCGCGGCCGAACATGAAGGGATCGCCGCCCTTGAGCCGCAGGACGCGCTTGCCGGCTCTGGCCAGCTCGATCAGGCGCAGCGAAATATCGCGCTGGACGGGCGAGGGCTTGCCGCCGCGCTTGCCGGCATATTCGAGTTCGGCGCCGAGCCTCACCCAGCGCAGGATGTCGGGATTGACCAGCGCGTCGTAGACGACGACGTCGCAGTGTCTGCATGGCGTGGTAGCAGAGGAGCGACATCAGACCGGGCGCGCCGGGCCCGGCGCCGACCAGCCAGACCCAGCCCGGCTCGAAGACCGGGAAGGGTTCGGCATCGAGGCGGGCAAAGCCGGCGCACGGCGGATTTCGCCTCCGGCCAATGCTCGCGCCGTTTTTGTTGGTCTCGCGGTTCATGGCCCTCTTATACAATCGGGCCATGCGAAGTAGAGAAGCCCGAGGGCGAATTAAGGCGCGGCTGGACGACCGGCGCATGTGCGACAGCGGCAACCAAGGCGGCTTATACGGCATTGCTGACCGGCCGCTTTCCCGATCCGGTGACGATCACGCTGCCGAAGGGCGAGACGCCCACCTTTGCGCTGGCGCTGGAAGGCAAGGGCGAGGGCTGGGCGCAGGCCGGCATCGTCAAGGATGCGGGCGATGATCCGGATGTGACGCATGGCTGCACGGTGATCGCCACGGTGCGGCAAGACAGGCAAAGGCGTTACCTTCAAGGCGGGGCCGGGGGTCGGCACGGTGACCAAGCCGGGCCTGCCGATTCGCGCCCGGCGAGCCGGCCATCAATCCGGTGCCGCGCCGCGATGATGCGCGAAGTCATCGCCGAACTGGGCGGGCGGCGATGTCGAGATCGAAATCTCCATTCCGGGCGGCGAGGCACTGGCGCAGAAGACCTGGAACCCGCGGCTCGGCATTGTCGGCGGCCTGTCGATCCTCGGCACCACCGGCATCGTCCATCCGTTTTCCTGTTCGGCGTGGATCGCCTCGATCCATCGCGGCGTCGATGTGGCCCGCGCCACGGGCCTCACGCATATCGCCGGCTGCACCGGATCGACCTCGGAGGATGCGGTGCAGGGCGCATTACGGCCTGCCGCTCGAGGCGATGATCGACATGGGCGATTTCGCCGGCGGACTTCTGAAATATCTGCGCGACCATCCGGTCGCGCGCGTCACCATCGGCGGCGGCTTCGGCAAGATGGTCAAGCTGGCGCAAGGAGCGCTCGATCTGCATTCGGGGCGAAGCCAGGTGGATTTGGCATGGCTGGCGGCGCTCGCTGCCGGAACTGCCGCGCGAAGGAATTCTGGCGGCGAACACGGCGCAACAGGTTCTTGAGATGGCGGCGGGAATCGAGCTCGCATCGCGCGTGGCGGCGGCGGCGCTTGCAACCGCGCGCGAGGTGCTGCGCGGAGCCGAGGTTGCGCCCGACATCGTGATCGTTTCACGCAGCGGCGAGATCATCGCTCATGCCGGGTGAGCGCATTCTGATACTCGGCGGCACGTCGGAAGCGCGCGCGCTTGCCAATCGGCTGGTCGAGTCGGGACATGACGTCGTCACGTCGCTGGCCGGTGTCACGAAACTGCCGCAACTGCCCGCGGGCGAAGTCAGACGCGGCGGCTTTGGCGGTGCGCAGGGCCTTGCGGCGTATCTCCGGGCCGGCGAATTCAGCACATTGATCGATGCGACCCATCCTTTCGCGGCACAAATCTCGCATCATGCCGCAGCCGCAGCCAAGGCGTGCGGTCTTTCATTCTACCGGCTCGAACGCCCGGCCTGGGTGGCGGAGGAAGGCGACAGGTGGATCGGCGTGCCGAGCATCGAGTGCGGCGGTTGCGGCGCTGCCGGCGGGAGCGCGCGTGTTTCTGACCATTGGCCGCAAGGACGTGGCGCCTTTTTTGGCGCGTGCCGATCTGCAAGGCATCATGCGCATGATCGAGGCGCCCGATGAGGTTCCGCCGCCGCAGTGGCAGTTGCTTCTGGCGCGGCCGCCATTCAGCGTTGCCGGCGAAAAGGAATTGATGGCCAAAAACCGCATCACCCATCTGGTGAGCAAGAATGCCGGTGGCGAAGACATACCGCGCCAAACTCCTTGCCGCGCGTGAAACAAAGATTCCCGTGGTCATGATCGAACGGCCGAAAAAGCCCGGAGGCGATCGCACTGGCCTTTCGAAGCGTGGAGCGAGGCGCTGCCGAGTCTGCTTTCTCCTTGACCCCTCCGCTCGTTTCCGGCTTGTCTAAGGGAAGCGGGGTGAACGAGAGAATAAGAACACCCTCGAGGGAGTAACGAAAGCCAACAGCGAGACTGCGGAGGATCTGCCGGGAAGTGCATCCGTTGCGCAAGCCGTTCAGGCGGGGCAGCCGCACAGTTCAGAAAGGAAGGTAGATTATGAAACGTAAAGTTCTCGCTTGGGCGCTCGGCGCCACGGCCAGTGTGCTGGCCAGCAACCGCCGCAACCGCCGGCACGCTCGACGACGTCAAGACCAAGGGCTTCGTGCAATGCGGCGTGAACTACGAGTCTGATCGGGTTCGGTTTTCCGGATGAGCAGAACAACTGGACCGGCATGGATGTCGATTTTTGCCGCGCCGTTGCCGCAGCCATCTTCAACGATCCCACGAAAGTGAAGTTTACGCCGCTTACCGCCAAGGAACGTTTCACGGCACTGCAATCGGGCGAAGATCGACATCCTGTCGCGCAACACCACCTGGACGATGACGCCGCGATACCTCGCTCGGCCTCAAGTTCGCCGGTGTAATGTATTATGACGGCCAGGGCTTCATGGTGCGCAAGGCGCTTGGCGTCAACTCGGCCCTCAAGCTTTCCGGCGCGGCCGTTTGCGTGCAGACCGGCACCACGACGGAACTCAACCTTGCCGACTATTTCAAGTCGAACAAGATGGAATACAAGGTCGTCGCGTTCGAGAAGGAAGAGGAAGTTCTCGGCGCCTATGAGGACGGCCGCTGCGATGTCTACACGACCGACCAGTCGGGCATTTACGCCCAGCGCCTGAAGCTTGCCAATCCGGACGATCACATCGTTCTGCCCGAGATCATTTCGAAGGAGCCACTGGGTCCGGTGGTGCGCCAGGGCGACGATGCCTGGTTCAATGTGGTGAAGTGGACTTACTTTGCATTGCTGAACGCCGAAGAACTTGGCATCACCCAGGCCAATGTCGAGGAAATGAAGGCTTCGACCAATCCGGAAATTCAGCGCATGCTCGGGGTGCAGAATGCGGACGGTACGGCGGCGGGCTTCGGCACCGGCATCGGTCTCGGTGAAGAGTGGATTGTGCAGATCGTCAAGGGCGTCGGCAACTACGGCGAAATCTTCGAGCGCAATGTGGGCGCCAACACGCCGCTCAAGATCGCGCGCGGCGTGAACGCGTTGTGGAAGCGACGGCGGGCTGCAATACGCTCCGCCGATCCGCTGATAGCAAGCTTGGTGAGCCCGGACAGAGTTCCGGGCTCATCTTGCGATAAGACCGGAAAGGCGATGGCGCCACGCGCCTCGCGGCAGGGCAAAGTGGCATGACCGCCGCAAGCGATGCGCAGGAGCATCCAAGAGTCTCGCTCTGGAACGATCCGAAGATCCGGTCGATCGCCGTGCAGGTCTTCATGCTGCTGGCCGTCGGGTTCTTTGCCTACGAGATCGTTGACAACACGATCACCAATCTCACCAAGACGCAACATCTCGACGGGTTTTGAATTTCTCAACAAGTCCGCCGGCTTCGATCTCATCCAGTCGCTGGTCGAGTTTTCAAGCGAGTCGACTTACGGGCAGGCACTGATCGCGGGGTTCCTGAACACTCTGCTGGTCGCGAGCTTCGGCATCGTCCTCGCCACTATCATCGGATTTATCGTCGGTATCATGCGCCTGTCGAAGAACACTGGCTGGTGGCGAGGCTCGCGACACTTTACATCGAGACCATCCGCAATGTGCCGTTGCTGCTGCAGATGTTCGTCTGGTACGGCGCGGTGTTGAAACCTCTGCCGGGGCCGAGGCAGGCCATCAACATCGGCGACATGTTTTTCCTGTCCAACCGCGGCCTCAACATGCCGAATACAATATATGGCGACGGCGCCTGGCTGGGACTTGCCGGATTGATCGCCGGAATCGTCGGCGCGATTGTCCTGCGCAACTGGGCGCGCAGGCGGCAGGCCGCCACCGGCCAGCCATTTCCCTATGTGCTGACCGGCATTGCGATGATACGTCTTGCTGCCGATTCTCGGCCTGCTGCTCGCCGGCTGGCCGATCACCTTCGACTATCCGGTTCTTGGCGGCTTCAATTTCACCGGCGGAACGACGGTCATCCCGGAATTCATCGCTTTGCTGCTGGCGCTGAGCATTTACACCGGCACTTTTATCGCCGAGATCGTGCGGGCCGGCATCCAGGCGGTGAGCCACGGCCAGACCGAAGCGGCCCACGCACTTGGGTCTGCGCAGCTGGATGACCACCCGCTGGTGGTCATGCCGCAGGCCATGCGGGTGATCATTCCGCCGCTCGCCAGCCAGTACCTGAATCTGACAAAGAACTCCTCGCTGGCGGTGGCAATCGGCTATCCCGATCTGGTGGCGACCGGCGGCACGGTGCTGAACCAGACCGGCCAGGCGATGGAGATCGTGATGATCTGGATGATCGTCTATTTGAGCCTCAGCCTGATGACGTCGAGCTTCATGAATTGGTTCAATGCACGCATGCGGCTGGTGGAACGCTGACATTATGACCACTCAGCGCGAAGCCGCTTTTATCTGCGCACGGAAGAAGCGCCCCGGCTGCCGCCGCCGAGAAGTCATGGTGGGGATGCAGGGTTGGATCCTTGGCAATCTTTTCTCCAGCGTCGGCAACGGCATTCTGACCATCGTCGCCGGCACCTTGCTCCTTTGGATCACCTGGGGACTATTGGATTGGGCCCTGTTCAGCGCGGTGTGGACCGGAGAGAACCGCGAGGCATGTGCGGTCGAAGGCGCGGGCGCGTGCTGGCCCTTCGTGAAAGTCAAGTTCCCGCAGTGGATCTACGGTTTCTATCCGATCGATCAGCGCTGGCGGGTCAATATCTGTTTCCTGCTCGGTGCCGCGGCATTGATTCCGATGCTGATTCCGTCGGCGCCCTACAAGAAGTGGAATGCTCTGTTTCTGCTCATCGCTTACCCGCTTGATCACGCTCATCCTGCTGACCGGCGGACATTTCTCGATGTCGGCGTCGGCGTTTCTCAGCATGCGTTCATCGTGCTGGCTCTGGTTGCAGCCTTCCTGCCGCTGTTGGCTTTCGGCATTGAAGACGGAATCCAGCGCAACCGTCTCGGGCTGGGGCTTGCGGGAATTGGCGTTCTGGCCTGGCTTGCGTCCTTTGCCATCGACATTGGAACTTTGCAAACGCCATTCGGCAGTCTTCCGACGGGCGGTATCGCAACGGCGGTTTTTATCGGGGCTGGCGGTGTCATCGGCGTGTGTTCAGTTGCTCGGGTCGACGAATGCGGCGGCGCGGGCGGCATTGCGCAACTGGCTCATCGGGGCGGCAGTCATCCTCGGCATCATGTTGATCTTGAAAGTCGATTTCGGCCTGGAGCCGGTCGAGACATCGCAATGGGGCGGACTTGCTGGTGACGCTGGTCGTCGCCGTCACCGGCATTGTCGCATCGCTGCCGCTCGGCATTCTGCTGGCCCTCGGCCGGCGCTCGAAGATGCCGGTCGTCAAGCTTTTCTCGGTCATATTCATCGAGGTCTGGCGCGGCGTGCCGCTGATCACGGTGCTGTTCATGGCCAGCGTCATGCTGCCGCTGTTCCTGCCCGAGGGCGTCAACTTCGACAAATTGCTGCGCGCGCTGATCGGGGTAGCGCTGTTTTCGTCGGCCTACATGGCGGAGATGGTGCGCGGCGGCCTGCAGGCAATCCCGAAGGGCCAGTTTGAGGCGGCGCAGGCGCTCGGCCTTTCCTACTGGAAGATGATGAATCTCATCGTTCTGCCGCAGGCCCTGAAAATCGTCATTCCCGGCATCGTCAACAGTTTCATCAGCCTGTTCAAGGACACCACGCTGGTTTCGATCATCGGCCTTTTCGATCTGCTCGGTATCGTGATCGACAACGCTCCGGCGACGCGAAGTGGGCCTCGCCGCAGACCGGGCCAACGGCCTATTTCGTCGCCGCGCTGATGTTCTGGATATTCTGCTTCGGCATGTCGCGCTATTCGATCTTCATCGAGCGCCGGCTGCAAACCGGACACAAGAGGTGAGGAAATCACCATGGCTAAAGCCGGCGAAAATTCCGGAGCCCGGCGACGAGGTCGCCATCCAGATCGTCCGGCATGAACAAGTGGTACGGCGAGTTCCATGTGCTGCGCGACATCAACCTCACCGTCTACAAGGGCGAGCGCATCGTCATCTGCGGGCCTTCGGGCTCGGGCAAGTCGACGCTGATCCGCTGCATCAACCGGCTGGAGGAGCATCAGAAGGGCGCAGATCTTCGTCGACGGCATCGAGCTCACCAACGACCTCAAGAAGATCGACGAAATCCGCCGCGAAGTCGGCATGGTGTTCCAGCATTTCAACCTGTTTCCGCATCTGACGGTTCTGGAGAACCTGACACTGGCGCCGATCTGGGTGCGCAAGATGCCGAAGAAGGAGGCCGAGGAGCTGGCGATGAAATATCTGAAGCGCGTGAAAATCCCCGAACAGGCGCAGAAATATCCGGGCCAGCTTTCGGGCGGCCAGCAGCAGCGCGTGGCGATCGCCCGCTCGCTGTGCATGAACCCCAAGATCATGCTGTTCGACGAACCGACCTCGGCGCTCGATCCGGAAATGATCAAGGAGGTGCTGGAAGTGATGGTCGATCTCGCCGAATCGGGCATGACCATGCTCTGCGTCACCCATGAGATGGGCTTTGCCCGGCAGGTGGCCAACCGCGTCATTTTCATGGACCAGGGCCAGATCGTCGAGCAGAACTCGCCGGCCGAATTCTTCAAGAACCCGAAGAGCGAGCGCACTAAGCTGTTCCTCAGCCAGATCTTGCATTGAGGCCAACTCCCAATTCGCCGCAAGTTACAGGACGCGCTACGTCCCATTGCTAACGCGCATGCTTACGCGTGCGGGGCGCTATTATTCCTGAACCATGCGGCGAGTTCGTCCTCACCGAGTTCGCCGGAAGCGAGGGCGAGAAAGCGGATGACGTTTTCTTCCTGGCTGCTCGTCATCCTCAGGCCGTTCACATAAAGGAACGTGAAGGACGCAACCAGCGCGGTACGCTTGTTGCCGTCGATGAAGGGATGGTTCTTGGCGATACCATAGGCGTAAGCAGCCGCCAGATCGGCGAGATCGGGGCTGCCGTAGGCGAGCTTGTTGGCGGGGCGTTGCAGGGCAAACTCAAGCAGGCCTTCGTCGCGCACGCCTTCGCCACCGCCATGCTCGGCAAGCTGACGCAGGTGAATTGCGAGAATCATCTCGCGCGGTATCCAGATGGGATCGTGCACTGAGTTACTTGGCCAGTGCCCGCAGTGCGTCGCGGTTCTCACGCATGACGATTTCGGCGGCTTCAAGGATCTCTGCGAATTCCGGTCTGTAGGGCGTGAGCAAGACACCGTCCGGAGTTTCAGTGACGCAAAGAGTGTCGCCTTTACCAACCCTGAGCTTGGCCAGGATTTCCTTGGGAAGCGTCACACCGACGGAATTGCCGACGGTGGTCACTTTGACAGTTGAAATCTTGGCATGTTTATTCATAGGTTCCATCCTTATAACGATTGTTATAACACACTAGGAAGCCAATTTCAATGTTTCATTCTGGCAATTCCATCACCTTCTCTTTCCGCGCAAAGGGGACGAAACCCATGCGCTGATAGAGGGGAAGGGCGGCGGGGCCATCGAGGGTGCAGGTTTCGACCACGACTTTTTCCGGCTTGTGCGCCCAGCACGCCCTGATCGCCTCGGCCATGAACCATTTGCCAAGGCCGCGCCCGTGAAACTCGGGGATCAGTCCGAAATATTGCAACTCGACGGCAGACTTGTCGCGGGCATCGACCTCGAAATAGCCGGCGGGAACGCCCGCCACATAAAGCACCCAGACTTCCACGCCTGCGGCGCGGATCGTTGCCAGCAGTTTCTCGTCGTCCATCTTCTTGCGATCGACCCAGAGAAATTCGCGGCCAACGGCGTCGTAGAGATAGCGATAGAAGCCAACGTTCGGCCGCTCCGCCCGCATCAGCATGATCTTGAGATTGACAGGTGGCGGATAGTGGAGACGGGCCGCCGCCTTCATTTCGAGATAGGTGACGGTCGTCTCGACCTTGCGCATGGCTCAGGGGCCGGTCGCGACGGGCGTGTCAGGAGCCGCGCCCCATTCGCTCCACGAGCCGTCATAGAGCGCGTGATCCTTGGCGCCGAGCACGGTGAGGCCAGCGACAGGATGGCGGCGGTGACGCCCGATCCGCAACTGGTGATGACCGGGCTTGAGCGAGATCGATACCGGCGGCGGCGAAGACCTTGGCGATCTCCTCCGCCGGTTTCATCGTGCCATCGGGCTTGAGCAGCGTTGCGTAGTGGATATTGCGGGCGCCGGGCATGTGACCGGCGCGCACCCCGGGCCGCGGCTCCGGCTCCTCGCCGCGAAAGCGGCCGGGCGAGCGCGCATCGGCGATCTGTGCGCGCACCGGTCCTGACGGCCATGAGCACATCGGGCTTGTCGCGCACCATCATGGACTGGAAGCGCGCGGTGAAATGGCGTTCCTGCGGCTTTGCCGGCGGGCCTTCCTCGAGCGGGCGGTTCTCGGCCTTCCATTTCGGCAGGCCGCCGTCGAGCACCGCCACATCGTCGTGGCCGAAGACGCGGAACATCCACCAGGCGCGGGCCGCCGAAAAAAGCCCGAGCGCTGTCGTAGACGATCACCTTCTTGCCGTCGCCGATGCCGAGCTTGCGCATGCGCGAGGCAAATTTCTCCGGCGTCGGCAGCATGTGGGGGAGCGGGCTCGATGTGTCGGAAATCTCGTCGATGTCGAAGAACTGCGCGCCGGGAATGCGCGCCGCGAGAAATTCCGCCTTGGCGTCGCGCTTGGCCGCCGGCAGATGCCAGGAGGCATCGACGATGGCGATGTCGGGCGAGTCGAGATGCTCGGCGAGCCAGTCGGTGGAAACGAGCATGCGTCATGGGATCCTCCTATGCGAAAACCAGGCGGATGCGGCGGTTGATCTTGCCCTTGTTTTCGATCTTGGCGACCGCGATGGGGCCGATCTCGGCGGTCGAGCGCACATGCGTGCCGCCGCAGGGCTGGAGATCGATTTTGCCCTCCTCGCCGATCAGCGACGAGCCGCACGCGGCCGGTGCCCATGGGCGGCTTCACCGACATGGTGCGGATCAGATGCTGGTTCGCTGCCATTTCCTCATCGCTGATCCAGCGAAAGGAAACCGGATGATCCTCGGCGATCAGGCGGTTGATGCGTTCGGCGAGTTCGTCCTTGTTGGGAATGCCGCCTTCCGGAATGTCGAAATCGATGCGGCCGCCATCCTCGGAAATGGCGCCACCGGTCACCGGATAGGGCACCGCGGCGCAGAGCAGATGCATCAGCGTATGGGCGCGCATGTTGCGATAGCGGATCGCCCAGTCGAGCTCGAGCGTCGACGGGCGTGCCGGGGCTTCGGCAATGGCGCGGCCGCCGCCGGCACATGCACGACGTTCTTCGTCTCATCATAGACAGTGGTCGCGATGGCGATCGATTGCCCGTCGAAGGTCATGCGTGCCCTTGTCGCCCGGCTGGCCGCCGGCGGTGGCGTAGAAATACGGTGCGGTCGAGAACGATGCCGCCGCGCTCATTGATGCCGGTGAACCGTGGCCTCGCAGGATTGCAGATAGGCATCGTCGCGGAAGAGCAGGGCGGTCATAGCCGGAACCTCTTCGAAGACTTCCGGCACCTCGCGCTTTGGCTTCGAGCCATTTCGGCACCGGCAGGTCCTTTTCGCGCAGGAAGTCCGGGTTGAACAGTTTCGACGCGTAGCGGGTGCCGTAGTCGCACAGCACGGTGACGATGGTATGACCGGGTCCCATCTGTCCGGCCAGGCGGATGGCGCCGGCGACATTGATGCCGGTCGAGCCGCCCATGCACAGGCCTTCGTGTTCGAGCAGATCGAAGGCGATGGGGATCGCCTCGCTGTCGGGAATTTGGAACGCCTCGTCGATGACGGCGCCTTCGAGATTCCTGGTGATGCGGCCCTGGCCGATGCCTTCGGTGATCGATGAGCCTTCGGCCTTGAGCTCGCCGTGTCTTGTAATAGCTGTAGAGGGCCGCACCCATGGGATCGGCGAGCGCGATCTTGATATTCTTGTTCTTCGCTCTTCAGCGCCATGCTGACGCCGGCGAGGGTGCCGCCGGAGCCCACGGCGCAGACGAAGGCATCGACCTTGCCGTCGGTCTGGGCCCAGATTTCCGGCGCCGTCGTTTCGATATGGGCCTGGCGGTTGGCCACATTGTCGAACTGGTTGGCCCAGACGGCGCCCATGGCCTTGGCCAGGCGGCCGGAATATTTCACGTAGTTGTTGGGATTCTTGTAAGGCGACGGCGGGAACCTCGACGAGTTCGGCGCCCAGCTGGCGCAGCGCATCCTTCTTCTCCTGGCTCTGGGTCACCGGAATGACGATCACCGTGCTGAAGCCCATGGCATTGGCGACGACGGCGAGGCCGATGCCGGTATTGCCGGCGGTGCCCTCGACGATGGTGCCGCCGGGCTTGAGTTCGCCCCTGGCGATTGCATCCTTGATGATGAACAGCGCGGCGCGGTCCTTCACCGACTGGCCGGGATTCATGAATTCGGCCTTGCCGAGAATGGTGCAGCCGGTGAGTTCCGAGGCCTTCCTCAGCTTGATCAGGGGCGTGTTGCCGATGGCGGCGATGACGTCGGGCTTGATGTCCATGGATTATGCAATGCCCGAGGCGGTGTCCGCCGTCAAATGGGCTTGGGCACCTTCAGCGTGACGCTCGGCGGCAACAGGTGCTCCGGGGTGTAATAGGGATCGACCAACTGGGCGATGCAGTCGCCGAGCATCAGATATTCGGAATTCGGCATGTGAAACCAGCGGCGGAATTCGGCGGTTTCCATGCGGCCGTCGAGGTAATGGTTCAGCACCATGCGGCTGAAGGGATGCAGCCGCGGCGGCAGGCAGGCCTCGATGGCAGGGCGATTCATGGCAATTCATAATGCACTTCAACGGGCACCGTTCCAAGTCAAAATCGGCACACATCCGCCGCGATGCGTTGCCTTGCCGGATGCAATCGGTGTGTTAGCCTTCCAGAGTTCAAAGTGGAGAATCGGCCGTGAGAATTGTTCTGGCGGCACTGGCCGCACTTGTCATGCTCTGGGGCTCCGTGTTGGCGCAAGGCGGCAAGGCGCCGGCGGGTTATGTGGTAGCGATCGCCCTGGCGGGCGCCGACCGGACCGCCATTATGCGCGACGGGCAGGAGCTGGCGCCCAAGCTGATGATGCCGCTCTATGCGGGCGATGTCGTGTTGGTGCGCGATCCGGCAAGCCGCATCGGCCTCGAAGTGGGCGAGGGCGGGCGGATCGAGGTTGCGGCGTCGGCACGTTACGAGGTCAAGGGCGAGATTCCGACAAGCGGGGATGCCTGGCGGGTAATTACGGCGGTGGAAGGAATTCTCGGCGGCGGCGAAGGCGAGAAACTGCCCAAGACCATGGTGCAGGAAGGCGACAAGGGCGAGCTCAAGCTGCCGATGGCGGTGCGCGGTCCGAATTTCCTGGTCAAGGGCGAGCGCAAGCTGTGGCTTGCCTGGACCGGCGGCAAGGCGCCGTTCAAGCTGATCGTCGATGTCGATGGCAGGGCCCAACCCTTTCCCGGCATCGCGGCCCGCCAGTTCGAATTGCAAATTCCGGCAAAATCGGTGAACCGCTTCAATGTGACGATCCGGGATGCGGGCGGCGGGACGGCCCGCGTCATGTTTCGTTTCCGCGATCTCCTGCCGGAGATGCCGAAGGCGCTCAAGGACGCAGGTCCCGGCGAGAGCGTCGACGCGCTGCTCCTGGCGGCGTGGCTCACCACAAGGCATGAGGGCGACTGGTCCGTCGAGGCGGCGCAAATCCTGCACCGGCGGGCGGCCGGCGACCCCGCGGCCGCGGCGCTCCTCGACCGTATCGTGCGCGGCTGGAAACTGAATTAGGGTTTGACGTCGAAAACGCGGAGGCGGCCGGCCTGAAAAATAGATGGACATTCCGTAGCGGACTCTAGGATTCAGGGTATGGGGGTGTATCTGGATGGGGTGGAGTCGAATGTCGGATTTTGACCCTTAGCGGACGCCGACCGTCTTCCAACTGCTTGAGGCTGCTAATGAACCTTAGGCAAGCTGGCTCTCGATGGCAGCAACGCCAATCTCCTTACCCGCAGCCCCACCATTCGATCAGCGAGGGAGTAGGCGTATAAGTGTCTCGACCAGGTCCTTTTCGCTGAACGGCTTCCTAAGGACGGCTCGGTCACGGTGGTTGTCCTTCATATCGTAAACGCTATTGCCGGTGCAGAAGACGAAAGGCACACCGCGCGCGACAAGTGCGTCGGCCACGACATAACTGCTGTGGTCATTCAGGTTCAGATCCAGCATGGCGGCGTCGAAGGCTTGTCCATCAATCAATGCAACGGCCTGATCGATCGTGGCGGCAGCCGTCACGGATTCGCATCCGAGATCGGCCAGCATGTCTTCAATCATCAAAAGGATCAGCATTTCATCCTCGACAACGAGGATGCGACGGCCAGAAAGCAATTTATCCATCGCGGTCACCTCTGTGGCGAGGGAATGTTCATCGTGCAAACCACGCCGTCCGGCCGATAGTCGAGATGCACCGTGCCTTCCAGTTCGTGGGCCAAACCGCGCTCGATCATGCGCGAGCCGAACCCCTTACGCGACGGTGGTGCAACGGGCGGGCCGTTCTTCTCCTGCCAGTGCAGGATGAGCCGACTGCCCTCGGGCGCCGACTCGATCTTCCACTCGATCAGGATTGATCCCGCCGCGTTTGAAAGCGCACCGTACTTCACGGCGTTGGTCGCAAGTTCGTTAAACCCTATGCCAAGGGCGAGCGCCGCATTTGGCGGGAAACGGATGTTCTCACCGGTGATCACAATGCGCTCCGCCCGGCCGTCCGCAACCCCGAACGGCTCCAAGGCATGTTTGACCACATCGCGCAGCCCCGCACTTTTCCAATTTTCACGAGTCAACAGGTCGTGCGACCGGCCGAGCGCAAACAGCCGGGACTCGATGGCGTCGCGGATCACCTTGGGATCAGTAGCCGTTCGCAAAGCTTGCCAGACAATCGATTGCACAGTTGAAAGGGTGTTCTTTACGCGATGGTTCAACTCGTCGATGAGCATCCTGGACTGAGATTGATCCTCCTTATGTTTGGTGAGATCCGTGAACGAGGCAAAATACTGAACAACATCACCGCTCTCGTCGCGAACCGGGCTAATGAAAACGGCGGCCCAGAAATCAGTGCCATCCTTGCGGCGGTAGCGAATTTCCGAATCATCGTCCGAATTGCCCTCAAACTTGGCTTGTATTTGCGCCAGCGCATCGGCATCGGCTGCGTGCGCCATCAGGAAATTGAAGCTTTGGCCGAGGACCTCTTCCCGGCCGTACCCGGTCAGGGAGAGAAAGCTGTCATTGGCAAAAATTATCGGATTGTCGGGTTCTTTTGCGTCGGTAAACACCATGGCCATTCGTGTCGTTTCAGCAGCGACGACGAACGGGCCAAGGTGTTCGTGAAAGCTTTCGACTTCGGCTTCGGCATCCTTCTGCTCTTCGGACTTGTTGGTTATTTTCGGCATGTCACAGCTCGCTCGGGTTGTTAGGCAGCAAATGCCGTGACCCGATGACCGGGCTATTGATTTGAGAATGCCGCCATGGACCGTTATTGGCAAGACCAAACCCTGCCCATGGGGTGGCATCGCGGCCAAACTGCAGGTGTTGCGGACGGACGCCACGCGGCCGGGAAAATCGATGTCCCGGCCGCTTCCGACATGGCTTCGAAATGGGTTTACGCCTTGACGATGTGCCAGACGCCGTCATGGCCGTCGCCGGCTATGTCGCCCTTTTTCTTGTCGTCCTTGAAGAAGTAAACGGGCTTGCCGTCATGAGCCCACTGCATGGTGCCGTCGGTGCGCTTCACCAGCGTCCAGCCTTCCAGCATCGTATCGCCTTCCTTGCCGAGATAGGCCGGCCACTCCACGGCGCACTCGCCATAGCAGCTCGACATTCCGTCCTTGTCCTTGTCGAAGATATAGAGCGTCATCCCGTCCTTGGCTGTCAGCATGTCGGCGGCCCGGGCGCCACAGGCCGTAAGCATGAGGGCTGCGAACACGAGCGCATAGCGCGTCATGGTGGTTTTCATTGGGAATTTCTCCTTGCATCCATATCCCGGACGCGGGGGTGGGCCGCATCAACCTAAGCCACTGGCTCTGGTCCTGCGTCTACCCTACTATAAGGTTAATCTCGCCGCTTTGTTCCATTATTGCGGAAAGTTAGTACGGCGAGCGTTGAGCCTGGGCGGCATCATCATGACAGGCGCCACAATGTGCGTGGTTGGTCGCTGCGCTATTCTGACTATCCCCGGGACTTATTTTTTTGCGGTTCGGTCAGGAAGCCGATCTATGGCTTCTTTTGCGCCCTGGTCGCGATGCGTTACGCCTTCTCGCAAGACTTTCGTGGCAGCATCCTGCTTAAGCTTGGGGTCGGTCGGTATGGCTGACGTTTCCTTTTCAGCCGTAAGTCCACTCTTGTCGGGATTGCCGCTATCATTGCGTGCCGCCTTGGCAAATTTTGCAAGCGCTTCAGGCTGTGTGCTTTTGGGATTGTTACTCATCGCCTCATCCTTCGACCGTTGGCCAGAGGTAATCTTACCCAACGCATGACATGGTGAAAGGTTCCGGGCGAAGTCGGATCACGGCAAGGTCATAGCATCCACCTCAAGTCCTGATTTGCGGCTGTTCGTGCAGAACCACATTCAACAATGAAGGGCGGACTTCGATGCTGCCGTTGTACTCAATCAAGCCCAGTTTTCGAAATTTGTTCATGAAAGCACTCACGCGGGACCGGGTCGTTCCGATCATCTCCGCAAGCGTCTCCTGGCTGATTTTGGCGATCATCGGCTCTGGGGTTCCTTCCTTGCCATAGTTCGCCAGCAGCAGGAGAAGCCGGGCCAGACGTTTCTCGCTCGAATTGAATAGCTGATCGACGAGGTCTGCTTCGATGCGGATGGACCGGCCCAGAAGATGGGCAATGAACATCCCGGAGAATGCCGGTTCCTCGTGGATCACGCGGACAATAGCCGCTTTTGCCAGGCGCACGATGACGGAGTCCGTCAATGTCGTGACCGTCGCAATGCGCAGCGTCTGCCCGGCAAGACATGCTTCCCCAAAGAATTCGTCCGCTCCATACATTGCGACGACCGCTTCCTTGCCTAGCTCGGAAACGACGGTGACCTTCACCTTGCCGGTCTGGATGTAGAAGACCGCATCCGCAGGGTCTCCCTGTAAGAAGACGGGCTCATCCCTGCCATACTTGTCAATGGTCCGGCCTATACCAACCTTGGCGAGAAAGGATTTCGGATTGAATGACGGTCGACGTTTGATTGCCATGGCACGATCCTCCGTACCGCCTTGCACGCAAATCGGGCGGGCCTCGAACGTCGAGTAATTGAGTCCGGAACGACGATCTGTTCAAAATTGCTCATAGCGCAACATAAGGCCACGGTGAGGGTAGAGTGAACGGAGGAAAATCCCGAGGGCGCGGAATGCCGGCGTCATGTTGTCAACTGTCCATCCTCTGTCCCCTGTATAGGGAATGTACATTGCCGGCATCGCAGCTACAACCTGGTCATAATCGGGGGTTGGGTTCCGATTCGGGTGGCCGGATCAGTCTGAGAGACGCAGTGATCAGGCATTTATGTGACTATCCTGGCGTGTTCGACAACGAACAGATCAGGTTGATGAGCAGGGCCTTGGACCATGCCTGGGCGGCCGTGCAAGCGAGCAAGGCCAGTTACGCAAGGGGCGATAAGGCCGACCCGGCTCGCACGGCGCTTGCCAAGTCGATAGTCGCCGCAGCCCGGGATGGTGAACTCGATCCGTACCGGCTTAGTGTGGGTGCTCGGGCGGCCTTGGCCGCGGCGCAGGGATGCCTGCACCGGGCCAAAACTCGCCAAATATTACAAACGAGCAGCGTCAGCCAAACCAGGCGGTCAAATACTAATGCAAGTTAGCTCACCAAAGTCCGATTAGGTTGACGCGCGAGGTCCGCATTTGGCCTAGAGCGGAACTTGACTGAAAAAGTTGGCTAGCCCCGGCCGGAGCCCGCGCGCGCCCGATCGCGCGGTGGTGTCGGTGGGTTTATCGCGATCGTCAATCCGCTTGTGGAGCCATTCCAGCACCTCTCTCTCGATCCATCCGGCTCCCGAACGCAGCCCGTTGCCGAGGCGCAGGCACCTCAAAAAGCGGTTGGCGTTCTCCAGTCTCCGAATATGTTGCGGGCAATAGAGACCGGCTCCTTGAGCTGACGCCTTGATCGCAACCTCATCGCGGAACTTGCCTGTGCTGGACATGGATCTCGACGGCGGCCCGCATCCCGGTCTCTGGGGGCATTCCGCCGATAGCATGACTCCGTCATGTATTTTGTCTCGAAAATGGCATCCGAAATGCACGCATTTTGCATGCGAAATGCTGCGTTTTTGAACCGAAAGCGTCGCGGAAGCGCAGCAAAATCAAGCATTCTCGCCGTCCTAGGAATGGTTTCACGTGAAACACCGGTCCGGGAATCGTCGCCCGTTTGTCAAGACCGTTTGGCGGGAAAAAGTGGCTCCCCGACCTGGACTCGAACCAGGGACAATTCGATTAACAGTCGAATGCTCTACCAACTGAGCTATCGGGGAATGTCGGGGCGCTATAGCAGAGGCTCCTCGTCACGGGAAAGCCCCTTCCTTGAAGGCTGGCCGGTGCCTATATGGGTTGGAGTTGGGCAGGAGTGAATATGGCGCAGACTAAATTTGCCGGATACAAGATCTGGCTGCCGGGACATCCATGGCTGCGCATCGGGCTCGGCATCCTGCTGGTGGGATTTGGACTGCTTGGATTTCTGCCCATCCTCGGCTTCTGGATGATCCCGCTCGGCATCGCGATACTGTCGGTGGATTTGCCACCGGTGCGGCGATTCCGCCGCAACGTGATCGTGAAGTTCGGCGGCTGGCTGCACAGTCGCTGGCCGGGGCTGGCGCGGCGCTTCGGCTATGGCGAGCAGCGCGACGGCAAGACGCCGTAAGGCATTGGAGGCCTCGCCCGGAATCGAACCGGGGTGCACGGATTTGCAGTCCGCTGCGTAACCACTCCGCCACGAGGCCTTAGCGGCGCGCTTATAGTCGAAGCAAATCCATGAAACAACGGGCACTTTTCGATATTGCGAAAGCTGTAGCGTGTGGCCTCCCGGCAATAGACTTGGGGTGGGGCATTGGCTATCAGTGACAACAGGCGGCGGAGCGACTCACATCAGGGAGCAGATGACCGATTTCAACATTGCCCGCGCGAACATGGTGGAGTCCCAGGTGCGGCCAAACGGCATCACCGATCCTCGCATCATCGCGGCGATGGCGGCGATCCCGCGCGAGAATTTCGTGCCCGCAGCCCGGCGGGACATCGCCTATGTCGACGACGATCTCGAAATCGCCCCTGGCCGTTACCTGACAGAGCCCATGGTCTTTGCCCGTCTCGTGCAACTCGCCGAAATCAAGCCCCGGGACAAGGTTCTGCATGTGGGAGCCGCGACCGGTTACGGCACGGCGGTTCTGGCGCGGATGGCGGCCCGGGTTGTGGCGCTGGAAAGCGACGCCACGCTTGCCGCCATGGCGCGCAACAATCTGGCGGGCGAAAGCGGTGTCTCCATCGCCGAAGGACCGCTGGCCGCAGGCTGTAAAGCGGAGGCGCCATTCGATGTCATTGTGATCGAGGGCAGGGTGGCGGAGGTGCCGGAGGCGCTCTTCGCGCAGCTTGCCGACGGCGGCCGTCTGGTGGCGGTCGTGGGTGATGGCGAGGCCGCCAAGGCCGGTATCTGGACAGTCAAAGGCAAGGCACGAGGGTTAAGGACGGCATTCGATGCCGCCAGTCCAGCGCTTCCCGGATTTGCCAAGAAGCAACCGGCTTTCGTATTTTAGATTCTTTAGGTGCGGAGATTGCGATGCGGTACGGAATTTGGCATCTGGCCCGGGGGCTGTTGTTCTCCGCGGTGCTATTTTCAGCGCCGGTATCCGCCGAAACGTTGAACGAGGCGCTGGCGTCGGCCTATTCCGGCAATCCGGCGCTGCGCGCCGAACGGGCCCGGCAGCGGGCCACCGACGAACAGGTGCCGCAGGCCTTGTCCGGCTGGCGGCCGACGGTGACAGCGGACGCCGATGCCGGCCATAACTGGTCCGATTCCGACCCCGGTCCCTCCACCGAGAGCGATCCGGCCGGTGTTTCCATTTCGCTGGCGCAGCCGCTGTTCCGCGGCTTCAAAACCATCAACGACACAAAGGCTGCGGAAGCCTCGGTGCGAGCCGGACGCCAGGATCTCCTGGCGGTTGAGCAGGATATCCTGTTCAGGGCGGTGCAGGCCTATATGAATGTCCTGCGCGACCGGCAGATTGTGGCGTTCCGCCAGAAGAATGTGTCGGTGCTGGACGAACAATTGCGCGCCGCCACGGCGCGCTTCGAGGCCGGCGAGACCACACGCACGGACACCGCCCAGGCCCGCGCCAGGCTCAGCGAATCGCGGGCTCTACTTTCCGGATCGCGCGCCGATCTGGCGGCGAGCGTGGCAAATTACAAGCGAATCGTCGGCCACGCGCCGGGCACCCTGAGATATCCAAGGGTCGCGCCAGTGCCGCGCTCGCTCGAAGCCGCCCGGGCGATAGCGGCCGAAACCAATCCCGACCTGCTGGCGGCAGCCTTTGTCGAGGAAGTCGCGCGCTACACGATCGAAGTGGTGAAGGGCGATCTGCTGCCGTCGCTGACGCTTGAGGCGACGGCCTCGCGCCGCCACGATCCGGGTGGCACCGCCCATACCGCAGATTCGGCCACCATCCGCGGCGTCCTCAGCGTGCCGCTCTATGAAGCGGGACTGGTCTATTCGGCGGTGCGGGAAGCCAAGCATTTGGCAAGCCAGCGGCGTTTGCTGGTCATCGAAACTACGCGTGCGGTGCGCGAGGTGGTTGAATCGACTTGGAGTCTTCTGGCGGCCTCTGGGCAGACGATCGCGGCGGCAAGAGCCACGGTCACGGCGGCCGAATTGGCTCTCGAGGGCGTCCGGCAGGAATATCAGGTGGGTTCGCGCACCACTCTCGACGTCCTCGATGCGGAGGCGGAGGTGGTCAATGCCCGCATCGTGCTGGTAAACGCCGAACGCGACCGGGTGGTCGCGGCCTATCAGCTGCTTGCGGCGATCGGCAGGCTCACGGCGCGCGATCTCGGCCTTGCGGTCGCCTACTACGATGCCGAGCAGAATTATCGCAAAGTGCGCAATAAGTGGTTTGGCACGGGCGTCGAAACCGTCAAATAGATCCAGTCGGTTATCGACAAGCAAACCGGTCTAACGTAATCCTGTCGCAGCGCTCATACGTGGTGCCGGTGTGGGGTATTTCCAGGTGACGGCAGAACCGAAAATGGAAGACCTTCTCGCTTCCATCCGGAAGGCGATCCAAGACGATATCGGCGAGGTGACCTCGACGATTTCGCCTGAGTCGCGCGGCACTGTGTTCAAGGGCACCATGCGCGAGTTGCGCGTCAAGCTCGGCGGCGAGACGGAGCGCCGCGCCCCCGAGGCCGCAGACATCGAGGACATCCGCAACCGCATTCACCGCAACCGTACCATCGACGAATTCACCCGGGCTGCACCCGTCGAGCCATCACGGGCTGGGGGTTTTGCCGGCATTCTGGGCGGCGCGGCGGCACGACCCACCGAACCGCCTCCCGCCCTGCGGCCTTCCTATGGCGATGAGGATGCCGTGGCCTACGAAGCACAGCACTATGCCGATCCTCATGGCCAGACGGACTACGGCTCTGCCGATCCTCACTATGACGAATATGGTCAGGATGTGCAGCAGGCGGAACCCGCCTATCTGCCGCCGCCTCAGACCGCCTATGACAATGACCCCTATGGCGCCGATCCGGCGATGCTGTCGGCCGAGGCGGCGGCGGCGGCCAATGCGGCGTTCAACCGCTTGGCGGATGCGCTGGTGGGCCGCTCGATGGGCGACCTCTCGGTCGAGGAGGTGGCGCGGGACATGTTGCGCGGCATGCTGAAACAATGGCTCGATGAAAACCTGCCGAGCTCTTGTCGAACAACTGGTGCGCGAGGAAATCGAGCGCGTGACGCGGCGCGGCCGCTGATCCCCGACGCTGCACGGTTACGAGTCTTAATATACTTAGGACAGTAATCTGCCTATCTAATCAACTAGATCGTGTTGTTGATTGTCAAGGCAAATGGTGAGGCATGTAGCGGGCGTTAAGCATTCATTATCAAAACGGTGACCTACTGTCGTCCCGCTCCGGTTGTCCGGGATTCGGAGAATGAGGTCATGGACGACAAGCGCAAGACGCCGCGCGTGCGCCAGCTCAAGGAAGGGCGCATCTATTTCAACGGCAAAAAGTCGATAATGAGCTGCATCGTACGCGACGCCAACGCAACCGGCGCTCGAGTGACCGTGGGCGAGCCCTATCTGCTGCCGACCGAATTCGAATTCGTCATGGACGGCAGCCCGGCCCGGCCGGCCCGCAAGGTGTGGGTCAAGCAGAACGAAATGGGGATCGAATTCATCGCCTGAGCTCTCGGGTTGCAAGCCGGGACAGGTTGGTGTCTATAGCCCCAAATTTCACCAGCCCAAGAATCTCCCCATATGCTCGACAAGACCTTCACGCCTGCCGAAATGGAAACCCGCCTCTATGAGGAATGGGAGAGGCGCGGCTTCTTCAAGCCGGCCGCAAGCCCAAGGCCAAGCCCTTCACCATCGTGATCCCGCCGCCCAATGTGACGGGCTCGCTGCACATGGGCCATGCCCTCAACAACACCATCCAGGACATTCTCGTCCGCTTCGAGCGCATGCGCGGGCGCGATGTGCTGTGGCAGCCGGGCACCGACCATGCCGGCATCGCCACGCAGATGGTGGTCGAGCGGCTGCTGCAGAAGGAGAACAAGACCGACCGCCGCACGCATGGGCCGCGAGGCCTTCCTCAAGCGCGTGTGGGCAGTGGAAGGAGGAATCGGGCGGCATCATCTCGCAGCAGCTGCGCCGCCTCGGCGCCTCCTGCGACTGGAGCCGCGAGCGCTTCACCATGGACGAGGGCCTGTCGCAGCGCCGTGCTCAAGGTGTTCGTGCAGCTCTACAAGGAAGGGCTGATCTACAAGGACAAGCGGCTGGTCAATTGGGATCCGAAGCTCCTGACCGCCATTTCCGATCTCGAAGTGCGTGCAGAAGGAGGTGAAGGGCCAGCTCTGGTATTTCGACTATCCGCTCGAGGGATCGGACGAGTACATCATCGTCGCCACAACGCGGCCCGAGACCATGCTGGGCGACACGCGGCGTCGCGGTTCATCCCGACGATGAGCGCTACAAGCATCTGATCGGCAAGCATGGTGCGCCTGCCGCTGGTCGGCCGCCTCATCCCGATCGTCGCCGATGAATATTCCGATCCGGAGAAGGGCACCGGCGCGGTCAAGATCACGCCGGCCCATGACTTCAACGATTTCGAGGTCGGCAGGCGCCACAATCTGCCGCAGATCAATATCCTCGACCAGTTCGGCAAGCTGACGCTCGACGGCAATGCCGATTTCCTCGCCGGCGCCGATGTTCCGCCGGCGACCCTGGCGCTGCACGGCCTCGACCGCTTCGAGGCGCGCAAGCGCATCGTCGCGATGCTGGAAGAGCAGGGGCTTGCTCGACAAGATCGAGCCGCACACCCATCAGGTGCCGCATGGCGACCGCTCCGATGTCGTCATCGAGCCGTGGCTCACCGAGCAGTGGTATGTCGAATGCCGCCGACACTGGCCAAGCCCGCCATCGCGGCGGTCGAGAAGGGCGACACGGTCTTCGTGCCGAAGAACTGGGAGAAGACCTATTTCGAATGGATGCGCAACATCCAGCCCTGGTGCATCTCGCGCCAGCTCTGGTGGGGCCATCAGATTCCGGCCTGGTATGGGCCGGACGGCGAGATCTTCGTCGAGGAGACCGAAGACCTGGCGCTGGCCGCGGCCGCAGCGCCACTACGGCACGCGCGTCGCGCTGACGCGCGATGAGGACGTGCTCGACACCTGGTTCTCCTCCGCCCTGTGGCCGTTCTCGACGCTGGGCTGGCCCGAGCGAGACGCCGGAACTCAAGCGCCATTACCCGACCGACGTTCTGGTCACCGGCTTCGACATCATCTTCTTCTGGGTCGCCCGCATGATGATGATGGGGCTGCACTTCATGAAGGAGGTGCCGTTCCACACCGTCTACATCCACGCCCTGGTCCGCGACGAGAAGGGCCAGAAGATGTCGAAGTCGAAGGGCAATGTCATCGACCCGCTCGACCTCATCGACGAATATGGCGCCGATGCGCTGCGCTTCACGCTGGCCGCCATGGCGGCGCAGGGCCGCGACATCAAGCTCGCCAAGCCGCGCGTCGAGGGCTATCGCAATTTCGGCACCAAGCTGTGGAACGCGGCGCGCTTCTGCCGAGATGAACGGCGTGGCGCGCGATCCGAATTACGATCCGGTGGCGGCGCGCGTCACCGTCAACCGCTGGATCGCCGGCGAGGCGTCGCGCACGCGCAACGCGGTGACCAAGGCCATCGAGGAGCACCACTACAACGAGGCCGCCGCCGCGCTCTATCAGTTTCGTGTGGAACGTCTTCTGCGACTGGTATGTGGAACTGATCAAGCCGATCCTCAGCGGCAGCCGACGAGAGCGGCCAAGGCCGAGACGCGGGCCTCGGCCGCCTGGGTGCTCGACCAGATCCTGCTGCTGCTGCATCCCTTCATGCCCTTCGTCACCGAGGAGCTCTGGCAGAAGACGGCGACGCGCGAGCACTGGCTGATCGATGCCGCACTGGCCACCTACAAGGGGCTCGGCGATGCCAAGGCGGATGCGGAAATGGAATGGGTGATCCGGCTCATCTCCGAGGTGCGCTCGGTGCGGGCCGAGATGAATGTGCCGGCAGGCGCCAGGATCGCCTGCGTGCTGGTCGGCGCCGACAGGGAGACGCGGCGGCGCGCCGCGCACTGGGAAAACGAAATCATGCGGCTGGCCCGGCTTTCATCGCATCTACCTTCGAGGATCAGGTGCCGAAGCACGCTCGGCGCAGATCGTGCTCGGCGAAGCGACCGTGGCGCTGCCGCTGGAAGGCGTCATCGACTTCGCCGCCGAGAAGGCGCGGCTCATGAAGGAACTCGAGAAGATCGAGAAGGATGCCGCCGCCATCGATGCCCGCCTCAACAATCCCGGCTTCGTCGCCAAGGCGCCGGAAGAGGTGCTCGAAGAAACCCGCGAGCGCAAGGCGGAACTCGAGGCGCGGAAGCTCAAGATCGGCGGACGCGCTGAAGCGGTTGGGGTGACGTCCCATTTCGGCAGCAGCCTCGCGGTTCCATCCTTGACGTCGAACAACCCCGACTTCCGGAGGTAGTTCTCCAAGGTGCGATAACCCTTCTTGTAGTGCGGAATATCCGCGGCGAGGACCCGTCCCAATGCCTGCTTGTCGGCGGTCACGCCATCTTTCGATACTCCCCGGAACAGTTCAATCAGCCGGCCCTTGTCGATTTCCGCCGCTGTGGCGGCCTTCCTGGCGGGCGCAGCCGCGGGCTTTTTGACGGGTGCCTTCCGTGCCGGCTCAGCGATGACGACGTGATACTCATGGAATGCGCGTTGCAGAGGCTTCGTAGCTTTCGATTCTCCAATGCCGTCAACACCCTTGCCCCATTCGCGGATGTGCATCGCCAGCTGGATGAAGTCGGCATCGCTCGACGCGATGACGGCATGATCGAACATATCGCGGTGAAGAAGCGAAACCGCATCGATGGTGAGCGCGAAATCGCTGGCATTCTCTTTGCCGGCGCTTGGCGGCGTCAGCATCGGCATGATGTGATTGTCCGTCATGGCCTTATGCCATTTCTTGAGGCCCGCTTCGCCGCCGTAGCAACGGGTAATGACGGGATTCCCCAATTGGCGGCAATGCATGAGGTAATCCGGCAGGTGCTTGGGAGACGCATTTTCCGCGTCAATGAACAGTGCTACTCTGGGCTTTGAAGTCATGACTGAAATCCTTCATGTGCATCCGGCGTCGCGACGCGGGCGGACATCGCGGATGATAACCGTTCTGACCGACCGGATCGAGACACCACTGGGGCCGATGCTGCTCCTGGCGCGGGACGGTGTGTTGATCGGCCTCGAATTCGACGATCAGCCGGAGCGGATCGCGCGCGATTTGCGGCTGCGGTTCGGTACTTCGGAATTGTTTCCGGCCGTCAATCCGCATGGGTTCTCGGCCCGCATCCGGGCCTATTTCGCCGGCGATTTGGCGGCCATCGACGATATTCCGGCGGATGGCGGCGGCACGGAGTTTCAGCGCCGCGTCTGGGCCGAACTCAGGCGCATTCCCTGCGGCACGACCAGTTCCTATGGCAAACTTGCAAAAGGCCTGGGCGATGCCAATGCCACGCGCGCCGTGGGCCTCGCCTGCGGCCGCAATCCCATCACCGTGGTGGTGCCGTGCCATCGTGTCATCGGCGCCGATGGCTCGCTTACCGGTTATGGCGGCGGCATCGACCGCAAGTCTTGGCTGTTGCGCCATGAGGGCATACCGGTGGCGGCGGAAAGGATTTCCGCGCAGGGCGATTTGTTCGCGCCGCCGCCGGGCCAACTCTAACTGCGCACCATCATGCTCAGAAATACAGCCGCAAGCCGTCGCGTTGCCTGCCTGAGCTCGGGTGTGTGGGCCTGGCGTGCATAGCAATCGTAGGATTGCTTCATCAGCCGCGCCGATTCTGCCATCGGGCGTTTCGGTCGACAGAATGGCCAGGGCCTGGCTCGCCAGCGAATAGCTCTTCTGGCCTTCCTGGCCGCGCACCAGACCTTCCAGCCTGATCCAATCGTCGGCCCTGATTATCAGCTTCGAGGATTCGGTATCCGGCAGATGGCCGGTGACCGCCTTGAGCATGCCGCGATCGAAGAGCGGCGCGGAAAGCGGCACAATAGTGGTACAGATTGGCAAGACCGAGGGCGAGGAGTTCGAAGAAAAGCTCGCGCGGCGGCACGTCTTCGGCCGCGCCGGGCGAACCGGAGGGATCGGCCGTTTCCAGGCTGCCGACCTTGCCCAGCGCCTCCGCCATTTGCCGCGCAGCCTGATCGAGGGCGCCAATAGCAGCAGCCATGAATCACTCCCGGGAATCGGACGGAATAACGCGCGAATCGGGCCGTCTGTAAAGGCACAAGTAATGCGACCAACCTGCTGCGCAAGAATCGGGTGGCGCGGCGAGGCTGTTGTGGTCATTTGGCGCCATCAGGAGGGTCCGCAATGACAGCTATCCGTTTTGTTGCCATGCCGACCGATGAGGCCCGCAAGTTTCAGGCCGGCGCTCCTGACGCGTATGGGATGACGCCGGAGCGCCGCATATCCGATGGCGACGGCGTTCCCTGCCGTCATTGCCTCAAGGATGTGGCCACGGGCGAGGCCTACCTCATTCTCGCCTACCGGCCGTTTCCGGAGCTTCAGCCCTATGCCGAAACCGGGCCGATCTTTCTGCATGCCGGGCCTTGCGAGCGCGCCGAGGACCAACACGAAACACCGGCGATGCTGATGCAGACGCGCGGCGCATCTGATCAAGGGCTATGGACGCGACGACCGGATTGTCTATGGCACCGGCCAGATCGTGCGCCTCGCCCGATCTTGCATCAGCGGCGGCGGAAATAT
This sequence comes from uncultured Alphaproteobacteria bacterium, assembly GCA_963776685.1. Lineage (GTDB taxonomy): Bacteria > Pseudomonadota > Alphaproteobacteria > Rhizobiales > Aestuariivirgaceae > Aestuariivirga. Next base: position 532,559 of record CAVZNM010000004.1, read on the forward strand.
TCTGAAGCGCGAGGATGTCGCCTATGTGCATGTCCGCTCGGCACTCAACAATTGCTACACCTGCCGGATCGAGCGGGCCTAGACTCTTCGCCGTCTTGCGGTTGCGCAGCACGTGCTCGTGGCCGGCATCATAGAGGGCCGAGTCGCGGAAATCCTGGGCGTCGAGCACCGGGCCGACGAGGATGAGCGCCGTGCGGGTGAGCTTCGCGGCGCGCACTTTCTTGGCAATGGTCGAGAGCGTGCCGCGGATGATCTTCTGGTCGGGCCAGGTGACGCGGTAGACGACGACGACCGGACAATCGGCGCCGTAATGCGGCGTCAGGGCGCGCTCGACATAGCCGAGATTGCGGATCGACAGATGGATGGCAAGCGTCGCCCGCGAGCGGCCCAGTTCCTCCAGCGCTTCGCCCGGCGGCATCGGCGAGGCCTGCATGGCGGTGCGGGTGAGGATCACCGTCTGGGCGATTTCGGGCAGGGTGAATTCGGTCTTGAGCACCGCGGCGGCGGCGGCGAAGGCGGGCACGCCGGGGGTCACGTCATAGGGAATGCCGAGCTGGTCGAGGCGGCGCATCTGTTCGGCGATCGCGCCATAGAGCGAGGGATCGCCGGAATGGACGCGCGCCACGTCGTGGCCCTTGCGCATGGGCCGCTTCGATTTCGGCGATGATCTCGTCGAGATGCAGGGGCGCGGTGTCGACGACGCGGGCGCCGGCGGGCGCCGCCTTGACGATCTCCTCCGGCACCAGCGAGCCGGCATAGAGGCAGACGGGGCAGGACTGGATGAGTTTCAGGCCGCGCAGCGTGATGAGATCGGCGGCGCCGGGGCCGGCGCCGATGAAATGGACGGTCATGGCCGTTCCCGCTTCTTGGCATAGCCGCGCGGCGTATAGGCGTAGGTCCGCCCGTCGCCGCGCGCGAAGGATTTCGATTGCGACGAGCCGACCATGACCAGGGTCAGCATGTCGACGTCATCGGGGTCGAAATCGGCGAAGCGGCACGATCGTCACAGTTCTCCTCGGCGCGGCCGAGATTGCTGGCGATGACGACGGGCGTATCGGGCGGGCGGTGGTGCTTCAGGATGGCGATGGCGCGTTCGAGCTGGTCGCGGCGCTTCAGCGAGCGCGGATTGTAGAAGGCGATGACGAAATCGCCTTCCGCCGCCGCCCGCACGCGCTTCTCGATCACCTCCCACGGCGTCAGCAGATCGGACAGCGAGATGCAGCAGAAATCATGGCCGATCATGGCGCCGGCCTTGGCGGCGGCGGCCTGGAAGGCGGAGATGCCGGGGATGACGTTCGACCGCGATGCGGCTCGGTTCGAGATCGATGATCTCATAGACGAGCGCCGCCATGGCATAGATGCCGGCATCGCCGGAGCAGACGAGGGCCACCTGCTTGCCTTGCTTCGCGAGGTCGATGGCATGGCGCACGCGGTCTTCCTCGCCGCCAAGCGGAAAGCGGTGCTCAGTCTGATCCGCCTTCAGATCGGCGACGAGATCGAGATAGAGGCCGTAGCCCACCCAGTCGGTCGCGGCTTCGAAGCGCCGCGCGTGGCGGCGGGGCTGCGCCAATCGGCGCTGCCGGGGCCGATGCCCACGACGCTGAAGCTTGCCGCGCGGCCGGCCGCGCAAGTTCGAGGATCGGTGCAGCGGCGCGGGCGATGGCGCAGGTGGCGCGCTTGCTCTTGGTCTTGGCGACGATCAGTTCGGCGTCCGGGTCCGGCCGCGGCCAGCGCCGCGGCTTCGGCGACGCCGGGCGTTCCGACTTCCGCTTGCCACGATGTCGGAAGGCGTCTTGAGCTGCGGCGTCAGTGCATTCAATTGCTCCGCGGTGAAGAAGCGCACATTGTCCAGCGCGTGCAGATGGCGGGCTCATCTTCCTTCAGATCGATGGAGGCGTGGCAGGCGACGGCATGCGGCGCCAGGTCATTGGCTGCAAGCGTGTCGGCGATCAAGCTTCGCAACTTCCGCCGGGTCGGTGCCGCGCTCGCAGCCGACGCCGACGGCGAGGACTTGCGGGTGATAGACAAGTTGTCGCTCGGCGGCACGCGCGGTCCGTACCTGATCGTCACACGGCGATGCCGAGTCATCGCGCATCGAGCGCACCGTCTGCCGGTGAACGGGTCGATGGCCACGGCATTCGCCGGATGACGCGAACGCGACTCGCCGCGCAAGAAGCGCGGCGGCGAAGGCTTTGCATGTCCTGCGGATTGGCGAGCACAAAGCCTGGCGGCGGCTCGTCGAGAGCCAGGCCGAAGCGCGACCTCGCTCGCCGTGGTGATGGCCGCATGGCCGCCGCAGAGCTGCGGCGATCCGGCGGGCCAGCTCATTGGCGCCGTGATGGCCGCCGAGCAGGGGCACGACCGATGAGCCGTCCTCGGCGACGGCGACGACCGGCGGCTCGTTGCGCTTGTCGGCGAGCAGAGGCGCCAGGGCGCGGATCAGAATGCCGCTGGCGCAGATGCCGATGATGGGCCGGCCGTCGCTGGAAGAGTTGCTGCGAGATGCAGCTGTGGCCTTGGCATAAGGCGCATCGCGGCCCGCGACGCAATCGGGTCCGTGGATCTCGCCGCCCAGTTCCGCCTTGAGCTTCTGCGCCAGCGGCAGGGCCGAGATGCCAAGAATGACGATCGCCGGCTTCACCATGGCTCGGCTGCCGGTATAGACGAGGATGGTGGTGAAATAGGGCAGGACATCGCCTTCGATCACATCGGCGAGCTTGCGCACGCGCTCCTCGGACTGCGTCGCCTTTTCGATGACGACGGCGGTGGCGGTGAGATCGAGGGCCGCAAGGACATCGCGGACCTTGCCGAAATGACGGCCGACCTTGATGATGGCGGCGGACTGGGCGGTGGCGAGTTCCTCGCGCAGGCGCTCGGCATCGAGCGTGGCGGGCAGGACCTTGAGCACCTCGTTGCGCGCCGCGAGCGGCCGGCCGATGCGCGGCCGCCGCGGCGGTGAGCGAGGAGACGCCGGGCACGACGATGGTTTCGAAATCCTTCGCCAGGCGCGCGAGGAGATACATGAAGCTGCCGTAGAAGAAGGGATCGCCCTCGCAGAGCATGGCGACATCGCGGCCGGCGTCGGAGATGCCCGGCGATCGCCGCAGCGCCCTTGTCATAGGCGGCCTGGGCCGGCTCGCGTTCGGCTGCGCATGGGCACGTCGATGGCGAGTCTCGATCACGTCTTCGGGAATGAAGGGCTTGGCGATGTCGCGCGCGGTGCTTTCGCCGCCATTGGCCGCGAGATAGGCGATGACCGGTGCCGTCGAGACGATGCGCCAGGCCTTGACCGTCATCAGTTCGGGATCGCCGGGACCGACGCCGAGGCCATAGAGCGTGCCGTGCTTCCCATGGCTTGCTGCGCCCGCCATTGCAGCACCGCCATGCGCGGCTTGAGCGCGCGGAAGGGGCCGATGTGGGTCAGGTGCGAAATCTCGATGCGCACAAGATCGCCGCCATGCTTTTCCTGCAGATCGACAAGATGCAGTTCGCCTTCGAGGGTCACGACATTGGCCACCATGCGGCCGCCGGGCTTCAGAGGCCGCCCAGGCGGTTTCGAACACGCCGGCATCGCCGAGGCCACCGCCGATGAACACGGCATCGGGCGCGGGCTTGCCCGGCAAGGTATGCGGGCGCCTCGCCGGCGACGATCTTGAGGCGCGGCGTGCCGAGGCTGATCGGCATTGACCGCAATCATCTCGAGCCGCTCCGCATTGCTCTCGAAGGCGATGGCCTCGCAGCCGCGCGTCGCGCGCATCCATTCGATGGCGACCGAGCCGCAGCCGGCGCCGACATCCCACAGCAATTGGTCGGGAGCGGGGGCAAGGGCGGCAAGGGTCGCGGCGCGCACTTCGCGCTTGGTGAGCTGGCCGTCATGGACGAAGGCGTCGTCGGGAAGGCCCGCGAGGCGGGAGCAGATTTTTGCGCCGGGCCCGGCGACGCATTGGATGGCGAGCGTGTTGAGATCGGAGAATCGTCTGCCGCGGCACGGCATCGGCGGCGAAAGCTGATGATGCGCTCGCGCGCGCCCGCCCATGTTCTCCAGAACGGTGATCGCGCTCTTGCCGAAGCCGCGCGCCGCCAGACGGCGGGCCACCTCGGCGATCGTCGTGGCATCGGCGGTGAGCACGATCAGGCTTGCGCCGGGCTGGATGAAGGCTTCGATATTGGCGGCATCGCGGCCATGCAGGGTGAGCGTGTCGCAATCGGGCAGCGGCCAGCCCAGGCGCGCGGCGGCGAGCGAGAAGGCCGAGAGATGCGGGATGATCGCGCATCTCGGCGAAGGGGATGAACTCGAGCAGCTTGCGGGCCACGCCGTAATTGAGGGGATCGCCGGTCGCCAGCACCACGGTGCGGCGCGCCGCGCAAGCGGCTTGATGCGCTCGACGACGGCGGCGAAGGGCTGCGGCCATTCGTGACGCTCGGCGTGCAAGTTCCGGCAGGAATGCCAGAAGCCGGTCGGAGCCAACGACCACCTCCGCGTCCTGCGAGCGGCCAGGCGCGCGGGCCGACAGGCCGTCATAGCCGTCCTCGCCCATGCCGACGATGGTGAGCCATTTGCTCATGCATTGTCTCCGGTGAGCGCATTGACGACGGCGGCCGCCATGGCCGAGCCGCCGCGCCGGCCGAGCAAGTGTGGCATAGGGAATGCCGCGCGGATTGCGGATCAAGTTCGCCCTTCGATTCCGCCGCTCCGACGAAGCCCACCGGGAAAGCCGACAATGGCCGCCGGCTTGGCGGCACCGGCGTCGATCGCCTCGAGCAGCGCGAACAAGGGCGGTCGGCGCATTGCCGATGACGACGACGGCGCCGTCAAGATGCGGAGCCCACAGTTCGACCGCGGCGGCCGAGCGGGTTGTCTCTTTGGCGATGCCGATGCTCGCGGGCGCGCGGATCGTTCAGGGTGCAGATGATCTCGACGCCCTTGGGCAATTGCGTGGCGATGATGCCGTGGCGCACCATTTCGGCATCGACGAGGATCGGCTTGCCGGCTCTCAACGCCGCTTGCGCCGCTTCGGCAAAATCCGGCGTGATGCGCAGATCATCGGCGATGTCGGTCATGCCGCAGGCATGAATGATGCGCATCGCGATGCCGCGCGCCGTCGGGGGCAGGCGCGACAAATCCGCCTCGGCGCGGATCATCTCGAAGGACCGCGCATAGATGGCCTTCGGATCGCGGAGATAGTCCATCAGTTCTTCTTCATGCTCCGGGGGCCCAGCGGATGATCGGCATGGGGATAGGGCGGCGTGGGTGTGGCCATGATGATGGCTGTGATCCGTGTGAATGGCCTTGCGCCGTCGCCATGATCGCGGCATCGAGATTGTGGACGCTGCCGGCGCCGATGCCTTCCACATGATGGTGGTGGCTCTCCTGAACGGCACCCGACTTCCGCCTCGAAGCCCAGAACCTGCGTGCGGTATTTGCACATCTGGCAGTTCATGGCCGTGTCGCCCGTCAGGATCTGGTCGATGCGCTCCTCGAAGGTGTCGATCACCAGCGGATGGTCGTTGAGATAGGGCGCCTTGACGAACTGGATGCCGGGATGGCGCTTCGCCACCGCATCGGTCGCGTCATAGATGCGCTGCACCAGGATGCCGGTGAACAGGAAATAGGGAAAGACGACGATGCGGCGGTAGCCGAGCTTCGCCGCATGTTCGAGGGCGGGCTCGACCAGCGGGAAGGTGACGCCGGAATAGGCGGTCTCGGCCCAGCCGAAGCCGAAGCCTTCCCACAGCAGCCGGGTGACCTTGGAGACATTGGAATTGGCATCGGGATCGGAGGCGCCGCGGCCGACGACGACCAGCAGCGTTTCATGCTTGCGGCACATCGCCCGGCGCTGGCATCGAGCGCCTCCTGCACGCGGTCGGCGGCGGCGCGCAGCATCTTGGGATCGATGCCGAGCTCCTTGCCGTAGTCGATCCTGAGGCCGTTCTGCGCGGCATAGGTGTTGAGCACCGAGGGAATGTCGTTCTTGGCGTGGCCGGCGGCGAACAGCATGCCGGGCACGGCGAGGACACGGTTGACGCCCTTGGCCTTGCAGCTCATCGAGACCGTCGCGGATGATCGGCGTGGCAAATTCGAGATAGCCGTATTCGACCGGGTAGTGCGGCAGACGCTTTCTCAGATGACCGGCGAGCACGGCGAATTCCGCGACCGCATCGGCATCGCGGCTGCCATGGCCGCACAGCATCACACCGAGTTTTTCCGTCATGTTCCTGCCTTCCCACGCGCAGCGCCGCCGTACGACCGGCGCGGAAGGCAGCTCCGGCATTGGCCCCCGATCGGGTCGGCCGCACCGGAATTTGCTTTCAGTCCCTCGAGGGGAACGCTGCGTGGCACGTTGGTAGGCCGGGAAGGGCAGAGGGTCAAGGAATTCAGCGACATGGGCAGGTGCAAATGCGCCACCCCGGCATTGAAAAACATCCAGATTTCGATGGCGGAGCTAACGCCGTCCCACGACCGTCAGGAACTCCCCGGGGATCAGATAGCTTCCATCGGAGGCGCGGTGCTGTTCGACCGAAGCGAGGAACTCCCGTTCCACTTCATTCATGACCTCCGGCGTGAAACGTTTGGCGGCCAATGCCACAGGGCCACCCAGTAGCATCGCGGAGAGCAAGGCTCGCTCATCGGCGAACTCCAGAACTTCCTTGTGGCGGTGCTCGCGGATGCCGTTCAGCCCCGCTGCTTCGAAATCATGGCGGAGTGCTCCCGGGGCGCCCGTCGCAAAGAACAGGGGGCACACCTCTGACACCACGCGGGCGTCGACGATCGGGAAAATTTCCGCCCAGCCACAATGGCGCCGCTCGCCCCAGACCGTGGCAATGACGCGGCCGCCGGGACGAACCGCCCGGCGCATCGATTGCACGGCCCGCCGCGGGTCTGGCACATACATGAGGCCTAGGGCGCAGATCGCCGCATCAAAGCGGCCTTCATCGACGGCGAGCTCGTCGGCGCTCATGCGCGCCGTACTGACCCAATCAAGTTCTCGCCTGGCGCATTCGCGCGCCGTCAGATCGACCATGTTCTGAGCAAGATCAGTGGCCAGCACTTCGCCGGCTTGGCCGACCGCGGCCGCCGCGGCCCTGGTCACCAGCCCGCTGCCGCAAGCCGCTTCGATCACCCGCTCGCCGGGTTGCAGAGCGGCGGCCTCGAGCAGCGCAGCCTGAGCGGGCGTCAGCGGCACCCGCCAGCCGTGTTCGTAGTGGTTCGAAGCTGCATCCCAACCGTAGCGCTGGATCCGCAACTGAAGCTTGGCTTCCATGCCGCTAACGTTGTTCCAGCGCCAAGCTGGTTGCGACTTTCTGACTGTCCCGGAGAGCCAGAAAGAACGGATCAGCCGCCAGCGCGCGGTCCACCATGGTTTTCAGTCTTTCGCCGTCCTCGCGGCTCCTGAGCGAAATCTTCAGACGGGTTTCGAGGGGTGCCGCCGGGTTGCCGCCCATGCCGAGAAGGGCGCTGTCGTCGAAGTCCATTTCGACATCGACAGTGACAGCCTCGATCTCGACGCCTTCGCGGGCCGCCGTCATCTTGATGCCGATCGCGGCACAGCCGGCAACGGCGGCACGGAAATAGAAGCCAGGTGTGGGCGCAACGCCAGCCCCGCCGAGAACCGTGCCCATGTCCATGGCGGCCTCATGATCGCCCTGGCGGTAGCGGCACAGCAAACCCTCGGTGAGACTGGCGCTGCCCTGGGCGGTGCTGACGGCCACGCTGGGCTTGCGGCGAAAGGCTTCCGAAACGCGCTGCTGGGCCGCCCGGATCTCCGAACTGCTTGCCATGTTGCCCTCCCGGCTACCGTTCCTGGAAGCTACGATCCTAACCGAAAGATCGGCGCAGAGATACCGAGGTAATTCTAGAACTCGATGCCGGCCTGCGCCTTCACGCCGGAGCGGAAGGGGTGCTTGATCAGTTCCATCTCGGTGACGAGATCGGCGATTTCGATCAGCTCGTCCTTGGCATTGCGGCCGGTGACGATGACATGCTTGTCGGCGGGCTTGGTTTTGCAGAACCTCCAGCACCTCGTCGAGCGGCAGGTAGTCGTAGCGCAGCACGATGTTGAGTTCGTCGAGCAGCACCATCTTGTAGCTCGGGATCGGCGATCATGCGCTTGGCCTCCTCCCAGCCGGCGCGGGCATGGGCGATGTCGCGCTCGCGGTCCTGGGTTTCCCAGGTGAAGCCTTCGCCCATGGCCTTGATGGTGACGAGGTCGGGGAACTTCTCGAGCACGGTGCGCTCGCCGGTGCCCCAGGCGCCCTTGACGAACTGGATCGACGCCCGACCTTCATGCCGTGGCCGATGCGCGCGGAACACCATGCCGAAGGCGGCGGTCGACTTGCCCTTGCCCTTGCCGGTGTGGACGATGAGCAGGCCCCGCTCGATGGTCTTGCCGGCCATGATCTTGTCGCGCGCCGCCTTCTTCTTGCGCCATCTTCTCGTGATGGCGGGCGTTGTCGTCGTCGCTCATGGTCATCGGTCCTTGCTGAAGCTCCTGCAGCAGATCATAGGCCGAATTGAGCCGCGGCGTCCAAAGCCCGCGCGTCGCCGCCTCCTCGAAGCGCTCGGCGATTTCCGTCAGGGCGGCGGGATTGTTGGCGGCGATGAAGTCGCGCGTGTCGTCGTCGGCGAGGAAGGCGTCGTAGGCGAGATCGAAATGATGGGTCTTGACCGCGCCGGTGGTGGCGGCGAAGGCGAACATGTAGTCGACGGTGGCGGCGATCTCGAAGGCGCCCTTGTAGCCGTGGCGCTTGACGCCGGCGATCCATTTCGGATTGACGACGCGCGAGCGCATGACGCGGCCCATTTCCTCCTCGAGCGTGCGGATCACCGGGCGCTCGGGGCGCGAATGGTCGTTGTGATAGACGCGCGGGCGCTTGCCGGAGGCCTGCTTCGACGGCGGCGCGTCATGCCGCCTTCGAACTGATAGTAGTCGTCGGAGTCGAGCAGGTCGTGCTCGCGGTTGTCCTGGTTGTGGACCACGGCTTCGATGCGCTTGAGGCGCTCGGCGAAGGCGCGCTCGTCGCTGGACGCCGGCTTCGCGCGCGCCATAGGCGTAGGCGCCCCAGGTGACATAGGCGCGCGGCGAGATCGGCGCGCTCGGTCCAGATTTTCTCGTCGATCAGGGCCTGCAGGCCCGCGCCATAGGCGCCGGGCTTCGAGCCGAAGATGCGGTAGCCCGGCCATCTGCCGGGCGTCGGCCTCGGCTGATGCCCGCGCTTGTCAGGGCTCGCGCGCTTCGGCTGCGCATGCGGGCGGCGATGGGATTGTCGTCTTCAGTCTTCGTCGAGCGCGCCGACGGCGCGGATGGCCTTGTCGAACAGTTCGATCTGGGCCGGGAAGGCATCGCGGAAGAAGCCGGAGATGCGCAAGGTGACATCGACGCGCGGGCGGCCGAGCTTGGCCAGCGGGATGATCTCGTAGCCGGTGACGCGCCAGCTCGACGGCTCCCAGACCGGCTTGACGCCGATCAGCGCCAGGGCCTGGGCGATGTCGTCGCCGCCGGTGCGCATGTTGGAGGTGCCCCAGGCCGAGAGGCCAAGGGCTTTCGGGTATTGGCCGAAATCCTGGAAGTGGCGGACGAGCAGGTCCTCGGCCGATTTCTCGCCCGAGCGTCCAGGCGGTCGGCGTCGGCACGGTGCGGTTGTCGAGGGAATAGAAATTGCGGCCGGTGGGCAGGACATCGAGCCGCCCGCGCGTCGGCGCGCCGGAGGGGCCGGGCGCGACGAAGCGTGCCGTCGAGGCCCGTCGAGCAGGGCGTCGATTTCGCTCGGACCGCAGGCGCGCAGGCGCGGGGCGGATGACCGTCTCGATGTTCTCGAGGACGGCGACGTTGCGTCGTCGGCGCCGGATGCTGCCGGTCGACGAGTGCACGATGGCCGGGTTCCGCGATGCAGACTGGGCCGCGACGCAGCTTCCAGCCGTTCGACCGTGTCGCCGTTGGTGCGCCATGGGCGATGCGCGAGATTCAGCAAGGGCTGCGGGCCTCGGGCCGGTCCAGCGGTCGCGCCATGTCGCAGGTCAGCGGATCGAAACCGTCGAAGCCGAAATCGTCGGCGAGGGCGCGGATGAGCGACTGGTCGCCGCCTTCGCCGAGGCCGCGCGGCACGCGGGTCAGCGCCACGAGGAGATCGGTTTCCAGCGCGGCCTGTCGGCGATGTGCCGAGGATATGCAGGCCGTCGCGGATCTGCGCTTCCTTGAGATCGCAGAGATAGGCATCGAGCTTTGTGCAGATCGCTGTCGTCATCGCCGGTGAAGCCCGCGTCGAGATCGAGGCGGTGGCTGCGGGTGAGATCGAGAATGTCCTGTCTTGAGGGCGGCGAGGCGGCGGCGGTCGAGGCCGGAGGCGAGATAGTATTCATCGACCAGCGCTTCGAGGTCCTTGAGCGGCCCGTAGGTTTCGGCGCGGGTCAGCGGCGGCGTCAGATGATCGATGATCACGGCCGCGGTGCGGCGCTTGGCCTGCGTGCCTTCGCCGGGATCGTTGACGATGAAGGGATAGAGCTGGGGCAGGGGCCCGAGGGCAGCTTCGGGATAGCACTCGGCGCTGACAGCGCCGTGGCCTTGCCCGGCAGCCATTCGAGATTGCCGTGCTTGCCGTTGTGGATGACGCGCATGGGCGCCGAAGATCGTGGCGCAGCCAGAAATAGAAGGCGAGATAGCCGTGCGGCGGCACCAGCGCCGGATCGTGGTAGGTGGCCTTGGGATCGATGTTGTAGCCGCGCGCCGGCTGGATGGCGACGGCGACATTGCCGATAGTGAGCACCGGCGAGATGGAAGGCGCCGTTGCGGAAGAAGGGATCGTTGCTCGGGTCGTCCCCAGCGCGCGGTGATCTGTGTCACGGACGGTCTCGGGAAGTTCGGCGAAATGCTTCGTGATAGTCCGCAAGCGTCAACGTCATGGGTGCCGCGCTTTCGCGGCGGGCATTGGTCGGCCCTGACAGAAGACGCTCGATCAGCTCATTGCCGCTCGCCGGAATGCTCGCCGACGTCATAGCCCGCCGCCTTCAGCGCCTTCAGGATGGCGATGGTGCTGGCCGGCGTGTCGTAGCCGACGCCATTGCCGATGCGGCCCGTCCTTGTTGGGATAGTTGGCGAGGACGATCGCGACCTTGCGGTCGCATGGGCGGGCGTGCGGCGCAGGCGCACCCAGTTGGCGGCGAGATCGGCGACAAATGCGACGCGGTCCGGCGACGGGCTTGTAGGTGACGATGCGGCATTGGGTCGCCTCATGCCAGAAGGCATCGGCCTTGAAGGAGACGGCGCGCGTCATGGATGCGGCCGTCGAGTTCGGGCAGCACCACATTCATGGCGAGATCGCGGGGACCCAGGCCTTGCGAGCTTGCGCGCCAGCTTTCTTCCGAGCATCCGGCCGAGGACCACCTGCAGCACCGGGCAATCGAACTGCGCCAGAGGATCGCCGCTGCCGCTCGCCGAGACCGCGAAAGACGTGGCATTGAGGATCACGTCCGGGCGGCGGGTCGGCAAGAGCCTCGCGGATCAGAGCGGCGCTCGCCTCATCCTTGAGGCTTGCCACATAGAGCGCCGTGCAGCCGATGCCGCGCTCGCGCGAGCGCCTCGATCAGCGCATCGATGGGTGCGGTCTGGCCGCCTTCGAGCACCGACCGGTAGAAGACGATCGCTACGGCTGGCTCACCGCTTGCGGGCAGTGTCGCGATAGATGCCGGCCTTGGGCAAGGCTTCGGCCGGGGGCGGCGCCCGGCCAGATCCCAGCAGATGGGCGCAATAGCCCAGAAAATTCCGCGCGTTGTGCGGCACCGCCCGCCACCAGATACTGGCGCAGGCGCTCGCAATCGGTGGCGGCAAGTGTCGAGCGCGCCGTCAGATCGCGGATCGGGATTGGCATCGCCGGGAAGGACCGCGAGCTCGATGCCTTCGCGCCGCGCCAGGGCTTCGATCTCGGTCGAGGCCGTAGGTCCAGTAGGAAGCACCGCCGAGCAGCCGCAGCACGATCAGCTTCGCCTTGGCACAGGGTCTTCTCGACATAGAGATCGACCGAGAGATTGTGCTGCAGGTGCAGAAGATTGGCGAGGCGCAGCGCTGGGCCTGTCCGAAGCCGTCGCTAGGCCCGGGCCAGCGACGGCAAGCTCGCTGTCGGCGGCAGAGAGCACCACGATGTCGGCCGGTGTCTGCTTGAGATCGACGGCCTCGGCGCGCCGCCGTCAATCACGCCGCTGGTGGTGGCGAGGAGGTGCATCAGCCGCGGAGCTGACGCGTCGATCGCCGGCGCGGTCGCAAGCCTTTCACGCCGATCACCACGAGTTCGGTGGCGCGCGCTTCGCCGGTCCGCCAGGGCCGGTCGAAATAGCTGTTGAGGCGGGGGCCAACGGCCTGAACCAGCAGCCGCGAGGGCGCGCCCTGCAGATGCCGCGAAACCCTTGAGGCGCAGGATGTCATGCGTCGCGCGATCGCGCCGGCGATGCGGCGCAAGCAGCGCTTCCTTGTCAGCGACCTCGCCGAGCGACACGGTGAAGCTGACGAAATCGTCGTGGTCGTGCTGCACCTCGCCTTCCATCTCGTGATGGGAGAGGCGGTTGCCGATGTCGTCCTCGGCGGCGGCGGCAACGCCGAGCAGGGCGGCTACATCGAGGGCGCCATGGCGCGCCGGAACGAGCCGGGTTCCCTTGCGCAACTTGCCCTGCGAGATCGCCGCTCAGCTTATCGAGCTCGCCACTCGTCAAGCAGATCGGTCTTGTTGAGGATCACCATGTCGGCGCAGTTCGAGCTGGTCCTCGAACAGTTCCTCGATCGGATTTTCATGATCGAGATTGGGGTCGGCGGCGCGCTGGGCGGCGATGGCTGCCTCGTCATCGGCGAAGCGGCCCTCCGACGAGCGCCTTGGCATCGACGACGGTGACGACGCCGTCGACGGTGACGCGCGCCTTGATCTCCGGCCAGTTGAAGGCGCGGACCAGCGGCTGCGGCAGGGCGAGGCCCGAGGTCTCGATGACGATGTGCTCGGGCGGATCGGCGCGGTCGAGGAGCTTCTTCATGGTCGGGATGAAATCGTCGGCGACGGTGCAGCAGATGCAGCCATTGGCGAGTTCGATCACGTCTTCCTCGCGGCAGGCGCATCGCCGCAGCCCTTCAGGATTTCGCCGTCGACGCCGACATCGCCGAACTCGTTGATGATGAGGGCGATGCGGCGGCCCTTGGCATTTTGCAAGCAGATGGCGGATCAGCGTCGTCTTGCCGGCGCCGAGAAAGCCGGTGATGACGGTGGCGGGAATTTTCTGCGGGATCATGGGCCGTGCAGCTCCTTTGCCGATCCGGTCCAGCGCTAGGCCGAGGAAGACGCCGATCAGAATCCAGAACACCGCCGCGGCGGCGATGGTATTGGCGGCGAAGGCTGCGGCAAGACCGGCGGGCACCGCGGTTTCATGAGTGACCGGCAGCCGGCGCACCGATGATATGGGGCAGGGCGATGAGCAGCACCGCAGCGGCAATGGCCCATGGCTTCGTTCAGCGCGGCAATCAGATAGATGCGCGATGCCGGTCGCAACGATGGTGCCGACCCACCAGACCTGCCGCGCCGCGAGATCGCCCGCCGGCATGCCGGGAAGCTCCGGCGGCAGGCCCGCCGCCGGCGCCAGGCTGACGGCGAGAAATCCGCAGAAGACCCCAGACCACGCCATTGCGCGCGGTGATCGGAATGCCGCCCAGAAGCGACACGCCCGCCAGAATGGCGGCAAAGGCGGCTCCCGTGACGATCAGTGGTCAACAGTGGTGAAGAAGGTGCGCTCCAGCCATCGGCGGCGCCCAGTCTTCGGCTCTGCTCATGAGCCGGCTGGCAGCGTCAGTGGGCCGCGGCTCGGCTACCTCGTATACTTCGGCTTCAAGGATGAGGGGCGTCAGCCGCCAATGCTGGATGATGCCCATGAGAAGCCCGGCCGCGATCCCCGCAAGGAGCGCGGCGAGAAGAACCCGCCCGATCATGCTTTTTCCCCGTAATCAGTGGCAGGGAAAGCCGATGGCGTGGCGCGTGTCGTGCGCGGCGTTGTGCAGGCCGCGCCGACTGGGCGAAGGCCCACGCCGAAAAGCAGGACCGAGCCGACAAGCAATGCGGCGAAACCGGCAGCAAGCCGCCGCGGCAATGAAAGCGAGAGCGGGTAGATGAGTTTGTGCGGTCATGGACACCCTCCGTGCGACCAACGAGTTCATTGGAGGCCCAAGCCTCCGGTCGATGCGCGGCAGGTCTCCTGACTTCGCGGGTCGCTGGGTTTCGCGCGGCCTTCCCGGTTGCCCAGTGGCCATGCTGCACGAAACCTCGCCGCTCACAGTTGCGGGGGCAGTCACGGATTTGGCCCCGATTGGGTCGTCCGCACCGTGTTCCCTGTTAGGCCCCTTCGCCTTCGGGCATCGGGGCACCGAGTCCCCCCTTTGTGGCAGTTTCTTAAGTACTTCGCAACCGTTTCGCGACCGGTTCGGGCCCCGGAAGCGGCATCGCAGCAACGGAAGCTTAACCCTAACGCATCATGATCGGCACCTATGATGGTTCGTCAGTTGTTGTTTGCGTCTGTGAGCGCCGCGTTTCTTGCTGCATGTGTAGCTGTATCCGGGCCGGCAGCCGCCGCTCAAAATTCCAGTGCCGTGATTGTCAAGGATGCCTATCGGGCCCTGGCCGGCGGCCAGCCGCAGGCCGCAATAGCCGGCTTTTCACTGGCAATCGAATCGCGCGAACTGGCGCCGGAAGTTCTGGCCAATGCGCTGCTCAACCGGGCGCTCGGCTATCAGCAGTTGGGCCAACACGAAGCGGCCGTCGACGACTACACGGCGGCGCTCAGGCTCGATGCCATGTCGGCCAAATTGCGCGCCATGGCGCTCTACAACCGCGGCCTTTCGCAGCAGAAGCTACAGCGCGCTGCACTGGCGATTGAGGATTATACCAGCGCGCTGTTCCTCGATAGCCGCCTGTCGCATGCCTATTATGGTCGCGGCAATGTGCTGCGCGACAGCGGTCAATATCTCTTCGCGCTGTCGGATTACGAGAAGGCGCTGCGCTACAAGCATCCGGATGCGGCGCGGGTGCATTACGGCGAGGCGCTGACCTATGAAGCGCTGAAGCGCCACGACCAAGCGCGCGCGGCGTTGGACTTGGCGCTGGCCGCCAATCCGCAATTCGCGCCTGCCCGCCAGAAACTGGCGATGCTCGCCGCAGCGCCCGCGCACGACGTCGCTCTGCAGGAGGCCGACCCAATGCCGGCCGGATCGATTTCCGGGACAGATCTCGTCGTGCGCAAGGAACAGTTGCCGAAGCCGGTGCCGCCTTCGGTGGAGCTCGCCAGAGTCGAAGAGCCGGTTCTGCCGAAGCGCAAGATCATCACTGACCGCATTCCGGCCGAACAAACGGTGGCGGCCGCGTCAAAGCCCTCCCCAATCGAAGAGAAGATCATCGCCATCGAGCCCTGGCCCGAAGCTGTTACGCAAGAGGGACCGCAGGCGGCGGCAGTTGTGAGAGCGTCGGCGATGGGCTGGAGCGTCCAGATCGCCTCCGCCGACAGCGAGAACGGCGCGTGGTCGACGTGGAAGAAAATGCAATCGCGTCATCCACTATTGGCCGATGCGAAACCGGTAGTGGTGCGAGCCGATCTCGGCACCAAGGGAATCTTCTATCGCGTGCGGCTCGGCGGATTTGCGGGCAAGGACGCAGCGCAGAATACCTGCATGAAATTGAAGTCCAAGGGCGTGGCCTGCTTCGTCAGCAAGTTCAACTCTTAACGGGTCCAACGTGCCGGCTTTTTTCGCCAAATTGCGTGAATTGTCTTAAAATTCGCAAACGGACCTTGCGTCAAAATAAACCCTGCGGCATTAGTTTTGTGCTCCTGTGAGGGAGCAAAAGTCATGGGCACTGATTACCCGCGGGTGATGACGCCCTGGTACCAACCTCCAAAAGAGATCACGGAAGCCAGCTCCGGGGCGGCGGCTGGAGATTTTAGCAATGTCGGCGAATCCGCTTTAGGGCAGACATATTCTGCGGCGCAGTCACGCCTCGCCGCGGAGCTGCTCGGCTATATCCATGCGCAGACGCCGGAATTCTTCGAGCACCTGATCATCGACGTGCTCTTGGCGCTTGGTTACGGCGACCGCCGCCGCGATCTTGCCAAGTGCCTCGGGCGCAGCGGCGACGGCGGAGTCGATGGCGTTGTTGCACAGGACGAGCTCGGGCTCGACGTCATCTATTTTCAGGCCAAGCGGCTGAAGCCCGGAACCGCCGTTGCCGTCTCGGATGTGCGCGACTTTGCTGGAAGTCTCGATGCTCATCACGCGTCCAAGGGCATCTTCGTGGCCACTGGGCATTTTTCGGAGGCAACTCAGGCCTTCGTCACACAGCTGTCACGCCGTCTGGTATTGATCGACGGCGAGGGCCTGTGCCAGTTGATGATCCGCCATAACATCGGCGTGAGGGGTCCAGCAGTCCTACCAAATCAAGCGCGTAGATCTCGATTATTTCTCTGCGGCCGCCGCGGCAAGCCGGATGCGCGAGACGGCCTGGGCCTCAATCCAGCCGCGCAAGTAGCCGGTTGCCCGCAACGCCGCAGTGGCGGGGTCGTCCATGGCGGCAATCTTCTCGCAGATGACGGCAAAGGGCGCCCCCTCCGCGGCCGCGTCGATGGCCATTGCTTCCTCGTTGCCGAGCAGGCGGAAGCGGGGCAAGCCATCCTGCCGCCAGACCAGTATCTCCTGCGGCGCAGCAAGCCGGCATGGCCTGGGCGGCATTTCATCGCATCTCAGGGATGACCACAGGCCGGTCACATTGGTGGTAACTCGGAGTCGGCGCGTGGAGGGATGAATGTCGAAAACCGCCTTGCCGAAATTCTCCGGCGCCAGAGCCGCCAGATCGGCGAAGCTCACGGCGGGGGCATCAGCCGCATCGAAGGCCTCGTTCAGGGCCCGCCCGAGCCGTGCCAGTTCGGCCAGTTCGGGCGTTCTCGAATAGGGTTGGCTGTCCGTCAGGAATTCCGGCAGATGCCGCGCATGCCAGCGGGTGTTCGGCTGGGCCGATGGATAGCGCGCTATATAGACCTTCGTCATTGCATCGAAGGCCGACTCGCCCATGTAACACCTGAGCTGCTCGTGGTCGCCGGCAAGAAGGCCGGCTGGCCGCATGGCTTGGAGGTTGCTGCAGGGGCGGGACATCTTTCTCTCGGGCTCGTTAACGGCGCAAATGGGGCCGCATTCGGGAAATGGCGCAGGCACCGTTCACCTGCCAATCACGAGCCGGTCATGCCGGTCACGAGTTCGTGAATGGCTATTCCTTCAACAGGAATGTCACCTTGATGTTGACCCGCCATTCGGCGACCTTGCCATTCTTGACCACGCATTTGATGTCCTGAACCCAGGCGCCCTCCACCTGGTCGAGGGTGGAATCGGCGCGGCGGATGCCGTTCTCGACCGCATCTTCGATGCTCTTGGGCGAGGCGGCGGTGAGCTCGATCACTTTGGCGACGGCATTGGACATGGGCAACTCCTTAACGAAAATTACGCGGAAAACTGCGATGTCGCGATTTGCGGCGGTACAATGCTAGCATATGGTGCGCGCCGTTCATCCAGCAATGTTTTCCGGATCATGGCCCTCAATCTCATCAAACTCTGCGTCGGCGTCTCCGAAATCGAGGAACTCGAACAATGGATTCGCGATTGCAAGGCCGGGCGTGACAGTCTCGACCACACAACGCGGATGTTTCCCAAGCGCAGGGACGAGATATTGCACGGAAGCTCGCTCTACTGGGTGATCCGAGGAATGATCCTGTGCCGCCAGCCGATCGCCGATCTCGTGGCGGTCAAGGGCAAGGACGGCATTTCCCGCTGTCGTATCGATTTCAAGCCGAAGATCATTCCGGTGCGGCCCACACCGCGGCGGGCCTTCCAAGGATGGCGCTATCTCGAAGCCGCCGACGCGCCGCCCGATCTGCCAAAGGGTTCTGCGGTCAAGGGCCTCTCGCAGAAGATGCGGCGGGAACTGTCGGAGCTCGGGCTGCTGTAGTTGCACCGCCATGTTGTCGATCAGCCGTGTCTTGCCGAGCCAGGCGGCGGCGAGGAGGCGCAGGGGTTCACCCGGCTTCACCGGCACCGCAAGGGTTTCGGCGTTGCGCGCCGTCACGTAATCGACCTTGAAGCCGAGCGTGGTGAGCGAGCGGGCGGCGGCGCGGGTGGCTTTCTGCGGATCGGTGCCCTGGCGGATTTTCTCGGCGGCCTGGTCCAGGGATCGGTGGATGGCGGGGGCCTGCTGGCGTTCGGTCTTCGAGAGGTAGCGGTTGCGCGACGACATGGCGAGGCCGTCGGCCTCGCGCATGGTCGGCACGCCGATCACTTCGATGGGAATGTCGAGGTCCTTCGCCATCCGGGTCACCACCAGCAATTGCTGGTAATCCTTCTCGCCGAACATGGCGAAGTCGGCTGCCGTCTGGAGGAAGAGCTTGGCGACGACGGTCGCCACGCCATCGAAGAAATGCGGGCGGAACTTGTCTTCGAGCCCGGCCTTGGCGGGCCCCGCGAGACTCACGGTGGTGGCGAAGTCCGGCCGGATAGATTTCCTCGGGCGGCGGCGCGAAGATCAGATGCGCGCCGGCCTCGGCGAGCTTGGCGACATCGCCCGCCTCGTCGCGGGGATAGCGGCTCAAATCCTCATGCGGTCCAAATTGCTTCGGGTTGACGAAGATCGTGACGATGACGCGGTCGGCGCGTTCGAGCCCCGCCTCGACCAGCGCCAGATGGCCGTCATGCAGCGCCCCCATGGTCGGCACCACGGCGGAACTCAGGTCCTTGCTGCGCCAGGCAGCGTCTCGCGGCGGAGCGCCGCGACGGTACGGACGATTTTCAGTTTCATTTGCGGCGGTCCCGGAGCCCGATAAATCGTTTGGCATATTTTCAGCGTCAGAGCGATGAATCTCGGTAAAATACACTATCCGGCTTAGTAGTATCGGGAGACGAGGGGTTCCAATGCCGCCATTGCCAGACCGTTCCGCCATCGCCGCCGACCTCTTTGCCGACGAGACCATCGCTGGTCCGCAAGCTGGCGGCGGAGGCGCAGCTTTCGGCCGATGAACGGCGCCGGGTCGCCGAGCTGGCGCGGCAGCTGGTGGCGGCGGTGCGGGCCGGGCGGCGGCAGCAGGGCGGCATCGACGCCTTCATGCAGGAATATTCGCTGTCCTCGGAAGAGGGCGTGGTGCTGATGTGCCTCGCCGAGGCACTGCTCCGCATTCCCGATGCGCGACACCGCCGACAAGCTGATCGCCGACAAGATCGGCGGCAAGGATTGGGAAGGCCATCTCGGCCAATCGGAATCGCTGTTCGTCAACGCCTCGGCCTGGGGCCTGATGCTCACCGGCAAGTTCGTCGAGCTAGGCCAGGGCGCCACGCCGATATCGGCGGCTATCTCAAGCGCCTGGTGTCGCGCTCGGGCGAGCCGGTCATCCGCAATGCCATGAAGCAGGCGATGCGCATCATGGGCCAGCAATTCGTGCTGGGCCGGACGATCGACGAGGCGCTCGCGATTGCGACGCCGCTCGAAGCGGAGGGCTACCGCTTCTCCTACGACATGCTGGGCGAGGCGGCCTTCACCGTGGAGGATGCGGAACGCTATTTCGCCTCCTACCGGGCGGCGCTTGCAGGTGCTGGGCGCCAAGGCCACGGGCGCGGACGTCTTGGCGCGCGCCTCGATCTCGGTCAAGCTTTCGGCGCTGCATCCGCGCTATGAGGAAAAGCAGGAGGCCCGCGTGCATGGCCGAGCTTCTGCCGCAGGTGGCGGAGCTTGCCGCGTCATGGCCAAGTCGCTGAATGTGGGCCTCACCATCGATGCCGAGGAGGTCAACCGGCTCGATCTGTCGCTGGAACTTTTCGGCACGGCTGGCGCAGGATCCGGCGCTCAAGGGCTGGAACGGGCTCGGCCTTGCGGTGCAGGCCTATGGCAAGCGGGCCAGGCCGGCGCTCGAATGGCTGGCCGGCGCTGGCCGCAGCCAACGCGGACGGCGGCTGCCGGTCCGCCTGGTCAAGGGCGCCTATTGGGACACCGAAATCAAGCGCGCCCAGGAGGCGGGCTTGACGGCCTATCCGCTTGTTCACCCGCAAGGTTTCGACCGATGTGAGCTATCTGGCTTGCGCCAAATTCCTGCTGGCGCGGCGCGAGTTGTTCTATCCGCAATTTGCCACCCACAACGCCCACACGCTCGCCGCGATCTCGGTGATGGCGGGCGACGACCGCGGCTTCGAGTTCCAGCGGCTGCATGGCATGGGCCAGGCGCTTTACGAGCAGGTGGTCGGGCCGCGACAAGATGAACCAGCCCTGCCGCATCTATGCGCCGGTCGGCAGCCATGAGGACTTGCTGGCCTATCTGGTGCGGCGGCTGCTCGAGAACGGCGCCAACACCTCCTTCGTCAACCGGCTCGCCGATGACGAGGCGCCGATCGCCGAGATCATCGCCGATCCGGTCGTGGAGGTTGGGCCAGCTTGCGGCAATCCCGCATCCGCGCATTCCGCTGCCGCGCGACATTTTCGCGGGCCGCCGAAATTCGGCAGGGCATGCGCTGTGGGACGACGCCACGCGCCAGCGCATCACCAGACGGCATCGCCAAGGAACTGGCACGGCCTGTTGAAGCTTCGGCGCTGGTCGACGGCAAGCGCGAGACGGGCGGACCGCTGCGCGAGATCACCTCGCCGCATGACCGGCGGGTGAAGGTGGGCGTGGTGCGTGAGGCCGATGAAGCGGCCATCGCGGCGGCGATGGCGTCGGCCGCGGCGCAGCAGCAGGACTGGGACGGGCAGGGCGGCGAGGCGCGCGCCGCGATTCTCGAAAAGGCCGCCGATCTCTATGAGGCGAACACGCACGCGGCTGATGGCGCTGCTGGTGCGGGAGGCGGGCAAGACGCTCGACAATGCGCTTGTCCGATCTGCGCGAGGCGGTCGATTTCCTGCGCTACTATGCGGCGCAGCGCGCGCGCGGAATTCAGCGGCGCCGCATGCGTGCTGCCGGGCCCCACCGGCGAGCGCAACGAACTCACGCTGCATGGGCGCGGCGTCTTCGCCTGCATCAGCCCGTGGAATTTTCCGCTGGCGATTTTCACCGGGCAGGTGGCGGCGGCGCTGGCTTCCGGCAATGCGGTGATCGCCAAGCCCGCCGAGCAGACGCCGCTCGTCGCCCATGAGGCGGTGAAGCTCCTGCATCAGGCCGGTGTGCCGCCGCAGGTCCTGCATTTCCTGCCGGGCGATGGCGCGCGGATCGGCAAGACCCTGCTGGCGCATCCGGCACTTTCGGGCGTGGCCTTCACCGGCTCGAACGAGACGGCGCGCATCATCAACCGGGCACTGGCGGCGCGCGACGGCGCCATTCCTGCGCTGATCGCCGAGACCGGCGGCATGAATGCCATGATCGTCGACAGTTCGGCGCTTGCCCGAGCAGGCGGTGCGCGACGTGCTTGCCTCCGCCTTCGACAGCGCCGGCCAGCGCTGTTCGGCGGCGCGCCTCCTGTTCGTGCAGGAGGATATCGCGCCGCGCGTCATTCCGATGCTGAAAGGCGCCATGGCGGAGCTCACGCATCGGCGATCCGCTGGACTATGCCACCGATATCGGCCCGGTCATCGACGCGGAGCGCGAAGAAGCGCTCGACGCGCACAAGGCGCGCATGGCGCAAAGAGGCAAAGACCATTCTCGATCTGCAAGCTGCCGCGCGGAGTGCGCGAACGGCACCTTCGTGTCGCCCGCCGCCTATGAGCTGTCGTCGATCGCCGCCCTCAAGCGCGAGGTCTTCGGTCCCATCCTGCATGTGGTGCGCTTTGCCGGCGACCGGCTGGCCGAGGTCTGTGCGGCGCTCAATGCCACGGGCTTCGGCCTGACGCTCGGCCTGCATACGCGCATCGAGACGACGGTGGAGGAAGTGCGGAGCCTGGCGCGGGTCGGCAATCATGTATGTGAACCGCAACCAGATCGGCGCCGTCGTCGGCGCCCAGCCCTTCGGCGGCGAGGGACTTTCCGGCACCGGTCCCAAGGCCGGCGGACCCCATTATCTGCATCGTTTCGCCACCGAGCGGGTGTGCTCGACCGATACCACGGCTTCCGGCGGCAATGCGGCGCTGATGTCGATGGAAAGTTGAACCCGGCAGCATGGAATCCCACGATTGCGATGTCGTCATCATCGGCGCCGGCTTTGCCGGTGCCGCCGCGGCCCTCGAATTTGCCCGCCTGAACCTCCGCGCCATCATTGTCGAGGCGCGAGACAGGGTGGGTGGCAGGGCCTATACGCGCGCCTTCGCGACCGGTGGGGAGATGCTCGAATATGGCGGCTCGTGGATCGCACCCTGGCATGAACGCATCCGCCGCCATGCACGTAGCGAGGGCATCGACCTCAGGCCGACCCACCCAATCGCCGAACACCGCTGGCATGACGGCACGACATTGCGCAGCGGTCTGCCTTGCGCCGCAGGGGCGCGAAGCGTATTCGACCGCGCCATGGCGCGCATCCGCGCCGATGCACTCGCCTATCGCGATGGGGACGCGAGCAAAGCGAATTTCAGTCTCAACCAGTATCTCGATCTTATCGGTGCACCGTCCGAGGCGCGCGTGCATGTGCTGGCCTGGTGGACCATATCCGGCAATGGCGATCCGGAACGGATTGCGGCGACCGAATTCCTGTCGAGTTGCGCCTATGGCGGCGGTGCGCCGGAGGGCATGATGACGGCGCTGCGCCATACACTGGTGCCGGGCGTCTCGGTCCTGGTCGAGCGCATGATCGCGAGGTCGGGTGCGGAACTGCGGCTCAATGCGGCAGTTGCGGCGATCGCGCAGCGGCCGGAGGGTGTCGAGGCGATGATCGCCGCGGGCGAGCGGGTGCGGGCGCGCTATGCAACCGTCTGCGTTCCGCTCAACGGATTGCGAGGAATCGCGTTTTCGCCGGACCTCGCGCCGCGCAAGCAGGCAGCGATCAGCACCGGCCACGGCGGCAAGGCCGTCAAGGTCTGGATCAAGGCGCAAGGCGTTGCCGAAGGCGCGCTGGCGACAGGTGGGGGCAGCGGCCTGCAATGGATGTTTGCCGAGCGCATGGCCGCCGACGGGGCGGCGTTGATCGTAGGCTTCGGACTCGACGACGGTTCGTTCGATCCGGCAAGCCGCCACGACATGGCGGCGGCACTCAACCGCTTCTTCCCGGAAGCCCGGCTGGTCGCATGGGATTGGCATGATTGGCTGCGCGACCCGTGGGCGCGCGGAACCTGGGTGGCAACGCCGGCCGCCATGCCGTGGATCGCCGATCACCGGGAATGGCAGCCGGAGGGCCGCGTGGCTTTTGCCACCTCGGATTTTTCGCAGGACGCTCCGGGCTGGTTCGAAGCCGCCATCGCATCGGGAGAGACGGCGGCGCAAGCTATCGCCGGCCTCATGAGCCGCTAATCGCCGTCATCGCCGCCGAAGACAAGACTCGGCCTTCGATGCATTGTTGCGCCCCCGCGGACCAATCCGCTCTAGTAGCGGAAGGTGACGCGATAAGCCCGGTTTTCGAAGTCGCCGTTGTTGGTGATCCTCACCTGCAGGTAGGTTCCTGCGGCGACGATGACGGAGCCCGCATTGGTACAGACATTCCCCGAGTTGATGGTACAAAACATGCCAATCGGGTTATCGGTACCGTCGACCACGTCGATGGTCGGGTTGTTCGTTTCGGACGCAATGGGTTCGCCGTCGACGGTCGCCAAAAGATTGGTGACCGTCGCTCCTCCGGCAGGCATTGGTCCCACCAGCAAAGTGGATTCGCCCTGGAACGTGTGGGTGGTCGCCGTCGTCAAGCACGGACTGTCAAAGCCGCCCGCGGCAACGTTCAGATTGCCGAGGCAGTGCAAAGAGCCGTCGATAGAGCCGTTGCTCAGGAACGTTGCAACTGCACCGCCAGCCCCGGCGGGACCTGGTGGGCCGCGAGCGCCTCGCGGACCCACAGCGCCGTCAGCACCTGCCGGACCAGCGGCGCCATCAGCACCCGCAGGACCCCCTGGGCCTGCGGGACCCGTGGCACCAGTCGCACCAATTGCTCCGGTGGCACCTTTCGCTGCGAATTTTTCCCAAGAGGCTCCGCTGCCCGAAGCGCCAGGCACCGTGCCGGGAGGCACCGCTTGCTTGGCCCGCCAGCTCGAACCGGCATGGATGACAAGATTGTTAAGAGCATAGGCCCGTGTGCTGACCCATGTGCCCCTCGGAATTACACCGCGCGGTCCGCAATCGGCGACGACGGCATCGCGCACCGACCCTGGCGGAACGCTCGTCAGACGCACGATGCAAGCCTCCGCATGATAAACGACGTTAAAGGAAAAACTGCCTCCGACGACAGGCGCCGTATGCAAACCGTCAAGCGAGACATGGGTGCCGGTTGTGCTTGTGCCCGAGACCTTCATCGTGCCTGCGTCGATCTTGGCTTCGGTGACGGTGATGGCTGCCGAGGCAGCGGAGAACGATATTGTTGCAAACAGGTTGATTGTTGCGAGTAAACGGAAAATATTCATAGCAGAGTGCTCGCCGTTTTGCGCCTCGGCAAAACGCTAACAAAAAGTTAACGTGATGGGAACTGGCAGTTGAGAAAGGTTGTAGAAGTTAATGATTAGTCGCCGTCATCGCCGCCCAGGACGATGCCGCGCTCGATCGCCGCGCGGCCGAATTTGGCACGCAGCCGGTCCATGGCAATCTCGGCCCTGGTGCGGGCGGCGGCCCGGGCATCGAGAGTCCCTGTTTCGGCCGCGGCTTCGGCCAGATGGGAAATGGCGACGCCAATCAGCCGGAAAGGGGTGCCGCCGGCCTCGCGCCGGAGGAGCGGGGTGGCCGCTTCGAAGATGCGATTGGCCATGAGCGTCGGCTCGGCCAGAGTGGTATTGCGGGTTCGCATGCGGAAATCGGCGGTCTTGAGTTTCAGCGTCACGGTCTGGCCGGCGAGCCCGGCGCTCTTGGCGCGGCGCGAGACTTTCTCGGCTAGGCGCCAGAGAATGCGTTCAAGCTCCCCGTAGGCGGCGATATCGGAATTGAAGGTGGTCTCGGCGCCGATGCTCTTGGTTTCGTCGTCGGGTGACACTTGGCGGGAATCCTCGCCGCGCGCCAGATGATAGAGGCGGGCGCCCATGCTGCCATAGCGCTTCATCAGCTCGATCTTGCTCGATCGCCTGCAACTGGCCGATGCGGGCGATGCCATCCCTGGAAAGCTGCTCCTGAAAGGCGCGGCCGACGCCCCAGATGAGGCTCACCGGTCTGGGCGCCAGGAACGTCCTTGGCTTCCGCCCGGCCGATCACCGAGAAGCCGCGCGGCTTCTCCAGGTCGGAGGCGACCTTGGCGAGATATTTGTTGTAGGAAAGCCCGGCCGAAGCGGTAATGCCGATCTTCATCTCTATGGTCTTGATGAGCCGGGCCAGCGACAAGGCCGGGCTCATGGCATGGAGGCGAGCCGTTCCGGACAAATCGAGGAAGGCTTCGTCGATCGACAGGGGCTCGACGAGTGGCGTGAGTTCCAGCATGAGGGCGCGCACCTCACGGCCGGCCATGGCATATTTCGCCATGTCGGGCTTGATGACGATCGCCTCGGGGCACAGGGCGCGCGCCTTGAACATCGGCATCGCCGACCGCACACCCTTGATGCGCGCGACATAGCAGCAGGTGGAAACGACACCCCTGACGCCGCCGCCGACGATCACCGGCTTATCGGCGAGGTCCGGATTGTCGCGTTTCTCGATCGCCGCATAGAAGGCATCGCAATCGATATGGGCGATGGTGAGGTCGTGGAGTTCGCGATGACGCACGAGGCGCGGGCTGCCGCAGACCTGGCAGCGCCCATCAGCCTGCGCCGCCGCGGAGAGGCAGTCGCGGCAGAAGCCGGGCAGGGCGGGGCTGTCGTCCATGCCGGAGATACTAGCGCTGCAGCCGCTTTTCGGAAACAATGGCCGCGGGGGAGCCGCGTGAGGGACCCGGCATGTACAAGCTCTATAACGTGAAGGCGTGGGGATCGCTATGCGCCCATTTCCTGCTTGAGGAAATGGGGGTGCCATACCAGAACATCTGGATGACGGCGGAGCAGGTGAAGGCACCGGACTTCCGTGCCATCAGCCCGCTCGGCCAGATTCCCGCGCTAGGGCTTCAGGATGGACGCTCCCTGTTCGAATCGGCGGCGATCGTTGCGTTTCTGGTCGCCGCCCATCCCGACAAGGGCATGGCGCCACCGCCCGGCAGCGACGACCATGGTGAATTTCTCTCCTGGCTCAATTTCATGAGCACCAATCTCTATGTGGCGATCAACGCCGCATTTCCCGGTAACGCCTATGCCATGGACCAGCGGCATGACGATTTCATAGTGCGGAAGGCGACCGGGAAATGCGACGAGTTGTGGTCCATTCTTGATAAGCGGCTGCAGGGCGAGGGGCCGTGGCTGATGGGGGAGATTTTCTCGGCGCTCGATATTTATGCCTTTATGCTTTGCCTTTGGGGGAGGCCCACGGAAGCGGCGGTGCTGGCGAAATTCCCCCGGATGGCGAAGGCTCGCCGCAGCGGTCCGGGCACGGCCGAAATTAAAAGCGGCCCTCGAAGCCCATGGCGTCGGGCGAGTTGGAGGCTACTCGTGAGCGATGACGCCACCAACCGGATGATGATGGAGACGCTCTATTGGTGGGGCGTGCCGACGCTGTTCCGCTGTCCGCACGATCCCGATCCGGGCAATGCCGACATTGCTCTGGTGGGCGTTCCGCACAGTTCCGGCAATGGCTCGACGGAGCGCGACCAGCATCTGGGTCCGCGCGCCGTGCGCCACGTCTCGGCCCACAATCGCCGCTATCACAAGCATTTCGATTTCTCACCCTGGGAGGCAGCCCGTATCAACGACCTCGGCGACGTGCCCTTGCCCGAAGCCATGGACAATGAAAAATGCGTCGAGCGCATCACCGCCTTCTACCGCCGGATCGATGATGCCGGCGCCAATCCGGTGTCGATCGGCGGCGATCACGGCATCACCGGCGCCATCGTTCAGGCGATCGCCGGCCCGCATGCGCGGCTCACCGGCGGGCGCAAGGCGGCGCTCCTGCATTTCGATGCCCATACCGATTCCTACGAGAATATCCCGCACTGGTTGGGGGCGAAGAAATCAGCGGCCCATTGGGCGGCCTATTGCGTGCGGCAGGGCAATCTCGACGCCGCCAGGAGTGTGCAGATCGGCATGCGCGGCAATCCGCGCACCCGCGACTGGCTGAAGCCATCCTACGATCTGGGCTACGAGGTCATCACCATGGAGCGTTACCGCGAGCTGGGTGCGGCGGCCTGCATCGAGATTTTCAGGAAGCGCATCGGTGACGCACCGCTGTACATCACTTTCGATCTCGATTGCCTCGATCCCATGGTGGCTCCCGGCGTCTCCAATATCGAAGCCGGAGTGACCGGCTGGACCATCGACGAGGCCAATCAGATGCTGCGTGCCGCGCGCGGGCTCAATGTGATCGGCGGCGATGTCGTCTGCCTGATGCCCACCAAGGATAGCCCCAACAACATCACCGCCATGGTGGCGGCCCATGTGATGTTCGAAATCCTCAGCCTGATCGCCGACCGCAAGCAGCGGTGAACGGGATCAGGCGGCTGTCCGAGTAACATCACCGCCAAGGTGGGGTGATGTGATGTTTGAAATCCTCAGCCTGTTTCCCCCCGCTGGCGCTAACGGTGCTGCACCACAACCGTGTGCTTATGGATGAAGACAGGCTCGGAGAATCTACCGCTGCGGAACTGCATGCGTACCGTGTGCGCGCCCGGAGCAACCGATGGGAAGATGAAGGTGAACGCGTGGGCCCGGGCCCAGGCGCCGTCGGCATCTTCGTCATCATCGCCGCTGAACCACACGGTGCGGGGTGCTGCGATCACAGCATTGTCGAGTCGGGCGCGAACATCCACCCGCCGGTTAAGCCGCGCAAAGCCCTCGGCGGTGAATGTCACGATCACACAACCATTGCCGATCCCGCCTTGGGTGAAGGTGACGTCTCCGTTAGGCAGGTTCACGAAGCTCGACGAACTGGTGGTTTTATTGATCGTGTCATCGGACTTATATTTCATTTCGGTAACGCCGGTACACGCGCCGCTTACGACGGCTCGGGAGACGGCGGCCTGGGCGGTGTCGCTCACCCGCCCACTCTCTTCGGCATATCCGGCGCCCGCCGCGGCGGACAGGAGAACGGTGGATAGGGCTACTCGCAACATACAGTCTTTCATCGAATCCTCCATGGCATTACAGGCGCCCCTTGGCACTCAACTCGCAGAGCAGAATGTTGGTTCCAACCGCGTTCAAGTTAAGCAAAATCCGTGCCACGTGGCAGGCGAAGCGCTCGTCATGACAACACCCGTCAGGGGCCGCCGCCGGGCAAAAAGCGTCGCGCGTTAGCGATGGCGCGCGGTTCGACACCGCCGGTCTCGGCAAAGGCGAGGAGAAGAGACTCATCGCCGAGGAGGTAATCCATGACGCCGGCCAGGAACTGAGGATTGTGGGCGTTAGATTTAAGCGCCCCCGGCCCGAGCCCGCAGGTGGCCAGGAAGGTTCCGAGGCGGTCGCTGTCGCTTGCCAGGAAAGCCAATATTTTCAAAGCGATGACCTGTGCCTCTTCGGCGCCTATGAAAGTTTGTTTGGGCATCTTTTCAGGTGGTTAACCACCCTTGACGGCGGTTCAGTTTGGAACGGGCGGGTTAAACTGTTAGTTACAGAATCCGCCGACAATCCCGCCCGGACAGGAACAGGGGCGTTTGGAGGCGGCGGCGGCCGTCGCGGCGAGCCCACTACAACAGACAAGAGGCGGATACCATACATGGGTTACAATGCATCATCCGCGGTGGGATCCATCGACACGCCAGCGGCAGCGCCTGAACGGCCGAAAACCATCCTCATCGTCGAGGACAACGAACTCAATATGAAGCTGTTCAACGATCTCCTTGAGGCAAACGGTTACGTAGTGATCCAGACCCGCGACGGCCTCTCGGCGCTCGACATTGCCCGCAAGCACATGCCCGACCTGATCTTGATGGATATCCAGTTGCCGGAAGTCTCGGGCATCGAGGTCACCAAGTGGCTCAAGGAAGACGACGAGCTGCGCCGCATCCCGGTGATCGCGGTCACCGCCTTCGCCATGAAGGGCGACGAACAGAAGATCCGCGAGGGCGGCTGCGAGGCCTATATTTCCAAACCGATCTCGGTGATCAGCTTCCTGCAGACGATTGACGGATTTCTGAAACGGCCGCAATGACCGCCCGTGTCCTCGTCGTTGACGATATTCTTGCCAATGTCAGGCTCCTCGAAGCCAAGCTGGCGGCGGAATACTTCGAGGTCGTCACCGCCATGAACGGCGTCGATGCACTCGAAGTCGATCCAGCGCAACAAGCCCGACATCGTGCTGCTCGACGTGATGATGCCGGGCATCGACGGCATCGAAGTCTGCCGCCGCATCAAGACCAATCCGCAAACCCAGCATATTCCGGTGATCATGGTCACCGCCCTCGATCAGCCGGAAGACCGGGTGCGCGGACTGGAAGCGGGTGCCGACGATTTCCTCACCAAGCCGGTGAGCGATGTTTCGCTGTTCTGCCGGGTAAAGAGCCTGGTGCGGCTGAAGATGCTGACGGACGAATTGCGCACCCGCACCGAAGGCAGCGAGGCTGCCGTTCGGCTTGCCCGCGAGATGCACGATCAGGATAAGCGTCCGGGCCGCATCCTGATCATCGACAACCGCGCAAGCCGTGGCCGAGCGCATCAAGTCGGCACTGTCGGGCCGGCACGACGTCAGCATCGCCGAGGACGAGGATCGAGCGGCGAAGCATTGCCTCCGGTCACGGAAGTGCGCCTTTCGAGCTGATCGTCGTCAACCTCGACATGGAGAATGTCGATGCCCTGCGCCTCTGCTCGCAGCTCAAATCACTGGAGAAGACGCGGCAGACACCGATCCTGATCATCGTCGATCCCGACGACCACCAGCGCCTGCTGCGCGCCCTCGACATGGGCGTCAACGACTACCTGATCCGGCCGATCGACAAGCAGGAACTGCTGGCGCGGGTCAACACCCAGATCCGCCGCTGGCGCTATGCCGAGCAGCTGCGCCTCAGCGTGCAGACGTCCATTGAAATGGCGGTGACGGATGCGCTGACCGGCCTTTACAACCGCCGCTACCTGGAAACCCAATTCGGGCATCTGGTGGAGCACTCGGTCAATCGCGGCAAGTCCGCTGTCGGTGCTTGCCATCGACGTCGATTTCTTCAAGCCGGTGAACGACACCTACGGCCACGACGCGGGCGACCGGGTGTTGCAGGAGCTCGCTGCCCGCATGCGCGCGAGCGTCCGCAACATCGACATGGCCTGCCGGATGGGCGGCGAGGAATTCATTGTCGTTTTGCCGGCGACCGATCTGCGCGTCGCCGAGAAGATCGCCGAACGGATGCGCAAGGCGGTGTCGGTGAGGCCGTTCAATGCCGGCACTGGCGGACCCATCAACATTACCATATCGATCGGCATCGCCGCGCTCGAAGGCGCCGAAGGACACGCATCGAAGACCTTCTGAAGCGGGCCGACCAGGCGCTCTACAGCGCCAAGCGCGACGGCCGCAACCGCGTGGTACTGGCCGCCGCGTGAGACCGGCAGGCGCCTTACATCATGGCGTCAAGTGGTGTAATGCCCGTCGTCATGAGCGAACGCGCCGAGACACAAGCGAAAGACCGGCCGGCCGGGTGGGGCCGGCGTGGCACCGCAGGCGCCACAATCGCCGGCCTTCTGGCCTTCGAACACGTTTCACGCCGCTTCGGCGCAGCCGACGCGGTCTGCGGCGTCAGTTTCGAATTGCAGCCCGGTGAAATCGTGTGTCTGCTTGGACCCTCGGGCTGCGGCAAGACCACGCTTTTGCGGATCGCCGCCGGCATCGAGCGGCCATCTTCGGGGCGGGTGCTGATCGATGGCGCCGAAGTGGCGGGTCCATCGCGCTATGTGCCTCCTGAAAAGCGCAATATCGGGCTGATGTTCCAGGACTTTGCGCTGTTTCCGCATCTGTCGATCATCGCTAATGTGGCATTTGGGCTTCGGGACATCGACCGGCCCGAGGCGCGAGAAGATCGCACGCTACGCGCTCGCACGGGTGGGGCTGGCGCATCTTGAAAGCACCTATCCGCACACGCTTTCGGGCGGCGAACAGCAGCGCGTGGCGCTGGCGCGTGCCATCGTGCCGCGGCCGCAGGTGATGTTGATGGACGAGCCATTCTCGGGCCTCGACCAACGCTTGCGCGAGTCGATACGCGGCGAAACCCTGGCGCTACTCAAGGAAACCCGCGCCACCGCCATGCTAGTCACCCACGATCCGGTCGAAGCCATGGAACTTGCCGACCGGATCCTACTGATGCGGCAGGGGCGGCTGATCCAGAGCGGTGCGCCGGAAGAGCTCTACCGCCAGCCGGTTGATGCCGCGGCGGCGCGTTTCTTCTCCGATTTCAATGAGGTCGGTGGCTTCTGCAAGGCGGGTGCCGTGGAAACGCCGCTGGGCACCTTTCGCAGCCCCTGGGCTTGTGCCGGCGAAGCTGGCATTGGTGATGATCCGGCCGCAGGGGATCCGGCGGGCTTTCGGCCCGGTCGGCATCGAAGGTTATTGCCTCGATTCCCGCTTTCTCGGCGACCGGTCGCAATGTCTCGTGCTTTTCAAGGGGATAGAGGAGCCCCTGATGATGCGCGTGGAGGCGGCGGAAGCGCCGAAGCGGGGCGAGACGGCACTGTTCCGCATCGACCCCGAACACGTTCTGGTCTTTGCAAAGCAGCCCGCCGCCACCATCTGACAGACATGGTGCTTCGGTTGCGGTGCAAAAGCGTTTCTGCGATAGTGCGCGCCACATAGAAAGGAGTTTCGTCAAGGATTGTAATGGGTTCTCTATCGATCTGGCATTGGGCGCTGGTCATTCTCGTCGTGGTGCTGCTGTTCGGCCGCGGCAAGATCTCCGATCTGATGGGCGACGTTGCCAAGGGCATCAAGAGCTTCAAGAAGGGCATGGCCGACGACGAGTCAGAGACCGCGCAGGGCGATAAGAAGTCGCTCGAGCAGCCGGCCGACGCCGCTGTGAAGACCGGCCGAGAAGGCCAAGAGCTAGGCTGCACGGCGGCACGCGCCGGAGACACCCATGTTCGACTTCGGCATCGGCTACACCGAACTAGTGGTGATTGCGGTCGCCGCCATCATCGTGATCGGCCCGAAGGATTTGCCGAGTGTGCTGCGCGCCTGGGCAAGACAATGCGCAAGCTGCGCGGCATGGCGCGCGAATTCCAGGGCCATCTCGACGACGCCATGCGCGAGGCCGGCCTCGATGATGTCAAGAAAGATCTGCAATCCTTCAACAAGATCGATCCGATGGCGCCGGCCAAGAGCGAGGCCAAGAAGCAGGACGACGATTTCAAGAAATATTTCGGTGAGACCGAGGCGGCGGACGGCAAGAAGGCCGCATCATGAGCAAGGACGACATCGACGCCTCGGAAGCGCCGCTGATCGAGCATCTGATCGAACTGCGCAAGCGACTGGTCTATTGCGTGGCGGGTTTCATCGCCGCCTTCATTGTCAGCTTCTTCTTCTCCTCGGATATCCTGCGCTGGCTGATCCTGCCGTTCAAATGGGGCACCGGCGACGATGTCAGTCTTATTTCCATCAAGCTGCTCGGCGTGTTTCTGGTGAAAGTGAAGATTGCGTTCTTCGGCGGGCTGTTCATCGCCTTTCCGCTGATCGCCATCCAGGTCTACCGCTTCGTCGCTCCCGGACTCTACTCGAACGAGCGCAATGCTTTCCGGCCCTATCTGTTGGCCACGCCGGTCTTCTTTCTGCTCGGCGCGGGGCTGGTCTACTTCTTCCTCCTGCCGGTGGCGATCGCATTTTTCTATTCGCTGGCGGCGGGAACCGGTAGCGACGGCGGGACGTCGATCCAGCTCATGCCAGACATCGAGGCCTATCTCGAATTCGTCATGATGCTGATCCTGGCCTTCGGCCTGTGCTTCCAGTTGCCGGTCATACTCACGCTGCTGGGCCAGGTCGGGATTGTCTCTTACGAACAACTGAAGAACGGGCGGAAATTCGCCTTCGTCGGCGTCTTCATTATCGCCGCGGTGCTGACCCCGCCCGATCCCATCTCACAGATCGCCATGGCGGTGCCGTTGCTCGGGTTATACGAGGTGGCGGTGCAGGCGGTGCGTTTCCTGGAAAGCCGCCGCAAGAAGGCGGAAGCGGCGCGCGACGCCACGGCCTGAGTCGCTTTGCGGCGGCGGCCCCCGGCCCTATAGAAGGGCCGATCGGGGAATCATTCCATGCACGACATCAAGGCCATTCGCGACAATCCGGCCGCTTTCGACAGGGGTTTGGCGCGGCGGGGCCTGCCAGCCATGGCAGCCGAGCTTCTCAAGCTCGATGCCGCCAAGCGCGATCACATGCAGAAGCTCCAGGATGTCCAGGCCCGCCGCAATGCCGCTTCCAAGGAGGTCGGCGAGGCGATGAAGGCGGGCGACAAGGCGCGTGCCGAGGCGCTTAAGGCGGAAGTGGCAGGCACCAAGGATTTCATCGCATCGAGCGAGGAAACCGAACGCAAGCTCACGCAGGAACTCAACAACGCGCTCGCAGTAATACCCAACATTCCGCTCGACGAGGTGCCGGACGGCAAGGACGAACATGACAATGTCGAGGTCCGCCGCTGGGGAGAACTGCCACAATTCGCCTTCGAGCCGCGCCAGCATTTCGACATCGGCGAATGGCTGGGACTGATGGATTTCGAAACCGCGGCGATGCTGGCGGGCGCGCGCTTCGTGGTGATGAAGGGGCAGCTGGCCAGGCTCGAGCGGGCGCTCGCCCAGTTCATGCTCGACCTGCAGACGGCCGAACACGGCTATACCGAGCATTACGTGCCCTACATGGTCAACGATCAGGCCATGTACGGCACCGGACAATTGCCGAAATTCGCCGAAGACCTGTTCCAGACCGCCGATGGCCGCTGGCTTATCCCAACGGCGGAAGTCTCTCTCACCAATCTGGTGCGTGAACGAATTCTGGAGGACAAGGAGCTGCCGCTGCGGCTCACCGCCTATACGCCGTGTTTCCGGGCGGAGGCGGGGGCGGCGGGGCGCGATACGCGCGGCATGATCCGCCAGCACCAGTTCTCCAAGGTCGAGCTCGTCTCGATCACCACGCCAGAACAATCGCGCGAGGAACTCGAGCGCATGACGCTCTGCGCCGAGGAAGTGCTGAAACGCCTCGACTTGCATCACCGCACCGTGAAACTGTGCACCGGCGACATGGGCTTCGCCAGCCGCATGACCTACGACATCGAAGTGTGGCTGCCCGGCCAGAAGGCATTCCGCGAAATTTCTTCCTGCTCGGTGTGCGGCGATTTCCAGGCGCGGCGCATGGAGGCGCGCTACAAACCGACCGACGGCAAGGGCACACGCTATGTGCATACGCTCAACGGTTCCGGCCTCGCGGTGGGGCGGACACTTATCGCGGTGCTCGAGAACTACCAGAATGCCGACGGCAGCGTGACGATCCCGGACGTGCTGCGGCCCCATATGGCCGGCGCTGAAAGGATCACGAGGCCCTGATGCGCATTCTCGTCACCAATGACGACGGCATCCATGCACCGGGGCTCGAAACGCTGGAGCGCATGGCGCGCGCACTGTCGGAGGATATCTGGATCGTGGCGCCGGCCGAGGAGCATTCGGGAGCAGGGCATTCCTTGTCTCTCGCCAATCCGATCCGCTATCGCGAGATCGACAAACGCCGCTTTGAGGTGGCGGGGACACCCACCGATTGCGTGGTGATGGCGGTGCGCAAGATCATGCCGGGGCTGCCCGATCTGGTGCTCTCCGGCGTCAACCGTGGCCAGAACATCGCCGACGACGTCACGTATTCCGGCACCATCGCCGCGGCGATGGAAGGAACCGCGCTCGGCCTCAAATCTATCGCCCTTAGCCAGGTGACCGGCATCTTCGGCAATGGCGTGAGCTTCGAGGTAGCCGAACATTATGGCGCGGGCATCGTCGAGAAACTGATGCGCCTGGAATTCGGCCCCGGCGTGCTGATCAACGTCAATTTTCCCGACTGCCGCCCGGACGAACTGCAGGGCATCGAGGTGACCCGCCAGGGCAAGCGCGACCAGAACCTCCTGATCGTCGATGAGCGCGTCGACGCGCGCGGGCGCCCCTATTATTGGCTGGGCTTCAAGCGCGAGCGCGGCGATCCGGCGGCCGGAACCGATCTGCGCGCCGTGTTCGACAAGCGCATCTCGGTGACGCCGCTGCACATGAACCTCACCCAGCTCGAGGCCATGGAGGCCTTGCGCAGCGCATTGGACGCGAAGTGAACCGCCGATCCCCGCAAGATCCAGTTGATCATGGCGCTGCGCAACCAGGGTGTGCGCGACACGCGGGTCCTGGAGGCGATCGAGCGGGTGCCGCGCGAACTCTTCGTCAACGAGACTTTCGCCGACCAGGCCTATGCGGATCAGGCACTGCCGATCGCCTGCGGCCAGACCATCTCGCAGCCCTATCATCGTCGGATTCATGACCGACCGGCTGCAGGTGAACGAGCGGCACAAGGTCTTGGAGATCGGCACGGGTTCCGGCTACCAGACGGCGATCCTCAGCCATCTGTGCCGCCGCGTCTACACAATCGAGCGCTACCGGACGCTGGCCCAGGAAGCGGAGGCGCGCTTCAAGCAGCTCAAGCTTTCCAACATCACGCAACTGGTGGCGCGACGGCGGCAAGGGCTGGCCGAAACAGGCGCCCTTCGAG
Source organism: uncultured Alphaproteobacteria bacterium (assembly GCA_963776685.1). GTDB lineage: Bacteria > Pseudomonadota > Alphaproteobacteria > Rhizobiales > Aestuariivirgaceae > Aestuariivirga. Next base: position 568,332 of record CAVZNM010000004.1, read on the forward strand.
CGTATCATCGTCACCGCCGCGGCAAAGCAGGCGCCGCAAGCGCTGCTCGACCAGCTCGCGGTGGGCGGCATCATGATCGTGCCCATCGAGGAGAAACCCGGCAAGCAGGACCTGTACCGCATCACCCGAACGGAGATGGGCTTCGACCGCGAACATCTGCTGCCAGTGCGCTTCGTGCCACTGGTGGAAGGGGTGGCGAAGGAGATGTGATGGGCGCAGGCGAACCGTCAGCGTAGGATACGGACTTCAACGGCGAGTTCGAGGTCGCGCCAGTTGCGGTCGGCGGTGATCGCCGGAAGGCCGTGGTGCTCGGCGAGGGCGAGGCAGGCGCGGTCGCCGAGCGACAGTCCCGCTTTTTTGCCGCGCGTCCACATCAGGCCGGCTGCATGGGCCAAGGCGCTGTCGAAATCGGCCGTCTCGAATGGCAGGCTGTCGACAATGTCGACGGCATCGGCGGCCGCGGTGCCTCGCTCGACCAGTTTGGCAACGACCTCCGAGAGATTGACCGCGGAGACGAGGCCCTTGGCGATGATCGCGGCGACGGCTTCGGCGCCCCGCTCATTTCTCAACAATGCCAAGATCGCCGACGCGTCGAGGACGATATCAGCCATTCCGGTCTTCGCGCCCGGCTTCGAGACGGCGATCGGCGATTAGGGACTGGGCTAGACTGTCTTCGCCGGGAATTGCCTGTTGCACCCGCTTCTGCGCCAATTTGACTGCCACCTCCGGCGTTGCCAACCGCAACTCGCCATCGTGCAGCCGGGCCATCAGTTCGCTGCCTGGTTCGGCACCCATGGCGGCGCGAATGGCAGCAGGGATGACGAGCCGCCCATCTTCGGCCAGAGTGAGGCGCATCTTGCGGGGTTGTTCGGTCGTATTGGGCTCGGCGGCCATCGCGGTCTTGCCGCCACGTTGGAATTTCTTGTGATCAAGACCCGCGTGTACCTGCACATTGCGCACGTGCTGATAGCGGATGCCCAGGAAGTCCGCGATTTCCTGACGCGCATAGCCATGCCGAGTGAGTACCCTGATTTTTTCCGAAGTGTTATCCGGCAGGCCAGTGATGATCCGCGTCATCATCGTTTTGTTGTGAACAGCAAGCATTGCCAAACCCTCCTGTGAAAAACACCAAAGATATGGCATATAAATGGTTATATGTCAATATTATAGCTTATATGACAATATAATCTATCAAGTCTACCCGATTTTCAACCAACGCCGTTCGCGAGAGGAGCGGATAGCCGTGTCGATCACCTTCTGGATCTCCCAGGCCTCGCGGAAATCGGGGCCTCGCTTGGGGCCGCCGGCGATGGCGTCAAGGAAATCGGCAACCTCGATGGTCTTGAGATCGTTGAAGCCGAGCTGGTGGCCGGGAGCGACGCAGAACAGGCCATAGGGCGCATGTTGCGGCCCCGCCTCGATGCGGGTGAAGCCCTGGTGGCGGGGATCGCCGCCCGCCTTGTAATGGAGCAGTTCGTTGAAACGTTCCTGGGTGAAGACGAGCGCGCCCTTGGAGCCGGTCAGTTCGAAACCCAATTGCATCTTGCGGCCGGTTGTCACCCAGCTGGCCTCGATCGAACCGCCGCAGCCGCGGGCGAAGCGCACGATCAGTCTGGCGATGTCGTCGACTTCGACCTTGCGCCGCTCTTTTGAGCCGGGCTTCACGGGCCTGTCCTTGACAATCGTTTCCAACTCCGCCGCGACCTCGGCGATGGGGCCCAACAAGAAGCGGGCCATGCCGACGATGTGGCTGCCGACATCGGCAATGGCGCCGGCGCCGCCGGAAGGATCGACGCGCCAGTTATAGGGCACGTCCGGGCTGCCCATGTAGTCCTCGGCGTGGATGCCGCGAAAACCGATGATGTCGCCGAGTTCGCCCGCCGCCACCATGTCGCGGGCCAAAGCAAGGATCGGGTTCTTGATATAATTGTAGCCCACCTGGGTGACGACGCCCGTCTTCTCGGCCGCATCCATCATGGCTTTCGCGTCTTCGGCACTGGGGGCGATGGGCTTCTCGCAATGGACGTGCTTGCCCGCAGCGATCGCCGCCAGCGACATTTCCTTGTGAACGAGATTGGGCGCCGTGATCGAGACGATGCCGATTTTGGGATCGGTGACCAGTTCCTTCCAGTCTGCGGTGACGCGCCTGAAGCCCAATTGCGCATGGGCGCGGGCGCCGGCTTCCGGATTGTTGTCGGCCACCATCTCGAGCACCGGACGCAGCTTTACGGGGAAGATTCCGTCGACCGCGCGATAGGCGAAGGCATGGGTCTTGCCCATGAAGCCCGTGCCGATGATGCCGACGCCGATTTCTTTCATTCCCCGCCTCAAGCATTGGTTGCGCGGCGGCCAACCTATTGCGCATTTGACGGGTTTGCCAGTGCTGATAGGCTCGCCGCAGCATGTCAGGGAGAGCAAGATGAAAACCGTGCGGCTGACCATGGCGCAAGCGCTGGTGCGCTTTCTCTGCGCCCAGAAAACAATGATCGACGGCAAGAAAGTGCCGCTGTTCGCCGGGCTGTTCGGCATCTTCGGCCACGGCAACGTCACCTGCCTGTCGGAAGCGCTGGAACAGGTGCAGGACCAATTGCCCACCTGGCGCGGGCAGAACGAGCAATCCATGGCGCTGGCGGCCATCGGCTTCGCCAAGGCGATGCAGCGGCGGCAGATCATGGTGGCGGCATCGTCGATCGGACCCGGCGCCCTCAACATGGTAACCGCCGCCGGTGCCGCTCATGCCAACCGGCTGCCCATACTGTTGCTGGCGGGCGATGTCTTCGCCAGCCGCATTCCCGATCCGGTGCTGCAGCAGGTCGAGCAGTTCCACGACCCATCGGCCTCGGTGAACGACGCCTTCCGGGCGGTCACGCGCTATTGGGATCGGATCACCCGGCCGGAGCAGATTCTTCAATCGCTGCCGCAGGCGGTGGCGGTGCTACTGGACCCGGCCGATTGCGGGCCGGTGTTCCTCGCCCTCTGCCAGGACACCCAGGGCGAGGCCTATGATTATCCGGAAAGCTTCTTCGCCGAACGGGTGCTTGAGGTGCGGCGGCCGCGGCCCGATGCGCGCGAGGTGGCGAAGGCCGTAGCATTGCTCAAGTCGGCAAAGCGGCCGCTGCTGATCGCCGGCGGCGGGGTTGTCTATTCGTTGGCCGGCGCCGAGCTCGCCGCCTTCGCGGTCAAGCATAATATTCCAGTGGTGGAGACGATCGCCGGGCGCGGCATTCTCACCCATGCGCATCCGATGAATGCCGGGCCCCTGGGCGTCATCGGCTCGGCCTCGGCCAATGCGCTTGCGGCGGAAGCCGATGTGGTGGTGGCGGTGGGCACGCGGCTGCAGGATTTCACCACCGGCTCGTGGTCGGTATTCCAATCGCCGGATTTCAGGCTGGTGTCGATCAATGCGGCGCGCTTCGATGCCAACAAGCATCTGGCGCAAAGTGTGATCGGCGATGCCAAGGAAACGCTGGCCGAAATCGACGCGGCACTTGGCAGCTACGCGGGCGCCGAAGGAATGGAGCGGCAAGGCGCGGCGGCTCTATGCCGAATGGAATGCGGTGATCGACGAGCGCACCAGGCCGAGCAACAAGGAGTTGCCGGCCTATGCCGAGGTGGTGGGCGCGGTCAATCGCAAGGCCGGCGAGCGCGACCGCGTCATCACCGCGGCGGGCGGGCTTCCGGGCGAAGCCACCAAGAACTGGAAGGTCAAGGCGCCGGGCACCTTCGATCTCGAATTCGGCTTCTCCACCATGGGCTATGAGATCGCCGGCGCGCTGGGGCGCCAAGATGGCAAGGCCCGACGACGAGGTCATCGTGCTGGTGGGCGACGGCTCCTATCTGATGATGAACTCCGACATCTATTCCTCGGTGCTGGCCGGCCACAAGCTGATCGTCGTGGTCTGCGACAATGGCGGCTTCGCCATCATCAACCGGCTGCAGAATTACAAGGGGGTTCCCTCCTTCAACAATCTGATCAAGGACTCGCGGGTCGTCAAACCGTTCAGCGTCGATTTCGTCAGCCACGCGCAATCGATGGGCGCCATCGCCGAGCGCGTCACCTCGATCGCCGAGCTCGAGCGCGCCATGGACCGGGCCAAGACAGGCCGACCGCACCTCGGTCATCGTCATCGCCACCGACGCCTTCACCTGGACGCCCGGCGATGCCTGGTGGGATGTGGGCATGCCGGAAATCTCCAAACGCGACAGCGTCACCGCGGCGGCGAAGGATCACGCGGCAGCGAAGGTGAAGCAGAGGGTAGGGGTGTAGAGTCAATCCGCGCGCACCCGGACATAGGAGCCGGGGGCGTCTTCGAGGGGGGTGAGCTTGCCGCTGCCGGGCGTGGGGGCGGGGATTTTTTCGCCGGAGCGCGCGGCGATCCACTTGAACCAGTCGGGCCACCAGGAACCCGCATGTTCGGTGGCGCCCTCCAGCCAGTCCTCCACGTTCTCGGCCTTGGCGCCGTTGGTCCAGTACTGGTATTTCTTCGCCTGCGGCGGATTGATCACGCCGGCGATGTGGCCGGAGCCCGCCACCACCAGCTTGGTCTCGCCGCCCATGAAGCGGCCGATGCGGAAGACGCTCTGCAAGGGGGCGATGTGATCGTCGCGCGCCGCCAGATTGTAGACCGGCAGCTTCACCTTCTTGAGATCGATGCGGACATTGTCGAGCACCATCTTGCCCTGCGACAGCTTGTTGGCGAGATAGCATTCGCGCAGATAGAAGGAATGCACGCCCGCCGGCATGCGGGTCGAATCGGAATTCCAGTAGAGCAGGTCGAAGGGCAGCGGGTCCTTGCCGAGCAGATAATTGTTGACGACATAGGACCAGATGAGATCGTTGGAGCGCAGCAGGTTGAAGGCATCGGCCATGCGCCGCCCCGGCAGATAGCCTTTCTCGGCCATGTTGCTTTCGATCCATTTCACCTGCTCTTCGTCGACAAAGACCAGGAGATCGCCCGACTTCTCGAAGTCGACCTGGGCGGCGAAGAAAGTCACCGAATTGATGCGCTTGTCGTTCTTCGCCGCCATGTAGCCGAGCGAGGCGGCAACCAGCGTGCCGCCGATGCAATAACCGATGACATTGATTTTTTCGGCCCCGGTTGCGTCCTGCACCGCCTGCACCGCGGCGAGAAAGCCCTCGCGCATGTAATCGGAAAAACTCTTGCGCCCCTGCGTCTCGTTGGCATTGACCCAGGAGACGACGAAGACGGTGAGGCCATGCTCCGTGGCCCAGCGCACGAAGGATTTCTCCGGCCTGAGATCGAGAATGTAGAATTTGTTGATCCAGGGCGGAACGATGAGCAGCGGAATTGCAAAGGCCTCCGGTGTCGTGGGCGCATACTGGATGAGTTCGAAGGTCTCGTTGCGGAAAACCACCTTGCCCGGCGTCGTGGCGATGTTCTTGCCGATCTCGAAGGCGCCGGTATCGGTTTGCTTGATGCGCAAGCCGCCATCCGACGTCATCAGGTCGGCCTCGAGATTTTTGAGCCCATCGATGAGATTGGCGCCGTTGGTGGCGAGCGTCGTGCGCAGCACTTCCGGATTGGTGAGGGCGAAATTGGAGGGCGACAGCGCATTGGCGATCTGCTCGACATAAAAGCGCGCCTTGAGCCTTGTGCGATCGTCGATGCCTTCGGCATTGGCGACCAGGTCCTGGGCCGAGCGCGCCGAGAGCAGATAGAACTGTTTGACGAAATCGAAGATGGTATTTTCCTGCCAGTCCTTGTCCTTGAAGCGCTTGTCGCCGCGCGGCGGGCTCGGCCACGGCTGCGGCGGGCTCGCCAAGGGCCCGGCGCCAGGCGTTCTGCCAGAGCTGGGTGTAGCCGTTCCACAGCTGCATCTGGGCTTCCATCAGCTTCTGCGGATCGGCCATGTAGGACTGGGCCACGGCGCCGAGCGTCTTGGTGACCTGCTCGATGGGCGTCACCTGGCTTTCGGCGTCGCGCTTGGCGGCGTCGGGCCGCTCGGCCACCAGGCGGATGATCGCCGCCGCCTGCTCGAACACTTTCGCCATGTTGCGGGCGAACTGCACGGGATCGGCGAGCTTGAAATCGGCCGGGGCGGGGGGTCTGGGATCGCTCATCGCCGTCTTTCATGGGGCGTTTCGGCGGCAGTTTAATGTCTGGCGGGTTTTCGGCAAGTAAATGCGCATGGCTCCGCCCTCTTAATAGGAATAGTGTGAATGGCGAGTAGTGAGGAACGCACTCCTCCAATTCGTCTTCCCGGCGTGTCCAAAGTTGCCATTGCTTGGCCCAAAGGCCATAACAGCCGCGATTCATTCCTTTGGGGCGAATTCTCTATGGCGAAAAGCTTGCGGCTTGGACTGGCGGGCCTCGGAACGGTGGGCACCGGTGTGCTCGACATGCTCGGCAAGCATGCGGGACTGATTGCGGCGCGGGCCGGCATGGCGGTCGAAGTCACAGCGGTGAGCGCCCGGGACGCCAAGAAGAACCGGGGGCACGATCTGTCGCGGTTCGGCTGGTATGGCGATCCCGTCAAGCTCGCCGCCGCTCCCGAAATCGATGTCTTCGTGGAATTGATGGGCGGCGAGGGCGATCCGGCCAAGGCGGCGGTCGAGACGGCGCTGAAGGCCGGCAAGCCGGTCGTCACCGCCAACAAGGCGCTGCTCGCCCATCATGGCGCGGCGCTGGCGCGGCTGGCGGAAGACAAGGGCGTGGCGCTCAATTTCGAGGCCTCGGTGGCGGGCGGCATTCCGATCGTCAAGACGCTGCGCGAGGGCCTGGCCGGCAACCGCATCGCCAAGCTCTTCGGCATCCTCAACGGCACCTGCAATTACATCCTGACCAAGATGGCCAATGAGGGCCGCAGCTTCGCCGAGGTGCTGAAGGAAGCCCAGGCGCTGGGCTATGCCGAGGCCGATCCGACCTTCGATGTCGGCGGCTTCGATACCGCCCACAAGCTCGCGGTGCTGACCTCGCTCGCCTTCGGCACGGAGGTCAATCTCAAGGCCATCGACATCGAGGGCATCGAAGCGATCACGCTGGCCGATATCCGCAATGCCTCCGACATGGGCTACAAGATCAAGCTGCTCGGCGTCGCCGTGGCGCATGAGGAGGGGATCGAGCAGCGGGTCAATCCGACGCTGGTGCCCAAGGGCTCGCCGGTTGCCGATACCGACGGCGTGTTCAACGCAGTGGTGGTCAAGGGCGATTTCGTGGGCGATCTTATGCTGGAAGGGCGGGGTGCCGGCGCCCATCCCACGGCCTCGGCCGTTGTCTCCGACATCGTCGACATCGCGCGCGGCAATTTGCGCCCCGCCTTCGGCGTGCCGGCGGCCCAGCTCAAGGCCTACAAGACGGCGCCGAAGAAAGCCCATGAGGGCGGCTTCTATGTGGCCCTCGAACTGCATGACCGGCCGGGCGCGGTCGCGGCCATCGCCCGCATCCTGGCGGACGAGAATGATTTCGATCGAAAGCATCGTGCAGCGCGGCAAGCAGGAAAAGGATGCGCCGCGCGCCACGGCACCCTTCATTCTCATCACCCACGACACGATCGAGACCGCCATGCGCGCGGCGCTGTCGCGCATCGAGAAGGACGGACATGTGGCCTCGCGCGCCGCGCATGATCCGCATCGAGCGGCTCTGAGCGATTTCCTCAACGTCTCGCGCTCGGCCACGGGGCGGCGGTGGCGGGCCCGGCTCGAGGATGGGCGGCTGGCGCAGGCGATCGCCGAACGCCATGAGCTGCCGGAAATTCTCGGGCGGGTGCTGGCGGCGCGCGGCGTCGGCCTGGACGAGGCGGAGGCCTTTCTCAATCCCACCTTGCGCATGTTGATGCCGCAGCCGTCCGCCTTGCGCGATATGGAGAAGGGCGCGGAGCGGCTGGCGGAGGCGGTTATCGCGGGCGAGAAGATCGGCGTCATCGGCGACTACGATGTCGACGGCATTTGCGCCTCCGCCATGCTGCAACTGTTTCTGCGCGCGGTGGGAAGCGATGCAAGCGTGCATCTGCCCGACCGGCTGACCGAAGGCTATGGGCCGAGCCAGCAAGCCGTTTCGATGCTGAAGGAGCAGGGCTGCGATCTGCTGGTGACGCTCGACTGCGGAGTTGCGGCGCACGATCCCTTGGCCCACGCGGCGGAGCTGGGCTTCACCACCATCATCGTCGATCACCATCTGGCCGGCGAAATTCTCCCCCAAGCCCACGCGGTCATCAATCCGAATCGGCAGGACGATCTCTCGGGCTTCGGCTATCTGTGCGCGGCCGGCGTCACCATGATCCTGATCGCCGCGGTCAATAAAATTCTGCGCGGCCCGGCAGTGGTATTCGAGACGCGCGGCCCGAGCCCAACATGCTGCAATGGCTGGAGCTCGTGGCGCTGGCGACGGTGTGCGACGTCGTGCCGCTCAAGGGCCTCAACCGCGCCTATGTCACGCAAGGGCTCAAGGTGATGGCGCGGCGCGAGAATATTGGGCTTGCGGCACTTGGCCGACGTGGCGCGGCTCAAGCGCCGGCCCGACACCCATGCGCTGGGATTTCTGCTGGGCCCGCGGATCAATGCGGCCGGGCGGATCGGCGATGCGGGATTCGGCTTGCGGCTTCTCACCACGCGCGACCGCGGCGAGGCGAACCAGATCGCCCAGGAGCTGGAACGCCTCAACCGCGAGCGCCAGGAGATCGAAATCGCCGTGGTCGACGGCGCCGCGATGCAGGCCGAAGCGGCGCTGGGCAAGGAGCGGCGCCAGACGGTGCTCGTGGTTTCGGGTCAGGGCTGGCATCCGGGTGTCGTGGGACTCGCCGCGGCACGGCTCAAGGAGCGATTTGCACTGCCGAGCCTGGTTCTGTCCGAGGACAAGGCAACGGGCCTGGCCAGCGGTTCCGGCCGCTCGATCTTCGGCGTCGATCTCGGGGTTGCGGTGCGCGAGGCACTCGAGGCGGGGCTCATCGTCAAGGGCGGCGGCCACGCCATGGCGGCGGGGCTGACGGTTGCGACGGCGCGGCTCGGCGATCTCCGCGCCTTTCTGGAAGAGAAGCTCGGCGCCCAGGTAGCGGCGGCCTCCGACAAGTCGCTGGCCATCGACGGAGCGCTGACGGCAAGCGGCGCTACGCTTGAACTGATCGAACTTCTGGAACAGGCGGGGCCCTATGGAGCGGGACATCCCGCACCGGTCTTCGCATTTCCGGCGCACCGCGTCGTCTATGCCGACAGAGTTGGCACCGATCATCTCCGCTGCACCCTCGCCGCCGCCGACGGTGCCCGCATCAAGGCCGTCGCCTTCCGGGTGCTGGGCAGCGATCTCGGCGAACTCCTGCTCAGCGAGCGCCAGTTTCCGCTGCATATCGCCGGACGGCTCAGCGTCGATGACTGGGGTTCGCGCCGCGAAGCTTCGATCCACATCGAGGATGTGGCGCGGGTCTGCCTGAGACTTGCCACTGTCCGCGAAGCCCCCTATAGAGCGCCGGTTCGCGCGCCCTTCGTCTATCGGTTAGGACGACAGCCTTTCACGTTGTAAAGACGGGTTCGATTCCCGTAGGGCGCGCCAGCTCATCAAAGAGTCGATTTCCGGCCGCCATTTCCCCGTCAAGATGTGACCATATTTGAGGGAGAGTTTTTGGTGGTGACGAAGTGGTAAAACCAGAGGGGTGACAATATGCAAGACAACAAATGGATATGGGCGGTCGTCGTCATCGTGGTGGTGCTGGCCGTGGTGTGGTGGGCAGGGTTATTTGGCGCTAGGACGCCTTCACCTGAGGCCACCGCGCCTAGCTCAACCGAGCAACCGGCCACGACAACGACGCAGCCCACGACGACAGAACCGGCAACCCAGCCGTCCACAACTCAGCCGTCGACGACCAGCCCGTAACAGTATTGTGCCGCCGGCCCTTCGTCCGTGGCAGGAAGAGGGGCCGCCGTGCAGGGGTTTAAGGGGGTTGTCTTTCAGCCGGTTGGGCGCGGCGCAGACGCGCATCGAGCGAATAGGCTCCCGCGCCATGGGCCAGCAGGACGAGAAAGCCGCCGGCGATCGCCAGATCCTTCCAGAAATGAACCTGCGCTGCCAGGTCCTCGGCGCGGTAGTGAAAGATGATGGCGGTGGAGAAGCAGAAGAGGGCGAGCGCCAGGGCCGCAAGGCGTGTCTGCCATCCCACCGCGACAAGGATGCCGCCGCCAAGGTGCAGCGCAGCGGCGGGCAGCAGCAACGGGGGCGGCACGCCGAACTGGGCGAGGTAATCCTGCGACGCGCCATAGTTGTTGAAGATGGTCCATGTGTCGCTGATAAACAGGGCGGCCAGCAGCAACCTTCCGAAAAGTTCCAGGCCGTCATACAGTTTTTTCCGATCCATGATGGCACCTGTAATTTCATAGACTACGCCCGAGGCATGGCGATTACTCCCGGTCTGCGGCATTGTGGAGCGGCAAGACAGAGGGAGAGTTCATGTTCGACGACCTGAAGGGCAAGGCCGTGGTGGTGACGGGCGGCGTGACCGGCATCGGCGGTGCGGCTTCCCTGGCCTTCGCCGCGGCGGGCGCACGGGTGTTCGCGCAATATCTTGGGCGGCGGGCCTGAGTTGCAGAAGATTCGAAGCCAAGGGCATCGCCACGCTGCAAGCTCGATCTCACCGAGCAGGGCGCGCCGGACAAGCTCATCGCCGAAGCGGTGAAGCGCTTGGGCCGCATCGATGTGCTGGTCAACAATGCCGGAAGCCTGGTGGCGCGCACCCAGCTTGCCGATGTGAGCGACGATTTCATCGACCGGGTCTTCGATCTCAATTGCCGCCAGCTGGTGCATTGCTGCCGGCTCGCCGCCGCGGCGATGCAACGCCAGGGCACCGGCGGCAGCATCATCAACGTCACCTCGATCGCGGCGCGCACCGGCGGCAGCCCGGGGGCGGGCGTCTATGCCGGCGCCAAGGGCTTCGTCTCCGCCTTCACCAAGACCATCGCCAAGGAACTGGCGGCGGACAGGATAAGGGTCAATTGCGTGTCGCCCGGCACCATCCACACCGCCTTCCACGACCGCTTCTCCGACGAAGAAAAGCGCGAGGCGGCGCGCAAGACCATTCCGATGCAGCGGCTGGGCGTGGCCGAGGACTGCGCCGGAACCTTCCTCTATCTCGCCAGCGAGGCGGCTTCCGGCTATGTCACCGGACAGGTGATCGAGGTGAATGGCGGGCAGTTGATGGCGTGATAGGAAAAGGCAAATTCACCATGTCCCGGTGTTCGGCATGCTCGCCCACGGCTCCTGCGGCGGCAGCGCGCCGTCCTTGTTGAGGAGCTCGATCGAGATGCCGTCGGGGGTCTTGACGAAGGCCATGCGGCCGTCGCGCGGCGGGCGGTTGATGGTGATGCCCGCCTTTCTGCAGCCTGGCGCAATAGTCGTAGATGTCGTCGACCTCGAGGCGAGGTGGCCGAAATTGCGTCCGCCGGTATAGACTTCCGGGTCCCAGTTGTAGGTGAGCTCGACCGGCGCATCGGGGCTCTCGGGCGCGGCGACGAAGACCAGCGTGTAGCGGCCCTTCTCGTTCACATGGCGGCGCTGCTCGACGAAGCCGAGCTTGTTGATGAAGAAATCGAGCGACTGGTCGAGATTGGAAACGCGGATCATGGTGTGGAGATATTTCATGGGGCGCTCCTCTGATGGCTGAGCGCGATGACATAGACGAACTGGCGGCGATGGTCCAGCGCGCCAGCCGCGCCGTGGCGTTCACGGGCGCCGGCATCTCGACCGAATGCGGCATTCCCGATTTCCGCTCGCCCGGCGGCTTCTGGACGCAGCTACAAGCCCATCGAATTCGGCGAGTTCATGGCCTCGGAGGAGACGCGGCTGGAGGCCTGGCGGCGCTACTTCATGATCCACGACACGCTTCGGGGGTGCCAAGCCCGGCCGCGGCCATCGCGGCGATCGCCCAACTCGTGCGCACGCGGGCAAGGTCAGCCACGTCATCACCCAGAACATCGACGACCTGCATCGCGCTCCGGCGTTGCCGCGGCGCGCATCATCGAGCTTCACGGCAATGGCACCTATGCGCGCTGCCTCGACTTGCGAGACGCGCCATGAACTCGACTGGGCGCGCGCGGATCATCGCAGCGAAGGCGACCGCGCCTCGCTGCGAAGCCTGCGGCGGCCTCGTCAAGCCGGCGACCATCTCCTTCGGCCAGCCGATGCCGGAGCAGGCCATGGCCGATGCGCGCGCCGCCACCCTCGATGCCGATCTCTTTCTCGCCATCGGCTCGTCGCTGCAGGTCTTTCCCGCCGCGGGCTTTCCGGTGATGGCCAAGCACAATCGCACGCCGCTGGTCATCGTCAATCGCGAGCCGACCGGTCTCGACGGTCTCGCCGATCTCGTCATCAACGGCGAGATCGGCCGAGCGTGCTGAGCGTCAGTGGCGAGCCATGGACGCTGAAACCGAATCAATAGTTGCACGAAAATCGGAAATCGCGCGGCCGAGGGCCGGCATGATGCGATTGAATCATTTCGTGAGCGTGACATTGTTTACACAGCAGCGTCTTCGACCCGCTTCTAGACCGTTATGCAACGCCGTCGATTCTCTGGCATTGTTTCGCATCGCGATGATTCGCATGCGAAGATGCCGCCATCGTCGTCGCCAAGTTATCCACACGCAGGCTTTCGCTTCGCTCTGTACAAATCTGCGCGATTTGATCACATTGACGTTCGGGCGGCAGGGGTTGAGGCTGTGTTGTGCCGCCCAATAAGCGGGTTGGGTACGAAGTCATGGCGGGGAGTGACACCCACAAGGGTGATGCGGCGACGGGTCTGGACAGCAGGGACCTGAAGCCGAATGTCCGGATCTATCCAGATCACCGGTCTTCGTGAAGTGGTTCGATATCGGCGCGCGGCTACGGCTTCATCATCCCCGACAACGGCATGCCGGACATTCTCCTGCATCTGAGCTGCCTGAAGCGCGACGGGTTCGATGCGCCGCTCGAAGGCACGCGCATCACCTGCGAGGCGGTCGAGCGCCAGAAGGGCTATCAGTGCCTGCGGGTGCTCTCGGTCGATCACGTCGACGGCCATTCATCCGGTCGAGCGGCCAGAGCCGCACGCATGTCAACGGTGACGCCGTCGAGCGGCTGGGTGCGCGCCAAGGTGAAATGGTTCAACCGCGCCCGCGGCTTCGGTTTCGTCACGCGAGGGCGAAGGCAAGCCCGACATCTTCGTGCACATGGAGACGCTGCGCAAGACGGCGATCGCCGAACTGCATGCCCGACCAGTGGGTCTATGTGCGCTTCGGCGAAGGGCCCAAGGGCAACATGGCGGCCGAAGTGCGCCTGTCGCTCGAAGGCGGACCGCCGCACACCAACTGAGCCTTGCTTCCGCTGCAATCATTGCCGAGAAGCGGGCCTATGCGCGCTGTCGTCTTGGCGCTCTTTTCTTTGCCTCATTGCCGCTGTCGCAGCGCTGGCCGAGACGCCCGCCTTCAGGCGTCGAGCCGTTGACCATCGTCGACGGCATCGGGGGCAGACGGAGTTCATCGCCGAGATCGCCGACACGCCGAGGCGTTGCGCCAGCACGGCCTGATGTTCCGCCACACGCTTGCCCGCCGACCGAGGCCATGCTGTTCGATTTCGGCGAGGCCGCGGCCGTCGGCATGTGGATGAAGAACACCTATATCTCCCTCGACATGATTTTCATCCGTGCCGACGGGACGGTGGCGGCGGTGGCGCGAAGACACCGTGCCGCATTCGCTGAGGTGATCGGCAGCGAGGAGCCGGTTCGGGCGGTGCTGGAGGTGGTGGCGGGCACGGCCGGGCGCATCGGCCTCAAGCCGGGCGACACAGTTCACCACCGTATCTTCAAGCACCGCCGAATGACGGCTGAGCCTTGCCGGGGCAGGGGCGTTCCTCGTCTATTCACGGGACCACATGGCCAACGGGGTGTAGCGCAGTCTGGTAGCGCACCTGCCTTGGGCGCAGGGGGTCGTCAGTTCGAATCTGGCCACCCCGACCATGCCGATGAATGATTGGGAGTGAGCGACCGATGGCGGCACGCATCTACAGGCCCGCCCGCAATGCCATGCAGTCGGGCAAGGGCAAGACCGACTGCTGGCTTCTCGAATTCGAGCCGGAGACGCCGCGCGACCGCCGATCCGCTGATGGGCTGGACCTCGTCGGCCGACATGAACCAGCAGTTGCGGCTCGAGCTTCGACACCAAGGAGGAGGCGATCGCCTATGCCGAACGCAAGGGCACTCGCCTACACGGTCGCGCCCGAGCCGCCGGTGCAGGATGCACAAGAAGTCCTATTCGGACAATTTCAGATGGGGCCGGCCCGACAACTGGACCCATTAACTAAAATTCTTCATGCTGAGGTGCGAGCCCACAGGGCGAGCTTCGACCCTTCGAGGCCTCGCGTTCCGCGAGGCTCCTCAGGGTGAGGAGAGAGAAGCGAGTCACGACCCCGTAGCTCAGCTGGACTAGAGCAAGTGCCTTCTAAGCACTAGGTCGCAGGTTCGAATCCTGCCGGGGTCGCCAGTTTGCCACCGCGCTCAGGCGCGCTTCGAATTTCCGGTCTTTTTCCGGGCGATGCGCTTGCGGCTGCCGCAGCCCCAATACCAGTTGCGGCGCGGGCCGACATCGACATGGACCATGGAGTTCCTGCAATAGGTGCCCACACCGCCACGGCCCGACAATTTGCTCACATAGCGCAGAACCTTGGACTTGCTGACGCCCGCCACCTCGATATCGGCGGCCATGCAGCGCAAATGATAGGACTTGCGAGCCCCGCCGACGCGCCGGTTGTGCTTGTAGGAGCGGCAACCTGAGATGATGGTGACGGGCTTGCGGAAATGGCGCTCGACTTCGAACAGAAGATTAACGAGCTTGGGATTGAGACCCTTCTTGCTGCCACGCATTGCCGGCGGGATATCGCCCTCGACGATGCGGGCCAGTGTGAGAAGCGGCCGCTGCTGCACATGCTTGAATTGGGTCACCGCCGCGGGCTTCAGCCCGTGGGGCACATATTCGGGCGGCCGGGCCTCAGCCGGCATGACCGATGCCGCGATGCCGATGGAAACGCTAAGAACTACGGCGCGTGCGAGGCGCACGGAATGGATGCTGGACAATGATCAAACCCCCGTCCCAGGACAATTCTGTCCAAGCAATTCTTGGGCCACAGGGGTATTGGCGGGATGGGGCGGAAATGTGGCTAAGTTAACTTAACGTTAATTCTTCAGAAAGTCCTTGCAGACGGGGGCGGGGAGCGTGCCCCACGGCATGATCGGCACCGTCGAGGTCGAATTCTGCGGGGAGCCTTCGATGACCCGGTCGGTGTAGATGAGATAGACAAGTACGTTGCGCTTGACATCGCAGCCGCGCACGATCTGCATTTTCTTGAAGAACAGCGAGCGGCGCTGGCGGTAGACCTCTTCGCCCTGGTCGAATTTGCCCTTGAACGCGATCGGGCCGATCTGGCGGCAGGCCAGCGATGTTTCGGAGCGCTCTTCGGCAAAACCCGCCCAGCCTTTCCAGCCGCCGATTTCCGGCACGGTGAAATGGCAGGCGACGCCTTCGACGAGCGGATCGTCGAGAGCATAGGTGGCGAGCTTGGCGTCCGGCGACAGCATGCGCCACACGGTGGTCTTCTTGAAGATCAGTTCCGGATCGTCGGCCTCCTGGGCCGCGGCAGGCAGGCAGGTGAAGAAAAGTGCGGCACAGGCGGCGAGCAAGGTTTTCATGGTCGGCTCCGGTTGCGCGAGTTCACATGGTGTGAGACGGCCCCAATTCAAGCGGCGGCGCGAAGCCTCGCAAATCCCTGTTCGAGATCAGCGATCAAATCGGCGGGATTTTCCAGCCCGATATGGAAGCGCAGACACGGCCCCACATCGGCCCATAGCGTCGCCGTGCGCTGCGGCTTGCAGGGCATGACGAGGCTCTCAAAGCCGCCCCAGCTATAGCCCATGCCGAAGAGACTCAGCCCATCGAGCATGGCGGCGACAGCTTGTCTCCGAGGCGGGCTTGAGAATGACGGAGAACAGGCCCGAGGCGCCGGTGAAATCGCGCTTCCACAGGTCATGGCCCGGCGCATTGGGAAGGGCGGGATAGAAGCACCGTTTCGACCTCGGCGCGCCCGCGCAGCCATTCGGCCACGGTGGCGCGCGTTCTTCATGTGCCGTTCGAGGCGGACATCGAGGTGCGGAGGCCTCGCAGCGCCAGATACATGTCGTCGGGGCCGGCGAACTGACCCATGGTCTCGTAGGCTTCCTTGAGCTGCGGCCAGGTCTTGGCAGTGCAGGTGACGGAGCCCATCATCGCATCGGAATGGCCGACGATATATTTGGTCGCCGCCTGAATCGAGACGTCGCAGCCATGGGCGAAGGCGTTGAAATAGTAGCCCGCCGGCCCAGGTATTGTCGAGGAAGACAAGACAGTTCTTGGCATGCGCCGCCGCGACGATCGCCGGCACGTCCTGCACTTCCATGGTCTGCGAGCCGGGGCTTTCGCAATAGACGACGCGGGTGTTGGGACGGATCAGATTGCGCAATGCCCGCACCGATCAGGGGATCGTAATAGGTCGTCTCGATCCCCAAGCCCTTGAGCAGCGTGTCGCAGAGATGGCGGCCGGGCGCATAGACCGTGTCCGCCATCAGCAGATGGTCGCCGGCTTTGAGAAAGGCGAGCAGCGCCGTCGTGACGGCCGCGAGGCCCGAGGGCGCAGACCTTGGCAGTCATGCCCGCCCTCGAGCGCCGCGATGGCCGTTTCGACCGCCCGCGATGTCGGCGTGCCGCGCCGGCCATAGCGGTAGCGGCTGGCTGCGTCGTGAAGCGCCTCGACAGCGTCGGAAATAGTATGGTCGAGGCGTGATAGACCGCAGGATTGACGATGCCGTGTTCGCGAATATTCGCGGCCCGCCACCACCAGCCGGGTTTCGGGCTTCAAGGTCGAGAGATCGGGTTTGGATTTGGCCATCGTCCGCGCCATCATGGAAGGAAAAGACGGGTTAGCACGCCCGACCGCGCTGGAGGAAAGCAGATGAGCGACATGCGGCCATTGGCGCGGCTGATCCTGCGCGCCATGCGGGTGCGGGCCGTGAGCGCCGCCGGATTCGTGGTCCTGGTCATCGGCATCGAAGCCGCCAAGCGCTGGGCCGCCGGCGGCTTCGGAGCGATCAACCGGGCCGATGTGACGGTTTTTGCCGTTCTGGCGGCGCTTCTCTGGGGCGCCCTGCTATCTCGCACGGTCGATCACACGGGAACTGCGCAAGCCGGGACCTTGAATCTGCGAAGGCCGAGCCGGTACCAAGGCCGCGCATATCATCGGGTGAGCGACGATGGATTCCGCCAAGCGCGTGGCCGAAAGAAAGGACTGGATCAAGGGGGCGACCGGCGATTGGGAAATCATCATCGGCATGGAGGTCCATGCCCAGGTACCTGGCGAAATCCAAGCTCTTTTCCGGCGCCTCGGCCGAATTTGGCGGCGAGCCCAACGACCATGTCTCGCTGGTCGATGCGGCGATGCCCGGCATGCTGCCGGTGATCAACGAATATTGCGTCGAGCAGGCGGTGCGCACCGGCCTTGGCCTCAAGGCCAAGATCAACCGCCGCTCGGTGTTCGACCGCAAGAACTATTTCTATCCCGACCTGCCGCAGGGCTACCAGATATCCCAGTACAAGCAGCCCATCGTCGGCGAGGGCATCGGTTCACATCGATGCTCGACGACGGCCAGCACTGTTGAGGTCGGCATCGAGCGCCTGCATCTCGAACAGGATGCCGGCAAGTCGCTGCACGACCAGCACCCAGCGATGAGCTTCGTCGATCTCAACCGCTCCGGCTGCGCGCTGATGGAGATCGTCTCGAAGCCCGACATGCGCTCGGCCGAGGAGGCCAAGGCCTATGTCACCAAGCTCCGCCAGATCATGCGCTACCTCGGCACCTGCGACGGCAACATGGAGCAGGGCTCGCTCCGCGCCGACATCAATGTCTCGGTGCGCAAGCCCGGCGGCAAGTTCGGCACCCGCTGCGAAATCAAGAATGTCAATTCCATCCGCTTCATGGGCCAGGCCATCGAATACGAGGCGCGCCGCCAGATCGGCATTCTCGAGGACGGCGGCAAGATCGACCAGGAAACCCGGCTCTTCGATGCCGCGCAAGGGCGAGACCCGCTCGATGCGCTCCAAGGAAGAGGCCCATGATTACCGCTATTTCCCCGATCCCGATCTGCTGCCGCTGGAACTCGACGGAGCCTGGATCGACGGCGATCAAGAACAGCCTGCCGGAATTGCCCGATGAAAAGACGCACCGCTTCGTCGAGAGCCTATGGTCTTGTCGGCCTACGATGCCAGCGTGCTGTGCGCCGAACGAGCCTCGCCGACTTCTTTGAAGACGTCGCCAAGGGCCGGGACGGCAAGATGGCCGCAAATTGGGTGATCAACGAGCTCTTTGGCCGGCTGAACAAGGAGGGCAAAACCATTGAAACAACACCGGTTTCCGCCTACCAGCTCGGCGAGATCGTGCGATCTGATAACGTCGCTGGCACGATTTCCGGAAAAATCGCCAAGGATGTCTTCGAGATCGTCTGGACCGAGGGCGGCTCACCCGCCGAGATTGTCGAGAGCGCGGGGTCTGAAACAGGTGACCGATACGCGGCGCCATCGAGAAGGCCGTGGACGAGATCATCGCCGCCAATCCCGACAAGGTTGCCGCAGGTCAAGGCCAAACCCTCCATGCTGGGCTGGTTCGTGGGCCAGGTGATGAAAGTCGACCGGCGGCAAGGCCAATCCCCAGGCGGTCAATGACATGCTCCGCCAAAAAGCTCGGAATTATGCTAATAAATACAGTATCGTTAGTTTCAGTATTTCCGTTTCCGGAAATTCTCCGCTATAGTCCGTACCCTGATTGTTGGGGTCGACGGGGGCATGCGAGGATATTCCGATGGCAAAGCCAGCCAAGAAAGGCTGTCAAAAAGACAGCTGCCAAAGAAAGCCGTGAAGAAAGCCAGGAAGAAGCCTGCCAAAAAAGCCTGCCAAAAAGAATGGCGGCGGCAGTGAGCGGCAACAAGCAGCGCTTCACCCTGCACGGCACCATGACCTCGGGCCCCACCTATACGGTGGGACTGATGCTGTCGCTGTGCCGCCATCCCTTCTCCTACATCCACGTCAATCTGCGCGAAGGCCAGCACAAGCAGCCCGATTATCTGGTGAAGAACCGCTACGGCCAGGTGCCAACGCCTGCGCGACGGGCAGATGTTCCTGGTGCAGTCGGCGGCGATCCTCGAGCATCTCGCCGAGAACCTGAACAAATTCGACGGCAAGACCCCGCTTGAGCGACAGCGCGTCCGCGAATGGCTGTTCTGGCAGTGGGACAAGCTAGCTGTGCCGGTGTTCCGTCTGCGGGCGCGGGCTCGCGGTTTCCGCCAGTTCGGCGATGAAGTAAGGGTCATGTACGACACCGAGGCGAAAGCCGCCTTTGCCGTGCTCGAGCATGAACTGGCGCAGCTCGCCGTGGATCGTCGGGAAGCAAGCCGACCATTGCCGATATCGGCATCTATGCGGTCATGCCGCTATGCACCGGAGGCCAATGATCGATCTGTCACCCTATCCGCATGTTCTGGCCTGGAAGAAGCGTTTCGAGGCGCTGCCCGGTTTTGGTACACCGGAACAGATCCTGCCGATGGAAAGCCGGCTGCTGTAGGCGGGCCGGAGCGCTTCATTGTCGGACGTGACCGAAAAAGTCAGGAAGAAACCGGCGGGCCCGGCCGAGACGCCGCCGCCCCGTACGCGGCGCGGAAGGTCCGAGTGCCTGTTTGGCCTCATCCTGGGGCTTTCGGGCTTGGTTGCATCGCGGCTCGGCAATTTGTGGATCGCCTTCGACGTCTTCTCGCAGTTTACGCTGCAGTTCGCGGCGATCGCGGCGGCCTTCGGCATCGGCTTTGTCATGCCGCGGGCGCGATTGCTGGTGGCCTTCGTCCTGCTGGTCGGCGGACTCGCCGGCATCGGCGCGTGGCCGCATTTTGCCAGCGACCGGACGCGCATCCTCGATGCCGCCAGGCCGGGCGAGCGCGAGATTACCGTCGCCAGCTTCAATACCTGGTACAGCAACCACGAGCAGAATGCGGTCCGCGCCGAAATCGAACGGCTCGATGCCGATATTGTGACCTTGATCGAAGTCGGACCGCACATGCGGCCGATGCTGGCCTCGTTGGCGCCGCGTTATCCATATCGGACCGATTGCTTTGCGTCGGATTTCTGCAATCTGGCGATCCTGTCGAAGTATCCGATTGCGGCATCGGAAACGCGGATCGACTGGGAAGGCCCGCCGGCGATCCGGGCCAAGCTCGGGCCGGAACTCGGCGGGCTGACGGTCATCGCCACCCATACGATCCGCTTTCCCTACTCACGTGCCCAATTCCGGCAGGTCGTCGAATTGTCGAAGCTCGTCGAGACCATCCCGGGCCGCAAACTGGTGATGGGCGATTTCAACGCGACACCCTTTTCGCGGATCGTGAGCACGTTTGCCGGACGCACCGGCATGACGCGCCTCACGCTGTTGCCGACATGGCCCTCGCCGATCCAATTGCCGCAGATGGCGATCGATCATATTTTCGTCAGTCCCGATATCCGCGCCACCGAAAGCCAGAAAATTGGCAATGCGGCGGGCTCGGACCATTATCCGATCTCGATCAAGCTCGCCGTTCCACTGAATTGAATGCAAGATCATGGCGAAGCGCAAGCCTATCGAACTTCATTACTGGCCGACGCCGAACGGCTGGAAGATCACCATCATGCTGGAGGAGTGCAAACTCCCCTATGTCACAAAATATGTGAACATCCTGAAGGGCGACCAGTTCAAGCCGGAATTCCTGGCGATATCGCCCAACAACCGGATGCCGGCCATCGTCGATCCCGACGGGCCCGGCGGCAGGCCGATTGCGGTGTTCGAATCTGGTGCCATCCTGCAATATCTCGGCAACAAGACGGGGAAATTCTATCCGAAGAGTCAGCGCGAACGCATCGAGGTGGAGCAATGGCTGTTCTGGCAAATGGCCGGGCTGGGACCCATGTCGGGCCAGGCCGGGCATTTCAAGAACTATGCGCGCCAGAATATTCCCTATGCCATCGACCGCTATATGAATGAGGTGGCGCGGCTCTATGGCGTCATGGACAAGCGGCTCGCTGACCGCGAATTTCTCGCCGGCAAATACTCGATCGCCGACATGGCGTGCTGGCCGTGGGCCAAATCCTATGACCGGCTGGGACTGGATCTCGGCGCTTGTCCCAGCATGAAACGTTGGTTCGAGACCATTGCGGGACGGCCGGCGGTCGTCCGCGCCATCGCCGTGGGCGAAGAGCACCGCACGGCGCCCGACACTTTAAGAGACGACGACGAGGCACACGCCATTCTGTTCGGGACACGGCGCTAATCGGTGGTGTGCTCAATGACGGGTAAACGCGGCACGGTGAAGTCGTCGTGAAGATAGCCTCAAGCTATTGAAAGAATACAAGTTCCTTCAACCGCGCTGCGCCCGCAGCCAATGTGACTTCATATCGCTTTAATCCTGCCGCTTAACCCTCCGTTGCAGGGCGCGGGGCAAGATCGCGCCTCAACCGGACCCTTGAGGGGAGATCGAGACCGGCGGTAAACAGAGGGAACAGGGGATGGGGAAAGCTCGATTCGCAAATGCGGCAGCACCCGCTGCAATGACGGCGGACGCGCTGTTCGAACTGGCCATGATGTATTGCATCGGCCATGGTGTGGGGCAGGACTATGTGACGGCGCATAAATGGCTCAATCTCGCGGCGCTGAAGGGCAGCGATGCGGCCCGGCAATACCGCTGCGAGCTGGCGCGCGAAATGACAGCCGCGCAAGTCGCGGAAGCCCAGCGCTTGGCGCGGGATTGGCTGACGGTGCACTGATTTCAACAAGAGATGTCGGGGGCTCGCGCCAGACAGCCGCGCGGGGCCCGTATCGTTCAGTAGTCGAGCGAGTAGTCGGCGCCGGAGCTTTCCTGAGATGAGATGAAGCGGTTGAGGAAGCTGGTATCGGCGCGCTCGCTGCGCCCCTCGACGTATCTTTCAGTCTCATAGATATCGGTCTGTAGATTGACGCGGTCGCGGTGGCTGTTGACTGGCGGCAGGACCTGCTCGTCGGGCGAATAATTATGGCCGAGGGGAATGAAATTCTCAAACGCTTGCGCCGAAGCCGGCCATAGAACCGAAATCACTGCAAGAACCGCCAATGTGCCACGCATCTTCAGATTCCCTTACCAGTGACTTAGCGGAGTTTCAACCGAAAGGCATCAACAATTAGTTAACCACGAGGGGGAGGGAAAGGTTGCATACTTTTTCATCAGGAAATGATCTCGCGCTAAAGCTGGAGGTAGTCGGCGGTGGCGAAGGCGTCGACCTGGATGGCGGCGTCCTGGGCCTGGGCCGCGGCGCGGCTGCGCTCGGCCTCTTCGGGGGTGATGATGCCGCCCGTGACAGCGCGGTCGATCAATGTGGCAGATGGCTCGGCGGGGAGTCGGCCGCTGCGGGTGGCCTCAGCCAGCTTCTGCCGTGCGGCCCGGCTCCGCACGACGGTGGCAAGGGCAGCCTCGATCTGTCCCAGTCCCGGTTCATCGGTGGGGGGTAAGAAAATGTTGCGGGTGAGACGCTGCCGCATCTCACCATCGTCGAGGAGGGCGCGCGCCAGGCTGGCGCCCAATTTGTCACGCGGCGGCCGGAAACGGGCGCCAAGCGGAAAGATCAGGCCGAGGAGCAGCCAGGCAACCGGCCGGTTCGGCAGGTTGTCCAGAACCCCGCGCAGCGCCTCCTGAATGTTGCAAAGCGCGAGATCGCAGGACCAGTCGAGCAACGGCCGGTCGGCATCGGGTGAGCCGTCATCGTGGAAGCGCTTGAGCGAGGCCGAAGCGAGATACATCCAGGCCAGTGCGTCGGCGAGCCGGCCGCTGATCTTCTCGCGCCGCTTGAGGCTGCCGCCCAGCGTTGCCAGCGCCGCGTCGGTGGCAAGCGCGAAGGCGGCACTGAGGCGCGTCAGGTGGCGGCAGTAGCGAGCAACCGGTCCCGTCCCGGGAACCTGCGCCAGCCTGGCGCCGCTGATGGCGAGCACGAAGGACCACGCCGCATTGCGGATGAGGAATCCCGCATGTCGAAACAGCAGGCGATCGAAGGCCACCGCATCGTTGGCCGCGATGGCCCGCATCTCGTCGCGCAGGAAAGGGTGACAGCGGATCGAGCCCTGGCCGAAGATGATGAGTGAGCGCGTCAGGATATTGGCGCCCTCGACCGTGATGGCGATGGGGGCGGCGGTATAGATGCGCGACAGCACGTTGCGAGGCCCGCGGCAGATGCCGGCGCCTGCCGCCACATCCATGGCATCAGCGACGCGGGCGCGCATGGCGTCGGTGAGATAGGCCTTGACCACGGCGGAGAGCACCGCCGGTTTTTCTCCGGCATCGACGGCGCCGCAAGTCAGAATCCGTGCGGCCTCCATCAGGTAGGCATGACCGGCAAGGCGGGCTAGCGGCTCCTCGATGCCCTCGAAACGTCCGATCGGGATGCCGAATTGCTCGCGGAGCGTTGCATAGGCGCCGGTGTAGCGCACCGCCACTTCAACCGCGGCGACGGAAAGCGAAGGCAGCGAGATGGAGCGGCCGGCCGCCAGGCATTCCATCAGCATGCGCCAGCCCTGGCCCACGCCGCTCTGGCCGCCGATCACGAAGTCGAGCGGCACGAAAACACCGGTGCCGGTCACCGGTCCATTGGGAAAGGGCACGCCCATCGGATCGTGCTGGCGGCCGATCTCGAGGCCCGGCGTATCGCGCGGAATGAGAGCGCAGGTGACGCCGGGATTCTTGTTGCCGCCCAGCAGCCCGTCGGGATCGTGGAGGTCGAAGGCAAGGCCGACCACGGTGGCCACCGGGGCCAGCGTGATATAGCGCTTGTCGAGATCGATGCGGATGCCGAGAACTTTTTTACGCTGATAGGTGCCGTGACAGACCACGCCACGGCTGCGGCTTGCGGCGGCATCGCTGCCGGCATGGGGCTCGGTCAATGCGAAGCAGGGGATTTCCTGGCCTTTTGCCAGGCGCGGCAGATAGTGCTTGCGCTGTTCGTCGGTGCCGTAATGCAGCAAGAGTTCCGCCGGTCCCAATGAGTTGGGCACCATGACGATGCAGGCGGCCGGGATGCTGCGGCTGGCAAGTTTGGCGACGACGGCGGAATGGGCGAGGGCGGAAAAGCCGAGGCCGCCATATGCGTCAGGAATCACCATGCCGAAGAAGCGCTCGCGCTTGATGAAATCCCAGACGGCCTTGGTCAGTTCGCGGTCCTTGGCCACTTGCCAGTCGTCGATCATCCGGCACAATTCCTCGACTGGCCCGTCGAGGAATTTGCGCTCGCGTTCCGAGAGCGGCTGGGGCTTGAAATCGAGAAGCTTGCGCCACTCGGGTTGGCCGGAGAACAGCTCGCCGTCCCACCAGACGGTGCCGGCCTCAAGCGCAATCCGCTCGGTGTCGCCCATCTGCGGCATGAAGGAGCGGGCTCGGCGCATGATCGGGGCCGACAGCAAGGACTGGCGGACCGCCGGGACAAAGATGAGAACCGCGAGCGCGAGCAGGGCGGCGAGAAACAGGGCGGTCATAATCAATTCCTCAACGGCTTGCCGGTGCCGATCATGTGGGCGACGCGGGCGATGCTCGCCTTGCTGCGGGCGAGCGTGAGGAAGGCGCCACGCTCGAGCGCCAGCACATCGGCTTCGCCGAGCGATTGGGTCATGTCGGTGCCGCCGCCGCTGAGCACCTCTGCCAAGTGACCGCCGACCACGGCGTCGTGCGGCGTCGCCTTGCCGAGCTTGCGAAAACCCTCGAGGGCAAGCGAGAGCGCAGCCTTTGCCGTCGCGCCGGGGAGGGAGAACCGCGGCTCAGCGGGCGGCGCATAGGAAGGTGCCAGCGCCAGAACCTTGGCCTTGGCATCGGCGAGCAGGCGGTCGCGGTTCATGGTGATGCCGTCGGCCTCGCGCAGGAACATCAGATCCTTCGCTTCCGCCGCCGACTTGGCGACATTCGCCATGGCGATCGTCTCGAAAGTCTTGATGACCGGCGGCATCGGGCCGAAGGGCGGCTTCTTCACGGCGATGCGGCGGAGCAGCATTTCCTTGCAGCCGCCCCAGGCGGGCACCAGACCGACGCCGGTTTCAACGAGTCCCACATAGGTCTCGGCATGGGCCTGCACGGCGCTCGAATGCAACAGCACTTCGCAGCCGCCGCCCAGCGCCATGCCGGAAGGTGCCGCGACTACCGGGAAGGGCGCGTATTTGAGGCGGGTAAAAACCTTCTGGCCATGACGGACCAGGGTGCCGACCGCAAACCAGGCGCGCAGCCTGGCGGCAATGAGCAGGAGGCCGATATTGGCGCCCACCGAGAAATTGCTGCCCTCATTGTGAATGATGAGACCATTGTAGCGGCCGGGGATCAGACGGATCGCCTTGTCGATCATCATCAGGGTGAGAGGATTGAGCGAGTTCATCTTGCTGTGAAATTCGAGGCAGACAACGCCGTCGCCCACATCCCACAGACTGGCGGAGCGATTGCGCGCGATTGGTGCGGAGCGCCGCTTGATGTCGGAGAGGAGCACCACGCCTTCGGGGCGGACCACATCGCGGTAGTCGCCCGTCACGGTGAGATATTGCAGCCGGCCGGCCTCGGTCCGGTAGAAACTCCGTCCATTGGCTACTTGCAGCAGCGCTGGCACCGGAAGGCCGTCAGCGCGCAGATGCTCGGCAAACCAGTCGACGCCGAGCCGGTCGATCATCTCGAAGGGGCCATATTTCCAATTATAGCCGAGGCGCATGGCGGCATCGACAGAGACGATGTCATCGGCGATTTCGGGGACCAGTTCGGCGGCATAGGCGAGAAGCCGCGACATCACCCACCAGCCATAGCGGCCGCCCTTGTCGGGATGCTCGAAGAGGGCGCGGAGGCCGCCGCTCTTGGCCTTGGCGACGCTCTCCAGATTCGGCTTGCGGCTAGCGCGATAGGCGCCGGTGGCGAGATCGATCGCCTCCTTGACCTTCTCGGTTTTGTCCGGATTGAGGCGGTAGAAGCCGCCCTTGCCCTTGCGCCCGGTCAGGCCCTTGGCAATCATGTCCTTGATCAGGGTAGGCTCGCGATTGATGGCGTGGAAGGCATCGTCCTTGGCGAGCGTTGCCGAGAGGCTCGCCAGCACATGCGGCATCAAGTCGATGCCGACCATGTCGAGCAGTCCGAAGACCCCGGTGTTGGGCGCGCCGATGGGGGCACCCATAACCGCATCGGCCTCCTCGACGGTCAAGCCTTCATCCATCGCCCGGGCCACGGCGCATTGCATCCAGTAAATGCCGAGCCGGTTGGCGATGAAGCCCGGCGTATCCTTGCAGCGGATCGGCGTCTTGCCGAGGCGGAGATCGGCGAATTGCTCGATGGCGGCAATCGCCGCGGCGCGCGTCTTGGGTCCGGTGACGATCTCGAGGAGGCGCAAATAGCGCGGCGGATTGAAGAAATGCGTGATAAGGAAGTCGCGCGCAAAGGAGGCGGGCAGGCCTTGGACGAGGGTTGCAAGCGGGATGGTCGAGGTGTTGGAAGAGACGATGGAGCCCGGCTTGCGGGCCCGCTCGATCTTCTTGTAGAGGGCGCGCTTGGCATCGGGGCGCTCGACGATGGCTTCGACGATCCAGTCGCAATCGGCGATTTCGGCCATGTCGTCGTCGATGCAGTGGGGCGCGATGAGGGCGGCGTTTTTCCGGTGCATGAGAGGGGCGGGATCAGTCGTGAGCAATCGCGCGATTGCCGCGGTGGCTATGGCGCGCCGGTCCCTGCCATCGCCGGGTGCGATGTCGAAAAGCCGCACCGGCACGCCGGCATTGGCGATCTGGGCGGCGATGCCCGCACCCATGACGCCGGCGCCGAATACCGCCACTTTGCGGATTTCAATCATGAGAGAACAGACCTTCAGACCGCTTCTCGTCTCCACGCATGCATATCACTCCGCTGATTCGATCAGCTACGGAATCACGCAAAACCTTCGTATCGCGTAAATCCAGATACTACGCGGTCTTAATCTGCACGCCGGGAACCGTCTGGGCAGGCATTTTTGTGCCATATACCAGGTCGCTAAATGCTTCGATGGGAGCCGATTGACCTAAATAGTAGCCTTGCCCCGCTCCACATGATTCGGAAGCAAGGAATTTGAGTTCGCCGGCGGTTTCAATTCCCTCGGCGAGGACTGGCAGCCCCAAGCCTTTGCCCAAGCCCAGTATCGCGCGGACGATCGCAGCGGCCTCATCGTTGCGATCGACGGATTTGATGAAAGAGCCGTCGATTTTGATCTTGTCGAACGGGAATGCCCGCAAATTTGCAAGTGATGAGTATCCTGTTCCGAAATCGTCCATGGCGATGCGAACACCCAATGCCTTGACCTGGCGCAGGGTGGAAAGCGCACGATCGAGATTGCGAATCAGCGCGGTCTCCGTGATCTCGAGTTCCAGACGTTGCGGCAACAGACCGGTTTGCAGGAGGATCTCGTGCAGCATGTGCGAGAACTGGACAGAGTGGAGATGCACCGCCGAGACATTGACAGCTACGATCAGCGGGCGGGACCAAGAGGCCGCTTCGCGACACGCGGTTCTAAGTACCCATTCGTCGATCTGAAGGATAATGCCGCTTTCTTCCGCGGCCGGAATGAAGGATTGCGGCGCGATGATGCCGCGTTGGGGATGCTGCCAGCGGATCAGGGCTTCAAAGCCGGTGACCTCTCCAGTAGCGATTGCCTGCTGCGGCTGATAGAAAAGGCGGAATTCGCCGTTGGCGATGGCGAGGCGCAAATCGTGTTCCAGTGAGCGGCGGACCCGGATCTCCTCGCCCATCGCCGCCTCGTAAAAGCGGTATGCGCCGCGCCCTTCAGCCTTGGCGCGATTAAGCGCGGTGTCAGCGTGACTCATCAATGAATTGGGGTCGCACGCATCGTCGGGATATATGGCAATCCCGATACTACCGAGCGCGAGCGGGCCGCCCGCGGATTTCTCGTTCTCGATGCGAAACGCCTCCATGATGTTTTCGGCGATTCGTCCGGCGACTATCACATCAGTCAAGCCGGGTGCGATGATCATGAACTCGTCGCCGCCAATCCTCGCCACCATCTGGCTGTCATCGAGAACGCTGCCGATGCAACGCGCTACCGTTTTAAGCAGTGCGTCGCCCGCCGCATGACCGAAAAGATCATTAACTTCCTTAAAGTGATGCAGGTCGAGATACAGGAGCGCCAGATGCCGGCCCCCCGCATTGGCGACCGCGATCTCCCGATCAAGCCTTGTGTTGAAACTGCGCCGGTTGGCCAGACCCGTCAGCACGTCATGATCGGCGAGATGTTTAATGTCGGCTTCCGCCTTCTTTCGCACCCGCAAATCCCGCACGGCAATCGCGCGATGAGGCCGCCCGGCGTACGCCACCGACCGCGCCACCAGTTCGACCGGAATTGGGCCACCGCTGGCTCTCTGCAATGCTGCTTCAATCAGTCCATTGTCGTCGCTGTTGTCGTCGGCCAATAGGCTTCGGATGGCTTCCCGCGGCAGAAACGAAGATAGCTTGGGGCCGACGATTTGTCCCTTGGCGAGGCCGCTTAATGCAGCGAAGCTTTCGTTCGCGGTAACGATTGTCTCTCCATCGCAAACGAGAAGTCCCTCGATTGCGGCGTTGACAAGGCCTCGCATTTGGTCGGCTGCCTGTTTAGCACGCCATCGGTCACGTAGGTCGAAGACAAGACCAATGCTTGCAAGCACCAAAATTGCAAAACTCGCCGTCGCCACAGCAATGGCAAGCCAGCCGGCGGGCATGGCTGCCTCCGGCACGGCCATTCGGGGATCAGGAACAATGGCGGCTGCAGCCATTGCCGTGAAGTGATGACTAACAATTGCGCCCGTCAGAAGCAGCGCGCCATAGACCTTCCACTTGCTGCCGCCGTCGTTCAATCCGACGCGCGTGGCTGCGGCGCCGATTACGCCGCCTGCTGCAATCGATACACCCACCAGCACAGGATCCCAAACAATCCGCCCCTGAATCTCAAAAGCAGCCATGCCAGTATAATGCATGACGGCGATGCCACCGCCGACAATCGCCCCGCCAAGCCAATTGGCGGCCGGCACGATGCGCGACAGTGAGACAGCAAAGCCCCAGCCAGTCAGTAAAATCGCGGCGACGAGCGAAAGCGCGGTGAGCGTAATGTTGTAACCACTGGGAATCCCAGGCGCAAAAGCCAGCATGGCGATGAAGTGCGTCGCCCAGATGCCAAAGCCGCTGGAAGTTGCCACGACCCCCAGCCAGAGTGTCCACATCCGGCCTGTCGAACGGCGGACATGGTGCAACATGTTGATTGCCGTGAAAGAGGCCAATGCGCAGACGAGGGCCGCAAGAACAACAAGACGCAGATCGTGTTCCTGGACGAGGCAGGTGTAGACTTTGAGCATGACGCAATCCGGGGCTGGATTGTTGGAGCTATGCTGCCGCGGATGCGTAAAGGAATTGGAAAGGTTGCTCGTCGCAATGAAAGCAACGAACCCGACAAGTTTACTTATTTCTACATATTTCTATGATGCGACGGCCTCGAGCACGGTGGCGATGCCCTGGCCGCCGCCGATGCACTGGGTGGCAAGGGCGAAGCGGCCGCCCTCGCGGGCGAGCAGGCTTGCGGCCTTGCCGGTGATGCGGGCGCCGCTGG
This sequence comes from uncultured Alphaproteobacteria bacterium, assembly GCA_963776685.1. Lineage (GTDB taxonomy): Bacteria > Pseudomonadota > Alphaproteobacteria > Rhizobiales > Aestuariivirgaceae > Aestuariivirga. The sequence continues at coordinate 597,994 of CAVZNM010000004.1, forward strand.
CGCCCAAGGGATGGCCGAGGGCTATGGCGCCGCCGTCGAGATTGACCTTGGCGCGGTCGAGGCTGAGATCGCGCAGCACCGCCAGGCTTTGCGAGGCGAAAGCCTCGTTGAGTTCGGCAACGTCGATGTCGGCGATAGCGAGCCTCGCCCGCTCAAGGGCTTTGCGCGAGGCAGGCACCGGACCAATGCCCATGATCTCCGGCGCGCAGCCGGCGACCGCGATACTGCGGATGCGCGCGAGCGGCTTCACCCCCTTCTTCTTGGCATATTCCTCACTGCACACGAGGACCGCGGCCGCCCCGTCGGTAAGCGGCGAAGAGGTACCGGCGGTGACGCTGCCCTTGGCGTCGAAGGCGGGCTTCAAACCGGCGAGACCTTCGGCGGTTGTGTCCGGTCTTATGCAGCCATCGGCGCGGATCGTTTGACCGTCCTGTTTGATCGGCACGATCTCGGCGTCGAAATGTCCTTTGGCTTGCGCGGCGGCGGCGCGCTGTTGCGAGGAAATCGCAAAGGCCTCCTGCTCGGCGCGCGGAATTTTGAACTTGGCTGCGACATTTTCGGCCGTCTCGCCCATCGAGATATAAGCTTGGGGCATGCGTTCATAGAGGCCGGGATGGGGCATCGGATTGAAACCCATCATTGGCACTCGCGTCATCGATTCAACTCCGGCGCAAATGAAGACCTCGCCCGCATTCATCTGGATGGCGCCCGCCGCCATGTGAATCGCATACATCGATGAACCGCAAAAGCGGTTGACCGTCGTGCCCGCTACCGATTGCGGCAGCCCCGCCAAAAACACCACTAGCCGCGCCATATTGAGCCCCTGTTCGCCCTCCGGGAAAGCGCAGCCGAGGATCAGGTCTTCGATGTCGACTACAGGAACATTGGTTCTGGCGAGCAGGCCCTTCACCACCTGCGCCGCCAATTCGTCGGGGCGCACGCCGCGCAATTCGCCCTTCACGGCGGGCGTGAAGGGCGACCGGGCATAACCGGCTATCACTACATTCTTCATTTCAGACTGGCCTTCCCGTTTCTTATGCTTCGACTCTCTGGGCCGGGGCAACCGCCGCCGGTTCAGTTTCGAGATCCTTCTTGGAAATCTTGCCCAGGAAGGTGTGCGGCAGGCTGGCGCGGAATTCGATCCGGCGCGGCAGTTCGAAGGGCGCCAGCCTTTCGATGAGGAATTCGCGCAATTGCGCCGCGGTCAGCGCCGCGCCCTCATGCAGCCTTATATAGGCCTTGACGATTTCGCCGCGATGGGCGTCGGGGACGCCGCGAACCGCAGCCTCGGCCACGGCGGGGTGCGCAAGGATCGCGTCCTCGACCTGGCGCGGATAAACATTGAAGCCGCTCGACAGGATCAGGTCCTTGATGCGGTCGACGATAAAGAGATAACCGTCCTCGTCGAGGTAACCGACATCGCCGGTATGGAACCGCCCGCCCCGGAAGGCATCGACATTCTCCTGGGCGCGGTTGGCATAGCCCGCCATGACCTGCGGGCCGGTGGCACAAATCTCGCCGCGCTCGCCGGCCCCGAGAAGCTTTTGCGGATCCTCCAGCGAGACGATTTCGATCACCGTGCCGGGCAGCGGCAGGCCGACGGAGCCGGGCTTGCCGCCGTCGAGCGGGTTTACCGTGCAGACCGGAGCGGCCTCGCTCAAGCCGTAGCCTTCGATCAATTTGCAGCCTGCGAGCTGCTCGAAGCGCTGCTGGATGGCGGCGGATAGGGGGGCGCCGCCGGAAATGCAGAAAGTGAGGCTGGAGAGATCATAGTTTGCGATGTCGCGGTGCTCGATCAGCGCCGAATACATGGTCGGCACCCCGATGAAGATCGCCGGTTTTTCGCGGTCGATGGTTTGCAGCACGTCCGCCGCCTGGAATCTGGCGAGCAGCAGCAGTTCGGCACCGATCCACAGGCCCAAATTCATCACCGCCGTCATACCGAAGGCGTGGAATAGGGGAAGCACCGCCAGCGTTTTTTCCCGGCCATGGACTATATCGGGAGCCCACATGGCAAGCTGCGCCGCATTGACATAGAGATTGGCGTGGGTGAGCTGGGCGCCCTTCGAAAGTCCTGTCGTGCCGCCGGTATATTGCAGCACCGCGACCTCGGTCATGGGATCGACGGCGACCGGCTTGTAGGTGCCATCATTGGCGATCAGGCGCTCGAAGAAAGTATGGCGATCGTCCTCGGCGACATCGGCGGTCTCGCCGTTCTTGAAGAAGCCATAGACAAGTTTTTCGGTAAAGCGCAGCACGCCCTTCATGCGGCAGATGACGAGCCGCTCGAGACAGCGGCCCTCGAGGCTAAGACCCGCAACCTTGTCATAGAGCGCCTTGACGTCAAGGCTGACGAGAAAGCGGGCGTCGGCGTCTATCACCTGGCGCTCGATCTCAACGCGCGAATAGAGCGGATTGATGTTGACCACGATGCCGCCGGCCTTGAGCACGGCATAGAAGCAAATGACGGCATAGGGGCAATTGGGCAGCATGAGCGCTACCTTGATGCCGCGGCGCACGCCGAGCGCCTGAAAACCCCTGGCAGCCCGGTCCACCAGCCGCCCGACCTCGCGATAGCTGTAGTGCTTGCCGCGGAAGTTCAGGCATGTCTTGTCGGCGTGGGCACTCACCGCTTCATCGAACAGCGCGGTGAGCGGCTTGGAGGGGATGGTGGCGCGCCAATCGACGCCGGCGGGATAGGATTTCTCCCAAGGATAAGGCGCTCGTGGCGGCGGCGGCAGCGCCGGGCGCGGTTGCAACCGGCTCAGGAATGGTGCGAGGGCGCGGGCAATGACCGCGCCGATCTTCGGCAATGGATTGGCGATGCCCATGGCGGGCAACGATGCCGGTTTCGGCGGGGCGGCGAACGCGCCGAGCAGCGACACGACGAGCGAGCGGGCGCCGCCCAGGTCCTCGTGCAGGATATTATGACGGTTCGAGGCGATCATGTGCAGCGACTTCTCCGCCGATCCGATCCTGCCGTGGATGATGCGGGCGCTGTCCGGGTCGACGATCGGATCGTCCGTAGCCTGAACGATGTGTACTGGGCAGACGATATCCGGGAGGCGCCGTTCCAGCTCGTCCGCCGCCCTGCGCAGCTCAACCAGGCCGCGCACCGGCATGTGGCGGTAGCGGATATCCGGATAGTCCGGTTCAACGATGTGAAACGGCTTGATGCCGTCCTCGGCATAGACCCATTCGGCCAAACGGTTGATGCCGTGAATGAGCGGCGCGTAGGTGAGATTGCGATCGCGGAATTTGATCGGCGCCGAGACCGCCACGACGCCGAGAAGACCCGGTGGCCGCGAGGCTGCCAGATGCAAGGCCATCGAGGCGCCGGTTGCAAATCCGGCAAGCAGTACGCCGTGGCCGAGAAGCGACATGATCTCATAGCCGTTCCGCACCGAGGCAAGCCAGTCCTGCCAGTTGCGCTCGCGCAGGTCCCAGGGCGACGTGCCATGGCCGTTGAGCCTGACGCCGAGAACCGGATGACCCTGATCGGCGAGACGTTGCCCGAGCTCCCTGAGTTCGGCCGGCGTGGCCAGGAAGCCGTGGACGAGAACGACGCCGGGTTTGCTGGGCCGCTCGGGGAGCAGCAGATAGGGTTCGCCGTCGCGCACCGTCTCCACGCCGTTGACGGCGGCGTGCCGGGTCAGCAAATATTTCTGCTTGCTCTGGGCATGGGCGCGCAATTCGTCGTCGAAGAGGAGATGCGCCAGTTCCGCGCCTTCGGGGGTCCGCGCCCGATCGACGACGCTGACGACGGAGCCAAGCGAGGCGATTTCGTTGGCATAGACGCGCACGACATTTTCGAGGCGCGGATCGCGGCCGCCCTTGCCGCCGGCAAGCGCCGGCAGCAATCGATAGCTGTTCGCTTCGGCCGCGATGAGGCCGGAAGCGGCGGCAGTTGCGAGGAACTCGGCGAAAAGGGAATTGCTGCCGTCATGAACGCCGTCGTAGGCCTCAGGTTCGGCGATGCTGCGGTGCAGATGAATGCCGGGCAGTTTCTGCACATCCTTGAGAATGCGGTAGAGCAGGCGGTGGAAGCGGTCGCGGGCAATATCGATTTTGCCGCTGTCGTAGAGCCGCAGGATCAGGCGCGAAGCGAGGTGATTGAGATTGACGGTGAGGTGCGCATACATCTCCGCCATGCACAGGTCGCGAAGCTGCCGCGTCTTGCGGCGCATGGCAACGGCGGCCATGCGGTCGATCCAGCGATCCGCCTTGTCCTTGAGCCCGAAAAGATCCGGCAGACTGTCAACCTGCTCGAAGGCGCGCGCCAGAAGCATCCGGTCGGCCCGGTTCCAGGTGAGATGGGGATCGACGGGCCGGCCAAGGTGAATGTCCATGTCGGTGTGACGGAGGATCAGATTGCCTTCGATCAGCAATTCTTCCTTGACCTGTTCGCCGATGCCGCCGGCGAAGAATTCCGCCGCCCTGCGCAGGATGTTGTCGCCGGTATGGATTGGGTAGAAGGTGATGTTGCCGGGCACGATCAGGGTCGGCTTGCGCGCCGCGGCAATCAGCGCCTCTGTATCTGCGAGTCCAAGTGCCGCGACCCAGCGGCCGAGGCGTGCGGTGTCGCCCGCTTCGTGCACCGAGAGGATGCGCCTTTTGAAAGATTCCAGAACCAGCGCCAACGCGGCGGCACCCTGGCGATGCCGGGAGATCGCACGCAAAACCGGCCAGATGCCGGAGGGCGCGAAGATGCGGCGATCCTTGATCATCGAACCTTCCGGAAAGAAGATCACCTTGCGGCCGCGCAGAATTTCGGCGGCAAGAAAGGGCAGGAGTCCCGGAAGGGTGTTGGGCACCGCGCCGCAGCTTTTCAGGAATTTCGCGAACTGGCCGCCGCCGGTAAAAAGCTCGTGTGTGGCGACGCAACGGCAATAGGCGCCGGTGGCCTGATAAATGAAATATTGCGGAATGATGGTTTCGAAGCGGGCGAAATGGTTAAACAGGAAAATCTGGCCCGCCTCGATCCGATCCTCGCCGCCATGCAGCTTGATGTCAATGCCCAGGCGGCGGCGGAGCAATGAAAAGGCCCGCACGCACCATTGATAAAGCGCCTCGTTGATCTGGAATTCGGGGCTGCCGCTCATGGTTTATGTCTGGTCACCTTTCCTTAATAGTCTAGGGCAAGTGTGCTAACAGATCATTGCCCAATTTGAAGCGTCCGCAAGGGCCTGCCACCGATGCCACCCCGTCAGCCCATTGCGGTTTTCGACAGCCACGAGGTGACCAACCAGGCGCCGCCGCTTGAGGATTACAATCTCTTCGATAGCGACCCCGTCCTGGGCCCCGCCCTGGGGCGCGAGGGCGCGGGCTGGGCGGCACAGAAGCTCCATGCCTTCGGCGCCGTGCTGGGCAGTGAGAAAGTAGCAGAATTGGCGGAGGCGGCCAACCGGCATCCGCCCGAGCTTCACGTCTTCGACCGCTCCGGCCGCCGTATCGACGAGGTGGCCTATCATCCCGCCTATCACGAGTTGATGCAGCTCGCCAAAGCCCATGAGGTTCACTCGATCGCCTGGACGGCGGCCGAGCCCGGCGGGCATGTGGCTCATATGGCGCTCGAATATCTGCTGATCCAGGCGGAAGCCGGCGTGTGCTGCCCCATCACCATGACCTATGCGGCGGTGCCGGCGCTGGCACATCATCCGCAGGCTGACGAATGGCTGCGGCGCGTCACGGCCGCTTCTTATGATTCGCGCTCTATACCGATGGCGGAAAAGACCGGCCTTACCATCGGCATGGCGATGACCGAGAAGCAGGGCGGCTCGGATGTGCGCAGCAACACTACAAAAGCGCGGCGCCACGGCAATGGCTGGTTCGAACTAACCGGTCACAAATGGTTCTGCTCGGCGCCCATGTCGGATGCGTTTCTGACGCTCGCCTCTACCGATGCCGGGCTTTCCTGTTTCCTGCTACCGCGCTGGCGGCCCGACGGCAGCCGCAATCCCTTCCTCATCCAGCGCCTCAAGGACAAGCTCGGCGACCGCTCCAATGCCTCGGCCGAAATCGAATACAAGCAGAGCTGGGCCGAACTCATCGGCGAAGAGGGGCATGGAGTCCGCGCCATCATCGAGATGGTGCATCACACCCGCCTCGACACCGCGGTGGCGGCGGCCGGCATGATGCGGGCAGGGGTTGTGCAGGCGGTGCATCACGCGGGCCACCGCAGCGCCTTCCAGAAGCGGCTCATCGATCAGCCTTTGATGCGCAATGTGCTGGCCGATCTCATCGTCGAGTGGGTGGCGGCGACGCTGATGGTGGCGCGGGTCGCCCGCAGCTACGACGAGCCGGGATCGGAGCCTTTGGCGCGCATTGCCGTGGCGATCGCCAAATACTGGCTCAACAAGCGGCTGCCCGCCCATGTCTGCGAGGCGCTCGAATGCCATGGCGGGTCGGGCTACGTCGAAGAGTCGGTGATGCCGCGGCTCTACCGGCAGGCCCCGGTCAACGGCATCTGGGAAGGCTCGGCGAATGTCATCTGCCTCGACGTACTGCGCAGCCTGGAGCGCGAACCCGCCGCGGCGGAGGCGCTGTTGGCGGAACTGGCCGCAGCCCGCGGTGGCGACCGGCGGCTCGATCTTGCCGTGGACCGGCTTAAGGACGAACTCCGCGATCCTGCGGAGCGGCAATCGCGGGCCCGCCGCATCGTGGGTTCGATGGCGGTCGCGTTGCAGGGGTCGCTGCTGGTGCGTCACGGACCCGCCGCCGTGGCCGATGCCTTCTGCGCCTCGCGCCTCGACCGTGACTGGGGCGGAGCCTACGGCACGTTGCCGGCGGGCGTTGCCTTTGAGGAGATTGTCAGGCTCGGACGCATTTCCGGCTAAGCCACAATCATTGAACTTCACCTCGTCGCCATTCGGATACGCCCGCCATTGTCACAAGGTGACCGGACGAAAACCGTCATCTCAGTGTTACGAAGAAGTGGAAGTAAGCAGGCTGGCGATGCTGAGGCTCGCAGGGAGCCGTCGCGCTCGGCAGCAATTATTAAAAGTTGACGGAACGACCGCTACGACTCCGCGTTAACTTACGTAAGGTTGCGTAATCCTGCGTCAGGTAATAGCCAGGCTGGCGACGCTGAAAAACCTCGCTGCCCAAAGAAATTGGGAGATTGCAATGACTTACAGAGTTGATATCCACTCTCGATCGAACCGCCGGTTGCTCCGACCTCTGCTCTTGGGAGCCGTCGCGCTTGCGCTTCTCGCTCCCGCACCCGGCTTGGCCGATGATGATAGGGACGGGCGGCCCAACGACAATCTGCCGGTTTACCTCGACCGTAAGGTGCATCCCACGGCGCAAGATTCCTGCGTTCCGGGTTCGGGTTTAATCTGGCAAGGGGCGGGGAACCCTGACACTACGTTCCAGCGGAAACGGAATCTGAGTGCCGGTGTGGAACTGGCATTGAAGGCGATCATCCGGCAAGGCGCGGATATTCGCTCCACCTATGTGGATGGCGATGGGCTCGTGCATATCGAGGTCCCGACGGGCCCTCAGCCGGGCGTTGCGAACCGGGCAATATGGAACTTCACCTACTCCTACGACGTGGCGTTGGATCCCAGTAACCCAAACCTCGATCGCTATGATGGAGACCTTTGGATAGACCTGGATCCGTCGAAGAACACCAGATACCTCAAGCTGACGCTGGCGAAGGGTGGTACGGTTCAGCCAAACCCATGCTTTGAGCCGGATCTGAACGGCTATCGCTGGAAATCGGGCAACACCGTTGTCATTCCTGATGACGAGGGAACTCAGAAAGTCACCCAAAACTCGCAGAATTATGCCTTCTATGCCGCGGTGATCGACAGGGATCCGGGGACGCCTGGGATTCAACCTTACACCTTCGGCCCAGCAGAATTCGATGTCGTTTTGATGCTCTCGAAGAAGGGCGACGATAGTCACCGCAAATCGACCACACTCCACGTCGTCTTCAATGTCGTAAATTCGCCGACACAGACGCCTTGACGGCTTTTACTTCATCGGTGAAGCCGGAGCGGCATTGCTGCTCCGGCTTTTGCTTGTTTGGGACGCCTGCGGTCGCCACAGTTTCTCAATCGTTGAACTGCACCTCGTCGACCAGGCGGGCGGCCAAGGGTTCAAGCCTGGCGATCTCGGCGACGTTCAGCGTATCGGGCGTGAAGCTGCCCCAGGAGCGGACGATCTCCGCCGCGGGCACCGCCGGATTGACGGGATACTCGAAGTTGCCGTCGGCATAGAGGCGCTGGGCCTCATCGCTCGCCAGGAATTCCATGAGCTTGAGGGCGTTACCACGGTTCGGCGCATTTTTCGCCATGAGCATGCCGGAAATGTTCACATGCGTGCCGAAACCGGCGGAGGCGGGGAAGACGATGCGCAGCGCCTTGGCCCATTGCTTCTGCTCAGGCTCTTCCTCGTTGGTCAGCATCTTGCCCATGTAATAAGTGTTGGCAAGGGCGAGATCGCATTCGCCGGAATGGACGCTTTTGGCCTGCGAGCGGTCGTTGCCGCTCGGTTTGATGGCGAGATTGGCCTTGAGTCCCTTGAGCCAGCCGCGCGCGGCGTCCTCGCCCTGATGGGCGATCATCGCCGCGATGAGGCCGAGATTGTAGGGATGATCGGCGGGGCGGATGCAGATCTTGCCCTGCCATTTCGGATCGGCGAGCTCCTCGTAGGAGATCGCTTCCTGGGTGACGCGGGCAGCGGAGGCATAGACGACGCGGGCTCGCATGGTGAGGCCAAACCACAGGTTTCCGGCATCGCGCAGATTGGCGGGAACTTTGTCGAGTATGACAGCACTATTGACCGGCTGGGCGGCACCGCGCGCCGCCGCTTCGACGAGGCGCCCGACATCTGCTGAGAGCAGCACATCGGCGGGGCTGTTGCGGCCTTCCTGCACCAGCCGCTCTATCAGGCCGTTTTCGGCAAAGATGGTCTTGACCTCGATCCCGGTTTTTTGAGCGAAGGCTGCGAACAGGGGATCGATCAAGGTGGGCTGGCGGTAGGAATAGACATTGACAGTGTCCGCCGCATGGGCTGCGGGGATGGCAGCGAGAGTTGCAGCGGCGGCGCAGAGAAGGTTGCGGCGGGACAGCGGCATGACGGGTTCTCCTGAGGCGGCTTTCTTTATGGTGGGCAGCCCTAATCGGCGATTTTGAAGCCCCCGTCAAGAGAAACCGACTAAATTACTCGGCTTTAGAATTATTCGAAAGACTCGCGATCGGGGCTTTTCCAGCCGTAGCTGGGCCAGCGCTTGCATGGGCAGCGAAATCGCGGCAAAAGCCGTTGCACCGGAGACGTGGCCGAGAGGCTGAAGGCGGCGGTTTGCTAAACCGTTATACGCTGTAAAGGCGTATCGAGGGTTCGAATCCCTCCGTCTCCGCCAATATCTTTGAGGTTGGTACTACATCGGCCAGTTAAAGGTAAGGTGTGGCGAGGGCCGCTTAGTCGCGCTCGACAACGAATGAGCGGGACATTCGTGTCACGACCTCATCAAAAGCCTTTTTTGCTTTTCGTGGGTAGGACATCTCCAGAACGCATATGGTTCGGTTGTCGGCGGACAATGCGGCCTTGACATAAAAAATACTATTACCCCGATAGCCCGACAGGACGAGGAACTCTGGTTTGGTGCGTTCGTACACGATCTGGCCGGGAGCATCGGAATCGAGATACCTTGCCTTTAGGTCGCCTGGGGTCAAACGCTCGTCGTTAGCGGTGCCCGATACTCTGAAATAGGTCTGAGCATCAGGCCCAGAAAACCGCTGAAGCTCCTTGGCTGCATCCCACGCATCCTTAGTGAACAGGCTGCTTGCATACTCGACCCGGCAGTCGTGGGCGCTGTGTCGATAAACTGTCCAACCTTGTGAGGCAGGGAAGGCCGGTATGGTGGTTCCTAAGGCCCACAGCAGTGTTAGGACTGCATATCTCATCGTTCCTCCCTTGCGCCGGCACAGCGCTCGCCTCTGATGGGGATAGCATCACTAAAGATGGGGCGACGAAAGCAACAATCAAGTTAGAATTCAAAAGCTCGCGCACTTTCAGTCCGCTCCTAGGCGGCTTTGTCGAGGGCGAGCATCCGATCGGACGTACGGCGGTCGTAGTCATCGGCCAGAGCGCGCAGTGCAGCTCCGCCATCGCCCGAAAAGGATGGGCCATGCATCAGCGCGAGCGTGCGCGGTGACAGCTTTGCAAGGTCGCGGATCGTCGTTCCCATGCTCGGGCTCAGGCTGGAATATTTGAACAGGTCCTCGCGCGGCGATCGCCGGTCCGACAACGTCGCCCTCGGTCAGCGCCGGGCCATCGCCGAGCTGGGTGAACAGGTCGCCGCACAGCAAGGTTCGCGTCGATTCCTCGTAGAGCACGCCGGCGTCCCAGCCGTGCGGGGTGTGCGGCGTATCGATGAACCGGACCCGCTTGCCGCCGCCGAGGTCGATGGTTTCGCCGTCCTTGAGCACGCGGGGCGGGCGGTCGGCGAAGTCGTTGAGCGACACCATGCATCCGGTCTGTCCGTGCGCGGCCTGGGCTTGCGGCGCGATCGCGAGCCATTCGTTCATCGCGCCGCACTCGTCGGCCTCGAAGTGGCCGTAGGCGATCCAGCGCAGGCGTTCGGGCGGAATGAGGCGGCTCACGGCGTCGCGGTTGAGCGGGAACATCTTGCGCAGGCCGGTGTGGAACATCAGCGGCTCGTCGCCGAGCACGAGGAACTGGTTGAAGGCGAAGCCGGCGGGCGGGGCGATGTCCGGCACGTAGGTCGAGAGCCGGTAGATGCCGTCGGCGATTTCAGCGATCTTGGTTTCCATGTGTGTCTCCTGGGCATCGGGGTTGCGCTCAATTTGAAAGTACAGGCATGTGTATCGAAATTTCAGGGCTTGTCAATAATGATTGCACATGGTAGTGCAATTAAATTGACATGACACGGACCTACACCCTCAAGCGCCGCGCCGAGCAGCAGGCGGAGACCCGGCAGCGCATCGTCGAAGCCGCCGTCGATCTGCACAGCAGCGTCGGACCGGCGCTCACGACGATCAGCATGGTGGCCGAGCGGGCCGGCGTTCAGCGGCACACGCTCTATGCGCATTTTCCCGATGAGCGGAGCCTTTATCTGGCCTGCTCGGGGCTGGCGCAGGAGCGCGATCCTCTGCCTGAGGCCGCGGTCCTGGCGGAACATCGAGGATCGGCACGAGCGACTCCGCGTCGGCCTTCTGCGCGGTCTATGGCTGGTATGAACGCAACGCCGAACTGGCCGCATGCGTGTTGCGCGACGCCGAATATCATCACGCTGACGAAAGAAATCAGCCGAGTTGCGGTTCGGACCGTATATGGCGGCCTATCAGGAGGTGCTCGGCGCGAAGCTGAGCACGAAGCAGCGTGCGGTGCTGCGGCTGGCGCTGAGCTTTTTTACGTGGCGGACGCTGGTGCGCGAAGGCGGCCTGAGACAGGATGCTGCTGTCGGAGCGATGGTCCAAGCCATCGATTGCGCAAGATGAAACGTGAATAAGTTTGCTGCCGTTGCAGCAAGCCATCGGACAGATACGTCGGCGCCACCCAACCGTCAGGGTACGTCCGCCCTTCAACCGCCCCGAACGTGATTAAGGCTAGCAAGCAGTGCATGTTCGGCCTGGAGAGCAGATGCCAATCCAACTGATGCCCATGATGCCTTGGGCATGTCCTTTGTTTTAAGCAGACGTGATCCCCATATGGGATTACGATTGCTCATGCGGATCAAGACCAATGTCGCGGACGCTGATCATTGTTGGACTAGCGATCGTCGCAATCGGCATACTGTGGCCGTGGCTCTCCCGGCTCGGTCTTGGCCGTCTGACGGGCGATATCGTCATCGAACGCGACAACTTTACCTTCTATGCGCCCATTGTGACCGGCATACTGATCAGCCTGGTACTGTCCCTGATTCTTTGGCTGATCAATCGATGAGCGGCCACCATTGCCAATCGCCCGTCCGGTGCTATCTTCCAATATGCCGATGCACGAATCCCCTGAGTTCGTCCGGCCGGACAAACACGTGCAAGAATTTCTTGATAGCCTGTCGGATCGCGGCCTGATCACGCCGCAGCAATTGTCGCGCCTCGTCAAGTCCGCGGCGGAAGACGGCGGGACACCAGTGCGGGCGATTTCCAGGCTCGGCTATCTCGACCAGCAGGTGCTGGTCAGCGAGCTCTCCCGGTATTTCCGTATCCCAGTGCTTGACGAAAAGGAATGGCCTAAGGTGCAGGTTTTGCCGGACCGGATTTCGGCCCGCTTCATGCGCGAGCATCACGTACTGCCGCTCCGCGCCGATGCCCAGGGCGTTACCGTCGCCGTCGCCGATCCCGCCGATCAGGCGGTCAAGGCGGCGATCGAGATTGCCTGCGAACGACCGGTGGAATTGCGCCTGGCGCCGGAAGGCCAGATCGTGTCGCGCATCGAAAAACTCCTCGATAGTGTTTCTGCCGGCGCGGCACCTGAAGGTGCGATCGGCGCGGCGGGCGGCGAGGACGAGGAGCACCTGAAGGACATGGCGCTCGATGCGCCGGTCATCGATCTCGTCAACCGCCTGTTTCGCGAAGCTTCGGCAGCGCGCGCCACCGACCTGCATATCGAGCCCGCCCGCGGCCGCGTCATGGTGCGCCGCCGCGTTGACGGCATGCTCATGGAGGCCGGCGTGCTTGCCGCCGGATTTCGGCAAGGCGGCGGTTTCGCGCATCAAAATTCTGACGCAACTCAACATCGCCGAGCGGCGCCTGCCGCAGGACGGCCGCGCCCGGGTACGCATCGGGGGGCGCGAATACGATATCCGCGTCGCTACCATGCCGACCATCCATGGCGAGAGCATTGCCATCCGCTTTCTCAGCGCCACCAATCAGGTGCCGGAGATCGGCCAGCTCGGCTTGACGAAGCGCGACATGCAGATACTCAAGGAGCAGGCGTCCTTCTCTCACGGGCTCATCGTCGTCACCGGTCCCACCGGAAGCGGCAAGACCACGACGCTCGCAGCGGTCCTGTCATTCCTCAACGATCCCAGCCGCAAGATCCTGTCGATCGAGGATCCTGTCGAATACCAGGTCGAAGGCGTCAACCAGATTCAGGTCAGGCCCGATATCGGCCTCACCTTCGCCAGCACGCTCCGCTCGCTGCTCCGCCTCGATCCCGACATTATCATGGTGGGTGAGATGCGCGATGCCGAAACGGCGCGGATCGGCGTCAACGCCTCGTTGACCGGGCACATGGTGCTCACCACGCTGCATACCAACTCGGCGGCCGGTGCCGTCACCCGCCTGCTCGATCTCGAGGTCCAGGCCTATCTCATCGCCTCGACGCTGCGCTGCGTGGTGGCGCAGCGCCTGGTCCGGCGGCTGTGCAACAACTGCCGCCAGGAGTATCACGGCTATCCCGACGCGCTTGCCGTCGCGGCCGCGGAGGCGGGGCTGGTGAAAGGCACAAAGATGAAATTGTGGAAGGCGGTAGGCTGCGATCATTGCGGCGGCACCGGCTATCACGGGCGCGCCGCGATCTTCGAGATTCTGGTGGTCGACGAGGCGATGCGGCGGCTGATCCGGCCCGATGTCAACGCCGATATCATCGCCAAGGCGGCGAAGAGTGCGGGCATGATTCCGCTGATCGCCGACGGCCTGGCGAAATGCCGCCAAGGCCTCACCACGATCGAGGAACTGACGCGCGTGGCGCTCGAGGCCTGATCCCCATGGCGAAATTCCAATATTCGGCAATTCGGACCGACGGCGAGCGGGTCAGCGGCATCATGGAGGGAAGCGACCGCTCCGCGGTCATCCACAAGCTCGCCGAGCAGGGTCAGCACCCGATCGACGTCGCCGAAGCGGAAACGGCGATTTCGACCGCCCGCATCTTCAGTTTCGGCGGCGGTGCCGCGAGCGCCTCCGACATTTCCACATTCACCCGCGAGCTCGCCTGGCTGCTCAAGGCCGGCATGAGCCTCAACAATGCGCTCGAAATCCTGAGCAAGGAGACGTTTTCGACCGGCTTCTCCGCCATGATCGCGACGCTGCGCACCGACATCCGCAAGGGCCGCAGTTTTCACGAGGCGCTGGCCGAGACCGGAATTTTCTCGCGCTACTATGTGAGCATGGTCGAGGTGGGCGAAGCCAGCGGCACGCTGGCGCAAGTGCTCGAGCGCGTTGCGGCGACGCGCGACAAGGAACGCAAGATCCGCGGCCGTCTGGTTTCGGCGCTCACCTATCCATCGCTGCTCGTGCTGCTGGCGGTGGGGGCGGTCAGCTTCATCATGGTTTCGGTGGTGCCCAGCATCAAGGACATGATCCTGGGGCGGGGGCGCCGGTCCCGGATTCGGCGCGTGCCGTCATCGCCATGTCCGACTGGCTGATCGCCAACGGCCTGACGCTGCTCGTCGCCCTCCCGCTCGCCGCCCTCGTTCTCGTTCTTGTCTTCGGCGGCGCGCGCATGCAAGAGCTTCTCTATCGCGTGGCGCTGCGGCTGCCGCTCATCGGCTCGCTGCTGAAGAAGGTGGCGGTGATCCAGTTCTGCCGGGTGCTCGGCACGCTGCTCGCCGCCGGTGTCAGCCTGCCCGACAGCCTCAAGCTGATGCGGCCATCGATGAGCAACCGCGACATGGCCGCGGCCATCGGCGAGATGGAAACGGCACTCCGCCGGGGCGAGGACTTCCTCGTACCGCTGGAGCGCACCCGCATCTTTCCCGAAACTCCTGGCCCGCATGCTGAAGGTCGGCAACGAGACCGGCAATCTGACGCCGAGCGTGCTGCAAGTCACCGACATACTCGAAGAGGAACTCGAGCGTGCCGTGGACCGCAGCCTGACGCTCCTTGAACCCGCCATAATTTTGATGCTAAGTGCCGTCGTGGCCTTCATCATTGTTTCTTTGATGGGTGCGATCATCAGCATTAACGATCTGACTTTGTAGCATTGGCGCAACATTCCATGAGCGGCGATAACGGCAGGAAGCGGGCGGTTTGGCGCAAGCCCAGGCGGAGCGACGAAGCGGGCTTCACACTCGTCGAACTACTGGTGGTTCTGGTAATCCTGGTGCTGCTTGCCAGCATCATCGGGCCCCGCGTGATCGGCTATCTCGGGGCCTCGCGCACCAAGACGGCGAAGGTGCAGATCGAGAGCCTGGTCACCTCGCTGGAACTCTTCCACATCGACGTCGGCCGCTATCCGGCGACCGCCGAGGGGCTCAACGCGTTGGTGAAACCGCCCACGAAACTCGCGAGCTGGAGCGGCCCCTATATCACCAAGGGCAACATCCCGCCCGATCCCTGGGGCCGGCCCTATCGCTACCAGTCGCCAGGCAAGAAGGGCGCATTCGACCTCTACACCATGGGCCGGGACGGCAAGGAAGGCGGCACGGATGAGGACGCCGACGTCTGGAACTGACGGGCGGAGGAGTTCCGCTTCCGGATTCACGCTGGTCGAAATGCTGGCGGTTCTCGCCGTACTGGCCATTGCGGTGGTTGCCATTTCCTATGGCGGCAACCGCTCTATCGACGGTGCCCGGTTCCGCGCCCTGACTGTCAAAACAGCGGCCATGATCCGCGAGGCGCGCTCACAGGCAATCCGGACGGCAGGCGAAAGCGTGTTCATCATCGATCTCGGCCGGCGCCGCATGGGTGATCGCGATGGCGGCGATGGACTGGCGATCCCAGGCGATGTCGATGTCACCGCCGAGGTCGCGGCATCCGAACAATACCGCGACGGTTCGCTCGGCATCCGCTTCTACGGCAATGGCAGTTCCACCGGCGGCACCCTGCGTCTCGTCTGGCGTGGCCAGACTTACCGGATTCTGGTCAATTGGCTGACCGGCAATGTCTCCATGGGCCATGGCTGAGGATCGCCGCCAGGCAGGTTTCACCCTGGTCGAGGCGATGTGCGCGCTGGCGATCGCCGCCATGGCGCTGGTGTTCCTGTTCCGCGGCATGACCGGCAGCCAGACGGCCGCCCATTATCTCGAACAACATCTCGGCGCCCGCATTTTGGCCGAAGCCATCATCGACGACCAGGTGCGTGAGACCGTCATTGCGCCGGGAACTCATTCGGGAACGTCGGGCATCTATCGCTGGGAGGTGACGGTCGAGCCCGCCGGTGCCGGGGTGGCGCGGCTGGCGCCGCGCGGCTGGCGGCTCTATCGCCTGGCCGTGGACCTGCAATGGCAGCCGCGCGGGCACTTCCAGCTCGACGTCCTGAAGCTCGGGAAATAGGCCATGACAGCGCCCAAGCGAAGCCCCCAAGCTCGCAACGCTGGTTTTACTTTGCTCGAAATCCTGGTCGGGCTTGCCATTTCCTCCCTGATCATGGTGGGTCTCACCGCGGCAATGCAGACCATCGATCGCGGCTGGAACAGGACGACGGAATCGGTTGAGCGTCAGGGAACGCTGGCCAGCGGTTTCCATGTATTGGCGGGAGATATTGCGCGCATCGAACGGGCCCCAGCCGGCGGCGACGCGCCGGGCTTTCTGTTCGCGGGCAGCGCCTCCGAGGCGATATATGTCCTCGCCGAAAGACCGGGCAACAACCGGGCCGGACTCTATTGGGTGCGGCTGCAGGTCCGCGACCGCGACGGCGCCACCGAGTTCGTAAGGATGCGGGCGCCTTTCGTGTCGGGACGGCAGGATGTCTCCACCCTCGTCTGGGCCGACGAAGTGGTCCTGATGCGCGGCAACATCGCGGGGGAGATGACTTACCGCTCGCCGCGAGCAGGCTTGCGCAGCTGGTCCACAAGCTGGCTGGCCGGCAACCGCCTGCCGGAGCAGATCAAGATCGAAATCACTGACCGGAAGACCGGCCTGTGGCTGACGCCCGCAATGGTGTTGGCACTCGAGATCGATGCGGAAGCTGCCTGCTTCAACGCCGATTCACCCGCCTGCACCATGAAGACGGAGGGAGCCCTGACGGGCGCCACGCGCGGTAATGACTAAGGCCGAGTCCACAGTCGCAGAGCGCGGCATGATCCTGGTGATCGTCCTGTGGACGGTGGCGATGATGACCATCGTTGTGGTTGCTCTCGGTACCTACGCGCAGCGCAGCCTGTCGCTGGCCGGCGTCGAGACGGCGCGCCTGCGCACCGAAATGGCGCTCAAGTCGGGAGTCCAAGCGGCGGGCGCTACAATTCTCGGCACCGAGGCGAAGCAGCGCATCTTCGCCGACGGCACTCCAGTGCGCGTCGATCTTGGCGGCGGGCGGGTCGTCGATATCGCCATCCGCGATGCGACCGGCCTCGTCGACATCAACCGCGCCGCGGCGCCCCTGCTGGCCGGCTTGTTCGAGCGCGAATCCGGATCGGTGTCCGATCCGGCCAATTTCGGAGAACTGATCGTCGCGTGGCGGGAAGAAAATGGCGGCGAGGAAAAGGCGCCTGCCGAACCGGTCGCGAGACGGGACACGGCTCAGGTCGCTGGGGAGGAGACGGCTCAGCAGGAGTCCGGGCCGCCGCCGGTCTTCTTCTCGGTGGCGCAGCTTTACGGCATAGCCGGAACCGAACCCGCGGCGATCGACAAATTGCTGCCCTATCTGACCCTCTACAGCCACGGCGGCCGCATCAATCCGATGGCGGCCCCGGAAGCGGTTCTGCGCAGCGTACCCGAGATGGAAGCGGCCGATATCGCCTTGCTGTTCGAGGCCCGCACCCGCCGCAATATCGATAATCCGGAGGTGCAGAGCATTCTGGCAAAATACGAGAACTTTCTAACCCTCTCGGAAAGCTCTGTTTACCTTGTGATGGTAAAGGCCGTCGCGGGCGGCGGCCTCATTGGGGGCAGCCGCCTGCAGGCCACAATTGTGCTGGATGCTGCAGGGCCGGTGCCTTTCCGGGTTCTGGCCTGGTCGTGGTAAAGACGGTTTTGGTGATGAATGAGCGACGTACCGGCGATCGATAGATACAATAATTCTGCAACGCGGCAGGTGTTCGCCTTGGGCGGGCGGCTGGCGCGGCGGATCCGGACTTACGTCGACGCGCTGGTCGCCGATCTGGCCAACGAGGGCGGAACGGCCACCGCCTGGCGGCACCTTATCCATCTAGGCGGCGGCAAGGGCCTAATCTATGGGCGCAGCAAGGCGGGTGCCCCCGAACTCATCGGGAGTTTCGAAGGCGTCATTCCGGCAAACCTAACGGCGAGACTGGCCGGGGCGGGCAAGCGCATCCACCTGCGTCTCGACCGCGAGCGCGCGGTGGTCAAGACGCTGTCGCTTCCGGAGGGCGCGCGCGACGTGCTCGCCGCGGTGGTGCGGAACAAGGTGGAAAGTCTGGCGCCGTGGCCGCTCGAGGAAGCCGTGTGGGGCTATCGCGAGACGGTCGAAAGCCAGCCCGGCCACATCGGCGTTGAAATTGGCATCGCCAGCCGCCGGATGGTCGAAACCCTGCTTGCGGCGCTGGCGGCGCGCGGCATCAAGGCGGATCGCCTCGACATCGCCGCCAAACCGCTCGCCCAGGACGGCATCGCCATCGATTTCCACAGCGCCGCCCGCTTCGAGCGGGCGCGGAATTTGCTGAAGACAGCGCTGGCGGGCGCCGGCACCGTGGCGGCGGCCGTGTTCGCCGCCGGGCTTTATTTGGCGCTCTCGGCTCAGGCGGAATTAACGGCGATCGAACAGCGCAGCGAAGCGCTGTCGAGCGTCCTGAAGCAGGGACCGGCCGGTGCCGCCGCGGCAGGCAAGCTGGCATTTGCCAACTCGATCCACGAGCGCAAGAAAAGTGAACGTCCGCTGATTGCCGTCCTCGATACACTGACAGCCCTTGTTCCCGACGGGATTTTTCTGAATGCACTCGACTATGAGGACAATACGGTGACGCTGACCGGGCGCGGCACCGGCGCTTCCGGAGTTATCGGTCTGCTCGAGGCCTCCGATGTTTTCGCCGCAGCCGCTTTCTCTTCCGCTACCCAGCGCGACGCCAACAGCAACGCAGAGGTATTTTCGATCTCCGCCACCATCGAAACCCCGGCAGCCGCGCCATGACGCGCCCACCCGCACGCCTCGTCTTGTCGAAAGCCGGCGCCATGGGGCTCGCCATCGTGATCGGCGCCATCGTCCTGTTCGCGTTTGCCGCAAGCCTGCCCTTTTTCTGGCACGCCGCTGTCGCGGCCCAACTGTCGGAGAGCCGCGATCTCTTGATGCTGATCGAGGCTAAAACCCGCAATGCCGCGAGCCGCAAGGGGGCGACCCTGACGTCAGCCGACGATATCGCGCTTGTCTTCGCCGCTGGCGGCACATCGGGCCTGGCGCTCGCCGAGCTGCAGCGGCTGGCGGGAGCGATGGCGGAACTGAATGGACTAGTGCTGGAACGGACGCAGCCCCTGCCCACCGAGGAGAAGGACGGACTTGCCATATTACGGATGGAAGTCGAAACCAGCGGATCGATCGAGGGACTGCGCGGTTATCTGCATGCGATCGAGACGGGAACGCCGCTGATCTTCGTGCGCCGTGCCCACATTTCCACCGGTGCGGCGGAAAGCGATAGCGGCCAGGGCCTGCCATCCGAACGCTTGTCGGCGCGGCTCGAACTTGAAGCCTTCGCCTGGTGGGAGGTGCCGCAGTGAAAAACCGCCGGCTGCTTCTGCTCATTGCCTGTGCCGCGGCACTCGCCGCCTACGCCGTCTGGTCCGGTTCGGCTGGCAGCCTGCTGACGCTGGCGGGCGGCGGTGATGCGGCCGCCGTCGCAGTGACCCCGGCGCCCGCAGCGCAGATTGCCCAAGCAAGCAGGCCTGCCGAATCGGTGCCGCTCAATCCACTGTCGGGTCTTGCCGTCGAGCAGTTCGCCGAAATCGTAAACCGGCCGCTTTTCAATCCGACCCGGACGCGGCCGCCTCCGCGGGTCGAAGATGTTGCACCTGCGGCGGTTGCCGAGCCGGCTGCGGAGCCGCAAGATACCGCCAAGGCTGAGGATTTCACGTTGCTTGCGGTCGCTATCGACGATGACGCCAGGATCGCCATGCTGCGCTGGAACAAGACCAATGAGGTCTTTCACCTCAAACAGGGCCAGTTTCTCTCGGACTGGGAGCTCCGATCGGTCGGCGAGAAGGAAGTCACCATCGCCCGGGACGATGTGTCGTTCTCGCTCAAACTGTTCGAGCGCGCCCGCCGTGTCGAAGCGCCGCCGACGGCGCAGGGGGACGGGGAGGAGATGCAGAACGAACCCGGCGGCGAGGTCATGGCACCGGAAGATACAAGCGAACCGGACCCCGAACTCAATTCCAATTGAACAACTTCATCTTGGCGCGCAGTTCCTGCGATACGTTGCTCGCATCCTCGGGATTCCGGATGATCTCCGGCGTTATGAAGATGATAAGCTCATTGCGCGCGGCGGAATTGTCGGTCCTCCCAATCAGGTCGCCGAAAATCGGTATTTTATTGATTCCGGGAACGCCGTCCTTCTCGCGGCTCTCCTGACCGCTGATCAGGCCGCCGAGAACCACCGTCTGCGAACTCTGGACCGAGACCGTGCTAGCGACCGTGCGCTGCGAGATAGTAGGGTTCGTAGTGCCTCTGGTCCCGGCGCTGCCGGCTACGACAGACGACAGTTCCTGCGCGATTTCCATGGTGACCATGCCATTCGAGTTGACGCGCGGCTTGACCTTGAGAATGACGCCCGTGTCGCGATACTCGAAGGTCTCCGTCGTGGTCTGCCCGACGGTTTCGCCGGTCTTGATGGGAACCTGGTCGCCGATCTTGATGGTAGCGGATTGGTTTTCGAGCACGGCGACCGACGGCGAGGATACGACCCTGACCCTGGTGACGGCCTCGAGCGCGTCTAGAACGAGGCGCGGATCGCTGGTCTTTCCGAGGAAGAAATTCAGGCCCGGAAAGCTTGGCCTGAGGACCAGGCCGTCGCCTGTGAAAACGCCGCCGGAGACGTCATCGCTCTTGAAAAAGGCCTGCACGCCGTAGCGCAGCTTGTCGGTCAACGAAACCTCGGCGATGGTGGCGTTGATCAGCACCTGAATCGCCGGGCTGTCGATGCGGCGGAGCATCGCCAGGATCTTGCGGTACTCGCGCGGGGTGGCGCGGATCACCAATGTGTTGTTTGCGGTATTGGGCGTGATGCGGATGCCGGACGACAAGTCGGTCTCGGGGATAGAGGCGGTTGTGTCCTCGGGCCTCGTTACGGGCTGTTCCAGGTTGGACTTGCCGTCCTGATTGTCTTGTCCGGTCTCGTCGGGCTGCTGGCCGTCGGGCTGCGTGGGCGTCGTCGATTGCTCGACTCTCTCCTGCTCGGGCGCCACCTGCGATATCTTGTCCGCCGCTCCGCTCTTCTCGAGGAAGGTGGAATTCAGGATCTTGGCGAATTCGACGGCGCTGCCGTTCTGCACCGCATAGACGTAATAGCCGGTTTCGTTGGTGTTTGACTTATCGAGACGCCCCACCCAGGACAGCGCGCGGCGCACTTTCGCCGAGCTATTGGCAATAATGACGACGCCGTTCAGCCGTTCCAGAGGGATGAAGCGCGCCTTGTTGTTGCCGGAGGCCGCGGTGTCGTCGGCGAACACCGCCTCGAGCTGCGTCACCATGTCGTCGGGCGTGCTGTTGGCGAGGATAGCGACGGCGGCGGTCTGGCTCTTCATCCAGTCGACATCGAAGGAGAGGACCACATCGACCAGCGACTGGCGTTCGGCCGCCGTGCCGCGCAACAGGATCATGCTGCCGGCATTGGAGGCGCGCACCGTCCCTGAGCGGGCGATGAAGCTGTCGAGGAGTTCCAGCATATTGGTGACGCTGATGTAGCGCAGCGGCACGACGCTGACACCATAGCCCGGCGACGCCACGCCGCCGGCCGTGGCGAAATCGGCAGCCCCCATCTCGCCGTCGATCACCTCCTGGCTCGCTACTACCTTGACGAGGCCTCCGCTCTGTACCAGCACGGCGCCGTTGAGGCGGAGTGCCGCTTCGAACGCGTCGAGCACCTCGCGGCCGGAGAGCGGCCTGCTGCTCGACAGCGTGATGGTGCCCTGGACGCGCGGATCGACGATATAGTTGAGACCGAGGGTCTCGCCGAGGACCAGCTTGGCGGCCTGGGCCATTTCGGCGCCATCGATGTTGATGGAAAACTTGCCGCCCTCTTCGGTGACGCCCGGCGCGGGAAGCATGCCGCCATCCGGGCCCGCCGGCTGGCCGGGAAAAATCTGATAGCTGCCGCGTTGCGCTTCTGGGACGGCGGTTTCGTTACGCGAGATCGATTTTGGTTTCTTTGCGCCAAGGTCGACATCGGCGGGGTCGGGCAAATTCGACTCCAGCCCGTCCAGCCGGGCATTGCAGCCGGCAATCGCAAAGGCCATCAGGCAGGCGAGCAAGAGAAGACCCTGCCGCCCTATGTGCCGGTATAAATTAATCACGCCTCGGACCCGCCGCTTTACCCCCGATGTGAACATGACCCGCAAAATGAGGCAAGTAAATGTCGAGAAACATCAACCACATGAATAACCCGATTCGGGGGACCGGGGGCCGGGAACTTTGCCTGTCAGCAACCGCTATTCAATACCGGCGCAACACGAGAGGCGGTTTAGACCGATGAGGCGGCAAAGTCGCGCGGAATTTGCGGAGACAGTTGTAATTGACATGACCAAGTCTCCGGTAGCACTCTGCCGTTGTGGTGTTGTTTCAACGGGAGGAATGCGGCGGCAGACGCAATCCTGCAATTCTCCAAGATTGCCACGACGATCATGGCAATCTCCCCAGGCCACCGATGCGGCGGCGGCGAATCTCAATTCCGAAAACCTGAAGCACAAAGATGAGCAGAAGCCGCATGCCGCAATACGTGGCGGCCACTTTACTCGCCGCCACACTGCTTTTTGCACTGCCTTGCCAGGCCGATGATTTGTTCACCGTGGAGGGCGAGCTGGTCAGCATCGAGATCACCACACCCATTCCCCTCGACGAGGCATTGCAGCGTCTCGGCGCGGCAATGAATATACCGGTCCTCGGCAGTGCCGGGCCGGGCAATGCGGGTCCCGTCCGGCTGCGGCGCGCCAGCCTCATGGAAGCCCTGCAGAAGTTGGCGCCGGGGCGGTCCTTCGTCATTGAAAGAACCGGCGATCCGGCGCAGGTGGCGCGCATTGTGTTCATGGGCGGCCGTGGCGCGGCTGTCGTCCAACTCGAAGCGGAAAGCGTGCCGTCGGCAGCCACAGAGAGTGTGTCCGCCACGCTGCGCGACATTGCCAAGCTCAGCTATACGCCGGGATGGGCGTCGGCGCGGCAACTCGAGGCGATCGCCCGCCGCAACAAGAGCACCAGAATCCGTATTGCCGCGCTCATGGCGCTCGGGCAATTCGCCCAATACGGTGCCATCCCGATTCTCGGCCAGCGGCTTTCGGCCGATCCCGATCCGCAGATCAGGCTGGCGGCAGCGGAGGCCCTGGGGATCGCCGGCAGCGATCGGGCGCTGGCGCTCATTCGCGCGGCGATCGCCACCGAGCGCGATCCGGGTGTCCGCCGAAAACTTGGCGAACTCGCCGGAAACTGAAGCTCACGCGAGGATTTGCTGCGCGAACCAGACGATCATGATACTGGGCGCCAGAAAACTGCCGAACGGCACGGCAGTCTGTGGTGTCATTTTTTCTCCCCGGTGACGGAGAGCCTTCAGCAGAACCGCCGTGAGTGCCGCTCCTGTCGCCACAAGCAGGATTACCGGCAGCGGTTCAATGCCCAGCCAGGCGCCGGCGGCGGCGGCAAGCTTCACATCGCCGAGCCCGAGGCCCTCTATGCCGCGCATGTTACGGTAAGCCAGGCGGACCAGATAGAAGACGCCCGCTGCAATCACAGTGGCGGCAAGATGATTCTGCAGGATAGCGCGCCAGTCCTCCGGAAAGGCAGATAGCGCCGCCACGAGGCCGAGCGGGATCGCCGGCAGCGACAGGGCGTCCGGAATGATGAATTTGCGGTGGTCGACGAGGGCGATGGCCAGCACAGTGAAGGCCATGTAGCCGGCGGCCAGCGCCGCCGGGGGCGGAACCAATGTCCAGGCATAGGCGGCGACCGGCAGCGCCGCCACCGCGCAAAAAAAAATGTCCCGGCGGCCAAGGCCGTAGTCGCGAAGCATATCCGCCACCCCCGGCAGGGTCTTAACCCTAATGGCGTGTTGCGCCAAATGCGGCGGCAGTTCCAACAGCCCCATCCCTCTCACGGCACGGTCTTTGCAATTCATTAACCGACACAGGCCGTTGTTTCAGGGAGAGACGCATGCTGGAGACCATCTGCAAATTCGGCGGCTGGTATGTCGCCTATGAGGTCGTCTCTTCGGCGTTTGTCGCCATGGCGGCATGGGGGCTGGGTTTTTCGGGATTTTAGCGCTTAGCATTACAGCACATCTACTGGGCCGCCTCGCGCGGCCTATTTTTTTGTGTTCCGGCGGGCACAATTCCGCCGCGATTAACCACTCCCATTCCGGGCCGAAGCGATTATATAATTAATCCATGCCGATCCGGGATTCCGACAAGGACGACAATCAGACGGGTATCATCACCCGGACGAAAGTCCGTACCAAGAAGCCGTCGCTCTACAAGGTGCTGCTTCTAAACGATGATTACACGCCGATGGAGTTCGTGGTCCACGTGCTGGAAAGGTTTTTCAGCAAGGGCCGGGAGGAGGCGACCCGCATCATGCTGCATGTGCACCAGAAAGGTGTCGGCATTTGCGGGGTCTATACGTTCGAAATAGCGGAAACGAAAGTGACCCAAGTAATGGACTTTGCCAGGAAGCACCAACATCCGCTACAATGCACCATGGAAAAGGAATAAGCGCGGCATGCCGACATTCTCCCGCAGTCTCGAGAAGGCCCTGCACCGGGCGCTGGCGGTCGCCAATGAGCGGCATCACGAATACGCCACGCTGGAACATCTGCTGCTGGCGCTCACCGACGACAAGGACGCTGCCGCGGTGATGCGCGCCTGCAATGTCGATATCGGCGCGCTGCGCCGCAGCCTCGAGAACTATATCGACAACGATCTCACCAACCTGATTTCCGATGCCGGCGAGGACTCGAAGCCCACCGCCGGCTTCCAGCGCGTTATCCAGCGCGCCGTCATTCATGTGCAGTCCTCGGGCCGCGAGGAGGTGACCGGCGCCAATGTGCTGGTCGCCATTTTCGCCGAGCGCGAGAGCCACGCCGCGTTTTTCCTGCAGGAGCAGGACATGACCCGCTACGACGCGGTCAACTACATTTCGCACGGCATCGCCAAGCGCGCCGGGCTGTCCGACACGCGGCCGGTGCGCGGCGTCGACCAGGACCAGCAGCAAGGCGGCGGTGGCGGCGGCGATGACGAGCGCGAGGGACCGAAGAAGAAGGGCGATGCCGACGCGCTCGATGCCTATTGCGTCAATCTCAACAAGAAGGCGGCCGAGGGCCGCATCGATCCGCTGATCGGCCGCGAGGCGGAAGTCAACCGCACCATCCAGATTCTGTGCCGCCGCCAGAAGAACAATCCGCTCTTCGTCGGCGACCCGGGCGTGGGCAAGACGGCGATCGCCGAGGGGCTGGCCCGCAAGATCATCAAGGGCGACGTGCCCGCCGTGCTCAAGGACTGCACCGTGTTCCAGCTCGACATGGGCGCGCTCCTGGCCGGCACCCGCTATCGCGGCGATTTCGAAGAGCGTCTCAAGGCGGTGATCAAGGAAATCGAGGCCCGTCCCGGCGCCATCATGTTCATCGACGAAATCCACACGGTGATCGGGGCGGGCGCCACCTCGGGCGGCTCGATGGATGCCTCCAACCTGCTGAAGCCGGCACTGGCGGGCGGTGCGCTGCGCTGCATCGGCTCCACCACCTACAAGGAATACCGCCAGCATTTCGAAAAGGACCGGGCGCTGGTGCGCCGCTTCCAGAAGATCGACGTGAACGAGCCGTCGATCCCGGATGCGATCGCCATCCTCAAGGGTCTCAAGCCCTATTACGAGGAGTTCCACAAGGTCCGCTACACCGATGCAGGCAATCGAGAGCGCGGTGCAGCTGTCGGCCCGCTATTTGAGCGACCGCAAACTGCCGGACAAGGCCATCGACGTGATCGACGAGACCGGCGCCTCGCAGATGCTGTTGGCGGAAGAGAAGCGCCGCAAGACGATCGACGTGCCCGAGATCGAAGCCACCATCGCCACCATGGCACGGATTCCCGCCAAGACCGTGTCCAAGGACGACGCCACGGTTCTGCGAAATCTCGATACCGAATTGAAGCGGCTGGTGTTCGGTCAGGACAAGGCCATCGAAGCGCTGACCTCGGCGATCAAGCTGTCGCGGGCAGGCCTTCGCGAGCCGGAAAAGCCCATCGGCTGCTATCTTTTCTCCGGCCCCACCGGCGTCGGCAAGACCGAGGTGGCGAAGCGGCTTGCCGAAGTGCTCGGCGTCAACATGCTGCGCTTCGACATGTCGGAATATATGGAGCGCCACTCGGTGTCGCGGCTCATCGGCGCGCCGCCGGGCTATGTGGGCTTCGACCAGGGCGGGCTTTTGACCGACGGCATCGACCAGCATCCCTACACCGTGCTGCTGCTCGACGAGATCGAAAAGGCCCACCCGGACCTGTTCAACATCCTGTTGCAGGTGATGGACCACGGCAAACTCACCGACCATAACGGCAAGTCGGTCGATTTCCGCAATGTCATTCTGATCATGACCACCAATGCCGGCGCCCAGGACATGGCGCGCGAGGCCATGGGCTTCACCCGCAATGTGCGCGAGGGCGACGATCAGGAAGCGATCACCCGCATGTTCTCGCCGGAATTCCGCAACCGGCTCGACGCGACCATCGCCTTCAGCCATCTGCCGCCCGAGATCGTGCGCAAGGTGGTGGAGAAATTCGTGCTCCAGCTCGAGGCGCAGCTCTCCGAGCGGCAGGTCAATATCGAGCTCTCAACCGAGGCTGCCGATTGGCTGGCCGTCAGAGGGCTACGACACAGCAGATGGGGGCCAGGCCATTGGCGCGCCTGATCCAGGAAAAGGTGAAGAAGCCGCTGGCCGAGGAAGTTCTGTTCGGCAAGCTCGCCAAGGGCGGCACGGTGCGCATCCTGCTCAAGGATGACGCCCTCACTTTCCAGTATCTCAGCCGCGACGAGGAAAAGGCCCTGCCCAAACCCACGGAACGCAAGGCCCTGCCACGTGCCAGGGCGAAGCCGGCCCCGCGCAGGCCGGCGAAGGCGAAATAGGCAACCTGCGCTTGACTCGGGCTCCCAACCCTTGCATATAGCGCCCACTCTTGGGCCCGGGCACAACCCGGGCTCGATGGCGTTTGGCTCTAGCAACGGTTTTGCCCGCTTTTCGAGGGCGATTCGGGGGAGTGTCCCGAGCGGCAAAGGGGGCGGACTGTAAATCCGCTGGCTTCGCCTTCGTAGGTTCGAGTCCTACCTCCCCCACCATCAGGGCCGGGAGTTAAGTGCCAGGGGTCAGGAGGCAACGCGGGTGTAGCTCAATGGTAGAGCAGCAGCCTTCCAAGCTGAATACGAGGGTTCGATTCCCTTCACCCGCTCCAGCCTTCGCTCTTCGCAGCTACGGCACGGCGGGCCAGGGAAAAGAAAAGAAAGAGAAGAAGTCGAGGTTTAACGGCGATGGCCAAGGAAAAATTCACCCGCGACAAGCCGCACTGCAACATCGGGACGATCGGGCATGTGGATCACGGCAAGACGTCGCTGACGGCGGCGATCACCAAGATTCTGGCGGAGACGGGGGGAGCGACCTACACGGCCTACGACCAGATCGACAAGGCGCCGGAGGAGCGGGCGCGCGGTATCACGATTTCGACGGCGCATGTCGAGTACCAGACCAAGAAGCGGCATTATGCCCATGTCGATTGCCCGGGGCACGCCGACTATGTGAAGAACATGATCACCGGGGCGGCGCAGATGGACGGGGCCATTCTGGTGGTCTCGGCCGCCGACGGCCCGATGCCGCAGACCCGCGAGCACATTCTGCTGGCCCGCCAGGTGGGCGTGCCGGCGCTGGTTGTGTACATGAACAAGGTCGACATGGTCGACGATCCGGAGCTTCTCGAGCTGGTCGAGATGGAGATGCGCGAGCTTCTCACCTCCTACCAGTACCCGGGCGACGACATTCCGATCATCCGCGGCTCGGCGCTGTGCGCCCTTGACGGCACCAAGCCGGAGCTCGGGCGCGAGTCGGTTTTGAAGCTGATGGATGCGGTCGACAGCTACATTCCGCAGCCCGAGCGGGCCAAGGACCAGCCGTTCCTGATGCCGATCGAGGATGTGTTCTCGATCTCGGGGCGCGGCACGGTGGTGACGGGCCGGATCGAGCGGGGCATCGTCAAGGTCGGCGAGGAAGTGGAGATCGTGGGGCTGCGCGACACCCAGAAGACGGTGGTGACCGGGGTCGAGATGTTCCGCAAGCTGCTCGACCAGGGCGAGGCCGGCGACAATGTCGGAGCGCTGCTGCGCGGCATCGACCGCGAGGGGGTGGAGCGCGGCCAGGTTCTGTGCAAGCCCGGTTCGGTCAAGCCGCACAAGAAGTTCAAGGCGGAAGCCTATATCCTGACCAAGGAGGAGGGCGGCCGGCATACGCCGTTCTTCGCCAACTACCGCCCGCAGTTCTATTTCCGGACCACCGATGTGACCGGCGTCGTCACCCTTCCGGAGGGCACGGAAATGGTGATGCCGGGCGACAACATCTCCTTCGACGTCGAGCTGATCACGCCGATCGCCATGGAGGAGAAGCTGCGCTTCGCCATCCGTGAAGGCGGCCGTACCGTCGGCGCCGGCGTCGTTGCAAAGATAACGGAGTGACACGATATCCAGAGGCCGCGAATCTGATACCTGACCTCTGGCACCTGATAGGGGTATAGCTCAGTTGGTAGAGCGGCGGTCTCCAAAACCGCAGGTCGAGGGTTCGAGCCCTTCTGCCCCTGCCACTTTAAGGAAATACGATGGCCAAGACCAACCCGTTCGAATTCATCCAGCAGGTCCGCGAGGAAGCCGCCAAGATCACCTGGCCGTCGCGCCGTGAGACGATGGTCAGCACCGTCATGGTGCTGATCATGGTGGCTTTAGCCGCGGTGTTCTTTCTGGCCGTCGATGCCGTCCTGAAATGGGGCGTCGACAAGGTCCTTTTCGGCCTCTAAGGGAAGGGCCAAGCTGCAGGCAAACATGACAACACGCTGGTACATCGTCCACGCCTACTCGAATTTCGAGAAGAAGGTTGCGGACTCGATCAAGGAACAAGCGGCACAGAAGGGTCTGGGCCATCTCGTCGAGCAGGTGCTGGTTCCCACCGAAGACGTGGTGGAAGTCCGACGGGGCCGCAAGATCAAGAGCGAGCGCCGCTTCTTTCCCGGCTATGTGCTGGTAAAGATGGAACTCACCGATCAGGTCTTCCACCTGATCAAGAATACGCCCAAGGTGACGGGATTCCTGGGATCGGACAACAAGCCGATCCCGATCACCGATGCCGAAGCCGCCCGCATCCTCAACCAGGTGGCCGAGGGTGTCGAGCGTCCCAAGGCGACGATCAGCTTCGAAATCGGCGAGCAGGTGCGCGTCGCCGACGGACCTTTCGCCTCCTTCTCCGGTCAGGTGGAGGAAGTGGATGAAGAACGGTCGCGGCTCAAAGTCGCCGTGTCCATCTTCGGCAGGCCCACGCCTGTCGAACTCGAATACGGCCAGGTCGAGAAGATCCGCTGATCTTCTGGAACTGACCGGAACCCGGTGGGAGGCGAAAGCCGGACCACTAACCTCAACAGGCCGGAATGACCGGCGAGGGAAAGTCAAATGGCTAAGAAAGTCGTCGGCTACGTGAAACTGCAAGTGCCGGCGGGCCAGGCAAACCCGTCTCCGCCGATCGGGCCTGCGCTGGGCCAGCGCGGCCTCAACATCATGGAATTCTGCAAAGCTTTCAACGCGGCCACCCAGAAGATGGAGCAGGGGTCCCCGGTGCCGGTGGTGATCACCGCCTACCAGGACAAGTCCTTCACCTTCGAGATGAAGTCGCCGCCAGCGTCCTATTTCCTCAAGAAGGCGGCGAAGATCAATGCCGGTTCCAAGGAGCCGGGCAAGAACATCGTCGGCCGCGTGACCATGGCCCAGTGCCGCGAGATCGCCGAGCAGAAGCTCAAGGGCATGAACGCCCGCGACGTCAATGCAGCGGCGCGCGAGATTGCGGGCTCGGCCCGGTCCATGGGCCTCGAGGTGGTGGAGTAGGGCGATGGCAAAGACAGCAAAGCGTGTTGCGAAAAACATGACCGGCATCGACCGAGCGAAATTCTACAGCCTCGGCGAAGCGGTGAAACTGGTGAAGGCGAAGGCCAACGCCAAGTTCAACGAGACCATCGAGATCGCCATGAATCTCGGCGTCGATCCGCGCCACTCCGACCAGATGGTGCGCGGCGTCTGCAACTTGCCGAACGGTTCTGGCCGCACCGTGCGCGTCGGCGTGTTCGCCAAGGGCGCCAAGGCCGAGGAGGCGAAGGCGGCCGGTGCCGATGTGGTCGGCGCCGAGGATCTGTTCGAGATCGTCAACAAGGGCACCATCGACTTCGACCGCTGCATCGCCACGCCGGACATGATGGGCCTGGTCGGCCGCCTCGGCAAGGTGCTCGGCCCCCGCGGCCTGATGCCGAACCCCAAGGTCGGCACCGTCACCATGGATGTGACCGCCGCGGTCAAGGCCGCCAAGGGCGGTGCCGTCGAATTCCGCGTCGAGAAAGCGGGCATCGTCCAGGCCGGCGTCGGCAAGGCGAGCTTTTCGGAAGAGCAGATCGCCGGCAACGTGAAAGCCTTCGTCGATGCGGTCCTCAAGGCCAAGCCGCAGGGGCAGAAAGGGACTTTCGTCAAGAAAGTGTCGATTTCCTCGTCTATGGGCCCCGGTCTCAAGCTCGATCTGGCCAGCGTCACGGCTGCCGCCTGATCGGCAACACCAGTTTCCGGTTGAGGAAATCGCAAGTTTCCTCAATCGGTTGGCCAAAGTCCCTAGGACTTTGGAGTTACCTGTCCGAGATTGCAGGCGCGGGGGAAATCCCCGCTTAAACCGCCAAGCCTGCATGAGATGGGTGTCAAAACGGATACCGGGACCCTATATAGCGGGTTTCACGCCGGTTTGGACCTCAGGACCCCGCCTATCTGCGGGGGGACAGGCAAGTGAGCGCCGCTCGGCCTCATCTGCCTCGTGTAGGTGAAGCGTTGAGCGGCAGGTCCAACGGTGCGGCAGCCTCATGGCGGCCCACCTGCAAGGAGAGAGCAAGTGGAAAGAGCTGAGAAGAAAGAGCTCGTCGCAACGCTGAGCCGGGTGTTCAAGACCTCCGGGGTGATCGTTGTGGCCCACAACAAGGGTCTCACTGTGAACCAGGTCAACGACCTGCGGAACAGGATGGCCCAGGCGGGCGCGACCGTGAAGGTCGCCAAGAACCGTCTCGCGAAACTTGCTCTGGAAGGCACTGACGCAAGCGGGATCAAGGACCTGTTCACCGGTCCGACCATGGTGGCTTACGCCACCGATCCCGTCGCGGCTCCCAAGGTCGCCGCCAGCTTCGCCAAGACGAACGAAAAATTCGTCGTACTCGGCGGAGCCCTCGGCAAGACCGTGATGGATGCCGCGGCAGTCAAGGCGCTCGCGGAATTGCCCTCGCTCGACCAGCTGAGGGCGAAGATCGTCGGGATGCTCCAGACCCCAGCCACCCGCATCGCGGGCCTGCTGGCGGCACCTGGCGCCCAGATCGCCCGCGTCATCAACGCCTATGCCACCAAGGACAAGGCCGCCTGACGGCTCGCCTCGAACTGTTGTCACAAACCGACTGAAAGAGAGAATGGAAAATGGCTGATCTCAGCAAAATCGTAAACGACCTTTCGAGCCTCACGGTTCTCGAAGCCGCCGAACTGTCCAAGCTGCTGGAAGAGAAGTGGGGCGTCTCCGCCGCCGCACCGGTGGCGGTTGCCGCCGCGGCCGGTGCCGCGGCCGCAGCACCGGTGGAAGAGAAGACCGAATTCACGGTCGTTCTCACCGCCGCCGGCGAAAAGAAGATCGAGGTGATCAAGGAAGTCCGCGCCGTTACAGGCCTCGGCCTCAAGGAAGCCAAGGATCTGGTCGAGGGCGCGCCCAAGGCGGTCAAGGAAGGCGTCAACAAGAAGGACGCCGAGGACATCAAGAAAAAGCTCGAGGCGGCAGGCGCCAAGGTCGAGTTGAAGTAAGGCGTATCCCCGGCGGCGTCCGTGCAGGATGCTGCCGGGGTTCAATTGAGTCGATTTGGCGGCGGCTGGCGTAAGTGCCATGGCACATGGAGCTTGCGCAAGCTGCCGAGCATGCTTTTCACTGGACGTTTAAGGAAAACCCATGGCCGAGACCCAGACCGTCGCTAGCCGCAAACGCATCCGCAAGTTCTTCGGCAAGGGCATCGAAGTCGCCGAAATGCCGAATCTGATCGAAGTTCAAAAGGAATCCTACGACCAGTTCCTGCAGATGAAGGAACCGGCCGGCGGCCGCATCAACGACGGTCTGCAGGCGGTGTTCAAGTCGGTGTTCCCGATCACCGATTTCTCCGGCCAGGCGATGCTGGAATTCGTCCGCTATGAGTTCGAGCCGCCGAAGTTCGACGTCGACGAATGCCAGCAGCGCGGCATGACCTATGCCGCGCCGCTTAAGGTGACTCTGCGGCTCATCGTTTTCGAAATCGATCCCGACACCCAGGCCAAGTCGGTCAAGGACATCAAGGAGCAGGACGTCTATATGGGCGACATGCCGCTGATGACGTCGAATGGCACCTTCGTGGTCAACGGCACCGAGCGCGTCATCGTTTCGCAGATGCACCGATCGCCCGGCGTGTTCTTCGATCACGACAAGGGCAAGACCCATTCCTCGGGCAAACTGCTGTTCGCCGCCAGGATCATTCCCTATCGCGGCTCGTGGCTCGACTTCGAATTCGACGCCAAGGACATCGTGCATGCCCGCATCGACCGGCGCCGCAAACTGCCGATCACCACGCTGCTCTATGCGCTCGGTCTCGACGGCGAGCTGATGCTGCACACTTTTTACAAGACGGTGCCTTACGCCCACACCAAGGATGGCTGGAAGACACCCTTCGATGCCCAGCGTTACCGCGGCATCAAGCCCTCCGTCGACCTGATCGATGCCAAGACCAAGCAGGTGGTGGTCGAGGCCGGCACCAAGATCACGCCGCGGCTAGCGCGCAAGATCGCCGAGGATGGCGTCAAGGAATTGCTGGTGCGCGACGAGGACTTGCACGGCCTCTATCTCGCCGACGAGCTGGTCAACGAGAAGACCGGCGAAATCTTCGCCGAAGCTGGCGACGAGATCGGCGAGAAGCAGCTCGCCGCCCTGAAGGCAGCGGGTTACTCCAAACTCAATATCCTCGACATCGACCACATCAACACCGGCCCCTATATCCGCAACACGCTTAAGGCCGACAAAGTCGAGAGTTACGAACAGGCGCTGATCGAGATCTACCGCGTCATGCGCCCCGGCGAGCCGCCCACGCGCGAGACGGCGGAAAACCTGTTCAACGGCCTGTTCTTCGACAGCGAGCGCTACGATCTCTCCGCGGTGGGCCGCGTCAAGATGAACATGCGCCTCGAGCTCGACGTGCCCGACACCATGCGGGTGCTGCGCAAGGAGGACATCCTGGCGGTGATCAAGACGCTGCACGAGCTGCGCGACGGCAAGGGCGAGGTGGACGACATCGACCATCTCGGGAACCGCCGGGTGCGTTCGGTCGGCGAACTGATGGAGAACCAGTACCGTCTCGGCCTGGTCCGCATGGAACGCGCCATCAAGGAGCGCATGTCCTCAGTCGACATTGACACGGTGATGCCGCACGACCTGATCAACGCCAAGCCGGCGGCGGCGGCGGTGCGCGAGTTCTTCGGCTCCTCGCAGCTCTCCCAGTTCATGGACCAGACCAACCCGCTGTCCGAGATCACCCACAAGCGCCGCCTGTCGGCGCTCGGACCGGGCGGCCTGACGCGCGAGCGCGCCGGCTTCGAGGTGCGCGACGTGCATCCGACGCACTACGGCCGCATCTGCCCGATCGAAACGCCGGAAGGCCCGAACATCGGCCTCATCAACTCGCTCGCCACTTATGCGCGGGTGAACAAATACGGCTTCATCGAGACGCCCTATCGCAAGGTGGTCAACGACAAGGTGACCAACGACGTGGTCTACCTTTCGGCCATCGAGGAGTCGAAGCACTACATCGCCCAGGCCAACGTGGCTCTCACCAAGGACGGCAAGTTCGCCGAGGACCTGGTGATCGCCCGTCATGCCGGCGACGTGCTAACGGTTCCCGCCGACAAGGTGGATTTCGTCGACGTATCGCCCAAGCAGCTGGTCTCAGTGGCCGCGGCTCTCATTCCCTTCCTCGAGAATGACGACGCCAACCGGGCGCTGATGGGCTCCAACATGCAGCGCCAGGCGGTGCCGCTGATTCGCACCAACGCGCCCTTGGTCGGCACCGGCATGGAATCGGTGGTGGCCCGTGATTCCGGAGCCGCCGTCGCCGCCCGCCGCAGCGGCGTCGTCGATCAGGTCGATGCCAAGCGTATCGTTGTCCGGGCGACCGAAGAGACCGATCCGTCGAAATCGGGCGTCGACATCTACACCCTCGCCAAGTTCCAGCGCTCAAACCAGAACACCTGCATCAACCAGCGCCCGCTGGTGCGGGTGGGCGATCAGGTCTCGGCCGGCGACATCATCGCCGACGGCCCGTCGACCGATCTCGGCGATCTGGCGCTCGGCCAGAACGTTCTGGTCGCCTTCATGCCGTGGAACGGCTACAACTTCGAGGACTCGATCCTGCTTTCCGAGCGGATCGTCCGCGACGACGTTTTCACCTCGATTCACATCGAGGAGTTCGACGTCATGGCCCGCGACACCAAGCTCGGCCCCGAGGAAATCACCCGCGACATTCCGAACGTCGGCGAGGAAGCCCTCAAGAATCTCGACGAGGCTGGCATCGTCTATATCGGCGCCGAGGTGAAGCCGGGCGACATCCTGTGCGGCAAGATCACGCCGAAGGGCGAAAGCCCGATGACCCCGGAAGAAAAGCTCCTCCGCGCCATCTTCGGCGAGAAGGCCTCCGATGTCCGCGACACTTCGCTGCGCCTGCCGCCGGGTGTTTCCGGCACGGTCGTCGAAGTGCGCGTCTTCAATCGCCACGGCGTCGACAAGGACGAGCGCGCCCTGGCGATCGAGCGCGAGGAAATCGAGCGCCTGGCCAAGGATCGCGACGATGAGCTGGCGATCCTCGACCGCAACTCCTACGGCCGCCTGCGCGGCTTCCTGGCCGGCAAGACCGCCTCTGGCGGTCCCAAGGGCCACAAGATCGACGGCAAGATCACCGAAAGGATGCTCGAGGATATTCCGCGTTCGCAATGGTGGAGCATCGCTCTTTCTAGCGAGAAGACGCTGGCCGAACTCGAGGCCATGAAGCAGCAATACGAAGAGTCGAAGAAGCGCCTCGAAACCCGCTTTCTCGACAAGGTCGAGAAGCTGCAGCGCGGCGACGAACTGCCCCCTGGCGTCATGAAGATGGTCAAGGTCTTCGCCGCGGTTAAGCGGAAGATCCAGCCTGGCGACAAGATGGCAGGCCGGCACGGCAACAAGGGCGTCGTGTCCAAGATCGTGCCCGTGGAGGATATGCCTTTCCTCCAGGACGGCACCCACGTCGACATCGTGCTCAACCCGCTCGGCGTACCGAGCCGCATGAATGTCGGGCAGATTCTCGAAACCCATCTGGGCTGGGCCTGCGCCGGCATGGGCAGGAAGATCGGCGCGCTCCTCGATGCCTACAAGGACAACAGCAAGATCAAGCCGCTGCGCGACGAACTCAACCGCATCTATGGCAAGAACGACGAAGTGGAAAGCCTCGACGATGCCCAGTTGATCGAGGCGGCCGCCAACCTTCGCAGCGGCATTCCGATCGCCACCCCCGTGTTCGACGGTGCCCGTGAGGAGGACATCGCCGCCATGCTGAAGGATGCGGGGCTCGCCGCATCCGGTCAGGTGCAGCTCTTCGACGGCAAGTCCGGCGAAGCCTTCGACCGTGACGTCACCGTTGGCTACATTTACATGCTGAAATTGCATCATCTGGTGGACGACAAGATCCACGCACGTTCCATCGGGCCGTATTCGCTCGTCACCCAGCAGCCGCTCGGCGGCAAGGCGCAGTTTGGCGGCCAGCGCTTCGGCGAAATGGAGGTCTGGGCACTGGAAGCCTATGGTGCTGCCTACACGCTGCAAGAAATGCTCACCGTCAAGTCCGACGATGTGGCGGGCCGCACCAAGGTCTACGAAGCCATCGTGCGCGGCGACGACGCCTTCGAGGCGGGCATTCCCGAAAGCTTCAACGTGCTGGTCAAGGAAATGCGTTCGCTCAGCCTCAATGTCGAGCTGCAAAATTCGCAACAACAGTCGTAGCGTTTCATTCGTTTAATTGACACCCTGCGGTTATCCACAACAAGGAGCCAGTGACCCTATGAACCAAGAGGTCATGAACGTCTTCAACCCAGCAACGCCGGCCCAGACCTTCGATCAGATCCGCATCTCGATCGCCTCACCGGAGAAAATCCTCTCCTGGTCCTTTGGCGAGATCAAGAAGCCGGAGACCATCAATTACCGCACCTTCAAGCCCGAGCGCGATGGGCTCTTCTGCGCCCGCATCTTCGGTCCGGTGAAAGACTACGAGTGCTTGTGCGGCAAGTACAAGCGCATGAAGTACAAGGGCATCATCTGCGAAAAGTGCGGCGTCGAGGTGACGCTCTCGAAGGTCCGGCGCGAGCGCATGGGCCATATCGAGCTGGCGGCGCCAGTCGCCCACATCTGGTTCCTCAAGTCGTTGCCAAGCCGCATCGCAATGCTGCTCGACGAGACCCTCAAGGACATCGAGCGGGTGCTGTATTTCGAGCAGTATATCGTGCTCGAGCCCGGCTTGACCCCGCTCAAGCTGCATCAGCTCTTGACCGAGAGCGAGTATATCAAGGCCCAGGAAGACTACGGCGAGGACAGCTTCACCGCCTCGATCGGCGCTGAAGCCGTCCGCGAGATGCTGATGGCGATCAATCTCGAGAAGCTGCGCGAGCAGTTGCGCGAGGAACTCAAGGTCGCGACCGGCGACCTCAAGCCGAAGAAACTCGCCAAGCGCCTGAAGATTGTCGAGAGCTTCATCGAGTTCGGGCAACCGCCCGGAGTGGATGATCCTGACCCAGGTTCCGGTCATTCCGCCCGAGCTGCGCCCGTTGGTACCGCTCGACGGCGGCCGTTTCGCTACCTCGGACCTGAACGATCTCTACCGCCGGGTGATCAACCGCAATAACCGGCTGAAGCGGCTCATCGAGCTGCGCGCCCCCGACATCATCGTGCGCAACGAGAAGCGCATGCTGCAGGAGTCGGTCGATGCGCTGTTCGACAACGGCCGCCGCGGCCGGGTGATCACCGGCGCCAACAAGCGCCCGCTCAAATCGCTCGCCGACATGCTGAAGGGCAAGCAGGGCCGTTTCCGCCAGAACCTGCTGGGCAAGCGCGTTGACTATTCCGGCCGCTCGGTGATCGTCGTCGGCCCCGAACTGAAGCTGCACCAGTGCGGGTTGCCGAAGAAGATGGCGCTCGAATTGTTCAAGCCCTTCATCTATTCCAGGCTCGAGGCCAAGGGCCTGTCGTCGACCGTGAAGCAGGCGAAAAAGCTGGTCGAGAAGGAGAAGCCAGAGGTCTGGGATATCCTCGACGAGGTGATCCGCGAGCATCCGGTGCTGCTCAACCGCGCGCCCACCCTGCACCGTCTCGGCATCCAGGCCTTCGAGCCGGTGCTGATCGAGGGCAAGGCTATCCAGCTGCATCCGTTGGTATGCACAGCCTTCAATGCCGATTTCGACGGCGACCAGATGGCGGTCCACATTCCCTTGTCGCTGGAAGCCCAGCTCGAGGCGCGTGTGTTGATGATGTCGACCAACAACGTGCTGCATCCAGCCAATGGCCAGCCGATCATCGTGCCGTCGCAGGATATCGTGCTCGGCCTCTATTATCTGTCGATCATGCGCAACAGCGAGCCGGGCGAGGGCAAGGCATTCGGCAACGTTGCCGAGATCGACCATGCGCTGGCCGCGGGCGTCATCACGCTGCATACGAAGATAAAGGGCCGGGTCACCGAGACGGGACCGGACGGCAAGAACGCCACCCGCATCGTGGAGACCACGCCGGGCCGCATGAAGATCGGTGAGTTGCTGCCGAAGGCGGTCAATATCACCTACGACCTGTGCAACAAGCTGATGACCAAGCGCGACATCTCCAAAATGATCGACGCCGTCTACCGCCATTGCGGCCAGAAGGAATCGGTCATCTTCTGCGACAAGATCATGGGTATCGGCTTCTACAATGCCTACAAGGCCGGCATTTCCTTCGGCAAGGATGACATGGTCATCCCCGAGACCAAGGAGAAGCTAGTCAGCCAGACCCGCGATCTCGCCAAGGAATACGAACAGCAGTATATCGACGGTCTGATCACCCAGGGCGAGAAGTACAACAAGGTGGTCGATGCCTGGGCCAAGTGCACCGACAAGGTGGCCGAGGAGATGATGGCCCGCATCCAGGCGGTGCAGATCGACAAAGTCACCGGCCGCGAAAAGCCGGTTAACTCGATTTATATGATGAGCCATTCGGGCGCCCGCGGCTCGCCCGCCCAGATGAAGCAGCTTGCCGGCATGCGCGGCCTGATGGCCAAGCCGTCGGGCGAAATCATCGAGACGCCGATCATCTCGAACTTCAAGGAAGGCCTGTCGGTGCTCGAATATTTCAACTCAACTCACGGCGCGCGCAAGGGCCTTGCCGACACGGCGCTGAAGACGGCGAACTCGGGCTATTTGACCCGCCGCCTCGTCGACGTTGCCCAGGACGCGATCATCTCGGAAGAGGATTGCGGCACCAAGGCGGCGATTACGGCGCGGCCGATCATCGATGCGGGCGAGGTCATTGCCTCGCTCGGCAGCCGCGTTTTGGGACGCACTCCCGCAACCGACGTCACCGATCCGTTGACCAGCACCGTCATCGTGCCGGCAGGTTCGGAAATCCTCGAAGCCCATGTCGAGGCCATCGAGAAGGCCGGCATCAGCGAGATCCGCATCCGCTCGGTGTTGACCTGCGAGACCAAGTTCGGTGTCTGCGGCAAGTGCTATGGCCGCGACCTGGCCCGCGGCACGCCCGTCAACATGGGCGAAGCAGTGGGCGTCATCGCCGCCCAGTCGATCGGCGAACCCGGTACCCAACTCACCATGCGCACCTTCCATATCGGCGGCACGGCGCAGGTGCTCGACCAGTCCTTCGTCGAGTCCAACCAGGAGGGCAAGATCGCCATCCGCAACCGCAATGTGGTGAAGGATTCCTCCGGCCGACTAATGGTCATGGGCCGCAATGTCACTCTCGTCGTCGAGGACGCCAAGGGCAACGAACGCGCCGTGCACAAGGTGGGCTACGGCACGCGCCTCTACGCCGACGATGGCGACATGGTGAAACGCGGCACAAGACTGGCCGAGTGGGATCCCTACACCCGCCCGCTGATGACCGAGGTCGACGGCACCGTCGAGTTCGAGGATGTCGTCGAGGGCGTGTCGGTGAACGAGGTGGCCGACGAGGCGACCGGCATCACCAACCGCGTCATCATCGACTGGCGCTCGAACCAGCGCGGCACCGCACTCAAACCCGCCATGGCGATTAAGGGCAAGGACGGCAAGGTCCACAAGCTCGCCCGCGGCGGCGAAGCGCGTTATCTTTTGTCGGTCGATGCCGTGGTGTCGGTCGAGCCGGGCGCGCAGGTCAAGGCCGGCGACATTCTCGCCCGCATTCCGCTGGAAAGCGCCAAGACCCGCGACATCACCGGCGGTCTGCCGCGAGTGGCCGAGCTGTTCGAGGCGCGGCGCCCCAAGGACCACGCGATCATCGCGGAAATCTCTGGCCGCGTCGAATTCGGCCGCGACTACAAGAACAAGCGCCGCATCCGCATCGTGCCGCAGGATGAAGCCCAGGAAGCGGTGGAGTACCTGATCCCGAAGGGCAAGCATTTGCCGGTTCAGGAGGGCGACTTCATCGAGAAGGGCGAATACATCCTCGACGGCAATCCGGCGCCGCATGACATCCTGGCGATCAAGGGCGTGGAGGAGCTCGCCTCTTACCTCGTCAACGAAATCCAGGAAGTCTACCGGCTGCAGGGCGTCAACATCAACGACAAGCACATCGAGGTGATCGTCCGCCAGATGCTGCAGAAGGTGGAGATCACCGATCCGGGCGAGTCGACGCTGCTGGCTGGCGAACAGGTGGACCAGATCGAGCTCGAACAGGAAAACGCCAAGCTCATCGCGGCCGGCCGCAAGCCCGCCGCCGGCGTGCCGGTGCTGCTCGGCATCACCAAGGCGAGCCTGCAGACGCGGTCCTTCATCTCGGCCGCCTCCTTCCAGGAGACCACCCGAGTCCTCACCGAAGCGGCGATCCAGGGCAAGATCGACACCCTCGAAGGCCTCAAGGAGAACGTCATCGTCGGCCGCCTCATCCCGGCCGGCACCGGCGGCATGCTGGCGCGTCTCAAGCAGGTGGCGGAGAAGCGCGACACGCTTATTCTGGAGGAGCAGGCGAGGGCCGCCGAGATCCTGCCGGCGGCGGAATAGGCCAGAGGGCCTTCATGCAATCAAACCCCGCGGGAGTGTCTCCGCGGGGTTCTCTTGATAGCGAAGCATATGGGATCAGTGCAGGTGGTCGGCCAGTGCATGGTCCTCGTCGGGCTCGATCAGTCCGATCAGCACGCCGCTCGAATCGGCGACGACCGCGAGC
This sequence comes from uncultured Alphaproteobacteria bacterium, assembly GCA_963776685.1. Lineage (GTDB taxonomy): Bacteria > Pseudomonadota > Alphaproteobacteria > Rhizobiales > Aestuariivirgaceae > Aestuariivirga. The sequence goes on from CAVZNM010000004.1 coordinate 638,714, forward strand.
CTGCCAACGCCGGGCACGCGCGTCGCCGGCCGCATGATTTCACCTCCCGCGCTCGCGGTATCGGTCTCGGCCCGGTCGATGTCGGCGACCGACATGTAGGTCATCCAGTGCGACGGAATGCCGGAATAATCCGGTTCGGTCAGTCCGAAGACGCCGCCGACCAGCTTGCCGTCCTTGCTGGCAATCCAGTAAGCGGCGCCATCCGGCAAATCGGCCGGCTCGAATTTCCAGCCAAGGGTTTGGCCATAAAAAGCGAGTGCGATTTCCGGTTCCCAGGTGTTGAGTTCGTGCCACCAGGTCTTGAGCGGCATGGTCATCGTGTGAATCTCCCTCTCGCTTGGATTGATCGATGCTCCCTGTCGCCGCTTGGGAGACTGACGGATGGGGAGGGCAATCCTGTGGCTGGAATTGGGCCAAATCTGGCCCCTCTTGAACGCCGGCGCCGCGGCGAACTGGATAAGGTGCAGCAATAGGACCGACTGAACATCGAAATGACCGCTAAGTCCCGTCAATCTGCTGGAATTTTCAGGAATTCAGGGGTTGACGCGCCGCATCCACCCCTGTAGAACCCCCTCGCTTTCAAGCGGCAGGCAGTCGGTGCTTCGCGCACCGAAACGCTGGCAGGAAAGCAAGACGACACATTCAAGGTCACGACCTCATGGCCCTGCCGGCCACGCGGTCCTCTGGTTTTGGAGCACTGCACGATCCAGGAACCCGGATCGCGCCAGTGCTCTCGTTCATGTGCAAACGGGTTCGATTGTTTCGCGAAGGTTAAAGACCAGGCCACATGCCGACCATCAACCAGCTCATCCGCAAGCCGCGCGTCGCGCCGACTTACCGCAACAAGGTGCCGGCGATGCAGTCTTGTCCGCAGAAGCGCGGCGTGTGCACGCGCGTCTATACCACCACGCCGAAGAAGCCGAATTCGGCGCTGCGCAAGGTCGCCAAGGTGCGTCTCACCAACGGTTTCGAGGTGGTGAGCTATATTCCGGGCGAAGGCCATAATCTCCAGGAACATTCGGTGGTGATGATCCGCGGCGGCCGCGTCAAGGACCTTCCCGGCGTCCGCTATCACATCATCCGCGGCATTCTCGACACCCAAGGTGTCGTCAAGCGCCGCCAGCGCCGGTCCAAATACGGCGCCAAGCGTCCGAAGTAGCAGCGGGGAGGGCTCAGAAACATGTCACGTCGTCACCGCGCCGATAAACGCGAGATCAACCCGGATCCGAAATTCGGCGATCTCGTCGTCTCCAAATTCATGAACAACCTGATGTACGACGGCAAGAAGTCGGCCGCCGAAGGTATCGTCTATGGCGCCATGGAGAAGATCCAGACGAAGGCCAAGCAGGATCCGCTGCAGGTCTTCCACGATGCGCTCAACAATGTGGCCCCGGCCATCGAAGTGCGCTCGCGCCGTGTCGGCGGCGCCACCTATCAGGTACCGGTCGAGGTGCGCACCGAGCGCCGCCAGGCCCTTGCCATCCGCTGGATCATCATAGCGGCGCGCGGCCGCAACGAGAACACCATGGTCGACCGCCTGTCGGGCGAGCTGCTCGATGCCGCCAACAACCGCGGTACGGCGGTCAAGAAGCGGGAAGACACGCACAAGATGGCGGAAGCGAACCGCGCCTTCTCCCATTACCGCTGGTAGCATCATGGCCCGCGCCCACGCCATCGAGGACTATCGCAACTTCGGCATCATGGCCCATATCGATGCCGGCAAGACGACTACGACCGAGCGCATCCTCTATTACACCGGCAAGAGCCACAAGATGGGCGAAGTGCATGACGGCGCCGCCACCATGGATTTCATGGAGCAGGAGCAGGAGCGCGGCATCACCATCACCTCGGCCGCCACCACCGCCTTTTGGCAGGGCAAGCGCCTGAACATCATCGACACGCCGGGCCATGTCGACTTCACCATCGAGGTCGAGCGCTCGCTTCGCGTCCTCGACGGCGCCGTCTGCGTGCTCGACTCGAACCAGGGTGTTGAGCCCCAGACCGAGACGGTGTGGCGCCAGGGCGACAAGTACGATGTGCCGCGCATCGTCTTTTGCAACAAGATGGACAAAACCGGCGCTTCATTCGAGCAGTGCATCAAGGACATCAAGGAACGGCTCGGCGCCAAGCCGGTGCCGATCCAGCTGCCGATCGGCGCCGAGGCCGCTTTCAAGGGCATCATCGACCTCGTCCGCATGAAGGCGGTGATCTGGGAGGAAGAATCCCTCGGCGCCAAGTATCACGACGAGGAAATTCCAGCCGAGCTCAGGGCCGCCGCGGAAGCCGCGCGCGCCGAGATGATCGAGGCCTGCGCCGAGCTCGACGAGCAGGCGACCGAAGATTTTCTGAACGGCAAGGAAATCAGCAACGAGACGATCAGGAGCCTGCTGCGCAAGGCGGTGGTCACCGGCGCCTTTTTCCCGGTGCTGTGCGGGTCGGCCTTCAAGAACAAGGGCGTGCAGCCGCTGCTCGACGCCGTCGTCGATTACCTGCCCTCGCCCCTCGACCGTCCCTCGATCAAGGGTATCGACGTCAAGACCGGCGAGGAGACGACGCGCAAGGCGAGCGACTCGGAACCCCTGGCGCTGCTCGCCTTCAAGCTCATGGACGACCAGTACGGCATTCTCACTTTCTGCCGCATCTATTCCGGCACGCTTCACAAGGGCGTGGCCCTGCTCAATTCGACCCGCGAAAAGAGCGAGCGCGTCGGCCGCATGGTCCTCATGCACGCCAACAACCGCGAGGAAATCTCCGAAGCCTTTGCCGGCGACATCGTCGCCCTCGTCGGCCTCAAGGAATCGCGCACCGGCGACACGCTGTGCGATCCGGCGAAGCCCGTCATCCTCGAAAAGATGGATTTCCCCGATCCGGTCATCGAAATGAAGGTCGAGCCCAAGACGAAAGCCGACCAGGAAAAGATGGCGATTGCACTGTACAAGCTCGCCGCCGAAGACCCGTCCTTCCGCGTCTCCACGGACTCCGAGTCGGGCGAGACCATCATCAAGGGCATGGGCGAGCTTCACCTCGACATCAAGGTCGACATCCTCAAGCGCACCCACAAGGTGGAAGTCGCCGTCGGCGCCCCGCAGGTCGCCTATCGCGAGACCATCACCCGCAAGAGTGAAATCGACTACACCCACAAGAAGCAGACCGGCGGTACCGGCCAGTTCGCCCGCGTCATCCTCGAGATCGAGCCCAACGAGAAGGGCAAGGGCTACGAGTTCGAGAGCAAGGTCGTCGGCGGCAGCGTGCCCAAGGAATACATCCCCGGCGTTGAGAAGGGCCTGAATTCGGTTCTGACTGCGGGTGTGGTCGCTCAGTTCCCGGTTGTGGACATTAAGGTCGCGCTGACCGACGGTGCCTACCATGAAGTGGATTCTTCGGCGATTGCCTTCGAAATCGCGGCGCGACACGCACTTCGCGAAGGCCTGCAAAAATCCGGCCCGATCCTTCTCGAGCCGATCATGAAGGTTGAAGTTACGACGCCGGAAGATTATCTCGGCGGTGTCATCGGCGACCTCAATTCGCGGCGCGGGCACATCGTCGGCACGTCAGCTCGCGGCAACGCCCAGATCGTCAACGCCATGGTGCCGCTGGCCAATATGTTCGGCTACATCAACAATTTGCGTTCGATGAGCCAGGGCCGCGCCAGCTACACCATGCAGTTCGATCACTACGACCAAGTCCCGGGCAACGTCGCTCTGGAAGTCCAGAAGAAATTCGCCTGATAAGTCTGAACAACGGAGAGCTCCGATGGCCAAGGAAAAATTCACCCGCGACAAGCCGCATTGCAACATCGGGACGATCGGGCATGTGGATCACGGCAAGACGTCGCTGACGGCGGCGATCACCAAGATTCTGGCGGAGACGGGGGGAGCGACCTACACGGCCTACGACCAGATCGACAAGGCGCCGGAGGAGCGGGCGCGCGGTATTACGATTTCGACGGCGCATGTCGAGTACCAGACCAAGAAGCGGCATTATGCCCATGTCGATTGCCCGGGGCACGCCGACTATGTGAAGAACATGATCACCGGGGCGGCGCAGATGGACGGGGCCATTCTGGTGGTCTCGGCCGCCGACGGCCCGATGCCGCAGACCCGCGAGCACATTCTCTTGGCCCGCCAGGTGGGCGTGCCTGCCCTGGTTGTGTACATGAACAAGGTCGACATGGTCGACGATCCGGAGCTTCTCGAGCTGGTCGAGATGGAGATGCGCGAGCTTCTCACCTCCTACCAGTACCCGGGCGACGACATTCCGATCATCCGCGGCTCGGCGCTGTGCGCCCTTGACGGCACCAAGCCGGAGCTCGGGCGCGAGTCGGTTTTGAAGCTGATGGATGCGGTCGACAGCTACATTCCGCAGCCCGAGCGGGCCAAGGACCAGCCGTTCCTGATGCCGATCGAGGATGTGTTCTCGATCTCGGGGCGGGGCACGGTGGTGACGGGCCGGATCGAGCGGGGCATCGTCAAGGTCGGCGAGGAAGTGGAGATCGTGGGGCTGCGCGACACCCAGAAGACGGTGGTGACCGGTGTCGAGATGTTCCGCAAGCTGCTCGACCAGGGCGAGGCCGGCGACAATGTCGGAGCGCTGCTGCGCGGCATCGACCGCGAGGGGGTGGAGCGGGGCCAGGTTCTGTGCAAGCCCGGTTCGGTCAAGCCGCACAAGAAGTTCAAGGCGGAAGCCTATATCCTGACCAAGGAGGAGGGCGGCCGGCATACGCCGTTCTTCGCCAACTACCGCCCGCAGTTCTATTTCCGGACCACCGATGTGACCGGCGTCGTCACCCTTCCGGAGGGCACGGAAATGGTGATGCCGGGCGACAACATCTCCTTCGACGTCGAGCTGATCACGCCGATCGCCATGGAGGAGAAGCTGCGCTTCGCCATCCGTGAAGGCGGCCGTACCGTCGGCGCCGGCGTCGTTGCAAAGATAACGGAATAAGGCCGACAGCAATGCAACGCCAGAACATCCGAATCCGTCTCAAAGCGTTCGACCATCGTATTCTCGATACGTCGACGAAAGAGATCGTGAACACGGCGAAACGCACCGGCGCCCAGGTATGCGGGCCCGTGCCGCTGCCCACTCGCATCGAGAAGTTCTGCGTGAACCGCTCGCCGCACGTAGACAAGAAGAGCCGTGAGCAATTCGAAATTCGGACGCACCGGCGTCTATTGGATATCGTCGATCCGACCCCGCAGACTGTCGATGCTTTGATGAAGCTCGATCTGGCCGCGGGTGTCGATGTTGAAATCAAGCTCTAGGGAGCTTTCGAGGAGTGCAGCGATGCGTTCAGGTCTCATCGCACTGAAACTGGGGATGACCCGCATCTACACGGAGGAGGGAACGCAGGTTCCCGTCACCGTGTTGAAGGTGGACAATTGCCAGGTCGTGGCCCAGAAGACGAATGAGAAGCATGGCTATACCGCCGTGCAGCTGGGTGTCGGCGTGCCCAAAATCAAGCGGCTTTCCAAGGCCGAGCGCGGCCATTTCGCCGCCGCCAAGGTGGAACCCAAGCGCAAGCTGCAGGAATTCCGGGTGAGTCCCGAGAATACAATTCCGGTTGGCGCCGAAATCACCGTCGATCACTTCGTTCCCGGCCAGTTCGTCGACGTCTCCGGGACCTCCATGGGCAAGGGCTTTGCCGGCGGCATGAAGCGCTGGAACTTCAAGGGCCTGCGCGCCAGCCACGGCGTGTCGATCAGCCATCGTTCGATCGGTTCCACCGGCAACCGCCAGGACCCCGGCAAAGTGTTCAAAAACAAAAAGATGCCGGGCCATCTGGGCGCCGAGCGGGTGACCACCCTGAACATCGAAGTGGTCAGGACCGACAAGGAACGCGGCCTCATTATGGTCAAGGGCGCGGTTCCCGGCGTCAAGGGCGCGTGGGTCTCGGTCCGCGACGCCGTCAAGCGCAAGCTCCCCGATGTAGCGCCGAAGCCCGGAGCCTTCAAAGCGCAGACCGAAGCGCCGGCAGCGTCGGCGAAGGAGTAAGGCGTCATGAAAGCGGATATCCAAACCATTGAGGCCAAAAAGGCAGGAAGCCTCGAACTCGCCGAACACATTTTCGGTCTTGAGCCGCGCGCCGACATCATTCATCGCGTCGTGCAGTGGCAGTTGAACAAGCGCCAGCAGGGCACCCACCAGGCCAAATCGCGCGGCGAGATCAACCGGACCACCAAGAAGTTCGGCAATCAGAAGGGCGGCGGCACGGCCCGTCACGGCTCGCGCAAGGCCGGCATCTTCGTCGGCGGCGGCAAGGCCTTCGGGCCGCGTTTCCGCAGCCACGAGACGGCGTTGAACAAGAAGATCCGCGCTCTTGGCCTGCGCCATGCCCTGTCGAGTAAAGCAAAGGGCTCAGCCCTGATTGTTATCGACAAGGCGGAAATGGCAGGCGGCAAGACCAAGGCGCTGAAGCTCGCCTTCGGCAAGCTCGGCCTCGAGAATGCGCTGATCATCGACGGCGCCACGCTCAACGAGGGTTTCGCCAACGCCGCTCGCAGCATCCCGAACATCGACCTGCTGCCGGTTCAGGGCATCAATGTCTATGATATCCTGCGCCGGAAGAAGCTGGTGCTCACCAAGGCCGCTATCGAAGCGCTGGAGGCGCGGTTCAAATGAGCAAAGAACATTTCTACAACATCATCCGGGGCCCGGCGATCACCGAAAAGGGAACGCTGGTTTCGGAGAAAAATCAGGTTGTGTTTAGCGTCGCTCTCAATGCGACAAAACCGGCGATCAAAAAGGCCGTCGAAGGTCTCTTCGGCGTCAAGGTGAAGGCCGTTAACACGCTCGTCCGCAAAGGCAAGACGCGCCGCTTCAAGGGGCGGCCCGCCAAGCTCAGCGACGTCAAGCGGGCCTATGTGACCCTCGAAGAAGGCCAGCGCCTCGATGTAACGACGGGCCTCTGATCGGTGAGATAGAAAAATGGCACTCAAAACATTTAATCCAACCAGCGCCGGCCGGCGCCACCTCATCCAGGTGGATCGCAGCCAATTGTGGAAAGGCAAGCCGGTCAAGTCCCTGGTCGAAGGCCAGAACAGCAACGGTGGCCGCGCCAACACCGGCCGCATTACCTCGCGGCGCAAGGGCGGCGGCCACAAGACTGCCTACCGTCTCGTTGATTTCAAGCGCGGCAAGCACGACGTCGCGGCGACGGTCGAGCGGCTCGAATACGATCCGAACCGCACCGCTTTCATCGCGCTCATCAAGTATGCCGACGGCGAATTGTCCTACATTCTGGCGCCACAGCGTCTGGCTCCCGGCGACTCAGTGGTTGCGGGGCCGTCGGTCGACGTGAAGCCCGGCAATGCCATGCCGCTCGGCGCCATGCCGGTCGGCACCATCGTCCACAACATCGAGACCAAGCCGGGCAAGGGCGGGGCGCTGGCGCGCGCGGCGGGCACATACGCCATGGTCGCCGGCCGCGATCAGGGCTTCGTGCTGCTGAAGCTGAAGTCGGGCGAGACCCGCATGGTGATCGCCAGCTGCATGGCTTCGGTGGGTGCCGTCTCCAATCCGGACCACGTCAATGAAATCGTCGGCAAGGCCGGCCGCAACCGCTGGAAAGGTTTCCGCCCGGTATCGCGCGGTATCGCGCGCAACCCGGTCGACCATCCGAACGGCGGCCGCACCAATGGCGGCAAGCACTGGGCGACGCCCTGGGGCAAGCCGACCAAGGGCAAGAAGACCCGCAGCAACAAGTCGACCCAGAAGTTCATCGTGCGCAGCCGCCACGATCGCAAGAAAACGCAGTAAGAGGTAGCAGGTGGCACGTTCGCTCTGGAAAGGCCCGTTCGTCGACGGGTATCTCTTGAAGAAAGCGGAAACAGCGCGTTCGGGCGGCCGCAACCAGGCCATCAAGACGTGGAGCCGCCGCTCGACCATCCTGCCGCAGTTCGTGGGCCTGACCTTCCAGGTCCACAACGGCAACAAATTCATCCCCGTCACCGTGTCGGAAGACATGGTCGGCCACAAGCTCGGCGAATTTGCGCCGACCCGGACCTTCCATGCTCACTCCGTGGCGGACAAGCGCGCCGCGGCCCCGGCGAAGGAGTAAGAGATGAGCAAGCCAAAACGCAAGCGCTCGCTGGCCGACAACGAGGCCAAGGCCGTCACCCGGTCGATCCGCGTTAGCCCGCGCAAGCTCAACGAAGTGGCCGCCACGATCCGCGGCAAGAAGGTCGACAAGGCATTGGCCGAGCTCACCTTCTCGCGCCGCCGCATCGCCAAGGATGTGAAGAAGACGCTCGAATCGGCGATCGCCAATGCCGAGAACAATCACGATCTCGACATCGGCAACCTGGTGGTCGCCGAGGCCTGGGTCGGCAAGAACCTGGTGATGAAGCGATTCATGCCGAACGCCCGCGGCCGCGTGGGCCGCATCGAGAAATTCTTCAGCGAACTGACGATCGTCGTCCGCGAAGTCAAGGAGGCCGCATAATGGGCCAGAAAGTCAACCCGATCGGTCTCCGGCTGGGCATCAACCGCACCTGGGATTCGCGCTGGTTCGCGGGCCACCGCGAATACGCCAAGCTGCTGCACGAGGATATGGCGATCCGCGCCTATCTGAAGGAGCAGCTCAAGCAGGCCGGCATCTCCAAAGTGCTGATCGAGCGGCCGCACAAGAAATGCCGCGTCACCATCTATTCGGCCCGTCCCGGCGTGGTTATCGGCAAGAAGGGCGCCGACATCGAAAAACTGCGCAAGAAGGTTGCCGAGATGACCGGGTCCGAGGTCCACCTCAATATCGTCGAGGTGCGCAAGCCCGAGGTCGACGCAACCCTGGTGGCCGAGAACATCGCCCAGCAGCTTGAGCGCCGCGTTGCTTTCCGCCGCGCCATGAAGCGCGCCGTGCAGTCGGCCCAGAGGATGGGTGCGGAGGGCGTCAAGATCACCTGTGCCGGCCGTTTGGGCGGGGCCGAAATCGCCCGCGTCGAATGGTATCGCGAAGGCCGCGTGCCGCTGCACACGCTGCGCGCCGACGTCGATTACGGCGTTGCCACGGCCCATACGGCCTACGGCACCAATGGCGTCAAGGTCTGGATCTTCAAGGGTGAAATCCTCGAGCAGGATCCGATGGCCCAGGACAAGCGCATGGCCGAGCCGCAAGACGGCGGCCAGCGTCCGCGCCGCGAGCGCGACAGCGCCATGGCTTGAAGATTGAGGACAAACAATCATGCTGCAACCGAAAAAAACCAAATATCGCAAGGCCTTCAAGGGCCGCATCAGCGGCAAGGCGACGAGCTGCAATAACCTCGATTTCGGCGCCTTCGGACTGAAGGCGACCGAGCCCGACCGCGTGACCGCCCGCCAGATCGAGGCTGCCCGCCGGGCTCTTGCCCGCGGCATGAAGCGCGCCGGCCGCATCTGGATCCGGGTGTTCCCGGATGTGCCGGTGTCGAAGAAGCCGGCCGAGGTGCGCATGGGTTCGGGCAAGGGTTCGGTCGAATATTGGGCGGCCCGGGTCAAGCCCGGCCGGGTGATTTTCGAGATCGACGGCGTGCCGCGCGCGGTTGCCGAAGAGTCGCTCGGTCATGCCGCCGCCAAACTGCCGATCAAGACGCGCTTCGTGGCGCGGCTCGGCGAATGACCGGAGGGCCCCAATGAAGATCGCCGACGCCAAGGCCATGACCACCGACCAGCTCAAGGACGAAGTCCTCAAGCTGAAGAAGGAGCAGCTGAATTTGCGCTTCCAGCGGGCTACCGGCCAGATTGAAAACACCGCGCACATCCGCAACATCCGCCGCGACATCGCCCGTCTCAAGACGGTCGCCGCGCAGCGGGCGGCCGCGAAGTAGGAGAGACGAAGATGCCGAAACGTGTGCTCGAGGGCGTCGTCGTGAGCGACAAGAACGACAAGACCATCGTGGTCAAGGTCGAACGCCGCTTGCGTCATCCGGTGCTAAAGAAGACCGTGCGTCTTTCGAAGAAGTATCACGCGCACGATGCAACCAACAGCGCCAAGATCGGCGACGTGGTGCAAATCGAAGAGACCCGGCCACTATCGAAACAGAAGCGCTGGACACTCCTCGGCAAGGCCGCGGCGGCGGGCGCTTAGGCAACAAGGACAAGCGGGTGGCAAGCCCCGGGAACAGGTGATGACATGATCCAGCAAGAGACCAATCTCGAAGTCGCCGACAATTCCGGCGCCCGCCGGGTCCAGTGCATCAAGGTGCTGGGCGGGTCCAAGCGCCGCTATGCCTCGGTCGGTGACATCATCGTTGTGTCGATCAAGGAGGCCATTCCGCGCGGCCGCGTCAAGAAGGGCACGGTGATGAAGGCGATCGTCGTGCGCACCGCCAAGGATATCCGCCGCGCCGACGGTTCGGTCATCCGCTTCGACCGCAATGCCGCGGTACTGATCAATCCGCAAGGCGAGCCGGTCGGAACCCGTATCTTCGGGCCGGTGCCCCGCGAGCTCAGGGCCAAGAACCATATGAAAATCATTTCGCTGGCGCCGGAGGTGTTGTGATGGCGGCGAAGCTGAAAATCCGCAAGGGCGACAAGGTTGTCGTCATTACCGGAAAGGACAAGGGCAAGCAGGGCGACGTCGTCCGCGTGTTCCCGTCCGAAAACCGGGCCGTCGTGCAGGGCGTGAACGTCGTGCGACGCCACACCCGCCAGACCGCGGCCCAGGAAGGCGGCATCATTGCGAAGGAGATGCCCATTCAAATTTCCAACCTGGCCTTGCGCGATCCCAAGGACGGCAAGCCGACGCGGGTGGGCTACAAGTTCCTCGCCGACGGCAAGAAGGTGCGCTTCGCCAAGCGTTCGGGAGAGGTCATCGATGGCTGACGAAAAGGACAAGAAGTCGGCCAAGAAGTCCGGGGCCGGCAAGCCGGAAGCAGTGAAGCCCGAGGCCAACAAGACGGAAGCCAAGAAGCCGGAAGGCAAAAAGCCCGAAGGCCAGAGGCCGGAAGGCAAGAAATCCGGCGCCGGCAAGGAGGCGAAAGCCGCCGCTCCGGCCGAGGTGCTGCCGAAGGACTATGTGCCGCGCCTGCGCAAGCACTATGACGAGGTTGTGCGTCCGAAGCTCATCGAGCAGTTCGGCTACAAGAACGTCATGGAAGTGCCGCGGATCGACAAGATCGTACTCAACATGGGCATCGGCGAGGCCACCCAGGATTCGAAACTAGTGCAGGTCGCCGCGGCCGAATTGGAGAGAATCGCCGGCCAGAAGGTGGTGATCACCAAGTCGCGCCGGGCCATCGCCCAGTTCAAGATCCGCGAGAATCTGGCGATCGGCGCCAAGGTGACGATACGCAAGACCCGCATGTACGAGTTCCTCGACCGGCTCATCACCATAGCGCTCCCGCGGGTGCGCGACTTCCGCGGCCTCTCGGACAAGAGCTTCGACGGCAACGGTAACTTTGCCATGGGTATCAAGGAGCATCTGATTTTCCCGGAGATCGACTACGACAAGATCGACCGGGTATGGGGCCTGGACGTGATCGTCTGCACCACGGCGCGCAGCGACGAAGAGGCCCGCGCGCTGCTCGAAGCATTCAACTTTCCGTTCCGCCGCAGCACGCGCAAGCAGGCGGCATGAGGCCCATGACAGACAACAGGCTGAGGTAGCCATATGGCGAAAACGAGCTCGGTAGAGAAGAACAACCACCGTAAGCGTCTGGTGAAGCAATTCGCCGGCAAGCGCGCCCGTCTCAAGGCGATCGCGCAGAACAAGACGCTGCCCATGGAAGAGCGTTTTGCCGCGCAGCTCAAGATGGCCGAGCTGCCGCGTAATTCTTCGCCCAACCGCGTGCGCAACCGCTGCGAAGTTACGGGCCGCCCGCGCGCCTATTACAGAAAAGTCAAGATGTCGCGTATGGCACTGCGCGAAATGGCCAACCAGGGTCTGATCCCCGGCATGGTCAAGTCGAGCTGGTAACGGATACGGACTTCAGGAGAATGATGAAATGAGTGTCGTTGATCCGATCGGAGACATGCTCGCCCGCATCCGCAACGCCCATGAGCGCGGCAAGTCCAAGGTGACGACGCCCGCCTCGCGGCTGCGCGAGCGCGTGCTCGAGGTGCTGCAGCAGGAGGGCTTCATCCGGGGCTTCGCCACGGTGCAGCAGGGCAAGGCCAAGGCCGAACTCGAGATCGAACTGAAATATTTCGATGGCGCGCCGGTGATACGCGAGATCCACCGCGTCTCGAAGCCGGGCCGCCGCGTCTATGCCTCGGTTGCAACTCTCCCCACCGTTTACAACGGCCTGGGCATTTCCATCCTGTCGACGCCGAAGGGCGTCATGTCGGATGCCGAAGCGCGCGCCCAGAATGTGGGCGGCGAAGTCATCTGCACGGTGTTCTGAGGACCAACCCATGTCTCGTATCGGCAAAAAGTCAGTTCCGGTTCCGGCAGGCGTCACGGTCAACGTGAACGGCGCCAATCTGTCGGTGAAGGGCCCCAAGGGCGAGCTCAAGATGGTGTTCGCCGAGCATGTGCTGGCGAGGCTCGACAAGGACGGCGTCAAGGTCGACCCGCGCGATGCCTCCAAGCTGGCGCGCTCCTGCTGGGGCATGTCGCGCACCATGGTCGCCAACATGATCAAGGGCGTCACCGTGGGTTATTCCAAGTCTCTGGAGATCAACGGCGTCGGCTACCGCGCCGCGGTCCAGGGCAAGTCGCTGCAGCTCAATCTCGGCTACAGTCACGACGTCAACTATCCGATCCCGGCCGGTATCGAAATCAAGACGCCGAAGCCCACCGAAATCGTCATCACCGGGATCGACAAGCAGCGGGTCGGCCAGGTGGCGGCGGAAATCCGCGAGTACCGCGGCCCCGAGCCCTACAAGGGCAAGGGCGTCAAATACGCCGGCGAATACATCTTCCGCAAGGAAGGCAAGAAGAAGTAACGGGTGATTCACATGACGACAAAATCCTCCCCATCTGCGACGCGCCGGGCCCGGGTGCGCAAGGCCATTGCGGCGCGCGGCAATCTGCGGCCGCGGCTTTCGGTGTTCCGTTCGAGCAAGAACATCTATGCCCAGGTGATCGACGATGCCAAGGGCGCCACGCTTGCCGCCGCCTCGAGCCTCGATGAGACGTTCAAGGCAGGCAAGAAAAAGGGCACCGACAAGGCGGCCGCCGCCGCCGTCGGCAAGCTCGTCGCTGAACGCGCGCTCAAGGCCGGCGTCAAGGACGTGGTGTTCGACCGCGGCGGTTATCTCTTTCATGGGCGCGTCAAGGCGCTCGCCGATGCCGCCCGCGAGGGCGGACTCAACTTCTGACAGGCGGAAAGCACAATGGCTAAGGAACGTGGCGAACGCGGCCGGGATCGCAAGGACAACCGCGAGGAGCGCGACAGCGAGTTCATCGACAAGCTCGTGCACATTAATCGCGTCGCCAAGGTGGTGAAGGGCGGCAAGCGCTTCGGCTTTGCGGCACTCGTCGTTGTCGGTGACCAGAAGGGCCGCGTCGGTTTCGGCCATGGCAAGGCGCGCGAAGTTCCTGAGGCGGTGCGCAAGGCAACCGAGGGCGCCAAACGCAGCCTGGTGCGCATTCCATTGCGCGAAGGCCGCACTCTGCATCACGATATTGACGGCCGCTGGGGGGCGGGCAAGGTCGTGGTGCGCGCCGCGCCTCCGGGAACCGGGATCATTGCCGGCGGCCCGATGCGCGCCGTGTTCGAATCCCTTGGCGTCCAGGACGTAGTCGCCAAATCGAAGGGGTCATCCAATCCCTACAACATGGTGCGCGCCACCTTCGATGCCCTGAAGAAGCAGGTATCGCCGCGTTCGGTGGCGGCACGGCGCGGCAAGAAGGTGAGCGATGTGCTCCGCCGCCGCGGCGGCGAAGCGGCGGTTGCCGAATAAGCGAAGGACGGTTCCCATGGCGAAGGCAAATACCGGCAAGACGATCACGGTGCAGCAGGTCCACAGCCCGCAGCGCCGTCCGGCCGATCAGCGCGCGACGCTCGTCGGCCTCGGCCTCAACAAACTCAATAAGACCAGAACGCTCGAGGATACGCCGGCGGTGCGCGGCATGATCGCCAAGGTCGCGCATCTCGTTCGCGTGGTTGGATAAGGATCAAGTCCCATGAAGCTCAATCAGATTGCCGGCAACCGCGGCGCCACCAAGCAGAGGAAGCGCGTCGGCCGCGGCATCGGTTCCGGCCTCGGCAAGACGGCGGGCCGCGGCGGCAAGGGCCAGACGGCGCGCAAGGGCGGCGCCAAGGCCGGCTTCGAAGGCGGCCAGATGCCGATCTACCGGCGCCTGCCGAAGCGCGGTTTCAACAAGCCGAATGCAGATGCCTACAATGAAATCAATCTCAGCCGCGTCCAGGCGGCCGTCGATGCCAAGAAGCTTGATGACAAGGCACCGGTCACCGTCGCGGCTCTGGTTGCGGCGGGCGTCCTGTCGAAGCCGCTGGCCGGTGTCAGGCTCCTGGCCAATGGCGAGATCAAGGCGAAGCTCGCCTTCGAGGTCTGGCATGCCTCGAAGGGGGCGATTGCCGCGGTCGAAAAGGCCGGCGGCAGCGTCAAGGTTCTGCGGCCGGCTGAAGCGCCCGCCGAATCGAAGTAGGATTGCGTGTAGTCCCGGGGCTCCCCACATAGTTCCGGCCGGGGGGCAAAAGGCGAGGACATCGAATGGCATCAGCAGCAGAACAACTTGCCGCAAATCTCAACTTCGGCGCCCTCGCCAAGTCCGAGGACCTGAAGAACCGCATCTGGTTCACGTTGGGCGCGCTGATCGTCTACCGGCTCGGCACCTATATCCCCATTCCGGGCATCGATACGATCGAACTCGCCAAATTCGCCGCACAGAATTCTTCAGGCATTCTCGGTTGGGTCAACAATCTGGGCGGCGGCGCCTTGGGCCGCATGGCAATCTTCGCCCTCAATATCATGCCCTATATCTCGGCCTCGATCATCATTCAGCTGATGACCACGGTTTCGCCGCATCTCGAGCAGCTCAAGAAGGAAGGCGAGCAAGGCCGCAAGAAGATCAATCAATACACGCGCTACGGTACCGTGATTCTCGCCGCTCTCCAGGCCTATGGCATCGCCGTCGGTCTTGAAGGGCAAGGCGGACTGGTGACCGAACCGGGATGTTTCTTCCGCGCCAGCACGGTCATCACCTTGACCGGCGGCACCGTGTTTCTCATGTGGCTCGGCGAGCAGATCACGGCGCGCGGCATCGGTAATGGCATCTCGCTTATCATTTTCGCCGGTATCGTGGCGGGACTTCCCTCCGGCATCGCGGCCATGCTTGAACTCGGCCGCACGGGCCAGCTATCGACCTTCGTCATTCTCGGCGTCATCGTCATGGCGCTTGCCGTCATCGCGTTCATCGTGCTGGTGGAGCGGGCCCAGCGGCGGCTGTTGATCCAGTATCCGAAGCGCCAGGTCGGCAACAAGATGTTCCAGGGCGACAGCTCGCATCTGCCGCTCAAGCTCAATACCTCGGGCGTCATTCCGCCGATCTTCGCCTCCTCGCTGCTGCTGCTGCCGATCACGGTCGCCAATTTCACCAAGGGCCAAGGCCCCGATTGGCTGAATTCCATCACCGCCATGCTCGGCCAAGGCCAGCCCTTGTTCCTCTTCCTCTATGCGGTGCTCATCATCTTCTTCGCCTTCTTCTACACCTCGATCATGTTCAATCCGAAGGAGACGGCGGAAAATCTCAAGAAGTATGGCGGCTTCGTCCCGGGCATCCGGCCTGGCGAGCGCACCGCCGAATATATCGACTACGTGCTGACCCGCATCACCGTGTTGGGGGCCCTTTACCTCACCGTGGTCTGCCTGCTGCCGGAGTTCCTCATCGCCTATACCGGCGTGCCCTTCTATTTCGGCGGCACGTCGCTCCTCATCGTGGTCAGCGTCACCATGGATACGGTGGCGCAACTGCAGGGGCATCTGCTGGCCCAGCAATATGAAGGCCTGATCAAGAAATCGAAGCTGCGGGGCAGCCGCAGATGAATCTCATTCTGCTTGGGCCTCCGGGCGCCGGAAAGGGCACCCAGGCCAAGCTGCTTGAGGAAAGGCGCGGTCTCAAGCAGCTTTCGACCGGCGATATGCTGCGCGCCGCGGCGGCGGCCGGCACCGCATATGGCAAGCAAGCCAAGACGGTTATGGATCGCGGCGAACTGGTTTCCGACGACATCGTCGTGGCGATCATCGCCGAGCGCCTTGCTGCGCCCGATGTAAAGAAGGGCTTCATCCTGGACGGTTTCCCGCGCAACACCGCCCAGGCCGAAGCCCTCGACGCGATGCTGAAGTCCAAGGGGCTCAAGCTCGACCGGGTGATCGAGATGAAGGTGGACGACGACGCCCTGGTCGAGCGGATTTCCGGCCGTTACACCTGCGCCAAGTGCGGCAAGGGCTACCACGACACGTTCGAGAAGCCGAAAAAGCCGGGCGTGTGCGACGTTTGCGGTTCGACCGAGTTCATCCGCCGGGCCGACGACAACGAGAAGACCGTGCGCGACAGGCTCGACATCTACAACCGGCAGACTGCACCCCTGGTTGCTCTATTACGGCAGCCGCGGGAAACTGGCGAAGGTGAACGGCATGGCGGCAATCGCCGACGTGAGCCGACAGATCGAGGAGGTGCTGAACCGCGTATGACCGCCAAAATTGGTGCCCAGGCCGGTTGACGCGCCAGCGATTCCAGCCTAAAGACGGCGCCAATCCTGGTCGATACGAGGCTGGCTTCGAGAGGGAAACCTCTGGAGGCGCGGCCTTGTGCCATTGAAAATGGCCGATTCGGCACTTAAATGTCACGCAGGACCTCGGGCGCAAACCCTTGGGATAATTAGGAGAACAAGACGTGGCCCGTATTGCAGGCGTCAATATACCGACCAACAAGCGCGCCGTCATTGCGCTGCGCTACATCCATGGAATCGGCCCAGTCAACGCGGTCGAGATCGTCGACAAGGTGAAGATTCCGCACTCCAAGCGGGTCAGTGAGCTCTCCGATGCCGAAGTCCTCGCCATCCGCGAGGTGATCGACCGCGATTACGTGGTCGAAGGCGATCTCCGCCGCGAAGTGTCGATGAACATCAAGCGCCTTGTCGATCTCGGCTGCTACCGCGGCATCCGGCATCGCAAGGGACTTCCGGTGCGCGGCCAACGCACCCACACCAATGCCCGCACCCGCAAGGGTCCGGCCAAGGCCGTTGCCGGCAGGAAGAAGTAAAGGCGAAGAATCATGGCGAAAGAAGCAGTCCGTCCGCGCCGCAAAGAGCGCAAGAACATCTCCTCCGGCGTCGTGCACGTGAATGCATCGTTCAACAACACGATGATCACCATCACCGACGTGCAGGGCAATGCCATCGTCTGGGCTTCCTCGGGCAAGCTCGGCTTCAAGGGTTCGCGCAAGTCGACCCCCTATGCCGCCCAGGTTGCCGCCGAACAGGCGGGCCGCGCCGCCATGGAGCACGGCATGAAAACCGTCGAGGTCGAGGTCTCCGGCCCCGGCTCGGGCCGCGAGTCGGCGCTTCGCGCCTTGCAGTCCTGCGGGTTGCAGGTGACCTCGATCCGCGACGTGACACCAATCCCGCACAACGGCTGCCGTCCACCGAAGCGCCGCCGCGTCTGAGTTTTTGCGTTTCAGCCGCGTCCCGCACGACGCTTTCCACATCGGAATTTCCACGGGAATGACATACATGCACGTCAATCAGAAGAACTGGCAGGAACTCATCCGCCCGAGCAAGCTCGAAGTGCAGGCGGGCCGCGACCGGCGCCGCGTCGCAACGCTGGTGGCCGAACCGCTCGAGCGCGGCTTCGGCACCACTCTCGGCAATGCTCTGCGCCGCATTCTTCTGTCCTCACTGCAGGGCGCTGCCGTCACATCGGTACAGATCGACGGCGTGTTGCACGAATTTTCCTCGATTGCCGGCGTGCGCGAGGACGTGACCGACATGGTCCTCAACATCAAGGAAATCGCCCTCTCCATGCAGTCGGAAGGGCCGAAGCGCCTGGTGCTGCGCAAGGAAGGCCCGGGCGTCGTCAAGGCCGGTGACATTCAGCAGACCGGCGACATCCATGTCCTCAACCCCGAGCATGTGATTTGCACCCTCGACGAGGGTGCCGACGTGCGTATGGAATTCACCGTCAATACCGGCAAGGGCTATGTCCCCTCGGAGCGCAACCGGCCGGAGGATGCGCCGATCGGCCTGATCCCGGTCGATTCGATCTACAGCCCGGTGAAGACGCGTCTCCTACAAAATCGAAAACACCCGCGAGGGCCAGATTCTCGACTATGACAAGCTGATCATGACGGTGGAGACCGACGGCTCCATGTCGCCCGAAGACGCCGTCGCCTATGCGGCGCGCATCCTGCAGGATCAGCTCTCGATCTTCATCAACTTCGCCGAACCCTCGAAGGTCGTCGCCGAAGAAGCCCGGCCCGAACTCGAGTTCAATGCCGCCCTGCTCAAGAAGGTCGACGAGCTTGAGCTGTCGGTGCGCTCGGCCAACTGCCTGAAGAACGACAACATCATCTACATCGGCGATCTCATCCAGAAGACCGAGGCGGAGATGCTGCGCACGCCGAACTTCGGCCGCAAGTCGCTCAACGAGATCAAGGAAGTTCTGGCCCAGATGGGTCTCCATCTCGGCATGGAAGTGCCCAACTGGCCGCCCGAGAACATCGAAGAACTCGCCAAGAAATTCGAGACCCACTATTAAAACGATTTGCGGCTGCCGCGATTAGGCGCCCGAAATTGAAGGAGAACGGACATGCGTCATGGATTCAGAGGCCGCCGGCTGAACCGCACCGCCGCCCATCGCGTGGCTATGTTCGCCAACATGTCGGCGGCCTTGATCAAGCATGAGCAGATCGTAACGACTCTGCCCAAGGCCAAGGACCTGCGACCCGTCGTCGAAAAGCTGGTGACGCTCGCCAAGAAGGGCGGTCTGCATGCCCGCCGCCAGGCCGCCTCGCAGATACGCGACGACGCTCAGGTGAAGAAGCTCTTCGACGTGCTGGCCGCCCGCTACAAGGAGCGTAACGGCGGTTACACGCGGGTCATGAAGGCGGGTTTCCGCCACGGCGATTCGGCCCCCATGGCGGTTATCGAGTTCGTCGACCGCGATCCAGACGCCCGCGGCAAGGACTCCGGCCCGTCGATGAAGCCCGCTGAAGCCGCTGCTGAGGCCACTGCTGCCGCCTGACAGCGTCAGATATAAGACAACAAATTCAATAAGTTGGATGTGGTGCCAGTGTTTTTTCCGGGCAATTCAGCCAGGCCCATGTAATTCACTAAGATTGTTTTGATCGTCTTGAACGAGACTTCATTTCTCACTACTACCGTCCGCTGCTACAACCCCGGCATGCAACCTGACTGGGAAATGATCACCCATTTCGACATTTTCAGCGAGGTCTCCAGGCCTTTCGCCGACGCCGCGGAATCGGGCGATTACCTGCGCGGCGCGCGGCAGAAATTCAACGTCCTCAACCTGTCCTACTGGTTTCTTGGCGCCTCGAAGCAATTGCCGGACCGGCTCACTTGGCTTTCGACTTACGACGAGAATTACATGTCGGCCTACATGCGCGACTACACGCCGCTCGGCGATCCGGCCTTCACCATTTGCTTCGACCGGCTGCTGCCGCTCGACTGGGCCGAGATCAGGGATGCCGACGAGACCGCGAAAGCCATTCATCATACCGCCGAACAATTCGGCATCGGCAGGCAGGGCATTTCGTTCCCGATCCGCGATCCTGGCTTCGGCGAGGCGATGTTCTCGGTGAACTTCGAATGCGACGATCGCGAATGGCTTTCCATCCGCAGCGATCTTGTCAATGTATTTCATCTCTTCGCCCACTACTTCCACCTGCGCATGAAGGATGTGATCTCGGGCAGGCCAGTTACCGCCGAATTCGATCTTTCGCCCCGTGAGCGCGAAGTGCTGAGGTGGGCGGCTGAGGGAAAGACGGCTTGGGAGACGGCGCAATTGATCGGCGTCAGCGAGCGGGCGATCCGCCTCTATACCGAAAACGCCATGAGCAAGTTGCGCGCCAAGACCAAGACACAGGCCGTGGCGATCGCCGTGAAGAACGCGATCATTCACTAGCCTGCATCGCAGGTGAGCGTCCGCTCCACCGCAACGATGTCGTGCCCGCCATAGCCGTTGAAGGTCGTGGAGGTGGCAAGGCCATAAGCGCCCAGCATGCCGAATTCGATGTAATCGCCCTCCAACAGGGTCACCGGCAGATCGAGCCGATGCGGCAGGACATCAAGCGGGTCGCAGGTCGGCCCGAAGACCTTCCACGGCTTGGTCTCGCCGCCCACCACCTTGCCGTCGCGGATGACGCGATAGGGTGGCTTCAGCTCTGGCACCTGCATGTATTCCATCAGCCCGCCATAGACTCCGTCATTGATGAAGATGTCGTCGCCGTCGCTGCACACAAGTTTCATGCGGGTGAGGAGCGACATCGAGTCCGCCACCAGTCCGCGGCCTGGCTCGCATTCGAGCTGCGGCTCCTTGCCGGCGCCGAAGGCCCGTTTGGTGGCCTCGCCAATGCTCTTGAAGAAGGTGGATGCCGGTCCCGCCTTGCTGAGAAGGTAGTTGGCGGGGAAACCGCCGCCGACATTCAGCTTGGAGATCCTCATTCCCGCCGTCGCGGCGATGCGCGCTGCCGCCTCGATGTGGCGGACATAGGTCTGGGGATCGACGCTCTGCGAGCCGGGATGGAAGGTGAGCAGGGGCGTGAAGCCCTTGGCTGCCGCCTCGCGCAGCAGGGCCACGCAAATATGTTCCGGCGCGCCGAATTTTGTGGAGAAATCATGGGCCGACGAAGTCCGCTCGCGCGGCAGAACGAAGCGCACGGCAATTTCAATGCCTGTCGCGGTGCCGGCGGCTTCGGCCACTTTGCGCAGTTCTTCCTTGCAGTCGACGGCAAAGCGCCGGCAGTTATGGATGGTGTAAGCATCGGCGATTTCGCGCCGCGATTTGACCGGATTGTGATAGTTGAAGCGGGCTTCGGGGCTCACCGCCCGAACCTGGGCCATTTCCTGCACCGAGGCCACGTCCCAGATTTTGAGGCCGGCCTCCGCCAAGGTTAGCAGCACCTCCGGCGACGGGTTGGATTTGACCGCGTAGGTCACGGTGCCGGGAAAGCCCGAAACGAATTCCTCGGCCCGCGCCACGAGCTGATTGCGGCTGAAACAGAAGATCGGCGCTTCCGGGGCCAGGGCCTGCGCCACCGCGATGGCGTCACGATAGACAGGGCTTTGGCTTTGCTTCCCGACGTGCCTGACAGCGGAAGTGGCCATGGCAACTCGGACTCCTTCGTTGGTTGCTTTAGCTCCGAATAGGGCCGGTAGCGGCGTCAATCAACACTGGAAAACTTGCGGCACGACGGTTTAGGCGGCAAAATGACAAGTAACCAATCGACGCTGCATACATCTGACCCAAAAAGGTGACGAATTGATAGCGGTCATGCGCCTCCTGTCCTGGTTCCTGTTAGTACTCTTGTTGGCTGGCGGTTCGATCGCCGGGGCGGCGGAGAAGTCCGTGCCCGGCAGCGCCGCCGATATCGGCCTGTCCTTCGCGCCGGTGGTGCGAAACACCTCGCCCGGCGGTGGTCAATGTTTATGCCCAGCGCCTAGTGGCCCGGCGCGACTCAGGCCTCTTGGCCGATCCCTTCTTCCGCCGCTTCTTCGGCGGCGACGGCTCTTTCGGCCGGCCGCGGGAGCGGATGCAGAATTCCTTGGGCTCCGGTGTCATCGTCGATCCCGGCGGCCTAATCGTCACCAACAACCATGTGATCGCCGGCGGCACCGATATCCGCGTGGTGCTGGCGGACAAGCGCGAGTTCGAGGCAAAACTGCTGCTGGCCGATGAGAGAACCGATCTGGCGGTGCTCAAGATCGACGCCGGCGACGAGGCCTTGCCCGCCCTGCGTCTCGGCGATTCCGACGATCTCGAAGTTGGCGACTTGGTGCTGGCGATCGGCAATCCCTTCGGCGTCGGGCAAACGGTCACCAGCGGCATCGTCTCGGCCTTGGCGCGCACCGAGGTAGGGATCAGCGATTATCAATTCTTCATCCAGACCGACGCGGCCATCAATCCCGGCAATTCCGGCGGCGCGCTCGTCAACATGGCGGGCGAACTGGTCGGCATCAACACGGCGATCTTCTCACGCTCCGGCGGCTCGATCGGCATCGGCTTCGCCATCCCCGCCAACATGGTGCAGACCGTGGTGCAGTCGGCCGAGGCGGGCACAAAAATAGAGCGCCCGTGGCTCGGCGTCGAGTCTGCAGGACGTAACGCCGGAAATCGCCGAAGTCGCTCGGCTTTGCCCGGCCGGAAGGCGCGCTGATCGTGGAACTCCATCCCGACAGTCCGCTCGCCGTTGCAGGCCTCAGGCGCGGCGACGTCATTCTCGCCATCGAGGGCAGGCCGGTCGAGAACGCCATGGAGCTCGGCTACCGGGCCGCCACCTCGTCGATCGGCGGCCAAGACCATCATCGAATATCAGCGGGCCGGAACCCGCACAGAGACCAGCATCACGCTGATCGCGGCGCCGGAAACGATCGAACGCGCCGAGACACTGCTCACCGGCAACAATCCTCTGGCTGGCGCGGTCGCCGCCAATCTGTCGCCGGCGGTGGCCGAGGAACTGAAACTACCGGCGGAGCTCACCGGCGTGGTGGTGCTGAGGATCGAAGGCAGGTCCGGCTAGGCGCTTCTTGCGCAAGGGCGATGTCGTCCTCGAAGTCAATGAGGCGAAGATTTCCACCGTGGCGGATCTGGCGGCTGCCGTGGAAGTTAGCCCTGCGCTCTGGAACATCCTGATCATACGTGCGGGCCGATCCTTGCGCCTGACGGTCAACGGTTGAATGGCCAATCTCTTTCAGGCGGCGGGAATGGACAAGGACGCACCACGGCCGCTCGCCGACCGGTTGCGGCCGCAGAAACTCTCCGAGGTGGTCGGACAGGATCATCTGGCCGGTCCCGACGGCGTCTTGACACGCATGCTGGCCTCCGGGCGGCTGGCCTCGATCATATTTTGGGGACCTCCCGGCACCGGCAAGACCACCATCGCGCGCCTCCTCGCCGGCGAAACCGGTCTAGTCTTCGAACAGATGTCGGCGGTCTTTTCCGGCGTGGCCGATCTCAAGAGAGCCTTCGAGCAGGCCCGCATCCGCCGCGAGCAGGGCAGGGGCACGCTGCTGTTCATCGATGAAATCCATCGCTTCAACAAGTCGCAGCAGGATTCCTTCCTGCCCTATGTCGAGGACGGCACCATCGTTCTGGTGGGCGCCACCACCGAAAACCCCTCGTTCGAACTGAACGGCGCGCTGTTGTCGCGCGGCTCAGGTCCTGGTGCTGAACCGTCTCGATGGCGACGCCATGAACGCGCTCGCCACCCGCGCCGAGCTTTTCGAGAAGCGGCCGCTTCCCGTCGATGCGGAAGCGCGCGCCGCCCTGATCGCCATGGCCGATGGCGATGGCCGCTATTTCCTCAATCTGGTCGAGGAAATTTTCGCCGCCGTGCCGGAGAGTGCTGAGCCGCTGACGCCCGAGACCTTGGCGAAGACGGTGCAGAAGCGCGTGCCGCTCTACGACAAGGCGGCCGACGGCCATTACAATCTGATTTCGGCGCTGCACAAGTCGGTGCGCGGCTCCGATCCCGATGCCGCGCTCTATTACCTGGCGCGCATGCTGGTGGCGGGCGAGGACCCCTTGTTCCTGACGCGGCGGCTGGTGCGCATGGCGATCGAGGATGTGGGACTTGCCGATCCGCAGGCCCTGCAGCAGGCGCTGGCGGCCAAGGACGCCTTCGATTTCCTGGGCTCCCCCGAGGGCGAACTGGCGCTGGCCCAGGCAACGATCTATATCGCCACCGCGCCCAAATCCAATGCCGCCTACACGGCCTTCGCGGCGGCCACCCGCCGCGCCAAGGAAACCGGCTCGCTCGCCCCTCCCAAGATCATTCTCAATGCGCCGACGCGGCTGATGAAGGAACAGGAATACGGCGCCGGCTACCGCTACGACCACGACGAGGCCGAGGCCTTTTCCGGCCAGAACTATTTTCCCGACGGCATGCCGCGCGAGACCTATTACGATCCGCCCGAACGCGGTTTCGAGCGCGAGGTGCGCAAGCGGTTGGAATATTGGACGCGCCTGCGCAAGGAGCGGCAGGGCTAAAGTTCACCAGGCGATCGGCTGGCCGTCGCGGAAGAAGCCGCCAGAGGGTCCGCCCGGGGGCAGGGTGGCGGCCCAGACGATGCCGGAGGCGCCCTGTTCCGCCGTGCGCGTGGCACTGGGACCGCCCATGTCGGTCTTGACCCAGCCGGGGCAGATTGAATTGACCATGATGCCGCGCGGCTTGAGCTCGAGCGCCAGGGTGCGGGTCAGCACATTGAGGGCGGCCTTGGAGGCGCGATAGCCGAAATACCCCGAGCCCATCTCGGTAAGAGCGCCCATGCCGGAGGAGACATTGGCGATGCGCCCGTTATCGGCGAGCAGCGGC
Source organism: uncultured Alphaproteobacteria bacterium (assembly GCA_963776685.1). Taxonomy (GTDB): domain Bacteria; phylum Pseudomonadota; class Alphaproteobacteria; order Rhizobiales; family Aestuariivirgaceae; genus Aestuariivirga. Next base: position 663,147 of record CAVZNM010000004.1, read on the forward strand.
GCAATCACCTTGCAGAGCCGCCAGGGACCGATGGTGTTGACGGTTAGCGTGTTGACAACTTCCTTGTCCCCGGCGCCCAGCACCGTGGCACCCTTGCCGGAATAAGCCCCACTAGTCTCCGGGAGGATGCCGGCCGCATTCACCAGAACGGCGACGGGGCCGAGCTTGGCCGCCCATTTGCCGAACGCCGCAATTGACGGAGACGAAGCCACATCGAGTGGCTTCGCCGTGACGTCGTAGCCCTGGGCTTTCAGCGTCTTTGCCGCCGCCTCGAGCTTCTTCTTGTTCTTGCTGGCGATGATCAGTCGGTAACCGAGCTTGCCCAATTGCCGGGCCGTTTCAAATCCAAGGCCGCGTGAGCCGCCGGTGACGATGGCAAGGGGAGCGTTCATGATCATCTCCTGTGTCCTACATGAAAATGGCCGGGACGGTCCCGGCCATCAAGACATGATTGTTGAAAGCCTCAGGCGCGGCTGGCGTCGAGGCTCCAGGGGCCGCCGCCCGCGGCTGCGAGGTAGAGGAACGCAAAACAGAACATGATCGCCAGCTCGCCGCCATTGTTGATCGGATGGAAGCCTTGCGGCGCATGGGCCATGAAATAGGCAACCGCCATGAAACCCGAAAGCACGAATGCAGTGATGCGGGTAAACAGGCCGATGATGATCAGTATGCCGCCTACCAGCTCCAATGCGCCGGTGAAACCCGTAAGGGAGAACAATGCCACCCCATCGGGGAAATGCTGGGTAGGTGGAAATGCGAAGAACTTTGCCGTGCCGTGGGCGAGGAACAGAAGCCCTGTCATGATGCGCAGAAGCGAAAGGATCGGGCCGGACCAGGAAGAGGGGATGATGCCGATATCCATGGGAGTGTTCCGTTGCTGGAGTTGCGATTGAGTTGCTCTTATTACCCGAGGTCACGAATTGTAACAAGAGGCAATACAATTGATTGTGGTGGCTACGGCATCCTAAGCTCATTGTTCAAGTTCGAGACATCTGTCGTCATCACTCCGCTGCTTCTTTCTTCCCCCGCCGCAGCACATCTTTCAAATATTGCCCCGTGTAGCTCCGCTTCTCGCGCGCCACGTCCTCAGGCGTTCCCGCCACCACGATCTCGCCGCCACTGTCGCCGCCCTCGGGGCCGAGATCGATGATCCAGTCGGCGGTCTTGATGACTTCGAGATTGTGCTCGATCACCACCACCGTATTGCCCTGGTCGACCAGCTCGTGCAGCACCTCCAGAAGCTTCCGCACGTCATGGAAATGCAGCCCGGTGGTGGGCTCGTCGAGCAGATACAAAGTGCGGCCGGTGGCGCGCCGCGACAGTTCCTTGGCGAGCTTGACGCGTTGCGCCTCGCCGCCCGACAGCGTGGTCGCCTGCTGGCCGACATGGATATAGCCGAGGCCGACGCGCTGCAGTGTCTCCATCTTGTCGCGGACACTCGGCACCGCGCGGAAGAATTCCGCTGCCTCGGCCACAGTCATGTCGAGCACATCGGCGATCGACCTGTCCTTGAATTTGATCTCCAGCGTCTCGCGATTGTAGCGCTTGCCGTGGCACTCGTCGCAAGTCACATAGACATCGGGCAGGAAGTGCATCTCTATCTTGATAACGCCGTCGCCCTGGCAGACCTCACAGCGCCCGCCCTTGACGTTGAATGAAAAGCGCCCCGGCTCATAACCTCGCGCCTTGGCTTCGGGCAGGCCCGTGAACCAGTCGCGGATCGGCGTGAAGGCGCCCGTATAGGTGGCGGGGTTGGAGCGCGGCGTGCGGCCGATAGGCGACTGGTCGATGTCGATGATCTTGTCGAGTTGTTCGAGGCCCTCGATGCGGTCGTGCTGGGCTGGCTGCTCGCGGCTGTTCATCAGCTTGCGGGCCGCGGCGCGGTAGACAGTGTCGATGAGCAGTGTGGATTTGCCGCCGCCGGATACGCCGGTCACGCAAGTGAAGACGCCGAGCGGAATTTCCGCCGTGATGTTCTTGAGATTGTTGCCGCTGGCGCCTTTGACGCGGACCACTCGCGACCTTTCCCACTTGCGCCGGAAATGCGGCATCGGCACCTGCTGGAAGCCGGTGAGGTACTGGCCGGTGAGCGAATTGGGATTGGCCATGATGTCGGCGGGAGTTCCCTGCGCCACGATGTGGCCGCCATGGATGCCAGCACCGGGGCCGATATCGACCACATGGTCGCCGTGACGGATCGCTTCCTCGTCATGCTCGACGACGATCACCGTATTGCCGAGATCGCGCAGATGCACCAAGGTTTCGAGGAGGCGCGCATTGTCGCGCTGGTGCAGGCCGATCGACGGCTCGTCGAGCACATAGAGGACGCCGGTTAAGCCGGAGCCGATCTGCGAGGCAAGCCGGATGCGCTGGCTCTCGCCGCCCGATAGGGTCCCTGAGGTGCGCGACAGATTGAGATAATCGAGCCCGACATCGACGAGGAACTGGAGCCGCTCGTGGATTTCCTTGAGAATGCGCGCCGCGATTTCCTTGTCCTTGGGCTTGAGCTTCGCCGGCAGATGCTCGAACCAGCGATTGGCTTCGCGGATGGAGAGTTCCGATACCTGGCCGATATGCTTCTCCGCGATCTTGACCGCCAGCGCCTGCGACTTGAGACGATAGCCCCTGCACTCCTCGCAAGGGTGATCCGACTGGTAGCGCGACAGTTCCTCGCGCATCCACTGTGAGTCGGTCTCGCGCCACCTCCGCTCGATATTGCCGATCACGCCCTCGAAGGGTTTCTTTGTCTTGTAGGAGCGAAGCCCGTCGTCATAGGTGATGGAGATTTCTTCGTCCCCCGTGCCGAACAGGATGGCCTCGCGCGCCTTCTTCGGCAGATCCTTCCACGGCGTGGTCATGGCGAATTTGTAATGCTTGGCCAACGACTGGAGCGTCTGGGTGTAATAGGGCGAGGTATTGCCGGTCTTGGCCCAGGGCAGTATGGCGCCCTGGCGGAGCGACAAGGTTCCGTCCGGCACCACCAGCTCGGGCTCGAACTTCAGTTCGGTGCCGAGCCCGTCGCATTTGGGACAGGCACCGAAGGGATTGTTGAAGGAAAACAGCCGGGGCTCGATTTCCTCGATGGTGAAACCGGAAACCGGGCAGGCGAAGCGCTCGGAAAAAATCACCCGTTCGTGAGTCTCATTCTTCGATTTGTTGGCGCCTTCCTCGGAAGTGGCCGAAGGCGGTAGCGGCCTGTCGGCGAATTCGGCGATGGCGAGACCGTCGGCGAGCTTCAGCGCCGTCTCGAAGCTATCGGCCAGCCTGGTGCCAAGATCGGGGCGCACCACCAGCCGGTCCACCACCACGTCGATGTCGTGCTTGAATTTCTTGTCGAGCGCCGGCACCGCGCCGATCTCATAGAAAGTACCGTCGACCTTGACCCGCTGAAAGCCCTTCTTCTGCAGATCGGCCAGTTCCTTGCGATACTCGCCTTTCCGCCCACGGACGATCGGCGCCAGCAGATAAAGCCGCGTTCCCTCCGGCAGTTCCAGAGTGCGGTCGACCATCTGGGTGACGGTCTGACTTTCGATGGGAAGCCCAGTGGCCGGAGAATAGGCCACACCGATTCGGGCAAAGAGCAGGCGCATGTAATCGTAGATTTCGGTGACGGTGCCCACCGTCGAGCGCGGATTGCGGCTGGTGGTTTTCTGCTCGATGGAAATGGCGGGGGAGAGGCCGTCGATCTGGTCGACGTCCGGCTTCTGCATCATTTCGAGGAATTGCCGGGCATAGGCCGAGAGGCTTTCGACATAGCGGCGCTGGCCCTCGGCATAGATGGTATCGAAGGCAAGCGACGACTTGCCGGAGCCCGAAAGCCCAGTGAACACGATCAACCTGTCGCGCGGCAGTTCCAGCGACACGTTCTTCAGATTGTGCTCGCGCGCGCCCTGTATGGAGATGACTTTTCGATGCTCGGCCATGGAGTGTGACTAGACCAAATGGTGAACATGGGCAACAAGGATGGATGCCCAGTATCGGCTATGTAGGGGCAGCAGGTGTCAGCAGACAAAGGCATATCCACAGTCTCTGAAATTCCGGCGCCCGTGGACAAGTTGGGTGGCAGCGCCCTGATGCAACAGGCTGTGGTTTTTTTGCGACTCTGACTTGACAAGTACGGCGATGAGGACAAAATGAACATGACCGTCGCAATTGATTTGCGCGGCGGCAGTGAACAGAAACAACGCGTGGAGGGAGCATGACGCCACCTGGCCACCATCATGGACCGCGGCAGGACTCGCGGTCACAGTCCGGTTAGCGAAGCTGCAGCATCAATTCGACGCTGGTCCGGATTGCCAAACCATATTCGAAAACCTGCGAGTACGGGACGCTTTTAGCTAGGCTGCCCAATCATCTCGCCAATCATCCGGTGTAAACTGGATTGTATCGAAGACCACAAACTCGAAGGATCGAGGGCCCCGCCGGCGCAACAAAAGTCGCGGCGGGGCTGATCGTTTTGAACGGTCAATTGCCCATGAGCTTGTCGCGCATTTCCGAAACCGCATTGGCATGGGCGTCGAAGCCCTCATAGATGGCGAACACCCTTGCATGCCTGGCAAGCTCGGGATAGGCGGCCGGCGTCACTTGGGCGAGCGACGTGCGCTTCATGAAATCATGCACCGACAGCGCCGAATGGGTTCTGGCCCAGCCGCCGGTCGGCAGCACATGGCTCGGGCCGATGACGAAATTGCCGAGCGTCGCGGGTGTGTGTTCGCCGAGCAGTATTTCGCCGGCATGCTTCACCAGATCGAGATAGGGTTTCGGATCCTTCGACAGGATCTGCAGATGCTCGGGCGCATAATCGTTGATGAAGTCCATGGCCTCGGCCGTATCGCGCGCCAGCAGGATGCCGCCGCGCGAGGAACCGAGAACGGCCCGGGTAAACTCCACCCGCTGCGCACCCATGTCCTTCCAGTAATCCGGAATGGCCGCCAGCGCCGCCTTCGCGACCTCCTCGCTGGTGGTGACGAGAAAGGCCGAGGAATCCGCGCCGTGCTCCGCCTCGATCAGCAGATCGAGGGCGGCGAGACGGCCGTCCGTCGTGGCATCGGCGAAAATGATCGCCTCGCTCGGCCCCGCCGGCGTCCCCGTATCGATCCGGCCGGCGACCAGCCGCTTGGCGGCGACCACCCAGGGCGAACCGGGACCCACGACCTTGGCATAGCGGGCAATCGTTCGTGTTCCGAGGGCCACCGCGGCAATGCCTTGCGCGCCGCCGGCCTTGTAGACCTTCGATATGCCCGCCGCCGCCGCCGCCGCGAGCGTTGCCGCGTCGATAAGGCCGTCGGGGCCGGGCGGCGTGATGATGCAGATATCGACGACGCCCGCGACCGCGGCAGGGATGCAGGTCATCAGCACCGTGCTCGGAAAAGAGCCCTTGCCGCGCGGGATGTAGCAGGCAACCGAAGCGATGGGCGTGATCTTTTCGCCCGCGAATACGCCGGGCTGCAGTTCTTCGAGCCTCTGCAGCTCCGGCATCTGTCTTTCATGGAATTTGCGGATATTGCCCGCCGCGAAGGCGATGGCCTCGCGGATATCCGCGCGGAGCGATTTTTGCGCCGTGGCGAAGTCGCCAGGCGTCGCGGCGATCCTGTCTGCATCGACCGGCGCCTTGTCGAACTGCCGGGCAAAGCGGGCGAGTGCGGTATCGCCCTCGGTCCGCACCGCTTCGATGATCGGCCTTACCTTCTCGATGAAGGGATCAAGATCGCTTTCGGTGCGGCGGAGCAATTCGGCCCGGCGGGCCGGTGACAACTCGGCCAGCCGATGGACGGAAATCCGTTCTGCCATGCTTCTACCCAATCCCGCTAATTTCCGCTGTGATCGGTGATCGAGACATAGTCCTCATCTTTCTGGCCGTCGCGTTCGAATTTGAGGAAGTCGTAGTAGCCGCAGCGGCTTTGGCCGGGGAAAACCCGGCAGGAGCCCGGCCGCGCCTCATAAATCGTGCAGCGCCGCGCCTCTATATCGAAGAACTGGCAGATCTTGCCGAAATGCGTGTCTTTCTTGCGCCGCATCACCCGCTTGTAGCCGTGGACCGCCTTGAAATACCTCTTTTCCGCCACCTTGGGCGAGATGCCGAAATGCCTGGCGATGCGGTGGGCATCGCGATCCTTCACATCGATAACCGGGTACGAGCAGCAATAACCGGGACATTTCGTACAATCGTAAAGCTTGCGGGGCATCGAGACGTGTCCAACTAGCGCGAAGAAGTTTTCGGCGGCGGCTTGAGTCCGGCGAATTTCCGGTTGGTCTCCGCCATCTCGCTCATCAGCCATTCGCGGAAAGCCCGGGCCGGGGCCGTTTCTTTCGAACCCTTGGCGCGCACGATCCAATAGCTGCCGTGGTCCGTCAAGTCGAGGGCGAAGGGCCGCTTGAGCCGGCCGTCGAGCAGTGCGTCGGTGCACAGAATCTGGTCGCCGAGTGCAAAACCCTGTCCCGCCTCGGCCGCCTCGATCGCCAGATGATTCTGGAACACGGTGCCGCGCCAGTCCTCGACCCCGGCCACGCCCGCCTGGCGCAGCCAGTCCGCCCACCATTGCTTGCGGTTCTCATGCAGCAGATTGTAGTTCCCGAGACCGTCGGGCTTGGAGGTCCGGCACATCGGCGATAAGTCGCGGCGCGCAGACCGGGAAGATGACCACATGCGACAGCCGCACCATCTCGACATCGTCCCAGTTGCCGCGGCCATAGCGGATGCCGAGATCGGCTTCGCCCGAGCGGAAATCGACCAGCCGGCCGGTGGGATCGATGGCGAGCTCGATATCGGGGTGGAGTTCGCCAAAGCCTCCCAGGCGCGCCACGAGCCAGCGTGAGGCGATGGACGGTTCGACCGACACCTTGAGCTGTCGGACATCGCCGACCGCCGCAGCCTCGCGGGTGGCCTCTGCCATGGCATCGAACAGCGGTGTCAGCTTGCCGCCAAAGCCTCGCCCCGCCTCGGTCAATTGGACGCCGCGCCCGGTGCGCAGGAACAGCTGCGTGCCGAGCCAGTCTTCGAGGTCGCGGATATGGCGGCTGATGGCGGCATGAGTGACGAAAAGCTCAGCCGCCGCCTCGGTGAAACTCCCATGCCGGGCGGCGGCCTCAAAGGCCTTTAGGGCATTCAGCGATGGAAGTCGGCGAGCCAAAGTTAACCTGTAAGCTTTTGTTACAGGTAGCGTAGATTAATGCCGTTTGTATTGCAAGAGCGAAAGGATCATATTGCAGACAACCGATGGAGATTGCCATGAACTGGATTTTTGACACGTATTCAAACCTTTACACGACTGCCATGATGCAGGAGCAGAATCATGTCCATCATGCTGCAACTGCGAAGGAGCCGACCCGCGGCCGGTGCGCGCCGATCCTCAAATTGTTCGGCCGTCACTGACAATCAGCCCTTGCAGCGGTTCCGGCTCATGTGGCCGGGGCCGCTGCCACAACCGAAACTTCCATCACGAGTCGTGGGTCGGCAAGGCCTGAAACCACCAGGAGAGTGGCCGCCGGGCGGTGGCCCTTGAGCATCCGGTCGCGGGTCTCGCGGTAGAGGCCGATATGGCTGCGGTCGGTGATGTAGACATGGGCATCGACAATGTTGCGGTGGTCCATGCCGTCGGCGGCGAGGATCGCCAGGACGTTTTCCCAGGCCAATTGATGCTGCCGGGCGGGGTCGTCCGGAATCTCGCCGGCAGACCGTCGCGCCCACTTGCCCCGCCACGAACAGGTAGCGCGCGCCGGCATCGATGGCGATGGCTTGCGAGTAGTTGGAGAAGGGCTTTGGCGCGTTTGTCGTCTCAATCGGCGTTAGCATGCTCGACCCGGCTTAAGGCGGGCGGTCAATGCCGCCCGCCATGATTGGCGATCAGGGAACGTTGGTCGAAAACATATCATTCTCATTGTCTCCGACCGCTTGGCCGAACACTGATTTCACGCTGCCACCCGCCTTGACCAGGCCCATGTAATCGCCGAGGAAGTGCCCGATGGCGACAGGCGCATCAAGCATGTCGAAGGATGCGGGCGTCAAGCGCCGCTCCATACCCCACCCTCCCACCGTCCGGCAATTGGCGCCGCTGGCGATATTGCAGGAAATCGCCCAGAAATCGGTGGCTTCCTTGCCATCATTGGTGTCATGGCGGAAATCGTAATAGGTCACGACCACCTTGTGGTTGGCGCCCACCACAATTGATGGGAGGAAGGCTTGGTTACGCAGCTTGTTCGGGCTGTAGGGCGTCTTGCTGATGATCACCGGCGTCGACCACGACGCGCCACCATTGGTCGACATGGAGAAGGCGACCTTATCGAGGTTGCGCGAGCGCCCATCCTGCCAGACAACATAGAGATTGCCGTTGCCGCGATCGACGGCCGTATCGAACAGAATATTGGCGTCGCGCACCGGCTCTTTCGCATCGGGCGTCAGGGTGCCGGTGCGGGTGATGATCATCTGGGAGACATAGGACACCGGTCCGAAGGTTGCGCCCTTGTCGGTTGATTTGATCAGGCCGAGTTTGACGCCGCCCCAACCCAGCGTCTTGAGATGGGTGAAGAAGTCGATCACGGTGCCGTTGGGCAGTACCTCGATCAGATTGCCGATGGTCTGCTCATTATTTCCGGTGGCGAAAATCTCCTTGGCGGGCTCCCAGTTCTCGCCGCCGTCGGTGGTCCGCGCGAAATAGGTCGGGCCGGTCCAAAGCGCCGCCTTGTTCAGGGGTTTGGGGCCAAGGACCATCGCCTGACGGAGGCGCTGGCGGGCCTTGGCAACACCGTCGCCTCCGCCAGCCTTCAGCGCTCCCACGGTTGCCGGTGCAGTTGACCCCACAGGTGGAACGGTGAAGTCGACCAGCCGGTCCCAGACCGCATAGACATAGTTGGAGTTTGTAGGATCCGCGGTGATCGAATTCTTGTCGTTGAAGGCCTGGCCGTCGTTGTCGAAGATCAGGGTTGTCGGCGGTCCCCAACTGGCACCCCCGTTGCTCGACCGGTTCACTAAAACCGCATTGGCGCCAAGCGACCCGTTCGGCAAATCGTTGTCGAAGGACAGCGAGTTGAAATAGGCTATGCCGTTTGGCGCGAATGAGACCCAAGGGTCTGTTGCGCGTTGAAAGGTTCCGCCTGAGCATAGGCTAAGCCCCGGAACGACGACCGAGGTCCACGTCGCTCCGCCGTTTGTTGAATAGGCCGAAACATTGCCGCGGGCGCCGCCGTTCGACCAGCGGTCCTGTTGCCAGCCGGCAATCAGACGGTTGGTATTGGCAGGGCTGGCATCGACCCAGGGTTCGACTTCGGCGTGAAGGTAGTTGGTGCCGGGCTGGTTCCCGGCATCGTCGGCAACGCAGCCGGCAAACGGGCTTGAACCCGAGATCTGGACCGGATCGGCCAGGACCGCTCCGCTGAAAGCAAAGGCGGAAGCAAGGCAAAGGAAGAGTCTGGCATTCATCGTAACCTCCCACTGACAAACCGTCCCGTTTCGGCGGGCCTGACGTGACCGTAATCTAAGCACCGGATGTCGAAGCCCGCAATGCGGGGATTCATAAATGACTTGCCGGGAACAAAAAAAGAACATAAATAGCGTGGACAAGCCGCCATTACGTATGAAACGGGACGTTTTAGAGTCTAGGGTGCGCGGAAGGACAGGAGGGCGGACATGGCCGGATCGGTGAATAAAGTCATATTGGTCGGAAATCTCGGCAAGGATCCGGAAGTCCGGCACACCCAGGATGGCAAGCCCATCGTTAACCTTAGCGTCGCCACATCGGAGTCCTGGCGCGACAAGAATAGCGGCGAGCGCAAGGAGAAAACCGAATGGCACCGGGTCGTTATCTTCAACGAGAACCTCGCCAAGGTGGCCGAGCAATATTTGAAGAAGGGCGCCAAGGTCTTCATCGAGGGCCAGTTGCAGACGCGTAAATACACCGATAATTCGGGGGTCGAGAAGTATTCCACCGAAGTTGTGCTGCAGAATTATCGCGGCGAACTGACTATGCTTGACGCCCGCGGCAGCGGCGAAACTGCCAGCCAGAACGGCGGCGATTTCGGCCAGACCGGGCCCATGGACAAGCCGCGCAGCGGCGCCAAACCGCAGAGTTTTGCCCGCGATCTTGACGACGAGGTTCCCTTTTAAGGCAAGTTGATCGCATTCCGGTCACACAAATTACACGTTCTTACTGTCTTAACCATGACCCGTCGATGCGGTTGTGCGTATCATCGTACCCGTAAGGCGCTCTCTGTCACCAAAGAGGTGCTCATCATGGGCCGCAACCTAATGCCCGCTGTGGCGGGTCTGTTTCTGGTTCTGTCTTCCTACGGCGCAGCCGCCGACGAGGTCTTGACCCATTCGGAACTGCGGAAGCTTTTCCCGGGCAGCTTCTATGCTGTCGTCAACGGCATCGTCACCGTCCAGATCACTGCCAAGGGCAATGGCACCCTCATCGGCCTGATGCCGGGCAAGAAGGACACGGGACGCTGGAGCCTCGAGAACGGCAAGCTCTGTATCATGATGTCGAAGTGGACCAAGGGCAAGCCGAGCTGTTCGACGGTCGTGGCCGACAACGGCTGGTATCTCGGCAAAGGCGTCAAGTTCCGCAAGATCTGAGCCCCGGAATTGAGCCTTTCGGGCCGGGGTTTTCTCTGGAAATTCAACAGCTTTTCGTTGCCTGCGGGACGCTCTCCCACTACACTGCGGAACCATTCGAATCGTGCGGGTTCCGGCGACGGCGGAACCTGATTGGGATGGTCCAGACTGGGGCTTCCTGAAGGTTTTCCGTGGCCGATAACGACGAGAACGGCGCGCCGCCGGCCGCCAATCCAAACGAAATTTCGCCCATCTCCATCGAAGAGGAGATGAAGAAGAGCTACCTCGATTACGCCATGAGCGTGATCGTCAGCCGGGCGCTGCCCGACGTGCGCGACGGGCTCAAGCCGGTGCATCGCCGCATTCTCTTTTCGATGCACGAGAACGGCTACGACTGGAACAAGCCCTATCGCAAATCGGCCCGCGTCGTCGGCGACGTCATGGGTAAGTATCATCCGCACGGCGATCAGTCGATCTACGACGCGCTGGTCCGCATGGCCCAGGAATTTTCGCTGCGCCTGCCGTTGATCGACGGACAGGGCAATTTTGGCTCCGTCGACGGCGATCCGCCCGCCGCCATGCGCTACACGGAATTGCGCTTGGCGAAAGCGGCCCATGCGCTGATGGATGATATCGACAAGGATACCGTCAATTTCCAAGCCAACTACGACAATTCCGAACGCGAGCCGACGGTGCTCCCCGCCCGCTTTCCCAATCTGCTGGTCAACGGCGCGGGCGGCATCGCCGTCGGCATGGCCACCAACATGGCGCCGCACAATCTCGGCGAAGTGATCGACGCCTGCATTGCCACGATCGACAATCCCGCCATCACCATCGACGAGCTGATCGACATCGTTCCCGGCCCGGACTTCCCCACCGGCGGCATCATCCTCGGCCGCGCCGGCATCAAGTCGGCCTTTCACACCGGCCGCGGCTCCATCGTCATGCGCGCCAAGGTCCACATCGAGGACCTGCGCAAGGAGCGCGAGGCGCTGATCGTTACCGAGATTCCCTATCAGGTGAACAAGGCGGCAGATGATCGAGAAGATCGCGGAACTGGTGCGCGAGAAGAAGCTCGAAGGCATTTCCGACATCCGCGACGAGAGCGACCGCCACGGCATGCGGGTGGTCATCGAGCTCCGGCGCGATGCCATGGCCGACGTCGTGCTCAACCAGCTCTATCGTTTCTCTTCACTGCAATCGACCTTCGGCATCAACAATGTCTGCCTGACCGGCGGCCGCCCAGAGCTGATGAATCTCAAGGACCTGTTGCAGGCCTTCATCGCCTTCCGCGAGGAGGTGGTCACCCGGCGCAGCAAGCATCTGCTCGGCAAGGCCCGCGACCGCGCCCACGTGCTGGTGGGCCTCGCCATCGCGGTCGCCAATATCGATGAGGTGATTGCGCTCATCCGCAGGTCCAAGGACGCGACCGAGGCCCGCGCGGCCCTGATGGGCCGGACTTGGCCGGCCAAGGACATGGCCCCGCTCATCACCCTCATCGCCGATCCGCGCCACAGGCTGGCCGCCGACGGCAGCTACCGGCTGTCGGAGGAACAGGCCAAGGCCATTCTCGATCTCAGGCTGCAGCGGCTGACGGCACTCGGCCGCGATGAGATCGCCGAGGAGCTTGAGAAGCTCGGCAAGGAGATGACCGACTATCTCGATATCCTGCGTTCGCGGGCCCGTGTGCTGACCATCATCAAGGACGAACTGGCCGCCATCAAGAGCGAGTTCAATACTCCGCGCCGCACCGAGATTGCCGAGAATGAGGGCGAGGTCGAAGACGAAGACCTGATCCAACGCGAGGATATGGTGGTGACCGTGTCAGCCACGCGGGCTACGTCAAGCGCGTGCCGCTGTCGGCCTACCGGGCCCAGCGGCGCGGCGGCAAGGGCCGGGCCGGCATGCAGACGCGCGAGGAAGATTTCGTCATCAAGCTCTTCGTCGCCAATACCCACACGCCGATCCTGTTTTTCTCCACAGCCGGCATGGTCTATCGCATGAAGGTCTGGCGGCTGCCCGTCGGCAATCCGCAGGCGCGCGGCAAGGCGCTGATCAATCTCCTGCCGCTCGCCCAGGACGAACGCATCACCACGATCATGCCGATGCCCGAAGACGAGAAGGCCTGGAGTCGCTGCAGCTCATGTTCGCCACCCGCTCCGGCACTGTCCGGCGCAACGAGCTGTCCGACTTCGAAAATATCCAGCGCGGCGGCAAGATCGCCATGAAGCTCGACCCCGGCGATCAGATCGCCGGCGTCGAAATCTGCACCGGGCAATGACGATGTCCTGCTGACCACCGCCCAAGGCCAGTGCATCCGCTTCGCGGTCGGCGATGTGCGCGTCTTCAAGGGGCGCGATTCGACCGGCGTGCGCGGCATCAAGCTGGAGGAGGCCGATCGGGTGATTTCCATGGCGGTGATCCGCCATGTCGAAGCAACACCGGGTGAGCGCGCCGCCTTCATCAAGATGTCGCGCGCCGTGGCCGGCGAGGAGGTGGAATCCGCCGCAACCGATGAGGAGGTCGCCACCGAGACGGCGCTCTCCCAGGAACGCTACGCCGCAATGGGCGCGGCCGAACAGATGATTCTTACGGTCTCGGCCAACGGCTACGGCAAGCGTACCTCGTCCTATGAATACCGCATCACCAGTCGCGGCGGCAAAGGCATCGTCGCCATGGCGGTCAACGAGCGCAATGGCCCGCTGGTCGCTTCATTCCCGGTCGAGGACAGCGACCAGATCATGCTGGTGACCGACGGCGGCCAATTGATCCGCTGCCCGGTGCATGGCATCCGCAAGGCCGGCCGCTCGACGCAAGGGGTGATCGTGATCAATACCGCCGAAGACGAGCATGTGGTGTCGGTGGAACGGATCAGCGAGGAAGCGGATGCGGCTGGTGAAGGGTAACTCAACTATTCGACGATCCGGATCAGCTGCTCGAGCGTGTCGGCTTCGCCCGCCGGCTTGTCCCAGCGTATACGGGCGATGCGAGGAAAGCGCATGGCGAGGCCCGCCTTGTGCCGGCTCGAGTGCTGGATCGCGTCGAAGGCGACTTCGAGGACCAGCTTCGGCTCGACTGAACGCACCGGCCCGAAGCGCTCAACGGTGTGCTGACGGACGAAGCGGTCGAGGTCTTTCAGTTCCGCGTCGGTGAAGCCGGAATAGGCCTTGCCCACGGGCACCAGCGCGCGACCGTCCTTGCCTTCAGCCCAGACGCCGAACGTATAATCGGAATAGAAGGACGAACGCTTGCCGGCGCCGCGTTGGGCATACATCAGCACGCAGTCGGCGGTGAGCGCGGCGCGTTTCCATTTGTACCAGTGGCCCTTGGGCCGTCCGGCGAGATAGGGGCCGTCGCGCCGCTTCAGCATGAGGCCCTCGATCCCGGAATGGCGGGTGCTATCCCAAATGCGCCTGAGATCGCTCTTCGATTCGGGTTGAAGCTGTTCCGAAAGATCCATGGCGCGGGGAGAATTTTCGCCATGCCAGCGCTCGAGTCGGGCTCGCCTTTCGACGAACGGCAGGGCGCGCAGGTCTTCGCCGTCGAGCTCCAGCGCGTCGTAGAGCCTGACATGGACCGGATATTTCGCAACCATGGCGCGGGTTACGCTCTTGCGATTCAACCGCTGCTGCAGATCGGAGAATGGCGCCACCTCGCCCGCGCGCAAGACGAGCAGTTCGCCGTCAAGCACGCCTTCGAGCGACAGTCCCTCAAGCAAGTCGGGAAAACCGCCACCGATATCGTCGCCGCTGCGGGAGAACATCCGGACAGCGCCGTTACGGCCCGCCACCTGCACGCGAATGCCATCCCATTTCCATTCGAACGCGAAGGCCTCGATATCGAGAGCCTCGAAGTCGGCGTCTTCGAGGGGATGGGCGAGCATCAACGGCCGGAACACCGGGGTTGCGGATTTTGGCGGTAGCCCGGCACGGCCTTCGAGCCAGTCGAAGAGCGGAAGATAAGGCGGCTCGAGGCCATGCCACAGTTCCTCGATCTCATCCACGTTGGTTGCGAACGCCTCGGCGACTGCAAGCTTGGCCAGCCTGGCGGACACGCCCACGCGCGCCGCGCCACCCAGGAATTTCAGCAACGCCCAGCGTCCGGTGACGTCAAGCTGGTCGAGCCACACCGCCAACTGCGCGGCACTTTCATCCCGTTTGAGTTGCCGCAGGCTTTCGACAATGTCCGATAGGCACGGCGGCTCCCCGGCACGCAAGGACGCAGGCCAGATCAGGGCCAGGGTTTCAGCCGTATCGCCCACATAATCGCGGGACAGTTGGTAGAGTTCGGCATCGAAACGGCTTTGCGCAAGTTCGGTCACGCTGCGGCGGATCGGAAAGGAGAACGGCAATCCGTCGGTAAGTGCGGCCAGCGCATAGCCCCGATCCGGATCGGGCGCCGATCGGAAATAGCTGATCATCAGCGTCAGCTTGCCGTTCCGCGACGGCGTGTAACTCAGCCGGTCGAGAAGCCCCGAGAACAGCTTCATTCGGGCTCGTCCTCGCGGCCGACGAGCGCCAGCGCGCGGGCCTTGAGTCCCATCCGGCCCACGGCATGAACGATCGCTTCCTCGCGCCCATGGGTCACCCAGACTTCCCCAGCCCCGGTTTCGCGGATCGTTTCCAAGAGTTCTGGCCAGTCTACATGATCGGAAATGACCAGCGGCAGCTCCACGCCGCGCTGACGGACGCGGCCGCGGATGCGCATCCAGCCCGATGCAAAGGCGGGAAGCGGGTCGGTAAACCGGCGCGACCAGCGATCGCCCAGCGCAGAGGGGGGCGAGAGTACGATTTCACCGGAAAGACGCTCGTTCGTCGAGCCAACGGAGGGCACCGGCCCCATGGCAATTCCGAGGCTTTCGTAATAGGCGGTCATCGACACGAGGGCGCCATGGAGCCAGATGGGCCGCTCATACCCCGCCTGTCTCAAAAGCGCGATCAGGCGCTGGCATTTTCCGAGGCCATAAACGCCGACCTGATGCGTCCGCCCGGGAAAGTCTCGGAGCGAGGCAAGCAGCTTGGCCGTCTCGCTCGCGGCGGGTTCATGGCGGAAAACCGGAAGACCGAATGTCGCTTCGGTGACGAACAGATCGCAGGGCACAAGTTCGAAGGGCTGGCAGGTCGGGTCGCTCTGCCGCTTGTAGTCCCCGGAGATCACGGCGCGCCGCCCGCGGTAGTCGATGACAATTTGAGCGCTGCCGAGGATATGGCCGGCTGGCGCCAGGCTCACCGTCACATCGCCGATCGCCAGGGTTTGGCCGAGAGCAAGCGGCTGAAACGCGCCGGCGGCGTTGTCGCCCAGCCGCAACTTCATGATGCCGATGGTTTCGGGTGTGGCCAGCACGGCGGCGTGGCCAGGCCTTCCATGGTCGGAATGGCCGTGCGTGATGATGGCGCGTTCCACGGGAGCATGGGGATCGATGTGGAAATCGCCCGGCACGCAATAGAGGCCGCGAGTATCCGGCCGCAGCCAGGTTTCGAAAGCGCTCGAGGTTGACATGGCCGGCATTCTCGCGTTCCTTCGGCGCGAGTTCAACCTTTCCGGCCATTAAGTTTGAGTCACGCAAGCCAGCGGGCAAGGGCGAAGGCTGACCAGGCAGGGCCCTTCATGCCGCTCGAGATTTTCCTCACTTTCGTCGCCGCCTGCACGCTGCTGTTTCTGAAGCCCGGCCCCGCCATGTCGGTGATCGTCGCCAACAGCGCGGGCTACGGCGTGCGCGGCGGGCTTATCTCGGTGGCGGGGAACGTCTTCGGATTTGCGCTTGCTGATCGGCGTGGTGGCCCTGGGCCTTGCCTGGATCGCCGAAGTGATGCGCAATTGGTTCGACTGGATACGGCTGGGTGGCGCCCTTTATCTGATCTGGCTCGGCGTGACGCGCCTCAGGAATGCCGGACGCGTTTCGGCCTATGGTGCAAATCCAACCGGCGAATTGTTCCGCGACGGATTTCTGGTGGCGGTGGCCAATCCGGAAGTCATCCTGTTTCTTGCCGCTTTCCTGCCGCCCTTCGTCGATGCGGCGCGCCCGGTGGCGCCGCAGCTTGCCATTCTCGGCGTCACCTTCATCGCCATCAGCGCCATTGCCGGCAGCCTTCTCGCAGCGCTGGCCGGACAGGCGCGAAGCTTTCTCTCCGGCGAGCGGCTGAAATGGATCGACTATGCCAGCGGGGGCTTGCTAGTGCTGGCCGGTTTGTGGCTTGCTTGGCCGCGAGGCTAGTCGAAAGCGGATTGCATCATGAACCTTGAGAACTGGTTTGCGTTTTGTGCGGCGGCGACGGCGTTGGCAATCGTGCCCGGCCCGACGGTGACCGTGATCGTCGCCAACAGCCTCCGATACGGTGCCCGCGCCGGGCTTCTCAATGTGGCCGGCACCCAGCTCGGTGTCGCTATCTGGCTGACAATCGCAGTCATGGGACTGGGGGCTGCGATCGAAGTCATGGGCGTATGGTTCGATCTGTTGCGCTATGCGGGAGCAGCCTATCTGGTGTGGCTGGGTATCAAACTGCTCCGCTCCAAGGGCGATCTCGCCATGGCCACCGATCGGGCGCGGCCGAAGGGAAGCTTCTTCCTGCAAGGCTTCATCGTCATCATGTCGAACCCCAAGATGCTGGTGCTGTTCGGGGCCCTCATTCCGCCCTTTATTTCGCCCGATGGCGACTATGCCCGCCAGTTGCTCACCCTCGGGCTGACATTTGCAGGCATCGCCCTGGCTGGCGACAGCATTTATGCTCTTGCTGCGGGCAAGGCCGGTCTGTGGCTGTCGCGCTCCCGCATCCGGGTGATCGAAGTGGCCAGCGGCGTGTGCCTGACCGCCGGGGGCATATGGCTTGCGCTCAAGAGCCGGTGACCGTCAGGCCATTCCGAGCTTTGAAGCTAGTTCCAGATCCCAAAAAGCCGCCTCGATCTTGTGGCCGTCGAGGTCGCGAACGAAGCAGCCATAATAGGGTTCGCCATAGTCGTGACGAGGGCCAGAGCCGCCATCTTCGGCCGCACCGGCCGCGATAGCCGCATTGAAGAACGCCTCCACTTCGGCCTTGGACTGGGCCACGAAACCGACGTGAACGCCGTTGCCGCAGGACGCGGCAGCGCCGTCAAATGGCGTCTGAATCCAGAACTCGGGATACGCCTTGCCAAAGGCGGCGGCGCCGGGGTGCTCCATGAGCGATCCGGCAACCCAGCGTGCCAAGCACTTTCGCATAGAAATTTCGGGCTTCAGGGAAGCGATCGGTTCCGAGCGAAACATGCGAGATGATTGACGGGTTTTCGTTTGGCATGACAGATATCCTTCTTCAAGCCGTGGCGAAACATCCATTACTGCCATCAGCTGACATGTTGCGGCAGGAGCGTGAAGGGTTTATGGCAAGCGCCATGGCGCGCACTGGATTTTATCCCGGTTCTTTCGATCCCGTCACCTACGGGCATCTCGACGTGATCGCGCGTTCGGCGCGGCTGGTCGACAAACTGGTGCTGGGCGTGGGCGTGCATCTCGGCAAGCAATCGCTGCTCGATGCGGACACCCGCATCCGCCTGCTCGAGGAGGTGACGAAGCCCATCGCCGAGCATACTGGGGTCAAGATTTCGGTTACCACCTTCGACGATCTCGCCGTCAACGCGGCGCGGCGCCATCACGCCGGCATGATCATCCGCGGGCTGCGCGATGCCAGCGATTTCGACTACGAAGTGCAGATGGGCCAGATGAACGGCGCCATGGCGCCCGACATTGAAACCGTGTTTCTCGCCGCCTCGCCGGCGACCCGGATGATTGCCTCATCGCTGGTCAAGCAGATCGCCCGGATGGGCGGCGATATCACGCTGTTCATTCCCAAGGAGGCGCAAAGCGCCATGGCCGCCGCATTGAAAAAACAGGCCTGACTGCAAACCAACCATCAACTTTAATGGAGAGAGTTATGATTAAGACACTCGGCATCGCCGCAATGGCGGCCCTGTTGCTCGCAGGCCCCGCGCTGGCGGCGGAGAAGCTCACCGTCGAGACCAGCAAGGGTTGCTCTTTCGACATCAAGCTCAGGGCCGATCTGGCGCCGAAACACGTGGCGCAGATAGCCAAGCTGGCGGCAGCCGGTTTCTACAACGGCATCGTCTTTCACCGCGTCATCGACGGCTTCATGGCCCAGACTGGCGACCCTACCGGCACCGGCACCGGCGGCTCCAGCGAGTCCGATCTTCCGGCGGAATTTTCCAACGCCCATTTTGCCCGCGGCACCGTCGGCATGGCGCGCAGCGCACGATCCAAATTCCGGCAACAGCCAGTTCTTCGTGATGTTCGACGAGGGCGGCTTCCTCGACGGGCAATACACGGTGTGGGGCGAAGTGGACGCAGCGGGCATGGCCTGCGTCGACAAGATCGAACGCGGCGAACCGCCGGCCAACTCCCGACAAGATGGTGAAAGTGACGGTGCAATAATGGCCGATCTCGAAAACACCATCTTACATGGACCTGGCGCAGCGGCCGGGTGACCATCGAACTCCGGCCCGACCTGGCGCCCGGCCATGTGGCGCGCATCAAGGAACTGGCGCGAGAGGGCTTCTATGACGGCGTCGTCTTCCACCGGGTGATCGACGGCTTCATGGCCCAGGGCGGCGATCCCACCGGCACCGGCACGGGCGGCTCGAAGAAGCCCAATCTCAAGGCGGAATTCTCGCGCGAGCCGCATGTGCGCGGCATCTGCTCCATGGCGCGCTCGCAGAGCCCGGACTCGGCCAACAGTCAGTTCTTCATCTGCTTCGACGATGCCAGCTTCCTCGACCGGCAGTATACGGTGTGGGGCAAGGTCGTATCCGGCATGGAGCATGTCGATGCCCTGAAACGCGGCGAGCCGGTGCAGAACCCGGACAAGATCGTCAAGATGCAGGTGGCGGCGGATGTGAAATGATCGTTCGTCTTATTGCCATCGGTGTCCTGCTGATCGCCTCGGTGCTGCCCGCCAGGGCAACCGAATGGATGATCTGCTCCGATGGCGACAAGGCCTCGATCCGCGTGTTGCTCGGCCGGATGGATGTGATCGCCGTGAACGGCATCGAGATCGCGATTGGCAAAAAGACATGGTCGACCCAGGGCGATCAGGGCGCGACACCGATCACCAAAGGGCAGGCCTTCGAGACCGCCGACCAGATTCTCATCGACGTGACCGATTTTGCAGTCAATGCCATCGTGGCGCGACTTCGTCTGTTCAAGGCCAGGGAGAGCAATGACTATGTCTCGGGCGGAACCTTGCAGATGTCGGGTGAGGGGGCTTGGGCGGTAACTTGTTCCGGCCCTTGAATGCGCGTTGCCGAATTTCGATTTCGAGCTGCCGCCGGAGCGGATCGCGCTTCGGCCGGCGAGCCCGCGCGATGGCGGCGAAGCTTCTGGTGGTGCGGCCCGATGGGCTTGGAGGATTGGATCGTGCGCGATCTGCCGTCGCTGCTTGCGGCGCGGCGATGTGCTGGTGTTCAACGATACCAAAGTCATTCCGGCGGCGCTCAGCGGGCATCGCGTGGGGCGCGGCGGCACGACGCCGAAGATCGAGGCGCTGCTGCATCAGCGGCTCGGCCCGTCGCGCTGGAAGGCCTTCGCCAAGCCGGGCAAGAAACTGCAGCCGGGCGACCGACTGCGCTTTCGGCGGCGAGGGCCGCGTCTGCCTGACCGGCACGCTCGATGCCACCGTCGAAGCCAAGGGCGAGGCGGGCGAGGTGACACTTGCCTTCGATCTTTCGCGGACCGGTGCTGGACGAGGCAATTGCCGCTCGTGGGCGAGATGCCGCTGCCGCCCTATATCGCGGGCAAGCGGGCCAACCGACGATCAGGACCGCAGCGATTACCAGACAATGTTCGCCCGCGAGGAGGGCGCGGTGGCCGCTCCAACCGCCGGACTGCACTTCACGCCCGATCTGATGAAATCCCTGGAAGCAAGCGGGAATTAGCGCGGGAATTCGTAACACTGCATGTCGGCGCTGGAACCTTTCTGCCGGTCAAGGCGGAGGATACGCACGACCACAAGATGCATGCCGAATGGGGCACGGTCGATGCCGAAACCGTGGCGCGGCGCCTGCAGGCGGCGCGGGCGGCGGGCGGGCGCATCGTGGCGGTGGGAACGACCTCGTTGCGGCTGCTTGAGAGTTCCGGGCTCGCGCCTTTTCACGGCATCGACCGATATTTTCATAACCCCCGGCTATCGCTTCCGGGCGGTCGATCTGCTGATCACCAATTTCCATCTGCCGCGTTCGACGCTGTTCATGCTGGTTTCGGCCTTCGCCGGGCTCGAGCGGATGAAGGCGGCCTATGCCCATGCCATCGCGCAATAACTATCGGTTCTATTCCTATGGCGATGCGAGCCTGCTATTTCCTCAGGCGCGCATGACGGCTGAATTTTCCTTCACGCTGCACAAGACAGACGGCGAGGCCCGCCTGGGCACGGTTGCACACGCTGCCACGGCGACATCCGCACGCCGGCCTTCATGCCGGTGGGCACGGTGGGCACGGTCAAGGGCCTCTATCTCGACCAGGTGACGGAAACCGGCACCGACATCATTCTCGGCAATACCTATCACCTGATGCTGCGGCCCGGCGCCGAGCAGGTGGCGAAGCTCGGCGGCCTGCATAAATTCATCGGCTGGGACGGCCCGATCCTCACCGACTCGCGGCGGCTTCCAGATCATGTCGCTGGCGAAGATCCGCAAGATCACCGAGCAGGGGGCGGTGTTCCAGTCGCATATCGACGGCAGCCGTCACGAATTGACGCCCGAACGCGCCATGGACATCCAGCGCCTGCTCGGCTCCGACATCCAGATGCAGCTCGATCAGTGCCTCGAATATCCGCATACGGAGAAAGCCGCCGACACAGGCCATGCAACTTTCGCTGCGCTGGGCCGGCGCGCTCGCGCCAGGCTTTCGGCAGGCAGCCGGGCCGCGGCTGTTTCGGCATCGTGCAGGGCGGCGTCAATCCGCAGGCTGCGGCGCGCAAAGTGCTGAAGGCCTCACGGCGATGGGCTTCGAGGGCTATGCCATCGGCGGCCTTGCGGTCGGCGAAGGCCAGAAGCTGATGCTGCGAGACGATTGAACACACGGTGCCGCACCTGCCGGACGGACAAGCCGCGTTATCTTATGGGGGTGGGCACGCCCGAGGACATTACTCGAATCGGTGGCGCGCGGCATCGACATGTTCGATTGCGTGATGCCGACCCGTTCCGGCCGCCACGGCCAGGCCTTCACCCGTTTCGGCAAGATCAATCTGCGCAACGCCAGGCATGCGGACGATCCGCGCCCGCTCGATGCCGAAAGCCCGTGTCCGGCACTGTCGCACTATTCGCGCGCCTATCTGCACCATCTGGTCCGCTCGGGCGAACTTCTTGGCATGATGCTTCTGTCCTGGGCCAATATCGCCTATTACCAGTCGCTGATGCAGGACATACGGACGGCGATCGCCGAAGGCCGTTTCGAGGAGTTCCGCGCCGCGACGAAGGAACAATGGCAACGCGGCGATGCTGCGGCTTAAATCGGCGATGAGCAGGAGGAAGACAACATGAATATGTCCGGCGAGGAAGTGATCCCCGTATCGCGCGAGACCGTGTGGAAGGCCTTGAACGATCCGGCGGTCCTCAAGCAGAGCATTCCCGGCTGCGAGTCGATCGCCAAGCATTCGGATACGGAGATGGAGGCCCGCGTGGTGGTCAAGCTCGGCCCCCTGAAGGCGCGCTTTACCGGCATCGTCAATTTGACCGATCTCGACCCTCCCAATGGCTATCGCATCTCCGGCGAGGGTAAGGGCGGTCTTGCTGGCTCCGCCTCCGGCGGTGCCAATGTCAAGCTCGAAGCGGTGCCCGGGGGCACACGGCTGATCTACGACGTCGATGCGCAAGTGACCGGCAAGCTCGCGAGTCTCGGCGCCCGCTTCATCGAGCCTACGTCGCGCTCGCTCGCCAGCAAATTTTTCGCGAAATTCGCAGCACTCGCCGCGAAGATGGAACCCGGGGCGGCGGCAGCAAAGCCCAAGAAGCCAGTCAAAAAACCAGCGAAGAAACCGGCCAAGAAGCCAGCGAAGAAACCAGTGAAGAAACCTGCGAAAAAGCCCGCCAAGAAGAAGCGGTAGGCTACTTCCCCGTACCGCCCGTGTGCTCACCCTCGCGGGTCAGGTAATAGGCGCCGAGGATGGGCAGGAAGGTGACGGCGATGACGAAGATCGCCACGACATTGGTGACCGGCCGCTGCCGTGGCCTGATCAGCTCGTTCAGCATCCAGATGGGCAGCGTTTGGAGTCCGTGCCGGTGCCGGCCGTGAAGGTGGTGACGATCACTTCGTCGAAGGAAAGCGCGAAGGCCAGCATGCCGCCCGCCAGGAGCGCCGAGGCGATCTGCGGCATCACCACATAGCGGAAGGTCTGGAAGCCGTCGGCGCCCAGATCCATCGAGGCCTCGATCATGCTGGCCGAGGTGCGGCGGAAGCGGGCCAGCACATTGTTATAGACGACGACGATGCAGAAGGTGGCGTGGCCCAGCACGATGGTCCAGGTGGAGAAGTCGAATGTCCATGACATTGAAGGCCGAGCGCAGGGCGATGCCGGTGATGATTCCGGGCAGGGCGATCGGCAGGATGAAGAGCAGCGAGATATAATCGCGGCCGAAGAATTTGGCGCGCGCCACGGCGGCGGCGGCACAGGTTCCGAGCACCAGGGCAGCAATGGTGGCAATCGCCGCCACCTTGACCGAAAGCGCAATGGCATTCCAGATGTCCTGGCGCTCCCAGACGACGGCGAACCATTTGAGGGTGTAGCCCGGCGGCGGAAACTGATAGCTCTTTTCCTCGGTGGTGAAGGCATAGACGAAGATCAGGAGCAGGGGCACATGCAGGAAGAGCACGCCGCCGACGGCGGCAGCTGCGAGCAACAGGGGTGGCTTTTGTCCGCGATCAGAGCGCATCGAAGGCCCCCAGGCGCTTGGCGATCGTCAGATAGATGCCCATGATCACGATGGGCACCACGGTGAAGGCAGCGGCGAGCGGAATGTTGCCGGCCGTACCCTGCAACGTGTAAACCGCCTGACCGAGGAAGAAGGTGGACGTGCCGACGATCTGCGGCATGATGTAGTCGCCGAGCGTGAGCGAGAAGGTGAAGATCGAGCCGGCGATGATGCCCGGGCAGCGCCAGGGGCAGGATCACGGTGCGCAAGGTCTGGCGTGGGCTGGCGCCGAGATCGGCGGACGCCTCGATCAAGATTGACCGGCACCCGCTCCAGGGCCGCTTGGGTCGGCAGGATCATGTAGGGCAGCCAGACATAGACGAAGACCAGGAAGGTGCCGATGATAGCTGAACGACAGGGACGGGCCGCCGATCACGGGGAGGGCGAGCATGGCGTCGAGCAACCAGGTAAGATGTAGCTCCGCGGCGAGCCAGCTGATGATGCCTTCCTTGGCGAGAATGAGCTTCCAGGCATAGATCTTGACCAGATAGCTCGACCACAGGGGCAGCATGACGAGGATGATAGAATAGCGCCTTCCATTTGCCGCGCGCATAGCGCGCGGCGAAATAGGCGAAGGGAAAGGCAAGACGACCGAGGCCAGCGTCACCGCCGTGGCCATCGTCAGCGCTGCGGAGGATGACGTCGAGATTGGAGAGACGGAACAATTCGCGCAAAGGTGGCGAGGGTAAATTCGTAACGGATGAAGCCCCGAAAATTCGTCGATCGAGAAGAAGCTGTGCAGCAGCAGGGCCAGCAGCGAGCCGAGATAGACGACGCCGAGCCACAGGAGCGGCGGTCCGAGCAGCAGCAACAACAGGAGATGCGGATGGCGGAACAGCACGTCCGAGCCATGGCGGAAGAAGCCTTGGCGCGACTCCGCGACCACAATGTTCACGCTTCGCCCTCCATGACATGGAGCGCGTCTTTCGGCCAGTGCAGCGTCACACGTCTCGCTCGAGCTTGAATTTGCCCTGGCTCGAAGGAACCAGGACGTTCAGCGTCTGGCCTGCCGTAGTCCTGGCGTGCAGGCGGGTCACTGCACCCTGGTAGTGTACCGAAGCGACGGTCGCCGCGATGGCGCCTGCCGCCCGGCGAGCTTCAGCTTGCCGCGCAGTCACGCCGATCTTCTCCGGCCGGAGGCTTGCCCATTTGGCCGGGCCCCCCGTCGCAGCAGTGAAACCCGGTTCGAGGACATTGGACGATCCGACGAAATCGGCCACGAAACGCGTTGTGGGCCGCTCATAGATGTCCTCCGGTGTGCCGACCTGAACGATCCTTGCCGTCGTTGAAGATAGCGACGCGATCGGCCATCGACAGGGCCTCGCCCTGGTCGTGGGTGACGAACACAAAGGTGATGCCGAGATTGCGCTGCAGCGCCTTGAGCTCCACCTGCATCTGCTCGCGCAGCTTGAGATCGAGGGCGCCGAGCGGCTCGTCGAGAAGCAGCACCTTCGGTTCATTGACCAGCGCCCGGGCCAGCGCCACGCGCTGGCGCTGGCCGCCGGAAAGTTGCGAAGGCCGCCGTGCACCGAAGCCCGGCAGGGCCACGAGTGTCGAGCGCCTCCGCCGCCTTGCGGTCGCGCTCGCTCTTGGCCGCGCCTTTGACCATCAGCCCATAGCCGACATTCTCCAGAACCGTCATGTGCGGGAACAGGGCATAGTCCTGGAACACGGTATTGACATTGCGCCGGTAGGGCGGCACGCCCACGGCATTCTCGCCGAAGATGTCGATAGCTGACCGGAATTGGGTTGCTCGAAACCGGCAATGAGCCTGAGGCAGGTGGTCTTTGCCTGAACCTGAAGGTCCAAGCATGGCGAAGAATTCGCCCGCTGCGATATCGAGCGTCACATCATCAACGGCGCGCACGTTCCCGAAATGGCGGGAGACATGCTCAAAACGGACAGCGGGAGTCATGGTTCGTGCAACGCTCCATCAACTGTCATCCCCGGGCTTGTCCCGGGACCCATCGCCCCACGAACCGCGCTAATCGCGTGTAATGCACGATGGGTTGCCGGGACAAGCCCGGCAATGACAAGATGAGTGTGCCCGCTCAGCGTCCGCCCAGGACCGCGATCATGTCGGTAGACCCAGCGGTAATAGGGCACGCAGCCCCGCCTTGCGTCTCGCACTTGGCCACCGGCGTGCGCCAGAAGTGGATCTTGTCGAAATTCCCGAAACCGTTGACTTCACAACCGGCATCGGTCAGCAGCGCGTTGCCCGTGCAGGCCGCCGGAACCGCCGGCACCGAGCCGAACCAGGCAGCGAGGTCGCCCTGCAACTTTGGGATTGAGCGAATGCTCGAGCCACATATAAGCGCAGTTGGGATGAGCGGCTTCCGACGTGCATCATCGTCGTGTCGGCCCAGCCGGTTGCGCCTTCTTCGGGAATGGTCGAGGCCACCGGCGTTTTTTCCATCGCCGCCTTGTCGGCCTGCAGGATGTTGACCTGGAACGGCCATGACGAGGAGGCCACCACGCCTTCGTTCTTGAAGTCGTCGAT
This sequence comes from uncultured Alphaproteobacteria bacterium, assembly GCA_963776685.1. Classification (GTDB taxonomy): domain Bacteria; phylum Pseudomonadota; class Alphaproteobacteria; order Rhizobiales; family Aestuariivirgaceae; genus Aestuariivirga. The sequence continues at coordinate 689,144 of CAVZNM010000004.1, forward strand.
CTGCATGAAGGCGTCGTGCCAGTAGCGGCCAACCAGCGCGCGCTGGACGCGCAGCAGGTCGAGGGCCGCCTTGTACTGCTCTTCGTTCAGCTCATAGGGATCCTTGATGCCGAGTTCGGGCTTCTTTTTCATCAGATAGAGGGCGGCATCGGCGATGTAGATGGGCCCGTCGAAAGCCTGAACCCGGCCCTTGTTGGACTTGCCGTCGGGCAGCGTTCTGTTCCTCGAACACCACGGACCAGCTCTTCGGGCTTCTCGGGAAGACCTTGGTGTTGTAGGCCAGCACATTGGCGCCCCATTGATAGGGCGCGCCATAATGAACGCCGTCCACCGTGTGCCAGGGTGCGTTCTGCAGGCGCTCGTCCACGGTTTTCCACGATGGGATGAGATCGACATTGATCGGTTGCACGCGCTTGCCGGAGATGAGGCGGAGCGATGCGTCACCCGAGGCGGTGACGAGATCGAAACCGCCCTCGTTCATCAGCGCCACCATTTCGTCTGAGGTGCCGGCGGTCTTGATGTTGACCTTGCAGCTTGTCTTGGCCTCGAAATCGGTCACCCAGTCGTAATTCTTGTCGGTCTCGCCGCGTTCGATGTAGCCGGGCCAGGCAACGATATCGACCTGGCCTTCGCCGGCGCCGATTTCCTTCTTCATTTCCTGGGCGAGAGCCGCGCCGCCGAGGGCGGTGGCCGCAATTGCCGAAACGATTGCCATTTTGCTGAAACGCATGATTGTCCAACCTCCCTTGTGAGCCTTTGCGATGCGGAACGGCTTGGCACGCGGGGCAGGCTCATGCAATGAAATGCATGCCATTCGATCCGATCCGGGCGGAGTCTAGCCCGAACCATTTGGGAAGGGAAGCAGGGCGCGGGTACTCGCGTTTTCCGGCAAACTGACGAATTGCAAGCCGTCACAAACTTGCTAGACTGACATCAACAAGAAGGGCCCAAGGCCCAGGCGGGAGGAACGCGTGACAGCACGCAAAAGTGCGGGCAACGGCGAAAAGCCGGTTGCGGTAGCGGTCGACGATCTGCACAAGAGCTTTGGCCAGCTCGAAGTCCTCAAGGGAGTCTCGCTCACCGCCCGTGAAGGCGACGTGGTGTCGATGATCGGCGCCTCGGGCTCCGGCAAGAGCACCTTCCTGCGCTGCATCAATTTCCTCGAAATGCCGACCCGCGGCCGCATCGAGGTCACCGGCGAAGAAGTGACGCTGAAAACCGGCAAGGACGGCAATCTGCATCCCGCCGACCGCCGCCAGCTCGAGCGTATCCGCACCCGCCTGGGCATGGTGTTCCAGAGCTTCAACCTCTGGCAGCATATGACGGTCTTGCAGAATGTCATCGAGGCTCCGGTGCATGTGCTCAAGGTGCCCAAGGCCGAAGCCGTCGACCGGGGAGAAGACTCCTGCACAAGGTGGGGCTTTACGATAAGCGCGACCAGTACCCGGCCTTTCTTTCCGGCGGCCAGCAGCAGCGCGCCGCAATCGCCCGGGCACTTGCCATGGAGCCCAAGGTCATGCTCTTCGACGAGCCCACCTCGGCGCTCGATCCTGAACTGGTGGGCGAAGTCCTCAGGGTGATCCGCGATCTGGCGGAGGAGGGCCGCACCATGATCCTCGTCACTCATGAGATGAAATTCTCCCGCGGGGTGTCGAGCCATGTGATCTATCTGCACCAGGGAGTGATCGAGGAGGAGGGACCGCCCGCGCAAGTCTTTGGGCACCCCAAGAGTGCCCGCTGCAGACAATTCGTCTCCGGAATCCACTGACCTTGGCGGGCGCATCCGGACATGCTTAAGTTCACAACATGCGGAGTTCTAAAGAACACCCGCTCAATCAGGGAGAGAAACATGAAATTGTCACGTCGCGTGTTATTTGCGGTCGCCGCCGTCGCCATGATGGCATCCGCAAATCCGGCCATGGCCGACATCAAATATGGTGTCGCGGCCGAGCCCTATCCGCCTTTCGAGTCGAAGGACGCCTCGGGCAAATGGGTCGGCTGGGAGATGGACGTAATTCAAGCGATTTGCGCCGAAATGAACGAGAAGTGCGAGCTCGTCGAGGTGGCTTGGGAAGGCATCATCCCGGCGCTAACTTCGAAGCAGATCGACGTGATCATATCGTCCATGTCGATCACCGAGGAGCGCAAGAAAACGATCGATTTCTCCGACATGTATTATGATACGCCATCGCTGCTGATCGGCACCAAGGACGGCGACATGGACCAGAGCCCCGATCATCTCAAGGGAAAGACTATTGGCGTCCAGGTTTCCACCACCCACGCCAACTATGCCCAGAAGTATTTCGGCGGCGCTGGCGCCGAGGTCAAGACCTATGCGACCCAGGACGAGGCCAACAACGATCTAGCCGCCGGCCGGGTCGATTACGTGCAGGCCGACGCCAGTGCGCTTTATGCCTTCCTGGAAACCGACCAGGGCAAAGCCTGCTGCGAATCGAAGGGCAATGTTCCCGAGGACCTTGAAATATTTGGCCCCGGGGTCGGCGCCGGTATCCGCAAGGAGGATACCGCCCTCAAGGAAAAGATCAACGCGGCGATCGCCTCGCTCGCCAAGGCAGGCAAATTCGAGGAAATCACCGCCAAATATCCGGAACTGGTCGGCAAGATCGGGCTTCCGAAGAAAATGTAGAGGCAATCGGGCCCGCGGCTTCGGCCACGGGCCCCAATATTCTGACAGGTCATGGCTACCAAGCCCGGCTTCCCTGAAATTCTTGCCTTCGGTGACACGGGCTACGGCGACGAGCTTGCCTGGGCGGCGCTGACGACCCTGCGGATTGCGATCCTCGCCTACGCGCTCGGCCTGGCGATCGGCATGGTCGGTGCGCTGGGAAAACTCAACGGCAGCCGGCTGACGCAGATCATTCTCAATGGCTACACCACCCTGGTCAGGGCCGTACCCGAGCTGGTGCTTATCCTCTTGCTGTATTATGCCGGCACCACGGCGCTGAACGCATTGCTGGAATCGGTGGGCATCGGCAGCGTGGCCATCAACGGCTTCGTTGTTGCCGTCGGCGTTCTCGGCTTTGTCCAGGGCGCCTATTCGACGGAAGTGCTGCGGGCCGCCATCCAGGCCATCCCTCTCGGGCAGATCGAAGCGGCACGCGCCTATGGCATGTCGCCGTGGCTCGAATTCAGGCGCATCACCCTGCCGTCGATGCTGCCCTTTGCGCTTCCGGGTCTTGGCAACCTGTGGCTCATCGTCACAAAGGACACGGCTCTTATCGCCGTTGTCGGCTACACGGAACTGGCGCTGGCCACGCGGCAGGCTGCCGGCAACACCAAGATGTATTTCACCTTCTTCATGGTAGCCGGCGCCGTCTATCTGGCCATCACGCTCGTGTCGCAACAGGGTTTCGCGTGGCTGGAGCGGCGGGTCCGCCGCGGCCAACGGCTGCATGCCTGAGGATTGCGGGGGATGAACATAGAAATTGCCAAACTCGTTGCCAAGGCGTTCATTCTGACGCTGCTCGGTGGCCTCGCGCTCTTGACCCTCTATTGGCTGTTTTTTGCCTCGAATTGGTCATGGCTGCCGGTCTACTTGCCGTTGCTGGTGAGGGGGCTTTATTACACCATTCTGCTGCTTGTGGTGTCGTGCGGCCTCGGAATCGTTCTTGCGGTGCCGATCGGCCTCGTCCAGGTGACGGGCCCCGCATGGCTTGCCTTCATCGCCAAATGGTACTGCACCATCATTCGCGGCACGCCGCTGCTCTTGCAGATTTGGCTGATTTATTACGGGCTTGGCTCCCTGTTTCCGCTCATTCCGGAATTGCGGCAGAGCTTCCTGTGGCCGATGCTTCGCGAAGGCCTGTTCTATGCGATGCTGGCCTTCACCTTGAGCTTTGCCGGATACGAGGGCGAGGTGATGCGCGGCGCCTTCCTCGGCGTGCCGCGTGGCGAACTTGAAGCCGCTCGCGCCTTTGGCATGTCGCCATGGAAAGTTCTTACCCGCGTTTGGTTTCCGCGCGCCGTCCGACTTGTGCTGCCAACACTGGCCGGCGAGACGGTACTGCAACTCAAGTCGACGCCCCTGGCCTTCACCGTCACCGTTATGGATCTCATGGGCGTAACCTCCAGGATCCGCCAGGACACATTCCGCATCTTCGAGCCGCTGATGCTGCTGGCGGCCATCTACATGTGCCTCACTTTCGTTATTGTTTGGGGCTTCAACAGCATTGAACGCATGGTGCCACAGAAGCGATGATCGAAAACCGGATCGAGACCTACAAGGGTGAACTCGCGGCGATCCGCCACGATCTACACATGCATCCGGAACTGTTGTTCGAGGAGAAGCGAACCAGCGCCATCGTGGCGCGCGAGCTGGCGCGCTACGGCTATGAGGTGACGGCGGGCCTGGCCGGCACCGGCGTCGTCGGCACGCTGACGAACGGCGCGGGCTCGCGCAGCATTGGCATCCGCGCCGATATGGATGCCCTGCCGATCCACGAAACCAGCAATCTCCCCTATGCCTCGCGCTCGCCCGGCAAGATGCATGCCTGCGGTCATGACGGCCATACCACCATGCTCTTGGGGGCCGCCCGCTATCTTGCCGAGACCCGCAACTTCGACGGCACCGTGCATCTGATCTTCCAGCCGGCGGAGGAGGATGTAAGCGGCGCCAGGCGCATGATCGAGGAGGGCGTGTTCGAGCTCTTCCGCTGCGACGCCATCTTCGCGCTCCACAATATTCCGGGCGAAGAGGCGGGCCAGGTTACGGTACGACCCGGCCCCATCACCGCCGCCGTCGATATCGTCAATGTGACAGTGTGCGGCGTCGGCGGCCATGGCGCGCTGCCGCACAAATCGGCTGATCCGATCGTCGCCGCCTCAGGCATCGTCATGGCGCTGCAATCGATCGTGGCGCGCAATGTCGATCCCCATGACCCGGCCGTCATCACCGTGGGCGCCTTCAATGCCGGCTCTATGGCGACGGTCATTCCGGGCGAGGCGCATTTGCAGATTGGCGTCAGAACCTGCACCGAGGAGGTGCGCGCGCTGCTGCGGCGGCGGATCAAGGAACTCGTTGCTGCCCAGGCGAAATCCTTTGGTTGCGAGGCCGAGATCCAGTATGGCCACGGCTACAGCTATCCGCCCGGCATCAACACGCCGGAGCTTGCACGGCTGGTGCGAGATGTGGCGATGGAGATGGGCCAGCAGCCCGCCCGCATTGACATGCGCGGCCCCTTCATGTTCGCCGAGGACTTCGCCTATATCCAGGAGATCGTGCCGAGCTGCTATTTCGGCCTCGGCAATGGCGCAAGCCGCGGCCTGCACGATACCGGCTACGACTTCAACGACGAGCTCCTGGTGAAGGGTCCCGCCTTCTGGGGACGGCTGGTCGAGAAGTTCTTAGACTCAGGCTAGATGGCAGCCGGCCTTGCGCAGGCCGGCGAGATACTCGTCGATGATCTGGCGGTAGCGCACAGCGCCGAAGCTGGGGAAATGGCCGCCATGGATAATGGTGGCTGGCAGACTTCGGATGCGGGCGAAGGTCGCCGCGTACTGTTCCCTGTCCGAATGATAGGCATCGTCGATCAGCGGCCCGTCATAGACGATATCGCCTGAGAGGAAGATACCCGTCGAGCGCTCGAACAGACCAATGCCGCCCGGCGAATGGCCGGGCGTGTGAACAACCTCGAAAGCCCGGTCGCCGAGATCAATCATGTCGCCATCTTCAAGCAGGCGCTGGGCGGGAGCCGGTTGAATGCGATAGGCGCTGGCATTCCAGCCCTGCGGCAGGGCATCGAACATTGCGTCGGTCGCATAGCGGTCGGCGAGCGTCCAGTCATTGCGCGGATCGGCGAGAATATGCGCTTCGGCCCGGTGCACGGAGCGCTCCGCGAATTCGTGGTGGCCGCCGATGTGATCGAAATGGGTGTGGCTTGCTACGCAGATGAGCGGGCGCTCGGCCACCAGCCTGACGTGCTGGCGCAGGCTGACATGGCCGAGTCCCGTATCGAACAAAAGATCGCGGTCGCGGCCGCGCACATGCCACATGTTGCAGCGGAAAAAGGGCTTGATCCACGGCTCGTGAATGAGCGTCACGCCATCGGCCATGCGGATCGTTTCGTACCAATCGGCGTGGCCGATCACCTGCAGGGCTGCCATGACCTACTCCGCCAGCACGATGAGATGGGTGGGATCGCAGGCGAATGTAACCGCATCCCCAGGCTTGACCGCCGAGTTCGCCGCCAGCTTTGCAATGATGGTGAGGCCATCGGCGGCGAGCGAGCGGGCCAGCACGCGCTTGAAACTGCCATGAAACACCACATCGGTGACGAGGCCTTGGCCGAGATTGCCGCGGGCTTTGGCGAGTGTCACATGTTCGGGCCGGAGGGCCAGCATGAGCTTCGTCCCCACCGGTTCACCGGTTGGGGCCGCAAACGGTCCAAGCGCGGTCTCGATCTTGCCGCGCTCCCTGACCGTGCCCGGAATCATGGTGCTCTCACCCATGAAGCTGGCGGTGAATCGCGTCGCCGGTCGGGCATAGACGCGCTCCGGTGCGCCTTCGTCCTCGATGCGGCCGGCATTCATGACGACGCAGTGATCGGCGAGCGCCATCGCCTCCTCCTGGTCGTGGGTCACATGGATGAAAGCGGTGCCGGAGCGCTTCTGGATCGCCTTCAACTCGTCCTGCATCTGGCGGCGCAGCTTGAGATCGAGAGCGCCGAGGGGCTCATCGAGAAGCAGGACGGCGGGCTCGACCACCAGGGCGCGGGCCAGCGCCACGCGCTGGCGCTGGCCGCCGGAAAGCTGATGCGGTTGCCTGGAGAAGGAGGAGGGAAGACCGACCTGTTCCAGCGCCGCCGCGGCGCGCGCCTCGCGCTCGGCGCGGGCCACGCCTTGCATGCGCAGGCCGAAGCCGACATTGCCGCCCACACTCATGTGCGGAAACAGCGCATAGTCCTGAAACACCGTCGCGGTGGGCCGCCTGGCGGGCGGAACGGCGGTGCAGTCTTCACCCCGGATCATGACTTTCCCCTGCGACGGCATGAGAAATCCGCCGAGAATCGACAGAAGCGTCGTCTTGCCGGATCCAGAAGGACCAAGCAGCACCGTGTAGCTGGCGGGCGCCACGTCGAGTGAAACGTGGGAAAGTACGGATGTGGTGCCGAAGCGGTGCGAGACATCGCGGACCTCAAGCAGGGCGCTCATGCCGGCCGCCGGCGCAGGGCGAGCAGCTCGAACAGGATTGCCAGCAGGATCGACACGCCGAAGACCAGTGCCCCCACCGCATTGGTTTTGGGATTGAGTCCGGAGCGCAGAAGGTTCCAGATTTCGACAGGCAGCGTGGAATCGAAGCGGGTGAGCAGCCAGGAGATCACGAATTCATCCCAGGAAAAAGTCATGGACAGGAAAAAGGCGGCAAAGAGGGCAGGCCACAGCATCGGCGCGGTGACGAGCAGCAGCACCTGCCATTCGGCGGCGCCAAGATCGCGCGCGGCGCGCTCGATATTCATCTGGTGATCGCCCATCTGGCTGTAGATGATGGCGAAGCACAGCGGCAGATTGATCACGACATGGCCGATGCCCGCCGCCCACAGCGACTTCGGCATCCCGATGGCGTTGAACATCACCAGCAGTCCCATGCCGATGATGAGATAGCTGACGGTGAGCGGAATGGTGATCAGTGCGCGGAGCAACGCTTCGCCCGGCAGGCGGAAGCGGGCAAAGCCCCAAGCCGCCAGAAAGCCGAGTAGTACCGAGACTGCCGAGGAAGCGAGTGCGACGGCGACCGAATTGATAAGGCCTGTGGTTAAACGCTCGTCAGTAAGTACCGCGCCATACCAGCGCAAGGACGGCCCGGTGAAAGGCGGAATGGGGAATTGTGTCGCCTGGAAGGAAAACAGGATCAGGACGATGACCGGCAAGAAGATGAACCCGTAGATGAGTGCTGCATAGAGGATCGACAGGGCGCGCATACTCAGGCTCTCTCGATCTTGAGCCAGCGGGCGCAGGCGATGTAAACGATGGTGACGACCGCCATCAGAATGAGCGACAGCGCCGAGGCCGAGGCGAAATCGCCGCGCCGGCCCACCTGCATCATGATGAGCTGCGGCATCAGGAGCTCGTTGTTGCCGCCGAGAATTTGCGGCGTGATGTAGTCGCCGATCGCCAGCACGAAGGTGAGAAAGGCGCCGACCATGATGCCGGGCAGGGTCAGCGGCAGGATCACGTGGACAAAAATGCGTATCGGCCCGGCGCCGAGATCGGCGGCGGCCTTGCGGTAATTGGGGCTCAACTGCTTGAGATTGGCGAAGATGGTCAGCGTCAGCAGCATCACGAAGAAATGCACAAAGCCGATGACCGTCGCGGTGCGGGTGTTGGCGAGCTGCACGGGTTCGGCGAGGATGCCGGAATCAATGAGCGCTGCATTGATCACGCCCTGCTCGGCCAGCACCAGAAGCCAGCTATAGGAGCGTACTACATAGGAAGTCCAGAAAGGCAGCACGGCCAGCATCAGGGCGAGCCGCTGCCAGCGTTCCGGCACCTGTTCCGCCAATATCCAAGCGAAGGGATAGGCCAGCAGGATCGACGCCACGGTGACCATGGCGGTCACCTCCAGCGAATTGGTCATCGCCCGCCAATAGGCGGGATTGGCGAAGAACTGCCGGTAATTGTCGTGGCTCAGCCCGTCCACGCCCTGCGGCGCCAGGCTCACCGCCGCCATGAAGATGAGGGGCAGGACGAAGAAGACGAGCGTCCAAGCGAGCGCCGGGCCGACGCTCACCCATGGCGCCAGGCCGCTCCGCCCTCTCATTCACTGCGCCTGCAGCATCTCGGTCCAGACATCCTGCATCTTCTTGTCGAGCGCCTCGTCGGGTGCGGGATAGGGCTGGGCGCGGGCCAGGAATCCCGGCTGCTCGTCGAAACGCAGGATTTTCTTGTCGGCGTCGCTGAGTGCCGCCTTGCGGTTGGCCGGCATGCCCCAATAGCAGGACGAAGTGGCAAGCCGCGCCTGGCCTTCCGGGCTCATCACATACTGGATAAATTTGAGCGCCAGGTCCTTGTTCTTGCTCGCCTCGAACATGGCAAGCGACTGCGACCAAAGAATTGCGCCCTCCTTGGGGATGGAGAAATCCAGCGCCGGATTTTCCTTGGCGAGGCCTGCGGTCACCCACTCGCCGCCCCCCACAAGGATGTCGACTTCGCCGGTCGCAAGGGCGGTCTGGCTTGCGGTTACTTCGCCGACAAGCTTGGCGTTGGCCTTCATCTTCAGCAGCACCTCCTTGATAGCGGGTAGGTCGGCTTCGGTCAGTTCCGCCGTCTTCTTGCCGATGGCAAGGGCGGCCATGCCGATGACCGGCAAGTAATAGTCATAGATGGCGATGCGGCCCTCGTATTTCGGATCGAGCAGCGAATTCATCGACTGCATGTCGGCGGGATCGGCCTTGCTCTTGTTGAAGCCGATGGTGTTGTAGCCGAATTTTTCGGTAATGCCGTAGCGCTTGCCGTCGACTTTGGTGTTGGCGTCCATCAGCACTTCCGGGAATAGGTCGGCCAGCGGCAACTTGTCCTCGGGCAGGGGAGCGAACAGACCCCGGTCGACGCCTCGGCGGACATCGATCGAGTCGATCACCATCACGTCCCAGTCGCCGGGCTGCGACTGCTCGACGATTGCAAGCCCCGCGCCGGTGCCCTCGAATTCCTTGACATTGACCTTGACGCCGCTCGCCTCCTCGAAAGGCTTGAGCAGATTGGGATCGGCATGATCGCACCAGACGAGCGCGTTCAATTCCTCGGCTTGCGCGGCGGCGGTTCCGGCAGCGGCGGCTGCCATCGCGGCAAACCCCGCCACCAGCAGCATTCTGCGTGTCAGGCTGTTCATGGTTTCCTCCCTCTTTTGTGGCAGGGAAACTGGGCGAAATTCGCCTCCCAGTCAATTCGCGACTGCCAAGACAATGGATTTTTTTCGCCGGGGATGGCATATCATATGTCGATATTTCCAAACGCCACCGAATGAGGTTTCAGTGACAGGTCACGAGTGGTCGAACCATGGCGGCAGTTGCTAAGGCGTGCGGCTACTGTTGCAAGGTAATTGGCGTGATGGCCACCGTACTCATGGCCAATACCGCAGGCAGTTTGGCGCAACTGAGAGTGTGTAACCAAACCCTCGATCTGTATAACTTGTCGATCGGCTATGACGATTCCGGAAAATTCGAGACCGAAGGCTGGTGGGCCATACCCGCGAATTCCTGCCTCTCGCCGATCAAGCGGCCGCTGCAATCGCGCTACATTTATATTTATGCGGCGAACATTTATGGTGAGGCGGTTCTGTCCGGAAATTCCGTAATGTGCGTCGGCAGGGGAAAGTTCACGATCCGCCGCAATCCAAACCAGCCTTGGAACTGCTGGCTGAGAGGATATAAAGAGGCTGAGTTCGTGGAGATCGATACGGGCAATTCGACCGAGTGGACTACTTTCATCAGAGACCGGAAATAAATGGCCCCGGATTGCGGTGGCGGCCGGGCTCGCGTTCGATATGACCGGTAAGTGGCGCCATAAGCCCAAAGGAGGCACCGAGGCCGACGACCGGACGATTATTTCGACGCGCCGCAAAACCGGTATGGGCGACCCCCCGAATACCAGTGCCGCTACCGCCGCAGCCGGAACCCAGCGGAGCTATCGTTTCGGTCTGATTGTCCTTGGTACCCTTTCAATCCTGTTGATCGCGCTCACCGCCAGCCTCGTAACAATTCACATTTTGACGGATGGCCGCGGCAACTTTTCCGAGGAGGTTCTGGATGCCCCGCTGGTGACGGTCGAGGCGCCGGAGGCAACTGAGTTGCAGCCGGCCGAGAGCGGCGATGAGATGGACCGCTACCTGCCGCCTCGAATCGTGGAATTGAGTGGAGCCCCCATTTTTGTTCGGAGGCAAGGAACAATCTCGCGTCAACTGGTGAAGCTGCCGGCTGAGGTCACCGTCTTGGTCAAGCCGCTCAACCTGGCAGGTGACATCTACCGGTTTAGCGATACATTATCCGCTCCGGAATCGGATCTGCCGGGAGGATTCCAGGGCTCTCAACAGGATTTTGCCTTCGACCAATCGGACGATGGGGCGGCATCCTCCGGTGAGGGCTCGACTGTCACCGAGGCAGGGGCCGCACCCGAGCTGGATGGCAATGCCAATATCCTGATCGTCAATCCCGAAGGCAAACTGGGCGCGCCACCGGCACAGGAATTCGTGGGCAAGGCCGGTCCGGCGCAGACGGTCTGGAAATTTCTCGCTGGCCTGGGTTTCTCGGAAGAAAGTGCCAAGGCCGCAGACGCGGCCGTTCAAGGCGTTCTCGGCTTGGGGCGGATTGCCGCGAATGACGACATCGCCGTCCTGGGCATCAATGAGGATGCGGATGCAGGGAAACTGGTTCCCGCGCAGATTTCCATTTATCGCGATGGCCGCGTTCTCGGATCCATCGCTTTGACGGAAAACCAAGCCTATGCTCCGAGCGTTGATCCGTGGAACGGTGAGCCACCCCAACTGAAAACCGAGGACGCGGGCGGCTCGGTTGTGAAGCAAAGGTTGCTTGATGCAATTTATTCCACCGCTGTGCGCAGCAAATTGCCCACACCGGTAATTGGGGAAGCACTCCTGCTCCTTTCCCGCTCAAACGACCTTGAGCAGGCTGCAGCCATCGGTGATGGGATTATCATACTTTTCTCCACGGCGCCCCGTGATCTGAAAACCGGATATGGCCGCATCCTTTATGTCCGGCTTAGGCGCAGCGCCGGCGACATGGAATGCTATGCGGTGCAAGTAAAGGTAGGAAAGCCATTCGATTGCGTTTCGGTCGACGGTCAGGACAAATCGAGCGGCGGAATGATCGCTCCCGTGAAGGGGGTGATCGTTGCGCGATTTGGGCCCCGGATCGATCCGCAAACCGGAAAGAAGACCGATGAGATGAATTTTGGTGTGGACTGGGCAGCGCCCCTCGGCTCACCGGTCGTCGCGGCCTTCGACGGCGAAGTCCAAACGGCGGACTATGACAGCGAACGGGGCAATTTCGTCGGCCTCGCGCATCCCGGCAACAGCAAGACCGTCTATGCCCACCTGCAGAAATTCGCGGCGGACTTGGCAGCCGGAACGAAAGTATCGGCCGGGCAAGTCATTGGTTATGTGGGCAAGAGCGGCAATGCTTCCGATCCGGTTTTGCATTTCGAACTGCTTCGTAACAACCGGCCGGTCGATCCCTTTGGCGAGTACCAGAGCCACGTGGAGAAAGGCGGCGCCATCGACACCTTTGTCAACCGCATCATCTACATCGAGAGCGCCAACAACTGCAAGGCCGCCAACCCCCTGTCCACGGCGGTGGGGCTCGGACAGTTCATCAAGTCGACGTGGATGTTGACCATTGGGCGGCATCGACCTGACCTGCTGAAGGGGCGCACGCGGGAAGAAGTGCTGGCCCTGCGCACCGATTGCGATCTGGCGCGTGAAATGACCACGGCATTCACCCGCGACAATGCGGCCGTGCTTAGGTCCCAGGGCGCGCCCGTGACACCCGGCAATCTTTATCTTGCGCATTTCCTCGGCGCCGATGGCGCGCTCCGCGCCTTGAACGCCGACCCCAAAAAGATGATTGCCGAGATGTTCGGGGAGGCGCACGTTGCCGCCAATCCACATGAGCGTGGCCGGAATATCGAATTCCTCGTCGACTGGGCGGCGCGCAAGATGCAACGCGGAAAAACTGTGATCGCGGCGGAAACATCCTCGCCTGCGCCGCAGAAGAGCGTTGTGCCGTCGAAAGCCTTTGCGGAGCTGAAGCAGGCCGTCGATGTCATGCTGAAGTGAGCTTGCGGCCAAAAATGGCGGGAGGTTGGCGGATCATGCGTTTTGTCTTATCCTGAGAGCCGTTGTAACTCGTCTGTTGCGAAAAGCGGTGCCCGCATGAAAGCTTTGCGCTGTTCTGGATTGGTTTTCGGGCTGGTAATTGCTGTATCGGCGGCCGAGGCCCAGTCGCAGGACAATTTCCTGAATCTGGAACTCAACAACCTCTTGCAGGTCGAGAACGGCTGCCGTGCCACATTCATTGTTGTCAACAGCCTTGGCGCAAAGCTCGAACGCACGGCGATCGAAATTGGCGTCTTCGACGAGAAGAACATTTTTTCCCAGATGGTGGTGTTCGATCTCGGCCGGCTGCCGCAAGGCAAGACCAAGGTCGTCCAGTATGATCTGCCGCGCAGTTGCGCCACCATCTCGCGGCTTCTGCTTAACAGTGTCAAGGAATGTGCCGGGAGCGGCGATATCACTGAACAGTGCGAAGACAGGATTCGAACCCGCAACAGCACGGCCATTGAATTCGGCCAATAGCCGATCGCGATCTTCTGGCTGGAGACAGAACGACCATGAGTGCCGATATCCTCTCTGTCTTCAAGACCGGCGGACCCGTAGTGGTAGTACTGGCCGTCATGTCGGTCATCGCGCTGGCGATGACATTGTTCAAGATTTGGCAGTTCGCCTGGTTGCGGGTTGGTAGGCACCATGTGGCGCTTGCCGCCGTCGAGACGTGGATCGCCGGAGACCAGCAAGCGGCCTACATGGCCGTCCAGCACCACAAATCGCCGCTGTCCAAGGTCGTCGCTCATGCCATGCGCGGCAAGACCCATGGCGGTCACAGGGTGGAAGACGTCAAAGAAGACGTCATGCGTATCGCGCAAGGCGAACTCCTCGAGCTGCGCCGCTATCTCCGCGGCATCGAAGTGATTGCCCAATCCGCCCCCTTGCTGGGTTTGCTGGGCACCGTCATCGGCATGATCCAGGCTTTCAACCAGCTCGAGGCGTCAGGTGCCGCCGTAAATCCCGCGCAGCTTGCCGGCGGCATCTGGACGGCGCTTCTGGCCACGGCCATGGGGCTCGGCGTGGCGATCGTCTTTTCGATTGTTGGTGCATGGTTCGAGAGCAAGGTGGAAAATGAGCGGGCGATCATGGAGATGACGCTCACCGGATTCTTTGCCCACCGCATCACCGATACCCAGCAGCGCGATTTTGGCGAAGTCACGGATATCGGGAGAAAGGAAGGCGCCCATGCGCATTGACCAGCCCGCACCCATGCGCAAGCCATTGCCTCTGGTGCCGCTGGTGGACGTCGTGTTCCTATTGCTGATGTTCTTCATGCTGTCGTCGACCTTCACGCGCTTCGGCGATCTCGATATGTTGCGCAATCCTGCGGCTCAGGCGCAACGCCAGGCGGAGGCCGCGGCGCCCGCTGCTCCGCCTGGCGTCATCGTTGCCGTAGCCCTGGGCAGGAAATACAAGATCAATGGCGTCGAGACGGCGGCGGAGGATATTGCCGCATCGCTCGACGGGTTCTACGACAAGGGTGTACGCTCAGGAGTCATCATGTTGTCGTCCTCGGCCGAAGTTCAGGATCTTGTTTCGGTTCTCGAACAGGCGCGGAGATCGAAGCTCACGCAACTCACCGTGGCGCGGTAGGGGGCGAGGCATGCGACTTGCTTCTTCGCCCGTGAAGCGATCATCCGACTGGGTGCTGCAGCTCATCAATATCGTGTTTCTGCTACTGCTGTTCTTTCTCGTCAACGGCACGATCGCCGCGCCGCCGAAAACCGGGGTCGAGCCGCCGCATTCGGTCTTGATTGCGGCGGGCAATCCGCCCAGGGATGCGGCCTACATCAATCAGGACGGTACATTGCATTACCGTCAGGCGGCTGTATCCCTGGAACAGATCGCCAGGCAATTGCGGTCCGATGCGGTGGCACTCGGCCTTGCGGGAGAGACACTGCCCACCCTGGTGATTGTCGCCGACCGGCGGCTCAAGGCATCGCGGCTGGTGGCAGACCTCGGGGAACTCAAGCGCCTTGGCGTTCGCGACATTTCGTTGATCACCGTACAGGATGACACTCCATGACGTGGCGGGCGGCCATTTGGACCCTCGCCTTGGCGGTTTCGCTTGCCGTGCATGCGATGATGGCGCTTGCCGTGTCCGGCCTGAGGGGTGCTGCGCCGGGGGTTGCACTTGCCGAATTGCGGATCGCCGATGATGCGGGCTTTGCGGTGACCGTGGTCAGACCGGTTACGCAGCGGGTCGCGCCTGCGGCGCGGCCGCCCGAAGCCGATACTCAGTCAGCTGATGCGATCAAACCCGTGGCTCCGATGGTGCTTGCGCCTGCCGCAAGCACGGCAGCCGGATACGGCGCTGCGACGCAGCATGACGAAATCGCCGTTGCCGCCGTGGCCGCGGAACAGCTCAAGGCCGCAGGACCCGAGCGGCCGATTTCTCCGGTCGCCAGTGACGGAACGATCCTGCCCGCGGCGCCAGGGGCGAACTTGGCCGATAGCGTTCCTGCAGCAGCTACGGTGCTCGAACCGGTCTCGCCGCAAACTGCCGCTGCTTCGTCGGCCGGCGCGGTGGAGCCTCCAGTTCCTGAGAAGCGGGTAGCGACGGCGGAGGAACCGGTAGCGGCCGTGGCGGCCGAACACCTCAAAGCCGCAGGACCCGAAAAGCCGCTTTCTCCTGTCGCAAGCGCCGGAGTGCTCCTGCCAGCGGCGCAAGAGGAAAGCGTGGCCGATACCGTTCCTGGAACAAACACGGCGCTGGAGCCAGTCTCACCCCAAACTGCGGCCGTTTCTTCGTCCGCGGCTGCCGTGGAGTCTCCAGTCGTTGAGCCGCAGGCCGCGGCGGAGGAGGTGCCCACAGCGGCCGCGCCGGCTGTTAAACCGGTCCCGTTTGAAACGCCCGCCTTATCGGAAATTTCGCAGCCAAGCACCGTGCCGTCCATAGCGCTGCCCGAGGTGGCGGCCCAGAAACTTGCGCCGATACCGCAACAGGTGGCGCTGGCGCCCGCAGTGCTCGCGCCGGCCAGTCTTGCCGAGCGCATGAGAGACTTTGTCCGCTTCTACGACGGGGGCAGTTGTTTTTTTGCAGTGCCTGTGTCGTTCGACGGGCAGAGGCCGCGCATCGACGGTTTTGGATCGGAGGCGGGGCCCATCCTGACCTTCGGGGCGGAACTTCGCCGCGCTCTCGGTATCGATGCCGAAATCATGGTTCGGCAAATCACTGGCCAGCAATGTCCGGCGATCGGTTTCATCGGCGGCCTGCTCAAATCGCGCCTGCCGGAACTGCTTGTTCAGCTGGAGAATGACCTCATAGCCAGCGGTAAGGAATTGCGCGGCACAGTCGAAGGGGTGCATCTGCCGTGGCTGAGCCTATTCCTCGTCGATGACGACGGCATGGTGCATGACATCTCGACATATCTGAGCAAGACGCAGGATGGATGGTTGTTCTCAGCACCTGTCTATGTCACCGCCCAGGGCAGGGAGCGCAACCAGCTTATCGTCGCCATCGCCGCAAGCCGCGCCTTGGATCGACTCAATCTGACCAGACCTACCGCCGGTTCCGAGCTGTTTCCCGCCGTCGTCAGTGAAGCTGGCGCGACCCAAAACGACATTGCCATCGGGATTGGAGCGTTCAGGGTGGAGTGAGTACCTGAAAAGGGCCGCGCGAAGCTAACCGATCAGCACGGTGGGGAAGCCGGTCGAGATGGCGCCACCAAGGGCCGTCACATCGCCGATGCGGGCGGCCGGCATTCCGCAAACCAATACCGTAAACGAACCCAGCACAATCGGGTCGGTTCCCGAGGAGCAGGTACAGACATCTGTAACCCGAGCCTGCGGCATGCTGCCGGTCAAGACCGTAAAGCAGCCAGAGACGATAGGCGCTGCCCCACCGAGCAAGGCGGGGCAAATATGCAGATCGGTAATTCTGGCGGCAGGCATACCCACGGGCGCACCCTCCGTCACCAGGCTACCGCAACCCGGCAGGCAATCAACATCTATCTCGCGCCGGCACCCCTACTTGCCGCGGGTCTGCTGGTCGTAGAACTCGGCGAACAGATCGAGGAACTCGCCGAGCATGCCGTGCTCATGGCGTCCGGCCTTGGCTTTCCAGCGATCGCAGAAGGTGTCCCAGAGCTTGGCCTTGTTGCCGCCAAGCAATGAAGGTCTGGCGCCCCCGCCGGACTGCTCGATGGCCTCCGGCGCCAAGTCCTCGATTAGCTTGGCGATGGCCTGTTGCATCGCCGCCAGGGTGGCGAGCTGATGGGTCTTGATGTCGGCGAAGCTTTTCTCGATCGTCTGGCGGCCATCCATATAGCCCGGGGAGGGCGGGCCCAGCATGATCTTGATCGCATCCTCAGCGGTAGGCATGAATTTGATGGGATTGTTGTCCGCCGGTTGAATCAGTGTGCGGTGGCCGCTGCGGGCCAGGGTCTTGGCGGCCGCCCGGGCCTGCAGCAATTGCATGAGGTTGGCGCACACCATATTCAACAGCACGCCCAGCTCCTTGCCGAGTGCGCCGGCGTCGCGGCGCATAAGTGCATCCACTGGTATATTCGCTCCCACGGCGAATTGCTGGAGGAAGTCGCGCCCGCCCGGGTCCTGTCCGGCGGGAGGCGGAGAGCCGGGAGCCGGGCTCGGTACGGGGGAGGCAAGCATCGCCCCCGTAATTTCCTTGTGCGGTGCCGGAAATGGCAATTCATTGCCGGCCGGCCACAAGCCGCCGGCTGCGGCTTGCTCGGCAACCGAAGCGGGAGCCATTGCGGCCGGATGTCCGACGCCGGTGGGCGCCCAGGGATCATGCTGCCGGGACGGCCGGGGCGGTTGCGGAATGGCGGGCCTTTGGGGTTCGCTGACCGGCGGAATGGCGGGGATGCTGCTCAGGAAATCTCCGGCGCGATCGCCCTTCCGCTGCGGCGGCATCAGATCGCGCGGATCGATGGGCGGCGGCGGCGGAGCGGATGTCTGCCAAGCCTCGGCCGCGGGACTCGACGGCCTGGCCTGGCCCGCCCGCGACTGCGGGGCGTCCGGGCGCTCTCAAGTCCCGTCACCGACACCGAGATGATATAGTCCCCAATGGTCAACTGATCGCCGTCGGCAAGCTTGTAAGGGCTTTGCATGCGCTTGCCGCTGTTGTTGATGAAGGTGCCGTTGGTTGACACGTCATAGAGCCAGTAGCAGCCATCGAAGTATCTGATTTCGCAATGCTTGCCCGATATTGAACGGGTCGGGTCCGGCAGGGTCCAGTCGAGATGCTGATCGCGCCCGAGATCGAAACCACGCCGGTCCACGCGGAATTGCACCGGCCCGCCATCCGGCAGCCGGTCAAAATTCTCAATTTTCAGCGCGAGCACGGAACTTGATTATCCGATTGCAGAATCCCATGGAATCTAGTGCAGCGGGCACGCTTTGCCAACCCGGGCAGCTTGCGTCAGGGCGCGCCTGAATTAATGAGCTTTATGGCCCGCTCCACGGCTGCGGCCAAGTGCCGGCTGCGCTCCTTGGGTCCCACATGGGCCAGAGCGGTTAGAACCGCGGCGCGGACGGCGTGGGCAGTCAGGAAGTTGGGAGGCGGCACGGGCCTTTCCGGGTCATCCACCATGCTGCCGCCCGACCAGGCCGCCGCGAGGGTGGTCCATGCCGCGGCACTCTTCACCGCCGCAGCCATGCCGGCGGTCAGCGCGGCGCGCCGGTTTTCCTCTTCCGGCACCTTGACCCACTGCTCACTCAACCCGAGCAATTCGATATCGCGCTCCGCAACCGGGGGAGCGATGCCCCGAATGCACTGGCAGCCCCACCAGACCGCTTCGCGCCGGGGCAACAGGTATGAGCAGAAGCTGATCGCATCCTCAGGTGTCGGGCCGTTGACGAGCCGCTGGAGAAAGGCCAGCGGCTCGGCATCGCCGGGGTCTGCAGCGATGTCGTCGCGCGCCGGCGCGAAAGTCTCGAACACCTGTTTCGCCGTGGTGAAGCGCAGGCGCCTCATGGGGCGGCAGCTCCGTCTTGTCCGGCGTTGGCAGCGGACATGTGAATGGTAATGCGGTCTAACAGGGCTTTATCCTCCACCGCTTGCCGGTCATCAATTGATCTTTACAAGCCCGCCTTGGAGAGTGAGAATCCCACTGGCCTTGACCGTCGTCAGCGTCGATGACGCTTCGAGTACCGCCTGAGCCTTGATCGTGATGGTTATCGATTCGATCGTGATACTTTTGGGATCCATGACGATCTTGCTGCTACCGACAATGAATTCGATTTTATTTATCGCCGTCACTTTCCAGACATTGCCGATGGTTTCAGTTTGATTGTTGCCTACATCTTTCGTTACGTCGTTTTCGATCTTCGCTTCCATATTCCTCTGGCCGTGCAGACGGATCAGCTCCTTTCCCTTGTCGTCGTCGAACACGAACTCGTTGTAGCCGTCTCCGCCTTCCGATGACTTCGATTTGACGCCTGCGATCGTCTTCTCGGTGGGCAGATCATAGGGAACGGTATTTTCGCCGTTGTAGACAGTGCCCGTCACCAGCGGCCGGTCGGGGTCGCCGTCGATGAATTCGATGACCACCTCCATGCCCACCCGCGGAATGAAGATGCCGCCCCACTTGTTGCCCGACCAGACCTGCGCGATGCGCACCCGGCGCGAATTCTTCTTCTCGCGATCCCAGTAGAAATTAACGATGATCCGGCCACATTCATCAACGTCGATCTCGCCCTCGCCGGCAACCTTTGCCGTCTGCAGTCCATGAATGACGGGTTTCGGTGTCACCTGCGGCATCCGGAATTGAATATCCTTTGGGAGAAATTCGTAATGTCCGGAATAGATTTCCTCGGCATTGGAACCGCCTCCAGACCGGTAGAAGTTCGAGCTGAAGGCATGCTCGGCATGAACAATCAGATACTCGACGTTCTGACTTTTCTCGGGATGGTCGACAAGCTTCATCAGCATTCCCGGGCAGCATGACACAGCGTCGCCCTCTGCCTTGCATCTGCGATCCGTGGCCTGCTCGGCCTCGAGCCGGAAACCGGCATAGTCCAAGCCGACGCTCTTTTCTTCGAACCGCCCGGGATGATCGTAACGCTCCAGATTCGCGTTCTTGTAAGCGCCGCCGCCTTCCCGCTCGCTCATCAGGTCCTTGTTGGGCTTCATGTAGTCGTAGTCGTTCAGGGCAAACTTGCCGCTGGCAAAACGCCGGCCGGCAAACCACGTATGGAGAAATTCTTCATCGCGCTGGCCCGTGCCCAACGGGATGTACACCAGCTCGCTGCCGCCCTGCTTGTCTTTGTGCGCCGCAGAGGAGTCGGCGAGGATGAGATTATGTCCGGTTTCGGAATGCTCGAAAAAATAATAGATGCCCGCTTCCTCCATGAGGCGGCAAACGAATTGCAGATCGGTTTCACGGTATTGCACGCAATATTCAAGTTCCGGATAGGACCCCGTCAGGCTCCACTCTCCCAGGTGGGCAAATGGGTGTTTCTTGAAAATCTCCTTGATGATGTCCGGGATGGTCTTGTCGGAAAAAATAAAACAGTCCGACACCCGTGACAGCATCCATAACCATGGCCGGAGCACGAGTGAATACGTGTGAAAGTTACCTTTTTTTTCGACTTTTTGGACGACCCGCGTGCCGCGCCACTGCGCTTCGGTCAAGACGCCACTGAAGTGGCGCTCGGAGTCGTCATGGCGCTTGATCGACACACAGCAGTTGTTGCCGATCACCTTGTCGAAATCGATCGGCGGCTCTTCGGCTTCGCTCAGGGCATCGACGTGAAATTCGAAGAGCTCGCCCAGCCCTTCGCGGCAATTAAAACTTTCGAGGACGAGGACATCCTTCCCCAGCGGGGTCGTTAACTTCGCAACCCTCGTTTCCTGACTTAGCGCCATGGCATTCCTCGTCTCGGCGGCGAGCGCAGTTGGAGCTATCTGTTTGAATTGACTTTACATACAGGTTGCGGCATAGTCCATGCAATTCAAACCAGATTTCGGAGGCAGGTCATGTCGGCGAAATCCTATCTTCTCGCATCCGTGTTCCTCGTGGCTTTGCCCCTCGGCGCGCAAGGCGGCGAGAAATATTCAGTCGAAGACATGGTGAAATTCTTCGCCGCAACTGAGGGTCACGGCGCATCCCGCGGCCTTTGCGTCGGCAGCAGTTGCGAACCGGCTGCCGAATCCAAACCGGACAGCGGCTTCAACCTGAATGTCAATTTCGAAAAGGACTCGGCACAATTGACGGACGACTCGCAGGCGCAGCTTTCTGTGGCAGCGGAGGCCATGAAAAGCGCGACGCTGGCGGACATGAAGTTCGCCGTCGAAGGTCATGCGGACGCTTCCGGTACCGACAATCATAACTTGAACCTGTCGGAACGCCGGGCGCAGTCGGTTCTCCTGTTTCTCCGTAGCGAGGGCGTCGACTTGTCCCGCCTGGTCGCCAAGGGCTACGGGGAAAGCAACCCGGTTGCGGACGATCCTTACGATCCCGTCAACCGGCGTGTCGAGACGCGGCGGATTGTTGAATAGGGTGCGCGTCCGACTCGGTTTTGGCTGATCGGCTGGGGACGGAGCGAAGCGGACCGGCAATGACGTTTGTTGAAGCGGTACGCAATCCACTTTCCGGCGCTGAGCCCTGCGGCCCCAATCCCGACGAATCGCTAGACTATTCGAATTTTGCCGCCGCCGCGGACGCGCGGCTGCCGCGCACCTTGACGAACTTTGACAAAGCCCAGCTCGATGCCAAGCCGTCGCTGGTCAAGATGCAATCTTATTTCAACCAGTTCATGGATGTGAGGCTGCTCGTACTCGCCGCCAAATACGAGATTCTTTCGAACAATATCGAGGGTTTTGCGGATGCGGTGATTGCCACGGCCATGCTGGTTAGCGAGCGCTGGGATCACTTTCATCCGCTTGGCAATGAAGACGGTCATGCGCTGCGGGCCGCCGTTTTGAGCGGTCTGGACGATTTGCCCACTGTCGTCCTGCCTTTGCAGTCGGCGGCCCTGGTCACGGACAGGCGGCTCGGGCCGATCGGCTACCGGGTTGTGTTGCTTGCCAACGGGCAAATAAGACCCGGGCCGGAAGAGAAACCGATCGACCTGACGGAGGCGCGCCAGGCCTTGCTAAGGGATAATTTCGAAGCGACCAAATCTATCTACGAGCTGATTGCCCGCACCGCTGCCGCTCTCAAAGACATCCGCGCGGCGTTTGTCTCGAAAATTGGGGTGGAAAATGCGCCTTCCATAGACAAGCTTGAGGCCGTGGTTGCAGGCATTGCCGAGTTCCTCGGACAGATTGTCAGGGAACGCGAGCCCTTGGCCGTGGCGTCTTCCGGGGATACTGAGAGACCGGCGCAGGCTGAGAAAGGCGGGAATGACGCGGCGGTCACACAGAGCGGTCAATCCCTGACGTCGGCAGCCGAGGCGGCCGCAGCCTTGCGGGCCGTCGAGGCCTATTACGCGGGGTTCGAGCCGTCGAATCCCGCCTTGCTGCTGGTAAGGCTCGCCCGGCAACTCAACGGCCGATCTTTTGTTGAGGCGATGGAAATTCTGTCGCCTGCAATCGCCGCGAAGACAGCCATCAAGATCGCCGGCGACTGGCCGATGACATTGACTTTCGAGCAACTCAAGTCATTGTCGGGCGAGAAGAACGAAACGCCTTCTGCACCTGGCAGTTCGGGCGAAACCAAGCCTGTGGAAGTCCTGACCCGCCAACAGGCGCTGGGCGCGATGGCAGACGTCGAGGCATATTTCCGCCGTAACGAGCCATCCAGTCCGATTCCGTTCCTGCTGGAGAAGGCGCGCCGATTTGCCGGAGCCGATTTTCGCGAACTGCTCCGCGACATCATGACTCCTGGCGCCGGATAGGATGGTCCAGCTCGCGCCGACGACGATTTCACTTTGATGGACCTGTTGCTATGATTACGATAAAGCCGATGGAGCGGCGGCATCGCCGATGACGGCCGCGACCGGATGAGGGAGTCGGTTCGATCCTGATGTGAAATAGCATTTTAATCCGAACCAGGTTGGGAGCAAGCGCAGAAAGCGGACGGTGAAATGTCGTGGTATAGCAAAGTCATCTGGTCCGAAGGTTTGTTTCTCCGGCCGCAACATTTGCAGCAGGCCGACCGCTACCAGGAACATTTCGTCCAGAAACGGGTCGAACGCATCACCTCTTACCCGTGGGGCTTCAGCGACCTCGAAATTGATCGCGATGTTGCGCAGCAAAACAAATTCGGGCTGCGTCAGGCGGCCGGCGTCCTGCCCGATGGCACACCCTTCAACGTTCCGGCCGACAGTCCGCTTCCGCCGCCGATTACCGTGCCGGAGAACGCCGCTGGCCTCTACGTGTGGCTGCTGATGCCGGAAGCGGCGCCCAACATCCGCGAAGCCGATGCCGAGAGTGCCGAGAGCGCCAGCCGGTTTGTCACCGGGGCGGAGACTTTCATCGATTCGACATCGAAACTCAGGATGGAGGAGGATATCGAGATTGGCCACCCGCGGCTGACTTTCGAGATCCGCAAGACGCCCAAGGCCGGTTTTGTGGGCCTGCAGATCGCGCGCATCGTCGAAGTCACCGACAAGGCAATCGTGTTCGACGAGAGATTCGCGCCGCCGGTTCTCGCCACCTGCGCCCACCCCGTGACACTTGGCTGGCTCGACCGGGTCATCGGCTGGGTGGAGACGAAGCTTGAGGAGCTGGCCCGCTATGCCTCGGATCCGGGATCGGGCGGCGGCCTGCAGAGCGTCGACTATTTCATGCTGCAGATGCTCAACCGGGCCATTCCGCAACTGAAGCATCTGCGCAATTCGCGTTATGTGCATCCCGAGAGGCTGTTCGTCGAATTGCTGGCGCTGGCGGGCGAACTAGCCACCTATGCCACGAAGGAACGCCGCGCCAACGACTATGTCGCCTATGATCACGACCGGCTCGAGGCCAGTTTCGAGCCGGTGCTTGCGGATATTCAAAAGTTTCTCAATGTCGATATAAGCCGCGCCATCCGTCTCGATATCACCGTCAAGGACATCAATGCCTTCGTGGCGGCGGTGCGCGACCGCAATCTGTTCCGCACGGCGACCTTCGTCCTCGAGGTATCGGCGCAACGCCCGCTGAGCGAAATTCAGAGCCAATTTCCGGCCCTCTTCAAGATCGGCCCGACCACCAAGATGCGCGATATCGTCTATGCCCATCTGCCGGGCATCGGGCTCGTCCATATTCCGACGCCGCCGTCCCAGATCCGGGCGATTTCCACGCATGTCTATTTCTATTTGGACCGCATGTCGCCGCTATGGCCGGAATTCAGCACCGCCAGCGGTATCGGCATGCATTTTTCGGGCGACTGGCCGGGCCTTGAACTCAATTTGTGGGCCGTGAAAGAGGGATCGCGATGAGTGGGGCCAAACCTCCCGGCGATCCGTTCTCGGGATCGGACCGGACCGTTATTCGCCCCAACCCCGGAGGACGGCGGGATTCCGTTTCGCCGCCCACCGCAACGCCCCCGGCGGAAGCGGATTTCTGGGGGGCGGGCTCTTCCATGCGACCCCTCACCCCGGCGCCACCGGTTCCCCCCGTTGCGGCTCCACCCGCTACCGGGCAGCCGAGTCCGGTCGTGCCTTCCGCAATTCCGGGCACGCAGCCCATGCCGGCCGTACTCCTACGGGATGGCGCCATCGGAGAGGCCAATCCGTTCCTCAATGAATCACGGCAGCTCCTCATTCTGCTCGCCAATTTGCGCATTTCCAGCCAGCAGTCGGGCATCGCCGCACTGATGGATCAGGTTGCCCAGGGAATTGCCGGCATCGAGGCCAGATTGCGTGCGCTAAACCTTCCCGAGCAACAGATCGTCACGGCGAAATACGCCCTCTGCGCGACGGCCGACGACATCGTCCAGAATTTGCCCGCAGCCGAACGCAATTTGTGGACGCAATACAGCATGCTCAGTCGGTTCTTTCAGGTGCGCACCAGCGGCGTCGGCTTCTTCGACGAACTCGCCAGGGTCAAGGCCAATCCGGCTCTCAACTGCGACCTGCTCGAACTGATGCACGCCTGCATGTCGCTGGGCTTTGAAGGGCAGTACCGGATGGCCGGTGGCGATCTGGCGCTGCAACAGATCAGGCGCGATGTTTATGAGACGATCCGCCACATCAGGAGCCGCGCCGGTACCGATATTTCACCGCACTGGAAGGGCCAGCAGATCGCCGCGGCATACATCCGTCGGCGGGTGCCGGTCTGGGCGGTAGCGGCTTCTGCCGCGGCACTCCTCTTGGCCGTCTTCGTGGGGCTCCGGCTGTTGTTGGGAGATTCCTCCGACGCCCTGGCGGCGAAACTGGCGGCGCTGAGCCCGGAGGGCAATGTCGTACTAGGCCGCGCTGTGCCCGTCGCGCCGCCGGAAGAAATCACGCCTCCCAAGTCCACCCAACTGCAGAGGGTCAAGGCCGCTCTCGCGTCGGACATCGCAGGGAAACGTATCAGTGTCACGACTTCCGGCCGCGATATCGTGGTGAGATTGCCGAACGACCTGCTTTTCGACAAGGGCAGCGCTTCCTTGAGGGATGGCGTTGACGATGTCCTGAAGCGGGTTGCCGGCATGCTCAATGGTGAAAAGGACGAGATCCGTGTCGTCGGCTACACCGACAACACGCCGATCAGATCCGGCATCAAGTTCAAGAACAACCAGGACCTGTCCCAGAAACGCGCGCAGGCCGTTGCCGGAAAACTCAAGCCCGACTTGGCAGACGCTGCACGGCTGGTGACCCAAGGCCGCGGCGAAAAGGATCCGGCAGGCGACAACAAGACGGACCAAGGGCGGGCCCGCAACCGGCGGGTGGATATACGCATCGACTGGATCGACTGATGAGATCGCGGCACTTGCAAGGTGGAGCAGATTTCCGATGAGGAAATGGATCGTGGCGGCCATATCGGTGGCGGGGCTTGTGGCCCTCTGCGCCCTGATATGGTTTGTCTCCCCGCTCATTGGCTTCGGCGAGTCCAGGCCTTTCGAGAGCGTGTGGCTGCGCCTGGCGGTCATCGTCCTGATCCTGGCGGTATTCTTCGGGGTTGCGACCTACAGGCTTTACCGGCGCCGCGCCGCGGCACAGCTGATATCGGCGGCCATCTCCGCGCCGGCGCCGGGCGAGCCCAATTCCGACGAACCCGTTCTGGCGGAACGGATGGCGGATGCGATCGCAACCTTGAAGCAATCGCGAAGTTCTCGCGGCGACTTCCTCTATGAATTGCCTTGGTACATCATTATCGGCCCCCCGGGATCCGGCAAGACGACCGCCCTGCTGAATTCGGGCCTGAAATTTCCATTGATGCGAGGCGGCGCCAAGGGAGCGGTCGCGGGGGTGGGCGGAACCCGCTATTGCGACTGGTGGTTTACCGAGGATGCCGTCCTCATCGACACCGCCGGGCGCTACACCACCCAGGACTCCGATACCGAAGCGGACCGTAAGAGCTGGCTTGCCTTTCTCGATCTTCTGAAGACGCAGCGTCCGCGGCAACCAATCAATGGCGTGCTGGTCGCCATCAGTCTGGAAGATCTGATGCGGTTAAGCCAGGCGGAAATCGCCGCGCATGCGGTCGCCATCCGCAAACGGCTGAGCGAACTGAACGGCCGTCTCGGCATCAATTTTCCGGTCTATGCGGTTTTCACCAAAGCCGATCTTGTTTCCGGTTTCATGGAATATTTCGGCAATTTCAATGACCAGCGCCGCAAAGTGGTCTGGGGTGCGACGTTTCAGTCGGCGTCGAAAACCGAAAACCGCATTGCCGACGTCGAGCCGGAATTCGATTTGCTGGTCCAGCGCCTGACCGAGGAATTGCCGGATCGGCTACAGGAAGAAGCCGATCCGCTGTCGCGCACCAGGCTCTATGGGTTCCCCTCCCAGATGGCGGCGCTTAAGTCCGTAATCAGCGATTTTCTTGCCCAGATTTTCGAACCGACGCGGTATCATACGAGTTTCGTGCTGCGCGGATTCTATTTCACGTCCGGAACCCAGGAAGGCACGCCGATCGACAAGGTGCTGGGATCGATCTCCGGCGCCTTCGGCCTCCAAGGGACAATCGCGCCGGCCTATTCCGGCCGTGCCAAGAGCTTCTTCCTGGCCGATCTGCTGAGCAAGGTGATTTTCGGCGAAGCGGGCTGGGTATCGACCAACCGCGCCGCGGTCAGGCGTATGCAGTTCCTGACCTTCGGCGGATACGCCCTGGCGGGACTGGTCACGGCTGCGCTACTGGCCGCATGGTGGATCAGTTACGGTGCCAACTCGGCGCTGATCGCGCAGTCGGAACAGGCGGTAGCGGACTACCAGCAGGCCGCCGCCGTCAGTCCGGTTCCGAAAGAACCGGTGAAAGACAGCTCTGTCGACGCAACGCTCGAATTTCTCGACCGTCTCCGCAACTTGCCTTCCGGTTACGCAAGCGCCGGCGATTCCGTACCAGTCTCGCAAACATTCGGACTGAGTCAGAAGGGCCGCCTGATCGAAGACTCGCAGGACGCCTACAGGATTGCGCTCGATCGCATGTTCCGCTCGCGCCTGCTGTTATTCGTCGAAAAGCAAATCGAGAACAGCCGCGACGACATCAACATCCTCTATCCGGCTCTCAAGGTCTATCTGATGCTGGGCGGACAGGGCAATGTCCGCATCGACAGCGATCTCGTGGAGGCGTGGTTCGCGGCGGCGTGGGATATCGAATATCCAGGGCCGGCCGCCGAAAAGCTGCGCGCCCGGCTCGTTAGTCACCTCAAGGCAATGCTGGAACTGGGAACCAATCCGCCGGAAATCAATCTCAATGGACCGCTCGTCGAGACGACGCAGCAGCTTCTCGCATCGTCCAGCCTGGCGGATCGGGCCTACGCGTTGCTTGAGGCCGATGCTGCAAAGTCCGATGCCATGGACTGGACGGCAGGCACGGCCGGCGGACCGCATCTAACCGAGGTGTTCGAGACCAAAAATCTCGACAAGGCCCGAGTTCCCTATTTCTATACCTATGATGGCTTCTACGACGCTTTCATGACCCGGCTCGGCGATGTCGACGAGGTACTCGAGGACGAAAAATGGGTTCTGGGCAAGGCCGGCGAAAACAAGGTGGCATTGGACCGCTACCAGAAATACGGCCCAGAGCTCCTCGACATGTATGACCGCAAGTTCATCGCCAGCTGGGACGGCGCCTTGGCGCACCTCAAGCTCCGGAATTTCGCCAGCGACGGTCCCGTCTATGCCGTTCTCGCTGCCGCCAGTCAGAAAGCTTCGCCAATCCGTAAACTGATAGAATCAATCAGTCGGGAGACCAGCCTCACCGTGAAGCCGCCGGAGCCAACCGATGATGCGGGCGCGATCACCGGGGTGGCAGCGGCAGAAGCCAAGAAGCTGCTTACGTCGCGAACCACCGGTCTCGGGCGCATCGGATTGGGCATCGCCTTCAAGTCGCAGGCCCGGAACGGGAAGGAAGCGGCGCCGGCCGATTTCGGCAGCAATATTGAATCTTACTTCCAAGGTTATCACGACTACATCGAGGTCCAGGATGGCAGGAGCGCCATCGACGATCTCCTCACCAACCTGCACGGCATCTATCAATACATCACGGACGCCGAAGGCGGCGCTGCCGATCCGCAGGGCGCCCGCGACCGCGTGCGCGATTATGTCAGGGCGCTGCGCAGAAATGCGACGACGCTGCCCGAGCCGTTTGGCAAGATGTTGAAGAAATCGGCCGAGGATTTTGAAGGCAAGGTCACGACCGGAACCATCGACGATCTGCAAGGCCGGTTGAACAGCGAGGTTACGCAACGCTGCCTGCAGTTAACCAAGAACAGATTTCCATTCGCGCCTCGCAGCAAGGCCGATGTCGGCATGGCGGACTTCGGCAAGCTGTTTGCGCCGGGCGGCATACTCGACCAATTCTATAAGGAGAATTTGGAGCCGCTGATCGATAACGCGGATGGAAAACTGGTCTGGAAAGCGGATACCCGTATTGGGCGGACCCTGAATCCCGACACCCTCAAGCAGTTTCAGGACGCTATGAGGATACGCGATGCCTTTTTCGCAACGGGGGGCAACTTTCCGAATGCCAATCTGTCGATTGTTCTGAAGCCGGCCAATTCGGACGCAGCCACCATACAATTCGAAGTCAACGGCCAGACCTTTGACCGCGTCACACGGGTTGCCGAACCCATCAATCTGCAATGGCCGGGAGCGGCGGCCGGAGGCTCGGCTTCGGTAACCATCAACAGAATGTTCCAAAGCGATTCGGTTTTACGTGCCACCGGTCCATGGGCACTGTTCAGGCTGTTCACGCCGCCATTTGCCAAGAACGCGAGCTGGTCGGGCCAGGTGCTGTCGGCAAGTCTCGTTGTCGATGGTCAACTCTTTTCTTTCGATGTCACCGCGGCCTCTTCCGAAAATCCGATCGGCCTGCCGGCCTTGCGGGGCTTCAAGTGCCCCTCGGATCTGTGAGCGGACAATGCACTGCGGCATCTTCGGCAAGTATCCCGCGAAACGCGATTTCGTGGCGTATAACCTGCCGCGGCCGTTCCTCTCGCTTTGGGAAGAGTGGCTGCAAACCTCGGTTGCGGCAAGCCGGTCGGAGCTCGGTGCCGCTTGGCAGGAGGCGTTCCTTAAGGCACCGCTGTGGCGCTTCTGGATCGGCTCCGGCCTGTCCGGGGCAACGGTTGCCGGCGTGATGATGCCATCAGTCGACGGTATCGGACGTTACTTTCCGCTGACCATTTGCGCCTGCGCGCCGGAGGGCAAAATCATCGAACCACCGATGCTTGATCCCATGGAAGCGTGGTACGCGGCTGCCGAAACGGCGCTGTTGCGCGTGCTCGACGACGGCTTCGCCGGGGAGGCCGCGGAGCTTGCCCAAACCCTGTCGTTCCCGCTTTTGAATGATGTGCCCGAGAAGTTCGAAACGAAGGGCAGCCGCGTGTGGCAATCGCAACTACCGGGAGGCGGATTTGAAGCCGCGTTCCGGCGCGTGGTCATTGCCGAATTGCTGAGCTTGTACGATATGCGTAGTGTGTGGTGGACGGCCGGCGGCGCAGCCCGTCCGGCGGAGTTTGCGGCCTATCATCATTTGCCTGATCCAGTCGCTTACGCTGAATTCTTGACGGGTGTTTCGCATGGCGGAGATATGCCTTGAACTCAGGATTCCTGGTGTTTGAGACCGGAAGTGTAACTCACCCTGGCAAGGCTCGAGCCTTGAACGAGGACAACTATTTCGTGGCCCCGGAGCAGGGGGTGTGGCTCATCGCCGATGGCATGGGCGGACACAGCAACGGAAAGCTCGCGAGTACCGTGGTCGTCGAGACGGCCAAGACAGTGGGCCGGTCGGCGTCCGCACCCGATCTCTTGGCAAGGTTCAAGGACCGCATTTATCGCGCCAATTCCGAATTGATCAGGTTGTCGCAGCAGGACGGCGGCAACGTCATCGGCACGACGGTGGCCGCGTTGCTCGTCTTCGCCGGTCATTTTGCCTGCGTTTGGTCTGGTGACAGCCGGGTCTATCTGGTGCGTTCGGGTTCCATCACCCAGGTCTCGCATGATCATACCGAGGTTCAGGAGATGATCGACGGCGGCCTGCTCGATGCGGCCGAGGCCAAACACTGGCCGCGCCGAAATGTGGTAACCCGGGCGGTCGGCGTCTTCGATGAACCGAAACTCAATTCAGTGCAGGGCAAGATTGAGGCCGACGACATTTTTGTTCTGTGCAGCGATGGTCTCACGGGACATGTGGAAGACCAGGAGATTCTCACGATGACAAGCGGTCGGCCCCCGCAAGCCGCCTGCGAGGCGCTCGTGCAACTTACGCTCGAGAGGGGCGCAAAGGACAATGTAACGGTGATCGTCGTGGCCTGCCGGCCCGCTACCGAAGTCGGACCGGCAGTATCGCCTGCCGCGGGGACGGTCTGATGTCCGACAGCAATCAACACTCTGAAGCTGGCTACTCCACAGTGCAGCCTGGTACCGAGTTGAACCAGACTTACCGCATCGACTCGCTCATCGGCATCGGCGGCATGGGCGAGGTTTTCCGCGGCCACAATATCCAGACCGGGGATGCGGTTGCCATCAAAATCGTTTTGCCTGAGTTCGCGCGCGACGAGCTCATTCTGGACCTGTTCCGGAAGGAGGCGAGAATCCTCCATCATCTCGCCCACGATGCGATCGTCCGCTACTACGTGTTCTCGATCGATGCCGCCGTTGGCCGCCCTTATCTGGCAATGGAATATGTCGACGGCCTGTCGCTTGCCGAGCGCATGAAGAGCGGACCGGTCAGCCTCGAGGAGTGCACGGTGCTTCGCCGCCGTGTGGCCGATGGCCTGCAGAAGGCCCATGAGGCCGGCATCATCCACCGCGACATTTCACCCGATAATGTCATTCTTCCTGATGGCCGCGTGGACCGCGCCAAGATCATCGACTTCGGAATTGCCAAGTCGGCCACTGTGGGAGGAGGCACCCTTCTCGGCGGCAGCTTCGCCGGCAAGTATAATTTCGTCTCGCCCGAGCAGCTCGGCCTGTTCGGCGCCGAAGTAACGGCGAAGTCGGATATCTATAGTCTTGGCCTGGTGCTGACCGCGGCCATCCAGGGCCATCCCATCGACATGACCGGTTCGCAGGTGGAAGTCATCGAGAAGCGGCGGGCCGTGCCCGATCTCTCCGGCCTGCCGAAGGAAATGCAGGGATTGCTGCGGTCGATGCTTGAGCCCGATCCGGCGGCGCGGCTTTCCTCCATGGGCGCTGTCCGGGACTGGAAACCGGGTGGCAAGGAGGCGGGAGTTGGAGGCGAGCCTACGATTGTCCGGCCGCGCAAGTCCGAAACAGTCCAACCGGGGCGGTCCGCCCGCCGAGGCCTGCCGCAGCAAGAGGTTCAGAAGCCGGGGGGCGCCAATCCGAATAACTGGGGGAGGGGCCTCGCGATCACTGCCATCGCTATTTCGGCCATTGGGCTGGGATCGTTTGGCGGCTGGTACTATGTCAATTCCCTGAACGGCAAGACCAATCAGGAGACCACGGTTAGCTCGGAGACGGCAGTTCAGAAGCCGGCACCACCGCCTGCCGAAGATATTCCCAAGCTAGAGCCGCCAACCACCATCGACGAAACTCCGCCGCCCCCCGTCGAAACAAAGAATGATGCTGGGCCGGTTGATGAGCCGCTCGACCCACCTTCCGCGCCCGAGGAAAGTCCGGACAAATTCACAACGCTTGAAACCCCACCGGCCGTTCCGGCGGCGAACACGGCGGAGAGCAGGGCCCGTTTGGTTGAGAACTATGATGGCGGCGACTGCTTTCTCGCCAGGACGCAGGAGGTGGCGCAAGCTGGCACGCTCATCCTCGCCTATGGCAACCGCAAACAGGCGTTTGAACAATTCGCCGCTTCCTATCTTGCCACACTCGGCGAGGAGGCCAACGCCCGGTTTAGCCAGTTGACCGGGGCACAATGCCGGGTGCTGAACCTGCTGCGACAAGTTGAGCGTGCGGGCCGGGGCAAGCCATGGCTCAAATTGCTTAAGGTCAATTTGCGGGATTCAAAAATTGCCAACGCCTCCGATCTCAGTGGCAGCCTGGAGGGCCTCCGGCATTCAAACTGGTATCTGCTGGTGATTGACGATGAGGGAGCCATCTACAATCTCACCGACAAGATCAGGCCTACCGGAAACAGGCTGGAATTTTCAGAACAGTTTACGGTCACGGAGCAAAGTCGCGGGCGTAGTCAATTGGTGCTAGCCATATCCGCCAGCCTTCCTTTGAGAGTTCTGGCCAAATCCGGCGCCCAACTGAATCCGGCCGATTTCGACCGGCTGCTGGCGGAACTGAGTGCCGCCGACATCGACGCCGCCGCCGATTTGAAGACATTCAGCGTCGAGTAGCCGCTTGCGGTGGCCGGAGGGCGCCGGCGGGATTTTTCCTGTTTTCGGCCAGAACCTTGCCTGTTGTCAGAAGGCTCGCGCCGGGATACACTTTCTGTTGCGATTTAAGGCCTGCGGTGTAACCCAAGGAGAGTACGATGGGCGACAGTGGCCAGAAGTTCATAAAGCGAAACCGTCCTCCGCGAGTCCAGATTCAGTATCAAGACCCGTATGACTCGGAGAAAATGATCGAACTTCCCTTTGTCATGGGGGTGTTGGCCGATCTCTCCGGAAGCGCTTCTGACGTCGAGAAGTCTTCGGTCGCTCAAAGAAAGTTCCTCGATATTGATATGGATAACTTTGACGCACGCATGAAGGCGATCAAGCCGGGCGTCGCATTCAAGGCCCCAAACAAGCTCGGAGACTCCCAGGGGGGCGAGAACCTCAGCATCAAGCTCAGTTTCGAGAAAATGGCCGATTTCAGCCCTGCCGCCGTCGTGCGTCAGGTGCCGGTGCTGGCGAAACTCTTGCAGGCGCGGGAGCAACTGGCCAATTTGCAGCGCTACATGGACGGCAAGGTTGCCGCCGAAGATCAGCTCAAGGCGCTTCTCAAGGATCCCGAGCTGATGCGCCTTCTCAACGAGCAGAAGGCTGCCGAAAAGAACGAGTCGGAGACGCCGCAATCATAGATCGCCGGTACCGGCGGCGGTCAATTGAAGGAGTGAGAGATGGCAGCGGAAACGGAGTTGGAGCGCAGCGGGAAAGTTGCCGAAACGGTCGATCCCGAAGCATTTGCCGGGCTGTTGAAGAAGAGCTTCAAGCCGCGTAGCGACCGGGCCGCCCAAGAGGTGGAGAACGCCGTCGCGACACTGGTTCAGCAGGCTCTGGCCGACACATCCCTGGTCAAGGACGATGTCCTCGACACGATCGAGTCGATGATCGCCAAGCTCGATCAGCAACTAAGCGCCCAGCTCAACGAGATCATCCACACGCCGGAATTTCAGCAGATCGAAAGTGCCTGGCGCGGCCTCAATTATCTCGTTTTCAACTCAGAGACTGACTCCACACTCAAGATCCGCGTGCTCAATATTTCGAAGAATGAGCTCTACCGGGATCTCAAACTCTATCCGGGCGCGCGCTGGGACCAGAGTCCGCTGTTCAAGAGCCTGTATGAGGCGGAATACGGCCAGCTTGGCGGTGAACCCTATGGCGCCCTGATCGGCGATTACCATTTCGACCAATCGCCGGTGGACGTGCAATTAATGCGCGACATCAGCAAAGTAGCCGGCGCCATGCATGCCCCATTTATCGGCGGCGCGAATCCCACGCTGCTCGGCATGGACAGCTGGACCGAGCTTACCAATCCGCGCGACATCGGCAAGATTATGGACACACCTGAGTATGCTGCATACAAGTCGCTCCGCGACTCGGAGGATGCCCGCTACGTTGGGCTGTGCATGCCACGCGTTCTGGCGCGTCAGCCCTATGGTGCGAAATCGGAGCCAGTCGAAGAATTCGCCTTCGAAGAAGACACGGATGGCCACAAGGGCGAGAAATACGGCTGGATGAACGCGTCTTATGCCATGGGTGTCAATATCAACCGGGCCTTCAAGGAATGGGGCTGGACGGTGCGCATCCGCGGCGTCGAATCGGGCGGCGAAGTGATCAATCTGCCGACCCACACCTTCCCAACTGATGACGGCGGCGTCGACCTCAAATGTCCGACCGAAATCGCCATCAGCGACCGGCGCGAGGCCGAACTTTCGAAGGCCGGCCTGTTGCCGCTGATCCACAGAAAGAACACCGACAAGGCCGCTTTCATCGGTGCCCAGTCCCTGTTCAAGCCCAAGAAATATGTGGATGAGGAGGCGACCGCCTCGTCCAATCTGTCGTCGCGCCTTCCCTACATGTTCGCAGTGTCGCGCTTTGCCCATTATCTGAAATGCATGGTTCGTGACAAGATCGGCGAAACCATGGAAGAAGATCAGCTGCAAAGATATCTGCAGGAGTGGATCAACAAGTATGTCGACGGCGATCCGAAGAATTCGTCCGCTCAGACCAAGGCTCGCAAACCGCTCGCCGATGCCAGGGTTGACGTCTTTCCGGACGAGGAAAATCCCGGCTACTACGCCGCCCGCTTTTACTTGCGCCCACACTATCAGCTCGAAGGCATGGACATCGGACTAAGCCTCGTGTCCCGTTTGCCCGGACAGAAAAAGTAATTTCCTTCTCCGGTTGACGGACGCGACTGTTTGGCTTCCTGGCAGGATGCGAGGGGGTTGCTTCGGAAAGTTGAACTTGTCTGAATATCGTTGACCTGCGGTAACGCGCTTCGTCTGGCCGGCTAACTGGGAGGAAACCATGGCACTTGACATGTTTATGAAGATTGGCAAAGACGTCGGAGGTGAGTCTACCGACTCCAAACATCCAGATGAGATCCAAGTTCTCGCCTGGTCCTGGGGCATGAGCCAGACTGGCACGATGCATGAGGGCACTGGCGGTGGTGCTGGCAAGGTCAGTGTTCAGGACTTGAGTTTCACCAAATATGTCGATGTAGCAAGTCACAGACTGAAATTGGCTCTCGTTAGAGGTGATCATTTTGATGATGCTATACTTACTGTTCGCAAGGCAGGGGGCGCCGCGGCCCTGGAATATCTGAAAGTTACAATGAAGAATGTAATCGTTACTTCGCTCAGTGACGGTGGTTCAGGCGGTGAGGACCGGCTTACTGAAAATGTCACCCTGAATTTTGCTGAATTCGAATATGTTTACCAGGCTCAGGATGAAAAGGGTGCCGCAAAAGGTGGAGCAAAGACAGCAAACTGGAAAATCGCCAAAGGTGAAGAGTAAAGAATAAATAACCTGAATAGCGGACGTCAATCCTTCCAAGGCGCGGAGGTTTCGCTGCCAGGAGTTGCGGCTGGACGAGTGGGAGTTGTCGCTGGACGAGGGTGTTGAAAGCTTGGTCCGCTTGACGGAGGCGTCATGCCGGCGGGTTTGAAGAAGGACCGATTTGTCCCACCGCTGATGTATGTATTTCGTGAGTCATTTCGCGCGCGCGATAGCCGTAAGGGGTCCGACATAAGGGACGAGGCGGGTGAGCGCGTGTTGGCCGCCAGGCGTGCCTCGCCACGCAATGCCGTAAGCGAGGCCATGTTGCGCCTTGAGCTTGCCGACGACATCGCGGCATTGCTCAACACCACCAATCTGGCCGCCGCGCAGGATCTGACGGAGCTCACCCATGTCGCGCAATCGATCCTCAACTACGGCTTTCCCGACCTGACGGCGATCTCGATCGAAGAGAGTGCGGCCGGCAATATCGGCGAGCAAATCCGCGCGGCACTCCGGGCCTTCGAGCCGCGCCTGGTCAACTCCTCGATCGCCGTCGAGCGAGACAATACGGTGGATACGGCAACTCTGAAGATCAGGTTCAATGTTCATGCCGAAATGCTTGCATCGCCTGTCGATGTTCCACTTGAGTTCGTGGCGGATCTCGAACTTGACAGCGGTAAGATGAAAATTTCCCGGTTGTAAGGGCGATGAACCGCGAATTCCTCGAGCTCTACAATCGCGAACTCAAACTCTTCAAGGAAAGTGCCGCGGAGTTTGCCGAGGAATTTCCGGGCGTCGCAGAGCGCCTGGGCGGTTTGACCACTGATCACATGGATCCGATGATTGCGGGACTGTTTGGCGGCGCGGCCTATCTGGCAGCGCGCGTTCAGCTCAAGCTGAAGCACGAGTTTCCGCAGTTTACCAATAATCTGCTGGACCAGCTCGTTCCCCATTACCTGGCGCCGACTCCCTCCGCCATGCTTGTCAGGATCGACCCGCCGTTCGAGGAGCCCAACCTCAAGAACGGCGTCACGATCGGGGCAGGAACATTTCTGGAAGCCCGTTATGTGGAAAAGGACCGCCGCGTCGCCTGCAGGTTCAAACTCAATTCCGGCATCACGCTGTGGCCGTTCGACGTGACGCAGGCAGAATTCTTCCCGGCACCAGGTGCGCTTCAGGCCCTGGGCATTGACACCGGCCGCGATACCATGGCCGGCATGCAGATTACCTTGCTCCGGCGCAGCGCCGCCCTCATGGAGAGCGAACCGGATGACAAGACCGCCCAATCCAAACCGGAATTGTGGTTTTCGAATTGCCGGACCGACGACCTCACCTTTCATCTTTGTGGCAATGAAGCCGACAGCATACGGCTCTACGAAAAGCTGTTTGCCCATTGCCGGGCCATCCACTTCCGTTACCTTAATGAATTTGGCGATCCGGTTTTTGTGCGGGCGCCTGAGGACTGTCTGCAGCAGGTGGGCTTCCATCCTCACGAGCCCCTGTTTGCCGGCGATCGTCGGGTTTTTCGGGGGTTTGACCTGCTGCGGGAACTTTTCGTCTTTCCGCAAAAGTTTCTCGGCTTTCGGCTTTGCGGCCTGGCAAAGGTGTTGCCAAAAATAGCCGCGAGGACGCTCGACATCATTTTTACATTCGACCAATCGGATGCGCGTTTGGCGTCATCCGTGCGGCCTCATTCCTTCGCGCTATTTGCTGCTCCTGCGGTCAATCTGTTCGAGATGCAAGGGGCCCGCGTGCCGGTCAAGAGCAATGAATATGAATATCATGTCGTATCCGACCGCAGCCGCTATCTCGATTACGAAGTTCATAGCATTGTGAAAGTCTATGCGCATTTTACTGGCAGCGGTGAAAAGGCCGAAGTCTATCCGCTGTATTCGGCGCCGCCCGCTGGTATGCCGGAGGAACGTGCCATTTTCTATACGGCGCGGCGGATGCAAAGAAGGCGCACGAACGAGGAGAAGCGGCGTGGCCAGGCGCCGTCCTATCTCGGCACCGACACGTTTCTGACCCTTGCTGGACACGACCGCGCTAAGGGGCCGCAGATTGCCGAACTGAGCGTGCGTGTGCTGTGCTCGAACCGGCACCTGACGGAACACCTGCCGGTCGGGCAGGGCGGCGCCGACTTCATTATCGAGGACAATACCGCGTTGCCGGTCAGATGCCTTTCGGGGCCCACCCCGCCAATGGAGTCGATTGTCACGGCCGCGCGCTCCGCGGGAGGGTTCCAAAGCCATTCGCCGGCCTGGCGTCTTATCAGCATTCTAAGCCTGAACCATCTGGGGCTGACCGGCCGGGGTTCGGACGAGCCTGGTGAAGCCTTGCGGGAAATCCTGTCGCTTTTTGCCGGCACGCCTGACAGCGCCACGGAACGCCGCATTCGCGGTATTCTCAGCGTCGAGAGCCGGCCCATCGTGCGCCGCGTGCGTCAAAGCTCGGGTACCGGAGCGGCCAGGGGTCTGGAGATCACCGTGATCTTCGACGAAAGAGCCTATGAAGGCAGCGGCATATTTCTCTTTGGAGCGGTGCTTGACCGCTTCTTTACCGAGTATGCGCCAATTAACACTTTCACCCAGACTATCATCAAGTCGAACGACCGGGGCGAGATCGTGCGCTGGCCGCCGCGTATCGGGGCGCGGGTGGTGCTATGAGCTTCTTCGATGACCTGACTCGGGAACCGTGGCGCTTCGATTTCTTCGACGTTCTGCGCTCGATCGAACGTGCAGCGCCCGACAAGCCCCGCATCGGCGATGCCGGTGCGCGGGATGAGGAGTTACTGCTCCTTGGGCAGGATCCCTATGCCGAATTTCCCGCCTCCAATCTGACGCGGCTCGATCGCGACGTTCACGACCGGATCCGCCTGCTGTGCCGGTTTGCCGGCCTTTTGGGGCCGCAGGGTCCTCTGCCGCTGCATCTGACAATTGAAGCCCGGCAGTGGTGCGACGGGCGCGATGAGTCATTTGCCCGATTTCTCGACATTTTTAACCACCGCTTCCTGGCGTTGTTCTACAGGGCCTGGGCGGACGCCCGGCCGGCGGCTCAGCATGATCGCCCCAAGGAAGACCGGTTCATCGATTATGTGGGTGCGGTAGCGGGAATGGGCACCAAGCCCTTTCGGCATCGCGACAGCGTCGGCGATTTGGCAAAATTGCCGCTGGCGGGATTGATGGGTCCGGCAGTCAAGAGTGCGTCGCGAGTCGAGAACATAGTGGCATTCCTGTTCGGCGCGGATGTCGAAATCGAGCAGATGGTGGGACTGTGGCTGACGCTCGAAGCTGCCGATCAATCTTCGCTCTCGGCCAGGCACGCGAGGCTGGGAAATGATACGCTGCTTGGCGGATCGGTCTACAGCGTGCAGGACAAATTCCGAATCCGCATTTTTGCGGAATCATTGGATCAATTCGAGGCTTTCCTGCCGGATGGCGCCTTTTGTGAAAAGTTGGCTGATGCGATCTATTTCTATCTTGGTGATTTGCTGGACTATGATGTCGAGATCGCCATTCCGGAGCGTGAAACTCGCCCGGCCAGCATTGGCGGTTTTGGCCGTCTCGGCTGGACGACCTGGATGACGGAAGACAACCGGCAGGATCGCGCGGGCTGGCGCCGGGACTGCAGGTTCAGGCCCGCTGAGAGAGCAAGAAGCAAGCAGCCGGCAACGCGACGAGCATCGGCGGACAGGAGAAATTCACATGGCGGAAATCAGTCTTGAGGCCGTCACCGGCAAACTGAACCGAGTTGGCTACGACTCCTTCATGCAGGCGTTCCGTCACGCCAAGGGCGCTGGCCACCGCAATATCGAACTGGCCCACTGGCTGCTGACAATCTTGCAAATGGACCGCACCGACCTGTCGCTCACGGCCGATCATTTCAAACTCGATCGCGCCAGGCTTCTGTCGGATGTGAATGCCACGGTGGCGGGTTTTGCGCCCAACAAGACGGAAATGCCGGAAATTTCGGCCAACGTGATCGATGCGCTGGATCGCGGCTGGCACTATGCGACCTTGCTGTTTGGCGAAACGCAGATCAGGACCGGACACATTCTCACCGCACTCCTGAAGGAGGCAAAGACAGCGCGCGCTCTCGCCGGCATCTCGAAAGAGTTCAGCCGCGTGGACGTGGAAAATCTGACGAATGAGCACCAGAAGATCTGGAGAAACTCGGAAGAGGAAAATCTGCGCCCGATGGACGGATCGGGACTGCGCGCGGCGGGAACACCGGGTGATGTGGCTGCAAAGGGGGCAAAGGGTACTACGGCACTGGACCGCTATGCCATCGACCTCACTCAGAAGGCCGCAACCGGCGAGATGGACCCGATCGTCGGCCGCGATGAGGAAATCCGCCAGATTATCGACGTCCTGATGCGGCGGCGGCAGAACAACCCGATCCTGACGGGCGAGGCCGGTGTCGGCAAGACCGCCGTCGTCGAAGGCTTTGCCCAGCGGATCGCCGCGGGCGACGTCCCGCCGCCGCTCAAAGGCAACCTGCTTTATGCCCTCGACATCGGCCTGATGCAGGCGGGTGCGTCGATGAAGGGCGAGTTCGAGCAACGCCTGCGGTCGGTGATCGACCAGGTGCAGGCATCGCCTGTGCCCATCATCCTGTTCATCGACGAGGCCCATACGCTGATTGGAGCGGGGGGTGCCGCGGGCACCGGAGATGCCGCCAATCTGCTGAAGCCGGCGCTGGCGCGCGGCACGCTGCGGACGATTGCCGCCACAACCTGGTCGGAATACCGCCAGCACATCGAAAAGGATCCGGCGCTGACCCGCCGGTTCCAGCCGATCCAGGTCGGAGAGCCGTCG
The DNA here is from genome assembly GCA_963776685.1 of uncultured Alphaproteobacteria bacterium. Taxonomy (GTDB): domain Bacteria; phylum Pseudomonadota; class Alphaproteobacteria; order Rhizobiales; family Aestuariivirgaceae; genus Aestuariivirga. The sequence continues at coordinate 729,430 of CAVZNM010000004.1, forward strand.
GTTGAGCGCTGCTGCGACATGATTCGCGGGCTGCTGGCGCCGATGGAGAAGCACCATAACGTGCACATCTCCGATCCCGCCGCGGTTGCGGCGGTAAAGCTGTCGCACCGCTACATTCCGTCGCGGCAGCTCCCGGATAAGGCCGTGAGCCTGCTCGACACGGCATCGGCGCGCGTGGCGGTATCGCAGACTTCAACTCCTGCGGCGGTCGAGGATACGCGGGTTGCAATTACGGCGCGCGAAACGGAACTGGCCGCCGTCGAGCGCGAACGCGACATCGGTGCCGCCGATGAGGAACGGATCGGCGATCTCAACACGGCCATTGCGGAAGCGCGCGAGAAACTCAAGACGCTGGAAGTGAATTGGGCTTCGGAGAAGGCGGCGGTTGGCGAGATCAACGATTTGCGGAAGAAGGTCGGCGGCCGGGGAGGGAGCCGATGAGGCCCGCGCTAAGCTCAAGGATATGGTAACCAAACTGGAGGCGATCGAACCCGATAAGCGGATGATCTATCCCTTCGTGGATGAACAGGCCGTCGCCGCGGTCGTCTCCGACTGGACCGGCATTCCCGTCGGCCGCATGGTGAAGGATGAGGTGCAGACGATCCTCAATCTGGCCGAGATTCTGAATCGCCGGGTCGTCGGGCAGAGCCATGGCTTGGCGATGATCGCCAAGCGTATCGAGACCAACCGGGCGAAGCTCGACAATCCCAACAAGCCGATCGGCGTGTTCATGCTCGCGGGGCCCTCCGGCGTCGGCAAGACGGAGACGGCGCTGGCGCTTGCCGAGGCGCTCTATGGCGGCGAGCAGAACATGATCACCATCAACATGTCGGAGTTCCAGGAGGCCCATACGGTCTCGACCCTTAAGGGCGCCCCTCCGGGATATGTGGGCTATGGCGAGGGTGGGCGGCTGACCGAGGCGGTGCGGCGCAAGCCCTACAGCGTGGTGCTCCTCGACGAAGTCGAAAAAGCCCACCCCGACGTGCACGAGATCTTCTTCCAGGTTTTCGACAAGGGCCAGATGGAGGACGGCAGCGGGCGGCGCATCGATTTCAAGAACACGCTGATCATCCTGACCACCAATGTCGGCACGGATCTGATCGTGCAGGTCTCCGGCAACGGCGAAAAGCCGCGCGATCCCGAAGAACTCTCGGTGGCGCTGAAGCCGCATCTCCTGCAGGCGTTTCCGCCGGCGCTTCTGGGCCGCATCGTCACCATTCCCTATTATCCGCTGTCGGGCGAAATGCTGGGCGCCATCGTGCGCCTGCAGCTCGACCGCATCGGCCGCCGCATCCGCGACAATCACGATGCAGAGTTCGTCTATGACGACGCCGTGGTGAAAAAGATCGTCTCGATGTGCAACGATCCGGATTCCGGCGGCCGCATGGTGGACAATATCGTGACCAACACGCTGCTGCCCGCGCTGTCGCGGCAGATCCTCAACAAGTCAATGGCGCGCGAGGAAATAAGCGAGGCGAAGGTGGGAGTGGAGGAGGGGGAGTTCGTGTATGGGGTGAGGTGACGGGTGGCGGTGAAGGTAAATGAACTTCGATCACCAATGGTTGGAGGGCAAGGATGCCGGGTTATAACGCGAGGCAGGATTCAGACGGGGTGACGCACTATATCTATGCACAGGACGAGCCCATGTCCTGTGCGCTGGCCTGCATGTTCATGATCGAGAATCAGGTTGAACAGATGACCCATGCCGGTGGCGAAGAACGCCTAAAGGACATTTCTTTTGTGCATCCCGGTTCGCTTCTCGCCAGCCAGCTGGCCAGCGACAACAATGGCTTGGGTTGGGGCACGACCGTTGACAATGCGGAAAAAACATTCGTCGATATCGGGGTTCGGCTCACCAAAGTTGCGCGCTTTGACCCCACAGCCATGTACAACAATTTTGCCTGGGAAAGGAATCGAATTTCGGAGGGTCATCCGGCGCTGCTTCTTGTTGGCTGGTATGCCTTGGCAACAAGGCAAGCAGGTGCGGAACGGCGGTCATTTCATTATTGCGGCACGTGTCACCAAGCGCGGAGCCGTCGTCGTGCTCGATCCGTGGAAAGGCACATTGCATGAGCTGCATGGTCAAAAGGGATACTATCTCAACCACGGGCTGACGGGCCGTATTCAATTCATTCTCTATACGGGCTGACTGGTCTGGCTCCGTTCAAGGTGTCAGCAATCCCACTCTTGCATAGGTCTCGAGCTGGCGGTCCACCGCTTCGCTGCAAATGGTGGTGAGCCGTTGGCGGTCGGTGACCGGCACGCCCTTGTCGCTGATAGTGACGCCGCCGCCGAGAACGAATTGCAGCAGGCAATCGATCAGGGCGGCGCGGTCGCGCGTGCCGTCGGCGAGCGGCAGCAGGAAACGCGCCTGCGGCGAAATCACAAATGCAGCGTGACGGAGCGTTGCCGTGCGTTCCATTCCGGCCGCGGCATCGCTCGCCGCGAGCGGCCAGACCTTGGGACGTTCCGGCAGGCCTGCGGCACAAATGACCGGCAGAGTTGCGGCCTCTAGCGAGCCGCGGCACAGGAGCTGCATCAGCGAGGCCCGTATCTTGCCGCGGTCCTTTTGGCCGGAGTCTTCTGCAGGCACAATCTCGTCGAGGCTGCTGGACGACGGCAGCCGTGCCACGAGGCGTTGCAGGGCGGCGGCCACGGCCGGCTCGCCGGTCTCAAGAATCGTGCCGTCGTCGTCGTCGATCGACCATTGACCCGTCGCTGGCAAATGCTCGATCTTCAATCCCAGCGGCGCGATGAAGTGGAGACCTTCCGCGCGAGTGGCGGGCAGGGTGCGGTCGGTGTCGGCGGCACGGCCCTCATGAATGAGAAGTGATTGGCGGAAGGTACGCCCGGTAAAGTAATCCGTATACTGCTCCATGGCATGGAGGTCATTGCCGGCGAGTTCCCGCACCACGCGGGCGCGGACCGCACCGCCATTCTCCGGAATGTTCGCCATTAACTGTGCTTCACCGAGATAGGCAAGGCCGTGATGCGATGCTGCCGCCATGAAATCCTTGAAAGTGCAGGGCGCGTTGTTTTCCTCGAACAGTTCATGGGTCAGATAGGCATCGGTGTTGTGGACCATGCGCTGGGCCTCCTGGCGCCACAAGCTGCCATAGGCCGTCCCCTCGGCAGTGCATTCAGTCATCAGTTGAAAAAGGCGGCGCGTTTCCGCCATGCGCGTGGCATGATCGTTGTGGCGGTCGGTGTGCAACAGCACGCAGTCGCGCACCACCTGGAACAGGCGCCAGCCCGGCAGCACATTGTAGCTTATGACGGCAATGCCGGCCGGTGCGAGGCGCTCCTTGCACGCCCGCATAAGGGCCTCGCGGATGTCCGGCGGAATCCAACTGTAAACGCCATGGCAGATGACGTAGTCAAATTGACCGTCCGCCGGCCCGAGGTGGGTTAGGCTGCGGGTCTGGAGTTCGATATTGTGGAGGCCGAGCCTTGCGGTCCGTGCCAGGCCATCGGCAATTTGCACCGGAGACACGTCGATGCCAAAAAACTGTGCGTCGGGAAAAGCAGCGGCCAGCGGAATGAGATGGCCGCCGGAGGCGCAACCGATCTCGAGAACCCGCGCCTTTGCCACATCCGGTGCTGCAAGGCCGAAGAGCCGGGCCAGCGCCGCGAGACGCGCCGGTTGCAGTCGGGTGACCGGCAAAGACGTGTAAGGCACGGCATCGTATTGGCGGCTGGTGCGCGCAATCGCATCGGCAATCTCGTGGTGCGCGTTATCCAAATCGGTCGGTCTGCCCGGCAACTCCCGTGTGAACTCTAACCGTTTGACAAATAGTCGTAAAGTTAATCCGCACCCCAGTTAAGATGGGGACCCCACCTTGCGGGCCTCGGTATAGTTGGGGTAACATGGGAATGTATGCATTCGGAAGTATGGATGTAATCTAATGCGCCGGTGCGCCGCGTGTTTCTTTGCGTTGTTGATGCTTCTGCTGACGGCCGCCGGGGCTGTCGCGGCAGAACGGCGAGTTGCGCTGATGATCGGCATGAGCAAGTACGAGAACGTGCCGGCCTTGCCCAATCCAGCGAGCGATGCCCGTGCCCTGGGCGAGGCGCTCGCCAAACTCAATTTCGAAGTCGTCCGCCTTTTCGATGCCGACAAGCGCACGCTGGAAACTACCTTGCGCGACTTCGGCAAGAAGGCTGCGAAGGCCGATGTGATCCTGGTCTTTTATGCCGGCCACGGCGTCCAGGTCGATGGCCAGAACTACATGATACCGGTTGATGCGAGTCTCGATCGGCTCGACGACCTGCCCTATGACGCGGTACCGCTCGGCCTCTTTCTCGGTGCTATTCGCAATGCCGGCAGCGCCGGCGTGATGATCGTCGATGCCTGCCGCAACAATCCCTTCGTCGAAAAGCTCAGCAGGGACACTAGTTCGGCGATGAAGATCGGCATGGGTTTGGGCCGCGTCGATGACACTCCGAGCGGAACGCTGCTCGCAATGGCGGCCAGGGCAAATAGCGTGGCTTATGATGGCGCGGCGGCGCACAGTCCCTATACGCAGGCAATTCTAGAGGAATTGGCTACCCCGGGTGTCGAACTCCACCTGTTTTTCGGCCGTGTCGCCGACCGTGTGAAGCAGATTACCGGCAACAAGCAGGAGCCCTATATTTCCGGAACACTTGGCGGAGCAAGTGTCTATCTCAATCCGAGGCCGGCCAATCATCCACCACAAGTGCAGACTCATGCGGCCATACAGATTGCCGATTCCGCTGTCTCGGTGCCGCTCGGTCTCGCGCGTCCCACCGATCAGGACTCGGCCGACGAACTGAAAATCGAAATCGTCACGCTGCCCGTTGGCGGCGAAATCAGTATTGGGGACAATGTTTTGGCCGTAGGCGACCTAATCCCGGCTGCCGACATAGAACGCGCGGCATTCACGGCCGATGGAACAGTCATTGGCAATGGCGGAAATCTTGCCTACCGGGTCACCGACGGAAAAGGGGGCTCTGTCGAGACTGCCGTGCGATTCAAGATCATTTCGAGCAATAGACCGCCTTCGGTCGCGAAGTCAGGAACGTTCAATGCCGTGCGGAATTCGCTGGGAATATCATTGCCGATCGACACAGACGGTGATCCGTTGACGGTCACTATCCAGTCGGTTCCACAAGCCGGTAAGATCAGGGACGGGCGGCTGGCTGTTGCAAAAGGCGACAAGCTTGAGCCAGCTGCGCTGCCGCGGTTGAGTTTTGATCCAGAAGACGCTCCGGCGGGTCCCGTGGGCAGGTTCTCCTACAAGGTTGAGGACGGGCAGGGCGGAATGGCGGTGTCCACTATTGACATTGAAGTTGCAAACGGCGGAACTTCCAGTTTCGTTGCGGTCGCTGTTGCCGAAACTGCGGCAGTGGAAAGCCCAGTCCCGCAGCCTGCTGCCAAGCCGCCAGTGGCCAACGACACAAAGACGGCAGGCATCGCGTCCGCCCCGCCTGTGGTCGAGGAGAATGGCACCAAAGCGGACAAGACCAGCTTTTCAGACTGTGAAGGTTGCCCCGTCATGGTTTCTATCCCCGGCGGCACATTTGACATGGGCAGCAGCGATGGCAATCGCAACGAACGTCCGGTACGGAAAGTCAAGGTAAAGCGCTTTGCGGTCAGCAAGTATGAGATATCGATGCGGGAGTGGGGTTCCTGCGTAAAGGCCGGCGCCTGCGCCGAGGTTCCGAAGACGGGCGCAAGCGACAGTTCAACGCCGGTCAGAAACATCTCCTGGGAAGACAGCATAGGATATGTCGAATGGCTGAGCGCCCACGCCGGCAAGAAATACCGCCTGTTGAGTGAGGCTGAGTGGGAGTTTGCAGCGCGAGCCGGCACCACGACCCGGTACTGGTGGGGCGACAAGCCTAGCGAGATTTTCGTTTCCTGCAAGGATTGCGGTGGTAAGCAAGTTAGTCTCACACCGCCCGTCGTTCGCGGCATAAAGCCAAATCCCCTGGGGCTGGTGAACACCAATGGCGGCGTGGCTGAATGGGTGATGGATTGCTGGAAACCGACCTATGAGGGAGCCCCGGTGGATGGCGGCGCCAGACCCGGGGATTGCAGTCTGCGGGTGCTTCGCGGCGGATCGTGGCTCGATGACCAGACGCGGATTACCGTATCGAGCCGCAGTTATTTTGAACGCAACGGCAGGAAAGCCACTTTCGGTTTAAGAGTGGCCCGCGAAGAGAGCGACTGAGTCTTGGCAGGATGCCGAAAAACCCTTCACGCTGCCATGCTTCGAAACCTACGGCCGAGCAAACTCCGGAATCCGGAACCGTCTGCGGTAGGCCCCCGGCGCCATCCCCGTCGTGCGCTTGAACAGGCGCCGGAAAAACGCGGCGTCCTCGTAGCCGACGCGCCAACTGATCTCGTCCACCGACGTATCGGTGCGTTCCAGACGGCGCTTGGCATCTTCGACTCGCAGACGCTGCACGTAGGCGATTGGCGTCAGGCCTGTCGCAGCGGCAAAGCGCCGCTTGAACGTACGTTCGGCGAGCTTTGACCGCTTGATCATCTCGTCCACCGGGTTGGAGACCGAAAAGTGGCTGCTGAGCCATGTCTGTGCGCCCTGGATTTCGCCGTCGCCGTGGTCGCTCCTGCCTTCGAAGACGATGTAGGGCGCAAGCCCATCCTGATGCCATTGCAGCGCGAACAGGCGCGCCACCTCCTGCGCCATCGTGGCGCCGGCATGGTGCGCGATGAGGTACAGCACCATGTCGTGCCAGGTTGTCGATGCGCCCGAACTGACCAGGTCCTCGTGCAGGCCCGAAATCACGAGCACACGTTCCGGATGGATCGTCACGGCCGGATAAAGCGCGGTGAAGGCGCGGGCATAGCCGAAATGCACCGTGGCTTCCCGGCCGTCGAAAAGCCCCGTCTCGGCCAGGAGAAAGACGCCCGAGCAGGCCGAGCACAGCCTGGCGCCCCCCTCGTGCATGCGCCGCAGCCAGTCCACCAGGCGCGGGTAGCGGCCCTTTTCCCAGCCCGACGATTTCAGCAGCACCGACGGCACGATCACGATGTCGCAGGCCACGACGTCATCGATCGTGCGCTGCACGTCGATGGGCACGCCGCTCACGAGCGGCAGGGCGCCCAGCTTTTCGCCGACGATCTCGATCCGGAACGGAGGCTTCGCGCCGGGGCTGGCAAGACCCATCTGCGCGGCCCAGTTCATCACGTCGTAGATGCCGGCCAGCGTAGAGATCGCCGCGTCGGGCAGGGCGACGAGGGCGACCTGCAGGGGTTTCGATCCGGTGTAGTTCATTTGTTTGACCATCGCGATTGATCGGGCAGCCCACGATGACGCATGCGGCGTGGCACGAATGAACCGATCGTGGGCGATTGCGGCTCTGTCGCGCATCCTAGCGCGCGTCCACCATCACCGCCACCTCAGCAATAATGCGAGCACCAGAAAGGAAGAATGATGTTGGACACACCAGTGATCAACCAGGCGAAGCTTGAAGCCTTCGCCATGCGCGCCATCGGCGACCTGACGGCCGGCTATACCGGCGTGATGGTCAGTCTGGGCAGCAAGCTCGGCCTCTACAGGGCATTGGCCGGTGCCGGGCCGCTCAGCGCAAAAGAAGTCGCAGCGCGCGCGGGCTGCGCCGAACGCTACGTGCGCGAGTGGCTGAATTCGCAGGCGGCGGGCGGCTATATCTTCTATCATGGCGCGAGCGACACGTATGAACTCCTGCCCGAGCAGGCGATGGTGCTGGCCGACGAGGAAAGCCCCGTCTACATCCCGCACGCGTGGAACGTGCCGGCGTCGATGTGGTTCGACGAGGAGAAGGCCCTTAACGCTTTCCGCACCGGCCGGGGCGTGGCCTGGGGCGAGCATGACGGGCGGATGGCCTGTGGCGTGGCCTCCTTCTACCGGAATGGCTATCGCGCGAGCCTCGTATCGCAATGGCTGCCGGCGCTGGACGGCGTGGTGGCGCAGCTCGAAGCCGGTATCGACGTGGCCGACGTGGGCTGCGGGCACGGCCACTCGACTCTGCTCATGGCTGAGGCCTTCCCGAACTCGCGCTTCCACGGCTTCGACACGCACGCCGCGTCGATCAATGAGGCGCGGCAGCACGCAGCGGCCGCAGGTGTTTCGGCCCAGACCGATTTCGGGCTTGCCCGGGCCGCCGATTACCCCGACCGGCGCTATGGCCTCATCTGTTTCTTCGACACCCTGCACGATCTGGGCGATCCGGTGGCTGCCGCACGACATGCCGCCGAGGTTTTGGCGCCCGGCGGCACGGTGATGCTGGTCGAGCCCTTTGCCCACGATCGTATCGAGGACAACCTCTCGCCCGTAGCGCAGCTCTACTATGCCGCATCGACTTCGATCTGCTGCGCGCATGCGATTTCCGAGGGCGGCGCGCTCGTGCTCGGCGCGCAGGCAGGGCAGGCGCGTCTGGCCGACGTGTTCCGCAAGGCGGGTTTCACGCATTTCCGCCGTGCCGCCGAAACGCCCTTCAACCTGATTTTCGAAGTGCGGCGCTGAGGCGCCGCATCTCCTGCTTTAACCAAGGGAGACCTCATGTCCACCGGATTGGTATGGGACGAACGATTTGCTTGGCACGATGCCGGGTTGGCCTCGACGAATCTCTGGGTCGAACCCTATCCGGCGCTGGACCGCCCCGAGGCCAAGCGCAGACTCTGGTCGCTCATGCAGGCCAGCGGCCTCGCCGCGCGTCTGACGCCGATCGAGGCCAGGCCCGCGACCGATGAGGAACTGCGGTTTTTTCACACTCGCGCCTATGTCGACCGGGTGCGCAGCATGGCCGAAGCGGGCGGCGGCGATGCCGGCGAAAGCGCACGCTTCGGCCGCAACGGTTTCGAGATCGCGCGACTTGCCGCGGGTGGCTGTATTGCCGCCGTCGACGCCGTGCTGCGAGGGCAGGTCGAGAACGCCTATGCGCTGGTGCGGCCGAGCGGTCACCACGCGGAACCGGATCGCGGCCGCGGCTTCTGCATCTTCGCGAACGTCGTCCTGGCTGTCGAACATGCGCGCCGTGTTCACGGTATGCGGCGGGTCGCGGTCATCGACTGGGATGTCCATCACGGCAACAGCACGCAGATGGCCTACTACGCCGATCCCGACGTGCTGACGATCTCGCTGCATCAACAAGCCTGCTACCCGACTGACACGGGCGGCCTGGCGGAAACCGGCGAGGGGGCTGGCCACGGCGCGAATGTCAACATCCCCCTGCCGCCGGGAAGCGGGGACGGTGCCTACCGGGAAGCCTTCGATCGCGTCGTGATGCCGGCCGTCTACGCCTTCCGGCCCGAGCTCATCGTCGTTGCCTCCGGCTACGACGCTGCCGTCAACGATCCACTCGGCCGCATGCTCTGTCACAGCGGCACCTTCCGGGCGATGGCCACGGCCGTCGTTGAGGCGGCGCGCACGCTCTGCGACGGGCGCCTCGTCGTCTGCCAGGAGGGCGGGTATTCACCGACCTACGCGCCGTTCTGCGGTCTGGCCGTGATGGAAGCTCTGTCGTGCGAAGCGACCGAGGTCGTCGACCCCATGCTGGCTTGGTATGCCGCCCTGGGGGGCCAGGCGCTACAGCCGCATCAGGCCAATGTCATCGACGCTGCCGCGGCAGCACATGGTCGTATGATCGGTCCCGGCCTCAAAGCTACTGGCAAAGGCGACGCAATGCTGCGTGAAGATCACTCGCATCCTACCCCGTCATTGTCGTCATCTAGGTTGTAAATTTCGCGACCTATCACGTGGACGCACTGTCTATTTGACCGTTATGGTGATTTTTTTTGAATAGAGTGGCGGATCGAATTGCAGGTGATCCTTGTCCGCGAAATTCAGTTGCAGCGTGTGCACGCCTTTCGACAGCGTCACAACCGTTTCGGTCTGGCCCTTGCCAAAATGCAGATAATTTTCGTTGTTGGGTATCGGCTCGGAGGAATCGGGAAGGCCGGCGTCGATAATCAAATGATGATGACCGGAATTTGCGGCGTCGATGCCGGCGGGAGCCACCCCCATATTTCTCAGTCCAAACCATACCTTCACGTTCGATTTCCGGATTACCTCACCGTCGTTCGGCCAACCGATATAGAGTTCGGCATTTGCGTCCCTCTTGGTTCCTTCGCCAATCGCCGGACCGGTTCCGGACAGAAGTCCGGCGAATACGAGGGCGGCGGCCAATCTGTTCATTTTCATCATCCTCAGTCTCCACGGACGGACGAGCGGGCGGCCTGATTGCGGAACGGCATCAGGGAACGGTTATCGTGATCTTGCCGGAACTGAGAGGCGGCGCGTGTGGGATGTGCCCCACGTCGCCGAACAGCAGTTGCAGCGTGTGGCTTCCACTCGGCAACTCGATCCTCGCCTCGGTCTGGCCTTTGCCGAAGTGAAGATGGTTGGGATCGTTGGGGATCGGTTCGTTCATCGCCGGCAGATCGCTATCGATGATGACGTGATGGTGGCCGGTCCCGGGCATCACCGTTCCGGCCGGCGCAATGCCCATTCCGGTCAGGCCCATGCGAAGCCAGAACTTGCCGCCTTTGATCACCGTGCCGTTCTTGGGCCAGACAATATAGACCCGGGCCCCTGGCGGAGACGGCTCGGCCAGGGCTGGAGAATATAAAATGAATGGAACCACCACCAGCGCCCAGAGAAGATGCCTCATGGAGCCCCCCATCGATCTCATCGAGTGCTCAATTTTATACCGAATTCACGCAATGTAAAGCAGCGCTGTACCGCATAGTCCATGGAGACAACACCACCCCGAATGTTGCGCACCGAATTGTATCTTCTTGACAGAGGAATGCCTTTGTGCCTTGATTTTAGGTCGGATTATCTTGGTGTGTCGCTTGTAAGCGTGAACATCGCTTCATGTGCCGCAGGATCAAGTATTTTCTCTGTCACGCCGCATGGAGAAGCTGGCATCATGAACACTATCCGGGAATTGCGCCACAGTGGCCGCCGTTGTGGCTTACGCCGTTTTGTTTGCCAGTGGCGCAGCCGCCCATGACAGCCTCGGCGCTACGATGGGCACGGTCGATCGGGGCGCCGTCAACAGTTTCACCGCGCCCAACGGTCTGGTCCTGTCTGCTCCGTGGGTCCGAAAGTATTTTGCTAATGCCGGGCAATGCCTGGCCTTTGATATGCTGGCCCCGATGCCCGCCGACCTGGAACTGGTGGTGATCTCACCGGACCCTTCCATACGCTACCGCAATGATGATAGGGGCAGACCGGCGGACCGGAACGTGCCCAACATGTCCGTTAGTCAAAATAGATCCAACTCCGATTACTGGACATTATACCGTGATTGCCAACCACTGGTCCGGATCGCCTGCGACAGGTGACTTTCTCATTAGCGTGGCGCGGCAGACCACCGGCTCACCATCCTGCACGACCCCCACGCCGCCGTTTTAGCAAGCAGGTCATGGAGTAAAGCGATGTTCAGGATACCATTAGCGACGCGGGCACCGTTCCGCACATCGTTGCTCGCGGCTGGCGTTGTCATGGCTTTGATCGCGCCGCCCTCCGCCTTGGCCAACGATCCCATCAATACTGGGAGAAGTAACTGCACATCACTGAACTGTGGCAGCAGGCTCACGGAGGGCCGGATCAACGCGCAAGGTACGGTGTCGAATCCCTGGGTTGGACTTTTCTGGGCTGCGGCCGGCGGTTCGTACTGCGCGCGTTTTCACATCGATAAGCAGCCTGTGGACACGGAAATGAGCGTGGTCAGCCCCGATGGACTGTCTATACAACCAACGATTTCAGTGGAGCTTGCCCCACATGTCCGCGGGTTGTTATTAATCCGGTCAGCTTGCGCGGCGCTTATACGGTCATCATCAATCATTGGTCCGGTGCCGCGGTCGAAGGCTCGTTCGGGCTTCGCGTCAGCCAGTACAATTCGGGCAATCCCAATTGTGGTAATCCCACGCCGCCTTTGCTTCCCGCCTTGAGCGCCGCAGAGGCGGCCAAAATTAGGAAGGCCAAAGGCAACTGATCTGCGATTTCGCGTTCCGCCTCAGAGATCGCGCGCGATCCGCAAGCCATAGTAGTGATAAGGGACATCGGGATCGTAGAAGGCCCGGCTTGTTACCGTCACGTTTTTGCGGTCGTCGCGCCAGGACCCGCCGCGTAGAACGCGCTTCGCGCAGTCTCCGCCCAGCGCGCTGCCGTCGGTTGGAGCTTGCTCATAGGACGGTTTCCAGCAGTCCATGACCCACTCGGCGACGCCGCCGCTCATGCCGGCCAAGCCGAATGCATTCGGTTTCAGATCCTTGCCGCGCGGCGCGGCGCTATCGTGCTCGCCGCCGCAGTTCTTGCAGTCGACATAGTCGGGTGAGGCATCATCGCTGCCGGAATAGCGCATGGAACCGCCGGCCCGCGCGGCATATTCCCATTCCGACTCGCTCGGCAGCCGGTAGCGCTTTCCGGTCTCGGCGCTCAGCCATTGCGCATAGGCCACCGCATCGTCCCAGGTCACGTTGTGAACAGGAGTGTCCTCATCATCGGTGGCTACTCGCTTACCGGGATCCCGGCATTTCTCGGCCTCGACGCATTTGCGCCATTCGCCGACCGTGATTTCATACTGGCCCAAGGCAAACGGCTTGATCGAAACCTCATGAACGGGCCGCTCCCTGCTTGTCGCCCGACGCATTGCCCATCTCGAATGTTCCTCCCGCAATCCGCACCATCACCGGACAGGCCGCGGCGCAATCGGTGAAAACCGCATCGGTTCCAGCATCGGGCGCGACATCGGGCTCGGCATCGGGCTCGACAACCGGTGGAGATGCGCCCGAAACCAGCACGGTGACGCCCTCTTCCAGCCCGCTGTTGTAATAGATCACCTGGCCGCCCTCGGATTTCTCGATGATGTCGCGTCTGACTTCCGCCAGTGCGGCGTTGATGTCCGTGCCCGGCACCAATGCGCGGGAGAGGAAAGACTCGGCCAGCAGGGAATCGCCCACAAGCGGCGAGCCAGGCTCGGCCGCAAGCACGATCAGCGTGCCCGCCGACACCGTCGGTTTGGCGCAGCCCGGCGCTGCCGCGTCCGCTGCAATTTGCGGGAACGGATTATCACGGCAGGCATCATAGATCACGATATGGCGCGGAGACCGGAGCTTCATTTGCTCCACGACATCTGCCAGATTGACGGTTTGCGACTCCAGATCCGACACATTCTCGGCAGCCGCGTCGACGGGGACGATGCGATTCTGATCCGCGATCTGTACGCTGTGTCCCGAATAGTAGAAGAAGCTCATGTCACTTCCGTCCAGCAATGTCTGGAACTGGCGAAACGAAGCGTCAAATCCATCCCGGCCGACATTCATGGCCCTGACCACTTCAAATCCGGCCGCCTGCAGGGCATCGGCCATGCGTTCGGCATCGGACCTCGCCGCGCCGATCGGGGACAGAGTCTGGTAGTCCGAATTTCCAACCACGAACGCGACCTTCCGGCCCTGCGCCCTGGCGTCAGTGGCGCTGCAAAACAGAATAAAAATGAGGGTTAGAAAGTACGGCCGGATCTTTCGCAGGATGTCCCATCGCCCGCCCGCGTCCTCGGATGCGTGGCGGCATCCGGCGCCGGAAGTGCTTGTCGTGGCAGTCGAAATTGAATTCATTGCAGCGGCTCCGAACAATCCCGTTGTCGCCAATTCGCATCGATAAGCGTCGTGCCGGACACCCTATCTTATCGATACCACTGCGTCCATTCTGCCCAAATATGCCTATTGGCCGTTGGGACGGTGGGTCGGGCGGCTTTGCGGATTTGGTGAGCCCGGCGCGGATCGAACGCGCGACCTACTGATTAAAAGTCAGACGCTCTACCACTGAGCTACGGGCCCGCAGCTATCGTCTTGCGCAGCGGCGCGGACCATAGGTGCGGGGGGTCGTGGGGTCAATAGCGCCATCAAGGTTAATGGCGCCAACACATTGCCGCCATAAGGCGCATGTTTGAGGGGCAAAACCCTTTCGAATCTGGCGCACGCCCTGCTTTGACAGGGGGACAGAATCCTGAAATGACACGGACCATCATGAGGCAACTGGCGATCGTCGTACTGGCGGCGGGCAAGGGCACCAGAATGAAATCCGCCCTGCCCAAGGTGATGCACCGGGCGGCCGGGCGCAGCCTCCTCGGCCATGTGCTGGAAGCCGTCAAGCCGCTGAAACCCTCCCGCACCGTGGTGGTGGTTGGCCTGGAGATGGAGGCGGTAGCGGAAGCAAGCGCTGCTTTCACATGACTGATGCAAGGATCGCGCATCCAGAAGCAGCAGCAAGGGCACCGCCGCATGCCGTCGCCATGGCGAAGCAGGCGCTCGATGGTTTCTCGGGCACGGTGCTGGTCGTCTATGCCGATGCGCCGCTTGATCCGCAGCGAGACCGTAGCCGCCTTGGCTGCCGCCGTTTGACAAGCAAGGCACCGATGGCCGTGTCTGGGCTTCAAGGCCGCCAATCCCACGGCTACGGGCGCCTCATCCGCAATGCCAAAGGGCAGCATTACCGCGATCCGTGAAGAACTCGATGCCTCTGCCCGAGAGCGAAGAAGTCGATCTGTGCAATTCCGGCACTGATCGCCATCGATGCGGCACTCCTGCTGGACACTGCTGCCGAAGATCGGCAATGCCAACGCCAAGCGGGAATATCTACCTGACCGATCTTGTCGGAGCTTGCGGCCAAGGCGAAGCGCCAGGTGGGGCTTGTCGACTGTCCCGAGGCGGAGGTGGCGGGGGTTAACGACCGGGTTCAGCTTGCCGAGATCGAGGCCGGCCTTGCAGGCGCGCTATCGCCGCCGATGCATGCTGGACGGGGTCACACTTGTCGCGCCGGAGACGGTGTTATTTCTCCGCCGATACGAAGATCGGCATGGACGTCGTGATTGAACCCCATGTGGTCTTCGGGCCCGGTGTCAGCGTCGGCGACAATGTCGCATATTCTTGCCAATTCGCACATCGAAGGCGCAAGCATCGCAGGTCGGCGCCAGCATCGGGCCCTTTGCCCGGCTGCGGCCGGGCGCCGAGATTGGCGCAGGATGCCCATATCGGCAATTTCGTCGAGGTGAAGAAGGCCGTGATCGGCCGGGGCGCCAAGGCCAATCACCTGACCTATATCGGCGATGCCAGCGTGGGCGCCGGCTCCAATATCGGGGCGGGCACCATCACCTGCAACTATGATGGCTTCGAAAAGCATCTGACCGATATCGGGTCCAACGTCTTCGTCGGCTCCAACACGGCGCTGGTGGCGCCGGTCAAGATTGGCGATGGCGCCAATATCGCAGCGGGCAGCGTGATCACCGCGGATGTGCCCGGCCGACGCGCTGGCCATCACCCGCGCCGAGATTGCAGATCCACGAGGGCTGGGCGCGCGACTATCGCGACATGAAAGAAAGCCCGCAAGGCCGCAAAGGCCAAGGGCTGAAGGAGTTAACGCATGTGTGGAATTGTCGGAATTCTCGGCAAGGCAGCCGGTGGCGCCGGGCATCGTCGAGGCGCTGCAAGCGGCTCGAATACCGCGGCTATGATTCAGCCGGCGTCGCAACCCTCGAGAACGGCGGAATCGAGCCGCCGCCGGGCGCCGGGCAAGCTGCGCAATCTGGAGGAGCGGCTGCGAAAGCTCGCCGCTGCTGGGCACCTCCGGCATCGGCCACACGCGCTGGGCCACCCATGGCGCCGCCACCGAGACGAATGCGCATCCCCACATGGCGGGCGACGTGGTGATCGTGCACAACGGCATCATCGAGAATTTCCGCGAACTGAAGGATGAGCTGGCCGGCGGCGGGCGTCAGCTTCGACACGCAGACCGATACGGAAGTGGTGGCCCATCTGCTCGCCCGCGAACGCGCCAAGGGCAAGATCCCCACGCGAAGCGGTGCGCCAGGTGTTGCCGCGGCTGCGAAGGCGCCTTCGCCCTCGCCATTCTGTTCAAGGGCGAAGACGATCTGCTGATCGGCGCGCGCAAGGGCAGCCCCCTGGCGGTCGGCCATGGCGAGGGCGAAATGTATCTGGGCTCCGATGCCATCGCGCTCTGCGCCCTTCACCAACCGCGTCACTTATCTGGAGGACGGCGACTGGGTGGTGCTGACCCGCACATTCGGTCGAAATCTTCGATGCCGAAAACCGCCCCGTGTCGCGGCCGATGAGTTTCTCGCAGGCCTCTTCCATGCTGGTCGACAAGGGCAATCACCGCCATTTCATGGCCAAGGAAATCGCCGAGCAGCCGGAAGTGGTCGGCCATACGCTCGCCGAATATGTCGATTTTGCCGAGCGCGCCGTGACGCATGCCGGAGAAGCTGCCGTTCGATTTCAACACGCTCGACCGCCTCACCATCACCGCCTGCGGCACGGCATCCTATGCAGGGCTTGTGGCCAAATACTGGTTCGAGCGCTATCGCACGGCTGCCGACCGAAGTCGATATCGCCTCGGAGTTCCGCTACCGCGAGGCGCCGCTGCCAAACAACGGCCTGTCCATCGTGGTGTCGCAGTCGGGCGAGACCGCCGACACGCTGGCGGCGCTGCGCTACTGCAAGGCGCAGGGCCAGCACACGCTGGCGCATGGTCAATGTGCCGGAGTCGACCATTGCGCGCGAATGCGAGCTGGTGCTGCGCACCTATGCCGGACCCGAGATCGGCGTGGCCTCGACCAAGGCCTTCACCTGCCAGCTTGCGGCTCTTGCCTGCCTCGCCATTGCTGGCCGGCAAGCTGCGCGGCACCATCAACCAGGCGCAGGAGCAGGAGCTCGTCGGCGCGCTGATCGAGGCGCCGCGCCACATGGCGGAGATCCTGAAAGACGAAAAGCACATCGCCGCGGTGGCCCGCGAGATCGCCCATGCCCGCGACGTGCTCTATCTCGGCCGCGGCATCAACTATCCGATCGCCCTGGAAGGCGCCCTCAAGCTCAAGGAAATTTCCTATATCCATGCCGAAGGCTATGCGGCGGGCGAGCTGAAGCACGGGCCGATCGCGCTCATCGACGAGAACGTGCCGGTGATCGTGATCGCGCCGCGCGACGAGCTCTACGAAAAGACCATCTCCAACATGGAGGAAGTGGCGGCGCGCGGCGGCAAGATCGTGCTGCTGACCGACGACAAGGGGCTCGCCGCCAACGCCCAGCAAGGCGTTCCAGCGCATCCGCGTGCCGCAGGCGCATTCCTTCATCAGCCCGCTGCTCTATGCGGTGCCGGTGCAGCTTCTCGCCTATCACGCCGCGGTATTCATCGGCACCGACGTGGACCAGCCGCGCAACCTGGCGAAATCGGTGACGGTGGAGTAGGCGATAAGGCGACGTTTTGTCACTTTCGCGGGGATGACGTATTTTTGGTCAGTGGCTGCGGCGGCCGCGCGGGCGGTAGGATTTCTTGCTGGTGTCGAAGCCCTCGAAATAGTCGCGCACCTGCGGGTGGCGCACCGGATCGCCGGTTTCGTCGGGCAGAAGATTTTGCTCGGAGACGTAGGCGACATATTCGGTGTCGGCGTTCTCTGCCAGCAGGTGATAAAACGGCTGATCCTTGCGCGGGCGGATATCCTCCGGAATCGACTGCCACCAGTTCTCGGTGTTGTTGAACACCGGATCCACGTCGAAGATGACGCCGCGAAACGGGAACAGGCGGTGCTTGACCACCTGGCCGATCGCGAATTTGGCTGCCGGAAGCGCACTCATCACGCTTGCTTGCCAACACTTGCACCGGAAGGCAAGGGGGCGCGCATCGCGTGCGGAAGGGCTCCGGCCGTGCCAAGTCCGCGCCGCATGACGAAATGGCGCAGCGGCGCAAAATTCTGCAATAGGGCAAGTCCGGCGGCGCGCGCACCTTCCATCACGAGGAAGCCTGAGAGCAGCGAATGGTTCATCAGGCCGATCATGAATTGGCGCGGCTCGATATCGCCGTGGCGCAAGGTATCGTAATCGCGCATCACCGCATCCGCGCCCGGATCGGCGCTGGCCAAAATGAGATCGGCGGCCTGGGCGGCATCGCGCAACGACATGTTGAGGCCCTGGGCGCCGATCGGCGGCACCACATGGCCCGCCTCGCCGATAAGCAGGGTGCGGTTGCCGGCGAAGCGGCGCGCCACCAGCCCTCGCATCGGAAAAGATTTGCGCGGCCCCGTATCCGAGACCAGGCCCAATTCGCCATGGCAGGCGATCTGGATTTCAGCGGCAGAGTGCCGCATCATCAAGCGCCATCAATTGCGCGGCGCGGGCGGGGCGCTCCATCCACACGAGACTCGAGCGGTTTCCCGCCATGGGCACCGTCGTGAAGGGCCCGGCCGGCCTGTGATACTCGGTCGAGATGTCGAAATGCGGTTCCGAATGGGCGAAGCTGGTGGCAATCGCCACCTGGTCGTAGGACCATTCATCGGTGGCGATGCCGGCCGCCTGGCGCAGCCGCGAGGCACGGCCGTCGGCGGCGAGCGCGACTCTGCCGGAGACTTCCGAGCCCTCCGCCAGTTTGAGCGAGATTGTCGCATCGCGCATCGCCGCATCTTTGGCTTCGTCGTCGATCACTGAAACGCCGAGTTCCAGCACCCGCGCCCGCAACGCCGGGATGAGCAGGCTCAGGGGAATATTCCAGCCAAAAAACTCTTCGCCCAATTCCGCGGCATCGAAAACAATGGTGGGCGCCTTGAGAGGCGAGCCCGTGTCGTCGACGAGGCGCAATCTGCGCAAGGGCGCGGTCTGCGCCTCCAGCGTTCCGGGCCATATGTCCAGGTATTGCAACATGCGGATCGCCGGCAGCATCAGCGCCACGGTGCGCGGATCGGGCTCCGCAGATGGCTTGCCGGTTACCAGCGCGGTGCGCTTTCCGTCCCTGGCAAGCAGTGCGGCGGCGGCAAGACCAGCGGGCCCCGCGCCCGCAACGATCGACATCGAAATCGGTCATGATCAGGCTTTTGGCAACGCCGTCTTCACCATGCTGTCGCGGGCCGAGAAGTTCTCGTGAAAGGAGGCCAAGCGGGCTGCGGTTGTTGCGCCAGTTGAGATCGCGCAAGGCGGTAATCGATGTAGGAGAGAACGACGGCGACCGCGATCGAGCCGGCATTGACCTCGGCGAGCCACGGCTCCCAATTACGCTCGAGATCGTCCAGGCCGTCTGCAGGCGCTGCAACTGGCGTTCCATCCAGCTCTTCCCATTGCAGCCCTTTCGGCCGGACACCGATTTCGTAGCGATAGGCCACCGCCGCATCGGCGAGGCCCTGGGCCAGGGCCTGCAGGGTCAGGACCCGGAAGCGTTTGACGCCATCGTCGGGGATCAGCGTCGAATTGCCCGCCACATGGCAGAGATATTCGACGATGACACGGCTGTCATAGACCGAATGATGGTGATCGGTCTCCAGCACCGGAATCTTGCCGAGCGGCGAAAGTGCCGTGAGCTTCGGATTGGCCTGGGTGGGGGTCACCGTTTCCTTCACATGCTCGACGCGGGCGCCGAGGCCCGCCTCATGGGCGGCGACCAGCGTCATGCGCACGAAGGGAGAAATCATATCGCCATAAATCTTCATATGCGGACTCCGGCGGTTAGTGCTGAGCGAGTTTAGCCGAAGCGGCAGACAATGAAATAGGCGATCTCGCGCGTCAGTACTTCCGCAGCAAGCCGACGAGTCGGCCCTGAACTCGCACCCGGTCGGGCCCGAAGATGCGGGTTTCATAGGACGGCATTGGCGGCTTCCAGCGCCACCGAGTCGCCCTTGCGGCGCAGGCGCTTCAGGGTGGCTTCCTCGTCGTCGATAAGGGCCACGACGATCTCGCCGTTGTTGGCGGTGTCGCCCTTGCGGATCAGCACCGTGTCGCCGTCGAAAATGCCGGCCTCGATCATCGAGTCGCCTTTGACTTCGAGAGCGAAATGTTCCCCGCTGCCCAGCATTTCCGGCGGCACGGCGATGTTGTTGGTGTGATCCTGGATGGCAGAGATCGGAACGCCCGCCGCGATCTCGCCCCATCAGCGGCACGATCGACGCGCGCGGCATGCCGTCATTGGCGGCGGGCATCGGCTTCACCTTGCCGAGATTGCCCTGAATGACATTGGGCGTGAAGCCGGATTTGCCTGGCGGCGAGGCTGGGCGAATGCGATTCGGGCAGCTTGATCACTTCCAGCGCGCGGGCCCGGTTCGGCATGCGCTTGAGAAAGCCGCGCTCCTCCAGCGCCACGATCAGCCGGTGCACGCCGGACTTGGATTGCAGATTGAGCGCATCCTTCATTTCCTCGAAGGAGGGCGGCACGCCTTCTTCTTTCAGGCGCTCATTGATGAAGAGCAGCAGTTCGAGTTGTTTGCGCGTGAGCATGGCTTGGCATCCTTCTCATCGCTCGACGGAATCGGAACAAACCTGCAACATGTATACAGGTTGCCGATTTAGTTCTGCAACTGTTTACTTTTCGTAACTGTCTAAAAATCAAGGATGCAGAATGGGGACCAGATCGCCGTCGGCGGCTGCCGGGGCGTCAGGGGCGGGCGCAGGATGAGGCAATGCGGCATCGCGGAAGGTGCGCTGCATGGAGGAATCCTGCTTGCCAAAGGGTGTGGCAGTCCGTGCCCCATCCGGCGCCATCTCGAAGCATGGCGCGGACATAATCCTGGCGGCTGTCATTGGCCTTCATGGCAGCGCCCAGGCGCGCCATCACCGGTTCCGTCGGCGCGGCAAGCCCGAGGAGGGCGTCGAGCAGGGGCTTGAGAAACAGCCTGGCGCAGACCAGCGCCGAAACCGGATTGCCGGGAAGACCCAACACCCGCTGGCGGCCCGCGCCTGCCATACATGAAAGGCTTGCCGGGCCGCATGGCGATCTTCCAGAAATCGATCTTGACGCCGGAGCTCTTGAGCGCTTCCTGGACGAAATCATGATCGCCGACCGAGGCGCCGCCACTGGTCACCAGAATGTCGGCGGCGGCGGCCCTGGCGATGGCGCGTTCGGTGGCCTTGAGACGATCGCGGCACGATGCCAAGATTGATGAACCTCGGCGCCGAAATGCTCGGCCATGGCGATGAGCGCGTGGCTGTTGGAGGAGACGATCTGGTCGGGGCGCGGGCGGGTGCCCGGCAGCACCAGTTCGTCGCCGGTGGCGATCACCGCCACCACGCGGTTTCCTCCGTACACGGAGCTTTGCGCAGTTCATCGCCGCGGCAAGCCCGATGTCGCGGGCATTGATGCGGATGCCGGGGCTGAGCAGTGTTTCGCCTTTCTTGAAGTCGAGACCGCGGCCGCGCATATTCTGGCCGGCCCGCGCGGCTCTGATGACCGTGACCAAGCTCGCCGTCCGCCAGCGTATTTTCCTGAATGACCACGCAGTCGGCGCCGCGGGCACGGGGGCGCCGGTAAAGATGCGCATCGCCTGGCCGGCCTTCAGCGTGCCCTTGAATGCATGACCCGCCGCCGCCATGCCGATGAGCTTGAGGCTGGCCGGCACCGCCACCACTTCTTCGGCCCGCACCGCATAGCCATCCATGGCCGAGGCATCGAAGGGCGGCTGGTCGCGTTTGGCCTTGAGAGCCTCAGCCAGCACCCGGCCCGCTGCCTGTGCAGTGGCACGGTTTCGGCCGCCAGCGGCTTCACGTCCTTGAGGATGCGGGCAAGGGCCTCGTCGACCGGGAGCAGGGCCATGGCGCTATTCCGCCGTGAAGGGCCCGGACTTGCCGCCGGATTTTTCGGTGAGGCGCAGATCGGTGATGCTCATGCCGCGGTCCACGGCCTTGCACATGTCGTAGAGGGTGAGACAGGCGACGGAGCAGGCGGTCAGGGCTTCCATCTCGACGCCGGTCTTGCCTTCGACCTTGACCGTGGCGCGTGACATCGACTGGGAGCCGGCCTTTTCATCGGCGGCGAAATCGACCGACACCTGGGAGATCATCAGCGGATGGCAGAGCGGGATCAGCTCATGGGTCTTCTTCGCCGCCATGATGCCGGCAATGCGGGCGGTGGCGAGCACGTCGCCCTTCTTGGCCTTGCCCTCGAGGATCAGCGCCAGCGTCTCGGGCTGCATGAGAACGCGGGCCTTGGCGGTGGCGCTGCGCGCCGTCACGTGCTTGTCCGAGACATCGACCATATGGGCGTTGCCGGTGGCATCGAGATGGGTGAGCCTGCTCATGGTCTCTGCCAGAATAGCACGGGTTGCGGCCGCCACATCCTCCTGCCGCATCAGGCTTTCGCCGATCAGAAAGGCATTGACCCCCACCCTGGACAGGCGCGCCAGATCGGCGGCGGTGAACAATCCGCTTTCACTCACCACCAGGCGGTCCCCCGGCACGCGCGGCGCCAGCCGCTCGGTCGTCTCGAGGCTTGTCTCGAAGGTATGCAGGTTGCGGTTGTTGATGCCGATAAGTCCGGTCGAAAGCCGCAAGGCCCGGTCGAGTTCCGCCTCATCATGGACCTCCGCCAGCACATCGAGGCCCCAGTCGTGGGCGGCGGCTTCCAGCTCCGCCGCCAGCCCATCGTCGATCATCGCCATGATCAGCAGGATGCAATCGGCGCCCCAGGCGCGGGCTTCCGCTACCTGATAGGGGTCGAGCATGAAGTCCTTGCGCAGCGCCGGGAGCTGCGTCACGGCGCGTGCCGCGTCCGAGATATTCGGGCGCACCCTGGAAGGAGGGCGCATCGGTCAACACCGAAAGGCAGGCGGCACCTCCCGCCTCATAGGCCATGGCGAGCTGCGGCGGATTGAAATCTGGCGCGGATCAGTCCCTTGGACGGGCTCGCCTTCTTGATCTCGGCGATCAGAGCCCATTCGCCCTGCGCGATCCTTGCCGTCGAGCGCGCCCTTGAAGCTGCGCAGCGGCGGCGCATCGAGCGCCATCACCTCAAGTTCGCGCTCGGAAATCTCGGCCTTGGCCTTCGCCACTTCCTCGCGCTTGTAGGCGGCGATCTTGTCGAGAATGGTGGTCATCAGTTGTTCGAGACCTTGATCAGCGTGTCGAGCGCCTTCAGCGCTGCGCCATCGTCGATCGCGGCCTGCTGCCATTCGCACGCCGTCCTTGATGGTCTTCGCCTTGCCGGCGACCAGGAGTGCCGCACCCGCCGTCATCACGGCGGCATCGCGGAAGGCGGATCGCCTCGCCTTTCAGCACATCACGCAAAGCTTCGGCATTATGCGCCGCCTCGCCGCCCTTCAGATCGGCAGCCGCCCAGCGCTTGAGCCCCACCGCCTCCGGCGTCAGTTCGAATTCGGCGATGCCGCCGTTCTTGAGTTCGGCGATCCAGGTGATGCCGGTGGGCACGATTTCGTCGAAGCCGCCTTCGCCATGGCAGATCCAGCAGGCCTCGCTCCCGAGATTCTTGAGCACATGGGCGAGCGGTTCGACCCAGGCGCTGTGAGAAGACGCCGGTCACCTGGCGCTTGACACCCGCCGGATTGGAGAGGGGGCCGAGCAGATTGAAAATCGTCCGTGTGCCGAGTTCGACCCGCGTCGGCCCCACATGCTTCATCGAGGCATGATGGGCGGGCGCGAACATGAAGCCCAGTCCTGCGGCCGCGATGCACTCGGCGATCCGTTCCGGGGGCAGATCGATCTTGACGCCGAGTGCTGCAAGCACGTCGGCCGCCCCCGATTTCGACGAAAGCGCCCGGTTGCCATGCTTGGCCACTTTCAGTCCGGCGCCCGCCGCCACGAAGGCGGCACAGGTCGAAATATTGTAGGAGCCCGAGGCATCGCCGCCGGTGCCGACGATGTCGATGGCGTCGGCGGGCGCGTCGACCCGCAGCATCTTCTCGCGCATGATTTCGACAGCACCGGTGATCTCGTCCACGGTTTCGCCCCGCACCCGAGCGCCATCAGCAGGCCGCCGATCTGCGACGGCGTGGCCTCGCCCGACATCATGATGCGCAAAGGCTTCGCGCGCTTCCGTCCCGGCTGAGTGCGGCGCCGTCTGCCGCCTTGGCGATGATCGGCTTGAGATCGGACATCAGCCGGCCCCCGCCAGTTCGAGAAAGTTCTTGAGTAGCTGCGTGGCCGTGCTGCGAGGCAATGCTTTCAGGGTGGAACTGCACGCCATGGACGTTCTTCGTTCTTGTGCTGCAGCCCCATGACGATGCCGTCGGTCTCCGCGGTGATCTCCAGGCAGTCGGGCAGGCTCTGGCGCTCGACGATCAGCGAATGATAGCGCGTCGCCTGGAAATCCTCGGGAACGTCCTTGAAAACGCCCTTGCCGCCATGATGCACCGTCGACAGCTTGCCGTGCATGAGCTGCGGCGCCCGGATCACCTTGCCGCCGAAGGCCTGGCCGATCGCCTGATGGCCGAGGCAGACGCCGAGAATGGCGATCGTATCCGACGCCCGCTCGATGAGTTCGAGGCAGATGCCGGCTTCATTCGGCGTCGCCGGCCCAGGCGAAATCACGATCGCCTGCGGCTTGGCCGATATCACCTGGCCGACGCTGATCTTGTCGTTGCGATGCACCACCGTCTCGGCGCCGAGATCGCCCAGGAAGTGATAGAGGTTCCAGGTGAAGCTGTCGTAATTGTCGATGAGAACGATCATTGCGCCCTCCCGGCGCGGCCGGCGAAGCGCACCGCATCTTCGGCGGCGCGGAACAGGGCCTTGGCCTTGTTGACGCATTCCTGGTGCTCGCTTTCGGGCACGCTGTCGGCGACGATGCCGGCGCCGGCCTGCACATACATCTTGCCGTCCTTGACGATGGCGGTGCGCAGCACGATGCAGGTATCCATTTCGCCGTCGGCGGAGAAATAGCCGACGCAGCCCGCATAGACGCCGCGCTTTTCGCTTCTCCAATTCGTCGATGATCTGCATGGCGCGCACCTTCGGCGCGCCCGAAACCGTGCCCGCCGGAAAGCCCGCGACACAGGGCGTCAATCACATCGTATTTCTTCGCCAGCTTGCCCTCGACATTGGAAACGATATGCATGACCTGGCTGTAATATTCGAGGATGAACTGGTCGGTCACCTTGATCGAGCCGATCTCGGCGACGCGGCCCACATCGTTGCGGCCGAGATCGAGCAGCATCAGATGTTCGGCCCGCTCCTTGGGATCGGCGAGAAGTTCCGCGGCGAGCGCCCGATCCTCGGCCGGCGTGGCGCCGCGCCGGCGGGTTCCGGCGATCGGCCTGATCGTCACCTTGCCGTCGCGCACCCGGACCAGAATTTCGGGGCTGGAGCCGATCACCGCGAAATTGTCGAAGTCGAGATAGTAGAGGAACGGCGACGGGTTGACCCGCCGCAGGGAACGGTAGAGGGCAAAGGGCGGCAGGGTGAATTCCGTCTCAAAGCGCTGCGACAGCACCACCTGGAAAATATCGCCGGCGGCGATGTAGTCCTTGGCCTTCAGCACCATGGCCTTGTAGTCCTCGGGCGTGGTGTTGGACTTTGGCAGCGGCGATGGGCGGCGCGTCCTCGCCGCGCTGCGCCATATGGTCGAGCGGCCGGTCGAGCGCATCGACGATCTTCGGAGAGCCGCTCCTGGGCGCGCGCATAGGCGGCCTTGGCGCTGACACTCCTTGTCGGCATAGACCGGCGAGGTGACGGTCACCTCGTCGCGCACGCTGTCGAAGATCGCCATCACGGTCGGCCGGATCAGCATGCCGTCGGGCAGGCCGATCACGTCGCGGATTGGGCTGGCGGCAGCTCTTCCATCAGCCGCACCATGTCGTAGCCCATGTAGCCGAAGACGCCCGCCGCCATGGGCGGCGCGTCGGCGGGCAAGCGCGATGCGGCTCTCGGCGAGCAGGGCCCTGAGCGCTTCGAGCGGCGGCAGCGCCGACGGTTTCGAACGGCCCTTGCGGATCGGAAAGCGCCTTGCGGTTGATCGACGCCTTGCGGCCTTCCACCTTCCAGATCAGGTCGGGATTCATTCCGATGATCGAATAGCGGCCGCGCACCGCGCCGCCCTCGACCGATTCGAGCAGGAAGGAATAGCGGGCATTGCGGGCGAGCTTGAGCATCGCCGAGACCGGGGTTTCGAGATCGGCGACGAGGCGCGTCGAAACGATCTGTGCCTCGCCCTTTTCATAGGCGCGGGCGAAGCTTTCATAGTCGGGTGAGATTTGCATTTCGAAACACTCTGGACGGACATGCGATCGGGGTTAAGGCGTTTGTGTTCCCGCGATCTGTCGCCAGAGATCTTCATTGATGCTGACGCCGAGCTCTTGTTGCAGCGCGCCGAGATAGAGTGCCAGCACGTCCTTGGCCATGCCATCCTTGGTGTCGTCGGCAAGCTGCTTGGCCGCTTCCGAGCCGGTCACGAAAGGCGCGAGCCTGACCGCCACCGGCTGAATCAGCCGGGCGCCCTTGCCGTCGCCTTCCAGCGCGAAGGTGATAGACTTCTCCTTCACGCTGAAAGCCGCGGTGACTGCCGCGCCGTCGAACTCAGCGGCCGCCTCGTTGCGCTTGAGGCTCTGGGCGGTCTTGATCTCGGCGCCCGATTCCTGTGCAAGGGTTTCGAAAGCGGTGCCGGCCTTTGCCCGTTCCACCAGCTTCTTCGCCTTATCGAGGGCCAGTTCCCGCAGCTTGGTGGCGAGCACGTCGGCCTTGACCTTGTCTTTCACCGTATCGAGTGGCACGCAGCGCCGAGGGAATTACCTCGCGCACCTCGAACCAGAGAAAGCCGTCGCCGATGCTGAGGGCATCGCTTTCAACCCCAACGTCGCTTTCGAAGGCCGCCTTTAAGACCTCGGTCTTGTGGGGAACATCAACGTCCTTGCCGTCCTTGTCGCGGCCCGTGGCATCGACGGCGGTGATAAGCTGGAAGGGAATGCCGGCCCTTTCGGCGATCGTTTCGAACGGAGTCTGGGCGGCGCGCGCATCCTCCACGGCGTCATAGACCGACTGGACCTCCTCGCGCGCCTTGTCGAATTGCATTCGCTCGGTGAGCTTCGCCTTCACCTCATCGAAGGTCTCTCGATGTTCCGGCGTCACCTTGACGATCTTGATGATGGTGATGGCAAGATTGCCTTCGATCGGTTCGCTCACTGCCCCCTCAGCCAGGCCGAAGGCCTGCTCCGCCACCTTGGGGTCGAAAAATTCGGCCTTGGTCTTGTTGGCAAGCGTCGCATCGGCCTCGGTGAACCCCCGCTCCTTGGCGATGGCGAGGAAGTCCCCGCCCGCCGCAAGCCTCTCCTTGGCCTTCCTCGCTTCGTCGAGGGTAGGGAAGGTCATCAGCAGCACGGTGCGCAGTTCCGGGGTGAAATAGTCGCCCTTGAACTTTTCATAACCGGCCTTGAGTTCCTCCTCAGTCAGCGTGATCTTGGCGGCGATGTCGGCCGGTTCCGCCTTCATCACCGCGATACTACGGTATTCGGGCGCCGTGTAGCTTTGCGGATTGGCCTCGTAGTGCTGCTTGATCTCATCGTCCGTCGGCGGAGCGATTTCCGTTTCCGCCGCCTTTACGATGAAATAGCGCACATCGCGTTCCTCGTTGCTGTAACGGTGCTGCGCCTCGGCGAGGGCCCTGGGTGCGGCCAAAGCGCTGTCGGCCGTCTCGGCCAGCGCCTGACGCAGCTTCGTCTGGCGCTCGCGAAGCGAGATACGGCGGCCTCGTTCAGACCGCGCTGTTCCAGAAACCTGCGGAAAAGGGTGGGGTCGAACTTGCCGCCGCTGCCTTTGAAGGCGGGATTGTCCATTGCCTCCTGGGCGATCGCGGCGTCAGAAATCGCGAGCTTCAGTTTGGCGCCCTGCGCATCGAGTGCAGCGGACTGAATGAGGTTGCCGAGGACGGACCGGTCGATGCCGACCCGGCGCGCCTCCTCTGCCGTGAATGTCTGGCCGGTCTGGCTGGCCAGATTCTGCAGGGCCTGATTGAAGGCGCGAGTGAATTCTTCGGAGCCCACCTCCTCGTTGCCCACCATGGCCAGGGCGCCGGCGCGGTAGCCTGTGAACACGTCGGCGATGCCCCAGACGCCGAAACTCAGCGCCAGGAGGCCGATCAGGATCTTGGCCGTCCAGCCCTTAGCGGCGTTGCGGAAAACGTCGAGCATCCGGAAATCCTCATTTGTCGGTCGCCGCCATCATAGGTAGCCCAACACCCCCTCGCAAGCGCGGGATGTGTCTGCTATCTCAGGCCGAATTCGGGACGGAGAGGCGAACATGGCAGAACAAGCACCGCGTCCGCTGGTGGCCGGAAACTGGAAGATGAATGGCACCGCGGCGATGCTCAAGGAGCCGCGGCTTCTTGCCGGCATGCTCAAGGACGTGAAACTCGAATGCGAAGTAATGGTTTGCCCGCCGGCGACCCTCATCCGCAAAGTCAAATCGGTGATGAGAGGCACCAAAATCAAGGTGGGTGGCCAAGACTGCCATGTCGCGGCCTCCGGGGCCCATACCGGCGATATTTCGGCCGAGATGCTGAAGGATGCGGGCTGCACCACGGTGATTGTGGGGCATTCGGAGCGGCGCAGCAATCACGGCGAAACCGATGCCTTGGTGGCGGCAAAGGCCAAGGCCGCCCACCGGGCGGGACTCGTGGCCATCATCTGCATCGGCGAGACGCTGGAGGAGCGCAAGGCGAGCCAAACGCTGGCGGTGGTATCGCGCCAGCTGAAGGGCTCGCTGCCGGAAGGGGCGTCCGATGCCAATACGGTCATCGCCTATGAGCCGGTGTGGGCCATCGGAACTGGCTTGACACCCACTGTCGCCGAAGTGGCCGAAGTGCACACCCATATCCGCACCGATCTCGGCCAACTCATGGGTGCCGATGGAGCGGGAGTGCGCATTCTCTATGGCGGCTCGGTAAAGCCTTCCAATGCCGCCGAGCTCTTGTCTGCCGCCCATGTCAATGGAGCCCTGGTCGGCGGCGCCAGCCTCAAGGCCGCCGACTTCATCGGCATCATCAAGGCGTATATGTGAGATTCAATTCGCTCTCCAATTTCGTTATCCCGGCGGAAGCCGGGACCCCCTGAGTAATTACAGCCTGCACTGCGCCGCAGGATAGGGCTTAAGGGGCCCCGGCTTTCGCCGGGGTGACGGAGCTTTTAAGACTGCGGCGCACGATCTTCTTGCCCGCCACCACATCGGCACACTCAAGACGCTGCCGCCACTTCCGCTTCGACAGGTCGGGAGCGTCGTTGGGATCACGCCAGACGCGGCGCGTAGATTTTTTATTCGCGGTCATTGGCTTTCCTTATGCTGGCAATCTGTTGCTACCGCCATACTCGATTTACTTGAAGCATCTTGTTCCATCAATCTGTCATCCCCAGGCTTGTCCTGGGGACCCATAGCAAATACAATCTCGAAATGCGGTTAACTGGGACGAGCCCGGCAATGACCAGCAGGGGAGAGAACCGGCATGACCGACCTGCCAACCCTGACTAAGCGCCGCCTGCAAGCGCAGGTGATCGGGCCCATCTACGAAGAGATGGTGAAGCAGGTGGGCGAGGCGAAGGCGGCTTCCATCCTCGATGCGGCGATCCGCAAGGCGGCGATCGCCGAGGGCAAGGAGTTTGCCCGGAAGGCGCCGGGCGGCGTCACCTCGATGGCCGACTTCATCAAGCTCTACGAATGGTGGACGGCCGACGGCGCGCTCGAAATGAAAGTGCTGGAGGCCGGTGCCACGAAATTCGATTTCGACGTCGTCCGCTGCAAATACGCCGAGATGTACCGCGAGATGGGTCTGGGTCATATCGGCCATCTCCTGTCCTGCAACCGCGACGGCACGTTCTGCGAGGGTTACGATCCCGACATCACGCTCGAGCGCAAGCAGACCATCATGCAGGGTGCGCCCTGCTGCACCTTCCGCTATAGTTACAGCAAGGGGCAGCCTCCGGCGTGAGCCGGCTTTGGAGAGGTTCCGTCATGCGCCTCCGGCTTCTCGGTATTGCGCTCTTCGCGTTCGCATGGATTTTCCCGGCGGCGCCCGCCGCGGCACTTTCCAGCGACTGCCTCGCCATGGCGGGGGCCGAGCCGCGCATCCTGCCCGCCGCCTTTACCAAAGCGGCGGTTGAGGAGAACCAGGTGCGGCTCACTTTCCTGGGGCATTCGAGCTTCCTGATCGAAAGCCCGGGGGGAGTGAAGATCGTCACCGACTATGCGGGCTATTACGGCGGCACGGTTCCGGACGTGGTCACCATGAACCGGGCTCACTCGTCGCATTATACCGATCATCCCGATCCCGCCATCCGCCATGTGCTGCGCGGCTGGAATCCGCAAGGCGGCGAGGCCCAGCACGATCTCATGATCGGCGATGTGCGGATCCGCAATGTGACGACCGATATCCGCGGCGGCTCGCTCGGCCGCGTCGCCGATGGCAATTCCATCTTCATCTTCGACGTAGCGGGGCTGTGCATCGGCCATCTCGGGCATCTGCATCATGAACTCGATGCAGGGCGTCTCGCCATCATTGGCAGGCTCGACATCGTGCTGGTGCCGGTCGATGGCGGCTACACCATGGCGCAGGAGAGCATGCTGGAGGTGCTCAAGGCGCTGAAAGCGCGCATGGTGATCCCCATGCATGTTTTCGGTCCAGCCACCCTCAACCGCTTCATCGCCATCGTCGGGCGCGAGTTCGCTCTGCAGACGCAGACCTCGCCGGTGTTGACGATTTCGGCTGAAACCCTGCCCGATACTCCGAAACTTGTGGTCCTGCCCGGATATTGATGGGGCATGCCGCTCGTCGAGGGGCTCAGTTCTCCGGTGTCCGCACGGGTTTCAGCGACGGATCGGGCTTGAGCGACGACAGCGCCGGCTTCACGCCGAGCCGGCCGCCGGGCAGCGCCGCGGCGGGCGCCAGTCCATCGACGCTGAAGGCGTAGAATCTGCGGTTGGTCGAGCCCAGATAGACGATGCCGTCGGCGACCGCCGGAGAAGCCAGAAAAGCCGTTCTCACTCCCGCCGACCACAAGAGTGCGCCGTAGGCGGTGGACAAGAGCAAAGAGACGGAAGGGGGTGTTCACGAACACAAGGCCATTGGCGACAACCGGCGAGGCAGCGACTGAGGTATCCAGTGTTGCCGTCCACCAGGGTGCGCCACCGGTGGATGTGCGCCAGGCGTAGAGTTTGCCATCAAAGGAGCCGACAAACACAAGTCCGGCGCCCCACGGCGGGGCTGCCGTTGATGCTCCCTCCAGTCAGCACCGGAAAGCCTGGCAGCGAATATTCGAATGTATCGGCGAAGGCATGAAGCTTGAAATCCTGGGAACCGACATAGACCACGCCGCTCGCAACGGCGGCGGAACCGTTGATCGCGCCACCTGTTGTTTTCGGGGATCCGGCCAGAGCTGCTCCGGTCAGGGCATCGAAGCCGTGGAACTGCCCCGATTCGTCACCGATATAGACCCGGCCATCGGCAATCGTCGGCGAAGCGAGTACTCCGCCGCTCAATGTCTTGGGGAAGCCCGCGACCGGCGAACCGGTTGTGGCGTTGAAGGCATAGAGCTTGTCGTCGGGCACGTAGGTGGCCGATATAAACATTGCCAAGCGCCAAGGCCGGCGAGGAATAGGCCGGACCGGCAAGCTGGACCGGAAAGCCCGCAATTGCCGCGCCGGTGGTGGCGTTGAAGGCATAAAGCTTGTTGTCGGGCGCGATGGTGCCGATATACACGCTGCCATTGCCGATGGCCGGAGAGGAATATTGAATGCGTTCCTCCCAGGGTCTTGGGGAATCCGGCAATCGCCGCCCCGGTCAGGCTATTGAAGGCATAGAGCTTGCCATCGCTGCCGCCGATATAAACCTTGCCGGCAAAGACGGCCGGCGTGCTGTAAGTCCCGGCCCGCTCCAATGGGCGCCGTCCACAGCGTGTCGAGATCGCCGACATTGGCGGCATTGATCGTGTTCTCGAAGGGGTTCCTGCCGTTACGGGCGGCGTTGCGGCCATGGAACTGCGTCCAGTCGGTGCGCACCGTGAACGGCCTTGCGCGCCGGTGCCGTTATTCCGCTGCAACATCGAAACCCAATGGGCCTGCGGCTGGGCGTCCTTCGGCACGTTGATCACGCAACTGACCGCGCCGGTGCCATCGGCGAAAGCGAGGCAGAGATGTGCGGTATCGAAATAGACGTCGACAGCCGCGAAGGCTCCGAAACCCGTACCACTCGACAGTGGTCTTGGTGGTGGGCGGTCCTACAGCCGGCGAGACCGTGACGGCCGGCGCGGCGAAAGTCGGCCACGGCGGCGAGAAAAGCAAATCCGATCAAGATGAGGGCAATGCGGCTCGGGAGGTACATGATCGTTCTCCTGCCAGAATGGGCGCGCAAGCTTAATGCCTCGGTCGGGCGCTGTACAAGTGCGGGACTTGCCAGCCGGTTGCGCATCGCCCATATCCCCGCTAAGCTCGCCCGCAATTCAGTCACACTCCGGAACCAGCCCATGGAAACCGTCATTCTCGTCATTCATCTCATCGTCGCCATTGCCCTGATCGGCGTCGTGCTGCTGCAGCGCTCGGAAGGCGGGGCGCTCGGCATCGGCTCGGCGGCGGCGGCGGCGGCAATCTGTTCTCGGCGCGCGGCGTCGGCAATGCCTGACCCGCACCACGGCCTATCTGGCGGTGGCCTTCTTCATCACCTCGATCACGCCTCACCGTGCTGGCGACGCGCAGCGGGACCGGCGGCTCGATATTCGATCGCGGTGGCGCCGCCGCAACAGGGTACGGCACCCAGCCACCAGCGAGCCGGCCGAGCCGGGCGGCAGCGTGCTGCCGCAAGCTGCCCAGACGCGCCGCAGGTTCCTGTTTCACAGTAAGTGTTTCACGGCTGTCCACAGGGGCCCGGAACGACAAATTTCCGGGCTTCGAATCGTATTGAGGAAGGGGTAGGCTGAAAGTCCCATGGCGCGGTACATCTTCATCACCGGCGGCGTGGTCTCCTCCCTCGGCAAGGGTCTGGCTTCGGCGGCACTCGGCGCGCTTCTCCAGGCGCGCGGCTTCTCCGTGCGGCTGCGCAAGCTCGATCCCTATCTCAATGTCGATCCGGGCACCATGAGCCCCTATCAGCACGGCGAGGTCTTCGTCACCGACGACGGGGCCGAGACCGATCTCGACCTCGGCCACTATGAGCGCTTCACCGGCCGCCCCGCCAACACGCCAGGACAACATCACCACCGGCCGCATCTATCAGGACATCATCGCCAAGGAGCGGCGCGGCGATTTTCTCGGCGCCACCGTGCAGGTCATTCCGCATGTCACCGACGCCATCAAGGACTTCATCAGGACCGGCAATGACGGCTTCGATTTCGTCCTGGTCGAGATCGGCGGCACGGTCGGCGATATCGAGGGCCTGCCGTTCTTCGAGGCGATCCGCCAGTTCGGCCAGGAAAGCCCGCGCGGCTCCTGCATCTTTATTCATCTGACGCTGTTGCCCTATATCCCGACGGCGGGCGAGCTCAAGACCAAGCCGACCCAGCATTCGGTCAAGGAGCTGCGCTCGATCGGCATCCAGCCGGACATATCTGCTGTGCCGCGCCGACCGCGAGATTCCGGCGAACGAGCGCCGCAAGATCGCGCTGTTCTGCAATGTGCAGGCCCTCGGCCGTCATCCAGGCGCTCGATGTCGAGAGCATCTATGACGTGCCGCGCGCCTATCATGCCGAGGGCCTCGACAGGGAAGTGCTCGACGCTTTCGGCATCGACCACGCGCCAAGAGCCCGATCTGTCCAAGTGGACATGAGATCATGCACCGCATCACCCAGCCGGAAGGCGAGGTGACGATCGCCGTCGTCGGCAAATACACGGGTCTGCTCGATGCCTACAAGTCGCTGAACGAGGCGCTGGTCCATGGCGGCATCGCCAACAAGGTGAAGGTCAATCTCGACTGGATCGAGTCGGAAATCTTCGAAAAGGAAGATCCGGCGCCCTATCTCGAAGGCGTGCACGGCATTCTGGTGCCCGGCGGCTTCGGCGAGCGCGGCTCCGAGGGCAAGATCAAGGCGGCGACCTTCGCCCGCACCCGCAAGGTGCCCTATTTCGGCATCTGCTTTGGCATGCAGATGGCCTGCATCGAGGCGGCCCGCAATCTGTGCGGCATCGCCGACGCCAGCTCGACCGAATTCGGCCCGACCAAGGAGCCGATCGTTGGCACCATGACCGAATGGATGAAGGGCAACGAGCTGGAAATCCGCAAGCCGGGCGGCGATCTCGGCGGCACCATGCGGCTTGGCGCCTATGACGCGGTGTTGAAGCCGGCAGCAAGATCGCCGAAATCTACGATGCGAACGCGCATTTCCGAGCGCCACCGCCATCGCTACGAAGTCAACACCCGCTACCGCGCGCGGCTTGAAAAGGCGGGCATGCGTTTCGCCGGCATGTCACCCGACGGCCTGTTGCCGGAAACCATCGAATATCCCGACCATCCCTGGTTCATCGGCGTGCAGTATCATCCGGAACTCAAGTCGAGGCCGTTCGAGCCGCATCCGCTGTTCGCTTCCTTCATCGCCGCGGCGGTCGACCAGAGCCGGTTGGTGTAGCGGTGCGAGCGGCGAGCAAGTTGCTTCGCTTCTGCGCTTTTGCCGCGCTGGCAACTTGGCTGACGCTTGCTGCGGCATTTGCCTATGACGAGGCGGTGACCAGGCAGGCCGAACGGGCCGCCGAAACCTTTCGCACCGATCTCAGGCGCATCGAAACCGAAGTGCAACTGCCGACGGTGACGGATACACAGTTGGCCGAGAAGCGCATCCAGCTGGAAGATATCCGGAGCAAGGCGCTGACCCAGGCTGGAACTCTCGCCGGTCCTCGCGCCGAGGTCGCTCAGCAAATTGACCAGCTCGGGTCGGCACCTGTCGCGGGCCAGCGCGAGGCTGATACCATCGCCGCCCAGCGCAGGAGTCTGGGTGAGGCGCAAATCCGCCTGCAGGCCGCCCAGGCGCAACTCGAGCTAGTAGCGGTCGAGGCCGAACAGATGGCGGGGCGCGCCGCCTCGATCCAGCGCAACCGCTTCTTCAGCCGCATCTTCGAAGCCGGTAAATCGATCCTCAATCCGGGTCTGTGGCGCGATACGGGCCTCGGTGCTGCGCTCTTCATGCAGCGCCTGGGCGCACTCCTCGGCAATTGGTGGAACGAGACGGCGAGGACCGGCAATCCCTGGTGGCTGCTTTTTGCCCCCGGCTGCCTTGTCGCGTATGCGGCCTTCTATTCGCTCATCGGCCGGCGGCTGCGGCATTGGCTTGAACCCGGCATGCGGGTCACCCGCACTCCCGACGAGTTCGACCGCATCTGGCGAGTCTTTCGTGGCGCGCTCGGCACGTTCCTTCTCCTCGCCCTGGTGCTGATCATTCCTGTCTATGTATCGCTGGTGATGGGCGGCTATCTGACGCCGCGCATTGCATTGCTCGTCAACGCGCCGCTCGAGATCTTCATCACGATCAGCGTCTTCTACGTTGCGGTGCGCCGCGCCGCGGCACCGGGTCAACCCGCCTGGCGCATCGTCGATCTCGACGACCGCAGCGCGGCGCGCTTCACATGGCTTGCCACGCTCACCGCTTTCGTCTCGATGACCGCCGAGCGCACGGCTGCCATTGCCGATGCTCTGTATTTGCCGGTCGTCTACACCATCGGCCAATCGGCGGTGGTCGCCGTGGCCATGCTGCTGCTCCTGTCGCTCATTTTGCTCAGCCTGCGCAATCAGCCGGGGCTGCCGGACAAGGCGCCGCCAAAGCGCGTCTATTTCGCCTGGGCGTCGTCTTTCGTTCCATTGATCTGGCTCGCCATGGCGGTGGCGGCGCTGGCGTTGATCTTCGGCTATGTGGCGCTCGGCAGCTTCATCGCCCAGCAGATATTCGACACCGCGGGGCTGATTGCCGCTCTATTTCTTCTGCATCACCTCGTCGATTCCGCCGTCAAGGCGAGTTTCGATCCCAACAGCCGCTTCGGCCGCCTGTTGCGCCGCGCCACGGGTCTTGGCGAGCGCGCTATCGAGCGCCTGAGCCTCCTGTTCCGTACGGTGGCCGACCTGCTCTTGATCATGGCCGGCCTGCCGCTGTTGTTCCTGCAATGGACGGTGACCTGGGTGGATTTCCGGGCCCTCGTCAACAAAGCCTTCTTCGGCTTCAAGGTGGGCGACGTCACCGTCTCGCTGTGGTCGGTGCTGCTGGTCGTCGTGGTCCTCTTGGCCGGCATCGTCTTCACCAATCTGGTGGTGCGCTGGCTTGACCGGCGCATCCTGGCCGAAACCCGCATCGACAAGGGCGTGCAGGACTCGGTCAGGAAGGGAGCAAGCTACGCCGGCTATATCCTCGCCATCGGCTTCGCGTTTGGGGCGGCGGGGCTCGATTTTTCCAATCTTGCTTTCGTCGCCGGCGCGCTGGGCATCGGCATCGGTTTCGGCCTACAGTCGATCGTCAACAATTTCGTCTCCGGTCTGATCCTCCTGGCTGAGCGGCCGGTC
This sequence comes from uncultured Alphaproteobacteria bacterium, assembly GCA_963776685.1. Taxonomy (GTDB): domain Bacteria; phylum Pseudomonadota; class Alphaproteobacteria; order Rhizobiales; family Aestuariivirgaceae; genus Aestuariivirga. The sequence continues at coordinate 765,630 of CAVZNM010000004.1, forward strand.
AGGGTGGGCGATTGGGTGGTTCTGCCGGCCGGCGAAGGCATTATCAAGCGCATCAACGTGCGCTCGACGGAGATCGAGACCTTCGACAACTGCGCCATCATCGTACCCAATTCCAATCTCATCACCGAGGCGGTCCGCAACTGGACCCACGACGACACACTCGGTCGATTCACCGTCAATGTGAGCGCCGCCTATGACAGCAATGCCGAGGAAGTGCGCGATCTGCTGATTGATCTCACCCGCGCTCATCCCAAGGTGCTCACTTATCCCGAGCCCCAGATAACGCTCGCCCGGCTCGGCTCCTATGCAATCGATTTCGAGATCAAGGCGCATGTCGGTGATGTCTTCGAGGGCACATTCGTGGCCAGCGACCTGCGCTACGAAATTCTCAAGGCCTTCCGCGAAAAAGGCATTACCATTCCACTCGCTCCTGTCGTAAGCATGCCGCGATGACCGACATTAAATCCGAAATCGAACCGCCTTCCGGCCTCGCCCATCTCAAGAAGATGATCGCCGAGTGGCACCGCTCGCCGATGGCCGAGGTGCTCGATATGCGGCTCATCGAGGTGGCCGAGGGCACCGCCACTTTCGAGGCCTTCCCGTCGGCCCGCTTTTATAATCCGCAAGCAGCGCGTGCATGGCGGCTATGCCGCGACCCTCATCGATTCCGCCCTGGGCTGCGCCATTCAGACCCGGATGGGGCAGGGCGCGGGCTTCGGCACCGTCGAACTCAAGGTGAATTACGTCCGCAAGATCGACGCCAACACGGGAAGGCTTCTGTGCACCGGAACCGTGCTGCATATGGGCCGCCGCCTCGCCACCGCCGAAGCCAAGGTCGTCGACGAGACGGGCAAGCTCTACGCCCATGGCTCCGGCACCTTCATGGCCTATTCCGCATGAAACCCAATGCCGTCGTCACGGTGGGCAATGTGGCCTTCGGCAACCGCCTGCCGCTCGCCCTGATCGCCGGACCCTGCCAGCTCGAAAGCCGCGACCATGCCTTCATGGTGGCGGGCAGGCTCAAGGAGATGTGCGGCCGGCTCGGCATCGGCCTCGTCTACAAGACGAGCTTCGACAAGGCCAATCGCACCAGCCTGTCGGGCAAGCGCGGCCTCGGCCTTGACAAAGCCCTGCCGGTCTTCGCGGACCTGCGCAAGCGAGCTCGGCCTGCCGGTCCTGACCGACGTTCATGAAATTCATCAGTGTGCGGAATTGGCGCCGGCCGTCGACATCCTGCAGATTCCGGCTTTCCTCTGCCGCCAGACCGATCTGCTGATCGCCGCCGCGAAGACCGGCAGGGCGGTCAATGTCAAGAAGGGCCAGTTCCTCGCCCCCTGGGACATGAAGAACGTGGTGGAGAAGCTGGTCGCCTCGGGCAATGCCAATGTGCTGCTGACCGAGCGCGGCGCGAGCTTCGGCTACAACACGCTGGTCTCCGACATGCGCGCCTGCCGATCATGGCCGAGACGGGCGCGCCGGTCATCTTCGATGCCACCCATTCGGTGCAGCAGCCGGGCGGGCAGGGGGCATCCTCGGGCGGCGACCGCCGCATGGTGCCGGTGCTGGCCCGCGCCGCCGTCGCGGTGGGCGTGGCCGGCGTCTTCATCGAAACCCACGAGGACCCCGACAACGCCCCCTCCGACGGCCCCAACATGGTGCCGCTCGACCAGATGGAAGCGCTGCTCGCCAAGCTGATGCAGTTCGACCGGGTGGTGAAGTCGCCGTCGAGCGGGATGATTTCAGACTGAATCAGTTGGCGAATTCTCCCTCCCCCTTGTGGCAGGGCTATCGCATATGACTCTTACACCCCTGCCGTCACCCCCACGAAAGTGGGGGCCCCGCTTCCGGCTCAACGAGGGTGGCGGTCACATCGATGTCGTCGTGCAAATCGCACCAGTCCCGATTCATGGCTTCGATAAGTTCGATCTTCCAGGCCCGGTTCCATTTCTTGAGCTGCTTCTCGCGCCGGATGGCATCGTCCATCGACTGGTGGTGTTCATACCAGACGAGAGTTTTCACCGCATATTTCCGGGTGAAGCCATCGAAGCGGCCGTTCTTGTGGTCCCACACGCGCCGCCACAGGGAGCTTGTGACGCCTATGTAAAGAGTTCCGCGATAGCGGCTGGCCAGGATGTAGACCGCGGGATGCCTTTCTTCACGCACCGGGACAGAGTATCGGCGAGCAGACTTATGTCAACCAAAGCGGGACCCCCACTTTCGTGGGGGTGACGGAATTAACTGGGAAGAGATCGGCCATATGCGATAGCGCTGCCACGGGGGGAAGGGGAAACTGGTTGATCCACTTAAACTCATCCCGCTCTAGTTAGCGGCTCTTATGACTCGGCCTCGGCGGCTGTCAGTGGCGCGTCCTGCCAGGCTTCGCCGGATCCGATCACGCAGGTTGTGCCTTGCGTATCGGTTGCCGCCAGGGTCCAGCTTCCGCTGGAAGAGACGAAAAGCTCGACGACATGCGTCTGCGACGAGAGCCCGAGAGCCTTGCGGCTCTCCTTGAATTGCTCGGACAAGGCTTTGCTGACTTCGTCATGCGGCAAGCAAACCTGGGCGGCCTGGGAAACCGGCGCTGAACCGATCTGGATGGCCGCGAAGACCGCGAGTGACAAAAGGAACTTGGTCATGGCTGCATCTCGTGAAAATGTTTCCTTAGTCCACCGATATATGGCGGGCCCGCGTATTTTCGATTCAACCTTGCTGACGGGGATGAGATTCAATTAATCAACAACTTCAAATATTTGTCACTCGGCAGGGGAATTCACGTCACGGCGCGATCACGTCCGCACCTGCCGCTTCACAATCCCGTCATTGCCCATGAGGATGCGCTGCCGCATTTCCGGGGGCAGCAACCGCTGCAAGGTGCCGGTGCTGACCCACGCCGTCGCCGATGTTCGTCACTTGATCAGGCGGTCATAAGTGCCGTGCGGTCCAATCCAAATCCAGGCGATCCCTCCCTCGTAGTCGATTCCCAATGCACGATGGGACAATCCGGCGCGAACCGACCACAGCTCGCCGGTCTTCTTGAGGTGAAGTGAGGGATGTCGAGGGTTTAATTTCAGAAGCGCGAAGTTCTTGTCGGCAACCTCGCGCACTTTCTGGGGCAGCGCATCATAATGGCGCCAAAATCCGGCAGTGGCTCTATGCCTCATAAGTCGCGGATGCGTCCGGCCTTGATATCCGCACGGGCTTCCTCGACAAGCTTATCCAGCTTGCCGGCTTTCACATCCGCTTCGATCTGCCGGTCCCACATTTCCTCGGCAAAGTGTTCCAGCCAGGCGCGAAGCTTCGCCACGTCCGCGGGAGGCAGTTCGGCGATCGACTTTTCAATTTGTTCGAGTTTGGTCATTGGAATTGCGTAACAGAAATTCCTCTCTGGGGAAAGGGTGAAGCCCCGCGGAAATTACTTGCTCCCTCACCCGTCATCCCGGCGCAAGCCGGGACCCCCTCAACCTTGTCCGCTTTTGACCCTAACCCGACATGGTATCCATCCGCCGCCCCCCGATGGCGGAGACGCTCCCTTTCACCTTTGCTTCCTCCGGAGGAAGGCAAGGTCGGGCGTCTGGCCACAGCTGAGCCGCGCTTTTGCAACCTGACGAATACGGTTCACGGCGAGGGGGAGATCGTGGCGATTTCGAAGGCTCGCTTGGGCCGATGGTCCGCTGAAGTCCGGACCAGCCCGCCAACTCGGCGCCTGTCAACTCGACGACTGAAACAGTTGCGCTGCGCGCTTCGGCCGGAGACATCGTCATTGGCGCGGTCCCGGCTGGGCATCGCGCGCAGCAGACCTCGTCAGCGCGCTTTCGGCGGCCGCTTGCAGGAACCGCTTCGACAGCCGCTCGTCGTTGACGGCCCGCGAGAGCAGCACCGCACCGACCATTGTCGAGAGAATGGCCATGGCTTCGCCGCTGGGCTCCTTGCCGTCGGCTTCGCCAACCCAACTATCGAGCATCTCAAGGTATACCCTGATCCCGGCTTCGAATGACGCCTTCACGTCGGCGCCCTGTCTGGCGGCGTCTGAACCGAGCGCCACGATCGGACAGCCGTCCATCCTTTCTGCGCGATGCCCCATGCTGAGATAGAACGCGATCACCGCGCCAAGCGGGTCCTGCGGATTGGCCGCGGCCGCGGCCGACCATCGGTGGGTGGCGCTCTCCATCGCTCGCCTGGACGCCTGTGCCGCTAAGTCATCCTTTGATGCGAACTGCTTGTAAAAGGCGCCTTGGGTCAGCCCGGCGCCCTTCATCAGATCCTTAAGGCCGATGTCGTCAAAGCCGTGCTCCCGGAAAAGGCGGCTTGCCACATTGATTACGGTTTCGCGGTTTTCCGCCGCCTGTATGCGACTGACACGCATTTGTGATCTCCTTTTAGATTGCGTTCGAAATCTATATCCTATATAGAGGTCGAACGCAATCTATTAAAGAGGAGATACGAAATGATCCGCAGGACCCTAGGCGCATGGCTCTTGGCCGCGCTGTTTCTGGCGACGCCGGCATTTGCCGAGGAAGTCACCATCGGACGCCCCATCGAAGGCGGCAGCCTGCACGAGGGACGCCTTGACATGGTGGTCTACTACATCCCGGTGGACGGCGACCTCCTGGAGGTCACCGCCACCTTCGCGCCGAAGGGCGCGGGCGACCCGCTGCGCGTGGTCATGGGCCTCGCCGACGGCGACTCCGTGGCCTTTTCCATGCCGGGCCATCAGGGCTCGCTCTACGCGTTCTCGAGGTCCGGCGGGGAGGTGACGGTCTCGTCCAAGTTCGACGTGCACCTGCGAGCCGATGCACTGACCCGCCGTGCAGACCGCAACCTGCGTGCGGCTGGCCGTGGGCTCGCCTCCGCAGGGCCGATGTAGAGGTCGAACGCAATTTATTTGATACGAGGCGATGGGCATGAAAAAGAGACTCGCTATTGTGCTGGGGGCGTCGTGATCGCGATGTCAGGGGCGGCGGCAGTTGCCGCACTTGCCATTCCCACGCAGGAAGCCTTTGCCGTGAGCGACCCGAGGCAGGAACCGCCGATCCTCACGCACTCCGATTTCGCGCTCCTAGGTGAAGGAACCGCGCTGCCGCACATCGACCCATCCGTCACCGGTGGTGATGGCATTGCCTTCCATGCGGTATCGCTCACACTTGGAGTCGTCTTTTATGGGCTGGATGCACCAGGTCGATGGTGCTGCCTGCTCGCCACAACTGACATGCTAACATGTCAGTTCATTTTGGCAGCGTTGCCAATGGAGCCGCGAATGCGCACCAAATGCTCCACTTTTGCAAGCAAAATGCGCGCAAAAACGGCATAGAAGTGCGCCGTTTCAACCCTCTAACACGCTGAATCGGCGTTCTTTCCAGTCAATGCTTCACGTGAAACAATTCCTAGAACGCGCAAAAAATTTTGTAGCCGGCAATCAACAATTTTCGCTCTCCTTGCAATCGCTGCCGCGTCCCCCCATAACGCCGCGCGACCTCCCGGAGACTCCCATGACCGCCATTCTCGACGTCAACGCCCGCGAAATTCTCGACAGCCGCGGCAATCCGACGGTCGAGGCCGAGGTGGTGCTCGAGGACGGCTCCATGGGCCGCGCCGCGGTGCCGTCGGGCGCCTCGACCGGCGCCCATGAGGCGGTCGAACTGCGCGACGGCGACAAGGCGCGCTATCTCGGCCGGGGCGTCACCAAGGCGGTGGCGGCCGTCAACGGCGAAATCTTCGACACCCTCGCCGGCATGGATGCCGAGGACCAGATCGCCATCGACCGGGCGATGATCGAACTCGACGGCACGCCCAACAAGGCCCGCCTCGGCGCCAATGCCATTCTCGGCGTGTCGCTGGCCACCGCCAAGGCCGCCGCCGAAGCCTCGGGCCTGCCGCTCTATCGCTATGTCGGCGGCGCCGCCGCCCGCACGCTTCCGGTTCCCATGATGAACATCGTCAATGGCGGCGTCCATGCCGACAACCCCATCGACTTCCAGGAATTCATGGTGATGCCGGTGGGCGCGGCAAGCTTCCGCGAGGCCTTGCGCATGGGCGCGGAAATCTTCCACACGCTGAAGGCAGCGCTGAAGAAGGCGGGCCTCAACACCAATGTCGGCGACGAAGGCGGCTTTGCGCCCAATCTCCCCTCCGCCGAGGCGGCCCTCGATTTCGTCATGAAGGCGATCGAGCAGGCGGGCTACAAGCCGGGCAAGGACGTTCACCTGGCTCTCGATTGCGCCGCCACCGAATTCTTCAAGGATGGCAAGTACGTCTATGAAGGCGAGGGCAAGACCCGCTCGATCGCCGAGCAGGCGAAATATCTGGCCAAGCTCGCCGCCGGCTATCCCATCATCTCGATCGAGGACGGCATGGCCGAAGACGACTGGGACGGCTGGAAGCAGGTGACGGAACTCATTGGCAAATCCTGTCAGCTGGTCGGCGACGATCTCTTCGTCACCAACACGGAGCGCCTGAAGCAGGGAATATCGCAAGGCATCGCCAATTCGATCCTGGTCAAGGTCAACCAGATCGGTTCGCTGACCGAGACGCTGGAAGCCGTCGAAATGGCGCACAAGGCGGGCTATACCGCGGTCATGTCGCACCGCTCGGGCGAGACCGAGGACTCGACCATCGCCGATCTTGCTGTCGCCACAAACTGCGGGCAGATCAAGACCGGTTCGCTCGCCAGATCGGACCGACTCGCCAAATACAACCAATTGCTCCGCATTGAGGAAGAACTTGCAACCCAAGCACACTACGCCGGGCGCGCCATCCTCCGGTCCTAGCGGCATGAGGTTTTCCAGTTTCCATCTGGTGGTGTCGAGTTTTGCGGCTGTCGCCGGCGTAGGGCTCGCCGCCTACCAAACGCTGGCGCCCAGTGCCGCGCCGCCACTGCTGCCGGTCACTGTCACGGTTGCCGTCGAACCTCCCAAGAGCGCCGGCCAAGAGGCGCACGCCGCCATCAAGTCCGATCAGGAAGTGACGATCGCCACCGCCACCCTCGACCTCGCCCATGGTGCCTCGTTCACCGCAGCTCTCAACGATGGCTCAGACAAGCGTTATTCATTTGCCGATCTATTCGACGACAGGCCCGAATCGTTTCTGGCCTTTGGCCCGCCTGACCGCGAGCTCAACATTCTGGTGAATTTCAACAGCCGGAGCGCCCAGCCGGTGACGGCGCTTGAATATGCACCACCACCGGGTGCGGCCCCCGGCCGGCTCGCCACGACCGTCGATGTCATGGTGCTGCCGGAAGGCCAGATGGAAGCGACCGGCCGTCCGGTAATGAGCTTCTCGCTGCAGACCTCGCAGGGCAGCCAGACCTTCGCCATTCCCGGCAATGCTTCGGGCAAGGGCCTGTGGCTCAGGATCACCGGACCGGAGGGTGCGGAGACGGTGGCGGTCGGCGATTTCCACGTGCTGCGGGAACAGGTCGCGCCGTAACCGCGTTTGCGCCGTTCATCTTTGTAACGTTCGGCGGCTTAGCGGAAGGCGGCGACACCTGTCCGGTTTGCGCGCAGCAGCCGGGATGCGTCGGCGGCACCGGCCGAGCCGGCAGGGACGCCGACCGACCGTCCGTTATAGGACTTCAGCGGTGTCGAGAAGTAAGTGATGGGAGTGCAGTTAACTCCGTTGGCGCTGCACTTGTCGGGATAAGACATGATGGTGCGGAACTTGCCGGCCAGGTTCACATAGCCGTAATTGTACTTCGCACTGGACGCCGCCGGCTCGACATAGCGGTCGTGATAGAGGCCCATGTTGTGGCCGAGTTCGTGCGCCAGGGTCGTGGTTCCCTGGCAATTGGCGTTGATCGCCGAAAAGCCATAGTCGGCGCTGAGCGAGGGATAGAGCACCCAGGCGATGCCGCAATATTCGGGGCGATCTAAATACATGGTAACGAGATCGGCCTGCACCGTATTGCGCAAGTTGCGGAGCGACGTGAAATTCGCGTTGGTTCCGCTGGTGAGGTCGTAGAGCGGTTTGGCCGGGTCAGCCGGCGCTCTTTCATTGTAGGTGGAAGCGACGGCGGCCACCCTCACAAGCTTGATCCGCAGCGGAATGTTGCTGTTGATCATGCCCCGATTGACGATGGCCACATCGAGGGAAATCTTGTCCGCGGGTATGCCGAGGATTGTCTTGGCCCGGGAGGTGTAGACAGCAAGCAGCGTCACCGTAGTGTTGGCGGTGGCGGCTGAGATGGTGGGCGCAACGGCAGAGGAACGGTTCTGTGACGGCCGCACGGGCGCATCGATGTGAATGTCGCGCGGATAGGCTTCCCTGTTCACTTCGCGCAGCAAATGGCGGGGTCCGCCATTGACTGGCGCAAGTAGATAGTGGCGGCCGCCTGTTTCGAAGGCACCGGTGATGCGGTTGCCGTTGACCACCAGTATGCCGTAGCCATTAGTGCCGGTGTCGCCGGTCCAGACGATGCCGCCCTCAAGCGATTCTTCCACGGTCCTGCGCCGCAGGACGACCGACTGGCCCTGAAACAGATCGATGGTGACGCTGCCCTCGAGGCGGTTCGAGCGGCTGACGCGGTCGGCCGCCAGGTCCGTGGCCGGCGGCAAGATTTGTTCGCCGAGTGTCGCAGCATCAATCGTCACCATACGCTGGCGGATGACTTTCGGATCGGCAGGCGCGGCCTTGCTCGTGGCGGAGGCGGCATCGGGCACCAGCAGGGATCCGGCAAGGGCATCGGCGACGGAGAGGCCGGCAAGCATCGGCAATGCCAAGGTCAGCGTACGCAGAAAGCGGCGAATGGACGGCATGGTGGATCCCATCGGTCAGGCAGGCTGTCGTGTGCCCTGCACAGCTAAACCCGGGAGCCGCTCAACTTCGGTGAATCCGGAGGCTAAAATTAGATAGAACTGGGCGTGGTGAGAGGCCGAGCCAGGCGCTCCGACGAAGGCGCCCATGCCGATGATGAAATTACCGAAGGACAGAAGCGCCAGCAGCCCGGCAGGCGCCGTCATGGCATCTCAGACGACCGCCGCCGCGACATCCTTGAGGGTGGTTCTGGCCAGCGAGGCGGAGAGTGCGCCTTCGGCGGCGCGCAAGGGCCCCGACAGAATCTTGCCGATCTGTGCGGCCACCGGGCAGTCAGCATCGGGGTCGATCTTGTGCATGCGGAATACGGTTTCGTCCTCGACGGCACGATAGACGTCGGCCAGCGTGATCTGGCTCGCATCGCGTTCAAGTTCGAAGCCGCCAGAGCGGCCCGCCACCGAGCGCACGAGCTTGGCTCGTTCAAGCTCGCTCATCAGCCGGCGGATCACCACTGGATTGGTGTGGACGCTTTCGGCCACCGCGTTCGAACAGACCGGGCCCTTGCCCGCGAAACGGGCGAGCACGCTCAGGGCATGAATGGCGACGATGAAACGGCTGCTCGACAACATAATCGTAACTCCGACAGTTACATCGGCATCTTCGGCGCAAAGGTCAAGCCTTTTTACACCCAACAGTCACCAGTTGTTAACCGACTCCGCTGAGTTTGCAGGGTCGGGGGCGCTCCCATGGGCAAACGCAAGTTCGATATGGTTATCACCGGCGTCTCGGCGGCGTTGCTCGGCTATTTTGCCTGGCACGGCTTCGAAGGTCCGCGCGGCTTTCCCTATCGCGATCGGCTGGCGGCCGATGCCGGCCAGCTTGCCGGCGAGCTCGCTGCCGTCCAGAAACGGCGCGAATTGCTGGAGCTCAAGGTTTCGCAGCTGCGGCCCCAATCCATCGATCCCGACTTGCTCGACGAAATGGCCCGCGCGATGCTGGGCATGGCGCAGCCGGATGAGCTGGTGGTTCTGCGACCGCCGGAAATTGCCCAAGGAAATCCTTGAGCTAAACTGAAATCCGGTTAATCGGTGAATTGGCGAGCGAACTCAATCCTTTAGTGCTATAGGAAAAGCCCGATGGCACGAGAGGGGCAGTCGCATGGCGGTCAAGTCAGCCTATATCGCGCGCAAACTAACCAAGGCTGAAAAGGCCGAGAAGACCGGCGGAGCGGCCCACCAGAATGGCGGCTTTTCCGCCGAGGAGGAGCTCTACGCCTATCGCGAAATGCTGCTGATCCGCCGTTTCGAGGAAAAGGCGGGCCAGCTTTACGGCATGGGTTTCATCGGCGGCTTCTGCCATCTCTATATCGGCCAGGAGGCGGTCGTGGTCGGCATGCAGATGGCCCAGAAGGAAGGCGATCAGGTGATCACCTCCTATCGCGACCACGGCCACATGCTGGCCTGCGGCATGGATCCCAAGGGGGTCATGGCCGAACTGACCGGCCGGCGCGGCGGCTATTCCAAGGGCAAGGGCGGCTCCATGCACATGTTCAGCCGCGAGAAGCAGTTCTTCGGCGGCCACGGCATTGTCGGCGCCCAGGTGCCGCTCGGCGCCGGGCTCGCCTTCGCCAACAAGTACCGCGGCAACGATCATGTATCGGTCACCTATTTCGGCGACGGCGCCGCCAACCAGGGCCAGGTCTACGAGACCTTCAACATGGCGGCGATCTGGCAGCTGCCGGTGATCTTCGTGATCGAGAACAACCGCTATGCCATGGGCACGGCGGCGCCGCGCTCGACCGCGATGGCCGATCATCTGGGTGCGCGTGGCGCCGCTTTCGGCATTCCGTCCGAGCAGGTGGACGGCATGGATGTTCGCGCCGTGAAAGAGGCGGGCGACAAGGCCGTCGCCCACTGCCGCGCCGGCCACGGCCCCTATATTCTCGAAATGATGACTTACCGCTACCGCGGTCACTCGATGTCCGATCCCGCCAAGTATCGCGCCAAGGAAGAGGTGCAGAAGATGCGCGAGGAGCGCGATCCCATCGAACAGGTGAAGGCGCGCATCCTCAAGGCCGGCATGGCGAGCGAGGACGATCTCAAGAAAATCGACGCCGACATCCGCGCTATCGTCACCGCGGCGGCCGATTTCGCCCAGGGCGATCCCGAGCCTGAACCTTCGGAGCTTTACACCGACATCTATCTGAGCGCCTGAGGAGACGGCGATGCCCAATATCCTCATGCCCGCCCTGTCGCCCACCATGGAAGAGGGCAAAGTCGCCAAGTGGCTGAAGAATGTCGGCGACACTGTGAAGTCCGGCGATGTCATCGCCGAGATCGAAACCGACAAGGCGACCATGGAGGTGGAGGCCGTCGATGAAGGCCCGCTCACCGCCATACTGGTTCCGGCCGGTACCGAGAATGTCAAGGTCAATACGCCAATCGCCGTGATCGGCACCGCCGATGCTGGCGCCGGCTCCGAAGGCTGAAGCGAAGCCCGAAGTAACTCCCGCCGCTTCACTAGCCGCAGCGCCCGCCAGTTGTAAGTGCGCCTGCCGCCGCCGATCCGGAAATCCCGGAGGGCACCGAGATGGTGACCATGACGGTACGCGAGGCGATCCGCTCCGCCATGTCGGAGGAGATGCGCCGCGACAAGGACGTGTTCCTGATCGGCGAGGAGGTGGGCGAGTACCAGGGCGCCTACAAGATTTCGCAGGGCATGCTCGACGAATTCGGGCCGCAGCGGGTGGTCGACACGCCGATCACCGAGCACGGCTTCACCGGCATCGCCGTCGGCGCGGCCTTTGCCGGCCTCAGGCCCATCGTCGAGTTCATGACCTTCAACTTCGCCATGCAGGCGATCGACCACATCATCAATTCCGCGGCCAAGACGCTCTACATGTCCGGCGGCCAGATGGGCTGTCCCATCGTGTTCCGCGGTCCCAATGGCGCGGCGGCCCGCGTCGCCGCCCAGCATTCGCAGGATTATGCCGCCTGGTACGGGCAGATTCCCGGTCTCAAGGTGGTCGCGCCCTATTCGGCGGCCGACGCGAAAGGACTGATGAAGGCGGCGATCCGCGATCCCAATCCGGTGATCTTCCTCGAAAACGAAATTCTTTACGGCAAGAGCTTCGAGGTACCGAAGCTCGACGACTGGGTGGTGCCGATCGGCAAGGCGAAGGTGGCACGGGCTGGCCGCCACGTCACCATCGTCGCCTTCAGCATCGGCATGACCTATGCGCTCGCCGCCGCCGACAAGCTTCTGGCCGAGGGCATCGAGGCGGAGGTGATCGATCTCCGCACCATCCGCCCCATGGATATCGCAACCGTGGTCGAGAGCGTCAAGAAAACCAACCGCTGTGTGGCCGTCGAGGAGGGCTTCCCGCAATTCTCGGTCACTTCCGAGATCGCCGCACAGATCATGACGCATGCCTTCGACTGGCTCGACGCGCCGGTCGCTCGCGTTGCCGGCAAGGATGTTCCCATGCCCTATGCCGCCAATCTCGAAAAGCTGGCGCTGCCCAATGCCGATGAAGTTGTCGCCGCGGCGAAATCCGTCTTGTACGTGTGAGGAGCCCGCGCCATGCCCACCAATGTCCTCATGCCCGCTCTGTCGCCCACCATGGAGAAGGGCAAGCTCGCCAAGTGGCTGAAGAAGGAAGGCGACAAGGTCAAGTCCGGCGATATTCTCGCCGAGATCGAGACCGACAAGGCGACCATGGAAGTCGAAGCCGTCGATGAAGGCACGCTGGGCAAAATCCTGATCGCCGACGGCACCGATGATGTGGCGGTCAATACGCCGATCGCGGTGATCCTCGGCGAGGGCGAGAAGGCGGGCGATATTGCTGCGGCTCCCGCTCCGCAAACCCGCTGCCGCGCCGGCGAAGTCCGCGGAACCTGCGCCTGCCGCGGTCCTCAGCAGCACCCGCGGCGGCGAAACGCCAATGGCGGACGGGCGACCGCCTCTTCGCCTCGCCGCTGGCCCGCCGCATCGCCAAACAGAAAGGTATCGATCTGGCGGCGCTCAAGGGTTCGGGCCCCCATGGCCGCATCGTGCTCAAGGATGTGGAGAGCGCCAAGCCCGGTGCCGCACCCGCTGGCAAGCCCACTGCCATGGCGCAGCCGATGTCCGACGACGCGGTTCTCAAGCTCTTCGAGGCGGGCAGCTTCGAACTCGTGCCCGCACGACACGATGCGCAAGATCATCGCGCGCCGCCTCACCGAATCGAAGCAGACCATCCCGCATTTCTATCTGTCGGTCGATATCGGGCTCGACAACCTCCTGAACCTGCGCGAGCGGCTCAATCTGCAGGCGCCCAAGGACAAGGACGGCAAGCCAGCCTGGAAAGTTTCGGTCAATGATTTTGTCATCAAGGCGCTGGCCATGGCGCTGATCAAGGTGCCGGACGCCAATGCCTCGTGGACCGAGACGGCCATGGTGAAGCACAAGCACGCCGATGTCGGCGTTGCCGTGTCGATCCCGGGCGGGCTGATCACGCCCGTCGTCCGCAAGGCGGAGACCAAGGGGCTTGCGCAGATTTCGATCGAGATGAAGGACTACGCGGCGCGCGCCCGCACCCGCAAGCTCTTGCCGCATGAATATCAGGGCGGTTCATCGGCGGTTTCCAATCTCGGCATGATGGGCATCAAGAATTTCTCCGCCGTCATCAATCCGCCGCACGCCACGATCCTCGCCGTCGGCACCGGCGAGACGCCGCGCCGTCGTGCGCGGCAACGACATCGTCATCGAACAGCAGATGAGCGTGACGCTGTCCACCGATCACCGCGTCGTCGACGGCGCACTCGGCGCCGAACTCCTCGGCGCCTTCAAGATGTATATCGAGGAACCGGGGCTGATGCTGGTGTGAGAAGGGCCCACGTGAAAACCGTCCTTGCATTCGGAGACTCGCTCACCTGGGGTGCTGACGCCAGCACCTGGTGAACGTCACGCATTTGGGGCGCGCTGGCCGAATGTGCTGGCGGCGGGGCTGGGGCAGGGTGCGCGGGTCATCGAGGAAGGCCAGAACGGCCGCATGACGGTGCACGAGGATCCGACGACCTTCGAATGCCGCAACGGAGCGGTTGCGCTGCCGATTCTGCTCAAGTCGCATGAACCGCTCGATCTCGTGATCATCATGCTCGGCACCAACGATCTTAAGCGGTTCCGTGCTATTGATGCGATGTGGGGCATGGAGCGTCTTGTCGAGATCGTGCAGACGTTCATATACAACGAGAATTACGCCAAGCCTCAGATGTTGATCGTTGCACCGCCGCATCTGGTGCATACGGCAGAGGAGGAATTCGACGCGCTCTTCGGTCACGCGCGCGAAGAGTCAAAACAATTTGCCTATCACTACGCAAGGCTCGCCAAGACCATGGGAGTGCACTTCTTCGACGCTGCATCAGTGGCAACCTCCGATCCGGTCGATGGCGTCCATCTCGATGTCAAGAATACGCGCGCCATTGGCGCGGCATTGGTGCCGGTGGTCAAGGGGATATTATCGATCTAATTCCCGTCATCCCGGCTATCGCCGGGATGACGTTAATGAGTGGAGCAGGTGCATGGCTGAGACGCAATTCGACATTCTGATCATCGGCTCCGGCCCCGGCGGCTATGTGACGGCGATCCGTGCGGCACAGCTCGGCTTCAAGACGGCCATCGTCGAGCGCGAGCATCTGGGTGGCATCTGCCTCAATTGGGGCTGCATCCCCACCAAGGCGCTGCTGCGCTCGGCCGAAATCTATCACTACATGAAGCACGCCAAGGACTATGGCCTTCGGCGCCGACAAGGTCGGCTTCGATGCTGCCGCCGTGGTGCAGCGCTCGCGCGCCGTTTCAGGCCGCCTCAACATGGGCGTCAATGGCCTGCTCAAGAAGAACAAGGTGCAGAGTCATCTGGGGCGAGGCGAAGCTCGGCAAGCCCGGCGAAGTCGTCGTCGCGAAGTCCTCCAAGGCGCCGATGCAGCCGCAACCTGCCGAGCCCAAAGGCGCGCTCGGCCCCGGCACCTACACAGCCAAGCATATCATCATCGCGACCGGCGCCCGGCCCCGGGTGCTGCCGGGCCTTGAGCCCGACGGCAAGCTGGTGTGGACCTATTTCGAGGCCATGGTGCCGCCCGCCATGCCGAAGTCGCTGCTGGTCGTGGGTTCCGGCGCCATCGGTATCGAGTTCGCGTCTTTCTACAATTCCATGGGTGTCGATGTGACGGTGGTCGAAATCGTCGACCAGATCATGCCGGTGGAAGATGCCGAGATCGCCAGGATCGCCCAGAAGCAACTCGAGAAGCAGGGCCTCAAGATCAGGATTGGCGCAAAGGTCAGTGCTCTGAAGAAGGGCAGGGACAGCGTCACCGCCACGATCGAGCAGGGGACCGCGAAGTCCGATATCACGGTGGATCGTGTCATCTCTGCCGTCGGCGTCACCGGCAATATCGAGAATCTCGGCCTCGAGGCGCTGGGGGTTAAGACCGAGAAGGGTTCTATCGTCATCGACGGCCATGGCCGCACCAATGTATCCGGCCTTTATGCCATCGGCGATGTGGCAGGGCCGCCGATGCTTGCCCACAAGGCGGAGCATGAAGGTGTCATCTGCGTCGAAAAGATCAAGGGCCTCGACGCCCATGCGATGAAAAAGGAGCAGATTCCCGGCTGCACCTACTGCCATCCGCAGGTCGCCTCGGTCGGCCTCACCGAAGCGAAAGCCAAGGCGGAGGGCTACGAACTGAAAGTCGGCCGCTTCCCCTTTGCTCGGCAATGGCAAGGCCATCGCACTCGGCGAGGACCAGGGCCTGGTCAAGACCATCTTCGACGCCAAAACCGGCCGCCTGCTCGGCGCCCACATGGTCGGCGCCGAAGTCACCGAACTGATCCAGGGATTCGCCATCGCCATGGGCCTCGAGACGACCGAGGAAGAGCTGATGCACACGGTGTTCCCGCATCCCACCCTCTCGGAAATGATGCACGAAAGCGTCCTCGACGCCTATGGCCGCGTCATTCACATGTAAGATTTGTTAACCAATGGCGGACAAGCTGGCGCCATGGAGCAGGTTTCGTCGTTGATCGAAGTTTTCGACATGCTCGATCTGGTGTTCGCTGTCTTCGGCGCCGTTATTGTCAGCATGTGGTTCGGGCACGGCAAGACCTCTGGGGCATTCTCTCCGGCGCGCTGGTGGGCGGGCTTATCAAGCGGTGTTTTTCCTGATCGTGCTTGGCGGGACGTTCATGGCGAGTCGGGACATGCATGCACCGCAGCAGCCAATAGAACAGGACCCGATCGTCAAGTTCTGGCTGCAATAGCGAGGCTTCGAATCCCCTTGATAGCCCGTCCGGCCTGCGCCATATCATGGCCGGATCGCATTGACTGGAACGGGGGTTTACATGAACAATCTGATGGATCTTGGCGGCGGCGTCGGCTGGCTCGGCACTCTGCTTATCGGCGGACTGGCCGGCTGGATTGCCGAGAAGCTGACCAAGTCCGAGATGGGCCTGTTCTTGAATATCATCACCGGCATTATCGGCGCCTATATCGGCGGCTTTCTCGCCAATGCGTTGGGCATCCGGCTTGGGGAAATCTTCCAGGGCTGGTTCCTCGGCAATCTGATCGTTTCCGTCATTGGCGCCGTCATCCTCATCCTCGTCGTGAAGATTCTGCGGAATCGCGCCGCCTGATGGTCACGCTTCTCGATAGGGCTGCACCGCGCCCACGTCATCCGGAGAAGGCCCACCGGCCGGAAACGCCGCTCCTGCGCAAGCCGGAGTGGATCCGGGTCAAGGCGCCGGGCTCGCCCGTCTATGCCGAGACGCGGAAGATCGTGCGCGACAACAATCTCGTCACGGTGTGCGAGGAGGCGGGCTGCCCCAATATCGGCGAGTGCTGGTCGAAGAAGCACGCGACCTTCATGATCATGGGCGACACCTGCACAAGGGCCTGCGCCTTCTGCAATGTGAAAACCGGTCTGCCCGGTCCGCTCACCTCCGACGAACCGGAAAAGGTCGCCGACGCGGTGGCGCGCATGGAGCTTGCGCATGCGGTCGTTACCTCCGTCGACCGCGACGACCTCGACGACGGCGGGGCGGAACACTTCGCTCGCACCATCGCGGCAATCCGCAAGGCCGCGCCCACCACCACCATCGAAGTGCTGACTCCGGATTTTCTAAAGAAGGATGGCGCGCTGGAGAAGGTGGTCGAGGCCAAACCGGACGTCTTCAACCACAATCTTGAGACCGTGCCTTCGCTCTATCTCCGCATCCGTCCGGGCGCGCGCTATTTCCATTCGCTGCGTCTGCTGCAGCGGGTGAAGGAACTCGATCCCGCCATGTTCACCAAGTCCGGCATCATGGTGGGGCTGGGCGAAACCCGCGAGCAGGTGATGCAGGTGATGGATGACATGCGTTCGGCATCGATCGATTTCATCACCATCGGTCAATATCTGCAACCGAGCCGCAGGCATGCAGCCATCGACCGCTTCGTTACGCCGGACGAGTTCAAGAGTTACGGGACGCTGGCCTATGCCAAGGGATTTCTCATGGTGGCCTCAAGCCCACTCACCCGCTCTTCGCATCATGCCGGCGACGATTTTGCCCGGCTGAGAGAAGCCCGCCTCAAACAATCCGGACACTGACAAATGACCAAATTTACCGTGACGCGCCGCGTACCCTTCAGCGCCGGCCAGATATACCCCATCGCCGCCGACGTTGCCGCCTACAAGGAATTCCTGCCGCTGGTAACCGGCTCGACGACGCTCAACCGGCAGAAACTGCCCAGCGGCGGCGAGAGTTTCGATGCGGCGCTGACCATCGCCTACAAGAAACTCAATATTTCGGAGACCCTGACCAGCCATGTCGTGACCGATCCGGAAAGCCGCACCGTCACGGCCCATTCCGAAGAGGGGCCGGTCAAATCACTGGATTCGGAATGGCGGATCGTCGCCGCCGGCGACGATGAATGCGACATCCAATTCACCGTCGACTACACGATGAAGAGCCGCAGCCTGCAGTTCCTGCTGTCCGGCATGTTCGATCTGATGGTGCGGCGGATCATGACCGCCTTCGAACAGCGGGCGCGCAAGCTTTATAGCGGCCCCGCCACCGCTTCGGCGGCGAGCTGAAGGGCCGCTGCGACGGCGGCGAGCCTGACCTGCTCGCGGCCAGCCTCGCCCAGCATCAGCCGCCGGTCCAGCGTTGTGGCTCCGTGCCGGGCCACGGCGATGTGGACAAGGCCCACCGGCTTTGCCGCCGTGCCGCCGCCGGGACCGGCAATCCCGGTGACGGCGATGGCGATATCGGTCCGCGCACGCCGTAACGCACCTTCCGCCATGGCGTGCGCCGTCGCCTCGCTAACCGCGCCAAACTTGGCGATCAGTTTTTTCGGCACGCCGAGATCGGCGATCTTAGCGGCGTCGGAATAGGTGACGAAGCCGCGCTCGAAGACATCGGAGGATCCGGCAATCGACGTAATAAGACCCGCCACCAGCCCGCCCGTGCAGCTTTCGGCCGTAGCGAGCTTCAAGCCCGTCGCGCGGCATTGGGCCAACAGAACTTCGGCAAGCCGCGTGAGCGTGGTGGCGAACATGTTAAGGTAGCCGCAGGGTTGCGCTCGCGAAAGCAGCTATGCCTTCCCCGCGGCCGATGGCGCCAAGCTTTTCCGTGGTCGTAGCTTTTATGGCGATGCGATCTGGCGACAACCTGAGGAGCGGCGCCAGCACGGCCTTCATCGCCGCAATTTGGGGCGCGATGCGCGGGGCTTCCGCAAGAATGGTCACATCCACATTAGCGATTAGGCCGCCGCGGCGTTCGACTTCGTGCACAGCGAATTCGAGAAAACGCACCGAAGCCGCGTCCGTCCACCGCGGATCGGAGGGTGGAAAATGCGTGCCGATATCGGCTTCACCGAGGGCACCCAGAATGGCATCAGTCAGCGCATGCAGCGCCGCGTCGGCATCGGAATGACCCCTGAGCCTGTGACTGTGCGGAATGCGCACGCCGCAGAGTATCACGGCATTGCCGGGCGCGAAGGGGTGGATATCGATACCCTGGCCGACACGTATATCAGGCAACCGCGCAAGGTTCTTTTTTCTCAATAGTTGGTCAGCCTCCTCGACATCCTCGCCGGTGGTAATCTTGCGGTTTTCGTTTCGGCCTGGAATGATGGCAACCTCAATGCCAGCGCGCTCGGCCACAGCCGAATCGTCGGTGAGATCGGTGACACCCCCTGCAATAGCCGCCCGGTGCGCCGCAAGGATCGCCTTGAAATCGAAGCCCTGCGGTGTCTGGACGCTCCACAGGCCGGCACGGTCCGCGGTGCGCTGAACTAGTCCGCCCGGCGCATGTTTCAGCGTGTCGGCAATCGAAAGGCCAGGAACGACGCCCGGGTGGCGGTCGAGGCCGGCGATCACCTGGCTGATCAGCTCGTGCGAGGCAAAGGGCCGGGCGGCATCGTGGACCAGCACCTTGTCGGGATGATGCCTGGCGACGGCCTCAATGCCGATGTGGGAGGAGGCCTGGCGTGTCGCACCGCCTATAACCGGGGCTTCAACCGCCAGGCCCGAAGCGGCATCGGCGAACCTCGCCTCGTGGCCTGCGGCGATCACCGGCTGGACATGGGCGATGCCCGGATGCTCGGCGAAGGCCTTAAGCGTCCACCGTATGAGCGGTTTGCCTCCGATGGACTGGTATTGCTTGGGCGTCCCTCCGCCCGCCCGGAGGCCCGACCCGCCGGCCACAATCACTGCTGCCACCTTCATGGCGCCCGTCTAGCAGTCGTGCCCAGGCGTCGCAACAAAGGTTCTTGACGCACTGCAACATAGGCCTATCTTGCCGCCGAATTGCTCAATCTGGAGTGTCGCACAAAAAATGGGCATTAGGATCGGTCCGATCAAGACGCGCAATCGCGTCTTCCTCGCCCCCATGTCAGGGGTGACCGATGAGCCGTTCCGCACGCTCGCCCATCACCATGGCGCGGGCCTGGTTGTTTCGGAAATGGTGGCGAGTGCGGAACTGGTGCAGGCGAGGCCCGACATGGTGCGCCGTGCGAGGGGCGCGGCGAACCTTGATCCCTTCGTCATCCAGCTCGCCGGACGCGAAGCCAAATGGATGGCGGAAGGGGCGCGCGTTGCCCAGGATCTCGGCGCTCAGGTGATCGACATCAACATGGGCTGCCCAGCACGCCAGGTGACCGGCGGGCTCTCCGGCTCGGCTTTGATGCGCGATCTCGATCACGCGCTGGGCCTGATTGAAGCAACCGTCGGCGCGGCGCGAGTTCCCGTTACGCTCAAGATGCGTCTCGGCTGGGACCACGGCAGCATCAATGCGCCGGAGCTTGCGCGCCGCGCCGAGGCGGTGGGCGTGCAAATGGTGACCGTCCATGGCCGCACTCGCTGCCAGTTCTATGGCGGCCGCGCTGACTGGTCCGCCATCCGAAGGGTGCGCGAAGTGATTACCATTCCGCTGATTGCCAATGGTGACGGCGTCACCCCTAGGGATGCCGCCGCAATGCTCGAAGCCTCCGGTGCCGACGGCATCATGATCGGCAGAGGCGCCTATGGCAGGCCGTGGTGGCCGGGTGTCATCGCCGAACGTCTCGATCCGGGCAGCGGCATTGCCGAGCCCGGCTTGGTACAGGAAGCCGCAATCGTCCACGCACATCATGACGCCATCGTCGAACATTACGGCGAAGAGCATGGCAACCGCATCGCCCGCAAGCATATTGGATGGACCATCGACCGGTTGTTGCAACACCGCCAACTCGATGCAACGGCCGCCACCAAGTGGCGCGCCTGTCTCCTGCGCACGTCCGACAACCGTGCGGTGAGCCGCGGTCTTGCTGCGCTCTACAACTCGCTTGGCGAGACGAGGATGGCGGCATGAATTCCAATCTCCGCGATTTCGAAAACTCCGTACCGCTCGTCCGTGCCGTCATCGACGCGCTGCCCAATCCGCTGCTCCTCATCGCCGATGACGACCGCATCGGCCTCGCTAATGCCGCTGCCGAACATTTCTTCCAGGCGAGCAGCGCCATGCTGCTGCGCCAACGCCTAACCGATCTGGTCCCGTTCTCGAGTCCGGTGCTCCACGCCGTGGCGCAGGCCCGCCAAACCGGCGGCTTCATCAATGAATATGCCGTAGGCGCGGGAACGCCGCGGCTGGGAGGCGAGCGCATCGTCGATCTTCAGGCTGGCCCCGTGGCGGACGATCCCCACTTCGTCGTGGTGATGCTCCTCGAGCGCTCCATGGCCCACAAGATCGACAGGCAATTGACATCGCGAGGTGCTGCCCGCTCGGTGACCGGCATGGCGGCCATGCTGGCCCACGAAATCAAGAATCCGCTCGCCGGCATCCGCGGCGCTGCGCAACTGCTCGAGCCGGCGCTTGGGCCAGAGGACCGTATGCTCGCCCGTCTCATCTGCGAAGAGACCGACCGCATCCGCGATCTAGTCGACCAAATGGAAGTTTTCACCGACGAGCGTCCGCTCGACCGCACGGCGGTGAACATTCATGCCGTGCTCGAACGGGTGAAGCAGCTGACGCTGGCCGGAATGCCGGCGGGTGTGAGCGTACGCGAGGATTACGATCCGTCGCTGCCGCCGGTGCACGGCAACAAGGACCAATTGGTGCAGGTTTTCCTTAATCTCGCCAAGAATGCCGCAGAGGCGATCGCGTCGGCCGGCGGGCCCGGCGAAATCGCATTCACCAGCGCGTTTCGGCCAGGTATCCGGCTGACCGTGCAAGGCTCCGGCGAACGCATGACCCTGCCACTGGAAGTCTGCGTCCATGACACCGGACCGGGGATCACTGAGGAGCTGCGCCAAAACATATTCGATCCTTTCGTCACCACCAAGCCCGGCGGACGCGGATTGGGGCTGGCCCTCGTGGCCAAGATCGTGCGCGATCACGGGGGCGTCGTCGAACACACAGCCCGCGAACGCGGCACCACCTTCCGGGTGCTGCTTGCCGATGCTGCGCAGCGGAGATCATGTTCCATGAGCGCCAAGACCATCCTCATCGCTGACGACGACAGCACCATCCGTACCGTGCTCACCCAGGCCTTGAGCCGGGCGGGCTACAGCGTGCGATCGACGGCCACCGCCACGGCGCTATGGCGCTGGGTGGCGGAAGGTCAGGGCGACGCCATCGTCACCGACGTGGTGCTGCCAGATGAAAACGCCTTCGACGTCATCCCGCGCATCAAGAAGCTCCGGCCCAATCTGCCAGTGATCGTCATGAGCGCCAAGAACACGATCATGACTGCGATTACCGCGGCCGAGCGCGGCGCCTACGACTATTTGCCCAAACCCTTCGACCTCAATGTCTTGGTGCAGACCGTCGGCCGAGCGCTGGAACAATCGGCCCGCCCACTGCGCTGCCGGGTCCGCTGCACAAAGCGAAAGCCTGCCGATCGTCGGCCGCTCGCCCGCCATGCAGGAAATCTATCGCATTATCGCGCGGCTCACCCAGACCGATCTCACCGTGATGATCGTTGGCGAATCCGGCACCGGCAAGGAACTGGTGGCCAGGGCGCTGCATGACTACGGCCGCCGCCGCAAGGGTCCCTTTGTCGCTGTCAACATGGCGGCGATCCCGCGCGAGCTGATTGAGTCGGAACTCTTCGGTCACGAGAAGGGAGCCTTTACCGGCGCCACGGCGCGCATGGCCGGACGATTCGAACAGGCCGACGGGGGCACTCTGTTTCTCGACGAGATCGGCGACATGCCGCTCGAGGCCCAGACGCGCCTGTTGCGCGTGCTGCAACAGGGCGAATACACCTCGGTCGGCGGCAATAGCCCAATCAAGACCAACGTCCGCATCATCGCCGCCACCCATCGCGACCTGCGTCGCCTCATCGAGCAGGGCCAATTCCGCGAAGACCTCTTCTTCCGCGTCAACGTCGTGCCGCTGCGCCTACCGTCCTTGCGCGAGCGCAGCGAAGATATTCCCGACCTCGTCCGTCATTTTCTCGCCCGCGCCGCCGCCGAGGGGCTGCCGCGCAAAGAGATTGCTGCTGATGCAGTCGCGCGTCTCAAGCAGTATCGCTGGCCCGGTAATGTCCGCGAACTGGAAAACCTGGTGCGGCGGCTGATGGCGATCGACATCGACGATACGATTTCAACCGCCTCCGTGACCCGTGAACTGGCAGCCGTTCCCCCGCCGCCCGAAGCCGAGGCGCGGCCCCGTGGCGAAGGCACTCTAGCCGAATTACACCGAGAACTATCTGTCGCAGTATTTGGCGGGCTTCGGCCAAGACCTGCCGCCCTCCGGGCTCTATGAACGTATGCTCTCCGAAATCGAACCGCCATTGCTGCGCGCCTGTCTCGCCGCTACAGGCGGCAATCAATTGCGGGCCGCCGAGCTCCTCGGCATCAATCGCAACACCTTGCGGGTCAAACTGCGCGAACGCAATGTGCGGGTGTGGAAAGGACTATAGCGCCCCTTGCGGGCTGTCGCAAATTTGCCACGTTTAGTGTTGATTTCCTGCAACAGGTGAGCTTAGACGGGATTAATGCCAGATCGCAGCGACAACCGGCTATCGCGCAGGCTCCGCCGCCTCACCGGCTGGGCGGGCTTCGGTCTTGTCGTGCTGGGTATCGCCACCGGACTGGCCACTTTCGCCACCCTCACAGGCCTGACGCCGCTCAAGCCGACCCGCGAAATCACACTGTTGTTACTGGCCGCCAACATCGCCTTGGTTCTGGTCATGGCGATAATGATGGGTGGCCAGGTGCTGTTCCTCCTGGTTGAGAAGCGCCGCGGCACCGCGGGGGCGGGCCTGCATCTGCGGCTGGTGCTGCTCTTCAGCCTGATTGCCGTGGTGCCGGCCATCGTCGTCGCCGCCTTCGCCACTGTTACATTAAACCGCGGCCTCGACGCGTGGTTTTCCGAGCGCACCCGCGCCATCGTCGATTCCGCCGTCACCGTCGCCGAGGCCTATTTGCGCGACCATGCCGAAGTGACGCGCGGCGATGTGGCGGGCATCTCCGCTGACCTTATCCAGCAGAAGGCGCTCTATGACAGCGATCGGACGGCCTTCGTGCGCCGGGTGGCGCGCCATGCGGCGCTGCGCGGGCTGGCCGCCGCCTTCGTCTTCGATCAAAGCCAGAAGCGTATCGACGTCAAGGTCACGGCCAACGACAAGATCGAATTCCTGGCACCGCCGCAGTGACGCACTGGCCCGCGCCGCCAAGGGTGAACTCGTGCTGATTCCGCCGGGGCAGGGCGGCAATGTGGTCCGTGCGCTGATCAAATTGCAGAATTTTCCCGATCACTATCTCTACGTCTACCGCGCCATCAATGCCTCGGTCATCGATCAGCTCGCCAAGACCCGCGACGCCAAAGCCGAATACGACACGCTGATGCAGCAGCGGCTCGGGCGTGCAGCTCACCTTCGCGCATGATGTATGCGGTGGTTGCCTTCGTCTTCCTGCTCGCGGCCATTTGGAGTGGGCTGTGGTTCTCCGACCGGCTGGTGGCGCCGGTTGTGCGTCTGCTCGATGCCGTCCCGCCGGGTTTCGCATGGCGATCTCGACGCCAAAGTCGAAATCATCGACGGACCGGACGATCTCGCCACCCTGTCGCGCACCTTCAACCTGATGACCGGCCACATCAAGGATCAGCGTGACGAGCTGGTGGCCACCAACGAGAAGATCGATACAAGGCGGCGCTTCACCGAAGCCATGCTGGCAGGCGTCAGCGCCGGGGTGATCGGGATCGATCCGCAGGGCCGCATCTCGCTGGTCAACCGCTCCGCCCTCAATCTTCTCGGCGCCCGTGAAGCCGAACTTGTCGGCAAGCCGATGTGGCCGAGGCCCTTCCAGAGTTCCGGTTCCTCTTCGAACAGGCGCAATCACGGCCGTCGGGCTTCGCCGAAGGCCAGATCGACATGCAGGTGCGGGGCACGCGACACACAGTTTCTTCGCCCGCATCACCACCGAGAGCAGTGCCGACGAAGAGCATGGCCATGTGCTTACCTTCGACGACATCACCGATCTGGTCTCGGCCCAGCGCAATTCCGCCTGGGCCGACATTGCCCGTCGCATCGCCCATGAAATCAAGAATCCGCTGACGCCCATCCAGCTTTCGGCCGAACGGCTGAAGCGCAAATACGGCAAGGAAATCACCACCGACCGGCAGGTGTTCGAGCAATGCACCGACACGATCATCCGCCAGGTGGGAGACATCGGCCGCATGGTGGATGAGTTCTCCTCCTTCGCCCGCATGCCGAAGGCGGCACCTGAACCGCAGAACCTGGCCGATGTGGTGCGCGAGGCAACCGTCCTGCAGCGCGTTTCAGCCGGCGATATCGATATCGAGCTCGATGTCAGCGAGGGCGACTTCATCTTCCACTTCGACCGCCGGCTCGTCACCCAGGCAGTGACCAATCTGGTGAAGAACGCTCGTGAGGCGATCGAGGGCAGGGCGCGCAGACGGAGAGCCGAACAGCACGGCCACATTCTGGTCGAGGCGGGCATGGACGGCATGTCATCCGATGATCCGTGTTACCGACAATGGCGTGGGCCTGCCGAAGGAGAACCGCAGCCGCCTGGCCGAACCCTACATGACGACGCGCGAGAAGGGCACCGGCCTCGGTCTGGCCATCGTCAAGCGCATCATGGAAGAGCATGGCGGCCGCCTGGTGCTTGAGGATGCACCGCCCGGTTTCGCCGATGGCTTGGGCGCAAGGGTGACGCCTGCTCTTCACGCTCAATTCCAGCAACCTGTTTCGGTGCCCGCATGAGTGAGAAGAAGAGATGGCTGCAGACATCTTGATCGTCGATGATGAAGCCGATATCCGCGAACTGATCGCCGGCATTCTGCAGGACGAGGGCTATGAGACCCGCCTTGCCCATAACAGCGATGCGGCACTCAGCGAAGTGGATCAGCGCCGGCCGTCGCTGATCATTCTCGACATCTGGCTGCAAGGTTCGAAACTCGACGGCCTCGATCTGCTCAACGTCATCAAGGAGAAGCATCCCGAGGTGCCGGTCATCATCATTTCCGGCCACGGCAACATCGAAACCGCCGTCGCCGCCATCAAGCGCGGCGCCTATGAATATATCGAAAAGCCGTTCAAGGCCGACCGGCTGCTGCTGGTTGTCGGGCGGGCGCTCGAAGCCATCGCGGCTTAAGCGCGAAAACGAGGAGTTGAAGGGCAGGGCGGGCGCCGACACCGAGCTGTTGGGCTCTTCCGTCGCCATGCGGCAGTTCCGGCAATTACTCAAGAAGATCGCCCCCGCCAACAGCCGGGTGTTGATCACCGGCCCCATGGGCTCCGGCAAGGAACTGGCGGCCCGCACGCTGCATGCGCTGTCCAACGCGCGCAGCTGGCTCCTTCGTGACCCTGAGTGCGGCCACCATGGCACCTGAACGCATGGAAGAGG
This sequence comes from uncultured Alphaproteobacteria bacterium, assembly GCA_963776685.1. Classification (GTDB taxonomy): domain Bacteria; phylum Pseudomonadota; class Alphaproteobacteria; order Rhizobiales; family Aestuariivirgaceae; genus Aestuariivirga. Next base: position 791,744 of record CAVZNM010000004.1, read on the forward strand.
AACTTTTCGGCGTCGAGGATGGCATCCGGCGCGAACGAGGCGCGTAGGTGCGCTCGAAGAGGCCCATGGCGGCACCCTCTACATCGACGAGCTCGCCGACATGCCGCTCGAAACTCAGGGCAAGGTGCTGCGCGTTCTCGTCGACCAGACATTCCAGCGCGTGGGCGGCGCCAAGAAGGTCAAGGTCGATGTGCGGATCGTCTCTTCGACCAGCCGGGATCTTGCCGGCCTCATTGCCGATGGCCGCTTCCGCGAGGATCTCTTTCATCGTCTGGGCGTAGTACCGGTGCAGGTGCCGGCGCTTGCCGATCGGCGCGAAGATATTCCCGAATTGATCGAGCATTTCGCCCGAAACTATTCCGCTGGCAACGGGCCAGCCGCTCCGCCGTATCGCCGCCGATGCCGTCGCCGTGCTGCAGACCCGGGACTGGACCGGCAACGTCCGTGAGCTAAAGAACAATGTCGAACGCATCATGATCTTGGCGGGTGGCGATCCGGCGAGCGAAATCACCGCCATGGCGTTGCCTTCCGATGCCGCCGCCAGTTCCAAGCTGCTTCGTTCGGCGGCGAACAGCTTCTGGCGCTGCCTTTGCGCGAGGCGCGGGAAGCTTTCGAGCGCGATTACATCGCCGCGCAATTGTCGCGCTTCGGCGGCAATATCTCCCGCACCTCCGGCTTCATCGGCATGGAGCGCTCGGCACTGCACCGCAAGATCAAGCTCCTTGGCCTCCCCTCCCGAGGCGAGGAAGCGGCGAGCCAAGGGTAATTTTGCACCCGCTGGAATTGTGGTAACGTCAAGCTTGCCGGGACAACAGGCCCCGTAGGACACAAAGAGAACGGCAATGGCCCAAGAAAAACCCCAGAATCTGCAAGACACGTTCCTCAATCATGTCCGCAAGCAGAAGGTTCCAGTCACCGTTTTTCTCGTGAACGGTGTCAAGCTGCAGGGCGTCATCACCTGGTTCGACAATTTTTGTGTCCTTCTGCGCCGCGACGGGATGTCGCAACTGGTATACAAACACGCTATCTCAACGGTCATGCCGGGCGGACCCATCAGTCTGTTCGAAGAGGAGTCGAACGCCGGGTGACCACGCGCAAGCGCTTGCGGGCGGGCTCAGGCCTCGACCTCCGCCGGGAGGGTCCTGCGGCAACGCGGGTTATCGTCCTCCATGTCGAACGACGCGGCCACAATGCCCCTGCCGCTATGGATCGCGACGCTAAGGCGCGCCTCGCGGAGGCCGTGGGGCTTGCCCGCGCCATCGATCTCGAAATCGCCTCGGCAATCATCGCGCCGCTCACATCCGCACGGCCAGCTACCCTGATCGGGACCGGCAAGGTCGAAGAGATCGCCCGGCTCGTGGAAATAACCAAGGCGGAACTCGTCTGCGTCAATGCCCAGCTCTCGCCCATCCAGCAGCGCAATCTGGAAAAGGCGTGGTCGGCCAAGGTGCTCGACCGCACCGGCCTCATTCTCGAAATCTTCGGCCGCCGCGCCTCCACTCGTGAAGGCATCCTGCAAGTCGAACTCGCCCATTTGCAATATCAGAAAAGCCGGCTGGTCCGTTCCTGGACCCATCTGGAGCGCCAGCGTGGTGGCTTCGGTTTTCTCGGCGGCCCCGGCGAAAGCCAGCTGGAAGCTGACCGGCGGCTCATCCAGGAACGCATCAGTAGAATCGAGAAGCAGCTGGCCTCCGTGGTGAAGACACGCGCCTTGCACCGCAAGGGCAGGGCGCGGGTTCCCTATCCAATGGTCGCCCTTGTCGGTTACACCAATGCCGGCAAATCGACCCTCTTCAACCGCCTGAGTGGGGCTGAGGTGTTGGCCAAGGATCTGCTGTTCGCCACTCTTGATCCCACCATGCGCGTGATCGCCCTGCCGCGTAACCGCAAGGCGATCCTCTCCGATACGGTGGGTTTCATTTCCGATCTACCGACGGCGCTGATCGCCGCCTTCCGCGCCACACTGGAAGAGGTGTTGGCGGCAGACATCATTTTACATGTCCGCGATGTGAGCCACACCGAGACCGAAGCCCAGTCGGCGGATGTGGCCCGCGTGCTAGACGAACTTGGCATCGACGAAATTCGGCGCGGCCGGATGATCGAAGTGTGGAACAAGCTCGATCTGCTCGATGCCGAAAGCCGCAAACAGCGCGCCGCCCAGGCGATGCGCAATCCGTCCTGCGTGCTGGTATCCGCGGTGACGGGCGAGGGGCTCGGCCGGCTCCTTGAACTCATTGAGGAACGCCTCGTTGGCGAGGACCGCATCTATGAAGTGTTTCTCGATCCGGGCGACGGCAGTGGTCTTGCATGGCTGCACGATCGTGGCGAAGTGCTGGCCCGCCAAAGTTTTCCCGATGGCCGCCAACGCGTGACGGTACGCTTGTCAGAGGACCGGGCAGGCCAGGCTCAGGCCCGTTTCGGCAATTCAATGCGGCTGCGCCAGATTGAACGGGCGGCGGCGGAATAGGGCGGTCTACATTCCCTTCCCCTTGGCCTCATCCCAGAGCGCATCCATTTCGGCGAGATTCGATTGCGCGGGCTCCTTGCCGCGCTCCGCCAGCCGTTCTTCGATATGGCGGAAGCGGCGCTCGAACTTGCCATTGGCGTCGCGCAACGCTGCTTCCGGATCGATGGCGAGATGGCGCGCCACATTGGCCATGGCAAAAAGCAGATCGCCAAATTCCTCGGCCCTTGTGGCCTGCGGGGCGGCGCGCAACTCGGCAACTTCCTCGGCAATCTTGTCATAGACATTGTCGACCGAAGGCCAGTCGAATCCAACTTTCGCCGCCTTGGCCTGCAGCTTGACGGCGCGGGTCAGGCCGGGAAGGGCAACCGGAACCCCCTCCAGCAGCCCTTGTCTTGCCGTCGTTGCGCTCGCGCGCCTTCATCGCTTCCCAGAAACCCTTGGCGAGCTTGGCAGAGCGCGCCTGCTCATCGCCGAACACATGTGGGTGACGGCGGATCATCTTACGGCAGATCGCTTCCACAACATCGTCGAAGGAGAAAGACTTTTCCTCTTCCGCCATCTGGGCGTGATAGACCGCCTGGAGGAGCAGGTCGCCAAGCTCCTGGCATAGATCCACCTTGCTGCCGCGGGCAATCGCGTCGGCGACTTCGTAGGCTTCCTCGATCGTGTAGGGCGCAATCGTCGCGAAGTTCTGTTCGAGATCCCAAGGGCAGCCGGTCCCTGGCGTGCGCAGGGCCTTCATGATGGCACGCAGGGTTTCGATCCGGCGCGGGTCCATCTCGGCGGGGTTTGTGGTCATGGCAGTTCTATTATCGGCCGATTCAGCATCAGCCAATAGATTATAGCTATGGCGCCAAACGCCGGGAAACCGGATATCAGCCAGATGCGGTACAGGCGATGATAGCGTGGAGGCATTGGCGTTCTGGCGGTTGCCGACGCGAAGGCCATATCGCGTAGCTGAATCTGAATCCACACGACCGGCAGCCAAAACAATCCGGCCACCACATAGAGCACCAGAGAAAGGCTGAGCCATCCATCGGACAAATCCCATCCGATCAATCGTGCGAGCCAATAGCCGGTTACAGGCTGGGCAATGACGGACGTAGCCGTGAAGGCAAAGTCCGCAATCACCACGATCCGCGCCACGGTAGCGATGATATCCGGCCGGCCTGTGCGGTGAGCACCCGTTCCCAACAACACGGCAGCGCCGATTGCATGAAGCCAGCGGAGCAGCGGTTCGATCTCCATCATCTCTCCGGGCTGATTGCAAGCGCAACAAGGGCCAGTACAGCGGCTGGGATCGCCTTGACCAGGGAACCGAACGGGTCGGCCCAAAGTGCGGGCGTGAAGTAGGTGGCGGCGAGCAGATAAAGCAGCGTCAGGCCGATCATTCCATAGAGCGCGCGCTCATGGGTCCGGCGATGCAGGCAGGCTAGGCCAACACCGATGTCGGCCAAGGCCCCGGCGATGACGGTGACTTTCGCCGGAATCGGTGTGACACCAGCCCCGATCAGCGTAACCGCCGCGGCATCGACTTTGAATAGAGCAATGCTGCCGGAAGCCAGCCATAACAGGGCCAGTACAAGAACTATAACAGGCTTAATCAGATAGAGACGCGCGAACCATCGCTCCTGGACCGTTGCGGGTAAGAGGTCGAGCGTCTCCTGCAGACTCCGGCAGGTTAGGCCGGTAATCCTCGTCCATTCGCCCGTATCTCCGATAACGCCCCCACTGGCTACCTTTGTCGCCGTCGAGCGGAGGGGCGATCTCCAGCCAAGATATCCGGCAGCGTCGGCAAGTTTCGAGACTACTAATGCTGCCCATGCCGGCACAGCCATGACGGGCCGAAGAGAAAGGCCAAGCCACGACCGTAGGGCCGCAACGACCTCCGACAACCGATGGGATTCACCTTCGGCCAGAACCACGTCCGTGCCGGCCGGAATTTTGCCGTCGACTGCCATGCACACGGCTTGGGCGACATCATCGACAGCAGTGGTTTGAACCAGACTGTTGGCGTGAACCAATGGAATCACCAGTGGAAAGGATGCCAGGGCGCGGAGCAGGGCGCTGGCGCCGTAGGCATGCGGGGCGAGCACGAATGCGGGCCGCAGGATCACCCAGTCGGGCGCCCCTTGCCTGACCGCCCGATCGCCCGCCGCTTTCGTTCTGTAGAATGCAGTCGAGGCTTCCGCGTCGGCTCCCGGCGCCGAGATGTGGACCAGCCGGCGCTTACCGCCCAATTGGCCGCAGGCATCGACGAGTGCGGCTATGGCTCCGAGATGTACCACCTGTAAATCATCGCGATTACCATGCTGCAATACGCCCGCGACATTTACGATTGCCGTGCAATCGGCAATAACAGGCTGCCATCGTGAGGGTGATTGCATCTCCTTCAGGTCTGCATAGTGCCATTCAACATACTTCTGTGCCCGCGTGATTGAACCTGCGCAGCGCGCGAGTCCGCGAACGCGATAGTCGTGGCGTGAGAGTGCAGCTGTCACCGACTGGCCAATCAATCCTGTTGCTCCCAGGACCAAGATGAGTTGTTGCGAGCGAGGTGACGCCATGTGATTCCGACGGGAGAAAACCTAGAGGGGACGGGTTGGAAAAGCCAGTCGGCCACGGTCCGCCATTCGCATAAGATATATTATGGAATATTTCTGTTTAACAGGATTGTAGTCAAAACCAGCCCCCGTCAATGAGTTGTGAGCGGACTTCCACCTTACGCATCAGTTGGGCAGCGGCCCCGGAGTTAGATAGCGAGCTGTAGCCCGTCATGGGCGGGCACGACATGGGGCGGAAGTTCGCGGGCGAGAGTCGCATGATCGAGGTCGACATGCATGTTGGTAATGATCGCCCGCTTGGGGCTAAGCCGTTCGATCCAGCTGAGCGTCTCGGCAAGGCTGAAATGGCTGGGATGCGGTGTGCGCTTCAGGGCATCGACGATCCACAGATCGAGGCCGCGCAGGGCCTTGAGACTCTCGTCCGGAATGCCGTTCAAATCGGGCGTGTAGGCGGTCTTCCCAATGCGAAAGCCGAGCGCGTCGATGTTGCCGTGATGCAGCTTGAAGGGCAGGGCCGCGATGATCCCCCCTGCCCCATCGAACTTCACCGCAGTTCCCGGAACCAGACGGTTGAGCGTGAGGATCGAGGGATAATCGCTGCCGGGCGAAGTATAGAAACAATAAGGAAAGCGGTTCATCAGCATCTGGCCGGTCATTTCGTCGGCCCACACCGGTACTTTTTTGCGGCCGATGAGAAAGAAGGCGCGGAGTTCATCAATGCCGTGGGTATGGTCGGCGTGCTCGTGGGTGAAAAGGACGCCGTCGAGATGACGCACTTCCGAGGTGAGCATCTGCTCGCGCATGTCCGGCGAAGTATCGATCAGCACCTGCGTCGTGCCACCGCCGCTGGTCCTGGTCAGCAGCACCGAGCAGCGGCGGCGGCGGTTTTTCGGATTGTCGGGATCGCAGCGGCCCCAGTCGCCGCCGATCCGCGGCACGCCGCCGGAAGAGCCGCAGCCGAGTATGGTGAGCGTGAGGCTCATGTGGCATCGGCAAAGCGGGCCGGCCGCGGGATCTTGGAAAACAGCCGGAAGAAATTTTCGTTCGTCGCGTTCGCCATCGTCGCCGCATCGACGCCCTTAACGCGGGCCAGTTGCTCCAGCGTCTTCACCACGAAGGCCGGTTCATTGGCCTTGCCGCGATGGGGCACCGGCGCCAGATAGGGCGCATCGGTTTCAACCAGCAGCCGGTCCATCGGGACTGTCGCGGCGACGGCACGCAGATCTTCGGCATTCTTGTAAGTGAGAATGCCGGAGAACGACACATAAGCGCCGATTGCCAGGCCGCGCCGCGCCAGCTCCGCGCCGGAGGTGAAACAATGGAGCAACGGCTTGAAAGCGCCTCTGCCCATCTCCTCTTCGAGGATCGCCGCCATGTCGGCGTCCGCCTCGCGGCTGTGGATAACGAGCGGCAAGCCGGTCTCGCGCGCCGCCGCGATGTGGGTGCGAAAGCCTTGCGCCTGCGCAGGCTTCGGACTGAAATCATAATGATAGTCCAGTCCCGCCTCGCCGATGCCGACGACCTTGGGATGGCGGGCGAGTTCCACAAGCTGCTCGACCGTCACGTCCAGCTCTTCATGCGCGTTGTGCGGATGGGTGCCCACCGTGCAGAAAACGTTTTCATAGGCCTCGGCGATCTGCAGCAGCCGCTCGAACTGCCTCACCCGCGTGCCGATCGACACCATGAGGCCGACGCCGGCTGCTTCCGCACGGGCCAGAACTTCCGGCAGCCGCTCGGCAAGCCCCTCGTAGTCGAGATGGCAATGGCTGTCGACGATCAGAACCATCAGGCCTTGACCGGGGTCTCCCCCTCCTCCACATAGCGCGGGAAAATCGGCTGCGGCGCGGGCAGCGGCGTGCGCGGCCGCGAGCCGGTCGCCGATATGCGGCGAACTTCCGCCGGCCAGCGGGCACTGCCAGCAGATCGAGCAGTTTGGCCGCCGCTGCCGGCATATAGGGCTGCATCAGGATGCCGATCACCCGCAGCACTTCCGCCGTCACATACAGGACCGTCGCCATGCGTGCCGGATCGGTCTTCTTCAGCGCCCACGGTTCCTGCCCCGCGAAATAGCGGTTGGCGTCGGCCACCACTTTCCAGATCGCATCGAGCGCCCGGTTGATTGCATGTACTTCATGCTGGGTCGCGGCATTTCGGCGAGGAGCGCATCGGCGCTGGCGAGGATTTCCTTGTCGGCATCGCTGAGCTGCGCCGCAGATCGGGAACCTTACCGTCGCAATTCTTGGCGATCATCGACAGCGAGCGCTGCGCCAGATTGCCGAGATCGTTGGCGAGATCGGCGTTGATGCGCGCCACGATCGCTTCGTGGCTGTAGTTGCCGTCCTGGCCGAAGGGCACTTCGCGCAGGAAGAAATAGCGCAGCTGATCGACACCATAGTCGCGCCACCAGATCGGCGGGCGCCACCACATTGCCCACCGATTTCGACATTTTCTCGCCGCGGCTGAACAGGAAGCCGTGCACGACGATCTGCTTGCGGCACCGGCAGTTTCGCCGACATCAGAAAGGCCGGCCAGTAGATGGCGTGAAAGCGGGTGATGTCCTTGCCGATGACATGGGCATCGGCCGGCCAGAAACTGGGCGCGCGGCGCGTGTGGATCGGGAAAACCCGTCGCCGTGATGTAGTTGGTCAGCGCATCGACCCACACATACATCACATGACGCGGATCGTCCGGCACCGGAATGCCCCAGTCGAAGGTGGTGCGGCTGATCGACAAGTCCTTGAGGCCGCGCTTGACGAAGGCCACGATCTCGTTGCGGTAGTTCTCCGGTGTCACGAACTCCGGATGCTTTTCATAATGCGCGAGCAATCGCTCGGCATAGGCCGAAAGCCTGAAGAAATAGCTTTCTTCCTCGACCCATTCGACCGGCGCTCCGCTCTTCACCGCGAATTTGCGGCCGTCGCGCTCCTCGATCTCGTCCTTGTCGTAATAGGCTTCGTCGCGCACCGAATACCAGCCGGAGTATTTCGACAGATAGATGTCGCCGTTGGCGGCCATGCGCCGCCAGATTTCCTGTACCGCCAGCTTGTGGCGCGGCGATGTGGTGCGCACGATGTCGTCGGCGGGCGCGGTCAAGCAGGTCTCCCATCTCCTCGAACTGTGCCGCCGTACGGTCGGCAAGTTGCAGCGGTGTCAGCCCTTCTCGCGCCGCAGTCTGCTGCATTTTCTGGCCGTGTTCGTCCATGCCGGTGACGAACAGCACGTCGTAGCCGTCGAGCCGCTTGAAACGGGCCAGTGCGTCGGTGGCAATGCGCTCATAGGCATGGCCGATGTGGGGGGCGCCATTGGCATAGGGAATGGCCGTGGTGATGAAGTAGGTCTTCTGCATGCGTCTCGATCTGTCCGGAAATCAGGCGGCCCTCAGGGCCTCGTCGAGCAGCGTCAGCGCCTCGACGGCCGTTTGGCGGCGGTCGAGATTTAGGGCATTTGTCTCGCGAATGGAATGGGCGATGCCGTCATGAGCACGCGCCAACGCCCGCCCACCGCCGGCAAGCCCCGCCTCGCGCGCCTTGGCCGCGGTCCAGGCGATGAGCAGCTCGCAGAATATGTCGAAATCCTCTCCCGTATCCCGTCCCAAAAAGTAGTTGGCGATCTCGACGCGGGCGGCAGGGCTTAGTTTCGGCTTCGCCAGAAATGCGCCGAAGGCCTGGGCGCCTTTGGAATCGAGAAGTTCCAGCGCCCGGCCCGGGCTGCCGCCCGAGAGCTCGGCCGCCCGGCGCAGCGGCTCTTCAGCCGCCGTCTCGCAGACCTCGCGCAGTACCCGCATCGTATCGTCCTGGGTGAGCGGTGCGAGCTCCAGCAGGATGCAGCGCGATGCGGATGGTGCGCAACAGCGTTCCGGGCCGGTGCGACACCAAGAGGAAAACCGATTTCGGTGGCGGCTCCTCAAGGATTTTCAGCAGCGCATTGGACGATTCACTGTTGAGATCGTCGGCGGCATCGACGATGGCGATGCGCCAGCCGCCGGCGCCCGCCGTCAGGGCGAAAAAATTTCCCGCAAGCCGCGCGTCGTCGACGGCGATCTCGCTCTTGAGCCGTTTGTTCTTGGCGTCATAGACCCGCTCGATCACGAGAAGATCGGGATGCGCGCCCGCGGCGACCTGCCGGGCGCTCGGCATCTCCGGCGCCAACTGCAGGGAGGTGCGGCCGCCGGCATCGGGAAACTGCAGCAGGAACCGGGCGAAACGATAGGCGAGAGTGGCTTTGCCGATGCCGCGCGGCCCCGCAAGCAGCCAGGCGTGATGCAGCTTGCCCGACCGCAGCGCCCCCAGAAGCCGCGCTTCGGCTGCGCCATGCCCATAGAGTGTCCTGCGCCGCCGCGGGTGGTGGGCAATTTCGCGGGGATCGGGGTTGTCTTCAGCCGCCTTCATGCCAGCACCGTGCTGACCGCCGCCCAAACATCCCCCGCTACCTCGTCCACCGGCTTTGCCGAATCGAGAACACGGCAGCGGGCGGGTTCCCGTTTTGCGATCGAAAGAAACCCTTCCCGCAGCCTGCGGTGAAAATCCAGTCCCTTGCGCTCGAAACGGTCCTCCTCTTCTCCGCTCCTGTGCCTGGCGCGGGACAAGCCCAGTTCCGGATCGAGATCGAAGATCAGCGTCAGTTGCGGCCGCGTGGCGCCGACTATGACGCGCTCGAGTTCGTCGATCAGTTCCATGTCGCAGCCGCCGGCATGGCCCTGATAGGCGCGGGTCGAATCCATGAAACGGTCGCAGAGCACGATGGCGCCGCGGGCGAGCGCCGGCCGGATCGCCTCGCGCAAATGCGCATCGCGCGCCGCATAATTGAGCAGCGCCTCGGCCTCCGCGGACCAGCGCACCACATCGCCCGCTACCACGAAGGCCCGTATCGCCTCAGCCGCCCGGCGTGCCGCCTGGCTCGCGCGTAAGCAACACTTCGCGCGGCCGCGTCTTGAGCCGTTCGGCCAGGCGCTTGATGTGGGTCGACTTGCCGGCCCCCTCGCCGCCCTCGAAGGTGATAAACAGGCCGGCCATCTCAGCCGCCGAAGATGACGATCAGCAAGCTGTCGAGGGCTTTGCTCCACATGGATTGGTCGGCCGCTACGGCCGATGCGGTCTCGACCGGTATTTCGGCTATTGCATTGCCGTTGACCAGAAAGCGCACCGCTCCCACCTTTTCGCCCGCCTTAACCGGCGCCATCAGGGGGCCAGTATAGGTAAGCTTGATCTCGAGTCCGGTTTGTTCCTGCGGCGACAGCGCGATTTTCACGTCCTGCTTGGTCACCAGATCAACCCAGTTTTCAGCGCCGCCCCAGATGCGTGCCCGGCTCACCGTATCGCCCGCCGCATAGACCTCGACGGTGCTTGAACTGACTGAAGCCCCAGTCGAGCAGCTTCTGCGCCTCTTGCTTGCGTTCATTGAGACTTGCAAGCCCTGCCACCACCATGATCAGCCGGCGACCGTCGCGCAGTGGCCGAGCCGACGAGGCCGTAGCCCGCATTCCTGAGTATAGCCGGTCTTCATGCCGTCGGCGCCGGGATAATCCTTGAGCAGCGGATTGCGGTTCTGCTGGGTGATCTTGTTCCAGGTGAAAGTCCGGCTGGCTGTAATATTTGTAGTATTCGGGAAAATTGAGATTGATGTAACGGGCCAGTGTGGCTAGCTCGCGCACGCTCATCTTGTGTTCGGGATCGGGAAGGCCGGTGGCATTGCGAAACTCCGCCTTCTCGAGCCCGAGCTCGCGGGCCCGCTTGGTCATCCGCGCGGCGAAGGCCGCCTCGCTTCCAGCGATGCCCTCGGCAATGGCGATGCAGGCATCATTGGCCGACTGCACGATGACGCCCTGCATGAGATCGGAGAGCCTCACTCGCGAATTGAGCTCGGCATACATGGTCGAGCCGCCCGAGACCGATCCACCGCGCCGCCAGGCATCCTCGCTGATGAGGAATTCCTGATCCATCTTGAGCTTGCCGTCCTTGAGGCCCTCGAACACCATGATCATGGTCATCAGCTTGCTCATGCTGGCGGGTGGCACCGGCACGTCGGCATTCTTCTCGAAGAAGACATTGCCCGAGCGCGCATCGATCAGGATTGCATATTGTGCTTTGGTCTCGAAGCCCGGTTCCTGAGCCCGGGCAAGCGACAGCATCGCCGCCAGCGCGGCAACAAAAATTGCCAGAATGAGGGAGAATCGGGCCATGACCACCGGGATTTTCTTTGCCCGGGAAGCTACCGATCTTCGGTAGTAAAAGCAACGCAGGGTGGGATCACAGAGCCGCTTGCATGGCCGGGACGGCGATCATATGGGCATCGGGATGGCCGTGGCCGACGGCGTCCTGCAGAGCCGTCATGGCATCGACTTCACCGCTGATGGGACCGATGCGGACGCGGTAGACGTTGCCGCCGGAAGCGTTTGCCGCGATCACCTGGACCGGCCAGACATTGGCCAAATCGGCGCGTGCCGTCTCGGCGTCACCCGCATCGCTGAAGGATTCGACCTGGATGTAATAGCTTCCGCCAACCGGCTCCGCGCCTTGCGGCGGAGATGTTGCCGCCAGGACGATCTCGGTGTGTGTTGCAATGGGTGGCATCTGCTCGGTCACGGTGGCCACCATTGTGGCTTCGCTGCGGTCGGCGGCAGCAATCATGGCCTTGAGCGGCGTGCCGTGGTGCAGTTCGCGGTTCATCGCCGCCAGATGGATACCTTGATCGTTGAGAGGCGCCGGGCCGATAAACTGCACGCGGACTTTGGTCTTGCCCTTCTCCTTGAAGCCCAGGACCTCCGCCGAACGCTTTGACATATCGATGATGCGCGGGCCGACAAAGGGGCCGCGGTCGTTGACCCGGACGATCACTTCGCGGCCATTATCGAGATTGGCGACTTTGACATAACTTGGCAACGGCAGGGTCGGATGTGCCGCCGTGAGATCGTTCATGTTGAACCACTCGCCATTCGACGTCATGCGCTGGTGGAAGTCCTCGCCATACCAAGAGGCAGGTCCGATCACATCGTAATTGGCTTGTTCGCGCGGCTTAAACCAGCGTCCGGCCACTTTATAAGGTTTGCCCACATGATAGCGACCGCCGCCGCGCGGCGGCTCGCCTTTGCCCGTATAATAGGGGCTTCCGGTGCCCGCGGCGAAAGGATTGAGAGCTCCGTGCTTCACCTTCTTCGACGAACAACCGCTGACCGCCAATCCGGCGATGACCAGCACAAGCGGCAATATCATGGCGCGACGCATACTGACACACTCCCCGCGGCGTACGTCGTTCGAAGACGGTTTCGCCGTTCTGCGGTGGGGAGTGTGGCGCGAAGAGCGTAAACGTTAGATTGAGCGGCACGGTTAACCGAGAGTTACTCGCCGGTATGGTTGCCGTGCTGGTAAAATTTTACGGAGTGGCCGTCAGGCGGTCGAGATTGTTCCGGGCAGCGGCGATACCTTTGGCCGCCGCCTGCTTGTAGAGTTCGATCGCTTTGTCGCGATTCTTCGGCGTACCCCAGCCCATCTCATGCAAACCGCCGAGGTTGTTCAGGCCCCAGCCGTCGCCCTGTTCGGCGGCGCGTTCGAAAAGCTTGAAAGCCTCGCCGAAATCGCGCGGCACACCTTTGCCATTGAGATAGAGAATGCCAAGATTGTTTTCGGCATCGGCCAGTTTCGCTTCCGCCCCCTTGCGATACCATTCCGCCGCCTTGGACGGATCGGCGGGAACGCCCTCGCCGTTCTGGTAGAGAAGGCCCAACGCATTCATCGCCGGCGCGTGACCCTTGGCGGCGGCGGCTTCGTAAAGCTTGATTGAGGTGGGATAATCCTGCTTCAGGCCCTTGGCGCCCTTGCCAACGATGCGGGCGAGGCGAAATTGGGCCTCGACATTGCCTTGCAGCGCGGCCTGGCGGTACCATTTCGCCGCTTCTACGGCATCAAGTGCCGTTTCGCTGCCCGTCTCATAGGCCAGGGCCACCGCGACCTGGGCTTCCTCGTCGCCCACCTTGGCGAGTTTGAGCTTCTTGGCGAAGGACAATTCATCAAGGCTCTGAGCGATACCCGCAGTGCTCATGGCAATCAGGGCGGCGGCAACAAGAGCTGCAAATCGCTTCATCGAAGAACTCCGGCCCCGCCTGCCGCTCAAGGTCATGAAATATCCCCGCGAGAGCTCAATTCACCCGTTTGAAATCGCATAGACTTGCAGATGAAGGCGACACAACCCTTGACCTTCATGGCGTTGCCGCTGAGCTTTATCACCGATTTGTAGGTATTGCCGTCGTCGGCATTGTAAATGGTACCCACCCATTTGTTGGCGCCGTCGGCCCTCATGTTCTGAAGGATGGTGAGGCCGATGACCGGGCGTTTGCGAAGGGCCGGGTCAGGATTTTCTTTGTCGAGCTTCGGTCTGCCCTTCTTGTCCAGTGGCTTGGCCAACGCCACGATCTTGCCGCACAGATTGAGGCCGCAATCGTCGACCTGGACGGTGACCTTGCCACTGTCCATGACCCAGGTGCCGTGTGGACCGGGGCCGGCCAATGCGGTTGCGGAAAGTGGGATCGTCAGCAAGAGGATCGTCGCAAGTTGTGTCAGCAAGTTCGTATTCCTCATCTCCCGGCCTCCCGATTGGCGATTGCTGCCGGGCCGGAGCAGGGTTATCCTCCCTGCTCAGACCGTAGGAGCATTATGATGAGCATAGTCGCCTCGCTCAAGACCCCGCCAAGCCATGCCGCGGACGAATGGCAATTGCGTGTCGAGCTTGCGGCGGCATTTCGGCTGGCCGTTCGCCAAGATTGGCACGAATCGGTGGCCAACCACCTGAGCCTGGCCGTCTCGGCCGACGGCCGGAAGTTCCTGATCAATCCGCGCTGGCGGCACTTTTCGCGAATCAGGGCCTCGGACCTGTTACTTCTCGATGCCGATGACAAAACCACCATGGACCGCCCCGATGCGCCCGATCTCACCGCCTGGTCGCTGCATGGCAGGCTGCACGCCGCCCTGCCCCAGGCGCGCTGCATCATCCATCTGCATCCGCCCTATACTACCGCCATCGCTTCGCTGGCCGATCCGGATATCCCGCCCATCGACCAGAACACCGCGCGCTTCTATAACCGCTTGGCCTTCGATCTCGACTATGGCGGCATGGCCAACAGCGAAACCGAAGGCGACCGCCTGGCGCGACTCATGGGCAACAAGCAGATCATGTTGCTGGGCAATCATGGCGTGCTCGTCTGTGCCGCCAGCGTGGCCGAGGCCTACGACCTCACCTACTATCTCGAGCGCGCCTGCCGCAATCTGGTGCTGGCGCGCCAGACCGGCCAGCCGCTTCATGTGATGACCCCGGCGGTGGCCGAAAAGACGGCGCAGGAATGGGAGGCCGACCGCCACCAGTTTCACGCCCATTTCGCCGAGATGCGGGCCCTGCTCGACGCCGAGGACTCCTCCTACGCCGAGTAAAGTTTCTAACCCCGGATCAGGCGTGCTTGACTCTCGGCCTTCAATTTGGGGCCGAGTTCAATTTCCTAACTCCTGATCCAACAACGCACGCGTCTGTCCGACAGCATTTCGACCCGGGCGACCTGGGCTACGCCGCCGGAAGTATAAGTTTCGACGCAGCATGCCCTGGCCTTCGCGCGAATCTCGGCCTTTTGCACCTGTGTGAAAGCGCGCAGAAGGTGCCGTCGAATGTTATAGCTCAGGAATTGGTGAGGACATTGGTTGCCACTAACGTTGCGGGCCTGCGTGCGAGCGGGTCAGCGCATGACCGTTGAGAAGCGCGGAGCCTCTTGCTACATGGAGCGCACTCACTCCTGCGGAGGGGTGGCAGAGCGGTCGATTGCGGCGGTCTTGAAAACCGTTGAGGGTGCAAGCCCTCCGGGGGTTCGAATCCCTCCCCCTCCGCCATGCGCTTTGAAATCATTGGAGAATTTATAGCTTTTAGATTTTAACCCACAACTCTGCCCACAGCGCGCTCGGAGAACCCATGCCCGGTCCCGTCACCATTGCCGGCGGGTGCGGGCCGTCGACTTCAGGGAAGGCGCTGAGGGCATCCTCGCCCCCGCCATAACTCAGAAAGGCCCGCGCCTCTTGGCTCCAGGGCCTTGAGTCGTTTGATCTCGGCGGGAGGAACCTCGACCTTGTTGGCAGTCGAATAGGCTTCGTAATAAGCGAGCTCGAGCAATACGCTCAACGAATTGAGTTCGGCGCCCCGCGCCAGATTGCGTCAGTTCCAGCACAATGCTCGGTGATGTAATGGGCGGTTTCGCGCTATGTCGTGCCGATCTCTGCGATGTGTTTCTTGAATTTGGGCACACTATTCCTCCGTTGGGCTTGTGAGGCCGGGGCTGAACTGAGGCGAAATTGCCAGGGTCATCCGAGAATTTATGCCCCTAGGGAACCCGCTGCTGTGCTGTATTGCTCAATTTTGCAGAGTAAATGTTACGTAGAGTGAATGATCCATCAACGACTAGCGGTAGTGCTCCGCCACCTGAATTTCACACAAAAGGCCTGACATTGCGCTGGAAACCAAGAAAAACCCCGGCCGGAGCCGGGGCTTGATGCGGGTCGGGGCTCAGGCCGCCCGTGCCACGCGCGGCGTGTTTCTGACCTTTTGGTCGAGTAGGGCCGACGAGGCCATGCGTAGAACTCGGGAAGCCGTTTGTCATCGGGCAGGATCGCGCTCCAACAGCAACCTAGCCAGGGAAACTAGCTCGTAGACATCGTCCTCCGCCGTGGCCTTGAGGCCCGTCAGCTTTTGGAGAAGTTCGTCGGAGATTTTGTGATGCCGTTTGATTGCGGCGCGCACTGCCTGATCACCTTCGCGGTCGTTTTCAGCTTCGGCGATTTCAAGATCGATCCGGGCGAAGCTCACTTTCCAGCTTTTGACCACCTTCGCAATTTCGCTTGCCATGTCGAGCCTCATTTGTTGGCGGGTTAAGAGCCGGGAGGAGTGCAACCTTCCTTTCGGCTCGGCGATGTGCTAGCAAATAATCCATGGCACGGCAAGAAACATTGCTAGCAAAAAAGAAGCGCGGTCGACCGCGTACCGGAATCAATCCCACCATCGGCGTGCGGATGCCTGCAACGGAAATTGCGGCCGTGGACCAATGGCGCAATCGGCAGGATGATCACCCGTCGCGGCCGATTGCCGTTCGGCGCCTTGTCGCGATCGGGCTCAAGAAGAGTGCGCGATGACGCGTGAAGATGAATTCAAGGCCGTGCCTTTCCGAAAGGCCGATTCCTCCACCTGGCCACCCGGCGTCCGCAGCATTGGCCTTGACGAACTTGATGCCCTGGGCGTCGATGCTAACGGCCAGCTCTATTGGCATGGGAAACTCGTCGAAATCAGGAAGCCGCTCACTCTGACTTTCTGGCAGAGTGCGCTAGGAATTGGTGTGGCCGTTTCGGCGATCCTGCTCGCAATCTTCGAAGGCGTTCGACTCGGCGAGGAACTTGGATTTTGGAGCTACGGCTCATGAAGCAACCGCCTCGGGACCAGGAAGCTTTCCTTCAATTGTCCCGCTCGACCGCAATGGAGTTCGCCAAGGAAACGATAAAAGGCTGCATCCTAATAAACGGAGCCGCCGCAGCTGGCATCGTAACATTCCTCCCCAATGCCATAACGGCGGGACTCGGGGTTCAATCGCTGGCAAATGCGGCATTCATCTTCGGCGTGGGAGCGGTGTTGGGGGTAGTGACCTTTGGTCTCTCCTACATCGCGCAGGTGTATATTTCAGAGGTTCACCCGGCTACGGCAAAGCAAATTCGAATTTTCTCTTTGTGGCGCTACGGCGCTGTCGCCTCCGCTATAGCATCCGGCCTCGCATTCTTGTTGGGCATATACATCGCTGGCCAAGCCTTGGTGCCGATCGCGCAACCATAATCATCAAAGGTGCATTTGGATTGATCCATCAGCGTTACGTTGTCCCAAGTTTATTGTAGCGCGCGGCGGTGCCTGGAAGATTGCGCCTGGCCGTGTTGAGCGTGCGGGCATCGCCAATCGAGGCGATGCGTCGCACCCGAACGTCGAAGTAAGGACTCGGTGTGACGTCGAGCGCAAATCGCGGTTCCGCCCCCGTACGGCCGCCGCTGTTCGGAACAATGAGGCCAGGGACACGCGGCATGAAAAGCTCAGGCCCGCGCTCGCCGACGGTGTAAGCCTTGCCCGGCGATACCGGCCCGCCCATCGCACGCGGGCCACCGCCGCTGCCGAAACCGGACAGGAGCATGTTCAGAAACCCGCCGCTGGCGCCTGACCCTGCACCGCCAATGGCCTGCACCACAGACGCCAACGCTGGCGGGAACGCCCCTTCGAAGCCCGTCGCCGCCGTTGCCGCAGTGTCGGCAACCTTTGTAAGGTTATGCTCGAACTTGGCCATCGCCGCCATCATCTTGTTAGTCAGGTCTGGGTTCTGAGCGAGATTGAGCGGATCGTTCACCCCAACTCCCATTTGACCAGCTACATACTTTGCATAATTCGAAGTCGATCCGGCCGCGTTGGTGGGGTCGACCTGTGGAGACCATTTGTTGATGACCGAGGAAACTGTGTTCTGGCCTTGCCCATATTTGAAAAGCAATTCCCGCATCGCGTCGAAGCCCGAACTCAGATTTGGGAATTGCGCGAACCGCCCGCCCTTCCCCAGCACTCCGCCGAACCCCTCAGCGAATTGCCCGAACTCGATGTTGCCCGGATTGTTGCGTTTGATATTTCTGAAACCGCCAAGCCCACCGGCCAATGAAGGAACCAGCCCGAGCGTTTTGGAACTCATCCACGGCGGCACAACGCCTCGGGCTGCGGCGCCCGCCGAAACGAACGGCGCTAGCCCTCCAGTAGCGGTGCCAGAAACGCTAAGCGGCGCCTTGATGCCCAGCACTTGCCCCAGCACACCGGTGCTGGTGGAACCGGCTTTGCCCAACAGGGCATCGACCGCCATGTCGAGGGTGCGGTCCAGCATCTTGTCGGCGAGATTCTGGAACGCGGCGGCTAGCGCATCGGTGAGCGACTTGCCTTCCCGCAGGCCGGAAATCAGATCCCCAAAGAAGCCATTGGTCATGTCACGGGCTTCGTCCATCGAACCCGTGAAATCCTCGAGCGCCTGTTGCTCGTCGTAGAATTTGCCGGCCAGCTCGGCGATCACCTTGCCGTGCTTGCTGTCCAGTTCAACGCCGGCGCGGGCGAGTTCGTTGTAGATCGCCCGCTCGCGGTCGGTGCGCGAGAGTTGCTGGCGCTCAAAATTGAGGTTCTCGATGACCTTGGCGATGGCCTCGGCTTGGCGCTCGGTTTCCTTGTTTGCTTTCTTTTGGGCATCGGTTAGATCGACAGGAACAACGGTTTTCGTGTCAGGGCCGCGTTGCGTGTCGAATGGATTGCGCGACACTGTGCCGAGTCGGGAACCGCGCTGGGCCTTGAGCGCCGGAAATGCTGCTTCCAGTTCCTTGACCTGCTCGGCGTTCAACCCTGGGAAGACCGACGGCAGCGCGGCGCCCATGCGGTCGACGGCCAGAACTATCTTCTCTATCTCCCGGAGGAAACTCACAGCCCCGCCCTTCAATTTGGTGGCGATTGTGGCGCCGACCGCATTGATCGCGTCGTCGAATCGCTTCGCGTTGGCGACTAGTTGATCGCCCAAAATCAACGACAACTCTTGCGCATAGTCGCCGCTTTGCCGGATTGCCTCGGAGCCCTGTCGCAGGAACGGTATGAGTTCGGCGGCGCCACGGCCCATCGCGGCTTGTGCAATTGTCGCTCGCTCGGCAGCACTGCCCGCACCGCGCATGAGATCGGCGACGACTTCCAGTGCCCTCGCCGGATCGTTCGCCAGACTCTCGATCGCGATGCCATTGGCGGCGAGTATCTTGGAGAAGTCGTTGCCCTTCGTTATGCCCTCGCCGATGGTCACATTGAGCTTCTTGAGGCCGGTGACAAGCGCCTCGGGTGTGCCTCCCTCTTGCTTCACAGCGAACAGCAGCCGTTGAAGTTTTTGCACACTCACGCCCGTGGCCTTGGCCTCGTCGGCGATCTTCGCAACATCGGCGATCATGCTGCGCACCGCGTTGCCGGACAGCCCGCCAGCGATTCCGCCGAGCAGGCCACGGCCGAAGGACTTCATCCTGCCTTCGACGCGAGCGAACTGGGCGTCTATGCGCCTCATCGTTCTATCGGTAGTTCCGGCAGCCTTGGCCATCGCCCGGTCGTATTGCGTCATCTTCGCTTCCAACGAGACGACGAGCCGCTGCAGGTCTTGGGTCTGTGCCATCAGTCTAGTTCCTTATTTCTTGTTGAGCCGTTGCTGCAGCGGCTTCATCCGGCCGCTCAGTTTCCAAGTCGCGCCGCGCTGCATCAAGCAGCATCATCGCCACGCCGACGCCGTTGATTTTTGCGATTTCCCGAGCCCCCTGTTGAACCATAGCGCCGGCTATGTGGACTCGGGAAATGCCATGGTCGGCCGAAAGGTCGTTGATGATCTCGCCGAGAAGCTCGAAAAGCGGTGCGAGCAACTCCGGCGACGGCGGCGCCGCTTCGATAAGGGCTTCGAGTAGGGCGCGGTTGATCGGTTTCAATGGAGCAAATCCCCCCAGTCGCTTTCCTCATGCGCCGTCTGGGCCTCTTGGTTCGCGGCCTCTTTCTTGCCGAGCGGTTCGGGCCTGCGCGGCGGGGAAAATTCCGACCATCCGAACCGGCAGCGCAGCGAGAACATAATCGCCTTGAGCGCAGTGCCATCGTTGCCACCGGCAAGGCGGAGCAGATTGCCGACGAGATTCGCCTCGACCACCGCCGAGCCGCGGTCGAGTTCTTTGCGGTAGGCCCGGCGAAGCGTGGGCCCGCTTATCTGCATAACAGCGCCGATCTGATCATGGCGGAACGCAAGGCCAGCCAGCGTCTCGACCAGGTGACGATCTCGGGGAGTTGGTTTATGGGGTGGGCGGCTCATTGTTCAAATTCCTAGCGGACGAAAAAAACCTCTACGTGGCGGGCGAGCGGGTACGGGAATTGGGTCGATTTCCAAAGCCGATCGGCCCCCCCCCCGGGGTTGCGTTAGCAAACCACTCCTCGACGAGACGGCCAGCACTCTGCCAGGCCTCTAGAAACCCGTGACGATCAAAGTCGCGCTCGCTGATCGGCTCCGACAGCTCAATCACCTCAATCCATTCCGCGCTCTCAGTGGAGAAATACAAATAGACATTTGCGCCGTCTTCAGTGAGCACGGCGTCGACGTCGACCTGGTCAAGCGTCATCATCGGTGCCCTCCTCAATTGGCCTTTCCACGGAGACGATCTCGAGAATTCCGCCGTCGTCAGCCCGCTTCGTGACCTTCGACACTTTGCGCACGCCGCGCGATCCGGATTTGCCTGCCAGCGGCGGCGGAGTCATTTCGGCGTCGGAGTACCAGTCGGGCAGGGGCGGCAGGTCGTTGATCGCCTGCCAGTGGCTAGCGTTTCCTATGGAGGAACCTGGGACGTCAGCGATCGCGATGTAAAAACTGTTGCCTTGGCTCACGATGTTGCCCTTGCCGTATGCTTTGCTCTTATCGAACTCGCCTTCGAATCGAAGGCCGAGAAATCTCCGAAGGACCGCAACTTCTCTCAGAGTTTCCAAGTCTGCACGTTCGACGTGGCGCAAGAGCATTTCGCAGTACTCCAGCAGTTCGCGTTTCCACGGGGAGACGTCGTGCCCCATCGCCTCGGTTTTCGCGCAGATGCTTTCTGCCATGCCTTTGAAGCGGCTGTCGGGCATGTGGCCTCACGCGCGCGGCAAGCCGGTTAGGACCACGCAAGCGTTTGCCCGCGCCAACTTCCAATTCAGGGCACGCTCGGCGAGAAATCCATGCGCGTGGCACTGCCAAAGCGAAACGAGGTTCGTCGGCGTCGGCGTCACCGAGCTTTGGGTTGGATTGTCTACCAGTTGAACCGATGCCTGTCGGCTAGTCCTGACTTCGATTTCTCCGTCATCGCCCACGACAACCGCATCGGCATCGAGCAGGACGAGAATGTCGGTATCGGGTGAACCACCTTCGCTGGGAACGTTGTTGTTGGCGAGGATCGGCACCATCGCCATTGAAGCGTCTTGCGGTCCGCGCAGCACATCGATGACGTCATGCAGCGCCAGACGCGCCAGCACCCTCGGACTGCCGATCCAATACGACGTGAGCAAATCGCCGTCGAATTGATCGAACATGTCGCCGACTTTATTTTTCAGAACGGTCGGGTTCGAATAGTCGCTTGCGCCGTAGGCCACGGTCGGTGCGTTGTGGGCGACACTCGCTGGCTTCTCGCCGGCGACGCCGGCATTTGACGGGTCGATGAAGGCGATGTCGAGTTGGCGCGATACCGCACGGGACATATCCTTCACGATAATTTTTTCCGCTTTCGCGCCGCCGCTCTTCAACAATTCGTCCGTGGCGGCCGTCATGGATACGACTTTCAACGGCGCCATGGCTTCGGCGGTCAGGCTCAGGGCGCCGACGAGTTTCGTGCCGCCCTCACTGACCCAGCCCGCGGATGCTCCGTCGACGCTGGAGATAACGCGCACTCTTAACGGAACCTGCCGGGCATCATCAGCGATCTGGCCCAATATCGTCCGTTGACTGACGAGGCCAACGAATTCTGAATTGATATTCGCCAGATTGTCGATTTGCTCGCCCCACGATCCCGATGCGCCGCCCAAGTTGCCGGCCATAGCACGATGGAGGATGCTCCCCGGCCACATTTTCATTGCGACATCGGCTGCAGCGCCAGGATCGCCTTGGCCGAGCGCCAGGGCGATGCAGCGGCGGGCGAAATTTGTGCCTTTGGGGAGAATGCTTACGGGACCGGACATGCGGAATCCTCATTGTGAAAATCAGGCTGCGAATTTGCCATTGACTAAGCCCCGATGAAAAGTTCCGAACGGTATCGAGGCTAGTTTTATTCCAGCGGATTGCCGCGCATGTAGATTGCGACGTCGTCAAGCGCATAGCGCCAATCGCGGCCGCGTTTCGTGCAGTGTATCGGCCGATCCTGGCGCCGCCGATTTCGCAAGGTGAAGTGAGAGAGCCCCACGATCTCAGCCGCGTCCCTCTCGCTCACGGTGCCGATGGCATCGATTTCAATGCCCAGTCGCGCGCATGCCCCTACCAGGTCCGGCGGTGGGTCCATTTCGGCGCAGTAGGGGCAGTTTCGCCCGCAATGATGGCAGCTGGGCACCCGATAAATCCCTAATCGAACGAATTCAGTGCATATTCAATCACTTCACCCCCCACTTCGAATTTAGCGGAATTGCGCGTCGTAGGGGGGCGCCGGTCCGCAAAACGCGGCGACGTTCAGACCCCAAGCCCCCCGGTCTTGGCTGTGGAAGGTCGTCATGGAGGCCGCGCAGGCTTTGAAGGCGAGGAAAGTTTGATTTCAGTGAAGGCGCGCTCACTCGCTTCGGCGCTACCTTCGGGCGCGCTCGCTCGCGCTTTTGCCGGTGCTGTGGAAGAGCAGACGACGAAGGTCTTCTTCGCTGCAGGCATGGTGTAGATCTTAAATACGTACCTGTAGCTGGACCGGGAACAACCCAAAAAGGCCCTATCTGTACCTGTAGCTGGACCATCAGGCCGCCTCAGCGTGGTTTTTTGCGGCATCTGTACCTGTAGCTGGACCGCTCTGTCCCTCTAGCTGGACCGCGTTTTGACGGTTCCTCAGTGGTCTGACAGTCGTTGGAAATTCCTTTCGGGGGATCGGCGCACCGATGACGGCGTTGCAGCGATAGACCGTCAATCGGAACTTGCGACCGAACCTCTCGCCCGTTTTCATGTTGAAGCCGCAGTCGACCACCACCTCGACCAGCTCTGACTTAACCAGCATGTTGAGGGCTGCAGCGGCCGTTGCTTTGCTGATGCCGAGTGCCGGTGCAAGCATCCTGGCGCTCATGAGGATTTTGCCATTGTTCTTGCCGTCGAACTTCGATGCGATTTCGACATACGCGGCTCGTTCAACAGGAAGCAGGCTTCGCCAGGCGGGAGAATCGATCATGTAGTGAAACAGCTGGACGAAGGGTGGCCCCTTCTTCGAGCGCCCGCGCTTGTCCGCACCGCGGCCCTTGCTCATGCGGCAGCACCATCAGTTGCCTCGGCGCCGGTCAGCGCTTGCTCGGCGTGCGGATTATTGCTATATGGTTGACCGACTAGGCGTCCGCCGAAGTCGTCAACACGCGAAGCCCCGCCTTCCCCTTTGGGCGGGGTTTTCGTTGATGATATGGGCATGGCGGGTCATGCCGCCTGGCCGCGGTCGCGCTCGGCAATCTTGGCTTTTTGCCACGCAAGAATTTCCGATTCCACCCAGCCCACAGCGCGCCCCGTGATGCGCACCGGCTTTGGAAAACCGGACTTTTGCATTTCGACGTAGATCGTCGATCGCGCCAGGCCGGTGATCCGTTCGACGTCTTCGCGTCGGAGAAAATTTATCATCGCTGCTCCTCGTCTGATTTCCGTGGTGGTCCATGCGGAACGACTTGGAGTATGGCGAGGAAAATTGGAAGATAGGAGCAACCTTCCAATATTAGCGGCCAGTCACTGCCTTACTGATGCTGCGATGTGAAACCCCCAATTTGTCGGCCGCCCGTTTGTATGCCTCCATCTTTGAGCATCCGAGGGCGCGAAATTTCTCAAAGACCAGCCGTCTCGCATCATGATCTGGGGCAGTGTTGAGGGCCATTTTTTGAGAAGCGCCGCGCCGGCTGTCCGCAAGTTCCTTCTTGCCACGTTCAATCAGTGGCGCAGTCACTCGGGCATTGACAGCCCGAATACGCTCCTCCAGGCCGCGCAAGCTGGCGTTCGCCAACAGAAACTTGCCAGCCTTAAATTTCCGGCGAACGGCGGCGGCATGCTCCAGCAAGTGATCGAGGTCAGTCACGCCTGAAACGAAAGTGCCGCCATCCTTCTTGGGCTGCACGTCTGGAGTATTGCGAACGTCCGCTGGCGCCGCCTGAATTGCTTCAACCCATCGCTCGATATCTTTCAATCGATATGGAATGTGTTGCCATCGCTCAAATCGCCGTAGGGCTCGATCGAACTCCGCATCAGTCGGGGGATTGAGCGGTTTTGCCATCGCTATGCCCGCATCGGCACTACATCGCCGGCCTTCATGACTGGCCCGTTGCAGAATTTCGACCAGTCTTCGGCGAGCCGGCGGCGCTTCTCGAACATGTCGCCCCGGCGATAGGCCGCTTCGGTTGCGTCACCCACAACATGAGCGAGCGCCATCTCGGCAACGTCGCGAGGGTAATTCGTCATCTCGGCCGCCCAGTCGCGGAAGGTCGACCGGAAGCCATGCACCGTGAGATCGCCGCGCCCCATGCGCGCCAGCGTCTTCAACATGGCCATATTCGAAAGCGGCCTGCCCTTCGAGCCGCCGGGGAAGAGGTAGTCGCCTTCGGTCAAGGCGGTGCGCACGATTTCGAGTGCTCGCTTCGAAAGGGCCACGCGATGCTCGCGGCCGGCTTTCATCCGATCACCGGGAATGGTCCACACGCCGCGCGCCACGTCAAACTCGCTCAGGCGCGCGCCTATGGCCTCACCGGTGCGGCACACAGTGAGGATGGTGAATTCCAGCGCACGGGCGCCGACGCCCTTCTCTTCCCGCACACGGGCCATGAATTGCGGCATCTCGCGATAGGGCAGCGCTGGATGATGCTGGACCCGCTTTACTTTGCGCCGCGGCGGTAAGAGCTGGTCAAGATGCCCGCGCCAGCGGGCGGGGTTGTCACCGCTCCGATAACCGCGCGCGGCCGCCCAGGATAGGACGGTCTCGATTCGCATGCGAAGGCGCGATGCGGTTTCGGGCTTTTCTCGCCAAACGGGATCGAGCACTTTGATGATCAGGTCGACCCCGATCGCGCCGACGGGCAAGTCTCCGATTAGGGGATAGACATAGGCCTCGAGGGAGTTCGGCCATTGCTGACGATGCTTCGCGTTTCGCCATGACGACTCATGGCCGGCGATGTAACGCGCAGCGCAGTCCTTAAAGGTGACAGCGCGCGCAGCCTGCAGCCGCTCGTCCGCGATCTTGTCGCGCTTCGAGTTCGATGGGGTCCACGCCGCCCAGGAGCAGCTTGCGCGCCGCTTCCGCCCTCAGGCGGGCATCGGCCAAGCCCACTGTGTGCAGCGCCCCCAAGCCCATCTGGCGGGCCCTGCCCTGCACCATGTAGCGGAACAGCCAAGCCTTGCTGCCGGACTTCGAAACTTGCAGCCATAGGCCACGGCCGTCGCCATAGCGGCCGGGTTTGCGAAGCCGCTGCACCTTGATCGCCGAAAGCCGATGTTCGAATCCCACTCTCTCCGCCTACCTTCCTGCCCACAATCCTGCCCACAACGCGAGCTTGGATTGTACCGGAACTTGGCGGAACTCGCTAGACTGATTTATGTCTGAAAATGCTTGTTTTCCACAACCTTCCGGAACTCGCCGGAACATGCTGGAATAGGCGGAGAGGGTCTCCCCCTCCGCCACCAATCGGACATATGATATTGAAATCAATTGATATTTCGACTTGTGTTCGACCTCAATGGGGACATTGTCGAGAGCCGCGAACAATGGAGGCCCGACCCACGCACAATGTAAATCGAGCTGACCGAATCCAATACTTGATGGAGGAACTCAACAGCATTGTGGTATTGCCGACCGCCTCCGCAACCTCGGATTTACGATCATGATCAACATTTCCCAACAGGCTCCTCGTCGCTCGTTTATCTTTACAAAGCGGTTTGGGATTGCCCGAGCCTTCCCAGAAATCGGTGAGGTATTTTAAGCACGGTTGCTGGTATTTCTACCGGTCCTGACACAACTGCGCTGTGCTACTCGATTGATTGCCTCGGGAGATTTTAACTATCGTGGCGTTATCTGGACATCGGAAAGACAATGAAAATAGACCCATACGACTACATGACTGACGAGGAGGCCGTCTCGTTCATAAAACTGATGGTGGGAGAACTCCTTGTCATCGCTGAACGGCGCAGGTTTAGAGCCGTTCTGCCGGGATTGGCGAGCGCTGAACTCAATGTCCTTGCGATTAGCGGTTCGAAGCAATTGCGCCGGGGATCCAGCACTCGTTAGAAAAGGCACCAAACATCCCAGGTGCCGAGCCCCACATTTACATCACGCGCCAGCGACGACATTGATAGAAACGTTCAGCATGCCGAGAAGCGCCGCTCTGTTGACCGAACACTCTCCCTATTCGCTGAGCACTATACGCACGAGATCGGCCGTATTCTTCGCGCCTAGCTTTTGCATGATGTTTGCACGGTGAAACTCGACGGTGCGCGGGCTGATGCCAAGCGACTCTGCGGCTTCTCTGCTGGAAGCCCCTCTTAAGATCTGAGCCAGTGCCACGCGTTCCCGTGGTGTCAACGACTCCCGACCTGGGAACGGCTTCGACAGGATGTCCAACGCGGCATTCAGCCTCTTGATTTCCCGCTTGGCTTGGGTGAGTTCGGGAGTTGCCAGAAACTCCCAATCGCCGTTTCGCCTCGCTATGGTACATTGGTGTGCACGCGCCACATCCAAAATATCCTCTGCACTGCTGGCCTGGAGCGAGTAGGTGCAAAGAACAATCATTCTTTTGCCGGAGATCGATCGATCGAGTTCATGCTCGTATTCGCAAAACTCCATCCAATGGTTCGAATTGGACCAGAACGCGTTGCCGCTGACCCTCATCCCCTCGTAGCCTTTGGCCAATGCGTCGCTGAGTTTCTCGTTCCAGCCGCCGGTGATCCTATTCAGTTCGAACCGATCGCCTTTGAGATACCACTCGGCGCCCTGGAGTATTTCAATCCGCCCCCCTGCCAGATGCCGGTCAAAATCCGGTATCTCGCGGCGTAACGCATTCTTAGCATCCTCTTCCGTGATGGGGTCGGAGACCGCCCATATGCAGAATTCGTCGCTTTCCAACCCGGCCGCGAAATAGGTAGTCGCTGTGTCGAGCAGGTCCTCTTTAGTCTCGAAGAAAACACAAAGATGCGCTCCCCAGGACATGTCGCCTATGACGCGAATGCCGGTTTTTCGCAACGCTGGATCGCGGGAATAATGCTCCGCAGATGCAGCTCCGTTCCGCCGGGAGGATGAGTTTCTGAACATTTTCGGTTCCGGTGACACGGTCGGTTCACCTTCCAGGCGGAGCGCCATTCGTCAGCAGCCGGTGCCTGTAGCGGAGCATCAGCCGCCGATAAAAATACTGCGCCCTTTTGGACCGATTGGCGACTGCTTTTTTTCTTCATGGTTGCGTGGAGGATCAAACGACATTCACCCGATGGCCGGGTTGGTAAGCGGAGAATGCTTGTGAATACGGGTTGAACTGATACGTTGGCGGACACCTGTGAATGGCGCAGCGCCATAGCGCCTTAGAATTGGAGCGAAGGAGACTGGCTTGCACATTCTGGTCATCGGCGCGGCTGGTATGGTCGGCGCCAAACTGGTCAAGCGGTTGTGCGCCGATGGCAGCCTGTCGGGGGAAGCCATTTCGAAGATCACCCGCTACGATGTGGTGCTGGCGCCGCCCCCGCCCGCATCGACCTTTCCCGTCGAGACCTATGCAGGCGATCTGTCGGCGCCCGGCGAAGCGGAGAAACGCATAGCTGCCCGCCCCGATCTTATCTTCCATCTGGCGGCCATCGTCTCCGGCGAAGCCGAGGCCGATTTCGACAAGGGCTACCGCATCAATTTCGACGGCACGCGCTACCTCTTCGAGGCGATCCGCAAGAAGGGCGCAGGCTACAAGCCCAAGCTTGTCTTCACCTCGTCGATTGCCGTCTTCGGCGCCCCGTTCCCCGAAGCGATTCCCGACGACTTCTTCACCACACCCTTGACCAGCTACGGCACCCAGAAGGCAGTCGGCGAATTGCTACTCGCGGATTATTCGCGGCGCAGTTTTTTCGATGGCATCGGGCTTAGGTTCCCGACGATCTGCGTCCGTCCCGGCAAGCCCAATCTGGCGGCCTCCGGCTTCTTCTCCGGTATCATCCGCGAGCCGCTGGCGGGGCGGGAAGCCATACTGCCGGTGGACGAGGATGTGCGGCACTGGCATGCTAGCCCACGTGCGGCCATCGGCTTTCTGCTGCATGCCGCCGGGCTCGATACTGAAGCGCTTGGCGCACGGCGCAATATCACGCTGCCCGGCCTCTCCTGCACGGTCGGAGAACAGATCGAGGCGCTGCGCCGCATCGCTGGCGACACGGCCGTGAAGCTCATCCGCCGCGTGCCCAATGAAACCATCATGAAAATCGTCTCCGGTTGGCCGCGCAATTTCGCGCCGGAGCGGGCGCTGGCGCTTGGCTTTCGGTCCGAGGCCTCCTTCGACGCCATCATTCGCGTCCATATCGAGGACGAACTCGGTGGCAAGATCGGCGGATGATGCGCACTGCTAAGTCCGAGACACTGGCTGCATTCAGTATGGGATTGCTGGGTGCGGCGGGTGCCGATCAGCAATCGGCGGAGGCCGCGACGTGGGCCGTCATGCACGCATCGCTCCACGGCATCGACAGCCACGGGGTCCGGCTCCTGCCCTGGTATTCCGAGTGTCTGCGCAGCGGCCTCACCAAAGGTTCCCCAAACCTCAAGGTGAGTTATCCGCGCCGCGCGGCGGCACTGGTCGACGCCGATGGCGGCATGGGCCACCTTGCCACCTATCGCGCCATGGACGAGGCCTGCGGGTTCGCCCGAGACTGCGGCGTCGGCATGGCCTGCGTCATCAACTCCACCCATTTCGGCGCTGCCGGCGCCTATGCGCTGGCGGCGGCGGACGCCGGCTTCATCGGCTTCATTACAGCTAATTCCGGCGCCTTTGTCATTCCTCATGGAGGCATCAAACCCATACACGGCACCAGTCCCATTGCACTGACTGCTCCCAATCCCGGTGGCGATCCCTTCCTGCTCGATATGGCAACCAGTGCCATCCCGTGGAACAAGGTTCTCAAGTTTCGCACCGAAGGACTGGCATTGCGTGCGGACGTGGCGGTGGACGCCAATGGTGAATTCACCACCAATCCCCATGAAGCCGTGGCTCTGGCGCCGCTCGGCGGAGGCGACTACGGCTACAAGGGCGCAGGCCTTGCGGGCCTTGCTGAAATTCTCGGCGGCGTGCTCACCGGCATGCGCCTATCCATCGAACAGGACGGTCTGGCGCTTGCCGATTCGCAAATGGGCCATTTCGTCATGGCCATCGATCCCACACTCTTCATGCCCATGGAACGATTTGCGGCCAGGCTTTCCGTCTATCTCAATGCCTTCAAGTCACAACCGGGCACCTATGCGGCGGGCGGCCCCGAATGGGAACGCCGCCGCCAGCGCGAGACCGAAGGCATTCCGATTCCCGACGCTCTTTACGACGAATTGCGCGCCTGCGCGGCCAGTTTCAAAGTGACGTTTGCTTTGTAGGGCGGGCAAGCCATCGGTCGAAAACCATGGCCAGCAACGCGCCCACGATCTGCGCCACGATGAAACCCACCACGTCAATCGGCCGGATGCCCGCGAATGTGTTGCTGAGACTGCGCGCCAGCGTCACCGCCGGATTGGCGAAGCTGGTGGATGCGGTGAACCAGTAGGCGGCCGTGATGTAGAGACCGACATTCACCGCAACAGTTTGCGGCGCATGACGAACGCTGGAAAAGATGACAGTGAGAAGGCCGAAGGCGGCAATGGCTTCGGCGGCCCATTGGTCGATTCCGGTCCTGATCGTCGCAGAATATTGCAAAAGCGGCAGATCGAACATCACATGGGCGGCGATGACGCCGGCCACCGCACCGAAAATCTGTGCCAACATATAGGACGCCGCCTCGCCCGGCCTCATGCCATCGCGCAGGATGGCGGCCAGCGTCACCAGCGGATTGAAATGCGCACCCGACACCGGCCCGAAGATGGTGATCAAAACGACGAGAATCGCGCCTGTGGGAATGGTGTTGCCGAGTAGCGCCACCGCCACATTGCCGCCCGCCAGCCGCTCCGCCATGATGCCGGAGCCGACCACGGTTGCGAGCAGAAACCCGCTGCCCAGCGTTTCGGCAGCAAGCTTGCGCGGAATATCCATCAGTCCCTCGCCTGGCCGATTTGATCCAGTTGCCTCTTGAGCGACAGCCTGTCGAGCGAGGCGATTGGCAAGCTCAGGAAAATCGAGATGCGGTTGTACAGCCGTCCGTAGGCATCGGCAAAGGCGACGTGTTTTTCCGCTTCGGTGCCTTCCGTGGCCGCGGGATCTGGGATACCCCAGTGGGCCGTCATCGGCTGGCCCGGCCAAACGGGGCAAACTTCCGCGGCCGCGGCGTCACAGACGGTGAAAACAAAATCGAATTCTGGTGCTCCAGTCGAGGCAAATTCGTCCCATGACTTGGATCGCAAAGCATCCGTCCTGTAGTTCAGTCTGCGGAGTAGAGCGATGGTGTAGGGATGCACTTGTCCCCGTGGATGGCTGCCGGCACTGAAGGCCCTTGCCTTACCGCCGCCCAAGCTATTCATGATCGCTTCGCCGAGGATCGATCGCGCCGAATTGCCGGTGCATAGGAACAACACGTT
The DNA here is from genome assembly GCA_963776685.1 of uncultured Alphaproteobacteria bacterium. Lineage (GTDB taxonomy): Bacteria > Pseudomonadota > Alphaproteobacteria > Rhizobiales > Aestuariivirgaceae > Aestuariivirga. The sequence goes on from CAVZNM010000004.1 coordinate 822,247, forward strand.
GTAGATCTTGCCGCTCATGCGCTTCCTTCAACACCGGTTTGTGACAGTTGCATGAAGCCCGCCCAAGCTTCGATTGGCGGCACCCCCTGCCCGGCCTATAGCACGGCCATGACCGCTGCCTCGCTCGCCGATTCCCGCGAAAACCGCGCCAGGGGCATCCTGTGGATGCTGGCGACGATGCTCTGCTTCATCGCCCTCGACGCCATCATGAAACTCTTGCTCGAGACCTATTCCCTTGTGCAGGTTACCTGGGGCCGCTTCTTCTTCGCCTCACTAATTGCGATCGCGATCTGCGGCCGGCGGCTGCCGGAGCTGGCGGTCAGCCGCGCGCCGCTCCTGCAAGGCGTGCGCTCGGTGCTCTTGATGACCACCACCGGGCTTTTCAACGCCGGCATCCGCACGACGCCGCTCGCCACCGCCACCACCATCATGTTCACCAGCCCCATTCTCGTCACCATGTTGTCCATCCCGCTGCTTGGCGAGAAGGTGGGTATCCGCCGCTGGATCGGCATCGCCGTAGGTTTTGCCGGCGCTTTGGTGGTGGTCCAGCCCTGGGAGGCGGGCTTCGGCGGGCTGGGGGCGGGCATGCTGTTCCTGCTGGCCGCCGCTCTTACCAACGCCAATTACCAGATCGCCACCCGCAAGGTGCGCCATGACGACCAGCTTACCTCGCTTCTCTACACCGCCGCCGCCGGCGCCGTCGTCACCAGCGCCATCGTGCCGTGGTTCTGGTCCTGGCCAGATGCCTTCGCCTGGCTGCTGCTGGCGGCGAGCGGATTGGCCGGCGGCCTCGGCCATCTCTGCCTGATCATGTCGCTGCGCGCCGCCCCCGCCTCGGTCGTTGCCCCATTCTCCTATTCCTCGCTGCTGTGGGCCACCCTCCTGGGCCTCGCCATCTGGGGCGACTGGCCGGACCTGTGGACCTGGGCGGGGGCCGCCCTCATCATCGGTTCAGGTCTCTACATCTTCCACCGGGAGCGCATACGCCATGAGGACCGTTGACTTCCGGCTTTCGCCGGGATGACGGTTTTTCCGGGCATGCAATCTTCCCAAAACCGCAATCTCGCCGGCGTCGTCTCGTTAGCCCTGGGTGTCATGATTTTTTCCACCCAGGACGCGATCATCAAGTCGGTGAGCGGCGATTATGCGGTGACCCAGGCCATCGTCATCCGCAGCCTGGTCGCGCTGCCCATTCTTGCCCTTCTGGTGCAGTACGAGATCGGATTGGGCCACCTGCGCAGCCGCAATTTCTGGGTGCTCGTCGTCCGCGGCCTCATCATGCTCGTTGCGTACACCACCTACTATCTGGCCTTCCCGGCCCTGCCCCTGGCCGAAGCCATCGCGCTTTTCTTCATTGCGCCGATCTTCGTCACCCTCATGGCAGGTCCCCTTCTCGGCGAGCGGGTGACGCTCAAATCATGGCTGGCGGTGCTGGCGGGCTTTGCCGGCGTTCTTATCATCCTGCAGCCTGGCAGCGCCCTGTTCGAGCCCGCAGCTCTCCTCAGCCTGGTGAGCGCCGCCACCTATGCGCTATCGATGATCATCGCCCGCAAACTCGGCGTAGCGGAACCCGCGACGGTCATGGCCTTCTATCAGAACGGTGTCTATCTGGCGGGCGCTGCGGTCGTGGCCAGTCTCTTCGCCTTGACCGGCGTTGGGCGTCTCGGCCATCCAAGCCTCGATTTTCTGGTCAGGGCCTGGACGTGGCCGGCGCTCAACGATCTCTTGCTGATGGGCGCCTGCGGGGTCATCGCGGCCATCGCCATGTCGCTCTTGACCCACGCCTATCGCCTGGCGGAAGCCAATCTCGTCACGATTTTCGAATATACCGGCATGATCTGGGGGCCGCTCTGGGGCTTTCTTTTCTTCGCCGAAATTCCGCGCTGGACCACCTTTGCCGGCATGGCGCTGATCGCCGCGGCCGGCATCTATGCGGTGCGCGCCGCCTCGCCGGAACCCAACTGACGCAAGACCAGAACCATGGTGGCATGGGCGCTGCCTTCGCCCACATTGACGATCTTATGCGGAAGATCGCCGCGGAAGCGGAGCGCTTCGCCTGTCTTGGCGCGCCGCACCTCCTCTCCGGCCGTCACCTCGATCTCGCCCCTGAGCAGATAGAGATGCTCGACAGTTCCCGGCGGGATGCGGGTCGGATTCGAGCACGCCGCCGGGCTTGGCCTGGAAATCATACCATTGCAGCAGTTCGACCAGGTTGAGGGCGCCGATGATCGCAAGCCGGCACAGCCCGTCCTGGCTTTCGAGAATGGGAATGCCGGACTTGACTTGGTGTTCCAGAAAGGCCGTGCCGCCATCCTCCTTGAGCACCTCGTCAATGGTCGTATCCAACGCGCGGGAAAGCCGGTAAACTGTTGAAAGGGTTGGATTCGTTTCGTTTCTCTCGATCTGTGAGATGATCGACTTTGCAACCCCAGATTGTTCAGAAAGTGCGCCAAGGGACATGTTGTACGCCTTGCGCAACCGCTGGATGGTCTTGCCAAGAGCCGGGTTCGGGTCACTTTCAGGTGACTCTTGGCCTTTTCCGATGCGGCGCATTGACATGGGACCGTCCTGTAATTAGAACTACTGTTCGGAATAAAGAACGAAGGGATCGTTCGGACTTTCGACAGGATTGCTGATAACCCGGTTTTGCTTGGTAAATCAATCGAAATCGGCGGTGTGGTGAAGCCCCTGTACGATAGACCGAACGTCCGTTGAAGCGAACGGACGGCACCATGAGCACCATCAAAGTCATCGATGTGAATGGCGCGAGCCACCTTCTCGCGGCCGTCGAGGGCTGGCGGGTGATGGAAATCATCCGTGAGCACGGCTTCGAGGTTGGCGGCCTGTGCGGCGGTGCCTGTGCCTGCGCCACCTGCCATGTCGAGGTGGACGAGCCCTGGGCGGCGAAGCTCCATCCCGCCAACGACGACGAAGAGGCGATGCTCGACGAGGTGCCGGTCGTGTCGCCCACCTCGCGGCTCTCCTGCCAGATCATCTACACTTCAGAACTCGATGGGCTTGCAGTCAAGCTCGTGGCCAACGGTTGAGGTGCGCCCATGCGTTACTTCCCCCTGTTCATCGACGTGAAGGACCGTCCGGCTGTGGTTGTCGGCGGCGGTGAGGAAGCACTGCGCAAGGTGCGGCTGCTGCTCAAGACTGAGGCGCGGATATCGGTGATCGCCGGCGCGCTCCATGACGAGCTCGCGGCCGAGCCGCGTGTCAACTGGATCGCCCGCCGCTTCGATGCCAATCTGCTTGATGGCGCCGCCTTAGTTTTCTCCGCCGACAAGGACTTGAATGGAACGGTCACCGCCGCCGCCAAGGCACGCGGCATACCGGTCAATGCGGTCGATGACGCGGAACTCTCCACCTTCATCGTGCCTTCGATCGTCGACCGCGATCCCGTCGTCGTGGCGATCGGAACTGAAGGCACGGCGCCGGTTCTCGGCCAGGGCCTGCGCGCCAGGATCGATGCCATGTTGCCCCAGTCACTGGGCCCGCTTGCCAGGGCCGCGGCAGATCTCCGCGATCGGGCCGCACGGTCTGTGCCGCCGGGCAACCGCCGCCGCGCCTTCTGGCAACGCTTCTTCTTCGGCGATGTGCGGGATGCCTTCATCGCCGGTGACGCCACGAATTATGCCGCAGGTGTTGAAGGCCTGCTCACCGACGAAGCCGCTCCCCCGGTAGGCCGCGTCTCCTTCATTGCAAGCGGCACCGGCGATCCAGAACTACTCACACTCAAGGCCCAGCGCAAGCTGCAGGAGGCTGACGTCATCGTCCACGACCGTCTCGCCGATCAACGCATACTCGAACTGGCGCGCCGCGATGCCAGCCGGATTCCAGCGGGTGAGCCGGCGCTCACCGCCATCGATGCCATCCTGATCCGCGAAGCCCGGGCCGGCCGCCATGTGGTGCGGCTCGGCACCGGTGACACTTTCCTCGAGGAGCGGATCGCGATTGCCGCCGAAGGCATTGCGGTTGAAACCGTTCCCGGAGTTGATGTGAAGCCCACCGGCCAGATCATCTCATTCCCGTTGCGCGAGGATATCAGCGAGGCAGTGTTGAGGGCCGCATCATGAGCGATTTTGAAAAGGGCCAGCTGGTCACCGCCAACCGCCTGCGCGACGGCATCGCCGTGTTTCTCACCCGCTCGGGCACCTGGAGCGAGAAAATCGACGAGGCCGCGCTGGCGCTCGAGCCCCAGGCGGCCGCCGCACTTGAAGCCCGCGCCAAGGACGACGAGAAAGCGACTCTCATCACCGGTTCCTATCTGATCGACGCCGAGCGCCGCGACGGCCGCATCCGTGCGGCCCAAATCCGCGAACGCATGCGCACGCTCGGGCCTACCGTGCGCCTCGATCTCGGCAAGCAGGCCGACGGAACCGCCGGTGGCTTCGCCGCAGAAGGAGTCTAAGCCATGTACCGCTATGATGAATTCGACCATCAGTTCGTGCGCGAACGCACCGCCCAGTTCCGCGATCAGGCGGCGCGCCGTCTGAAGGGCGAGCTCACCGAAGACGAGTTCCGCCCGCTCCGCCTGATGAACGGCCTCTATCTGCAGCTGCATGCCTATATGCTGCGCATCGCCATTCCCTATGGCACGCTGTCAAGCCGCCAGATGCGCCAGCTTGCGATGATCGCCGAGAAGTGGGACCGCGGCTACGGCCATTTCACCACCCGCCAGAATATCCAGTACAATTGGATCAAGCTCGAGGACACGGCCGACATCCTGGCGGCCCTGGCCGAAGTCGAGATGCATGCGATCCAGACTTCCGGCAACTGCATCCGCAATGTGACGACCGACCATTGGGCGGGAGCGGCGGCCGACGAGATCGCCGATCCGCGACCCGTCGCCGAAATGCTGCGGCAATGGTCGTCGCTGCATCCGGAGTTCTCCTATCTGCCGCGCAAGTTCAAGATCGCGGTGACCGGCGCTCCCAACGACCGCGCCGCCGTCAAGGTGCACGATATCGGCCTCAGGCTGCACAAGAACGACAAGGGCGAGGTGGGCTGGGAAGTGATCGTCGGCGGCGGCCAGGGCCGCACGCCGATGATCGGCATCACGGTGCGCGACTTCCTGCCCGAGCACGAGCTGATCGGCTATCTCGAAGCCATCATGCGCGTCTACAATCTCTATGGCCGCCGCGACAACAAGTACAAGGCGCGCATCAAAATTCTCGTCCATGAGTTGGGCGCGGAGAAATACAAGTCCGAGGTCGAAGCCGAATATGCCCGGAAGCCGCAGGCCTCGACCGAAGTCGAGGAACGCGAGCTGGCCCGCATCGCCGCCTATTTCGCGCCCCCGCAATTCGAGAAGCTGCCGCGCTGGTCGGCCGCCTTCGAGGAGGCGCGCGTCAAGAACCCGGCCTTCGCCCGCTGGGCCCGCAACAACCTGGCGGCCCATCGGGTCGACGGCTACACCATCGTCAACATCTCGCTGAAGCCCGAAGGCGGCATTCCGGGCGATGCCTCCGCCGATCAGATGCGGCTGATGGCCGATCTTGCGGAGCGCCACAGCGTCAGATGAACTGCGCGTCAGCCATCCCCAGAACATCGTGCTGCCGCATGTGAAGAAGGACGATGTCTTCGCCATCTGGCAGGCGCTCGATGCGGCGGGGCTCGCCGCCGCCAATTACGGGCTGGTTGGCGACATCATCGCCTGTCCCGGTCTCGATTACTGCGCGCTGGCCACGGCGCGCTCCATTCCGGTCGCCCAGTCGATCTCGCGCAAATTCGCCGATATGACGCGCCAGGAGGAAATCGGCCCGCTCAAGATCAACATTTCGGGCTGCATCAATGCCTGCGGCCATCATCATGTCGGCCACATCGGCATTCTCGGCCTCGATAAGAAGGGCGAGGAATATTACCAGATCACGCTTGGCGGCTCCTCCGCCGAGAATGCCTCGATCGGCACCATCCTCGGCCCCGGCTTCGCCGGCCACGAGGTCGCCGATGCCATCGGCAAGATTGTCGATACTTACCTGGCGCTGCGCCAGCCGGACGAGGAATTCCTCGCCGCCTACCGCCGTGTCGGCGCCAAGCCCTTCAAGGAGGCGCTCTATGCCGCTGCTTAAGAACAACACCATCGTTCCCGACACCTGGATTCAGGCCGGTGACGACGTGGCGATTCTTCCCGAATGCGCGATGTCGTGGTGTCCTTCGCGCGCCTGTTGAAGGAATGGGAGAGCCTGTCCAAGCATCAGGGCAAGCTCGGCGTCGTCTTCGGCAATGCCGATCGGGCCGAAGCACTTTCCCTGTTCCTGCCGAAGCTGTCGCTCATCGTTCTCCCCTTCCCGGCCTTCGTCGACGGCCGCGCCTATTCCATCGCCCGGCAGATTCCGCGAATTCGGCTATCGCGGCGAATTGCGCGCAACCGGAAATATCCTGCCCGATCAGTTGCAATTCATGCTGCAGGTGGGCTTCGACGCCTTCGAGATTTCCGATCGCTTCCCGCTCGCCCAGTGGCAGCAGGCGGCCAGGCAGATGTCGCTGGCCTATCAGCGCGGCCTGTTCCGGCGCGGCCGCGAAGCGGAAGTATGGACCGAGCGCCACACCGATGCCGAACCCTGGCTCGAACAGCCGCATGCGGGATGAATGAACGTGGACAAGGGCATTCATGAAACCTACGCCGGCCTTGAAGGCCGCGAGCTGCTCGAGCCGCTGATCCGCGATTTCGGCGGCCGGCTCGCCGTCGTCTCGTCATTCGGTGCCGAATCCGCCGTGCTTCTGCACATGATCTCGCAAGTCGACAAGTCTACGCCAATTATTTTTCTCGACACCGGCAAGCTGTTCTGGGAGACCTTGAGCTACCGCAGCATGCTGATCGACCGGCTCGGTCTTACCGATGTCCGCTCGATCCAGCCCGATCCCGCCGATCTCGCGGCCAAGGATCCCGACGGCACCTTGCATGCCCGCGACCACGATCTCTGCTGCCACGTCCGCAAGACCCTGCCGCTTGAACGCGCACTCAAGGGTTTCGAGGTCGTCGTTTCCGGCCGCAAGCGCTTTCACGGCGGCGAGCGCCGCAACCTGACGCCGCTGACCATCGATGGCGACCGCATCAAGGCCGAGCCGCTGGCGGGTTTCAGCGCCCTCGATATCGAACTCTACATGGCGACCCACGATCTGCCGCGTCATCCCTTGACCGAGATCGGCTATTACTCGATCGGCTGCGAACCCTGCACCACCCCCGGTGGCGACCCGGCAAATCCGCGCGCCGGACGCTGGGCTGGCACAGGCAAGACCGAGTGTGGCATACATTGGACCGTCAATGGACGGCCAATCGAGGTGACCGAGCAGCGTCTGCAGTAACGCGGCGCATCGCCGTCATTGCAGGGGGAACCGCGGCATGTCGGAATTCTTGATGTTCGCGCTGATCGGCTTTCTTGCCCAGATTGTCGACGGATCGCTTGGCATGGGTTTCGGCGTCATTTCCTCGTCGATCCTGCTGGCCCAAGGCGTTCCGCCCGCCCTCGCCTCCGCCAGCGTCAATGCCGCGAAACTGCCCACCACGGGGACCGCGGCAGCGTCGCACTTCTACCACAAGAATATCGACTGGAATCTCGTGCGTGCCCTGTCGGTATTTGGCGCGCTGGGCGGCATCGTCGGCGCACTGCTGCTGACCAGCCTCAAAGGCCAGTACCTCTCACTGGTCGTCAATTCCTATCTGGTGCTGATGGGCGTGCTGATCATCTGGCGCGGCATCATGAATTTCGCGCCGCGCCTGATCTCGCCGAAATAGACCCGCAGCGTCGGTTTCGCCGGCGGCCTCGTCGAGGGCATCGGCGGCAGTTGGGGGCCGATCGTCACCACCAGCCTGCTCGGCGCCGGAACTGAATCCCGATACGCCATCGGCTCCGGAAACTTTTCCGAATTCGTCGTCAGTGTGGCGGTGTTCTCGTCCTTCGTCGTGGCCTTCGCCGTCGGCCACTGGAGCGGCGGCGCCGACTGGCGCGATACGTTTCTGCCGGTGCTCGGCCTGGTGATCGGCGGCATACCCGCGGCGGTCTTCGGCGGCTATTTGTCGAAACACGCGCCAAAGCGCCCGCTGACCATCGCCGTCGGCTGCCTTGCGCTCAGCATTGCCGTCTATCGAGCGTTGTTTGCCTGAGAGGTCTCAGCCGGCAATCGCCTGTTTCAGATCGGCGATCAGATCGGACACGTCCTCCAGCCCCACCGACAGCCTGAGCATGCCGTCGGTGATGCCCATCATGGCGCGGGCCTCGGCGCCGATGTTGCGATGGGTGGTCGAGGCCGGATGGGTCATCAGCGACTTGGCATCGCCGAGATTGTTGGAAATGTCGATAAGTTCGAGATTGCGCAGCACATCGAAGGCCTTGGCCTTGCCGCCCGCCACCTCGAAGGTCACCATGGTGCCGCCCAGCCGCATCAGGGCCCGCGACAATGCGGCTTGCGGATGGCTGTCGAGAGATGCGGATAAAGAACGCGCGTGACGCCGGGCACCGCTTGCAGCGTCTCGGCGATCGAGTGGGCCGCCTGGCTCTGGGCCTCGACGCGAAGTTTCAAGTGTCTCGAGACCTTTGAGCAGTATCCAGGCATTGAAGGGCGAGATTGCCGGCCCCGTGTGCCGGAGGAACGGCTTTAGCAGTTCTTCCTTGAACTTCTTGGTCGACAGGATGGCCCCGCCGAGCACCCGTCCCTGCCCGTCCATGTGCTTGGTGCCGGAATAGATGATGACATCGGCGCCGAAGTCGAGCGGCCGCTGCAGGATGGGCGTCGCAAAGACATTGTCCACCACCACGCAGGCGCCCGCCTTCTTGGCAGATCTCGCACACGGCTGCGAGATCGATCACCTCCAGCGTCGGATTGGAAGGCGTTTCGAGGAACACGCATTTCGTATCGCGCGTCACCGCCTTCTTCCAGGCATCGAGGTCTTTGCCGTCGACCAGCGTGGTTTTGATGCCGAAGCGCGGCAGGATCGAAGTCACGATCTGATAGCAGGAACCGAACAGCGCCTTGGACGACACCAGATGATCGCCCGCCTTCAGCTGGCAGGCGAGTGCGCCGAACACCGAGGCCATGCCGGAGGCAAGTCCGTAACAGGCCTCCGCTCCTTCCAGGAGCCGGAGCCGCTCCTCGAACATGGTGACGGTGGGATTGCCGTAGCGGCCATAGACATAGCCGTCGTCCTCGCCGGCAAAGCGCTTCTCCGCTGTTTCCGGCTCGTCATAGACGAAACCGGAATTGAGGAAGAGCGCTTCCGAGGTCTCGCCGTGAGGCGAACGGTCGAGGCCGCCGCGCACCAGCTTGGTGGCATCGCCCCAGCGGGCGGGCGTTTGCTCCTTGGTCTTTTTCTTCATCAGCTTTGCACCCAAGGCAGGCCCGCCGCCTTCCAGCCGCCCACCGTGGCGCGGTGGCCGCCGGCATCCTTGTCGCCCTCGAAGCCCTGCGCCACGTTCCAGGCATTGGTGTAGCCCGCCTGGGTCAGCGCCGAGGCCGCCGAGGCCGAGCGCGCGCCGGACCGGCAGATGCACAGGATTTCCGCATCCTTCGGCAGACCCATCTGCTCGATCTCGGCGACGAATTGGCTATTCACCTGCATGGTCGGAAACGCTTGCCAGGAGAGCCGGATCAGCCGCTCCACCGCCGGCACGCCGACGAACACCCATTCCGGCTGGGTGCGGCAGTCGATCAGCACGGCGGAGGCATTGTTCTGCAGCCGCTGCCAGGCCTCAGCCGGGAGAATGTCGCCTCGATGCATGGAACGATCCGTTTTTTCTTCCGAACTCTCTTAGTCGAAAGCCCCTTGGCCCGCAAAGAAAAATGGCGCTGGACCGGGGCTCAGCGGTTCTTGGTTCCGAATTCAACCACGGCTTCGCCAGAAACCGGATCGGTGACGCCGAGCCCTCCACCCAGGTCTTCCAGCATGCCGCGGAAACCGTCAAGAATGCCGATCATCTTGGGCCGCGAGGCGCCGATTTTATCAAAACTGTCCCACTTGCCGACGAAGCAGAAGGTCCGGTCGCCGGTCTTGATCAACGCCCCGTCCGCCATGCCGGCCATATCCGGCAAGTTCTTATGGGCATCGATGAATTTCTGTTCCTGGCCGGGCTTAACCTTGAATCGCACAACATTGTAGGCAGTCATGGCACGCTCCTTGATCGTCCTCTCAACGCTCCGATCATACGCTCTTGCCGGACTTTAGGGTAGGCCCGTGAACTGCTGGCCCGGCAGCGTGAGACAGGCTGGCGCTTTCACAGGGCACAGGCTTGTTGCTATTCCTGTTGCACAACCGGAGCCACTTCCCATGACCAAGTCCCTCCCCGCCCGCGCCGATGTCGTCATCGTCGGCGGCGGCATCGTCGGCGCCTCGATCGCCTATCATCTGAGCAAGATCGGCATCACCAACACCGTGCTGCTGGAGCGCAAGCAACTCACCTCCGGCACCACCTGGCATGCGGCGGGCCTTGTCGGCCAACTTCGCGCCTCGCGCAACTTGACGGAACTGGCGAAATATACAGCCACCCTTTTCGAAGGCCTCGAGAAGGAGACGGGCCAGGCCACCGGCTTCAAGCAGAATGGCTCGATTTCCTTGGCACTCACCGAAGGCCGCATGGAGGAGTTGAAGCGCGGCGCCTCTATGGCCAAGAATTTCGGCCTCGCGGTCGATGTGATTTCGGTGGCCGAGATCAAGGAGCGCGTGCCCCATTACAATCTCGAAGGCGGCGGTGGGCGGCGTGTTCCTGCCCAAGGACGGCCAGGTCAATCCCATCGACGTGACGCAGGCTCTCGCCGCCGGGGCCCGCTCGCGCGGCGCGAAGGTCATTCGAGAATACGAAGGTGACGCGCGTGCTCGTCGAGAACGGCAGGGCCGTGGGTGTCGAAACCGCCTCCGGCACGATCCAGGCCGACAAGGTGGTAATCGCCGCCGGCATGTGGTCGCGCGAGTTGGGACGCTCGATCGGCGTCAATATTCCGCTTCATGCTTGCGAGCATTTCTACATCGTCACGGAACCCATTGCGGAACTGCCGCGCAACATGCCGGTGGTGCGCGTGCCCGATGAATGCACCTATTACAAGGAGGATGCCGGCAAGCTGATGGTCGGCGCCTTCGAGCCCAAGGCCAAGCCGTGGGGCGGCGGCGGCATCGACGAGGACCATGCCTTCGTGACGCTGCCGGAGGACATGGATCATTTCGAGCCGATCCTTGCGGCCGCCATCGCCCGCGTTCCGCTGCTCGAGACCGCCGGCATCCAGCTCTTCTTCAACGGCCCGGAAAGCTTCACGCCGGACGTGCGCTATTATCTCGGCGAGGCTCCGGAGGTGCGCGATCTTTTCGTCGCCACAGGTTTCAATTCGATCGGCATCCAGTCGAGCGGGCGGCGCCGGCCTCGTGCTGGCGCAGTGGATCAAGGACGGCCATCCGCCCATGGATGTGAACGCCATGGACATCCGCCGCATCCATCCCTTCCAGTCGGTGCGCCAGTATGCGCATGACCGGGCAAGCGAGAGTCTGGGCCTTCTCTATGCCATGCACTGGCCCTATCGCCAGGCTGAGACAGCGCGCGGCGTGCGCCGCTCGCCCATCTACGAGCAGACCAAGAAGCTCGGCGCCGTATTCGGCGAAGTCAATGGCTGGGAACGGCCCAACTGGTATGCCCGCGGCGGCGTCAAACCGGAATACGAATACAGCTATGGCCGCCAGAACTGGTTTCCTTGCGCCGACTACGAGGCCAAACGGTTGATGACCGATTGCGCCTTCTTCGATCAGTCGAGCTTCGCCAAATTTTCCGTCGAGGGCCGCGATGCCTGCAAGGTGCTGAACCGCATCAGCGCCAACAATATCGACGTCGAGCCGGGCCGCATCGTTTACACCCAGTGGCTCAATGAGCGCGGCGGCATCGAGGCCGATCTCACCGTGACACGGCTTGCCGAAGACAAATTCCTGGTGGTCACCGGCGCCGTGCCGCAGACCCGCGACATGGCATGGCTCAGGCGCAACACGCCGGATGACGCCCATTGCATCGCCACCGACATCACCTCAGGCCTGCCGATGATCGCCGTCATGGGCCCCAAGTCACGCGCGCTGCTTGCACAAACTCTCCGGCGCCGATCTTTCCAACGCCGCCTTTCCCTTCGGCATCTCGCGGGAAATCGAGATCGGTTATGCGCGGGTGCGGGCCAGCCGCATCACCTATGTCGGCGAGCTGGGCTGGGAGCTTTATATGCCGGCGGAATTTGCGCACCACGTCTTCGAACGCCTATGGGAGGCGGGGCAGGATTTCGGCCTCACCCCCGCTGGCATGCACACCATGAACAATTGCCGCATGGAAAAGGCCTACCGCCACTGGGGCCACGACATGTCGGATGAGGAAACGCCGATCGAGGCGGGCCTCGGCTTCGCCGTCGCGTGGGACAAGAAAGGCGGCTTTATCGGCAAGGAGGCTTTGGAAAAACAGCGCGCCCGTCCCCTTCAGCCCAAGCGCCTCGTCTGCCTGGCGCTTGCGGACAATTCCGTCCGTGCACCGATGATCTATCACGAGGAACCCATCTACCGGGATGGCGTCATCGTCGGCTCGACGACGAGCGGCGCCTGGGGTCACCGCGTCGATCTCTCCCTGGGCCTCGGCTACGTCAAGCACGAGGGCGGCGTGACCAGGGAGTGGATCGAGTCGGGTCAATGGGAAGTCGAACTCGCCTGGCAGCGCTATCCGGCCAAGGTGCAGTTACAGAGCTTCTACGATCCGAAGGGAGGGAGAGTTAAGGCAGATTTCGCGAACCCTACTCCCTAATTGACAACACTTCACCGAGTTCTGGCGGGTGTTCAAACCTAGAGGATGTGCGTTCTTTCCGCGATCCCCTCAGGCGGCGCGGCCCATGGCCTGCGGTGCTGTGGCCGTCGGAATCCAGATGGTGAACGTAGCGCCATTGCCGGGTGTTGATGCAACATCGAGCCCGCCGCCGTGCCGCTCCAGAATATTGACACTGGCGGGTAGGCCGAGCCCGGTGCCGAAATTCTTGGTGGTAAACAGCGGCTCGAAGATTTTTTCCAGGTTTTCGGGCGCGATGCCCGGGCCGTTGTCGGCGATCGAGATTTCGATGCCTCGGGCAGTGCGCTGCGACTCGATCTTAATCAGCGGATTCGCCGTGGCGTCGTGTATCACGCCTACTTTCTCTTTCCCCGCCATTGCTTCCGTGGCATTGAGCAGCAGATTGCCGATCACCCGTTGCATGCGCGGCGCATCGATTGCGGCAGTCGCTGCGCCAAGCCCCAAGGTACACTCGACCTTGACGGTCTCGGGTAACTGCGCTGTCTCTTCTTCGACAGCCTTGGCAAGCCAGTCGTCGACGGTAAGGTCACTGCATTCCAAGTCGCGCGAGCGCGCAAAATCGATCAGTTGAGCGATGATTTTGTCGCAGCGCCTGATCCCATGTTCGATTCTTTCGATCGGCGCTTCGATACCCAGGCCCTTATTGGCAAGTTTCCGGCCGAGCAGGAATGCCGAGGTCCTGACCGCCGCCATAGGATTGCGGATTTCGTGGGCGATGGTTGCCGTGAGTTCGCCCAGTTGCGCCAGCTTGGCTTTCTTGACCAGCTCCTGCTCCGCACTTTCCGCCGCCCGCTTTGCCTCCGCCTCGGCGGCGATGATCCCCGCCGCCTGCCGCCGCGCCGCGCTGCCGGCAACGGCAGCAATCGACAGAAGCAGCAGCGCGATGACGGCCAGCGGCACCATCGCCTTTTTCAGGATTGTGGTGCCGGGGCGCGATGCGGTCCAGGTGAGATTGCCGATCTCAACGCCAAGCCGGTTGCGCAATGTGATGGCATTTTCGGACGATGCCTCGGCGATACGCAGGTCACCGATCAGATAGGTGGCGCCAATGGCCGTGATCCGCTCTTCGGTGAGATAGAAGCCCATCATGAATGATGGAAGCAGCGTTCCCTCCGCGACCGGCGTCTCTTCGGTAGTATAAACCCGGGTATAGGCAACGAGTGCCGGCTTGCCGTGAATGCGCGCATAGGTAAGGCGCACGGGAATCTTGGTCATCGGCTGGGCGGCAAGGTCGCCGCGGATCATTTGCAGGAATTCCGCGTCCAGGAAACTCGTGTCCGGATTTTCGCCGGTTCCTGTGTCCCACCCATAGAGCGGCACCGTATTGGTGTCGAACAATACCAGAAGGTCGACGGTCTGATTCTCGGTGACTGTCGTCGCCGCATTGGGTTTCAGCCATTCGAGATCGTTTTTCTCGGCTGCGACGTAGAGATCGGTCCACCATGCATAGTCCTGGTCGAGCTTGACGAGCGTATCGGCCAGAGCCAGCATTCCGCCGGCTACCATTTGCCGTTCGGCGGCACGCGCCTGGTCATCCTGGTGACTTGCCATGTAAAACAAGCCACTGACGAGGGTTGCAATGCTGAGCATGCCCGCCAGCAGGACGCCAAGTCCAATTCGCGAAGCAAGCCTGTGCCGCATGTTGGTCTCCCGCCGCAAGGGTCTGGACCGAAATTAGGGGGAAGGCGTTAACGACCGATTATCTAGGGTTTGTAACAATGCGTTCCGTCAGGTCCGAATTCCTTGATCGTATCGGCATGGATCTCGAAGGGCTCGCGCGGCCGGAGCTTGCGGGCCTGGGCCGCCGTGAGAAGGGAAAAATGCGGGGCGGCGTCGATCTCGCCCCCCATGTCCCAGCAATTCTCCTCGGTGGTCACCCAATAGCGGGGATCATAGGCACCAATGTTGAAGGGCCGCGATGCCCGCCTGAGGCTCTTCTTCTCGTTCATCACATATTCGTGAAAGTAGCTCATGGCGAGTTCGCGGGGGCTTGCGTAGACCGGATCGCGCCAGCGCAACCAGATCGAGTTACTCTTTGAAATCGCCCCCCAGTGGCGGCCGCGCTTGAACAGAGCCAACACATGGTCGTCATCGCCTTCGGCCTGGAAATCCATGAGCAGCGCCGGCTCGCCATTGAGCATCAGGGCGCAGGCGGCGAGGAAGGCGGCCTCGATGCAGTGACAGCAGTTCCGGACCAGTGCGGTGCGCACCGAAAAGCAGGTGTCGCCCCCAAGTTCGGCATTGCTCGGCATGGCGGTGATGAAATCCTGGATTTTCTCCGGGGATGTCAGCCGCCGGAAAATCGCCGTTTCTTCCGGTGTAAGCCCGATGTCGCGCGCCAGGCGCATCCTGAATGGCATATGTCACCAACCGCCCCGACGATGCCCAAATTCGGCGATTCCCGCAGCGGTTAAATGGTTCTTTATTCCGAACGGTCGTAGGTATATATAGAACAACCCAACAGCATGGAGGTCCACATGGCTCTGCAATTAGGCGATATCGCCCCCGACTTCGAGGCCGACACCACCGAGGGCCGGATCAAATTCCACGACTATATCGACGGCTCCTGGGCGGTCTTTTTCTCGCACCCCAAGGATTTCACCCCCGTCTGCACCACCGAGCTCGGTTCGATGGCCAAGAGCAAGCATGAATTCGACAAGCGCGGCGTCAAGCTGATCGGCATCTCGGTCGATTCCGTCGCCGATCACCAGCGCTGGAAGCAGGACATCAAGGACGTGACCGGCGCCACGGTGAACTATCCGATGATCGGCGACAGCGACCTGACGGTCGCCAAGCTCTACGGCATGATCCATCCCAATGCCTCGGGCGATGCCAAGGGCCGCACCGCCGCCGACAATGCCACGGTGCGCAACGTGCTGGTCATCGGCCCCGACAAGAAGATCAAGATGATCCTCACCTATCCGATGAGCACCGGGCGCAATTTCGATGAAATCCTGCGGGTCATCGACTCGCTGCAGCTCACCGCCACCAAGTCGGTCGCGACGCCCGCCAACTGGAAAGCAGGGCGAGGACGTGATCATTCTCGCTTCAGTCTCCGATGAAGCCGCCAAGGAGAAATTCCCCGGCGGCTGGAAGACGCTGAAGCCCTATCTGCGCGTGGTGCCGCAGCCCGGCGCCAAATGACACGTCGTCATCCTCCCTGGGAAACTGCAACCCCGGCCGCGATGCCGGGGTTTTTGTCGCCTCAGAATAACCGGCCCCAAATAGCGCCGTTTATTCGCCCTACCACCACCGCGGCGCTTCGTATCGTCCCGCCGCCTGCTCGATCGCCGCCGCCGTCTGGAACAGCGTTTCCTCGCCGAAGGGCTTGCCGATGAGCTGCAACGCAAGCGGCAACCCCTCGCGCGAGAGGCCCGCCGGCACCGCGATGCCAGGAAGCCCCGCCATGTTCACTGTCACGGTGAAGATGTCGTTCAGATACATCTGAACGGGTCGGTGATTTCGCCCGGGGCGAAGGCGGGGCTTGGCGTCGCCGGCGTCAGCACCACATCGACCTTGTTCCAGGCCTCGTCGAAATCGCGCTTGATCAGGGTACGGATTTTCTGGGCCCGCACATAATAGGCATCGTAATAGCCGGCGGATAGCACATAGGTGCCGATCATGATGCGGCGCTGCACTTCGCGGCCAAAGCCGGCGGCGCGGGAATTCTCGTACATCGAGACGATATCGTCGCCCGGCACGCGCAGGCCGTAGCGCACGCCATCATAGCGGGCGAGATTGGAGGAGGCTTCTGCCGGTGCCACGATATAATAGGCAGGTAGCGCGTATTTCGTATGCGGCAGCGAAATCTCGACGATCTCCGCCCCCTGCTCTCTGAGCCAGGCGGCGCCCTTCTGCCACAGCGCGTCGATTTCGGCCGGCATCGGATCGACACGGTATTCCTTGGGAATTCCAACCCTCAGTCCCTTGATCGGCCGGCCGATCGCCACCTCGTAATCGGGCACCGGCATGTCGACAGAGGTCGTGTCCTTGTCGTCGACGCTCGCCATCGATTTGAGCATGATCGCCGCATCGCGTACGTCGCGCGCAATCGGCCCCGCCTGATCGAGCGAAGAGGCGAAGGCGACGATGCCCCAGCGCGAGCAGCGGCCATAGGTGGGCTTGATGCCGACGGTTCCGGTGAAGGCGGCGGGCTGGCGGATCGAGCCGCCAGTATCGGTGGCGGTCGCCGCTGCACAGATATGGGCCGCCACGGCACTCGCCGAACCGCCCGACGAACCCCCCGGCACCAGCGCCGCATTGGATTGCTTGCGCCGCCATGGATTGATGACATTGCCGTAATAGCTGGTCTCGTTCGACGAGCCCATGGCGAACTCATCCATGTTGAGCTTGCCGAGCATGACAGCGCCGTCGCGCCAGAGATTGGCCGTCACCGTCGATTCATAGGTTGGTTTGAAGCCGTCGAGCACGTGGCTGCAGGCCTGAGTGTGCACGCCCCTGGTGGCGAACAGGTCCTTGATGCCGAGCGGAATGCCTTCCAGCGGGCCCGCTTCGCCCTTCGCCAAGCCGAGCGTCGGAGGCCTTTGCCATCGTCATCGCCTTTTCCGGCGTCTCGACGATGAAGGCATTGAGGATGCGCGCCTTCTCGATCGCCGCGATATAGGCTTCGGTCAAATCAAGGGCGGAAAACTCTTTCTTGCGCAGCCCCTCGCGGGCCGCAGCAATGGTGAGCGCGGTGAGAGACGTTCATTCCACGACCTTCGGCACCATGAAGAAGCTATCCTCCTGCGCCGGTGCGTTTCTCACCACATCGGCCGGGTAGTTGCCGTCGGTCACGTCGTCCTTGCGCATCTTCATCTTCATCGAGACCATCGAGGTCAGCGGCTCGACTTTGGACACATCGACTTCGTTCAACTGCTCGATCCAGTGCAGGATGGAATTGAGCTCGGCTTCGAGCTTCGGCACGTCCTCGTCCTTAACCTTGATGCGGGCCAGCCGCGCCACCCGCCTGACCGTTGCCTGATCGACTGACATTCCTGAATTCCTTCAATAAAACCGGGCGCTGGATAGCACCCGCTCAGGCAACCCGCAACTTGGCTTTCTGCTGGCCCGCGGCATCGAAATTCTCCGGCTTCAGCCAGGCTTCGAAGCCCGCGTGCACATGGCGCCAGTCCTTGTCCAGCATGGCGTACCAGGCGGTGTCGCGGTTGCGGCCCTTGACGATCATAGTGCTGGCGGAAAATTCCTTCGAAGGTGAAGCCGAAACGTTCCGCCGCCCGTCGCGAGGGCGCATTCAACGCATCGCATTTCCATTCCAGCCGCCGAACACCGAGATCGTCGAAGCAGTGGCGGATCATTAGATAGATCGACTTCCGTTGCTTCACGGGTCCGCTGCAATCCGGGCGCCATCCAGATATGGCCGATCTCGATTGCGCCATTGGCCGCATCGCAGCGCATGAAAGCGCCCATGCCGCAGGCCTTGCCAGTATCGCGGCGGATGAAGGCATAGAACCACGGATCGCGGCTTTCCTCTCTGCCTTTCAGCCACTCGGTAAAAACTTCAAGCGACTCGAAGGGCCCATAGCCCAAATAGGTCCACAAATGCCCCTTGGGATCGTTCTCGGTGAAGGAGGCGAACAGGTCTTCCGCATGTTTCGCCGCCGCAACGGGCTCAAGCCAGATCCAGCGCCCATGCAGGGGCCGCTGGTCGGGCCTGTTGCCGGCGGGCAGCGGATCGACAACCTGTCCTACCGGGCGTTTTTCCATCTTGGTCATGGGCGCGGCGCTCTCCATTCACACCGTGATCGATTGCCCGCCGGCAATCGCTTTCACCTTGCGGCGGTCCGGCCCCATGGCCTTGAGGAAGGGCGTTGCATCGGGAATGACATATCCGGCGAAGGAGGCATAGTGGCAGGGAATGACGATCCTGAACTTGAAGAATTTGCGGCAAGCATAGGCCGCCTGCTCCGGCCCCATGGTGAAGCGGTCGCCGATGGGAATGATGCCGATGACCGGCGCATAAAGATCCTGGATCAGCTTCATGTCGAGAGTAATCCCGGTATCGCCCGCGATATAGAGGGTCTTGCCCTTCTCGCGTTTCGGCATGATCACGAAACCCGACGGATTGCCGAGATAGATGGGCTTACCATCGACGATGGCCGAGGAGGAGTGCCAGGCATTGGTGAAGATCGACATCGAAATCGTCGAACGCGATGCGCCCGCCATGGTTGCCGGGACTGTAGTTCTCCACTCCCTTGGCGGCGAGGTAGTTGCACACTTCGAAATTGGCGACGAGCGTGGCGCCGGTGGCTTTCAGGATATCGACCGCATCGCCCACATGATCGTCATGGCCGTGGGTGAGCAGTACATGGGTGGCACCCTCCGAGGCCGTCTTGACATCGGTCTTGGCGGCCGGATTGCCGGTGATGAAGGGATCGACGAGAATGACCGCACCGCCCGTCTCGATGCGAAAGGCCGAATGGCCGATATAGCTGATCTTCATAGGGTTTGCTCCTGGAGGAGCCATGATCGCGCCACAGGCGAAAGGACGCAAGATCGACGTTTGCCCTGACATTCAAATCGGCTAGTCAGGCGGCATGCCCGCCGCCGATCGAACACTCGCCGAAGCCGTAGCCAGCCTGCCGCCCTCATCCCGCCTCATGGGGCTTGATCTCGGCAGCAAGACCATCGGCGTCGCCACCAGCGATTTGACGCGCCAGATCGCCACTCCCCTCGAAACCATCACCCGCAAGAAATTCACCGTCGACGCCGCCCGCCTCCTCGAACTCGCCGCGCGCGAGAATGTCGGCGTTATCGTCCTTGGCCTGCCGGTGAACATGGATGGTTCTGAAGGCCGCCGCGCTCAATCCACGCGCGCCTTCGCGCGCAATTTGGCGAAGCTCACACCGATCCCCATCCTCTTCTGGGACGAGCGGCTGTCGAGCGCCGCCGTCGAACGCATGCTGATCGCCGCCGATGCCTCGCGGGCAAAACGTGACGCCGTCATCGACAAGCTCGCCGCCGCCTGGATTCTGCAGGCCGCCTTGGATTCGCTGCGATGACATTCACCTTCGAAACCCTGTTGCCGATCTTCCTGCTCATCGCGCTCGGCTGGGCGCTCCGCTGGCGCGGCATCGTGCCCGAGGACATGTGGCGCGGCCTCGAACTGCTCGGCTACTGGGTGTTCTTTCCCGCACTTCTGGCCGAAACCCTGATCCGCTCCGATATTGCCAGCCTGCCTTTGACCGGCATCGCCCTCACCATGATCGCCAGTTTCTTCACCATGGCGCTTGGCCTACTCGCGGCGCGCAAGTTCATCATGGCCTGGCTGGCGATTGAAGGGCCAGCCTTCTCCTCGCTGTTTCAGAGCGCCACCCGCTGGAACGGTTTCATCGCCCTGCCGGTTCTCGCCAAGCTCTATGGCGATCAAGGCGTGGCTCTCGTTGCCGTCATCATCGGAGCGCTGGTTCCCATCGCCAATATCATGGCGGTCACCGTGGTCGCCCAGAATGCCGCCGCCCGCAAGCTCACCGCCCGCGAGACCGCTTACGTGGTTTTCCGCAATCCCTTCATCTGGGCCACGGCGGCGGGGCTGGTCATCAATTTCGCCCATATCCCCATCTATCAGCCGGTGATGACCAGCATGGGCATGCTGGGAGGTGCGGCCATCGGCTCCGGCCTCCTGATGGTGGGCGCCGGGCTCTCGACCCATGAGGCGATAAGGCCGTCGCCCGCCGTCTGGCTCGGCACCGGCCTGAAACTGTTCGGCACGCCGGCTGCTGGTTACTCTGTGGAGTCTTGTCACCGGTATTTCCGGTAACGCCTTCGTCGCCTGCATCGTCTGCGCTTCGGTGCCCACCGCCATGAGCGCCTATGTGCTGGCCCGCCAGATGGGCGGCGATGCGCCGCTGGTTGCCGCTACCGTGACTGTGCAGACCGTCGTCTCCTTCTTCTCGATCCCGTTGATGATCGCGCTGGCTGAGCTGATCCGATGACCGCCGCCTTCCTCGCCCTCCTGCCCGTCTTCATCGTCATCCTCGTTGGGCTGGGCTTGCGCCGCTCCGGCCTGATCGGCGAGGGGCATTGGGCGGCGGTCGATCACGTCTGCTATTTCGTGCTGTTCCCCGCCATCATCTTCAAGGAAATCGCCGCCGCCGATTTCACCGGCGTGCCGGTCTGGCACATGGCGCTCGCCATGATGCTGGCGATCTCCACCATGTTCATCCTGCTGCTGGTTCTGCGCCGCCCGCTCTGTGCGGCGCTCGCCCTCGACGGGCCGCAATATACGAGCCTCTTCCAGGGCGCCACCCGCTGGCACACCTTCATCGCGCTCGCCATCATCCCGGTCTATTTCGGCCAAGGCGCGCTGGCGCATCGGCGCGCTGAGCGCGGCGGCGATGATCCCACTCCTCAATGTCGTCAATGTCGCCGTGCTGTCGCTTTATGCCTCCGGCAAGCCGCCCGATGCCAGGACCGTGGCACTGTCGATCCTGACAAATCCCTTCGTTGTCGCCTCGGTAGGCGGGGTGATGTGGAAACTTTCAGGCCTTCCGCTGCCGGGGCTTGGGCTTCAGGTTCTCGACATGATCGGCAAGGGTGCGCTCGGCCTGGCACTTCTCACCGTTGGCGCGGGCCTGCGCCTCGATCACGCCATGGCCGCCAAGGGGCCGGTCATTCTCGCCACGGTTCTCAAGCTCCTGGTCATGCCTCTGTTCATGGCCGTCTGGCTCACGCTTCTCGGTGTCACCGGCCAGACATTCGCCGTCGCCATGGTCTCCGGCGCGGTGCCAACCGGTTCCGGCGCCTATGTACTGGCCCGCCGCATGGGAGGAGATGCGCCGCTCGTCGCCAATATCCTGACGCTGCAGGTCATCTGCGCCGCTCTCACCATTCCGCTGGTGGTGACACTCACGGGCCCCCTTTAATCCACAGGCGGCGGCCGGTACTTGCAGCCTCATTGAATCCATCTTAGACAACCGGCTTTAATGACAGCTTCGCGCCGCACACAGCTCCTCAAGGGCCAGCACCTTCTGGCGATCGCCGACATTTCCTCGGCCGAAATCGAAGCCCTCCTGGAACTCGCCGGCAAATATGTCGAGGTCAACCGTCAGATCAAGCATTCACGCATCACTTCTCCTTTCTTGGCGCGTTGCGATATGCGACAGTCATCGCGCTCAAGCAGTCGAGGATAGACCGGCTGATGTCCAAAGCTCTGCCCCCGAAGCCGGCCCTGCGCCACGTGGTTTCCATCAACGACTTGCAGAATCACGAAATTGAGGCCGTCTTCGAGCTCGCCGATCAGTATCTGGAGAAACTTAAGGACCCGGTTATCCCTTATCGGATCGCGCGCCCAGCCGCGGACGCCCAAGGTTTGATCCTGGCCACCCTGTTTTACGAGCCGAGCACTCGGACCAGACTGTCCTTCGAGAGCGCCATGCTCAGACTCGGCGGCCACGTCGTGGTCAGCAGCGACCCGCAGACCAGCTCAGCGGCCAAGGGCGAAAGCCTGGCCGACTCGATCCGCGTGATCAGCAACTATGCGGATGTGATAGTGCTCCGCCATCCGCGCGACGGCGCGGCGCGGCTGGCCGCCGAATATTCCTCGGTGCCGGTCATCAATGGCGGCGATGGTGGTCACGAGCATCCGACACAGACCCTATGCGACCTCTACACCCTACGCAGACAAGGGAAAAAGCTGAGGAACCTCAATGTCGCGGTCTCCGGCGACCTGAAAGGAAGCCGCACCATCCACTCCTTCGTCTATGCGCTGGCCCGCTTCGAGGCCAATATCATCCTCATGCCGGCCCAGGGGATGCATCTGCCGCAGCATGTCATCCATCGGCTGCGCGAAGACTTCAAATGCCGGGTCAGTGCCGAACCCGGTGTTCCCCATGCAACCGGCACTGTCGATGCCTTGTATGTGACTCCCAACCAGCCACACCAACTGTCTTTGATCGCGAACGAGGTTGATATCTCGCTGCGCCCCGGAACCTCGGGCATCGATGTCATCTATGTCACGAGATTCCAGCGCGAGCGCTGGCAGGAAGCCAAGCGCTCCTATGTGAAGATCGACGCGGATTTCCTGAAGAACAAGAAATATGCAAAGACCCGTCTGCTCCATCCCTTGCCGCGCGTCGGCGAGCTCGATGTCGACCTGGACCGCGACCCACGCGCGGTCTATTTCGAGCAGGCGGCCTATGGCGTACCGGTGCGGATGGCGCTGATCGCGCATCTGCTGGGGCTGACCAAGCGCCGGAAGATTGAACGCTTCGAGACTGGCTTCGCCCTACAGGGGCAGCCCACCTACAGTCGGCCCGCGGATGTGGGCATGCGGTGCGCCAATGAGAATTGCATCGTCCATGATGAAATTGAACAGCCGCATGTGGCGAACAGATTCACGTTTCATCAGGGCGAGCACTCCGGTGGACCTCGGATGCGCTGCGCGTGGTGCGAAACCGACGTCGCGGGCTTCGTCATGGCGCGCGCGGGAACCAAGCGTTACATGGCGAGCGCGGCCCTGACGCCAAAACCGCCCCGGACACTGGCCCGGACATTGCCCCGTGATGCAATCATGTTCGCATCCGCCGGCGATGCAGAAGCCGCGGGCTACACCCTGCGGCTTCGCCCATCCCGGTCGAAGCGGCCACGGGGGCCGGCCCCCGATTCCTAAACCATGGTTGCGGGTCGTAGCGTTTACACCTACTCTCCTTGAAATGCTCGAGCTTCTGGCGATCGCCGTGGGCTATCTGTGCGGCACCATTCCCTTCGGCCTGATCCTCACCAAGTCGGCGGGCCTCGGCGATATAAGGGCGATCGGTTCCGGCAATATCGGCGCCACCAATGTGCTGCGCACCGGCAACAAGACGGTGGCGGCCCTCACCCTGCTTCTCGACGCGCTGAAAGGCACCGCACCGGTCGTCGCCATGACCTGGCTCGCCGGTCCCCATGCCGGCATTCTGGCGGGGCTTGCCGCCTTTTTCGGCCATCTCTTTCCGTTGTGGCTCGGCTTCAAGGGCGGCAAGGGCGTCGCCACCAATATCGGCGTGCTCTTCGGCCTGCATTGGCCGTTGGGGCTGATCTTTCTGGCGGTCTGGCTCGCCGTGGCTGCCGCCTTTCGTATCTCCTCGCTCGCCGCACTGACCGCGAGCCTGCTGACGCCGCTCTGGGCTTGGCTTCTCGGCCGTACCGATCTGTTGCTGCCAGCCGTCGATATCTGGGGGCTGCCATCTTTCTCACCCATCGCGCCAATATCGCGCGGCTCCTCAAGGGCGAGGAACCCAAAATCACCCTGTCGATAAAGTCATGAATCTGCCCCAGCTCTCGCATGAGCAACGCCGCGACTGGCTGCGCCTCGGCAAGAGCGAGAATGTCGGGCCTGCCACCTTCCGGCAGTTGATCGCCCGATTACGGGGCGGCCGAAGCGGCGATCGCCGCACTTCCGGAACTTTCGCGCAAGGGCGGACTTTCGCGAAGCCTGCGCGTCTATGGCCGCGACGAGGCCGAAGCCGATCTCGAACGCGCCGCGCGGTATGGTGCTCGCTTCGTCGTTCCGGGCGAGGCGGGTTATCCGCCGCTTCTCCGCCACATCGATGGCGCCCCGCCGTTTCTCTGTATCAAGGGCGATGCTAGCGCTTGCCGGGAAGCCTGCGGTGGCCATTGTCGGCGCCCGCAATGCATCCGCCCTGGGCCGTAAATTTGCCCGCCAGCTCGCCGCAGAAATCAGCACGGCCGGATTCCTCATCGTCTCCGGCATGGCTCGCGGCATCGATACCGCGGCCCACGAGGCATCGCTTGCGACCGGCACCGCTGCTGTCCTCGCGGGCGGCATCGATGTCGTCTATCCGCCCGAGAACGAGGCGCTGCACGACGAAATCGGCGAACGCGGTCTGCTCATCACCGAAATGACCCCCAGCACGGTGCCGCGCGCCGAGCTTTTTCCCCGCCGCAACCGCCTCATTTCCGGCATGGCCCGCGCCGTCATCGTGGTCGAAGCGGCGCTGCGCTCGGGCTCGCTCATCACCGCCAGGCTGGCCGCCGAACAGGGCCGCGAGGTTTTCGCCGTGCCCGGCTCGCCGCTCGATCCCCGCGCCGAAGGCTGCAACAAGCTGATCCGCGACGGCGCCGCTCTTCTCATGCGCGCCGCCGATGTTCTTGACGCGCTCAGCGGGAGCTTTACGCCAAGCCGGACCATCTTCCTCGAGCCTGAACCGCAGGAGCTGGACGATGCCACCGATGCCGGCCCCGATGCCCGCCGCCGCCTGTTGTCGCTGCTCTCGCCCGCTCCCGTCGCCATCGACGACCTGATCCGCGAGTCGGAGCTCTCACCTGCCTGCCGTCGCCGGCCTGCTGTTAGAACTCGAACTTGCCGGCCGCATCGCCCGCCACCCGCGCGGGCTGGTGTCACTTGCCTAATCGACCTCGTCTGACGGTAAGATCCACGTCTCCTTCAGCGCCGCTTCCTTCCAAGTCTGGAAAGCCGGCGTGGCCATGACATTGTCCATATAGGCGCGGGTGTCGGGACGGACCGGCACCGCATAGGTCTCGAAGCGCGTCACCACCGGTGCATACATGGCATCGGCGTTGCAGAATTTTCCGAACAGGAATTTGCCGCCCTTGCCGAAGCGCGTCCGGCATTCGCGCCACATGGCCTCGATCCGCGCCACGTCGGCCATCGCCGCCTGCGGCATGGCAATCGCCTTGCGCGGCCGCCGCAAATTCATCGGGCAGGCATTGCGCAAGGCCGCGAAGCCCGCATGCATTTCGCTGGCTATCGAACGGGCCGCCGCCCGCGCCGCCACTGGCTTGGGCCACCAGTGCTTCCGCGGAAAGGCTTCGGCGAGATATTCGAGAATGGCGAGCGACTCCCACACCGTGATCTTGCCGTGCTGCAGGATGGGCACCCGGCCCGCCTTGCTGTGCGCGGCGATTGCCGCCTTGGTCTCCGGCGTATCGAGCTGGATCACTGTTTCGTTGAACGGAATGCCGGCCATGCTCATCGCCAACCACGGCCGCATCGACCAGGAGGAGTAATTCTTGTTGCCGACGACGATATGCAGCTTGCTCATGTCTCATCCACCTTCTCAACCGGCCCGCTCGCCGTCACATGGCGATCACGGTCTCGGCTTCGGCCAACAGCTCCTTGTAGCCAAGGGTTATCTTCTGTGGCATGCCTCACCTCGTAGGGTCGCAGGTTGCCGCCCATGCAGGGGCGGCGTCAAGTCCAATGCAGCACGAATACACCCACAAGGAAGCGATCGCCGCCCTCGACGGCGACGAACTCGTCGCCCTCAAGGCCACTTCCGACAGGCCGGGGCTTATTCATCTTGGCCTTCATCTCGCTTGGCTCGCCGTCACATCGATTGCCATTCTCACAGCCCCCAATGTCTGGATCCTCCTGCCTGCGCTGCTGCTGCACGGCATTGCGCTTGTTTTCTTCTTCGCGCTCGAACACGAATGCATTCACGGCACCGCCTTCCGCACGCCGCTGCTGAACGAAGTATTGGCCGCAGCCGCGGGCTTTTTCCTCATCCTGCCGCCCCGCTATTTCCGCTACTTCCATTTCGCCCACCACCGCCACACCCAGGACCCGGCGCGCGATCCTGAATTGGCCACGCCACGCCCGCGCAACTGGCGCGAATATCTCTGGCATTTATCGGGCCTTCCCTTTTGGCGCTCGCAGATTTCGGTGGTGATGGGCGCAGCACTGGGCAAAGCCGGATACGATTTCGTACCGGATAGTGGCCGCACATCCTTGATCGCCGAGGCGCGATGCTATCTCGCCGCCTATAGCGCGCTGGCGGTCGTCTCCCTATGGCAGCAATGGACCTGGCCGCTCTATCTATGGATCATCCCGGCCCTCATCGGCCAGCCTTTCCTCAGGGCCTATCTACTCGCCGAGCATGCCGCCTGCCCCCTGCTGCCCGACATGCTGGTCAATACCCGCACCACCTTTGCCAACCGGCTGGTCAATTTCCTCGCCTGGAACATGCCGCATCACACGGCCCATCACGCGCTTCCCGTGGTGCCCTTTCATCAGCTGCCGCGCCTCACGGCACGGCTGCAACAACATCTGAAGCGCAAGGCCGACGGTTATGTCGATGCCCACCGCCAGATCCGTTCCGCCTGGACGGATGCCGTCACATCGAACGCGGCAGAAACTTCCAACTTACGGCCCCGATAATCGCAAGGCCGGCGCCAAGGATCACGAAGACGCTGCCGATCTCGAAAAAGGAAAGCGCGAAGACGAAAACAAATGACGGAATGAGCTCCGAGAAATCGATATAGGTGCGGTAGACCGCCGTCATCCGCTGCCGTTCGTGCGGCCTGACTGCCCGCAGGAACGGAATGCCGCCCACCCCGTCGAGCGCCGAGGCCGCCGCCGAACCGATGAGCAGCAGAAAGGCCGCCATATAGGGCGAATCCTTGCCGGCGATTCCCGCCGCCAGCGACGCCAGCGCCGCCGCCGCGAATGATAGCGCTATCACAATCCGCACCCCGTGGCGCTGCGCCAGCCGTCCCGACACATAGGCCGACAGCAGCATCGCCTGGCTCGCCGAAATCACCAGCCCGCCGAATTGCTTGCCGAGCCCGCCTTCGACGATCAGCAGCGGCCCATAGATGAAGAAGCTGGTCCAGAAGCACGATCGCCCGAAGGCGATGAGCCAGGCAAGCCGCAGGCGCGGCTGGGCCGCGAAGCGCCGGACATTGGCCAGCGGATTGAACGGCTGCAGCGTGCCGGACGGCAGCGTGGTGTGGTCCGACAGCCGCAGATACCAGAACAGCCCGAACAGTGCCGCCGCGGTGACAATCGCCGCAGCCTGCGCCGCGGCTGGCCCGTACTGCGAATAGAGCCACACGCCGGCAGCCGGCCCCACCATCCACGAGAAGGTTGAAAGGCTCAAGCGCAAGGGCTCGGCCCGCGCCAGCTCGCTGCGCTTGATGTGATCGAGAATATAAAGCGACAGCGTGATGCTCAGCAACGCAGCGCCGCAACTGCGCAGGAACATTCCGGATGCCAAGCCTGGGAGCGTGAAACTTGCCAGCGCCAGACTTGCGGCGATGAGAAGGGCAATGCCGAGACTGTAGGCCCAGCGCCGCCGCACCTTGCCGAGCACATAGGGCAGAAGCAGCGTGGCGGTCAGCACCGACAGCGATACCGCCGTCGACAATTCGCTCACCTTCTGGCTGGTGCCCAGAATGTCATAGGCCTGCAGCGACACCACGGTGGAATTGAGTGAACGCGCCAACGACTCCAGCGCGAAAATCGCGCTGAAGGTGAGTGCCCCCGCCTTGCGCGGCAAGGGCAGGCTTGTGGTGGCGGAA
Source organism: uncultured Alphaproteobacteria bacterium (assembly GCA_963776685.1). Classification (GTDB taxonomy): domain Bacteria; phylum Pseudomonadota; class Alphaproteobacteria; order Rhizobiales; family Aestuariivirgaceae; genus Aestuariivirga. The sequence goes on from CAVZNM010000004.1 coordinate 850,320, forward strand.
TCGGATGGCATGGCGGCTTGCAATCAACAGCCAGCACGATTGCCCCCTTCCGCGCAAGTCATCCGCCCGCCTGCCCCGACATGCTGCGTGCGAATGGCTGGCGGAGACGGGCTATTCGCCGAATGGCTGCCAGCTCGCGCCGCCGTCCTCGCTTACCAGCACCGCATGGGTATGGGTCGCGGCATAGATGGTCTTGCCGTCCTTGGGATCGACCGCGAGATGCAGCGGAATGGCATCGCCGAAATCCTTCGACACCACCGTCCATTCGCCCGGCGACCGCTCATTTGCGGAAACCAATCCGCGCCCCAGCACGAAGGCGAAGAGCGCGCCGTCCGCCCCTGTTTCGATGACGCTCACCGGCTCGCCCGCGTACTGCAATGGCGCCCAGCTGGCGCCGGCGTCAGCGCTGAGGAAGAGTCCTGTCTGGGTCGCGGCAAAAATCCGGTCCGGTACCAGCGCCGAGGCGGCAATGTTGATGAGCCCTTCGGGCAACGCACCCGCCATCGTCCAGGTCCTCCCGCCGTCGCGGCTCACCTGCAGCCCGTCATAAGCGCCATAGATGGTCTTGGGATCGGCCGGGCTTACATCCATCGCATGAAAATCCACTGGCCCGCCGAGGCCCGGAGAAATCTGCGTCCAGCTCGCACCCCCGTCCTTCGTGGCAATGAGTCCAAGGTTGCCGCCTTCCGGCGGATGGCCACTGGCATAATAGGAGAGCGGATCGGCGGGATCGGGCGAAAATCCCATATAATCCTGAACCGGCGAGACAAGCGTGGCGGTGCCCGCCTCATCCACCGCATAGAGCCCGTGGTGAGTGGCGATCAAAAGCTTCGCCGGCCCCGCCCGATTGACCGCGATGCCGTGAATATGGGTGTGGCCGGCAAGCTCTGAGAGCGTCTCGGCGGAAGCCGGTGCCGCCACTGCCACGATGCTGTACAAGAATGCTGCAGCGGCAGCGCGCAGTTCGAGAATTCCCGGCATCGGCTGATTATGAGCATGAACGCCCGCCCCGACAATCGGATTCCTGCTTCATTACCTCGCGATCATGTTCTAGACACGGGACCATGCCCGCCTCCGAAAAACAAACCGTCGCCTTCTATTCGCTGCTCGCCAGCGCCCTGCTCGCGGGCTCCAAGCTGGCGGCCGGCCTTGCCACCGGCTCGCTCGGCATTCTCTCGGAAGCCATCCATAGCTTCATCGATTTCGGCGCCACTGTCGTCACCTGGGTCGCCATCCGCTGGAGCGATCAGCCGCCCGACGAGGAGCATCATTACGGCCATGCCAAGGCCGAAAGTGTCGCGGCCCTGGTCGAGACCGGTCTCCTCTTCGCGGTCACCGCCTGGATCGTCTATGAGGCCGCGATCCGCTTGCTCACCGGCGAAACCCATGTCGAACTCGCCTGGTGGGCCGTGGCCATCGTCGCCGCCTCCATCGTCATCGATTACAACCGCGCCAGGGCGCTTTCGCGCGTGGCCGCCAAGACATCGAGCGAGGCGCTGGAAGCCGATGCCCTGCATTTCAGTTCCGATATGTGGAGCTCGGTCGTCGTGCTCGTCGGCCTTGCCGCCGTCTGGTGGGGACTTCCCGCCGCCGATGCCGCAGCCGCCCTCGCTGTCTCGTTCTTCGTGGGACTGGCCGGCTGGCGCCTCGGCAAGCGCACGCTCGCCAACCTGCTCGATACTGCCCCCGAAGGCGCCACCAAGGCGGTGCACGAGATCGTCGCGCATGTCGATGGCGTCCTCGCCATCAAGCGTCTGCGGCTCCGCCCGGCCGGCGCCACGCTCTTCGCCGGCATCGTTGTCGAAGCCGCCCGCACCATGCCGGTCGACGACATGGTCAAGCTCAAGGATACGATCTTCGCCAGGGTGAAGGAAAAATTCGCCAATGCCGACATTACCGTGACCGTCAATCCCGTGCCGCTCGACAATGAGACCGTGTTCCAGAAGGTGATGCTCATCGCCGGGCGCCGCAACTTGGCGATCCATCATCTGACCGTGCAGCACATCGGCACGAAGCTCGCCGTCAGTTTCGATCTGGAAGTCGATGGCGCCACACCACTGGCCGCCGCCCACGAGACGGCGACCAAACTCGAGAATTCCATCCGCCGCGAGCTCGGGGCCCATGTCGAGGTCGAAAGCCATATCGAACCGCAGCCCGAACGCCTGCTCGAAGGTGCCGATGCTCCTCCCCGCGAGGGCAAGGCGATAGAGGCAGCTTTGGTCCGCCTCGCCCGCCGCGAGGAACGCCTGACCGATCTCCACAACATGCGGGTCCGCAGAAACGACCACGGCGTCTTCGTCCATTACCATTGCCGATTCGCGCCTAATGAGACGGTGGAGGACGTGCATGCGGCGGTCGACCGCATCGAGAACGGGCTGCAGGCGAAATTCCCGGCAATCCGCCGCGTCATCGCCCATGCCGAGCCCATTGCCCGCGTCCGCCACAAATTGTGACCATGCGCATCCTGCGAACCGGCGACTACCGCGTCATGCCCTGGAAAAATGCTGGCGGGACGACCACCGAGATTTTCGTTTTCCCCGAAACATCGGGTATTTCCGGATTGCCTTTCGACTGGCGTGTTAGCATCGCCGATGTGGCGAGCGACGGCCCCTTCTCGCGGTTTCCCGGCTATGACCGACACATCATGGCCATCGCCGGGACATGGCATGGTGCTGGAGGGCGGCCCCGAAGGCCAGATCAGCCTTGCCGAAAATCTCGTGCCGCGCCGCTTCTCGGGCGATTGGAAAATCTCAGGCCGCCTGCTGGCGGGCCCGGTGCGCGATTTCAACCTCATGGCCCGCCGCGACCGCTATGACAGCAGTCTTGAAATGCACGAAATCGCATCGGAATTGCGCCTCGATGCGGCTGCAGCGACACTTCTCGTTCATATCCTTGACGGCGAGGTTGCAACCTCGGATCATGTGCTTGCCCGTGGCGAAACCCTCGCTTCTCGACCCCGGAGAAACGAGCCCCATCAAGCCGCTGGCAGAAACCCCTCGTCTGGCCTTTTGCCGAATTACCCGACGTCCTTCGCCGCCGCCTCGAGCGCCTTGAGGCGTTCCACTTCGGCGGGTGGGATATCGACCTTGTTGGCCAGCGAGAAGGCCTCGTAGAACGCGATTTCCAGGAGCCCGCTCAGGGTCTTGAGCTCCGCCGTTCGCGCCAGATTGCGCAATTCCAGCACCATGTCGGTGATGTATTGGGCGGTTTCGCGCTGCGTATCGGCCGAGCCGAGCCGCGAACCCCGCCCTTTGGATGTGGAAATCCTATTGTCGGGTGCCGCGCTTGCCATTTTATCCCGCGCCGCCATGGACATCGTCCCTAAAAAGCCGATTCACACTCCGCTACGGCAAGTATACATAAGCGTGTTTGACACGTCGTCCAGCAACCAAGACGTGTTTTGAGTTGCCGCAGCGGTCAATTTCCGCAAGGGCTCCATGCTTGCGGTGCAGGGAGGATGACTATATGAGGCGGACCCACTTAAACCAGGACCTCGAATGACTGTTGTCGTCGTCGAATCCCCGGCCAAGGCCAAGACCATCAACAAGTATCTGGGCCCGGACTTCACCGTGCTTGCCTCCTATGGCCATGTCCGAGACCTCCCAGCCAAGGATGGTTCGGTCCGCCCCGACGAGGATTTCGATATGTCTTGGGAGGTGGACGGCAAGTCCGCCAAGCGCCTTTCCGACATCGCCGCCGCCCTCAAGGACGACGATCGGCTGATCCTGGCAACCGACCCCGACCGCGAGGGCGAGGCGATTTCCTGGCATGTGCTTGAAGTCCTCAAGAAGAAGGGCGCCATCAAGGGCAAGAAGGTGCAGCGCGTCGTCTTCAACGCCATCACCAGGCAGTCGGTGCTGGAAGCGATGCAGCACCCGCGCGATATCGATCCGGCTTTGGTCGATGCCTATCTGGCGCGGCGCGCCCTCGACTATCTGGTGGGCTTCACCCTGTCGCCCGTCCTCTGGCGCAAGCTCCCCGGGTCGCGCTCGGCGGGCCGGGTCCAGTCGGTGGCGCTGCGCATCATCTGCGACCGCGAACTCGAGATCGAGGCCTTCCGGGCCCAGGAATACTGGACCATCGACGGCAATTTCGCCACACCCCAGGGCGCCGAATTCGCCGCTTCGCTCGGCGCCATCGCCGGCCACCGGCTGGCCAAGCTCGATATCAAGGACGAAGCCTCGGCCCGCGCCATCGAACAGGCGCTCAAGGGTGCCGCCTTCGCCGTCGATGCAATCGAACTCGAAGCCCGCCAAGCGCCATCCCTATCCGCCCTTCCGCACCTCGACCCTGCAGCAGGAAGCCTCGCGCAAGCTCGGCTTCTCATCCTCCCGCACCATGCAGGTGGCCCAGCGCCTCTATGAGGGTGTCAACGTCAAAGGCGAGACCGTCGGCCTCATCACCTATATGCGGACCGACGGCGTCGACATGGCGGGCGAGGCGATTGCCGCCACCCGCAATGCCATCCTCAAGAATTTCGGCGAGCCGTATCTGCCCTCGGTGCCCCGCCGCTACACCACCAAGGCCAAGAACGCCCAGGAAGCCCACGAGGCGATCCGCCCCACCGAACTCTCCCGCCATCCCGCATCGCTGCGCAAAGGCCTCGATGCCGACCAGCTTGCCCTCTACGATCTGATCTGGAAGCGCACCATCGCCAGCCAGATGGAAAGCGCCGAGCTTGAGCGTACCACCGCCGATCTCGGCGCCGATGGCAAGGACGGCAAGCACTATTCGTTCCGCGCCACCGGCTCGGTCATCAAATTCGACGGCTTCCTCAAGGTCTATCACGAGGACCTCGACGACGAGGAGGACGAGGATGCCCGCCGCCTGCCAGCCATGGCACGCGGCGACAGGATCGGTGTGCGGAGTATTGCCGCCAACCAGCATTTCACCGAGCCGCCGCCGCGCTATTCGGAAGCCTCGATCATCAAGAAACTCGAAGAGCTCGGCATCGGCCGCCCCTCCACCTATGTCTCGATCCTGTCGACGCTGCGCGACCGCGGCTATGTGAGACTCGACAAGAAGCGCTTGATCCCCGAGGACAAGGGCCGGGTCGTCACCGCATTCCTCGAAAGCTTTCTTCGGCCGCTATGTCGAGTATGACTTCACGGCCGATCTCGAGGAACAGCTCGACCGCGTCTCGGCCGGCGAACTCGACTGGAAACAGGTGCTGCGCGATTTCTGGCACGACTTCACATTGGCGCTCGCAGAGATCAAGGACCTGCGCGTCACCCATGTGCTCGATGCGCTAAACGAGATTCTGGCGCCCCACATCTTCCCCGCCCCCGCCGATGGCGGCGATCCGCGCGCCTGCCCCTCCTGCGCCAACGGGCGCTTGTCGCTGAAGCTCGGCAAGTTCGGCTCTTTCGTCGGCTGCTCCAACTATCCCGACTGCAAGTTCACGCGGCCGATGACGGCTGGCGGCGAAACCGCAAGCAGCCGTTCCCGCCGAAGGCATCGAACTCGGCGCCGATCCCGAAACCGGCGAGAAGGTGACGCGCCGCCTCGGCCGCTTCGGCCCCTATCTGCAATTGGGCGAGGCGGTGGACGGCGAGAAGCCGCGCCGCGCCTCGATCCCCAAGGGCTACAAGCCCGAGGAGATCGATCTCGAAACCGCCTTGAAATTCCTCTCGCTGCCGCGCGAAATTGGCCTTCATCCTGAAACCGGCAAGCCCATCGTCGCCAATTTCGGCCGCTTCGGACCCTTCGTGCTGCATGACGGCACCTATGCCAATCTCGACAGCGCCGAGGAGGTCTTCACCGTCGGCATCAACCGCGCCGTCGATCTGCTGGCCCAGAAGAAAGCCAAGGGCGGCCGCGCCGCGTCCCGGCGCGCTGAAGGATCTGGGCCCGCATCCCGATGGCGGCGGCAATCGTCCAGGTGATGTCCGGCCGCTACGGACCCTATGTGAAATTCGGCAAGGTCAATGCCACCCTGCCGAAGGACAGCGACCCACAGTTGCTCACTGTCGAAGAGGCCATTGCCCTGATCGCCGCTCGTGCCGGCAAATCCCCGGCCAAGAAAACGAAGGCCCCGGCCAAGAAGGCCGCGAAGAAATCCACGAAGCCGAAGAAGGCGAAGACCGCCGCCACTGCGGACGCCACGGAATAACCGTTTCACGTGAAACAATTCCCATTCAATGAATTTTACACGGCCAACCAGCATGTTACGGGCCGCGTCTTGCACGCCATTTTCGTGCAAACAGCTCGCAAAAGCAACGCCAAAATGGTGGAATTTTCATGCTTTTCGACACCGAATTTGTTGACCAATTACATGACTCCGTCATGTATTTCGCCGCCAAGCCACTTCCGCCAGCGCCCCGATCCCGCTATGCCCCGCCGGATGATCAGGAAACCGGCACGAACCCAGAAACCCTCAGGCCTGCCCAGCGAGGCGGAAATTCTCGACTTCATCCGCACGGCACCCGGCGCCGCCGGCAAGCGCGACATCGCGCGCGCCTTTTCCGTCAAGGGTGCCGACAAGATCGCCTTGAAGCAGCTCCTCAAGCGCCTCGCCGATGAAGGCAAGCTCGCCAAGAGCCGCAAGAAACTCATCGACACCTCCGCCCTGCCCCCGGTCACGGTCCTCGAGGTGATGGGCCTCGATGCGGATGGCGAGGCCTGGGGCGAGCCCATCGAATGGGACGAGGCGAATGGGGCCAAGCCGCCGCGCGTGCTCGTTGAAAGCCGCGCCACCGCGCCGCGCCAGGGCGACCGGGTGCTCGCCAAGATCGCGCCTGCCGGCGGCGGCCGCTACAAGTTCAGGGGCCTGCGTCATCCGCAAGCTCGACGACCGCGCCGGCCGCGTCCTCGGCGTCTATCGCATCGCCACGGGCCACGGCGCCCGCATCGTGCCGGTCGACAAGAAGGCCCGTCATGAATTACAGGTCGCGGCGGGCGCCGATCAGGGTGCGCGCGATGGCGAACTGGTCGAGGCCGAAATTGCCAATGGCCAAGGCCGCGGCCTGCCCATCGCCCGGGTCCGCCGCCGTCTCGGCGATCTCACCGACCAGCGCAACATCTCGCTCATCGCCATTCACCAGCACGGCATACCGGACCGCTTTCCCGAGCGCGGTGATCGCCGAATCCGAGAGGCTCAAGCCCTTCCCGCCAGGCCGCCGCAGCGATCTCCGGCACCTGCCCCTCATCACCATCGATCCCCCCGATGCCCGCGACCATGACGATGCCGTATGGGCCGCGCCCGATCTAGCCACCGGTGGCGTCGATGTGATCGTCGCCATCGCCGATGTCGCCCATTATGTGCAGCCCGGAACGGCGCTCGACCGCGAGGCGCGGCTGCGCGGCAACTCCGTCTATTTCCCCGACCGCGTCGTGCCGATGCTGCCGGAGCGCATTTCCAACGATCTCTGTTCGCTGCGCGAGAAGGAGGAGCGCCCGGCGCTCGCCTGCTTCATGCATTTCGACAAGGCGGGCCGCAAGACCAAGCACCGCTTCGAGCGCGTCATCATGCGCTCGGCCGCGAAACTTTCTTATGAGGAAGCGCAAGCGGCGATCGACGGCCGTCCCAACGCTAAAACCGAAATGCTCTGTCGCGTCCGTGCTCCGGCCCCTGTGGAGCGCCTATGACGTGCTGATGAAAGGCCGCAACGCCCGCGAGCCTCTCGAACTCGATCTCCCCGAACGCAAGCTCATACTCGACGCCCATGGCCTGATCGAGCGGGTGGTGACGCCACTCCGCCTCGATGCCCACAAGCTCATCGAAGAATTCATGATCCAGGCCAATGTCGCGGCGGCCGAGGAACTGGAGGCGAAGAAGACGCCGCTCATCTACCGCGTGCACGAGCCGCCGACCGCCGAAAAACTCCGCGCGCTCGCCGAATTCCTGCGCACCGTGGAGATGAGCATTCCGCTCGGCCAGGTGATGCGGCCCAGACATTTCAACCGCATTCTGGCCGAGGTGCGGGGCAAGGATTACCAGCATCTGGTCAACGAAGTCGTGCTCCGCACCCAGGCCCAGGCGGTTTATTCGCCCGGCAACAAGGGCCATTTCGGCCTGTCGCTCGCGCCGCTATGCGCATTTCACCTCGCCCATCCGCCGCTATGCCGACCTGATCGTGCACCGCGCATTGATCTCGGCCCTGGGCTTCGGCGAGGATGGTCTGTCCACGGACGATATCTCGCGGCTCGAGGAGACCTCCGGCATGATCTCCGATGCCGAACGCCGCGCCATGGCGGCCGAACGCGAGACCGTCGACCGGCTGATCGCCTCGCATCTCGCCACCCAGACGGGTGCGGTCTTCCGCGGCCGCATCGGCGGCGTGGTCGGGGCCGGGTCTGTTCGTCACACTCGACGATTCAGGTGCCGACGGCTTCGTGCCGGTCTCGACCCTGGGCCGCGACTATTTCGTCTACGACAAGACCCGGCACGCGCTGGTTGGCGAGCGCAGCGGCGAGACCTGGCAATTGGGCGACCGCATCGAAGTCCGCCTGGTCGAGGCCGCGCCCGTTTCCGGAGGCTTGCGCTTCGAAATCGTCTCTGAGGCACGCGAGGGCAAGCCCCTGCCCCGCCGCGCCATGCGGCGAAGTAGCCGTTCGCCGAAATCGCGCGGGCGGCACGGATGAACGCGAGCGCCGATGCTCCTCCGCGATGCCGCCACCTTGATCGTCGTCCGCCGCGACGACGGCCGCCCGCGCATCCTGCTCGGCCAGCGCCACGGCTCGCACGCCTTCATGCCAAACAAATTCGTCTTTCCCGGCGGCCGCCTCGATCCCGCCGATTGCCGCGTACGCCCTGTTCGCGATCTTCATGCCACGACACTTGCAAAGCTCATGACCCGCATGCGCGACGAAGCCGATCGACCGGCGCGGGCCCGCGGCCTCGCTCATGCGGCGATCCGCGAGGCCTATGAGGAGACCGGACTTCTGGTCGGCCGCGACAGCGCGGGGGATGCGCCCGATCTCTCAGGGCTGGTCTACTTCGCCCGCGCCGTAACGCCTCCGGGCCGCAGCCGCCGCTTCGACTCGCGCTTCTTCGTGGCCGACGCCACAACCGTCAGCAATCTCGACCGCCCCGAACATGAAGGCTCCGGCGAGCTGCTCGATCTGCGCTGGTTCAGCCTCGCCGAAGCGCTCGCTCTCGATCTCCCGGCGATCACCAAGGATATTCTCGCCCGCCTGGCGCCGTGGCTCGACCAAGGGCCTCCTCCCCGGCCACGATTGTCCGGTCTCGTTTCAGTATTCCCGCCGCGGCAAGTGGCAAGTAGACGCGATTTGAGGCCGTTGCCTTGACTTTCGCGGTAGTTTCGGGTCTATCCCGCGACAAATCCGATCGGAGACCCGAATGGCCAAAGGCAACGTCATCAAGATCAAGCTGCAGTCGACCGCGGACACCGGATATTTCTATGTCACGCGGAAGAACTCGCGCACCAAGACCGATAAGATGTCACTCAAGAAATACGATCCCGTGGCGCGCAAGCACGTCGAGTTCAAGGAAACCAAGATCAAGTAATCCGGTTTCATCCGGCATGAAGGGCACCGCCGAAAGCGGTGCCTTTTGCTTTTACGGGAAAGGTGCCGGCCCGGGCTAAGGGGATCGAGGAGGCCACTCGGTTCCGTCCCGGGCCGGCTAAGCCCCACGTCTCAGGAGATGCGGCGGACCTGATCCGTGGGACATGTCGTGAAGCCCGCCTGCGGGCTTCGCTGAAGGTGCTGGCGGGGTCAACGTCTGGAAAAGTGCCTGCGCCGCCCCGCCGGAGTTCTGCTGGGGGCTTTGCTTGCGGCCTCCTGACAGCTCCGAATTCGCCTAAAGTTTTACGCGAAAGCGGCGCAATTTTCCAGCGCAAGTCATGGTAAATGCTTGCTTTTCCGGGTTAACCTGAATCGTTATGGTAAACTACGGCGAAGGTGTCCCGTCATCCGCATCCGGCAGATGCATTTCCAACGGCATCTGCTCATCGCCGTCGAGCGGGTCCTCGTCGGGCGCCAGTTCGTCGCTGGTCTGTGGTGAGGGAATGTCAAATCCGGGCGGCAGATTGGCATCGAGGAGGCCCGCGCCTTTCAATTCCTGCAGGCCCGGCAGGTCGGTCACGCTGTTGAGGCCGAAATGGGCGAGGAATGCTTCCGTCGTGCCGTAAGTCACCGGCCGGCCCGGGCTGCGGCGGCGGCCGCGCATCGTCACCCAGCCGATTTCGAGCAGCATGTCGAGCGTGCCTTTGGAGATCGCCACGCCGCGGATGTCCTCGATGTCGGCGCGCGTCACCGGCTGGTGGTAGGCGATGATCGCCAGCGTTTCCAGCGCCGCTCTCGACAGCCGCTTCTGTTCCACCGCCTCGCGGCGCAGGATGAAACTCAGATCCTCCGCCGTGCGCAGCGTCCACTTGCCGGCGATCTCGACCAGACTGACGCCGCGATTGGCGTAGTTGGTTTTAAGGTCGGCGAGCAGCGCCTCGGCGTCGGCGCCCTCCGGCAGGAAGCTTTTGATCCTGTCGATGCCGATCGGCTCCGCCGCCGCGAACAGCAGGGCTTCGACGATGCGCAGATGCTGGTTGCGGTCGGCGCGCGGATGCATGGTCACTGTCGCAGCCGCCGCGTCGTCGTCATCGCTCGTGTCCGTCCCGATTGCCTGCGCGCCTGTCTGAGCCATCGCCATGTCCCCAAAATCCGCTTAACCCGCCCGTACCCGGCGCATGTAAAGCGGCCCATACGCGCCCTCCTGGCGCATTTCGACAATTCCTTCGCGCACCAGTTCAAGGCTTGCCGTGAAGCTCGATGCCTTGACCGAGCGGCGAAGGTCCGGATCGTCGAGATAGTCGGCGAGCCAGTCGTCGAACGTGCCCCAGTCGTCCATTGCTCCGATTAGACGTTCGAGTGCAGCCCGGGCTTCCTTGATCGAGAAGGTCGGCAGCTTGTGAACGGTGTAGCTTTGATGCCGGAGCTTTTTCTGACGCCGCTCGGCATAGGCCTTCAGGAGATCGATGAGGTTGTCGGCATATTCGCGCTTCGTTTCGAACACCAGCGGTTCGGGGCTGCCGCGGCCGAATACGTCGCGGCCAAGCAGATTGCGCGCCATCAGTTGTGCCGAGGCCTCGCGCATCGCCTGCAGCCGCTTCAGCCGGTAAGGTAAGCCGCGCCGCCATGTCTTCGGCCGGCGTTTCGTCCGTATCGGCGGAAGATGGAATGAGCAGCCGCGATTTGAGATAGGCGAGCCAGGCGGCCATCACCAGATAATCCGCCGCCAGTTCGAGCTGCAGTTTGCGCGCCCGCTCGATGAAGGCGAGATATTGTTCGGCCAGCGCCAGTATGGAAATCTGCGAAAGATCGACCCGGTGGTGGCGGGCCAGTTCGAGCAGCAGATCGAGCGGCCCCTCGAAACCGCGCACGTCGACGATCAGCGTGTCGCCGGGCTCCATCGCCGGATCGCGGCGCAGCGGACCCTCGCCGTCGGGCCACCCGCCTGCCGTCTCATCGCTGATTTGGGTGTTCAAGCTGTCTCCACTCCCGATGCCAGAGGTCTACCAAGTCCGGGCCGCTGATTCGACCGCTGCAACCGAGTTTATCCCCAGATTCACCCGGATACGAGGGCGTCGAGGTCAGCCAGCGCCATCCGCACGTCGTAGGCTTGCGGCTTGCGTGCCGATTTGAGCGCCGCCTTGGCCCGGCGCAACGCCTTGCCCTTGAGCACACCCGGCCGCCGCCGCCACCTGTTCCATCTCGGCCAGATCGCCGTTGCAATGCAGGATCACGTCGCAGCCCGCCGCCAGCGCCTGCCCGCATTTCTCGGCAGATATCACCGGAAAGCGCCTTCATCGACAGATCGTCGGTGATCAGCAACCCGCGAAATCCGATTTCGCCGCGGATCACCGACTTGACGATCTTGCGCGACAGGGTCGCCGGAAACTTCTTGTCGAGTGCCGTGTAGACCACGTGGGCGGTCATCGCCATGGGGGCATCGGCGAAGGCGGCAAAGGGCGGGAAGTCGGATTGCCGCAAATCTTCGCGGGCAGCATCGACCACGGGCAAGGCGAGATGGCTGTCGGCCATGGCGCGGCCGTGTCCGGGAATATGCTTGATCACCGGCAACACGCCGCCGTCCATCAATCCCGCCGCGTGGGCGCGCGCCAGTGCCATCACCTGCTCGCGGTTCAGGCTGTAGGCCCGGTCACCGATCACGTCATGACTGCCCGGCTGCGGCACATCGAGAACCGGCAGGCAGTTCGCCGTAATGCCGGCGGCGATGAGATCGTCCGCCATCAGGCGGCCGACATGGCGCGCCGATGCGCAAGGCCGCGACGGGGTCGCGCTGATAAAGATCGCCATAGGCGCGCGCCTTCGGATATCTCCGCCAGGCATTGGAGGGCGGCCCCAGCCGCTGCACCCGGCCACCCTCCTGATCGACGAAAACCGGCGCATCGCGGCGCCCGACGGCGGCGCGGAACGACGACGTCAGGGCCTGCAACTGTTCCGGCGTCTCGCAATTGCGCTTGAAGAGGATCAGGCCCCACGGATTGTGCCGCTTGATAAACTCTGTTTCCTGAGCCGATAGGGTGGGTCCGGCACAACCGGTGATGAAAGCGCCGATGCGCTGCATGATGGGCCGATCCGGCTGCCGCTACTGTTTGCGCACCAGGCAGTCGCGCTCGCCGGCCGCGACCAGGGAGCTGCACAGTTTCGACGCGGAATCGCGCGAGGCCAGCGGTCCAAGGCCTAACCGGTAGCGCGTGCTTCCCGACACCGTCGCCTGGCTGATCCGCGGCGGCAGTCTGCCGATGATGGCGGGATATTTTGCCTTCAACCGGCCATATTCGGTCTGCGCCTCGGTCTCGCTGCGGAACGAGGCAAGCTGCACCACATAGCCGCTGCCAGCGGCGGCGTTAGACGGGTTCAGCTGTGGCGGCGCCGGTTCGGGCAGCGCAGCGAGCTGCTGATCGGGCTCAGGCGCGGCCGTGTCGGTAGCCGAAGTGCCCGGTTGAACGGCCGCTGTTGGCGTCGAACTACTGCTCTTGCCAGCACCCTCAAAGAGATCGAGCAACGTCTTTTTCTTTTTCGTCTCGGTCTGTGTATTTGCCGCGGCTGTATCTTGCGGCGAGCCGGTGATGGACGCGGGCGGAACATACGCCGCGGGCGGCACGAGAACCACGGGCTCGGCTCCGAGTGCTGCCTGTTCACTCGTTTGCTTCTTCTCCGCCGTCGTCTTCGTCTCTGTCGGCTTTACGACCGGTTCGGCCGGCGCGACGGGAGCGGGTTCCGCCGCAGCAGATTCCGCTGGAGCGGGCGACGGCAACCCATCGGCGGCTGTATCCGACGCTGGCACAGGCTGCGTCATCGCCGCATCCGTCTCGGTGATTTTTCTCGCAATGGTCTGCTGGTCCGGGGTCGGCGGTATCGAGCCTTGGGTATTGCCGTCGCCGGTTCCGCCCTCACCCGGCGGCGGCGGCAGCGCCAGTGGTTCGGACTCGCTGTCCGGCAAGGTTGCAGCAGGCGGCTGCGGCGTTTCGGAAGCGGCTGGTTGCTGCGCCTCGGGCGCGATCGGCGGCTCCTCGGTCGGGACGATCCTCTCGCCGGTCACTTCCTGATCCCCGACTATGCGATCATAAATTTGTTTCTTGTTCGCCATTCCGCCTGTTGCGGTACTTTCTACCGGCTGCTCGGCGGCGGTTTTCGCCGGCTGTTCGGGCGCAGCGACGACCGGAACATTGTCGGGTATCGCCGGCGCGGCGGCGTTCTTGATGTGAGTCTGGTAATACCAGATGACGCCGAAGGTCGCGACGGCGGCAATCAGCAAGGCGAGCAAGAGCAGCCACGGCCCGCTCGAGCGGCGGCGGTCGTCCTCATAACCGTCTTCGACCTCACGATAGACGCTATTGTACTCACTGGCACTGGCTCGGCGGCGCGGCCGCGACGGTTCATCTTCGAACACATCGCCATAGTCTTCGGCGGGAATGCCTGGGCGGGCGCGCGCTGGTATGCCGCGGGCCAGACGCGGATCGCCTTCGAGGCTGCCATCGCCGTAGCCGGCACCCGTCTCTGGGCCGCGCCGGTGTGGCTCCTGCCCGGGACGTCCGCTTCCATATCTCGAGTCGCCATAGCCAGGTGGCACGGTTCCAGGCACATAAGAACGGGGCGGAGACCCGCTGGCCCTGAACAACGGCGGCGGCGCTGCAGCCGGATCGATCGGCCGATAGGGACTGGGCGGCTGCGTGCGGTATTGCGGCTGGCCCGGTGGCACAGGCGGACGTACCGGCGGCGGAAGGCGGTCGCCACCCAAAGCCGGCCGCGGCGGCACCAGAGGCGGCGTCGGTGGTATGGTGGAACGGGGCTTTGGCGACGGTGGCGGTTCGCGCGGCGGTGTGAACTCGGCTTTAGCCGCACTCAGCTCCTCGTCAGCGAACATGAATTTGGGCTTGCCCTGTTCGGCACGCGGTTCGGGCCGCGCCGGATTGGACGGCTCCAAGGAAGGCGTTGGCGGCGGCACAAATTTCGCTTCGGCACGCTCGCGCGCCGCGCTCACGCGCTGCTCAGCGAACTTCTCGGCTGCCGCCCTTTGGTTCCGAAGCTTATCGGCCAGGGCCTCGGCGTTCGGAGCCGGAGGAATTTTGGGTGTGGTAGCGCGCGGTGCCATGGGTGCCGGCCTGGCGACCGGCTGCGGGACCTTGAGCTCCGACGGCGGTACCGCAGTCTTGAATTCATCGGAAATCTTCGGCATGTCCTTGCCGCCGATGCCGAGGCGTTCCCGCCAGTTGCGCTTGTCCGCGCCGGAGCCGTTGGAGGATTTTTGATCCATTACAAGCCGTTCCGTTTTACATTTCGTCCGCCGGCCTGACGCCGAGGACTTGCAGGCCATTTGCCAAAACATAGCGAATCGCACGCAGGAATGCGAGCCGCGTTACCATAATCCTAACGTCATCTTTCAAAATAAACCTTAATTGAGGCGACTCTTTGCCCTTGTTCCAGAGCGAATGGAAATCACTGGCCAAATCATAGAGATAGAAAGCAATCCTGTGGGGCTCATGGGCCTGCGCTGCGGCTTCCAGGAGGCGCGGATATTCACCGATCCGGCGCGTGACCGCCAGTTCGCCGGGATCGGTTAGCAGGCCGAAGTCAGGCTCGCCCGCCGGCACCCCCTCGGCTTCGGCGTTGCGCAACACCGAACAAGTCCGCGCATGGGCATACTGCACGTAGAAGACTGGATTGTCTTTCGACTGCTCCGTCACTTTGGCAAAATCAAAGTCGAGCGGCGCTTCGTTCTTGCGGTAGAGCATCATGAAACGGAGAACATCGGGACCCACCTCGTCGACCACCTCGCGCAACGTGATGAATTCGCCCGACCGCTTTGACATCCGCACCGGCTCGCCCGCCCGGTAAAGCTTGACCAACTGGCAAAGCCGCACGATGACCTTGACCGCATGTTTGCCGGCAAGTGCCGCGGCCACTGCTTCAAGCCGCTTCACATAACCGCCGTGATCGGCTCCGAGCACATAGATGAGCTCGCCAAATCCGCGGCGGATCTTGTTGCGGCTATAGGCCACGTCGGAAGCAAAATAGGTATAGGAACCGTCGGACTTGAGCAGTGGCCGGTCAATGTCGTCGCCGAATGCGGTGGCCCGGAACAGGGTTTGCTCGCGATCTTCCCAGTCCTCCGGTACCTCGCCTTTCGGCGGCGGCAGCCGGCCTTCATAAACATGGCCGGCTGCGCGCAGCGCCTCGACAGTCTCCCGTACTTCGCCGGAATCGTGCAGTGACTTTTCCGAGAAAAATACTTCCTGGCGGATATTGAGCGCTGCAAGATCCTCGCGAATCAGCTCCATCATCGCCGCCATCGCTTTGGCCCGCACGACCGGCAACCACTGGGATTCGTCGCGCCCGAGCAGACTGCGGCCATGTTCCGCCGCCAAGGCTGCGCCGACCGGCTTCAAATATTCGCCGGGATAGAGTCCCGCCGGGATTTCGCCGATCGGTTCGCCAAGTACTTCCCGATAACGCAGGTATGCCGAACGGGCCAATGTATCGACCTGCGCGCCGGCATCGTTGATGTAATATTCTTCGGTGACGGCATAGCCCGCCGCCGTCAGCAGTTTGGCGAGGGCATCGCCGAACACCGCGCCGCGGCAATGACCGACATGCAGCGGTCCGGTGGGATTTGCCGAGACGAATTCGACATTGGCCGCGATGCCACTGCCGATGTTCGAGCGGCCATAGGCTTCGCCGCTGGTGAGCACTGACTGCAACACCTTAGGCCAGAATGCCGGCTTGAGGCGCAGGTTGATGAAGCCGGGGCCGGCGATTTCGGCGGATGCGACGTCGTCGTGTGCGGCAAGACGCGCCACAAGCATTTCGGCCAGCGTCCGCGGCGGCTTGCTGAAAGCCTTGGCCAGAACCATGGCCGCGTTGGTGGCGACATCGCCGTGCCGGGGATCGCGCGGCGGCTCTACTGTCACCCGCTCAAGGTCAAGGTCCTCCACCGCACCGCCGGTCGTTGCGAGAGCTGCCGCTTCCTTCCGGACGATGGCGAGAAAATCTGCAAAAAGGTTCATCTGGCCCTTGTAAACCCTTGAATTCCCGCGGGTAACCGCGGGCTGGCCCTAGCGGAAAAGCGGATCGAGGTCAAACAGCCGTTTGTGCTGATCGAGCGCGTAGCGATCGGTCATGCCCGCTATGAAATCGCAAACCTGCCGGGCGTAGCGGCTGCGGTCGTCCCTGATGATATCTTCCCGCCAATCTGCAGGGAGCAGTTGTGGATCTTCCAGATATGCCGTGAACAAATCCCGTATCACCCTTTGCGCCCGCGTCATGATCTCGAGCACGCGCGCGTGGCGATACATGCGCTGCGACAGGAAGGATTGCAGCGTCCGGTTCCTCTCCACCATTTGCGCACTGAAGGCGATCAGCGGTTCGCCGAGTCCGCGCACTTCTCCCGCCGACTTTGGCGCAAGACGCAAAATGCTTTTTCCGGATTCTTCGAGGAGATCTGCAATCATGGCCGAAATTACCCGCCGCACGGTTTCGTGCACGAGCCGCGGCGTTTCGAGCGTCGGATAGGATTTCAGAACAGCGGCCAAACATTCCCCGGCGAGCGGCACGTCGCCCAGATCGATGACGTCGAAGAGACCGGCCCGAAGGCCGTCGTCGATGTCGTGAGCGTTGTAGGCGATGTCGTCGGAAAGGGCCGCAACCTGTGCCTCAGCGGAGGCGAAGGAGGATAGCTCCAGATCGTGCGCCTGGGCATACTCGATGATCGCTTCCGGCAGGCCGGTGTCGCGGTAGTGGCCGAGCGCGTGGCCGTCACGATCGATCAGCGGACCATTGTGTTTGACAAGGCCCTCGAGTGCCTCCCAGGTGAGATTGAGCCCGTCGAACTCGGCATACCGGCGTTCGAGCCGTGTGACGATGCGCAGCGATTGGGCATTGTGGTCGAAGCCGCCATAGGGCTTCATCAAGGCATCAAGTTCGCGTTCTCCGGCATGACCGAAAGGCGTGTGGCCGAGGTCGTGGGCCAATGCCAGCGCCTCGGACAGGTCTTCATCGAGCCCCAGTGCGCGTGTGATCGAGCGGGCGATCTGCGCGACCTCGATGGAATGAGTGAGGCGGGTCCGGTAGTGGTCGCCCTCATGGTAAACGAAAACCTGGGTCTTGTGCTTGAGCCGGCGGAAGGCGGTGGAGTGAATGATGCGGTCGCGGTCGCGCGCGAAGGGACTGCGCCACGGGCTTTCGGCTTCCGCATGCAGCCTGCCCCTGCTCTGTTCCGGGATCAGGCGGAACGCCGCCGTCTTTTGCATCATGGCAATTATCCGTTGACAAGCCCTGGCCGAAAACCAACATACACGAACATGACACCGCCGATCACCCTAACAAGCCGGGCTGCCAGCCGGATCAAGGAAATCCTGCACGCCGATCCCGCGAAAACCGCCTTGCGGGTCGCCGTCAATGGTGGCGGCTGCTCCGGCTTTCAATATGAGTTTGCACTGACGGCAGACCGCAATGATGACGATCTCGTCGTCGAGCGTGACGGCGCGGTGGTGCTGATCGATTCGGTGTCGCAAGCGTATGTCGAAGGATCGGAAATCGATTTTGCCGACGATCTGATCGGACAGTCTTTCAAGGTCAAGAATCCCAATGCCAAGGCTTCTTGCGGCTGCGGCACGAGTTTCTCGGTCTGACGGCGGCCCCCGCCGATGCTCATCGCCACCTGGAACATCAATTCGATCAAGGCCCGGATCGAGCAGGCGATGGCGTGGCTGAAGGAAGCCTCGCCCGATGTCGTCTGCCTGCAGGAGATCAAGTGCGAAGACGCAAGCTTTCCGGCAGGAGCGTTCGAGGAGCTTGGCTATAACGCGGCTGTTTACGGTCAAAAAACCTATAATGGCGTGGCCATTCTGTCGAAGCGGCCGCTCAGCGACATCCGCAAGGGCCTGCCGGACGGCGACGGCGACCAGCAGTCCCGCTATCTCGAGTCCGTGATCGAATCGGACAGGGGTCCGGTCCGCGTCGCGTCGATTTATCTTCCCAACGGCAATCCTCCGGACACGGAGAAATTTCCCTACAAGCTGGCCTGGATGGACCGCCTGATTGCCCATGCCCGCAGCCTTCTCACTCTAGAGGAGCCGCTGGTTATGGCCGGCGATTATAACATCATACCGAAGGCCCTCGATGCCAGGTATCCGCAAGCCTGGGTTGGCGACGCGCTCTTCCTGCCACAAAGCCGGGCCAGGTTCCGCGAACTGAAACATCTGGGGCTGACCGATGCCGTCCGGCTGCATCATCCCGAACAGCCGGGATTGTACAGCTTCTGGGATTATCAGGCGGGCGCCTGGCAAAAGGACAATGGCATCCGCATCGATCATCATCTGCTGTCGCCGCAGGCGGCTGACCGCCTCGCCGGTGTTCGGATCGACCGCCACGTGCGCGGCTGGGAGCGGCCCTCGGACCACGTTCCCGTCGTCATCGACCTGAAATGAGAAAGCCCGCGGCGTTGCGGCCGCGGGCAAAAACAGCTGCAGGGTAACAGATAATCTTACTGGGGAGCCTTGATGCCGAAGGCAGCGAAGCTTGATTCGAAGGGCTTGTAGGCCTCCTTCGCGGTCGCAATATAGAGCTCACCGAGCTTGCTCCATTGGCCGACGAAAGCCTCGTAGGCTTCCTTGGCATAGCCCTGCTGGACTTCAAGTGCCTTGTCAAACGACTTGGCGGCAACGGCGCGTTCCATCGCTTCCGAGCCACGCTCGAAGGACTTACGCGAGAAATCAGCAGTTTCCTGGGCGATGGCCTGTAAGCCCTTGGTCACTGCGCTGGTCGACGTGGCATAGGCCTCAAAACCGTTCTTGCCAAGATTTTGGATCTCTTCAAATGACTTGATCATCAGCTTCTCCTTTACTGGTGACAGAATGATTCAGCACCTTCTGATAGTTGGTAATATATGCACTGCACCATGAATGTCAAGAATTTTATTGCAATGCAGCAATTAAGCGGAAAGGGATTGGGGGACGGGCATTTACACTCTGGTAAGTCTGATTGTTCAGAATGAAGATCGGATTGTGGATTGACCGGATGCAGGGTCAAGGACATTGTTCCGGCCTGACAGTTGCATGTAAAAAAGGGCCGGTGAAAGGCCAAACAGGCGGGGTATGTATGTTGTTGAGTGAAGTGGGGCGGACGGGCGTAAACCTGCTCGGTTTCTGGAAGCTCGTACTCAGTTCCATCGTCCTCCTCGCAGGGCTGATCGGGACCCTGTCAGTTTCGGTGCCGGCCGAAGCCAAGCCCCGGTTCTCCGCTATCGCCGTCGACGCGCGCACCGGCAAAGTGATGTTCGCCAAGGATGCCGATGGCGTGCGCTACCCGGCCTCGCTGACCAAGGTCATGACGCTCTACCTGGTCTTTCAGGATCTGGAATCGAACAAGATCAAGCTCACCACAAAATTGCAGGTCTCGAAGCGGGCTGCCGCCATGGACCCGTCCAAGCTCGGCCTCAAGCCGGATAGCGCGATAACCGTGGAGGACGCCATCAAGGCGCTGGTGACCAAGTCAGCGAATGATGTCGCGGCAGCGGTCGGCGAGAACCTGGCCGGATCCGAACCCAACTTCGCCATCCGCATGACAAAGACCGCCAAGGAACTTGGCATGACCAAGACGGTGTTCCGCAACGCTTCGGGCCTTCCCGACCCTTCTCAAGTAACGACCGCCCGCGACATGGCTACTCTAAGCCTGCGCGTGCAGCGCGACTTTCCGCAATACTACCCCTATTTCCGTATCAACTCCTTTGTCTACAACGGAAAGACAATCCGCACCCACAACCGGTTGCTCGGCCGCTATGCGGGAACCGACGGCATCAAGACTGGGTATATCCGCGCCGCCGGTTTCAATCTCTCGACGTCGGCGCGGCGCGGTGACAAGCGCGTGGTGGGCGTAGTCCTGGGTGCCACTTCCGGCAAAAAGCGCAATGCCTACATGGTCAGCATGCTCGATCGGGCCTTTCCGAAGTGCAAAAACGGCACGACCATCGCAGCCATAGCCGGTTCGTCCAAGGGCGCCATCGAGCCGGCGACGGCGCCCTCTCCCACGTCTGAACCAACACTGGCCGAAGTTCCCTCGGCCATGGAGTTGCTGGTGGCGTCGGCTGACGAAGCGGGCGATGAAGCTGAGGCTGCCGAGGAGGCGACGGCCTCCACACTCAAGTCTGTTGATGCCCCGCCCGGACCGGTGGGGCCGCAGGTTCTGGAAGCGAAGATTGCCGAGCCGCCTTTGCCGGCGAATCTGCCGTTTAAAGTCAAGACGCA
The DNA here is from genome assembly GCA_963776685.1 of uncultured Alphaproteobacteria bacterium. GTDB lineage: Bacteria > Pseudomonadota > Alphaproteobacteria > Rhizobiales > Aestuariivirgaceae > Aestuariivirga. The sequence continues at coordinate 871,046 of CAVZNM010000004.1, forward strand.
AATTCGCGATAGTTCCTGGCACATCCAGATCGGCGCGTTTCCTTCCAAAAAGCGTGCCCAGGCGGAGTTGAAACGGATCCTCGCCGGCTCCGGCTCGAAACTCTTGAAAAACAAGCCTGCTTTTACGGTCACCGTGCAGAGGGGCGATGAGACGATCTATCGTGCCCGCCTCTCGGGCTTTTCCGAGAAGAGCGCCAAAGGTGCCTGCCGGCAGCTCTCAAAACGGAAAGTCGACTGCCTGGCCCTGCGGCCTCATTCCTGAAGCAGAACGTCCTTCGCCTGATTGATCTTGGCGGCGAGGTAATCCGAGCCGCCCCGGTCGGGGTGGAATTCCTTCATCAGGCGACGGTGGGCGGAGTGGATGTCAGCGGCTACGGCACCGGGTTTCAGGCCGAGAACGGCGAAGGCCTCCTCGCGCGACATTGCACCTCCGCCTGGCGCCGCCGCACTTCCACTGGCGGCTCGGCCCCAATCGCGGCGCCAATCCGGCTTCGTCCGGTCGAGCCAGGCTTCGAAAAGACTAAGGCTCTGATCCGCGGCATTTCCACATAGACGATGCAGGCTGCGCAATTCCCTGTCGCTCAGGTCCGAAAGTTGCTTGCCTTTCAGAGGACCGGCGAGAACTTGGCCGTCCATGCGGCCTGTATCATGCTCAAGCTCCATCGCCAGCAAGCTGGTCGTCACGCGAGAGCGTTGGCCCGGCGTCTTCGGCTTCCATGGAAAACCGTCCGGGAATATGGCCGGTTGGCCGAGAAACCCAAGTCCGAGAATAAAGAGCGGTACCGCCACCTGCATCGCCCCGCGCAGTGCCAGAAATCCGGCCAGCGCCACCATGGCACCACCCGCAGCCATCCGCATCAACGTGCGAATCTTTGCCGGCTGGGTGGAGCCGAATTTTCGCAACAGCCACCAGCCGCCGAAGACGATGACCAGGGCAAGAATGAAATTCTGCATGCCCGATGCTACTTCATCTGCTCGAGCAGCAGGACCGCCGCGCCGCCGCGGGATTTCGAGTGTTCCGTCAAGGCCGGCCGTCCGCCTGCGGCATAGACGGCGACCGCGGCAAGCAGTTCGCGCAACATGCCGGGTGCCGCAGCATCGAGACGGAAATAGGCGCCACGCGTCAGCCGTGCGATTTCGCGGAAGGCGCGTTCGGCGGCGGGGTCGCCGTTCTCCTGAAACATGAAGAGCGGCACGCCGAGGAGGCCGATCTCGCCCGCCCTCTTGCAAAGCGCATCGATGTTCTCCTCCATGGCGTCACCGGCATAGACGGCGGCGTTGACCTTCGCTCGCGATGCCTCGCGTTTGATATGGGTGAGCACCCGCCCGATCTGGGTGTTGCCGCCCCGGCATTCGACCTTGGTCATGATCCGCGCCAGCGATTCGGGATCGCTCACCCATTTTGAAGCGCGGCATTCGTTGAAGCCCCGGAAATAGATGAGTTGCACGTCGAGCCCGCCGATACGGCCCGTTTCGGCGAACATCTGCGATTGGATGGCCAAAGCCCGATCCCAGGTCGGCTGGCGGCTCATGGTGGCATCCATGGCGAAGATCAGCCGGCCGCGTGAGCCGGCTTCGCGCGTGCTTGGCGGCAGGCTCTGCACCTTCGCCAGAAACGACGCGACGTCCTCATTCTGTGCCGCAGGTACGGGCGGGCCGGCACCCGCCTTGCTTCTTGTCATTTCGGGGCCCCCTTCTTCAGGAAGCGGTGACCTGGCATGCCTGTCCGGATGCCACGCCTTGATTCATTCGCAAGTTTCGGCATCCAGCAGTTCGAGGTTAGCAAGCTCGCCATCAAGGGCGAAATCGCCGTAATCGAGAACCAGTCCGGTAGCCACGCCATTCTCATACATGTCGAAGCCGATCTGATAGACGGGCGTATCCTGATCCCCTCCGGCTACATCATAATAGCTGATGGTCATCGGCCAGGATGGCAGGCCGGCGAGTACCGCCGCTTCGGCATTGGGCTTGTCGCGAGAATTGGACCCGGCCTCCTTTCGCTTGCCGATGAAGCTGATGGCCCGGAACGTCTTCTCGCCATCCGAGCCGTCATAGAGCAGGCTCGTATCCCGGCTCTCGCCGGCCCGTGCGGACTCCATCAGCTTGAGTTGATGCCGCATGGGAAAAATCGCCTCGGCGGGTACCGTGAAATCCTTGGATCCCGGCGCTTCAATCTTGCCCTTTCCCGTGCCCTGCACTTCCTGCCGCGAAACCTTGACCCGAGTCTCTTTATCCAGCCGGTTGTCGATGAATTCCTTTTGGCTGTAGCGCAAGTCGAGCCCATCACCCGACTCATAGGATGTCGACTGCGTGTCGATCAGCTTGACGGCGCCATCCGCGGGGCGAAACTGGTTCACCATCCGGAAACTGATGGTCCAGCCCTCGCAGCTCGAACCCGCGACTTCGAAGGCCAGACGGCCGTCCACACCGGACAGACCTGCCCCCTGATTAGCCCGGGTAAGGCGCAAGTCATAAATCGCCCGGTGCGGCGTAATGGTCGTGGCATCGGCGGCCGTGGTGGCGAGGAAGAAGGCGGCGGCAAGTGTCATCAGCTTCATGGTTCTTGAATCTCCTGGCATCCGGTGGTCCATTGCCGCAAAAGGAAGGCAGATTCAAGCTCGCATTACAGAGGTTAAGGGCATAGCAAGCATGACAACAATGGCGAAGGCGCGGCCACGCGTTCTGGTGACGCGGCGCCTGACTGCGGACGTGGAGGCGAGGCTTGCCCGCGACTTCGACGCGACCCTGAATGCCGGAGACTCGCCGATGACCCGCGAAGAGATGCTGCAGCAGGCGCAAACCAACGATGCCCTGCTCGTCAATTCGATTGACAAGTTCGGCCGCGATTTCGTGGTGCATCTGCCGCCTTCGATCCGCATCGTCGCCACCGCCTCGGTAGGCTACGACCATATCGATATCGCCGGTGCCAAAGCGCGCGGGATCGCGGTGACCAATACGCCTGACGTGTTGACTGAGGCGACGGCGGACATTGCTCTGCTTATGCTCCTGGGAGCGGCGCGCGGCGCATCCTGGGGCGATCGGATGGTGCGCGAGAACCGCTGGGAAATACCCTCCTTCGTGTCGCCACTCGGATTCGATTTCTCCGGCAGGCGGCTCGGCATTCTCGGAATGGGCCGTATCGGCCAGGCGGTTGCCCGCCGCGCCAGGGGTTTCGACATGGAGCTGCATTACCATTCGCGCTCGCGTGTGGCGGGGTCGAAGGAACATGGCGCCCGCTATCACGCCCGCTTCACGGACATGCTGCCATTTTGCGATTTTCTCTCCATCAATTGCGCTTCTACGCCGGAAACCCGGGGCCTTATCAACGACAAGACCATCGCGCTGCTTCCCAATGGGGCCATTGTGGTCAATACGGCGCGGGGCGACATCGTCGATGACGATGCCCTGATTTCGGCGCTTGTTTCCGGCAAGCTTGCTGCGGCGGGACTCGATGTCTTCCGCAACGAACCCGATATCGATCCGCGATATCGCAAACTCGACAATGTGTTCATGCTGCCGCATCTCGGCAGCGCCACGCCCCGCACCCGCAGCGCCATGGGCATGCGCGCGGTGGATAATCTCGAAGCGTTCTTCCGGGGCGAGCGGCCCCGCGATCTTCTGACAGGAGCATGATATGGGAAAGATCGACAAGCGTCTCGCCGAACTCGGCATCATCCTTCCGGTCCCCGCGAAACCGGTGGCGAATTACGTGCCTTGGGTGCGCACCGGCAATCTTGTCTTCATCTCGGGCCAGGGCGCCGTGCACGGACGGCAAGTTCGAATATCAGGGCAGACTCGGCGACAGCGTTTCGCTGGAGGACGGCGTGAAATCGGCACGCTTCTGCGCCGTCAACGTGCTTGCCCAGTTGCGCGAGGCCTGTGGCGGAAATCTCGACCGGGTCAAACGCATCGTCAAACTGGTGGGTTTCGTCAATGCCACCGCGTCCTTCACCGAACACCCCAAGATCGTCAACGGCGCCTCGGATCTCATGGTCGAAATCTTCGGCGACAAGGGCCGGCATGCCCGCTCGGCGGTGGGATCGCCGTCTCTGCCGTTCAATCTTTCGGTCGAAGTCGAGGCTGTGGCGGAGATCGAATAAGAATGCGGTTCACCCCGCAGCTCCGCGCCCTCGACTGGCTGGTGGCGCGGCCAATTGCTCACCGTGGATTGCATGACAAGGCGAAGGGCGTGATCGAGAATACCGAAAGCGCCTTCGCCGCCGCCATTGCCCATGGCTATCCGATCGAATGCGACTTGCAGATCGCCGGCGACGGCGAGGCCGTGGTGTTTCATGATGACACCCTCGACCGCGTGACCTCGGAGTCGGGGCCGGTCAAAGCACGCAGCACCGCCGAACTGAAGCGCGTCGCGTTCAAGGGAGCCCGGGACCGCATCCAGACGTTGGCCGAATTGCTCGAACAGGTGGATGGCAGGGTGCCGCTGGTCATCGAGCTCAAATCCCGCTGGGATGGCGATGTTGCGCTGGCGGTGCGCGCCCTTGCGGTGCTTGCGACCTATCGCGGCCCGTATGGTCTCTTGTCTTTCGACCCCGATCTGATCGAGGCGCTGCGATTGCACTCACCGGCGACGGTGCGCGGCATCGCGGCGGACCGGGCGGTCGATCGCTATTACGATTTTCTGCCGCTCGCGCGGCGGCTGGAACTTCGCAGCTTCTCGCATCTGGACCGCACGGAACCGCATTTCATCTCCTTCGACTATCGCGAATTGCCTTACTTGCCGGTCGCTGAATTCCGTGCCGCGGGAGGTCCGGTCATCACCTGGACGATCAAATCGCCTGAGGCGGCCGCCATGGCGCGGCGCAACTGCGACCAGATCACCTTCGAGGGATTTCTTCCCTGAATGCTGAAGAGCCTCGCCAGTGTGCTCGATGTGAAGAAGGCGGACTGGGACCGGCTGGCCAATGCTCCCGGCGCCGAATTCAATCCCTTCGTGACCCACGATTTCTTCCGGGCACTGGAACAGTCGGGCTCGGCCACTCACAGAACCGGATGGGCCGGGCGGCATCTCGTCTTGCAAGATGCCGGTGGCGGCATCGCCGGCATCGCGCCCTGCTATCTCAAGGCCCATTCGCAGGGTGAATATGTCTTCGACCATGGCTGGGCGGAGGCCTTTCACCGGGCGGGCGGGCGCTATTACCCCAAGCTGCAGGCGGCGGTGCCTTTCACGCCGGCCACCGGACCGCGGCTCCTGGCGCGCGATCCGGCGGCGAAGGGGCAACTGATCGGCGGTCTCGTCGATCTCTGCCGGGACAGCAAGGCCTCGTCGGTTCATCTCACCTTTCTGCCGGAGGAAGACTGGCGCGAGCTGGGGACGGAACCCTGGCTCCGGCGCACCGACATCCAGTTTCACTGGCAAAATGCGGGCTACGCGAATTTCGAGGATTTTCTCGCCGGCCTCTCGGCGCAGAAGCGCAAGAACATCCGCAAGGAGCGCGAGGCCGTGCACAAGGCGGGCATTTCCGTGGAACTGCTGACCGGCAAGGATTTGCGCGAGGAACACTGGGATCACTTCTTCGAGTTCTACATGGATACGGGTTCGCGCAAATGGGGCTCGCCCTATCTGACGCGGCCATTCTTCAGCCTGATCGGCGAGGCGATGAGCGAGCACGTCCTGCTGGTGATCGCCAGGCGGGCCGGGCGCATGATCGCCGGGGCGCTGAATTTCGTGGGCTCGCAGGCGATATTCGGCCGCAACTGGGGGGCGATCGAGCAGCATCCCTTCCTGCATTTCGAGCTCTGCTATTATCGGGCGATCGACTTCGCCATTGCCCGCAGGCTGGCCCGCGTCGAGGCGGGCGCCCAGGGGCCGCACAAGCTGGCGCGCGGCTATCTTCCGCAGGTGACGCGAGAGCCTGCATTATCTGGCGCATCCGGGACTGGCGCGGGCGGTGGCGGAATATCTGGCCGAGGAGCGCCAGGCCATAGCGCACGACCGCGACCTCCTTGCGCGGCATTCGCCTTTCCGGCAGGAACAGGAATTCTGAGAGGCCGCGCCCATGAGCTATGATCCGAACAACATCTTCGCCAAGATCCTGCGCGGCGAAATTCCAGCCCACAAGGTCTATGAGGACGGCGATACGCTGGCCTTCATGGATGTGATGCCGCAGGCCGACGGGCACACGCTGGTGCTGCCCAGGGCGCCGTCGCGCAATCTGCTCGATGCCGATCCGGAAACCTTCGCTCCCCTGATGCGGTCCGTGCAGAAGGTGGCGATAGCCGCCAAGTCGGCGTTTGCCGCCGACGGCGTGCTGATCAAGCAGTTCAACGAGGCGGCCGCCGGACAGACGGTGTTTCATCTGCATGTCCATGTGTTGCCGCGCCATGCCGGCATCGATATCCGGCCGCATACGGGCAAGATGGCCGATCCGGCCCTGCTGGCGAAACATGCGGCGATGATCCGGCGGGCGCTGGCGGCCGGGGGTGGTTGAGAAAAAATTCTGCCCCGTGACGGGCGTCACTGTCGGGCGGGGCGGTACGGCCTATTGGCCGGCCATCGTTTTCACAACCGTTCCGGAGACCGACCATGAACACTATGACTTTTGCGCGCGCCCGCGGGGCCCGCGACGGCAACCCGATTGTTTCGGCGCTGCGCGGCTTCACCCGCCGGCTGGTGCGCGACCGCGCCTTGGCGAAGCTGCGCGATCTCGACGACCATCTGCTGCGCGACATCGGCTTGACACGCGGCGATCTCGAAACCTTGCGCCGCCACAGGTGAGGACGCGCAGGTGATCGTCCTGGCCCAGGCCCGCGCCGAAGCCGGCCGCGATGCCGCCGACCGGGTGGGCCGCGCCCTGATCGCTCTCGTCGGCAGCTTGCGCCGCCGCTGGTGGGATTTCTCGCGATCCAAGGAGATTGTGTCATGAGAGACTATGCTTTGAGCCGGGCGGTTTCCCTCGATGAGGTGAGCGGCACGCTCCTTCCTGCGCCGTATCTTCCGCAACTGGATCACCCGCCGGGCCATAGCCAAGCTGGAAAACTTTGACGATTACATGCTCCGCGACATCGGCGTGAAGCGCGAGGACATAAGCTGGGCCGCCGGCCTGCCGCTCACCGTTAACGCAGCGCTCGCCCTGGAGGAACACTCCTTCCGGCAGCAGCGCGCCAAATTCGAAAAGCGGCACTGAGGGCGGCGCAAATTTGCCACGAATTGTAGCGACACCGGCAAGCGGCCCTTAATCCCCGCCGCCCACAATTTCCCTTCGAGCCGGAAAGGGAAACGCCGTGAAAGTTGTTGCAACGGGAATTGCCGCCGCGTTTATCGCATCGTCGGTGGCGATGGGATCGGCAACCGCCGGCAACGTGTTGCCGGGTACCACGTGTCTGGCATTTCCCGACAATAGCTGGTGGCACGCCGATGTCAGCAAGCTGCCGGTGCATGGGCGAAGCCAGCAGTGGATGTCGCACATGTCGCCGACGCGGCGGCTGCATCCGGATTTCGGACCCTCCTACGGGGCGCAGCCCGTGCCCTATGGCATTCCGATCACCATCGTCGACAATAGCCATGCCAGGGTGGCGGTCGCCTTCGACTATGCCGGCGAAAGCGACCAAGTCCGTTATCCCCTCGGCAACGACACGCGCGTCGAAGGCGGACAATATGTGTCGGGCGACCGCCACACGGTCGTCGTCAACAAGGACAATTGCCGGCTTTACGAAACCTGGGCGACGCGCCGCATCGGCACGCAAATGGCGGGCGGGCAGCGGCGCCACCTGGTCTCTGACCAGCAACGTGTTGCGCCCCGACGGCTGGACCTCCGCCGATGCAGCGGGCCTGCCGATCCTTCCCGGCCTCCTGCGCTACGACGAAGTTGCGGCGCGCAAAATCGACCATGCCATCCGCTTTACCACCGACGTCACCGACCGGCGCTATCTGTGGCCGGCGCGCCACCAGGCGGGTTCGGTCAGCAATCCGAGCTATCCGCCGATGGGCGCCCGCTTCCGCCTCAAGGCTTCCTACGCGATCAACCCGGCGCTCCGCGGCGATACCAGGGCGATCCTCAGGGCCTTCAAGACTTACGGGCTGGTGCTCGCGGACAACGGCTCGCCCTGGTATTTCCAGGGGACCGCCGATACCAGATGGCCGCCTGCATTGCTGGACGAACTGAAACAAATTCCGGCCTCGGCCTTCGAGGCGGTCGATACCTCGTCGCTGATGATCTCGCCCGGCAGCATGCGGGTGAAAACGCTGCCGTGAGCCATGGCCGGGTCGACCCGGCCATCGAGAATCTCGCCAAGGTTGGTAGGATGGCCGGATCAAGCCCGGCCAGGCAGAGTTGAGAAAAGGCAAAGCTCTGCTAAATATCCAGCCCCTCCTCGCTGACAAACTCCGCCCGCGCCGAGATGAAGTTGAACCGTTCCTCCGGCTTGTTGCCCATGAGCTGTTCGACGATCTTCGCGGTGCGCGGCGCGTTCGGCGTCGGCGAGGGAGACGCGGAGCAGCGCGCGCTTGGCGGGGTCCATGGTCGTTTCCTTCAACTGCGCCGGCATCATTTCGCCGAGGCCCTTGAAGCGGCGAGACTTCGACCTTGGCGCGGCCCGCCATCTCGCCCTTGATCAATTCCTCCTTGTGCTGATCATTCGCGCGCATAGGCGACCTTGGCGCCTTGCGCCAGCTTGTAGAGCGGCGGCACCGCGAGATAGAGGTGGCCCTGGTCGATCAAGCAGCGGCATCTGGCGGTAGAAGAAGGTGATGAGCAGGACTGGCGATGTGGGCGCCGTCGACATCGGCGTCGGTCATGATGATGACCTTGTCGTAGCGCAGATCGTCCTCGCGGTAGGAGGCGCCGGTGCCGCAGCCCAAGGCCTGGATCGAGATCGGCAAGCTGCTGGTTCTGGCTGAGCTTGTCCTTGCCGGCACTCGCCACGTTGAGGATCTTGCCGCGCAGGGGCAGCACCGCCTGGGTGACGCGGTTCCGCGCCTGCTTGGCGGAGCCGCCGGCCGAGTCGCCTTCGACGATGAAGAGTTCCGAGCCCTCGCGCCTGGGTCGCCGTGCAATCGGCGAGCTTGCCGGGAAGCCTGAGCTTCCTGACCGCCGTCTTGCGGCCCACTTCTTTTTCCTGGCGGCGCTTGATGCGCTCCTCGGCGCGCTCGATGATCCAGTCGAGCAGCCGGTCGGCCTGGGCCGGGTGGCCGGTGAGCCAGTGATCGAAATGATCGCGCACGGCGTTCTCGACGATGCGGGCGGCCTCGGCGGTGGCCAGCTTGTCCTTGGTCTGGCCCTGGAATTCGGGCTCGCGGATGAACACCGAAAGCAGCGCTCCGCTCGAGGTCATCACATCGTCGGCGGTGACGATCGCGGCGCGCTTGTTGTTGGCGAGCTCGGCATAATTCTTGAGCGAGCGCGAGAGTGCGGCGCGGAAGCCCTGCTCATGGGTGCCGCCATCGGCGGTCGGGATGGTGTTGCAGTAGGACGAGATGAAGCCGTCCTCGCCGCCGAACCAGGCGATCGCCCATTCGACGGTGCCGTGGCCGCCTTCCTTCTCGACGCGGCCTGAGAAGATTTCGTCGACGACGCGGGGCGCGCCTTCGATGCGCTCGGCGAGAAAATCCTTGAGGCCGCCGGGGAAATGCAGAACCGCCTCTTCCGGCGTCTCCTTGTCCTTGATGTGCGAGGGATGGCAGCTGCCAGCGGATCTCGACGCCGCCGAACAGATAGGATTTGGAGCGCGCCATGCGGTAGAGCCGCGCGGCGTTGAATTCCGGTGTTCTTGCCGAAAATCTGCGGGTCGGGATGGAAGCGGACGCTGGTGCCGCGGCGGTTCTGTGATCTTGCCGAGGTTTTCGAGCTTGCCCTTGGGCTTGCCGCGGGCAAATTCCTGGCGGTAGAGCTGCTGGCCCCGCGCCACTTCGACGATCACATGATCGGACAAGCGCGTTGACCACCGAGACGCCGACGCCGTGCAGGCCGCCGGACGTTTCATAGGCGCCGGAGTCGAATTTGCCGCCGGAATGCAGCATGGTCATGATCACTTCGAGGGCGGACTTGTCCTTGAACTTGGGGTGCGGATCGATGGGAATGCCGCGGCCGTTGTCGACGACGGTGAGATAGCCGTCCGCGGCGTAGGTCACCTCGATCCAGGTGGCATGGCCCGACACCGCCTCGTCCATGGCATTGTCCATCACCTCGGCGAAGAGATGGTGCAGGCGCCTTCTCGTCGGTGCCGCCGATATACATGCCGGGCCGGCGGCGCACCGGCTCCAGGCCCTCCAGCACCTCGATGTCGGCGGCGGTATAGCTCTCCTCGCCGCGCGACTTGGCGGGCCTGGCTTTGCGCAGCTCGGGGAGATTGTCGAACAGGTCCTTGGTCTTGGCGGATTTGGCCATTGGCTCTCGGTTTCGAATCGTTGCGGCGCAGTATGGCGAGAGCGGTCCGAAAGCTCAAATCAGGCCGGAAACTTGACGCCTACTCCGGCGAGCAGCCGGCTGGCCATGCCGCCCGACTGGGGCACGCGGCGGGGATCGAAGGGGGTGCCGCTGCCCTGGGCAATCACGATAACGGGTGCGGCGGGAAGCCCGGCAAATGTTTCGGCGAAAAGCTTCTCCGAGCGCGTTGCGGCAATGCCGAGGGCGACCAGGAGCCCGAGAGCGATGCGGAGGAAGCGTTGGCGGCGGAGCATGAGGCAGTTCCCTTGAACTGCCGCCAAACTGCGCCGCCGCCCCTGTATCGATGCTGAGCGCCGCCTTCATCCGCCATTCATGTGCATCGCTCCGAACGGTTGCTTGACTTTCCTCCGATGCCGCTGTTTCCTCCCAGCTAATAAAGTTGCCCCGTAGCAAATGAGTCGGAATTGGGGCGGGCCATTTGCCGGGAAATAAGCTGCGCTCCGAAGGGAAGGGGAACCCCGATGGGTGACAATATTTCGGCACTTGACTGTGATATTCACCGAGTTCTACTACTGGGTGACGGTGGTCTTCATGTTTCTCATCCATGTCGGCTTCTGCATGTATGAGGTCGGCGCCTCGCGCCGGAAAAACCATCTGGCCACGCTGATGAAGAACACCATGGCGATCCCGCTGGTGACCATCACCTTCTACTTCTTCGGCTGGTGGATCTATTTCGCCTTCATCAACGGCCCGGGCATCGTCGAAGGCGGCATGGCGTCGGCGCAGTTCGCCGAGCCGTGGAGCCCGCTGATGGCGGCGCATCTTTCGGGTCCCTCGCCGGCCCTTGGCGTACCGGCCGAGGGCCTGGAAGGTGCGGCCTTCTGGCACCGCCTCAACGGCGTGTTCTGGGCGGCATTCCTGCTGTTCTCGATCACCACGGCCTCGATCATCTCGGGCGCCATCATCGAGCGGGCCCGGGTCGGCGCCTTCTGGATCATCGCCGTGCTGATCGGCTCGGTGGCCTGGATCCTCGACGCCTCCTGGGGCTGGCACCCGGCGCGGCTGGATGGTCAAGCTGCTCGGCTATCACGACGCCTATGCTTCGGGCGTGGTTCATGCCATCGCCGGCGGCGCTGCGCTGGCCTTCCTGATCGTGCTCGGACCACGCATCGGCAAGTTCCGCGCCGACGGAACGCCGCGCGATATCCCGCCGCACAACCCGTGGCTGGTGACGATCGGGCTGTTCCTGATCTACACGGGCTTCTGGGGCTTCTACGCGGCCTGCAACATTCCGATGATTTCGCCCGCCTCAATTGCCGGCCAGATCACCGGCGAAACCTGGACGGCGACCAACATCTATCTGGCGCCGACCACGCTTTCGGCGATCACCTTCAACTTCCTCATGTCGCTCTCGGGCGGCATGCTGGCGGGCTATGTGATCTCCAAGGGCGATGCCTTCTGGACCTATTCCTGCGGTCTCTGCGGCATCATCTCGGCGTCCGCCGGCAACGACCTGTATCATCCGATCCAGGCCATGCTGATCGGCGCCATCGTGCCTTGCATCGCCTACAAGCTGCACTACTTGGTCGAGCGGCGCTTCAAGATCGACGACGCGGTGGGCGCCGTTGCCGTGCACGGCTATGGCGGCTTCCTGGGCGTCGTGGTGGCGGGCTTCATGCTGTGGGGCCAGCCGTCCTCGCCCTATGAAGGCTATGCCCACATCAATCCGCTGGGCAACTTCATCGGCGCCGTCATCATGGTCGCGCTCGGCTTCATTCCGACTTATCATCGTCGCGAAGATCCTGAAGGGCGCCGACCTGCTGCGGGTGCCGAGGGAAGTCGAACTTGTCGGCCTCGATTTCGCGACGAACGAAGCCTATGAGGCGGCCGTCGCCGATGTCACCGCCGCCGAACGATGCCATGGTCAGGTAAGGAGACAGAACAATGTCAACGAATGGAATGACAAGCTGGGCCGTCGATCTCAAGGATGTGGGCGCCATCTATCCCTTCCAGGGATCGGAAATCTTGCTGGTGATCCTCGGACTGGCCTTCTGGATCGGCTGGCACGTCTGGCAAATCCGCCACGAGAACGCCGAACTCGAAAGCGAGAGAAACCGGGCAACCGCCGAGCGCGCGCGGAAAGCCATCGACAGATATTAGATGCCTTGATATCGTCGGGGCGCTGGCGGCAAGATCCGGCGCCCCGGATGTTTGAGTGACCTGAGTTGCCAATGACAGGCCCGTGGCATACGTTACTGTCCGCCGCCGTTTTGGCGGCGATCTCCGCCGGCGCGGCTGCGGGCGCCGAACGGCCGCTCACCGGTGCCGAAATCCAGGCAGCACTTGCCGATCGCACCGTTCAGGGCGAGGACGGCGGCAAAGTCTGGAAGCAGATGTTCCAGAAGAGCGGAGCCACCTCCTACACCGTCGATGGCGCGCAATCGCAGGGGTTCTGGGAGGTGCGCGGCGACCAGTACTGCTCGCAGTGGCCCCCGAACGAGGCCTGGGACTGCTATGAGGTGACGGGCGACAGAAACGTTCTCACCTTCATCTCCGCCTCGGGCAAGCGCTGGCCGGCATCGGTGGTCAACTAGCCCGCCGCCGGCCGTGGTTAACCCCGCAAGATTTTTCTATTCATCGCGGCACTCTTCCTCTAATGATCGCACGCGTTTTTCCGCTACCTCACAACAAGAGTTCCGATGACATGACCGACTGGCCCGTGCACGCCGACCTGGAATGGCCCCATCGTGATGATCGGCTTTGGTTCGATCGGCCGGGGAACGCTGCCGCTGATCCTGCGCCATATCGAATGCGACCGGTCCAAGATCACGGTCATCGATCCGGATGCCTCGCACATGGAGCCATATGGTCGAAAAGGAAGGCATTGCCTTCGTCAAAGCAGGCGATCACCAGGCGAGAACTACAAGATCCATGCTGACGCCGCTGCTGACCGCCGGCCCCGGGCCCGCGCTTCATCGTCAATCTCTCGGTCGATGTCGATTCCGTCGACATCATGCAAGCTGGCGCGCGAGACCAAGGCGCTTTACATCGACACGGTGAACGAGCCGTGGCCCGGCTTCTACTGACAATCCCAAGCTCGATGCAGCGGCGCCGCACCAATTACAAGCTGCGCGAAGACATGCTGGCATTGAAGCGCAAGCTCGGCGCCGGGCCCACGGCGATTTCCTGCTGCGGCGCCAATCCCGGCATGGTGTCGTGGTTCGTCAAGCAGGCGCTTCTGGATCTGGCCGCGCGACACTGAAGCTCAAGATCACGGAACCCACCAGCCGCGAAGGCTGGGCGAAGCTGATGAAGCGGCTTGGCGTCAAGGGCATTCACATCGCCGAGCGCGATACGCAGCGCGCCAAGAACCCGAAGCCGCTCGACTGTTTCGTCAACACCTGGTCGGTCGACGGATTTATTTCCGAAGGCCTGCAGCCGGCCGAACTCGGCTGGGGCACCCATGAGAAGAAGCTGCCTTCCGACGGCACGCAGCCACAAGACGGGCACGGCGCTGCGATCTATCTCACGCGGCCGGGCGCCGATACGCGGGTGCGGAGCTGGGTTCCCACCGCTGGGGCGCATTTCGGCTTCCTCGTCACCCACAACGAGGCGATTTCGATTGCCGACTATTTCACGGTGCGCGAGGGAAAGCAAGGTCATCTACCGGCCCACCTGCCATTATGCCTATCACCCGTCCAACGACGCGGTGCTGTCGCTGCATGAGATGTTCGGCGCCGGCGGCAGGCGGCAGTCGGCTTCGCATATCCTCGACGAGAACGAGATCGTCGACGGCTGCGATGAGCTCGGCGTGCTGCTCTATGGCCACAAGAAGAACGCCTATTGGTACGGCTCGCAGCTCTCCATCGAGGAGGCGCGGAAGCTCGCCCCCTACCAGAATGCCACGGGCCTGCAGGTGACCTCGGCGGTGCTCGCCGGCATGGTCTGGGCCATCGAGAATCCCAAGGCCGGCATCGTCGAGACGGACGAGATGGATTTCCGCCGCTGCCTCGAAATCCAGATGCCCTATCTCGGGACCGGTGCGTGGGCGTTTACACGGACTGGACGCCGCTCGAGGATCGCGGCAAGCTGTTTCGACGAGAAGCTGGACCGGCGCGATCCCTGGCAATTTTCGAACATTATTGTGCGGTAGACGCGATTGTCTGAGCTTGCACAGATTTTCCCTCGCCCCATGGGGCGGGAGGGGCCCATTGCACAGCAATGGGAGGGTGCGGGATCAGGTCCTGCACTGATGACCGGCTCCACCTCCACGCTCGGCGTGGGCCCCTCCTTCTCCCAAGGGAGAGGAAATTCAGGAATACGATTGCATGAGCTATGAAACGATTCGACTTTGGCCTCACTGGCGGCGGCGCATTGCTCGTAGTTGCATCGCCACCGCCGTCTTGCCGCACCCCAGCACGGCATTGCCATGCATGGCGAGCCGGCGCTGCCGCCGGATTTCACGCATCTGCCCTATGCCAATCCGGATGCGCCGCAGGGCGGCGCGCTGCGCCAGGCGATCACCGGCAGTTTCGACAGCCTCAATCCCTTCATCGTCAAGGGCACAGGCGGCGAGCGGGGTTCGCACCTATGTGTTCGAAAGCCTGCTGGGGCGCAACTGGGACGAGCCCTTTTCGCTCTACGGCCTGCTGGCGGAATCGATCGATGTCAGCGACGACCGGCAGACCTTCACCTTCAAGCTGCAGGCCGGAGGCGAAATTCTCCGACGGCAAGCCGGTCACCGCGGCCGACATCGTGTTCTCCATGGAAACGCTGCGCGACAAGGGCCGGCCCAATTTCAAGAACTCCTATTCCAAGATCACCAAGATCGAAACGCCGGATGACCACACGGTCGTCTTCCATCAGGAGGCGGGCGACCGGGAACTGCCGCTGATCATCGGCGTCATGCCGATCATTCCGAAGCATGCCTGGGAGGGCAAGGCCTTCGACGAGAGCGACGCTCGATCCCATCATCGGCTCCGGCCCCTATGTGATCGCCGAGGTGAAGGCGGGCGAGAGCATCACCTACCGCAAGAACCGCGACTATTGGGGCAAGGACCTCGCCATCGCCAAGGGCCTGTGGAATTTCGACGAAGTGCAGATCGATTATTACCGCGACGCCAATGCGGCCTTCGAGGCCTTCAAGAAGGGCTATGCCGATATCCGCGTCGAGAGCGATCCCGACCGCTGGGCCACGGGCTATGATTTCCCGGCGGTCGACCGACGGCAAGATCATGCTGGAGAAGATCGAGCAGCGCTCGCCCGCACCGGCCTCCGGTTTTGCCTTCAACACGCGGCGCAAGATTTTCGAGGACGCGCGGGTGCGCGAGGCGCTGGTCATGGCCTTCGATTTCGAATGGGCCAATGCCAATCTGTTCTCCGAGCGCCTACCGCCGCACCTATGGCTATTATTCGGGCTCGGAACTTTCCTCGCAAAGGCAAAGCCGCCGACGCGCAGCGAATTGGCGCTGCTCGGCGATGCGGCAGCAGGGCTTGCGCGCCGACATGCTCGACGGCAGCTATGCGCTGCCGGTGAGCGACGGCTCGGGCCGCGACCGCAAGACTCTTGCGCAAGGCGGTGGCCCTGCTGGCGGAGGCCGGCTGGACGATCAAGGATACGGGCCTCGTCAACGGCGGCGGGCGAGCCTTTCGCCTTCACCATTTCGATGCAGAACAAGGATCAGGAGAAGATCGCGCTGCACTATCAGCGCACGCTGCAGCAGATCGGCATCGACGGCCGAAGTGCGCATCGTCGACTCGGCGCAATTCGCCAGCGCATGCAGAAGACCTATGATTACGACATGATCCCGGCCACCTGGTTCAATTCGCTCTCGCCCGGCAACGAGCAGAAATTCTATTACGGCTCGCGAGGGCCGGACCATCGAGGGCACGCGCAACTATCCGGGCATCGCCGATCCGGCCGTCGACACGGCGATCGCCGCGCTGCTCACCGCCACGTCGCGGGAAGATTTCGTCGCCGCCGTGCGCGCGCTCGACCGGCTGCTGGTGGCGGGCTTCTACATCGTGCCCTTCTACGATTCGGGCGGGCAATGGGTGGCGCGCTGGAAGCATATCGGCAGGCCGGACGCAGCAGCCGCTGCCCGGCTTCGAGGCGACGACGCTGTGGCGCAATGCCATGAAGGCCATCACCATCGATGTCGTCTCGGACGTCGATCTGCCCGTGGTGCTTTCTCGGCAAGCGCCATCTCGACAAGGCAATTGCCTCGCTCGACGACGATCGACGTCGAGGTGCGCTGGCGGCCCTTCCTGCTCGATCCCACGATCCCCAAGGAAGGCATGGCCCGCCAGGACTATCTCGACCCGCAAGTTCGGCGCGCGAACGGCTCAAGGATCTCCATGCGCCGCTGATCGCGGCGGGCAAGGCGGCGGGCGTTCCCTATGCTTTCGAGCGCGATCACCCGCACGCCGAACACGCTCAACGCCCATCGCCTGATCCGCTGGGCCCAGGCGGCCGGCAAGCAGCATGACATGGCCGAGCGCCTGTTCATGGATTACTGGAGCGCGGGCAAGGACATTGGGGAGACCCGCGTGCTCATCGATGCGGCGGTCGCCGTGGGGCTCGACGCCACGCTGGTTACGCAACTGCTCGGCAGCGAGGCCGATCTCGATCCGGTCATCGCCGAGATCAACCAGGCGGCGGGGTTCGGCATCACCGGCGTTCCCACTTTCATCTTCGGCAACCGCTATGCGGTCGTCGGCGCCCAGCCGCCCGAGGTGCTCAAAGCCGGCATCACAAGGGCGATGCTGGAAGCGCGGGCAGCGCAATGAACTTCTCTCCATGGCCGCCCGTGCGGCGGCCATCCAGCGCCTGCAAGCGAAAAGTCTGGGTGGCCGGGTCAAGCCCGGCCATGGAGAGTTGAATTACGCCGCCAGCTTCACCAGCGTCTGCATGAGCTGACGGGTGCCCTTGAGGCGCTCCTCGGGGCTCTCCCAGGAACGCATGATGACCAGCTTCATGTCGGGGCGGAGCTTGGCGAGCGTGCCCTGCCCGGTGATCCATTCCACCAGGGCCGCTGGATTGGCGAACGGTATCGCCGCGGAAGCCGATGACCGCGCCCTTGGGTCCGGCATCGACGCTCGCCACATTGGCCTTGCGGCACAGGAGCTTGATCGACACGACGTCGAGCAGATGCTGCACCTCCTCCGGCAGCGCGGCCGAAACGGTCGTGCAGTTCGGCCGCGAAAGCCGTCGAGATCGGCCTGCTCATGGAGATCGGCGAGGCGGCGATAGAGACCGAGCCGCACCTGCAGGTCGGGCACATAGTGCTTCCGGAATGAGCACCGAGGTTCCGATATTGATCTGCGGCGACCAGGTGCCCTCGCCCTCCAGCGTCTCCTCGCCGGTGCGCAGCTTGGCGACCGCCTCTTCGAGCATCGCTTGATAGAGTTCGTAGCCCACTTCCCTGATGTGGCCCGACTGCTCCTCGCCGAGAAGATTGCCGGAGCCGCGCATATCGAGGTCGTGGCTGGCCAGCGTGAAGCCGGCGCCGAGCGAATCGAGCGATTGCAGGACCTTGAGGCGCTTTTCGGCGGCGGCCGTGAGCGTGCGGTTGGCGGGCGTCGTCAACAGCGCATAGGCGCGCTGCTTGGAGCGGCCGACGCGGCCGCGCAACTGATAGAGCTGGGCCAGGCCGAACATGTCGGCGCGGTGGACGATCAGCGTGTTGGCGGTCGGAATGTCGAGGCCCGATTCGACGATGGTCGTGGACAGCAGCACGTCGAATTTGCGGTCGTAGAAGCCGCCATGATGTCTTCGAGTTCGGTCGGCGCCATGCGGCCGTGGGCCGTGCGGAACTTGATCTCGGGCACGCTGTCGCGCAGGAAGGCGGCGATCTCGTCGAGATCGGAAATGCGCGGGCACGACATAGAAGCTCTGGCCGCCGCGGTAATGCTCGCGCAGCAGGGACTCGCGGATGATCACCGGATCGAAGGGCGAGATATAGGTGCGCACCGCCAGCCGGTCGAGCGGCGGCGTGGCGATGAGCGAGAGTTCGCGCACGCCCGACAGCGCCAGTTGCAAAGTGCGCGGAATGGGCGTGGCGGTGAGCGTCAGCACATGCACGTTGGCGCGCATTTCCTTGAGCCGCTCCTTGTGCCTGACGCCGAAATGCTGCTCCTCGTCGATGATCAGGAGGCCGAGGTCGCGGAACTTGATGCTTTCGGCCAGCAGCGCGTGGGTGCCGATGACGATGTCGATGTCGCCCGAGGCCAGGTCCTTCCGCATCGCCTCCATCTCCTTGCGGGGAACAAGGCGCGAGGCCTGGGCGAGCTGCAGCGGCAGGCCCTTGAAGCGCTCGTTGAAGGTGGCGAAATGCTGGCGCGCCAGAAGCGTGGTCGGCACCACGACCGCCACCTGCTTGCCGTTCATGCGCGGCGATGAAGGCCGAGCGCAGCGCCACTTCGGTCTTGCCGAAGCCGACATCGCCGCAAATCAGCCGGTCCATCGGGCGGCCCTTCTGCAGATCGTCGAGCACCGCCTCGATCGCCGCCAGCTGGTCTTCGGTCTCCTCATAGGGAAAGCGGGCGCAGAATTCGTCGAAGGCGCCGTCGGGCGGCGCCAGAATGTCGCCGGGCTTGCAGTTCGCGCGCCGCCGCCGTCTTGATCAGGCTTTCGGCCATCTCGCGGATGCGTTCCTTGAGGCGCGCCTTCTTGGCCTGCCAGGCGCCGCCGCCCAGCCGGTCGAGCTGGGCGCCTTGTTCGTCGGCGCCGTAGCGGGTCAGAAGCTCGATGTTCTCGACGGGCAGGAACAGCCGGTCGTTGCCGGCATACATGAGGAACAGGCAGTCGTGCGGTGCGCCCTGCACTTCGATGGTCCTGAGCCCCTCGAAGCGGCCGATGCCGTGATCGACATGGACGACGAGATCGCCCGGCGTCATGGCGGAAAGTTCGTAGATGAAGTCGGAGGCCTTGCGGCTCTTGCGGGCCCGGCGCACCAGCCGGTCGCCGAGAATATCCTGTTCGGCGATGACAGCGAGATCGCCGGTCTCGAAGCCCTCCTCCAGCCCAAGGACGATGAGGCTGACGATGGCGCTATCGCGCGAATTCACGTCGACCCAACTCACGGCCGCGGCAAGCGGCGCCAGTTCATGGTCCTTGAGGATTGTCTCCAGCCGCTCGCGCGAGCCGTCGCTCCAGGCCGCGATGACGACGCGCTGACCCTGCTTGCGCAAGGCTTCGGTGTGGGCCTTTACCGCTTCATAGACATTGCCGCCCCGTTCGGCGCGCTCGGCGGCGAAGCTGCGGCCGCGCCTGGCACCAAAGGAAATCGCCGCCGCTTCCGGCCGCTCGAAGGGCGACAGCGCCAGCGTGCAACGATCGGCGAGTGCTTCGGCCAGCTCCGCTTCGGAGAGATAGAGCGTCTCGCGGCGACAGCGGCTTGTAGGGGGCGGCCCCGAAGCTTTGCTTGTCGAGGGCCTCGCGGCGGGCGTTGTAGAATTCCAGCGACCTGATCGCGGCGCGCGGCGATCGCCTCATCGGCCGCGTGATCGAGGGAGACCGCGCCATCCGGCACATAATCGAAGATGGTTTCCAGGCGCTCGTGAAACAAGCGGCAGCCAGTGCTCCATGCCCTGGTAGCGGCGGCCGCTGGTGACCGATTCATAGAGGGGATCGGAAATGTCGAGGCCGCCAAAGGCCGCGGCATAGGCGGTGCGGAAACGGCCGATCGCCTCCGGCGTCAGCAGCACTTCATTGGCGGGATGCAGCACGACGCGCTTGAGCGTTCCGGTGGAGCGCTGCGACTGCGGATCGAAGCTGCGGATCGATTCCAGCGTATCGCCGAAGAAATCGAGGCGCACCGGCGCCTCGGCACCCGGCGGAAAGATATCGACGATGCCGCCGCGCACCGCGAAATCGCCGGGATCGACGACAGTGCCGGTGCGCGAAAAGCCGTTGTTGGCGAGGAAGGTGAGAAGCTTTTCGCATGCTCGCACCGCTGGCCGGGCGCGGCGGTGAAGGTGGCGCCGGCGATCAGGCTGCGCGGCACGACGCGCTGCAGGATGGCATTGACGGTGGTGAGAAGGATCAGCGGCTGCTCCGACCGGCTGAACGAGGCGCGAGAGCGTCGCAAGCCGGCGGGCGACGATCTCGGCGGCCGGCGAGACCCGGTCATAGGGCAGGCAATCCCAGGCGGGAAAACGCAGCACTTCAAGCTCCGGCGCGAAGAAGGCGAGCTGCTCGGCGAGCGCTGCCAGGCGCTGGTCGTCGAGCGCCACATGGATGAGCGGGCGCTGGCCCAACTGGCGCGCGATCTCCGGCAGCAGCATGGCGTCGAAGCCCTGCGGCACGCCGGAAACAGGAACCCGGCCCGTGGTTTGCGAGCCGCGGCTTGAGACGGGAAAGGTCAATCATGAACGGAAAGCGAGAATCTCATCGAGAAGTCGGCCGCGCAGCTGCACCGGCACGGGCTCTTGCCGCGTGGCCCAGGCAAGAAGTTCCTGATCGGGAATATCGATGACGGCCTCAAGCTGGTCCAGCTCCCCATCTGTCATGGTATCGATCCGGGCTGCGGCAAAGCCCCCAAGAATCAGGTCCATCTCTTTGATGCCGCGATGGCTGGCGCGCCACAGCAACCGCCTGCGGCGGGTATCGGAATGGTCGGCGGCGGCTGTCATGGCGCGCCTGCTTAGACCGAAGCGGCAGTGACCGCAACGAAGTTGAGTTTCCGGTCGTGGTTCACATTGAATTTCCGCTTTTGACTCAAACCGGCAAAAGGCTGCGTTTGACGAGATGAACTTGACAATGCGGGCCGAAATTCCGCAATCTTGACGAGCTGTAATCAGGCTGTCACACAAGCATCATGAAATACGATCTGCAAAGACCAACGGAGAGAGAAAAATGAAACTCACACGCAGAATTTTTCAAGCTGCCGCTTTGGCTACAATGCTGGCTGGTAGTGCTGCCTATGCTGAAACCGAGTTGACGGTCTACACGGCTGTCGAAGCTGAAGATCTTCAGCGCTATGCCGAGACTTTCAACAAGGATCATCCGGACATCAAGATCAACTGGGTGCGCGACTCGACTGGCGTCGTGACCGCGAAGCTGCTCGCCGAGAAGAACAATCCGCAAGCAGATGTGGTTTGGGGATTAGCGGCGACGTCCTTGATGCTGCTCAAGAGCGAAGGCATGCTCGAGCCCTATGCGCCCAAGGGTGTCGAGAATCTCGATCCGAAGTTTGTGGATTCGGCAAACCCGCCGCAGTGGACCGGCATGGACGCGTGGATCGCGGCCATCTGCTTCAACACGGTCGAAGCCGAGAAGGCCGGGGTGAAGGCCCCAACCTCTTGGAAGGATCTGCTCAAACCTGAGTACAAGGGCATGATCGTGATGCCGAACCCTAGTTCGTCGGGCACCGGTTTCCTCGACGTGTCAAGCTGGTTGCAGCTGTTCGGCGAGGAAGAAGGCTGGAAGTACATGGATGCCCTTCATGGAAACGTCGCCACCTATACGCACTCGGGCTCGAAGCCGTGCAAGCAGGCGGCCGCAGGGGAAGCCGTGATGGGCATTTCCTTTGACTTCCGCGGCGCCAAAGAGAAGACGGCCGGCGCTCCCATCGACATCGTCATCCCGACGGAGGGCGTGGGCTGGGATATGGAGGCAACTGCCATCGTCGCCGGCACATCGAAGCTCGATGCCGCCAAGACGCTTGTCGACTGGACGGTCACCAAGCAGGCGAGCGAGATGTACAACGTCGGCTATGCGGTCGTTGCCTACCCCGGCGTAGCCAAGCCGGTGGAAAACTATCCTCCGGAAGCCGTGGAGCGCATGATCAAGAACGACTTCGAGTGGGCCGCCAACCAGCGCAAGTCCATTCTCGAGGAGTGGCAGAAGCGCTATGACGTCAAGACCGAGCCGAAGTCCTAGGCCAACAAAGACGAAGACCGGCGCCGAAAGCGCCGGTCTTCGTCCATCCGTGGCATTTGCACATTGACTTCATCGCAATCAGGCGGTTTGGCGGCGTATTTGCGCGTCGAGCATCTGACCAAGGACTTCGACAAATTCACCGCGCTCAAGGATATTTCGCTCGACGTTGAAGATGGGGAGTTTGTCTGCTTCCTCGGCCCATCGGGCTGCGGCAAGACCACGCTGCTCCGGATCATAGCGGGGCTTGAAACCCAGACCGCGGGCCGCATCGAACAGGGGGGCCGCGACATTTCGTTTCTGCCGCCATCGCGGCGTGATTACGGCATTGTTTTCCAGTCCTACGCGCTGTTTCCCAATCTGACCGTGGAGCAGAACATCGCCTACGGCCTGCAAAACGTCGAACGTGATAGGACGAAGATCAAGGCCCGAACGTCGGAACTCCTGGACCTCGTGGGACTGCCGGAACAAGGCCCGAAATATCCCACCCAATTGTCCGGTGGCCAGCAGCAGCGCATCGCGCTCGCCAGGGCGCTGGCGCTCTCGCCCGGGCTGTTACTCCTCGACGAGCCGCTTTCGGCGCTTGACGCCAAGGTCCGCGCTTATTTGCGCCACGAAGTCAAGCAACTCCAGCGTCGCCTTGGCGTCACAACCATCATGGTGACCCACGACCAGGAAGAAGCCCTGTCGATGGCCGACCGCGTCGTGGTGATGAACCACGGCGGCATCGAACAAATGGGGACACCCACCCAAATCTATCGCGAGCCGGCATCGCTCTTTGCCGCTGACTTCATCGGCAGCATGAACAAATTTCAGGTGTCCGTGGTCGGTGAAACCAGCGTGCAGTTGGGCGCCGCCACTTTCGCCTGCCGTCCCCACGGCCTCCCACTCCAGAGCAAGGCGATCCTAGCGCTCCGACCGGAGGACGTCGTTCCGCTGGAAAAAGCCGACGCCGCCGGCGCCGTCAATGCCTATTCCGTCACCGTTCGCGACATGGAGTTCCTCGGGGCGCACTGGCGGGCGTGGCTGACATCCGAAGCTTTCGGCGGCGCCGAAATCGACTGCCAATTCTCGATCAACGCAGTGCGGCGGCTTGAAATCGCCCAAGGCACGGTGTTCTCCATCCAATTCCCGCCGGATCGCCTCCACGTCTTCACCACGGAAGGCCGCCGTGGCTGAGGCCGCCAAGGCCCCGGCAGCGCTGCGGCCGCTTATGGCGATCGATGGGGACCGCGCCCTTCAGCTGGCTTTCTTGGTGGCGATCGGCCTCTACCTGATCCTGTCCCTGGCCTGGCCGCTTTATACGATGCTGTTCAAATCGCTGACGACCTACCGGTTCAATCTCGACGCCTATGAGATGCAAGTCGATTCCGGGACAGGATGGCAGCCGGTACAGCGTGTCTCCAATCTGGCATCATTGCTGGATCCCGCCAAGTCCCCCCGGGTTGAAACCAACGCCGACGGCCGCCTGGCGGTGGTGGATTTCGTTCCGGGCTACAGTTTCCAGGGCACCGAGGTCTACCGCTTCCGCAATGCGGTACCAGGAGCGGTTCACCTTGCCGGCTCGTTGCGGATCGCCGACGCCGAATGGCGGGAATACAGCTCCAACGATTTCCGCATAGTGACGATGCGGCCCGAAGCAAGTCTCGGTGTCGACAATTATACCACCTACTTTTCCACCCCGACATTGGTAGGTTCGATCCGCAATTCACTGACGCTCGCCGCCATCAGCATGGTCTTCACCGTCACCTTGGCGTTCGGTTTTGCCTATGCGCTGGCCATGACCCAGATGCCGTTCAAGGACCTGTTCCGGCTCATAGTCGTCATTCCCATCCTGGTGCCGTCGCTGCTGCCGGGAATTGCGCTTGTCTACATGTTCGGCAAGCAGGGCTTTCTTACGCCGCTGCTGTTCGGCCACTCGATCTACGGTCCCATCGGCATCGTTATCGGTTCGGTGTTTTTTTCCTTCCCCCATGCCTTCATCATCATCGCGACCGCGCTGTCGCTGTCGGATGCGCGACTGCATGAGGCCTCGATTGCGCTAAAGGCCAGCGCGTGGCGCCGCTTCCTGACAGTGACGTTGCCGGGCGCGCGCTACGGCCTGATCTCGGCGGCCTTCGTCACCTTCACCCTGGTGATCACCGACTTCGGCCTGCCTAAGGTGATCGGCGGCCAGTACAACGTCCTTGCGGTTGATATTTACAAGCAGGTCATCGGGCAGCAGAACTTCGAGATGGGAGCGGTCGTCTCGATGGTGCTGCTCATTCCAGCGGTCATCGCCTTTACTGTTGACCGCATCATCCAGCGCCGCCAGCAGTCGACCCTGTCGGCCCGGTCGGTGCCGTTCACGCCGCATCCCAATCCGCTGGCGGATCGCCTGGCGCTTGTGTTCTGCATTCTGGTCGCGGTGTTCATCTTGGGCATCCTGCTGGTCTGCCAGTTCGCCGCACTTGTAAGGCTGTGGCCATATGATCTGAGTTTCGGCCTTAAGAATTATGATTTCAGCCGCACCGACGGTGGCGGCTGGGAGGCCTATTTCAACTCCATTCGCATGGCACTTTATGTGGCGCTCGCGGGCACCGGCGTGGTCTTTATTGGCGCGTATGTCGTCGAGAAATCGCAGGGCCTGAAGACTGTCCGCAACCTGTTGCACATGCTAGCGATCTTGCCACTGGCGGTGCCCGGCATGGTTCTTGGGCTGTCCTACATCTTCTTCTTCAACGATCCGGCGAACCCGCTGAACTTTCTTTATGGAACCATGGCGATCCTGGTCATCAGTTCCATCACGCACTTTTACACGGTTTCGCATCTGACCGCGGTCACTGCGCTCAAGCAACTCGATTCGGAGTTTGAAAGCGTTTCGGCCTCGCTGAAGCAGCCCGCATGGCGCCTGTTCAGCCGTGTGACGGTGCCCGTTTGCATGCCGCCTCTGCTCGATATTTCAATCTATCTCTTCGTCAATGCCATGACCACCGTATCGGCGGTCGTGTTTCTCTATTCGCCCGCCACTAAGCTCGCCTCAGTCGCCGTCCTCAATATGGATGATGCGGGCGATGTCGCATCCGCCGCTGCCATGGGTATGATGATCTTCTATACCAATGTCACCGCGAGGGGGCTGCATTTCCTGGCCTCGCGTGGGCTGTTGCGCCGCACCCAAGCTTGGAGAATCCGATAACTCGACGAGAAGCGATCGCACACTTTTCCACAACGAAGGCGACGCTACATGGAGGCCTCTTAGTCGAACCGGTTGTGGCAATGAAATTGGGTTTTTGCCGATGGCCGAGGCTTTTCATCGGGCGCATGTTGGAGCAGAATGGCCGCAGCGAACCGGCGTGAGAGGGAGCGAAAATGATCATTTATCCCGATCTCGAACTGCGCAAGGGCCGTCTCGTCAACCTGGTCCGCAACAGGATCGACAGCCCGCTTGTCTATGACGTCGATCCGGTGCAGGCCGCCCACGATCTGGCCGGGCAAGGTGCAGCGTGGCTGCATGTGGTCGATCTCGATGCCGTCTTCAACCAGGGTGAGAACGCCGCCATCATCAAGGAAATCATCCGCACCACCGGGTGCTCGGTGCAGGTCGGCGGCGCCGTCCGGTCGATGGAAAAGGTGCACTCGTGGATGGATACGGGTGCCGCCCGGGTCGTCATCGCAACGGCGGCGGTCAAATATCCGCATTTCGTCAAGGCCGCCGCCATGGCCTATCCCGATGCCGTCGTGGTCAGCGTCGATGTGCGCGGCGGGCGGGTGGTCGTCGAAGGCTGGGCTGAAACGACGACATTCACGCCCATCGAGTTCGTCCATCAGTTCGAGAATATCGGCCTTGCGGCCATCATCTATACCGACATCGACCGCGACGAAGATCACCCCGAAAGCAGCATGGCGCACATAACGGACCTCGCCGCGAAGGTGCGCATACCGGTCATTGCCAGCGGCGTGGTCAAGACGCTCGACGATATTTCGACGCTTTCCTATCTGCCGAATATCGCCGGCGTGATCACCAGCCGCGCGCTGTTCGGCGGCGCCTTCACCTTCTCCGAGGCCAACGGCATCGCTACCGGGTCGCATGGACCGACGGCGCCGTTTTTGTGATTGCCAGGCGGACGCCATGGCGTAATCAGGGTTGATGCGCCCCGCCCTCCTCAATCCGCTGTTCGCCGGCGCCGCCGGCATCAAGGGCATCGGCCGCAAGCTCGACAAGACCCTGGCCAAACTGCTGCGGCCGGGCTGGCAGGAGACGGGCGAGAGCGCCCGCATCGCCGATCTCCTGTTCCACCTGCCGACCGGTCTGGTCGACCGGCGCTACAGACCGCATATCGCGGACCTGCCGCACCCACGGCATCGTCACCATCGAAGTCACCGTCAGCCGGCACCGGCCGCCGCCGCGCGGCCGCCGCCTGCCCTACCGTGTCGATGTGGCGGACGAGACGGGCTCGCTCACCCTGGTGTTCTTCCACGGCGCCGCCGAGCATTTGCAACGGACCCTGCCGGTGGGCGAGCGGCGCTTCGTCTCGGGTTCAGTCGAGTGGTACGAGGGATTGCCGCAGATCGTTCATCCCGATCACGTCGTGGCGCCGGCGGATTTCGAACATTTGCCGCTGATCGAGCCGGTCTATCCTTTGTCCGAGGGGCTGTCGGGCAAGGTGCTGGCGCGGGCGATCCGCACCGCGCTCGAGGCGGTGCCGGCCTTGCCGGAATGGCAGGATGAGGCTTTCCGGCAGCGCCATGGCTGGCCGGATTTTGCGGTAGCCCTTCGCACCCTGCATCATCCCGAGACGCCGGCCGCACTTTCACCCGATGCGGCGGCCCGCATGCGGCTGGCCTATGACGAGCTGCTCGCCAATCAGCTGGCGCTTTCGCTGGTGCGCAGCCGGATGAAGAAGGCCAAGGGCCGCAGCCTGGCGGGCGACGGCGAAAGACGTGCGAAGATCGTTGCCGCCCTGCCCTACCGACTGACGGACTCGCAGGCGGCGGCAATAGAGGAAATCCTCCGCGACATGGCGGCACCGGAGCGCATGCTGCGGCTGCTGCAGGGCGACGTCGGATCGGGCAAGACGGTGGTGGCGCTCGTGGCACTCACCGCGGCAATCGAGAGCGGCGCCCAAGGCGCCTTCATGGTGCCGACCGAAATACTCGCCCGCCAGCATTTCGCCAATCTCCAAGCCTTATTGCACGGCGGCGGGGATCAGGCTCGCCATTCTCACCGGCCGCGAAAAGGGCCGGGCCCGCGACGATGTGCTGGCAAAGCTCGCGAGCGGCCACATCGATATGTCTGATCGGCACCCATGCGCTGTTTCAGGAAGGCGTCGCGTTCAACGATCTGGGCCTCGCGGTGATCGACGAGCAGCATCGCTTCGGCGTGCATCAGCGGCTCGCCCTGCAGGCCAAGGCGGGGGCCGCCACCGATCTCCTTGTCATGACGGCAACGCCCATCCCGCGCACCCTGGCGCTCACCGTCTATGGCGACATGGATGTCTCGAAGCTCACCGAGAAGCCGGCGGGCCGCCTGCCGGTCGATACGCGCGTCATGCCGGCTTCGCGCATGGACGAGTTGATTGCGGGCCTGGACCCGCCTGATCGCCGAGGACAATCGTATCTATTGGGTCTGCCCGCTGGTCGAGGAAAGCGCGCTCGTCGATCTGGCAGCGGCGGAAGAACGCTTCAAGGTCTTGGCGGCGCAGTTTCCAGGAAAGGTGGGCCTTGTGCATGGCCGCCTCAAGCCCGCGGAGCGCGATGCGGTCATGGCCGATTTCAAGTCCGGCGCCATCGCTATCCTCGTCTCCACCACGGTCATCGAAGTTGGCGTCGATGTTCCGGAAGCCAGCGTCATGGTGATCGAGAATGCCGAGCGCTTCGGGCTTGCCCAATTGCATCAGTTGCGCGGGCGGGTGGGCCGGGGGGCCGCTAAGTCGCGTGTCTCCTGCTTTATCAGCGAGCCCTTGGGCGAGACTGCAAAGGCACGGCTCAAGATCATGCGCGAAACCGAGGACGGCTTCCGCATCGCCGAGGAGGATTTGCGATTGCGGGGCGCGGGCGAAATGCTGGGAACGCGCCAGTCGGGCCTGCCGCTGTTCCGCATGGCCGATCTCGCCGCGCATGGCGAGCTGCTGGCGGCGGCGCGCGACGATGCGGCCTTGGTGCTGACCCGCGATCCGGCACTCGTGAGTCGGCGCGCGGCGAGGCGCTCAGGGTGCTGCTCTATCTCTTCGAGCGCGACGAGGCGGTCAGGCTGCTTTCGGCCGGCTAGGTTTGCGGCGCGGTTTCATCGGCGAGCTGGCGGGCCGCCTGCAGTTCCGATCTCGGCGGGCAGCGGTCTACCGGGAAACACCAGTCCCATCGAGATCACCATCTTCAGGCCGTCCTCGACGGTCATGTCGAGAATCCTCACCTCCTCGGCATCGGCGAAGAAGACGTAGCCGCCGGTCGGGTTGGGCGTGGTCGAGACATAGATCGCATACATCTTGCGGCCCGTCTCAAGACCCACCTGCGAGCCATCAACCTCGCGCGACACGAAGGCCAGGGACCAGATGCCCTTGCGCGGCCATTCGACCAGGCAGACGTCGCGGAATGAGGTGCCCTTCTGGGAGAAGATGGTTTCGAAAATCTGTTTCGAGCCCTTGTAGATCGAGCGCACCACCGGCATGGCGTCGAGCAGCTTGTCCCACCAGCCGATGAAGGTGCGGCCGACCAGATTGGCGGCGAGCGCGCCAATGAACGTGATGGCGATGAGGGCGAAGATGAGCCCGTAACCCGGCACCTCGAAGGGCAGATAGTTGTCGGGATTGTAAATCGCCGGAATGAGCGGCTTCACCCAGCCATCGAACAGGGTGACGAACCAGTAGGTGGCCCAGATGGTGATGGCGATGGGGGCGGTGATGACCAGGCCGGTAAAAAAATAGGCGCGCAGCCGGCCGAATAAGGAGCCTTGCGGTTTGTGGCCGATGTCGTCGGTCTCGATGGGGGCGGAAGGTTCGGGGCTTGCCATGTCGCGGGCTTGATTGCATGAACTGTCCCGCTTTAGCAAGACTGACGGAAGCATCATGGTTTCCGCGGCGGTCAGGCGTGGGGCCG
This sequence comes from uncultured Alphaproteobacteria bacterium, assembly GCA_963776685.1. GTDB lineage: Bacteria > Pseudomonadota > Alphaproteobacteria > Rhizobiales > Aestuariivirgaceae > Aestuariivirga. Next base: position 900,341 of record CAVZNM010000004.1, read on the forward strand.
GGCATGCCCGCTATCCGGTTAACACATGTTCAGAGCGCCGACGCCGCAGAAATTCCCCTTCTCCCCGCACGCAATGCGGGGAGAAGGTGGCCAACGGCCGGATGAGGGGTGCGGTGCCGCATGCGCTGGACAAGCAGTGCGACTCACGGAGAGACCACCCCTCATCCGGCGCTGCGCGCCAACTTCTCGCCGCCGCAAGCGGCAGGGAGAAGGGGAAATTGGGGAGAGGCCGTTCTGTGCATACGATTGTGGGGCGAGGAAAAAACGCTACTGCTCCGCCAGTGCGCTGCGGTTGGCGCGGGCCGGATACTGATCGGCCCAGACGCGGGCCCGGGCCTCGGCCTCGAGCCGTTCTTCTTCGCTGACAGCCGCCACGAGCCGATCAAGGCGGTCGAAGATTTCCGGGTTCTCCTCGGGCCGCGCCGATTGCTGTGCCAGGATGTACCACATCACTGCGCGGGTGCGGTCGATGCGCACGAGCTTGCCTTCCCAGTAGAGATCACCGAGATAGGCCTCGGACTGGGCATGGCGCTTGCGGGCCGCGGCAATCAGCCATTTGAGCCCCTGCTGCGGGTTCTTCTTCACGCCCTGGCCCTTGATATTCATGAGGCCGAGGGCATATTGCGCCGCCGGGATGACCGTAGGTCGTCGCGATCTTCAAATAGGTGCGGGCAGCGACGGCGTGGATTCTGCGATGATGCCGGCGGCGGCGATGCCGGTGCGCTGGTAGTCGGCGATGCGCACCAGCGCATCGACGCAGATGCGCAGCCGGTTCTGGTCGGCTTCCTCGGGATCGTAAAGTTCCGCCACCCGCGAATAATAGGAAAACGCCGTGGCATCGTCGCGCGGCACGCCGCGGCCAGTACGATACATATGCCCCAGATACCAGTCGGCGACCATGTTGCCGTCTTCCGAGGCGCGGCGGAAAAATTTCACGGCACGGTCGTAATTGCCGTTCTTGTAGGCCTTCTTGGCCTTCTTGAGATCGTCGGTCCAGAACGGAATGTTGATCTCGGGCAAGCTTATTTCGGGAGCGGCCGGCAAATAGGAGTAGAAATCGGCGAAGGGGCCGTCGTCGTCGGCCAGGGCGGCGCGCGGTGACAGAAGGGCAAGCAACAGCAGCGACCAGAACCGCCGCGACGGCAGTTCTCGTCACGACGCGCAACGCCGCCTTCGCGCAGCCGTCAGATGTCGGCGTAGCAAACACCTTCTTCCGATCCTCCGGGATGCGTCACCGCACCCGAAACAGCAGGACCTACCTGCTGGGCATATTTCCACAAAGCGCCCGAGCCATAGCCGTGCTCGCGCGGTTTCCAGCTTCTTCTTGCGGGCGGCAAATTCGGCAGCGCTCACAGTGCAAGTGAGAGTTCCGGCAATGGCATCGAGTGTGATCGATGTCGCCGTCCTTCAGAAGGCCGATGGGCCCGCCGAGCTGCGCTTCGGGACCGACATGGCCGACGCAGAAGCCGCGGGTGGCGCCCGAGAAGCGGCCGTCGGTGATCAGTGCCACCTTGTCGCCCATGCCCTGGCCGTAGAGGGCCGCCGTCGTCGACAGCATCTCGCGCATGCCGGGGCCGCCGCGCGGGCCTTCGTAGCGGATGACCAGCACTTCGCCTTCCTTGTACTTGCGATTCTGGTCACCGCCTCGAAGCAGGCTTCCTCGCTGTCGAAGCAGCGGGCGGGCCCGGAGAACTTCAGATTGCTTCATGCCCGCCACTTTGACGATGGCGCCTTCGGGCGCCAGGTTGCCCTTGAGGCCGACGACGCCGCCGGTTTTGGTGATCGGCTTGTTGGCCGGGCAGACCACGTCCTGATCCGGGTTCCATTTTACGCTCGCCATGTTCTCGGCCATGGTGCGGCCGGTCACCGTCAGGCAGTCGCCATGCATGAAGCCGTGGTCGAGCAGCGTCTTCATCAGCAGCGGAATGCCGCCGGCCTCGAACATGTCCTTGGCCACGTATTTGCCGCCGGGCTTGAGGTCGGCGATATAGGGCGTGCTGCTTGAAGATTTCGGCGACGTCGAAGAGATCGAACTTGATGCCGCATTCATGGGCGATGGCCGGCAGATGCAGCGCCGCGTTGGTGGAGCCGCCGGAGGCCGCCACCACGGTTGCGGCGTTTTCCAGCGCCTTCAGGGTGACGATGTCGCGCGGGCGGATGTTGCGGGCGATCAGTTCCATGACCTTTTCGCCGGAGGCGAAGCAGAAGGTATCGCGGATTTCGTAAGGGGCCGGCGCGCCGCAGGAATAGGGCAAGCGCAAGGCCGATCGCCTCGGCGACGGTCGCCATGGTGTTGGCGGTGAACTGCGCGCCGCAGGAGCCGGCCGAGGGACAGGCGACCTGCTCGAGCTCATGGAGGTCGGCATCCGACATATCGCCGACCGAATGCTTGCCGACGGCCTCGAACACGTCCTGCACGGTGACCGGCTGGCCCTTGAAGGTGCCGGGCAGGATCGAGCCGCCATAGATGAAGACCGACGGCACATTGAGGCGCACCATGGCCATCATCATGCCGGGCAGCGACTTGTCGCAGCCGGCGAGGCCCACGAGCGCGTCATAGCAATGGCCGCGCATGGTGAGCTCGACCGAGTCGGCGATGCATTCGCGCGACACCAGCGAGGCCTTCATGCCCTGGTGGCCCATGGCGATGCCGTCGGTCACGGTGATGGTGCAGAATTCGCGCGGCGTGCCGTTGGCGGCGGCGACGCCGCGCTTGACCGCCTGGGCCTGGCGCATCAGCGAGATGTTGCAGGGCGCCGCCTCATTCCAGCAGCGAGGCGACGCCGACGAAGGGCTGATGGATCTGCTGCTGGTTCAGGCCCATGGCATAGTAGATAGGAGCGATGCGGGGCGCGCTGCGGGCCTTCGGTCACATGGCGGCTGGGAAGCTTGCTTTTGGTGATGGATTTGGCGTCCATAATAGGTCCTGTGTCAGCGTTTTGTCATTTTATCGGTTGTAACGTCGGCACAGCTTTTTGACCTTCCACGGCGGGCGGCAATAATCCAACTCCTGCGCTGACCACTGCCTCGAGCCTGCGCATGCCACCCCAATTGTTGCCGTCCAAGACCCTAGACGCCCCTACCCTTTCCCGGATCCCGGGAACTTTCGGACGCTATGAAGCAAATTAGGCGGATCAAGGGTTCAATGTGGTGTGGATTTGGGCAAAGATGACATATCGTTACCCTGTGGCATTATTATCACCAGCATTTGTGGCAGTTTAAGGAAGGGACTGCTTTAAGCGAAATTCACGGTTTCAGCGGTAATTTGCCGGAATGAACGACGCTACAACCGGAAGTATATTACCTGGCGCCGCGTCGGCAGGCGAGCCCATCCGCATCGACTATGTGCCGCGCGACGGCCTCCTGAGGCTCACCATCGTCAATTTTCTGCTCGGCATCGTCACCCTTACGATCTACCGGTTTTGGGCCAAGACCAATGTGCGCCGCCACATCTGGAGCTGCGTCCACATCAACGGCGAGCCCTTGGAATATACCGGCAGGGGGATGGAACTGTTCAAGGGCGCGCTCATCGTCTTTGCGGTTTTCGGTCTGCCCTTCATTCTGGCGATCTCGGCCCTCACTATCGCTTATGGGCCGGAGCATCCGGCAATTTTCGGCGTCCAGATGCTGCTTTTCCTGATGATCGCGGTGCTATGGGGTGCCGCCATCTACCGGGCCCGGCGCTATCAGCTCTCACGCACCCTGTGGCGCGGCATCAGGGGCACGCTCACGGGCTCGTCCATGACCTATTCGCTGATGTATTTCGGCGCCCTACTGGCCCGCAGCATTACGCTAGGTTGGTCGACCCCGGTGATGAACCTCAATCTGCAGCAGCAGATGACCGGCGACATGCGCTTCGGCAGCATGGCCTTCAAGTTCAAGGGCCGCGCGGGTCCCCTTTATCCCACCTATGCGTTGTGCTGGTTTCTGGCGCTGGTGGCCATCGTGGTGGCGGTTGCCGGCATCGGTTTCCTGTTCGGCAGCCTGTTCGGCGACGATCTCGCGCGCATTTTCGGGACTCAGTCCGACGGCACGAACCCGCCGGACGAAGGGACAGTATTAGCCATGGTACTGGTACCGCTTGGCCTTGCCTCTCTTCTAATGTTCAGCCTCTACCCGATCATATGGTCCTTCTACACGGCCAAGGAACTGAGGGTCTTCGCCGATTACACCACCGCGGACCGGGCGCAGTTCCGCCTCGATGCGACCGCCTGGAGCATCATCAAGCTTGTCGTCGGCAATCTGCTCCTGTGGATCTTCACCCTCGGGATCGCCAGGCCCTTCATCCAGCAAAGACTCGTCCGCTACCTCTGCGACCGCCTCACGGTCGAAGGCACCATCGACATCGATAGCGATCTCGCAATCGACCGATACGATATCCAGCACCGGCGAGGGGCTTGCCGACGCCCTGGATGTGGGCGGGCTGTAATGGAAACGCGGGCCGTCTATTTCGACGGCGCCACCGCCAGCGACCACGACGTCACCGTGGCCATCGTGCCGGGGGGCCTCGCCTTCTCGGGTGCCGCCACGGCGTCGCAGACCTGGCCGTTCGCGGCGCTGACATCGATCGAAGCCCCGCAAAGCGGCTACCCGTTCCGCATCGCCAATGGCAATCAGCCGGGAGCGCGGCTGGTGATCCGCGACGACGCATTCGTCGACGCGATTGTGGCGCAGGCGCCGCATCTGCGGGGCGGCGTCGCTCCGCGCCAGGTGGTGAAGGTGGCAGCTTGGATCGTCGGCGGTCTCGCCGTGGTGGTGGGCCTTGCCTATGTCGTTCTCCAGGTGGCGCCGCAGCAGCTGGCCATGATCATGCCCGATGAATGGCGCCAGCGTATCGGCCAACAGGTCGAGACATACTTTGTGGAAGGGGCGCGGCGCTGCAGCGCTGCGGCGGGTGCCGCGGCACTCGACCGGCTCACCGCGCGGCTCGCCGAAGGCGATGGCGCCATGCCGCCCGTGTCCATCCGCATCTATGATATACCGGTGATGAATGCCTTTGCGCTGCCGGGCGAACGCATCGTCATCATGCGCGAGCTCATTGCCAGGGCCGAGGCACCCGAGGAAGTGGCGGGTGTTCTCGCCCATGAACTCGGGCATATCGCCGGCCGCCATGCCGAGGCGCAATTGATCCGCGCCACCGGCCTGCAGCTTTTGTTCAGCGCGGCCACCGGCGGTGGCGGCGGCGACACAATCACCACGGCCGCCGGCCTCGCCGCGATCCTGCGATATTCGCGCGCCGCCGAACGCGAGGCCGACGCCTATGCCCTCGCCACGCTTCATGCCGCGGCTATCGATCCCCTGGGCCTCAAGCGCTTCTTCGAGCGGGTGCTGAAGGAGAATGGCAGGTCAAGCGGCAGGCGCTTCGGCAAGATCGGCTCGCTCTTCTCCACCCACCCCGGCACCGAAGACCGCATCAAGGCAATCGGCCCTTTGCCCGAAGGCGTATCACCACGCCCGGCGCTCAGCGATGCCGAATGGCAGGCGCTGAAAAAGATTTGCGGCTGAAGCGACTCCACACAATCCCTCATCCCGGCGAAAGCCGGGATGAGGGAACTAAAAAGAGCAGTCACGTGGCTCTAAACCGCCATGCCCGCCTTCAGGCCTTCATAGACTGCCTCTTCCGCTGTGCGCGGGGTGAGGCAATCGCCGATCAGGTGCAGTTCGATGGCCTGCGATCTGACCGCTTCGGCGAGTTCATCGACCGGGTGATTGGGGACTGCCAGCACCAGCGTATCGACGTCCTCGAAGATGACGGGCTCGCGCGCCGCGGTGTGGATGAAATAGGCGGTGCAGCCGTCGGCGCCGTAGAGCCGCAGCCAAGGCATGAATCTCCACCCCGAGCTTGAACAGGCGGGCATTGCATTTCGAAGCGGATATAGATCTGGATATTGGCGGCGGCGCACATGCCGTTGACGGCGAGACGGACGTGGACGCCATCGCGCCGCGAGCTTCTCGGCAAGGCCCGCGCCGATCCAGTCGGCAAGCCAGTCGTAGATGACGACGCGCGCGCCGGTCTTGGCGTGGCCTGAGAGAACATCGACCGCATGGACGAGTTGCGCCGCCTCGCCTTCAATCGGCGGCAGATGCGGGCGGCTGCCCGTCGCCAGAATGACGGCGTCGGGTTTCTCGCGCGGCGATCGTCTCAGGCGTCACTTCGCTGCGGCGATGGATGCGGGCGCCATGGCGCTCGGCCTCGCGGGTGAGATTGCCGATGATGCCGCCGAATTCGGCGCGCGTCGGCAGGAGCTGCGCCAGCCGCGCCTGGCCGCCGAGTCTGGCGTCGCGCTCATGGAGATCGACCTCATGGCCGCGCTCGCGCCGCGACGGCGGCGGCCTTCAAGCCGGCGGGCCCGCCGCCCACCACCATGATGCGGCGCGGCTTCGCATGCGCGGGGCTTGACGCTCGAATTCGAGCTCGCGGCCGGTTTCCGGATGCTGGATGCAGGAGATCGACAGCCCGAGCTGGAAATGGCCGATGCAGGCCTGGTTGCAGCCGATGCAGGCGCGGATGTCGTCGCTTGCCCCGGCCTTCGCCTTGTTGGCCATTTCCGGATCGCAGATCATGGCGCGGGTCATGCCGCACATATCGGCCGCACCCTCGGCGATGATGCGCTCGGCCTCCTGCGGCTGGTTGATGCGGCCGGCGACGAAGACGGCGGCCCCCGTCGCCTGCTTCAGCTTGCGGGCGAAGGGCGCGACATAGGCATTGGCATTGGCCATCGGCGGCAGCGATGTGGACGGCGCCCGAGGCCGAGGCCGAGGTGCCGGCGATCACGTTGAGGTAATCGAGATCGTCCTTGAGGCCGCGGGCGATGGCAACGGACTCGTCCTCGGTCAGGCCCTCGTCGTCGTATCTCGTCGCCCGACATGCGCATGCCGACGATGAAGTCGGCCGGCACATCTGGCGCGTGCGCGCGGCAATCGCTTCGCGGGTGAAGCGCAGCCGGTTCTCGAGCGTGCCGCCATAGCGGTCGCTCGCGGCGGTTGACATTCGGGTTCAGGAATTGCGCCGGCAGATAGCCGTGGCTGGCGACGATCTCGACGCCATCGGCGCCGGCCTCCGCCATGCGCCGCGCGGTTGCGCCGTAGCCTTCGACGATTTCGTCGATCAGATCGGACGACAGCGCGCCGCGGAATGACGTGCGAAAGCGCTCCGAGGGCGAGATGCGACGGCGCATAGGCGGGCTGCGACCACGCCTTCGGGCCTGCCCAGAAGCTCGCGGCCGGGATGGAACAGTTGCACGAAGCACTTTCGTGCCCTCGGCGTGAATGGCCTCGATCAGCGCGGCGGAAGGCGGGAATGCAGTCATCGGCGGTGCCCATCAGCAGGGCTTCGGTGTAGCGCGAAGTCTCATGCACGCCCACCACCTGGATGACGATCAAGCCCGGCGCCGCCCGGGCGCGCGCCCGCTGATAGGCGATCAACGCCTCCGACGGCAGGCCGCCCACCGGCAGGTAGGTGTCATGGCCGGTCGAGAAGATGCGGTTGCGGATTTCGAGGCCCTTGAGAACGAAGGGCGAGAAAAGATGGGGAAAGCGCATGGCGGCAGTCTGCCTCAATTCGCCGGCCGCAGTCGAGGCTCAACGCTTGCGCTCGAGTTCGCGCTCCTCGTGGGCGATGAACCACTCGAGCATTTCCGTCCAGATCGTCTCGGCCAAGGCCGGATCGACGCGATGGGCGCCCGACAGGCGATGGACATGGGCCATCACCTGTTCGATCCGCTGCGGCACCCGCGCCGGGATGCCGTGGCGCTTCTTCACGGCGATCGCCTGTTCGACAAGGCGCTGGCGCGCGGCCAGCAGCTCGACGAGCCGCTCATCGATGCGGTCGATTTCGGCGCGGATGCCGGACATGGTCGGGTGCTTTGTGTCGGTCATGGCGGCCTCATGCCCCAGCGGAACGCGCAAGTGAATGTGTCGAAGAGCCGCGATCAGCGCGGCGGCGCCGGACGCTTGCGCGGTTCGGGGACCACGACCCAGGGACGGGCGCCGCTTTCGCCACGCGCCGTCGTTATGTCAATTTTGTCGTCTCCTATCCACAGGGCATGGGCGCCGTGGCGCCAGACATCGAAGCGGTCGATACGGACGGCGACCGAGCGGCAAGCCCCGCGCAGGGGATAATCGGCAATCAATATGTCGATGCCGCCACAGGAAGGTGCTGCTCCCTCGGCTTCGCGGAAATAGGCGATGGTCCTGTTCTTGAGTTTGGCGGTGCAGCGGCGTTCCTCGCAGGTCCATCCGGAGCGGGCGGCTGCATCTTTGAGGGTTGCCTCCTCGCCATTGGCCTGCAGCCATTTGCCGGCGGCGAAACTGCCGCGCCGCGTTGCCGCGAAAACCAGTTTGCCAGTTTCATTGCGGAAGGCGGCATTGGCAGCCCTCTGCTCAACCAGAATGTCCGGCATGCGATCGACGCGGCCCAGGAGAATGGCCAGTGCGACGACGGCAAGCCCCGTAAACCGGACCCAGCCGGCGAGCAGGCAGAGCATCGCCGCACCCAGCGCCGACAGGATCACGGCGAAAGCCGGCTGCTGCGGGATCACCAGATAGGCGCCGGGGAAACCGGCAACCCAATCGGAAATGCGCATCACCAGTTCGAGGCCCGCTCCGAGCAGCCACAGGGGCCAAGCCTCGAGACCGAAGGGCATAAGCAGGACGCCGGCCAGCGCCATGGGCATGACGATGACGCCGATCACCGGCAGCGCCAGGCCGTTCGCCACAACGCCATAGGGTGCGAGCCTGCCGAAATGATAGGCGGCGGGGATCGACGATAGAGTGCCGGCGATGAGGGTGGTGACGAGTGTGGCCAGAAGCAGTCCGCCGAGCTTGCGCACTCCCCATGCCAGGCGTCCCTCAAGGCGATGTTCTTCGCGTTGGCGCGCCGTCCAGAACTCGTAGAAAGCGGCAAGTCCCATCACCGCCATGAACGACATCTGGAAACTGGCGGAGATCGCCGCCTCGGGCTCGATTGCCAGAATGACCAATGCGGCCAGCGCCAGATTGCGCACCGAAATCGCCGGCCGGTCCACCAGCACGGCGAAGAGGACGACGGCGATCATGATATAGGAGCGCTGGGTGGCCACTCCCGATCCGGCGAGCAGCATGTAGAGGAAGCCCACTGCCAGTGCCGCCGCCGCGGCCCATTTCTTGATCGGCCAGCGGAGCGCAAGTGCGGGAAAGGCGGCAAGCATGGCGCGCACGAACCAGAACACGCCGCCCGCCACCAGCGACATATGAAGCCCTGAGATCGACAGGATATGGGCGAGGCCCGAGACCTGCAGGCTGTGGTTGACGTCGCGCGGAATGGCGCCGCGCTCGCCGGTGATGAGCGCCTCGGCGAAGGAGGCGATGACACCGTCGAGATGAGCGCGCAGCCGCGCGCCGATCGCCTGCCGGAGGTCGAGCAGCGATGCCGAGAGCCACAGCTGCGGCGGCACGGTTTGGCTCAGCACCTCGATCGGACCGACGATACGTCCGGTGCCGCCGATCCCTTCAAACCACAATTGTCGGCCATAGTCGAAGCCTCCCGGCATGACCGGCGACGGCAAGCGCTGCGAGTCTGGCCTTGACCGCGATGCGGCTGCCGAGCGGCGGATCGCCGTCGCGAGATAGGGCGGTGAGCCGCAGACGGCGCGGCAACCTTTCGCCGTGACACCCTCGATGGCGTCGAGGCCGAGGATCAAGATGTTGCGCGCCGTACGGAAACGGATTTTTTCCTCGACGATGCCGGAAACGAGCACTTCGCCGGTGGTCGCCCTCAGCACCGGTGTTGCGACGATTTCGCTCTTCGACTTGGCGAGAAGAAATCCGCAAGGCAGCAAGGCCAGCAAGACCATGTAAGGCCGCGTCCGCCCCAACCACAGCAACAAGGCCGCAGCGATAACCATGGCGGCAAGGGCCGGCCAGAGAGGCTCGACGGCGAAGCCGAAATAGGCCCAGATGCCGAAGGTGACAGCGATCGGCGCCCACAGGAAGCCGCGCCCGGCCTGCGCCGCCAGTGCCGCCTCCAGCGCAGTGCGGAGCCTGCCGGTCTCCGAACCGGCCGCATCATTGTCCCAGGCGCCCGCGACCACGCTGCCTTCCCCTTACGCCCTTTGAGGGTCTGTGCTATGCGCCGCCGCACGGCACACAGGCCCATTCCCCTGAGTAAGTCTATACGGAGAGCGGCGTTCATGTCATCGCCCGTCATCACGCGTTTTGCCCCCTCGCCCACCGGCTATCTGCATATCGGCGGAGCGCGCACGGCGCTGTTCAACTGGGCCTATCGCCAAGCATGAAGGCGGCAGGATGCTGTTGCGCATCGAGGATACCGACCGCGAGCGTTCAACCGCCGCCGCCATCGACGCCATCATCGACGGGCCTGACCTGGCTCGGCCTCGATTGGGACGGCGAGAGCCGGTCTCGCAGTATGGCCGCGCCGCGCGGCATCGCGAGGTGGCCGAGCAGCTGCTGGCCCAGGGCCACGCCTATCGTTGCTATTGCACGCCGCAGGAGCTGGAGCAGATGCGCGCCAAGGCCGAGGCCGAGAAGCGCCCCATCCGCTATGACGGCACCTGGCGCGACCGCGATCCCGCCGAAGCGCCCGCGCGGCGTCAAGCCCGTCATCCGGTTCAAGGCGCCGCAGGAGGGCGAGACCGTCATCGACGACAAGGTGCAGGGCCGCGTCGTCATTCCAAACAAGGATCTCGACGATCTCATCATCCTGCGCTCGGACGGCAATCCCACCTACAATCTTTCGGTGGTGGTCGATGACCACGACATGGGGGTCACCCACATCATCCGCGGCGTCGATCATCTCACCAATGCGGCGCGGCAGACGCAAATCTATCTGGCGATGGGCTGGCGCGTGCCGGTCATGGCCCATATTCCGCTGATCCACGGGCCGGATGGCGCCAAGCTCTCCAAGCGCCACGGGGCGCTGGGGGTCGAGGCCTATCGCGCCATGGGCTATCTGCCGGAGGCGATGCGCAATTATCTCGCGCGCCTCGGCTGGAGCCATGGCGACGATGAAATTTTCTCGACGGCGCAGATTGATCGAATGGTTCGGCCTCGAAGCGATCGGCAAATCACCGGCGCGGTTCGATTTCGCCAAGCTCGAAAATCTCAACGGCCACTATATCCGGCACATGCCCGATGCCGCGCTGCTGCGAGCAGTTCCTCGCTTTCCTGCCGCATGCCGAGGGCGGCAAGACGATGCTGGCCCGGATCGACGACGCGATGACGGCCAAGCTGCTGCAAGGCCATGCCGGGCCTCAAGGAGCGGGCCAAGACGCTTGGTCGAGCTGATGAAGGGTGCGGCGTTTCTGTTCGCCAGCCGGCCCCTGAGCCATGGACGACAAGGCCAGGCAGATCATGGCCGATGGCGGCAAGGCGGCGCTTGCAAGCGTGCTTCCGGTTCTCGAGGGTGCCGGCAATTGGCGGGCCGCGGAACTCGAAGCCGCGGTCAAAGCCCATGCCGAAGCGGAGGGACTGAAGCTCGGCAAGCTGGCGCAACCCTTGCGCGCCGCACTCACCGGCACCAGTGCTTCGCCCGGCATCTTCGATGTGCTGGAAGTTCTGGGCCGCGAGGAGTCACTGGCCAGATTAAGGGATCAGGTCAGCTAAATTGACCTTTTTTGTTGCGGTGCAATAATCCGCTATAACAATTTCAGGAGAGCGACATGGCGGCCGCAGGCAAGATGGCGAACCTGACGATCGGCAACAAATCGCTGGACCTGCCGTTGCGCTCCGGCACTGCCGGACCCGACGTCGTCGATATCTCCCAGCTTTACAGCGATGCCAAGGTCTTCACCTACGATCCCGGCTTCACCTCGACGGCGGCGTGCGAATCCAAGATCACCTATATCGACGGCGACGAAGGCATCCTGCTCTATCGCGGCTATCCGATCGAGCAGCTCGCCGAGCAGGGCGACTTCATCGAAACCTGCTATCTGCTCTATTACGGCGACCTGCCGACGCCATCGCAGCGGCGCGAATTCGAGCATGCGATCACCCATCATACGATGATCCATGAACAGATGGCCCGCTTCTACCAGGGCTTCCGGCGCGATGCCCATCCCATGGCGGTAATGGTCGCGGTGGTCGGCGCCATGTCGGCCTTCTATCACGACTCGACCGACATCAACGATCCCAGGCAGCGCGAGATCGCCTCGCGGCGGATGATCGCCAAGCTGCCGACGATCGCCGCCATGGCCTTCAAGTACCATATCGGGCAGCCCTTCGTTTATCCGAAGAACGATCTCACCTATGCCGGCCAATTTCCTGCGCATGTGCTTTGCCGTGCCGTGCGAGGAGTACAAGGTGAACCCGGTTCTGGCGCGCGCCATGGACCGATTTTCATTCTGCATGCCGATCACGAGCAGAATGCCTCGACCTCGACGGTCAGGCTCGCCGGCTCCTCGGGCGCCAATCCCTTCGCCTGCATCGCCGCCGGCATCGCCTGCCTGTGGGGTCCGGCGCATGGCGGCGCCAACGAGGCGGCGCTCAAGATGCTGACCGAGATCGGCGATCCCGCCAAGGTGTCCGGCCTTCATCACCAAAGTGAAGGACAAGACCTCGAACCAGCGGCTCATGGGCTTCGGCCACCGCGTCTACAAGAATTACGATCCGCGCGCCAAGATCATGCAGAAGACGGCGCATGAGGTCCTGAGCGAGCTCGGCATCAAGGACGATCCGCTCCTCGAAGTGGCGCGCGAGCTCGAGCGGGCGGCGCTGTCGGACAGCTATTTCATCGAGCGCAAGCTCTATCCCAATGTCGATTTCTATTCCGGCATCATCCTGAGGGCGCTGGGCTTCCCGACCTCGATGTTCACCGTGCTGTTCGCGCTGGCCCGCACGGTCGGCTGGATTTCCCAGTGGAAGGAGATGATCGAGGATCCAAGCCAGCGCATCGGCCGCCCGCGCCAGCTCTACACCGGCGCTCCCCGCCGCGACTATGTGCCGATGAGCAAGCGGGGGAAGTAGTATCCGCAGGGCTTAGTCCGAACTTCCACTAGCAAAACCTGCCTGGTGGATCAAAGGAGATAAGACGATGCGTGTTATGGTTCTGGTGAAGGCGACGAAGGACAGCGAAGCGGGCATCATGCCCTCGACCGAGCTTCTCGAGGCCATGGGCAAGTTCAACGAAGAGCTGGTCAACGCCGGCATGATGCTGGCCGGCGAGGGCCTGCAGCCGTCGGCGAAGGGCAAGCGCGTGGCCTTCGACGGCCCGAACCGCACCGTCATCGACGGGCCATTCGCCGAGACCCGCGAGTTGGTCGCCGGCTTCTGGCTATGGGAGGTCAAGGACATGGCCGAGGCGGTCGAGTGGGTGAAGCGCTGCCCCAATCCGATGCTCGGGCCCAGCGAGATCGAGATCCGGCCGGTCTTCGAGGCGGCCGATTTCGGCGAGGCGCTCACGCCGGAGCTCGCCGAACAGGAGGAGCGGATTCGCCACAAGACGAAGGGCCGCTGAGGCCCCATCCCGGCGCTTCCAGGCGCGACTAATGTTCCGATAAGAGGGAAATAAAGTAATCGCAGTCCGTGATCATTGAAAAGTAGTAAAGGTTATACGGAACCAACAGTTTCCGCGACCAGAAATGTATCTATGAATTCTGCAAATTCGACAATGAGTCCATCCCGCACAGTGAAGATATCAACCCACTCAGTAGTAATGAATTTGTCCGCGGGAACATATCGGACTGTGCCTTTACGTCGGACGATGACCGTATCGCCGTCAATATAGATTTTGTCGTTCTGAACTTCTGAGAAATCCCACTGTGCAGCCAGTCCTTCCATCAAGTTGTCTAAGTTAGGCCTACCAGAGATTTTATGCGTCAACGGGCCAAGCTTCTCGCTGCCCATAATTTGGAATACACAATCGGGATGAAAATACATCATGGTCGCTTTTGCGTCATTTGCGTCCCTTGCAGCAAAAAGCGATCCTGTCAGTTTCTCAAGTTCCGCCCTGTCGCCCATGATCAACTTCCTCTTGTGCGGTGCACCTGATCTGGTTCTTACTCTGGGCTCGAATAGATGGATTAAGCCCCGCCGCGCCGGTCCATCAGCATGGCGCCGATTTCGGCTTCGGCGACCTTCTTGCCGTCGACATGGGCCTCGGCCCAGTATTTCCACACCGGCATCCGCTTGCTGGCGAGCTTGACATGGAACTGCACGGTGTCGCCGGGCACCACCGGCTTGCGGAAGCGGGCCTTGTCGATCGACATGAAGAAGACGAGCTTGCCGGCGTGCTCGTCGCCGAGGAAATCGAGCACCAGCGCACCCGCCGTCTGGGCCATGGCTTCGATCAGCAGCACACCCGGCATCACCGGTGCGCCGGGGAAATGGCCGTGGAAGAACGGCTCGTTGATGGTGACGTTCTTGATGCCGGTGCCGGACTGCTCGCCGTCGAGGTCAACCATCTTGTCGATGAGCAGAAAGGGATAGCGGTGCGGCAACAATTTCATGATGCGCGCGATGTCGGCGCTCTTGAGGGTTCTTGCCGCCGCCGCTTCCCCGCTCATGGTCTAGAAGCGGGTGCCGATCGAGAAACGGAACCATTCTGTCTCGTCATAATCGGCCTTGACGATCGGATAAGCGCCTTCGAAGCGCAAGGGCCCGAAGGGCGATTGCCAGATGATGCCGGCGCCGATCGATGCCCGCAAGGCCGCTGTATCAAAGACTTTGCAGCTGGCGCCGGATGCGAAGCTGCAGCCGTCCGTGCCGGTCGGGACCGTTTTTTCCGGGGCGTTGAACACGGTGCCGAAATCCGAGAACAGGCTGCCCTCGATGCCCCATTCCTCGGGCAGACCGAGCGGGAAATTCACCTCCACCGTGCCGATGATATAGGTCTGGCCGCCGATCGCGTCGGTGTCGCCGTCATTGCCGATCTGGCGCGGGCCGACGCCCGACTTGGCGAAGCCGCGGAAGGTTTCGGCGCCCTTGAAGAAGCGGTCTTGCAGCGGCACCTCCTCGCCCGGCAGCGGCTCCATGTGGCCGGCATTGCCCTCCAGCTTGAGGATCACGGATTCCTCGTAGATGGGGAAGAAATACCAAGCATGGGCCTCGAGCCGGCCGAAATAGACATCGCCGCCGAGACCGGCCACTTCCGAGTTCGAGTTCGCCGCGGAAGCCATTGGTCGGCCGCAGCGGACTGTCGAGCCCGTCCCACGTGTAGGTGGCGCCCACCGCCGACTTCCACGACGAGCCCTCGGTGGCAATGACGGCGGGGGAGGCTTCGCTCTGATCGATGCCGTTGATGTCGCGCCACATCAGCGTGTACTTGAACCCGAGCGAAGTATATTCGTCGAGGCGGAAGCCGCTGCGGAGCGCGCCGCCCACCTGCTGGCTTTCGTATGAGGAGATGTCGGTGTTGTCGGTGGCGGTGGCGAAGAGATCGATGCCCGCCGAAATCGGCATGCCCATGAAATAGGGTTCGGTGAAGCTGAAATCGATCTGCTGGCGCACGAAGCTCAAGGTCGTGTTGAGGCGCACGAACTGGCCGCGGCCCATGAAGTTGCGCTCGGTCAGGCCGATGCCGCCCACCACCGCCTCGGTCGAGGAATAGCCGATCGAGAAATTGAGCTGGCCGGTGGACTTCTCAACAAGTTGGACTACCAGCACCACCTTGTCGGGGGCCGAGCCCGGATCTTCGCGGAACTCGATCTTCTCGAAGAAGTCCAGCGCGGTCAGGCGGCGGCGGGCCCGGTCGACGAGAACACGGTTATAGGCATCGCCCTCGAACAGGCGCAATTCGCGGCGGATCACCTCGTCTTCGGTCCGGATATTGCCGACGATGTCGATGCGCTCGATGTAGGTGCGCGGTCCTTCGACGATGTTGTAAACGATGTTGAGCGTGTTCTGACCCTCATTCCGGTCGATATCGGGCTGCACCTTGGCGAAGACGAAGCCTTGGCGCGAGGCTTCCAGCGTCAGGTTCTCCACCGTCTTGTCGACACGGCTCGCGTCATAGGCGTCGCCCACGCCGGTCTTGATGCCGTCGCGCAATCGTTCCGGATCGAGATTGGCGGCGCCCACATTGACGGCAACATCGGCGATGGAATAGCGCGGACCTTCCTGTAGCGTGAAGGTGATGGCAAAATCCTCGCCGTTGGGGCTCAATTCCGCCTCCGCCGAAATCACCGCGATATCGGCAAAGCCGTTCTTCAGATAGTAGCGGCGCAGCAATTCCTTGTCGTATTCGAGGCGGTCGGCATCATAAGTGTCGTTGCGCGCGAAGAACTTCCACCATTTGTGTTCGGCGGTGGCGATTACCGAGCGAAGATCGCCGTCGCTGAACGAGTCGTTGCCGACGAAGTCGATCGTCTTGACCGTGGTTTCGGCCCCTTCCTGGATCTCGTAGACGAGGTCGACGCGGTTCTGCGGCAGCCGGATGATCTTGGGCGACACCCGCACCGAATAATAGCCGGTGCGCCGGTACAGCGCGATGATGCGCTCCACGTCGCTGCGCACTTTCGAGCGGGTGAACATCATGCGTTCGCGCAGCTCGACTTCCTTGGCGAGATCGTCGTCCTTGACCTTGTCGTTGCCTTCGAAGTTCACCCGGTTGATGAGCGGGTTTTCCTCGACGCGCACGACGAGCTGGCTGCCGCGCCGGAATATCTGCACATCGGCGAACAGGCCGGTCTGGAACAGGGCCTTTACCGACTCGTCGATCTTGTCCGAATCGAAGGGCTCGCCCGGCGCGATCTGCATGTAGGACAGAACGGTGTCGGTCTCGACCCGCTGGTTACCCTCGACGACGACCTGGGAGACCGTCTGGGCATAGGCGGAAGATACTCCCAGCGCCGGCCATGCCAGCGGCAAGACGGCCGAGAGCACGAAGGCCATAACCCCCACGATTACAAACCGATAACGCATTGTTAGGCCGATCTTTCTTTGCGTTGCCGTCCCACTAGAATCCCCTCGCCCGCCCGGTGTTTTATCGGGTTTCACTTTGATTGCAAACTAAACCTCCCCGCTATGGCTTCAGCCGCCGAAGGCCATGGTGATCAGGCGTACAACGTCGTTCCAGGTGCCAATCACCATCAATGCGAGAACCAGCGAGAACCCGATGCGGAACCCCCACTCCTGCGTGTTCGGCCCCAGCGGCTTGCCGCGCAGGGCTTCGAGGCCGTAGTAGACGAGATGTCCCCCATCCAGCATTGGAATCGGAAACAGGTTAATTAATCCGATACTGATCGACAAAAAGGCGATGACGGAAACGAACTGGAACAGCCCGACCGAGGCGGCATCGCCCGTTGCCTTGGCCATGGCGATGGGTCCGCCGAGTTGATCGGTGCTTTCGTGGCCGGTCACCAGCTTGCCGAGATACTTGAAGGTTACGGAGACTATGAACCAAGTCCGTTCGACGCTTTTCCCGAGGGCCTTGGAGACCGGTAACCTTTCATAGCGCATGCCGGCCGTCTGGTCTTGCTTGATGCCCAGAAGGCCAATCCTGACCTTGCCGCCGAAGCCATCCGGTTCCTCGCGCAAGTCGGGGGCGGCCGCGACGTCGATGAGCTGCCCGGTCCGCTCGATCGTAACGATCATGGGCTCGCCCGGACGGGTCATGACGATTTGCTGCAGATCGGAAAAGCTCTCTATGTCCCTGCCGTCGACTTTGCGAATCAGATCGCCGGGCTTGATGCCGGCTTTCTCGGCGGCACTGCCGGCCAGAATCTCTCCGACCCGCGGCTCGCTCGTCGGCACGCCGAGCCAAGTGAATGCCGCGGTGAAAATCGCCAGCGCCAGGATGAAATTGGCCAGTGGCCCCGCAACGACAACGGCGGCGCGCTGCCAAACGGGCTTGCCGTGAAAATTGCCGGGTAGCCGCGCCTGCTCGGCGGTATCGGCGGACGGCATGCTCGCTGCGTTGGCATCGCCGGCGAACTTCACATAACCGCCCAGGGGAATCCAGCACACTTTCCAGCGGGTACCTTTGCGATCCCGCCAGCCGAAAATTTCGCGGCCGAAACCGATCGAGAAAGCCTCGACGGTGACGCCGCACCAGCGCGCCACAATGAAATGGCCAAGTTCATGAACGAAGACGATGACGGTCAGCGCCACCAGAAACGGGATCGCGTAGAAGACCAAGGTGGTCGCGGGCAGTTGCACAATACTCAAGAAATCCATGGCCTGTTCCTGTTCCCTGTGACGCGCCGCGGCACAATGGCGTCCCGCTTTAGCGCTACCGGGCCTCCTGCGCCGCAAGGCTTGTGCCAGCGGCGCCCGGCGATTTACCGTTCATTAACCACAACACGGGGGATTTGCGTCAACATTTCGGCAAAACATGGTTACCACAGCAACAGGCCCTGGCCTGTGCTTTCCGTGCCACCGCGAATGACGCCGATTACCGCGGCCGCAACGGCAACCGCAACCAGGCCATCCACCCTGTCGATGACGCCGCCATGGCCCGGAATAAGATTGCCCGAATCCTTCACGCCATAATGGCGCTTGAGCGCCGATTTGAACAGATCGCCCGCCTGCTCGACCACCGCCAGACCGCCTGCCAGTAAGGCTAGAATGGCGATGGCCGGAAGGCCGGCGACTGCCGCGACGAGCGCTGAGGCGGCAGCGCTTCCGACAATGGCGCCCCCGAGCCCCGCCCAGGTCTTCTTCGGTGAGATGAGGGGGGCGAGTTGCGGCCCGCCGATGGTGCGCCCGGCGAAATAGGCGAGGGTATCGGCAGCCCAAACGATCGCCAGAATCCACAAGATCGCCAGGATGCCGTATTGACCGTCGGCGCGCAGAAGCACGAGCGCCATGGCGGGAAATCCCACATAGGGAATACCGAGATAGTTCCAGGCACTTTTCGCGCCAGTCCGCCAACTTGCCGACAGCACGGAAGCAACCCACAGCAGGCAAACGGCCATGACTGCGCCCCACAGTCCTGCCTCGAGCGGCAGCAGCGCGCCGCACAAGGCGGCTGCCGCATGCAATGCGAACTGGACGGAGCTCCGGCCATGGGCCATCGCCGTCCACTCATGCGCGATGAGCACGGCGATGAGCGCCACGAAGAGATTGAACCAGATGCCGCCCGCCCAGACACCCACGAGCACGGCGGGAATGAGCACCGCGGCGGAAAGCGTCCGCACCCCAAGATCGGCCCATTTCGCAGCCGGCTGCGGCGTCTCCGCCATCAGGCCGACTGCGCCTTGATGCCGCCAAAGCGGCGGTCGCGCGACTGGAACTCGGCAAGGGCGCGGGCGAAAACTTCGGCGCTGAAGTCGGGCCAGTGTTCGTCGACGAAGACGAATTCCGTATAGGCGCATTGCCACAGGAGATAGTTCGACAGGCGCTGTTCGCCGCCGGTGCGGATCGAGAGATCGGGATCGGGAATGCCGGCGGTATCGAGATGGTTGGCGAGCACCGCGGCGTTGATATCGGCGGGATCGATGCGGCCGTCGCGCGACCTTCTCGGCGATGACGCGCGCGGCCCGGGTAATTTCCTGGCGGCTGCCGTAATTGAAGGCGACGACGAGCTTGAGTTTGGAATTGTCGCGGGTCAGCCTCTCGGCATCCTCGAGCAAAGCAACGATGCCGGGCTCAAGGCCCTGCGCGGCTCGCCGATCACGGCGATCTTGACGCCCGCGCGGTGCAGTTCGGCCACGTCCTGGCGGATGAAGCGGCGCAAGAGATCGAGCAGGAAGGAAACTTCCGTCGGCCGGCCGCGACCAGTTCTCCGAGCTGAAGGAATAGATCGTCAGATATTCGATGCCGAACTCGCCGGCCGCCCGCACCGCGCGGCGCAGCGCCTCGACGCCCTGCCGGTGGCCGGCCGAGCGCGGCAGGCCGCGGCGCGCCGCCCAGCGGCCGTTGCCATCCATGATGATGGCGACATGCCGGGGAATGCGGGCCGAAGGTGACTGGCCGCTCACGCCCGCTCCATCCCGTCAGACCTGCATGATTTCGGCTTCCTTGGCCTTGAGGGCCGCATCGATTTCCTTGATCGTCTCGTCGGTCATCTTCTGCACTTCGTCGGCTTTCTTCTTGTGATCGTCCTCGCTCATCAGGTGGTCTTTTTCAAGCGCCTTGAGCTGGTCCATGCCGTCGCGGCGCACGTTGCGCACGGCGATGCGGGCCTTTTCGGCATATTGATGGGCCACCTTGACCAGTTCCTTGCGGCGATCCTGTGTCAGGTCGGGCATGCGCAGGCGGATGACCTGGCCTTCGGTCTGCGGATTGAGGCCGAGATTGGAGGCCTGGATCGCCTTTTCGACGGCGATCACCAGGCCCTTGTCCCAGACATTGATTTGCAGCAGGCGCGGTTCCGGCACGGTGATCGAGGCGACCTGGTTGAGCGGCATCGAGGCGCCATAGGCATCGACGTGGATGGGTTCGAGGAGGCGTTGCCGAGGCGCGCCCGGTGCGCAGGCCGCCGAAATCATGCTTCAGGACTTCGGCGGCGCCATGCATGCGGCGCTTGAGTTCGGGGCCATTGTAGGGAGCGGGCTGGGCCATGGCTTCAGTCCTTCGTCACAAGCGTGAAGCGCCCGGCGCCGTTCAGGACATCGAGCACGGCGCCGGCTTTGCGGATGGAGAACACAATTACCGGAATCCCGTTGTCCCGCGCAAGGGCGATGGCCGCCGGGTCCATGATGCGCAGATCCTTGGCCAGGATCTCGTTGAAGGTGATCCGCTCGATAGCGCTGGGCGGTGGGGTCGGTCTTGGGATCGGCGGAATAGACGCCGTCGACACTGGTGCCCTTGAAGAGCGCATCGCATTGCAGTTCGGCGGCGCGCAGGGCCGCCGCCGGTGTCGGTGGTGAAGAACGGCAGGCCGGTGCCGGCGGCACAGATCACCACCCTGCCCTTTTCCAGATGATGGATGCGCCTTGGCGGGCGAATAGGTCTCGCAGACGGTCGGCATGGCGATGGCCGAAAGGACGCGGGCATCGACGCCTTTGGACTGTCAGCACGCCCTGCATGGCGAGCGCGTTCATGACGGTCGCCATGATGCCCATGTGGTCGGCGCTCACCCGGTCCATGCCCTTGGCGGCGCCGGCCAGGCCGCGGAAGATGTTGCCGCCGCCGATGACGAGGGCCAGCTGGGCGCCCGCCTTGACGCAGCCGATCACTTCGTCGGCGATGCGGCCCACCGTATCGAGATCGATGCCGAAGGGCTTGGGCCCCATCAGCACTTCGCCGGAGACTTTAAGAAGAATGCGCTTGTAGGTGAGTTTGCTCATGTTCTTGCGCCACTGAATGGGACAAGGGCCCCGTCGCTGGACTTAGTCTAGACGTGGCTGGGTCGATTCGCCTTTAATTGCCGGCCGCCGCCTTGGCCACTTCGGCGGCGAAATCGTCGTCCTTCTTGTCGATGCCTTCGCCGAGCTGCATGCGGACATAGCCGGTAAGCTTGATGGGCGCGCCCGCCTTGGCGCCGGCCTCGGCGATCGCCTGGGTCACCGTCTTGGCGCCGTCATGGACATAGACCTGTTCGAGCAGGCAGTTTTCCTTGGCATAGGTCTTGAGGCCGGAGGCGATGATCTTTTCCATCACATTGGCGGGCTTGCCGGCGTTCTTCTCCTCGAGGATGGCCTTCTCGCGGGCCAGCGTCTCAGGCGGAACGCCGGCCAGATCCATGGCCACCGGATTGGTGGCCGCCACATGCATGGCCAGCATGCGGCCGAACTGGCCAAGCTCGTCCTTGCTTGCCGGCCGATTCGAGCGCCACGAGCACGCCGATCTTGCCGAGGCCGGGGGCCACCTGATTGTGCACATAGGGCCGATCACGCCTTGCGACACGGTGAGCGAGGCGGTGCGGCGCACCGTCATGTTCTCGCCGATGGTCGCCACCATCTCGGCCACATATTCGGCGACCGCATGGGGCGAACCCGGGAATTTCATGGTCTTGAGCTTCTCGGTGTCGCCGCCGGCCTTGAGCGCCAGCTTGGCGATCTCGGCCACCATGGCCTGGAACTTTTCGTTGCGGGCGACGAAGTCGGTTTCGGAATTGACTTCGACGGCGGCCCCGGTCGTGCCCTCGACCGCAACGCCGACCAGGCCTTCGGCGGCGACGCGCGTCGATTTCTTGGCGGCCTTGGCGAGGCCCTTGGCGCGCAGCCAGTCGACGGCGGCATCCATGTCGCCGTTGGTGGCGGCAAGTGCCGCCTTGCAGTCCATCATGCCCACGCCGGTCTTCTCGCGCAGGTCCTTCACCATGGCAGCGGTGATCTCAGCCATGTTCGTCCTCATCTGGAAATGGATAACGGGTGTCAGGCGGCGGGAACTTCTTCGGCCACCGGAGTTTCCGACGCGCCGATGTCGCGGCCCGCGCCGGTCTGGGCCATGCGAGATGCCTTCGATGCAGGCGCGGCTGATGAGATCGCAATAGAGCGCTACGGCGCGGCCGGCATCGTCATTGCCCGGAATCGGATGGGTGACGCCGACGGGATCGCTGTTGGTGTCGATGATCGCGACCACCGGAATGCCGAGGCGGTTGGCTTCCTTGATGGCGAGCGCTTCCTTGTTGGTGTCGATCACGAACATGATGTCGGGCGTGCCGCCCATGTCCTTGATGCCGCCCAGCGCCTTGTCGAGCTTGTCTTTCTCGCGGGTGAGTCGAGAGCAGCTCGCGCTTGGTGAGGCCGAGGTCTTCCTTGCGCCAAGGTCTCGTCGATGGTGCGCAGATGCTTGATCGAGTTGGAGATGGTCTTCCAGTTGGTGAGCGTGCCGCCGAGCCAGCGCGAGTTGACGTAGTACTGGGCCGAACGCTTGGCGGCATCGGCGATCTGCTCCTGGGCGGCGCGCTTGGTGCCGACGAAGAGCACGCGGCCGCCCTTGGCCACGGTCTCGGTGACGGCGACGAGCGCCTGATGCAGCAGCGGCACGGTCTGGGCCAGATCGATGATGTGGATGCCGTTGCGCGAGCCGTAGATGTAAGCTCTTCATCTTCGGGTTCCAGCGATGGGTCTGATGGCCGAAATGAACGCCCGCTTCAAGCAGCTGGCGCATGGTGAATTCTGGCACTGCCATGCCTGTAACTCCTTCTCCGGTTGATCCGCCGCGGATGGTTGTGACCGGATATCCGGCACCGGAAGGATCGCCGCTATGTTGGGGCGAAAGCTCCCATGCGGCAGTCCCACACCCGCGTGTGTGATTAAGCGGGCGGGGTGATACAGGAGCGGGCGGAGCGATGGCAAGGGGCTGCCCGGGTTCGCCTATGGACAAGCCTCGCACTCATCTTGGCGCTGAACCGAAGTTGGCTTCTGACGACGTCCGATGGTAGGCACATTGAAAAAGGTATAAAATGTGGAAAGCGGCACGCGCCGTCCGGCATGCATGAACTCCAGCCGCCGTCCTGAGATCCACCCGCGCTTCCGATTTACAAACACTGTGCACCAGGAAAAGTCACGTAAACATCCGACCACGTTGACGTGGCGGCCATTCCGTAGGTGCGCTATGACTGGATAATAACGGCCCGGGCCAGAACGCATATTTGTGGTGCCATCCCTCACGGTATATGCGGACGCAGCATTGGCATTGCCAGGAAACGTGGGAATGACGGCAATAAGCGCTAAGCCAAGCAAGAAATGATATGCCATATCAACACCAATCTTTTGCCTTCGGTTAAGTCGCGACGGTTGTTGTTGCCAGCAACCGCATGAACGAGCCCTGAACAATATTATTGGGCTTCTTGATTCCTCCGCTTCCGTCGCCCTTGCACCTTCATAATGAAGAAGGCCGCCGATGTTAATCCAACGGCGGCCTTCAAGCGACATTGTGAAAATATTACTAATTGCTTACGGACAGGCAGTGCGCAGACTGCTCTGGAACTCTACGTATCTGGCGTTAACATGAGAGGATGATGTATTGCCGCCCGACAGCGCGTAATTGGTTGCTACCCAGCCATGCGAGCAGCCATCATTTTTCCGTATCGTAAAGTAGTCACCATAGCGGCTGTCCGATCTGTTATGAGTACCGGTAGCAGTGATTGAGAAAGTCGGGAAGAAGTTGCCGGCTGAGCCGGCATCGTCCACGGCAATGGCTCCTCTTGCCGCAGTACCGCCGCCGAACCTCCTGCCCCCATTAGCGAAAGTTAATCCAAATTCACCGAAGCTATTTGCCCCGATCGATGGATAGCCGAAACACATCGTATTGTTGAACACCGCATTTGAGGTGAGAGGAGTAAGCCCCGGCTCGCTAAAAATGGCCGAATGCAGATGCGCCTGTGTGTGCGAAGCGTCCGGGCCGGTATTCCATAGGAACCAGAGCCTATTTCCCGGCACGACCGCCCCCCTCAGCCTGAACCCTGCAATAGTCCAAGATGTCGTTCTTTCAATGAAGTCAAAATTTCCGGTGCCTCCCCGGCAATCCGGATTTACGAAGTTCGAGCCATGCGACAGAGTCTTGTCAAAAACTCCCAGCGATGTCGAACTCTCAAGCAAACGAATAATCCTGAACACGTTCGCTGACCGGTTGAGACCGAAATACATAGTCGTTGTCGCATTCTCGACCGGCGTCAGGATGCGTTGTCCATCGGTGCCGACATAATTAATCGTTGTAGTCGCTGCCGTAACACAGTTGGCCATTTGGCTGGCATTGAACCGCCTGATCTGGGCGCCAGTCCAGGTGGTGCCGTTCTGGATCTTGTTCATCGTCAGATACAGAAAGCCATTACTGACCGCGATGTGCGGGTAATCCGGCAACAAATTGTTCGCGGTACCGCCCGGATCAATGGTGTATGTACAATCGGCACCGCCGGCGATCGTGCCTCTGCGGACGAAGATCCGTACTACACCATTGGTCAGAGCACTATTGGTGTACATTACGATTGCGAATGTCGTATCCAGGTTAGGTTTGTGGACAGCGTCCAGATCGCAACAGGCGAAGGGAGCATCGGCCGGACCACCAGGAATAGTCTCCGCGGTCCATGTTACACCACGATCCGCTGACCTCGAAAAGTAGGTATTGCCGCCATAGAAAACCTCAGTGCCTCCGTCATTCGCCGCAGCGGGTTCTGCCAGAGTGGAACTGACAACGGAGGCTCGCGTGTTTCTATTGTTACGCCTGACTAAATTCGCCTCAGATTCGGCCGCTTCGTTCGTCGCGAGAGAATGTCTATCTTGACCGCGCGCAATTCCTCCGCCTTTCGAGGACGTTGCCTCGCGGATTGCATCCCGGCGCTTGACCATCGCCGCCCGCTCTGCATCTGAAAGCGCCCTAGCCGGCGCCAGGTCGCTCTTTGCATCGGGACTGGTCATGCTTGTGGCGCCGTTAATGACCTCCTGGGCGCCAGCAGTCGAGACGCCGAGCAGGAAAACCATCGGAGTCAATACGGCCATTGACTTCAATAAAGATAAGCTTCGCATTACCATGGAGGTACTCCCTGTTGTGAGACTGTTTGGTAGGCTCTGTCGTTTGGCCCCGTCTACGTTCATCAAGCTATCATCAACGCAGTACTCCTGCCAGTGGTTTGCATGGAATTTTCTGGAAACATCCATTGGGCGGGATCACCCCGCCGGTTTAGGGGCCTGGGTCAAAGCAGGGCTCGCTGGCGTTTGGCTCTAGCAACGGTTTTGCCCACTTCGGACAGGCGATTCGTGGGCGTGTTCCGAACGGCAAAGGCGCGGGCTCGAGGCGCCGCGAACCGAATCCATGTCCGCCAGTTCGCCTGCACCGATCGGCTTTTCCGACATCAATTGCTAGTCGCAATAGCCTTGGGAGGCCAGCGTTCCCCCTCCGGGAGCTGCTGAATTGCATAATGTGTTCAATAGGGAGCCTATGTTCCCGCCGCCGTAAATTCCATAGGAGCCGAGGGGGTACCGCGTATTCTGACGGAACTGCGAGGAGTAATTGTCCTTGATCATGTTGGGGTCGTCCGAGCCCCAAGAGGTCACTCCGACTACCGCCATCCTTGGACTCGAACCCCGTACGGCGCCGCCCGACAGCACCGGGTTCCGGCTCCTGAAATTCACGATCCAAGGGCCGCCACTGGAGCCGCCCGTGAAGTTGCTCCCCTGCCAAAGTTGCCCGGCACCACCGATTGTCGTTGTATAAGCGGGACCATCGGTGCGCTGCATAATGGCGCCGCTGTCCATCAAGAACGGATATCCCAGTGCAGATACGGCCCCGGTAACGAGATTGCCGGTCTTCGGCGAACTCACGAACGAATAGTTGTTCAATCCGTAACCCAAGTAGCCGGTGATATCGCCGACGAATTGGCCGCGTGAATTCTTGCGCAAAGCAATGACCGCAAGATCGTTATCTCTCGCCGCATCCGATCCGATATCGGTACCATTCGCCCAAGTGTCGGGCCGCACAAATTTCCAGCCAGTCCACGTTCCATGGGGAGCTATCTGCGCGGGTGTCGCATCCTCTGCGCCATAATGTCCCGGCCAGAATTGGAAATTTGTGAATGTCGAGTTGCCGTCGCCAAAGTTCTGGATGCAATGAGCGGCCGTGACAATGACGCTTCTGCGAATCAAGCTGGCGGAACAATAGCCCGCGGACATCGTCAGCTTGCCGACCGTCCGATATGGATAGGTAACACTGAGGCGGTTCTCCCCTGTCGCTCCCAAGGCAGCGATCCTGCCATCCTGAACCCGCGTCGTCGTATAGGGAATGCCGAAGCTGCCGACGGCCTGCGGCGAAGGCGCAGCGCCGTCCGGCGACACCACACCCGGCGCGTGCGGACCCGCCGATGTACCGGCTTTCGCCGCAGACGTGTCGGGAATTGGCAGCGGATTGACGACAGGTTTCAGTTTCACCACTTCAGCGTCAGTGAGGGTGCGATCGGCGGGGCCGCGGGCGAGGACCGCGACGTCATCAGCCAATGCCTGCCCGCCCCAAGCAATTGCCGCGGTGCTTGCAAGAATCAATTTGGCCGTGGCCGGTAAGAATTTCATTTCGCGACCTTTGAACATTTTGCACATAGAATGATGCGGCCGACTACGGCGCCGCGAACCAGATCCAGGTCCGCCAGTTCGCCTGGCTCGTCGGCATGGCGCCGCCGGGCGAAAACTGGTTGGTGAGGGCCACGGCGCGGGCCGATCCGACGGGACGCGGGTCGGGGGCTGCACCCGAGTAGTCGCCCCAGCGGCAGGTTGATCCCGGGGCATCGCAACTGAAGTCGCGATACGGCCCGGCGCCGTTCTTCACCACGTTGAACGTCACGGCTCCGCCGTTGACGCTCGAGCCCATCAAGATGCGCGGATTGATCGCCCGACTGGAGACATTGTAGCCGATCACAAAACTGCCGCCATTGGCGATGGTGGCGCCGTCGACGCGGCGGTCCGGCGAGATGGCGGCGTTGAACAGAAAGTCGCCGGGCGAAGCCACCGATCCGCTTCGCTGCAGGATCGGCGAGGTGAGGTCGGGCCGGATTTCATAGTAGCGGACTTGCGAACCGGGGGAGCCGTCCACCGTCTGTTGCGTCCACAAGGACAAAGCATTGGAGCGCCGCGGATTCCTGGCCAGGACGGCCTGGGTCGGACGCGTATCGCTGGTATCAAGCCTCTGAGTGAAGCTCGGTTGCCTCGCGGCAGGGGGAATGGCCGTGCTCGGAATGGTCACGCCGCGCGTCGCCAGCAGCGTCGGCAAGCCGTTGGCAGGGCCGGTGACCGGAACGATCCACAACTTATCAGTGGGAAGCTCCATATTGCGGGCTACGGCATAGCCATTGTTCACGGCGTCGATGCCGTTGGCAGGGGTCGGCGAGAACACCTGATTGCCGTTGGTGTCTCTCAGATCCTGAAATATCCGGCTGCGGCCGTTCTTCAGCGCCACGAAACTCGGGCAGGTGGCGATGACGCCCGTGCCAATGGGCTTGGGCATGGCGATCAAGTCCGAGCGGAGGAAAGTGTCGGAGCTATCGTAGACGTTGACGCCGATCAGGATAAAATAGCGGTTGTCGCCGAGCTTGGGAAAGTCGGGGAACTCGGCGCCATAGTCGCTGATTGAGTACTTACACCAGTCGGACGCCGCGCTTGGCGCGGCCGACTTGCTGAAACCGAAGGCGATACGGTTGTCGGTGCTCGAAACCACTGAAACCATGGCGTAATAGAAACGGTTGGTGGTCGGATCCCAGATGATCTGGGGATCGAAGGAGAGGACCCCGGCGCCGAAGCCGGCGAGCCTGTTCAAACTCCCGGCGGACAACAGTGAGCTGGTCGAGCGGTCGATGATGCCAAAGCGGGCGTTGACCAACTGGACATAGCGGGTCGGTCCGGCAGCACCGGTTGTGTCGGGTGGGGTTAAATTTGCGTCGCGGCGTCCCCCCATCGATGTGAGGATCGCCGGAGCCCGTGACGATGCGTTATTGCCGCCGCCGATGGCTTCGCGTTCCACGGCACTGGGAGGCGCCTGCCGGTTGCGCTTCATGGCTTCGTCGTAGGCGCGGTTGGCGGCGGCCTTGGCCGCCACATCCGCGGCATTCGCCGGCAGCGGACCATGCAGCATCGCCGCTGCCGCAGCGGCGCCCATGGTGCCGTCGCCCTGTTCGCCCGTCGCCACACCGCCGGTCACGGCAACGGCATCGGCCAATGCCGCTCCCACCATCGGCCAAACGGCCAGTGCGCAAGCCAACATGGCCGCCGGCAGATATTTCACGGAGTGACGGAAGGTCTGGCGCATTGGCGATGATCCTCGGAAGGGCAGAATTGCAAACAGCGTAGCTAACATTTTCCCCAAATCCGTCAAAGCGGCAATTCCAGGCATTTGCCCTGCGCCCCGCACTCGGCTACACGGCGCCCATGAACATTCATGTCCCGAAAGTCGGGCTCGTATCGCTCGGCTGCCCCAAGGCGTTGGTCGACAGCGAACGCATCCTTACGCACCTCCGCGCCGAGGGCTACAGGATCGCGCCCGGCTACGACAAGGCCGACGTGGTGATCGTCAACACCTGCGGTTTTCTCGACAGCGCCAAGGCCGAGTCGCTCGCCGCCATCGGCGAGGCGATGGCGGAGAACGGCCGGGTCATCGTCACCGGCTGCTACGGCGTCGAGGCCGACGCGATCAGGGCCGCTCATCCCGGCGTGCTGGCCGTTACCGGACCGCACCAGTATGAGGCGGTGGTGGGTGCGGTGCATGCAGCACTGCCGCCGCTGCACGATCCGAGATTCGATCTGGTGCCGCCGCAGGGCCTGCGTCTCACACCCAAGCATTATGCCTATCTGAAGATTTCCGAAGGCTGCAACAACCGCTGCTCGTTCTGCATCATCCCGTCGATCCGCGGCGATCTCGACTCCAGGCCCGTGGCCTCGGTGCTCTATGAGGCCGAGCGGCTGGTCAAGGCCGGCGTCAAGGAACTGCTCGTCATTTCGCAGGACACCAGCGCCTATGGCGTCGACGTCAAATATGCGGACGAGCAAGTTCCACGGCCGCGAGGTGCGCGCTAAATTTTTCGATCTGGCCAAGGAGCTGGGCGATCTCGGCGCCTGGGTCAGGCTGCATTATGTCTACCCCTACCCGCATGTGGACGAAGTGATCCCGTTAATGGCAGAGGGCAAGATCCTTCCCTATCTCGACATTCCTTTCCAGCATGCCGCGCCCGCCGTGCTCAAGGCGATGAAGCGGCCGGCCAACCAGGAAAAGGTGCTGGAGCGGATCGCCTCGTGGCGTAAAATCTGTCCCGATCTCGCCATCCGTTCCACCTTCATCGTGGGGTTCCCCGGCGAGACGGAAGCCGATTTCGACTATCTGCTGCAGTGGCTGAAGGAAGCCCGCCTCGAGCGCGTCGGCTGCTTCAAGTATGAGCCGGTGGCGGGCGCCAAGGCCAACGATCTCGGGCTGCCGCAGGTGCCGGACGAAGTGAAGGAAGAACGCTGGCACCGCTTCATGGCGGCGCAGCAGGCAGTTTCGGCGGAGATTTTCAAAGCCAAGGTCGGCCGCGAGATCGACGTGCTGGTCGACTCGATCGACACCGACAATCACGAGGCGGTTGCCCGGTCGCCCTGGGATGCGCCGGAAATCGACGGCAACGTGTTCCTGCCCGGCGAGACCGGGCTTGCACAAGGCGATATGGTCCGTGTACGGATCGTCGCGGCGGAGGATTACGATATGGTCGGCGAGCGGATTTGAGGGGATGCTCAGGAACCGATCTGGGCGAATTCCGGCGAAGGGTCGCTGAAGAAGACGCGCAGTACCGGGCCTTCCGGCGTGGTGAGTTCGGCGATCCGCAGCCTTCTGCCGGTTGCCGGATCGCTGGCGACGATCACCGCCGAGGCGCCGAACAGCGAAGCGGGAACGATCATGGTGTCTTCGAGGAGATAACCCTTCCGCGCCAGCCTGGTCTTCAGGGAAGGCAACACCCCGTCGGATCGACTCGGCAACCGCCACATCCACAAAACCGAGGGAAGCTTCGTTGCCCGGCCCGCCATCAAGCGCCACGCTCAGGACTTCGCAATCTTCCGGCAACAGTACCCAAGCGGGCGCCACGACCGCGGTTTGATTGACGGGCACGTTAGCAAGCTGGGCTTGACCCACCAGGGCCAGCAGCCCAAATCCCCCGAAGCAAGCAAGCATGTTCCGCATGGATATGGACTGTAGGTCGGCGCCACTAATATTACCCTACTGGTGAGGCTCAAATTTTAAATGGTTTCAAAGTGGAATATTGTCGTGCTTCTTCCAAGGGTTGTCCAGTTCCTTGTGGCGCAGCATGTTGAGGGCGCGGGCGATGCGCTTGCGGGTCGCGTGCGGCATGATCACCTCGTCGAGGAAGCCGCGTTCGGCGGCGACGAAGGGATTGGCGAAGCGCGTCCTCATATTCCTTGACCCGCGGCTGCGATCTTGTCCGGGATCGGCCAAGCTCGGCGCGGTAGATGATCTCGGTGGCTCCCTTCGGGCCCATGACGGCGATCTCGGCGGTCGGCCAGGCATAGTTGACATCGCCGCGAAGATGCTTCGAGGCCATCACCACATAGGCCCCGCCATAGGCCTTGCGGGTGATCACCGTGATCTTCGGCACCGTCGCCTCGGCATAGGCGAAAAGCAGCTTGGCGCCGTGCTTGATCAGGCCGCCATATTCCTGGGCGGTGCCGGGAAGAAAGCCCGGCACATCGACGAAGGTGACGATCGGAATGTTGAAGCAGTCGCAGAAGCGCACGAAGCGGGCGGCCTTGCGGCCGGCATCGCTATCGAGAACGCCAGCCAGCACCATGGGCTGGTTGGCGACGATGCCCACGGTGCGGCCGCCGATGCGGGCAAAGCCGGTGATGATGTTCTTGGCATGGCCGTCCTGGATTTCGAAGAAATCGCCCTCGTCGGCGATCTTGAGGATCAGCTCCTTCATGTCGTAGGGCTGGTTCGGATTGGCGGGAATCAGGGTGTCGAGCGAGGCGTCGAGGCGCTCGGGATCGTCGAAGCTCGGAAGTTCCGGAATGGGCGAGGTATTGGACGAGGGCAGGAAATCGATCAGCCGCCGCATCTGCAGGAGCGCCTCGACATCGTTGTCGAAGCCCTTGTCGGCGATCGATGATTTCGTGGTGTGCACCGAGGCGCCGCCAAGCTCCTCGGCGGTCACCGTTTCGTTGGTGACGGTCTTGACCACATCGGGGCCGGTCACAAACATGTAGCTGGTGTCGCGCACCATGAAGATGAAATCGGTCATCGCCGGCGAATAGACATCGCCGCCCGGCGCACGGCCCCATGATCACCGAAATTTGCGGGATGACGCCGGAGGCCAGGACGTTGCGCTGGAACACCTCGCCATAGCCGCCGAGCGCATCGACGCCCTCCTGGATGCGGGCGCCGCCGGCATCGAACAGGCCGATGATGGGTGCGCGGTTCTGCAGCGCCATGTCCTGGATCTTGGTGATCTTGCGGGCATGCGCCTCCGACAGCGAGCCGCCGAAGACGGTGAAGTCCTTGGCGAAGACGTAGACGATGCGGCCGTTGACGGTGCCCCAGCCGGTCACCACGCCATCGCCGGGAATCTTCGATCTGCTCCATGCCGAAATCGGTGCAGCGGTGCTCGACGAACATGTCGAACTCCTCGAAGGAGCCTTCATCGAGGAGGAGATCGATGCGTTCGCGGGCGGTGAGCTTGCCGCGCGCATGCTGGGCGGCGATGCGCTTTTCACCGCCGCCGGCGCGGGCGATCTTGCGGCGCGCTTCCAGCTTTTCAAAAATCTCGTGCATTCGCCATCCTCCGCCACATCCATGAGGACTGTAAAGCAGCCGGTCGCTATGCCGTCAAATCCG
Source organism: uncultured Alphaproteobacteria bacterium (assembly GCA_963776685.1). Taxonomy (GTDB): domain Bacteria; phylum Pseudomonadota; class Alphaproteobacteria; order Rhizobiales; family Aestuariivirgaceae; genus Aestuariivirga. The sequence goes on from CAVZNM010000004.1 coordinate 932,459, forward strand.
CCGCAGAGCGACGCCGGCCGCCGGCGCGGCGAACTCTAGTGAGTTGAGGCAGCTCCCTGGCGGCGCAAAGCGAGGAGTTCGACCGGCCCCTTCCAGCCCGCCAACTCGGCCTCCGCCAGAGGCTGGGCCACCAGCTCGGCGGGTAGTGCCGCTTGCGCCAGCAAGGGTGCTGAAATCAGGATTTCAACGCAACAATGCTTGGCGAAGCGCTCCATGCGCGAGGCGACATTGAGAACTTCTCCCAAATAGGTGACCTGGCGGCGGACATCGCCATATTGGCCGATCACCACCTTGCCGCCATGCAGCACGGCGCGTATCCGCGGCTGCCGGCCGTAAGTCTTCTTGAAGGAGGCCTGGGCCCCTTCCAGGGCCGCGAACATGCGCACCGCGGCATAGAGGGCGCGGGCATTGCGGCGGGGGCTCTCCAGCGGCCAGGTCGCGAATAGCGCATCGCCCACATAGGTGTAGATTTCGCCGCCTTCGTCCTCGATTTCGCGTTCAACCAGCCGGAAGGCCTCGGAAAGGAAGCCGTGATAGCGGCGCCCGCCCAGTTCCGCCGCCGCCTCGCTGGAACCCACAATGTCGACGATCAGGAACAGGCGCTGCTCCTCGGCCGGCGCGGCGTAACCGCCCAGCATCGCGGTCGCCAGCACCCGGCCGCCCAACAGCGCTCGCATTTCAAGGACGAAAACGGTGGCGATCAGGACGAGAGCGCAGAACACGGCGTCCTGAGCCGTCTCCCGCACATCGATGGTGCTGAAAGCCGGCCGGCCATAGACGAGGGTGTCAAAAAAATATTGCGTGCCGAGAAGAACCGCCAGGATGATCGAGACATGGAGCGCACTTCGAGTAAGCCAGCGCAGGGCCGGCGGCAGGTTGCGGATCGCCACCATTAAGGGAAATTCGCGAGAGAAGATTTCCAAGGGAATGGAGAGCAGTGCGATCAGGATGCCGGTCGCCGCCCCCACTTTCCAATCGCCGGGATTGGTCGAGCCTTCGGGATAGACCATCACGGAGTAAAGGGCACCCACCAGACCGGCGATCGGAATGACGATCAGCCAGCCCGCCAGCTTGATACGGACGCTTCGGGTCAAAGACATAGGCACTCGCAGGGCTTCAAAAGAGCAGCAACCGGAGCTTGAATCAAGCCTCGGTTCGACTGGCCGCCGCCAAGCCCGCAAAACGCCAGCTCGCCAGGAATTCCCGGTGCCGGAAATCCCGGCACTGCCGCGCTTCGGCATCCTCGCCCCATTGCTCGATCTGGTATTCCTCATCCGTATGGGCGGCCCGCCAGCCTGCTTCCGGTTCAAGCCTCCCTGACACCATCATGGCCGCGATCAGCAACGAACCGGTGAGTGTCATCAGATTGTAGAGGGCCGTCAGCACGAAGGGATCTAGCCCCTGAAGATGCCTCTCCACGGCCTTGAGCGCCGCCTGGGGTTGCGGCCGGTGCATGATGCCCGCCGTTACCACGAAGTCGGCATTGAGTTCGGCAGCGGCCCAATCGAGCACCGGGTTCCAGACCAGCGCCTGGCGCTCGATGAGGTCGGGCGGCGTCTCGGCCCGGTAGCAGACCAGATCGCTGCCGGCGAATTCCAGCATTTCCGCGACGATGCGGGCCCGGTCCGGCATCACCCGGTCGATCGCCGTGTTGGCCAGCCGCGTCAAAGGCATTGTGGCGGGTTCGATCTTTTCGCCCTGGGCGTCCCATTCTTCGGCGACGGCGCGGGCGAGTGCCATGGTTGGAAGCACAAGTGCCGCCTTCATCGGTGTCTTGACTGGTTTGCCGTCGAGCAGGATGCCGCGCTCCGCCGACACGCTCACCGTCTTGTAGAAGCGGCGCTTGCCTTTCATTCCGGCTCCGCGTCGTAGCGGCCGGGATCGAAGCCGAACATGGCCCAGGTGTCGCGCATGTGCTGTGGCAAAGGTGCGGTCACATCGACGGTGCCGCCGCGCGGATGCGGAAACACAATGCGCCTTGCGTGCAGATGCAGGCGCTTCGACATGCCTTCCGGCATGCCGGCATTGCCGCCATATTTCTCGTCGCCGAAAATCGGCGTGCCGATATGGGCCATATGGGCGCGAAGCTGGTGCTGGCGGCCGGTTACCGGCTTGAGCGACACCCAGGCCACCATGGTCCGAGGCCTTGTCGATCACCGCGTAGTAGCGTGACGGCACGTTGCTCGTCGTCTTCCTCGCCTTCCCCGCTCGGCCGCACGCGGTCGCCTTCCGGGCCCTTGGCCTTGATCAGCGCCACGTCGATGCGGCCCTGGGCGGGCTTCGGCACGCCCTTGACTGCCGCCCAATAGGTCTTCTTCACCGCCCGCGTGGCGAAGAGCTTGCCCAGAGCTGCCGCGATTGCGCGGCGCTTGGCGACGACGATGACGCCCGAGGTGTCGCGGTCGAGCCGGTGCACGAGGAGCGGGCGCTCGCCCAGTTCCGCCGCCAGCCCCATCAGCAGCCCGTCGAGATGGCGATGCGTCTTGGTGCCGCCCTGCACGGCGAAGCCCGGCTTCCTTGTTGAGGACATAGAGGTCCTTGTCCTCATGGAGAATCATGCTGTTGAAGAGGCGCCGTTCCTCCTTGGTCAGCGGTTTCACCTCGGCGCGGGGCGCATCGGCGGGCCTGGTGTCGAAGGCGAGCGGCGGCACGCGTATATCCTGCCCGGATTCGAGCCGTGTATTGGTCTTGACCCGGCCGCCCCGCGACCCGCACCTGGCCGGTGCGCGTCAGCTTGTTGAGATAGGCGAAAGTCACCTGCGGAAAATGCAGCTTGAACCAGCGGTCGAGCCGCATGCCCGCTTCCTCGGCGGACACGGCGTGGCGCTTCACTTCGCTCATGCGGCCAGCGCGCGGACCAGAGCGAGCCCCGCGAAGATCGCGGCGAGCGACAACAGCACCGAGCCCGCCGCATAGGCGCCGGCGGAGACATACGCCTTGCGCTCGACCAGCAGTGCGAAATCCAGCGAGAAGGCCGAGAAGGTGGTGAAGCCGCCCAAGAGGCCGGTGGTGAGGAAGGCCCGCATTTCGTTGCCGACATTGAGCCTCAGCGCCATCGCCTCGACCAGCAGGCCCATGATGAAGCAGCCCATTACATTGACGATCAAGGTATGCCAGGGAAAGGCATCGCCGAACAGGCGGCTCGACCAGACATTGATGCCGTGGCGGGCCGCGGCCCCGATGGCGCCGCCCACCGCCACCCACAGCACGACAGGCATCAGAGCCAGCCCTTCTGCTTGAAATAGAGGAAAGGCAGGACGGCCGACAGCACCATGAGCGCCAGGGCAAAGGGATAGCCGAAATACCAGTTGAGCTCGGGCAAGCACCCGGAAGTTCATGCCATAGACGCTGGCCACCAGGGTTGGCGGCAGGAACACCACGGCCGCCACCGAGAAAATCTTGATGATGCCGTTCTGCTCGATCGAGATAAGGCCGAGCACGGCATCGAGCAGGAAGCTGATCTTGGCCGACAGGAAAGAGGCATGATCGGTGAGCGACTGGATATCGCGCCGCAGAATGTTGATCCGGGCGCGGTTGTCCTTCATCTCGCGGGTCTGCTTCATCTGCTCGGTGAGCGCCTGCATGAAGGCGACGATGCGGCCGATGGAAACGAGGCTTTCGCGCATCTTGGAGGTGAAGTCGCCCTCTTCGCCGATATTCTCGATGAGCTCCCGCAGATCGACGTCGCGCTTGCGCTGGCGCTTGCGCCTGCCCTTAAAGGTGCGGCCGGCGCCGAATGTCTTCTTCGAGGTCTCCTCGACGATGAGGCCGACGCGCTCGAGATGATCGGCGGCGCGGTCGACGACCGCCTCGAGAAGGCTGATGTAAACGCCCCAGCCGGTCATGGCGGTGGACTGGGGTTTCATCGCCCGCTTGACATAGATGGGGAAGGCCTGGGGGTGGTGGTAGCGGATGGTGATGAGCCGATTGTCCTTGACGATAAAGGTGACGGGCGAGGATTCGGGCCGGTCGTGCTCGCCGCGGCGGATCAGGTTCGCCGTCATGAAGGCTGCGCCATCCTCCTGATAGAGGCGGCTCGAGGCCTCGATTTCGGCGAGTTCCTCCTTGGTGGGAATATCGATGCCAAGGGCCTTCTCGACGGCCGCTTCCTCGGCCGCCGTCGGCTCGACCAGATCGAGCCACACCGCATCCTCCGGCACCGCCGGCTCGGGCGCGGCGGCGAATTCAGTCAGGCAGCCATTGGCGGTTCCATAGGCGGAGAGCATGGGCGTCAGTTATCAACTCCGGCCCCCTCCGCGCAAGGGCGGGATTGGAGCTGTCAATTCGGATCGCTGCCGGGATCAAGACATGCGTCCGACGGGTGGTGGGACTGTTTGAATGTTGGGCCAGCAGCTGAACTCTCATCTTACGCGCCCAATTGCCGGCCAATCTCCAAATCAAAAATAAGCTCACCAGAAATCTTGAAGCGGTACTTGAGATCAATGGGACTGCCAGGAAAGTCACCAGTCACGCGCGCCATCACGACCGTCATGCCATCACCTTCTTTAATTGAGCGGACATCCGCGTAAAAACGGTACTTGCGGCCGCTCTCCTCCGCCCAGGCTCGGATAGCTTCGCGACCTTGAATGTTTTTCCCCTCGTCGCGAACAGAGGCACCTTCCGTGAAGCATACCGCTACTCGGTCGGGGTCGCGCGCATTGGCGGCAGCGAAATAGTCGTCGAGCACCTGTGGAAGTTTCAAAATCATGGACTGTCTCCTTCGCATTGGTACAGCCACGCAAATGGTGCTATTTCGCCAAGATGAGAAGTACTGACAAAAAAGTAGGGTACTCACCTACAGGTAAGCTGGCTGATGTCACTCCCGACATGGCCGCTTCTGGGGTTGAAACCGCATTTCGAATGCTGGAAGGGCGATGGAAAATGATCATCATATTCCATCTGTTCGGTCGTTCGGTGTTGCGGTTCTCCGAGCTGCAACGCGCTATCCCGAGCGTCTCGCAGAAGATGCTGATCCAACAGTTGCGGGAATTGGAACGCGATGGGATCGTGGAGCGCACCGTCTATCCTGAAGTACCGCCGAAGGTGGAGTATCGGCTGACCCAGTGGGGCAAGGCGATGTGTCCCGCCCTCGACTCTCTCCTCGAGTGGGCCGCTACGCGTCCGTCGGGCGGGGCTTAGTTTGCTTCGCGAGCTCAGCAGTCATCCACGCCGAAAGATGCGCAAATCACTTGATCGAACAACCAATCCGATGGCGGTGGTCCTGCACTGAGATTCTTATGAAGCCAATCTTAAAGGCCGGCGCGACCCCACTCTTAATGCTACCGGCCGCTACGCGACGTTCGCAAGCTCACTCCCAATCCAGCACGACCTTGCCGCAGCTCCCCTGTTTCATCAGCGCAAAGCCTTGCGCGTAGTCGGCGGCCTTCATGCGGTGGGTGATCACCTTGCGCACATCGAGGCCCGATTGCAGCATGGCGATCATCTTGTACCAGGTCTCGAACATCTCGCGGCCGTAGATGCCCTTGATGGTCAGCGCCTTGAAGATGATCGAGTTCCAGTCGACCGGCATCTTGCCGCGACGGGATGCCGAGCATGGCGATCTTGCCGCCCATGATGAGGTGCTCGGATCATCTGCTCGAAGGCGGCAGGCGCCCCCGACATTTCAAGCCCGATGTCGAAGCCCTCCTCATGCCGAGGCGCTCCATGACGGATCGCAGGTCTTCCTTGGAGACATTGACGGTCACCGCGTCGGTCACCTGATTGCACAGATCGAGGCGGTAGTCGTTGACATCGGTCACCACCACATGGCGGGCGCCGACATGGCGGCAGACGGCGGCGGCCATGATGCCGATGGGGCCGGCGCCGGTGATCAGCACGTCCTCGCCGACCAGATCGAAGGAGAGTGCCGTGTGCACGGCATTGCCGAGGGGATCGAGAATGGCGCCGATCTCGTCGTCGACTTCGGGCGGCAGATGGATGGCGTTGAAGGCGGGAAGCTTCAGATATTCGGCGAAGGCGCCCGGCACATTGACGCCCACACCCTTGGTTTCGGGATCGAGATGGAAGTGGCCGGCCCGCGCCATGCGGCTCTTCATGCCGATCAAATGGCCTTCGCCGGAGACCCGGTCGCCCACTTTCACGGTGCGCACATGGCTGCCGACCTCGACCACCCGCCGGCAGAATTCATGGCCCACCACCATGGGCACGGGAATGGTTTTCTGCGCCCATTCGTCCCAGTTCCAGATGTGCAGATCGGTGCCGCAGATGCCGGTCTTGGCGACCTTGATGAGAATGTCGTCGGGGCCGATCTTGGGAACGGGCTCGTCGCGAAGGGTGAGGCCTTCGGCTTTCTCCGCTTTCACCAGCGCGCGCATGGTCAGATCACTCCCAATTCCATGCCCACCGCCGGTGAACGCCGCAATCGCCGCATCGATATCGGCTGGCGAATGGGCGGCCGACATCTGCGTGCGGATGCGGGCCGTGCCCTTGCGGCACCACGGGGAAGAAGAAGCCGGTCACATAGATGCCCTCTCTCATAGAGCCTTGCCGCCATGTCCTGGGCGAGTTTCGCCTCGCCCAGCATCACCGGGATGATCGGATGCTCGCCCGCGAGAAGATTGAAGCCCGCCTTGGCCATGCCGGCGCGGAAGCGCTTGGCATTGTCGAAGAGCCGCGCGCGCAGATCGTCGCCCTGCTCCGCCAGATCGATGGCCTTGATGGCGGCGGCGACGATGGGCGGCGGCAGGGCGTTGGAAAAGAGATAGGGCCGCGAGCGCTGGCGCATCAGATCGACGATGGGCTTGGCCGCCGCGATGAAGCCGCCGGCCGAGCCGCCGAGCGCCTTGCCCAGCGTGCCGGTGAGAATATCCACCTTGATGCCGGCGCGGGCCGGCGTGCCCCGCCCCTTCGGCCCGATGAAGCCGGTGGCGTGGCAATCGTCCACCAGGATCAGCGCGTCGTAGCGATCGGCGAGGCGGCGGATGTCGGCGAGCTTGGCGAAATAGCCGTCCATGGAGAACACGCCGTCGGTGACGATGACGATGCGGCGCGCGCCCTCGCCGCGCGCCGCCTTCAGCTGCTTTTCGAGGTCGTCCATGTCGCCATTGGCGATAGCGGTAGCGCTTGGCCTTGCACAGGCGGATGCCGTCGATGATCGAGGCGTGGTTGAGGGCGTCGGAGACGATCGCATCCTTTTCGCCGAACAGCGGCTCGAACACCCCGCCATTGGCATCGAAGCAGGCGGCATAGAGGATCGCATCCTCCATCTCCAGATAGTCGGCGATGCGCCGCTCAAGCGCCGCGTGCAGATCGGAGGTGCCGCAGATGAAGCGCACCGAGGCCATGCCGAGGCCGTGGCTGTCGAGGGCCTGCTTGGCGGCGGCGATGAGGGCCGGATGATCGGCAAGGCCCAGATAATTGTTGGCGCAGAAATTGAGAACCTGGCGCCCGCCCGCCACCTCGATGTGCGCTCCTTGCTCCGACAGGATCGGCCGCTCGGTCTTCCACAGCGATTGGGCGCGGATTTGTTCGAGTTCGGTGGAAATTTCAGAGAGAATGCTCATGGCCGCTCATTCTGTTTCGAATTTTGGCAGCTCGCCGATATGGCCGATCCAATTCTGCGCCGAACGGCACCAGTATTGCGCCTTGGGGATCAGCCGGTCGCGCTGGCTTATCGTACCGACGCGCAACCCGAAGAAGCCGGACTTGCCATCGGCTGCAGCCGAGTAAATCGAGGTTCCGCATTCCGGGCAGAAGGCCTGGATGCGTTTGTTGCCGCTTGCAGCGGTTTTCACATAGGTTTTGGGAATGCCGGTGACCAGCTTGAAACTTCCTTCAATCGCCGGCACGACGACCCGAAACGCCGAGCCCGACAAGGTCTGACAGTCGGCGCAATGGCAAATCTCCACCGAATCCGGATCGATTTCCGCCACATAGGACAGATAGCCACAATGGCAGCGCCCATCGATTTTCATGACGGCAAGCATAGCATCGGCGGTGATGGATTTGGAATGCCCCGCTCGCCCGTGCTAAGCCCGCTGCCATGACAAACCCCATCCACATCATCGGCGCCGGCATGGCGGGATCGGAGGCGGCCTGGCAGGCGGCGGAAGCGGGTGCGGCCGTGGTGCTGCACGAGATGCGGCCGGTCAGGTGGCACCGATGCTCACAAGACCGATCGCTTTGCCGAGCTCGTCTGTTCCAATTCCTTCCGCTCCGACGATGCCGAGCAGAATGCCGTGGGGCTGTTGCACGAGGAGATGCGCCGCGCCGGATCGCTGATCATGGCGGTGGCGGACCGCCACAAGGTGCCGGCGGGCGGCGCACTGGCGGTTGACCGCGACGGGTTTTCGCGGAAGTGACGGAGACGCTTGCAGCGCCATCCGCTGGTGGACGATCGCGCGCGGCGAGATCGCCGGCCTGCCGCCGGCGGACTGGGACAATGTCATCGTCGCCACGGGGCCGCTCACCTCCCCTGCCCTGGCCAAAGCGATCCGCGGCGCTCACCGGCGAGGCCGATCTTGCCTTCTTCGACGCCATCGCGCCCATCGTGCACCGCGACTCGATCGACATGGACAAGGCCTGGTTCCAGTCGCGCTACGACAAGCCGGGACCCGGCGGCACCGGCAAGGATTACATCAACTGCCCGCTGACCGGCGCGCAGTACGACGCATTTCGTCCGTGCACTGATCGACGGCGAGAAGGGCGATTTCAAGGAATGGGAGAAGACCACGCCCTATTTCGACGGCTGCCTGCCGATCGAGGTGATGGCCGAGCGCGGGCTCGGAGACCTTGCGCCACGGGCCGATGAAGCCGCGCGGCCTCACCAACGCGCATGCGCCGGATGAGAAAGCCTATGCCGTCGTGCAGCTCCGCCAGGACAACAAGCTCGGCACGCTCTACAACATGGTGGGCTTCCAGACGAAGCTCAAATATGCCGAGCAGGTGCGCATCTTCCGCACCATTCCGGGCTTGGAGAATGCCGAATTCGCGCGGCTCGGCGGCCTGCACCGCAACACCTTCCTCAACAGCCCGAAGCTTCTCGACGAGCGGCTGCGCCTCAAGGCCGATCCGCGCCTGCGCTTTGCCGGGCAGATCACCGGCGTCGAAGGCTATGTGGAAAGTGCCGCCATGGGGCTGATGGCGGGACGCATGGCGGCGGCGGAGCGCCGCGGCGAGCGTCTTCGTGGCCCCGCCGCCGACGACCGCCCATGGCGCGCTGATCAATCACATCACCGGCGGCCATATCGAGACGACCGACCAGCGCGGCTCGTCGTTCCAGCCGATGAATGTCAATTTCGGCCTGTTCCCGCCGGTGCAACTGACAGGCAAGCGACTGAACCACGCCGAGCGCGCCATCGCCCGCAAGCGCGCCTATACGTCGCGCGCGCTCGCGGATTTCGCGGCCTGGCTTGGCGGTGCTGCTTCAATAGCCGCAGAATGACCCAGCTCGAACTGCCGATCTTCTCGAATTTGCTTTTTCAGAACGCGTTCCGCCGCGCCATCCACCACAGCCGCAATTGGCGGCGGAATTGCGAAACCTCTATCACAGTGGTTAATGCCTTTTCACCCATGCGTTCGAGCCGGTCGAGATAAAGATCGGTGAGACTGACGGGCAGAAAGGCGGGAAGTGCCGCCGGTGGAATCCCGTTGCGCAGCGCCCGCGCTTCGGCGAGACGGCGGCGGGCATGGCGCATCGGCGCCGCCCACATCCATGTCCGGCGGCAGAAAGGCCTGGCCGCGGCCCCGTTGAATGGGACGTGCACGGAGGATTCCGCTGAGCCCATGGGCGACGCCGGCGAGCCCCGCCGCTTCGGCCGCGGCTTCAGCCTCAGGTCCCGCCAGGATCATCGCCGCCATCTGGATCAGCGCCGATGAGGTTTCGCCGAGATAGCCTTCGAGATCGGCGAGCGATCGGCATGGGATCGTCATAGAGATCGAAGTGGCGGGCCAGCACGAGATTGCGCAGCGCATGTCTCGGCAGGTCGCCCGCTGCAATGGCTGCGACCAGCGCCTCGGCCACCGGATGCCCGACAGTCCCGCCGGCATAGATCGCATCGAGCGTGTCGAGCCACCATTGCAGGCGGATTTCGCCGAGCTGCGGTTCGCTCACCACCTCGCGCAGCCGGGCAATTTCGACATTGAAGGCATAGAGCGCCAGCAGATGCGGCCGCTTCTCGGCGGGCGCGAAGAGGAAGCAAGAAAGCGGTCCTTGTCGCCCGCCCGCACCAAGTCCTCGCAATAATCGCTCATTCGGCATCCGGCCACGGCGATCAGCGCGGCTGCCACCTTACGTTCTTCGGCAAGGAGAATGTTGTAGGTGCTGACCGCCGCGCCGGTGCTCATGAAGTCGAGCGCCACGCCCTGGGCGATAAAGGCATCGCGGACCGGCTTTGGCGGCCGGCGCATCTCCGCCCCGGTGCCGAGCAGCAGAACATCGATCTCCGCTCTTTCGGCGAAGACCATGGCGAAATCGTCCGGCTTCAGCGTCGTTCGCCGATCGGCGCCAGGCATAGATGCCGCCCGGCAGCACCAGGATCGAACCCCGATGCGACATGCCGGCGAAGCGAAAGCCGCCATTGCCATAGGCATCGATCGGCGCGCGGCCGGGGAAGAAGGCCGTCAAGGCCGGGCCACCTCCGGGCTCACCTTGACCGCCGATTGCTGTTCGCGAGCCGTGCCGAGCAGGATCAGGACCGGCGAGGCGATGAAGATCGAGGAATAGGTGCCGACGATGACGCCCCAGATCATGGCGAAGGTGAAGCCGCGGAGCACCTCGCCGCCGAAGATATAGAGCGCCAGTCAGCGCGATCATGGTGGTGACCGAGGTCAGCAGGGTGCGCGGCAGCACCGAATTGATCGAGAAATCGATAAGGTCGGCGAGCGGCATCTGATTTGTATTTGCGCAGGAATTCGCGGATGCGGTCGAACACCACGACCGTGTCGTTGAGCGAATAGCCGACGATGGTCAGGATGGCGGCGATGATCTGCAGATTGAATTCGATGCGGAGCAGGCAGAACAGGCCGATGGTCAGAAGCACGTCGTGCAGCAGCGAAAGCACCGCGCCAACGGCGAATTGCCACTCGAAGCGGAACCAGACATAGATCAGCACGCAGAGGATCGCGAGGACCACAGCGACGATGCCCTCCTGGGCGAGTTCGCCGGATACTTTCGGACCGACCACCTCAATCGCAGCGATACTCGACATCCTGGCCGAGCGCCGTCTTGAGCTTGGCGATCGCCGCCTGCTGCGCCTCTTCGCCGCCCGCCTGGGCTTCGAGCCGGATCAAGACATCGTTGGGCGAGCCAAATTCCTGCAATTCGGCGGCACCCAGCCCCAAGCCGTCGATCCTGGTCGCGCAATTCATCGAGATTGGCGGGCTGCTCGGTGCGGATGGTGACGACGGTGCCGCCCTTGAAGTCGACGCCGATAGTTGAGTCCGCGAAGATGAACAGCAATACGGAAGCCGCGCACAGAATTCCCGAGAGGAAGAAGCCGAAGCGGCTCATCCGCATAAAGCGGATTTTGGTGTCGTCGGGAATGAACCGGATGGGTTTCATAGATCGCCTCCGCCCTAGAGCGGAACCTCCTTGGGGCGCACCGCGCTCACCCACCAGGCGATGATCAGGCGGGTGAGCGTGAAGGCGGTGAACATCGTGGTGAGAATGCCGATCGACAAGCGTGATGGCAAAGCCGCGGATCGGGCCCGAGCCGACTCCGAACAGCACGAAGGCGGCGATGAGCGTGGTGATGTTGGCGTCGAGAATGGTGGCAAGGGCCGCCTTGAAGCCCGTCTCGATGGCATTGATCGCGGTGCGTCCGTGGCGCCATTCCTCGCGGATGCGCTCAAAGACCAGCACGTTGGAATCGACCGCCATGCCCATGGTCAAGCACGATGCCGGCGATGCCGGGAAGTGTCAGCGTGAAACCGAAAACCGACATCAGCGCGATCAGCATCAGCAGATTGGCGATGAGCGCGATATTGGCGAAAATGCCGAACAGGCCGTAGGCGATCACCGTGAAGATCAAGACGCCGATCAGTCCGATGATCGAGGCGACGACGCCGGCCCGGATCGAATCGGAGCCGAGGCTCGGACCCACCGTGCGCTCCTCGACGATCGTCAGCTCGTGCCGGCAGCGCGCCGGAGCGCAGCACGATTGCCAGATCGCTGGTCTCCTCGACGGTGAAATTGCCGGAAATCTGGCCGGAGCCGCCGAGGATCGGCTCGTTGATGCGCGGATAGCTCACCACCACCTCGTCGAGCACGATGGCGAAGGGCTTGCCGACATTCTCGGCGGTGAGCTTGCCGAAGCGGACGGCGCCTTTCTGGTTGAACCGGAAAGTGACCACCGGCTGGTTGTTCTGGTCGAAGCCGGGCTGGGCGTCGGTGAGGTCAGCGCCGTCGACGGTGGCGCGGCTCGAGGTCTGCACCCACAGCGACTCTGGACGGATTGTCCTTGAGCGGCAGCGCGGCGCAGTCGGGCGGCGGGTTCTGGCCGGTGCCGGTGGGCTGGTCGTCGCACAGGAGCTGGAAGGTCAGCTTGGCGGTGCGGCCGATCACGTCCTTCACCCGGTCTGGGTCCTGGATGCCGGGAAGCTGGATGGCGATGCGGTCCTTGCCCTGCTGCTGGATGGTCGGCTCGGTGGTGCCCAGCGCGTTGATGCGGCTCTCGACGATCTTCACCGATTGGGCGATGGCGCGCGAGACCTTGGCGTCGAGGCCTGCCTCGGAGAAAGTGAAAGTGAACTGCTGGTCCTGCTGCGACAGATCGAAAAGATTGAGGGCAATACCCGTGGACAGGAACCCGCCGGGATCCACCGGCTGCACCAGTTTCTGCAGCTCGGTCTTGGCCCGGTCGAGATCGGCAGGCATTGGTGATGCGCACCGAAACGCCGTTATCGCTGCGGTTGATGCCTTGGTAGCCGATCTTCGCCTCGCGCAGAGCGGCGCGGATGTCGCCGGTCAATTGCTGGACGAGCTGGCCCTTGAGATGATTGCGATCGACTTCCATGAGCACATTGGAGCCGCCCTGCAGATCGAGACCGAGGGTCATCGGCCGGGCAATCGTGTATTGCTCCAGCACCCCGCGCCAGGAGGCGGGCAGTGCGTTAGGCAGCGCCAGAAGCACCGCCAGCACCACCGAAGCAATGATGGCGAGGCTCTTCCAGCGGGCAAAATGCAGCATGGGGCGGGCTGGACCTTACTTCTTCGTCTCGTTCTTGACGGGCTCGCCCTTGGCGCGCACATCGCTCACCGCCGAGCGCAGGATGCGGACCTTGACGTTCTCACCCACTTCGACCTGCAGCTCGCTATCGTCGACGATCTTGACGACCCTGCCGATCAGCCCGCCATTGGTGATCACCGTGTCGCCACGATTGATCTTCTTGAGCAGTTCCTGGTGCTCCTTCATCTTGCGCTGCTGCGGCCGGATCAACAGGAACCAGAACACCACCATGATCATGACAAGCGGCAGGACCATGCCGAACAGGTCGCCCATGCCGGGCGAGCCGGCGGCCTGGGCATAGGCAGGTGCAATAAACATGGAGATCTCCCGATTTGAATGTGCGCGGAATATAGCGACGGTTCGCGCCATTGCAACCGCACTGTTGCGGCGCCTTTACGCTTGCGCCGCCAGCCGCTAAGAGCCTCATATGGCAACCAAATCCGAAAAAGAGCAGCTCAAGCGCATCGCCGCGGCGCTGGAGCGCCTGGCGCCGGCGCGACTTCGGCCTGCCGATCTCAAGCGCGCCGATGCTTTCGTGTGGCACGCGGCAACAGCGGCGCTCGAGCCGGTCGAGAAAGTCAACCGCATCGATATCGGCCTGCTCAAGGGCATCGACCTGACGCGCGACATCCTGATGGAGAATACCCATCGCTTCGCCAAAGGGTTTCCCGCCAACAACGCGCTGCTGTGGGGCGCGCGCGGCATGGGCAAGTCATCGCTGGTCAAGGCCGCGCACCACGCCGTCAACGGCAAGGCGGGCAAGCTGAAGCTTGTGGAAATCCACCGCGAGGATATCGAGAGCCTGCCCGCCCTTATGGGCCTGATCCGCAAGGCCGCCGCAGTTCCGCTTCATCGTTTTCTGCGACGATCTCTCCTTCGATGCCGCAGATACGTCCTACAAATCACTCAAGGCGGCGCTGGAGGGCGGCATCGAAGGGCGCCCGGACAACATGATCCTCTATGCCACTTCGAACCGGCGCCACCTCATGGCGCGCGACATGATCGAGAACGAGCGATCGACCGCGATCAATCCGTCGGAGGCGGTGCAGGAGAAAGTCTCGCTCTCCGACCGCTTCGGCCTGTGGCTCGGCTTCCACCATTGCTCGCAGGACGACTATCTCGAGATGATCGAGGCCTATGCCAAGCACTTCCGCCTCGGCGCCAAACCGGAAGCGTTGCGCGCCGAAGCAATCGAATGGGCGGCGACCCGCGGCAGCCGCTCGGGGCGCGTCGCCTGGCAGTTCATCCAGGATTTCGCCGGCAAGATGGGGCGCAAGCTGGAGGGATAGGGAGGAGACCTAGCCGAGGAAACTCAGCCCAATTCGCGCTCGTATTTTGTCCATTCCTCGTTATTGCGGCCGACCGGCACCATCACCCATTTCCGGTAGGGCGGGCGCGCCTTCAGCGCCTTGAGCCATTCCGTCACATGGGGAGTGTCGGGCTTGACGCAGTCAAGCGCCATGTAGCGCCAGAAGATGCAGCCCATGACGATGTCGCCGAAAGAGAATCGCTCGCCGGCGAACCAGTCGTTCTGGGCAAGATGACGGTCGGCGATCTTCAGGGGCTCGACCAGTGCGCGCTCCGCCCCGGCCACGGCGCCGGCATCGCGCTTCTCCGGCGGCAGCCGCACATTGTTCCAGAAAATCGCCGCCACATGCGGAAATACAGTGGCCTGCTGCCATTCCATCCACTGCTCGGCCCAGGCCAGCGATTTGTGATCCTCCGGGCGCAACAGGCCGGCGCGATAGCGGGCCGCGAGATAGCGCACGATGGCGTTCGATTCGAACATCGTCACATCGCCGTCGAGGATCACCGGGATCAGCCCGTTCGGATTCATCAATAAGAAATCGGGATCGCGGTTGCCGCCGAAACTGCCGCCGACGGTTTCGCGGACAAAGGGAATGTCGAGCTCGGCCAGCGTCCACAACACCTTCTGCACATTTACCGAACTGCGGCGGCCCCACACCCTGATCATCGCGCGACTCCCTGACTCGTTGAACATGGCGGGCTCGTGCCAAAAAGCAAGAGCCCGGAATCGCTTCCGGGCTCTCGCCTTGCAGGGTGCCGTCCGATAGTTCAGTTTGCAGCGGTGGAATCCGAGAGATATTTGACGGGGTCCATCGCGGTTGCGCCCTTGCGAACTTCGAAGTGAAGTTGCGGGCTCGACACGGAGCCGGTCTGGCCGGCCTTGGCGATGATGTCGCCGCGCCGCACGGTGTCGCCGCGCTTGACCAGCAGTTCCTTGGCATGGGCATAGGCGGTCACCCAGCCGCCGTCGTGGCGGATCAGCACCAGATTGCCATAGCCTTTCAGCTCGTTACCGGCATAGGCGACCACACCATTTTCGGCGGCACGGATGGAAGTGCCTTCCGGCACAGCGATGTTTATGCCTTCATTCTTCAGGCCATTGGGCTTCGAGCCATAGGCGGAAATGACTTTGCCGCGCACCGGCCAGCGCATGGCGGGCATCGTGGAATCGCCGGGAGCGGCGGCAAGCTGTTCGGTCTCGGCGGGTCCGGAAATTGGCGCCTGTTCGGCAACAATCTTATCCTCGACCTTGGCCGGCGCCGGGGCCAAATCGTCCTCAAACGACGCTTCTGTCTGCTGTTCCCCGGCCGGCAGGCTGCCGCCCGCAGGCAGTTTCACCTTTTGGCCAACGCTCAAAGTGGCATTGCGAGAGAGGCCATTCGCCGAGGCGATGGCGTAGGGCGAGAGCGAATAGTGGCGGCCGAGCGAGAACAGCGTGTCCCCGGCGGCGACCGTATGGGTTCCGGCGGCGGCCGCGACCGGCCGCTTGGCGGCACTGGTTTCGGGCGAGTTCAGCGCCGCATGCGGAGCAACCGCCCGCGTGACGCCGGGAACCCGGATCAACTGCCCCGGCTTCACCGAATAGGGCGGCCTCAGGCCGTTGGCGGCGGCAAGCTGGGAGACGGTCAGGCGGTTCGCGCTGGCGATGGAATAGAGCGTCATGCCCGGTGCGATGCGGACGGTTCCGCCCTGCGGCACCGGCGCTACTGCCGTCTGCCTATAAGCGTAATTGTTGTCCGGCTGGGCGACAGTCGCACCGCTCAGAGGGCGCGAGGCAATCTTGTCGTCATTCTGCTTCGGCACCGAGGCGGTATAGACCGGATCGGCATCCGAGGGGTTGTCGGCAAAGCGATCGGCGACGTTTGAACAGGCGGCCAGCATCACGGCGGCGGCCACTGAAACCAGGTAATTCGCTTTGAAGATCCCGCGGGCGGTGCTGGGAATCATGGTGAACATGCCGGAACTCCGATACAAACCAACGCGGTGAAGATGGACTGTTTAGGTTAATGACGGGTTAGTGCCACCACCGCTCGCCCGGCATAAGTGTAATTTTATTCGACCACCACCGGGGTGCCGACGCCAACCCGCTTATAAAGGTCGATTACCTCTTCATTCGTCATGCGGATACAGCCCGAGGACATGGCCAGGCCGATGCTCCAGGGCTGCGAGGTGCCGTGAATGCGATATTCCGTATCGCCGATATAGATGGCGCGAGCACCCAGCGGATTGTCGGGCCCACCGGCCACGAATTTGGGAATCCTCGTGCCATATTCGGCTTCGCGCTCGATCATTTCCCTGGGCGGGCGCCAGTCGGGCCATTCGGCCTTGCGCGAGACGGCCGCCCGGCCCGACCAGGTGAAGCCCTCGCGGCCGACGCCGACGCTGTACATGATGGCGCGGCCGTCATGCATGACATAATAGAGTCGGCGCTCGTGGGTCTTGACGATCACCGTGCCCCGCGGCAGATCCGTCGGAAACTCGACAATGCGGCGCGAGGTAACGCCGAAACCGGCTCCGGGCAGAAAGTCCGAGGGCTCGCCATTGCCCAGGCCTCCGAAGACTTCGAATTTGCCCTGCCCGGCGCCAGGCGGAACTGCTGCCACCAGCAATATGGCCGCCGTTGCAACGAAACCCCCACAACGCATATGCTTACCCACCTCCGCGCAAGTCCGGCGCCGCACCCGGCACCATGGGGACGCGGCGGTTAATACCGAATTAAATCTCAGCTCCGCCGCCATGGCCGTCAAGACTGCGTAGCAGCGACTGCGCGCTTTTTCGCTCAACCGGGTGAATCCAGGCGGGGGCGATCTCGGCGATCGGCTGCAACACGAATGGGCGATGCGCGATGCCCGGATGCGGCAGTGTCAGCCTGCTCCGTTTTGCGGTGCGCTGGCCGTGATAATCGAGAAGGTCGAGATCGAGGGTGCGCGGACCCCAGCGAATGCCGCGGCGGCGGCCAGCCTGACGCTCGATGGCATGGAGCCTCCGCATCAGCGCTTCCGGTGGCATGTGCGTGGCGATGGCCGCCACCGCGTTCACATAGTCCGGCTGGTTCTTCCTGCCGTAAGGCGAAGTGGCAAGCAGCCGCGATGCGGCGAGAAGTTGCGTGCCGTGGCCGTCAAGCTCCCGCAGAGCGCGCAACACCGCATCGCGCGGACTGCCCCAGGGCCCTTCCATGTTGCTGCCGAGGCCGATCAGGATCATGTTTTTGCTTGTGAGGGGGAAAGCGAGCGCATAAACATCCGTTCGCATATTGCAGCAGGAGATTTCAATCATGAACTTCTACCCGGACGAGCGTGTTGCTCTGTTCATCGACGGTGCCAATCTTTACGCCTGCGCCAAGGCTCTGGGCTTCGACATCGACTACAAACGCCTCCTCGGCTTCTTCCGCAAGCGCTCGCGGCTGGTACGGGCCATCTACTATACCGCGCTGCTCGACGATGCCGAATATTCGCCGATCAAGCCGCTGATCGACTGGCTCGACTACAACGGCTACAAGGTGGTGACCAAGCCTGCCCGGGAATTCACCGACTCCATGGGCCGCCGCAAGATCAAGGGCAACATGGATGTCGAGCTGGCTATCGACATGATGCAGCTCGCCGACAATCTCGATCACATCGTGCTGTTTTCCGGCGACGGCGATTTCCGCTCGCTGGTCGCCGCCGTTCAGGCCAAGGGCCGCCGCGTCTCGGTGGTCTCGACGCTGAGCACGCGGCCGCCGATGGTCGCCGACGATCTGCGGCGCCAGACCGACCAGTTCATCGATCTCGCCGACTTGCGCGACGAGATCGGCCGCGATCCGGCCGAGCGCGAGATGCGCCAGCGCGAGCGGCCGTTCGCGCCGCCGCCGCAGAACAAGGAAAGCTTCGAAGACTTCGCCGACATCTGATGCTGGTGGTACCGGCGCGCGACTGCCCGCTGTGCCCGCGGCTCGCGGCGTTCCGCGAGGTGCAGCGCCAGGCGCATCCCGATTGGTTCAACGCTCCCGTGCCGTCTTTCGGCGATGCCGGAGCGCGGCTGCTGATCGTCGGGCTGGCGCCCGGCCGTAAGGGCGCCAACCGTACCGGGCGCCCGTTCACCGGCGATTTTGCCGGCGAATTGCTGTATGGAACGCTGATCAAGTTCGGCTTCGCGCGCGGCCAATTCCGCGCCGATCCCGGCGACGGGCTGCAACTTGTGGACGCGCTCATCACCAATGCTGTGCGCTGTGTGCCGCCGGAAAACAAGCCACTGCCCCTCGAAATCGTCACCTGCAACCACTTCCTGCGGGCCCAGATCGACGCCCTGCCCGCGCTCTCGGCGATCGTCGCACTGGGCCGCATCGCCCATGAAGCGGTGCTTGCCGCATTCGCATTGCGCAAATCGCTCTATTTATTCGGCCACGGCGCGGTCTACGATCTCGGCGGCTTGCGGCTCTTCGACAGCTATCATTGCTCCCGCTACAACACCAATACCGGCGTGCTGACAGCGCCGATGTTCGAAGCCGTGTTCGCCGCGGCGCGGGCTCACATCGATTCGAGCAAGGCCAGCGTTTCGGCAGCGTCTTCTTCGGGGCGCGTCACGGGATAGCGCAGGCCGACCATGACCCCCTCGCGGACGATCAGCGTCAGCCGCTCGAGATAGCTTTGCCCGCCAGTCTCGAACATGGGAAGGCCAAGCGCCCGCGAGAAGAGCCGTGCTGCATCGGAGAGCAGCGGGAACGGCAGGTCGCAGCGGAGTGCGAATTCGCGTTGCCATTCGGTATCCTGCAGGCTGAGGCCGAAGACCGCGGCGAGGCGGGCGCGAAATTGTCCGTGAGCGGAGGAATAGGCGAGCGCCTGCGGTGTTGAACCATGGGCGCCGGGGATGTCGTCCCAGCCGGGCGGATCGGGCGTTCCGGGCCGGCCCGTCCACGGATAGCAGAAGATGACGGTGCAGCCCTTCATGCGTGCAGGCATTTCCACGACACCGCCGGTCGACGGCAAGGCCACATCGGGCAATTTGCAGCCTACCAGATGCCGCAAGGACTCAGCCCTTCTCGCGCATGATCCGGGCGCGCTCGCGATCCCAGGTGCGCTCCTTGATGGCTTCGCGCTTGTCGTGCAGCTTCTTGCCCTTGGCCAATGCGATATCGACCTTGGCGCGGCCACGCGGGTTGAAGAACAGCTTGAGCGGTATGATGGTCAGGCCTTCGCGCTGAACTCCATTGGCGAGCTTGTCGATTTCACGGCTGTGGAGAAGCAGCCTGCGCGGCCGCTTCGGCTCGTGATTGAAGCGGTTGGCCTGGCGGTATTCCGGGATATTGGCAGTTCAGCAAGTAAAGCTCGCCACCCTTCATGGCCGCGTAGGATTCGGCCAGATTGGTGCGGCCCAGACGCAGCGACTTGACCTCGGAGCCCTTGAGTTCGATGCCAGCCTCGAAGGCTTGCAGAATCTCGTAGTCGAAGCGGGCGCGCCGATTGTCGGCGACGACCTTTATCCCCTCCTGCTTGCGCGAGGTCTTGGCGCCGCCGCTCTTCGCCGACATTTCAGTTCAAGAGCCCCGCATGCACCATGGCATCGCGTACCGCCTTCTTGGTGGGCTCGCCGACCGGAACCATCGGCAGGCGCGCTTCCGCTGCGCACAGTCCGAGGAGGCTCGCGGCATATTTCACCGGGGCGGGGCTGGTCTCGACGAAGAGCGCATGATGCAGCGGCATCAGCCGGTCCTGCAGCTTCAGCGCCTTGACGTAATCACCCTTGAGAGTGGCTTCCTGGAATTCCGAGCAAAGCCGCGGAGCGATATTCGCCGTCACCGAGATGCAGCCCACCCCGCCATGGGCGTTGAAGCCGAGTGCCGTTCCATCCTCGCCCGAAAGCTGAATGAATTTCTCGCCCGAGGCGAGGCGCTGGCGCGACGGCCGCGTCAGATCGGCGGAGGCATCCTTGGTGCCGACGATATTGGCACAATCCTTGGCCAGGCGCGCCAGAGTCTCGACCGAGATATTGGCCACGGTGCGGCCTGGCACATTATAAACAAAAATCGGAATGTCGACCGCCTCGGCGATTGCCTTGAAATGGGCATAAATCCCCTCCTGAGTGGGCTTGTTGTAGTAGGGAACCACAACAAGAGCGGCGTCGGCCCCCGCCTTTTTGGCGTGGACCGTATATTCAATGGCCTCCGCCGTACTGTTGGAGCCGGTTCCGGCGATCACCGGCACCCTGCCTTTGGCCTCCTCGATGCAAATCTCGACCACGCTGCTTGTGCTCTGCCGGGCTGAGGGTTGGTGATTCGCCCGTGGTACCCACCGGGACCAGGCCGTGGCTGCCCTCCTTGATTTGCCAGGCGACAAGCTTCCGGAATGCCGATTCATCAACCTCCCCATTCTTGAACGGGGTAATCAAGGCAGGATTCGAACCATGAAACTTCACTTGAACAGGCTCCGGTAAGAACTTGGAAACTATCCGGTAATAAGTTGGAAACTATCGGGTGTCTACTTTCACGTGTCACACCCCGAAAAGTGTGACACAATAGACGTTCGCCGGCGGAGCGGCAAGCTATCCGCCCAGGCGGGCAAAGCAGGGGTCATACGGCAAATGCTGGGACGCGCATTCTCCCGCATCGCTTTAGCGGCGGTGCTTTCGGCAAGTTCACTGACCGTGGCGGCGCAAGCCTGGGCTTTACCTCCCGCCATGGTCGCGCCTCACGTTTCGAGGCTGGCGGTTGAGGCGGCGGGGCTTGCGCTCAAGGGCAATTTTAGCGAGGCCGCTGCGCTTGCCAAGCGCTCCGGCGATCCGGCAGCGATCAAGCTGGTCGAACTTCTCTATCTCCGTGAACACCCGGACAAAGCCGGCCATGCCCGGGTCATGGGGTTTCTTGCCGCTGCCCCGAAATGGCCGCTGACCGAAATTCTCACCAAGCGGGCCGAGCAATCGCTCTATCACAACCGGGAACCGGCGGCCGCGATCCTGGCGCATTTCGCCACGCGCCAGCCGTTGACGCCGCATGGGGCACTGGCGCTGGCTCGCGCAAAACTCGCCACCGGCGATGAGGCAGGCGCGCGCAAGCTGGTGCAGCTGGTGTGGAACAATCCGGAAATCGAACCCGGCTTCGAGAGATCGATCTTCGCGGAATTCAAGACGCTGCTCGCGGTAGCCGACCACAAGCGCCGTCTCTGGCGTTTGCTCTATGCCCAAGAAACCAATGCGGCAATCCGTCAGGCTAAGCGGCTTGGCCCCGACTACCAAAAGGCGGCGAAGGTCGCCCAGTCGCTGATCCGCGGCGAGGCCGGCGCCGAAAAGCAGTATTCCAAACTGACCGCGTCATTGCGCGACGAACTGGCGATGAAATATGCGCTCACCCGCTATCACCGCCTGAAGGGAAAATACGCCAAGGCGCGCGATATTCTGGCGACGGTGCCCGGCGATGGCGCGGCGATGGGCGATGCCGAAGCCTGGTGGGTGGAGCGGCGCATAATTGTGCGGCGCTCGGTGGGCGTCAGCCAAAGGGACAGTGTCAAGGCCGCCTACCGCATTGCCAAGGCGAACGGACTGGCCCGGGGCGCCTCCGCCGTCGAAGGCGAGTTCCTTGCCGGCTGGATTGCGCTGCGCTCGCTGGACGATGCGGCGACCGCGCTCAAGCATTTCACCCGTCTCGACGAGATCGCGCCCTCACGCACCGAAAAGGCGCGCGCCAGATACTGGCTTGGCCGCACCTATGCCGAACTCGGGCGCAACGATGAATCCCGCGCCGCCTATCGGGCGGCGGCGCAGTATTCCACCATCTACTACGGCCAGCTGGCGCGCGAAATGATCGGCATCGGTAATGTGCCGGAGCCGATTCGACAGCGGTGAGGCAACTGCAGCCGCCCGGGCCAAGGTCGATGGCGATGAGGTGGTGCGCGCCTTCAGGATGCTGGCCGAGGCGGGAGGCAAACGCGAACTCAACATGTTCATCTGGGCGTTCGCCAGCCGCTTCAACACGGTAGACGAAATGAACGCAGTGGCGAGCATCGCCTGGCAAGAAGGCGGACCTACCATGGCCCTGCGTCTTGCCAAGGCGGCGGGAACGCGCAATCTTGACATCGATTACTGGGGCTATCCGATCAAGGCGCTGCCCGAATGGAAGCAGATGGGCAAGCCCGTCGAACACGCCCTCGTCTTCGGCCTGTCGCGCCAGGAAAGCGAGTTCGATCCGCAGGCCGGCAGCAAGGCCGGCGCCCAAGGCTTGATGCAGATCATGCCGGCAACCGCCAAGCTTATCGCCAAGGCGCACGGCGTCTCCTACAAGAAATCGAAGCTCACCGCCGATCCCACATACAATGTGAAGACTCGGCGCCGCCCATCTCGGCGATCTGATTGAGGATAACGGCGGCTCCTATGTGCTGACGCTCGTTGCCTACAATGCCGGCCCGCGACGGGTGCGCGAGTGGCTCGCCGAGTATGGCGACGTGCGCAAGGGCAAGATCGATCCCATCGACTGGGTCGAATCGATTCCGTTCCAGGAAACCCGGCAATATGTGCAAAAGGTCCTGCAGAACGTGCATGTCTACCGCTCGCGGCTGGCGCCGGAGACGGTTCAGCCGATGACTGTCGATCTCAAACGCGGCACGGCGGCTTCGCTTACCGTCGCAAACTCGGAAGAGGAGCGTGGCACTCCGTGCGCCGCGCGGTCGATTGGAGCGCTGATCACCAGTTGCGAATGAGGCGATGGAGTTCCGCGAACTCCGCTATCTCTCCGCCGACGGTCTCAGCCTCTATGCGCGCGATTATGGACCGGAGAGCAGCAGGCCGGTGCCGCTCCTTTGCCTGCCAGGTCTGACCCGCAATTCAAAGGATTTCGAGACCATTGCACCGCGGTTGGCCGCCGGTCGCCGCGTGGTTTGTCCAGATTTCCGGGGCCGCGGCCGTTCGCAATATGCGGGCGATCCGCTCACCTACCGGCCGGAGGTGGAACTGGCCGACACTCTCGCACTTCTCGATTTGCTCGGCATCGCCCGCGCCGCCGTGATCGGCACATCGCGCGGCGGCATCGTGGCGATGGTGATGGCGGCCAATCATCCGGATCGCCTTGCCGGCATCCTGTTCAACGATATCGGCCCGAAGATCGAGCCGGAAGGCTTGCTCCGCATACGGAGTTATTTGGGCAGGACACCGGCCTTCACCTCGTGGCCGGACGCCGTGGCGGGATTACGCGCCCTCCATGCCGGTTTCGAGACCCTGACCGATGCCGAATGGCTGGCCTTCGCGCGCCGCGTCTTCCGCGACGAGAGCGGTGATCCGCGGCCCGACAGCGATCCTGGAATTGCCGTAGCCTTTCCCACGATTGAGGACATAGAAACCGGCAAGGTGCGGGAACTTTGGCCACTGTTCGAGCTCACCGCCACTATGCCCGTGACGGTGTTGCGCGGCGTGAATTCCGACCTGTTGAGCGAGGCGACCGTGGCGGGAATGGTGGCGCGCCATGGCGCGGCTGAAGCGGTAACCGTCAGGAACCGCGGCCATGTGCCGTTTCTCGACGAGCCCGAGGCCTTAGCCGCCATCGAGCGCTGGCTCGACAGAGTGGACCGACGGGAGGAAGTCTAAGCCGCCGGACTATTTCGAGGTGCGCGGTGTTTTCCGCGGCGGCTTGGGCCGCGCAGTCTTGGCTGCGGGAGCGGGTTCGGGCGCTGGAGCCGGTTCCGCGGCTAGCTCCGCCGTGGGTTTGCCGAAGGCTCTGCGCAGGAGACAGCCGGCGATGCAGCCGATGAAGAAGGCGAGAAGAATCCAAAGGGCGAGTTCGAGAACCAGATGCGGCATGCGACTTATCCCTTCCCGTCCCTACTGTCTTCCGGCCCAGCGGAGCAGCTTGACCAGCCGACCCAGATACCGAGGCCGAGGGCCGCGAGCATCCACACCCAGTTTCCCTGCACAACTATCCATGTGCCGTTAAAATTGAAGAACTCGTTCATGGCAGTTTCCTATTGTAAAATACGGATTACGACACGGCGGTTTTTGGCGCGCGCCGGCTCGCCCTCGGCGGGGTCGGCGGGATCGGCGCTGCTCATGCCCTTGACGCCAAGGCGGGCGGGCGTGACACCGATGGCCGTCAGGATGTCGATCACCACCTGCGCCCGCTTCTCGCTCAGCGCTTGATTATAGAGATTGGGTCCGAGATCATCGGCATGTCCCGTCACCTCCGCCGTGGTTTCAAGGCAGCGCGCATCTTTGAGAAGTGCCGCTACCTGGTTGACCGAGAGATCATAGGGCGAATTCAAATCGGTGCGATCAAAGTCGAAACGGATCGGGAAGACGGTGCCGATCCGGTCGAGTACGCCGGCGCAATCATAGGGCGGCGGCGGCGGTGGAGGTGGCGGCGCTTCCTTCACCAATATCTCGAATCTCGTCTGGTCAGAAGCAATCCGGCCCAAGGCATCGGCGGTTTCGACGGTGACCTCGTAGCTTCCCGGCTCGAGCCCACGTGGCAAGGCGAGCGTCCAGACCCCGCTCAGCGAAGTGAGCTGCGGGTCGCTGCGCAGCACAGTGGCGATGCCGGCCTTGGGGATCGTCACCTTCAAGTTTGCTGAGGTGGCCGAATCCCATGTGCCGGAAATTTTTTCGGGACTGGTCTCGCCCGCATAGAGTTTGACCGTCGGCGTAGCCGGTCCTGCGGCATCGACAGTCAACTCGTCCTTCGTCCCGTCGGTCATTTTAGCGCCGGAGGCATCTGCGGTCTCCACCGCCACATCATAGATGCCGTCCTTAAGGGGCCGCGGCAAGGCCATGGACCAGGTGCCGGAGGTGGTGGACGTCAGCATTTCGTCCGTACCCAGAACATAGGTGGTGCCCGCCAGCGACACGCTGAGCGACGTGGCCGCGGGCTGCGACCAAGTGCCGGAGATCGTGGGCCGCGCAACGGTGACGGTCAAGACCTTCGCGGTTGGCGCATTCATCGTCGGCGGCGGTGGCAGAGGTTCTGCCGGTGGTGCAGGTTCAGGTGGTGCTGCAGGTTCCTGAGCCGGTTCAGGCTCGGGCGCCGCGGCGATGACGATTTCATTCTTCGTTGCATCGCGCGCCACATTGCCGGCCGCATCGCCTTGCGGCTTCGTGCCGGTAATCTCGATTTTTCCAGGCCCGGCCGCCACTGTCGCAACCGCTGGCGGGACGGGCGCCACCGTGTCGACGACGATCTTTCCGGGTACGGAGGATTTTGCCGTCCCGCCGCCGCCATCGCCGATTTCAGTGGTGACGTCGTAGCTGCCGTCGCCCAAGGGCGCCGACGGTTTCAGGATCGAGGCGCCGGCTCTGGAGGTGAGCTCGGCGGGCTCCAGTTCGACAGCGGGCGGCGGGGGTGGCGTCTCGACAACCCGGGCTTTCGAGTCGACCCGCCGGACGCCATAGGTTCCGGCAACGATCCGGATTGCCCTTTCCAACGCTTCGGCACTCGGCGCATCGCCCAAGAGTATTGCGTCGCGCCCGCCGATTGTGGTCTTGGCCCAACCGGCGTCCGCCGTGGCGAGATTCGCCGCCACACGGGCGGCGATCTCATGCTGCATGGATTTGGTGTTCAGAATCCAGGCTGCCAGGAACGGCAAAACCGCCAGCGGCGCATACAGAAGCCATTTATGCGGACGGCACTTCATTGGCATCATTCCCCCTCGAGACGACCCCGGATGGACCGGTTTGCGGAGTGATTCTCCCCGCTCTGGCCCCTTCCGCCCGTATAATGGCAGCGGGGAGTTGCGTAAACGACCTGTTCTCGGCGCCACAATTAAACGAGCTGTGGAAAGCCTGTGGGCAAGCACGCGCCGGCAGGCGAAAAATCCGGCGGCATCATGGCTCTTTAACTAATTGATTTTACTGTCATCTTGGCATAAAGAAAGGAGCGTCATGACTGTGGCAATTGAGTCACATGTGGCGAAATTCTGGCCGAAGCGCGGCCTTCTTCATTGACCTGAAACCCTTGGGAAGCGAAAACATCCTTGTGTGCGAAAGTCTCGTGCATCGCCTACCCAAACCATTTGCAGGGGATCGGGGGGCTACTTAACTCCAGAGAATGTGGGAGAAGTAGAATGAAAATGATGAAACTGGCACTCCTCGGTGGCGCGGCTCTCGCCGTGTCTGCCGTCGGTGCGCAGGCCGACGATCTCGATGCCCTCAAGGCCGAAATCGAAGCCCTGAACGCCCGCGTTGCCCAGCTCGAAGCCGCTCCTTCGGTTCCGGCCGGCTATCAGCTTATGACCGTCACCAAGGCCGATGCCATGGTGATCCCGGGTCTTGACCTCAACGATCCTGGCTACGGCAAGAAAGCCACGGTCATTAGCGTACTGCCGACGGCCGATGCTCCGGCTTCGACGTCGATCGAATGGTCCGGCTATGCCCGCGCTGCCATTGTTTGGCGCAGTTACGGCGGTGACGGTGGCGGTTTTGATGACCCCGAAGACGATTATGACGTCCTGGCCCGCGGCCAACTCAAGGTCGTCGGCAAGACCGACACGGCGGTTGGTGAAGTTGGCGCACTGATGGAAATCCGCAGTAACATTGATGGTATGGCGAAGAAGGAAGATCCTCTCTACTTCGAGCATGCTTGGGGCTGGTGGGCGATCACTCCTGAACTGACCCTCGGCGGCGGTTACACGGATTCGCTGGGCTTCGTCGCGTATGGCCTCGACGGTGCTTGCAACTGCTACTATACGGACAACTTCGTCTTCATTGATTCCGGTGACACGAGCCAGATGCGTCTGACTTGGACCAGCGGGCCGTTCTCAGTGGCGGCGGCGATTGAAGACGCCAGTGATGGTAGTGCTTTTGCGCAAGACTCGATGGGCGCGGCTGCTGAGATCAAGTACAGCGGTGACGTGATCAGCGGAGAAATTTCCGCTGCGTGGAAAAACAGGGACCATTATCCGGATGACTACTGGCAGATTGGCGCCGGCGCCGGCTTCGCACTTGGCGATATAGCCAATCTCTCCCTCGGCGCGGCCATGGGTCATACCCGTGGCACTCCCGGCGTCCCGGGCGTCCTCAATCCGGGTGTCCCGCCTCCGATCTTCCTCATTCCTCCTGTCCCAGCTATTGACGGTGAAGATTACTGGATAGCCTCGGCACTCGTTAACGTGAACCTCAGCGATGCGGTGCATGCCGAAGTCGCGGCGGCTTTCCAGGACTTTGACGATAGTGGCGACATCTTCACGGCTCTCGCCGGTATCTACTATGATCCGGTATCGCAGCTGACGATCGGTCTCGAAGCCGAGTGGGCAGACATCGACGGTCTCGACGACGACTTAATGCAAGTCGACCTCGTCACCGTGTTCCGCTTCTAGGCTGAACGGCAATTATCAACGGAACGGCCCGCTTCGGCGGGCCGTTTTGCTTGTACCGCCTTGTTGTTGCGACAATCGCTTGATATTGGCGGGCCAGATTCACACAAGGGATTCATTCGTGCGTTCTATCCGCCATCTGCTTTTAGCCGTGCTCGCTCTCGCACTCGCCGCCTGCGCCGCCACCCAGGACGTCGAACTCGAAGGCCGCGACATCTCGGTCGAGCAGAATGCCGAGCCGGCGGCCAATTTCGCCATGTCGCGGTCGATCGCCGGATTGGTGCGCGCCGCTGGACCAACTTACGTGACACTTACGGTCTCCGCGGTAGAGCCCAATCCCGGCAAGGATACGCGGAACGGCGTCGCTGTTACCTCGGGCAGCGGCTTTCTCGTCGATCCCTCCGGCTATGTAATGACCGCCGGCCATGTCGCGGTGACCAAGGGCAATCGGGTCTCGGCGCGGGCCGCCAACGGCCGGGTCTATTCGGGCAGCGTCGTCGATATCCGCCGCGACAACGACATGGCCCTGATCAAGCTCCGGGGCTATTCCGGCAAGGCAGCGCCGCCGGTGGCCGATAATTGCGTGGAGCGCGGTGCAACCGTGTTCTCCCTCGGCAAGCCGCATGCGCAAGGCGATACGGCGCGCATCGGCCAGCTCGAGGCCATGCATTTCGGCCGGTCCGTGCAATATGGCAAGTTCGGTTATGCCGATGCCATGGTGCTGCGCATGAACACCCAAAAGGGCGAATCCGGCGGCCCGCTCTTCGATGAGCAAGGCCGGCTTATCGGCATGGTGGTGAGCACGCTGTCGGACGGCGACGGCCAGCCGCTCAACCTCGCCCATGCGGTGCCCGCTACGAGCCTGGCTGCCTTCCTATGCAGTCATATCGCCTGCTCCGGCACCTGGAAGGCGCTGGCGGCCCAATCGACCCGCAACTGTTCGAACAGTTAAGGCAGCAGCACCGTGGTTCCGGTGGTCTTGCGCGCTTCGAGATCGCGGTGGGCCTGCGCGGCTTCGGCCAGGGCATAGCGCTGGTTAACCGGAATCTTCACCTTGCCGCTCTTCACCATGTCGATCAGGTCGGCGGCGGTTTCCTTCAGCTCGGCCTGCGTCGCCGTATAGGCCATGAGCGTTGGCCGGGTCACATAGAGCGAGCCCTTGGCCGCCAGCAGCCCAAGATCGAACGCCTTCACCGGCCCCGAGGCATTGCCGAAGCTCACCAGCAGCCCGCGGGGGCGCAGGCAGTCGAGCGATGTCATGAGTGTCGCCTGGCCGACGCCGTCATAGACCACGGGCACGCCCTTGCCGCCGGTCAGCTCCTTGACCCGCGCCACGACATTTTCGGTCGAGTGATTGATTACATGGGCGCAACCATGGGCCTTGGCGACTGCCGCCTTCGCATCCGTGCCGACCACGCCGATCACCTTGACGCCGAGCGCCTTGGCCCATTGGCTCAAAATCAGGCCGATGCCGCCCGCCGCCGCATGCAGGAGTATGGTTTCGCCGCGCTTCACCTTGTATGTGGCGCGCAGCAGATAGCGCACCGTCATGCCCTTAAGCATCATGCCCGCCGCCGTCTCGTCGGAAATCGCTTTGGGCAGCTTGACGACGCGGCCTGCCGGCATGTTGCGCATCTCAGCATAGGCACCGATGGGGCCGGTGCCATAGGCGATGCGGTCGCCTGGCTTCAGGCCCTTGACACCCTCACCCAGTTCCTCGACGACGCCCGCCGCTTCGCTCCCGATGCCGCTCGGCAATGCCACGGGGTAAAGGCCCGAACGATGATAGGTGTCTATATAGTTGAGGCCGATGGCCGTCTGGCGCACGCGGATTTCGCCCGGCTTCGGTTTCGGCACATCGACATCGACGAGCCGCATCACTTCGGGTCCGCCCGTCGTCTCGATCCTGATTGCTTTCATGCTTGCACCTTTGCGCCTCGCCCGGCATGGTTTTGCTTTTCGCCCGCCGCCATTGGTGCCCCATCATGCAATATGCCGTCAATCCCGCGGTCTCCGAGGTCGAGGCACCGCCCATCGCCGAGGCTATGGGCTGGGTCCGGCCGGGGCCCAAAAACCGCGGCCTCATCAATCTCTGTCAGGCGGTGCCGAGCTATCCTCCGGCCGCCGAATTGCAGGAGGAAATTGCTCGCCTCGCCGCCGATCCCATCACTAGCCTCTATACCGATATTGCAGGGCTGCCGGCATTGCGCGCGGCATTGGCAAAGCACATGGTCGCGGATTACGGCGGCAGTATCGGCGCCCACGAAGTTGCCATCCCGGCCGGCTGCAATCAGGCCTTCTGCGCCGCCATCATGGCGATTGCCGGACGCGGCGACAATGTCATTCTGCCGGTTCCCTATTACTTCAATCATCAAATGTGGCTCGCCATGCTCGGCATCGAAGCGCGCTTCATTCCAGCTATCGCCGGAAACGCCGCGGTACCGAATATCACCGATGCCGAGAAGGCGATCGACGCCCGCACCCGCGCCATCGTATTGTGCACGCCGAACAATCCCACGGGCTCGATCTATCCGCGCGAGCTCATAGGCCACTTCCACGATCTGGCGCGGGCGTGCGCCATCGCCCTCGTCATCGACGAGACCTACAAGGATTTCCGCAGCGATCCCGCGCCGCCGCACGATCTCTTCATGCGGCCCGGCTGGCAGGACAATTTCATTCAGCTCTACAGTTTCTCCAAGATTTTCGCGATGACCGGCTACCGGGTGGGCAGCATCGTTGCCGGCGCCCGTCTTATCGCCGAGATCGAAAAGATTCTCGACTGCATGGCAATCTGCGCGCCGCATATCTCGCAGGGTGCGGCGCTTTTCGGATTGCAAAATCTCGAGGTTTGGAAAACAGAAAAGAAAACCATGATGGCGGCGCGCAACGCTGCCCTGCGCGCTGCTTTCCGGCACAAGCGGCTCCACTACCGGCTGATCAGCGCCGGCGCCTATTTCGCCTATGTGCAGCATCCATTCACCGGTGAAACCGCCAAGCAGGTGGCGCAACGGCTGGCAGGCGAACACGATCTCCTATGCCTGCCCGGCTCGATGTTCGGTCCCGGCCAGGAGAACTATCTGCGGCTGGCCTTCGCCAATGTCGAAGCCGAGACGATGTCCACCGTGGCCGAACGGCTGATCGAAAGTCAGCGCGGCTGAGTTTAGACTTCCGCGAGATCGCGAAGCTTCTCGGGCTTCTCGATCGAATAGAAACCCTTGACCCGGCCCAGAACCCCGCCGCGCAACAAATCGTTGATGGCGCGGCTGGCGTTCTCGCGCGCCACACCGGCCATGCCGGCAATGTCGGACTGGGTGATCCGCTGGGTGAGCAGGATGCGGCCATTGGCCTGCACATGTCCGAGCCCCTCGGCAAGCGAGGCAAAGGCACGTGCGACGCGGCCCTGAACCGTGACGCTTCCCTGGGCCACGACCAATTCGTTGGTGCCGCGCAGGCGCTGCGCCAGAAGCCGCAGGGCCAGGCGATAGATCATCGGATTGGCATCGGCGAGGCGGAAGAACGCGGATTTGGTGAGGTGCAGCAGCCGGCATTGGCGCAGCGCGATAACGGTTGCCGAGCGCGGCTCGTCGTCCACAAGGGCCAATTCGCCGATCATCGCGCCTTCGCCCAGGATGGCCAGCAACCGCTCCTGGCCGTCCACCGAGACGACCGCTGCCTTCACCGCGCCGTCGCGGATCAGATAGCAGCCGTCGCCCTCGTCTCCGGCATGGAACAGGATTTCCTTGGCGCGCAACTCCACCGGAACCGTCGCCTTGAAAAACGCCCGCCAAGTGTAGCGTGGCATGAGCGGCAGCGGCCTGCCACGCTTCTTGCCGGACTTGTCGTTCTGCTGGCGCATGTTTCCCCGACCAAAACCGAGATGTGATATATATCACATTTTCCGGTTGCTCTAGCTTTTTCAGCGTTTGCGGGCGATGGTCAGGCCGTCGCAGATCGGCACCATGGAGAGATCGATGCGGGCGTCGCCGGCGATCTTGGCATTGAGAGCGCGGATCGCCGCGGTATCGGCATCGGTCTTGGCGGGATCGGCGACATCGCCGCCCCACAGCACATTGTCGATCAGGATGGCGCCACCGGCGCGCAACAGCTTGAGGCCGCCTTCATAGTAGATGTCGTAGGATGGTTTGTCGGCATCGATGAATATCAGATCGAAACGTCCTGCTTCTTTTGCCGCAAGTAGACCCTGTATCACTTCCGCGCCGGGTTTCAGCACGAGGTCGATGCGATCGGCCACGCCCGCCTTACGCCAGTATTTGCGGCCGATCGCCGTCCATTCCTCGCTGACATCGGCGGCGGTAATGCGCACCTCTCCGGCGAGCGCCATGGCCAGCGCCGAATAGCCGGTGAAGCTGCCGATTTCGAGAATGCGCCGCGCGCCCATGAGCTTGACCAGCATGGCCATGAAAGCCCCCTGCTCGGCTCCGATCTGCATTTGCGCCTGCCGTCCGAGCCGCGCAGTCTCCTCGCGCAGCTCACGCAATATATCCAGCTCGCGATAGGCGACGGATTTGTAATAGTCGTAGAGCGCGCCTTCCAGTCCAAGCGTCTTGCCTGCCATGTCTGTCCTCGTTCAGTGGCATCCAATACCATAAGCGTTAGGCCGGCTCCGGCTTCTGCACGAACCTCGCATAAAGCCAGCCGATACCGACGAGGCAGAGGCCGAGGCCGATGAAGGAGGCGATGCGGTAGAGGCCTTCGAGATCGGACATGTCCGACAGGAACACCTTCAAGACTACCAGCACCATGACGCCAAGCCCCGCATAGCGGATATACTGGCGGGCGAGCCTGATGCCGGTGATGAACAGGGCCAGCGCCGAGGCGAGCCAGACGGCGGAATAGGCATAGGATTCGCCGAGCGACTCGGACCAAGGCACCATAACCGGGCCCTGAAACACAAGCTTGGTCTCGAGCGTCACATAGGCGAGCGCCAGCACGAGCGCCAGGAGACCGGCCGCCGGGCGCAACCTGTCCCAGCCGACGCCCGCAAGTTTGCGGGCGATCAGGCCAAGGAGAATGACCGGCGCCAGATAGGCGAGCAGCAAGGCGTTGAACACGTGATTGCCAGGAACGGGATCGCCGCTGACGACGGGATTGAGAGCCAGCAGGCTCACCAGTACAATCGCCGCGCAGGAGCCGGCAATCAGCAGCCGCGCGCCCCACTTGGATATGAAAGACGAGAACAGTTGCTGCCGGTACAGGAGGCCATAGGCGGCCGCAAGCCAGGTGAGAATATGGGCGGCCATTTCGAGAAGCTGCGGCTCGTCTTCCGCGACGCCGCCGCCGATCAGCACGCGCAGTTCGAGCGAAATGAGCGAGATGGCAAGGCCGAGGCTCAAACCCTCGAGCGACATGGCGGCGCGAAGCTGTCCCGCCGCCTTCAGCCAGCGGCTCGCTACAAGAAAGAGAAGGACCGGAACGCCATAGCCGTAGATCACCCAGTGCTGGCCAAGCGGCAGAGTGCGATCTTCGGACCACATTTCGCGTGAGATGAAGAGGCGCAAAGCCGCCAGCGAAGCAAGGGCCACGGCGATGGGCCCAAGCAGCCGCACGGCAATCATGTTCGTGCCATAGGCATAGGCGGCAGCGAGTGCAGTAATGGCAATGGTCAGCCAGACGCCGTCGAACAGGCGGTCGAGGCTGAACAGTAAAAGTGCAGCAGCGCCGGAAGCAAGAATGCCGCAAGCATGATCGACAGTCTTTTCGCGCATCGACCAGATGGCGGCGATCAGGGCAACCGCGAAACCCGCGCCAAGCAATGCCCACACATTTGCATCGAGAAGCGCATCGACCCTTCCCCAGGCGCCGAATACGAAGACCAAAGCCGAACCAGCGGCCAGCGCCGCCCAGATGACGGGTTCCGCTTTGAGCCGCAGTCCAGCTAGTCCCACAAGCGTGAAGGCGAGAGCCGCCGCCAGCATCCAGCGCAGGAATTGCGGAGCATCGCCACCCAGCAGGCTGGTCCACAGGCCGCTCTCATCCATGGCGAATTCATGAAAGGCGGCCTCGCGCCAGGCCATGAGAATGATGAACGAGAGAAGCGCGGCGCCAGGCGCCAGCAAGGCGAGACCGTGTTTGACCCAGGCCAGCGCCACCAGGCCAGCCATGCCAGCGAAATAAATGACGAGTGCCAGCGTCGCGTGCTCGCTCTCGTCCACCAGGACCGCCAGAATCAATGCGGCGGCGGCGAGGCCCGTGACCGCAATGCGGAGCGGCTGCGCCATCAATCTGGGCGTCAACAGGGTGCCGGATTCCTCTTCCAGTATGGCCCGGCCGGTTATGGCGAAGCTGGCGATGCCGCCCAGCGCCAGGGCAAAGAGGCCGATGGCCGGAATATCAGCGGTTTCGAAGACACCGCCCCCGAGCCACAGCAGCGCCCACAGCGCCGAACCAGCGATCGCGGCGTAACCGAGCCACCACCAGGCGCGGCGGCGCAGGACGGCGAAGCTCGCCGCGAGTATGACCAGGAGATAGGGAAAGAAGCTCCAAGCATTGGGATCGGGCGACGGGATAAGGCTTGGCGTCACATAGGAGCCGAGAAGGCCGAGAGCGGCGATCATCGGCCCCTGGCGGAGCGACAGGGCAAGGGCGCCGAGACCCAGGGCCGCCAGGCCGATGAACGCGCTCAGCGGCGCCACGAGTTCATAAAGCGCGTAGGCCGCATAGACGCTGCCGAAAGCGATGACAAAACCCGCCGCCGCCAAGGCCTGCGGTACATAATCGGGCTGCAGGCCGGCCACTGGCTGAATTGGCCTCCGCCGCAGGGCCTCGCCCGCCGCCACCAGCGCCCCGCCAAGCAGAAGACCAAGGATAATCTGTAAGGTGGGCGGGATCAGCCCTTCGTCATAGGCATATTTGACGAACAGCAATCCGCCGATCGCTATGGCGACGCCGCCGATCCACACGAACCAGCGCGACGCGAGCGCCTGTTCCATGTCGCGTTTCGGCGTTGCGGCTTTGACGGCAGGCTGCCACTTGGCAGCGGGTACCGCTATAGGCACTGGCTCGACGGGCTTCGCAGGTTCAATGGTTACCGACCGGGCCGGCGGCCGGGCCGGTGCCTGCGCAACTCCATTGCGCCGCGTCTTCGCCAGTTCATCGGCGAGATTGCCGAGCTGCAGCTTGAGCTGGGCGATCCGGGATTCCAGTTTTGAGATTTTGCCGAGCGCAATCACCGCCATGACGAAGGTGGCGATGGTGACGAGAAATCCGAGACCGTACATATGCCCTGCCCCCTGAGTCGCGACCCCGCCCCAGCTTGCGCCGGGGCGGCGAAAGAGAGAAGTATCGTTGCATGACGCTCCGCCAGGACATCCGGCCCACCCTGTGGTCGCCTGCCCCCGTGGCATGGGAAACTTCGCCCGGTCTCGTGCCCTACCCCGAGGCCGTGGCTTACATGGAGCGCCAGGCGGAGGCCATCGCCAAGGCACTTGCGGGTGAGCGCGTGTGGCTCCTCGAGCATCCGCCGCTCTACACGGCGGGCAGCAGCGCAAGGGACGAAGATCTGGTGGCGCCCGCCCGCTTTCCCGTCTTCAAGACCGGCCGCGGCGGGCAATATACCTATCACGGGCCGGGCCAGCGGGTGGCTTATGTCATGCTCGATCTCAAGCGCCGCGGTGGCGATGTGCGGGCCTTCGTGGCCGGGCTCGAGCAATGGCTGATCGAAGCGCTGGCGCTCATGGGTGTCGAGGGCGAAAGGCGCGAAGACCGGGTGGGCGTGTGGGTGCGGACCGCTACCGGCGAAGCCAAGATCGCTGCCATCGGCATCAGGCTCAGGCACTGGGTAAGCTTCCACGGCATCAGTCTCAATGTGGCGCCCGATCTTTCGCATTTCGACGGCATCGTGCCCTGTGGAGTGAAGGACCACGGCGTCACCAGTCTTGCCGCTCTCGGTCTCGCCGCCGGGATGGCGGAGGCCGATCAGGCGCTGCAGGCGGCGTTCGCAGGCGTGTTTGGGCCTTTGACTCTGGCTATGCCGTCGGCCGCACGGTGAAATCTCGCCAGCCCTCGTCCGGCACAGGCGATGTTTCAACGCTTGTGACGGACGCATAGCGCGGCCCCTTGCGGCAGGCGGCGATCATGCTTTCAATATCCGTGTCGCTGCCGCTGAGCACCATCTCGACAGCGCCGTTCCGCAGATTGCGCACCCAGCCGGTCAGACCGCGGGAAGCGGCTTCGTCCTCGACGAAAGCGCGGAAGCCCACAGCCTGCACGCGGCCTTCGACGACGGCGCGGACGGCGCTCATACGAACTCCATGATGACGGCATCGACGGCGAGACTGTCGCCCTGCTTGGCGTTCAGCTTCTTCACCGTCACGTCGCGCTCGGCGCGCAGGATGTTTTCCATCTTCATCGCCTCGACGATCGCCAGGGTCTCGCCCGCCTTCACCTCCTGGCCTTCGCTGACCGCAATCGACACAACGAGGCCCGGCATCGGGCAGAGCAGCGTGTTCGAGGTATCGGCCAGCGGTTTCTCGGGCACCATCCGCGCCAGTTCGGCCTCGCGCTCCGTATAAACATGGGCCTCGAGGCTGACGCCACGGTGGCCGAGGCGGTAGCCGTTGAGGATGCGGCGCACCTGCACCGTCACGGGCTTGCCGCCGATCTCACCCGAGAATACCGGCGCACCGGGCATCCAACCGCAGGCATCGGCCAGCCGATCGAATCCCGCCGTAATCTCGACGGGATACCAGTCCCGGCCAAGCCGCACCAGGCGGGTGGTCGCGAAGGTAACCCTGCGGCCTCGCATCTGGCCGCCGATCTTGCGCTTCCTGCGGTTGTCGATGTGATCGAGCAGGCAGGCCACTTGCGCCAGCTGCGCCGCCCGTTCCGGAGCAGGAGTAATGCCGTGAAACCCTCCTGGAAATTCTTCGCCGATGAAGCCAGTCGACAGCGCTCCCGCCTGCCAACGCGAATTTTCCATAATCGCCGAGAGGAACGGCACATTGTGCCGAATGCCATCGATATAGAAGGCATCTAGCGCCGCCACCATCGCCGCGACCGCCTTCCCACGCGTCTCCGCATGGCTGCAGAGCTTGGCGATCATCGGATCGTACCAGATCGAGATTTCTCCGCCCTCGTAGACGCCGGTGTCGTTGCGAATAGTGACGCCATTGGATTTTCGCTCCGCTGGCGGACGATATTTGACGAGCCGCCCGGTGGACGGCAGGAAATTGCGGTAAGGATCCTCGGCATAAATGCGGGTTTCGACCGCCCAGCCTTTGAGCCTTATGTCCTCTTGGCGAATCGCCAGCTTTTCGCCCGCCGCCACGCGGATCATCTGTTCGACGAGATCGATGCCGGTGACGAGTTCGGTGACCGGATGCTCGACCTGCAGCCGCGTGTTCATCTCGAGAAAATAGAACGAGCGGTCCTGGCCCGCCACGAATTCGACGGTGCCGGCCGAATCATATCCCACCGCCTTGGCCAGCGCCACGGCCTGGGCGCCCATGGCGGCGCGGGTCTTGTCATCGAGCAAGGGCGAGGGCGCCTCCTCGACGACTTTCTGATTGCGCCGCTGGATCGAGCACTCCCGCTCGCCCAAATGGATGACATGCCCATGCCTGTCGCCCAGCACCTGAATTTCGATGTGGCGCGGATTGCCGATGAATTTTTCGATGAACAGGCGGTCGTCGCCGAAGCTCGATTTCGCCTCGGACCTGGCGCGGGCGAAACCGTCGCGCAGTTCGGCGGGTGAATGGGCAATCCGCATGCCCTTGCCGCCGCCGCCGGCCGTGGCCTTGATCATTACCGGATAGCCGAGCTCCGCGGCGATTTTCACCCCCTCGCCGCTGTCGGCGATGACGCCCAAATGGCCCGGCACGGTTGAGACCCCTGCCGCCGCAGCGCGCTTCTTGGATTCGATCTTGTCGCCCATGGCGGCAATCGCCGCCGGGTTGGGGCCGATGAAGACAATCCCCGCCGCGGCCAGAGCCTGCGGAAAGGCGGCCTGCTCGGAGAGAAAGCCATAACCAGGATGCACCGCTTCGGCCTTGGTGCGCCGGCAGGCTTCGACGATCTTCTCGATCGAGAGGTATGACTGCGCCGCCGCCGGCGGCCCGATGGGGATTTTCTCGTCCGCCATCTCGACATGCAGCGCCCGGACATCGGCGTCGGAATACACGGCGACGGTAGCGATGCCCATCGCGCGGGCGGTCTTGATCACGCGGCAGGCGATCTCGCCGCGATTGGCGATGAGAATTTTCTTGAACATGCAGCCCCTTCGCCCGGAATTATCGAAGTTCTAGCGCGAAGGCGATAGGTGGGGCAATGAGAGGACGTATCACGGCAGGCGGCTGGCAATGGCATGAGTGAGTCCAACGAACTGATCTATGGCGTCCACCCGGTGAGCGAGGCGCTGCGCAACCCCAGGCGCAAATTCATCCGGCTCTTGGCCACGCTGAATGCCGCCCGGCGCATCGAGGCGGAGGCAAAGGCGATGGGGCTCGAACCGGACATCGTGCACCCGAAGGAACTCGACCGCCTGGCCGGCACGGACGCGGTCCATCAGGGACTGGTGCTGGAGGCAATACCCCTGCCCCAGCCGCGGCTCGACCAGATCGACAAGACCGGTCTCGTCGTGCTGCTCGACCAGGTGACCGATCCGCACAATGTGGGTGCCATCCTGCGGAGCTGTGCCGCCTTTAGGGTCACCGCCCTGGTCGCCACCGCCCGCCACAGCCCGGAGGTCTCGGGCGTGCTCGCCAAGGCGGCCTCGGGAGCGACCGAGCATGTCCCCTTTGTGCGCGTCACCAATCTCGCCCGCGCCATGGCCGAACTCAAGGACTACGGCTTTCAGGTGGTCGGCCTCGAAAGCGAAGCGGCCGCGCCCATCTCGGAGATTGCCCGCGGGGGGCCCATTGCGCTGGTGCTGGGTGCCGAAGGCAAGGGCCTCAGGCATTTGACCCGCCAGAACTGTGACATTCTGGTGCGGCTCGATCTTGAGGGACCGATCCGGAGCCTCAATGTATCGAATGCCGCGGCGATCGCCCTTTATGCCCTCAGCCGCCCATGAAAAAGGCCGGACGCTGGCGCCCGGCCATTCCTGCCGCCGTCCCGGCGTCGAGGAATCTGCTCTATTCATAGGGCCGGCGTGGGCCACCGGCAATGCCGCGCAGGCGGCTTGGTTCATCAGTGATTAACGCGATTGCGGCCGCCGCTTAACTCAGTTGGTAGAGCACGTGATTTGTGATTTTGCGTTTGGGATCTCCAATGCTTTGAAAGGACTTAAAAAAACCAATCATGTCACCTGAGTTTTGATGGCGATTTGATAGATGGGTCCAGAGCCGCGAGCCACCTCTCGGGTGTGTCATAAATGAGACAATGGGCGCATTTGCTAGAGAAGGCGCAATAGCCTGATCCGTTGTAAAGCGGTTGTGGGCGCAGGCCCTCAGCGTTGCGCAGTCCCCCGCGGGACGCTATACGGCGCTCGCGTGGCCGGAATAGCTCAGCGGCAGAGCAGCGGTTTTGTAAACCGAAGGTCGGGGGTTCAATTCCCTCTTCCGGCACCAACACGCAGCTGCTTTCACAGCCTGAGGGTAACAAAGGGGTAGGCGGCGGATGGTCTCGGGGCGGGGGCGTTCAATGCTTGGGCTTCGGCGCGGACTTGACGGCGAACTTGCGTTCAAGGTCGAACGCAATGCCCAGGCGCATTAAGCGCCTCAGTGATTCCGGCCGCCCAGGAACGTCGGATTCCTGGCGGCGCCAGTCGTCGAGAATTTGCAGCTCATCTTTGTCCATGCGGACCAAGACGGGGGTTCCGGTCGTCTCTGCCCGTTTTTTTCGAGCTTTCGTGATATCATCAGTTGCTCTTCCCATGATTGCATGATATCAGAGAAGCGAGCAAGTGGGAAGTTGTAGCTGCCCGCCTACTCCAACCACCAACCTTATGGAGCAATGAGCAATGGCTGCCCCAGCGACCCACAATTCGTCCAATTTGAGTTTTCCTTCACCGAAATTGTTTACGCAATAATCTGTTTCGCGAGCGTATGGAAGAAGACAGGTTGACAGGTGAAGATCATGACCGACCCGAGTCCCGTAGTCTGCAATAGAAAGCTGCCCCGGAATAGAGTTTTGAAAGCAGGCAAGATTGTCTTTTCAAACTTCCAATGCTCAATCGATGTGACGATCCGCGATATCAGCGTCAATGGCGCCCGCGTCCATATTCCGTCGAATGTCGGTATCCCAGATTCGTTCGAACTCTTCGTTGTTTCGGAGGGCTGCTTCTATCCAGCTACGACGCGCTGGCGTAAGGGTGAATGGATCGGCATAGAGTTTGTCGGCGCGCCGCACCACGCAGTGGGCACCCACATCCACATCGACCTCGGAGGAATCCCTGTGACTCAGAAGCGATCCAGGAAGCCCGCCGCCTTTCCGGGGTCCTTGACGTAACTCCCTCCGGAGAAACCCGCCAGCTCGTCGCGTGACAAGATTACCGTCGAGGGTGGGCACGTTCCCGGGCGGGATAGTCAGTTTCAATCTCACCAAACTCCGACGCGGCGCGCAGCCCCGCCGTCACTCCAAGCCCTGAACCCGCCCTAGCCGCGGCCATTTCGGCGTGAAGCTCAAGCTCACGTTCGCGCACTCGCGGGGCATCCTTGCGCGGTGCTAGCCCGTGATGGTGCCGGCAAGGTGTCCATCCCATCAGGTCAGCCTTGCGTGGTTTCGAAGCTCCTTGGCGGCGGGGGCCCTTGGAGATTCCCGTCTTTCTTTGCGCTGGTTTCGGGGCGAGCCGGCATCCGGGTACGAACCTTGCGTGACCATGGGAAAGCGGAAGGAACCTGTGTCATGTTGGGACATAAGCCCCCATTTGTTCGGAACGAGCCGCTCGCCCAAGGCAATCCGGACGCGGTGCTTCCGCGTCTCGCCCGCCGGCCTTTGGAAATTTCGGAACAGAGCCTAACGGAATTCCTAAACGCTCCGAGGCGGACCCGATTGACCGAGGCCCACGACTGCGCCTTTTTCGCGCCCTTCGAAATAACCGGGCGGTCGAACCACCTCCTTGTCTTTTCTGAGTGGTTCGAGGGCGTTTCGCCCTTTAAGGCGATCGACACGGTGCAGAAGCAGGCGCCGGCGGTCGATCTCCTGCAGTTGTCGCTGGTCAGGGGCCGGCAGCCGGTTGACGCCAATGCCTATCAGAAGACGCTGAGCCGCGACAAAAATGGGCGCTACGGCCTCGAGCTTATCCTCAATGGCGCAAATCGGCGTGTCTCGCCACTCCAGACGATTGCTACGAATCGGCCGCTCGACCTCTGGTTCTCGATCTTCCTCGAAGAGAACGCCCTTTCCGCCAAGGACTTCTTCGCCCTGGGAGGCAAGCTCAACCTGCTTGAGTGCCGGCAATTCATCATAGTTTGCGGCAGGCAGGCCAAGGCGGTTGAAACCTACCGGGGCGCTCATCTCGTCCCTCCCGATGCGCCGGCAGATACATTGGCGGACAACATTATCGCCGGTATGGTTCGCTGGTTCATGGCCAACCAGGAACCGGACGGCGCCTTGCCCTACAAGTACTGGCCAAGTTCCGGCAAGTACTCGGCCGCCGACAACCCGATCCGCCGCTTCATGGCGAGTGCCGCGTTCAACCGCCTGGCCACAGCCTTGGGACGCCACGACGTGAAGGAGGCAGCGCGGAAAAATCTCGATTACAATATGCGGCGGTTCTACTGCCTCACAGACGGCAAAGGCATGATCGCCTGGGATGGAAGCGTCAAGCTTGGCGCCCTCGCCGTAGCGGCCCTTGCGATCATTGAAAGCCCCTTTGCTGAAACCTGGAATGATGAACTCACCCGGTTGCGCGCCACCATAGACGAACTTTGGACGCCTTCAGGGGCATTCCGCACCTTCTTCCTTCCAAAGGGACGCAACGACAACCAGAACTTCTATCCAGGCGAGGCGCTGCTCTTTTGGGCCACAAGCGTGGAAATGCAGCCTGACAGCGGCCTCATGGATCGCGCGCTCAAGAGCGTTGACTATTACCGCAGTCACTTCCGCCGAAATCCCAATCCGGCTTTCGTGCCGTGGCACAGCCAGGCGGTGGCGACTCTCTTCCGGCTGACCGGCGACACGGCCCTGCGGAATTTTGTATTTGAGATGAATGACTGGCTCCTGCCGCACCAACAGTGGGGTGGCAACCTCGATCACGACCACTGGGGCCGCTTCTACTCCCCGGAACGGCGC
The DNA here is from genome assembly GCA_963776685.1 of uncultured Alphaproteobacteria bacterium. Lineage (GTDB taxonomy): Bacteria > Pseudomonadota > Alphaproteobacteria > Rhizobiales > Aestuariivirgaceae > Aestuariivirga. The sequence goes on from CAVZNM010000004.1 coordinate 974,400, forward strand.
GACTACGGTCCCCCTCACGCGTCGTCGACCGGTGTCTTCATGGAAGGCCTGGTCGATGCGATGACCTTGGCGCGCGAAGCCGGAGAGACGGCCCGCGCGGCATCTTACGAAGAAGCGATCAAGCGCGGCATCCGTTCCATCGCCCAGCTACAGTACAAGGACGATCTGGATGCATTTTACGTCTCCAAGCGCGAGCGGGTGATCGGCGCCATTCGCACCGAAGCGGACGACAATGAAATCCGTATCGACAATCTCCAGCACGCCCTGATGGCCCTGCTGAGGTATCGCGCCGCTGATGCGGGCGGCAGCAGCCAGGGTGAGGCGCCCCGCCCAATGAACTCTTTGCCGCGTAACTTTGCAGCTTAGAGGAGCACGATCATGCGCGGTTGGTTTGCATCGAGACTTTTTCCCCTCCTTCTGGCATTGGCGGTGGCGGTTCTGCCGGCAACGGCGGTGTCCGCGCAGAGGCTCGCGAATTCCGGCTATCCCATCGGCAGCATCGTCATCAAGACGGATGAGCGGAATCTCTATTACCTCGTGGGCGAGAGTGAAGTGATCGTCTACCCAATCGCCGTCGGCCGCGCCGGCCGCCAATGGACCGGTGTAACGTCGGTATCGCGGAAAGTTCTCAATCCTACCTGGGCGCCGCCGCCGATCATCCGGCGCGACAATCCCAAGTTGCCGGCGCTCATTCCGCCGGGCCCCGGCAATCCCTTGGGTGTTGCCGTGCTGGTTCTCGGCGATGGAACTTATGGCATCCACGGAACCAATCGGGACGAGACGATCGGTACCAACGCCTCGTACGGTTGTTTCCGAATGCACAATGCCGACGTGCTTGCCTTGTTCAAAAATGTCGAGATAGGCACGAAGGTTTATGTACAGCATTGACCGGGCAATTATTTCGCAACCATTTCTAAATGGGAACTGGCAATGACGATTGCTGCATTAATTGGCTGCGCTGCCGAAGCGGAGCACGCCGAATATTGGCCGCACTTGGGCAATCCACAGGAAATTGCCGAAATCATGGATGGAACTTGGTTCGGCCTTCCGCAGGCTTCCATCGAAGCGATCAGACATCGAATAGATACTATCGAGGATGGGCTAAAGAATTTCCTTTTCGTACCGGAGCTCTTCGCACGGCCAAATGGCACTTATGCGCGTTCGGCTTTGCTCGCATCACCCCTAGCACTGGCAAAGGGAGCTATTGGCATAATCGCTACGCAACGTCCGCGTAACCTGGATCTCAGCATTCCGTGCCTATTGGTCGGCAATGTCTCTCAGTCGATCGCCCGGCTTGCCGAATACAGACGTAAACAGTCACGGGCCACATTTCTTGCCGTGACAGGCAGCGTTGGAAAGTCGACGACCAGGAATATGATTCACGTGCTAGTCTCGACGGCGGCACCCAGTCTCCGCTCCATTGCCAACTATAATGCCGGAATGGAGAGTATTCACTTTACTCTTGCAAATCTTTCACGCGATCACGGCTACTGTGTCGCCGAATTTTCAGAAGTCGGCGATTTAGAGGAGCAGGTGCAATTTTATCGCCCGCGGGTTGCCATCATCACCAATATTCACTGGGAACATGTGGACCGGGTGGAGCGCCAAGGCCATAAAGGCGAGCATGCCATTCGGCGGCTGGCCTATCTTGCCGCCGGTGTCTCGCGCCATATGGAGCCCGGTGGCATTTGCATACTCAATTCCGATGAACCGCACTTCAATGTGGTAGCAGAAGAGGTTCGGAAATCCCCGGCCGTTCGCATCGCAACATTCGGACGGAATGCAAACAATGACGTGAGAATTCTCTCAACTGAAACCGATTCAGAGGGAAGCAGCATAACCGTTGTAATAAACGAAAAACGACACAGTTATCGACTAGGTATTCCTGGCGCGCACATGGCGGCCAACAGTGTCGCCGCGGTGACTGCCGCGCATTTCGCAGGAGTTCCCATCGCCCCGGCGCTTCATTTGCTTGAGACATTCACCCCAGATTCTCGCCGCGGCGTTCGTCTGCAGATTCCCTGGCGGGATGGGCACATCGCAATCCGCGACGAAACCGTAAGTTCAAGTATCCCCAGCCTCCGCTCGACCTTCGCACAACTCGAGCACGATCAGCCCGTAGAAGGCGGAAGACGCATTGCGGTGCTTGGCCAGATCAACGGTCTTGGACACACAATGCCCGCTGCCATGGCAGCACTGGCCCACGAAGCCGAAACAAGCGCAATCGATCGCTTTTATACTATCGGCAGCGACATTCGCGTTTTCAACGAACAAATGCGAGACCGCACAAAAGTTGCGCCACATTTTCAAACCTTAGCTCAATTGGAAAGATCTCTGAGACGAGAGTTGCGGGCTGGCGATGAAGTCGTCCTGAAGGGAACCCGCACACCGCCAAACATCTCCCTTCGGCGCTTGGTGGATCGCCTCGCTGAAAAGCCGTCAACTGGGGTTCAGTCTGGTTCTCGTTCAACTCAGGAACCGGCTAAGCGTGTGATCATAGGCGGTGATACCTACTTCGGGGAGATCTATCAGGAAAAACGCGCCAAAGCGGCCAATCTCAACTATCTCGAAGCATTCGGTTACGATTATTCGGGAGAACAACTGGCATCCCTCTTACAGCGAGCCGATTTCACCATCGTTAATCTCGAATGCGCGCTAACCAAAAGCACCACCTCAAAACTCGAGGGTCGCAAAGACTATATCCTCCGCGGCAATCCGCAGGAAACAATCAATGCGCTCAGGAACCTCAATGTGGGTGGCGTTCTCCTTGGCAATAATCATAGCATGGACTTTTTGGCAGGCGGTCTTGAAGAAACGCTGGAGAATGTCAGCCGCGCAGGCCTCTCCTCTTCGGGGGCGGGCAAAAACCGCCAGGAGGCCCAGCGACCCATACTGAAGGAATTCGACATTGACGGCATTCCATTCAGACTCGCTGTCCTTTCGGGTTACGAATACAATACTTCACATGAAGAACTCGGATTTTTCGCAGGCGCCGAGAAAACAGGAGTGAACAACATTAACATCGACCGATTGAGGCAGCAAATAGCAGGCCTTAAGTCGGAAGGTTACTTCGTCATTGTCTCACCGCACTGGGGACTAAACTATTGCTTCCGGACTCATGAGCAATTCAGGCTCGCACGGCGCTTCATTGATGTGGGCGCGGATCTCATTCTTGGCCATGGCCCACACATGATGAATGAGCTCGCCCAAATAGACGGCGTGTGGGTTGCCTACAGCCTTGGTAATCTCATTTTCAATTCAGAAGGAGAATATGAGCGGCAGGGAGTTCAGCCATATAGCCTTGTTGCGGAACTGGAGCTGGCGCGAGAAGGACATGCGATTGAATGTCATCTCAACCTCTATCCGATCGTATCATGTAATCAGCTCACGCAATTTCAACCAACATTTGCCGACAACCACCAATTTGAACAAGTTGTCGAGATGCTGAAAGCGATGCATTACGACAAAAGCGGTTTCTTCAACGACATTTCATTGCGCGAACTTGACGGGCGTCATTGCATGACCATGAAGGTTTTCTGATCCAGCAAGCCGGTATCCTCGATATCCGTGGGCTTGCCACAAACCCAAACAGCGAATGTTGCCCCCGCCCGAAAGTGCTGAGGCCGAACTGAAATTTCCAGCCAGTATGCACTGCCTTGAATGACGGGCGAAGCCGACTGCGTGAAGATGCGTAGGCGGCGCCAGAGGTTCTCGGGACGTTGAGAAAAAGATAACGCCGCGTGGTTTAACACGCGGCGTCGATTTGTCGTTGGTGCTCGGCCGCTAGCCGTGGACAGAGACTACGTCGGGCAAGAAGAGATCAATGTCTCGATCTCCATCGCCGTCACCATCTCCATCACCGTCGCCGTCGCCGTCGCCGTCACCATCTCCATCGCCGTCGCCGTCTCCATCACCGTCGCCGTCGCCGTCACCATCTCCATCACCGTCGCCGTCGCCGTCTCCATCACCGTCGCCGTCGCCGTCTCCATCACCGTCGCCGTCGCCGTCTCCATCACCGTCGCCGTCGCCGTCACCATCTCCATCACCGTCGCCGTCGCCGTCTCCATCACCGTCGCCGTCGCCGTCACCATCTCCATCACCGTCGCCGTCGCCGTCACCGTCTCCATCACCGTCGCCGTCGCCGTCACCATCTCCATCACCGTCGCCGTCGCCGTCTCCATCACCGTCGCCGTCGCCGTCACCATCTCCATCACCGTCGCCGTCGCCGTCTCCATCACCGTCGCCGTCGCCGTCACCATCTCCGTCGCCGTCGCCGTCACCGTCTCCATCACCGTCGCCGTCGCCGTCACCATCTCCATCGCCGTCGCCGTCGCCGTCTCCATCACCGTCGCCGTCGCCGTCTCCATCACCGTCGCCGTCGCCGTCACCATCTCCATCACCGTCGCCGTCGCCGTCGCCATCACCGTCGCCGTCGCCGTCACCATCTCCATCACCGTCGCCGTCGCCGTCTCCATCACCGTCGCCGTCGCCGTCACCATCTCCATCACCGTCGCCGTCGCCGTCTCCAGTCGCCGTCGCCGTCACCATCACCGTCGCCGTCGCCGTCACCATCTCCATCGCCGTCGCCGTCGCCGTCTCCATCACCGTCGCCGTCGCCGTCACCATCTCCATCGCCGTCGCCGTCGCCGTCTCCATCACCGTCGCCGTCGCCGTCACCATCTCCATCACCGTCGCCGTCGCCGTCGCCGTCGCCGTCGCCATCACCGTCGCCATCACCGTCGCCGTCGCCGTCTCCATCACCGTCGCCGTCGCCGTCACCATCTCCATCGCCGTCGCCGTCGCCGTCGCCATCTCCATCACCGTCGCCGTCGCCGTCACCATCACCGTCGCCGTCGCCGTCGCCATCGCCGTCGCCGTCGCCGTCGCCGTCTCCATCACCGTCGCCGTCGCCGTCTCCATCACCGTCGCCGTCGCCGTCACCGTCTCCATCACCGTCGCCGTCGCCGTCGCCGTCACCATCACCGTCGCCGTCACCATCTCCATCACCGTCGCCGATCACCGTCGCCGATCGCCGTCGCCGTCGCCGTCACCATCACCGTCGCCGTCGCCGTCACCATCTCCATCGCCGTCGCCGTCGCCGCCGCCCCGCCTGCCGTTGCCCTTGCCCTTGCCCTTGCCCTTGCCCTTGCCATTGCCAAGGCCTTTTCCGCCTTTGGATTTGCCCCCGTCACCAACGCTGTCGCCATCGCCATCGCCGTCGCCATCACCGGCGCCGTCACCCCGGTTGCCCCGGTTGCCGTTTCCACGGTCTTTTCCGCCTTTGGATTTGCCCCCGCCACCAACATTGCGGCCACCAAGATCGGCCACCTGGACAAGTTTACGATCCGCGTTCGCCATGCCGTCTAGAACAAAATTGCCAATGGCAAGGTTCGATGTCTCTGCCCGCAGAAGAGTGCGCGCCGGTGGGGTAGTTCCCTGCACAGCACTTATGTACAGCGGGTTCGATGTGACCAGGACTGAAGCTAGGAACAGCCGACGCCAAAACCGGGCGCTCAACTTCGAGGAGTCCCCATTGCGGTCGCAATGAACGATAAATTTGTTACCGGAGCGAAGGTCGTTGGACATGGCAAAGCACCCTTTCAAAGGTCCCGTGGGGTCCTGCCAATGTCGTCAATTAACTATCGAGGCTGCCTGAGCCCGCTATGGTCACGCAAGAACGTGATCCGTTGGGGCCGCTCATGTCTCCAGACAACCCGCCGGTGTCTGGGCCTCGAAACAAGCAGGCATTCCTGACTATCAACACATCACAGGAATACTCGCCCTATAAACCTCCGTTTGCGGTTAAATTAAACAGTTATTCACTATCTTGGTTAACGCTTTTTTTACCGTGTGGTTTTTGGCTCCCTTGGGCCATTGTAGAATAGGTTTATTAGCCTATGCACTGACATAGATTGATGGCTCGCCCTCGGAAAAATCCTTGGGGGCCCCTCAAAAGCCAAACGGCCAGAGTTCCCTCCGGCCGCCCGGTCGTGAAGGCGTGTGCTTTTAGCGCTTTGAGAACTGGAAGCTGCGGCGGGCCTTGGCGCGGCCGTATTTCTTGCGTTCGACCGCACGGCTGTCGCGGGTCAGGAAGCCCGCTTTCTTGAGCAGACCGCGCAGTTCCGGCTCAAAATAAGTGAGGGCCCGGGAAATGCCGTGGCGCACGGCGCCGGCCTGGCCCGAGAGGCCGCCGCCCACGACGGTGCATTCGATGTCGATCTGGGTGGCTCGATTGGCGCTGACGAGCGGCTGCTGTACCAGCATGCGCAGAACAGGCCGCGCGAAATAGGTCTCGATCGCCTTGCCGTTCACGGTGATCTTGCCCGAGCCGCGCATCAGCCAGACGCGCGAGATGGCGTTCTTGCGGCGGCCCGTTGCATAGGAACGGCCCTTGGCATCGAGCTTCGGCTTGACGGGCGCCGCGGCAGCGGCGGCGGTGCCCATGCCCATGGCCTGGCCGAGATTGGAAAGTGTTGTTTGTTCAGCCATGGTCATCAGCCTCTCAGCGTGTTCTTGGGATTCATCGACTTGATGTCGATCTTCACCGGGTTCTGGGCTTCATGCGGATGCTCTGCACCCTTGTAGATGCGCAGATGCGTCATCTGCTGACGCTTCAGCGGCCCGCCGGGCAGCATGCGCTTGACCGCCGATTCCAGAACCCGCTCGGGGAACTTGCCGTCGAGAATCTTGCCGGCCTTGCGTTCCTTGATGCCGCCGGGAAAGCCGGTGTGCCAGTAATAGGTCTTCTGCTGACGCTTGCGGCCGGTGAGGACGATCTTCTCGGCATTGATGACGACGATGTGGTCGCCGCAGTCCATATGGGGCGTGAAGGTGGGCTTGTGCTTGCCGCGCAGGCGGTTGGCGATGATCGTGGCGGCGCGGCCGACAATCAGGCCCTCGGCATCGATCAGCACCCAGTTCTTCACGATGTCCTTGGCTTTCGCCGAATAGGTTTTCATCTGAGGGTCTCGGCTTGGTCGCGTTGCAATGGAAAAGGCGCAAGACGCGCCCGGTTCGGTGCCGGTTCGATAGGCGGATGCACCAACACTGTCAAGCGAAACCGCGGAATTAAAGGGGATTTTTGATGTGGTATTATGTTACCAAGGCTTGTTGCTTTCCCGCAGCAGCCGGTGCATTCATTGATCCGACACTTTTCGGCCCAAAGCCTCTCCCATAGTGTCGAGAATCAATGGGGGCCCAGCATGATCAAGGCGCATCGGTATTGCTGCTCTGTTAGCCGCAATGGCCCTCCTGTCTGATCATGCCGCGGCCGATATCACTGTTGCTGCAGTGTCGCCGGAGCTGGTGGCGCAAAATACCGAACCGCCGCCAGCCGAGGACGAGGAACCCACTCAGCCCGATCCCAACCAGCCCGCCGGCGAAGCCATCGCACCCGACGATATGAGTCTCGGCGAGATTCCGCTGATCGAGACCATGGAACTCACCCCCGACACCGCCCGGCGCGCCATCGATGCCTATGTTCTGGTGAAGGAAAAATACAAGGACGCCGAGCTCGAGACTCTACGAGAACCTCCAGGACTTCGTCGACCAGACGGTCCAGGGCAAGGCGTTCGAGGCCGATATCAAGGCGGCGGGTTTCGCCACCGTCACCGAATGGAACGTGGCGATCACCACGGTGGGCTTCGCCTATACCGGCATCATCGACGACCAGTCGGCCGACATTCAGGCTGCAGATCGAGGAAATCCAGAACGATACGGAACTTGCCCAGGACATGAAGGACCGCATGATCAGCCTCGCTCAAGGCGATGATCCCGTCGGAGAACAACCGCAAGGTCGTCCAGGGCTGATCGACGATCCGGCCTATCACGGAAAAGCTCAAGCTGCTCGAAACCGAGGCAGAATGAGCGAACTCCTGCTGCGCGAACTTGCCGCCGGCGTCCTGCGCCTCACCCTCAACGATCCCGCCACGCGCAATTCGCTCTCCGAGGCAATGATCGCGGCACTGCGGGCGGCTCTCGACGATGCGGCGGCGGAGGCGGCGGTGCGCGTCATCGTCATTGCCGCCAGCGGGCCGTCTTCTGCTCCGGCCACAATCTCAAGGAAATGACGGCGCAACGCAGCGCGACCCGACAAGGGGGCGGCCTATTTCGCCGCGCTATTCGAAACCTGCGCCAAGCTCATGGTCGCGATCGTCGATCATCCCAAGCCCGTCATCGCCGAGGTGCAAGGCCTGGCGAGTGCCGCCGGCTGCCAATTGGTGGCGAGCTGCGATCTGGCGATTGCGGCGGACACGGCGGGCTTCTGCACGCCGGGCGTCAATATCGGCCTGTTCTGCTCGACTCCGATGGTGGCGCTGTCGCGCAATGTGTCGCGCCAAGCACTGCCATGGAAATGCTGCTCACCGGCGATGTCATTCCAGCCCACGAGGCGCAGCGCATCGGGCCTCATCAATCGCGTCGTCTCGCCCAACCGGCTGGGCGAGGAGGTGGAGGCACTGGCTCACAAGATCGCCGCGAAATCGCAACTGACGCTCAAGACTCGGCAAGCAGGCATTCCACCGCCAGCGCGACATGGCGCTTGGAAGAGGCCTATGCCTACACGGCGCGGGTGATGGCAGAAAATATGCTGGCCCGCGATGCCGAAGAGGGCATTGCCGCCTTCATCGGCCAAGCGCAGTCCGCAGTGGCAGGACGGATGATGCGTCCACGGATCAATTTTGTAACCCTTGGCGTGGCCGACATGGCGCGCGCCCGCGCCTTCTATGAGCGCCTCGGGCTTGCGGCATCGAAGGCAAGCAATCCAGATGTGACCTTCTTCGATGTCGACGGCACGGTGCTGTCGCTGTTCGGCCATGCGAGCACTGGCCGAAGACGTCGGCTTCGCGCCCACGCCCGGTCCCGCCTTTCGCGGTATGGCGCTGGCCTGGAATGCGGCGAGCGAGGCGGAAGCGGACCACATTCTGGCGCATGCGGAAGCTGCGGGCGGAAAAATCATCAAAAAGGCGCAGAAGGTTTTCTGGGGCGGTTATGCCGGCTACTTCGCCGATCCAGACGGGCACCTGTGGGAGGTCGCCTATAATCCCTTCTTTCCCCTCGACGAGAATGGCCGCATCAGGCTGCCATGAATCACGACAATTATCCCGCTGACTACATTCTCGGCATTCTGAAGAGTGTTAGAACCATCGCCCTGGTGGGCGCTTCCAGCAATCCGGTGCGCCCGTCCAATTTGGTGATGCGATATCTGCTCGGCAAAGGCTATGAGGTGATCCCGGTCAATCCCGGCCTCGCCGGTCAAGAGCTTCTCGGCCAGACGGTCTACGCAACGCTCAAGGATATCCCGAGCCCCGTGGACATGGTCGATATCTTCCGCAATTCGGAAGCCGCCGGCACCATAACCGGCGAGGCGCTGGCCCTCGACCCCCTGCCCCGGGTTATCTGGATGCAGCTTGGCATACGCAATGATGAGGCCGCCGCCCGGGCCGAGGCGCTGGGCGTCAAGGTGGTCATGAACCGCTGTCCGAAGATGGAATATGGCAAGCATTCGGGCGAATGGGCCTGGGTGGGCGGCAATTCCGGTCTCATCAGTTCGCGCCGCCAGTCGCTGCATGCGAGCGGCAAGATGCAGAGCCTGGGCCTGGGCCCCAAGTCTTGACCGCAATGCAACGACGGAATTGGATTGGGTACATCGGCTTCATCGAAACCATCAGGAAACCTTCATGACAACGCGCGCCTCAAACCGATACGATACCGTGGCGATGTACCTCCATTGGCTGATCGCAATCCTGATGATCCCCATGTTGTTCTTCGGTGAGGAACTGATGGAGGTGGAAGACGGCGACACCGGCGCGTTCCTGCCAACCATCCATGTGACGGTGGGCGTGACCATCCTAATCTTGTCGGTGTTGCGTCTCGTATGGCGAGTGATCAACCCGCCGCCCGCCCTGCCCGCTACCATGGCGCTGTGGGAGCTGAGCGCCGCGAAACTGACGCATTTCCTTTTCTATGTCCTGCTGATTGGACTTCCGCTCACCGGCTGGCTCGCCTTTCCGCATTTCGCGCGTGAGGAAGGAGCAATCGGCTTCGCGGTCTTCGGCGTATGGCAGCTGCCCAACGCACCCGATATGGACTTGCCCTTCGGCGACCTGCACGAGATCGGCAACAATGTGGGCATCGGCCTCCTAATTTTGCATGTGCTTGCAGCGCTCAAGCACCACTTCATCAACCGGGACGATATATTGCGGCGCATGCTGCCGCTGTGAACCGGCGCAAGCCGATTGTCGTTCCAGGCGATGCGGGCTAGATATCTCCTTCTTGAAATTTGTAGCGGGAGATAGGGATGACCGACAGACCCCCGGATTTGACACACTTGCCATTCATGCGGGGGCGGCACCCGATCCCGCGACGGGTGCGCGCATCACGCCCATCTACCAGACCACGTCCTATGTCTTCGAGGATGTGAAACACGCCGCCGATCTCTTCGCGCTCCGGGCCTTCGGCAACATCTACACCCGCATCATGAACCCGACCCAGGCGGTGCTCGAAGCGAAAGTGCGCCGCGCTTGAAGGCGGCACGGCGGCGCTGGCGACGGCCTCGGGACATGGCGCGCAGCTGCTCATCTTCCACACGATCATGCAGCCCGGCGATGAATTCGTGGCGGTGCGCCAGCTCTATGGCGGCTCGATCAACCAGTTCAGCCATTCCTTCAAGTCCTTCGGCTGGCATGTGGTGTGGGCGGATGCGGAAGATCATCGCCTCGATCGAGAAGGCGCTGTCGCCCAAGACCAAGGCGATCTTCATCGAATCGATCGCCAATCCCGGCGGCCGCATCACCGACATCGCCGCCGTCGCCAAGATCGCGCGCAAGGCGGGCGTGCCGCTCATCGTCGACAACACGCTGGCCACGCCCTATCTGTGCAAGCCGTTCGAGCACGGCGCCAACATCGTCGTCCATTCGCTCACCAAATTCATGGGCGGCCACGGCAATTCGATGGGCGGCGTCATCGTCGACGGCGGCAATTTCGACTGGTCGAAGAGCGGCCGCTATCCGCTGCTGTCGGAGCCCAACGACTCCTATCACGGCATCAAGCTGCACGAGACCTTCGGCAACATCGCCTTCGCCATCGCCTGCCGGGTGCTGGGGCTGCGCGATCTCGGCCCGGCGATTGCGCCGCTCAACGCCTTCCTCATTCTCACCGGCATGGAAACGCTGTCGCTGCGCATGCAGCAGGCATTGCGACAACGCGCTGAAGGTCGCCGAGTGGCTGAAGCAGCATCCCAAGGTCGTCTGGGTAAATTATGCCGGCCTGGCCGACGACAAGCATCACGCGCTGCACCAGAAATATTGCCCGAAGGGCGCGGGTGCGGTGCTTCACCTTCGGCCTCAAGGGCGGCTATGAGGCGGGCGTCAAGGTCGTCTCGATCGGTCAAGCTGTTCTCGCATCTCGCCAATGTCGGCGACACGCGCTCGCTCGATCATCCATCCGGCCTCGACCACCCACAGCCAGCTGACCGCCCGAGCAGTTGAAGCAGGCAGGTGCCGGACCGGACGTGGTGCGGCTGTCGGTCGGCATCGAGGATGTCGCCGACATCATCGCCGATCTGGAACAGGCGATCGGCTGAGCATCGCGTGGAGATTCCACACGGCGGCGGCGAGCACGATCATGCGCGCCCGCCTGGTGGATGAGGCCGAGCGCCAGCGGCACCTGCGCCAGGAGCGTCCAGATGCCGAGGCCGATCTGCAAAAGCACGGCGGCGAGCAGCAGCAAGGCCGCATCGACTTCGCACGATATAGGCATGCAACGCCACGACGACGGCGATCACATAGGCGATCAGGCGATGATCGAACTGCACGGTCATGGCGTTCTCGAAAAAATTGCGCCAGCCGGGTTGCATCGCCAGAGCCCGTCGGGCACCAGCTTTCCCTCCATCAGGGGCCAGGTGTTGTAGCCCATGCCGGCATCGAGGCCGGCGACGAAGCCGCCCGCCGCCATTTGCAAGAGGATCAGATGCCACGATGGCGAGCGCCCAGGCTTCGCGGCCCGTGGCGGGCTTGCGCCGCTTGCTCGAAAGCCCGAAGGCCACCCAGAGGATGGCGGCGAAGATCAAGGCGGCAAGGGTGAGATGGGCGGACAGCCGGTACTGGCTGACATCGACGCGGTCGACCAGGCCCGAGGCCACCATGTACCAGCCGAGCGCTCCCTGCAGCCCGCCCAGGATGAAGAGGCCGATGATGCGCGGCCAGTGCCGGCGCGCCATTCTCCCGGTCAAGGCAAAGAACAGGAAGGGCAATAGAAATGCCACGCCGATGAAGCGCCCGAGAAGACGATGGGCCCACTCCCACCAGATAGATGAACTTGAAGTCCGTCGAGCGTCATGCCCCGGTTGACCAAACTGTATTCAGGAATGAGCTTGTATTTCTCGAAGGCGGCCAGCCAATCGGCTTCGCTCAAGCGGCGGAATGATGCCGAGCAGCGGCTGCCATTCGGTGATCGACAGGCCGCTGTCGGTCAGCCGCGTGGCGCCGCCGACGATCACCATGGTGAAAACCAGAAAAGCGACGGCGAACAGCCAGAGGCGGACGTAAGGCAGGGCGGCCGCCTGTTTCGGGCTCAAGTGCTCCATGGCCGCCGCTTACGGGTCCCGCCCCTGCCCTTCAAGGGATGAAGCGCCGCACGGGGTGTTTATGATCGCTCCCCGGGCGTATAGAATCCGGCCATGATTAAAACCCCCGCCGGCAAGATTTCGGAACAGGAACTCGACGAGGCCCTGATGGGCACGTTTCCCGCCAGCGATCCGGTGGCGATTGGACGAAGTGAACATGCCGGCGACCCGGTCCGGACGAAGCAGCCCCCACCGCCGCGACCCGCGCCCGCGCCGGATCGGAGATGAAGCAACGGGCCCGCAAGTTTATCGGCACTTTCGGCACGGTGGCGTTCCTGGTCATCTATTCGCTCCTCGCCATGGCGGTGGGCGGCGAGCTTGTGGCCGGACGGGGATGGGCATTTGAGCTGCCGTTCTACATTCTGGCCGGCATCCTGTGGCTGCCCGTCGTCATGGGCCTCATCCGCTGGATGGCGAGGCCCGATTCGGCCTAAACCGGCTAGGCGCGCTTGAGGCCGCTCCAGAGGGTGAAGGCGGCCCCCGAGAGCAGCACCTCGACATAGCGCAGCTTCTGGAACTCGCCCGACAGCTCGACGCGCGGCAGGGCCATCAGATGGTCCTTGTGGCCGGAAAAGATCAGGCCCTTGCGGCTGGTCACGGCGGCCCGGTAGCCGGCTTCCGCCGCCAGTGCGAAATCGCGCGGTCCCGCCGCGTCCGCATCTCCATAGGGATAGGCGAGGTAGCGCGGACGCTGACCGAGTTTGCGTTCGATCGTGCCGGCGGCCTCGGTCAGTTCGCGCCAGGCCTGTTCCCGACGCAGACGCCCCACCGCGTAGTGATTCACGCTGTGGGCGCCAACCGTGCACAGCGGGTCCTTGGCCAGCAGGCGCAATTCGTCCCAGTTCATCGCTTCGGCCCGGCACATGGCTTCGAGATCGATGCCCTGGCGGGCGCAGAAGGCGCGGATCCAGACGCGCTGTGCGCTCTGCTCCATGGCGCGCAGCGGCCAATAGAGGCGCTCCCAGGCCAGGCGTTTCTGGCCGTCGCTGATGGTCACGAGGCTCACTTCCGTGCCGGTGATGCTGGTGGTGATCTGCGAGGCGCCGGCGATCGCCGCCTCGAGGCCGCGCCACCACAATTCGCAGCGCCCGTCGGTAATCGCCGGTGTCACAAAGACGGTGAACGGACACTGGTGCTTGCGGAATACCGGGCGTGCATGCACGAGGGTGTCGCGGTAGCCGTCGTCGAGCGTGAACACGACGAAGGGCCGATCCGAGTCGTTCTGCCCGGTAATCCGCGCCACCGCTTCGGCGAAGGAGACCGGCTCATATCCCAACGACCTGGTAAGGTTAATGACGGAATTGAGGAAGGAGGGCGTCACTTCCAACCCGGCATTGGGCGCAAAACCGCGCTGCAGGCCGCCGCCCGGTTTCACATGATGCAGCGCGAAAATCGCTCCGATGCCGCCGGCGATGCGGCGCAGAACCTGCGCAGCTCCGGTAAAATAAAGAACATCGAGGCTCGTCTTGAGGAGCGCCGCTTTCGCCATGTCCGCGCGTCCGAAATTGCGATTGATTGCGCAACTCTAGGCACGCGCCGATGAACAAAGCCTTGCGGGGGGTGTCAGGGCACTCCCGCCGCCTAGATCGGATTCGTTCTTCACTGAATCAGCTTGACGAAATTTTTCCCTCTCTCCCTGAGAGAGAGGGAGGGGCCCAGCGCGCCAGCGCTGGGAGGGTGAGGGGGAGCCGGTCCATCAATTTCGAGACCTGATCCCCCGCACCCTCCCATTGCTTCGCAATGGGCCCCTCCCTCGCCCCTATGGGGCGAGGGAAAGGTTCTTCCAAGTGTTTCAATCACAAACGATCGTGTTCTAGCTGGCGGGCTATTCGATTGGGAGGTATTGGACATCGCGCAGCGCCGCAGCGTGGGCACATTCATCATCCGCCTTCGACTTAAAGCTACCGACGAAGTCGCGCCGATGCTTCAGCGAAGTGACCGGCCTGAGAGATCGGTGACGTTTCGTACCGGACACACGGGTAACGCTTTTCGCCTGCTTTTGCAGGTGGGAGATGGCGATGCCGTGGAAAGAGAGTTCGGTGACGGACGAACGCCTGCACTTCGTGGCCCGCCTTTCGGACGGCGAGGCGATGACCGATTTATGCCGCGAGTTCGGCATATCCCGGAAGGGCCAACGACAGTGTGGCGGGGCCGTATTTGCGCGGGTTTTGCCGCGAATGGCCTAGGATAAAGGGTATGGGGGTGTCTGGGTGGGGTGTATGGAGTTGAATGTCGCATTTTGACCCGGAGCGGAAGCGCGCATGACCAATTTCGGAAGTCCTAGCCCTAAAGACCCCTAAACTAGCCCAATTGGAGTCTATATTGCTCCTCCACGTTTCTCTCGGCAACCTCAACGCTGCGGTCTGGTTTCGCGGCTTGAGCCTGAGATTTCGGCGAAAGGATTGGCCGAATCTCGTTTTTATCATCATGTTTGGTAAGGTGCGTTTGCCTCTTCGAACCGCCTGATTGTTCCCTCTACGTCGTAGCGACCCTCCTGTAAGGTCTCGGGGTCCCACTCGCTGCGCTCGGCGCCGAAGAAGTCCCCGCCGTAAACGTGGATGGCGCCAGATAGGCGGTCTATTGGATTGGTCACCGAGTGGATGATGTTGCCCCCGAGGGGTTCAGCATCCTTCTCGCACAGGGCTCTCGCGCCTGCGGCTTCCAGCATCCCACTCGGGCCGCCCGGTACTCGTCGCCAAAAAATGTTGTCCTCTCGACCCGTGTAAATGCCGATTACCGCCCACATTTGATGATTGTGGGGTGCAAACATCATGTGCGGTGCCCAGATTACATTGAGGATTGTCAGATCATTTGAATGGTAAAGCTTCTGGATTGCCGCTCTCTTAGGTTCGCCCAATCCTTTCAGTACGGCAGCCTGGTCTGAGACCGCGCGAGCCACGACCTCGCGAACATTCTTGTGCGAATTCTCGGCTGCCACCGCGGCTTGGCAATCAGCGATCAAGCGCTCCAGTTCGAACATAATGCTTCCCCTTCCGTTGTATCATTCAGCGATCTGGACGCTGCTAGGATAGGCGATGCGCCCTTGTTGCGTCTAATGCATTTATGGTCGTAATACTGATGCAAAATTGGAATGATCGAAGATGAACTTCCGCCACCTCCGCACATTCGTCATCATCGCCGACGCCGGGGGTATTGCCCGCGCCAGCGGCCGACTTGGGCTAAGTCAGCCGGCCGCTTCTCGTCAAATAGCCACGCTGGAAAGCGACCTCGGCGTGAAGCTTTTCGACCGTATAGGCCGTCGCTTCCGTCTGACGTCAGAAGGAGAATACTTGTTAAGAGGAAGTCGCCGTCTCTTGATGGACGCGAACTCGTTCACGGAGGAGGCGCGGGCGCTCAAGAAGGGGCAGGCCGGATTGCTTCGTGTGGGGGCTTCGCCGCAGGTAATCGAGAGCACGCTTGGGACCTTTCTGGCCCACCACCGGCACCGTCATCCTGGCATCGAGGTTGACCTTGTAGAGGACGGAGGCGTTCATCTGGCGGACCGCCTCGCTCGAGCCGAAGTTCATTTGGGGCTCATCGCGTCCGATGACCGTTTTCAACAGCAATCGCTATTCCCGTTGTATGTTCTGGCTGTCATGCCAAAAAAACACCGGCTCAGCCGCCGAGGCACGCTTGATATTGTCGAGTTGGCCAATGAATCTGTGCTGCTGCTCAACCGCAGCTTTGCCACGCGTGAGCTGTTTGATGCGGCGTGCAGCGTCGCACACATCCGACCGCGCGTTCTTTTGGAGAGTGCTGCTGCCCACACGATTATTGCGCTGGCCAGCGAGAGCTATGGGATCGCGGTTGTTCCCTCCAGCGGGCTGATATCGCATGATAGCGTTCGTGCTATGCCGCTGGTTCGACGTGGAGTAGCGCTCGGTAGCTGGGTGATGGTCGCTTGGGATCCACTGCGATTTTTACCGCCGTACGCTAAGGAGTTCGTCGAGGAACTCGCGACCCATTGCCAGCGCGCCCATCCTGGCCGCGAGTTCATCCGATATGCGCGGTTGCCCAAGCCGAAGGAACCGGCCAAACAATTTGCGAAGTAGAATCTCGCAACAACATTCCGAACCAGTTGCGGACAACAGCCGATCATGTGTGGATGACGCAATGTCCGAATTTGGCGCAAAGCGGAACCCGACTGAAATAGTGGGATGGTCCCCGGCCGAAGCCCGCTCGCCTCCGATCGCACGGAGCTGTCGGTGGGTTTATCGCGATCATCAATCCGCTTCTGGAGCCATTCCAGCACCTCGCTCTCGATCCATCCGCCTCTCGAACGCGGCCCGTTGCCGAGGTGCAGGCAGGAGCCGGGGTGTTCCATCGATAGTTGACTCAGTCATGTATTTTGTCTCGAAAATGGCTCGCCAAATGCGCGGGTTTGGCTCGCGAAATGCTGCGTTCTTGCGCTCAAAGCGTCCCGAAAGCGCAGCAAAATCAATAATTTTTATCGTCTCTAGGAATGGTTTCACGTGAAACACCCGCCGGGAATCGCCGCCCCTTTTGCGTGCGTTCCACTGCCTGTTTCTCCGGAAAATACGGGGGCGAATGGTCGGAGCGCGGGGATTCGAACCCCGGACCCCTACCCCCCCAGAGTAGTGCGCTACCGGGCTGCGCTACGCTCCGACACCGGGGAGCCTCTAGCATCCCCTGTTCAAAACCGGAAGAGCCGATCGCGGCCGGGCTTCAGGCGCTGCGGCCGAAATCCAGAAGCCGGCGGGCATCGCCCAAGTCGCGCAGCGCCGCCTTGAGCGAATCGATATGGGTGTCGGAGAGCCGGTGGATCACCTGCGGCGGCTCGCCGATGGCGCCGCCGGGCCTGGCGAGCGGCGCCTTGCCGGGTGGCGGCGCGCCGCGAGCGATGTGCGGTGCGGCCTTGGCCCGCCCGGGCGCCGGTACATTTTCAAGTTCGGACTCGCGCTTGCGCGCAGCAATTTCACCGCGGCCGACGCCTGCCACATGGGCAACACCCTCCTCTTTCAGAATGCGCTGCACGCCGCGGATCGTGTAGCCTTCGCCGTAAAGCAGAGTGCGGATGCCCTTGAGCAGATCGACATCGGCGGGCCGGTAATAGCGCCGCCGCCCGCCCGCTTCATCGGCTTGATCTGGGCGAAGCGGGTTTCCCAGAAACGCAGCACGTGCTGGGGAACGTCGAGTTCTTCAGCCGCTTCGCTGATGGTTCGGAATGCGTCTGGGGCCTTTTCCACTGTCATTCTCCGCTTCGGCGGACGCCCAACAGATGCGTCAATCTTCCGTGCCCGGCTCCTGGCCATTGATCACATTCTTCATCACCTGGCTCGGACGGAATACCAGCACGCGGCGCGGCGTGATCGGAACTTCCTCGCCGGTTTTCGGATTGCGGCCGACACGGCCTTTCTTGCTGCGCACCATGAAGGTGCCGAAGGACGAGAGCTTCACCGACTGGCCCTGCGACCAGCGTATCGGACATGAGATCGAGGACCGACTTGACGAGATCGGCGGACTCGGTCCGCGACAGGCCGATCTGCCGATGCACCGCTTCGCTGAGATCAGCGCGCGTGAGTGTCTTGCCTGCCATCAACATCCCCTTGCAAGATCGCTGGAAGGTTAGAATGCCGCTTTCGGGAGGTCAATAGAAAATCAGCGGGAACTCAAAGGGTTAGGGTCGGCGGTCTAGTAGCGGGCCAGAACCGCGCCCCAGGTGAAGCCGCCGCCCATGGCTTCCATCAGCACAAGATCGCCGCGCTGATGCGGCCATCCTTGACCGCGACATCGAGGGCGAGCGGAATCGAGGCGGCGGAGGTATTGCCGTGGCGGTCGAGGGTCATCACGATGCGGTCCTCGGGAATGCCGAGCTTCTTGGCGGTGCCTTCGAGGATGCGCCGGTTGGCCTGGTGCGGCACGAACCAGTCGATGTCCGTGGGCTTGATGCCGGCTTCGGCCATGGTTTCTTCCATGACCGACGCGATATTGATGACCGCGTGCTTGAACACTTCGCGGCCTTCCATGCGCAAATGGCCCACGGTCTTCGTGGTCGAAGGCCCGCCATCGACATAGAGCTTGTCGCTGTAGCGGCCGTCGGAGCGGATGCGGCAGGCGAGAATGCCGCGATCCTCCATGGTTCCCTCGCCCTCGCTCTGCCTTGCACAACGACCGCGCCGGCGCCGTCGCCGAACAGCACGCAGGTGGTGCGGTCGCTCCAGTCGAGGATGCGCGAGATAGGTTTCCGAGCCGATGACCAGCACGCATTCCGCCTGCCGGCAGCGGATGAAATTGTCGGCGATGGTGAGCGCCATAGACGAAGCCCGAGCACACCGCCTGAAGATCGAAGGCAGCACCCCTGGTGATGCCGAGATCCGCCTGGATCATGGCGGCGGTCGCGGGAAAGGTCTGGTCCGGCGTCGAGGTGGCGACGATGATGAGATCGACATCCGCCGCCGTCAAGCCCGGCATGCGGCCAGCGCCCGGCGCGCGGCGTCGACGCCGAGGTCGCGCGGTCGTCTCATCGTCGGCGGCGATGTGGCGCTCGCTTGATGCCGGTGCGCTCGACGATCCATTCGTCGCTGGTATCGACGATCTTGCTGATATCGGCATTGGTCATGATGCGTGCGGCAATGCCGATCCGACGCCCATGATTGCTGAACGGCGCATGTGGTGCTGGTGCTTTCTGTCTAGCCGGCGGCTTCGCGCATGGCAGATACCGTCTGCGGCGCGATCAGCCGGTTCATTTCGGCGACGTCGGCTGCGATCTTGCTCGACAAGATCGTTGCGCACCATTTCAATCGCCACATCGATGGCGGTCGCAAAGCCCAGGGCATCGGTGCCGCCATGGCTTTTCACCACGACGCCGTTGAGGCCCAGGAACACGCCGCCATTGTGCTTGCGCGGATCCATGTGGTCGCGCAAAGCGGCGAAGGCGCCCGAGGCGAAGACAGCGCCGAGCTTCGACAGAAGCGTGCGGTTCAAGGCCAGCTTGAGATAGGTCGGCCAGCTGCTTGGCGGTGCCTTCCGCCGTCTTCAGCGCGATATTGCCGGTGAAGCCTTCGGTCACCACCACATCGACGGTGCCCTTGCCGATATCGTCGCCTTCGACGAAGCCCGCATATTCGAGCGGCAGGTCGAGCTCGCGCAGCAGCCGGCCGGCCTCCTTCACCTGCTCGAGGCCCTTGACCTCTTCGACGCCGATGTTGAGAAGGCCGACGGTCGGCCGCTCGAGGCCGAACAGGCAGCGCGCCATGGCCTCGCCCATCACCGCGAATTCGACAAGCTGCGTGGCATCGGCGCCGATGGTGGCGCCGACATCGAGCACGATGCTTTCGCCTCTGCAGGGTCGGCCAGATGGCGGCGATGGCGGGGCGCGATATGCCGGGCATGGTCTTCAGCACGAAACGCGCCATGGCCATCAGCGCGCCGGTATTGCCGGCCGAGACGGCGGCCTGGGCCTCGCCGTCGCTGCACCGCATCGATGGCCTGCCACATGCTGCTCTTGCCGCGGCCGCGGCGCAGCGCCTGGCTGGGCTTGTCGTCCATGGCGACCTGGACGTCGGTGTGGCGGATTTCAGACCAGGCCTTGAGCTTCGGCTGGCTTTCCAGAAGCGGCGCAATCCGGTCCCGGTCGCCGAACAGCAGGATAGCGATACCCGGGATGGCGCACCGACGACAGGGCCGCACCCGGAATGACCGTGCCGGGGCCGAGATCGCCCCCCATGGCGTCGAGCGCGATGGTCAAGTCACCGGTCGTCAATCATGGCCCCTCAATCCCTCACGGTGTTGCCGCCGAAGCACCGGATGCTTGCGAAAATAGAGGGTCCGCCTGCGGAAACAACCCCAAATATCCACGGGCAGAGGTAGAGGCGGTAGGCTACTACTTTCGCTTGAGTCCGGAAAGCACGGCAAAGGGCGAAGATTTCTCCACCGGCTCGGCAACGGCCCCGGCAACCGCAGCGAATTCCTCGCCTTCCTTGCGCGGATAGGGATCGAGCTCGAGGGCAAGGGTTTCGGCCACCACCTCGCCCATATCGACGCTACCCTGCTCGATCACATCGATGTCGTCGCCCTCCGCATGAGCCGCAGCGAGGAAATAGCGCAGGACCGGGAACGCGACCTTGCGGCGGAAGGCTTCGAGGCTCACCACCGAGACCTGTTCGAGATCGGCCGAAAGCCGCCCTTCAAGCTTGAGACCGCCGCCGCGCCAGGGCTCGACCTTCAGCTCGGCGGAAAGGGCATGAATGGCGGGAAGCGACAGGCGCCGGGCCAGGCCTGCGCATTCCTCCGCATTCGCAGCAATATGCTCAATGCTGCCGCCCTTGGGCACGCGGTCAACAGGCAGCGGCCGGGAAAATTCGGGCACGGGAGGTTTCATGGGCGGGGCTCCGGAAAGGCGATCCGGCCATCCAGCAGCTCCCCGGCCGGCAGGGTGGAGAGCATATCACGGGCATCCCGGACATAGGCTGCAAGTTTCGCCGCCGCTCCCGCCGGTGCGCCATCGGGAAAGACATTGCGCGCCAGTGCCGCTTCCAGCGCCTCCGGCCCCTGTGGCAAAGCCCGCTCATAGGCGGCGATGCGGCCATAAAAGACTTCCGCCATCTTGCGCACTTTCTTGCCCACCGACAGATCGCCCGCCCCCATTTCGCGCAAGGAGCGGTCCATGTCGGCAAAGAGTTCGTCCACCAGGGCCTGGCGAAAACCGGCATCGCAACCTTTGAGCCGGTCGAGCACCAGATAGGCATGGATGGCGATCATGTCGAAACGGCCATCGAGGGAATCGGGAACCTGCCAATCGGCATAGGGCACGCGATGCCGCGCGGCAGCCACAATCGCCTCATAGAGACGGCGGTGAGCCAAAGCAGGCTTGCGGAACAGGCGGCTCAGGAGCATCGGCTTGCTGCAGTCTGCTGACTCGGGCAAAAGAGTGGCGGCGCATAATTCAGTGCGGGGACGGGCGTAGCGGTCATGATCGGAATTCTTCGTTTCAAGGCGAATATGTGGCCGGTTGCCGCGGCTTTCGCAACCCTGCTTGCCGCCTGTTCGCCGTCGATCGACCATCGCGGCTATGTCGCCAAGCCAGGCGCCTTCGACCAGATCGGCAGCGGCATGGCGAAATCGGAGGTCGAAGGCATTCTCGGGTCGCCCTCGACCACGGCCAGCGTCAATCTTCAGGGCGACAGCTATTATTACATCACCAGCGTCACCGAAAGCCGCGCTTTCCTGCACGCCACGCGAGACCAGCCGCGAAGTGATCGCCATCCGCTTCGATCAGAACGACCAGGTGGTGAGCTTCGCCCAATACGGCCTGGAAGACGGCCGCATCATCAACATCAATTCGCGCCAGACGCCGGTGGCGGGCTCCGACCTGTCCATGTTGCAGCGGCTCTTCCGCGCCATCCCCGGCGCCAAGCCCAGCGTGCCCGGCACCTGAAGATGGTGTTAGACACGATCCTCACGGGCGGCCGGGTGATCGACCCGTCACAGGGGCTCGACGCCGTCCGCGATGTGGGTTTTGCCGGCGGCAAGGTCGCGGCGGTGGGCGAAGGGCTGAAGGCCTCGCCCGGCACCGCGATCAGGAACGTCCGTGGACTGATCGTCGTGCCGGGCCTCATCGATCTTCACACCCATGTCTATTGGGGCGGCACTTCGCTCGGCATCGACGCCGAGGAGTTTTGCCGCAAAAGCGGGGTTACGACGGCAGTCGACACCGGCTCCGCCGGCCCCGGCAATTTCGCCGGTTTCCGCAAGCACGTGATCGACAAGAGTGCCGTGCGCATTCTCGCCTATCTGCATATCTCGCATGCCGGCATTTTCGGCTTCTCGACGACTGTGAGCGTCGGCGAAAGCGAGGACATACGGCTGATGGATCCGGTCGCGGCCGTGGAGGTCGTCGAGGCCAATCGCGAGTGATCGTCGGCATGAAGGTGCGGGTCGGCCGTCACGCCAGCGGCGACCAGGGCATAGCCCCCCTCGACATCGCCCTGCAGGTGGCGGAGGAAACCGGCCTGCCGCTCATGGCCCATATCGACGAGCCGCCGCCCTCCTATGAAGAGGTGATCGCCAGGCTCAGGCCCGGCGATGTGCTGACCCATGCCTTCCGCCCCTTCCCCAATGCGCCGTGCACGGCGCAGGGTGCGGTCAAGCCTGCCGTGCATCGCGGCGCGCAAGCGCGGCGTGCTCTTCGACATCGGCCACGGCATGGGCTCGTTCGCCTTCAAGACGGCGCGCGCCATGCTGGCCAACGGCTTCGAGCCCGATACGATTTCTTCGGACGTCCACAAGCTCTGCATCAATGGCCCGGCCTTCGATCTCGTGACCACCATGTCGAAGTTCCTGTGCCTCGGCATGAGCCTCGAACACGTCATCAAGGCCTCGACCGCCAACGCCGCCTTCGCGCTCAAGCGCCCGGAACTGGGCTCGCTCAAGCCAGGCTCGGCGGGCGATGCGACGGTGCTCCGCGTCGATGAGGGCGAGTTCGACTATGTCGATGTGGTGGGCGAGCATCTCGCCGGCGACCGCAAAATCAATTCCCGCGGCGTGGTGATCGGCGGCAAGTGGTGGTGGCCGGTTTAGCGGCGAGCCTCGAACCTCGAAGCATGGCCGTGTGAAAGGTGTTTCAGCAGCTTAATTGAACCAGAGGGCATATCCCAGGAAATTGCCCTGAAACACCGCCATCAGACTATTCCAGTCGCCACTTGACGACAGCGGCCCATCCTCGAGATAGAGCGCGGCATCGGTTCCGGTCACAAGCAAGACAAGATCGAAGCGCTTCGACTCCTCGAACATGCGCTTGATGTTCATGCCGCGGTCGAAGCGCCAGTGCGGAACCAGTTTCTTGCCGTCGAGAATCAGCTCAAACTCCTGCATGACCGCAAGCCAGCCGTCGATCGTCTGGTCGGTCACCGGCAAAGGCGTCAGAGCGCCTGTCTGCTTGGCGTTCGGCAGCCACTCCCGGTCATTATCGGTTTCCGCCCGTGCCGCCTGCCAGCTTTGGCGGCTCAACGCAGCCATGGCTTTGAGCCGCACCCTGACATCCGCCAACCGCGTAGGCTCCGCGACCGGCCAGCTCATCAGATGAATGAAGGCGATGGCGTCGCCGATCGCGCCTTCGGAAAACCGGCCTTCCGTAAGCGGTCGCCGCAGCTCGTCGGCCAGCGGCAGACCGGCATTGGGGAAGAACATATGAAAGGTCTTGTCGAAGGTGGACTGGAAATCATGGGCAAGGGTGAACTCGGCCGCCGCCATGATGAACTGCGAATAGCCGCGAAGCCAATAGATGTCCGCCGTATCGAAGGAGATCGCCATTCCGACGGCTCCCGGCGCCGGCGCCTGCGACAGCGCCTGCATCATTGCACCCAGGGTCTCATGATTACCGGCCTTGCCATCGCCATCGAGGTCGAGGCGAATTTGCAGGAGATCGACGGTGAGTTTCACGTCGTTGCCACCGGCCGCCGCTAGCGACGCCTCGGCCGCCGTCAGATCCGCGACCAGATTTTGCAGAATGGCGCTGAACATCGGATAGTCGAGTTTCTCTGGTGCCGGATTGGGCGGCACCGGCAGACGCAGTATCGGCAAGGTCATCATCCGGCTCTGCGGCGTCTCGAGGCCGTGGCGGTGCAGCGCTTGGCCGAGGCGTTCGACGGCCGCGACAAAGGCGAGCATGCCGCGCGCCGCCTGTGCCTCGGCGGCTCCGGCCGGATCACCAGATTGCGCAAGCGCCCCAAGCTCGCGGCCGCCCTCCGCGATGGACCCGGCATAGAGATGGCGGACGAGCAGGTCGTTTGCTTCGCCGGCGCGGCCGGAACCGGCGAGCGCGAGCAACAAGGCGGCGGTCACTATCAACAGGCGCATCAAGGCAAGACTCCTCACTTCACAGCGATATCGTTTAATTGACCGATCGTCAGTGCGCCAGCACCGCCAGCAGCAGCAGCGCCACGATGTTGGTGATCTTGATCATCGGGTTCACGGCGGGGCCCGCCGTGTCCTTGTAGGGATCGCCGACGGTGTCGCCGGTGACGCGAGGCCTTGTGGGCTTCCGAGCCCTTGAAGTGCTTCTCGCCCTTTGAATCGGTGAAGCCGTCCTCGAAGGACTCTTCTTGGCGTTGTCCCAGGCGCCGCCGCCGGCCGTCATCGAGATGGCGACGAAGAGGCCGGTGACGATGACGCCCATCAGCATGGCGCCGAGCGCCGCGAAGCCCGCGGCCTTGCCGGCGATCGCAGTAGATCACGAAGAAGACGACGATCGGCGAGAGCACCGGCAGCAGCGAGGGGACGATCATTTCCTTGATCGCGGCCTTGGTCAGCATGTCGACGGCGCGGGCGTAGTCGGGCTTCTCGGTGCCCTCCATGATGCCGGGCTTCTCCTTGAACTGGCGGCGCACCTCGATCACCACCGACTGCGCGGCGCGGCCCACCGCCGTCATCGACATGCCGCCGAAGAGATAGGGCAGCAGGCCGCCGAACAGCAGGCCGACGACGACATAGGGATTGGACGAGATCGAAGGTGACGTTGCCACGCCTTCGAAGAAGGTGCCCGGCGCCGCGTTGGCGGCGAAGAACTTCAGGTCCTGCGTATAGGCGGCGAACAGCACCAGCGCGCCGAGGCCCGCCGAACCGATGGCATAGCCCTTGGTGACGGCCTTGGTGGTGTTGCCCACCGCATCGAGCGCGTCGGTGTTGTGGCGCACTTCCTTGGGCAGGCCCGCCATTTCGGCAATGCCGCCGGCATTGTCGGTGACCGGGACCGAAGGCATCGAGCGCCACGACCATGCCGGCCAGCGCCAGCATGGTGGTGACCGCGACCGCGATGCCGAAGAGGCCGGCGAGATTGAAGGTGACGATGATGCCGGCGATGATGACGAGGGCCGGCAGCGCGGTCGATTCCAGCGACACCGCGAGGCCCTGGATGACGTTGGTGCCGTGGCCGGTGATCGAGGCTTCGGCGATCGAGTTCACCGGGCGCTTGCCGGTGCCGGTGTAGTATTCGGTGATCCAGATGATGAGGCCGGTGATGACGAGGCCGACGACGCCGCACCAGAACAGGTTCATCGGCGTGAAGCCGCCGAGATCGACGGCCATGCCGCCGAAGACGTAGGCTCATCACCGGATAGAGCGCGACGAGCGAGAGAACGCCGGTGGCGATGATGCCCTTGTAGAGGGCGCCCATGATGTTGTTGGAGGCGCCGAGCTTGACGAAATAGGTGCCGATGATCGAGGTGACGACGCAGGCGCCGCCGATGGCCAGCGGCAGCACCATGCCGGCGAGCTTGCAAGGCATCGGGCAGCACGATGGCCGCGAGCACCATGGTGGCGACCGTGGTCACCACATAGGTCTCGAACAGGTCGGCCGCCATGCCGGCGCAGTCGCCGACATTGTCGCCGACGTTGTCGGCGATGGTGGCGGGGTTGCGCGGATCGTCTTCGGGAATGCCGGCTTCGACCTTGCCCACCATGTCGCCGCCGACATCGGCACCCTTGGTGAAGATGCCGCCGCCGAGACGGGCGAAGATCGAGATCAGCGAGGCGCCGAAGGACAGCGCCACCAGCGCGTCGATGACGGTGCGGCTGGTCGGCGCAAAGCCGAGCGAGCCGGTGAGGAAGCCGAAATAGAGGGTGACGCCGAGGAGGCCGAGGCCGGCGACCAGAAGGCCGGTGACCGCGCCCGACTTGAAGGCGAGGTCGAGGCCGCCGGCGAGCGACTTGGTCGCGGCCTGCGCGACGCGCACATTGGCCCGCACCGAGACGTTCATGCCGATGAAGCCGGCGGCGCCCGAGAGCATGGCGCCGATGGCGAAGCCGATGGCCGAATAGCCGCCGAGCAGGAGCCAGGCGATGACGAAGATGACGACGCCGACGATGCCGATGGTGGTGTATTGGCGCTTGAGATAGGCCTGGGCGCCTTCGCGCACGGCGGCGGAGATTTCCTGCATGCGGGCGGTGCCGGCATCGGCGGCGAGCAGGCCGCGCGTCGTGACGATGCCGTAGACGATGGAGAGCGCGCCGCACGAGCACGATCAGCCAGAGTGTGGAGGTCATGGATAAACCCTTGTGTTCGTTGATGTTGCCCGGAAGCACCCTGACGGATTGGCGCAATGGAATCGCACGCTCCGGCCCCTGCCCCGGAATGTGGCTGCGGTATGCCAAATTGGACAGGCAGTGGCAATGGGCAGAAAGGGCTCGGGCATCGAACATTCTGCCTATGCAGTTCACGCCTCCCTACAGCGCAACGCCGCGCGCCGCCAGGAACTCAAGAAAGCGCCTGACCTCCGCGGGGGCTACTTCCACCACGCTTCCGGAGGTCAGTTCGCCCAAATGGAAGGGCCCGTATTGCACCCGGATCAGCCGGTTCACCACGCAACCGAAATGTTCCATCAACTTGCGGATTTCGCGGTTCTTGCCTTCGGTCAAAACCACCCGGTACCAGCTGTTGCTGCGCCCGCCCTTGTCGTATTCCTCGACGAATTCGGCGCCGCGATAGCCGACCCCGTCGACGATGATGCCGCGCGCCAGGGTTTTGACGTTGTCCGGGCTGAGGCGGCCGCGCACCCGCACCCGGTAAACCCGCGACAGGGCCGTCGCGGGGCTCATCATCGCCTGGGCCAGCGGTCCGTCGGATGAGAGCAGCAACAGCCCCTCGCTGTTCACATCGAGGCGGCCGACATTCATGATGCGCGGCATGGCGGGCCCCCAGCGCGGCGCCTTGAGCGCGGGCAGATCGAAGATCGTCGGCCGCCCCTTGTGATCGCGGTGGGTGACCAGCACGTCGAGCGGCTTGTTGAGCATGAACAGGCGCGGCAGCGGCCTGGTTGCAGGCCCCACAGGCTTGCCGTCGAGGGTGACGACATCGCCCTCTTCCACCGGGATTGTCGCGCCCGCAATCTTGCCATTGATCGTGACGCGGCCCTCGGCCACCAGCCGCTCGGCCTCGCGGCGGCTGCCGATTCCGGCCTTCTGCAAGAACACATTGAGACGCATGGCCAGGATCAGGCCGCAGCGGGCGACGGCCGCATCGTCAGCCAGCCGATCATCGCCAGCGCCACGGCGACCATCGGGAACACGGCATAGTTCACCGCATCCCAGC
The DNA here is from genome assembly GCA_963776685.1 of uncultured Alphaproteobacteria bacterium. GTDB lineage: Bacteria > Pseudomonadota > Alphaproteobacteria > Rhizobiales > Aestuariivirgaceae > Aestuariivirga. The sequence continues at coordinate 1,002,068 of CAVZNM010000004.1, forward strand.
CGATGCGATCGAGCAGCCAGCCCGCGCTGAGCGAGGCGAGCGCCGTCGTGCCAAAAATAAGAAAGTCGTTCAGACCTTGCGCCTTGTTGCGTTCGGAGGGTTCGTATGTCCCGGTCAGCAGCGTCGTGGCGCCGATGAAGGCGAAATTCCAGCCAAGCCCCAGGAGAACGAGCCCGACGGCGAAATTTCCGAATGTGATTCCTAGGAGGCCGGATATGGCCGCGCCCGTCAGCAGGACCATTCCCACCGCGGAAATTCTCTCGGCGCCGAAGCGGGTGATGAGGTGGCCGGTGAAGAAGCTCGGTGCGAACATGGCGAGCGCATGCCACTGGATGACCCAGCTCGAATCCCCGACGGTAAATCCGCAGGCGATCATCGCCACGGGAGTCGCCGTCATGACCAGCATCATGACGCCGTAGGACAGCATCCCCGTCGTGGCTGCCACGATATAGCGGGGCTGCAGGGCGATCACGGCCAGTGGGCGGCCGGAGCCGGCGCTGTCCTGATTGGCAATCGGAATATCGAGTCCGAGTAGAATTCCCGTTGAAACAAGCGCGATGAGCGCCATGCCGACCCAGGTGCCGGCGAAGGTCACCGGCGCCAGGAGATCGACGGTCACAATCACCAGGAGCGAACCGAACAGCGCCGCCACCACGCCGCCGGCCATCACCCACGAGATCGCCTTTGGGCGGAATTCCGGACTGGCGAGATCGGCGGCGGCGAACCGGTAATATGAGGCCGAGGCCTGATAGATGCCGATCAGAAAAGCCGCCCCCAGAAACATGGGGAAATTCTTCTGATAAATGGCCAGGGCGCCGATAAGGCCGCCCATGGTGCCAACCAGGGCGCATAGAATGAAGCCCAACCTGCGGCCGATCCGCTTCATCATCAGTGATATCGGAAAGGTCGTCAGCGCGGTTCCGACAATCATCATCGAGATCGGCAAGGTCGCCCAGGATGGATCGGAGGCAAGCAGGGTTCCGACAAGGCCCGCGGTGACCACCAGCATGGTTGTCGCCGAACCGAACAGGGCTTGGGCCGTAGCGAGGATCAATGCATTGCGGCGGGCTTTCGTATCGTCATGGATGAAGGGGGCGTTCATGCGGCGAACTCCCCCGGCCGGCGCTGGCGGGCCAGGCGGTCGAGGACGCCATTGATGAATTTCGGTTCTTCTGCGTCGAAGAAGGCGCCCGCCACATCGATATATTCGCTGATGGCGACGCGGGCCGGAACCTTCTCCATGAACATCAGCTCATAGGCCCCCGCCCGGAGGATCGCCCGCACCGTGGCATCGAGGCGGTGCAGCGGCCAGCCCTTGTCGAGGATGGCTTCGACAGCAGGATCGATGGTGTTCTGCTCGCGCACCACGCCGTCGACGACTTCCTTCAGGAACTTGTAATCGGCCTCGCCGCACTGGCCGTCATCGAAATCCTCGCCCATGGCGCGCGATGAGAATTGCGCCAGCGTCTCGCCCACATCGGTGCCGGCCAGATCCATCTGATAGAGCGCCTGCACCGCGCCGAGTCTGGCGGCGGCGCGTTCGACCGGTTTCGGCCTGCGTTTATCTGTCACCTGCGGCGCGCCTTTTTCATGTCGCGCGAAAAGCGGATCATGGCGAGGGCCGCATCGGCGGCACCGCCACCCTTGTTCATCTCGGAAACCCGGGCGCGGGCCCAGGCCTGCGCTTCGGTCTCGCAGGTGAGAATGCCGTTGCCGATTGCCAGACCCTTGATCGTCAGGTCCATCAGGCCGCGGGCGCTTTCATTGGCGACGATATCGTAGTGGGATGGTCTCGCCGCGCAGCACGCAGCCCAGCGCCACATAGCCGTCATAGCGCTTGGTAGCCGCGGCCATGGCGATGGCGCCGGGAATTTCGAGAGCGCCCGGAACCGCCATGCGCTCCCAGGTGGCGCCGGCACTTTCGATTGCCGCGATGGCGCCCCGCGCCAGTTCATCGCTACAGCTCGCCATAGAAGCGCGCTTCGACAATGAGCAGATGCGCCTTGATCCTGCCGGCCGCGCGCGGTTGTCTTTCCGGTTTTCATGGATTTCCGAACTCAGCGAGCCGCGCCACATAGCGCGCCAGCATGTCGATTTCAACATTGACCCGGCCGCCTGGCCGCGCCTGGCCCCATGTGGTGACGGCCTGGGTGTGCGGGATGATGTTGACGCCGAAGTCGAGGCCTTCGACCTCGTTGACGGTGAGCGAGGTGCCGTCGAGCGTCACCGAGCCCTTGGGCGCGATGAAGCGGGCCAACGTCCGGCGCGACGCGGAAGCGGAAGCGCTTCGAGTCGCCTTCCGGCACGATCGAGACGATCTCGCCCACACCATCGACATGGCCCGACACGACATGGCCGCCCAGCTCGTCGCCCATCTTCAAGGCGCGCTCGAGATTGATGCGCGTGCCCTGTTTCCAGGTGCCGAGCGTCGTTTTCGAAAGCGTCTCGGCCGAAACATCGACGCTGAAGGCGCGGCTGCGATTTCGCCACCACCGTCAGGCAGCAGCCGGAACAGGCAATCGAGGCGCCGACCGCGATGGCTGCGGGATCGTAGGCGGTGGCGATCGCGAAACGGGTGTCGCCGCGCTTCTCGACGCGGACGACTTCGCCGATGTCGGTGACGATGCCGGTGAACATGACTGCAACCTTGTCATTCATCAGCCGCCTCAAATGCCGAGGTCCGAGCGGAGCGATCCTCGCAGCTTGCAAGCCGGTGGCAGGACCCTTCGAGGCCCGGCTTCGCCGGGCACTCGGTCAGGAGTTTACTGCGGGCCTTCATAAACGGTCAGCCGGTCGGCCCCAAGCACTTCCTCTTCGCCGAACCGGAACTGTGCCAGGACCTCGTCAAGGCGAAGCCCGGCCAGCGCATCGACGCCGCGCGGGCCGATCTCATCGGGCGCGCGGAACAGATGAATTTCATCGACGATCCGCGCCTCGATGAAGCTGCGGGCAGTCCTGGCGCCACCCTCGACCATCAGCCGGTTGATGCCGCGCGTCGCAAGATCGGCTAGTGCCGCTGCGATGCCGCCGCGCAAGACCTCGGCGCCGCGGCCCGCCAGTTTCGACGCCGCCGGAAGTTCGCGGGTGCTGCTCAGTACGAAGGGCATAGGCGAGCGCCCTTCCAGGCCGGGAAGGCGGCAGGTGAGTTCCGGATCGTCGGCCAGAACCGTGCTCCATGCCGACCAGGATGGCATCGCTTTGGGCCCGCATGAGGTGGACCCGCGCCTGCACCTCCGGCCCGGTGATCGGTGGTTCGTTCACCGGCCCGCGCGGCGATCTTGCCATCGGCCGAAACGGCAAGCTTTAGAATCACATAGGGGCGCTTTCTTGGCAATCCGGGTGAGGAAGCCGGCGAGATCGCGGCGGGCCGTCTTCGGCGCCGACCCCGGTTTCGACCGCGATCCCAGCCGCCCGCAGGATGGCATGACCCTGCCACCCGAGACGCGGGGGTCCGGGTCTTCGACGGCGGTGACAACGCGGGCGATGCCCGCCTTGACCAGTGCCTCGGCGCAGGGGGGGGTGCGGCCGTGATGGGCGCAGGGTTCGAGCGTCACATAGGCGGTGGCCCCTCGCGCTGCCTCGCCCGCCATGGCGAGGGCTTCGGTCTCGGCATGGGGCCGGCCGCCGGGCTGGGTCCAGCCGACACCGAGGACGCTGTCCTCCTTGACGATGACGCAGCCGACGGGCGGGTTTTCGGCGGTCGTGCCGAGCGCCCGGTGGCCCAGGCGCAGGCCGCATAGTCCATCCAGCGCCGGTCGCGCGTTCACCCGCGCTCGCCTCTCGCTCTCCTCGCCGGTGAGTTCGCCCAGCAGTTCCTCGAAATCCTTGGCCTCGCGGAAATTCTTGTAGACCGAGGCGAAGCGCACATAGGCGACATCGTCGAGCACCTTGAGCGCCTCCATGACGAGCTTGCCGACGGTCTCCGACTTGATCTCGCTTTCGCCCAGGCTTTCGAGCCGGCGCACGATGCCGGAGACCATGCGCTCGACCCGCTCGGGCTCGACCGGGCGCTTGCGCAGCGCCACCTGGATCGAGCGCATCAGCTTGTCGCGGTCGAAGGGAACCCGGCGGCCGGAGCGCTTGACCACCATGAGCTCGCGCAGCTGCACGCGCTCGAAGGTGGTGAAACGGCCGCCGCAATCGGGGCAATAGCGCCGGCGGCGGATGGCGGCGCCGTCCTCGCTCGGACGGCTGTCCTTCACCTGGGTGTCTTCATTGCTGCAGAATGGACAGCGCATGGCCTCCTCTTAGCGTAGTAGATCGGGAAGCGGTCGGTCAGCGCCATGACCTTGCGCTTCGACCGCCGCTTCGACCTTACCATTGCCCTCTTCGCCGTTCTTCGCAAGGCCGTCGAGCACCTCGGTGATGAAGCGCGCCGACGTCCTTGAATTCCGCCGCGCCGAAGCCGCGGGTGGTGCCGGCGGGCGTGCCCAGGCGGATGCCGGAGGTGATCGTGCGGCGTTTCGGGATCGAAGGGAATGCCGTTCTTGTTGCAGGTGATACAGGCGCGGCCGAGGGCCGCCTCGGCGGCCTTGCCGGTCAGTCCCTTCTTGCGCAGATCGACCAGCATCAGATGGGTGTCGGTGCCGCCGGAGACGAGATCGCAGCCGCCCTCGATCATGGCTGTCGGCCAGCACCTTGGCATTGGCGACGACCGCTTTGCCGCATATTTCCTGAAGGCGGGCTTCAGCGCCTCGCCGAAGGCCACCGCCTTGGCGGCGATCACATGCTCAGCGGCCCGCCCTGCAGGCCGGGGAACACGGCCGAATTGATCTTCTTGCCGAGCTCCTCGTCGCGTGACAGGACCATGCCGCCGCGGGGGCCGCGCAGCGTCTTGTGGGTGGTGGTGGTCACCACATGGGCATGTTCCAGCGGATTGGGATGAACGCCGCCCGCCACGAGGCCGGCGAAATGGGCCATGTCGACCATCAGAATAGGCGCCGACGCTGTCGGCGATCTGCGCGGAAGCGGGCGAAATCGAGAATGCGCGGATAGGCCGAGCCGCCGGCGAGGATGAGCTTCGGCTTGCACTCGCGAGCGGCCTGCTCGGCGAGCTCAGTCATAGTCGATCAGGTGATTGTCCTCGCGCACCCGTAGGGCACGACCTTGAACCACTTGCCCGACTGGTTGACGGGCGAGCCGTGGGTCAGATGCCCGCCGCAGGCGAGATCGAGGCCCATATAGGTGTCGCCGGGCTGCAGGCAGCGCGAAGAACACCGCCTGGTTGGCCTGGGCGCCGGAATGCGGCTGCACATTGGCGAAGCCGCAATCGAACAGCTTGCTTGGCGCGCTCGATGGCCAGGTTCTCGGACGACGTCGACATACTGGCAGCCGCCGTAATAGCGCCGGCCCGGATAGCCCTCGGCATATTTGTTGGTCATGCACCGAGCCTTGCGCCTCGAGCACGGCGCGCGAGACGATGTTCTCCGAGGCGATCAGCTCGATCTCATGCTGCTGGCGGCCGAGCTCGGCGGCGATTGCCTTGGCGACCTTGGGATCGGTCTTGGCGAGCTTTTCCTTGAAGAAGCCGGGAAACAGCGGCTTGGCCTTCTTGACCGCCTTCTTCGATTTCTTCTTCGCCATTGGAGCCCCCTATTCCGAAAACGCCGCAAGATACAGTGTAGCGGCCGCGGGTCCAGCTACTTCTTGGCGCAACGGACGGAGAGACTGAGAACGGCGTTTTGCGCGCTCTTTTCGTCAAATTCGCCAGGTAAATGGCGGAACACTCGGTGGCAACTGCCTCAGGAAGGCCATGAATTGCTGCCTCAATCGCTGATGCATGGCGCAAATCCGGAGTAAGCAAGAATGTTCAAAGATACAAAAGCATTCAGCAGTTTCTCTGTCGACGATATGAAGAAAGCCAAGAAGTTCTACGGCGAGACGCTCGGTCTCAAGGTAAAAGAAATCCCGGAGGGGCTTGAATTACATCTCGCCGGCGGAGGTATTCCGGTATTCATCTACCCTTCAGACGATTATCACGCGCCAGAGCACACGGTACTCAATTTCCTGGTAGACAATATTGATAAGGCCGTGGACGAGCTTCGTAAGCGGGGTGTACGCATGGAGCAGTACGATCTGCCTGAGATAAAGACCGACGCGAAAGGCATCGTGCGGAACGAAAGCGGTGCGATGGGTCCGAAAGCGATGGCGTGGTTTAAGGATCCCGCTGGGCACATCCTGGCCGTAATGCAAGAAAAGTGAATTCCATTCCCGAGGCGGCGGAACTGGCCGTCACTCGTGGGGCGTCCAGCACCTGGGTAATCGTCAATGAAAACGCCGGCACGGTGCGAACACTCGGGGTGGCGGGTGCGCGCGAGGCGATCGCGAGGGGGTTCGCGCAGTCAGATCCGCCGGCTCGCATCGAATTTGTGTCAGGCGACGCGATTCGCGCCATGGTTGATGAGGCGCTGAGTTCCGGTGCTGTCGATACCATCGTCGTCGGTGGCGGCGATGGCACGATGTCCAGCGTTGCAGGCATGCTCACCGGAACCGGCAAGGCGATGGGCGTGCTGCCGCTGGGCACCATGAATCTTTTCGCCAAGGCTTTGGGCATGCCGAACGCGTTGGAGGACGCGGTCAAGGCCATCGCCACCGCGCGGCGGGTGCCGATCGACGTCGGCCGCGTCAACGGCCGCGTTTTCTTGCATCATGTTTCCCTCGGTCTGCATCCGCGGATGGCCCGGATCCGAGAGCGCATTGGTTACGGGTCGCGGCTGAGCAAAATCATCAACAGCATTCGAGCCTTCCTTCTGACGATCCGGCGGCCACCTAAGCTGAAGCTCGACGCACTGCTCGACGGCTTGGGGCAGCGCGTCAGATCGCCCGCGGTACTGGTGAGTAACAATATGTTCGGCGAAGGCCATGTGCCCTATCAGGACAAGCTCGATGAGGGAGTGCTCGGCATGTATGTCGTCAACACCTTTCGAAAGCGCGACATTTTCAGACTGGCGGGCGGGCTTCTCACCGCCACATGGCAGGCCAGTCCCCATGTCGATATCCAGAACGGACGGAAGGTGGAAATCCGATCTCTGAGATCGGGCTGGACCGGACGGCGAAAAATCCTAGCCTCGGTTGATGGCGAGCTTGAGTATGTCAAGGCTCCGCTGCGGATCGAAATCCTGCCCGCCTCTCTCGTCGTGCTGTCGGCCAAGTCCTGATCGGTCTTCGCGGCGCAGCAGCGCGCCGGGATTCAGTCGCGATTTGCCGCAGTCTCGCCCGGTTTGCCGCAATCGCCCGAGAGATCGCCGAGGATATCAGGCGTGCATGGCTTAGCCACCGGTTCCACTTCCTTGACGGCAGCGGCTTGCTCGTCCTGTTTCACGATCTTCTTCGTTGCGGCTTGCTCGGGCTGTTTCGCAGTCTTCTTCTTGGCAGCGGCTTGCCCGTCCTGTTTCACGATCTTCTTCTTGGCAGCGGTCTTGGGTTTCTTCTTGCCGTCATTCTTGGCCGCGGCCGCCTTAACCGTCTTCTTCTTCACGCCGGATTTTGTTTGCGTCCAGTTGGTGGCGGCAGGCCTCTCCATTTCGGTGGTTTTCGCCTTCCTGTCGCTGCGGTTGGACGGCCGGAAGCCGAACAGGAAGAACCCCTCGAACTCCGCCTCTTCGACGGCGGCGGGCTGGCGCGGCACCGGCTTCAAGACATAGCGCAGGCCATCTTCGCCCATTTCGCCCACCGGCAGCGGCTGGCCCATAACGAAGCCGGTACCGTCGAGCGCGTAAATATCGGGCCGGAAATTCACTTCGCCACGAGTGTTGGTCCAGGCGGTAAGATAGGTGACGCGCAGTTGCGGCGGATTGGTCAGCTTTACGTCGCGCCGCTCCAGGGACTGCCCTAGTTCGGCGATGAGGCTCTCATCAATCGAGTCCTGATTGGTCACATCGAAGTAATCTTGACCGCTCAGAATCCAATTGAGGAAAGTCTGAACCTGCTCGACGCGCACGCAGCCGGAACTGAAGAAGCGCTGGCCCGCCGCGAAGAGATGTTTCTCTGGCGTATCATGCAGATAGATGCCGAAGGGGCTGGGGAAACTGATCTTGGCGGTGGCCATGGCGTTGCTGCCGCCCGGTTCTTGGCGGAAATGAAAATCGTCGGCGATGGCCCTCTCCCAGTCGACGCTCTCGGGATCGATTTCCGGGCCGCCGACACCCTCGAACACCTTCATGTTCATCTGGGTCATAACGCTACGGGCGCCGCCTTTCAGCATTTTCGGGATGATATCGCGCTCGACGATCGAGGCGGGCGCGTTCCAGTAGGGATTGAAGTTGATTTCCGATAGCGTCGTCATCACCACGGGTGTGGGCCGCGACGGCCTGCCGACGATGATGTTGTGGCGGGAATAGACGCGGCCGCCGGCCACCGTTTCGAGCTGCGCGGCTGGCACATTGACGATGATATAGCGCGGGCCCACGTCCTTGGAATATTCATCGAGCCGCGGAATATTGGCGCGGATCGTGGCGAGACGCCTGGTAGCGGGCACATTCAGCGCCTTCGCCGTCGCCGAATCCAGCGCGCCCGACACCTTGAGCCCGTGATTGCGCTGGAAGCGGGTGAGAGCCTCCGCCGTCGCGGTGGTGAATACGGCCGCGAACTCGCCTTCGGTGGCTTCCCGACGCACATAGTCTTCGACGAACAGGCGGCGGTTGAGCGCTGCGACGGCCTCGCCCTCGGCACCTTTCTTCAGATTCACGTTGGGCACTGTGGGCCAACCGCCCGCTGCGACGATCGCTTGATAGCGCGAGAGCGCGGCCTGCAGGCCCAGTGCGCCCACCGGCGAGAGCATGGGGCTGACATTCTCATCCATGACGATTTCAGTGACGGTGGTCGCCTTGCCGCCGCTGGCTGAATTCTGCCAGTTGTTGGCCGACGGCAGAAAGTCGTCGTCCGGGCTTTTTTCGGTGGCAGCGGCTTTGGCTTTCTTTTGTTTGTTCTTCTTGTTCCATTGCCACAGCGGATTGTCGTTTTCGGCATGTGCCGGCGTGACCGCCATCGCCGGCAACGCGATCAGCATCGCCAACGCCACCGAAAGGAGTGAAGTTCTCACGCTGAAATGTCTCGCTCATCCCCATCCGCCGTTCACGACTTAACCCCGCGCCTGCCGCGACGGCCTGCTGCTAGATCCGATTCAAGCTGGAACGATGATGTGTACCAGCCCGGGCACGACTCGTCAAAGCCCTGCCAACCCGGCGATGTCGATCATCTGAAAGTTGGGCAAGAATGCGAACTTACGCGGCGGCGCGTGGTCGCAATCAGGGAAAAATTGCCCCTGCGGCTTTTCCGCCACAGGGGCCGGTTGTGTCAGCAGCTCAGAGGCGATAGAGAATCTGGTCTGTCCAGAACCGCTCGAGGCGGGTCAAAGCCTTGTTCAGACGGTCGAATTCATCGATACTGAGGCCGACGACTTCTTCGACCGCCTGGAGCTGGCGATTGTAGAGGGCATCGATGCGCTCGCGAATCGCCTGGCCCTTCGGCGTCAGCTTGACGCGCACCGAGCGCTTGTCGGAACTCGAGCGCTCGTGATTGACATAGCCCGCCTCGACCAGTTTCTTGAGATTATAGGAGACGTTCGAGCCCTGGTAGTGGCCGCGGGTCTTGAGTTCACCGGCGGTCAATTCCGAATCTGCGATATTGAACAGCAGCAGGGCCTGCACCGGGTTCACTTCCGGCTCTCCGGAGCGCTCGAAATCGTCCTTGATCACATCGAGCAAGCGGCGATGCAGCCGCTCGATCAGCGTGAGCGCTTCCATATAGCGATGCTTGATTGGATTGCGGCCGGCTTCGGCCGCTACAGGGCGCACTGCCCCCATTACCTGAGTACGCATGTTTTCCACCTATCCCTTGTCGTTTGGAGGCCGGCTTCTTTTGAATGACCGTTCCTCACACGCAAACGACCCTAAGGCAGGGGAACTTAAAATCGGATCAATCGGTTGGGTAAATTTATTCTTATATTCTCAAAGATTTGGCTCTGTTTGAAAGACAGTTTACCGAGGGTTTTTTTCCGGGCGTTAATGACGCTGCGGACCCAGTACAAAAGGATCGCGCGGGAATCGGCCCCACCCGATTACCCGCGCGATACCGCCCCGATCCCCCGGCGGCTCACCGCCTGCCACGGCAGGCGGCGATCTCGAAATTGCCGACCAAGGTAAATGCGCCAAGATTAATTCCTGTAAAAATCCGAGCAAAATCCGCAGATTTGGTTAAGCTTGCCTTGCCGGCGCGCCGTGCGACCAACAGACGGTGCAACCGGCAACCGGGACTTGCTGGATAAAGCCATGAACAAGAACGAGCCATTCTCTTGGACGTGGCGGTCCGCCGCCACCGAACCAGCCTATCCGGCGCTGCGCATGCGCCGCAACCGGCGCACCCAATGGTCGCGCGATCTGGTGCGTGAACATGCCTTGCTGGTGACAGACCTGATCTGGCCGCTCTTCGTAACAAACGGAGAAAACGCCCACGAGCCCGTGTCTTCGATGCCGGGGGTTGAGCGTTATTCCATCGATCTGGCCGTCAAGAAGGCGGAGGAGGCGGCGGAACTCGGCATTCCGGCCATCGCGCTGTTTCCCAATACGCCTCAGGCGCTGCGCAGCGCCGATGCCCGCGAGGCGCTCAATCCGGACAATCTCGTGTGCCGGGCCATACGCGCCGTGAAAAAAGCGGTGCCCGACATCGGCATCATGTGCGATGTGGCGCTCGATCCCTATACCAGCCACGGCCACGACGGCCTCATGGAAGGCGGTGAGATCGTCAACGATGCCAGCGTCGAGATGCTGGTGCGGCAGGCGCTGGTGCAGGCCGAGGCGGGCTGCGATATCGTGGCGCCCTCCGACATGATGGACGGCCGCATCGGCGCCATCCGCCGCGCCCTCGAAGCCGATGGCCACACCCACGTGCAGATCATGGCCTACAGCGCCAAATATGCCTCGGGCTTCTACGGGCCGTTCCGCGACGCGGTCGGCTCCTCGGCCACGCTGATGGGCGACAAGCGCAGCTATCAGATGGACCCCGCCAATTCCGACGAGGCGCTGCGCGAAGTGGCGCTCGATATCGCCGAAGGCGCCGACATGGTGATGGTGAAACCGGGCCTGCCTTACCTCGACATCGTGCAGAGGGTAAAGGAGACCTTCGGGGTTCCCACTTTCGCCTACCAGGTCTCGGGCGAATACGCGATGATCATGGCCGCCTGCGAACGCGGCTGGCTCGATCCGCGCAAGGTGATCCCGGAAAGCCTGATTGCCTTCAAGCGCGCCGGCGCCGACGGCATCCTCACCTATTTCGCGCTTGAGGTGGCCCGATCGCTGCGGGCTCAGACGGAATGATCGCAGGCGCTCAGCGTTGGAGCCTGGCGATCAGGCTCGATGTATCCCAGCGCCTGCCGCCCAGGTCCTGCACGTCGGAATAGAACTGGTCGACGAGGGCGGTGACCGGCAAATGGGCGCCGTTGCGGCGGGCCTCGTCGAGGCAAATGCCCAAGTCCTTGCGCATCCAGTCGACGGCAAAGCCGAAATCGAACTTGCCGGCGATCATGGCCTTGTGGCGGTTGTCCATCTGCCAGGAACCGGCCGCACCCTTGGAAATGACTTCGATCGACCGCTTCCATGTCGAGGCCTGCCCGCTTGCCGAAATGAATGGCTTCGGCGAGGCCTTGCACAAGTCCGGCAATGGCGATCTGGTTGCACATCTTGGCAAGCTGGCCGGCGCCGGGCGGTCCGAGCAACCTCCGCATCCGCGAATAATGGGCGATCAGCGGTTCGGCCTTGGCGTAATCCACCTCGTCGCCACCGCACATGACGGTGAGGATGCCATTCTCGGCGCCGGCTTGACCGCCCGATACCGGCGCATCGACGAAACCAAAACCGCGACGCTTGGCTTCGGCATGCAGCTCGCGCGCAATACCGGCCGATGCGGTGGTGTGGTCGATGAACACGGCACCCGGCTTCATGGTATGGAAGGCGCCTTCAGCTCCAATGGTCACCTGCCGCAGATCGTCGTCATTGCCGACGCAGGCGAAGACGAAATCGGCATCGGCTGCCGCCGCGCTGGGTGTTGCAGTCGTGGCGCCGCCATGGGCGGCTTGCCATTTTTCAGCCTTGCCCGGGCTGCGGTTATAGACCGTGACGGTGCAGCCGCCGCTCTGTGCCAGATGGCCGGCCATCGGAAACCCCATCACGCCCAGACCGATCCATGCGGCACGAACGGTCATTGCACTTCTCCGTCAGGTTGATGCGGGGGCTTGGTAAGCGATGCGCTCTCAAATGACAAATAAGGGTACTTCCATAATCCACTTGATCGTCCATGCAGGCACGGCAATATAGTACCCACGAGTCGCGTTGCGGAGCGCATGCGGTGAGCATCGAACGGCGAAATTTTCCACAGTTCTTCATCACCGCCCCGGCGCCCTGCCCGTATTTGCCGGGCCGGGTCGAGCGCAAGGTTTTCACCCATCTGATCGGCCACGAAGCGCGGACCCTCAATACTCAGCTCTCGCATGGCGGATTCCGCCGCAGCCAGAACATCGCCTATCGCCCGGCCTGCGACGGTTGCGCGGCTTGCGTCTCGGTGCGGGTGCCGGTCAATTCCTTCGAGCTGCGAAGGTCTTTCCGCCGCGTCCTGAAGCGCAATGCCGACATCGAAAGCGGCGTCAGCAAGGCCCGGGTGGCGCATGAGCACTATTCGCTGTTCCGCGACTACATCGACGCCCGCCACGGCGAAGGCGGCATGGCCGACATGACGGTTCTGGATTTCGCCGCCATGGTCGACGACAGTTTCGTCGACAGCCGTCTGGTCGAATACCGTTTCAGGCCGGTTAGCCCGCGGGCGGGCGCTTTGGCCGCGGCGGTGCTCATCGACATTCTCGGGGATGGCATCTCGATGATCTACAGCTTCTTCGATCCGGAGCTAGAGCACCGGAGCCTCGGCACCCAGATGATTCTCGACAATATCTACCGCGCCAAACGACTCGGACTGCCCTATCTCTATCTCGGCTACTGGGTCAACGGATCGCCGAAAATGAAATACAAGGCCCAATTCCTGCCGCAGGAGCGGCTGACATCTGAGGGATGGGTACTGTACCGGCATTGAGAAATGGGCTAAGTACATACTGTTAAACGATTGTTATAATTGATTTATTTGCTTGAATTGCTGCTACGTGGCAATTGCCGCAGTGTGTGCCCGTGCTTGTCTTCAACTTGGCGGCGAACTAACTTGACGTTAAGGACATTCGAATGATAGTCCGGACGAAATGCAAGCCGCCATTTAACGTTGACCACAATACGGAGTCCCAGAGGCAAGATGGCGGATAGTTCGGAGTCGAATAGCGGGACCGTAGGCGTGGGGCTGTTGATCACCGCTTTGGGCGGCTTGCTGTTCACCCTCGATTTGCCGCTCCTGCGCCTGGCCAACAGTGACAAGTGGACACTCGTCTTTGCCCGCGGCCTGTTCTTGTTCATAGCCATTACCGCGGTCTGGTATTTTATCCGGCGCTTCAAGGGCAGCAAGGCGCCGTATATCGCCGGCGCGGCGGGGCTTGCGGTTATCGCTACCAACACCGTGGCCAACATCACCTATATCGGCGCCATTGTCGAAACCACCGCGGCCAATGTCGTGTTCATCACCGCCCTCATTCCGATCATCACCGCGCTGCTGTCGCGCATCTTCATCGGCGAACGCGTCCATCGCTGGACCTGGATCGCCACGGTGCTTGCCTTTGCGGGCGTCAGTATCATCGTTTGGGATGGTATCGGCCTCGGCAAGGTGTTCGGCGACCTCCTCGCACTCGTCTCGGCCCTTTGCACCGCCGCGGCCTTCACCATCATCCGGGCCAGCAAGAAGAATGTGGCGACCAGTCTAGCGGTCGGAAGCCTCGCCTCCGCGTTGGTCGCACTCTTGTTCTTCGATGTCTCGCCCGCCTCGCTCCTGAGGCCGGACCAGTTTGGCATACTACCAGGCTGGACCTGGGTTGCACTGAACGGCCTGGTTGCCATCCCGCTCGCATCGACACTCATTGCCAACGGCCCCCGCTTCCTGCCGTCGGCGGATGTCAGCATGTTCTTCCTGCTTGAGACGGTCCTGACGCCGATCTGGATCTGGTTGATTTTTACCGAGGCCCCGACGCGGACGGTCCTGATGGGCGGCTCGATCGTCATTCTGACCCTGGCCGCGCACAGTTTCTGGCGCCTGCAGACAGCCTTGCGCAGCAACGGCCAGGCTGCATCGGCAGGCGCGGAAACCCAAGTCATCCGCTAACCGGAATCAGTGTAAAGGTGCAACCGTGGGCCGCCGGGTTACCTGAACACGGAACACAGTCGAGGGATTGGATGGGACAAGAGGGAGTCCGGGATCCGCTGGGAACGGCGCGGCTAGCCGCGAGCCTCGCCGCCGAGCTTGAGCAGCTTGGCTATGCGGTGTCGCTGAACGACGATCTTGCACTGTTCGCGGCGACCGTATTGGCGGCAAAGAAGGATCAGCCGTCGCCCTTCTTCGATCCCGAGGTGAACGCCCTGCCCGACGATCGGGTGTTCTGGATGCAGCTTACCGCCAGGGACGGCGCGGTCTGCGGATTGCAGGCGTTCCGGCTCGACACTGTCGATTCGAGCCTTGCCGACTGGGGACCGTCCTACACCATCGGCCTCTACATGCGCCGCCAAGAGGTGCTGGTGCCGATGCACCCCTCGCCGCCGCGCGGCAGTGTGGCCGAGCGCATCCGCGGGAGACTCGTCTATCACGGCGAATTGTGGCTCGACCGGGCGGTGCGCAATCGCCGCATCGTTGAAGTATTCGGGCGCCTAGGCCTGCTGCTCTGCCTGATCCGCTGGAACCCCGATGCCGTCTGGGCGCTGACCAGCCAGACCATGGCCACCCACGGCCATCTCAACCGCATGGGCTTCAATTATCTGGAACGCGGGTATTTCCGATGGCAGTGGGGCTCGGAGGGCATCGATCCGGTCGAATGGATCGCCATCGCCGAGCGCCGCGGCCTCGAACAGATGGTCGAGGAAATGCTGACTACACCACAGCAATCTCGACAGGCGTGAGTTCGCTAACCACTGAAACCAGACGATGACGGCTGCGGCTCGCCGGATGACGCATGACGATGCGCTGGTAGGGAATCCAGGATACCTCGCCGTCCGGCCCCACCATCGCGGCGTAGATGTGATCGTAATGAGGCTTGCCTGTGCGCAGCACATGGCCATAGGCGCGGGAGACGACACTGTCGTAGGAGGTCCCCGAAAGGCACGGGGCCGATACGGGCGAAATGCCCCATAGTTTGGCGATCGCCGATTGACTGCCGATCCGCTCTACCCGCACCCGGCCGGTGGTATCGTCGATCCAGCAATCGATGGACGAATCTTGGGGAACCTCACCCGTTTCGAGACATTCTCGCAAGCTCTCCGGCGGCGGATGCGCGGCGGGATCGAACTCTTTCACGTAAACCCGCGACGACAAGTGCACATCGCTCTTGGCGATGAGTTGATCGATGCGATCGCGTGCCTCCTCGACACCGGCATGCGTTTCGGTGAACCAGCCGGAAATGTAGTAGTTGAGCGTGTAGGGTCCCCGCAGATTGCCGATCCACTCCTTGGCGAAATGCAGCGAAGACCAGTTGGCGGCGGCGGCGAGCCATTTCACCGTTGTGCCGTCCTCGCTGATCGAGACCTTCACCTGGTGATGGCGGTCAAGCAACACGCGTTCGGATAGCAGGGCTGCGCCGGGGCCCTGGGGGCCAGCCACGAGACGTCCATTGGCAATCCAGCAGTCTAGCTTTTCCATAAGATCAAGAATGGCGGCCGGCAATTCTCTCAGGTACCGCCCCGACCCGGCGGCGATCGATTACCCGCCGAAAACAGGGGCTGCGACAGGGTTCGCACGGAATTTCTCAAAAAACCGTAAATTAACCATGCTCGGCCGCGGCCGCCCAGTTGCAGCACTCTTAGAGGATGTGGATGTCGACCTTGGCGATTTCGGTGACGATGGTCACCGCCCGGCGCTTGTCGCTGGCGTGCATCGGCATGATCACCCGCTGATAGGGTATCCAGGTGATCGTGTCGTCGGGCGTGCGCATGGCGGCATAGACGTGATCATAGCGTGGCCGGCCGGCCTTCAACACGTCGCCGTAGGCAGCGCTGACGATGCGGTCGTAGGAGCCGCCGTTCATGCAGGGATAGGACACGGGGCCCACGCCCCACAGGCGCGCGATCGTCGATTGGGGGCCGATGCGGTCGACGCGGAAGCGGCCCGAGCTTTCCTCATAGACGCAGTCCACGGAATAATCGGCGGTCATCGCACCGTCGAGCCAGGCGTGCTGCAGGAGCGGCGGCATCACCTTGCCATGCGGATCGACTTCGCGCACGAAGGCCCGCTTCACCAGATGCAGATCGCTCTTCGACAGGATTTCGCCGATGCGGCTGCGGGCAGCGGCTGCCGTGTCGCAGATTTCCTCGAACCATCCGGCAAGGAAATAGCGCAGCATGAAGGGGCCGCGGAGGCCGGCGAGAAATTCGGCGGTGAAATAAAGCGCGGCGAAACTTGGTGAAAACACCGACCAGCGGATTTCGGTCCCAAGCTCTCCCGTCGACACCCGCACGCAGCCATAACGGTGCATGAGCTCGTCGTCGCTTTCGCCGCCGGCTCCGAATTGAGGCCGGTCGCGAGCCAGCGCGCCTTTGTCGATCCAGTAGATCTCGCCTCTCAACGTGCCCATGCGGCCCCAGACTCTTGGACGATTTGCTCCTTCTGCCATGATGGGTTGCGGCCCCGAATTGTCGAGCCAAAGTATTTCCATTAGATAACAATGTGTTAAGGAAAAGGCCCGCATTAACCATTTGTTATCAATTTGGTTCAAATCCCTAATAAGGGGGGTTAACTTACGTCTGCGTCAGTTCAAGTTGACATTACGTCCATTACTGTGAATCTGCGGCGCGGGACGATGTCGGGCGTGAGTGCGGGGAGTGGGTGAGGCCATGAGTATCGTCCGGCCAATCAGGCCGTCGGTTCAGATTGATGCCGGCAATTCGTTTATCGACAATAGGGGCAAGCCGCGGCGGGATTTCCCAACCTGGCATTTTGCCATGGTCAACGACCGGCCGCGCAACGAGACCATCGAACGCGCCATCGGTTCGCTCGATCTTGCGGGCAAGACCGTCGTGGAAATCGGATCAGGCACCGGCCTTATCGCCCTGCTCTTTGCCAGATACGGTGCGGCCCATGTTGTCACCTGCGAGATGAATGGCAATCTGGCCGCTATGGCACGGCGCATCATCGCCGCCACGCCCTATGCAGATCGCATCACAATCATCAATGAATCCTCCGCCGTCGCGATCCAGCGCGGCCTCATGCCGCGCCATCCGGATGTGATCTTCACCGAAACGCTCGATTGCGGTGTGGTCGGCGAAGGCTTCATGCCGATCGCCGAAGACATCAAGCGGCTGGCGGGGCCGGACACTCTTGTCATGCCGCGCGTGGTCACGCAATTCGCCGCGCTGATCGACAGCGACAGCCTCGCCAATCTCAACCGGGCGGGCCTTGCCTGCGGTTTTGATCTGAGCCTGCTCAACGACTATGCGACCGGCAATTACTTTCCGGTCCATACGGAAATGCATCCGCACCGCTTTCTCAGCGCGGCGGTCAAGCTGCGCGAATACACCTATATCGGTTGTCCGGACTCGATCCCGGTGCGGGTCAGGGCCAAGTCGACCGGAACCGCGCATGGCCTGTTGAGCTGGTTCAGCGCCGAATTTGGCTGTGCAGTGGTGGCAAACGAACCGTTCAGTGGCAGCCACTGGCACCAGGCCTTCCATCCCCTCCCCGAGGAATTGACGATCACCGAGGGCGAGGATATTTCGCTGGTGATCGATGACAGCGGCTTCGCCTTCGCAACCCGCGGCGCCTGACCTCGGTCAGTAATTGTCAAACCCGTTCAACCGAAGCGGTTGGTCTTGGGGAAGCCCTTGGGCGGCAGGCGGCCGGCCTGGGCGCGTTCGCCGATCCATTCCGCAAGCTCAGTCACGTTCCAGGCGCGGCCCGAGCTGTCGGTCCAGGACAGTCCATCGGGGAGCTTGAAGGCGCGGGCATCGGCCAGCCCGCCATCCTTGAACTTCTGCAGGCGCACGCCCTTGCCGCGGGCCATTTCGGGAAGTTCCGAACGCTTCAGGATGAGGAGCTTGCGATTGTCGCCGATGGTTGCAACGTGATCATCCCCCTCCTCCACGGCCACGCAGAGCTGGGCCTCGACCGGCGCCTTGACGTTAAGCACCTGCTTGCCCTTGCGGGTCGTCGCCAGGCATTCCTCCTCGGCGACGATGAAGCCATCGCCATCGCTCGAAGCTACAAGACGCTTGGCGCCCGGCCGGTGCACGAAGAGTGCCGCAATCTCTTCCGTCGCATCGAGATCGGCCATCAGCCGCACCGGCTCGCCATGTCCGCGGCCACCCGGCAGCTTGCCGGCATCGAGAGTGAAGAATTTGCCCGACGAGGAGAACAGCATGATCTTGTCGGTCGACTCCGCCTCGAAGACGAATTTCTCGCGGTCGCCGTCCTTGTAGGCGAGTACCGAAATGTCCTCGATGTGGCCTTTCATCGCCCGGATCCAACCCTTTTCGGAACACACCACGGTGACCGGCTCCTTGTCGATTAGCGCATGTTCGAAGTCGACGTCGATCTCCGGCGCCTCGGCGAAATCGCTGCGGCGGCGGCCGAGCGGTGTCTTCTTGGAGAACTTTTCCTTCACCTCCCTGATTCCGGTGGCGATCCGGTCCCATTGTTCGTCCTCGGACTTGAGCAGTTTCTTGAGCCCCGCCTCCTCCTTCTTCAGCCCGCCATGCTCGTTGCGGATTTCAATTTCCTCGAGCCTGCGAAGAGCCCGCAGCCGCATGTTGAGAATGGCTTCGGCCTGGTTGTCGGTGAGCTTGAAGCGCGCCATCAGCGCGGGCTTGGCCTCATCCTCTTCGCGGATAATGCGGATCACCGCGTCGAGGTTGAGATAGGCGACGAGATAGCCGCCGAGAATTTCGAGCCGCCGCGCGATCTCGGCCAGCCGGAACCTGGTGCGCCGGACCAGCACCTCTTTTCGGTGATCGAGCCATTCGCGCAGGATATCGCGAAGCCCCATCACCTTCGGCACCTTGCCGTGCGACAGCACGTTCATGTTGAGCGGGATGCGGGCCTCAAGCTCGCTGTTCTTGAACAGCGACTCCATCATGAGGGCCGGATCGACGGTGCGGCTTCTGGGCTCGAGAACGATGCGGACATCCTCGGCACTCTCGTCGCGCACATCGGCGAGCAGCGGCAGTTTCTTCGCGGTGAGCAGTTCGGCGATCTTCTCGATCAGCCGGCTCTTCTGCACCAGCCAGGGAATTTCGGTGACGACGATCTGCCATGAGCCGCGGGGCAGCTCATCGCGCGCCCAACGGGCGCGGACGCGGAACGAGCCCTTGCCGGTCTTGTAGGCGGCGAGGATCGAGGCGCGGTCGTCGACGATAATGCCGCCCGTCGGAAAATCCGGCCCCAGCACGAACTGGGTGAGCTTGTCGGCGGTGGCATTGGGATATTTGATGAGATGCAGTGCCGCATCGCAGAGTTCGGCGGCATTGTGCGGCGGGATCGAAGTCGCCATGCCCACCGCGATGCCGGACGAGCCGTTGGCCAGCAGATTGGGAAAGGCGCCGGGCAGCACGATCGGCTCCTGCAGGCTGCCGTCGTAGTTGGGGCGGAAATCGACGGTGTCCTCGTCGAGCCCGTCGAGGAGGAGGCGCGCCACCTCGGTCATGCGCGCTTCGGTGTAGCGGTAGGCGGCAGCACTATCGCCGTCGATGTTGCCGAAATTGCCCTGCCCGTCGATCAGCGGATAGCGCGCCGCGAAATCCTGGGCGAGACGAACCAGCGCGTCGTAGATCGACTGGTCGCCATGGGGATGGAAGCCGCCCATGACGTCGCCTACGATCTTGGCGGATTTCTTGAAGGCGGTGCCGGGAT
Source organism: uncultured Alphaproteobacteria bacterium (assembly GCA_963776685.1). GTDB lineage: Bacteria > Pseudomonadota > Alphaproteobacteria > Rhizobiales > Aestuariivirgaceae > Aestuariivirga. The sequence continues at coordinate 1,022,030 of CAVZNM010000004.1, forward strand.
CGAGCCTGAGTAGGCGCATCACGTGCAGCAGGCGGCGGTGGACGGGCTTCAGGCCGTCGCGCAGATCGGGCAGCGCCCGGTGCATGATGGTGGAGAGCGCATAGGCCAGATAGCGCTCTTCCAGCGCGTCCTTAAGCTCGATCCGCTCGATGTCCTTCGGCACTTGCGGTGGGGGAACATGCTTGCTCATGATTCGGAGGAGTATAGCCGATCCGGCAATGCCACTCATTTGTCATTGGCGGAAGGGGGTCGACCGGTTGGCTGGACGCTCATGTAAAGCTCCCCTATTCTGGCAGGCCCAGTGATCGTGGCGTCGCATCATGATGGCTTCGCTGAGCATCCGGCTGTGTTTTGCGTCTGCCCTGGTGATCGCCGCGGCGGGGGCCGGCGCCGGCCAAACTCCATGGACAAGCCGCGATTATGTCGCCTTCTACTTCACACACTTTAACGGACTGGCCCCGCTGCCGCACTTGCGCGCGAAGGAGTCGAGGGACCGGTTCAACTCCCTCATCGATCCCGGCAATGTCGCGCGCATCGAGGTGGCACCGGTTTCGAAGGATGAGAAACTGCGCCAGCTGCGGATCATTCTGGCGACGCTCGGCGCCTACCGCGCCGCCTATAATTATGCGGTCTTCGTGGGCGAACCGGTCGCGGAGGAGCTGGCTCTCGTTCAGGCCTTTGCCCTGCATGTCGCCGGCCATGCCGCAAGCCTTGGTGCCTCTTCGGGAGCCTGGGCGACGCTGGTTGGGGGCGTGATCGAGTCGGTCGGCAATGATGAAGTCTATTCAGCCGGGCAGCGTGCGCTGATGGCGGAGGCGGTCGCCAAGCACTATCCTGCCATCACCGTGTTACTATCCGAAGCTGAGCGCCGGCGGCTACGCGCCCATGTGCTGGTGCCGGGCGATGCCGACGGCGATCCGGCGTTGCATGATGCGCGCCAACGGATGAAGCGCGCCGTGCTTCGGTAGCGTCTGTACTTTGGCGCTATGGTGTCGTTGCGGCCAATCATGCTTACTGAATTTCAATCTCAAATTGCTTAAAGCCGGATCACGGCCACCTTGACGATCGGCTTCTTGCCCCAGATGCGGTCGGCGGCGCGGCGGATAGAGACACGCAGGGTCTCGGCGACCTGCTCATCGTCCTTGCGGCGAGGCTTCGGCATCGACGCGAAGGCCTCATCCGCCGTATCCAGCAGTTCGTCGTCGAGACCGGCGGGCAGGCCGTCCCCGATCAGTTGCAGGTCGTCCACCAACTGCAGCCTCTCATCGATCGCCACGCTGACGAAGACGATGCCGGCAAAGGAGAGCTTGCGGCGCTGCCGGGCGGGCCCGTCCTCGGCCGGCACGATCAGCTTGCCGTCCACATGCAGACGGCCGGCGGGCGCCTCATCGACATTCTGCACCGGTGCCGGACAGAGCCTGGCCAGATGTCCATCAAGGGGAATGAGCGTCTCGGCGATGCCGCAGCGCTTGGCGAATTTCGCATGTGCCCTGAGATGGCGCGGCTCGCCATGCATGGGAACGACGGCGCGGGGGCGCAGCCACTCATAGAAGGTGCGAAGTTCTTCCTGGCGCGGATGGCCGGAGGTGTGCACCAGCGCCTCGTCGGAAGTGACGACATCGATGTCGAGCTTCGCCAGATTGTTGTGGACGAGGGATACCTCCTTCTCGTTGCCGGGTATGGTTCTCGATGAAAAAATCACCAGATCGCCGGGCTCGAGTGCCACGTGCGGATGCTGGTCTTCGGCGATGCGGGCGATGGCGGCGCGCGGCTCGCCCTGGCTGCCGGTGCACAGGAGCATGATCTTGTCGGGCGGCAGATAGCCGAATTCCTCCTCATCGAGAAACTCGCCGGCATCGCGCAAAAATCCGCAGGCCCGCGCCGCCTCGATGGTATTGCGCATGGCGCGGCCGGCGACAACCACTTCGCGGCCGGTGGCGCGGGCGGCTTTAACGGCGCTGAATATGCGGTCGACATGTGAAGCGAAGGTCGTGACGGCGACGCGGCCTTTGGCCTCGCGCACGATCTTCATGATGGTTGCGGCGACGTCGGATTCGGAGGGCGAGAAGCCCTCGCGCAGCACATTGGTCGAATCGCAGACGAGCACGTCGACGCCGCCGTCGCCGATTTCCCGCAGGCGCTTCTCATCCATGCCGAGGCCTAAAACCGGCGTGCGGTCGATCTTCCAGTCGCCGGAATGGAGGACGCGGCCCTGCCTGGTTTCGATCAGCAGCGCGGTGGGCTCGGGGATCGAATGGGTGACGGCGATGAATTCGAGATCGAAGGACCCTACCTTGAAACGGCTGCCCACGCCCTGGATGCGGACCGGCACCTCTTCGTCGAGCCCCGCTTCCTTGAGCTTGAGTTTGAGGATTTCGGCGGCGAAAGGCGTGCAATAGACGGGACAGCGCAGCTGCGGCCACAGCCAGGCGACCGCGCCCAGATGATCCTCATGGGCGTGGGTGAGCACCAGGCCAGCGAGATTGCGGCGGTCGCTGGCGATGAAGGAAACATCCGGCAGCACCACGTCGATGCCGGGCTCGGAGTCCTCGCCGAATTTGACGCCCAAATCGACCATCAGCCACTCGCGATCGTCGGCGGGGCCGACACCGTAGCAGTAGCAGTTCATGCCGATCTCGCCGATGCCGCCCAAGGCGAGCAGCACCAGATCGTTCTTGTGATCGAACTTCTTCTTGGCGTTCATCGGCCCTGCCCGCCGGGATCGCCGCTTGCCGCAAAGCGCACATCACCCGCATGAATGGTTCTTTGCCTACCGCCCGGCAGTCCGAGGATCAAGGCGCCGTCCTCGGCCAAGCCGCGAAAGACGCCCCCGGTCAATGTATTCCCGTTCTGGAGCGAGATCGCCCGGCCCAATCCGGCGCAGCGCTGAAGCCAGGCCTCGCGGATGCGCGCAAATCCCCTGCCCTCGTCCCACACCGTCAGCCAGTTCCACATAGCATTCGGCCAGCAACTCGAACAGGGTTTCGACCCCGGCTCGCGCTCCGTGGCGGGAAAGCCAGGTCACCGGATAGGGCGTTCCAGTTGGTGCCGAGGCCAGATTGAGGCCGCAGCCGAGTGCGATGGTGTTGCGGGCGGGACCGGCGATCTCGGCGAGCAGGCCGCAGAATTTTGCGCCGTCGAGGAGCACGTCATTGGGCCATTTGAGTTTGATATCGGCATCGGGCAACAGCCGCTGGGCCACCTCATGGACGGCGACCGCCGCCGCAAATCCCGCTTGCGCCCACAACGGCGGCGGGGGCGGCAGTCGAGAACAGGAGTGTCGCATAGAGATTTCCCGGTTCCGACACCCAGGAGCGGCCGAGCCGCCCGCGGCCTGCCGTCTGCTCGTCGGCCCATAGCCACAGGGGGCCCCGCTCGCCCGCCTCTGCCAGACGGCGTGCTTCCGCATTGGTGGAATCGATCCGCTCGAAATGAACCAGGCGGTGGCCGGGCGGCAGCTTCAATAGAGCGACTGCGCCGCAGCGCCCGCCAGTTCGGCCAGCGGCTGCGCGAAAAGCGCGAAAAGCAGAATGAAGGCCCCCGACGCATAGGCGACCAGCTTGACTTCCCGGTCCATGGCGTCGAAGGCTTCGGCCGGCTCGTCGAAGTAAATGAGCTTGACGATGCGCAGATAATAATAGGCGCCGACCACGCTGGCCACCACGCCGATTACCGCAAGTGTCACGAGCCCCGCCTTGATGGCGGCGAGGAAGACGAAATACTTGGCGAAGAAACCGGCAAGCGGCGGAATGCCGGCGAGCGAGAACATCAGCATGGCGATGACGAAGGCAAGCCCCTTGTCGTTGCGGGCCAGTCCCGCCAGATCGGCGATCTCCTCGACATGGCGGCCCCGGCGCCGCATCGCCAGCACGCAGGCGAAGACGCCGAGCGTCATGATCAGATAGATCATCATGTAGATGACGACGCCGCGCACGCCTTCGGCGCTGCCCGAAGCGAGGCCCACCAGCGCAAAGCCCATGTGGCCGATCGAGGAATAGGCGAGCAGCCGCTTGATGTTGCTCTGGCCGATGGCCGCGAAGGCGCCGAGCACCATGGAGGCGATCGACACGAAAACCAGGATCTGCTGCCAGTCGGGCACGATGCCGGCGAAGGGGCCGACCATGACGCGGATGAACAGAGCCATCGCCGCGACTTTCGGCGCCGCCGAGAAGAAGGCGGTGACCGGGGTGGGCGAGCCCTCATAGACATCGGGCGTCCACATGTGGAAGGGCACGGCGGAGACCTTGAAGGCGAGGCCGGCAATGATGAAGACGAGCCCGAAAATGAGGCCGAGGCTCGAGCCCGAAGCGGCAATGGCGGCGGCGATCTGCGGAAAGGCGATGGAGCCGGTCAAGCCGTAGACCAGCGAGGCGCCATAGAGCAGCATGCCGGAGGAGAGCGCGCCGAGCACGAAATATTTGAGGCCCGCCTCCGAGGAGCGCGCCTGGTCGCGGTCGATGGCGGCGACCACATAGAGCGCCAGCGATTGCAGCTCGAGGCCCATGTAGAGGGCCATCAGGCTGTTGGCGGAAATCATCATCATCATGCCGACGGTCGCCAGCATGACGAGGATGGCATATTCGAAGCGGGCAATGGCGGTGCGTTTCATGAAATGCACCGAGAGCACGATGGCCACGGCCGAGCCGAAGAGGGTCAGCACTTTCATCAGCCGCGCGAAGGTATCGACGACGAAAGCACCGCCGAAAGCTTCCGCCCTGCCATCTCCGCCCCAGATCACGAGGATGGCGGCGAGGGCGAGCGAGACGATTGCCGCGAGCGTCACATGGCCTGCCACATCGCCCTTGCGGAATACGCCGAACATCAAGAGCGCCATGGCGAGAACCGCCAGCACGATCTCCGGCAGGAGGGCTAAGGCATCTTGCAGGAGCGGCATGGGCGATCCTATGGCAGCGCGGCGGTGGTCACCGCCTGCATCGATTTCATCAGGTTTTCCACCGATGCCCCGAGGACATCGAGAATCGGCGCGGGATAGACGCCGAAGAACACGGTGAGCACGACGAGCGGACCCAATGTTGCGAGTTCGCGCGGCGTCATGTCGGCGATATGGGCGAGAGAGGATTTCTCCAGCGGCCCCAACATCACCCTTGCATAGAGCCACAGCGCGTAGCATGCCGAAAGGATGACGCCGGTCGTCGCCAGGAAGGCCACCCAGGTGTTGGCCCGGAAGGCGCCGACAAGCGTCAGGAATTCGCCGATGAAGCCCGAGGTGCCGGGCAGGCCGACATTGGCCATGGTGAAGACCATGAAGGTGAAGGCAAAGAGCGGCATGCGGTGGACCAATCCGCCATAGGCGGCGATCTCGCGCGTGTGCATGCGGTCGTAGATGACGCCGACGCAGAGGAAGAGCGCGCCCGAGACCAGGCCGTGGCTGATCATCTGGAACATGGCGCCGTCGATTCCCTGCCGCGTCATGGTGAAGATGCCCATGGTGACGAAGCCCATATGCGCCACCGAGGAATAGGCGATGAGCTTCTTCACGTCCTCCTGCATCAGCGCCACCAGCGAGGTGTAGATGATGGCGACGATGGAGAGCGCGTAGACGAAGTTCTGGAAATAGAGCGAGGCATCGGGAAACATCGGCAGCGAGAAGCGCAGGAAACCGTAGCCGCCCATCTTCAGGAGGATCGCGGCCAGGATGACCGAGCCCGCGGTCGGCGCCTCGACATGGGCATCGGGCAGCCAGGTATGCACCGGCCACATCGGCATCTTCACCGCGAAGGAGGCGAAGAAGGCAAGCCACAGCCAGGTCTGCATGCCGGCCGGAAAACCCGGATTGCGGGCGAGAAGCAGGACCATATCGGTGGTGCCAGACTGCCAGTACATGGCGATGATGGCCAAGAGCATCAGCACCGAACCGAGCAGCGTGTAGAGGAAGAATTTGAAGCTGGCATAGACGCGGCGCGCCCCGCCCCACACGCCGATGATCAGGAACATCGGAATGAGGCCGCCTTCGAAGAACAGATAGAACAGCACCAGGTCGAGTGCGGTGAACACGCCGATCATCAGCGTTTCGAGCACCAGGAAGGCGATCATGTATTCGCGAACCCTACTTTCGATATACCAGCTCGCCAGAATGCAGATCGGCATGAGGAAGGCGGTGAGCACCACGAAGGGCATGGAAATGCCGTCGACACCCAACTGGTAGGAGGCCGTGCCCCCCAGCCATGCGTGGCGCTCCACGAACTGGAAACCGGCATCGGCCGGATTGAAATTCGTCCAGATGAGCAGCGATACGATGAAAGTCGCGATCGTCGTCCACAGCGCCGCCCAGCGGATATTGCGTAGCGCTATGGCATCCTCGCCGCGCACCACGAGAATGAAGGCGACACCGGCCAGCGGCAGGAAGGTGACGACGGAGAGAATGGGCCAGCCCAACATCACGGCGCGCCCCCGAACGTGAACCAGGTGATCAACGCCGCAACGCCGATCAGCATGGCGAAGGCGTAATGGTAGACATAGCCGGTCTGCAGCCGAATGACGCGGTTGGTGACGTCGATGACGCGGGCCGATACGCCGTCGGGACCGAAGCCGTCGATGACATAGCCGTCGCCCATCTTCCACAGGAAGCGGCCGAGCCGCATGGTGGGGCGCACCAGCAGGAAGTCATAGATTTCGTCGAAGTACCACTTGTTGAGCAGGAACTTGTAGATGGGCTCATTCATGGAAGCGAGCTTGGCGGGCAGCGAGGTATCGCGGATGTAGAACAGGAAAGCGAGCGCGAAGCCCGCCACCATGACGATGAAGGGCGACCAGACGACCCAGGCCGGCACTTCATGCATCTTGTGGATGATCTCGTTATCCGGCGCGCGGTAGAGCGACGAGCCCCAGAACAGCGCCTCGTCATGGCCGATGAAATAGTCCTTGAACAGGAAGCCCGCGGCGAGCGCGCCCGCCGCAAGCACATAGAGCGGCACCAGCATGATATTGGGGCTCTCGTGCACATGCTCCATCACGGGTTTGTCGGCGCGCGGCACGCCATGGAAAGTCATGAAGAGGAGGCGCCAGGAGTAGAACGAAGTGCAGAAGGCGGCGGCTACAAGCAGTATGAAAGCAAAACTCGATCCCGCCGCGAAGGAGCTCTCGATGATCGCGTCCTTGGAAAAGTAACCTGCGGTGAAGGGAAAGCCGGTGAGCGCCAGATTGCCGATGATCATCAGCGCCCAAGTGATGCGGATATGGGGGGCGAGGCCGCCCATCTTGCGCATGTCCTGCTCGCCCGACATGGCGTGAATGACCGAGCCCGAGCCCAGGAACAGCAGCGCCTTGAAGAAGGCATGGGTGAAGAGATGGAAGATGCCGACGCCATAGGCGCCCACCCCCATGGCCACGAACATGTAGCCGAGCTGCGAACAGGTGGAATAGGCGATGACCCGCTTGATGTCGTTCTGGACAAGGCCGACGGTAGCCGCGAAGAAGGCGGTGACGGCGCCGACCACCAGCACCACGTCCTTGGCGTAGGGCGCCAATTCATAGAGCGGCGACAGCCGCGCCACCATGAAGACGCCGGCCGTCACCATGGTGGCGGCATGGATGAGCGCCGACACCGGAGTCGGGCCTTCCATGGCATCGGGCAGCCAGGTGTGCAGCAGGAACTGAGCGGACTTGCCCATCGCCCCCATGAACAGAAGCAGGCACAGCGTGGTGAGCGTATCGAACTCCCAGCTCAGGAACGGCATGGTCTTGCCCGCCGCAGCGGGGGCGGCGGCGAAGATCGCGTCGAGCTCGATCGACTGGAACACGGCGAAGCAGCCGAAAATGCCGAGCGCGAAGCCGAAATCGCCGACCCGGTTGACCACGAAGGCCTTGATCGCCGCGGCATTGGCGGAGGCGCGCGTGTACCAGAAGCCGATCAGTAGATAGGACATGAGCCCCACACCCTCCCAGCCGAAGAACAGCTGCAGAAGATTGTCGGAGGTCACCAGCATCAGCATGGCGAAGGTGAAGAGCGACAGAAAGGCGAAGAAGCGCGGCTGGTGCTCGTCGTGGCCCATGTAGCCCAGCGAATAGACGTGGACGAGCGACGAAATCGTGTTGACGACCACCAGCATGACGACGGTCAGCGTATCGATGCGCAAGACCCAGTTGGCGGTCAATGCGCCGGAACTCACCCAGCGCAGAATCTCGACCTTCTCATTGTGGCCCTCATGGAGGAAGCCGTAGAAGGCGATCCACGACAGCACGGCGGAAATGCAGAGCAGTGCGGTCGCCAGATACATGGGCCAGGGCGGGCCGTCGTAATGGCCGTGGTGGCCGTGACCATGGGCGGCATGGCCATGGTCATGGCTTGCATGATCGCCGTAGACCTCGGAATCGCTGCCGAGATTGCGGAACAGCCTGGTGCCCGCAAGCCCTGCGATCAATGCGCCGATGAGCGGCAGGAAGACGATCGCCTGATACATGTTCGCGCTGCTCAGCCCTTCATGAGATTGATGTCTTCAACGGCGATCGAGCCGCGGTTGCGGAAATAGGTGACTAGGATGGCAAGGCCGATGGCCGCCTCCCCCGCCGCCACGGTGAGCACCAGAAGCGCGAAGACCTGGCCCACCAGATCGCCAAGTGCTGCCGAGAAGGCGACGAAATTGATGTTGACGGCGAGCAGCATGAGCTCGATCGACATCAGGATGATGATGACGTTCTTGCGGTTTAGGAAAATGCCGAAAATGCCGATGGTGAACAGGATGGCGGCAACCGTCAGATAATGCGAGAGCCCGATCGCCATGCTCAGATGCCCTGCCCCGGTTTGACCTTACGGATTTCGATGGATGTGGCGGGACCGCGCGCCACCTGTTGGGCGGCGCTCTGGCGCTTGACGCCCGGCTTGTGGCGGAGCGTCAGCACGATGGCGCCGATCATGGCGACAAGCAGCACCAGGCCCGCCGCCTGGAAGTAGTAAATGTATTGCGTATAGAGAATGCGTCCCAGCGCCTCGGTGTTGGTCATGCCGCCGGGGGTGGGTGCAGCGGCGATCTTGATGGCGCCCGGATCGACCGCCCAGCTTCCCACCACCAAAGCCAGCTCGACGAGCAGGATCAAGCCGATGGTTCCTCCCACTGGCAGGTTATTGAGCATGCCCTGGCGCAATTCGACGAAATCGACATCGAGCATCATGACCACGAAGAGGAACAGCACGGCGACGGCGCCGACATAGACAACGACCAGAATCATGGCGAGGAATTCCGCCCCCATGAGAATGAAGAGCCCGGCGGCGTTGAAGAAACACAAGATAAGGAACAGGACCGAATGCACCGGATTGCGCGACGAGATCACCATCACCGCCGAGGCGACGATCACGCCTGAGAAGAGATAGAAGAACAGCGCCGATAGCCACATGATCCCCTCCTCACCGGTACGGCGCGTCGAGTTCGATGTTGCGGGCGATCTCGCGCTCCCAGCGGTCGCCGTTAGCCAGAAGCTTCTCCTTGTTGAACAGCAGCTCTTCGCGGGTCTCGGTGGCGAATTCGAAATTCGGCCCCTCGACGATGGCGTCGACCGGGCAGGCCTCCTGACAGAATCCGCAATAGATGCACTTCACCATGTCGATATCGTAGCGGGTGGCGCGGCGGGTGCCGTCGTTGCGGCGCGGCCCCGCCTCGATGGTGATCGCCTGGGCCGGGCAGATCGCCTCGCACAGCTTGCAGGCGATGCAGCGTTCCTCGCCGTTGGGATAGCGGCGCAGCGCATGTTCGCCGCGGAAGCGTGGGGATAGCGGACCCTTCTCATGGGGATAGTTGATCGTCGCCTTGGGAGCGAAGAAGTAGCGCAACCCCATGATGGTGGCGGAGACGAACTCCTTGAGGAAGAGCGAGCGGGCGGCCTGTTCCAGTCTCATGTCGCAGTCATCCGAAAATTGCCTTGAAGGGGCCGCCGATCAGGAAGCCGAGCACCGGCATGAGCGCCAGGCTCTGGAAGCGCAGCACATTCATGATAAAGGCGGGGTCGCGGCCCTGTCTGCCAGTCAGTTTCGCTGCCTCGTGGCGCCAGCGCAAGACGGGAAAGACGAAGAGCTGCAAGATCACGAGTTCGGCCACGCCGAGAAGCAGGAAGACGAAGCCGCCCAGCAGGCTCTCGAAGCCGGAACCAGTCATGGCGTCCACCCGAAGGTCACCAGAGCAGCCGCAGTGATCGCCACCCAGGCGAGCGACAAGGGCAGGAACACCTTCCAGCCTAGCCGCATCAGCTGGTCGTAGCGGTAACGCGGCACGATCGCTTTCACCATGGCGAACATGAAGAAGACGAACAGCACCTTGATCATGAACCAGACGACGCCCGGAATCCAGTTCAAGACCGGCACATCGACGATCGGCAGCCAGCCGCCGAGGAACAGGATCGTGGTCATGGCGCACATGAGCGTGATCGCCACATATTCGCCGAGCATGAAAAGGAGGTAGGGGGTCGAGGAATATTCCACCATGAAGCCCGCCACCAGTTCCGATTCCGCCTCGACGAGGTCGAAGGGCGGCCGGTTCGTCTCGGCCAGCGCCGAGACAAAGAACACGATGAACATCGGAAACAGCGGGATGAAATACCAGTCGAGGAACGAGTTCGGAAGGCCCAGCATGGTGCCAAGCCCGGTCTGCTGGGTTTGCACGATCTCGGTCAGGTTGAGCGAGCCCGCGCAAAGCAGCACCGTGATGATGACGAAGCCGATCGACACTTCGTAGGAGACCATCTGGGCCGCCGAACGCAGCGCCGACAGGAAGGGATATTTCGAGTTCGACGCCCAGCCGCCCATGATGATGCCGTAGACGCCGAGGGAGGAGAGCGCAAAGAGATAGAGAATGCCGACATTGATGTCGGCGATGGCCCAGCCGTCGGCAATCGGCACCACCGCCCATGCGGCGAGTGCCAGTACCGAAGTCACCAGCGGAGCGAGCACGAACACGCCTTTGTTGGCGCCGTCGGGGATGATGTTTTCCTTGAATACGAATTTGAGCAGATCGGCGAAGGTTTGCAGCAGGCCCCAGGGGCCCACGACATTGGGGCCGCGCCGCATCTGCACCGCCGCCCAGACCTTGCGGTCCATGAGAATCAGGTAGGCGACGACGATCAGCAGTGCCACGAGCAAGGCCACGCTCTGCATGGCGATCAGGCCGGTGGTGAGCAGCATTTCGTTCATGGCCTCACTCCGCCGCCGCGAGCTGGCGCTCGCGCTTCAGCGCCGAACACTCGGCCATGGTGCGCGAGGCCCGGGCGATCGGGTTGGTCAGATAGAAATCCGTTACATTCGAGCGGAAGGGCTCGCCCGACATCTTGCCTTCCGCCTTGGCGAGATCGGCAAGTTCGGCGGCATTGGCCGGTGTCAGCTGATCGAGCCGCGCAAGTTGCGGAGCGATCTTGTACATGGCGGCGCGCAATTCATCGAGAGTGTTCCACGGCAGCGTTGCCCCCAGCGCCTCTGACAGGGCGCGCAGGATTGCCCAGTCGTCCTTGGCCTCCCCCGGCGGGAAGGTGGCGCGGCGGGTCATCTGCGGGCGGCCCTCGGTGTTGACATAGGTCACCGATTTTTCGGTGTAGGCGGCACCGGGCAGGATCACATCGGCGCGGTGGGCGCCGGCATCGCCATGGGTGCCTTGATAGATGACGAACGTCTTGCCGAGCCCGCTCATGTCGATTTCGTCGGCGCCGAGCAGGAAAAGAACATCGAGCTCGCCCGCCTTCGCGGCGGCGAGAATTTCGCGGGTGGATTTGCCGCCGTCCTTGGCCGGAAGCGCGCAGACGTCGAGGGCGCCAACGCGGCCCGCCGCGTCATGCAGGATGTTGAAGCCGTTCCAGCCGTCCTTGACGACGCCGATCGCCTGCGCGGCCTTGGCGGCCAAGGCCAGAACCGCCGCGCCGTCGGCTCTGGCGAGTGCCCCCTGCCCGATGATGAACATGGGCTGTTGCGCCTTCGCAGGCGCATGCTCGGCAAGCTGGGCCAGCGAATCGGGTCCCGCCCCCATATAGAAATAGGGATAGGTGAGTTCTGCCTTTTCGCCGATCACGCCGATGCTGCAACCCCCCTTGAGATAGCGCTTGCGGATGCGGGCATTGAGCACCGGCGCTTCGAGACGCGGATTGGTGCCGATCAGCATGATGGCGTCGGCGGCGTCGATGCCGGCAATTCCCGAATTGAACAGATAGCCGGCGCGGCCGCCCGCTTGGCCTAGCGGTGTGCCGTCCTGGCGGCAGTCGATGTTCTTGATGCCGAGCGCCTCGGCCAACTGCCGGATGGAGAAGGCCTCTTCGGCTCCAACGAGATCGCCGAGCAGGATGCCGATGCGTTCGGGCGGCGCAGATTTGAGTTTCTGGGCGATGCGGGCGAAGGCTTCGCTCCAGCTCGCGCCCCGCATCTTGCCGAGATCGCGGAAATACGGCCGGTCGAGGCGCTGGACTTTAAGCCCGTCCCAGACGAAGCGGGTCTTGTCGGAAATCCACTCTTCGTTCACGTCCTCATGGGTGCGCGGCAGGATGCGCATCACCTCGCGGCCGCGCGCATCGACGCGGATGTTCGAGCCAACCGCATCCATGGCGTCGACGGTTTCGGTCTTGCGCAGTTCCCACGGCCGCGCCTTGTATTCATAGGGCGCACTGACAAGCGCGCCGACGGGGCACAGGTCGATAATGTTGCCCTGAAGTTCGGAGGATAGCGCCCGGCTGAGATAGTTGGTGATTTCCATATCTTCGCCGCGACCGGTGGCGCCCAATTCCTCTATCCCCGCAACCTCCGCTACGAAGCGAACACACCGCGTGCATTGAATGCAGCGGTTCATGTGGGTGTTGATGAGAGGCCCCAGATACTTGTCGGGTATGGCTCGCTTGTTTTCGTAGAAACGGTTCTGGGCGATGCCATAGGCCATGGCCTGGTCCTGCAGATCGCACTCGCCGCCCTGGTCGCAGATCGGGCAATCGAGCGGATGGTTGATGAGCAGGAATTCCATCACCCCTTCGCGCGCTTTCTTAACCATCGGCGAGCGGGTGTTGACCTCCGGCACCTCGCCATTGGGGCCGGGGCGCAGATCGTTGACCGACATGGCGCAGGAGGCCTGGGGCTTGGGCACGCCCTTCACCTCGACCAGGCACATGCGGCAATTGCCGGCGATCGACAGGCGCTCGTGATAGCAGAAGCGCGGGATCTCGGCGCCCGCCATCTCGCAGGCCTGCAGCAGCGTCGTGCCGCTTTCGACTTCGATCTCGTTGCCGTCGATTTTGAGTTTCGGCATCTTCGATTCCGTGACTATTCCGCGGCCAGACGGCGGATGGCGCCGTCGTGGTCGGGATTGGCTGAATAGCTATCGATGCGGTCCTCGATCACATGGCGGAAATGGCGGATCAGGCCCTGCACCGGCCAGGCGGCGGCATCGCCAAGGGCGCAGATGGTGTGGCCTTCGATCTGGTAGGAGACATCGAGCAGCATGTCGATTTCGCGCTTCTCGGCGCGGCCCTCGGCCATGCGGGTCAACACGCGCCACATCCAGCCGGTGCCTTCGCGGCACGGGCGTGCACTGGCCGCAGGCTCTCATGCTTGTAGAACTGGGCAAGCCGGGCGATCGCCCGGATGATGTCGGTCGATTTGTCCATGACGATGACGGCGGCGGTGCCGAGCCCCGACTTGAGATTGCGCAGCGAGTCGAAATCCATCGGGCAATCGATGATCTGGCTGGCCGGTACGCAGGGCACCGACGAGCCGCCGGGAATGACCGCCAGCAGATTGTCCCAGCCGCCGCGAATGCCGCCCGCATGCCTGTCGATGAGCTCGCGGAAGGGAATGCCCATTGCCTCTTCGACATTGCAGGGCTTGTTCACATGCCCCGAAATGCAGAAGAGCTTGGTGCCGGTATTGTTGGGCCGCCCGATCGCCGAAAACCAGGTGGCGCCGCGGCGCATGATGGTGCCGGCCACCGCGATCGATTCGACATTGTTGATGGTGGTGGGCGCGCCATAGAGGCCGACATTGGCCGGGAATGGCGGCTTCATGCGCGGCAGGCCCTTCTTGCCTTCGAGGCTTTCGAGGAGTGCGGTTTCCTCGCCGCAGATATAGGCGCCGGCGCCGTGATGGATGTAGAGATCGAAATCCCAGCCGTGGATGTTGTTCGGGCCGATCAAGCGCGCCTCATAGGCCTGGTCGATCGCCGCCTGCAGGCGCTCGCGCTCGCGGATGAACTCGCCGCGCACATAGATGTAGCCCACATGCGCCGCCATGGCGGCGCCGGCGAGTAGGCAGCCTTCGACGAAAAGATGCGGATCGTGGCGCATGATCTCGCGGTCCTTGCAGGTGCCGGGTTCGGACTCGTCGGCGTTGACCACCAGATAATGCGGCCGCTCGCCCACCGGCTTGGGCATGAAGGACCATTTGAGGCCGGTCGGGAAGCCGGCGCCGCCGCGGCCGCGCAGCCCGCTCGCCTTGATCTCGTTCACCATCCAGTCGCGGCCCTTGTCGATGAACGATTTGACGTCCACCCAGCAGCCGCGTTTCCTGGCGCCGTCGAGGCCCCAGTCGTGGAGCCCGTAGAGATTGGTGAAGATGCGGTCCTTGTCAGCGAGCATCGTTCAACCTCACCTCTTCGGCTTCTTGCGCGCGGCGGGCTTTGCCGCTTTCTTCGCCGGCGCCTTCTTGGCGACTGGCTTGCGGGCAGGCTGCGGCTTTCTGTTCGGCAAGCTTGATGGGTGCGGGTGCCACCGGACTAGTGACGGCCACCGGCTTCACCTCCGCCGCCGGAGCAGGCTGAGGCTGGCGCGGCTTCGACGCGCTTGTAGGTGCGGTCCGTGCCATAGAGCGACTTGTCGGTGAGCGTTGTCGGTCCGCCCTCGGGTGCCGAAAACTGGCGGTCGATCTGCGGGCCGGGCTTCACGGCGCGCCCGGCGGCGATGTCGTCGATCAGTTTCTCGAAGCTCGCCGGCGTCAGGTCCTCGTAGGTATCCTTGAAAATCTGCACCATCGGCGCGTTGACGCAGGCGCCGAGGCATTCGGCCTCTTCCCAGGAGAAATTGCCGTCGGCCGACAGATGATGCGGATCGTGGTGGATCCTGCGCTGGCAGATTTTCTTCAAATCCTCGGCGCCCCGCAGCATGCAGGGCGTCGTGCCGCACACCTGGATATGGGCCTTCCTGCCCACCGGCGAGAGCTGGAACATCGTGTAGAAGGTCGCGACTTCGAGCACGCGGATGAAGGCCATGTCGAGCATCTTGGCCACATGTTCCATGGCGGGGCGCGACAGCCAGCCGTCATTCTGCTCCTGGGCGCGCCACAGCAGCGAAATCACGGCGGAAGCCTGCTTGCCGTCCGGATATTTCCTGATCGCCGTCTTGGCCCAAGCGAGATTGTCGCGGGTGAAGGCGAAACTTTCCGGCTGAACGGGATCGAGACGGCGGACACTCACCGGTCCACCTCGCCAAACACGATGTCGAGCGAGCCCAGGACGGCGGAGACATCGGCCAGCATGTGGCCGCGGCACATGAAATCCATGGCCTGCAGATGGGCGAAGCCGGGGGCGCGGAGCTTGCAGCGATAGGGCCGGTTGCTACCGTCCGACACCAGATAGACGCCGAACTCGCCCTTGGGCGCCTCGACGGCGGCATAGACCTCGCCTTCCGGCACCTTGTAGCCCTCGGTGTAGAGCTTGAAATGGTGGATCAGCGCTTCCATGGAACGCTTCATCTCGGGTCGCGACGGCGGCACCACCTTGCCGTCTGGCGTGGATACCGGCCCCTGCCCTTGCGCGCCCGACAGTTTCTCGACGCATTGCTTCATAATTTTCACCGCCTGGCGCATCTCCTCCATGCGGATCAGGTAACGGTCGTAATTGTCGCCGTTCTTGCCGACGGGAATGTCGAAGTCGAGCTCGGCATAGCACTCATAGGGCTGGCTCTTGCGCAGATCCCAGGCGGCGCCGGAGCCGCGCACCATGGTGCCGGAAAAGCCCCAGGCGAAGCAGTCTTCGAGCGAAACGACGCCGATATCGACATTGCGCTGCTTGAAGATGCGGTTTTCGGTGAGCAGGCCCTCGATATCGTCGAGCACCTTGGGATGGGTGTCGCAGAAATGGCCGATGTCGTCGACGAGCTTCTGCGGCAGGTCCTGATGCACGCCGCCGGGGCGGAAATAGGCCGCATGCATGCGCGAACCCGAGGCGCGCTCATAGAAGACCATCAGCTTCTCGCGTTCCTCGAAGCCCCACAGCGGCGGGGTCAAGGCTCCAACGTCCATCGCCTGCGTGGTGACGTTCAGGAGATGCGACAAGAGCCGGCCGATCTCCGAATAGAGCACGCGGATCAACTGCCCGCGCCTCGGCACGGGTAGACCCAAGAGTTTCTCGACCGCCAAGGCAAAGGCATGCTCCTGATTCATCGGCGCCACATAATCGAGGCGGTCGAAATAGGGTATGGCCTGCAGGTAGGTTTTGTATTCGATCAGCTTCTCGGTGCCGCGATGCAGAAGTCCGATATGCGGATCGACACGGGTGACGACTTCGCCATCGAGATCCAGCACCAGTCGCAACACGCCGTGCGCGGCGGGATGCTGCGGGCCGAAATTCATGGTGAAATTGCGGACGGCGGCTTCAGTCATGGGTGGTCCGGCGAATAGCGAATGGCGAATGGCGAATGGCGAATGGGGGTCATTGACGTTTCTGCAGCGCCCGGATGAGCGCACGCATCATGCGGCCGATGAATTCGCATCGAACGATCAGCGGCTCTGCTTCCGATGCCGAAGCAATACCGACCCTTTGCGAAAGAATCAGATGAGTTTCCAGTTCCTTCAACGACCCTTGCGCGATGCGAAGAGACTGAATGAAGTAGCCGGTATGTTCGCGCCCATGACCTTCCGCGATGTTCGCGGGCACCGATGACGATGCCCGGTGGATTTGACTGGTGAGGCCAAACATTTCCGCCTTGGGATAGGTCTGCGTATGCCGATAGCACGCTGCGGCGAGTTCCATAGATTCCCGCCACACGTCCAGGTCCTTGTAGGAATTGATCGGCTTCCCCGTCACGACAATCCCCCATTCGCCATTCGCTATTCGCCATTCGCCTACCCTTTGGCCTTCTCATCCCCCGGCAGTACGTATTCAGTTCCCTCCCACGGACTCAGGTAATCGAAGTTCCTGAATTCCTGCACCAGCTTCACCGGCTCATACACGACCCGCTTCGCCTCATCGTCGTAGCGCACCTCGACATGGCCGGTGAGCGGAAAGTCCTTGCGCAGCGGGTGTCCGGAAAAGCCGTAATCGGTCAAGATGCGGCGCAGGTCGGGGTGGCCGGAAAACAGCACGCCGTAGAGATCGTAGGTCTCGCGCTCATACCAGTTGGCGGCGGGAAAGACGGAAATGACGCTCGGCACCGGCGTATCCTCGTCGGTCCGGACCTTCACGCGGATGCGGTGGTTCTTGTAAGGTGACAGCAGGTGATAGACAACGTCGAAGCGCTTTTCGCGCTCGGGATAATCGGCGCCGCAGATATCTATGAAGCAGACGAAGCGGCATTCGGCATCGTCGCGCAGAAAGGTCAGCACCCGGACGATGTCGGCGGCATCGGCCTCCACCGTCAGCTCGCCAAAAGCAAGCTTCGAGCCGACAATCGCAGGTCCAAGTTTGGCGGCGATGTGCCCACCCAGTTCTGTCAATGTCTCAGTCATGATCAGCGCTCGATGGTGCCGGTGCGGCGTATTTTCTTCTGCAGTTGCAGAATGCCGTAGACCAGCGCCTCGGCGGTGGGCGGGCAGCCGGGCACGTAAATGTCGACCGGCACGATGCGGTCGCAGCCGCGCACCACCGAATAGGAGTAGTGATAATAGCCGCCGCCATTGGCGCAGGAACCCATGGAGATCACATAGCGGGGCTCCGGCATCTGGTCGTAGACCTTGCGCAGCGGCGGGGCCATTTTGTTGGTGAGCGTGCCGGCGACGATCATCACGTCCGACTGGCGTGGGCTTGCGCGCGGCGCGAAGCCGAAGCGTTCGAAATCATAACGCGGCATCGCGGCCTGCATCAACTCGATTGCGCAGCAGGCGAGCCCGAACTGCATCCACATGAGCGAGCCGGTGCGCGCCCAGTTGATCAGATCGTCGGAGGCGGTGACCAGAAATCCCTTGTCGGCGAGTTCGGCACTGATCCCGGTAAAGTACTCGCGCTGTTCGCGGCGTGGCCGGTTCGATCAATCCCATTCCAGCGCCCCTTTCCGCCACTCATAGATGAAGCCGACGGTGAGGACGGCGAGGAAAATCATCATCGACCAGAAGCCGTAGACGCCGAGATCGCCCAAGGCTCACCGCCCAGGGGAACAGGAAGGCCACTTCCAGATCGAAGATGATGAACAGGATCGAGACCAGATAAAAGCGGACATCGAACTTCATGCGGGCGTCATCGAAGGCATTGAAGCCGCACTCATAGGCCGAGAGCTTTTCCGGATCGGGATTGCGCACCGCGATCAGGATGGGCGCGATCATCAATGCCAAACCTATGCCCGCGGCCACGGCCATGAAGATCACGATCGGCAGATAATCTCGCAACAATTCAGGCATATCTTCCCGCCTCAGGACCGCCTCAGGGTGGGGTTAAATCCGTGCGCTTGGTAGCGCACCCAACCCTGCTCCGCAAGCGTTTCGGGAGGCCGGGCAAGAACACGAAAGGCCGCGAAATTGCGGCCTTTAGCGCTGCGCTGAATGGCGCGAGTGACGGGGCTCGAACCCGCGACCTTCGGCGTGACAGGCCGACGCTCTAACCAACTGAGCTACACCCGCAATCCAGCGTGCCGGGCCTGATAGGCCAGCCCCCTCCCCCTGTCAAGTTAGCGTGCCTTCGCGCTTCAGGCCCGTCACCTCGATCTCGATCTTCATGCGCGGATCGGCAAGGCGGGCTTCGAACATGGTGGAGGCGGGGCGGATCGTGCCGAAATACTTGCGCAGCACCGGCCAGCAAGCGGGGAAGTCATCGGCCTTCGGCAGGATGTAGTGGGTGCGCACGATGTCTTCCAGCGCGAAGCCCGCCTTCTCCATCGCCGTCTTGATGTTGAGGATTGTCTGCTCGGCCTGGGCCGCCACATCATCGGAGATGGTCATGGTGGCATAGTCGAATCCCGTGGTGCCCGAGACGAAAATCCAGCCGCCGTCGACGACGGCGCGGGAATAGCCGATTTCGGCTTCGAATTTCGATCCCGATGAAATCAATTGCCGGCTCATGCGGCGGCTCCCTTCCTGTCCAGCCATTGCGGCGCATAGAGTGCGGCGACTTTGCGCCGGTCGGCGGCATAGCGTTGCGCCAAGGCGTCGAATAACTGCGGCGGCGCCAGCGGCCGGTCAAGCGAGGCCACGGCGCGCCCGACTGCCAGCCGTGCCTTGTCGAGAACCGGCCCGGACAGCGGCAGCGGGGGCCGCTCCGTCAGCTCGGCATTGGCCGCCCTATTCCGGCGCGCCCCGGTCATGGTTTCGGGCATTTCAACCCAGCGCATCGCTACGAGCCTTGCCAATCGGTTGATATCGGCCTCGCCGCGCGCGCTCGCGTCGGCCGACATCCTGGCGATATTCCTCCACATCGGCTTGGCGCCCGCCAAGGCAAGGGCGCCGCCGAGCCGGGCGGCCTCCTGCACCACGGCACAGGTCAGGGGCCGCCGCGAGGCATTGCTGAGCGGCAGGGTTTGCGGAAGGCCGGCATCGGTTCCCAGCACCTTGCGATCATGCCGAGAAAGCCCCGTCCATCATCCGCGGCGATCGCATCGAGCGTGGCGACGGCCGGGTCCGCGCCGCCCGCCGCCGCGAGCTGCTCAATGAGGGGCGCGAATTCCAGCGACGCGGGCTCAACTCCGTCTATGAACTCCGCAAAATCCTTGACCCCGCCGCGCATCTGGTACACGCGATAACAGGACACCAGCCAGGAGACATGCTCGCGCAGGATCAGCACGGGCACGATCTGGTGATCCTTCCGCAGGAACTCGAAGAGCTTGGCCAGCCGGTCGCGGGCCTCGAAGGCGCGCGGCGACCGTCCCGCCATCATGCCGGGCAGGTTTTCCTCGCTGACAATGGCGATATCGTAATCGCGCGCCAGGCGGGCAATTTCGTGTTCGAGCAATTGAGCTGCGGCTTCGGGGCCAAGCTTTTCGAACCGTTCGCCCACCAGGCAGGAAAACGGCGATTCATCCGCCGCACCGGAGAGGCCGGTTGCCACGAAAATGCGCGCGCCCGCCAGCGCTTCACGGCCGTCGTTGAGCCAGCGCTGAAACGAGGTGGAGGCGGCGCGATGCAGCCCCACGTGGAATACGAGTTTCATGACATCGTTCCGGAGATCGTTATGTCCGTGCCGCGCCTGCTTGTAAGCATCGCGGCCGCGGCTGGCAACATCCCGGCCCCGCTGCCTTGTCGGTGACAGTTGTTTCCATGTATTCACGTGAACCGGCACGACTTTCTGCCGGCGCTTTTCGGAACAGGTGTGGGATTAAACGGCGGCCGGGGCGCCGGGCCGCTCCGCTACGGTCCTCAGTTCATCGAGCGCATCCTGAATGTTGGCGGCGTAGCCTGCATAGGGCGGTTTGACGCCGTGCGTGAACAGCATGTGACGCGCCTGTTTCGACGCACCGGCGATGAAGAAACGGATGCCGGCCCGATGCGCCTTGCGCGCCGCCCCCGCCAGAACATTGGCCGCCGTCGAGTCGAGAAACGGCACGGCCGAACAATCGAGAACGAAGTTCTTGCGCTGGTCGGCCATGCGGTCGAGCACGGCGCCGACCGTCGACGCGGCGCCGAAGAAGAACGCCCCGGACAGCCGGTAGACGATGGTGTCGGGATCGGTCGCCGATGCCGGCTTGTATGCCGTCCTGCCGCCGTTCACGGTGTCCGCGACATCCTCGGGCGCCAGCGGTGTGTGAGCGTCGATCGCAATGGATTTGCCCATCCTGTCGATGAACAGCAGCGAGCCGAGTGCGAAGCCGACGACGATGCCTTGCGTCAGATCGCGGAACACGACCAGCAGGAATGTCACCAGCAGCACCAGGGCGTCGCCCTTCGACGAGCGGATCAAGGCAACGAAGGCGTTCTTCTCGATCATGTTATAGGCGACAATCGCCAAGACGCCCGCCAGCGCCGCCAGCGGTATGTAGCTTGCAAGCGGCGCGGCCGCCAGCATGAACGCCAGAAGGAATACCGCATGCAGCATGCCGGCGATGGGGCCGTGGGCGCCGGCCCGGACATTGGTCGCGGTGCGGGCGATCGTCCCGGTCACGCAAAAACCGCCGAACAGGGCGGAGCCGATATTGGCGAAACCTTGGGCAACCAGTTCGCAATTCGAACGGTGCCTGCGGCCCGTCATGCCGTCCGCGACGACCGCCGACAACAGCGATTCGATGGCCCCCAGCAAGGTGAAGGAAATTGCCGAGGGCAACACCGCCTGGGCTTGGGCGAGACTGAACTGCGGCAGCGAAGGGACCGGAAGGGATCGCGGAATGCCGCCGAACCGGGTTCCGATGGTTTCCAGCGGCAGGCCGAGGACCGTGGCGGCAATGGCGGCGAGAGCCACCGCGATCAGCATGCCGGGCCAATGGGGCTTCCAATATTTAAGACCGAGGATCGTCAAAACGGTGAGCGCCGCGATAGCCAGCGCCGCGGGGTTGACGGTGTTGCCGGCCTCGGCGAGGACCATCAGCTTCGGTATGAGTTCTCCGGGCTCCTTGCCCGCCAGCGTCAATCCGAACAGCTCGTGCAGTTGGCTGGCAAAGATGATGACCGCGATTCCGGCGGTAAATCCAACCGTCACCGGATAAGGTATGAATTTGATGTAGGTGCCAAGGCGCAGATATCCGACGATTGTCAGAAACACGCCCGACATGAGGGTTGCCAATATCAAGCCGTCGACACCGTGGTTGGCGGCTGTCGCTGCCACCAGCACGATGAAGGCCCCGGCCGGACCGCCGATCTGGAAACGGCTTCCGCCGAGCGCGGAAACCAGAAAACCGCCCACGATGGCCGTGAACAAGCCCTTGTCGGGCGACACGCCGGAGGCGATGGCAATCGCCATGGACAGCGGCAATGCGACAATTGCCACGGTCAAGCCGGCGACGAGATCGGCACGGAATTTCGCGGCGTCGTAACCCTCCCGCAAAACGGTGAAGAGCTTCGGCGTGAACAGCTCCCGGAAGCTCGGCCCGTCATGCAGCCGGGTTATCGAATTGGTATTGCTCATATCGTCCAATGATCGCCGGCGACGGCGTGGCTCCCTTGCAGTCCCCTCTTCTCGTAGCACCGGGAGGCTGAATGGAGCTTTAAGATCAATAGCTTGTTGAATGGGCTTGAGGAACGCAGAAAGCCTGATGACAGGCCCACCGAAATTCACGGGCACTTTCAGTTCTTGAACACGATGCAGGCAGCGCCGAGACCTGCGAGCTTATCGCACAGGCCCTCGGCGTCGGCGCGGCTGTCGCGGCCGACCATGACGCGCACCATTGATTTTCGTCCCATGCTGAGGTTGCGCTTGCGCACCACGAGGGGCTCCTCATTTGAAAGCAGCGCGTCATAGCGGCTGCGGATGCGCCGGAACGCCTGCAGGGCGCGAGCTTCGGAAAACCCTCCAGAGAGCACCACACCCCAAGGCTTCGATGCCGACCGCTCGACTTGGGGTTCCACAGGGTTCTCGTGCCGAAGGACGAGGGCGATACATTCGGCGGAAAAATCCCTGCTGTTGCCGATGGCCGGAGTACTGAAATTCGCGCCCGCCATCCGCCACTCCTCGTGACCGCGGCCGGTGATGAAAAGCACATAATCCTGGGTTTCGTAAGGAAGACCGGATTTGCCTTCCTTGAACCTTCTGGCGCGCGCTTCACCGGCATTGTAGGCCGCCGCCGCGAGACCGAGATTTCCGAAGGTGGCTCGCAATTCCGCCAGGTAGGTAGCCGATGCCGCCAGCGCCATCAGCGGATCGAACGGGTCGGAAAGACCGCGCAGTTTGGCCGTTCCGGGCATGAACTGGGCAATTCCCTGAGCACCTTTGGGGCTGACGGCCCGGGGATTGAACAGGCTCTCCTTCCAGATGAGACGGGCAAGGAAGTCTTCGGGAAGCCCGCTTTGGCGCGCGCGTCTGGATATCTCTCCACAGATTTGCGTGGCAAAGTCCGGTTTTTCGTTGCCACGGTGCGGAACATGTGAAGGCGCCCCCGTGGCATCGGGGACGATCAGCATCGCAAGTATCAAACCGAGAACCGCGCGTCCCAACACGTTTATCCCACTCCATCGTGTTTGCCCGGACCGATTAACGACCCGATGACGGCAATTCGATGGACAGCCCGTCAATTCTACTGCACCACCCCGCAGGCGATACGATCGCCGGCCTTGCCGGTGGGATCGGTCTTATAGTCGTCGGCGCTGGCATGAATGACGATTGCAGAGCCATCCGCATCAAGCACGGAATTGGGTTTGTCCTTGTCCAGCGTGACGGCCGTGTTCATCACCTCGACGGTAAGCTCGCGGTTTTCCGGCATGTGAAGGTTCGGCATGTCGCCTGCGTGATGGCCCTCGGCGACCGCCAGTCCGTGCTTTTTGCTGTCGGGATTGAAATGCCCGCCGGCCGTGGTGAAGGGCGGCTCGCATTTACCGACGGCATGCACATGAAACGCATGTTCGCCGGGCGGCAGGCCCTTGACGGACACCTTGAGCAGGACGCCGCCGGGGACGGCCGTCAGATCGGCGGTGCCGACTTCCTTGCCGTCCGCGGCTTTGAGCGAAGCTGTCGCGGTCTGGGCAGCGGCGGGACCCGACAGCAGACCTGTCACCAGAGCAGCTGCAGCCGTCGTCCATACATAACCAAAAATCTTCATGATTTTTCCTCCGAACCGACATTCCCCAGATGACCGGGGATCAGCCTGAACGCTAGCATTCTGCTGGGGTACACGGAAGCCATTAGGAACTTCATGGGTGATGCCTGCCCTCTGGCTTGCCGAGCCGTAGCCCGAAGGGCGAAGGCTGGTGGGCGATGAGAGACTCGAACTCCCGACATCTTCGGTGTAAACGAAGCGCTCTACCAACTGAGCTAATCGCCCGCTCGCGGGGTTCACTTAAAGCTCCGGCCCCGGCGAGGCAAGCTTATTGCCGGAAGCCGGTCGCCAGACGGAACACGTTGTTGAGAACCACGCTGCCGTCGGCGCCCGTCAGCGGCGCCAGGGCCTCGGCCACGGCGCGGCGCACGGTCTTTACCCCGGCGTGGCGGATGGCGCGGGCCGCCGCCGACAGGATGGCGCGGCGTGGCGGTGGCCGCATCGGCATAGCGCAAGGCGCCCGGTATCTCGGCGCTTTCGACGCCCGCCAGCCCCGCTTCGGCCATCAGGGCCTCGATGACGCCGGGCTCGGCCAAGGCCGGCGGCGGGGCGGCCGGAGGCGGCGATTGCGGCAACAGCGCCACGACCGCCGGCATCACCTTGGTCAGCAAATCGCAGTCTTCGCGTCTGCCCCAAACCAGCATGGCGACCCGGCCGCCCTCGCGGCACACCCGCCGGGCCTGGCCGAGCGCTGCGGCGACGTCGCCCGCGTACTGAAAGGAATTGATCCCGGAAACCAGACTGAAGGCTTGATCCGGGAAGGGCAGAGCCTCCATTTCGCCGGTCTCAATGACCGAGCCCGGCAGGCGCTGGCGGGCGATCGCCGCAAGCTTGGCCGAGGCATCGAGGCCTGCGACTTCGGCGCCGCGCTTGCTGGCCCGGACCAGAAAACCACCGGCACCGCAGCCGATGTCGAGCAGCAGCGTGCCTGGCCCGATCAGCAGCTTGTCGAGAACAGCTTCGTAGAGGGGCTCCCAGGCAGGCTCACTGGCTTCCGCCCAGTCCTTGGCGCGCGCGCCCCAGATCTTGCCCTGCTCGGAAGCTGTACCCATGGGCGGCGAGTCTATATCCCGGCAACACGCGAATCAAAACCGCCCGCCAGACCCTATCCGTTCACCGCCTGCTTGAGCAGTTTTCCCGCTTTGAATTTCGGCCGCTTGGAGGCCGGCAGCTTGATCGGCTTGCCGGTCTGCGGATTGCGCGCCTCGCCGGCCTTGCGGCGGGTGACCGTGAAGGTGCCGAAGCCGACAAGACGCACATCGTCGCCCTGGCGCAGCGCCCGCATGATGTTTTCGATGGTTGCCTCGATCGCCTCACCGGCTTCGCCGCGCGTCAGCTTGGCATCCTTGGCGACCTTGGCGATAAGCTCGTTTTTGTTCATGTCCCCGACCCCTCGATAGCCCTTCGGATGACCAAAACCCGGCTTGCAACGCGCCGTTCCCGAGCGATGACGCAGGCATTTCCCGGAGATTCGCAAGAGTCCCGGAGAGCAAAATTTTTTCGCGAGTCAGTTCAAGGATTTATCGGCGGCCCGGAAACGGAAGCGGGCGGAAGAAATTCCTTCCGCCCGCTGAATTTTGGCAGGAGTGATTCGCCTGAAGCTCAGTGCGCCCGGGCCCCCTCGCCCGCTGCCTTCTCGGCGGCGGCACGGGCGGCGGCGGCGGCTTCCTCGGCCACCTCGTCCCACTCGATGGGCTCGGGCATGCGCACCAGGGCGTGCTTCAGGACATCGTCCATGAAGGCGACCGGGATGATCTCCATGCCGGATTTCACATTGTCGGGAATCTCGGCGAGGTCCTTGGCGTTCTCCTCGGGGATCATCACCTTCTTGATGCCGCCGCGCAGCGCCGCCAGCAGCTTCTCCTTGAGGCCGCCGATCGGCAGCACCCGGCCGCGCAGCGTGATCTCGCCGGTCATGGCGACGTCCTTCCTCACCGGAATTCCGGTCATCACCGAGACGATTGCGGTCACCATGGCAACGCCGGCCGAAGGCCCGTCCTTGGGGGTTGCGCCTTCCGGCACATGCACGTGGATATCCTTCTTGTCGAAGACCGGCGGCTTGACGCCGATCGAGGCGGCGCGCGAGCGCACGTAGGAATTGGCGGCCGAGATCGACTCCTTCATCACGTCGCGCAAATTGCCGGTGACCGTCACCTTGCCCTTGCCGGGCATCATCAGGGCCTCGACGGTCAGCAGCTCGCCGCCCACCTCGGTCCAGGCCAGGCCGTTGACCAGGCCCACCTGGTCCTCGCGCTCGGCCTCGCCATAGCGGTATTTCTGCACGCCGAGATACTGGTTGACGACTTCCGGCGTCACCTTGATCTTCTTCTTCTTGCTCTTCGGCATCATGAGTTCCTTGACCGACTTGCGGGCCAGCGTGTTGATCTCGCGTTCGAGCGAGCGCACGCCGGCTTCGCGGGTGTAGCGGCGGAGGATTTCGTAGATGCCCTCGTCGGTGAGCTCGAATTCCTTTTTCTGCAGCCCGTGATGCTCCATCGACTTCGGCACCAGATGGCGCTTGGCGATCTCGAGCTTCTCTTCCTCCGTGTAGCCGGCGATGCGGATGATCTCCATGCGGTCCATGAGCGCCGGCGGAATGTTGAGCGTGTTCGAGGTGGTCACGAACATGACGCTCGAAAGGTCGTATTCGACCTCGAGATAGTGGTCCATGAACGTCGAGTTCTGCTCGGGATCGAGCACCTCGAGGAGGGCGGATGAGGGATCGCCACGGAAGTCCATGCCCATCTTGTCGATCTCGTCGAGCAGGAACAGCGGATTGGACTTCTTCGCCTTGCGCATCGACTGGATGATCTTGCCGGGCATCGAGCCGATATAGGTGCGGCGGTGGCCGCGGATTTCGGCCTCGTCGCGCACCCCGCCCAGCGACATGCGGATGAATTCGCGCCCCGTCGCCCGGGCGATCGACTTGCCGAGCGAGGTCTTGCCCACGCCGGGAGGCCCGACGAGGCAGAGGATGGGACCCCTGAGCTTGTTGGTGCGGCTCTGGACCGCGAGATATTCGACGATCCGCTCCTTCACCTTGTCGAGGCCGAAGTGGTCGGTATCGAGCACGTTCTGGGCGAATTCGAGGTCCTTCTTGACCTTGCTCTTCTGGCCCCACGGGATGCCGAGCAGCCAGTCGAGATAGTTGCGCACCACGGTGGCTTCCGCCGACATGGGGCTCATCTGGCGGAGCTTTTTCATCTCCGCCTCGGCGCGCTCGCGGGCTTCCTTGGAGAACTTGGTGTTCTTGATCTTCAGTTCGAGCTCGCCCAGCTCGTCGCGCTCCTCGCCGTCGCCGAGTTCCTTCTGGATGGCCTTCATCTGCTCGTTCAGGTAATACTCGCGCTGGGTCTTCTCCATCTGGCGCTTGACGCGCGAGCGGATGCGCTTTTCCACCTGCAGCACGGAAATCTCGCCTTCCATGAGCGCGAAGACCTTCTCGAGCCGGTCCTGCACCGAGGCCATTTCGAGAAGCTCCTGCTTCTCGGGAATCTTGATGGCGAGATGGGCGGCGATGGTATCGGCGAGCTTGGCGTAATCGGTGATCTGGCCGAGCGTCGCCAGGATTTCCTGCGGCACCTTCTTGTTGAGCTTCACATAGCTCTCGAACTGCGACACGGCGGTGCGGGCCAGCGCCTCGACCTCGTTCTCGGCACCGGTCACATTGGCCGTCAGGCGCACCTCCGCCTCGAAGAATTCGACGCGGCCGGTGAAGCGCTCGACCGTGGCGCGCTCGACGCCTTCCACCAGAACCTTGACGGTGCCGTCGGGCAGCTTGAGCAATTGCAGCACCTGGGCCAAGGTGCCGGTCTTGTAGATCGCATCGATGGCCGGATCGTCGTCGGCCGGGTTCTTCTGGGCCACCAGCAGAATCCGCTTGTCCTCGCGCATCACCTCTTCCAGCGCCCGAATCGATTTCTCGCGGCCGACGAAGAGCGGCACGATCATGTGGGGGAAGACGACGATATCGCGCAAAGGCAGGACGGGAAGCGTCTCAAGACTGCCTTCGGCTATGGGAGTTTTGGCGGGTTTCGTCATTCTTGTTCCTTTTCACTGGGCCGGGCCCGGAATCACCGCATTATACGCACAAACGGACTGGAACGCAGCCCGATCCTGTCACCGGAAAATGGAGGTGGAGTTAACGAATTTCAATGGCCGGACGCGCCGGTCAAATATTTCCGAGGCCTGGAGGGAACATGCTGCTGAAAACCTTTCCCGAGGCCATGTTCGAGGCGCACGGCTTTGCCACGAGCGCCAGAGCATAGGGAAAACAAGGACTTACCTCACCTCGAGGGGCGAGCGGAGCAAGCCTCGACGGGCGAGGTAACTCCGTATACGGAGTTTTTCAGCGATCGGCTATGCCGAGGCGGCAGGCGCCATCTTGATATTGCCCTGCTTTTCGCGGTCGGCATAGATGAGCAGCGGCTTGGCGTCGCCGTCGACCGCATCCCTGGAGATCACCACTTCCTCCACCCCGTTCATGGCGGGCAGGTCGAACATGGTCTCGAGCAGGATCGCCTCCATGATCGAGCGCAGGCCGCGGGCGCCGGTCTTGCGGTCCATCGCACGCCTGGCGATCGACTTCATCGCCTCCTCGTGGAAGGTGAGCTTGACGCCTTCCATCTCGAACAGCCGCTGATACTGCTTGACGAGCGCGTTCTTCGGCTCGGTCAGGATCTGAATCAGCGCCGCCTCGTCGAGGTCTTCCAGCGTCGCGGTCACCGGCAGGCGGCCGACGAATTCCGGAATGAGACCGAAACGCAGCAAATCCTCGGGCTCGAGCTCGCGCAATACCGCACCGGTACGCCGGTCGTCGACCGACTTGACCTCGGCGCCGAAGCCGATGCCGGAGCCGCGGCCGCGCTGGCTGATGATGCGCTCGAGGCCCGCGAAGGCGCCGCCGCAGACGAACAGGATGTTGGTGGTATCGACCTGCAGGAATTCCTGCTGCGGATGCTTGCGCCCGCCCTGCGGCGGCACCGAAGCGACCGTGCCTTCCATGATCTTGAGGAGCGCCTGCTGCACGCCCTCGCCGGAAACGTCGCGGGTGATCGAGGGATTGTCCGACTTGCGGCTGATCTTGTCGACCTCGTCGATGTAGACGATGCCGCGCTGGGCCCGCTCGACATTGTAGTCGGCCGCCTGCAGCAGCTTGAGAATGATGTTCTCGACGTCCTCGCCGACATAGCCCGCCTCGGTCAGCGTCGTGGCGTCCGCCATGGTGAAGGGCACGTCGAGGATGCGGGCCAGCGTCTGGGCGAGCAGCGTCTTGCCGGAGCCGGTCGGGCCGACCAGCAGGATATTCGACTTCGCCAGTTCGACGTCGTTGTTCTTCGCCGCGTGGTTCAGGCGCTTGTAGTGATTGTGGACGGCCACCGACAGGACCTTCTTGGCGTAGTCCTGGCCGATGACATAATCGTCGAGAACTTTCCGGATCTCGTGCGGCGTGGGCACGCCGTCCTTGGATTTGACCAGCGAGGTCTTGTTCTCTTCGCGGATGATATCCATGCACAGTTCGACGCATTCATCGCAGATGAATACGGTCGGTCCGGCAATGAGTTTGCGGACCTCGTGCTGGCTCTTGCCGCAGAAGGAGCAGTACAAGGTATTCTTGTTGTCGCTCCCGCTTGCCTTACTCATGTCGTCTCCTTGCGACTGCTACTTTATATAATACGCCGATGATGTTTAAGGGAATTTTACCGCGCATCTTGCCGTTCGTCCCCTCTGGCCGCCTCGTCCCCACCTTGCGACTCAATCCAGCATGCGGCGGCTTGGTTAAGCAACAATTGATTGCACGAATCGGGCCACAGTGGGACCTCCGATAAATATTGCCTGCCAGCCTGCCACCGGTCTCAAAGGGTCCCCATAACTATTTGGAATCGCTGGGGATCGGGCGCTTGTCCAGAACCTTGTCGACAATTCCGAATTCGCGCGCCGCCTCGGCGGTGAGGAAATTGTCGCGTTCCAGGGCGATCTTCGATGGTCTTCATGTCCTTGCCGGTGTGCTTCACGTAAATCTCATTCAGCCGCTTCTTCAGGCTCTCCACTTCCTTGGCGTGGATCAGAATGTCGGTCACCTGGCCCTGATAGCCGCCGGAGGGCTGGTGCACCATGATGCGGGCGTTGGGGAGCGCAAAGCGCATGTCCTTGTCGCCGGCCGCGAGCAGCAGCGAGCCCATGGAGGCCGCCTGGCCCATCACTGTCGTGGACACTGTCGGCCGGACGAACTGCATGGTGTCGTAGATCGAAAGCCCCGAGGTCACCACGCCGCCCGGCGAATTGATGTACATGGAAATCTCTTTCTTCGGGTTGTCGGCCTCGAGGAAGAGAAGCTGCATGCACACGGAGGCCGCGACATTGTCGTCGATGGGGCCGGTTATGAAGATGATGCGTTCGCGCAGAAGCCGCGACGGCAGATCATAGACGCGTTCGCCGCGCGCTTCCTGCTGGATGACGGAGGGCCAGAAGGAGCCGGTGGTGAGGAATTCGACGGGGTCGCGCATGTGGGTCTTGTCTTTCGTGAATCACTGCGGCGGAACTTACAACATAGATAGGTGAGGCGCAGCGCTCAGGGAAGCCCCCTCGCAAAAGCGCCACGGCCGGGCGCCCCCAATGCCAAATTCTCTCCATCACCGGCCTTGAGCCGGTGATCCAGGCTGGACGGCCGCCTCGCGGGCAAGGCGCAAAAAGCGATCAGCCGCTGCTCGAAGGCGAAGTCCGGCGCGGCTTGGGGCTCGCGCCATGGCCATGGTCGTGACCATGGGCATGGTCGTGATCATGATCGTGGTGGCGGTGGCCGTGGTCATGACCATGATGATGAGGATCGTGGCCATGGTCATGATCGTGGCTGTGATCGTCGCCGTGGTCATGATCATGATCCTGGGTCTGGACGTGGGCGGCGTGATAGTTCTCGTCCTCGTCCTGCACCATGGCCTGCAGTTCCTCGCGGCTCACCGCCTTGTTGGAAACCTTGGCCCTGGAGACGATCAGATCGACCACCTTCTGCTCGAAGATCGGCCCGCGCAATTCCATGATGGCGCCGGGGTTCTTGCGGTAATGCTCGAACACCTGTTTTTCCTGGCCGGGGAACTGGCGGGCCCGCGTCAGCAGCGCCTGCTGCAATTCCTGCTCGTTGACGGCAACGCCTTCCTTCTCGCCCATGGTGCCCAGCACCAGGCCGAGGCGAACACGGCGTTCGGCGATGGCGCGGTATTCCTTGCGGGCATCCTCCTCGTTCGTGCCCTCGTCGGCAAAGCTCTTGCCCGCCCGCTTCATCTCGGCATTGAGCGCATTCCAGATGCCGTTGAACTCGGCTTCGACCAGCTTTTCCGGCAGCTCGAAGCTGTAAATGCCGTCGAGCGCATCGAGCACGTCGCGCTTCAGCTTCATCGCCGTCATGCGGCCGAATTCCTCAGCCAGCCGGGTCTTGATCATGTCCTTGAGCTTGCCGAGGTCCTCGAAGCCCATCTTCTTGGCCAATTCGTCGTCGATCGCGGTTTCCTTGGGCGCCTCGACCGCCTTGACCTTAACGTCGAATTCGGCCGCCTTGCCGGCCAGCTCCTTGACGCCATAGCTCTCGGGGAAAGTCACCTTGACCAGCTTGTTCTCACCCGCCTTGGCGCCGGTGAGCTGATCCTCGAAGCCCGGAATGAACTGGCCGGAGCCGATCTCGAGGGGCACATCGTGCCGCGGTGCCGCCGTCGAATACCTTGCCGTCGATCCTGCCGGTGAAGTCGATGGTCACCCGGTCGCCCTTTTCGGCTGCCGCGGCCTCGGCCTTGGCTTCGAAGGTCTTGGACTGGCTGGCGACGCGGCCCAGCGCCTCGCCGATGTGGTCATCGGTCACTTCGACCACATGACGGGTCAACAGCTGGTCGGAGACGTCTTTCAATTCGAAATCGGGGATCACCTCGAAGGCGAGCGAGAATGACAAGGTCGCCCTTGCCGTCCATGATGGCGTTCACTTCCGCCTGGTCCTCGGGCAGTTTCACTTCCGGCTGATAGGCGGGCTTCAGCTTGCGCTCGGCCAGCACCTGCTTCGACTGGTCGTCGATTGTCTTCTGCACCACTTCGGCCATGACCGACTTGCCATAGACGCGCTTCAGATGCGGGACCGGCACTTTGCCCGGCCGGAAGCCCTTGATGTTGGCTTTGCCGGCGAGCTCGTGAAGCTTGACTTGCAGCTGTTTGTCGAGCTCAGCGGCGTTGACGACGACCTTGAATTCGCGCTTGAGGCCGGCGCTCAGTGTTTCGGTAACCTGCATGTGCATCGCTCGTGTTCGGACGGAATCCAGTGGCGGCTTTAGAGCATGTTCCGAGCTAATGCCATGGCGCGCTTGGTGCGGGCGGAGGGATTTGAACCCCCACGGGTTTCCCCACAGGAACCTAAATCCTGCGTGTCTGCCAATTTCACCACGCCCGCGCGCTGCCGGTAGCATCGGGCCGTTGCAATCGGCGCGGTCTATAGCAGAGGGTGTGTGGGGATGGCCAGCGGAGAAAATCCTGTGGGAACCTCGCCGGTTGGCCGGCGTTGAACAACTATATCCCTACGCCGGAGTGGAGTTTCCCATGCGCCTTGTCATATTGTTTGGCTTGCTCGCCGCCGGTGCCGCCCCGGTCTCGGCCCAGGAGATTACGGCGGATCAAATCGCCGCCGCGCAATATGGCGAATTGCCGGCAAGCGGCGAAGAACGCAATTCCCGGGTCGCCAAGCTGCAAATACTGCTCGACCGGGCCGAGATTTCGCCGGGCATAATCGATGGCCGCATGGGTGAGAATGTCGAAAACGCCTTGCGTTCCTTCGCGGTCAAGGTGGGCAACGAAACTGCGGGTGCTCTCGATGAGAAGCTGTGGGCGGAGCTTGAGTCGCAAGGCGGCGGAGATGTTCTCGCCACATATACCATCACCGCGGAGGATACCGATGGGCCATTCGTCGAGGCCATCCCGAAAGACTATGCCGATATGGCGAAGATGAAAGAGCTTGCCTATAGCGGGCCGCTCGAACTTTTGTCCGAGAAATTCCATATGGATCCCGAACTCCTGAAGATGCTCAATCCGGACGCCGATTTCGGAAAGGCCGGCCAGAAGATCACCGTTGCCGCAGTCGCCGATCCCGCGCCCAAGGGCAAGCTCTCGCATATCGTGGTGCGCAAGGCCGATAAGTCGGTGCATGGTTTCGTGGAAGGCGACAAGCTTGCCGTATCCTATCCCGCAACGATCGGCAGCGAAGACACGCCGTCACCGTCGGGAACCTGGGAAGTGAAAGGCGTGGCCAAGAAACCCGTCTACGAATACCGCCCCAACATCAATTTCCAACAGGGCGAGAACGATGAGCAGCTCACCATACCGGCGGGCCCCAACGGTCCCGTCGGATCGGTATGGATCGACCTCACCAAGCCGACCTACGGCATTCACGGCACGGCCGAGCCGGCCGAGATCGGCAAGGTGGCCTCGCACGGCTGCGTGCGGCTGACCAACTGGGACGCGGAGGAACTGGCGCGCCTCGTCAAGCCGGGGGTCAAAGTCGAGTTCGTCGACTAAGTTTCGACAGCCTCAGACCCGCGATTGCCGGATCTGCGCGAAGGTTGAAAGCGCAATCCCGGCGGCAATCACCCCCGCTCCAAGCCAGACGCTGGCTGGATAGGACTCGCCCAGCCAGGTTACACCGATCACCACTCCGACGGCTGCGGCGACATAGCCGATCTGGCTGAGATAGGTTGGCCCGCCAAGCTGCTGCAGTTGGAAGAACATCAGGAACATGACGGTCGAGACGGCAACTTGCAGAGCGACTAGTCCGGGGACTGCGGCGAGCGGCGCAAGATCGAGCGTGCCCGTCTGGACAAAGGCCACCAGCGCCAAGGGCGGCACGGCCGCCAAATTGGTCATGGCCGCCAGCCGTCCGGGGGCTTGCGCCTTGCGGCCAGGCAAGCGTGCGATAGATATTTCCGATACCAAGAAACACCGGGATCATCAGGGCCGCCACCAACCAAAGCGAGCCGCCTGTGGAAAAATTGGTATTTCGCGAAACGATGATGATGAGGGCGCCGGCCAAACCCAGCACGATGCCGATGATGCCGAACAGACTCGGTGGCCGCACCCGCAGCAGGAATGAGAGAAGCGCTGTCACCACCGGCGACAACGCATACATGATGGCTGCAAGCCCGCTGCCGATTTTCGGGATCACCGAATAGGTCAGGAAGTTTGGCGCAACGTAGGAGATGAGGCCGGACACCAAGGCAAACTGCAGAACGCTTGCCCCGGCAGGCCGGTCGCGCTCGGCGAGGCTCGAGACGATCAACATGGCAGCGCCCGCCCCCAGCGAGATCACGGCGGACCAAAGTGCCGCATTGATGCCTGCGGCCATGGCGAATTTTCCAAGGGGAAAATTGAGGCCAAGCGCCGCGCCGGTTCCCAGAAGCAACCACAGCGGACGGTTCATGCAGCCCCGCCAATCCCGTCAAGAAGAGTCTCGGCGGTCAGAGCGCTCGGTCCATGCCGGGTTGCCGCCTCGCCATGCAGCCAGACGGCGGCGCGGGCAGCTTCATAGCTATCCATGCCCTGGGCGAGCAGCCCCGTTACCATCCCGGCCAGCACGTCGCCGGAGCCCGCGGTTGCCAGCGAGGGCGGCGCATTGCTGTTGATGGCGGCGCGGCCATCGGGATGGGCGATCACCGTGTCGGCGCCCTTGAGCACGATAACCGCGCCGGCCCGTTTGGCGGCTTTGCGGGCGCGTTCATGCTTTGCTTCGGACACTTCGGTCAGATCGTTGAAAAGCCGCGCGAATTCGCCTTCATGCGGGGTCATGACGACGGCCCGCTCCGGCATTTCGGCGATTGCCGCGAAGAGTTCGTCGGGGTCGGGCGCGAAGGCGGTCAGGGCATCCGCATCGAGCACCGTGGCGGCTCCGCTTGCCAGCACGGCACGCACTTTGGCGCGGGTCTCGTGCCCCAGGCCGGCGGCAGGTCCGATGCAGACGGCATTCTTGCGCTTGTCCTCGAGCAGCCGGCCAACTTCGACATCCGACAACATGATGGCGCTCGTGTGCGCAGCATGAACGGTAAGCGCCTCGCGGCTGCCGGCGATGGTGACGAGCCCTGCCCCGATCCTGAGCGCCGCCTGCGCCGCCAGCCGTGCCGCACCGGTATTGAACGGTCCGCCCGAGACGACCACCGCATGGCCGCGGCGGTATTTGTGATCCGTGACTGGAAGGCTTTGGCGGCACGGGCCGGACATTTTCGGCGAGCCGCGGCATGATCTGGTCAAGAACACTCGCCGGAATGCCGATATCGGCCACCACGACCTCGCCGCACAGCGCCCTTCCCGGCATCAGAACATGGCCCGGCTTCTTGCGGAAGAACGTCACCGTCAGATCGGCCCGAACGCTCGCGCTTCGCGGCCGGCCGGTTGCGCCGTCGAGCCCGGAGGGTATGTCCACCGCCACCACCGGAACACCCGCGCCGATGGTGGCCGCCAGGTCCTGCGGAAAATCGCGTGACAGGCCGGCGCCGAAGAGCGCATCGACGATGAGACCTGCCCCATGCACTTCGATGCGGGTCGCAACCGGCCCATCCCATTTTGCCGCCATGGCAGCCGCATCGCCCTTGAGCCCGGCACGTTCGCCGAGAAGCGCCACCGCGACCTGCCAGCCCCAGTGCTTGAGGGTGCGTGCCACCGCGAAGCCATCGCCGCCATTGTTGCCGGGTCCGCAAAGAACGAGGGTCGCCCGCGCGCCATAGCGGCGGACGATCTCCTCGGCCACGGCGCGGCCGGCGTTCTCCATCAGCGTCAGCGACGGCACACCCGCCGCCACGGCCAGCGCATCGGCGCGATACATTTCGGCAGGGGTGAGAAGTTCGTTCATATTTCAGGCATAGCCGATTTTTCGCGGGGCAGTCAGCGGATCAGCGTGATGTCGATCCCGAGATCGAGTTCAGCCCAATTCCGATCAGCGGTGAGGACTTTCGCCCCCACAGTAAGGGCCAGCCCAAGGCAGGCACGATCGCCCAGCGACAGACCTTTGGCACGGGTTGCCGGTCTCAGTGCGCCTGAAGCGAGCGATTGCTCAACATCGAAGGTCACAAATTCGATGCCCGTCGATCTCAGGCTCAAGGCGATCTCATCTTGCGCAAGTCCCGCGTCCGACAATTTGGCACAAACCTCGGCGGCATTGACCGCGCTCATCCTGGCGCGTTCAAGCGCCGCGGCAACCTCGTCCTTGCCCGGCTCGTTCTGAAAATAAGCGAGCAAAGCGGACGCATCCAGCACCACAATCATTCCCGGGCAGCTTCGGCGCGCCTTTCTGCGATCAGCTCGTCGGCCAGCGAGCCGCCTCCCGGATAGCGCTCCTGCAGCAGCTTCTGCACCCGGCCGATGGCCACCCGGGGTGAGATCAGGCGCAGCTCGCCGTTCTCAAGCGTGGCAGTGACCTTGCCTGTTTCACCAAGCTGCATGGCGGCGCGGGCGGCGGCCGGGATCCCCAGACGTCCATCGGTACCGATATTGAGAATCCAGCGGCCCTCGCCGGTGGACTGGCGAGTGTGAGATTCGGCTTTCTCTTCGGCGAATCC
Organism: uncultured Alphaproteobacteria bacterium; assembly: GCA_963776685.1. Classification (GTDB taxonomy): domain Bacteria; phylum Pseudomonadota; class Alphaproteobacteria; order Rhizobiales; family Aestuariivirgaceae; genus Aestuariivirga. The sequence goes on from CAVZNM010000004.1 coordinate 1,058,383, forward strand.
CGGCGCGGCTTTGGTTCCGGAAGCGGGTGAGCGTTGTTTTGCCATTTTCCTTACCTATGCCAATTTTTGATAATATGTCATATACGCTTCGTTCCGGCAAGTCAAGCCGCGCGCGAGATTCGGGCAGAATGCACAATAATTATGCAGTCGCATCTTCTCCGCCGCCGACGGTACATCTAAACCCTTGAAATTATTGCCCGCAGTAGGTGGCATGGGGCATGCAGACGCGCAACGGAACAGGCGAGGCAGTCACCGACATGAAAAAGATCGAAGCCATCATCAAGCCGTTCAAGCTCGATGAGGTGAAGGAGGCGCTGCAGGAAGTGGGCCTGCAGGGCATCACGGTGACCGAGGCCAAGGGCTTCGGGCGCCAGAAGGGCCACACGGAGCTCTATCGCGGCGCCGAATATGTCGTGGATTTCCTGCCCAAGGTGAAAATCGAGATCGTGCTCGCCGACGAGCTCGTCGACAAGGCGGTCGAGGCCATCCAGAACGCGGCCCGCACCGGGCCGCATCGGCGACGGCAAGATTTTCATCTCCAACATCGAACAGGCCATCCGCATCCGCACCGGCGAGTCCGGTCCGGACGCGCTCTGATCAGTCAACTCCACAAACACAAGAGGAAGACAATAATGACCAAGCCACATCGACGCCGCAGGCGTCATGAAGATGATCAAGGACAAGGAGGTGAAATTCGTCGACCTCCGCTTCACCGATCCGCGCGGCAAGATGCAGCATGTCACCATGGATGTGTCGCAGATGGGCGAGGACGCCTGGGCCGACGGCCTGATGTTCGACGGCTCGTCGATCGCCGGCTGGAAGGCGATCAACGAGAGCGACATGGTGCTGATGCCGGATCCGGCTACGGCCCACATGGACCCGTTCTATGCCCAGACCACCATGGCGGTGTTCTGCGACATTCTCGAGCCCACCGACCGGCGAAGGCTATGCCCGCGATCCGCGCATGATCGCCAAGCGCGCCGAGGCCTATCTCAAGCAGACCAAGATCGGCGATACGGTCTTTGTCGGCCCGGAGGCCGAATTCTTCATCTTCGACGACGTGCGCTTCGCCACCGACGCCCTACAACACCGGCTTCAAGCTCGACTCGATCGAATTTCCCACCAACTCCGACCGCGAATACGAGACCGGCAATATGGGCCACCGCATGCGCACCAAGGGCGGCTATTTCCCGGTGAACCCGCAGGATTCGGCCCAGGACATGCGCTCGGAGATGCTCTCGGTCATGGCCGAGATGGGGGTGACCGTCGAGAAGCATCACCATGAGGTGGCCTCCGCCCAGCACGAGCTCGGCATGAAGTTCACCACGCTCATCACCATGGCCGACCAGATGCAGATCTACAAATACGTGATCCACAACGTGGCGCACGCCTATGGCAAGACCGCCACCTTCATGCCGAAGCCGGTCTTCGGCGACAACGGCTCGGGCATGCACTGCCACTTCTCGATCTGGAAGGACGGCAAGCCGCAGATGGCGGGCAACCAGTATGCCGATCTCTCCGAGCTCTGCCTGTATTTCATCGGCGGCGTCATCAAGCATGCCAAGGCCTGCAACGCCTTCACCAATCCCATCGACCAATTCCTACAAGCGCCTGGTGCCGGGCTACGAGGCGCCGGTGCTGCTGGCCTATTCGTCGCGCAACCGCTCGGCCTCGTGCCGCATCCCGCACACGTCGCAACCCCAAGGCCAAGCGCGTCGAGGTGCGCTTCCCCGATCCCGCCGGCCAATCCCTATCTGTGCTTCTGCCGCGATCCTGATGGCGGGGCTCGACGGCATCCAGAACAAGATCCATCCCGGCGATGCCATGGACAAGAACCTCTACGACCTGCCGCCGGCGGAACTGAAGAGCATCCCGACGGTGTGCGGCTCGCTTGCGCGAGGCGCTCGCCACGCCTCGACAAGGACCGCGACTTCCTCAAGAAGGGCGGCGTGTTCTCCGACGACCAGATCGACAGCTATATCGAGCTCAAGATGGAAGAGAACATGCGCTACGAAATGACGCCGCATCCGGTCGAGTTCGACATGTATTATTCGGTGTAAGTGGCGTCAGCGACGACTCCCTGAAACTTGAAGGCCGGAGAATACTCCGGCCTTTTTTCATCCGGTCGATCCGCGCGCCAATCCTCACTCCTCCTGAAACACCTCTTCGCGCTTGCGGGAAATGCCGGGGAGGAGGAGAAGCGCCAGGACGCAGACGGCGAGGAACATCAGGGCGGCGCTGAGCGGGCGGGTGAAGAACACCGTGGCATCGCCGCGCGAGATGATCATGGCGCGGCGGAGATTCTCCTCGAGCATCGGGCCGAGCACGAAGCCGAGGAGAAGCGGTGCCGGCTCGCAGCCGAGCTTGATCAGCGACATAGCCCAGGAGGCCGAAGACGGCGACCGCGTAGAGATCGAAGGCATTGCCGTTCATGCTGTAGACGCCGATCGCGCAGAAGGCGGCGATCGCCGGAAACAGCATGTAGTAGGGAATGGTGAGCAGCCTCACCCACAGTCCGATCAGCGGCAGGTTCAGCAGCACCAGCATGAGATTGCCGATCCACATCGAGGCGATCACGCCCCAGAACAGGGCCGGCTGCTCGGTCGCCACATCGGGCCCGGGAATGATGTTCTTGATGATCATGGCGCCGATCATCAGCGCCATGACCGGGTTGGCGGGAATGCCGAGCGTCAGGAGCGGAATGAACGAGGTCTGGGCGCCGGCATTGTTGGCGGCTTCGGGCGCCGCCACGCCCTCGATGGCGCCCTTGCCGAAGCGCTGCGGCGTGCGCGACAGCTTCTTTTCCAGCGAATAGGCGGCAAAGGACGACAGCACCGCGCCGCCGCCCGGCAGGATGCCGAGGACGGAGCCGAGTGCGGTGCCGCGCAGCACCGGGCCGACGATGGCCTTCAGGTCGGCGCGCGTCGGCATCAGGCCGGACACCTTCTTGATGACCGGCGGCGCGATCGGTCTCGTTCTCGAGATTGCGCAGGATCTCGGCGATGCCGAAGACGCCGACCGCGACCGCGACGAAATTGATGCCGTCGGCAAGCTCGAGGAAACCGAAGGTGATAGCGGTCGTCGCCGGTGTAGACGTCGCGGCCGACCAGGCCGAGGAGCAGGCCGAGGACGATCATGGCGAGCGCCTTGAGGATCGAGCCGTGGGCGAGCGCGATCGAGCAGACGAGGCCCAGGACCATCAGCGAGAAATATTCGGCCGGCCCGAACTTCAGCGCCACCCGCGCCAGCGGCGGGGCGAAGGTCGCCAGCAGCACGGTGGCGACGGTGCCGGCGAAGAACGAGCTCAGCGCGGCGGTGGCCAGCGCCGGCCCGGCGCGGCCCTGCTGCGCCATGCGATAGCCGTCGATCGCGGTCACGGCGGAGGAGGATTCGCCCGGCAGATTGATGAGGATCGCGGTGGTCGAGCCGCCGTATTGGGCGCCGTAATAGATGCCGGCCAGCATGATGATCGAGGTGGCGGGCGACAGCGCGTAGGTGATCGGCAGCAGCATGGCGATGGTCGCCGTCGGCCCGATGCCGGGCAGAACGCCGATCAGCGTGCCGAGAAATACGCCGATGAAGCAGTAGAGGAGGTTGACCGGTTCGAGCGCGGTGGAGAAGCCCAGTGCGAGATTGGCGAGAAGGTCCATGGCCGTTCCGTCAGAGCCGGAGCCAGCGGCCGATCAGCGGCAGCGGCAGGCCCAGGCCATAGCTGAAGACGAGTACGCAGAAGACGGTCAGGCCAACCACCAGCGCGATCGCGCACCGGAAGTCCGGCGCGCCGGCTGGCCGAGGCGGCGGCGAAAATCGCCAGCGGCAACGCGATGAGGAGCCCGAGGCCGCGCGCCGTTGCGCCGAATATCACGGGAGCGGCGAGAATGAGCACGAGGCCGCGCCAGGGAACCGTTCCAATCGTTTCCGGCCGGCATGTTCACGGACTTCGCCATGACGATGAGTCCGAGCAGCACCAGAAGGCCCGACAGCACCAGCGGGAAATATCCCGGCCCCATCTTGAAGGCGGTGCCGATATCGAGCGTCAAGGCGCCCGCCATGAAGGCCAAGCCGATGGCGGCGAACACCGCGCCCGCCGCCAAATCCTTGACATTGAAAGTCGGCATTGCCGCCGGGCTTGTCAGTCGGCGTACTCGCCGGCGGCATCGATGATCGGCTTCCAGCGCGTGATTTCGCCTTCAAGCTTGGCCTTGAGCGCGTCCGGCGTGGCTTCGCCTGCGGTAACCGGCGCCGTGCCGAGTTCGGCGAAGCGATCGATCACCGTCTGGTCGGCAAGCGCTTTCTGCAATGCCGCCGACAGCCTGTCGATGGCTTCCTTCGGCGTGCCCTTGGGCGCGTAGATACCGTGCCAGATGCCGAATTCCATTCCCGACAAGCCGGCTTCGCCCGCGGTCGGGATATCGGGAAAGGTCTTCAGCCTGTCCTTGGTGGTGGAGGCGTAGGCCTTGATCTCGCCGGCCTTGATCTGCTTGGTGACGTTGGTGCTCTGGTCGCACATGAAGTCGACCTGACCGCCCATCAGATCGGTGAGGGCGGGGGCCGTTCCCTTGTAGGGCACCGTGGTCAGCTTGGTGCCGGCTTGGCTCATGAACAGCATGCCGCAGAGATGCGAGGCAGCACCGATTCCGGCATTGGCCAGTGTCACCTTGTCGGCGTTGGCCTTCACATGCTCGAGCAGCGCCTTGATGTCGGCCGGTTCGAAATCCTTGCGCGCCACGATGATCATCGGCACTTCGGTGACGAGACCTACATATTCGAAGGCTTCCAGCGGCTGATAGGGAAGCTTGCGGTAGAGCGAGGCCGAGGTCGCCATGCCGATATGGTGAAGCAGCAGGGTGTAGCCGTCGGGGGCGGCGGCGGCGACGCGGGCAGCACCCAGCGTGCCACCGGCTCCGCCCACATTCTCGACGATGACCTGCTGGCCGAGGTCGCGGCTCATGACTTCAGCGATCAGCCGCGCCACCGTGTCGGTGGGCCCGCCCGCCGTGAAGGGCACGACAAGGGTGATGGTGCGGTCGGGATAGGATTGGGCGGCCGCCAAAAGCGGCATCAGCAGAATGAAAATAAAAGACAAGATCAGTTTGCGCATGAGATGTCCCTTTCGTTTCCTCAAGCACGCCGATACCGCATGCGGTATCGCTGTGATCGTTTGTCCTCGCGTGTTCCCCGCGGAGTTGACGGACCGACTATAAATTCGAGCCCTGCCGTGTCAAGGCTCGCCTATGGCAAGACAATCTCCGCCTATCGCCAACTCCGGGCTTTCCTGGCGGTCATTGCCAAGGCGGCGTTTCTCGGGAATATTGCGCGCCGTTTCGGGAATAAGGCTTCATGCTCGGCGATTTGAAGGGCAAGCGCGCCATCGTCACGGGCGGCGCCACGGGGATCGGTTTCGCCATCGCGGCGCGGCTCGCGGAAGCCGGCGTGAAGGTGGCGATCGCCGACATTGACGAGCCCGCGGCGCGAGCTGCGGCGGACAAGATCGATGGGATTGCCGGCGACATTGACGTACGCGCCCGCGCCAGCGTGGAGAAAAGTCTTGCCGCCTTGACCGCCGCCATGGGCGGCCTCGATATCCTGTGCGCCAATGCCGGCGTTTCGACCATGAAGCGGTCGTCGACCTGACCGACGAGGAATGGGACTTCAATTTCGACGTCAATGCCCGCGGCGTGTTTCTGACCAACCAGTGCGGCGGTGCGGCATTTCCTCAAGAGCGGCAGCCAAGGGGGTCATCGTCAACACCGCCTCGCTCGCCGCCAAGGCGGCGCGCCGCTGGCTGGCCCACTATTCGGCGAGCAAGTTCGCGGTTCTGGGCTTCACCCAGGCGCTGGCGCGCGAAGTGGCGGCGCACGGCATCCGGGTCAATTGCGTCTGTCCGGGCTTCGTCAAGACCGGCATGCAGTCGCGCGAGGTCGCAGTGGGAAGCGAAGCTGCGCAGCATGAGCCCGCAGGCGGTGATCGACGAATACGTCGCGCAGACGCCGCTCGGCCGCATCGAGGAGGCCGGACGATGTGGCCAAGACCGTGCTGTTCCTCGCCAGCGACATCGCCGGCTTCATCACCGGCGAGGCGCTGAACGTCACCGGCGGCGTGCGGATGGATTGAGCCGCATGAAACACCTGATGCGCCAGATGCTTGCCCGCACGTCGTCCTGACGATCTTCTCGCTGATGATCCTGTTGCCGCTGCTGTGGATCCTGCGGGTCAGCCTCACCGACAAGCTCACCGCCTACAAGATCCCGCCGGAGATCGGCACCCTCGGCCTCGATGAACTACGTCGACGATCTTCGCCGACTATCCCTTCGCCACCTGGTTCCTCAACAGCCTCATCGTGGCGCTCGCCGCCACCGCCATTTCGCTGCCGCTGGCGACCGCCCTGGCCTATGCCTTCGCCCGCTTCAAGACCGGCGGCATCTGGCTCTGCGCCTCGGCGTGCTGGCCAGCCAGATGCTGCCGCCCATCATCCTGGTGCTGCCGCTGTTCGGCCTGTTCCTGGCGGCCGGCCTGATGCAAAGCCGCCTGGCCTGATCATCGCCCATCTCACGATCTGCCTGCCGTTCCTCGCCTGGATGCTGGTGTCCTTCTTCGAGGGCGACGTGGCGCGGCTCGAGGAGGCGGCCCGCGTCGACGGCGCCACGCGCTGGCAGGCCTTCATCAAGATCGCCGTGCCGGTGGCGGCGCCCGGCCTCCTGGCGGCAGGCCTGCTCGGCTTCATCCTGAGCTGGAACGAGTTTCTGTTCGCGCTGGTGCTGTCAGCGGCCCGGCGACCCAGACCCTGCCGGTCGGCCTCGCCGGCCTCGAGACCCATGCCGGCGTCGAGATCGCGCCGCTCGCCGCGGCGACCGTGGTTTCGCTGCTGCCGGTCTTCGCGCTGTTGCCGTTCCTGCGCAAGCATCTGATCAAGGGGCTGTCGCTTGGCGCCCTCAAGTGACAGTCGACGTCATCAACAAGGGCCTGAATACGGGAGGACTAAGACATGATCAGACAATTGCTGCTCGGCAGTGGCGCTTGGCCGCCGGACTGTCGCAGTCCCGGCGCTGTGCCGAAACGGTCAACATCCTGATGGAGGGCGTTCCCGATACCGAATACGTCAAGACGCTGCTGCCGGAGTTCAAGGCCGCGACCGGCATCGACGTCAATCTCGAGGTCGTCAACTACGCCGAGATGCACACCAAGCTGGTGCCGCAGCTGGTGGCGCCGAAAGGCAGCTACTCGGTCATCGTGGTCGACTTCTACTGGGTCGGCGAGTTCACCAAGGCCGGCTGGCTGCAGCCGCTCGACGACCGCATCAAGGCCGACGGCTTCGACACCTCCGTCTATGTCCCCGAAGCTGATGGACCTCGTCGGCAAGGTCGACGGCGTCACCTACATGCTGCCGTTCTACAACTATGCCATGGGCCTTCTCTATCGCAAGGACCTGCTCGGCCGACGCGAAGAACCAGGCCGACTTCAAGGCGAAATACGGAATCGATCTCGGCGTGCCGAAGACCTGGGACGAATATCTGAAGCAGGTCGAGTTCTTCACCAAGGACGGCATGCACGGCGTCGTCAATCAGGGCCTGCGGCCGGATCCGATCGCCATGGAATGGTCGAACTATCTGTTCGCCAATGGCGGCGAGTATCACGACGGCAACTGGAAGCCGACCTTCAACACCGAGGCCGGCGTCAAGGCGGTCGAGCAATATGCAACCAACATCAACAAGTACGGCCCGGTCGGCTCGGCGAGCTTCTCCTTCGACGAAGCCTTCAACGTGATGGCGCAGGGCAAGGCCTACAGCTACATCACCTACAACTTCTTCCGCGCCGCCATCGACGATGCCGTCGAAGTCGGCGGTGCGTCGGCAAGGTCGAGATCATGGCGGTGCCGGGCCCGACGCCGGACACCGGCGGCAGCCTGAACGGCGCCTGGGGCTGGGCCATTCCGAAATCGAGCCCCAATCCCGATGCCGCGTGGCAGTTCATCAAGTGGGTCGAGATCGAAGGACATCGCCAAGAAGCGCGCGCTGCAGGGCGGTTCGCCGACCCGCACCGACGTGTTCGACGATCCGGAGGTCAACGCCAAATATCCCTACGCCCAGGCGCTGAAGCAGATGCTGCTGACCAGCCACAACTTCCCGGTCTTCACCTACACGCCGCAACTCGTCGAGGTGCTGGGCCGCGAGCTGCAGCCTGGCGGTCGCCGGCGAGAAGAAGGCGGCGGATGCGCTCGACGCGATCGAGGCCGAGTTGACCGAACTCGCCAAGAAGGACGGCAAGCTGAAGTAGGCGCCCACGGGACACGGGACGGCCATGCCGCCGCCCGACGGCAGCGCCAGCGGCGGTACGGTTGCCTCGCGCGACCGCCGCTTCGGCTGGCTCATGACCGGCGCCGGGCCTCGGCCGCTCTGCTGCTGGTCATCCTGTTTCCGGTGTTCTGGGCGGTGTTCACCAGCCTGCACGATTACACGCTGATCGCGCCCAACTTCGACACCTTCACCGGTGCCGGACAATTTCATCAAGGCCGCTCGACGACGCGCGAATTCCGGCACGCGCTCTGGCTGACGCGCATTCTTCGTCGCCGGCGGTGGTGGTGCTCGAATTCGCTGCTCGGCTTTCTGCGTCGCGCTGATGCTCAACAGGGTCGAGCGCTTCAAGCCGGTCTATTACGCCATCCTGCTCTGCCCGCTGCTGATGAACCCGGTCATCGTCGGCCTCATCTGGCGCATGTTCCTGCATCCGCAGCTCGGCATCGTGAATTATCTTCTCAGCCGTCGTCGGCATCGCGCCGGTCAACTGGCTGGGCAGCACCACGGTGGCCTTCTGGACGATCGTCATGGTCGATATCTGGCACCAGGTATCGTTCATGATCGTGCTGCTGCTGGCCGGCCTTTCGGCCCTGCCGAGCGAACCCTATGAGGCGGCGCGCGTCGACGGCGCCAACGGCCTGCAGTGCTTCTGGCACATCACCCTGCCGCTGATGCGGCCGGTGATCGTCGTCACCCTGCTGATCCGCCTGATCTTCGCGGTCAAGACCTACGACCTCATCTACATCATGACGCGCGGCGGACCGGGCGTCGCCACCGACCTCGATCAGCTACTTCATCTATCGCACCGCCTTCGTCAGCCTGAATATCGGCGAGGCCTCGGCCATGTCGGTGATCCTGCTGGCGGCGATCCTGGCGCTCACCGCCTATCTCTACCGCTACATGCGTTCGCTTGGCGAGCTGAAGCGTCATGGCGGCATCGATCTCGCTCGACATCGACAAGATCTATCCGCAACGGCGTTGCCGCGGTGCGCGACGTCTCGCTCGACATCAAGGACGGCGAGTTCATGATCCTCCTCGGCCCCTCGGGCTGCGGCAAGTCGACCACGCTGCGCATGATCGCCGGGCTCGAGACCGTGACCGCCGGGCGATCTGATCATCGGCGGCAAGCGCATGAACGATGTCGACCCCGCCGATCGCGATATCGCCATCGTCTTCCAGAACTATGCGCTCTATCCGCACATGACGGTCGCCGGCAATCTCGCCTTCGGACTGAAGCTGCGCGGCGTCGGCGAGGCCGAGATCGCGCGGCGCAGCACGGCGATCGCCGAGATGCTCGGCATCGGCGAACTGCTGGCGCGCAAGGCCCGCCCAGCTTTCCGGCGGCCAGCGCCAGCGCGTGGCGCTCGGCCGCGCCCTGGTGCGCGAGCCCAAGGCGTTCCTGCTCGACGAGCCGCTGTCGAATCTCGATGCCAAGCTCCGCGCGTCGATGCGCACCGAGCTGATCAAGCTGCATCTGAAACTCGGCACCACCATCGTTCACGTCACCCACGACCAGGTGGAGGCCATGACCATGGGCCAGCGCATCTGCATCATGAAGGACGGCGAAATCGTCCAGGTGGGCGCCCCCATCGAAGTCTATCGCAATCCGGTCAACACCTTCGTCGCCGGCTTCCTCGCCAGCCCGCCGATGAATCTCCTCGACGGGCGGATTGAGAGCGCCAAGGGCAAGCCCGTGGCAATTGCCGGCAAAGCGCTGATTCCGCTGCCCGACAGTCTAGCTACCCTGCCGGCCGCGTCGGCGAGCCGTGCGGTAAAGATCGGGCTACGGCCGGAGGATTTTCACCTTGCCGCGGGCGGCGTGCCGGTCGCTGTCCGCACCGTCGCTCTGGAAGTGCTGGGGCCGGAAGTCATTCTGGTCTGCGAACTGGGCGGGGCCGGCGGGCCCGAGATCATGGTGCGCATGCCGAGGGACTTCACAGCCCTCCCCGGCGCGCCGCTCACGCTTCACTTCGATGTTTCGCAACTTTGCCTGTTCGACGAGGCGACCGGGCGCAATCTCGGCCGCATGAAGTGATGCGAGGTGCGGAGAGCGATTTCAGGCCCGCTCCCGCCTCAGCTCACCAGGAGCGGCATCTCGCATAGGCGCGGTTGTAGGCGCGGTGCCATCTGTCATTGGCGCTGATGCCGCCGACAACGGTTCCGCCGACCGCCCCGATGGCGGCGCCGGTCCTGGCGCCCTTGCCGCCATCGATGGCGCCGCCAATCAGCGCGCCGCCGATGGCCCCGCCCAAGGTTCCGGCCAGCACATCGCCGGCATTCGCCCTGCCGTCGGCCACATCGCGCGCATAGGCGCGGCAATAGGCCTTGCTGCGCGCCAGGCTTTCACCCGCCGAGCCGCCGAGCACAAGCAGCGCTGCCAAAGTCAGGGCAGATGATCTCATTGCCAATGTCATGATTCTCGCTCCTTTGGAGTGGGCGGCAACCTACATGCGCGATCAAGCCGGGGAAAGCGAAAGTTGGGCTCTTGGTAACCCGGTCCTTCCCATTGCCCGTAACCCGCCGCGCCTGTAGCCTTCCGAACCACTAATAATCGGGGGCTCCTCCATGCTCAAGCAGAGTTTCGGCAGTCATAAGCCGATCATCGCCATGGTGCATTTGCCGCCGCTTCCCGGCACCGCCCTTTACGACCGCGACGGCGGCATGCAGAAAATCATCGACAGCGCGGCGCGCGATATCGAGGCTCTGCAGGCGGGCGGCGCCGATGCCCTGATGTTCGGCAATGAGGGCGACCGGCCCTATGTGACGCGCGCGACATCGCCAACACTTGCCGCCATGGCGGTGGCGATCGGTCAGTTGAAACAGCTCATCAAGATTCCCATGGGCGTCAATTATCTTTGGGACGCGGTGGCGACCGTCTCGCTCGCGGTCGCGGCTCAGGCGCAATTCGCCCGCGAAATCTTCACCGGCGTTTATGACAGCGACATGGGGCTGTGGGTGCCGGAGGGGGCGGCGGCCGTTAAAATCCGCGCCGATGCCGGCTGCGATCACATCAAGCTCATGTACAACATCAATGCCGAATTCGCCTCGCCGGTGGGCGATCGCTCGCTGGCGGCGCGCGCCAAGAGTGCTGTCTTCGCTTCGCTCGCCGATGTGGTGCTCGTCTCGGGCGCCATGACCGGCGAGGCGGTGGCGTTCGGCAATCTCAAGGAAGCCAAGCAAGCCGTCAAGGACACGCCGGTTTTCGCCAATACCGGCGTCAATCTCGACAATGTCGCCGAAATCCTCAAGATCGGCGACGGCGCCATCGTCGGCACCCATTTCAAGGTCGACGGTAATACTTGGAACGCGGTCGACCGCGCCCGCGTGGCGCGCTTCATGGACAAGGTGGGGAAATTGCGTTGACTATTCGAGCCGTGCCGGAAAGCCGGGGGCGCGCAGATCGGTGTCAAGCGCGTCTTCGAGCAGCTTGACGATCTGGGTCGATTGCGCGCTGCCGCCATAGGCGGCCTTGCCCTTCGCGAAGGTCTCGTTGGTGAGCGTGGCGAGATCGAGCGGCACGCCGAATTCGCGGCCGAAATTCATGGCGAAGCCCAAATCCTTCAGCGCCAGGTCCATGGTGAAGGCGATGTCGTAGCTGCCGTTGAGGATGAGCTGGCCTTCGGTCTCGTGCACGAAGCTCGTGCCGGAGCTCGCCTTGATCGCGGCCCAGGCCTGGGCCAGATCGAGGCCGCCGCGCTTGGCCAGCATCAGCGCCTCGCCATCGGCCACGAGATGGATGAAGGCCAGCATGTTGGTGATGACCTTGATGAGGCGGCCGAGCCGAGCGGCCCCATGTGGAAGAGCTGCCCGCCCATGGCCTCGCAGTGCCGGCCTGTGCAGCTCGAAAAGATCCGTGTCGCCGCCGGCAAGCACGGTGATCTTGCCCTGGGCCGCGAGATGCACGCCGCCGGTCACCGGGCATTCCAGGGTGCGCACGCCTTTCGCCGCGGCGAGCTTTGCCAGGCGCAGGATCTCGTCGCGGCCGAGCGTCGACATTTCGATCCAGGTGGCGCCGGGCTTCAAGCCTTCGCAGCACCTGCGCGCAGCACTTTTTCGGACACGGCGGGCGACGGCAGGCAGGTGATGACGCAATCGACGTCTTCGCGCCAGCGCCTTCGGCGTGTCGGCCCATTTGCCGCCGGCTTTCAGATGGCGCTCGGCCAGATTCCTGTCGATGTCGTTGACGGTGACATCGAAGCCGCCGCGCAGCAGGCTTGCGGCGAGATGGCCGCCGAGATTGCCGAGACCGATATAGCCGTAGCGCATGCACGCGCACCGGATGGTTGGTCATTTCGAGATGCAGCTTGTCGCCGGTATAGGGGTGGGCCAGCGCCACCTCCTCATTCGAGTTCGATGCCGAGGCCCGGCTCGGTCGGCGGGATCACATAGCCCTGCTCCCAGCGGATCGGCTTCTTCAGGAGCTTCGCATGGAAGCCGCCGAAGGTCTCGATGCTTTCGAGAATGAGGAAGTTGGGCAGCGAGGTGGCGAAGTGAATGTTGGCCGCGCCCTCGACGGGGCCGGCATAGAGATGGGGCGCGATCTGCGCGTAATAGGTTTCGGCCATGCCGGCGATTTTCTTGGCTTCCAGATGCCGCCGACGCGGCCCAGCGCCATCTGCAGGATCGAGGCGGCGCGGCATTCGAGCACGCGGCCGAATTCATATTTGGTGGTGAGCCGCTCGCCGGTGGCGATGGGGATCGAGGTGCCGCGCGCCACCAGCGCCATCTCTTCCGGCTTCTCCGGCGGCGTCGGCTCCTCGAACCACAGGGGATCATAGGGTTCGATGCTGCTTGGCGAAGCGGATGGCGCCCGAGGCGGTGAACTGGCCATGCGTGCCGAACAGAAGATCGGCCTTGCGTGCCCACCGCCTCGCGGATCAGCTTGCAGAACTTCACGCAGAGCTCGATGCGATTCCAGCGACGGCTGGCGCGGATCGAAGGACGGAATAGGGTGCGGCGGGATCGAACTTGATGCGCGGTGAAGCCCTGCTTCACATAGTGCGCGGCGCGCTCGGCCGAGTGCTTCGGCGTTCCAGTAGATCGAATCGTCCTGGCCCTTGGCGATGTCGGGATAGATGTAGGTGTAGGAGCGGAGCTTCTCGTGCACGCGGCCGCCGAGGAGCTCATAGACGGGCTTGCCGACGCGCCTTGCCGATGATGTCCCACAGGGCGATCTCGATGCCGGAGAGCACGCCCATCAGCGAGACATCGGGCCGCGAGCGTGTAGCCCGAGCCATAGACCTTGCGCCACAGGCTCTCGATGTGGAACGGGTCCATGCCCTCGACATAGCGGCCGAAGGTGTCCTCGATCATCGCGGTCATGGCCTTGGGGCCGAAGGTGGCGCAGTAGCATTCGCCGATGCCGGAGATGCCGTTGTCGGTCGTGAGCTTGACGAAGGTGAAATAGCGCCCGCCCCAGCCCGGCGGCGGATTGCCGACGATGAAGACTTTAAGATCGCGGATTTTCATGTGCCCGGCATTGCATGCTCCCCGGTACGCTAGCCTAGCATGCAGGATGCCGGTGAGCATGGCATGGATTTCGATTACGTCATCGTAGGCGCGGGTTCGGCCGGTTGCGTCGTGGCCAACCGGCTTTCGGACAATGGCCGCAATCGCGTGCTGCTGCTCGAAGCCGGCCCTGCCGGCGACGGCTTCTTTATCCACATGCCGCTGGGCTATGGCATGAGCTTTTACAATCCCCGGCTGAACTGGATGTATTGGTCGGAGCCGGTGCCCGGGCTGGCTGGCCAGCAGGTCTATGTGCCGCGCGGCAAGGTGCTGGGCGGCTCGAGCTCCATCAATGCCATGGTCTATATCCGCGGCCAGCCCGAGGATTTCGACGACTGGAAAGCGGCCGGCAATCCCGGCTGGGGCTGGAGCGATGTGGAGCCCGCCTTCGCCGCGATCGAACGGCCAACTCAAGATCTGCAGCATGGAAGCCGGCGCTCATCCCCTGGCCCGCGACTATTTCGCGGCGGCCCGGCAACTGGGTCTGCCGATCAATCATGATCCCAACGGCGAGAGCCAGTTGGGCGCCGGCTACAATCCGGTCAACATCCACAAAGGACGGCGCATGTCGGCATCGCGCGTGTTCCTCGCCCCTGCCCGCGCCCGCGCCAATCTCAGGATTGAAACCGCGGCGCAGGTGACGCGCATCCGTTTCGACGGGCGCAAAGCGGTGGGTGTGAATTATGTGGTGGGCCGGGAAACCCGGCAGGTAACGGCCGCTCCGCGAGGTGATCCTGTGCGCCGGCGCCATCGGCTCGCCGCAGCTTCTGCAAGCTCTCCGGCATCGGCCCGGCGGCGCTCCTCAAGCGCCACGGCATCGCCGTCATCGCCGGGAATGATGCCATCGGCGGCAATTTGCAGGACCATGTCGGCTACGATCACTATTACCGCACCCGCGTCCCCACCGCCAATCAGCAGCTCCGGCCGCTTCTCGGCAAATTCATGGCGGGCTTGCGCTACATCCTGTTCCGCTCCGGTCCCCTCGCCTGGAGCATGAATCAGGCGGGCGGCTTCATCCGCTCGAACGAGGCCCGGGCGCGGCCCAATCTGCAACTCTACTTCTGTCCCATGACCTATGACCGGGCGCCGCCTAAGACACGCCGGATGACCGAGCCCGATCCCTTCCCCGCCTTCTCGCTCAGCGTCTCATCCTGCCGGCCTTCGAGTCTCGGCAGCGTCGAGATCAAATCCGCCAACGCCGCCGATGCTCCGGCGATCCAGCTCAATCTCCTGGCCACCGGCGCCGATGTCGCCGAGATGCTGGAGGGCGCCCATTTCATGCGCAAACTCGCGGCAACGCCGGCGCTGTCCGCCATCATCGCCGAAGAATTCAAGCCGGGCCCCGCCATCCAGTCCAACCACGACATGATCGCCGACATCCGCGCCCGCAGCTATTCGATCTTCCACCCCTGCGGCACGGTGCGGATGGGTCCCGACGGCGGCGTCGACGCGCAATTGCGGGTGCGCGGTGTCGATGGCCTTGCGGGTCATCGATGCCTCGATCTTCCCCAACATCGTCGCCGGCAACATCAATGCCGCCAGCATGATGGTGGGCTGGCACGGCGCCGGGTTGATGCTCAAATAAAGTTCACACCGACCGCGTGGCGCCGCCGTCGATGCGGATCATCTGGCCGGTCACATAGGAGGCGCGCGGGCTCGCCAGAAATGCCGCGACCGCGGCGAATTCCTTGGGCTCGCCATAGCGGCCCACGGGGATATCGGCGCTGGAACTTGCCAATACTTCTTCGATCGCCACGCCGCGCGCCGCGGCTTCGGCGGCATTGAGCTTCTCGGTCCTCTCGGTCCGGAAGCTTCCGGGCAGCAGCAGGTTCACGGTGACGCCGTCGCGGGCCACCTCGCTCGCCAGGGTTTTCATCCAGTTGGCGAGTGCGGCGCGCAGCGAATTGGAAATCGCCAGCCCGGCGAACGGCTCGACCACGCTGGTCGAGGCGATGCTCAGAACGCGGCCGAAGCCCGCCTTCCGCATGGCGGGCAGAACCGCCTCGGTGAGCCGCATCTGGTTCAGCACCATGGCCTCGAATTGCCGGCGCCACAAATCGGCATCGACGCGGGTTACGTCAGTGGGCGGCGGGCCCCCGGTATTATTGACCAGGATATGCGGGTCGCCGAAGCTCTCGCGCAGTTTCGCAAGCGCTGACGCAATGGACGCCCAGTCGCCCATGTCACCCGGCAGCGCCATCGCCCGTCTGGCCCCGCGCCGCGAGTGCTGCGACGTGCCGCGAAAGCTTTTCGCCATTGCGGGCGAGTAGGCCGACGCGGCAGCCCTCCTCCGCCAGGGCTTCGGCGATGGCAAGCCCAAGCCCCTGACTTGCGCCGCAGACCAGCGCCACCTTGCCGTCGAGTTCCAGCTTCATGGGCGCAGATAAGAGCCGATGGCACGCTGCAAGACAAGCGTGTGTCTCGCCGCCCCAAAGTTGCCCCTTCTCCCTGCACGCAGTGCGGGGAGAAGGTGGCCGGTTGAGGGTCGTGGTCCCGCGTGAATGGTCGGCACTTCGACTCGCGGAGAGAATCCCTCATCCGGCGCTGCGCTGGCTAACCGTCCTACTACGGCGACACCACGCAGGGCCGCTGCTTGCCGGACATGGCGTTATAGAGCCCGGTCTCGCGGTCGAATGAATTGTACTTCGCGGCGCAATAATTGTTCCAGGCTTCGCTGCCCGGCTCCAAGGGTGGTCCCGCGGGCTTTGCCACTTGCTTCTTGTAAGCAGCCTTCTTGTAGACGGGCTTCTTGTTGACAGTCTTCTTGTAGACAGCGGGCCGCGGCTCATACATCTCAACGCAATCGGCCAAAGCCTTGCGATAGACACGGTGCCATTTGCTGTCGGCAGCGGCCGCGCCCAGAACCGTGCCGCCGACGCCGCCGATGATGGCGCCCTTGCCGGCTCCCTCGTCGCCGTCAATGATGGCACCCAGAAACGCGCCGCCGGCCGCACCGCCGACGGTGCCTGCCAGCACTTCGCCGCCGCTCACCCGGGAATTCGCCACATCGCGGGCATAGGCATCGCAATAGGCCCGGCGCCCGGCCTGAGCCTCTGCTGCGAAGCTTACCAGCACTACAGCCGCCACCAACAATCCGGAAAAGATCCTCATCGCGCTACTCCCCTACTCACTGAACCAAGGCGACGATGACCGCCGATTATGGCAGCGCCGCGGCAGAAATCCCACATGGCCGCCAATCAGCCTTGGCGCTCCAGACAGGCCTTCGCCGCCGCCACCGCCGTCGAAAAACAGGCCTGTAGCAGATAGCCGCCGGTGGGCGCTTCCCAGTCGAGCATTTCGCCCACCGCATAGGCGGCAGGCCGTTTGCGCAGCTGGAAATTTTCATCGAGCTCGGCGCGCGCGATGCCGCCGGCCGACGAAATAGCGCGCTCGATTCCGGCGGGGCCGTTCAACCTGAGGGTCACGGATTTGATGTCCTTCGTGCCGGCCTCGCGGAGAAGCGAGATGGCGGCGGGCGGCAGCCCGAAGGCCTTGCGCAGAAAATTCGATTGCGAGTCCTTGGGCTTGCGCCTCGCCGATTTCGCGGCCACTGTCGCAAGCGGAAGATCGGGGCGGAGATCGATTTGCAGCAAATGTCCCGGCTCGTCGCGCATGAAGCGCGACAATGCATATATGGCACCGCCTTCGATCCCATCCCGCGTCAGCATGATTTCGCCGCGGGCGCTGCGGCCGGCATAGATGAGCGCCACGTTCTTGACGGGGGTTCCGGCGAAGCGCGCCGCAAAATGCTCCGTCCACGGAACAAGGAACCGGCCATTGGCGGGTCGGAACGGCGCAACCGCAATGCCCGCGGCCCGTACGACCGGCACCCAGGCCGCGTTGGAGCCCAGATGCGGCCAGCTCGCCCCGCCCATGGCGAGAATCGTGGGGCCGCCATCGAAGCCTTGCCAAGGCTTCCGCGTCTCAAGTTTCACGCCGAGACCATCGAGCCGCCGCAGCCAGGCGCGCAGCAGCGGCGAGGCCTTCATGGTTGTGGGAAACACGCGGCCCGACGAGCCCACAAAGGTGTCGATGCCGAGACCATGGCACCAGTCGATCAGCGCGGACGGCGGAAAGGCGCGGATCGCCGCCTCGAGAAAACCCCGCGCCTCGCCATAGCGACCGAGAAAACCTTCGAGCGGCTCGGAATTGGTGAGATTGAGGCCGCCCCTTCCCGCCAGCAGGAATTTGCGGGCCGGCGCGGCCATGTGATCGAGAATGGTGACGCAAGCGCCGCCCTTGGCCAAGACTTCCGCCGCCATGAGGCCCGAAGGACCAGCGCCGAAGACCGAAACTTCAGGCCGCGTCACGGCGCAACGGCTGGCACATGCAGTGCACGCCGCCGCCGGCTCGAACGAACATGCTCATGTCCGGATCATAGACGTGGAAACCCGCGGCGCGCATTTTGCCGTTGAGGTCTTTGGCGCCAATCGTCGACAGCACCCGGTCCTTGCCCAGCGCCACCACGTTGCAGCCGAGCGCCATGGTCTCCTTGAAGCTCGCCGGTATGATCTCGATCTTCTTGGCTTTCAGCCACTGCACGATGTCGTCCTCGGTGGTTTCGAGGCAGACTGCGGCGCAATGCTCGTTGAGCATGCAGACCATGAGATCGATGTGCACGTAGAACTGGTCGATCGGCGCGAACTTGATTTCCCAGCCTTCCTTGACGAACCACTCCGCCGCCTGTCTGGCCGCCACTTCCTCGGAGCGGTGATCGGTATAGCCGACCAGCGCCACGCCGGGCCGGATGATGTTGAAATCGCCGCCCTCGAAATTTCCCGCCGAGATCATGTCGTAGATCGGAATGCCGTGGTCGAGATAGAAGCGCAGGACGGCGGCATATTCGCCGCGCCGCCTCGGATTGGCGAGCTGGCAGATGACCGCGCCATAGGGCGACATGAAGGATGAGTCCCGGGCATAGACCTGATAGGGATTGTGCATGTCGACGGGCAGGAAATGCGTGGTGACCCCGGCGCTGCCATAGGCATCGACCATCTCGCGGTGCTGGCGCATGGCAAGCTGCTTGTCGAACTTGTAGCCCTTGCGCAGCGTATCGCGCACCAGGGAGGACCAGGCGGCGTTCTCCAGCCCCATCCAGCGGAAGCTCTCGGCCGGTCCCAGCAGCACGTCCTTGAGCGGCCCGGTCTCGGACTTGAGATACCAGTCCTTCATCAACGGTGTACCGCCGCTTTCGAGGCGGGCGCGGAGGGGAATGGGCTTGCCGGTTGACATGCGGGCTACTCCTGGTTGGCCGGTGCAAGACTAGCGCATCAACCGGGGGGCTCAACGAAAAAGGTGGGCCGCTAAGCCCACCTTGATACTCTCACGAGTGTTCGATTTAGTAGTGCACCGCCACCCAGCCGTTCACGAAGTCGCTTTCGGTGATTGCGA
This sequence comes from uncultured Alphaproteobacteria bacterium, assembly GCA_963776685.1. Taxonomy (GTDB): domain Bacteria; phylum Pseudomonadota; class Alphaproteobacteria; order Rhizobiales; family Aestuariivirgaceae; genus Aestuariivirga. The sequence continues at coordinate 1,077,575 of CAVZNM010000004.1, forward strand.
CCGAGTCCCAATTTCTGATGCACGCTCCGACCGCATAGGTGCCCGCCGCAAGGCCGGAAACCGATCCATTGGCCGCTTGGCTCTTCGAAGCATTGTCCACAGTGGCGGAGAGGTAAAAGCCACCCATGAAATTGCTCGGATGCGCGGCTGAAGAAAGTTTGTAGCACAAGCCGATGTCGACGAGGATGGCAGGGCTACTGAAGCCGACGGCGAGCGGCATGGCGGCAACTCCCGTCATTTTTTGCCCGGCCAAGAGTTCCACAGTTGTGGTCGGACCGACAAACACAAATTGGGTATGGTTGTTGAGGGGGCCGCCGCCAATGTAGCCGGCAAAGGTATGCAGCGAAAAGAAGCCGGTCGGGCCCATGGGACCTGTGGCGCCCTGCGGACCCGTTGCACCCGCCGGTCCCGGCGGTCCCATCTCGCCAGCTTCGCCTTGCGGCCCGGGCTCTCCTGCCGGACCCGCTGGACCAGCCGGACCGGCCGGACCGGCCGGACCCGCCGGACCAGCCGGACCCGCCGGCCCCGGCGGGCCCATGGCCCCGTCTTCACCGTCCTCACCGTCCTTACCCTTGGCAGCGAACTTCTCCCAGAATGCCGGGTTGGACCATGGCTGCTTGTTCAAGTTGGCGGATTCATTGTGCTTGGCCCGCCAGGATGACCCCTCGGCCGTCACCAGATCGTTCTCGACATAAGTTGTCGAGTTGCTCCAGGCGCCCCTCGGATTGACGCCGCGCGGACCGCAATTGGCGACGACGGCTTTCGCCGTTCCGGTGGCGCCGATCAATGTCAGATCGATGATGCAGTCGGACGGCAGATAGAGAAGGTTGAAGTGAAAGGTGTCCCCGGATATTTGGGCTAAATAGGTTCCATCGAGTTTGACGGAACTGCCCTTGTAACTGGTTCCCCAGACCTTCAGTCTGCCCTGCTCGATTTTGGCGACTTTCACCGTGAAGTTGGAGGACGCCAGAACGGACGAATTAACCGACGAAAGGGCCAAAATAGCAGCGCCGGCCATGACGGCAGCCCCGAAGCGGCGGCAGATGGACTGTGCAGTCATGGGAATCGTCCTCAAGACTAAAGTGCAACTCCCACGGTTGCATGGTTAACCCTCCAATAAGATTGTAACACCGAGGCTCGCCGGCTCGAACCCTAATCAGAAATTTGGATTACCCAGCGGTTACGGCGATCGTTACTTCTTAAAACAATTTGCCGCGCGCTTTATCCGTCACGCCGCCCGCCACTTGATTGAGCACCCCATCGAGGCGATCTGGTCGGGTGGGCCCCGACCCGTTTCGGCAACCAGCTTCATGGCCTCGTAGAGGTCGCGGCGGGAACCGGGCAGAGCTGCGGTTTTCGATGCATCGAGCCGGCCGCGATACTGCAATTCAAGCCCGCCGTTGAAGCCGAAGAAATCCGGCGTGCACACGGCGCCATAAGCGCGCGCTACTTCTTGGCTCTCATCATGCAGATAGGGAAAAGTGAAGCTATGCGCCTTCGCGAAATCCTGCATCGCGTCGAAACCGTCTTCCGGATAATGCGTGGCATCGTTGGCGCAAATCGCCACGGTCGTAACGCCGAGGGCGCGCAGATCATTGGCATCGCGCACCAGCTTTGCGGCGACCGCCTTCACATAGGGGCAATGGTTGCAGATGAAGGCAATGAGCGTGCCCTTCTCCCCGCGCAAGTCCTCCAGCGTGTGTATCATGCCGTCCGTGCCAGGCAGGCTGAAGCCCGGCGCCTTCCAGCCAAAATCGCAGAGCGGCGGAACCGCGGCCATGCATCCTCCTCAATAGGCGAGATCGAAATATTGCACCGCCGTCATGGCGAAAATTTCTATCGGCTCGGTTCTTCCGGCGCCGGCGGGATAATCGGCACGCGACTGGACATGGCGCATGCCGATGCGGCGGGCGAGTTTTCCCGAGGCGCGGTTCTGCGTCATGGTCTTGCACCAGATGCGGGCGGCCCCCAGCCGCTCGAAGCCGAGGCCCAGCAGCGCTGTTCCGATTTCGCTGCCCATCCCCATGGCCCACATAGCGGGATGCACGCCCCAGCCCACTTCCAGAAGCCCTTTCCTCTGCATGATGATGAAGCCGTCGCCCACCGCCTCGCCGCTCGATTTCTCCTCCGCCGCGAGGTGGAAGACGCTGCGCCGCTCGTCGCCCCGGCGCGCCACCGAACGCGTCACGAAAGCCTTGACCTCGGCCTCGTCCCTGAGCCGCATGGCGATGTGGCGCTGATAGGCATCTTGCGTCATGAAGCCGGCGAAGGCCTTGGCATCGCGCGGCTCGATCTCGCGCAGGATCAGCTGGCGGGTCTCGACCGCGGGAAGTGTGGTGAGAATTCGCATCGTGGGTCCAAGCTAGCCCAGCGGCGCACCGGATGGGAAGAGCTGTGTACGGAGGGCGGCGGTGCCTTGCGAATCGGGCGAAATGCTGCACCATGGCGTCGACTGTGGGGGTCTCATGTCATCGGCTAACAAACTCATCGCTGAGGCGATCGGCACGTTCATGCTGGTTTCCGCCGTGCTGGGTGCGGCACTCATTTCCGAAAATGCGGCGGGCCTCGGCGTGGCGCTCTCGATCGGCTTCACCGTCATGGCCATGGCCTATGCGGTGGGCCCCATTTCCGGCGGCCATTTCAATCCGGCGGTGACGCTGGGCCTTGCCGTTGCGGGCCGCTTCGAGAACCGGCAGATCCTTCCCTACTGGGCCGCGCAGGTTGGCGGCGGCGTGCTGGCCGCCATCTTCTTTGCCATCGTCATCAAGCTAAAGGGCGACTTGCCGGCGGGTTTTGCCTCCACTGGCTATGGCGAGCATTCCGGCGGCGGCTATCCGCTCGTTTCGGCGCTGCTCATGGAGCTGGTGCAGACGGCCCTCTTCATCTTTATCATCGCCCGGGTGACGCGCCACGACGGAGCCGGCAATATGGCGCCGGTGGCCATCGGCCTGGCGCTCGCGGCGCTGCACATCATGAGCATTCCGGTTGCCAACACTTCGCTCAACCCGGCCCGCTCCATCGCCACGGCGGTCATCGAAGGCGGCTGGGCGCTGCAGCAATTGTGGCTGTTCATCGTGGTGCCGCTGGTGGGCGGCGCCATCGGCGGCGTCATGGATAAGTATTTCGGCGACAACCCATAACCTCCCAGGCGTACCAAACTGGGGCGGATCGCAGGATCCGCCCCTTTCTTTTGGGTCGGCCCCTGCCGGTGCATTAAATGTAAGTAAGTGCGGCCAAATCATTCACCTACATGCCGCAGGGTATTTGACTTTCCTCGAAAAATCCCTATGTTGCGCTGCAATTCACGGGCACCCCGGCTTTGGCGAAGACGCCCCGGGCGCCCACGATCATCAAATCGCCAGAACGGTCCCACAACCCTAGATGCAATTCTCCGAGCTCGGTTTGAGCCAAAAGGTCCTCGCGGCGGTGACCGCGGCGGGCTACACGATCCCCACCGCCATTCAGGCCCAGGCCATTCCGCACGTCCTGCAGCGCAAGGATGTGCTCGGCCTCGCCCAGACCGGCTCCGGCAAGACCGCCGCCTTCGTGCTGCCGATGCTGACCATGCTGGAAAAGGGCCGGGCCCGGGCCCGCATGCCGCGCACCCTTATCCTCGAGCCCACCCGCGAGCTTGCCGCCCAGGTCCAGGAAGCCTTCGAGACGCTGGGCAAGGCGCACAATCTCTCGGTCGCCCTGCTCGATCGGCGGCGTCGCCTTCGAGCCGCAGGCCGCTCAAGATCGACCGCGGCGCCGATGTGGTGATCGCCACGCCGGGCCGCCTGCTCGATCATTTCGAGCGCGGCGGCCTGCTGCTCACCGGCATCGACATGCTGGTGATCGACGAGGCCGACCGCATGCTCGACATGGGCTTCATCCCGGACATCGAGCGCATCTGCAAGCTCCTGCCCTTCACCCGCCAGACGCTGTTCTTCTCGGCCACCATGCCGCCGGAAATCCAGCGCCTCACCAACCAGTTCCTGCACAATCCGGTGCGCATCGAAGCCGAGCGCACCAGCTCCTCGACGGTCGAGACCATCGAGCAGCACCTCGTCGCCGTGCCGCATGATGCCGCGCAGAAGCGCGATGCGCTCCGCAAACTGCTCCGCACCCAGACCAATGTGAAGAACGCCATCGTCTTCGCCAACCGCAAGACCACCGTGGCGCTCCTGGAAAAGTCGCTGCAAGACGCACGGCTTCAACGCCGGCGCCCTGCACGGCGACATGGACCAGTCGGCGCGCCTCAAGATGCTGCTCGCCTTCCGCAACAACGAGATCACCTATCTGATCGCCTCCGACGTGGCGGCGCGCGGCCTCGACATTCCCGACGTCAGCCACATCTTCAATTACGACGTGCCGATCCATGCCGAGGATTACGTGCACCGCATCGGCCGCACGGCGCGCGCGGGCCGCGAGGGCCACGCCTTCACCATGGCCTGACCCGCGAGGATGCGAAATACGTGCAAAGCCATCGAGGCCCTGATCAAGATGGATATCGAGTGGTTCGACATCGGCACGGTCGAGGCCAGCGAGGCGGAAGCCCCGCGTGAACGCCATGGCCGCCACGAGCGCAAGCCGCGCCGCGAGGCAAAGCATGGGCGGACGGAGAGGCCCGAGAGGACTGCGAAGCCGTCACAGCCGCGCGCCGAAAAACCCGCCCATCAGCCGCGCGCCGAACGCAGCCACAAGCCGCATGCGCCGAAGTCCGAGAACCCGCCGCGCTCCCTCCCCGACGCGCCCGATCACCACGGCTTCCACAAGGACAACATGCCGGCGTTTCTCACGCGGCCGGTGAAGACGGCGTAGACGCGTTGTCAACCTCACTGGCTCAATAATCTCTCCCTTAGCTCTCCATGGCCGGACTTGATCCGGCCATCCAGCCAATCTTCGCGAGACTCTGGATGGACGGGTTGAGCCCGGCCATGGAGAGAATTGAGATATCCCGCCGCTGTTCGGTAATTAAGTCCATCACCCTATTATCACCCCTCCTCACCCTAGGAGCCCGGCGCAGCCGGGCCTCGAAAGGGTCAGGGGCGGCTGCTCATAGGCGCCAGTGCTCTCCTCGAAGGGCTCTAGGGGGCTTGTTGGACCTTCCTAACAAACTTGTGACTCCCAGGTATGTGGCGTATTTGTTGGGTCGATCCTCGAGCAGCGAGCAAGACGACAGTCAGATCCAGTTCGACGGAAAAGGTGGGCCATGGCGGGAGTGGATTGGGCCTTCATCCATAAGGCGGAAGGTTATTGGCTTACGGGATATGTGCCGAACGTTCCAAATAAGAACGGGAGGATTGCCAGCGGCGTCACCGTTATTTTTGGCTACGACATTGGGCAGCACAGCAAAAAGGAGATCATGGCGCTTCCCATCAGCGAGGCGCTGAAGGAGAAACTGTATCCATTTTGTGAAAAGAAGGGTGCGAATGCCGTTCAGGCGCTTGAACAGAATTATGTGGAGGTTGCGAATTGGAAACTCTATCAGAATTTTCCGGAAGTTCGCGAGAAACGTATCGAGGAACTGGCTCGTCACGACGTCCGAGCGGCTGTGAAAGCTCAATTCTCTGGGCCGGCGCAACTGAAAGCCACCCCGCCGCGCGGTGTCCGTGAGACGGGACAACTCGGGGCATTTAGAGACCCCAGAAAAGGCGAAAAAGCCACTCAATTCGTTGCGAGCGAGACCTGGCACCCTGGCCTTACCTTGACGCAGTCCGAGGCGGATGAACTCGCAGCGGCGGTGCAAGGACAATATTACGCCAGACTTGAGCGAAACTTCAACAAAGCGTGCAAAGGAGAGGGAAAGCATCTTTCAGTGCTGCCAGCAGATGTTCAGACCGCGCTCATGTCCCTACATTGGCAACTCGGTGGCTTTTGGGCGGGAAAGGGACCCCGCAAGGAGGTCTTCGACGCCGCGGCCCGCGGTGATTGGGCGGACGCCGTTGACACACTGAAGGCTGCGCCGTTTCCCAATTATCCCGATAAAAAGCGGCGGCGAGAGGAAGCGGAACTCATCGCAAGGGCAATGGGAATTGACTTCAAGTTTGTGGGTCGGAAGGAGGGGGCGTACATGCTGCAGTTGATCGAAGCCCGCAGTAGTTTTGGTAATGTTGGTTGACTGTCACTGCATGATTCTTCATGCGATCGCCTTCCGGCGCCTTCGCGCGCCACTCAATAACAATACCTGCACTGAGCAATCTGCAACGCGCCATCGCTCACGCGGTAAACCAGCCGGTGCTCCTGGGTGATCCGCCGCGACCACCAGCCGGAGAGTTCGCCGCGCAGCGGCTCCGGCTTGCCGATGCCGTTGAACGGCGTGCGGCGGCATTCCTTGATCAGGGTGTTGAGGCGCTCCAAAATTTTCTCGTCCTCCGCCTGCCAGTAGAGATATTCCTCCCAGGCGCGCTCGGAGAAGACGACCTTCACTCCGCCAGCTTCCGTTCCTTGCCGCCGCCCGCCTCGAGCTCGGCGACGGACTGGCGCAGGCGGTCCGCATTGGCGGGGCTGCGCAGCAGGTGGCGCGTCTCCTCATAGGAGGCGAATTCCTCGAGCGACATGAGCACGGCGGCGGGCTTGCCGCGGTCGCGGGTGATGATCAGCGGCTCGCGGTCGTCATGAACCCGGTCCAGCATGCGGGCGAGGTTCTTGCGGAGCTCGCTGTAGGATGTGGTGCGCATACAATGATTGTACGCATTTGCGTACCATAATGCAATCCCCGCCCGGCCCCCGCCCCGCCGGGAGATAGATGACTCCGTCATGTAATTTGGCTTCGAAACCGCTACTCAAACTCAAGCTTTTTTCAGCGAAAACGCAGGTTTTTCAGGCGTTCTTGCCGCCGATTGCAGGAAATCCGCTTCTAGGAATTGTTTCACGTGAAACGTCGTTTCGCGCCTGGCGCTCACGCCTCGGCGGCCGCCGGCTTGAGCTGCACGCTCTCGCCGCAGCCGCAGGCCGACGGTCTGGTTCGGGATTGTTGAAGACGAAGCCGGATTTGAGCGACGACGCCTGGAAATCCATCTCGGTGCCGAGCAGGAACATGACGGCCTTGGGATCGATCAGGACCTTGACGCCCTTGTCCTCGATCACCTCGTCGAAGGGCTTCTGCTCGGCCGCCCATTCCATGGTGTATTCCATGCCGGCGCAGCCGCCGTTCTTGACGCCGATGCGCAGGCCCGCGACGGGCCGTTCGGATTTCGCCATGATCTGGCGCACCCGCTCGGCGGCGGCCTCGGTGAGCGTCATCACCTTCGGGCGGGGGCGCGGAGTTGCTGTGGTCATAAGTTCCATCCTACCACATATTGAGCGCCACGCGCGCCTCATCCGACATGCGGCTATGATCCCACGGCGGATCAAACACCAGGTTGACCTTGGCGCCGGCGACGCCGGCCACCGTCGACGACCGCATTCTCGACCCAGCCCGGCATGTCGCCCGCCACCGGGCAGCCCGGGCGCGGTCAGCGTCATGTCGATCGCGACGTTGCGGTCGTCGTCGATATCGACCTTGTAGATGAGGCCCAGCTCATAGATATCGACCGGAATTTCCGGGTCGTAGACGGTCTTCAGCGCCGCCACGATATCGTCGGTCATGCGGGCGAGTTCATCCGCCGGGATGGCGCTGGGGTTGGGCGGCGTCTCGGCGACGCTATGGTCGATGGCTCTCGGTCACAGGAATATCCTTTGTGCTGAGATAAGCGCTTCGGCCAGCACATCAACCTCTTCCCGCGTGTTGTACATGGCGAACGAGGCCCGGCAGGTGGCGGTGACGCCAAAGCGGGCGAGCAGCGGCTGGGTGCAATGGGTGCCGGCCCGGACCGCCACGCCCTGCCCGGTCGATGACGGTCGACACGTCATGGGCATGGGCGCCCGTCCATGTTGAAGGAGACGATGGCGCCCTTCTCCCTGGCGCGGCCGAAAATGCGCAGCGAATTGATCTCGGAGAGGCGCTGCGATGGCATAGTCGCGCAGCATCCGCCTCATGGGCGGCGATGTTGTCGAGGCCGACCGCCTGCATGTAGTCGAGCGCCGCGCCGAGCCCGATCGCCTGGACGATGGCCGGCGTTCCCGCCTCGAAGCGGTGCGGCGGGTCGTCGTAGGTGATGCGTTCGCGGGTCACCTCGTCGATCATCTCGCCGCCGCCCTGGTAGGGCGGCATGCGCTTCAGATGCTCGGCCTTGCCGTAGAGCACGCCGATGCCGGTCGGCCCATAGGTCTTGTGGCCGGTGAAGACGTAGAAATCGGCATCGAGGGCCTGCACGTCGACCGGCATGTGCACCGCCGCCTGGCTGCCGTCGACCAGCACCGGAATGCCGCGGGCATGGGCGAGCCGGATCACCTCCTTGACCGGCACGATGGTGCCCAGCGCGTTCGACATCTGGGTGATGGCGACGATCTTGGTGCGCGGGCGCCAGCAGCTTCTCGAATTCGTCGAGCAGGAAATTGCCGTCGTCGTCGATCGGCGCCCATTTGATCACGGCGCCGCGGCGCTCGCGGTGGAAATGCCAGGGCACGATGTTGGAGTGGTGCTCCATGATCGAGAGCACGATCTCGTCGCCCTCGCCGATCACCAGGCCGCCGAAGCTCTGGGCCACGAGATTGATCGCCTCGGTGGCGTTGCGGGTGAAGATGATCTGATCCTTGGACGGCGCATTGAGGAAGCGGCGCACGCTTTCGCGCGCATCCTCGAAGGCTCTGGGTCGCGGCGTTGGAGAGAAAATGCAGGCCGCGATGGACATTGGCATATTCCTCGCGTGTAGCTCTTCATCATCGCATCGAGCACCGGCTTGCGGCTTCTGGGCCGAGGCGGCGTTGTCGAGATAGACCAGCGGCTTGCCATAGACCTCGCGCGACAGGATCGGAAAATCGCGGCGGATGGCGGCGACGTCGAAGGCGGGCGCGAGTTTGCGCTGGGCGACGGTCATTTCGCCGCTCCTCATGCTGCTTCAGCCAGCCCTGCGGCATAGGTCGACGAGCGCCTCGCGGATGCCGTCATGGCCGATCGCCTCGAAGGCCTCGCCGACGAAGGCGGCGATCAGCAGCGACTTGGCCTCGGCTCGCGGAATGCCGCGCGAGCGCAGGTAGAAGAGATGATCGTGATCGAGATCGCCGGAGGTCGCGCCATGGCCGCAGACCACGTCGTCGGCGAAGATTTCGAGCTCCGGCTTGGCATCGAATTCGGCGGTCTCCGAGAGCAGCAGCGCGTGGCTCGACTGCTTGCCGTCGGTCTTCTGGGCGTCGCGTCTGCACGATCACCTTGCCCTGGAAAATGCCGCGCGCATGATCGTCCATCACGCATTTGAAGAGCTCGCGGCTGGTGCAATGGGGCACCCGATGGTCGACGACCAGGCGGGTGTCGGCATGCTGCTTGCCGCCCAGCAGATAGGCGCCGGAAACCTTGGCATCGGCGCCCTCGCCCGCGAAGACGATAAGTGCCGTTCTGGCGGTTGACGCGGGCGCCGGAGGTCAGGGTGAAGTCGCGCAAGGTGGCGTTCTTCGCCGAGGGTAACATGCGCATGGGCGAGATGAATGGCATCCGCGCGCCTCGAGCTCCACCTTGACGCGGTCGAGCCTGCGCCCTTCGCCAAGCCTGATTTCGGTGACGCTGTTGGCGAGATAGGCGCCCTCGCCCAGATGGGTTTCGATGAGCGTGGCCGAGGCGCCGGCCGCGATTTCGATGACATTGCGGGTGGCGATGGTGCGCGGCTCGCGCATCGGTGGCGATGAAGACGAGCTCGATCGGCGTATCGGCGGTGCCGTCAATGTCCAGATGCGCGCCATCGGTGGCGAAGGCGGCATTCATGGCGAGGACCGGTTCATCGTCGGCGATGCCGCGGCTGCGATGATCGCCATTCTTCAGCTTGCGAGTGCTCGGCGTGCATAGTGGCCGTTGACGAAGACGATGCGGGCGCCGGCGACCTTGGCGAAGGGCGATGACTTCAGCAGCCGCTCGACATCCGCCGGCGCTCGCCGCAACGTTCTGGCGCGGCGGATAGGGCCGTCGATCGAGGTGCGCAGATTGGTCCAGCGCCAATCCTCCATGCGCGCGATGGGGCAGCAACATCGCCGCCATAGGCGAGTTCGGCCGGGGTTTTGGGGACGGCGAGGTTCATGCCGCTTCCTTGGCGAATTCGGCGTAGCCCTTGGCTTCGAGTTCGAGCGCCAGGTCCTTGCCGCCCGATTTCACGATCCGGCCCTGCGACAGCACATGCACCTTGTCGGGCACGATATAATCGAGCAGGCGCTGATAGTGGGTGATGACGATCATGGCGCGATCGGGCGAGCGCAGCGCATTGACGCCGTCGGCGACGATGCGCATCGCATCGATGTCGAGACCGGAATCGGTTTCGTCGAGCACGCACAGCGCGGGTTCGAGCACCGCCATCTGCAGGATTTCGGCGCGCTTCTTCTCGCCGCCGGAGAAGCCGACATTGACGGCGCGCTTCAGCATGTCCGGGACAATGCTCGAGCTTGCGCGGCGCGTTCCTTGCACGAGGCGCATGAAGTCGGGCGTCGAAAGTTCCTTCTCGCCGCGCGCCTTGCGCTGGGCGTTGAGCGCCACTTTCAGGAACTGCATGGTGGCGACGCCGGGAATTTCGATCGGATACTGGAAGGCGAGGAACACGCCCTTCGCGGCGCGCTCGATCGGGCTCCATGGCGAGCAGGTCTTCGCCCTTGTAGGTGACGGAGCCTTGCGTCACCTCATAGCCTTCGCGGCCCGGCAAGCACATAGGAGAGCGTCGACTTGCCGGAGCCGTTCGGCCCCATGATGGCATGCACTTCGCCGGCTTTCACCGACGAGCGTGAGGCCATTGAGGATGGTGCGGTCCTCATCGGCGAGCTTGACGTGGAGATTTTTGATTTCGAGCATTGCTTCATGTTCGCTTATCCAGTGTCGTTCATTTCCGTGACGAATCCTGAGCATTCGGACGATGACGGCATTGCAGTGCATCTATCCGACACTTCCTTCCAGACAGATGCCGATCAGCTTCTGGGTCTCGGCCATGAATTCCATCGGCAATTGCTGCAGCACGTCGCGGACGAAGCCGTTGACGATCAGGGCCACCGCCTCTTCCTGCGAGAGCCCGCGCGACATGCAGTAGAACATCTGGTCGTCGGAAATCTTCGACGTCGTCGCCTCGTGCTCGAACTGCGCGGTCGAGGTCTTGGCTTCGATATAGGGCACGGTGTGGGCGCCGCACTTGTCGCCGATCAGCAGCGAGTCGCACTGGGTGAAGTTGCGGGCATTGGTCGCCTTGCGGTGCGCCGAGACGAGGCCGCGATAGGTGTTGTCGCTGCGGCCCGCGGCGATGCCCTTGGAGATGATGCGGCTCGAGGTGTTCTTGCCCAGATGGATCATCTTGGTGCCGGAATCGACCTGCTGGCGGCCGTTGGAAATGGCGATCGAATAGAACTCGCCGCGCGAATTGTCGCCGCGCAGGATGCAGCTCGGATATTTCCAGGTGATGGCCGAGCCGGTCTCGACCTGGGTCCAGGAAATCTTGGCGCGCGCGCCGCGGCAGTCGCCGCGCTTGGTGACGAAATTGTAGATGCCGCCCTTGCCCTCCGCGTCGCCCGGATACCAGTTCTGCACCGTCGAATATTTGATCTCGGCATCGTCGAGCGCGATCAGCTCGACCACGGCGGCATGAAGCTGGCTTTCATCGCGCGTCGGCGCGGTGCAGCCTTCGAGATAGGAGACGTAGGCGCCCTTGTCGGCGATGATCAGGGTGCGCTCGAACTGGCCGGTGTTCTTCGCGTTCATGCGGAAATAGGTGGAAAGCTCCATCGGGCAGCGCGTATTGGGCGGCACATAGACGAAGGAGCCGTCGGAAAACACCGCCGAATTGAGCGCCGCATAGAAATTGTCGCCCTGCGGCACGACGGAGCCCAGATATTTCTTCACCAGTTCGGGATGCTCGCGCACCGCTTCCGAGATCGAGCAGAAGATGACGCCGGCCTTGGCGAGTTCGTCCTTGAAGGTGGTGACGACGGAGACCGAATCGAACACGGCATCGATCGCGACCCGGCCGGCGCCACTTCGCCGCCGTCATCGTCAAGCTCGCTCTTCTCGCCCTGCTTGCGGACGCCGGCGAGAATTTCCTGCTCCTTCAGCGGAATGCCGAGCTTGGCATAGGTTTCGAGAAGCTTCGGATCGATCTCATCGAGGCTCTTCGGGCCCGCCATGCTCTTGGGCGCGGCGTAGTAGTAGAGGTCCTGGAAATCGATCTTGGGATAGTGACACGCGCGCCCAGGTGGGCTCGTCCATCTGCATCCAGCGGCGATAGGCTTCAAGCCGCCACTCCAGCATCCAGGCGGGCTCGCCCTTCTTCGCGGAGATGAAGCGCGACGGTGTCTTCGTTGAGGCCCTTCGGCGCGAAGTCGGATTCGATGTCGGTGGTGAAGCCGTACTTGTACTTGTCGACTTCGATGTCCTTGACGAGTTCAATGGTGTCGAGATCTGCCATGGCTCTTCCTATGCTGCAACTTTCGCCTGGTGACGGGCCCGGAGGCGGCGCCAGACGGCAATGAAATCGGTCGATGTCTTCTGCGGTGCGTGTTCCAGCCGAGGCTCACCCGGATGGCGGCCTGGGCGAGCTCGGGCGCGACACCCATGGCGGCGAGCACATGGGACTTCGCCACCTTGCCGGAAGAGCAGGCGGAACCGGACGAGACGGCAATGCCTTCGAGATCGAAGGCCATGAGCAGCGTCTCGGCGCTCATGCCGGGCTGCCGCGAAGCAAGTGGTGTTCGGCAGACGCTCGGCATTCCGGCCAAAGATCGTGGCATCCGCAAGTTCCGCCTCAAGCCGATCGCGCAAAGCGCTGACATCGAAGCGCTTTTCGGCAGCCGCCGCGGCAAAACCGGCAATCGCCGCAACATTCTCGGTGCCGGCCCGCGGCGCAGTTCCTGGCCGCCGCCGATGCATCAGCGGTGTCACGGCGAGGCCGTCGCGGACGACCAGCGCGCCCGCCCCCACCGGCCCGCCGAGCTTGTGGGCCGAAACGCTCATCAGATCGACGCCGAGCACGCCGAAATTGACCGGAATCTTGCCAAGGCCTGCACCGCATCGGTGTGCACCAGCGCGCCATGGGCCGTGCGCCAGGGCCACGACTTCGCGAAGCGGCTGAATGACGCCCGTCTCATTGTTGGCGAGCATGACACTGACCAGCGCCTTGGGGCCGGTCAGCAGCTTGGCCAGCGCATCGAGATCGACGACGCCCTCGGCCGTAACCGGAATGACTTCGACCGGCTTGCCCGACGCCTTCGCCGCTTCGATCACCGAGGGATGCTCGATGGCCGAAACCAGGAGGCGCTCAACGGCAGCGCCCTTGAGCGCCAGATTGTTGGCCTCGCTGCCGCCGCTGGTGAAAACGATCATGGGCGCGATGACGCCCAGTGCCCGGGCGATCGCTTCGCGGGCATCGTCGAGAAGCTTGCGCGCCGCGCGGCCCTCGCCATGGACCGAGGAGGCGTTGCCGTCACGTCCAAGGCCGCCAGCATCGCCGCCTTGGCGGCGGGCCGCAGCGGGCTCGTGGCGTTATGGTCGAGATAGGTGCTCATGCCGTCGGGCCTCACATGACCGGTCCTTCGCCTGCTTGACGGCGGCGGCGAGCGCCAGATTGCGCCTGGACACCACATCGTCGAGCGTGATGGAGCCCAGGAAATGCATCATCTGACGGCCGAGCGACGACCACAGATCATGGGCGGAGCACTGCTCGCCCTTGACGCAGCCCTCGACGGCATCGCCCTCGCAGCGGGTGACCCGCAGCGGCTCGTCGACGGCGACAATGATGTCGGCCATCGGAATGTCGCTCGGCATCGCGCGCCAGCCGATAGCCGCCGCCCGGGCCCGCGGGCGCTCTCAACCAGTCCCGCCTTGCGCAGCTTGCCGAAGAGCTGCTCGAGATATTCCTGGCTGATATCCTGGCGTTCGGCGATTTCGGCGAGCGACACGGGCTGACCGGCCGAATGCTGGCCGATGTCGATCATCGCCATCACGGCATAGCGGCCTTTGGTGCTCATTTTCATCGTGTTTCGTCCCGTTTCCGGCTCATGAAAGGCTTGCTTTTCAACCCCTCACCCGTGCTAAGAGCCAGCCTCTTGCCGGGTCGGTGAGGATCCGCCCATTCTTGAACCATTCTAAGTAATGGATATAGAATACCCGACTACTGGAGTCAACTATTCGGTGCCGAACCGCCGGAAGAATTCCGCAGGGCGGGCTTTGACAGGAACCAGGACTCGCCCATGCCAGAAGTGATTTTCAACGGTCCGGCCGGCCGGATCGAAGCGCGTTACCACCACAACAAGGCTCCAGGCTCGCCCATCGCCATCCTGCTGCACCCGCATCCCAGCTTCGGCGGCACGATGAACAACCCGATCGTGCATTCGCTCTACCAGATGTTCGCCAGCCGCGGTTTCTCGGTCCTGCGCTTCAATTTCCGCGGCGTCGGCCGCAGCCAGGGCATTTTCGAGAATGGCGCCGGCGAGCTTGTCCGATGCCGCTTCGGCGCTCGACTGGCTGCAGTCCTTCAACCGCGAGGCCAAGATCTGCTGGATCGCCGGGGTCTCCTTCGGCGCCTGGATCTCCATGCAGCTGCTGATGCGGCGGCCGGAGATTTCCGGTTTCATCTCGATTGCGCCGCTGGCCAAGCACTATGATTTCTCGTTTCTCGCCCCCTGCCCGGCCTCGGGCCTCTTCGTCAACGGCGAGAAGGATACGGTGACGCCGCCCGAGGCCGTGCACAGTCTCGTGTCCAAGCTGAAGACGCAGAAGGGCATCGTCATCGAGCACAAGGTACTGCCCGGCGCCAACCACTTCTTCCAGGACAAGATCGACGAACTGACCAAGATCTGCGCCATCTATCTCGACAAGCGCATGGCGCGCGAGGGCCAGATGTAACCCACCGCACGCTTTTTTTCCTAAACCCTTTGGCCATTTGTTCCTATTATGTTCTTTCGGCATCCCGGAAGGGCAGAGCCGAAGTGCAGGCCAGGGGGCAAAAATCGCCGCAAAAGCGTGGGCGCTGGTTCTGCGCTCATCGCCGGTTCCAGACCACCGGAATCGGCACACCGCGTAGGGCAGCGCCCGCGCAACCCTTCTCTTTGCAAAAAGGGAAGGAACGACCCCCGGAAGCAGAATAACTGCTTCCATCAAGGGCGAAGCTATGGCTGAACCCTCCCACTGTTTGACGTACAGAATAAGCGGCCCGGATCGGCCCGAAGCGATTCCCAAGACCATCCGTAGGCAGATGGATCGAACCTATCGTGGTCGCACCGCCTTGATCGGTCGGTATTCATCTTCGTCGAGCGGCTCAAATTGCGGCTCCTTGGTGGTATTGGCCGCAAATCGGGCCGCGAGCGCCGACAGCGGTGTGACCGCGGCGGCCCGGACCGGCTCGGCGAGCGGGTCCTCGGACCGGCGGATCGAGCCATAAATATAGGCGCCGTTCTCCACCGAGATCGATTCGTTGATCACGTCGCCTTCCACATGGGCGCCCGAATAAAGATGCACATGGGTGCCTCTGATGGGTCCGATCACCCTGCCACGAACGAAGACCTCTTCAGCCGCGACTTCGCCCTGCACCACACCATTGGCATCGACAAGGCAAACCAGCGCACGGACGCTGCCATGCACGGTGCCGTCGATCTGCAATTCGCCGCCGGTGGTAAGGTTTCCCTCGATCACCACGTCCCGCGAAATCGCCGAAGGTTCCGGCCGCGCGCCCGGACCGGTGCCTTCTTTGGATTTTCTGTTGCGCTTGAAGAACATCCCCTGCCTCAATCCGTTCGCTTCGGCCGTCGCCCCACAATAACCCGCGTCGGCGGGCTTGTCATGGCCGAATTCCGGCTGTTGGCAACTCAAGCGGCGGTCACCGCAATTATCCGGCCACGGTTTGGCCCATGTTTGATGGCCAATGGTGGCTTCATGCTATTGATGTCCGGCGGGATTCGGCCGTTAGCGCGGCCGGCTTAAGTGAGACAGTAAGAGAGAAACAGATTTGCAGCGGCGTGTAGCCAAAATATCTGCGCTGGTCCTGTTCTCGGTCGTCGCGGCCATCGTGATCGTCGGGGCCGCTTTCTATTGGCGCTTATGGCTGGGTCCTGTGCCGCTGAATTTCATGACCGGCACGATCCAGAGCCAGATCAACAAGAATCTCACCGGCATGGCTGTTGCGGTTGAGGGCGCGGTGATCGAACGGGCGGCGGGAAGCGGCATTCCGCAGTTCCGCCTGCGCAACATCGTCTTGCGGGACGCCGAGGGCAAGACCATGGCGCGGGCTCCGCGCGCCGCCATCGGTGTCGATGAGCTGGCGCTCTTCACCGGCCGAATCGTGCCGAAATCGCTGCAGCTCATCGGCCCGCGAATCTTCGTCAGGCGCAGTCTTGAGGGCGGCATAGAGTTGGGCTTCGGCACACCGGCGGCGGCGGAAGATGAAGATGTCGTATTGGAAGACGACCCAAACACCGCCACCGGAAAGCGCGATCAGGAGGAAGGCGCCGCCACGATCGAATCGGAAACCCGCGGCGGATGGTTGATTGATGCCCTCTCCGGCAGCGGCGATGACAATTCACAGGCGATCAGTTCGATCGAAGATATCCGGGTGACCGAAGCCTCGATCCGGCTTTACGACGAGGCAAATGATTCGGAATGGTACGCGCCGAGCGCCGACCTGGTGTTCCGCCGCATGCCATTCGGATTTACCGTCTTCACCAACGCTGCGATAGCCAACGGTGGCCAACCTGGAACCTGGAGCACCGTAATCTCCGCCAGCTACCGGCGTGAAGGCAAGTCCTTCTCGATCGGCGCGCAGTTCTTCGACCTCTTGCCTGCCAATATCTCGGACCAGATATTCGCCCTGTCGCAACTCGCCCGGGTCAAGGTTCCGCTCTCCGGCCATGCCGAGATCGAAATGACCGATGCCGGCGCAATCACCAAGGCCTCCGCCGAGTTTTCAGCCGCAGCCGGCGAAGTTGGTCTGCCGGATTATCTGGCGCAGCCCATCGCGGTCCAGGAAGGCTCCTTACGGGCCGATTATGATCCAGCGACCGGCGGCTTTGTCATCTCCGATTCCGTGCTGATTGCCGGGGGTGCACGTTCCGAACTAACCGGCGGTATTCTGCCGATCCGTACCGCCGATGGCCGCCTCTTGGCACTCAAGATCGATTTAAAGGCAAGAAATGCGAGCACTGGCGGCTCAGATGCGACAGCCACCGATAGCGTCGACCGCATTGACTTCTCCGGCACTGCGGCCATCGAAGAGGCTCGTCTCGACATCGACGATCTCACGGTGATGGCGGCCGGCAGCGGGGTGCGGTTGCGTGGGACGATTACCGGCGGCGAGCAATCGGCCGGTATCCGCCTTGCCGGCCGGGTCAAGGACCTCTCGTCTGAATTGCTCAAGCGCCTATGGCCGCCCGTGGTCGCGCCGAAGACCCGGGGCTGGGTCGACGAGAATATCAAGGCCGGTAAGATCACCGAGGGCGAATTCCAGATTGATCTGCCGGTCGATGCCATGGCATTCGCCTTGCGTGACAAGCGGCTGCCGGAGGGCAGCGTCAATCTTCGCTTCAAGATGGCGAATGTCACAACGTCCTATTTCAAGGACCTGCCGCCGCTCCGGAGGGCAGACGGCGAGGCGGAAGTGCGCAGCAACGAGTTTTCCGTCAAAGTCGGCAACGCAACATTGACGCTGCCATCGGGACAGGAAGTCACACTTGCCCAGGGTGCCATCGAGGCAACCAGAATTCTGGCCCTCGAAGTCCCTGCGGTGTTCACTTTCAAGGCGAAGGCGAGCGCACAGGCGTTGCTCGAGTATCTCGATCTGCCGGCATTATCTCTCATTAAGAATGCCAGTGTCGACAGCAGCAGACTGGGTGGCGAGACCAGTCTGGCCGTCACGCTGGAGCTGCCGCTGGTCAAGAACCTACCGCGCGAGCGCGTGGTGGTTACAGCCGCGGCAAAGATCGAGAATGCAAGTCTCGAAGGTGCGCTGCCCGGCATCGACATCACCGAAGGCAGCTTCGGTATTGCCGTGGCCGAGGGCAAAATTGAGGCGAAAGGACCGGCAAAGATCAACGGCATACCGGCAACAATTTCATGGAAGCGAGGAGCCGGCCGCGGGGCCCGGCAATCGGTGGAGATTGAAGCCGAGCTTGACGAAGAGCAGCGCGACAAGGTCGGTGCCCGCTTGGGGGGCTATGTCCGTGGACCAGTGCTGGTGAAGGCCATCATTCCCGATCTCGCCGACGAAGGCGGTCGCGTCGACATCGAGGCCGATCTGTCGAAAGTCGAATTGCGGCTCGGCGCCATTGCCTGGGTGCGGCCGCCGGTGCCGAAGACCGGCGCCAAATTCTCCTACCTGTCACGCGGCCAAGGGGGGCGCCGAATCGAAAATCTCGAAATTAAGGGTCCGGGGATTCTCATCAAGGGCGATATCAAGCTTACCGCCAAGGGGGGCTTACGCGATGTGCATCTTACCGACGTCCAATTGAGCGAGGATGATCACTTTGCAGTCGATATGAATGCCGTCGAAGGCGGCATTGCCATCAATATCTCGGGTGACCGCTTCGATGCGCGACCGCTCATCAGATCGATGTTCGGGCCCAAAGCAGGCGGCGGCACGGGCGGCGGCAACGACCAACTGGTCACCATCAATGCCGATATCGACCGCCTTTATGCTCATCGTGGGGAAGTCATTACCGATGTCACTGGCACCATCAGCACGCGAGCAAATACGGTCCAGCGCGCCGAGATTCGCGGCGCGTTCCTGTCCGGTCAACCGATCGCCATGCGCATCGTTCCGGCCGGCGACGCCCGGGAATTGCGCATAGCCGGCCGCGATGGCGGGGCGGCTCTGCGGGCGGCAAATCTATATTCCCGAGTGGCCGGCGGCCAAATTGATTTCTACGCCCTGCTCGCTAACGATGCCAATTCCTCGGTGCGGCGCGGCCAGCTGATTCTCCACAATTTCGAGGTACGGAACGAGGCCGCTCTCGCCGAACTCGACCAGAAAGGCAAGCCGCGGCAATCGGGCCCACGGAAAGAGGGCATAGCCTTCAAGCGCCTCACTTTGCCTTTCACCACCGACGCCAAATTCGTCCGCATCGGCGACTCACTGATTCGCGGCGCCGAGCTGGGCGCCACCGCCGAAGGCCTGATCCGCAAACGCGATGGAGCAATCGACATCACCGGCACGATTATTCCGGCCTACGGCGCCAATGCCGCCCTTGGCAAGATTCCCATTATCGGCGATATCCTCACAGGCGGCGGCGGCGAAGGTATTTTCGGCCTCACCTATGCGCTGGGAGGCACCATGGCGGCGCCGCGCTTTCAAGTGAATCCCGTCTCAGCCATAGCACCCGGCATTCTCCGCAAATTCTTCGAGTTCGGCGGCTCCGGCACTCCGCCCCAAAGCTCGCAGAAGAACACCGACAAAAGTGGATGATCATGCAGGCCTGACGAGCACATGCTTCTTCTTGCCCATCGACAGCTTGATTGTGCCATCTCTGCCCAAGAGATTGAGCCTTAAGACGAGTTTTTCATCCGAAACTTGCTGATCGTTCAATCTGATGGCGCCACCTTGCACCGCCCGCCGCGCCTCGCCATTCGATGACGCGAAACCGGCCGCTACGCAGGCTTGCAGCAATCCCGTGCCTCTCCTGAGATCGAGCAAGATCGTGGGCAGGCCCTCGGCGCTGGCGCCCTCCTCGAAAGTCTGCCGCGCCGTCTCGGCCGCCGTCTGCGCGGCGGCGCGGCCATGCAGCACGGCGGTCGCCTCATTGGCGAGGATCTTCTTGGCCTCGTTGATCTCCGAGCCGCTGAGGCCCGCGAGGCGCTCAATCTCGGCGATCGGCAATTCCGTAAAGAGTTTGAGGAAGCGGGCGACATCGGCATCTTCGGCGTTGCGCCAATATTGCCAGTAGTCATAGGGCGAGAGCAGATCGGCGTTCAGCCAAACGGCACCGGCGGCGGTCTTGCCCATCTTGGCGCCCGAAGAGGTGGTGAGCAGTGGCGTGGTCAGCGCATAGAGCTGCTTTCCGTCGACGCGGCGGCCTAGTTCCATGCCGTTGACGATATTGCCCCACTGGTCCGAACCGCCCATTTGCAGAATGCAATCATAGCGGCGACTCAGCTCGAGGAAATCATAGGCCTGGAGGATCATGTAGTTGAATTCGAGGAAGGTGAGCGGCTGCTCGCGTTCGAGCCGGAGCTTGACCGAATCGAAGGCGAGCATGCGGTTGATGGTGAAATGCACTCCATAGTCGCGCAGGAAGTCGATATAGTTGAGATGGTCCAGCCAGTCGGCATTGTTGACCATCAGCGCATCGCCTGGACCTTCCCCGACAGTTAGGAACCTGGTGAATACCTGTTTGATGCTTGCCAAATTTTCAGCGATCTGCGCGCCGGTCAGCAGCTTGCGGCTTTCTTCCTTGCCGGATGGATCGCCGATTTTCGTGGTGCCGCCGCCCATCAGCGCGATCGGCCGGTGGCCGGTCTTCTGCAGCCAGCGCAGCATCATGATCTGGACGAGCGATCCGGCATGGAGGCTCGCAGCCGTCGCATCGAACCCGATATAACCGGCGATGCGGGCCGCCTTGGCCGCGGCATCGAGCCCTTCGGCATCGGATATCTGATGGATGAAGCCCCGTTCAGTGAGGACATTCAGAAAATCGGACTTGAACTTGCTCATCGAAATCACTCGTTTATAGGTGGCGGGTCTTAGCACGGAGAAAACCACTGTCCAAACTGGTGAGCGCGATCGGGCTGATGTCGGGAACCTCCCTCGACGGCATCGATGTTGCCCTGATCAAGACCGATGGCGGCGACGAGGTTCACCGGGGACTGTCGCGCACCTATGCCTATGAGCCGGACCAACGGGCGATGTTGCGCGAGGCCATCGCCGAGGCGGTGCAGCTGACGGATCGCCGGGCGCGGCCGGGAGGACTTGCCGCCATCGAACGGTCGCTCAGCGAATGGCACGCGCTGGCGGTTCAGTCTTTTTGCAAAGAAACCGGCATCACCGACAGTGAAATCGATGTCGTCGGATTTCATGGCCAAACGGTCATCCATCGTCCCGAGACCAAGCTCACGGTGCAATTGGGCGACGGCGCTCTGCTGGCGCGGCGCATCGGGAAGCCGGTCATTTATGACATGCGGGCGGCCGATGTGGCGGCGGGGGGTCAGGGCGCGCCGCTGGCGCCTGTCTACCACCACGCGCTGGCAACGAAGTTCGCCGAGCGGCCGGTGGCCTTCGTCAATATCGGCGGCGTTGCCAACATGACCTGGATCGGAGAGAATGACGACATCGCGGCCTTTGACACGGGTCCGGGCAATGCGCTGATTGACGACTGGAGCGAGCGCCATCTCGGTGAACCCTTCGACCGCGACGGCGTACTGGCGGCAAAGGGCGTGCTGGATGCCAAAGCCTTCATGACCTTGGCACTGCATCCCTATTTCGAAAAACCCATTCCAAAATCGCTTGACCGCAACGCCTTCGATATCTCCTGCCTCGCGGACCTAAGCCCGGCGGACGGGGCGGCGACGCTCGTGCATTTCACCGCCACATCGATCGGACGGGCGGCGGGGCGCTTCGCGGAGCGGCCGAAACTCTATGTGATCTGCGGCGGCGGGCGGAAAAACCCGAGTCTGATGAAAGATTTACGGGGGTTGTTTGAGCCTTTGGGTGAACGGGTGTTGACCGCCGAGGACGCAGGCTTCGATGGCGATGCCATGGAGGCGGAGGCCTGGGCCTATATGGCGGTCAGAAGCCTGCATGGGCTGCCGCTGACCTATCCCATGACCACAGGCGTGGCGCAGGCGATCACCGGCGGAGTGCTGGCCAGACCAGATAAGGGCTAAACTACTCAATATCCTCGACCACTTCGCCGCCGCCCTTGATGCGATGGGCGAGCGAGGCCTGGATGAAGTCGTCGAGATCGCCGTCGAGCACCGCCGCGGGATTGGTGCTGGTGTGGCCGGTGCGCAGGTCCTTCACCAGCTGATACGGCTGAAGCACGTAGGACCTGATCTGGTGGCCCCAGCCGATATCGGTCTTCTTGGCATTGGTGGCGTCGATCTTCTCCTGCTGCTTCTGCAGCTCCAGCTCATAGAGCCGCGCCTTCAGCATTTTCCAGGCGGTGGCCCGGTTCTTGTGCTGCGAGCGCTCGGCCTGGCAGGCGACGACGATGCCGGTCGGAATATGGGTGATGCGCACCGCCGAGTCGGTGGTGTTGACGTGCTGGCCGCCGGCGCCCGAGGCGCGATAGGTGTCGATCTTGCAATCGCTCTCATTTATCTGGATGTCGATCGTGTCGTCGACCACCGGATAGGCCCAGACGGAGGCAAACGAGGTGTGGCGCCGGGCGTTCGAATCATAGGGCGAAATGCGCACCAGGCGGTGTACGCCCGATTCGGTCTTGAGCTTGCCGTAGGCGTTGTGGCCCTTGATCTGCAGAGTGCAGGACTTGATGCCGGCCTCTTCACCCGGATGCTCGTCGAGGATGTCGACCTTGTAGCCGTTCGATTGGCCCAGCGCGTGTACATGCGCATGAGCATCGCGGCCCAATCCTGGCTTTCGGTGCCGCCGGCTCCGGCATTGATCTGCAGATAGCTGTCGTTGGCGTCGGCTTCGCCGGAGAGAAGCGTTTCCAGTTCGTGGCCAGCGACTTCGATCTTGAGCTTGATCAGCGCCTTTTCGGCTTCCGCGACGATGGATTGATCGCCTTCGAGTTCGCCCAGTTCGATGAGGCCGGTGTGGTCGGCGATCTCGCGCTCAAGTCCGACAACCGTATTAATCCGGCCCTCCAAATCCTGACGCCTGCGCATGACGTCCTGGGCCTTTTGCGGATCGTTCCAGAGGGCGGGATCCTCGGCCTTGGCATTCAGTTCGGCAAGTCTCTTCTGGGCCGAATCCCAGTCAAAGATGCCTCCTCAGCAGTCCGATCGACTGCTGCATTTCATCGACGAGGTTAGCGATTTCGGCGCGCATGATGGCTAGGTGGTCCGGTTGGATTCGAAGCGGCTCAATAGAGGCCGCCCGTACCGGTCGTCAACCCGCCATCACCAGTCGCGGGTTCGCCCTGTGGTTGCTCGGGCTCGAGAACCAGGCCCTCACCGGTGGCAAGGGCTGCGGCGATGTCCTCGCCGATGACGGTGGTGGCCGAGGGCGGTTCGTCGCCCGGCTTGAAGGCTTCGAGAATGACGCCTGTCTCGCCGAAAATGCCGCGCTGACCGGTTTTGGCGTCGATCGGCATCAGCTCAATGCCGCGCGGCACGCGGAACGGCGTCGCCGGCTTGCTCGCGAAGGGCCAAGCGCATGAAATCAGCGACGATGGGAGCGGCCAACTCGCCGCCGGTGCGCCCTCTGCCCATCGGTGTAGGAGTGTCGAAGCCGACATAGACGCCGACGGTCAGATCGGGCGTAAAGCCGATGAACCAGGCATCCTTCTCTTCGTTGGAGGTGCCGGTCTTGCCGGCCACCGGCTTACCGACGACTTTGAGCTTCTGGCCGGTGCCGCGTTCGACGACGCCTTCCATCATCGAGGTGATCTGATAGGCGGTGTAGGGGTTCATCACCTGCTCACGCACGTCGAGGAGTTCGGGTTCGACATCCTCGGTGCTGAAAGCCTCGGCCTTGCAGGCGCTGCAGTCGCGCTTATCGTGCCGGAAAATCGTGCGGCCATAGCGATCCTGCACGCGATCGATCAGCGTTGCTTCAACCTTCTTGCCGCCATTGGCGATGATGCTATAGGCGGTGGTCATGCGCAAAAGCGTGGTCTCGCCAGCATCCCAGCGCCATTGCGAGATGAACGCGGCAAGCGGTCGTAGATGCCCAGACGCTCCGCCAGATCGGCGATCCTGGTCATGCCGAGATCGGCGGCGAGCCGGACAGTCATGACGTTGCGCGACAACTCGATGCCGCGCCGCAGCGTGGATGGACCGAAGAATTCATCCTGATAGTTCTTCGGTTTCCACACGCTGCCGTCCGGCTGATTAAATTCAACCGGTGCGTCGAGAATGACGGAGGCCGGAGTGTAGCCATTGTCGAGAGCGGCCGCGTAGACGATGGGCTTGAACGAGGAGCCGGGCTGACGCATCGCCTGAACCGCGCGGTTGAACTGGCTCTTGCCATAAGAGAAGCCGCCGACCAGCGAGAGCACGCGGCCGGTATGGGGATCCATGGCGACGAGCGCGCCTTCCACCTGCGGCAACTGAACCAGATGCCAGAGAGCCGCATCCTTGCTTGGCGCCACATAGATCACATCGCCGGGTGCCATAACCTCGGTGACCGCCGTGATCTCGGGCCCGAGCTTGCTGCCGTCGACATAGATTCTCGCCCACTTGACGAGGGAAAGCGGCACGGTCGCGGTTTCGCGCTCGCCAGCCACTTCGCCGGAGGGCAGTGTTTTCGGCTGCAAGCCGATCTTTGCCTGTTGCTCATCCACTTCGAGAACGACAGCAAGCCGCCACGGCGTGACATCGGATGGTACTGCGATCTTGCCGATCGCCGCGCCCCAATCGCCTTGCAGTTCAATCTTGCGCAATGGGCCGCGATAGCCGCGCTTCCGGTCGAAGGTTATGAGACCGCGGGCCAGCGCCTGGCGGGCGACAATCTGCAGTTTGGGATCGAGCGTCGTGCGTACCGACAGGCCGCCCGTTTCGAGCTTGTCCTTGCCATAGAGGGCGATCAGTTCGCGGCGCACTTCCTCCGCGAAGGATTCGGCAGCGAAAAGCTGGGCGCCGAAGGGGCGTGGATCGACTGCCAGGGGCTTCGCCTCCGCCGCCTTCATCTCGGCTTCGGTGATGTAGCCGTTCTCGAACATCTGGCGGAGCACCCAGTTGCGCCGCTCGATGGCGCGCTCGGTCTGCCTGAAGGGATGGTAGTTGTTGGGGCCCTTCGGCAGAGCGGCGAGGTAGGCCGATTGCTCAAGAGACAATTCCGCGAGAGATTTGCCGAAATAATTGAGCGCGGCGGCGGCGACGCCGTAGGAGTTGAGGCCGAGGAAAATCTCATTGAGATAGAGTTCGAGTATCTGGTCCTTGCTGAAGGCCTGCTCGATGCGCTGAACGAGGAGGGCCTCCTTGAGCTTGCGCTGCAGTGACTTCTCATTCGAAAGAAGAAAGTTCTTGGCGACCTGCTGGGTGATGGTCGAGGCGCCGATGATCTGGCCTTTGCCGGTGAGGGTGACCTGCGCATAGCGGATGCCGGCGGTGGCAATGCCCTGCCAGTCGAGGCCGCCGTGCCGATAGAAGGTCTTGTCCTCGGCCGAGATGAAGGCCTGGATGAGCTGCTTAGGAATCTGGTTCACGGGCACGAAGAGGCGACGCTGCTCGGCATATTCGGCGAGCAGCGAACCGTCGGCGGCATGGATGCGGGTCATCACCGGCGGCTCGTAAAGCGCCAGTTGCTTGTAATCCGGCAGGTCCTTGGAAACGTCCCAGATGATGTAGGCGGCCGCAGCGGCGCCGCCGACGAAAACCATGAATCCGGCCCCGAACAACCATCCCAGGAAACGCAACATCGCGACTATCCGGCTCCCTTCCGCCCAGGGGGCGGCAAATTGCTGAATTTAACTACGCCCGATAGCATATCCGGACGCCGCCGGCACCCCAGCTACGGCGACAATGTGGCCGCGGCGGGGCCGGTCTCACCACTTGTCCGGGCGGCGATCTCGCTGGAAAAATACTTGTCGATCGCCCGGGCCAAGGCGGCCGCTGTCCGGTCGCGCCAGGCCTGCGAATTAAGCTGTTCTTCGTCGGTCTTGCTGGAGAGGTAGCCGAGCTCGACCAATACCGAGGGGACGTCGGGGGCCTTGAGGACGACGAAACCGGCCGAACGCAGCGGCTTGCCGGTGAAGCCGGTGACGGCGCGCATTTCAGCGACCGCCTGCTTGGCGAAGAAGACCGAATGAGTCTTCGATTCGCGCTGGACGAGATCGATGAGGATGCCGGTCACTTCCTCGTTGCCCGCCTCAAGATCGATGCCGGCAATGATGTCAGCGCGGTTTTCCCTATGGGCGAGCGCCGCGGCTTCGGCGTCGGAGGCCTTGTCGGAGAGCGTGTAGATGGTGGCGCCGCGAGCCGACTGGCCGCGCACGATATCGGCGTGAATAGCAATGAAGATATCGGCCTCCCGCTCCCGTGCCAGGCGGACGCGGTCTCTGAGCGAGACGAAGCTGTCGCCCGTCCGGGTCATCACCACATCATACTTGCCGGCGGCCTCGAGCTTCTGGCGAAGCGCATGGCCGAAGGCGAGGACAACGTCCTTTTCCTTGGTCTTGTTGCGGCCGATGGCGCCGGGATCGATGCCGCCATGGCCGGGATCGATGACCACCAGCTTGCGGGCATCCTTCAATTTGGCTGTAACCTCCTTCACGGGTATGGCTGAGGTCTCGGTTCCCGGCTTGGGGCGCGGCAACGCGCTTGCAGCCGCGGCGTCGGATTGGGAGTTGAGAGCCTCCGATTTGTAGGTCTTGAGAAAGGCCGCTTGGCTGGTTTTGACCAGATCGACCACGAGACGGGCAGGCTGGCCCGCCTGCGGTTCGATCACGAAAGACTTTTCGATCAGCACCGGCCCCGCTGTATCGATGACGATGCGGGCGCGGCCATTCTCGACAAGGCCGTAGCGGAATTCAGTGATGAGCCCCCGCACCTTGCGGCCGGCGCCGGGGGCGAGGTCAAAGGTGACATCTGGCAGGTCGACGACCACCCGGTAGGGATCGGGAAGGACGTAGATACTGAAGCTCACAACCTGCGTGAGATCGGTCACGAAACGGGTGCGGACCTCATCGCCGCCCACCCGGGTTCCGGTGGCAACAGGCTCCGTAGCCAGCGCTGGTACGCAAAAAAACAGCAGAAAAGCCAGCAATAATCCATAGGCGCATGCAGCCGCCCCATGTGGGGGTGGCTTTCTGCGGGTCATGTCGGTCAACAGGGCCATCGCCCGCGTTCGCCCCGTTCCTGCGTTGCGTTGACGCTAGGCCTGCATGGTTAACCCTTGGTTTCCACGCCGGACCGGCGGACCGGTGATCCGGCTTGCAAATACGGGAGGCGGTCCTTATGAAGACCCTGTCTCCTCTGCGTCAGCGTGCGATTCCGGGAGGATCGGCTGCCAGGGCGTCAGATTTCGCTTCGGACGGGGTCCGGATACAAAGTGTACCCCCTTCGACAGCGCGACGGTAAGGGCCGCTTTTGAGCAGCCCACCGTTGCCGGGTGGGCCGGTCCCGCCGGCAACACTGTGTTGAACCGTTCCGGCCGATCGGCCGGGGCAAATGGAAAAACGGGCATGACCCACATCGCGATGAGAGCGCCCCACGGCTTCCGGTTGCAACCGGCGGCCGGGCCTGCGCCAGCCATTATCGCACCCTGTCGTGTCGTGCCCCTATCGCGCCGCCTCGCCCGCAGGCTCTCTCCTGGACTCGCATCCGGAGCGTTGCCGGGAGCCGCCATGCCGCAGCGCCGCGCAAAGGAATATGGAACATGGGCAGCAAGATGCTCATCGACGCCACCCACGCGGAAGAAACCCGCGTGGTCGTGGTGCGCGGCAACCGCATCGAGGAATTCGACTTTGAAAGCGCCTCGCGCCGCCAGCTGAAAGGCAACATCTATCTCGCAAAGGTGACGCGCGTCGAGCCGTCGCTGCAGGCGGCCTTCGTGGAATACGGCGGCAACCGCCACGGCTTCCTCGCCTTCTCGGAAATCCACCCGGACTACTACCAGATCCCGTTGGCCGACCGGCAGGCGCTGCTGCGCGAGCAGGAGGAAGAAGACGAGGCCCGCCAGCATGACGAAGACAACAATGGCAATGGCGATCACCCGCGGAGCGGCGAGCCGGAGGCAGCGGCGCAACCGCTTGCCGGCGGAGAGCGCCGAGCCCTCGCTCTCCGAGGATATAGCGGCGGAGCCGCAGGAGGACGAAGCCTCCGGAGCTAACAGCCTCGAGGCTAAAGCCGAACCGGCCTCAGCGCCGGAACGCGGCATTTCGGGCGACTTGGGCAGCGGCATCGAGGTCGTCGATGAAGACCCGGAGAGCCAGAAGATCGAGCATGTCGGCGCCGAAGACGCCATGGAAGAGGTGCCGCGGCGGCCGCGCCGCCAACCGCGGCGCACCTACAAGATCCAGGAAGTCATCAAGCGGCGCCAGGTGATCCTGGTGCAGGTGGTCAAGGAAGAGCGCGGCAACAAGGGCGCAGCACTCACTACCTTTCTGTCGCTCGCCGGGCGCTATTGCGTTCTCATGCCGAACACTGCCCGCGGCGGCGGCATTTCGCGCAAGATCACCGATGCCAGCGACCGCCGCCGTCTTAAGGAAGTGGCGCGCGACGTCGAAGTTCCCAAGGGCATGGGCCTTATCGTCCGTACTGCCGGGGCCCAGCGCACCAAATCCGAAATCAAGCGCGACTACGACTATCTGATCCGACTGTGGGAGAGCGTGCGCGACCTGACGCTGTCGTCGACGGCGCCGGCGCTGGTCTACGAGGAAGGCAGCCTGATCAAGCGCGCCATCCGCGATCTCTACACCAAGGACGTCGACGAAGTGTTTGTCGAGGGTGAACCGGCATATCGTGAAGCCAAAGACTTCATGAAGATGCTGATGCCGTCGCACGCCAAGAACGTGAAGCTATACAAGGACACGCGGCCCCTGTTCTCGCGCTTCCAGGTCGAAACCCAGCTTGATGCGCTGTATTCTCCGACCGTCACGCTTCCGTCCGGCGGCTACATGGTGATCAATCAGACCGAAGCGCTGGTGTCGGTCGACATCAACTCGGGCAAGGCGACGCGCGAGCACAATATCGAGGATACGGCGCTGAAGACCAACCTCGAGGCCTCCGACGAAATCGCCCGACAGTTGCGGTTGCGCGACCTCGCCGGCTTAATTGTCATCGACTTCATCGACATGGAGGAGAAGCGCAACAACCGGGCCGTGGAGCGCCGCGTGAAGGAGGCGCTGAAGGACGATCGGGCCCGCATCCAGGTGGGTCATATCAGCCATTTCGGACTGCTGGAAATGTCGCGGCAGCGGCTGCGGCCGGGCTTGTTAGAAGGATCGTCGCGCACCTGCCCGCATTGCGAGGGCCGCGGAATCGTGCGCTCGATTTCATCTTGCGGCCTTTCGGTTCTGAGGGCGATCGAAGAGCATTTGATCAATCGCAAGGCGGAAAACCTGACGGTCAAGGCCAACCGCGAAACCGCCTTCTACATCCTCAACGAGAAGCGCGATCATCTCCTATCAATTGAACAGGCTTACGGCATTTCGGTGTTCATCGTGCCGAGCGATGAGGTGAAAGGTTCGCAGGCGGTAATCGAGCGCGCCGGCGAACGTAGCCTTCCGGCGCGGCGCATCCAGGCAGTTCCGGTCAAGATCGATTCCGCTTTCAAAGAAGAGGAGGATGCCGACGCGGCAGCCGATGAGCCCGCCGAGGAAGAAGAAAAAGAAGTCGCCGTCCAGCCCAGTACTAAACGTCCCGAGCGCGGCGAAGGCGAAGAGCATGGCGAACGTGAGGATCGCGAAGACGGCGGCAAGCGGCGGAGGCGTGGACGGCGGGGTGGCCGACGGGGCCGCGAGCAAGATGACAGACGCCCGCGTACCGAAGCCTCTGACGGGGTGCCAGGCCTCGGCGATCAGCCGGGCGTCGAAACGGAAGGCGAGGAACGCAGCGAAGCCCCGCAGCCTTTGGAAGCGGAAGGCGATGGCGCGCCGGCCGGCTTAACCGAAGGCGGCGAGCGGCTCCACGAAGAACGGAGCCGCGGACGGGGCCGCCGCCGCGACCGCTGGGGCCGCGACCATGACCGCAACCGCGATCATCGGCAACCCCGCGACGGTCATGAGCACCGGCCGCGCGAGATTGTTGGCGCGGAAGTTCAGGCGCAGGCCGAAGTGATGGCGGAATCGCCAGCTTCCGCCGCCGCACCCCTACCAAGACCGGCCGCTATTATCGTGCCGGAGCCCGTGCCGGCGGCCGAGGAAATCCAGCCGCGCAAATGGAAGCCGCCCGCACCGACGGTGACGCCGGCGGCGGTCGAGCGCAAGGCAGGATGGTGGAGCAAACGCTGACGGCGATCCGTTTCAGCGGGCCTCAAACTCGCCTCAATTGACCGCGATTGAGGCGGGCTCGCCCGAACTCGAGTTGTGCGAACACTGTCATGCACAGGATTTTCAATGCCATAGTTGCATTGGCGCTGGCTGTCGCCATGCTGGCGCCTGCATATGCCGCGGGCCCCCCACTCATCCGCGATGCCGAGATCGAAGGTCTGATGCGGCTCTATACCAGGCCAATCTTCAAAGCGGCAGGCATTAATCCCGGGTCAGTCAAGGTCTATCTGATCAACGATCCGCGCATCAACGCCTTCGTGGCGGGTGGACAGCGCATATTCATCCACACCGGCCTGCTCACCCAGGCGAAAACCCCGAATGAAGTGATCGGGGTTCTGGCGCACGAGACCGGGCATATTGCCGGAGGCCACTTGGCGCGGCTTGGCATCGAACTCGACCGGGCCAGCGCCACCTCCATCATTGGCACGCTCATCGGCGCCGCCGCCATGGTGGGGGGCGCCATGGCCGGTGAAGGCGAGGCGGCCAAGGCCGGACAGGGCGTCATGCTTGGTACCCAGGGCTTCGCCCAGCGCAACATTCTATCTTACCAGCGCGCCATGGAATCCGCAGCCGACCAGGCGGCACTGAAATATCTTAATGCTACCGGCCAGTCGGCACGCGGCATGCTGACGCTGTTCGACAAGCTTGCCAACCAGTCGATCGCCTCTGTCCAATATGTCGACCCTTACGTGATGTCGCACCCAATGCCGTTCGACCGCATCCGCAATCTCGAGATCGCGGCGAAGAAATCGCCGAGTTTCGGCAGGGAAGATCCGCCCGAGCTCATGCTCCGCCACGAACTGATGCAGGCGAAGCTCACTGGCTTCCTGCAGCCGCCGCAGGCGGTCTTCCAGCGCTACCCATCTTCCGACACCTCGCTACCGGCCCGTTATGCGCGCGCCATCGCCATGTTCCGCAAGGGAGACATGAAGAACGCCCTTCCGGTGCTCGACGGCCTGATCGACGACCTGCCGCAGAACCCTTATTTCTGGGAGCTAAAGGGCCAGGCGCTGCTTGAGAGCGGCTCACCGGCGAAGGCGGTGGCGCCGTTGCGGCAGGCCAACAAACTCCTCCCTAGCAATGGGCTTATCCAGATCATGCTGGCACAGGCCTTGCTCGGCAGCGAGAGCCGCGCCGACGCGGAAGCCGCCCTGAAGACCTTGCGTGTGGCCAAAAAGACCGAACCAGACACCCCTCAGCTCTACAAATTCATGGCGATCGCCTATGGCCAGCTCGGCGACATTCCGCGCGCCGAACTGGCAACAGCGGAGGCCGCCTGGCTGCGGGGCGACCGGGAACTGGCGGCGGAAAAGGCCAAGCTTGCCGCCACCATGTTCAAGACCGGAACCCCGGAATGGCTGCGCGCCAACGATATTCTGAATTTCACGAGCAAGAAGTGAGATGGACCCCCGGGCCGTTCTCGGTCATTGTGCTGCATCCGAGAGGTTGACCATGTTGCGAGCGTTTCGATCATTCCTGATGACCGGCGCCTTGCTGCTGCCGCAGGCGGTATGGGCCGGCGAATTCACCGGCGAGCAGCGCGAAGAGATCGGCACGATCGTGCGCGAGTATCTCTTGCAGAATCCCGATGTGCTGCTTGAGGTCAGCCAGGAGCTGGAACGCCGCCAGCAGCTTGCCGAAGAGGAGCAGCGCAAGAAAGCTCTTACCTCCAATGCCGCAGAAATATTCCGGAGCGAACGGGATCTGGTCGCCGGCAACCCGCAGGGCTCCATCACCATGGTCGAATTCTTCGACTACAATTGTTCCTGGTGCAAGAAGGGCGTGCCGGAAGTGCTGAGGCTCCTCGACACCGATAAGGACCTGCGGCTGGTTCTCAAGGAATTCCCGATCTTTGGCGAAGATTCCGAATATGCAGCGCGCGCCGCGCTCGCCTCGCAAGCGCAAGGAAAATATTGGCCCTTCCACCTCGCCATGTTGCAGCACGAGGGCAAGCTGAGCAAAGACGCGGTCGACGAGATCGCCGCTGCACAGGGCCTCGATTTGGCGAGACTCAAGGCCGACATGGACGCTCCCGCCATTGCCGAGACCATCACCCGCAACCAGGCGCTGGCCCGTACACTGGCGATCAGCGGGACGCCCGCCTTCGTCGTCGATACGAAGGTGATCCCGGGATATCTGCCGCATGACGGGCTGCTCGCCGCAGTCAAGGAAGTGCGCGACGCCGGCGGCTGTTCCATCTGCTGAGCGCAATCCACAGGGGCGGACTGGACCGCTTCCATGGGCGGCGGGGACCGCCTATAAGCCAAAAAACAGAAAATCCGGACAAACCAGGCTTCCATGAAACCGGTTCTTATCCTCAACGGCCCCAATCTCAACATGCTCGGCAGCCGGGAACAGGCCGTCTATGGCTCGGAGACGATTTCCGATCTTGAAGCACGCTGCGCCAGCCGAGCCAAGGCATTGGGGATTGCCATCGATTTTCGCCAAAGCAATGTCGAAGGCGAGCTGGTCGGCTGGATTCAGGAGGCGCGAAGCGGCGCTTGCGGAATCATACTCAATGCTGCCGCCTACACGCACACCTCGATTGCGCTTCACGATGCGCTCAAGGCGGTGGACGTGCCGGTGATCGAGGTGCACCTCTCCAACATCTACCGTCGCGAGCCATTCCGCCATCACAGCTACGTTTCGCCGGTGGCGCTGGGAGTCATCTGCGGTTTCGGCGGACACGGCTATGAACTGGCACTCGATGGGCTCGCTCATCATCTGAAGACAGCAAGGAAGAGCTAGAGGATGTCCCACAAGAAGCCATCGCCGGCCCCTGCCGCAAAGAGCAATCCAGAACTCGATCTGATCCGCACCCTCGCCGGCATCCTGGATGAAACCGGCCTCTCCGAAATCGAGCTCGATCAAAAAGGAACGCGGGTGCGCGTGTCGCGGAGCGTGACCGCCATGACAAGTGTCACCGCGCCGTCGCCGGTTCATGCGCCGGCGGCGCACTTTCATGTGGCCCCAGCGCCCGCCGCGACGGCGAAAGCCTCGGAAGCCGATCATCCAGGAACGGTGAAATCACCGATGGTGGGCACCGTCTATCGCGCGCCTCGGCTCCGGGCACTGCCGCCTTCGTCGAGATCGGAAGCGAAGTCAAGCAGGGCCAGACCCTCCTGATCATCGAAGCGATGAAGACCATGAACCAGATTCCGGCGCCCAGGGCCGGCAGGATCACCCATATCTTCGTCGAGAACGGCCAGCCGGTCGAGTTCGGCGAGCCGCTGGTGGTGATCGAGTAAGTCGATGTTCGACAAGATTCTCATCGCCAACCGCGGCGAAATCGCGCTGCGCGTGCTGCGCGCCTGCCGCGAACTCGGCATACAGACGGTGGCCGTGCACTCCACCGCCGACGCCGAGGCCATGCATGTCCGGCTTGCCGACGAAAGCGTGTGCATCGGCCCGCCACCGGCGCGCGACAGCTATCTCAACATTCCGGCGATCGTTGCGGCCTGCGAAATCACCGGCGCCGACGCGGTGCATCCCGGCTACGGCTTTCTGTCCGAGAATGCCAAATTCGCTGAAATCCTCACCGAGCACGGGATCAAGTTCATCGGCCCGTCAGGCCGAGCACATCCGCACTCATGGGCGACAAGATCGAGGCCAAGCGCACGGCCAAGGCACTGGGCATTCCGGTGGTTCCGGGCTCGGAAGGCGGTGTCTCGGATGTCGATGAGGCCAAACGCATCGCCACGCGACATCGGTTATCCGGTCATCATCAAGGCGACGGCGGGCGGCGGCGGCCGCGGCATGAAGGTGGCGCGCATCGATGGCTGATCTCGAAATCGCCATGAGCACGGCGCAGGCCGAGGCCAAAGCCGCGTTCGGCAATGGCGATGTCTACATCGAGAAATATCTCGAGAAGCCGCGCCACATCGAAATCCAGGTGCTGGGCGACGGCCAAGGCAGCGCCGTTCATCTAGGCGAGCGCGATTGCTCGCTGCAGCGCCGTCATCAGAAAATCTGGGAAGAGGCACATTCGCCCGCCCTCAATGCGGCGCAGCGCGAGGAAATCGGCGACCGTGTCGCCAAGGCCATGGCCGAGCTCGGCTATGAAGGTGTCGGCACCATCGAGTTTCTCTACGAGAACGGCGAATTCTATTTCATCGAGATGAACACGCGGCTGCAGGTCGAGCATCCGGTGACCGAAATGATCACCGGCCTCGATCTGGTCCAGGAACAGATCCGCGTCGCGGCCGGAGCCGAGCTGCAATACGCGCAGGAAGACATTACTTTTTCCGGCCATGCCATCGAATGCCGCATCAATGCGGAGAACTCCACGACGTTTGCGCCCTCGCCCGGCCGCGTCGACGCGGTGCATTTCCCCGGCGGCCTCGGGGTGCGCGTCGATTCCGCGATCTATGCCGGCTACCGAATTCCGCCCTATTACGACAGCCTGATCGGCAAGCTCATCGTTTTCGGCAAGACGCGCACCGAATGCATGATGCGGCTCAAGCGCGCGCTCGGCGAATTCGTCATCGAAGGAGTAGAGACGACGATTCCCCTGTTCCAGCAATTGCTGGCCGAGCCCGATATCATCGACGGACACTACGACATCCACTGGCTGGAGCATTATCTCGCCCGGAACGCCTGATGACCTCGATCACTCCCCAGATTCTGCTCAGGGCCTATGCGGCGGGCATTTTCCCGATGGCGGAAAGTGCCGAGGACAACGCGCTCTACTGGATCGAGCCGGAAGAGCGCGGCGTCATTCCGCTCGACGGCCTGCACATTTCGCACTCGCTGCGCAGAAGCGTGCGGCGGCAGCATTTCGAGATCCGGATTGATCCGCGATTTTGCCGCAGGTGATCGAAGCCTGCGCCGCCAGTACGGCGGCACGCCAGACAACCTGGATCAACTCCCGCATCCGCTCGCTCTATACGCAGCTTCACAAGATGGGGTGCTGCCATTCGGTGGAGTGCTGGCGCGACGGCCAGCTGGTGGGCGGGCTCTATGGGGTGAGGATCGGCGCGGCCTTCTTCGGCGAGAGCATGTTCGCTCGGAGACCGACGCCAGCAAGGTGGCGCTGGTGCATCTGGTGGCGCGGCTGAAGACCGGTGGCTTCCGGCTGCTCGACGCGCAGTTCATCAATCCGCATCTCACACGACTTGGCGCTGTCGCCGTGGCCAAGGGCGATTATCACCAGCTGCTCGAGCCGGCGCTGGATGCCGATGGCGATTTCCACCGTTCACCGGACGACGACGATCCGGAGCTGGTTCTGGAACTGGCGCTGGCCGGTCAATCCTCCGGCTCGCCCTCTTCGATCTGATCGCTGCAGCGTCGAGGGATCGGGCGTGTCCTCGACCACCGGCGGCGGCGCCTTGGGATCGCGGCAGCCGGTCAGCCAGACATCGTAGATGGGATGCTCGACCGCATTGAGGCCCGGGACTTTCGGCGAACATCCAGCCGGAAAATATCCGCTTGCGGGCATTGCCCGCCTCGACCTCGTCGACCTCGACGAAGGAGTGGTCTTGGGCTCCTCGGTTACGGGCCGCGAATAGCAGGCCTCGGGCTTGACGATGAGTCCGCCGAAACGCTTTTCCTCGCCGATGGCGACTTCGAATGTGGTGGTGATGCCGGTGATTTTGTCGAGCCCGTTGAAGACGGCGATCGGATTGGCGATGCGCTGGGCTTCAGCCGGACCCGCCAGCGCCGCCAGGGCTGCAATGAAGATGAGCGGTCGCTTCACGCTTTCACCGCCTCGACGCGCAGGCGCACGTAGTCTGCCGTCCAGTTGCCGCGGCCGTCGCAGAGTACCGGACGCAGCAGGTCCTCGACTTCCGCAGCGACGGCGTCCGCCTCGATCCCGAATTGCTCGAAGAACGGCTTGCGGAAGAGCTGAAGCCAGGCGCCCATGCCGGTCTTGAGCGGTGTCGGCCGCGGAAACAGGCCGATGCGCCTCACCTCGAATCTCGTGTTTCAAGAGCATGTCGCTGTAGTCGTTCACTGAAGGAAAG
Organism: uncultured Alphaproteobacteria bacterium; assembly: GCA_963776685.1. GTDB lineage: Bacteria > Pseudomonadota > Alphaproteobacteria > Rhizobiales > Aestuariivirgaceae > Aestuariivirga. The sequence continues at coordinate 1,113,613 of CAVZNM010000004.1, forward strand.
AACCAGGGTCCCGCCAAATAGACGTCGCCGCTACGGCGCATCGCCACCGCCCGCATGGCCGTGACGATGGCCGCGACATTTCCATGCCCGCCGAATTCGGCAACAAACCGGCCGCCGGATTTGAGGGCGCGGCGGACACCGGCAATCACTGCCTCGGCATCGGTCATCCAATGCAAGGCCGCATTGGAGAAGACTGCATCGAACTCGGCATCGAATTGCAGCGCCTCGCCGTCCATGCGGCGGATATCGAGGCCGCGGGCGCGGGCCGCGGCCAGGAGTTCGTCGCTGACATCGACGCCGGTGACGATGGCGCCAGCCCGCGCCAACTCCGCCGTCAGGACACCATCGCCGCAGCCGAGATCGAGAATGCGCTCGCCCGGCCTGGCCGCCAGCCATTCAAGCACCGCACCGGCCAAGTCGGAGACGAAACGCGCATGGGCCTCATAAGTACCCGCCGACCAGCTTTGCCTGCGAGCTGCCTCGGCTTTGACCGCCTTCATTGCGGCTGGCTGTCCGGTGGCGTCCCGCCGCCTTCCTTGTTGCCGGTTTTTTCGAACATGGTCTGGCTGATCAGCGACCAGATATCGACGGCGCCCTGGGTGGACGTGATGACGCCGCCGTCGGCAAGCAGGGTTTCGGAGCCGCCTGGCTCAAGAGCGATGAAACGCGACCCGAGGAGGCCTTCCGCTGTCACCTTGGCGGTTGTGTCCTCGGTCAGCTTCAGTTGCGGGTCGATGGCCATGGTGATGACGGCCTGGAAATTCTCGTAGTTCAGCCCCTGGGCCACGACGGTGCCGATCTTGACGCCGGCCATGCGCACGTCGGTGCCGACATTGATGCCTTCGGCATTGTCGAATTCGGCATTCACCCGGTAGCCGTCGCCGTTACTCTTACCCGAGACCGTGTAGGCGAACAGGAAGAAGGCCGCGGCGATCGCGACCACGGTCGCGCCGATCAGGGTTTCTACCGTCGAGTTTTTCATTGCGCGTCTCCGCTTTCACTTCTCCATTTATCGCGGGCAAGGGATTCGGGAAACCGCCAATATGCGCGGGCTTCAACCGGTCACTCGGGCTTCCAGGGCCGATAGTCGGGTTCGGCGGCTACCGGGCGGGCCGGCCCCACGATACTGCCCGGCGGCCGGTAGGCGGCCGCAGACCCCGTCAGATTGGCTTGATGGGGTTGCTGCCACTCGCGCGGGCGATAGGTCTCCTGCGACGGCGGCGCGGCGGTGCGGTGATGAATCCAGCCGTGCCAGCCGGACGGAATGGACGAGGCTTCGGCATAGCCGTTGTAAATTACCCAGCGGCGCTCAGCGATCGAATCGGGAATTGCCGACTTCGCCCGATAATAACGGTTGCCGAATTCGTCGGCGCCGACGAATTCGCCCTTGCGCCAGGTGAAGAACCGCGTGCCGAGCGTCTGGCCGTTCCACCAGGTGAAAAACTGCTTGAGAAATTGCATCACGGAATGCGCGCCTTCGTCTCTTCGCAACGGCGCGGAATATGGCGGAAGCCGGGAGCCTCGTCCAGAGCGCAGAACAGCCCTCAGGGGCGCGCCAGAATGAGGGTCGGAGTTGACTTCTCGACGGCGTTTTTGGCGACGACCGTGAGCTTCGGCGAAACGGCAAGGCCCTGCAACATGGCGGCTGCTTCGCCGCCGGCGGCAGGGAGCGATGCCGGAACGGCGTAGAGGTTAAAGCGTTTGCGCAATTCCTCGTCCGTCAGGCTGACCAGATAGACGCCCTGCCCGGCGCCGATTTCCAGATCGGTCTTGTAGACCCGCACCACCTGCCGCCGTCCGCCCTTGCCGGAAGCGGCACGAACCATGGTCAGTTTGGCTTTCAGGCCCTCATGCAAAGCGGGCCGCGGCAGAACTTCTGCCAACGACGCATTAGGATTCAGATAGGGAATGGCATCGCGCCATGTCCATTTCGGCGTCTCGGTCCAGCCCGACGCCACCAGGGCGTCGCGTAACAGTTCGATGCTGCCCGCCCATTGGGCGACAAAGGCTTCCTCGGTCTTGCCGGCAAGATCGATGCGCCGCGGCGGCAGCCGCCTCCAGCCACCGTCTTGCCATTGTGTCACATCGACGCGCTGGGTCAGTTCGGGCGGGGCATAGGCCGCTTCGGCCGCGCTGTAGTTCGCTGAAACATGCATCACACCGGCCACGACGAAGGCAAGCAGCGCCGCCCCGAAAAGGCCAAGGGGCATGATGCGGCGGGGTGGAATTGCCTCGATCGCCACAGCAAAGGCCGCCGTCATGACAGCGCCGAACAACAATCCGCCGGCGACATCTGAAAGCCAATGAACGCCGAGATAGACGCGGGAATAGGCAATGGCGATGACCGCGATGCCGCAGGTTGCGTAGACGACCGCGCGGCCCCAGCGGCCCATGGAATGGCTGACGAGGACTGCCAATATGCCGAAGGTGAGCATGGCCATGGTGGCGTGACCTGAGGGAAAACTGAAAATCTCGGCGCCGCTGTACAGCTCGATCGGGCGGGGGCGCTGGATGCCGTATTTGAGGACGGGCACGAAAATCTTGCCGGCAATTATGACAATTGCCGCTGCAATGGCGCCACGATAGGCGCGGCGCCAGACAAGCCAGATGACGATGATCACGGCCATGACGGTCAGTACCGCGCCATCGCCCAGCATAGTGATGGTGATCATGATTTCGTCGGCAGGCGCGTTGCGCATCTCCTTCATGAGGTTGAAGACGGAAACATCGGCGTTGGAAAAGGCATCGCGCGCCATGAGGCCCGTTGCCATGTCTACAAGCCCGATAAGGCCGGTGATGAACACCGCGGCGAACAGCACGATCAGCAGCGAGCGCGGATTGTCGGGTGCCACGGCGCGGCCGAAACGGCGCATGGAGCGGCTCTGTTTCGATTTCGCCCAGTCCGAGATGTTGCCGAGCAGGTGACTGAGAAAGGGCGAGAGCCCGGCGGCGGCCAGGCGGATCAGATAGCCCGCGACGGCGAGAATGACGAGGAGCATCAGCAAGACGAAGAGAAGCCTGCCGCTGAGTTCACCGGCCAGCGCCAGTCCGGTGCCCAACAGCATACCGGGAAAAATGTGGGCCGCCGCCCAGGCAAAGCCGGACGAGAAATTCACCGCGGCGAAATAGGCCTGCCCCATGCCGAACATGCCGACAATGCCGGGAATTACCGCTTTCACGCCAGGCACGAAACGGCCGATGGCAATGCTCTTGCCGCCGTGACTGCGGACGAAATCCTCGCCGCGCGCCACGAGCTGCGGATAGCGGTTGAGCGGCCACAGAGTCTTGAGCCTATCGCCGAAGAGCCGACCCGCCCAATAGGAAACCTGATCGCCGGCGATGGCACCAACTGCCGTTGCCAGGAATACGGGCCAGAATTCCAGGTGCCCTGTCCCCACCAACATGCCGGCGCCGACCAGAACGGCGGTCGAGGGTACGAACAGGCCGATGATCAACAACGCCTCACCGAAAGCGATGAGGAAGACGATTGCGATGGCCCATCCGGGATTCTGGCTGAAATAGTCGAGATAGGGCTGGATGTAGGCCATGTCCTGAGGCGCGTCCTTGGAGCCCGCCGGTTAAGGTTCAATTAGGGCCAGTATTGGGCGGCAAGGCTAGAGCGATTCGCGCTACGGGGGCGTTAACGCTCGCGGACGGCTGGTCCAGGGGGCGCGGTGCAGGGATCATCGCGCAGCGGTATCTGCTCGTAAGGATTATCCGCCGCAGGCTGACGCTCACTGCAAGGAGTGGGCGGCAGGGGCCGCGCGTGATCCGCCTCCCGTTCAAAAGCTACTGCCGCTGGAAAGTCCTCCATCCAGTCGTCGTGGCCTTCCCTATTCATCGCCAAGGCCAGATTGGACCAAGAGAGCAGCGCGATGAGTACTGTCCATTTCATTATTACAATCATATTCCGATAGAGCCTGCGGCGCCAGTCTCAATGGCAATTTATCTTGGCCCGGCCGCGAGCCTTGCTCCATAGTCGGACAATGAATCCATGTGCCGCCCCCTCCTCCCTCAAATCGAGAATTCTACTGTGGGCCGGCTATGCCGCCATGTGCATCGGCATGTTCATGGCGATACTAGACATCCAGATCGTCATTACCTCTTTGCCGGTCATCCAGGAGGCACTCGGCATCGGCGCCGACCGGATGAGCTGGGTGCAGACCGTCTATCTGATTGCCGAGGTCATCGCCATTCCTCTGACCGGCCTGCTGAGCCGGGTCTTTTCCATGCGGTGGCTGTTCGTCGGAGCTATCGCAGTCTTCACGTTGGCGTCGATCGGCTGCGCCTTCAGCGGCGGATTCGGATCGCTGATCGTGTGGCGAATATTGCAAGGTTTTGCCGGGGGCGTGCTCATTCCGCTGGTGTTCTCGGCGATTTTCCTGCTGTTCGAGCGCGGCTTCCAGCAGACTCTGGCAACCACCATGGGCGGCGTGCTGGCGGTGCTGGCGCCGGCGCTCGGTCCCATCACCGGGGGCTGGTTGACCGAGAACTTTTCCTGGCAATGGCTGTTTCTCATCAATGTCGGGCCAGGGGTAGTGACGCTGATTCTCGGTCTCGCCTGCCTACCGCGTGAAAGGGGCCGACTTTCGCTTCTCAAGAGTCTCGACTGGATGTCGCTGGCGCTTATCGCCGCGGCGCTTGCCGCCCTGGAAATCGGTCTTAAGGAGGCTCCCGATCGCGGCTGGGTATCGACTGTGGTGCTGGGGCTCTTTGCGATTGTCGCCGTGTCAGGATACTTCGCGGTGCGAAGACCCGCGCCAGTCATCGATTTTACCCTGCTGCGGCGACCGCAATCTCGCCTTTGGCTGCGCCCTGAGTTTCATTCTCGGCCTCGGGCTGTTCGGTTCCGTCTATCTGATGCCGGTGTTTCTCGCCTTCGTGCGCGGCCACGGGCCCATCGACATCGGCCTCGTCATTCTGGTGACCGGCATTGCTCAACTCGTCACCGCGCCGATTGCGGTGCAACTCGACCGCCGCTGTAGCGCGCGGCTGTTGTCGGCGGTGGGCTTTGCGCTTTTTGCCTTGGGCCTCGCCATGAGCGGCTTTCAGACGCCGCGCCACGGATTATGATGAAATGTTCTGGCCGCAGGTGGTGCGGGGCGGCTTCGTGGCGCTGTGCATCCTGCCGCCCATCCGTTTCGCGCTGGGCTTTCTACCACTCAACCGTGTGAGCGATGCCAGCGGCCTGTTCAATCTGTGCCGCAATCTGGGCGGCGCCATCGGCATTGCACTGATCGATACCATCATCTTCACGCGCGGCCCCGAACATGCCGGCCGGCTCACCGAGTTGATCAAGACCGATGCCGGCGGCGCCGCGGCAGCCCTCGGCATCGGCATGGATGAGCTGCCCGATCCGGACGATCCCACAGGCCTCCTCGCCATCATGGACGCGATCGAACAGACCAGCCTTACTCTGGCGATCAACGAGGCCTGGCTGATGCTGGCCGGGATCACAGCGCTGGCACTCGGCCTATTGTGGGTGATGGGTCCGATTCGCGGGTCGCCACCGCCCCGTCCCGGCAATCACAAGACGAGTTGATAGCTAGACAGCGTCCAGCGGCTGAGGCCGTCAACCAGTTGTTAACCAAAAAAATATTCCCGGCAAGCAGCGCCGTTAACCCTTGACCGTGCCGGAGGCGCTAACGAGTCGTGCTGCTGTGTCGGGGTGGCGCGCAATTAAGTCCACGAAAGTCTTGAGCTTCCCGCGAGAATCGGATGGACTGGCGCTTACCCACAGAGGGCGTCGAGCTGTGGACACAATATATTGTGGTAAGCTTTCGTTAACACACTAACCATTGACGCCGAATTGGGTTTGTAATAGTTTGATCTCAAGGTGACGGGCGGAGATACGGGGAGGGGTTCCGGGTCTCCACAGAGTAAAACTCAGGACAATAAGGCTGGATATCCGGGGGCGGCGGCTTCACGGGCAGGGAGTTTGCGTCGTTGAACGCGGGTGCTGGAAACCCCGTGGGCGCTTTGCGCCTGCGGCAACACTGAAGAGCAAAGGGGAAACTGCCATGCGCATCGAGCGCCGTTACACCAAAGCCGGTCAGGACGCCTACGCGGAAATCGAATTCCGCAAGGCCACCAGCGAAATCAAGAACCCGGACGGATCGGTGGTGTTCCGGCTCGAGGGTATCGAGGTGCCGGCCTCCTGGAGCCAGGTGGCGACCGATATCCTGGCGCAGAAGTATTTCCGCAAGGCCGGCGTACCGGCGGCGCTCAAGCGCGTCGAAGAGACCAGCATCCCCTCATGGCCCTGGCGTTCGGTTGCCGACGAAGAGGCACTCGCAGCGCTTCCCGAAAAGGCCCGTATCACCGGCGAGCACGGCGCCAAGCAGGTGTTCAACCGGCTGGCCGGTACCTGGACCTATTGGGGCTGGAAGGGCGGCTATTTCGACAGCGAGGAGGATGCGCGCGCCTTCCACGACGAGGTCTGCTTACATGCTGGCGACCCAGAAATGCGCACCCAACAGCCCGCAGTGGTTCAACACCGGCCTGCATTGGGCCTATGGCATCGACGGCCCCGGCCAGGGCCACTACTATGTCGATCATGCGACGGGCGAAGCTGGTGCAATCGACCTCGGCCTACGAACATCCGCAGCCGCACGCCTGCTTCATCCAGTCGATCGCCGACGATCTGGTCAATGAAGGCGGCATCATGGATCTGTGGGTGCGCGAAGCGCGGCTGTTCAAATACGGCTCGGGCACGGGCTCCAATTTCTCATACTTGCGCGGCGAGAACGAGAAACTGTCGGGCGGCGGCAAGTCGTCAGGCCTGATGAGCTTTCTCAAGATCGGCGACCGCGCGGCGGGCGCCATCAAATCCGGCGGCACCACGCGGCGTGCCGCCAAGATGGTGGTGGTCGATGTCGACCATCCGGATATCGAAGATTATGTCGAGTGGAAGGTGAAGGAGGAGCAGAAGGTCGCGGCCCTGGTCACCGGCTCGAAGATCGTCAAGAAGCACCTGACCGCTATCATGAAGGCCTGCGTCAACTGCGAGGGCCCGGGCGAGGACTGCTTCGAGATCGACAAGAATCCGGCCCTGAAGCGGGCGGTCAAGGATGCCCGCCGCAACATGGTGCCCGACAACTATATCAAGCGGGTGATCCAGTTCGCGCGGCAAGGCTATACGGAGATCGCCTTCGACAGCTATGACACCGACTGGGACGGCGAGGCCTATCGCACCGTCTCGGGACAGAATTCCAACAATTCGGTGCGGGTGACCGACGATTTCCTGCGCGCCGTCGAGACCGACGGCGACTGGAACCTTACGGCCAGGCTCTCCAAGAAGGTGACCAAGACTCTGAAGGCCCGCGAACTGTGGGACAAGATCGGCCATGCCGCCTGGGCCTCGGCCGATCCCGGCATCCAGTTCCACACTACCATCAACGACTGGCACACCTGCCCGGCCTCCGGCGAGATCCGCGCCTCCAATCCGTGCTCGGAATACATGTTCCTCGACGACACGGCCTGCAATCTCGCTTCGCTGAATCTCTTGCAGTTTCGCGACGCGGCGACCGGCAAGTTCGACATTGCTTCATTCGAGCATGCGGTCCGGCTGTGGACCGTGGTGCTGGAAATCTCGGTGATGATGGCGCAGTTCCCGTCGAAGGAAATCGCCAGGCTCTCCTATGAGTTCCGCACGCTCGGCCTTGGCTTTGCCAATATCGGCGGTTTGCTGATGACGGCGGGCATTCCCTATGACAGCCACCAGGGCCGCGCCATCTGTGCGGCGATCTCGGCGATCATGACCGGCATTTCCTATGCCACCTCGGCGGAGATGGCCAAGGAGCTCGGCCCCTTCCCCGGCTTTGCTCCAAACCGCGAGCCCATGCTGCGGGTGATGCGCAATCACCGCCGCGCCGCCTATGGCGCCGCCGTCGGCTATGAGGCGGTACGCACCGCGCCGGTGCCGCTCGACGAGAGCGACCTTTCCGACCGGGACCTGGTGGCCCATGCCCGCAAGGCCTGGGACCTGGCGGTGACACTGGGCGAAGCGCATGGTTACCGCAATGCGCAGGCGACCGTCATCGCGCCCACCGGCACGATCGGCCTGGTCATGGATTGCGACACGACCGGCATCGAGCCCGACTTCGCGCTGGTCAAGTTCAAGAAGCTGGCGGGCGGCGGCTATTTCAAGATCATCAACCAGGCGGTGCCGGAGGCGCTGCGCACGCTGGGCTACGCGCCTGACGCAAATCGAGTAGATCATCGGCTATGCGGTGGGTCACGGCACGCTGGCCGACTCCCCTGCCCTCAATCATGCCGAGCTTCGCGCCAAGGGCTTCGGCGATGAGCAGATCGAGAAGATCGAAGCGGGGCTTGCTTCCGCCTTCGACATCAAGTTCGTGTTCAACAAGTGGACGCTGGGCGAGGAGTTCTGCAAGTCGGTGCTGAAGCTCACCGATGAGCAGCTCAACGATTATGGTTTCGACCTGCTGGCCGCGCTCGGCTTCTCCAGGGCCGAGATCGACAAGGCCAACATCCATGTCTGCGGCGCCATGACGCTGGAAGGCGCACCCGACCTCAAGGACGAGCATCTGCCGGTCTTCGATTGCGCCAATGCCTGCGGCCGGCTCGGCAAGCGTTACCTGTCGGTCGAGAGCCATATCCGCATGATGGCGGCGAGCCAGCCCTTCATTTCAGGGGCGATCTCCAAGACCATCAACATGCCGAATGATGCCACCGTCGAGGATTGCACGGCCTCCTACATGCTGTCGTGGAAACTGGCGATCAAGGCCAACGCCCTCTACCGCGACGGCTCCAAGCTGTCGCAGCCGCTTTCAGCGCAGCTCATCGCCGACGAGGCGGATGAGGCCGAGGACGCGGTCGAGACGCTTGATGGCCAAGCCGCAGGTACAGCGGGTGGAAAAGGTGGTCGAGAAGATCATCGAAGTGGTGCGCGAGCGCAGCCGCGAGCGCCTGCCCGAACGCCGCAAGGGCTATACCCAGAAGGCCGTGGTCGGCGGCCACAAGGTCTACCTGCACACCGGCGAATATGATGAGCGGCCAGCTCGGCGAAATCTTCATCGACATGCACAAGGAGGGCGCGGCGCTGCGGGCGATGATGAACAATTTCGCCATCGCGGTCTCGGTCGGCCTGCAATATGGCGTGCCGCTCGAGGAATTCGTCGATGCCTTCACCTTCACCAAGTTCGAGCCGGCGGGCATGGTGCAGGGCAACGACTCGATCAAGAACGCCACCTCGATCCTCGACTACGTGTTCCGCGAGCTCGCCGTTTCCTATCTCGGCCGCAATGATCTCGCCCATGTGGAAGCCTTCCGAGATCGGCTTCGATGCGCTGGGCAAGGGCTATCGGGACGGAGGAACCCAAGGCGCCGGCGCCGGTTTCGGCGCAGAGGTTCCTGTCCTCGGGCTTTGTGCGCAAGCAGAACCTGTCGAATGTTGTGATGATGCCGCAAGACCACCGCTGCCTCGCCCGCCCATGCGCTGCAAATGCGGGCGGCGGAATCAGTGGGCGCCCTGGCGCTTGCCGATGTCCTCGTGCATCACGAGCACCATGAGCATGTGCATGTGCATGCCGAACCCGTAATGGTGGCGGTTCTCGATCGCCGCTCCGAGGCGCGCATGAAGGGCTATGAAGGCGAGAGCTGCTCTGAATGCGGCAACTTCACCATGGTGCGGAATGGAACCTGCCTCAAATGCGATACTTGCGGAGGCACGAGCGGGTGTTCGTAAGCCGACGCACTCTATCAATTTCTCATGGCCGGGCATTGTCCCGGCCATTTTCTTTGACCGCCTCTGGTAGCGCCGAACGTGCCGGAGAGCGTCGGCAATGACTAAAACAAGATACAAATTCATTCTCCTCCACATTTTTTTTGACTCCGTGCATTTCTGCCACATGGACAGGAGAGACGATTCTCCGCCTTCGGAGAGCCAAAAACCGCCTCATCGTCTGTATACGGAGGGGCCTTGATTTGCCTTGCTTTGCGGGGGTGTTTTGCCGGTTCGGGAGATTTCGTCCGTATGCGGATGGTCCGCGCCGCCGCTGGAGCATTTACCGATTGTTAGGGGAATTGACGGAGCATACCAAATGTTGACGGCATATTGCCGAATCACACAAACGGGTAGACAAGACATGTCAATGACGGTCGTGAAAGCGCTCTATCTGCCATCGCGGTCGTTTGATGTGTGGCTTACCTGCGTTGTGGGGCTCTAACAACACACTAGGAGATTAGCTCATGGCTAAGAAAGCTGCTAAGAAGCCCGCGAAGAAGGCCGCCAAGAAAAAGGCCGCCAAGAAGAAGAAGTAAGCTTCTTAAGCTTTATCTTCAGGACTGGGCCCCGGATGGCTTCGCCTCCGGGGTCAGTTCGTTTTTGGGGCGCGCTTCGCAAACGAATAGACGTCACTGATAAACGTAGACCCGCGCGCCGATGTCCACACGCTCATAGAGATCAATGACGTCGGGATTCATCATGCGGATGCAGCCCGAGGATACAGCGCCGCCGATCGAACCGGCATTGTTGGTGCCGTGAATCCGGTAAATGGTTCCGCCGATGTAAAGGGCGCGGGCGCCGAGCGGATTGTTGGGGCCGCCTTCCATGTATTCGGGAAGAATGACGCCGTTTTCCGCCTCGCGCGCAATCATCTGCTGCGGCGGCCGCCAGGAGGGCCACTCCTGCTTGGCGACGACGCGCGAACTACCACTCCACTGAAAACCTTCACGGCCGACGCCCACCCGGTAGCGTCGCGCCCTGCCGTCCTCCAGCACGAGATAGAGCGCACGCTCGGGCGTGTGGATGATGATACTGCCCGGCGGGTAGCGGGTTTCATCCCAGGATATGTTCCTGGCCGTGGGCCGGCCCGAGACGATACGGTCGCGGCCGCCGGCCCGCGGCTGGCCGAACAGGCAGGTGAGGAAACCATCGCATTCGCCGCGCGCCGCCCGTCTCTTTTCTGCCGCCTTCCGGCGGGCGATTGCCGCCAGCTTCCATTCCGCTTCCCGCTTCGCCTTCGCTGCGGCGGCCTGTTTCTTTTTCTTCTTCAGCAGGACCTGTTCTTCGGGGGTGGGTTCGGCAAATATGTTGGCAAAGGCTGCGCCGGGCCCCACCGCCATGGAAAGCAGCAGCACAAGGGCTGCGACAAGGCAATTCCGCTTCATCTTTTTTTCGACCTCGGGATGATGGCCCGGAAATTACCGGGTTAAGGTTGAGCAGGCAATGGGCTTTGCGGTTCACTTCTTGTTCACTTATGATGATGAAGAGAGTCGGGCCAGAGGCCGTAAAGGAGTCCCCATGACAGCGACCCACAAGAAATTTTACTATTTGCTCATCAGCACGTCGCTTCTGGCGTTCCCGGCGCAGGCACAGGATGTGCCGCCGGTGGTCGATGCCATTCTCAAAAACTGGGAACAGCAGACCAAGCTCAAACCGACCTACGACAAGCTCGATGTCGATTCCTCCGGTAATGTCACGATCACCAATCTCAGTTCGTCGATGGCGGCGGGAGGCAACAATCCCGGCGTGAAGATCACCATCGGCGAAATGGCGCTCAAGGAGATTTCCGATGCCGGCGGCGGCCTCTACGAAATCGGCCAGGCCAAATTCTCGGCGATGAAGATGGAGGTGGCGGCAGCGGACGGCACGGCCTTCACCATCGATATGCCGGAAGGCAGCGCCGAAGGCTGGTTTGTCAAGGTTCTCGGCGACAATCCGACGGCGCTCGACATGATGCGCTCGACGATGAGCATCGCCCGCAGGATGTCGTCCGGCAAGATGACCGCCAGCGTCATGGGCCAGACCATCACCTCCGACGGCTATGTCTCGACTTGGAACGGCGATCCCGCCAGCGGGGCCGGCACGTTCAGCACCAAGATCGCCAATGTGGTGATTCCCGAAGCGGCCATCGCCACGATTGATCCCACCGGTTCCTTGAAGCAGATCGGCTATACGGATCTCGTCTTCGACATGCAGGCGGACGGCACCGTGACGCTGGTGGGCGAAAACATCGGCATGGATTTTTCCTTCACCTATAGCGGCAAGGACATGGGGGCGCTGAAGGTCGCGGTCACCGCCTCCGATATTCCGCTCGCGGTCTATGGCGAATTGCAGAAGGCCCAGACGATGGGCAAGGAGCCGGATTTTTCGGCGCTGATGCCGCAATTGCAGAATATTTCCATCGGCAGCTTCACCTTCCGCTTTGAAGATGCCTCGCTCACCAAGCGGCTTCTGCCAATGGCGGCGGCAATGCAGGGCATGGACGAGGCGGCGATGGTGGCCAATGCCGGGGCGATGCTGCAACTGGGGCTGATGCAGCTCAACAACCAGGCCTTCACTGACCAGGTGGTGGGGGCGGTCAATGCCTTCCTTAAGGACCCGAAATCGATCACCGTGGCGCTCAAACCCGCCTCGCCGGTCAAGGTACAGCAGCTCATGACCCTCAATCCCGCCGATCCGGGGGCGGCGATCAATCTGCTCGGCGTGAGTGTCACGGCGAATGACTGATCAGGCCTCCTCCGGCAGGTTCAAGCGGATGTGAAGCTCGCGCAGCTGCTTGGGGGTGACCTCGGAAGGCGCCCCCATCAGCAAATCCTCGGCCTGCTGGTTCATCGGGAACAGCACGACTTCGCGGATATTGGGCTCGTTGCACAAAAGCATGACGATGCGGTCGACACCGGGAGCGATGCCGCCGTGCGGGCGGTGCTCCATACTGGAAGGCGCGATACATGCCGCCGAATTTTTCCAGCAGCACTTGCTCGGGGTAGCCGGCGATCTCGAAGGCCTTCTTCATGATGTCGGGACGGTGGTTTCGGATGGCCCCCGAGGACAGCTCGACGCCGTTGCAGACGATGTCGTACTGGAAGGCGAGGATGTCGAGCGGGTCCTTGGTTTCCAGCGCCTCGAGGCCGCCCTGGGGCATGGAGAAGGGGTTGTGGGAGAAGTCGATCTTCTTCTCCTCCTCGTTCCACTCATACATGGGGAAATCGACGATCCAGCAGAATTCGAAGCGGTCCTTGGCGATGAGGTTCAGTTCCTCGCCAACGCGGGTGCGGGCATCGCCCGCGAATTTGTAGAATTTCGACGGAACGCCGGCGACGAAGAAACAGGCATCGCCGACACCGAGGCCGAGCTGCTTGCGGATCGCTTCCGTGCGATCAGGGCCGATGTTCTTGGCGATGGGACCGGCTGCCCCCTCCTCGCCGTCGCGCCAGAAGATGTAGCCAAGGCCCGGCTGGCCCTGTTGCTGCGCCCAGGAATTCATCCGGTCGCAGAAGGCGCGCGAGCCGCCCTTGGGAGCGGGAATAGCCCAGACCTCGACCTTCGGATCCGACGCAATCATGCCGGCGAAAACCTTGAAGCCGGAGCCGCCAAAATGTTCGGTCACTGCCTGCATCATAATGGGATTGCGCAGATCCGGCTTGTCGGTGCCGTACTTGCGGATGGCATCGCGGAAGGCGATCCTGGGAAATTTCGGCGTTACGGCCAGCGCCGTTGCCGAATTCCTCGAAGACGCCGCGCAGCACCGGCTCGACCGCATTGAAGACATCGTCCTGCGTGACGAAGCTCATCTCGATGTCGAGCTGGTAGAACTCGCCGGGCGAGCGGTCGGCGCGGGCGTCCTCGTCGCGGAAGCAGGGGGCGATCTGGAAATAGCGGTCGAAGCCCGACATCATGATGAGCTGCTTGAACTGCTGCGGCGCCTGCGGCAGCGCATAGAACTTGCCGGGATGCAGGCGCGAGGGCACCAGGAAGTCGCGGGCACCCTCGGGGCTCGAGGCGGTGAGAATCGGCGTCTGAAATTCGAAGAAGCCCTGCTCCTTCATGCGGCGGCGGAGCGAGTCGATGATGGCGCCGCGCTTCATGATGTTGTCGATGGATGCGGTCGCGCCGGAGATCGAGGAAGCGGTATTTGAGGCGGATGTCTTCGGGATATTCGGTGTCGCCGAATACCGGCAGCGGCAGTTCGGCGGCCTGCGAAAGCACCTCGATTTCGGTGGCGAAGAGTTCGACGAGGCCGGTCGGCAGATCGTGGTTCTCCGTGCCGGCCGGGCGCAGGCGCAGCTTGCCGTCGACGCGCATCACCCATTCGGAGCGCAGCTTCTCGGCCTCGCGGAAGGCGGGTGAATCAGGATCGGCCACCACCTGGGTCAGGCCGTAGTGATCCCGCAGATCGATGAACAACACGCCGCCATGATCGCGGACCCGGTGCACCCAGCCCGACAGCCGGACGTCCTGGCCGGCATGATCTTTGCGGAGCTCGCCACATGTGTGGCTGCGGTAGGCGTGCATCGTCCCTCGCGATCGGTGTGAATTCGGCGCGGAAAAGCGCATGGGGGGTGCGATTTGTCAAGCTGGCGCCGGAGCCGCGGAGGTCAGCGCCTCCTCGCTGTCGAGCAGGTTCGGGCGCTTGCCCTCACAGGCTTTGAGGAAATAGTCGCGATCGGGCCGGTTGGGCGGGGCGGTTTCGAGGGGCCCGAAGATTTCGGCCAGCACCTGCATCTTGTCGGGATTCACCGGACCGAAATAGATCTGCGGCTCGTTATAGAGAGCCGAGAGGTGGACCGAGAGCTCCGGCATCCAGTCGCGGACGCCAAGCGGCAGCACGGTCCGGCAGCGGGCCGAGCGCTGACAGCGCTCTCGCCAGCACAGCATCAGGCAGAGTTCTTCGCTCGAGGCGCGGCGCGTGTTGGCGGGATGGTCGGGCTCCTTCGGCCAATCCACCGATTGCGGATCGCGGAGCCAGCCCTTCGCCTCGAAAGCTTTCACTTCTTCGACATATTCGGGCACAGTGAGGCCGTGCGGCGTTTCATGGGGTGTCTGCCATTCAAGTTCATAGAGCATGGGAACGACCTTTCGATTGGGGGTGATGGGGTTTGGGCACAGCTCCGCCCTTGGTGGCCCGGACACATTTCCGGACCGGGGGAGAGAAAGTTCCGCCTCGTGAGGCGGAGGGAAGGCGCAGGCAGCCCTTCACTACTAAGTTAGTTCGTACAGGTGGTACTTCAGGCCACCTGCGCCGCGGATTTTGACCCTTACCCACCCCCGACTTCCAGATATTTCCGTAGATTTGCTCATTCGGAATATCCTTTATCCACCTAAGGAGAATCAGACCCGCGGCCTGAAAGGGAGGATGGGCGGTGGTCCCTGGTTAGATCCTGCCTCCGTGAAGACAGAACCATTTCAGGCCCCGCATCCCCTTCCCCGATCAACGACGGCTCGCGAACCGCCCTCCTTGGCGAAGGAGACGCGGAGAGCAGGTCTTTTGTAAAGTTGCCCGCTGTCGCACAGGGGTCAGTGGCCGCCTAACAGTCGCTGCTCGTTGCGGGCGGAGGCTGGGAAGCTGTTTAGGCGGAACCGGCCTTGGCGGCAGATCTTCGTGACGGATCCCGCACAGTCCGCTCACAGCGCCGCCGATCCGGGTGAAGGCCGGATGACCTGCTCGATTTCCGACACCTGCGTACCATGCGCATGGGCGGCCGTCAGCGCAGCCTGCATCTGGTCGATGGCCCCCGATCGCCCGTTCTGACCTAGCGGAAACAAATACTTGCAGAGTCATGTAATTGGGCACCGAATCTGGCGTCAAAAAGCGCGAAAACTGCAGCATTTGTACCGCGTTTTCGGGCATAGCATTATAGGAATAGATTGTCAAGGAATATTTTGCTGTTCCGGTGCAGTTCGGACCATTCTCATGTCCGCCTTTCCGCGCATATGAAGCGCATGGGGGTGCGGCAACGCGAATATTCGCGAATTCCGAGAGGATGGGAGAGATGGGCTTCTGGCCAAGTTGAGAGATTGCCTCCGAAAAATTCGACAAAGGTTTGAAATAAAACGGTAAACAATTATTCCCTGCAATTCTCGCCGCAAACCGTTGACCCCGTGGCCAGACTCGCGTTCCCTATCCGATCATGGACCTCATCACCAAGACGAAGGCACTGGAGGCGTTGTGCGCCCCGCTGGCCGGGGATCGTTTCGTCACGGTCGACACCGAATTCATGCGCGAGACGACCTATTGGCCGGATCTTTGCCTGATCCAGATGGCGGGTGAGACTGCGGCGGGGCTTGTCGATCCCATGGCGGCGGGGATCGATCTGGCGCCGTTCTTCGATCTCATGAACAATGAGCGGGTGCTGAAGGTGTTCCATGCGGCGAGGCAGGACATCGAGATCATGGTGCATCGCTCAGGGCGTCGTGCCGCATCCGGTGTTCGACACGCAGATCGCCGCCATGGTGTGCGGCTTCGGCGACCAGGTTGGTTATGAGGCGATCGTGCGCAAGCTGGCGCATGCGCAGATCGACAAGTCCTCGCGCTTCACCGACTGGTCGCGGCGGCCACTTTCGGAGAAGCAGCTTGCCTATGCGCTCTCCGATGTGACGCATCTGCGCGTCGTCTATGAGCGGCTCAAGGAGGAACTCGACAAGACGGGGCGCGAGGCGTGGCTGGCCGAGGAGATGGACATTCTCACCTCGCCCGCCACCTATCGCACCGAGCCTGAGGATGCCTGGAAACGCATCAAGGTCAGGCTCAAGTCGAAGAAGCAGCTTGGCGTGCTGGTGGCCGTCTCGGCCTGGCGCGAGCATGAGGCGCGGGTGAAGAACGTGCCGCGCGGGCGCATCGTCAAGGACGATGCACTGGCCGAGATCGCCATGCAGATGCCGCAAAGCCGCGAGGCGCTCGGCCATTTGCGGGCGCTGCCGAGGGGCTTCGCCACTTCGCGGGTCGGCGATGCCATCGTGGCGGCGGTGAAGGAAGGGCTGGCGCGCGATCCGAAGAGCCTGCCGCATCTCGAAGGCGGCCGCGACGAGATGTCCGACGGCGCCCAGGCGGCGGCGGAAATTCTGAAACTGGCGCTGAAAGTGGTGTGCGAGCGCGAGGGGCTGGCGCCGAAGCTTATTGCCAGTTCCGCCGACATCGATGCGGTGGCGGA
This sequence comes from uncultured Alphaproteobacteria bacterium, assembly GCA_963776685.1. GTDB lineage: Bacteria > Pseudomonadota > Alphaproteobacteria > Rhizobiales > Aestuariivirgaceae > Aestuariivirga. Next base: position 1,130,509 of record CAVZNM010000004.1, read on the forward strand.
GGACGATGAGGCGGATGTGCCGCTGATGCATGGCTGGCGGCGCGAAGTGTTCGGCAATCTGGCGCTGGACCTGAAGGCGCGGCCGCGCGGTGATCGGCTTCCGCGACGGGAAGGCTGCGATATTGCCGGCGGCAGACGCCGGGCGGACATAATCAGCCGATCACGATCTTGGCCGTCCGGCCCATTTCGGCGGCGAGGCCGGCGAGGCGCTTTTCGACGCGCTCGCCCATCAGGTCGGCGAGTTTGTTGCGGGAGTGTCAGAACCAGAGTCTTGCCGTCGCCGAGCCGGATGCCGATCTTCGGCAGCATGCCGGGCATGGCGGCGGAGAGAATATAGGCGAGGCGGAAGATGTTGCTGAGCAGATGGGCCCGGGCGATGGCATCGTCGTCGAGAAGCCGCGTCAGGCCGTCGCCGCTCGTCCTGGCCCTCGTAGCGATAGATAAACGGTGAGCGCCAGGAACACCCGGCCAGGATGATCGACGCCGACGAAGGCGGCCTGCGAAATCATGCCAAGCGAGCGTTCGGCGCGGTAATCGGGGTGGGCCCGCCAGCCGATGTCGGCGAGCAGGCAGGCGGCATAGCGCAGGCGGCGCTCGGCCGGATTCTCCTTGAGGCCCGCGTCACCGAACAGCTGGTCGGTCCAGTCGCACAGTTCGAGCTCGTGCTCGGGCGAGCGCGCGTAGCGGCGGGCGAAATCCCAGCACGAGGAGAGCAGCGCATCGGCCTGCATCTTGCGGCGCGGCAGCTTGGAATAGAGCAGGCCCTCGCGCACGCCATAGACCGAAACCACGACATCCTTGGGCTTGCTGTGCTCGAGCAGCCGGTTCAGGACGAGCGCGCCATAGGGCATGGTGTCGGCGCGGCTCCTCGAGACTTCGCGGATGTCCTTGAGCGAAGAGGGCGACAGGCCGGAGACGAGATCGGCCACGGCGGTGGCCTGCTGGCGGGTCATGGTGTAGTGGTGCAGCACATGCAGCGGATATTTGTTCTGCGCCATGTGCAGGCGGGCGAGGTTGCGCCAGGTGCCGCCCACCGCATAGAAGGAACGGCCCTTGAGCTTGTCGAGAATTTTGGCCTTGTCGAAATACTCATCGACGATCTTGCGGGCGCGGTTGATCGAGCCGCCGGACATGTCGATCAGGCGCAGGGGTCCGATCGGCAGGGTCACGCCGTCGCGCAGCTTGCCGTCCTTGATGTCGATCAATTCGAGCGAGCCGCCGCCCAGATCGCCGGCAATGCCGTCGGCCTCCGGGATGCCGGCGATGACGCCCAGGGCGGCGTAGCGGGCTTCCTCCTTGCCGGAGAGAACGTCGATGCCGGCGCCGACCGCCGCTTCCGCGCGGTCGATGAAATCCTCGCCGTTGGCCGCCTCGCGCGCCGCCGCGGTGGCAACCGCGAAGACCTGTTTCGCACCGATCTGACGGGCAAGCGCCCGAAAGCGGCGCAGCGCCGCGAAGGCCCGCACCATGCCTTCTTCGCTCGAGCTTGCCGGTGATCGCCACGCCCTTGCCGAGGCCGCAGAGGATTTTCTCGTTGAACACCGGGGTGGGCGAACGGCGCAAGCCGTCATAGACGACGAGGCGCACCGAGTTCGAGCCGATGTCGACCACCGCCACGGGGCGGTATTTCGGCGGCTCGGTCCGGAAGCCCTTGTGCCAATTCACCTGCGTGCTCTGGATTTCTTCTTCAGGCTGACGATTTCCGGCGGCAGACTTACCTTGAGCGAGCGGCCGCGTCCAGAGAGCGACGGATTGTTCATGAAATATTGGTGGGCGTTGAAGGGTTCCTCGTCGGGCCCGGGCACCACGCGGCGCGATGAGCCGTCGGGCAGGAGTTCCCAGCTCTGCTGGTTGTCCTTGAAGTTGGCGATCATGATCTGGTCGAGAATCTGGTCGTGCACGGTCGGGTTGTCGATGGGGATCAGGGTTTCGACGCGGCGGTGCAGGTTGCGCGGCATCCAGTCGGCCGAGCCGATATAGACGCGGGCCTTGTTGTGGGGGAGCGCCTGGCCGCCGCCGAAGCAGACGATGCGCGAATGCTCGAGAAAGCGACCGATGATGCTTTTCACCCGGATGTTTTCGGAGAGGCCCGGGCACGCCCGGCCGCAGGCAGCAGATGCCGCGCACCACCAGATCGATCTGCACGCCGGCATTGCTCGCCCGGTAGAGCGCATCGATGATGCCGGGATCGACCAGGGAATTGACCTTGGCCCAGATCTGCGCCGGGCGGCCTGCCTGGGCGTGGGCAATCTCCTCGTCGATGTGCTCGAGAAGGCGCGTCTGGAGATTGATCGGCGACAGCGCGAGCTTCTCGAGGTCCTCGGGCTGGGCATAGCCGGTGATGAAATTGAACAGCCGCGCCGCATCGCGGCAGAGCGCCGGATCGCAGGTGAAGAAGGAGAGGTCGGTATAGATCTTGGCGGTGATCGGGTGATAGTTGCCGGTGCCGTAATGCACGTAGGTGCGCATCTGGCCGGCCTCGCGGCGCACCACCATCGAGACCTTGGCGTGGGTCTTGAGTTCGATGAAGCCGAACACCACCTGAACGCCGGCGCGCTCCAGATCGCGGGCCCACTGGATGTTGGCCTCCTCGTCGAAGCGGGCCTTGAGCTCCACCAGCGCCGTCACCGACTTGCCGGCTTCCGCCGCCTTGGCGAGTGCGGCGACGATGGGCGAATGCTTGGAGGTGCGGTACAGCGTCTGCTTGATCGCCACGACGTCGGGGTCGTTCGCCGCCTGCAGTACGAACTGGACGACGACGTCGAAGGATTCATAAGGGTGGTGGACGATGATGTCCTTCTGGCGGATGGCCGCGAAACAGTCGCCGCCGTGATCGCGGATGCGCTCGGGAAAGCGCGCCACATAGGGCTTGAATTTCAGATCGGGGCGCTCGTCGAGAATGAGCTGGTTGGTGTCGGAATAGCCAACGAGGCCCTCGCAGGTGACGATCACGTCGTCGGGCACGTCGACTTCGGTCGGCGATGAAGTTGCGCAACGGCGCGGGGCAGTCGGCGTCGACTTCCATGCGGATCACCGAGCCCGCGGCGGCGGCGCTTCAGCGCGCTTTCGAACACGCGCACCAAGTCTTCGGCCTCTTCCTCGATTTCGATGTCGCTGTCGCGGACGATGCGGATCAAGCCCTGGCCCAGCACCTCGTAGCCGGGAAACAGGCGGGGAATGAAGAAACCCAGCATATTCTCCAGGGAAATGAAGCGGGCGCCCGCAACACCCTCGGCGGCGGGGAGGCGGATGAAGCGTTCGAGCTGCTGCGGGATGGGGAGCAGCGCGTTCATGGTGCCGCCGTCGCGGCGGCGCTTCAAGTCGAGCGCTATGATGAAGCCGCGGTTGGGAATGAAGGGAAAGGGATGGGCCGGATCGATGGCGATCGGCGTGACCACCGGGCAGCATCTGTTCGAGGAAGCGGATGTCGAGCCATTGCCGTTCGGCGGCGCTGAGACCGGCGGCGTCGACGATGGCGATGCCGTTGGCGGTGAGTTCCTCCTTCAACTGCAGCCAGCGCCGGTCCTGCTCGGCGGTCAACTCCTGGGCGAGCTTGCGGATGCGCTCGAGCTGCTCGGCGGGGGTGAGCCCGTCCTCGCTGAGTTCGATCACGCCCTCGCGCATCTGGCCGGCCAGCCCCGCCACCCGGACCATGAAGAATTCGTCGAGATTGTTGCCGGAGATCGACAGGAAGCGCAGACGCTCGAGAAGGGGATGGTTGAGGTTGCGCGCCTCCTCCAGCACCCGCATGTTGAAGACCAGCCAGGAAATCTCCCGGTTGATGAAGCGCGCCGGATCGGCGAGCCCGATGGGGCCCATGGCGGCGAGCGGCGACATTTCATTCATTGCGGCGGGCCTGGGATTTTTGTCCAACGGAGAGGTATATTACGCGCTTGTGACTATTCGGTGAATAGTCTCATGAATGCGCGGTATAGTGGTCCAATTTTATGTAAATTCGTGCTGTCTGGCAGCTCGACATGCTTTGCGAAGCGGATACTGGCATCGCGCACTGCTTGACACTGGGAGAGTTCGCGTTCATTTTTTTGCGGGGACGCGTCAGAGGAGGAAAGCATGGACACGACGACACTTCTCATCGTTATCATCTTGGTGATACTTATCTTTGGTGGCGGCTGGTACGGCCGGGGACGCTGGTACTAGGTTGTTTGCCTTTAGCTCTTGTGCTGGTGCCTCCCACCAGTAGTCAGAGCTCGGGTAGGTTTCACGTCCTCGGACGCCTGCATATTGAAGACCGCCAGGAATTCTCCCGGTTGATGAAGCGCGCCGCATCGGCGAGCCCGATGGGGCCCATAGCGGGGAGCAGCGATGGTTAGCGTGAGGAGTTGAAGGGCGGATCGAGGTAGACTAGGTCGATTCGAGCGAGGAGTGTTCTTATCCTTTATCTCCCGGTGGCCGATATTTGATCGACGAGGCCTTTTGCATGGCTGCGACCGTCTCCTCGACGGTCAGCAAGACAGTGGTCTGCACGGAGCTCAGCGCTCCGCCGGCCCCGATCGCCATCGCCGTGGCGGCCATCGAGACGTTATCGGGAGCCTCCCACAGATTGTATCCGTCGTGATCGCCGAGGGCATACCAGAAACCGTGCAACTTTCCGCCGACCGCTTCGATGTACTGCTTGGCCGCCGCGCGGCGGTCCTCGGGGTTCTTGATGAGCTTCGCCCATGTTGCCGGCGTGTAACTGAACCGGGTCAGGTAGAACGGCATCGGTCTTCCTCCTTCGCTGTCATTCCGCCGGCCGTGAAAGCGTGCCGGATGGGATGTCCCAATTTAATGTATGTTATCGCCTCAGCACACCAAAATCGGCAGTCCTAAACTCCGAATCGCAAACGCTCGGAGACGTAATGCTTGACCGCGGCAGCGTCCAAGCGAGCCCCGCAAAGTCCGACATGGCCGTCGGGACGCAGGAGATAGAAAGAGGGTTGGGGAATGCGCGCCCGCGCCAATTCCGCGTCATTGACGGGATCGGCGGGGATTACGTGGACGCGCAACAAGCCGCCGAGGTCCAGCGCTGCTTCAGGGGGCGAAGGCTGCCCGATCACGATCAGGTTGAATTGCGTGTCGTCGAGTTTCTCGAACAGATCCTCGACCGGGCCGTCGGCCCGGAACTTGAGCCGCAGCCAGGGGAAGCGATCGCCCGCGCGCGGCGCGGTGCCGGGGAGACCCTCCAGAGATTTCGACAAGGAACTCTTCCGGTAGTGGATGCCGGTCTGGGAGACGACGCGAAACGCGAATCTCTGGAGCCGTTCGCGGCTCATCGCAAACGCCGCGATCCGTGCGAGTATCTTGGTGCGGAACAGGCCGGCAAGCCGGCTGTCGGATACGATCAGCCTGAACGCCCGGTCGGTCGTGTTCAGCAATCGCTGCGCGACCGGAATGCGCTCCTCCTCGTAGGAATCGAGCAGCGCCATATCCGCTTGGCCTTTGACAACGAGCGCGAGCTTCCAAGCGAGATTGTAGGCATCCTGCAGGCCGGTGTTCATGCCTTGTGCGCCGACCGGGCTGTGAATGTGCGCGGCATCGCCGAGCAGGAAGGCGCGGCGGTCGCGGAAGCGCGACGCGCTGCGGTGATGGATGCGGTAGGTGGAGAACCAGGTGCACGACTTGATCGACAGCCCGGCTCCCGCCTCGTTGCGCAAGGACGGGAGTCACGGCCTCGAAAGTCACGTCCTTTCGGTCGCGCAAGGCCTCCGGCAGAATGCCGACGATGCGCCAGTGATCCTTGCCGCGCATGGGAAACAGCAGATGGAAGCCTGCCTGCCAGAGGTAGATGTTGACCTCGTCCGGAACCATGCTGCCCGTCGCCTCGGCATCGGCGACGAAGAACACGTGCTCGTAGGGTGCGCCGGGGAACGTAATGCCGCTCAGCTCGCGTACGGCGCTGTGCGCCACCGTCGCATCCGCCGACCCATGCGGCGCGGATTTGCCGGTTGCTGCCGTCGGCCAGCTTGAGCGTTGCCGTGACGCCGTCCGGCTCCTGCTCCAGGCCGACCAGCTCGGTGTTCCACTCGACCGATACGCCCAAGTCACGAAGCTTTTCCCCCATGATCATTTCGTTGTCGTCCTGGCCGAGAATGAGGATGTAGGGATAGGGCGTCGTGTTCCGCCCGGCTTCGCCGAGAGGGACGCGGGCCATCTTCCGGCCCTGCGCCCACATATTCGCGCCCGTGCCGCGCTTGCCGAGCTCCAGCGCCCGATCGACGATGCCGAGCTTCGCGTAGATCTCCAGGGTGCGGGCCTGCACGCCGAGCGCTCGCGTCTGCAGCGACGGCCCGGCATGCCGGTCGATGATCCGCACCCGCACGCCCCGCCGAACCAGTTGATTGGCGAGCATCAGCCCGGTCGGACCGGCGCCCACGACCAGAACGTCCGTGTCCATTCAAGATCCCTGGATCGGACACAGCGGGCGCTCTTCGGCCAAGCGCCCGCCAATTCTCGGAATTATTTCTGGATGCAGGTGTCGACCGTGTCCTTGGTGCATTCATCGAGGCCGGTGAACACCGGATCGGCAACCTGCTTGCCCTCGATCAGGTCGATCATGACCGAAGGCGCCTTGTAGCCCATCTCGAACGGCCGCTGGCCGACGAGCGCGGTGACCAGGCCTTCCTTGGCGATCGCCACTTCGTCGCCGATCGTGTCGGCGGCGGAGATGACGAAATCGTTGCTGGCGATGCGATCGGCGAGCGGCTTGAACAGGTCGCGGTAGGGCTGCGGCGCGCCAAACAGCGGCCAGCCGCCCTCGATGGCGAAGGCGTCGAGATCCGGATTGGCGGCGAGGATGTCGGTCATCGCCTGGACGCCCTTGGCGCCGTCGTCGTTGGTGAAGACCGGGCAGCCGGCGACTTCCGTCCAGCCGCCTTCACCCTTGAGCGCCGGCAAGCCCTTCTGGCCGGAGAGCGCATCGCGCGTGCCCTGGGCGCGGCGCAGGATGTTGTCGGCGCCGGGATTGCCCTGGATCAGGCAGACGCTTGCCGCCGTCGGGCTTGGCTTTCTTGATGTAGTCGCCGATGCTTGACGCCCATCAGGTAGTTGTCGGTGCCGAGATAGGTCTTGCGCAGCGCTGAATCTTCGGCCGCCAGGTCGGCGTCGAGCGTCATGATCGGAATCGTCGGGTTGGCGGTCTTGATCGTCTGGGCGATCAGCTTGGCGTTGGACGGCGAGATGGCGATCGCAACGGTGTCGGCCTTGCCGAGCATGTCCTGGACGATCTGCGCTTCGCCGGCCTCATCGGAGGTCGATGCCGGGCCGGTGTAGAAGCACTCATATTCCGAGCTGGCGTTTTCCGCTGTTCCATTTCTGGCAACCCTGGTTGATCGCCTCGAAGAACGGATTGTCGAGGCCCTTGACGACGATGACCAGTTGCTTCTTGGCCATCGCCGGTCCCGCGCCGAGCGCCAGTGCGGCGACGGTGACGGCAAGCAATAATGATTTTTTCATTTCCTTCTCCCTTAAAACCGACGGGCACGGCGTGCCCGCCACACAAAATCGCCCAGTTGTCAGGCAATGCCAATCGTCTGCGATCCACGCAGTGCCGCCCGGGCCGACAATCAATTTTCCGGCGTACCTAATATCGGCCCGCGCGCCCGTCAAGACCTATTTATCCTGCAATACGGACTATTGACACCTCTGCCCGCTATGCTAAATCCGGCTAGGGACAGGCGAGGCACGACTGGTGGCAGTTCTCGAACTCACCAATATTTCGAAGCATTTCGGCGCCATCCAGGCGGTCAACGACGTTATCGCTAGCGCTCGAGGCGGGCCAGGTCGTGGGCCTCATGGGCGACAACGGCGCCGGCAAGTCCACCCTCGTCAAGATGATCGCCGGCAACTACCGCCCGAGCCACGGCACCATGCGCATGGACGACAAGGAACTCGTCCTGCACCGGCCGGTCGAGGCCCGCCAGCACGGCATCGAGATCGTCCACCAGGACCTGGCGCTGTGCAACAACCTGACCGCGGCGGCCAATGTCTTTCTCGGCCGCGAGCTGCGCCACGGGCTGGGGCCCATCCGCATTCTCGACTACGCCGCCATGTACAGGCGCGCCGGGCAGATTTTCGCCGAGCTCAAATCGGAAACCCGCCCCCGCGATCTCGTCAAGCAGATGTCGGGCGGCCAGCGCCAGGCGGTGGCGATTGCCCGCACCAGGCTTTCCAACGCCAAGATCGTGCTGATGGACGAGCCCACCGCCGCCATCTCGGTGCGCCAGGTGGCCGAGGTTCTGAACCTGATCCGGCTGCTCCGCGATCAGGGCATCGCTCGTCGTGCTTGATCAGCCACCGCATGCCCGACGTGTTCGCCGTCGCCGACCGCATCGTCGTGCTCCGCCGCGGCCGCAAGGTCGCCGACAAGACGATCGCCGCGACCTCGCCCGAGGAAGTGACCGGGCTTATCACCGGGGCCATCGAGCAGGTATGATCGGCTAAAGGATCAAAGGCCCCGCCATGGCAATCACCATCGACAAGACACTGGAACAGAAGCAGCAGAGCTGGATCTCTGAGAAGCTGTCGAGCCAGACCTTCTGGGTGCTGGTCGCGGTGATCGTCGCTTGCGTCTTCCTGTCCTTCGCCACCGATTCCTTCGCCACCACGAAAAACCTCTACAACATCACCCGCAACGTCACCTTCGTGGCGATCATCGCCCTTGGCATGACGCTGGTGATCATCACCGGCGGCATCGACCTGTCGGTCGGCTCGGTGCTCTGCCTGTGCAGCATGGTGCTGGCCGTCACCATGCATGCCGGCTAGGGCATCGAGATCGGCATCGCCGCGGCGATCGGCACCGCACTCCTGATCGGCGCGTTCAACGGCGTGCTCATCGCCTATCTGGGCTTTCCGCCCTTCGTGGTGACGCTCGGCATGCTGTCGATCGCCAGGAGCCTGGCGATGGTCGCTTCCGGCAATACCGTGGTGTTCCAGTTCGGCCCCGATCACGACAAGCTCCTGGCGCTCGGCGGCGGCGCCTGGCTGTTCGGCATCGCCAATCCGGTCGTCTACATGATCGTGCTCGCGCTGTTGACCGGCTTCGTCCTGCGCTGGACCAAATTCGGCCGCTATGTCTTCGCGATCGGCGGCAATGAGCATGCCGCGCGCCTGACCGGGGTTCCGGTTCGCCCGATCAAGGTCGCGGTCTACATGATCTCGTCGCTGTCGGCCGGCATCGCCGGCATCATTCAAACCGGCTGGCTGGGTGCTGTCACCACCAACATCGGCGCCGGCATGGAACTCCAGGTCATCGCCGCGGCTGTTATCGGCGGTGCCAATCTGGCCGGCGGAATCGGCACGGCTTTCGGCGCCCTCATCGGGGCGGCGCTGATCGAGGTGATCCGCAACAGCCTCGGTCTGCTCGGCATCAACGCCTTCTGGCAAGGCGCGTTCATTGGCGGCGCAATCCTGTTTGCGGTTCTGTTCGATCGCGTGCGCAACTTCCGCCAGAGCGAATAGCAGTTTGAACGACTGCCGAGCTCACCTCTAATCCTCTTCCCCGAACAGTCCCGGCGCGGTGAAGGTCGCCAGCACGCGGGCGGCGAAGGGGCGGGTCACCTCGGCGCGTTCCTCGAGCGCGCGGCGGTCGATTTCGGCGACCAGCAGGCGGGCGGCGTCGAGGGAGCGCGGTATGCGGGTGAGGAGGAAGGAAACCAGCGGCTCGCCCACCGCCAGTTGCCGGTCGGCGAAAAGCTTGACCAGCACGCCGCGCAACAGCACGTCATCGGGCGGGCCGAGCTCGACGGCGGGTGCGGCGCGCAAGCGGGAGACGAGATCGGGCAAGGCCAGGCCCCAAGAAGCAGGGTGAGCGGCTGCGGTGATCAGCAGCTGCGCGCCCTTCTCGCGCGCCAGATTGAAAAGATGGAACAGACCGCGCTCGTCGAGATGCTGGCCGGGAGCATCCTCGATGGCAAGCGCGCCGGTTTCGAGCAGGTCCGGCACATTCGCTGCCGAGATCGCGCCAGCGTCGATGCGGCGGGCCCCGGACATCTGGCGCCACACTTCGACGAGATGCGATTTGCCGCTGCCGCCGGGACCCACCAGCAGCACGGCATGCGAAGGCCAGTCCGGCCAGCGGTCGATCAAGGCGACGGCCGCTTCATTGGAGGGGCTGACCAGAAAATCCTCGCGGCCCAAGGCGGTGCGATGTGGCAATGCGAGGGCGAGCTGACGGGCGGCGGCGTTCATGTCCGGCGGCGGCGCGGGGTCTTAAGTGGCTTCGCCGCGGGTATTATGCGCGGCGCGCCGAGATAAAGCCTGCTCGCCAGATATTGGCGGAGCGCGAAGCGCACCAAGACCCCCGCCGCGGCGGCCAGGGGTACTGCCAGCAACAGGCCGACGAAGCCGAAAATATAGCCGAAGGCGAAGAGCGCGAACATCAGCCAGACGGGATGCAGGCCGACGCTTTGGCCCACCAGTTTCGGCGACAGGAAATTGCCCTCAATGAACTGGCCCGCGGCGAAGATGGCGACAATCACAAGAATGGAGCCGATATCGGGCCAGAACTGGACGAGGCCGATGCCCACCGCCAACACGCCGCCGACGATTGCGCCGACATAGGGAATGAAGGTGAGGAGCCCGGCTGCGAGGCCGATGGCGAGACCGAATTTAAGACCGGCGACAGTCAGGCCGACGGCGTAGAAGGCGCCGAGCAAGAGACAGACGGTGCCCTGTCCGCGGATGAAGCCGGCCATGGCCGCATCGATGTCGCGGGCGATGGCGCGCACCGTCTCGGCATGATCGCGCGGCAGCCAGCCATCGACCCTGGCGACGATATGGTCCCAATCGGCCAGCAGATAGAAGGCGACGATGGGGGTCACCACCACGAGCGAGACAAGATTGACGAGCGCCATGCCGCCCGACCAGACGGAGCCGAGAAGTGTTCCGATCCAGCCGGCGGCGCGGCCGGCGAGTGCCGAGAGCTGGCCCTGAATGTCGGTGCCGGATTCGGCGATCATGTCCTTGAGCCACAGCGGGGCGAGTGCATCGAAGCGAGCCACCAGAGCCTGCAACAGGCCCGGCAGATCGTTGGCGAACTTGACGATCTGATCGCCGAGCACCGGCAGGATCAGCAGCAGCATCAGGACGATCGTCAGGATGCTGAGCAGCAGGATCGCCAGTGTTGCGGCGAGCCGCGGCAGGCCGAGGCGCTCCAGCGCATCGGCGACGGGATCGAGGAAATAGGCGAGCGCCAGCCCTGCGATGAAAGGCAGGAGAATGCCGCTCAGCAGCCACAAGATGAGGATCAGGGCGAAGAGTGCCGCGATCCAGAAGAAAAACTGCCGTTGCAGGGTCATGGTTTCATCGCGCCCCGGCCGCCATTGGCCATATGGCGCAGCCATTCGCGCAAGTAAAGCGCGCCCGACGCGGCGGTCGAGACCGGCAACCAGGACCATGCCGGCGGTCAGGAACGGCTCTATGTCGATGCCGAGCTCAAGCACGCCGAGCACCGCGCCGGCAAAGACGATCTGCGCCGCGGTGTTGATCTTGCTGATCATCAAGGGCGCCATCAGCAACGGCTTGTCCAGGAGCCGCGACAGGATCACCCCGCTGACGATCAGGATGTCGCGGGTGACGACGAGAATGACCAGCCAGGCGGGCAGGAACATGAGCATGCCGAGCGAGACGTAGATCGACACCAGCAGCGCCTTGTCGGCGAAAGGATCGAGATAGGCGCCGAGTTCGGTGCGCAAGCCGTAGCGGCGGGCGATGGCGCCGTCGACGCCGTCGCTGATGCCCGCCGACGATGAAGGCGAGGAAGGCAAGGCCGAAGGCGCCGGAGATGATCAGCCACACGGTGACCGGCACCAGCAGGATGCGGGCGATGGTGATGACATTGGGAAGATTCATCGGCGCATCACAGAGGCTCGATCACCCAGGTGCCGCCCACCTGCGACAGGCTGAGGCCGGTATCCTGCATGTTGGCCCGGAGCGCGCCGATCGACTCGACGAACATCAGGCGGATCACCGCGCCCGAGCCGTCGAGGGTGGAGACATCGACGCCGATCACATTGGGGGTGTCGAGAATGCGCGAGCGGATGCGGTTCCATTGCGACGGGCTGGAGAAGGGCACGGCCACCGGCAGTGAATGCGAGGGGCCGGAGCCGGAATCGGGCACCTGGGCTTCGGCGGCGGCCATGGCCTTCGCCTTCTTGTAATTCTCGATCATCAGGGCCTGGATAGCGCCGCACGGCAAGCGCAGCCGACGCTTCCGGCGTGCCCTCCTCGGAGGTATAGGTCTTGCTGAATTTCAGCTCGCCCTGCGGAGTACGGCCGGTGATGGCGGCGTGAATGCCGTTGCCTTCGGCGGGCGCCGCGGTGGCCACCAGCACGTCCTGCCGCGTTGTAGCGGCGGCGCACCGCTTCGAGCTTGACGGGATCACCGTTCAGCGCATCGGCCGCTGCCAACGTCTCGGTATCCTCGAGATCGCCGAGCGGCACGATCAGGGGAACCAGCGCCTGTTCGGCGCCGAGATCGAGCCAGGCCTGGCGCCACAGATTGTCCTCCCAGAGCTGCGGCCCATCGGGCGCGTTCCACAGCGGAATGATGACCACAGCCGGCGCCTGGGCTGCGGGAACAACGACGCCATAACGCCCGAGAAGCGTCCGCATCTTGTCGGGCAGGAAGCGCACGGTGAACTTGCCGATATAGCGGCCGGGGGCGGAGTTTTCGTGCTCGATCGACAGGGATTTGAGATAGGGGGCGATCTCCTTCAGCTGCATCGTTGAAAGTTCGCGGGCGATCTCCGGCGAGCCCAGCCTTTCGACCAGGATGAAGAAAGCCTTGACCTGCACATCCATGAGCGCCTGGTTCTTGGCGGTTGTCGCATCCTTGCCGGTCACGTCGGCGGCGACACCCTGAACCGCATAGATGCTGGTTTCGACCGGTCCGGCGGCGCGGAGGCCAAGGCTCATCAGGCCCAGCGACAGCCAGATCGCGAGCCCCATCCGGCACAAATTCCAAACCGTCATTCCGGCAAAAGCTCCCACAACCCCGGGCGGACCATCCAATGCTTTATTCGGCCAGCACTTCGGGCTATGCACGCGGGCCACACGGCATAACCACAGAGAATTGGGGCAAACTAGCGGCATGGGCGGCGGCAAACAAGCGAAAGGACAGGCCATCACCTATGCCGATGCGGGCGTGGATATCGCGGCCGGCAATGCGCTGGTGGAAGCGATCAAGCCCTTGGCCAAGGCGACGGCGCGGGCCGGGCACCGATTCGGCGCTCGGCGGCTTCGGCGGGTTGTTCGATCTGAAGGCCTGCGGCTTCCGCGACCCCGTGCTGGTGGCCGCCAATGACGGGGTGGGCACCAAGCTCCGGCTGGCGATCGACAGCGGCATCCACGATACGGTGGGCATCGATCTCGTCGCCATGTCGGTCAACGACCTGGTGGTGCAGGGCGCGGAGCCTTTGTTCTTTCTCGATTACTTCGCAACCGGCAAAGCTCGATGTGAGAGCGGCGCGCGAGGTGATCGCCGGCATCGCCGAGGGCTGCCGCCAGGCGGGATGCGCGCTGATCGGCGGCGAGACGGCGGAAATGCCCGGCATGTATCACGGCAAGGACTACGATCTGGCGGGCTTTGCGGTGGGCGCGGTGGAACGCGACCGTATCCTGCCGCGCGCCGATGTGGGAGCGGGTGATGTGATTCTCGGGCTTGCCTCTTCGGGACCGCACTCCAACGGCTATTCGCTGATCCGCAAGCTGGTCGAGATGAGCGGGCTCGGGCTTGGCGATACGGCGCCATTCGCCAGGGGCCAGAGTCTCGGCGAAGCGCTGCTGACGCCGACCCGCATCTATGTGAAGCCGGTGCTTGCGGCACTCAAGTCTTCTTCCGGCATCAAGGCGCTGGCCCACATTACTGGCGGCGGCTTTGTCGAGAATATTCCGCGCGTCTTGCCGAAGCAGACGGTGGCTGAGATCGATCTGGCCAAGGTGCCCTGCCCGCCGGTCTTCGGCTGGCTGCAAGCAGATCGGCAATCTGACCGAGCGCGAGATGCTGCGCACCTTCAATTGCGGCATCGGCATGATCGTGGTGGTCGAGGGCAACCAGGCGGAAGCCGTTACGCAGGTTCTGGAAGCCGCGGGCGAGCGTGTCGTGAGGCTCGGGACGATCCGGGCGCGCAGGGGCGGCGAAGACCAGGTCGCCACGCGCGGCGCACTCGTTTTCGCATGAGCGCCAGGAAGCGCGTGGGCGTCCTCATTTCGGGACGCGGCTCCAACATGATGGCGCTCGCCGACAGCGGCGCGCGATGCCGACTATCCCGCCGATATCGTCTGCGTGGTGTCGAACCGGCCCGAGGCGGAGGGGTTGAAACATGCCGCGCGCCATGGGCATCGCCACCAAAGTGATCGATCACCAGGCTTTTGCCAGCCGCGAGGCCTTCGAGGCGGCGCTCAACCAATATCTGCAATCGCAGAAGCTCGATTTCGTAGCCCTCGCCGGATTCATGCGGGTGCTGACGCCCGGCTTCATCGAGGCCTGGCGCAACCGGATGATCAATATCCATCCCTCGCTGCTGCCGGCCTACAGGGGCCTCAACACCCATGCGCGGGCACTTGCCGATGGAGTTACGGAGCATGGCTGTACGGTGCACATCGTGCGGACCGAACTGGATAGCGGCCCTATCATCGCGCAGGCGAAAGTGCCGGTCTTGCCTGGCGACACGGCGGAGACTCTGGCGGCACGGGTGCTGATCGAAGAGCACCGGCTTTATCCAGAGGCCCTCGCACTTCTCGCATCGGGCCGCATTCGGATCGAAGGCGATCAGGTGAAGACGTCGAGTTGAGGCTCGCCGGTTTCGCGGGCAACTTGCTCCTGCCATTTCTTCATCAGCGCCTTGCGGCGCTCGGGATACTTGTCGCCGGTCAAGCGCAGGGCCAGCATGCGGTCGGTGCGGAAGGTGCGGAAATCGGGGCGCAACTCGCACCAGGCGACGACCAGGCGCTGGGCATCGAAATAAGTGATGGCGATAGGCCAGATGGTGCGCTCGGTCTGGCGCCCGTCCTCGCTGCAATAGGCGATCTCGACCTTGCGGGCCTCGCGGATGGCGGAGCGGAAACGGGCGACATCGATGCGGTCTTCGGCAAGTTTCGTGTAAGGCGGAAGCACGAGCCCAGCATCGAACAGGAAGGGCCTGAGGCGGGCCGGCAGGACGGCGCCGACCTTGGCCACCGTATCCTGGGCGGCGCGCGACAGGTCGCGGTCGCCGCGGCGTGCCACCCAGCGCAGGCCCAGCATCACCGCCTCCAGCTCGTCGGCGGTGAACATCAGGGGTGGCAGGTCGTAACCTTCGTCCAGCACATAACCGATGCCGGCCTCGCCGCGCACCGGCACGCCTTCGAGGCTTAAGGCGGCGATGTCGCGGTAGACGGTGCGCAGCGACACTTCGAGCTCGCGGGCCATCGCCTCTCCGGTCACCGGCCTGCGGTGGCGGCGGAGAATCTGGATCACCTGCAACAATCGGCCGGCACGGCGCATGATCGAATGCTAGTCTAGCCCTGCTGACAGCATGTTGTCAGCAGGGGGCAGTCAAGGCCGGGTCAGGCCGCGAGTCTGCAGCCTTCGGCGATCTCCCCGATGTGCCGATGATCGGTGCCGCAGCAGCCGCCAAGCACGGTGAGGTGCGGAAGCTTCTGGCGCAGCGAGCGGTACTGGCGGCCAAGCTCGGCGGGATTGCCGGGGTCGAGTTCGGTCGCCTTGTCGAGTTCGGCATGGCTGCAGCGCGAGGCATTGGCGCGAATGCCGCGGATACGTTTGGTCCACCCCTCGCCCGGCTTCAACCTGTTCTCGAAATGCGTCGGGTGGGCGCAATTGATCATGAAATAGGCGGGCGATGCGCCGGTGGCAGCATCGACCTCGGCGATGGCATCGGCCAGCCCCTGCCCGGTCGGCAGATTGCCGTCGGTCTCCACGGTGAAGGAAATGGCGGCGGGCATGCGGGCCTGGCGGGCGGCGAGCGCCAGCCCAATGGCTTCCGGCACATTGGTCATGGTGAGGGCGCTGACCATGTCGGCCGGCGTCTGCTTGAAGATCTCGACCTGCCATGCGTGGTAGTCCTTGGCTTCCGCGACCTTCATGATCTTGCCGGGATCGTAACCGTCGCCACGGGGGCCGATGCAGCCACTTATCACCATTGGGACGGTGGCGTTGCCTGGCTCGGCGGCGATCTCCGCCATCAAGGCGATGGCCTGGCGGTTAGTTTCGGCGAGTTCATCGTCGGAGTAGCCGAGCTTTGTGCCCCAGTCGCGGCTGGCCCGCCAGGTCGGCGATTCAAAAATGAAGCCGTAGCCATGCTGGCGGGCGAGGTCCGTGTAATCGCCGAAATAGCGGCGCAAGGCATTGCGGCCTTCCGCAGTCTTGAGCAGGACGAAGGAAGCAAAGAGGGGCAGTTCCTGGCCCTGCAGATAGATGAGGGTGGTTTCGATGCCGCCGTCGGACACGAAGATGCGCTGGCCGAGCTGCGGCAGACTGTTGCGGTATTTGGTCATAGGAGTCTCCAGACTGTTGCGGCCGGTGGCCGATGGGTGGCGCTTCATGCGGCAAGATCGCCGGTAGTTCCAGAGCACTCGCGGTCGGGGGGCGATGCTTCACAATCCCCGCGATATTTCAAGTATTTGGCTGGCGTCTTGACTTCATACGCAGGCCTGTATGCAAGACTGACTGTACTTGTGGTACACTCCCTCATGCTCAAATCGGACCTGCGCAAGGCCAACGACACGCGCGAGCGCTTGCTCGACGTGGCCGAGCGCGCCGTGCTCGAAAAAGGTTTCGGCGGTACCTCGATCGAGGAATTGATTGCCGAGGTCGGCATTACCAAGAGCGGCTTCTTCTATCATTTCCAGGACAAGAGCGCGCTCGCCAAGTCTCTGTTGCAGCGTTACATCGATCGCGAGAATGAGATCCTCGATGACCTGTTCGGCCGCGCCGACGAATTGCATGAAGACCCCCTGCACGGATTTCTGGTGGGACTGAAACTCCTCGCCGAAATGATGTCGGACTTGCCCGCCACCCACCCCGGCTGCATCGTCGCCTCGATCTGCTATCATGAACAAATATTCAATCGAGACGTGCGCGAGCTGAACGCCGAGGCCCTGATGAGCTGGCGGAGGCGATTCCGCACGCGCTTCGATCTGATCGCCGCACGCTATCCGCCCAAGATCGATGCCGATCTCGATGTCCTGGCGGACATGGTGTCGGGGCTGGTCGATGGCGGCATCATCCTGTCGCGGGTACTGAAGGACAAGGAACTCCTGCCGAAGCAGGTCATGCTTTACCGGGAATTTGTCCGGGCGGTGTTTCTGGGCACATAGCATCCATCACGGCCGTGCATAGCAAGGCCGTGACGGTTCGGGCTAAGCTGGGATTCGCGTCTCAACACCCGTGAGTGCCCATGCCCAATCCCCTTCCCATCATCATCGACACCGATCCCGGCCAGGACGACGCCGTTGCCATTCTCTTGGCGCTGGCTTCGCCGGAACTCGAGGTGCTGGGGATCACCGCGGTGGCGGGGAATGTGCCCCTGGCGCTGACCGAGAAGAATGTCCGCAAAATCTGCGAACTGGCGGGCAGACCCGACATCAAGGTCCATGCGGGGTCCGTCAGACCGATGCTGCGCAATCTGGTGACGGCGGAGCATGTGCACGGCAAGACCGGCCTCGATGGACCGGTCCTGCCGGAACCCACAATGCCGCTGCAGAAACTGCACGGCATCGATTTTATCGTCGAGACGCTGATGCGGCGCGATGCCGGAACGGTGACGCTGTGCACGCTGGGGCCCCTCACCAATGTGGCGCTCGCCATCGTGCGCGAGCCGCGAATCGCTTCGCGCATCGCGCGCATCGTGGCCATGGGCGGCGGTTACTCCGAGGGCGGCAACGTGACGCCGGCGGCCGAATTCAATATCTATGTCGATCCGCATGCGGCGCGCGTGGTGTTCGAGGCGGGGATTCCCATCACCCTCATTCCGCTCGACTGCACCCATCAGGCGTTGACCACGGCGAAGCGGGTGGCCAAGCTCCGGACCATGGCCAACAAAGTCGGGCCGGCCGCGGCGGCGCTGCTCGGTTTCTCCGAACGGTTTGATGAGCACAAATACGGCACCGACGGCGCCCCGTTGCACGATCCTTGCGTCATCGCCTGGTTGCTCAAGCCGGAACTGTTCAAGGGCCGCGATGTGAATGTCACCATCGAATGCGAATCGGAGCTCACCATGGGCATGACGGTCATCGACTGGTGGAAGGTGACGAAGCGGGTGCCCAATGCTACGGTGATCCGCTCGCTCGACGCCGATGGTTTCTTCGATCTGCTGACCGAGAGGATTGCGCGGCTGCCTTAGCCCGCCATCACGGCGATGGGGGCGAGGAGGGCGATGGCCAGAAACAGCGCCATGAGCAGCAGCCAGCGCAGCGGCATGGTGAAGTGGATATCGCGCATGGGCGGAAGGTGCGACGATTCTCGCAAGCGGAAAACGATTCTTTTCAAGCGCTTGAATCGCGGTCCTGAGAAAGTGAATCAATTGTTAACGGAGTCTTACCGCGGCGTTCATGGAGCTTTCCGCAACCAGACGCGGTTGTCGTGGAAGGCGCCGCCCGCCACGGGCGCGGGCTGATCGCAGCCGGTCAGCGTATTGATGCCCTGCCCGTCTTCGAAGGCGTCATTGGGCCAGATCGACTCGACGATGACAACGCCGCGGCGCAACCCCTCGAAGGCCCCGGCATGCAGCGTTATGGCGCCGCGGGCGCTGCCGAGCTTGACCTTCGACCCGTCGGCAATGCCGAGGGAGGCGAGATCGTCCGGATGCACGAAGACGGTGGGCCGGCCCTCGCGCTTCCGCGAGGTGGGCGTCTCGTTGAAGCTGGAATTGAGAAAGCCGCGGGCCGGGCTGGTGGCGAGACGGAAGGGATATTCCTCGGTCGCCTCTTCGATCGAATTCCAGTGATCGGGCAAAGCCGGCATGTCGGCGACGGGACCGAAAGGGCCGATGTCGGGCTTGAAGCGCACATTCTTCCAGTCGGGCTTGAAGCGGTATTTCCCGTCCGGGTGGCCGAAGCCATTGAGATTGTGCGAGGCCGCGAAATCGGGCTGCACATCGATCCAGTTGTTTTCCTCGAGATGGGCAAGGTCCGGGCGGCCCGAGTGGGTGAGCGTCCAGTCGATGAGCTGGCGCGGACTCATGGCAAACCCCGGATGCACCGCGCCCACGCGCTTCGCCAGGTCGCAGATCACTTCGTGATTGTTGCGGCATTCGCCCGGCGCCTCGACGAGCTTGCGGCCCAGCATGATGTGCTGATGGCCGCCGCCCTGATAGATGTCGTCGTGTTCGAGGAACATGGTGGCGGGCAGCACGATGTCGGCAAAGCGCGCCGTCTCGGTCATGAACTGCTCGTGCACGCAGAGAAACAGATCGTCGCGGGCCAGGCCCTGCTTCACCTTCGTCTGGTCGGGCGCCACGGAGGCCGGATTGGTGTTCTGCACGATCATGGCGGTGACCGGCGGGCCGCCGGCGAGATCGTAGGGATCGTTCGAGCAGCACCGGGCCGATGCGGCATTGATCGAGGACGCGCACGCCCGATGCCTTGACATCGAGGCCTTCGATCATGGTCTTGTTCCACTTGTACATGCCGCTGTTGGAATGGAGGGCGCCGCCGCCTTCATATTGCCAGGCGCCGGTGACGGCGGGAATGGAGGTGACGGCGTGCATGTTGACGGTGCCGTTGCGCGAGCGGGCGAAGCCGTAGCCCAGGCGGAAATAGGTGCGCTTGGTCTGGCCGACGAGCTTGGCGAAGCTCTCGATCTCGGCGGCGGGGATGTCGCAGATTTTGGAGGCCCAGTCCGGCGTCCTGGTTTGCAGATGAGCTTCGAGCTCACGCGGGCAGTCGGTGTATTTCTCGAGATAGGGCCAATCGGCGTAGCCGTCGCGGAACAGCACATGCATGATGGCGCAGGCGAGAGCGCCATCGGTGCCGGGGCGGATCAGCAGCTTCACATCCGCCTGCTGCATGGTGCCGGTATCGTAGACGTCGACGCAGGCGATCTTCGCGCCGCGCTCCTTGCGCGCCTTGCTGGCGTGGGTCATCACGTTGACCTGGGTGTTGACCGGATTGCCGCCCCAGATGACGATCAGGTCCGACTTCTGCATCTCGCGCGGATCGCTGCCTACGAGTTTGCCGACGCCCGCGATATAGCCAGGCCAGGATAGCGCCACGCAGATGGTGTCGTACATGGTGGAATAGCGCTTGGCATGGCGCAGCCGGTTGATACCGTCGCGCATGACGAGGCCCATGGTGCCGGCATAGTAATAGGGCCAGACGGATTCAGCGCCGTATTGCGCTTCCGCCTTGAGGAAGGCTTCTGCGGTTTCGGCCATGGCATCGTCCCAGGAGATGCGCTGGAACTCGCCTGAGCCCTTGGGACCTTTGCGCTTCAGGGGATAGAGCAGCCGGTCGGGATGATGGATGCGCTCGGCATAGCGGCCGACTTTCTCGCAGATGACGCCGAGCGTGTAGGAGTTTTCCTTGGCGCCGCGCACCCGGCCGATGGTGCGGTCATCGAGGAGTTCCACTTCCAGCGCGCAAGTCGAGGGGCAATCATGCGGGCAGACGGAAATGCCGGTCTTGATATTGGGACGGATGTTCATGGACCGGCCTTATAGCCCAACCTATAGTCGCCGTCATGGCGGTCATTACCTCGCTGCAAAATCCGACGATCAAGCTGATCCGCTCGCTTGCCGAGAAGAAATACCGAGAGGATACGGGACTGTTCGTGGCGGAAGGCGCCGAAGTGCTGGGGCGGGCGCGGCGCGAAGGATGGGAGCCCGTTTATCTGGTTTCGACGGCCGCGGCCGAGGCTTGGGGCAAGGCCGAGGGGCTGACGGTCGCCGAAAAAGTCATGCAGTCGCTCAGCGCCCAGAAGAACGCGCCCGCCATACTCGGCGTGTTCCGGCAGCGCTATGTCGACGAGATCGAACCGAAGGGCATCTGGATCGCGCTGGAGGAAATGCGCGATCCCGGCAATCTCGGAACCATCATCCGCACCGCCGATGCGGTTGCGGCGCATGGCGTCATTCTGGTGGGGCCAGCTTGCGATCCCTATTCGCGCGAAGCGGTGCGCGCCAGCATGGGCTCGATCTTCGGGCCGCCTCTCGCCCGGATGGCGGGCGCGCGATTCATCGCCCTGTGCAAGGGCTGGCCCGGCGAATCGATCGGCGCCCATCTTCAGGGTACGGAGGATTACCGCCGCACCTACAAGCGCCCCACGCTGCTAGTCATGGGCAGCGAGGGCAACGGCCTTTCCGCCGAAACGGCGGCGGCCTGCTCGACGCTCGTGCGCATACCGATGAAGGGTGGGGCCCAATCCCTGAATGTCGCGGTGGCGGCGGGACTGATGCTGTACGAGATCGGGCGCGGCTAGGATCATCTGGAGTTCGTTGAAACTGGCATTATCACCGATTTTCCTTCTCCCCGTGGGGGAGAAGGAGGGGCCCGCGCCGCAGGCGTGGGAAGATGAGGGGGATCAGGTTCTGCTACTGCAAGACCCGATCCCCCTCACCCTCCCATTGCTTCGCAATGGGCCCCGCCCTCGCCCCCATGGGGCGAGGGATATATGGTTCACGAAATTCCGTCTTGTTTTCCGGGCCGCAATGCGGAAAAGCTGCGCTCCAAAGTGGGCATGGAGTGACGGATGAAATCGCAGGCGCGGGTGGTGATCGTCGGCGGCGGGGTGATGGGAGTGGGGCTGCTCTATCATTTGGCGCTGGAAGGCTGGAGCGATATCGCGCTCATCGAAAAGGGCGAGCTGACCTCGGGCTCGACCTGGCATGCGGCGGGGCAATGTCCGCATTTCAACGGCTCGCTCAACATGACGAAGGTGCATGTCTATGGCACGGAGCTTTATCCGAAGCTCGAGGCGCTCACCGGGCAAGCGGTGTCGTGGCACGGCTGCGGGGGCCTCAGGCTGGCGGTGACCGACGAGGAAGTGAACTGGTTCAAATATGTCTATGGCATCTCGCGGCTGGCCGGCTACGAGTGCGAGATCATCGGACCTTCCGAGATTAAACAATATCATCCTTTCCTCGAGACTTTCGGCGTCAAGGCGGCGTTCCGCACCGTGCATGACGGGCATGTGGCGCCCGCCGACATCACCAACGCCATGGCGGCGGGGGCGCGCAAGCTTGGAGCGGAGATCTATCGCCGCACGCGGGTGACCGGACATCAAGCGCATGGCGAATGGCGAATGGCGGGTGGTGACGGACAAGGGCGACATCATCTGCGAGCATGTGGTCAATTCGGCCGGCTCCTATTGCGACGTGGTGGGATCGTGGACCGGGCACAATGTGCCGATCGCCAACATGCTGCATCACTATGTGATCACCGAGCCGCTCAAGGAGCTGATCGATCTTGCACTCGAGCTTCCGGTGGTGCGCGATCCTTATTCGCACGCCTATTTGCGCGAGGAGACGAACGGCGTGCTGGTCGGCCCCTATGAGACGGCGACGGCGCATGTCTGCTGGAACGGCAAGCCGCCTGCCTGGGATTTCGAGAGCGAACTCATAGCACCGGAGCTCGACCGCCTGATGCCATGGCTCGAAAAGGCAACGGAGCGGATGCCCCTCTTCGGCAACACCGGCATCAAGTCTGTCGTCTCCGGCGCCATCACCCACACGCCGGACGGCGCCTATCTTTCCGGTCCCGCGCCGGGGCCGAAGAATTACTGGATGCATTGCGGCGCCGCGATCGGCATCTGCCAGGGCGGCGGGGCCGGCAAATATCTGGCGCAATGGATGGTGCATGGCCAGGCCGAGATCAACATGCGCGAATTCGATCCGCGCCGCTTCGGCAATTGGGCGACCAAGGACTACACGGCCGAAGTATCGGTCGCCGACTATCACCACATGTATTATTGCTACAAGCCGGCCGAGCAGCACGACGGTCGGCCGGGGCTTGCGCAAATCATCGCTGCATGAGCGAGCTGAAAAGCCAAGGCGCGCAGTTCTCGCAGATTTTCGGCTGGGAGCGGGCGCGCTGGTATGCGGCGGCGGGCGAGAGCGAGAGATTTTCCTTCAAGCGCTCGAACTGGTGGCAAGCGGTGCGCGGCGAGGCGCTTGCGGTGCGCGAGGGGGTCGGCCTCATGGACCTTTCGACCTTCTCGAAATACGACGTCAAGGGCAAGGACGCCTACACGTTCCTGGAGCGCATCTGCGCCAACAAGATTCCGGCCAGGGACGGCGGCATTATTCTCGGCCACCTGCTCAACACCAATGGCTTTATCGAGTCGGAGATCACGGTGACGCGGTTTTCGCCAGAGCATTTCTATGTGCTGTCGGCGGCGGTGGCGCAATTGCACGACAAGGATCAGCTCGAATGGCGCAAGCGCGACGGCGAGCGTGTCACCATCACAGATGTCACAGACAATTACGGCGTGCTGGTTCTGGCGGGGCCGAGAGCGCGCGATGTGCTCGGCCAATGCACCCAGACCGATCTCACAAATGCCGCGTTCCGCTGGCTCACAGCCAAGGAGGCGGAAGTCGCGGGTGTTGCGGGCGTACGGCTCCTGCGCGTCAATTATGTGGGCGAACTCGGCTGGGAACTGCATTGCCCGATGGCGGAGATGCCCAAGCTGTTCGATGCGCTGATGGCGGCGGGAGCGGTCTACGGCATCCGCACGTTCGGTACCTATGCGATGAATTCGCTGCGCATGGAGAAGGCCTATCGCGGCTGGGGCGCGGAGCTCACCAGCGAGATCGACATGTTCGAGGCCTCGATGGAACGCTTCATCCGCCTCGACAAGGCGGATTTCATCGGCAAGGCGGCGAGCCTCACCCGGCAGCAGCGGGGGCCGCGCATGAAACTCGTCTATCTGGAGGTGGACAATACCGACTCCGATTGCATGGGCAACGAGCCGGTCTATGCGGGCGGCAGGCTAGTCGGGCTTACCACTTCGGGAGGCTTCGGCCACACCGTGAACAAGTCGCTGGCCTTTGCCTATGTCGATCCCAAGCTGACGCAGCCTGGTACCGCTTTCGATGCCATGATCTTCGGCGAGAGGCGCCAGGCGCGGATCATCGCTGAACCCGTCTGGGACGCCGACAATCTCCGGCTGAAGGCTTAGAGCCCTGTCAGCTTCTGGCTGGGAGGCAGTGCTTCCCAGGACTGGCCGGTTGCCAGGATGCATGTGACGCCCTGTGGCTGGGTCATCAGCATGGTCCAGGAACCCGATTTCGAGACGAACAGTTCGGCCAGGTTGCGCTGCCCGGCGATGCCGAAAGCCGCAGGCAATTCCTGATACTTGTTGCCGAGCACCTTGATGATCTCGGCACGGTCGCCGCACACCGATTGGGCCTCGGCCGGGCCCGCCGCGGCGAACGCCAAGGCGGCGGCCACGACAGGTAAACACACACGATGGATAGACATTAGACCTCCAGTCTCTCGCCGTCCGAGGCGCCGCCGGAGGTTTTTCAGACCCCTTGGAGATCAGGCGGGCCTCGGAGCGGTTATGCCAACTTGGTTGCTCATAAACGAAACGCTCCGACTTCTTCTGACCGATCAGGCTACGCCCAACTCGTTAACGAATTGCCAATGTTCGTGACTAAGTCTTAACGGTCCAGTTTCAGGTGATGACATGGCCCATGCCGCGGCCCTCTTGTTGCTAATGATGCGGTGCAACACAAGAAGCGTGCCAATTGGCAGATTTTGTCTATCGCATTGATATCACGTTGTTTTCTTATTACTTGTAAATCGCTAAGAAAAATGTCCTGACTAATATATAAGCATGCTATCCTCTGTGCTGATTTTTTAATCAATTGAAAACTTACGGTGTTGTGGCCTTATTACAACACTCTTGGAATGTGCTGTTCTAGGCCGACAGTGTGCGCTCGATGCGCCGGTCGGGGATGAGCCACATGAGCGCCACCGCCACATAGAGCGCGCAGGAGATCCACGGACTGACGAAGGCAAGCGCCATAGCCGCCGCATAAGCGGCGAGCGGTATCTTGCCCTTCCAATCCCGGCCAACCGCCTTGGCCAGTTCCGAGTCGCGCCCGTGCACGGCGATGATGGCGCGCACCAGAATGAAATAGGCGGCCGCCGCCATGAACAGCACCGCGCCATAGACGGCAACCGGCCACGGCGCGAATTGGTTTTCGCCCATCCAGCCGGTGGTGAAGGGAAATAGCGATAGCCAGAACAGCAGATGCATGTTGGCCCACAGAATGCCGCCGCTCACCTGCTTGACCGTGTGCAGCAGGTGATGATGGTTGTTCCAATAGAGGCCGACATAGACGAAGCTCAGCACATAGCTGAGGAACACCGGCCACAATTCGGTGAGCGCCGCCGGACTGGTTCCGTGCGGCACCTTCATTTCCAGCACCATAATGGTGATGATGATGGCGATGACTGCGTCGCTGAAAGCCTCGAGTCGATTCTTGCCCATGGAACTTTCCTCACCTTCAGGACTATCAGAAGTGCTTGGGGAGCCCGGCTTGTTTGAGAATGAGATTGGCCATGTGCCGCGACTTGATCCCGGAGTCGAAGACGAAATGCCGATTGCTCACGGGACTCCACCAAACTTCATGATCGCCCTTGCCGGGCCGGACAAAACGGCAGCCAGCATCGGTCAGCAACCTTCGAAGGTCGCGCGCGATATCACCCACGGATACCGTCCATCAACCCGGGCGACGCTTTCATGCCGCCCGTGGATTTACGACTTTGTCCATCTGGTGGGCGACGATGTGAATGGGAATCTCCGACAATCGCGAATCGATGCCGTTCAATTCAATCAAATCGGAAATCATCGGGATGAGTTTCTTGCGCAGAAGCTCAAGCGAGGCAGCTTCCGCAGCGAGGCCCGGAACGTCATCGCTGGAAGCCACCCAGACTTCGGCTTCCGAATCCCACTCGGCTTTGACGACAATTGAATTCATCGTAAGCAGTCTAACATCCCATCGTGAAGAACGCCAGAAGCGGCGGTAAGAGGCGGCCAGTCGGCGCCGGGTCAGCCGACGATTTCCTTGGCCTTGAAGCAGAGCTTGATTTCCTTCCTGGCGGTCTCCGGACTGTCTGAGCCATGCACGGAATTGGCTTCGATCGATTGGGCGAAGTCCTTGCGGATGGTGCCGGGCGCGGCATTGGCCGGATCGGTGGCGCCCATGATCTCGCGGTATTTCGCCACCGCATCCTTGCCTTCCAGCACCTGGAGGACCACCGGGCCCGAGGACATGAACTTGACCAGGTCCTTGTAGAAGGGCCTTGCCTTGTGTACGGCGTAGAATTTCTTGGCATCCGCCAGCTTCCACTTCACGCGCTTCTGGGCGACGATGCGCAGGCCGGCGGCCTCGATCCTGGCGTTGATGGCGCCGGTCAGATTGCGCCGGGTCGCGTCCGGCTTGATGATCGAGAAGGTGCGTTCGGCGGCCATGCTGTTTCCCTGCTGAGCCCCAAAGAATTGCGCCGCCTTTTAGCGGCGGGCCATTCGGGTGGCAAGAGCGTGTCCGCGATCAGAATAAGGGCGCGAGCGCTTTGTACAACGCGCGGAATTTTTCCAGACGCGGGGCATAGGCGCGGGCAAGCTCCGGGTCGGGAGCGAAGCGCGCGGCAATGTTCGGGCGTTTGCAAATATCGGCAATCGACTCCGAGGTGTGGACAAGACGGGCAAGCCTTGCGGCACCGAAGGCCGATCCCGCCTCGCCTGCCTCATAGAGAAGCAGTGGGCGGTCGAGCACGGCGGCCAGAATTTTCATCCAAAAGGCGCTCTTTGAGCCGCCGCCGATGACGCCCAGTTCCCGCGGCAGTGGACCGGTTGCGGCCAGATAGGTCTGGCAATCGGCGAGTGCCAAGGCCACACCTTCCAGCACCGCCAGCACCATGTCCTCGCGGCGCGTCGACGGCGTCAGGCCGAAGAATACGCCCTTGGCATGGGGATCGTTGTGCGGCGTGCGCTCGCCGGTGAGATAGGGAAGAAAGACGAGCGGAGACGGGCCGGCGAAAGCGGCCTCGGCCTCGCGCAGCAATTTGCCGACATCCTTTTCGCCGAGAATGCCGGCGACCCAGGAAAGGCAGCTTGCGCCATTGAGCAATGCCGCCATCTGGAACCAGCGGCTGGGCAGCCCATGGCAGAACGTATGGATGAGCGAGGCGGGCGCCGGGCGGTAGCTTTCGCGGGTCACGAAATACTGCGCCGAGGTGCCGAGTGAGATGAAGCCGTCGCCTTCATTGACGGCACCGATGCCAATGGCGCCGGCGGCTGCGTCCCCTGCCCCGGCCGCCACCGCGATCCGGCCTTCGAGGCCCCACTCGCGGGCAATGTCGTCGCGCAGGTGACCGGAGACGGCGTTGCCTTCGAGGGCTTGCGGAAGCGCCTTCGGCGGAAGCCCGCAGGCCGCGACGATTTCTTCCGACCATTGCCGCTTTCCCGTATCGAAGAGAAGCGAACCCGCAGCATCGCACATGTCGGTGGCAAAACTGCCGGTCATGTGCAGGCGGACATAGTCCTTGGGCAGCAGAATTTTGGCGATGGCCGCGAAAGCGTCCGGTTCGTGTTGCCGCAGCCACAGAAGTTTCGGCGCGGTGAAACCGGCCATGGGCGGAACGCCCGCAATGTCACCGATGCCCGGAATGTGCCGCTGCAATTCAGCCGCCTCGGCATGGGCGCGGCCGTCGTTCCACAATATGGCGGGACGGATCGGCCGGTTGTGCCGGTCGAGAAGCACCGCGCCGTGCATCTGGTCCGACAGGCCGATCGCCCTGACGGTTCGCCAGGAAGCGCCGGCCTGGGCGCGCAACTCGGCGATGACGTATTGCGCGGCTTGCCACCAGTCGTCCGGATTCTGCTCCGACCACAGCTCGCGCGGCCGGCTGGTCAAAAGCGCCACCAAGGCCGAAGCGACGACGTGCTGGGCCCGATCGGCGAGGACTGCCTTGACCGCGGAGGTGCCGATGTCGAGACCGAGATACAAGGGAAGCTACAATCCGTGCTGCTTCAGTTTTTGCCGCAAGAACGGGACCCCGTTGTCAAGGACGTCGTAGCGGTCCTTGGCCACCGCCCGCCACACCGAAAGTGCGGCGGCGATTTCGGGCGGCAGTTCGACGAAGCTTTCGATCACCAGATCGCCCGCGAAGCCGGATTTCTTGAGGGCTGTGAAGCAATCGTCCCAATCGATGGTGCCGGTGCCGGGTACGCCGCGGTCGGATTCGGAAAGATGAATGTAGCGGGAGTGGCGGCCCGCCTCGATAATGCCGTTGCCGATGCCCTTCTCCTCGATGTTCATGTGATAGGTGTCGAGATGGATGGTGACATTGGGTTCGTCGATGCGCTCGATCATGGCGAGCGACTGCTTGGCCGTGTTGAGGAGATGCGTCTCGTAGCGGTTGCAGGGCTCGATGCCGAGAGCCATGCCGTATTCGGCGGCGCGCCGCGCGATGGGCTTGAGGGCTCTGGCGATGTTGGCGAGTTCCTGCTCGGTTGGCGCCAGCCCCGAGCGCCAGCCGAGCGTTGAATAGGTGACGCCGCCCAGAAAGTTGCAGCCCAGCGCATGGGCCGTCTCGAGCGCCCGTTGCAGGAATTTCTCGGCGCGCTGCGGATGGAGCGCGGCATTGTCCTCCATCGCCAGGCATAGCGAACCAGATGGCGCCACGCCGTGCTGCTTGAACAACTTCACCGAGTGTTCGACGTCGATGCGCTCGGGGGTGAGCAGCGCGATCTCGATCAGCTCAAGCCCGTATTTGGCCGCCTCCGGGATCAGCGCCTCGGCCGCCTCCTTCGTCCAGCTTGCCGTCCACAGGCTCGCATGCATGCCGAGGCGAATTTTCGATGCGGCCATGGATGCGGACCTCCGTAGTTCAATGGGCGCCGACGATGAAGCCGACGACTTCGCGCATCTGGGTCTTTTTCGTCATGAGATCGGCTTCGATGCGACCTTGCCTGAGGACGACGATGCGGTCGGTCACTTCGAAGACGTCGTTGAGACGATGGCTGATGAGAATGACGGCGATGCCATGGTCGCGCAGCTGGCGAATGAGCTTGAGAACGCTCTCGACTTCGCGCACCGCCAGCGCCGCCGTGGGCTCGTCCATGATGACCAGCTTGGGATTGAAGGTGAGGGCCCGGGCGATGGCGACGGTTTGCTGCTGGCCGCCGGAAAACATGCCGACCGGGCGGTGAATGGAGGGAATGCGGGCGCCGAGCCGGTCGATCATCTTCTGCGCCTCGATGTCCATGCGCACCTTGTCGACGAAGCCGGGAAGGAAGCCGAACAGGGCTTTCACCGGCTCGCGGCCGAGGAAGATATTGGCGGCCACATCCTGTTGCTTGGCCAGCGCCAAGTCCTGATAGATCATCTCGATGCCGAGCGCACGCCGCTCGCCGGGGGCGAGGCCGGTTACATCCTTGTTGTCGAAGGCGATGCGGCCGCTGTCGGTGCCATAGATGCCGGTGATGGTCTTCATCAATGTCGATTTGCCCGCGCCATTGTCGCCGACCAGGCCGGTGACGCTGCCCGCTTCGATATCGAGATCGACGCCGCGCAGCACCTGCACCGGGCCGAAATGCTTGGTGACACCGGAGACATGCAGAAGCGTCACGGCTTCTTCTCCTGCGACGATTGGAACTGGTCGATGTAAACGGCGATGATCAGCACGGCGCCGATGGCGATCTGCTGGTAATAGGACTGCACGGCCAGAAGATTGAGGCCGTTCTGCAAGACACCCATGATGAGCGCGCCGACCATGGTGCCGAGAATGCTGCCCTTGCCGCCAAACAGGCTGGTGCCGCCGATGATCGCGGCGGTAATGGCGGTCAATTCGTAGTTGACGCCGGCGGTGGGATCACCGGCATTGACCCTAGCCATGAACAGGAGCCCGGCGATGCCCGCCATCAGGCCGGAAATGGTGTAGAGCTTGCGCCGCAGCCGCTCGACCGGAATGCCGGTGGCGCGGGCCGCCGCCTCGTTGTCGCCCATCGCCAGCGTGTGCTTGCCGAAGCGGGTGTAGGCGAGAAAATAGTGCACGACCACGGCGACGGCGATGAACACGATGACCGGCATGGGAATGCTCAACGGCCGGCCCTGGCCGAGATAGATGACGGGATCGGGAAGCCCGTAAATGGCGCGGCCGTTGGGAATGATGAGGGCGATGCCGCGCGCCACGCCGAGCATGCCGAGGGTGACTATGAAGGCGGGAATGCGGGTGCGGGTGATGAGTTCGCCGTTGACGAAGCCCGCGGCAGCGCCGGCCGCCAGGCAGCCGATGATGGCCATGGGCCAGGGATAGCCCGCCTCGACGACAAAATAGGCGCCCACCACCCCGGAAAGGCCCATCACCGAACCGAGCGACAGATCGAGCCCGGCGGAACTGAGAATCAGGGTGGCGCCGATGGCGAGCACGCCGATCGTCGAGGTGGCCAGTAGGATGTTGAGAAAATTGCTGAGCGACAGGAAAAACGGCGACAGGATGGTCATGGCGATGCACAGGATCGCCAGCACGATCAGGGATTCGAGCCTGACCTGAAGCTTGGTGTCGAAAAAGAACTGCAGCCGCCGCCAAGACTGGCCGTTCAGCGCAACATCGTCGGTTGACATTTTTAAATTCTCACGGCCCCGCGCGCCCAACCGAAGCCCGGCGCGCGGCGCTTTGCGGTCTGGTTGCTACTTGACGAACTCAAGCATGGGTTCGGTGCCCGCATCAAGAACGTCCTTGGTGAGAACCAGGGTCGGCACATAGACCACTTCCGGCACTTGCTTGCCTTCGGTCACCGCCTTGACGTTCTCGACCGCCTGCTTGCCGACCAGATAGGGAAGCTGGGCGACGGAGGCCGTGAGACGGCCGGCCTTGATCGACTTGACCGCATCGGAATTGCCGTCGACGCCGACGATCGTCACCTGGTCGCCCTTGCCGGCCGCGAACACGGTTTCAACCGCGCCCAGCGCCATGCCGTCATTGGCGGCGAAGATCGCGACCAGATCCGGATGCTTGGTCAGGATGTCGTTGGTGATGTTGGCCGCCTTGCCGCGGTCCCAGTCGCCGGGAAGCGAGGCCACGATCTCGAGGCCGGGGGCGATTTCCTTGAGCCGGTTGGCAAAGCCGCGGGCCCGCTTCTGACCGGTGATGTTACCGGACAGGCCTTCGATCACCAGAACCGGTCCCTTGGCGTCCTTGCCGAGCTTCGAGACCACATAGTCGGCGCCCTGGGCGCCCGCCGCTTCGTTGTCGGAGCCGATCTGGAAGGCGATCGACACCCCCGCCTGCTTGGTGATTTCCGGATCGAGATTGCCGTCGAGATCGACCACCGGAATGTTCATCTCGTTGGCGCGCTTCAGGCAGGGCAGCAGGATGTTGGAGTTGATCGCCGCGGTGATCATCACGACGGGCTTACGCTCCAGCATGGTGTTGCAGGTGTTGAGCTGCGGCTCGGCCGCCTGATCGCTCTCCACCGCCTGCAGATAGTATTCGACGCCCGCGGCATCGGAACCGGCCTTGACGCCTTGCTCCATGGCGCCCCAGAAGGGATTGGCCAGGGTCTTCATCAGCACGCCGTAGACCGGCTTGTCCTGGGCATGGGCCGCCGTCGCGGCCAGAAGAACGGCAGAAGCCAGCAGCAGGGATTTCAGTTTCGTCATGTTTTCCTCCATTGGGGTTTTTACAAACTCGTCGCCGGCCCGATTGACTCCGGGCTTCTCATTCTCGGGGCTCTATGCCTCGGATCCTTGCTTACCCACCCTAGCGCGCTTTCCGGAGAAGTGGAATCATTTCGCCGAAAAGCGCGCCAGATTAAATTTTTGGAGCATGCACTTGTCACCAAAGTGCGTGCACCTTGGCGCAACATGCTCTAGGAGCACGGCCATGACCGACGACCGCCCCCTGATTGTCTCGATCCCCGAACCGCGCAGCCTGGACCTGATCTTCACGGCGGACGATCTGGCCGAATTGCGCCGCGATTATCGCATCGTCGAGGGCGAAGGCGCGGGTGGCGTGGCGGTGCTCGACAAGCACATCGCCGAGGCGGCGTTCATCATCGGCCAGCCGCCGCTGCCGTGCCAATTGTTGCAGCGCGCCGCCAAGCTCAAGGCGATTTTCAATGTCGAAACCAATTTCCTTGACAACATGGACTACGATCACTGTTTCGCCTATGGCATTCATGTGCTGACCACTGGGCGCGTCTTTGCCGTGCCGGTGGCCGAGATCGGCTTGGGCCTAGCGCTGGCGCTGGAGCGTAATATCTGCGGCGCCGACCGCGCCTTCCGGGCGGGCCGCGAATTGTGGGGCGGAGATGGCAATTTGGAGGCGCGGCTCGTCACCGGGGGCGAAGTGGGCTTTGTCGGCTTCGGCGATCTGGGCCGCGCCCTGCACCGGCTGCTCGCCGGCTTCCGGGCCCGCATCCGGGTCTTCGATCCGTGGCTGCCGCCCGGCGTGCTTAGCGAATTGGGCGTCGAGCCGGCGCCGCTCGAGCGGGTCCTGTCGGAGAGCGATGTGATCTTCGTCGTCGCCTCGGTCACTTCCGACAACAGCGGATTCCTTGGGCCTAAGGAATTCGCCAAGATGCGGAAGGGCGCCAGTTTCGTACTGCTGAGCCGGGCGGGGGTGGTCGATTTCGAGGCGCTGATGGCGGCGGTTAGCTCCGGACACATCCGGGCGGCGAGCGATGTCTTCCCCGAAGAACCCCTGCCCCCCGATCATCCGGTGCGGCAACTCGAAGGTTTCGTGCTGTCGGCGCATCGGGCGGGGGCACTCGATCGCGCCTTCAAGCAGATGGGCCGCATGTTGCTCGACGACATGGCGCTGATGGCGCGCGGCCTGCCGCCGGTCGCCTGCCGCCGCGCCGAGCGCGAAACCGTCCGCCGCATGCGCTCCAAGCCGGTGAGCCGGAATTAGGTGGAGATCAGGAATTCAGTAAATACCGCGAGCCATCCAGATCGCACAGAATACGATCAGCGGCACCAGCAGCAATTGGGTGAGTACCGCCCGCCTGATGTTCGCGTAACCGGTGACACCAATGTCCGACTGGCTCCTTGCTTTCAAGAACCAGGTGGTGGGATAAATCGAGACAACAGCGATCGTTACAAACAGGGCCATTTTCGCCCAGAAGACTGCACTGTGGGAGTAATTGTCCCAGCCTTTTTCATAGAAGATTCGGGCTATTCCGGAGACCAGGACCAGGCCGGCCACGCTCCCGTAAAGCAGGTCGATTTTCTTGAGCAGCGGCAGGCTGTGGGGTTCGAGGGGCTTTCGCAGCAAGAAGAATTCACCAGCCAGCAGCGAAATGAGCGCGATGAAGCCCACAAAATGAAGATAGGCGGCCAGGAAGCCCATAGGTGCACCTTGAGTGCTGATTGGCTTGCACGATTGTAAGCGCCCAGTCGTCAGCACATGTGCTCAATGTATCGGTTTTATTTGGCCTTGGATATGAGAACGTAACCGCGCGTCCTGTCCTGATTGTCCGAGTCTTGCGTGTTCATCGCGGCGAACAGCTCGGAAGCCTTGACCCAAACGGGGGGATACTTGTAACGGGCAACATCTAGAATCAAAAACCTGTCGGTCTCGGCATCGAAGGCCGCCAGCGGCGAGATGTGACCGCCCTTTTCCTGGCCGATCGCCTTCCGCAGATAGTTGACGACGACAAAATGATCCGGCTTTGCCAGATAGTCCCGCGCCTTGCCGCGAAACTCGACGAGGCTGCTGTCGGAAGCATGATGAACTTCAACAGCCACGGGCTGAAGCGCCAAAAGGCCGCCGATCTGATCCAGGGTCATGCCCTGCTTCATGATCACCGCGCGGGGCAGGACCGCCTCGGTGCGGGCATCGAATAGATTATCCTGAGTGAAAGTCCGGTATGGATCGAACTCGGGAACGGCGGGCGCCGGCAGCTGCATGGCATTGAGCACCATGACGATGCTGGCGACGCCGCAAAAGGCCTGGTTCTTCTGGGTCAAGAAGTGGCTGGCGAGCGAAAAATACGCTTCGCGGGCGTCCGCATCGATGAAAAGCGCTTCACCGGCGTCGGTGGCGGCGGCCACGAGATTTTGCGGCAGAGGGAGGGATTCGCCGCGGGCGTTCGCCGACAGCAACGCCAGGGCGACCGCGGCAACCCGCCAAAGGTGGGACAACATCGGCCAGCACTCCTTTGCGCACTACCTAGAATGTAACACGGCCCTTGCCAACAAACTATGCTGACCCCGAATGTCCCTTGGTCGACGATCTAGCACTCGAACCTAAATTAAGAGGTAATCGCGGAACGCAAGCTTGTGTCGGGGTCATAGACGATGACCGTGAAATTGCCGGTCAGCGGATCGAGAGAGAGAGGCGCTTCTCGCCCGCGACGCCATAGCAGGAAGATTGTCAAGCCTCGCACAAGATGTTCTGCGCACGGACGGCCCATCGAGCACCTTGAGGAGGAGGCCAAGGAGGTACCCGCGGCTCACAAATTTTATGGCCACACCAGTGACGATGAGCAGGTTGCTCCATGGCTCTCTCCACAGCTCACGCATTTACATGTTCGCTAAACGCGGAGCCCGGCACAAAGGTCCCTTAATTCAAAAAACCCGAGACTTATGGTAAAGACTGCTGGCCGGCCATGGGCGGCTGCGGATAATTGCCCCAACCATTGCATCAAATCCAACCTAAACCCCTCTCGACCAGGCGCCGCAGATGCACTAACCTCTCAGTCCATCCGTGCAGAAAATCGGTCAGGCCATGAGCATGATGCCCAGCATCAGAAACTATGTCATCCTTCCCATCTTCATCTGCGCCTTTCTGCTGCCCGGTGCCGACGCAGGGTTGGCAAAGACCAGGTCTGCGGCCGACGAGAAATTCTTTCTCCAAGTGTTGAGGGAATGTCGGTGGAGGCACCCAAATCTTGTTCGGGTTCAGGTCAACTACGAGAAGCGCACTTTCAAGTGCATCGAAGGCGAGACGAGAAGAAAAAATAGGAATAGGTATTAGCCGACGAGCCGGTGCGATAGGCTTCGCCCATGCCGCTCAATTACCCGCGCCCCTGGAAGATTCGTGGTCCCGACGAGATACGCACACCGGGACCACAGCGAGCACCTTGAGGGGAAAGGGGCGAAGAAGGTACCCGCGTCTCACAAATTTCATGGCCACACCCCCTGACTATGTGCAGGTTGTGGCTGCGATGTCGGTAATGTACCTGACTCAAAGGCCATCTAATTCGGCCGCCCATAGTCGGACGCTACATGGCTCAGAAACAACCAGAGGAATCCCCGAGGCGATCCGGCACGATCTCGCGGATTATCTCAAGCGAACGGAACTAGGCCCCTCATCCCGGGCCGGGCCTGGCCTGGTTTTCCACTTTCGTGGGCGGCTTCGCCAGGGCGGTGGAATTGGGCCTCACCCCCTTCATCGCCGGCGATCTGGTCAAGGCGGCCCTGGCGGCGCTCGCCTTCGCCGCCACTTGGTAGTTGCTGGACCGGCGACGCTGAGATGCATGTCTTTCTCCCGATTGTCAGAGCGAGGCGCGTATCTTGTCGAGGAGCTTGTGCCGGTTCCTGCGCGCCTTGAGCGCCTGCGCCATCGTTACCTCGATGAAACGCGTTGGCGTGTTTGGCTGTAGCTGGCCGATCAGGTCCATGTCGGCGGAAATCACGGTTCCGACCATGCAGTAGCCACCACCCGAGACGGCGTCGCGGTGGAGCACGATGGGTTCAGTTCCACCCGGTATCTGGATCGAGCCATAAGGGTAGCAGGCATCAACGATGTTGGAGGGATCGGATCCGGCGCCGAAGGGCTCATCGCGCGGCATAAATTCAAGCGGCCGGCCACCCTTGAAGCGGTAGCCGATGCGGTCCGCTTCCGGCGCCACCTTCCAGGTGTCCTCAAAAAAGTTTTTGCCTGCTTCCGCCGTGATGCGGTGCCAGTAGAGACCCGGTATCATGCGCAGTTCCGCGGGCGAACCCGGTAAAGGACGAAGCTTTTCTGGAACGCTGCGCCCTTCCCGCACCCCGCGGCCCTTGCCCACGGGGAGATTGTCGCCGGTCTCGAGCTTGCGGCCCTTGAAGCCGCCGAGCCCGCCGAGCGCATAGGTCGAACGCGAGCCGAGCACGACGGGCACATCGATACCGCCTGAAATAGCAATGTAGGCGCGCGCGCCCTTCTTGAGGAATTCGAAGGAGAGCGACTGACCCTTTTTCACTTTGAAGGATGTCCAGGTAGACCGGGCTTCGCCATTCACCTTCGGCGGGATTTCTGCCCCGGTCACGGCGACGGTCGCGTCCTTGGTGAACTCGAGTTCCGGTCCCATGAATACGGCTTCCAGAACCGCCGCATCCTCCCTGTTTCCGACCAGCATGTTGGCCGCGCGCAAGGCCAGCCGGTCCATGCCTCCCGAGAGCGGAATGCCGATGTGATAGTAGCCCGAGCGGCCGAGATCCTGCACGGTGGTCGAAAGCCCAGACTTGACGACTTTAACGGCCATAGAGCGCCTCCATGAGTTTCTTGTTATAGCCATCAATGTCCGTGTGGAACTCGTCGAGCGAGAAGTTCACGTCGCGCATGCGCGGCGCGAACTTGCCCTTCTCCACCGCCGCGACGGTCTCGTCGTACTCGGCGCGGTCGATCGGCTTCCACTTCACGATATCACCCGGCTTGAACAGGCACATGAATTCGCGGAGGTACTTGATCTTCTGATTGGGATCATAGATCGGCATCGGGGTGATTCCAAACATCTGGTAGCCGCCAGCTCCGCGCACCGAGTAGATGCAGCCGAAGCAGCCGCCATGGCCGACCGTGAGCTTCGGCGTGTCGGTTCGGGGCCGCAGATACTTCGGCGACTGGATCTGCCGCTTGCGATCCACCATCTGGTAGAGAAACGGCAGCCCCGCCACGAAGCCCACCATGGAGACGAACCATGGCGCGCCCGAATGCGCCTTGATGAAACCGTCGATCCCGTCGAGGTTGTTGATGCGCGCAGTGTACTCGATATCCGTGGAATTTAGATCCTGATGACGGTCACGGAACCGCATCAGCGTCTCTTGGGTCCACGGATCGTTGTAATGGACCGGAACCTCGATGATGCGGGTCTTGAGCGAGGACTTGGCCTTGCCTGCCGCCTTCTCGATCGCCTTGAGCTCCTTGAGCATGTCGGCGGGCTTGATCTTGTCAGGGTCGAATTTGACCTGGAGCGAGGCGTTCGCCGGACAGATTTCGGTCACGCCCTTGATCCTCGCCTTCTTCACGGTATTGGTGATCGACAGGCCCTTGAAGAAAGCTTCAAGGGACATCTCCTCGTCGCATTCAACGAAAATGTGCTCATCACCCCCGTAGGAGTATCGCGTCTTCATGTGTGCCCCCATGAACTCAGTTTCTCCGCGTTTTCTTCGAGCCAGCCCTGGAGCCAGCGCGTATGGAAATTAGCCCTCTGCACGGCAATTTCGCCGAGATTCCCGATACGGAGCTTGGAGATCGCCATGGCTCAGGCGAGTTCTACGAGCGGCTGACCTGCCATGATCTCTTCCTCGTTTTTTGCGAGGAACCTGACGATCCTGCCGGCGGTGTCCGCCTTCACCTCGTTGAAAGTCTTCATCACCTCGATGAGACCGATGACTTCGCCGACATCAACGCTATCGCCTTCCTTCTTGTACGGCGGCTTGTCGGGCGCGAGCTTCCTGTAGAAGATTCCAGGAAGCGGGGAAAGGATCTGCTTTGGCATGGTGCTGCCTCGTCTGATCAGGTAGCATCGAGATACGGTTTGACGGCGTCCCGGACGGCAACTGCGATCGCCACCGCGTTGGGGGTGTCCGAATGCACGCAGATCGCATCGGCCCGACCGCCACGTCCTTGCCGCCGACGCTCTTCATCTTCCCTTCCTTGATGGCGCGCACCGAACGCGTCGGCCGCGTCCTCCGGATCCTTGGCCTCGTGCTCGCGGGTGATGATCAGGCGAGCCGTCGTCGGCATAGTCGAGGTCGGTGTAGAACTCGGCGATGAACTTGTGGCCGCGCGCCTTGTAGACGCGTCTCGTGGCAGGTGCCGATCATGCCCATGAGCGGCACCTTGAACACGTCGGCCGCGTCGCAGACGGCATGCGCGATCTCCTCCATGCGCGCCGCCATGCCGTAGAGCGCGCCGTGCGGCTTGATGTGGTTGAGCGGCATGCCTTCGGCTTCGAGAAAGCCCTTGAGCGCGCCGACCTGGTAGATGATGCAGTTGGCGAGCTCCTCGCGCCCGATCTTCATCTCGCGCCGGCCGAAGCCCTGCAGGTCCGGCAGCGAGGGATGGGCGCCCACCTTCACGCCATGCTTCTTGGCGAGCCGCACGGTCTTGCGCATGTGATTGAAGTCGGAGGCATGGAAGCCGCAGGCCACATTGGCGACGGTGATCAGCGGCATGATCGCCGCGTCGTCGCCCATCTTGTAGAGGCCGAAGCCCTCGCCCATGTCGCAATTGATGATCGTCATGCCATCCTCCCTAGCGCGATCTCCGCGCGCCGCCGCGGCAGCTCGTTCGCCACCAACCGAGCCCATGGACAGCCCGTGCTCAGTCGCGCAGCTCCGCGATGTACGCGCAGGCGCAGCTGGTCCGCGATGACAGCGAGGATCAGCAGGATACCGATGCACGACGGTCTGCAGATAGGAGTCGATGCGCGCGAGGTTCATGCCGTTCTGGACGAGGCCGATGAAGATGGCGCCGAGCACGACGTTGCTCGACCCGCCCGACACCGCCGCGCAGGCTCACGCCGCCGATGACGCAGGCGGCGATCGACTCAAGCGGCATCGAGGCGCCGATGTTGGCCTCGCCGGTTTCGAGCCGGGCGGTCAGCAGTCAGGCCCGCGATCGGTCGCGAGCGCCCCGCACAGCACGTAGGCGAGGAACAGCGTTCTGCCGCGTGTTGATGCCGGAGAGACTGGCCGCCTTGATGTTGCCGCCGACGGCGTAGAGATAGCGCCCGAACCGCGTCCAGTTGAGCAGCACGTACATGAGCGCGACGAACAGCGGCCGTGACATAGATCGGGACCGGCATGCCGAGCAGCGTGCCGAAGCCGAAGATCGCGCCGAATCGCCGCGGCATGCCGTAGACCGGCACGCCGCCGGTGAGGAAGAGCGCGATGCCGAAGCCGATCGAGGCCAGCCCGAGCGTCATCATGAAGGGCGAAACGTTGAAGAAGCGCGACGCCGATGCCGTTGACGACGCCGATCGACAGGCCGGCGCCAAAGCCGGCGAGCATGCCGACAGGCGATCGCGAGCCACACCAGGTCGGGATAGGCGGCAAAGACGCTCGACATGGCAAGCGCGCCGACCACCGAGGTAACCGCGAGGATCGTGCCGACCGAAAGGTCGAAGCCGCCGGTGAGCAGCGCCAGCATCTGCCCCATGGCGACCATCGTCAGATAGGTCGACTGGCGCACCACGTTGATCAGGTTGTTGGTCGGTGAGGAAATTGTTCCGACATCAGCGAAAAGACGACGACGGCAATGAGGAGCAGGAACGGGCAGCACGCCGAGCCGCACGAAAGCGATCTTGAGCCGAGTCGTCAGCGATCGGCGTCCGGCAGTTTGTTCTCGTTTCGGCCCGCTTCGCTCATCAGGCCGCCTCCCTCTCGAAGAAATGGCTCAGCACCTTCTCCTGTGTGATGTCTGGCGCCGGCGAGCTCCGCACGGAGTTCGCCACGATACATGACATAGGTCGCGGTTGGTCAGGTGGAGGATCTCGGGCAGGTCGGAGGAGATGAGCAGCGACGCCCGCCCCGGCCTCGCAGAGATCGCGGATGAAGCCGTAGATGGCGACACGCGTGCCGACGTCGACGCCGACCGTCGGCTCGTCGAAGATGAACACCTTGACCTCGCGCGACAGGGCCTTGGCGATCATCACCTTCTGCTGGTTGCCGCCGGAGAAGTGCTCGACGGTCGCGTTCGATGTTAAGCGGCCTGCAGGTCGACCCGCTCGGCGAGCTGCCGGGTCCGCGTGCCTCTCCGCGCCGCGGTTGAGGAACAGGGACCGCTCGAGAACTCGGGCCGGTTGAGCGAAGCGAGCGCGATGTTCTCCCGCGCACCGCGCATCATCATCAGTCCCTCCTCGCGCCGGTCGGACGGAACGTAGAAGACGCCGCGCGTCGAGCATGTCGCGCACCGATAGTGCCGGTCACATCCTCGCCCTCGAGCAAGATCTTACCGCTGGCCGACAGGCTCGAGTCCGAAGCAGGCGCGCCCCACCTCGGACTTGCCGGAACCGACGAGACCGGCGAGGCCGACGATCTCGCCCGCGCGTACCTCGATGCGAGACGTTGCGCACGGCGCCGCCGACGAGCGTCGAGCGCCGCTCGACGTCGAGCAGTGGCCGCCCGGGCCGGTAGCGCACCTCCGGAAAGATCTGCGAGATCACGCGGCCGGTCATCAGCTCGACCAGGCGGTCGTCGCTTGCGGTCTTGGCATCGAGCGTCGCGATCTAGCGCCCGTCGCGCAGCACCGTGATGCGGTCGCCGATGCGGCGGATCTCGCCCATGCGGTGCGTGATGTAGATGATGCCGACGCCCTGCGCTTTGGCCTGCTCGATGAGTGCGAAAAGCCGCTCGGTTTCGCGCTCGGTGAGCGAGGCGGTCGGCTCGTCGAGGATGAGGATCGAAGGCTCGGAGCGGAACGCCTTGGCGATCTCCACCATCTGCTGCTCGGCCCGCGACAGATAGGCGACACGCCTGTTCGGCCTTGAGCGGGAAGCCGAGGCGGTCGAGGATCTTCCACGGCGCGGCGGTGCATGGCCGGCGCTTGTCGAGGAAGCGCGCCGTGCGTGAGTCTCGGCGCCGAGGAACATGTTCTCCTCGACGGTCAGCTGCGGGACGAGCGAGAATTCCTGGAACACGGCGCTAATGCCGCTCGCGCGCGCCTGGTGGACCGAGCCGAATTCCGCTTCCTTGCCGCGCAGCAGCATCCGCCCGGCGCTCGGCCTGTAGACGCCGGCAACGATCGAGATCAGCGTCGATTTGCCGGCGCCGTTCTCGCCGAAGAGGACATGCACCTCACCCGCCCGAAGGTCGAAAGTCGACGTCGACCAGCGCGTCCACGCCGGGAAACCGCTTGGTGATCCCAGTCAATCCCAAGAGTTCCGCGGCATCGGGAGAACCGTCCACCGATGCCGCGGCGTGATCGGGCGCCGCGGCATTCATTCGTTGAGACTCAGCAGCCGTCAGTCGACCGTGAAGATCGGCTTGAAGTCGGCGGGCGCGAGCGAGGACGGATAGTCGAACGTGCTCGATGTTGTTCGCGTCGATCACGTAGAGCGCCGGGCCCACATGCTTGACATAGTCCTTGCCTTCGAGGATGCGCACCGCCTGGTCGATGGCGATGCGGCCCTGGATCACCGCGGAGTCGGTCGGCGCGGCCAGGATCTGGCCGCGCCTTGATGCTCTCGTAGACGCCGGGGGTGAAGTAGTAGGCCAGGACCTTGACCTTGTCCTCAAGCCCGCGGTCGCGGAGCAGCCTGCACGGCCGCCTCGGCGGTCGGCGACGTGCCGACGATGTAGTTGATGTCCGGATGGGCCTCGAGCACGTCCTCGACCAGCTTCAGCTGCACCTCCTTGCCGGTGTCGCCGTACTTGGTGTCGACGATCTCGATGTCGCTGTCCTTGACCGCGTCGACGAAGCCCGTGTTGCCGGCCTCGACCCAGCCCGCGCCCGGGCGGGCCCGGGAACCAGGCGACCTTCACCTTGCCAGATCCCTCGGGATGCAGCTTGGCGATGTATTCGCCGGCCTTGAACGCCCATCTCGCCGAACGACACGAGCGACTTCGCCGAAAGCTCCGGCGAGGACATGCCGTTGATGACGTCGATCACCGGAATGTTCTTGCTCGCGGATCTCCTTGACGAGGTTGTTGAGGCCGTCGTAGGAGATGGCGCCGATGATCACCGCCTGCGGCGCCGTCGGCGACGCAGTCCTCGATCTGCGAGATCTGCTTGTTGAGGTTGGTGTAGCCGCCGGCCTCGACCAGCTGTCATCTTCACGCCGAGGCGCTTCGCTTCCTCGACGACGCCGTAGTCGACGGCCATCCAGTAGGCGTCCTTCATGTGCGGGAAGGACACGCAGATGTTCCACTTCTGCGCCGCCTTCTCGAGCGGCACGTAGTCCATCTTCTTGCGCGGGCTTTCCATGTCGAAGGGCGGGTCCCACACCTCAACTGATGAGGGATACCACGGCTTTTCTTCCGCCTGTGTGTCGGCAAGCGGCAAGGCCACGCATGCGAGGCTTACTGCAATGTGCGCGCCATAGCTTACGGTTTTCATTAAATCCTCCCTGTTCCGCGGTCGTATTGGCCGACGTGCCCTGCCAGCGCGCCAGAGCCGTTTCGCGGCAAATTTAAGTATGCTTCATGGCGCGGTGGACGGCAAGTGGGAGGTAAGCCGATACGCCGGTGGGAAGGCCCGTCATGTCCGCCAAGGGTCAGAGGCGGTCTTGCATGCAGACTGCGAACATGTCGGCTTTGCATCTCCTTGCAGATAAGTTTTCTCAGATAGCAGACGTCGCCGATGAATGTCAGCTATGTGACGATGAACGGACAAGTCGTAGTCCGGCCAAGAGGTCTCCAAAGGGCCAAGAGCGGACATCGTTTCGATTGCGTTTAGCAACCGATGGTGCTCAACAGCGCACCACCGTTTCAAGCGGCCTTTCCCTCCAGCAATTGCTTGATACGCGGTTCCTTGCTCAGCTTGCGGCGGTGGAACACGCGATCGAGTGCAAGATATACGA
This sequence comes from uncultured Alphaproteobacteria bacterium, assembly GCA_963776685.1. GTDB lineage: Bacteria > Pseudomonadota > Alphaproteobacteria > Rhizobiales > Aestuariivirgaceae > Aestuariivirga. The sequence continues at coordinate 1,173,182 of CAVZNM010000004.1, forward strand.
CCGGCGTCGAAAAGAGCGTCAGCACCTGGCTGATAACCAGTCCGCCGACGACCGCGACGCCCAGCGGCTGCCGCAGCTGGGCGCCCGTTCCGAAGGCGAGCATCAGCGGAACAGCGGCAAGGAGAGCGGCGATCGTGGTCATCAAAATGGGGCGGAACCGTGTGGTCGCGGCCTCATAGATCGCCTGTTCGGGCAACAGCCCGGCTGCGCTGGGCCTCCAACGCGAAATGGACGCAGCGCAAGAGTCCGTTTTTGATGCGAAAGCAGCGATCAAACGCCGCGGGCCGCACCTCCGAGATGGGCCACGAACGGTCACTCGGATAACGGGCGCGGCCGGTGCGGCACCGTAAGTTCCAACGTTTGGAACCCACGAAGCCAACCTGTATGAAGGTACTATATACCTTAGCCGGGGCGGTAGACGCGTGTCGCCTCCGGATCGTCCCTCTCAAAGGGCAGTGACAATAAATCGGCCCATGCTGCTTGGCTGATCGGATATCGCGCCCATTCCAGCGTCTGGGTGATGCGTTCCGGCCTGCTGATGCCGCAGACGGTTGAGGTGACACGCTTATCTTGCATCGAGAACTGCAAGGCCGCAGCGCCCGGCGGAATGTCGTGCTTGGTGCAGACCCGCTCGATCCTTGCGATCGGTGCCAGCATCTCTACAGAGGCTTCCTGATAGACATAGCGCGTGTGCGATGCCGATCCCTTGGCTAGAACGCCGCCGGCATAGGGTGCGGCATTGAGCACAGCCATGCCCCGGGCGCGAGCAAGGTCCATCATCTCCTCGGCATTGCGGTTGGCCAGAGTGAAGCGGTTGTGAGTGATGATGGCGTCAAAATCCCAGTCCCGCATCAAAGGCATCATGATGTCCACCCGGCCGGCTGCCAGTCCGACAGCCTCGGCAAGGCCCTCTTCCTTCATGCGGAAGAGTTCGGCGAGCGCGCCCTTGGGACCGGTCACGTCCGAAAGCGAAGGTGCGTATTCGGGATCGTGCACATGGAGGAGCTGAATGCGGGCGACGCTCAGCGTCTTCAGGCTCTCCTCCAGCGAGCGGCGGGCGCGCGGGCCATCAAAGCGGTTGGTTTCCATGTCGCGATCAAGCTTGCTGGAGATGACGAAACCTTTTGGAATTCCGCCCCGCTCGCGGATCACTTCGCCGATCCGCTCTTCGCTGCGGCCGAAACCATAGTTGCGGGAAGTGTCGAGAAAATTGACAGAGCTATCGAACACGGCGCGCACCGTCTCCCGCGCCCGCTCGGGTTCGACACTGTAACCATAGGTATCCGGCATGTTTCCGAGCGGCGCCAGGCCAAAGCAAATTCGGCTGACGGCAAGACCCGAACGGCCCAAGGGTACTTTTTCAGTTGGGTCCGGCATTTGCGCTGCTCCCTGCGCAATTGATTCAACTTCCCGGCTTACGATCCCTTTTCCTGCCTTTTTGGCGCCTGTGGTCTTTCGACGAGTCGACTTCATAACCGCTCGAACGGTTTTTTTGACTGTTTTAATGTTACGAATTTGACTCTTTGCAACTTTCTTAACACTACCTTTTTTCTTCGCATGCTTATTGGCGGCGGTTTTCTTTTTCGCCGGTCGTCTCACTTTACGGGCCATAAATTCTCCCTTCTGTGCCACGGTGTCGACACCGTATTGCGAATGGTTTGGTCACCAGCCAAACATGTCTCAAAATGTAGATTAATCATAAGGCCCTGTACCAGCAATGGATGAGGTCCCGCGCCCGTTGCCCAGTCATACGGCCATGATCAGCGCACGATCTCGTCCGCCCATGCGCTCACTTTCTCAGCAACCGTCCGGAAGGGGTTCGCGGCGGCGAGGCCCGACACGCTTTTTCAGCCGACATTATCTCTCACCCTGGTGGTATTCAATTTCGCCGAGTGGCCCGCCCTCAGCGAGGCCGAGGTCACTTGTCGGCCAAGATGACTTGGCTAGGGCACTTGGATACCGGCCATTGGGCCTAACCGACACTCCTAGCCTACCCCCTCAAATTAGGTTTCGAACTCATCAATTCGACACTTTCAACAGTCAATTCAACCGACCAACACACCGGCTCCCAAATCAGTTCACCTTGACGGTCTAGACTGATCGACGGCCAATCAAGCGGAATTAGTTGGTGGCTTGATCAACAAAACTTGCGATGGCGCCGATGTCTGCAGCTAAGCTCTAAGCGGAAATTGACTTGAAGTTCCACCACTTCTCAGTCTGACCCAAAGCCGACATGGCTGTGCCTCTGCGAAGTGCATAAACTCGCGAACTCTAAAAACCAGTTCAAGCAAATCGGACGATCAACGGCCAATGAAACCGAGCGTCAACTCCAGAGTTCGCGCATCGCCAGGACAATCACCAAGCCACCCGCAATAGCATCGAGGATTCGTGCCAGCTTATCGATGGAGGCTCCATATCGAGCCGTTAGACGGACAACCCAATGCCGGGCCAACACGGTCAGCAGCGCGACACCGGCCAGCGTGGACAACACGCCAAACATCATCGCGCCTGCAAAGGTCAGACCGGCTTCGGGCACATCGCGGCTTAAGGCATAGAACATTACGATCAGGGTGAGGGGACAAGGCACGAGCCCCGCCACGAAACCAACAGCAAGGCCCTCGTCGTGTAGATGGGCCCGGCCGCGCCATGCGCGCAGGATCAGCCACAAGCCAATGAGTACGAGGAAACCGCGGCTGAGGAGTTCGAGGACCGGAACCTGACCGGCACCCACTATGGTTCTCGTCACCAGTGGCATCGCCAACAACGCAATCAGAACAGCCGACCCGACATGCGTAAGTGCTAGCACGGTCGCGACGGCCAACGCTCGCAGTGCAGCGAGTCGCGATCCGAACAGATAAGACGCGAGAATGCTTTTGCTGTGACCGGGCGTGAGGGCATGCACCGCGCCGAACAATGCCCCCGCAGGCAGGACGGCCGCCAGGGCCACCCAATCTCGGCTTACGGCGAATGCATCGATATCTGCCGTCAGCGCATCGTGTATCCATTTTTGCAGGGCGACGATTTGCTCAAGCACAGAACGCCCTCAGTGGTGATCCTGGGGTTCATGACTGTGAGCGGAGATTGTGGTCGCCGGGTCTGTAGTCATGTCGAAGCGCACATTCGCCACGGCGAGCGCGGGCAAATGTGCGAACAGCTCCTTTTGAAGCACAGCAGAGATCATGTTCGCCTTTGCTAATGGAAGGTTGTCATCGACGGCAATCTCTACATCGGCGTGCAGCTTGTGGCCGAGCCAACGCGCCTTGATATCCGTTACATGATCGACGCCAGACACATGCTCGGCCGCATGGCGGATTTCACCGAGAAGCCTCGGTTCGACGCCATCGAGCATGCGCGTAAGGACCGACCGTGCCGATTGCCAGACAATCCCGAATATGGCGATGGTGATAATGAGGCCGATGATCGGATCGGCGAGGGGGAAGCCCAGCCACACACTGGCCGCACCCAAGACGACCGCAAGGCTCGTCAGCCCGTCCGTGCGGGCGTGGCAGCCGTCGGCAATGAGCGCCGCGCTATTGATCTCCCGGCCGACACGGATGCGAAATACCGCTACTGCCTCGTTGCCGAGGAAGCCGATGATGCCGGCCATCGCCACCCACCCGACCTGGGTGATTTGCTGGGGATGAACAAGGCGGTCGATGGCCACGTAGCCCGCGACAATCCCGCTAATCAGGATAATCAACACGATCAGAATCCCAGCGATGTCCTCAACGCGGCCATATCCGTAGGTAAAGGTCTTGGTTGGCTTTCGCTTCGCTAACGCGAAGGCGATCCATAGCGGGATTGCGGTCGTCGCGTCGCCGGCATTGTGGATAGTATCGGCTAGTAGTGCCACGCTGCCCGAGATCGCAACAACCACAATCTGCAAGGCAGTTGTGATCGCCAGAATGATGAACGACCATTTGATGGCCCAGATGCCCCGGTCTGTCGTTGCGATGGTGGCGTCAATGACGCCGTGGGTGTGGCCGTGTCCTCCTCCTGCGCGATGGCTATGGCCATGGGATGCGTGTTCCGGTCCAAAGCCGAACCAATCGCGAAGCGAGCGGACGAGACCGTTTGCCGATGCGGGGGTACTCATAGGAATTTCGTGATGGCTTTCAACTCGTTGAGTTGTTTGCGGCCATTGGAGCCTGTCGCGCCCACAAGGCAGTGGTCGATATGATCGCGGATGAAAGTGTCCTTGGCTCCCACTAGGGCACTCGTCGCCGCCGCGAGTTGCTGTGCGACCTCTAGGCAGGAGCGTCCGTCTTCAATCATGGCGGAGATGCTGCGCACTTGGCCCTCGACCCGGCGCAGGCGCTTGATGATCTCGGGATGCGAATGATCGATGGGTTCGTACATATACTGTCCTCCAGTATAGTATAAGCCACAAACGGTGTGCTGGTCAAGCTGCCGCTCTCATCAGCATGGTCAGAAATTCCGCGTCTGCGCATAACCGCCGGCACTGATACGACTAATAGGTCAAGCCGTGCAGAAGTCGGCGTCAAATGTCGGCTTCTGGCCCTTCTAGGACATGATGAATACAAATATTATGCCCGCATGCAGTTATAAAGCGGACACTGCCGCCATGAGTGAGGTTGATCCGCTCATTATCGGACTATTGATCAGGATAAGAATGTGACCCGTGGGGGGCCCCTTCAATCTGAAATGCTGATGTTGCGTGGACGTCGATTGGGCCTGCTAGCGCAACTATACAACTTTCCGCTCTGCACTGTACCACCGCTTTACCGGCATTTGGCGCCTTCGAGGGAAGGCCCGGATCACGAAGCGATTAGAATCGTACTCTCCGGCGACCATCGCAGTGTGACAGGTTGGCCTTCGGACAGTTGGTTGCTGCCGTTGTTCTGGACCATTACCTTGATTGTCTCGCCATCCCGATCGACGAAATAGGTGCTGCAGTTGCCGGCAAAGATACGTTTGGCGATCCGTCCCGAAATGACATTGGCCGCAGGAGACCCGGCGGGCTTTGCTGCCGCGGCGATCTGAATGCGCTCCGGTCGCACCGCAAAGCTTGCCTTGGCGCCTGAGGCGAGGCCTTTCGCAGCCGTGATGGGCGTGCCATCGGGTAGGCGGATGCCGTTCTCCGTGACATCGCCGCGCATGATGTTGGCATCGCCGAGGAAGGTCGCGGCGAATTCGCTCTTTGGGCTGTCGTAGATCTCCTCGGGCGGGCCTTCTTGCACCAGTTGGCCATCGCGCAGGATGCCAATGCGGTCGCTCATCGTGAGCGCCTCCTCCTGGTCATGGGTCACGAAAATCGTGGTGATGCCTATCTCGCGCTGGATGCGCTTTAGCTCGATCTGCATATCGACCCTGAGTGCTTTGTCGAGCGCGCCCAGCGGTTCATCGAGCAGCAGGACACGCGGCTTGATGATGATGGCGCGGGCAAGAGCGATGCGCTGCCGCTGGCCGCCGGAAAGCTGGTGCGGCCGGCGTTCGCCAAGCGTGCCCAGCTGGACGAGATCGAGGGCATCCTGCACGGCTGCCTCGATGCTGGATTTGGATTCGCCCCGCACCGACAATCCGAAGGCGACATTGTCGGCGACGCTCATATTCGGGAACAGGGCGTAGCTCTGGAACACCATGCCGATGTGCCGCTTTTCAACCGGCACGCGCTCGACGCCCTCGCCGCCGATTCTGATGGTTCCGGCGTCGGGAAAGTCGAACCCGGCGATCAGCCTGAGCAGCGTCGTCTTGCCGCTGCCGGAAGGACCGAGCAGCGCATAGAAGCCGCCGTCTGGAAAGTCGATCGAGACATCATCCAGCGCTTTGTGCGCGCCGAAGCTGCGCGACACGTTCCGGACCTGCACTTCGGCCATTTATTTCTCTCCCCCAAATTTGAAGAACCGGGCGGCGATGAGCATGAGTCCCATGGAAAGCGTGATGATGATGGTGGAAACGGCGTTGATCTCAGGCGTGAAGCCCTTGCGGATGGCGGCATAGATCTCAACCGGCAGCGTCGACTCGCCCGGCGTCGACAGGAAATAGGATACGACGAACTGATCAAAGGAGACCGCGAAGGCGAACAGTCCGCCGGCGATGACACCTGGCATGATCCAGGGCAGCGTCACACGCATCGTCACCTGCCACTGGTTGGCCCCTAGCGAGCGGGCAGCTTCCTCCAGTTCCGGCGCGAAGGTCTGCAACCGGGCCGAAACGACGACGATGACGTAAGGCAGCGCAAGCGCCACATGGCCAAGAAGGATCGCGTGAAGCCCGCGGCCGATGCCCACGCCGAAAAAGAAGATCAGCATCGCCGTACCGGTGATCAGCCAAGGTATGGCGATTGGCGGAAACAGCAGCGCCTGAAGGAATTTCTTGCCGTGGAACTCGTAGCGGAACAGCGCCAAAGACGCCATCGTGCCGAGCAATGACGAGATGATCGTCGTCATGACGGCGATTTCCAGGCTGTTCCAGGTCGCGGCCAGGAGCTGGGAGTTGCGCGACAGGTCGGTGTACCAGGTGGTCGTCCATTCGAATGGCAGCTGGTAGAAGGGCGAGGCGTTGAACGACATCAGCGCCATGATGACGATCGGCAGATAGAGGAAGGCGAGCAGCAGGAACACGTAGAAGCGTCCGAGGCCCTCGAGAATGCGGGTGATCGGCATCACGCCACCCTCCTGAGCACCGGCGAGGCAAGCGCCAGGATGACAAGCACGACCGCCAGCAGCACGAAGGAAAGTGCGGCACCCAGCGGCCAGTTGAAGACGGCGACGAACTGGTCCTCGATGACCGTGCCGTAGAAGGTACCGGTGCGTCCGCCAAGGATGCGCGGCTCCATGAAAGAACCGACGACGGGCACGAAGATCAGTACCGCCCCGGCGATCAGTCCCGGCATCGAAAGCGGGATGATCAGCCTTTTCAGCACCGTCAATCGTGAAGCCCCAAGCGAGCGGGCTGCCTCGATCAGTGAATCGTCGATCGCCTGCAGCGTCAGGTAGCAGGTCAGCACCATGTAGGGCACGTAGGAGTGCACCAGCCCGATGATGACGGCTGGATAGGAATACATGAGGTCGATGCTGATTTTGAACGGCAGCACCGCATTAAACGCCGTATCGAGAATGCCGCCTTCGCGGAGCACCATGGCCCAGGAGAAAATGCGCACCAGCCCGTTGCTCCAGAACGGCAGGATGACGAGCAGGAAGATTGCCTCGCGGCTGCGGCCCTTCAGCACCTTGGCGAGCACGTATGCCGCCGGAAAGCCGATCAGGGCGCACCACAATGTGACTTCGAGACCGAGCCGCAGCGAGGAAAGCAGCAGCGTGCCGTAAAGGCCCGTCGAGTAAAACGCTGTGTAGTTCTGCAGCGTCAGCGCCCAGTCTTTGCCCGACATGGGCATCTCGGTCAGGAAGGAGAAGAAGGCCATGGCCGACAGCGGCAGGAAGATCGCCACCGTAAGCCATAGGTAGGCAGGCGCGAGAAGAGGGAGCGCCGGCCCAATTCCCCTCCGCCCTGCAAGCTGTCCTGCCATGACCTTCCCTCCCCTCGGCCATGGAGTTACTTCACGTTGACCTTCAGCTCCTGCCACAGCGCCAGATACTTCTCGCGCTGCTCGTCGGTGACGGGGGCCTGGAACTGGATGCGTTCCGTGACCTTGGGATCGCCCATCACCTTGCGGTTGAACGAGTCCTCGGGCAGGGCGGCGACCGCCTTGGTGTTGGCCGACACCGGCGCACCGACCTTGGTGACCCATTCCACGTAGAAGCCGGGATCGATCATGTAGTTGATGAAGGCCTCGGCGCCGGCGACGTTCTTGGAGCCGGCGGGAATCGAGAAGGCGTCCAGCCAGGCGACTGCGCCCTCTTCCGGAACGACCAGCGAAACCGGCAGTTTGAACTGGGTCTTGGCGCGATCGGCCGAACCGCTCCAGTAGGTTCCGACGTCGATCTGGTTCGGCAGCGACCATCTGGTTCCAGTCGTTCTCGGAACTCCAGAACGTCCTGATCTGCGGCATCAGCGAGGTGAGCTTGGCCTTGACTGCGTCCATATCCTTAATGTCGTTGATGTTCTGGCCGGTGGCGATGGCGCCGAACTGGATCGCTTCCACAGCGTCGTCGCGGATGATGACGCGGCCCTTGTGAGCTTCGTCCCACATCACCGAGATGCTGGTCGGCGGCGTCGGAAAAGACTTTTCGTTGATTGCGATCGCTGTCAGACCCCACACCCACGGCACGCCGTAGACCTTGCCGTCGTGGTTGAGCATCGGCGAGCCCGCCTTGTCCGAGCTGATATCAGCCGCATTCGGGATTTTCGATACGTCGATCGGCTGTATCAGCTTCTCGGCGGTTGCCTGGTCGTTGAAGGCGGCATTGATCATGACCACGTCATAGAGACCGGGGTTGGTCCTGAGCTTGGTCAGCATCTCCTGTTCGGAGTTGAAGAAGTCGTTGACGACCGTATGTCCGGTCGCCTTTTGGAAGGCCTCGATGGCCCAAGGCTCGTCGGCGCCGTAGCCCTTCCAGTTCAGCACATGCAGTTCGTCGGCTGAAGCGGCGAAGGAAAAGGCGGAAACAAGAACGATCGTCGCCGATAGCAAAGCGGTCAGTCTGGTCATGGGTCGTTCCTCTCTTGTTAGTACTGTCAGGCATTGATTTTCTTTCTGTCGTGATCGGGTAGTTCACCGGTGTTTCTGGCGGCAAGAAAGGCGCGGATTTCGGCGTCGGTCGGCGCCGACGAGCCGCCATGCCGCGTGACCGAGAGGGCGGCAGCCGCGTTGGCGTAGCGCGCCGCTTCGACGGGCTCCGCGCCCCGGGCGAGCGCGCTGACGAAGGCGCCGATATGGGTGTCGCCGGCGCCATTGGTGTCGACGGCCGGCGACGTCAAATCCGGCGAGCGTGTGGAACGAACCGTCACGCAGTCTCACGAAGCAGCCGCGTTGGCCTGCCCGGATGACGACGCCCGCAGCCTGCGGGCAATGACTGGCGATCAGCCGAGCGGAGCCTGCTTCAATGTCGCGATCGCCGGCGATCACCGCCGCTTCAGCCGTGTTGCAGCTGAGCCAGGTCGTGCGGGCGAGAACCCGCGACAGGATGCTCTCGCGGGATCTCGGCGACGACGGGCGCCGGGTCGAACACGAAAGGAATTTCCGGCGGCAGGGCCTCGATCCAGTCGGCAAGGGCCTCGCGGCTGCCGGGGTAGCTCAGCGTATAGCCTGAGGTGAATACCCAGTCGCCTGGCCGGAGCGAAACCTGCGCAAGCATGCCGCGCATCCACAATTCCCTCAGCGCCAGGCCAGGATACAAAGGTCCGCTCGGCATCGTTCGTTACCAGGACGACGCAATTGCCGGTGTCCATCAAGGGAGATGGTAACGTCAGCGTCTCGATCTTCTCTGCAGCAAACGCGGCTCGCAGGAAGTCGCCATTCGGCCCGATGCCGTGCTGCCCGCCATAGACGACGCGCATGCCGGTGCGGGCGGCGGCGACCATCATGTTGAAGCCGCCGCCGGCGACCCGCGCATAGTCCGCCGCGGTCTTTTCCGTCCCGGGTATCGGCAACGCGTCGATCCGGTAGACATAATCCACCACGGCGCTGCCGACATGAACGAGACGGGTCATGCCGCGGCATCCTTCTTGCCGACCGTGCTGGCCCGCGCCGCCACAAGGTCCGCCGCAAGTGCCCGCACTTCGGCGAGGTCGATACCCTGAATCCTGGCAACGTGTTCCCGCGGCAGGCGCGACAGGCCGGTGCAGGCGCCGGCCATGCCGGCGGCGATGGCGCCGATCGTGTCGGTGTCGCCGCCGAGATTGGCGCTGATGACGGCCGCCTGCCATGGATCGCCGGCGGCGACTTCGACCACGGCGAAGGCGGCGGGAACCGATTCCTGGCTGGCGACGCCGGTCCCGACCAGATCGACGATCAGCCGGATCGCGTCGGCTGGCGGCTTGCCGCGCACTAGACTACGCGCCCATTCGATTCGTGCAGCGACATCGGCGCCGACGACCCAATGGCCCTGCGCAGCGCCGAGCCGGGCCGCTGCGATCGCCTTGGCGGACGCCGTTTGCCAATCGTCACCGGCGATGCCGTTGCTCACGGCTGCCGCAACGGCGGCGGCCGCGGCGATGGCGATCGAGGTGTTGTGTGTTGCCCGGCAGGTTTCCGCGACCTTGGCGACCAGCGCTGCGAGCGGTTGTGGCGGCATCATGATGCCGACCGGCGCGATACGCATCGCCGCGCCGTTTGTGTCGCCGTTGCGCCCGGCCTCTTCCGGCGCCACGCCGTCATTGATCGCGTCGATCGCGCGCTTGGTCGATGGTCCGAGCAGGTCGTAGCTGCCGCGGGCTTTCACGTCGCGCTCCCAGTCGACCAGCGCGTTCACCCAACGCTTGTGATCGAAGCTGCTGCCCGATTCGAGCAGGATGCGGCCAAGCAACAGGGTCTGCTCGGTATCGTCGGTGACTGTGCCTGCAGCCAATCCCTTCGATACCGGATGATCGTGCGCGGGAGGCACAAAGCTATCCACGAAACCGTATGCCGCCTTGATCTGCGCCGGCGACAAGAGCTGGGTCGGCATGCCGAGCGCATCGCCCAGCGCACCGCCGATGAGAGCACCCGTGGCACGGTCGATCGTTTCGGCTGTCCCCATCCCCGCCATCTCTCAGAACTCCAGATGCAGCGCGAAATGCGCGGGGTTGAGCAGGCTCGTCACATATTCGATGGCCCGTCCGTCCGCCGCGCGCGTCAGCCGCCGCGTCCGCAGGAATGCGGTTCCCGGCGCGCAGCCGAGAATGGCGGCGTCCTCGGCATTCAGCATCTCAATGTCGGCCCATTCTTCGCCGTGATCCGGAACCAGACCGGCGCTGCGCAGAGTTTGGTGCAGAGAGCCTTCGCGCAGGCCTCGCAACGGAACGTCCTCCAGTTCCGCCGACAAGGGCAGCCGGCTGCGCTCGATGGATATCGCATGCCCGTCATCTGCATTGGTGCGAACGACGGTCGACGGCGATGAAGGAGAAGTTGCCGATCCCGAGCTTTGCCGCCAGTACCGCGTCCTCGATAATCTCAAGCCGCAGTGTGCGGGTCTCGGCATTCGCGCCGGCATCGGCGAGCGCCCGCGACCAGCCGACGGCGTCGTCCACGGTCTTGCCATCGAAGGTGACGAAGGAGCCTATCCCGACCTTCGTAGTGATCAGGCCGCGGCTCGACAGTTCTTCGAGGCCTTTGCGGACGGTGGTGCGGCTGACGGAGAAGCGCTGGACGAGTTCGTTCTCGCTCTGGAGGCGGTCACCGAATCCCAGCACGCCAGAGCGGATCTCATTCTCGAGGACGGTCGCGATCTGTTCGGGCTTGCCAGTCCCGGGAGACAAAAGTACCGCGCGACGAGCCATATGGGAACCTGTTCAGAATACCTGTCTAATCCTGTTTAATGCCTGACTGTACAGGCGATGTCAATGGGCCCGCCGATTGTGGTAGGTCCGTCTGAAATTTTCGGGACTAATGTTTTGGACGGGAAAATCATACTGCCCACATGCTTGAGCCTATATTTCAGATATTCCCCGTCAGAATGGCAGCGGACTTTGAGGCGAAGCTGGTCTGCTTCAGGCCGCGTGACAGATTGCAGATCACTGATGCGGATTGATGCGAATGGTCGCTATTTTATCGCTCCGAGCGTCAGGCCACGCACCAGGTGACGCTGTACCAGAAATGCGAATATCATTATCGGAAGGGCGCCAACCACACCCGCTGCAGACATCGAGGCCCAGTCGATGTCGATGCGGCCAATCAGCGTTGCAGTGCCGCGTGGCATGGTCATGGATCGCGGCGTCGATGTCAGCACCAGTGCGAACATGAATTCATTGAACGTGACAATTAGTGCAAAGATCGATGTTGCAACCATTCCCGGTGCGGCCATGGGCAGTACGATGCGGCGAAAGGCTCCAAACCGACTATCGCCGTCGACCATCGCGGCTTCTTCGAGATCCACCGGTATTTCCCGGAAAAAGCTTTCCATCATCCACACGCAGTAAGTTACGTTCAAAGCCGTGTAGGTAATGATGAGGCCGAGCCAGGTATCCAACAGGCCGAGCCGCAGAATGAGTAGATAAACGGGGATGAGAATTACAACCGGCGGAACAATGCGGAGAATAAGTAGTGAGAGTCCGACCCGCCGGTCCAAACCGAATGGCAGCTTGAACCGGGCGATTGCGTAAGCACCCAGGGAGCCGATCACCAATGCAAGCGCAACCGAAACCGCAGTCACCACGATCGAATTGAGCAGATAGTCGCTAAACTGCTTGTTTGCGAAAAGCCGTGTATAGTTCCCAAAGGATGGGTCGTGCGGGTAGAGCGTCAGGTCCTGGGTAATCTCCTTGTTCGATTTGAGTGAAGCGGCCGCCATCCAGTAGATCGGCAGCAGAACCGCTGTAAGAACAATGCCCACGATCGCGAGCCGGACTGACTGCCTGATCATGCGGTCTCAACCCGCTTGAGAAGCCGCACGGCGGCGGCGGCGAACGCGAGAATGATCAAGCCCATTGTCGCGAATAGAGCGGCCGCGTAACCGGTTTGTTGAAACTTGAACGCGGCATCATACCCGAAGATAGACAGCAGTCGGGTTGCCTCTCCAGGCCCTCCGCGCGTCAACACAAACACCTGATCGAAGGTTCCGAACGCATCGATGGTTCGAAGAACAACGGCAACGGCAATGATCGGCCGCAGCATTGGAAATGTATGATCGATGAAAAGCCGCCACGGACCTGCCCCGTCCACACGCGCAGCTTCCAGTGGCTCGATGGGAAGCGATTGCAGGCCGGCGAGCAGAATGAGAAACATGAGCGGCGTCCACTCCCAGACGTCGAGTACGACTAGAGCAACGAAGGCACGCATGGGATGACCAAGAATTTCTACAGCACTGCCGCCCATCGCTTCGGAAAAGGCGGTCAGCATTCCTGCATCGCTCGCGTAAATGAGCCGGAACACGATTCCAACGACCACGGGCGTGATCACCATCGGCACGATTAGCACGGTCCGGAACAGGCGGATGCCGCGGAATTCCCGCGAACAGAACAGCGCAAGGGCCAGGCCGAGCACCGTCTCAATGGCGACAGCTGAAGTGACAAAGATAACCGTTACGAATAGCGAATTGAGAAATTGCGGATCACTCCACAGCTGCACATAGTTCTCAAATCCCACGTCGCGCAGAGGCTTGCCAAACCGGTAAAACTTCGTGCTGGCACGAAGGCCATCCCACAAGGGATAGACCAGAACCACGAGGACGACCAGAACACTCGGCGCCAGCATGAGGTAAGGCAGGGCTGCATCAAGCCCTGCCCCCTGTATTCGTTCCCTTCCGGGCTGGAATCGACTCACGGATAATAACCGACCTGCTTGAGATAGGCCGTCACTTGTTCGGCCGCGGCGTCGAGCGCCGCACCTCCACCACTCCCGGCCTGCAGGGCCTTGTTGAGCTCAATTCCAAGCAGTTCTTCGACCTTCGCCCAGTCAGGCGTCCTCGGCCTTGGTTGGGCTCCGGCATCCAGTTGCTGTAGAGCGACCGGGATCAGACGGTTACCGGGCTTCGCAACTCCAAACGCGCTTCTCTTTACCGGTATGGAGCCCGCTTCGCTCAGTTTTGCCTGCGTCGCAGCACTCGTATACCACTTGAGGAATTCGATCACGTTGGCCTTGTTGGGAGCCGACTTCGGCACTCCGGAGATGAAGATCCCCATTTGTGCGATCGCCTTCTCTTGCTTCGGGACGACACCGAAGTCGAGCTTGCCGACCACTTTCGACTGCTTCGGATCGTCGGCTTTGAGCGCGTTGCCGGAGTACTGGATGATAGCCCCGGCCTCACCACCCAGAATCGCCGCACCCTCCTGATCCGAATCGAATTCGACCACACCCGGAGGGGCATTTTCTTTCATCGTACCGACAAAGAAATCGGCCGAAGCCTTGCCTGCGGCGGAGTTGAATGTGACGTTCCATTTGTCGTCGAAGAACTGGCCGCCGAAGGACAGGAAGACCGGGTACCAGCTTGTTACGATTGGGTTGGCGCTGACACCGCGGAACACCACGGGATACTTGATCGTACCTGCGGCGACGCCCTCCTTCCCTTTGGAAATGATTTCATCCCAAGTTGCCGGCGCCCCACTCGTATAGACATCGTTGCGATAGGTCAGCGTCTGCAGATCGCCGATGAACGGCACACAGATCAGTTTCGCCTGTGCATCTTCAAAGCCTTTCACGCGCGGGCCCTCGCGTGGCGGCCAGAAACCCATGTCGATCATTGAGCCAATCCAGTCTGAGTCGGCCGCGTCGATGCCTGCACCGCTCAAATCTTCCAGGACGTCGGCGGCACCGAACTGTGGCACCCAGGGATCGTCGAGCAGGTAGAGGTCATACTGACCAGCACCGCTCTGTGCATCGGCAAACCACTTCTCGAGCGTCACTCCATACTCGTCCTCGAGAAATTCGACGTCGAAGCCACCTTCCTGCTTGGCCAGTGGAATGATTTTTTCCTTGAACGGCGTGAGCCCGCCATCGGCAAAGGCGCCAATCACGACCTTGCCTCCAGCGGCCCCCGCCAAGCGAGGCCCCGCAGCGGGCACTAGTGCTGAACCCAACGCTAACGCGGCACTACTCCGAAGCAGAGTTCTTCTGCTCAACCGCGAGTTATGATCTGGCAGTCTGGTCATTGTGTCTTTCCTCCCTTGTTTTGTGCACGATGCACGACGGTAACACCCGATGCGTCAAAGAAACAACTATCATCGGTGTCAAAACTCATGCCAACCCGAGATCCGATCGCCGCACGAAAGCCACGCGCAACACGGGCGGTAAACCGCTCACCAGAGAGGCGGATGTCGACGAAGGTTTCACTTCCCATCGGCTCCACCACATAGACTTCGCCGGCAAGTGAACCCTTTGTTCCGGGCGGAACGATTCTTACATCCTCGGGTCTGATCCCCAATTCAGTAGCCTTGTGTTGATGGCACGCCGCATAGAGCCGCGGAGATGCCTTGATCTGTTCGCCGCAGACAATCAACATGGACTCTGCCATTCCGAGTTTGACGAAATTCATGGGTGGACTGCCTACAAAAGCGGCCACGAAACGATTGGCAGGTCGGTCGTAGATCTCCTCGGGCGGCGCCACCTGCTGCAGCGAACCAGCCCCCATGACCGCGACGAGATCGGCCATGGTCATCGCTTCGGCCTGATCATGTGTCACGTAAATGGTCGTGGCGGCAACCCGGTGGCACAGGCGCTTGATTTCGCCGCGCATGGCGAGCCGAAGTCGCGCGTCGAGATTTGACAGAGGCTCGTCCATCAGAAATGCCGCGGGATCACGAACGATGGCCCGGGCCAGCGCGATGCGCTGCCGCTGACCGCCTGAGAGCTGCCGCGGCCGGCGGTCGAGCAGGTGCTCGACTTCCAGGCTTTTCGCCACGTCATCGACTTTCTGTTTGCGATCGGACTCCGCCACACCGCGTATCCATAGCGGATAGCCGATGTTGTCCCGGATCGTCATATGAGGATAGAGCGCGTAGCTTTGGAAAACCATGGCGATGTCGCGGTCGCGGGGCTGAAGTCGGGTGACGTCGCGATCTCCTATGAAGACACGGCCGGCGGTGGGCGTTTCAAGACCGGCAAGGATGCGCAATGCCGTCGTCTTCCCGCAGCCCGATGGCCCCAGCAGCGCAAGAAACGCGTGAGCCGGCGCCTCGAGATTGAGTTCGCGAAGTGCGATTACACCGTCGAAATGTTTTACGATGCCATCGAACCGCACTGCGTTCATGATGGCGCTGCTCCGGTTGAGCCGCGAATGATGAGCGGATTGGTCTGCAACTCACGATGGGCAACATGGTTGCCCGAGCGGGCAGCAGCGATGACAAGCATAACAGCGCGCTGACCCATTGTGCGGGCGTCGGATCTCACCGTCGTCAAGCGAATGCGCGAGTGACCAGCGATCGGGATGTCGTCATGGCCGACGACCGACGCATCGGTCGGAACCCTGAATCCCCGCCGTTCAAGATCATCAATTGCCTCGATGGCCAGCACATCATTGTGGGCAACAAAGGCGGTTGCATTGCTTGAGGTCGCCGCAGAAAGGCTCCTCCGCTCCAGGGCTTCCTCGAATCCCTGGCGCCGCCGTTCACCCGACAGCTCTGCATAGGATTGCGAAACGAAACTCATCCGGCGATGGCCGAGCGAATACAAGTGGGCGACAATGGCCTCCATGCCTGAACGGTCGTCGTGATCTATGGCCCCCAGGCGCTGATCCTCCGGTTCTCCAAAGGATGCGAGAATGACAGGTATCCCCTGATCCAGAAGTCTTATCGGCATCCTCGAACCAGCCGACAGGCCGGCGATGACGACCCCATCTACACGCCTGTCAAACAGGGTGCGACCCACTTCGTCCTCGACATCAGGCTCATAGCCGGTATGGGCAACAAGCGTTACATAACCCGATGCGGTGGCTGCTCGCTCGACAGCGACGGCAAGCTGGGCGTGAAAAGGATTGCCAAGATCAGGAACGATCATTCCGATGCTATGACTGGCACGCGCCCGCAGTGATCTAGCGATGGCATTGGGGCGATAACCGATTTCTGCAATTGCCTTTTCGACCCTTGTTCGCGTCGAGTTCGGCAACAGCGACCTGGCCGTGAATGACATTGGACACGGTCGACTTGGATACGCCCGCCCGCCGGGCAACTTCAGCCAATGTTGTCACTTACTGTCCTATATGCTCCAGAACGAGGCGAAGACCCTGGAGTGACCGGCTTGTTCCTTCTTCGCCGTCGTATCGGGGATCTTCGTGCTCAATGGAGATCACTCCATCATAGCCGGCCCTACGCATCGCCGAAACCAGGCTAGTCCATGTTCCGATGTCATGCCCCTCGCCCACTGGTGCAAAATGCCATGGCGCTGTGCTCGCATCGGCTGGAGGCTGAAAATGCAATACGCCGTGGCGTCTGATCCGCTCCGGATAGAGCAGAGTATCCTTGCCATGGGCAAAACCGATACGATTGCCGAGCGCTTCCACGACAGTGACTGGATCGATTCCCTGCCACCAGAAATGGCTAGGATCGAGATTGAGTCCGATGTTTGGTCCGATATGCGATGCCAGCGCCTCAAAACCCGCCGCACTGAAGATCGAGACGCCTGGGTGCAGTTCGAGGCACACCATGAGGCCTGGCGCTTCTTTCGCCAGACGGTCGCTGACTGACCGCCAGAATGGCCCAATTTCATTTGCCATCTGCCAGTCGAACAGCCGTTCATCGTCGCACGATGTCGCCCAGCATGGGAACACTCCAAGGGAACCTCCCCCGGCTCCTGCAGGACAGCCGCTCATCGTTACGACGCGGTCGACCCCCGTTGCCACGGCCAGGTCCACCGCTGCCCAGAACCGCTTCTGCGCGTCATTGCGCTTGACGGGATCGGGGTGAAGAAGATTACCGGCCGCATTGACTGCCGAAAGTCTTACGCCGAACTCACGAAGCTCGCCCGCCAGGCGGTCTCGTTCTGAGCGCTCTGCCACTGTGACGAGGTCCAGGTGCGGTCGCGGCCATGGACCCCAGGCACCAACTCCAAGCTCCACATCGGTAATGTCGCGCTCGGCGCACCATGCAAACAAGGCCGGGCGGGTGAGCTTCGGCAATGAATCCGAGTAAACACCGATCCTCATGTGATGGACCTCCGGAATGCGCTGGTCAGCAACTCGACGTCACGGCGCGCCTGCTCAAAACTCGTGACGACAGGTGTTCCCGTTGTAATTGCTGCATGGAATGACCGCAGCTCTTCGCAGAAAGCCTCTTCATAGCTGGATCTAATCTCGACAGTCTCAAGCGCGTGACCGTTGCGTCCGTGTCGGACAGTCAGTTCCGTCGGCATGCTGCGCAGATAAGGCGAAGGAAAAACCAGCTCGATGATGCGATCGTCGCAATAGACGGTAATTCGTTCCCGATAGTCGGGGACTCCCGGCAGGTTGAGGTGAATCATCGATACCCGTCCGACACCCGGCAGAGGGAAGCCAAACTGCACGCCGCGTCCATCATCGAAGATCGCGCCGATGTCTGCCGTAGCCGGAAGCTCGCAACCGAGATGATGTAGAAATCCGTGAACGACTGCGACGTCATGCACCAGTGCAGAGAGAAATCCGTTGGCCAAGGCACGCCTGGCTTCACCACCTGTTTGGATCCCGGCTACCAAGTCGAGTTGAGCGCGAGTCGCAACCGCCAATTCCTCTTTTATCTGCCGGGACAGATCATTCGGCCAGACCATCGGCAGATGCGCAACAAACGGGTCATGGTCGGGATCGTTGACTTCCACAGTGATGAGCTTGATCCGATCCACCGGTGGGAGATGGTCGAGTGCCGCCCGGAAAGCAGGGTCGTAGCGTTTCATATAGGCGACCTGTCCGACGCGCCCTGCCCGGTCGCGCGCAGAAATCATGCGGTCGCAACCAGATGTGGTCAGTGAAAGCGGCTTTTCGCACAACACATGCAATCCTGCATCGAATGCGGCAATCGCGAAGTCCGGATGAAGCGCATCCGGTACCGCGATGACAACCGCATCGAGCTTGCAGCGCAGCAGACCTGCAATCTCGCTGTGAAGTTGGACTATCCCGTAACGGGTACCAAGCGACGCGCGCACTACAGCTGAGGCGTCAGCCAGCGCGACAAACTCAAATCGCTCTCGATTTTCCCACAGATAATAAGCGTGTTCAGTCTGCCCGACGAGGCCCGCCCCGCACAACCCAACTCTAAGGCGTTGCATGACCCACATGCCTTATTGGAACGTTCCAATAGACTAGTCATCGGGAGGATTGGCCGTCAAGGGTTTTCGGCGCTTAACTGATCATGCAATCACGTTGTGACCCCGGCCGCGTCGAATTTCTGAACATCGATTGGCATGACATTGCGCAGATCCGCTTCTTCCATCCCCATGCCACCCAACGCAACCCTCGTAGCAACTCCAATGTTGTGGATGATATCGTTGATCTGTTCTTCATTATGTTCCGGATGGGTCGGCACCATTACCGTGCGGTTTAGAATATCCAGCGACCTGGCGCACATGTCCTTGCTGTAGGACCTGCGGCATTTCCGGTTTGCCTCCATCAGATAGGGATTCATCGCGGGATGAGCGGCGCCAGCACCGATAAGCACCTGGTCCCATTCTGTGTAGGTATGGCGTCCGGTTTTTCCGGCAATGACACTCGGAAATATTTTGGTGAATTTCTCGGCGTCAGTGGCGGAGGGAAGAGTGTACATCACATGCGTGGCGCAGTCGTGATCTGCGCTGTTCATCGGAGACGGCCTGAGACCGAAATTGCCGAAAGCCGCCGTGCCCGCAAGGATCTTGCGCTTTTCCGCATGCATGGCGCCGATCACGCCATCCAATCGGTCGAGCTGCACATTGAGAATTGCGCCCATGAGTTCCGACGCGCGGGCACCGTTGCCCGCAAAGGGCTTTTCCTCGTCGTCGCGCCCGTTCCAGTAGAAATGGCAAGGATCAATGGCGCCCTGGACACGCTTGGCCAGTCGGTCGTCATTGACTGCAACGCCTCCGCCTTCGCCGCTTGTCATGTTCTTATAGTAGTTGAAGCTGAATGCCCCAATATGCCCGATCGAACCGAACTTGCGGCCTTCATAGCCGCCGCCCACCCCCTGACAGGCATCCTCGATGACGATCAGCCCGCGCTTCCGAGCGATGACCATGATGGCATCCATATTGCAGGCCGCTCCCCACATATGGACCGGGATTACAGCCTTCGTGCAGGGACCGATGGCAGCCTCGACTGCCAAGGGATCGATGGTGATGCTCTCGTCGACGTCGACGATCACGGGTATGGCCCCTGCTGCAAGCACAGCCGTGGCGGTCGCCATATAGGTGTGGGCGGGAATAAGCACCTCGTCTCCCGGCCCAAGGCCGACGGCGACCATTGCCGCA
Organism: uncultured Alphaproteobacteria bacterium; assembly: GCA_963776685.1. Taxonomy (GTDB): domain Bacteria; phylum Pseudomonadota; class Alphaproteobacteria; order Rhizobiales; family Aestuariivirgaceae; genus Aestuariivirga. Next base: position 1,193,079 of record CAVZNM010000004.1, read on the forward strand.
GTCAGGGCATTGCTGCCGCTGGCGGCGAGGGTGAAATGCTTCACGCCGAGATAGGCGGCATAGCGCGTTTCGAAACGGTCGCACTCCCTGCCCACGCCATAGCGGAACAGGGCTTTGCTGCGAACGACCTGAGCCAGCGCCGCGATTTCTTCTTCACCGATGATGTACATGAATTGATGATACCTTGTTCACTGAATGCGATTGCAGAGGTGACGGACTCTCGTCATGAGGTCCGGTCTTGGTTCTATCATTCCAGGAGCGGCGCAGCCGGCTTGGGTGGCCCCGCGTCATAGGCACCCCACACCGATTGGTCAAAGTGGGTGACCGAGCCAGTCATCATTCCGCTGTCGTCCGAAGCGAGGAATGCGACGGCGCGGGCAACCTCCGCCGGAGCCAGCAGGCGCCCGAAAGGCTGACCAGCTGCGGCTTTGGCAAGCCAGTCAGCAGCCGCCCTGTGATACTCCCGCTGCACCCGGTCCTCGCCGTCAGAGGCCATCCAACCAATATCCAGCTGGTTCACGCGGATCCGATTACGCAGCAGGGCGAAACCGGAATTGCGCGTGAGCGTCGCCAGAGCCCCCTTGGAAGCACAGTATGGCGCAAGGAAAGGCTGTCCAGCTCGTTCGGATGTGGACCCGATATTGATGATGCTGCCCTCGGTGCGCTCGCGGATCATGACCTTCACAGCATCCTGCATCAGGAAGAAGGGGGCTCGCGTGTTGATCGCGAACATCCGGTCGAATAGTTCGGGCGACGTGTTCAGAAGATTACCCCGGTCAGTAAGTGCAGCGGCGTTCACGAGAATGTCGATACGCCCGAAAGCCTGGTCGGCCGCCGCTATCACAGCACGGCAATCCTCGACTCTGGCGAGATCAGCGGTTACGAACTTCATGGGAACGCCGGTATCCGCGGTGATCGCGGCTGCGATGTTTTCACCTTTCTCAGTGCTGCGCCCGCAAATGACGATCCCGGCCGAACCGGCGCTGGCGAAATGACGGGCGATGCTTGCGCCCAGTCCTTGTGTGCCGCCAGTAACAACGGCGATTTTTCCATCGAGACGATTCATGCCTAGCCTCCCTATTGTCATTAACCTGGATACAGCCACAGGGGGCAAGGCCCATCACCCCCACCGTGGTCACCAAGTGGTCACCACGAATTCACAGCGATTTTGAGAAGTATCTAAGCCATTGATTTGTTTGGTGGGCGATGTAGGACTCGAACCTACGACCCGCTGATTAAGAGTCAGCTGCTCTACCACCTGAGCTAATCGCCCGTCCCCGGAAGGACATGATGGCCCCGGAAGGGGCCAGCGGCGGGGTCTATACGTCGCCCGTGCCCGGATTGTCCACCCTTCTTTTGGGAGCCTTCCACCGGCAATTCCACGTAAGATCTGGGGGGCGGTTTCAGCACCACGCCGCCCTGCCGGTATTTGCCGTAGAGATGGTCGAGGACACCCGATTTCCAGCGCGCCAGCATCTCCCCATCGTGAGAGCCGCGGATGACGGCAAGCTCGGCGATGCGCACCATGCGGGCCGAAAGGCTGCCGGCGTCCACGACCGCCGGAACGCTGTCCAGCTCCCGCTGCAAGGAGCTCCCGGCGTTACGCCGCCTTTGCTCGTGCAGCGAATAGTGGGTGCGGAGGCAATAGAGATTGTCGATCGCGGCGATGCAGGCCCTGGCCCTGCGGCAGCGGGGCGAGGGGCAGCGCGGCAGCGGTTCCTCGCGCGGCATGTCGCGGGCGGTGAAACCCGCCCAGGGCCGGCACGACAGGACGGGGGCGGGCGGCTCGCGCCGCGCGTGTTTATTCCGCCTACGGATGATTTTCGCGGGGGCCGGCCCGGTCACGGCGGGCGGCTCGACGGCTCGCGCAATGAAGGTGGAGGGGATGTCCCCGCCGGGGCTTCAAGCCGGCACGTGCGGAAGATGGGAGAATGGAGTTTCAGGCCTAAAGCCCGGCGCCCGGCTTCGCGCAGAGCGCTTCGCCGGGCCATTTTACCGGAAGACGCAGCTATTTTTGCCGGGGGCAAGCTCTTGGAGGCCGGCGCCGAAGCGCCGGCGCCTAGCCATCGAAGGCGCTTGGGTCCTAATGCCCAAGGGTCTTGCCCGGGACTCCCGGGAGGCGGAGGCGCTATCTTTCCCCTGCCCCGCAGGCGCTGCAAACCGATCCGGTCATTTCGAGACGCTGTCGACAATGTCCCCTCCTTTCCGGGTCGGTTGGAGGGGCTTATAGTCCTAGTTATAGGAATGAGTCAAGGATTATTTTCAGGGCACTCGCGAGGGCCTACCGCAGCAACCGCGCCCGCCGCCCCTGCCCCGCCAGAAGCTTCACCGCCGCCTTGTCGAAGGACACGAAGGTTTCGCCGCCCAGCCATTGCCCCTCATGGGCGATCACGCCATCGGCGAAATCGCCGCCCGCCGCGAAGATGGCCAGCCCGGCTTCGACGGCCGGCCGGTTCATCGCCACGTTCCGGGCATCGACAAGCGCCCGGATGGCGGCGGCGATGTCATCCTTGCCGAGACCCGCGCCGCGCTTCAGGATCCACACCAACTCGCACAGACAGGGAAGCGGGATGGCGACGAGCGCCGCCTGCTTGAGCAGCCTGCTGGCGGCCCGGGCCTGCCGCTTGTCGTCCCACAACACGGCACGGACGAGTATGTTGGTGTCAACGGCGACGTTCACGCGCCTTGGCCCAGCCTTGGGTGGCGATCTCGTTCATCTCGTCGATGGTGAGCGCCTTCTTCGCCTTGCCCGCGAGCAGCCCGACAAAGCCGTCGATCGGCGCGTCGGGCCGCGCCGCCTTGAGCTCGGCCTTGCCATTGGGGAGAAACTCCACGTCGATCTTTTCCCCCGGCCTGACCCCGAGATGCTTCAACAGGTCCTTCCGGAAGGTGATCTGGCCTTTGGCGGTGACGGTCAGTTTGGTCATGGCGAGCGGGCCTCAAATATGCGGCCAGATGTAAGGCATTTTTGCATTACTTGCAAGGGGTGGAATCAGGGGCGGCCACAAAGCTGGGCCCCGGCTTTCGCCGGGGTGACGGGGTGGCGATGGAGCTGCGTGATTTCGCCGGGGTGACGGGGTGGGGTGCTGGAACTCGCCCTCATCCGCCCTTCGGGCACCTTCTCCCACGCGAAGCGCGGGAGAAGGCAATTGCTACCGCATTTTCAGCGCCCGGTTGACGCCCGAGACCACCGCCTTGAGGGAGGCGACCGTCATGCTGGTGTCGATGCCCGCACCATGAAAACCGCGGCCCGAAGGCAAGCGCAGTTCCACATAGGCCGCGACCTCGGCCTTCGAGCCGGTGCCGATGATGTGTTCGCGGTAGCCGGCAAGTTCGAAATCAATCCCGGATTCCTCTTTCATGGCATTGACGAAACCGGCGAGCGGACCGTTGCCGCGGCCCGATACGATCTTTGACATGCTGCCGGCGGTGATGCGCGCCGTCATCGACTGAGCTACCGCCTTCTTCTTCAGTCTGGCTTTCGAGCGCCACGAAGCCGTAGTCGCCGGTGACATTGAGATATTCCGTCTCGAATGTCCGCCAGATCCGCTCGGCGGATGCATCGACCCGGAATGGAGTCGATCATCCGCGCGAACTCGGCCTCGAGCTTCGGCGGCAGTTCGAGGCCGTGGCCGCGTTTGAGCACCGCCGCCACGCGGCTGAGAGCGGCTGATTCCGCCGCGGCTACGCTTGAAACCGCAACCGCGCCCCTGGCGGCCGGACTTTGCTTGAGCACCCGGTTGACGCCCGAAAGGACGGCCTTGAGCGAGGCCACCACGATGTTCTTGTCGATGCCGACGCCGAACAGCGTCGCGCCGTCGGCGAGCCGCAGTTCCACATAGGCCACCGCGGTCGCATTGGCGCCGGTGCCCATGGCGTGTTCGCGGTAGTCGGCAAGGTCGAAGGCGAGCCCGGTTTCCTTGCGGATCGCATCGACGAAGCCGTCGACCGGGCCGTTGCCGTGGCCGGAAATCGTCTTGGGTCTTGCCGTCGACGGTGATCTTGGCGGTCACGTCCTGCTCGCCGTGATCGGACTTGCTCTTGTGCTCGAGAAGCGCGTAGCGGCCGTTGCCGTCGAGATATTCATCCTCGAAGGCCTGCCACAGGCGCTCGGCGGGAAGCTCGCACGCCCTCGCCGTCGGCGATCGCCTGCACCACCTTGGAGAATTCGATCTGCAGCCGCCGCGGCAGTTCGATGCCGTGCTCCTTCTCCAGGATATAGGCGATGCCGCCCTTGCCCGATTGCGAATTGATGCGGATCACCGCCTCATAGGTGCGGCCCAGATCCATGGGATCGATCGGCAGATAGGGCACCTCCCACAGGGGCTGGTTCGAGGCCTCCATGGCCTTGAAGCCCTTGTTGATCGCATCCTGGTGCGAGCCGGAAAAGGCGGTGAACACGAGTTCGCCCGCGTAGGGGTGGCGCGGATGGACGGGCAGCTGGTTGCAATATTCCGCCATGCGCACGAGCTCGTTGATGTTGGAGCAATCGAGCCCGGGATCGATGCCCTGGCTGTAACAGATTCATGGCGAGCGTGACGAGGCAGACATTGCCGGTGCGCTCGCCATTGCCGAACAGCGTGCCCTCGACGCGGTCGGCGCCGGCCATCAGCGCCAGTTCGGTCGCCGCCACCGCGAGCACCGCGGTCGTTATGGGGATGCAGCGAATAGATGACGCTGTCGCGGTTCTTGATGTTGCGGCAGAACCATTCGATCTGGTCGGCATAGACATTGGGGGTCGCCATCTCGACGGTGGCCGGGCAGATTGAGGATGAGCTTCTTCTGCGGCGTCGGCTCATAGACATCGATCACCGCCTCGCAGATCTCCTTCGATGAAATCGAGTTCCGTGCCGGTGAAGCTTTCCGGCGAATATTCATGGCGGATCACCTCCTCCATGCCGATTCGCGCTCGAGCTTGCGGATGAGGCTCGCACCCTTCACCGCGATATCGACGATGCCGGCCCGGTCGAGCTTGAAGACGACGCGGCGCTGCAATTCGGAGGTGGAATTGTAGAGATGCACGATGGCGCTCTTGACACCCTTGAGGCTGTCGAAGGTGCGGCGGATCAGCTCCTCGCGCGCCTGGGTCAGGACCTGGATGGTGACGTCGCCGGGAATCTTCTTGTTGTCGATCAGGAAGCGGACGAAATCGAAATCGGTCTGCGAGGCGGAGGGAAAGCCCACCTCGATCTCCTTGAAGCCCATGGCGAGGAGCGCGTTGAACATGCGCATCTTGCGCTCATGGCCCATGGGCTCGATCAGTGACTGGTTGCCGTCGCGGAGATCGACGGAGCACCAGACGGGCGGGCTGGTGATGGTGCGGCCCGGCCATTGCCGGTCGGGCAAGGCGACCGGCGGAAACGGGCGGTACTTTTCGCGCGGGGAAATCATCATGGGTTAAGTCTCTGGCCTGTCTTAGCTGGATTCGGCGGCGAATGTGATCCCCGGAAGGCCCAGGCAAAGCCCGGCCGGCCTTCAGGGGCAGCTAAGAAGCAGAAGCCGGCGCACGCTCGACGGCCCGAAGGCCGGAGCGGAAGCTGCAATGGTGCGCGCATTGGACATGGCGGGGTTCATAGGACATCGCCGCCCGGCGCGCAACCGCCTTGGTTAAACCATGGAATAGCCACGCGGCCATTGGCGTAATCGTTGCAGGCTTGCGGCAACAGCAGGCCACTAGACAGGAGATACCCGATGAAGAAATTCATTCTCGCCGCGGCAATTGTCGCCGCTGCTCGCAACACCGGCACTGGCCCGGAAATGCCCCACCATCATGAAGAAAATCGACGAGGCGATGGCCACAACCCAAGTCGACGAGGCCACCAAGACCAAGGTCATGGCGCTCTACGAGAAGGGCAAGGCCGAGCACGAGACAGGCGATCACGACGCCTCGGAAGCCGATCTGAACGAGGCCCTGAAGCTGCTCGGCATGTAGGCCACAGCACGCTACTGTTCCGGCCCGGACCGGCGGTCCGGGTCATGCCTCGAAGGCGATGACGGCCAGCAAGATTGCTGCCAGGGCCGAGAGCCATACACCGGCGGCGAAGAGTTCGAGCCGCGACAGCAGCGCCGCATTGCCGCTGCGGGCGATCTCGAGGCCGGTGCGCCGCGCCATGGCATGCGAGGCCGTCAGCAGCACGACAAAGCCGAGCTTGGCATGGAACCAGCCGCTGAGTTCGGGGGCCACCGCCCACAGCAGTGCGAGGCCGCTCACCCAGATGAGGGCGATCACCACATCTCCGAACCGGGCCATCGTCCGCCGCTGCAAGGCGAGGCCCTTGGCAATGTCGCCGCTCTGCCCCTTGGCGAGGCGGATATTGACGAAGTTGGAGAAGCTCATGCCGGTGCCCATCGCAATGAACATGAGATGCGCGATCAGCAGCAGTTTTTCCATGTCTCAGACCTCCAATGTCCCTTGCATCACCCGCACCGCCTGCCCGGCAACGCGCACCGCCGTGAGCTTGCCGCCTTTGACATCCGCCTCGAGATGCAAGTCGGAGGGCCTGCCCATCTCATAGCCCTGCTCCAGCTCCCAGGCATGGGTGCCATCGGCGAGCCGCTCGGCCCGCAGGAGCTGGGCGGCAAGGACGGCCGTCGCCGCCCCCGTGGCGGGGTCCTCGGTCAATGCCACTGGCGGGCGCGTACATGCGGCTGCGGAAAGTCCGTCTTCGCATTGTCGCCGCCCCGCGTATAGAGATAGGCCATGTCGGTGCGGTGCTTTTGCGCCATGGCCGTCCAATGCGGCTCGATGATCCGCGAGCCGGCCAGTGCACTGCGCGACTTGACCGGCACATAGAAGAAGCGCGGGCCGCCCTGATAGATGCCGATGCCATGGCCGTCGAAGCCGATGTCGGAAGGATCGAGCGACAGGGCCTGGGCCGCCTCGTCACGCGATGGCGGCGGCACATCGACCGCGAAGGGGACCACCGGTGCGGTGAAGATGGCGCGCGGGATGTCGCCGATGCGCGAGACTTTCACCGGAACCAGCCCCGCCTTTTCTTCCAGACGAATTTCGGTTTCGAAGCTGCAGCCCGGCTTGAATTTCTGCTCCGCCAGCAAAATGGCGCAGCCGACGGTCGGATGGCCGGCGAAGGGGATTTCGGCCGCCGGCAGGAAGATGCGCACCTTGGCGGTGTTGGCGGCATCGTCCGGCTTCATCACGAAGATCGTTTCCGAGAGATTGAACTCGCGGGCGACGGTCTGCATTTGCTCCGTGGACAGACGATCCGCCTCGAGCACCACCGCCAGCGGATTGCCGCCGAAGCGGCGGGTCGTGAAGACGTCGAGGGTGTGGAATGTGAGTTTCATCTTGTTACGCCTTGAACAGTGCATCGGCGATGAGTTTGACGGAAACCACGGCGAGCGCAACCTCGACGAAGCGGAAGAAGGCCTTTTCCGGAATGATCTTCACCAGCCGGAAGCCGAGGAAGGTTCCGGCAACCGCCACCGGCGCCAGCATTGCCGCGATCTTGAGATTGCCGGCGGTGAACTGGCCGAGCGCCCAGTAGGGAATGAGTTTCACGGCATTGACCACGGCGAAGAGAATGGTCGAAGTGCCGGCGAAAGTCATCTTGTCGAGGCGCTGCGGCAGCACATACATCTGATAGGGCGGCGCGCCCGAGTGCGACACGAAGCTGGTGAAGCCGGTAATCGTTCCCCAGAAAACCCCGCGCGGAATGTCGGCGGGCTTGGTTTCGCCGCCGCCGCGCTTGACCAGCGCATTGATGCAATAGGAGAGGCCGATCACGCCGACGATCAGCGTCACCAGACGCTCGCTGGTGATCGAGGCGGTGGCCCAGCCGATGCCGATGCCGAGCGTCGTTGCCGGAATGAGGATCGCCAGATTGCGCCGGTCGAAGGCGTGGCGATAGACATAGAGGCCGAACATGTCGCTGATGATGTAGATGGGCAAGCAGCAGCGCCGCGGCGACGACCGGCGAAATGCTCAAGGCCAGCAGCGGCACGCCGAGCATGCCGACCATCGGCAGGCCGCCCTTCGACAGGCCGACCGTGAAGGCGGCGAGCGCCGCCAGCAGATAGAACGGGACTGTCGCCGGTCATGCCGGGGTTTCGGGACCGAGTGCCACTTCGGCATGGGGAACGCCCAGAAATTCGCACAGCTGCTCCACCACGAAATTATGGTCCTCGCGCTGCGGCACGCCGGACACGGTGATGGCGCCGACACAGCCGGTGCCCTCGATATGGACCGGGAAACTGCCGCCATGGGGGGCATAGTCGATGGGATCGGTGCCGCGCTCGCGCCCCACCGTCAGGCCCTTGTCAAGAAGCTCGCGCCCGAAACGGTAGGAGCTCTTGCAATAGCGCAATGTCACATTGCACTTGCGCCTGACCCATTCGGGATTGTCGGCATCGCTGCCGGCCATGCGCGCAATAGAACAGCGGCCGGTTGGCGAATCTTATGTCGATGACGAAGGGCAGCTTCCGCGCCTCCGCCGCCGTGCGCATCTGCTGACCCAGCCGCCAGGCATCGCCCTCGTTGAAATGCGCAAAGCGCAGGCGCTGTTCCTGAACGATGAGCCGGGCGATGTCGTCTTTGAGGGACATGGGGGCATGAGTTCTCCGTGGATTGGCGGACTTTAGCCCCGGCGGCGGGAAAGAAGGAAGTAGGGATTGAGGAGTGACACGATTGGCGATGGTGCAAAGAACCGATTGAAATCCTGCGTCTTGCTGAATCACCGGGTCAAGCCCGGTGATGACGCCTTCGGCGTCAATTCCTCGCCTTGTCGACCAGCTTGTTCTTGGCGATCCACGGCATCATGGCGCGGAGCTTGGCGCCCACCTCCTCGATCGGATGGGCGTCGTTCATGCGCCGCGTCGCCTTGAACTTGGGCTGGCCGGCCCGGCATTCGCGGATCCATTCCGAGGTGAAGGCGCCCGTCTGGATATCCTTCAGGATGCGCTTCATCTCGGCCCTGGTCTCGTCGGTGATGATGCGCGGGCCCGTGACATATTCGCCGAACTCGGCGGTATTGGAGATCGAATAGTTCATGTTGGCGATGCCGCCCTCGTAGATCAGATCGACGATCAGCTTCACCTCGTGCAGGCACTCGAAATAGGCCATCTCGGGGGCATAGCCCGCCTCCACCAGCGTCTCGTAGCCGGCCCGGATCAGTTCGACCAGGCCGCCGCACAGCACCACCTGCTCGCCGAACAGGTCGGTCTCGCATTCCTCCTTGAAGGTCGTCTCGATGACGCCGGAGCGGCCGCCGCCGATGCCCGACGCATAGGAGAGCGCCAGGTCGTGGGCATTGCCGGAGGCATCCTGATGCATGGCGATCAGGCAGGGAACGCCGCCGCCCTTCTGGTATTCGCTGCGCACCGTGTGGCCCGGCCCCTTGGGCGCGATCATGATGACGTCGAGGGTCTTCTTCGCCTCGATCAGGTTGAAATGCACGTTGAGGCCGTGGGCGAAGGCGATCGCCGCGCCGTCGCGGATATTGGGGGCGATCTCGTCGCGAAAGATGTCGGCCTGGAGCTCGTCGGGGGTCGCCATCATCATCAGGTCGGCCCATTTGGCGGCCTCGGCGGCGCTCATCACCTTGAGGCCGTCGGCCTCGACCTTCTTGGCGGTGGCGGAGCCCGGCTTCAGCGCCACGGCGAGGTTCTTGGCGCCTGAATCCTTGAGGTTGAGGGCATGCGCCCGGCCCTGGCTGCCGTAGCCGACGATCACGAGTTTCTTGCCCTTGATCAGATTGACGTCGGCATCCCGGTCATAATAAACGCGCATGTGCTGCAACCCTCTGAAAGCCCGGGCGCGGCATAGCGGGCGCCGCCGCCCAAGGCAAGCGGCAATGCGTCTTGGCGGCTACTCGACAGTTTAGGCATCGCCGATCGCCTGGCGGAACATCCGCACGGTTTCGGCCATGCCGAACGTCAGCGCATCGGCGGCGATGGCGTGACCGATCGACACTTCCAGCAGATTGGGCAATGCCGCAACCAGGGCCGGAAGATTGGCGCGGGTCAAGTCGTGCCCAGCATTGAGGCCGAGGCCCGCCGCCGTGGCGGCCCGGCCGGTTGCCGCGATCCTGTCGAGTTCGCGCTTGGTATCCGCGGCCGTCCGCGCCCCGCCATAGGGACCTGTGTAAATTTCAACGCGGTCGGCGCCCACCGCCTTCGCTAGTTTCGGGACAGCCGGATCGGGATCGATGAACAGTGAAACCCTTAAGGCCGCGCGGCGGATGCGGGAGATGACACGGCTGAGAAATTCGCGGTTCTTCGCAACGTCCCAACCGTGATCGGATGTGCCCTGCGACGGATCGTCGGGAACCAGTGTCACCTGATCGGGCTTGTGGGTCTCGATGAATGTCAGGAAGCGCTCGTCGGGATAGCCCTCGATATTATACTCGCGTCCCGGAAACTCCGAGCGGATCATGTCGCGCAGGACGGGCACGTCGGACGCCCTGATATGGCGTTCGTCTGGGCGCGGATGCACCGTCAAGCCATGGGCGCCCGCTTGGAGCGCGATGCGGCCCAGCGCCTCGACCGAAGGCCATGGCAGATCGCGGCGGTTGCGCAAGTAAGCGATGGCATTGACATTGACCGAAAGCTGGCACGGCACGAGGGGTCTCCTTTGCGGAGCCCCTCTATAGCCGCTCAATGGTCCGGCAAAATAGACCAGTTTCGGGATTTATATGCAGGCCATGTTAAGCCGCAGCACCATCTCTTAACCTTCGAAACCGGTCTCGAGATGGTGCTGCAAGGCATTCGTACGGCGCGAGAGGGCTGAACCCCTTCCGGCGGACTACTGGTCCAGTTCGCCAATCAGCGCGGTGGCGCGGCCGATCGAGACGCGGCGGTTTTCCTCCTCGGCCTCGGCGGTCGGGATTTTGAGGAAGCGTTCGCCATAGCCGACGGTGCGCAGGTTTTCCTCGGGGATAACGTAATATGTGGTGAGGGCCTCTTTCACCGCCGCTGCCCGCTGACGCGACAGATGGAGATTATAGTCGTCGGAGCCGACTGCATCGGTGTGACCCTCGATCACGAACACTTCGCGCGGATGGGCCGCCAGGATGCGCTCCATCACTTCGGCGATACGGTCTAGGTCCTCGATCTCTTCCTCGCGCACGAAGGCTTCGTCAAAACCGAAATTTATGGTGTCGATCTCGATGCGCGAGATGGTATCGCGAAGGTCCGGCGACCGTTCGAGCTCCTCCACCGTATAGCGGCGGTCGACCTTGCGGCGCGGCGGGGCGACGAGGAAGTCCTCGATATCCTCATCTTCCACTTCGGCCGCATCAATATCTCGCGGTCGGTCGGGCTGGAGAACGACGTCGATATCGATGTCGAGACCTCCGGCGCGGCGGCGAGCAGCCAGCTCCTCGGCGCGGGCACGGCGAGCCTCGATGAGCCGCTGACGCAGGAAGCGGCGGTCTTCATCGATCAACCGGCGCCAGCGCCGGCGTTCGGCGTCGTTATAGCGGTTATCAAGAACGGCCACGCGATAGACCTCGATGCGCCTGCGCAACTCATAGTCGGCAAGATCACGCGAAGGCCGCTGATCGGACAGAACGATTTCGATGTTGATCAGATAATCTTTGTTAATCACGACGCGCGGTTTCCCCGTCTGCCCGCCGGTTGCAGGCTTATCAGTCTGCTTGGAGGAAATGCGGCCACGCAGGATGGTGCGCTCGGCGGCGAGCTTCTGGCGAAGCTGGCGTTCGGTTTGCGGCGAAAGCCGGTTGCTAGCCATCAGCGTGCGGATGGCGTTCAGGCGGTCTCGCAGCTCGGCGTCGGATAGTTGTTCCGCCTGGCGCGAATCGGTGAGGAATTCGCGCGCCCTCGCCTCGTCTTGGGGATTGGCGGTATTATTGTCGAGCTGGGCTTCATCTTGCGCTTCGCCGGCGGGCTGCTCCGCCGATGGCACGGTTTCCACCGTCCCGCCGGTTTCGGGCTCAGTCCCGGCGGCCGTACCGCCATCCTCCGCTGGCTGCGATGCCTGACCGCTCCGTGTCGCCAATTCAGCCTGAACCGATTGAACGATGGCGCGCAGTTGCCGGCGCACCGCCGGCTTGCCCGAATTGGTCTGCGCCAGTTGGCGGGCTTTCCTCATCCGGGCGCGCAGTTCGGGGACCGACATCTCTGACAGGGACTTTGACTCGCTGATGAATATTTGCACGTCTTGAGATACTTCAGCGCCGGCAGACGGCTGAGTTTCCGCCTGCGCAGTTTCAGTTGGCTGGGTTTCAGTTTGCTGGGTCTCTGACTGTTGAGTTTCGGTCTGCTGGGCCTCAGCCTGTTGACTATCCTGCTCCGCCGGTGCCGGTTGCTGTTGCGCCTGCTGTTGGCGGGTCATGCGTTCGGCACGCGCCGTCTTGATCAGCCCTTGAAGCTTTTGCCTCGTAGCGGCGTCGAGTCCGCCCGCCTGGATGAGGCTGCGGGCCTTGCGTATACGCTGGGTGAGCTCCGCATTGGAGAGTTCGGCCAGCGGACGGCGATCCTCAAGTAGCGCCGTAACATCGGCTGGTACCGCTGCTTGCGCCATCACCGGTCCTGTGGACTGTTCCTGGGAAACAGCGGGTACCGTAAAAAGCGCAAGCGCCAAAAGGCTAGCCGCGGAAAGGGAAAGTTTCATTTTGTTGCCTCCGATAGGGACCGGCATCGAATGTTGCGCCGGGCCACTGGTTACCCCGGCGCTATATGGTAATGGTCCATGGCGGAAGTAAGGGGCAATTGCGAAGGCCCCGCCACAAGTCTGAACGGAAGCTGACAATGGAACCAATCACTTATGATAAGGCCCCGGATACGGTGAGGGCCGTGTTCGACGATATCAAGGCAACCCGCAAGGTGGCCGACGTCAACAATTTCTGGAAATATCTGGCGAACGAGCCGCGCATGCTCGGACACGTGTGGGCGAGCGTCAAAGACATCATGGGCCCGGGCGCCCTCGATCCCCTGACCAAGGAACTGATCTATGTGGCGGTTTCGATCACCAACAACTGCCAATACTGCATGGCCAGCCACGGCGCGGCTGCCCGAAACAAGGGCGCGAGCGAGGCGATGATCAACGAGCTGTTCGCCGTGGTGGGCCTCGCCAACATGACCAATCGGCTCGCCAACGCCTACGATGTGCCGGTGGACGAGGCGTTCAAGAAGGCGGCCGGTTAGAGTCTTCCGGCCTCGATGATGCGCTTGAGGAAGGCCCGGGTGCGCTCCTCCTTCGGATTGCCGAAGAGCTGATCGGGCGGGCCTTCCTCATGCACGACGCCGTCATAGAGGAAGCAGATCTTCGAGGCGACTTCGCGGGCAAAGCCCATTTCATGGGTGGCGAGCAGCATGGTCATGCCCTGCTGGGCCAGATCGCGCACGATGTTGAGAACTTCCGAGACGAGTTCGGGATCGAGTGCCGAGGTGATCTCGTCGAGCAGCAGGAGCTTCGGCTCCATGGCGAGCGCGCGGACGATGGCCACGCGCTGCTGCTGGCCGCCCGAGAGGCGATCGGGATATTCACGCGCCTTGGCTTCGAGCCCGATGCGCTTCAGGAGCGCCATGGCGCTTGTCCTCGGCCTCGGCGCGATCGATCTTCAAGCACCTTGAGCGGCGCCAGCGTCACATTCTCAAGGACGCTCATGTGCGGAAACAGATTGAAGCTCTGGAACACGATGCCGACCTGCTGGCGCAAGCTGGTTGACATCGACGCCGGGCCCCGAGACGCGATCATTCTCCAGCCGGATTTCGCCGCCCTGAATCTTCTCAAGCCCGTTGATGCAGCGCAGAAGCGTCGACTTGCCGCAGCCCGACGGGCCGATCAGGCAGACGACCTGATGCTCGTTCACCTCCAGATCGAGGCCGCGCAGCACGCGGATGGGTCCGAACTCCTTCTCGACATCCTTGATTTCGAGAAACGCCATGTCAGCCCCCTGCCCTGATGCGGGCATTATCGCGCTCGATCAGCTTGTCGACGAAGCGGGCCTGCGGAATGGTGATCAGCACGAAGAGGATGGCCACGATGGTGACGGCGGAGAGATTGAAGGCGTTGGAAGCGATGATGCGCGACTGGTTGAAGGCGTCGATCACGCCGACCACCTGCACCAGGGCCGTATCCTTCTGCAGGCCGATGAAGTCATTGAGCAGCGGCGCCATGATGCGGCGCACGGCCTGCGGCACGACGACATAGCGCATGGTCTGCATATAGGAGAGGCCAAGCGAGCGCGCCGCGGAGACCTGGCTCCAGTGAATGCTTTCGATGCCGGCGCGATAGACCTCGGCGACATAGGCGCCATAGGTGAGGGTCAGCGCCAGGATGCACCACCAGGTCACCGGAATGCGTGTCGCTGTCCTGATTTCGCCCGGCGACATCGATGACAAGATCGGTAAACAGTCCGACGATTTGGGGAACGATCAGGTCGGGAAGGCCGGAAATCGGAATGCCGAAGCCGATCAGATAGAGCGTCACGATGGCCGGCAGGCCGCGGAAAATGTCGCAATAGAGGATGGCGAGCGCCCGGATCGGCTGGCCCGCCGGCCCCGGCATCATGCGCGCCAGCGCCACGATCAGTCCCCAGATCAGCACCAGAATTTCGGCCATGACGAAGATGAAGATGTTGTTGATCAGGAACTGCTTGGTAACCAGCCACCATTTCTCTTGCATCAGGGGAAGGAGAAAGAAGGTTTTGCCTACCGCGGCATCGTTCATCAGAACGAAACAGATGAAGCCGAGGGCGATCAGCGCGAAGGCGCCCCAGCCAAAGGTGAGCAAGGCGTAGTCGCGCGACGCCGCCGTGTCGATGCGCACTTCGACGATGTCGCTTCTGGCGAGGGCGGCGCGGGCCCGGTTGGACAGATTCAGCGCCCGAATGGCCGGCCAGAACAGAACCGCGGTGACGACGATCACCAGACCGAAGACGATTTCCCAGCCGGCCGAATAGGCGCCGAGATGCACCAGCGCACGGCGCACGAGATTTGTCGCGCCAAATGCCGGCGAGCACGCAGAGACCGGCAAACAGCATAGCGGCGACGGCGAGGCTGTTGGCGCCGCGGGGAGCGGTGGGGGTAGGAGTTACCCGTGCTCATCTTCGACCGTGCATCCCGGCTTTCGCCGGGATGACGAACGCGGGAGTCGCTTACGGATTGAAATAGGGAACCGTCGCCGGATCCTTGCCCCAGGCGGCGGCGAGATACTTGGCGCCGAGCTTGGCGATGGTGCCGTCGTCGATCATCGACTGGATGATCTTGTCGATGGTGCCGCATTGTTCGCATTGCCCTTTTGATAGATGGCGCCATAGGTCTCGCCGGTCTTGTACTGGCCGACAACCGCGACTTTTCCTGCGGTTGGCGACTTCTTCGGCAAGCGTGATCGAGGTGTCGGTCATCGCCGCATCGATCTGGCCGGCCCGCAGCGCCGTGAACATGTCGCCCTGGTCCGGATAGACCTGAACGTTGGTGAGGCCGAGCTTGTCGGTGGCGAAGGTGGCACCGGTTGTCGCCTGCTGCACGCCGACCTTGGCCGTCTTGATCGACTTTTCGTCGACAGGCGCATCGGTGCGGGTCAGCACGCCGATGTCGGAATAGAAATAGGGAACGGAGAAGTCACGCACCTTCTTGCGTTCTTCGGTGATCGAAATCTGCGACATGGCGAGATCGAAATCGGCGGTCTGTCCGGCAATCAGCGGATCCCAGCCGACATTGACGACTTCGAGCTTGTCATAGCCGGCGCGCCAGGCGATTTCGGCGGCCATGCAATATTCCATGCCGTCCTTGATGGCTTCCGGCGTATCGCCGTTCCACCAGATCGGCGCCGGCAGCGAAACTTCGACGGTCAATTGGCCAGGCTTGGCGGGGTTCTCGATCGGGATCGAACCCTTGGCGCCCGACAATTCGCAATTGCCGATCATGTCGGCGGCCGATGCGGAGCCGGCAAAGGCCAGCACGGCGGCGGCGGCAAGCAAGGTGCGTTTGGAAAGCGCCATGATGAATTCTCCCTGATTTGGCGTCAGAATGGGAGCATACACCGGGAAGGGGTACAAGCGGCAAGGGGTGGCGGTCAGGTCAAGAAAAAGGGCCGGAACGATTTCCGGCCCCTGCTCATGGAGGAATTGCGTTTACGGGGTCGCTTCGTCCTCGCCCTCATCTTCCTCGTCGGCGAACTTCTCGCGGAGCATGTCGTTGAACGCTTCACGGGTTTCAGCGTCGATGGGTTTGTTGGCCGCTGCGTCAAGCAAACCGTCGAGTTCTTTCTGCTCTTCTGCAGAAATAGTGCCGTCCAGTTCGGCCTCCTGGAGCTTGTCCCAATAAGCAGCGATTCTACCGACCCGCGAATTGACCGAAGCATTCTTGTAGGCATTGGGCGAGGCGTGGTAGGCATTCAGCGCGCCGAGCTTGCTGGCGAGCTTGTCCTTCTTGTCCTTCTTGTCCTTGATCTTTTCTTCCTCTTCTTCTTCATCTACCTCGGCCGCGGAAGACTTCTTGCTCTTGCCGCCGCTTTTGCCATGATCGCCGCTTTTGCCCTTGCCGCCACCGTGATCGCCGCTCTTTCCCGGTCCGGCGAAAGCCTGGTCATGGGAGAGCGGGCCCTTGGCTCCGACGATCGCCGGGGCGGCGATCAATACCGCGCCGAAGAACAGCGCCAATGCCGTTTGGCTCACTTTGAATTTCATTGCCTGATTCCCTCGCATTGCCTTCCCGGGATTGGGAGTCCCGCGATGATGTGGCGGTTTTGTGGTTAACGCAATTCTAAATGCCCCGCGCGGTGAGCGGGCAGCTAACAAGTTCGCTCAAATTTTCCGAAAAACAATTTACCCCGTCCAGCCCAGTCCCGCCGCGACGCAGTTCATGGTCATCAGCAGCGGCAGTTCAGTCGGCTTGTCGCGGCTTGCCCGATGCACGCGTCTCGCGCAGCAGTTCCACCTGCCAGCGATTGGCCTGGTCGACCATCGGCCGCACCCGCTCGAAGCGGCGCCGCAGGCCCTCGAAACGCTCGCACAGAATTTTTTCGCCGGTCAGTTCCAGAATGGCGCGCGCGGTGCGGCGGTGCTCGTGGCGGATCATGGCGAAGATGCGCTCGGCGTCGGTGCGGTCGGGCACCAGTTCGGCATATAACTCGGCCACGTCCATGTCGGCGAGATAGAGCGACTTCTCGACTTCGTCGACGGCGAGCCGGAAGCCGCGCGAGCGGTTGAACATGTCGCGCAGCAGCGTCGAGCCCCTCGACGCCACGCGGCACACAGGAAATCGTCGAGCGCGTAGCCGAGCCCGTACCAGCCGGTGAGCAGGTGGCGGTTCTGGCTCCAGGCGAAGACCCAGGGAATGGCGCGCAGATCGTCGATGCCCTTGGCGCCGAAGCGGCGGGCCGGGCGCGAACCGATTTTCAGAACGGCCAGTTCCTCGACCGGGAGGCGCCCTGGAAATAGGTGAGCAAGGCCGCGTCCTCGGCGAGCTTGCGGTAGTGCCTTGAACGAGCAGCCTGGGCGATTGCCTCGACCGCCTGCTGATGTTCGGGAATGACGCGCAGTTCCGGCTCGTCGCCCGATTTCGAGCGTGTGGACAAAGACGCTGGCGGCCAGCACTTCCAGATTGTACAGGGCGGTGCCGCGATTGGCGAATTTCGACGAGACGACTTCGCCCTGCTCGGTCACCCGCATGCGGCCGTCGACGGTGCCGGCCGGCTGGGCGGCGATGGCGCGGCCGGTGGGCGCGCCGCCGCGGCTCACCGAGCCGCCGCGGCCATGGAAGAAGCTGACCGCGACGCCCGCCTCGCGGCCGACACGCATCAGCCGGCGCTGGGCCTCGAACAGTTCGAAGCTGGCGCAGAAGAAGCCGCCATCCTTGTTGCAGTCGGAATAGCCCAGCATGATTTCCTGACGGCCGCCGATGTCGCTCGACGGAACTTCGTACCACCGGTGCCGCCAGCAGTTCCTTCATGATGGCGGGGCCGCGCGCAGATCGTCGATGGTTTCGAACAGCGGCACGATGCGTAGCCGGCAGCTCTCGCGGCTGGTCTCGTCGCTGAACAGGCCGCAATACTTGGCGAGCAGATAGAGGCCGAGCACGTCGGCGGCGCTGCTGGGTCATCGACAGTATGAAACGTGCCGATCGCCTGCGGATCGGGGCCATCGAGGGTTTCGCGGATGAGTTCGAGAAGATCGAGCAGTTCGCGCGCCTCTTCGGAAACGCCGCGGAAACTGCGGCAGGAAGCCCAAGGGGCTTGTCGCAGTTCATCGACGATCCAGCGGTCCATTCGGCGCTGCCGGCCGCGGGCGGATCGTTCCTTCGCCAACCGGATTCATCTTGCGCCAGATTTCCTGCAGCACGCGATTGGTCACCGTGGTGTTCTGGCGGATGTCGAGGCTGACGGTGCGGAAGCCGAAGATTTCGACTTCCCAGCGCACCGGCCGCACCAGCGAGGCGGCGATGCGATCACGGCCTTCACGTCGACGAGCGCCTGCTCCGCGGCGAGCAAGTTCGGCGATCGAACTCGGCGGTATCTGCGAAAGGCGGCGTTCGCGCCTGGCCGAAGTTGCCGTCAAGGCGGACCCGCAGGGCGCTGAAGAACTGGCGGAAGGGCTCCTGCGGATTGCGCTGCGGCGATGCTCTCGCCTCTGCCCGCAGGCTTCGAGCTGCACGGCCAGCGCGCGGCGTGAAATCCTCCGGCACCGTCACTTCATTGACGCTGAGCGAAATCAGCTGCGCCAATTCCGTCAGGCGCTTGTCGAGCCGCTCAACCGCGGCCTTGCGGTTCTCCGGCAAGGCCTGGCGCGTGACGTCGACGGTGACAAAGGGATTGCCGTCGCGGTCGCCGCCGATCCAGGAGGAAAACTTCAGCGGCGGACGCACCCGGCGGGCAGTTCCGGATAGTGGCGCTGCAGTGCCGCTTCGAGGAGATCGCAGAGCGAGGCGGTGCGGTCAAACAGGGCTTCGCGGAAGAAATGCAGGCCCCAGTGAGATTTCCTGTTCGACGGTCGGCTTCTCCAAGCGGATTTCGCCGGTCATCCAGAGCAGATCGATTTCATTGCGCAGGCGGCAATCAGCGCCTTGCGCTCGCGCGGCGTCCAGCGCGGGCTTTCGAGTTCATAGAGCTTCAGATAGATGCGGCGGTGGATTTCGAGCACCGTGACGCGCTTGGCCTCGGTCGGGTGCGCGGTGATGGTGGGCTGCACATCGATGGTGTCGAGAGCCTTCTGCACCGCTTCGGGAGTCACGCCGACGGCAGCAACGGCGAGAAGGCATGGGAAAACGAGCCCATCACCTGATCGGGCCCGCCCTGCGTTTCAAACCGGCGCCGGGTCCGCATGGCGGCATTTTCCTCGGCGATGTTGAGAAGCTGCAGCCAGATGCCGATGACCTGCAGGGCATGCTCGATGAGATCGGCCGGAATGCCGGCGGCCTCCTCCGGCTCGATCAATGACGCCAGCACGCGCGGTTCGCGCACACGGATGACCTGGCGCAGGAGATCGCGCAGCATGATGGTGATCTCGTCGATATAGACGCTCTTCGGCAGGTGCGATGGGCACCGGCTTGTTCATGGCTTTTCCCTTCCCTCTACCCAGAGTTTGTGCAGTGCAACATGGCTCCTGTCAACGGCAAATGCGAAGCTGGAAGCGGCGGTCGAAGCAGGGCGGGAACCGGTTGGGCCGATATTTTGCATCGAGCCGCAGCATGATCTAGAAGGCGCGCCATGCTGCATATCAACAATCTCACCTACCGGATCGGCGGACGGCTGCTTCTGGAAGAGGCCTCAGCGTTGCCGTGCCCGATGGCCACAAGGTGGGCCTGGTCGGGCGCAACGGCACGGGCAAATCCACGCTGCTGCAGCTGATTCTCGGCGATCTGCATTCGGAGGCGGGTTCGGTCATCGGTGCCGCGCCAGGCGCGCATCGGCACGGTGGCGCAGGAAGCACCGGGCGGACCCGAAAGCCTGATCGATACGGTTCTGGCCGGCGACAAGGAACGGGCCGCCCTGCTCGGCCGAGGCGGAAACGGCGACCGATCCGCACCGCATCGCCGAAATCCAGACCCGGCTTGCCGATATCGATGCCCATTCGGCGCCGGCGCGGGCCGCCATCATCCTGAGCGGGTCTCGGCTTCAGCGAGGAGGCGCAGAACGGCCCCTGCTCGGCACTTTCCGGCGGCTGGCGCATGCGGGTGGCGCTGGCCGCGGCGCTGTTCGCGCGTCCCGACGTGCTGCTGCTCGACGAGCCCACCAACTATCTCGATCTCGAAGGCACGATCTGGCTCAAGAGCTTCATCCGCGACTATCCGCACACCATCCTGATGGTGAGCCATGACCGCGACCTGCTCAACGAGGCGGTCGATGCGATCCTGCATCTCGATCGCGGCAAGCTCACGCTCTATCAGGGCAACTACGACAACTTCGAGCGCCAGCGCCGCGAGAAGCAGGCGCTGACCCTGAAGCTGAAGAAGAAGCAGGACGAGCAGCGCCACCACATGCAGGCCTTCGTCGACCGCTTCCGCTACAAGGCCTCCAAGGCCCGGCAGGCGCAGAGCCGCCTCAAGGCGCTGGCCAAACTCGAGCCCATCGCCGACGTGGTCGAGGACCGGGTGGCGCCGTTCCTGTTCCCCAATCCGGAAAAGGCGCTGGCGCCGCCGCTGGTGCGCTGGGACAAGGCTTCGGTGGGCTATGCACGCCGGACCGCCGGTGCTGCAAGAACATCACGCTTGCGGCTCGATCCCGACGACCGCATTGCGCTGCTCGGCTCCAACGGCAACGGCAAGTCGACCTTCGCCAAGCTGCTGTGCGGCAAGCTCGCAGGTTTCAGCGGGCGAGATGAAGCATCCGCCGCGCATGACGGTCGGTTATTTCGCCCAGCATCAGCTGGATGAGTTGTCGCCGGAGCGGACGCCTTACGACTACATTCAGCGTCTGATGCCGGCGGCGAGCGAGGCGCAGCGGCGGGCAAGGCTCGGCGCCTATGGTTTCGGCGCGCAGCTCGCCCACTCCACGCTGCGCCACGCTGTCGGGCGGCGAGAAGGCGCGGCTTCTGTTCGCGCTCGCCTCCTTCCACGGGCCCCATATTCTCGTGCTCGACGAGCCGACCAACCATCTCGACGTCGACAGCCGCGAGGCGCTGATCCATGGCGATCAACGATTATGAGGGTGCGGTCATCCTCATCAGCCATGACCGCCACATCATCGAAACCTGCGCCGACCGGCTGTGGCTGGTGGCGGACGGCACGGTGAAGCCCTTCGACGGCGACATGGACGACTACACGGCCCTGGTGCTCGACCGGACGCGGGCCGGGCGGCGAGTGGAACGGGCGCACCAAGCGTCGTCACGTGCACGGGCCAAGGGCAATCCCGCGGTAGTTCAGAAAAAACTTCAAGAATTGGATGGCAAGATATTGGAAATAAAGAACAAAATTATCAGTACTCGACCGCGCCCTGGAGGATCACGCGATCTATGCGCAGGAGCCGAAGAAGGCCGCCAATTTCGCCGGCTCAGGGCGCGGCTCGCCGCCGAGCTCGACGCCCACGAAACTCAATGGCTTGAGGCCCATGATGGCTAAAAAACTGGAGTCTATCGCCGGGTCGCTGATCTCGACCGGGCTCGGCGTTGCGATCCCGTTGACGGCTTCACGGCGCTCTTCAGTGTCAGCGCCTGGGCGGCGATGACGCGCTCGCCATTAAAGGTGACCGACGGCGAACCATAGAGTTCATAACCTTCCTCGAGCGCCTTCGAGATGCGCTCGCAGAAACTCCGGTCGTCGGGGCCGGTCAGCAGGCGGTAACGCAGTTTGTCGGTCATGATGTGGCTCCGGATTGGGATTGCGCCCGGTTTCGCCAGCGGCCGCTTTCGTCCTGCTGCCAATAGCTCACCGCATGGCCTTCGCCTTTGAACCGCTTCCAGTCGTCGCGGGCGCGGGCGACAGCAGCCGCATCGGCGCCGTCGAAGATGATGACGGCGCGGGTGAGGCCGTCGATGGCCTCCGGCGATGCGCCGTCGACGAAGAAGCGGACATTGGCATTGTTGGGATTGCCGACTTCAGTGGTAAGCCACACGGGCTGCTGCTCAGCGAAACCGTCGGCCTTGCTGCCATGCGGCAGGAAGCTCTCGTCGGCATGGGTCCACAGGAGCGCCGAGAGCGCCTCGACGCGCTCCTCCGAGCCTGCCTGTACCACGGCCCGCCAACCACGCTCGAGGCCGGTCGCGAGCATCTTCGGCAAGACCTTGTCGAGCGGCTGGTGCTCGAGGTGATAGAAATAGACTTCGGTCATGGGCCTATCCAGCGCAAGCCGGGCCGGCGGTCAAGATGGCCCACCTTGCGCAGGCGGATTCAGGCGCTAGAGTTGGGGCCCAGAGGGGGACAGGGGCATGCGACTTGCAATTCTGGCGGCATCCGGGCTGACGGCGGCAGCAATCGGTGCCTCGGCGGCAAGCCTTTGCAGTTGCTGCGGCACGGACATGGCGCAGGCCTGCGCCACCGCCTGCGGGGCGGTCAAGGTGGCGCAGGGCCAATGCGTGGCGGCCGTCGATTTCGCCGGCAAGCCGGCGATCTCGGAAAATGTCAATCCACTCTATGAGGTTTCGCTCCGCAATCTCCGGCTCGGAACGGATGGCGCCGAGCTCGAAGCCTTCCGGCGACTGCTCGAGGCGGCGCGGCGCGGCGTCGAGAAAGACCGCAGGGCGACGCTTAGGGCCCATGCGCGCGGTAAGATCGACCAGTCCGCGGGCGCCGCAAGCATCGCCCGCTACGAGGCGGCAATCGTCAACTACTATCTCGGCCTGCAAGCCTATCGCGAGGCCTATCGCCGCCGCTGAGCCTATTTCTCGTAGTGCTGCGCCACCAGGCGGTTGAGGAGGCGGACGCCCCAGCCGGGGGCCCAGCTCTGGTTGATGGTATTCTTGACGCCGTCTATGGCCGTTCCCGCCACATCGAGATGGGCCCAGGGCACGTTGTTGACGAACCGCTGGAGGAATTGCGCCGCGGTAATGGACCCCGCATGGCGGCCGCCGATATTCTTCATGTCGGCGACGTCGTGGTCGATCATCTTGTCGTATTCGGGGGCAAGCGGCATGCGCCAGACCTTCTCCCCGGTGGCGAGACCCGCCTCCGCCAGACGCTGGGCAAGCTCGTCGTTGTTGGAGAACAGCCCGGCATGTTCTTTGCCCAGCGCCACAAGGATGGCCCCGGTCAGGGTTGCCAGATCGACCATGAATTTCGGCTTGAAGCGATTCTGCACGTACCATAACACGTCGGCGAGCACGAGGCGGCCTTCGGCATCGGTGTTGAGAACCGCAATGGTTTGGCCCGACATGGATTTGACCACATCGCCCGGCCGCTGGGCGTTGCCGTCGGGCATGTTCTCGACGATGCCGATGGCGCCCACGGCGTTGACCCTGGCCTTGCGCTTAGCCAGCGCCAGCATGAGACCGGTCACGCAGGCGGCACCCCCCATGTCGCCCTTCATGTCTTCCATGCCCGCCGCCGGCTTGATCGAGATGCCGCCAGTATCGAAGGTGACTCCCTTTCCGATGAAGGCCAGCGGCTTGTCGCCTTTTTTGCCGCCGTTCCAGCGCATCACCACCATGCGGGCTTCGTGGGCCGAACCCTGGGCCACGCCCAGCAACGCCCCCATGCCCAGCCTCTTCATCTGGGCGGGGGTGAAAACCTCGACCTTGAGGCCACGACGGGCAAGCTGCCTGGCGCGGCCTGCGAATTCGACCGGGAACAGATGGTTGGCCGGTTCGTTGACCAGATCGCGGGCCAGATGCACGCCCTCGGCGATGGCCGCCAGTGGTGCATAGGCCTTCTTCGCAGCATTGGCATTGGTAGTGTGGATGGTTAGCGCCGCCAAGCCTTCGGGCTTATCCTTCTTCTTGGTCTTGTAGCGGTTGAAATTGTAGACGCGGAGAGCGGCACCGGAGGCGACCAGGGCCGCCGCTTCGGCGGGCTTCAGCTTGGGCTTGCCCGGAAGTTCGGCGGCGATCGCCGCCTCTTTCAGCTTCAGCGATTGCAGGGTTCCGGCAATGGCGCCGCCCAGCATTTCCACATCCCGGGCAGTGAGCGCATCGGGATTGCCGAGACCGAATACGACGGCGCGATGGTATTTGCCCGGCGCCACAATATCGAGCGACTGGTCGCGCTTGGCCTCGAATTTCGCCACCTTGATTGCCTTGGCAATATGACCGCCGGTTGCGGAATCGGAGGTCGCGGCGCGGCCGGATAGCTTGCCGCCCTCGGTGGCAAAAACGACGATTGCGCCTCTACGGGGAAGCGTGGAGCCGGAAAAGTCAATTTTCATGGGGAGTCCATAGTCGTGAAGGAGCCGATCCCATAGCGGTTTCAGACAAAGCGTTCAACTCGGGACGGGCATCCCCCAGGGTGCCGCTCGGCCTACAGTAGAAAATCGATCGCCGTGATGTTGGCGAGATTGGTGAAATTGAGGAGGCCGATCTGGAAATCGGCGATGTTGTCGCCGTTGACGTCGCCCGCGACGATGGTGGTGGTGCCCACCAGCCTGGCCCGCAGGCGCCCCTTCGTGCCGTTGAAGGGACCGAACGTAAAGGCCTGATTGCCCGCCACACCGGTCTTGGCATCGATCTTGCGCAGGTCGATGCGGTCGACCGAGGTGCCGGCCGAGCCGGCATTGAAGCCGGTGATCGTATCGCGGGCGCCATTCGCGACACTTTCCGACGGCTTGTCGAACGCGAATATATCGGAGCCGGGGCCGCCGTTCATTGCATCCTTCCCCGGGCCGCCCACCAGCCGGTCCGCGCCGCGGCCGCCCAGCAGCGTGTCGGCGCCGGCAAGGCCGGTGATTGTGTTGGCAAGTCCGTTGCCGGTCAGCGTGTCGGCAAACTTCGAACCCGTGAGATTTTCCACGGAGGTGTAAGTGTCGCCCGCCGCATCGCCGGTATTGACGCCGGGATTAGTCAGATTGGCCAGCAAGCCACTGCCCGCATGGGCGTAGGAAGCGGCGTCATTGTTGATCCCGCCGAACAGACCGTCGGCCCCGGCGCGGCCTTCGAGCGCATCATTGCCGCCAAGCCCTCTCAGAGTGTCGCCGAAGGCGCCGCCACTGATGTACTGGTTCGCCGCCGCGCCAACCCGTGTCCTCGCCGTATCGGGGGCGCGGCCGTAGATCACATAGCTCGATCCGGCGGACGACTGCACATTCGGATCGGCTAAATGGGCCCCGATCATCACATCGGCGAAGCCGTCGCCATTGACATCCCCGGCGCCGGCCACCGAAATGCCGCTTCTGTCATCCTCCGCCACGCCGTCGAGGCGGAAACCATTGCCGCCGCTGAGGGTGGAGAGATCGATGGCCGGGGCAAAGCCCGAAGCCTTGCCGAACACCACATAGCTCGATCCAGAATAGGACCCATTCGGATAGGCGAAATGCGCACCGACAATCACGTCGGCGAAACCGTCGCCATTGACATCGCCCGGCGCCGGCCACCGAACGGCCGCTTTGGTCACCAGCCACCGCGCCGTCGAGGCGGAAACCATTGCCGCCGTTGAGGGTGGAGAGATTGAGACTGCCGCCGGCAAAGCCCGCGGCCGTGCCGAACACCACATAGCTCGATCCCGCCTCAGGCTGCGCATTCGGATCGGCGCCATAGGCCCCGATGAAGCACATCGGCGAAGCCGTCGCCATTGACATCGCCCGGCACCGGCCACCGAACGGCCGCTGAAGTCAGTGGCCGCCACGCCGTCGAGGCGGAAACCATTGCCGCCGTTGAGGGTGGAGAGATTGATCGTCGAGGCAAAACCCGCCGGCCTTGCCGAACACCACATAGCTCGATCCCGCTGCATTCAGCCATTCGGATCGGCGCCATAGGCTCCGATGATCACATCGGCGAAGCCGTCGCCATTGACATCCCCGGCGCCGGCGACCGAACGGCCGCTTCTGTCACCGGCCGCCACGCCGTCGAGGCGGAAACCGTTGCCGCCATTGAGGCGTGGAGAGATTGATCGCTGGCGGCAAAGCCCGACAGCCTTGCCGAACACCACATAACTCGATCGCCGCGAGAGACAGCGCATTCGGATCGGCGCAAAGGTGCCCCGACAATCACATCGGCGAAGCCATCGCCATTGACATCGCCGGCGCTGGCGACGGAATAGCCGCTAACAGTCATTGGCCGCCACGCCGTCAAGCCGGAAACCATTGCCGCCGTCGAGGGTGGAGAGATTCACGGTCGCGGCAAAGCCCGAAGCCCTGCCGAACACCACATAGCTCGATCCAGAATAGGACCCATTCAGATCGGCGCCATAGGCCCCGACGATCACATCGGCGAAGCCATCGCCATTGACATCCCCGGCGCTGGTGACCGAAGAACCGCTTTTGTCACTGGCCGCCACGCCGTCGAGGCGGATCACAATAAGCATTCAACTCGCGACCATGAATTCGCGCCTTCCCGCCGCCCGTGAATCCGGATAAGAGAGTGCAAACATCGCTGAAATGAGCGGCTTGTGAAGTGGGGAAATCGGGCAAACGGGTATGGCTCGACTGCCGCTTGCGGGGGAAGGTTTCCCGCGGGGCGGTTCTGACATGCCTGGCGGTGGCAAGCGGCCTGGCGGTTCCGGCGCTCGCTGCGGTCACCGCGGGCGATCCCGCGCCACCGCCCAAATTCATCAAGCCACTACTCAAGGAACCGCCGCCCGGCACCCGTGTCTATGTTTATGCCGACCGCATCGAATATGACGGCAAACGCAAGATCGCTACAGCAACGGGCACGGTGCGGATCACCTATGGCCCCTATATCCTGACCGCCAGCAAGGTCGTCTACGACGAGGCAAACGACCGGCTCACCGCAAACGGTTCGGTCGAATTCCGCGAGCCCAACGGCAATGTGCTGCAGGCGGCGATGGTGGAACTGCACAACAAGTTCAAGGAAGGTTTCGCCCGGCATTTGCGCGCGCTGTTGACCAACGACGTTACAATCACTGCGGACTATGCGCAGCGATTCGAAAACGGCATCACAGTCTATGAGCGGGCGACTTACACGGCCTGCAAGACCTGCGTGGACGAAGACGGTACGCCGATCTGGCAAATCGTCTCCAAGGAGACAATTCACGACGAGAATGAAAGGACGCTCATTCACAAGGATGCCAGGTTCGAGATTGCCGGGGTTCCGGTGGCCTGGTTTCCCTATCTCGAACACCCCGACCCTTCCGTAAAGCGGCGTAGCGGTTTTCTTATGCCGAAAATCAAGGGGGGAAATGCCTACGGCTTCGGACTGGTGACACCTTACTTTTGGGCGGTGGCGCCTAATGCCGATCTTACGTTCAGTCCAATGTGGACCACCAAACAGGGACCGGTTGCGGATGTCGAGTGGCGGCATCGGCTGATGAACGGCATCTACAATATACGCGCCTATGGCGTGCACCAATTCGAGCTCGACGAGCCCCCCGGCGATGAACGTTGGCGCGGAGCCGTCACGTCGGAAGGCGACTTCAACTCGACGAGGACTGGTCGTGGGGCTGGGACGGAACGCTCACTTCCGACAAGACCTTCCTGCGCCGGTACGATTTCGATAACCGCGACCTGGCAATAAGCAGAGCTTATCTCACCGGCATGTCGGACCGGAACTATTTTTCGGCCCAGGCGATATATTTTCAGACGCTCTTGACCGAAGAAAGCCAGGACACGATCCCCTATGCGCTGCCCTATGTGCGGAGCAATTATGTCTTCGACCAGCCGGTGTTCGGCGGCGAGCTGGCGATCAATTCGAGCGCCTATTCGCTGACCCGCGAGGATCCGCATACACCGACTTCACCGAGTATCGATCACGGCACCTCGCAGAGCCGCGCCGTCACCGATCTCAACTGGCAACGCCAGATGATCAACGGCCTGGGCCAGGTGGTGACACCCTTCGCCCGGGTGCGCGGCGACATTTATGTCGTGGAGAACCTGCCCGGTGCTGCAGACAGCGAGGAGACCGTCGGGCGCATCCTGCCTTCGGCCGGGATCGACGCGCGCTGGCCGCTCCTGTCGGTGCAGGACTTCGGCCAAAGCATCCTGACGCCGGTGTTCCAGGTCATATCCGCGACTGACGAGACCGATGAGGAATCGATCGGCAATGAGGATGCGATCACCCTCAATTTCGACCACACCAGTCTGTTCCTGCAGGACCGTTTCACCGGCATCGACCGCTATGAAGGCGGCACCCGCGCCAATGCCGGTGTTGTCTATAGCTTCACCGGCGCCAATGGCGGCTTTGCCCGGGTAAGTATCGGCAAGTCTTTCCACATCGCCGGAGAGAATAGTTTCGCGGCGGATACGGGGCTCGACGGTACGGCTTCCGATCTCGTGGGTGCCGTAGCACTGCAACCGTGGGAGAACTTGCGCTTCACCTACCAGGCGCGGGTCGAGGAGGACTTCTCCGACGTTAATGTGCAGGAGGCCTCGCTCAGCCTCACTTTCGACAGGATTACCGGCTCACTGAGCTACGCCGATCTGGACGCGGAGCCCGCCTCCGGCCGGCCGGAGCACCAGGAGCAGATCTGGGGTGATGCCAGCTACCGGCTGGGTGAGGCTTGGAGCCTGTTCGGCGGTTTGCGCTACGATCTGGAAAGCGATCAATTCATGGACAAGACCCTAGGGATCGGTTTCGAATGCGATTGTTTCAATGCCAGGCTGGCCTATTCCGAGAGCAGGACAAGCGACCCGAACAATTCCGTCGACCGTTCGATAATGCTGAGCGTCGAATTGCGCACGCTCGGCCAGACCAGCGTGAGCACCGGCTTCTGAGAACCATCATGCAAAGGCTTGCGTTCCTCTCGGTATTCCTTGCCGGCCTGCTGCTGGCCGCATCACCCATGCCGGCGGAGGCCCAAAGCCAGGGCGTGATCGCCACCGTCAATGACCGGCCGATCACCGGATTCGATGTCGAGCAGCGTCTCAAGCTGATGAAGATTCTGGGCGTTGCAGCCAGCCGCAAGGAGGCGGTGCAGTCGCTTATCGACGAGGTAATAAAGCTCAATGCCGTGCGCAAATTCAAGTTTGAAGCCACCGAGGCACAGATCCTGAAACAGTTGGAGCGCATAGCCAAGGGCATGGACACCAATTCCGCGGGCCTTGAGGAACGGCTGAAACAGCAAGGGATCTCCAGCACCTCATTCCGGCAATATATCGCCGTCCAGATCGGCTTCAGCCGGATGGTGAACAGCAAATACAAGGTGAGCAGCGAGGTAAAGCCGGAGGACGTGGCGCGCAAACGTGCCGAGATCGAGCGCAACGCAAATAAGCGCATGGAGGAAATCCGGCGCGACCCGCGGATGAAGCCGGTGACGGTCTATACCATCCAGCAGATCGAACTGCCGATCGAGAATGGCGCCGATGAGATGGCGGCACAATTGATGCAGGCGCGTGCCGTCGAGGCGGCGCAGTACATCCAGCGTTACAAGGGCTGCAAGAGCGCGAAGGCGGCGGCCGAAGGCATCTTCAACGTCAAGGTCGGCAAGCCGATCGAGGCCGACGCCGCCAAGCTGCCGAAGCAGTTGAAAGCAGCACTCGACAAAGTGGGCGCCGGAAAGGCCATCGGCCCGGTGCGCGGCAAGGACGGAATCCAGGTGATCGGATTTTGCGGAGTGCGCAAGTTAACACCGTCGATACCGAAATTCGAAATGCCCAGCGACGAACAGGTGGCAAACGCGCTGAGCAACGAGAAATTCGACGAATACGAGGACAAATACATCAAGGAACTGCGGCTGACTGCCTATATCGAGTATAAAGACAGCAGCTACTCGCAATGAGCGACCCCAAGCCGATTGCGCTGACGGCGGGGGAGCCGGCGGGTATCGGCCCGGAAATCACCGCCAAGGCATGGGATGCGCTGAAGGCCGAGTCGGGCACATGTTTCTTTCTGATCGGCGATGCGGACTATGTGCAGGCGCGCGCCAAGGCGGTGGGACTTGCCATCGGCGTGGCAAAGATCGCGACGCCGGAGCAGGCGTCCAAGTACTTTCCTGCCGCACTGCCGGTTCTGCATCGTCCGTTCATGCACCATCCCACACCCGGGCGCATCGATCGCGGCAATGCGTCCGCGGTGATCGCTGCCATCGATGCAGCGGCGGAACTAGCAATGGACAATGCGGTCGCCGCAATCGTCACCAATCCAATCCAGAAGGAAAGCCTCTATGCAGCAGGGTTTGATCATCGGGGGCATACCGACTATCTCGCCCATCTCGCCCGCGCGCGGGGTCATGAAGCCCTGGAGGTGATGATGCTGGTGGCCAAGGATCTGCGGACGATCCCGGTTACGGTTCACATTCCGCTCTCCCAGGTGCCCGGCGCCCTCACCAAGGAAGCGATTGTCATTCAGGCGGAAATCGTGGCGCGCGATCTGAAGCGATATTTCGGCATCGCCGCGCCGCGTCTCGCCGCGACAGGCCTCAATCCTCATGCCGGGGAAGGCGGCGCCATGGGCCGGGAAGAACAAGAGCTAATCGCTCCGGCCCTTCGCGAACTCTACTCCCGCGGTATTGTCGTGGCGGGTCCGCTTTCCGCCGACACCGCGTTTCATGCGGAAGCGCGCGCCCGCTACGATGCCATCCTGTGCATGTATCACGATCAGGCGCTGATCCCGGTGAAGACGCTGGATTTCCATGGCGGCGTCAATGTGACACTCGGCCTGCCCTTCATCCGCACTTCGCCCGACCACGGCACGGCCCTTGCCATTGCCGGCACTGGCACCGCAAATCCGCAAAGCCTGATTGCGGCGATCCGGCTCGCCGCCCAAATGGCGCGTCATGGCCGCTGCTGATGACGAGCTTGCCACCGCTGCGCGAGGTGATCGCGCGTCTTGATCTCGCGGCCAAGAAAAGTCTCGGACAGAACTTCCTGTTCGATCTCAATCTTACCCGCCGCATCGCCCGCGCCGCGGCACCCCTCGAGGGGTTCACCGTCGTCGAGGTGGGACCGGGACCCGGCGGCCTGACGCGGGCGCTGCTCGCGGAAGGTGCGGCGCGGGTGATCGCGGTTGAGCGCGACCTCCGGGTGCTGCCGGCGCTCGAAGACATCGCAGCCGCCTATCCGGGACGGCTGCAAGTGGTGTCCGGCGAC
This sequence comes from uncultured Alphaproteobacteria bacterium, assembly GCA_963776685.1. Taxonomy (GTDB): domain Bacteria; phylum Pseudomonadota; class Alphaproteobacteria; order Rhizobiales; family Aestuariivirgaceae; genus Aestuariivirga. The sequence goes on from CAVZNM010000004.1 coordinate 1,224,061, forward strand.
GCGCTGGCCATGGACTGGCAGCAACTCGTTTCAGGGCCCGCCAAGATCGTGGCCAATCTTCCCTACAATATCGCAACGCCATTGCTCACCGGCTGGCTCACCGATGGGGCCTGGCCGCCGTGGTATGCATCGCTGACGCTGATGTTTCAGAAGGAAGTGGCCGCGCGCATCGTGGCGGCACCGGGATCGAAAGATTACGGCCGCCTGGCGGTGCTCTGCCAGTGGCGCTGCGTGGCGCGAAAGCTGTTCGATGTCAACCGCGCCGCCTTCACGCCGCCGCCCAAGGTGACATCCAGCATTGTGCAACTGGTGCCGCGCCCCGAACTCTCGCCGCCGATCGAGGTGCAGGCCCTCGAGCGGGTCACGGCGGCGGCCTTCGGCCAGCGCCGCAAGATGCTGCGGTCGAGCCTCAAGGCGCTTTCAGCGACACCCGAGACGCTGCTGCAAAGGGCCGACATCGATGCCACACTGCGCGCCGAAGACGTGCCGGTTGCCGGCTTCGTGCGGCTGGCGGCGCTGCTTGGATCCTAAAGCCTCTTCGTCAGCTCACGGACGAAATGGGTGAGACCGGTGCGGCGGCGGCGTTTCAGGCGTTCGGCGGTGAGGATCGCCACGATCTGGGCGTGGGCGTCCTCGATCTCGTCATTGACCACGACATAATCATACTCCGGCCAGTGGCTGATTTCGCGCGAGGCTTCCGCCATGCGCTTGGCAACCACGGTGGCGGAATCCTGGGCGCGCTCGATCAGGCGGTCCCGCAACTCATCGGCCGAAGGCGGCAGGATGAAAATGCGCACGAGATCGTCCTTCATGGCCTGGGCCAGTTGCTGGGTGCCCTGCCAGTCGATGTCGAAGAGGACGTCGCGGCCCCGGGCCAGCGCCTCATCCACTGGCTTCTTCGGTGAGCCGTAGAAATTGCCGAACACTTCGGCCCATTCGAGAAGCTCGCCGCCATCGCGCATGGCCGCGAATTCATCCTTGGAGATGAAGTGATAGTCCCGGCCGTCGACTTCACCGCGGCGGGCGGCGCGGGTGGTGACCGATACCGACATGGTGATATTGGGATCGGCTGCCAGCAGCTTACGCGACAAGGTTGACTTGCCGGCTCCCGACGGCGACGACATGACGAGAAGGAAGCCGCGCCGGGCGATTTCGGTCCTGGGGGGGAGCTTATTCAATGTTCTGCACCTGCTCGCGCAACTGGTCGATGACGCTCTTAAGTTCCAGGCCGATCTGGGTAAGCGTTGAATCGATAGCCTTGGAACACAGCGTATTGGCCTCGCGGTTGAATTCCTGGGCGAGGAAATCGAATTTGCGGCCGATCGCATCGGGGGCGGCAAGGAGTGCCCGCGCCGCCGCCACATGCGAGAAGAGCCGGTCCAATTCCTCCTGGATGTCGGCGCGCGTCGCAATCAGTGCGGCTTCCTGATGCAGCCGGTCGCGGTCGAAGGCTACGCCGGTTTCCATGAGGCGCGAAACCTGCTCGATGAGCCGCATCTTCACCGCCTCGGGCGACCGGGCAGGATTGTCGCGGGAGGCGCGACTCAAGCTCTCGATGCGGTCGATCTGGTCCTCGAGAACGGCCTGAAGCCTTGAACCCTCGGCGCGGCGCGCAATGTCGAGGGCCACCACTGCCTCCTCGAAGGAGGCGGCCATTGCCTGGTTACGGCGTTCAATCTCCGCCTCATCGGCCGGCGGCTGCGAGATTTCCAGAACACCGCGGAGAGCCATGAGCGCATCGGCGCGCGGCGCCTCGCCGCCGATCCGCTCATGCAGCGCCTGGGCGGCGGCGGCGACCCGATTCAGGGCCTCGTGATTGACGGTCACCGTCTCGCCGGCCGACAGGCCGCTCACGGACAGATTAACCTGGAGATTGCCGCGTTTTAGGTGCCGGGCGGCGGCGGCGCGGAGCGCGGGCTCGAGCGCTTCGAAGCCCTGCGGCAGGCGGCTGCGCACATCCAGCGCCTTGCCGTTGACGCTTTTCACTTCCCATTGCCAATGTAGACCGTCCTGCGCGCCGGCGCTGCGCGCGAAGCCCGTCATGCTGGAGAGCGGCATCGGAAATCCCGGGAGAATCAGAACAGCGCGAGTTTAGAACAGGCGTTGCTAAAGTGTGAGCGCTTTGGGTGCGGGGCTCAGGATGCCTGAAGAGTCCGGTGCCAAGCATCGATCATGGCCTCTGCCGCCTTGACTGCCTCGGTTTCATCGGTCAACCAGGATATTACCGAGATGCGCATGACTTGGCGGCCGCGCCACTTGGCGCCGCCCGCAAAACAGGTGCCATCGGCCTGGATGCGGGCAATGGTGTCCTGGGTCAGGCGGTCGCCGCGTTCGGGCTCTTCGCCGGCGCCGAAACGCACCACGATCTGGTTGAGTTCCACGTCATTCATGACTTCGACGGCGTTCTCGGTGCGCAGCCTTGCGGCGATGATTGCGGCGGCTCGGCAGTGCCGGTCCACCATCCCGGCAATACCTTGGCGGCCGAGATGCCGGATCAAGGCCCAAGTGGCAAAGCCCCTGGCGCGGCGAGACAGTTCCGGCACAAAATGCGATGGGTCGCGTTCGCCCTCGCGCGAGGGCGGCAGATAGCTCGCCGCAATCGTCATGGCGCGGCGATGGGCCTCTTCGTCGCGCACGATGGCATAGCCGCAATCATAAGGCGTCTGCAGCCATTTGTGGCCGTCAGTTGCCCATGAGTCAGCCTCTTCAACCGCCGCAGCCAGGTGGGCGCGGGGCGGACATGCCTTGGCCCACAAGCCGAAGGCGCCATCGACATGGACCCAGGCCCCGGCCCGGCGGGCCGATGGGATGAGTTCGATGAAACTGTCGAATGCGCCGGTATTGATCTGCCCCGCCTGCATCACGGCAATCGCCGGGCCCTTGATCTTCGCGGCGGCGGCGGCGAATGCGGAGGGCATCATTCGGCCCTGCCCATCGGCGGCGATGCGAATGACGCGGGCATGACCGAGCCCGAGAAACTGCAGCGCGGAGAACACCGTCGCATGCGCGTCATCGCCGATCAGCACCTGAATGGGCGGCGCGCCGAACAGACCTTTCAATTCCACATCCCAGCCGGCCCGGCGCAAAACTTCACCGCGCGCCGCGGCCAGGCAGACGAAATTGGCCATAGTGGCTCCGGTCACGAAACCCACCGAACTGCGATGCGGCAAGCCCAAAAGGTCCAGCAGCCAGTGGGCGGCCACCGCTTCGGCCGCCGCCGCAGACGGCGAAGCATGATGATTGCCGGAGTTCTGCCCCCACGCACTCGTCAGCCAGTCGGCCGCCACGCCAACCGCATGGGAGCCGCCGATGACCCAACCGAAAAACCGCGGACCCGTCGGGCAATTAAGTCCGGGTTCCGCATTGGCGGCCAGATGGTCGATCACATCCAGGGCAGCATTGCCGGTTTCGGGAAGTGGCTCGGAGAATGCATTTAGGGACTCATCAAAACCGCGCAACGGCCCTTGGGCGCGGCTGGCGGTCTGGGCCCGGAAGTTCAGCGCATGATCCATCGCGCGTTGAAACAATAAGCGATTGGCGTCCGGCTGCATTGCGCTGTCCCCTGCCCCGGCTGCACATTATATCGGGATTTGGTTCTTCCAAACCCCCAGCAAAGACCGCGGGGATTGCTACTGCACCGGTTTCTGCTTGGGGATCGGAATCATCCGGTCGTCGACCCTTACGATGGAGCCGGGCTTCAGCGGGGCAGCAGCCTCGGGTATTTCGGGCTCGGCCGGCTTCGTCTCGACGGCGGCGGCCACAGGCTTTGTCCCGGGCAGCGGATCGGCCAAGGCATCGGGTGCGGGCGGCTCGACCGCCGGTTCCACCGCTGATTGATCGGTGTGGACGGCGGCGGTTTGGGCAGGAAGCTTCGCCGGCTCGGGTGGCGCTGCCGGTTCGGCGATCTCCGGCAAGGCCGGAATCGTCACCTTGGGCGCAGCGGCGGTTTCGGCGGCAGGTGGCTGGGGCGGCGGCGCGGCGATCTCGGCGGCCAAAGCGGCGGCGGCTGAATTGTCGATGGCGCGCCATTTCGCGACATTGGCGTTGTGCTCTTCCAGGGTCTTGGCAAACGCGTGGCCGCCCGAGCCGTCGGCGACGAAATAGAGGTATTCGGTATCGGGCGGATCGACGACAGCTTCGAGAGCTGCGCGGCCCGGATTAGCGATCGGGCCGGGCGGCAGGCCGTCGATCACATAAGTGTTATAGGGCGTCCGCTTCTGGATGTCGGCCCGTGTCAGCGCGCGGCCGAGCTTGCCCTTGCCGCCCACCAGTCCGTAGACGATGGTCGGATCGGATTGCAGGCGCATGCCCTTTTTGAGGCGGTTCATGAACACCGAAGCGACCTGGGGGCGCTCGGCGGCAAGGCCGGTTTCCTTTTCCACGATCGAGGCTAGGACGACCGCCTCCTCCTTGGTCTTGAGCACCATGCGGCCGCTGCGCTTCTGCCAGATCTCCTGCAGCAGTTGCGCCTCGGCGGCCTGCATGTCCTCGAGCAGCTTCTGGCGCGTCATGCCGCGCCGGAACACATAGGTATCTGGCATGATGCTGCCCTCGGGCGGAATAGTGGCGATCTCGCCCGTCAAGACAGCATTCTCGCGGATGCGCGCCACCGCCATCTCGCTGGTCCAGCCCTCGGGGATGTTGAGCTTGTAGACGAGCGACTTGCCGCTGATGATCATGTTCATGACATCGCGCATGCTGACACCGGCGGCGAATTCATACTCGCCCGCCTTGAGCCGGCCGCGCGCACCGGTGAGGAAGGCGGCGGCGGAAAAGACACGCGCGTCGTTGATGACACCCTGCTCTTCCAGGCGCGCGGCAATCGCGGGGGTGCGCAGGCCCTTGTCGATTTCGACGACCTTGGCCGATTCCAGCGGGCCGGGAATGGTATAGGCCTGATAGCCGAGGAAGCTGCCGAGGCCCGCGGTAAGGACGGCGGTCACGGCGATGAATAATAGCGACAGAAACACGCGCGAGACGGCCGAACGCCGCTTTCTACTCGCCTGCGGTCCGGGTACTCTTGCCCGTTGCCTTGGCTGGTTCAATGGCCGTCCTCGATTGGGTCAGGCCGCGTAGCGGCGCATGACCAGTGATGCGTTGGTGCCACCAAAACCAAAGGAATTGGACAGAACTGTGTTGATCTCCTTCTTGACGCGCCGCATGGGGCACGAGATCGATCTTGGTCTCGACCGAGGGATTGTCGAGATTGAGGGTGGGCGGGCAGACATTGTCGCGAATCGCCAGCATCGAGAAGATCGCCTCGACCGCACCCGCCGCCCCGAGCAGATGGCCGGTCGAGGACTTGGTCGAGGACATCGACAGGCCTTCGGTGCGGTTGCCCATGACGCGCTCGACGGCGTGCAATTCGATCTCGTCGCCAAGCGGCGTCGAGGTGCCATGGGCATTGATATAGTCGATTTCGTGGGCGGGAAGGCCGGCGCGCTTGCAGGGCCATCTGCATGCAGCGGTAGGCGCCGTCGCCGTCGGGCGGCCGGCGCGGTGATGTGATAGGCATCGCCCGACAGGCCATAGCCGATCACTTCGGCGTAGATTTTGGCGCCGCGGGCCTTGGCGTGTTCGAGTTCCTCGAGAACCAGCGATGCCCGCGCCCTCGCCCATGACGAAGCCGTCGCGGTCCTTGTCATAGGGCCGCGAGCCGCGCTTCGGCTCGTCGTTGAATTTGGTCGCCAGCGCCTTGCAGGCGATGAAGCCGGCAATGCCGAGACGGCAGATCGCCGATTCGGCGCCGCCGGCGATCATCACATCGGCATCGTCGAGGGCGATCATGCGGGCCGCATCGCCGATCGCATGCGCGCCGGTCGAGCAGGCGGTGACCACGGCATGGTTCGGCCCCTTGGCGCCGAATTCGATGGAGATGAGGCCCGAGGCGAGATTGATCAGCGCGCCGGGAATGAAAAACGGGACTGACGCGGCGCGGACCCTTCTCGGCCAGGAGCAGTGTCGTCTCCTCGATGCTGGGGAGGCCGCCGATGCCGGAGCCGACCAGGACGCCGGTGCGGATCTGCTCGTCGTCGGTCTTGGCCTCCCAGCCCGAATCCTTCACCGCCTGCTTGGCGGCGGCCACCGCATAGATGATGAAATCGTCGTAGCGGCGCTGCTCCTTGTGCTCCATCCATTGCTCGGGATTGAAGGTGCCGTTGGAGCCGTCGCCGCGCTTCACCTCACAGGCGATGCGGCACGGCAGATCCGAGGCATCGAACTTGGTGATCGGCGCCGGCACCGGATTCACCGGCGAGCAAGCTGTGCCCAGGTTTCCTCAACACCGGTCGCGAGCGGCGAAACCATTCCAAGGCCCGTGACTACCACCCGGCGCATGCGCATTCACCCTTCGCGATACGAAAACGCGGCGGCAGGATGTTTCGATCCCCTGCCTCCGCGCGGCAAACCCATACAGCCCCCCATAACGAGGGTGTACCACCCAATCAGGCGGCGCTCTTCTCGATAAATTTCACCGCGTCGCCGACGGTCTGGATCGTCTCGGCCGCGTCGTCGGGAATTTCGATGCCGAATTCTTCTTCAAACGCCATGACTAGTTCGACCGTGTCGAGACTGTCGGCGCCGAGATCGTCGATGAAGCTCGCTTCCGCCTTGACCTTATCGGCATCGACGCCGAGATGCTCGACAACGATCTTCTTCACCCGCTCAGCAACGTCACTCATGTTCCATCGTCCTCGTTGGTTTTTAACCGGACGGCCGGCCCTCAGAGATCGACTGCCGGTCCCCCTCGCGCCGGCAGGGTTCCCTACCACAGATTCCTTTTGCGGCAAAAGGGCCTTTATGGCGCTTTGATTTCGCAAGTAAAATTCCTTCAGATCATGGCCATGCCGCCGTTCACATGGAGGGTCTGGCCGGTCACATAGGCGGCTTCCTGCGACGCCAAGATAAAGGACCGCGGCGGCGATGTCGTCCGGCGAGCCCAAGCGGCCGGCCGGCACCTTGGCGAGGATCGCTTCTTTCTGCTTGTCGTTCAGAACGTCGGTCATCGGCGTCGCGATGAAGCCGGGGGCCACGCAATTCACCGTCACATTGCGGCTCGCCAGTTCCTGGGCCAGCGATTTGGTCATGCCGATGATGCCGGCCTTGGAGGCGACGTAGTTGGCCTGGCCGGCATTGCCGGTGACCGCCACGACCGAGGTGATGTTGATGATGCGGCCCCAGCGCTTCTTCATCATGCCGCGCATGGCGGCGCGGGCCAGCCGGAAGGCGGCGGTCAGATTGACATCGAGCACCGCCGCCCAGTCCTCGTCCTTCATGCGCATGGCCAGCCCGTCCGGGCGATGCCGGCATTGTTGACGAGGATGTCGAGCGAGCCCATGGCGGCTTCGGCGGCGGGGACGAGTTTTTCCACATCCGCCGCATCCGCCAGATTGCAGGTGAGCACATGGACGCGCTCGCCCAGTTCCGCCTTCAATTCCTCCAGCACGGCCGCACGGGTGCCGGAAATCGCGACCGTGGCGCCCTGCTCGATGCAGCGCCTTGGCGATCGCCGCGCCGATGCCGCCGGTGGCACCGGTGACGAGCGCGGTCTTGCCGGTCAGATCGAACATCGGCTTCATCCTTGCTTGAGGTGGGCTGCGGCAGCGGCGATTTCATCGGGCGTGCCGAGGCGACAGCCGGTCGCCTCGGGCGCATTCTTTTTCGCAAGTCCGGTCAGGACCTTGCCTGCCCCAACTTCACAAAACAGATTAACGCCCTGGCCGGCCATGAAGCCCACACATTCGCGCCAGCGCACCGTGCCGGTCACCTGCTCGACGAGCCGCGCCGAATTTCCGCCGGGTCGCTGAGACGGACCGGCCATGACATTGGCGATCAGCGGGAACCGCCGGCGCCTTCATGGCAACCTTGCGCAGCGCTTCGGCCATCACATCGGCGGCGGGCTGCATCAGGGCGCAATGGAAGGGGGCGCTCACCGGCAAGCAGGATGGCGCGCTTGGCGCCCTTGGCCTTGGCGATCTCGAGGGCGCGTTCGACCGCCGCCCTGTGGCCGGAGACGACGACCTGCCCGGCGCGTTGTCATTGGCCGCCTGGCAGACATCGCCTTGCGCCGCTTCCGCCGCCACCGCCACGGCGTCGGCAAAATCGAGGCCCAAGAAGCGCCGCCATGGCGCCGGTGCCGACCGGCGTTGCCGCCTGCATGGCGCGGCCGCGGGCCTTAAGCAGGCGCGCCGCATCGGCGAGCGAAAATGTGCCGGCCGCCGCCAGCGCCGAATATTCGCCGAGCGAATGGCCGGCGACGAATTTCGCGGTCCCGGCAAGTGTGATGCCGTGCTCGACTCTCCAGCACGCGCATCACCGCCATGCTCACCGCCATCAAGCGCGGGCTGGGCATTCTCGGTGAGCGTGAGTTCGGCTTCGGGCCCTTCCCACATGAGCTGTGAGAGGTTCTGGCCGAGCGCCTCGTCGACTTCCGCGAACACGGCGCGCGCGGCGGGAACGGCATCGGCCAGCGCCTTGCCCATGCCGACCGCCTGGCTGCCCTGCCCCGGAAACGTGAATGCAATTGCCATTTCGGCGCCTTCGTGCGACTGCGTTCGATGGGCACGAAACATGCGTCCGGAGTTAAGTCAAGAATGTTCAGTCCTACCGATCTCGAAGACCGCCCAACGCATCGTTTACGCGGCGATGCCGCCGACGCCGCAATATGTCTGGCCGCTGCTTGGCGCAGGAACTGGGCTGCGAAGTCTGGGTGAAGCATGAGAATCACACGCCGATCGGCGCCTTCAAGGTGCGCGGCGGGCTGGTGCATATGCAGTCTGCGCAAGGAGCGCGGCGAGACCAATGGGGTCATCACCGCGACCCGCGGCAATCACGGCCAGTCGATTCCCTTCGCGGCCAGGCGCGAGGGAATTCCGGCGACGATCGTCGTGCCTTTCGGCAATTCGGCCGAGAAGAACGCCGCGATGCAGGCGCTCGGCGCCGAGCTGATCGAAGTCGGGCAGCGATTTCGACGAGGCGCGCGAGACGGCCATGCGGCTGGCCAGCGAACGCGGCCTCGACATGGTCGCCTCGTTTCATCCCGAGCTGGTGCATGGGGGTTGCCACCTACGCGCACGAGCTGTTTCACGCGGCCGGCGCGCTCGATGCCGTCTATGTGCCGATCGGCCTCGGTTCCGGCATTTGCGGGGTGATCGCCATGCGCGATCTTCTCGGCCTCAAGACCAAGGTGATCGGCGTGGTGGCCGAGAAGGCCGCCGCCTATGCGCTCTCCTTCGCGCAGGGCCAGCCGGTCGCCACCAATTCATCGGCCTCCTTCGCCGACGGCATGGCGGTGCGCATTCCCAATGCCGATGCCTTCCGCATCATCAAGCACGGCGCCGAGCGCATCGTGCAGGTCACCGAGGACGAGATCGCCGAGGCCATGCGCCTCCTCTACCGCACCACCCACAATGTCGCCGAGGGGGCCGGTGCCGCGGCACTCGCGGCGCTGGTCAAGGAGGGGCCCAGATGAAGGGCAAGCGCGTCGGCGTCATCGTGTCGGGCGGCAATATCGACATGGCGAAATTTGCCGCCGTGCTCAGGGGCGAGACGCCGGCACCGTGACGTCTTGTGCCTTTGCAGCCATGTTAAATTGACGTAAGATCACCTTGCTTCGGCGTCAGTCCGGCGCAGCGCGCAACTACGGCGGATTGCACCAATTGGGACGGTTTCTGAGTCTCTCAAAGGAGGCAACCATGCCCAATATCATCAGACTTCTGTTCACCATCGTATTTGGGTTCCTGTGGTGGTGGACATGGAATTTTGCCGGTCCGGCCCTGGCATATCTCGTCATTCTCGGCAGCATCCTGACCCTGTGCGTCTGCTGTTGCACCGGCAACGATCCAAGTAGCGAATGGAATTTCGACCGCTATTGGGCGTGTCTGCGCAGATGCGGCCCGGCGCTTCTCGTGCTCATGGTCGGATTGATCGTGCTTGGAATACTCGTCTTCTGGTTCTCCACCGGAGCATTTCCGGTGGCTGCCGATCTCTTAAGAATTTTTGTGGCGTCGATCGGCTCGGTGGCCTTCGTGCGGATCATCTGCTGCGCCTATCAGGCCTGACCGCAAGGCGGGAGGAAACTCCCGCCTCAATTTCTCAAAGCGACACCGACAGCCCGCCATCGACGGCGAGAACATGGCCGTTGACATAGGCGGCGGCATCGGAAGCAAGGAAGACCACGGCGCCGCCAAGTTCTTCGGGTTTCGCCCAGCGCCCGGCGGGCGTGCGTTGCTTCGACCCAGGCGTGAAGGCCTTGTCTTCGAGGAGCGCGGTGTTGAGTTCGGTGGCGAAATAGCCCGGGGCGATAGCGTTGATGGTGATGCCGTGACGGCCCATTTCCGCCGCCATGGAGCGGGTGAGCCCGTGCAACCCCGCCTTGGCCGCCACATAACCATGGATGGTGGGTCGGCCGAGTATGGCGGCAACCGAACCGGTGTTGATGATGCGTCCGAATTTGTTGGGCAGCATCAGCCGCGCGGCATCGCGGGCCAGGCGGAAACAGGCGGTGAGATTGGTGGCGATGACGCGCTCGAAATCCTCATCCTCCCATTCGATCAGGGGACGGCGGTGCTGGATGCCGGCATTGTTGACCAGAATGTCGAGACGGCCGTGGCGCGCCGACGATGTCTTCGAGTGCGGTCGCGCGATGCGTCCGGGCATCAGTGACGTCGAAGGCCATGGCTTCGGCGCCGATCTTCGCCGCCGCCTCGCGCAAGGCCAGACGGTCGCGAGCGTTGACGATGACTTTGGCGCCATTCTCGACCAAGGCTTTTGCCATGGCAAAGCCCAGCCCGCGCGAAGCGCCGGTCACCAGCGCCACGCGGCCGTCAAGCGAGAACATTCCGGTCATGGCGGCCTCCTTACAAAAAGGGCGGGAGTTTCCTCCCGCCCTGAGCAATCGTCGAAAGCAACCCTACTTGGCGATGCAGGTGTCGGCCGTTTCCGGCGTGCAGACGTCGAGGCCGGTATAGGTCGGATCGGCGGGCGCCGGCTTGCCTTCCTTCATGTCGTTGAAGGCCTTCATGGTCATGTAGCCCATTTCGAACGGACGCTGGCCGACCTGGCCGAGCGACAGGCCTTCCTTCATCTGGTCGATCTGCACCGGCAGCGTGTCGGCGACCACGAGGGCCAGCGACTTGCTCGGCGATCTTGTCCTTGTACTTCTCGACCGCCGCGCGGTTGGCGTCGGGGACGAACTGCGGGAAGCCGCCGGTCGGGATGAAGGCATCGAGGTTCGGGTTCTTGGCCATGATGTCTTCGAACTGCTGCACCGAACGCGGGAAGTCGTCGTCGGTGTAGAGCGGGCAGCCGTCGATTTCGGTCCAGCCGTTCTGGCCGGTCAGGCGGTCGCCGGGCGAGGCAGCGGACTTCGTGCCCGACAGCGTGTCGCGGATGCCCTGCATGCGCTCATTGTGGTTGGCCGCCGCGGCGCCGCCCGACTGGATGCAGACGGTGCCGCCCTTCGGCTTGATCTGCATGGCGAGCTTGGCGAGGTTGGTGCCGATCTCGTAGTTGTGCGTGCCGATATAGGCGAGGCGCAGGTCCTTGTTCTCGGGCAGCATGTCGGAGTCCCAGGTCAGAACCGGAATGCCGGCATCCTTGGCGGCCTGAAGGGCCACCGCCATGGCGGCCGCGTTGGCCGGGGCCACGGCGATGCCGTCGACCTTCTTGGCCACGAGATCCTGCACGATCTGGACCTGTTCGTCGCCGCCGCCGTGCTCGCCGGGGCCGATATACATGCACTCGAAGGCGCCGTTCGATTCGGCTTCGGCCTTCTTGCAGCCGTCGCGGGCCTGATCGAAGAACGGGTTGTTCATGTTCTTGGGCACCAGCGCGAAGGTGTACTTCGCCTGTGCCGCGGACAGCGGCCACGGTCAGCGCGCCAAAGGCCACCGCCGCGGTCAACAGAAATTTCTTCATGTGTACTTCCTCCACTTTGTTTACTGACAATCCCGCCGGCTTGGTGCCGGCCGGAGGCTTTCTAGCGGTGCTTCCGGGGAATGAGCCTTTCCAGCGTCGCGGCGACAATGGACTTGCCGCCGGTCTGCATGCCGAGAAGAACCGCGAGAATGATGAAGGCGCCGACGAAAGCGCCTTGCCAATTGGAATCGATGCCGGCCATCAGCAGCGCGTTGCGGATGACTTCGAGAAAGGCCGAGCCGATGACGGCGCCGAAGGCCGTGCCGGCGCCGCCCATCAGATTGGCGCCGCCGATGACGGTGGCCGCGATGACGCGCAGCTCGTAGGCCTGGCCCATGGCGTTGATGGCCGAGCCGCTGAATAGCCGAGGATCAGCAGCGAGGCGATCGAGGCGGTGAAGGCCGAGAACACGTAGGCCTGGAACTTGATCGCAGTCGACGGGAACGCCGGTCAGCCGCGCGGCCTGCTCGTTGCCGCCGATGGCGAAGAGATGCCGGCCCCAGGCCTTGAAGTTGAACACGTAGCCGACGATCAGCGCCAGCACGATCATGGTCCAGAAATGCGACGAGAACTGCGGAATCCAGTCCGGAACCCAGTCGCCCGGCGTCTGGCGGCGGCCATTTCGCCTGGCCGATGGCCTTGACGATCGGCGCGTCGGGGCCGAATTTGTAGAGCATCTGGTTGGCGGAAAACACGACCGCCAGTGAGCGCGCGATCGACATCATGCCGAGCGTCACCACGAAGGACGACATGCCGACATAGGCGACGAAGAAGCCGTTGACGGCGCCGCAGGCCAGTCCGGCCACCAGACCCATGAAGAAGGCCACGTACCAGGGATATTCCCAGGTGAGGAACAAGCCCGGCCACGATCGCCACCAGGCCCATGATCGAACCGACCGACAGGTCGATGCCGCCGGTGATGATCACCACCGTCATGCCCAGCGCCATGATGCCGAAGGGCGCGAAGTTGCGGGTGATGTTGGCGAAATTGTCGACCGTGCCGAAGCTCGGCTCGTCAAGGCCGACATGCAGATGACGAGGACGACGAGCGCGATCGTGACCCAGAAGGCCTGGCTGGCGAAGACCCGCTGCAGCGAAGTCTGTTCCTTGATCTCGACGACGTCGGAGATCGCGGCATGGCCGGTTTCGGCGGCGGCCTGGGTGGCGCTACGCTGCACGGATCGCTCCCGTGATCAGCCCGGTTATTTCTTCCGGCGAGGTCTTGCGGGTTTCCTTGTCGGCAACCTTTGCGCCGCGCCTGCAGCACGATGATGCGGTCGGAGACGGCGAAGACGTCGGGCATGCGGTGGCTGATCAGCATGACGGCCACGCCTTGCGCCTTGAGGCGGCGGATGAGTTCAAGCACCTCCGCCACCTGGCGCACCGAGATGGCCGCGGTCGGCTCGTCCATCAGCACGATCTTGGCATTGGAGAGCCGGGTGCGGGCGATGGCCACCGCCTGGCGCTGGCCGCCCGACATCTTCTTGCACCAGATCGCGCGGCCGGGTTTCCGACTTGAGTTCGCTGGAACAGTGCGGCGGCGCGGTCGATCATCGCCTGCTTGTCGAGAACGTTGAAGGGCCAGACCCCCTTCTTGATTTCGCGGCCGAGAAAGACATTCTGCGCGGCGGTCAGATTGTCGGCCAAGCGCCAGGTCCTGATAGACGACCTCGATGCCCTTGGCGCGGGCCTCGACCGGCTTGTGGAAATGGCAGATCTCGCCATCGACGGCGACTTCGCCTTCGCTCGGCGGAAAATTGCCGGCGATCAGCTTGACCATGGTGGACTTGCCGGCGCCGTTGTCGCCCATCAGGCCGACGACCTCGCCGGGCTCCATCGACAAGACTCACATCGGTCAACGCCTTGATGGCGCCGAAATTCTTCGACACGCCGCGGACGTCGAGCAACGCCATGCACATGCCTCCCACCGCCGAATGCGTGCCCGCTTCCGGCCGGCGCTCAACTAATCAGCGAATGGCTCATGATGCAATAGTCCGTCGCAGATTTAATGGGCGGCGTGGCAAGCAAAAAGCGAATTACCCCTCGCGGCAAGCATCAAGCGGTTGACCAGCCTTTTTACGGACAACTCGCCTTGTATTCGATCTGCACGCCCACCGTCTGCAGGGCCGAGAAAGGTAAGTCGAGATCGACGTAGTAGAAGAAGCCCCCGGGCGAAATCATCGGGTTGAGGATGGTCGTATCCGTGGCGCGCTGCATGCTGTTAACAGCGCTGGCGCTCGCCACCTGCAGCCATGACCACGGGAGCAGCGAAGGCATTGGCTCCAACGGCAACTCTCTTGCGCAACAGCCTGGCGGTGATGTTGTGGTTGACATCGTCATCGCGGTACCACAGGCTGAAACTGCACACTCTCATGCCGCTCACCGGAAACGGCACGGTGGCATAATATTGGCCGGTGGCATTCTGTAGCATTCCCGCTCCCTCATCGTCCGTGGACGAGGTAACACCGCGGGAAACGAAGGCGGTGGCGGAGAGTTGCAGGATTTCGGCGCGCGCGGCGGGCGCGGCCGCTAACGAGGTGAATGTGGCGGCCAACAGGCCCGCCACTAAAGGCACAGCACGGCAGGATGCAAACGGGTTCCGGCGGGTCATTTTCATTCTCCTTCATCTACATCGCCACAAACGGGCGGAACGCGGGTTTACGCCCTCCAACCCGCAGTGAGGAACCAATCCGGGCGGCTGTCAAGGCCTGCTCTCAGGGCTTCATGATCCCATTCACCTTGGCCAATACATCGATCAGCCGCGGCACGTAGCGCTCGCCGTAGCCCATGTTGTCGGCCATGACATAGAGCTGATGCGCCGTTTCGGCCATGAACGAAGCGACCGGCAACTGCTCGGTCATGTTGGTGTAATAGCGCAAATCTTTCCTGGCATTGCGGATGGCGAATTTGGCATGCGAGTCGTCGTCGTGCAGCGGCACATTGATAAGCCGTGCGAACATGACCGACGCAGCACCACCTGCCATTACGATGTCGCGCAGCGCCTCCATGTTGACGCCGGCCTTGGCAGCAACGGTGATGGCTTCCGCCGCAATGGCGCCGTGGGCGATGGCGAGGAAATTGTTGATGAGCTTCAGCCGGTGTGCGGCTCCCACCTCGCCTGAATGGACGATGGTATCGGCAAAGCAGTCGAGCACCGGGCGGATCGTAGCGATTACGTCCTTCGGCCCGCCAACCATGAGGCCGAGCTTGCCGGCCTCGGCTTCATTCGGCGTGCGGACCATCGGCGTATCGACGAAATGGCCGCCCTTGGCCTCGACGTCGGCGGCGATCTTGAGCGTCGAATGGGGCTCGGCAGTCGAGCAATCGGCGATGATGAAACCCTTGCGCACCGCACCCAGGAGTCCGTCTTCGCCATAGACGGTGGCTTCGACCTGCGGCGTTCCGGTGACGCAGAGAATGACCATGTCGCAGGCCTTGGCGACGGCATGGGGACTGCGCAGCTCCTTCGCACCGAGGGCGAGGAGATCGTCCACCGGCTGGCGATTGCGATGCGCCATCACGGTGAGCCCGAAGCCCTTCCTCAGGATGTTCTTGCCGATGCCGTGGCCCATGAGGCCGACACCGATCAATCCGACACGCTTGATGGTCATGACCGCTCCTTCTCAGCAATGAATGCTTCCAGCCTATCCTGTTCGAGAACGAACAGCCTGTCTTCCTCTTTCTTGGCAAAGCCGAGACGCTGGTAGAAGCGCGCGGCAGCCAAATTGCTATGATCGACCTCGAGCTTGATGAAGTGGGCGCCCTTTGTCCTGCCGCGCCGGGCCGCCTCGCGCAGCAGCGCTCACGCCGATGTTGCGGTTGCGCGCCGCCCCCTCGACGAAGAGATCGACGACATAGAGGCCCTTGGCGCCGCGCCAAGTGGAAAAGGTCATGAGCGTCAGAATGGCGCCCAACAACATGCCGGCCTCCTCGGCGACGAGGACATCGACGAGATCGCGGCTGGCGTTGAGTCCGCCTCCGGTGAGCTGAGGAACGATGGCCGCGCCGATATCGCGGGCAAGGCCTCCCACCATGGCGGCAATCCGTTCGGCCTCCTCGGGCCGCATATCGCGCAATAAAATAGTCACGTGCTAAGCCCCTCCGGCAGCGAGGCAAGATTGGCGGCGAGACTGCAGCCTCTGTGCTTCGCCGAAGACGGTGATCATCGGTTTGCGGTTGCCTTTGCTCTTCTGCTAGTACCGCACGGCGCCCCACCCCGAGACAAGACGGAATCCTGCATGACCGCCGCGAACCCCCTGCCCCAGCACATCCATTCCACCGGCGGCCTGCCCAAGGTTGCCTGGGCCAAGGGCAGTTATGTCTATGATAGCGATGGCAAGCAATATATCGATGGCTCCGGCGGGCCTGCCGTCTATTGCATCGGCCATGCCAATACGGAAGTGAATGACGCGATCAAGGCGCAGCTCGACCGCATCGCCCATGGCTACCGCTACAATTTCACCTCCGATGCGCTGGAGGAACTGACCGAGATTATCCGCGGCGCGTTGCGGCGGCGACCTGAAGCACATGGTCTTTGTCACCGGCGGCTCGGAGGCGGTCGAAGTCCTGCCTGAAGCTCGCGCTGCAATATCATGCGGCGCGCGGCGAGATGAGCCGCCGGCGCTTCATCGCGCGCGAACGCTCCTGGCACGGCAATACGCTGGGTGCGCTTGTCGGTCTCGGGCTTTCTCGAGCGCAGGCGAGCCTTCGAAGGCTCGCTGCTTGATGTCTCGCTTCTGTCGCCCGCCAATGCCTATCGGCCCATTGCCGGGGCGACGGCTGAAACGGCGGGCGAGGCCTGCGCCAAGGAACTGGAGGATGAAATCCTGCGCGTCGGGCCCGAGAAGATCGCGGCCTTCATCTTCGAGCCGGTGGTCGGGCGCGGCCGGCGGCTGCGTTCCGGCGCCTGCGGGCTATGCCAAGCGGGTGCGCGAGATCTGCGACCGCTATGGCGTGCTGCTGATCGCCGATGAAGTCATGTGCGGGGCCGGCCGCTGCGGCACCTGGCGGGCGCTTGAGGCGGACGGCGTCGAGCCCGACATCATGGCGGTCGCCAAGGGACTTGGCCGCGGGCTATCTGCCGCTGGGCGCCGCCATCTATTCGCGCAAGGTGGCGGATGCCATTCACGGCGCCCATGGCGCGCCGATGACCGGGCATACCTTCACCGGCCACACGGCCTGCTGCGCGGCGGGCGTCGCCGTTCAGAAGATCGATCGCCCGCGAAGGCCTGGTCGAGCGGGTGCGCAAGAATGAGGCGAAGCTCAAGCAAATGATCGGCCGAGGCCTTGCAAGACATCGAAGCGGTGGGCGATATTCGCGGGCGCGGCCATTTCATCGGCACCGAACTGGTGGCCGACCGCAAAACCAAGAAGCCGTTCGATGCCTCCCTCAAGCTTTACATGCGCATCCGCCAGCAAGCCCTTGAAAATGGACTCATTTGCTATCCCGTCGGCGGCAATGTCGATGGCGTCAACGGCGACGTGGTGATTTTGGCACCGCCCTATAATTCGAGCGACGCCGAACTGACCGAGATGGTCGACAAGATGGCGCGGTCGATCCGCCAAGTGCTCGCTTCGGCAGGTATCGATTAGAGCGAGCGTCAGGCCCACAGGTTCCGGATCTTGTCGGCCGTGTCCTTCTTAAGGAAGATCGGAGGCATGTAGACTTGGCGGTGGCCTACCCTAGGAGGTTCTCCGGGTTTGCCCGGAAACGTGTAGGTCTCCCCAAGAGTGCCCACACTGTCCTCGCTCGGCTTGTTACCCATGCGGATATTCGGCCAACAGAAGACGTCGTCGACGCTGTGCTCATCGTTATGTACCAGCCCGCAGGCATGGATCAATTCGTGGACGGCAATCACCAACTTGACGCCATCGCCGACCGGACTGAGCCTGCCATTCCTGTCGCCGGACGGCGCCGCCGGGACAATGATGAAGTCTTTTATCATCTTCCATTGCTCGATATTGGCCTTGTCCTTGATCTTGTCCCTCACAGCCCTGTTGAGGCCGTGGACCTTCGTGCTATTGAAACTTAGGGTTGTCTTCGGGAGGTAGGGCAGATATTCAATCTCGACAGTTCCCCTCGATGCCTGGACCTCCACATTGGCTTTTTTCCGGTCGCCCTCCTCGACGAAGGTGACGCCGAGGTTGTGGTTGGATTTGGACGACAGCTTGTTGTTGAACAGGAAGATGGCATCCTTGAACACTCGTTCCCAGCCGGCCTTGCCGCAGCGAGTCATGAAAATAGATCGTCAGTTGTTTCGTTTTCTTGATGTCATCGCGCCACGGGGACCTGTTCGGCAGCTTTTCTTCAGCCATCACTCAACTCTACGCGTTGCAAGGCGGAGGTACCCCCGCCGCGGGGCAACAACATATACCGCGTCTAGGCGACGGGCGTCCACAGGACCTGGTCGATGCGGGTGGCGCCGGTTGCCAGCATGATCAGGCGGTCGAGGCCCAGCGCGACGCCGGAGGCCGGCGGCATCATGGCGAGGGCCTCCAGCAACTCCTCGTCGATCGGA
Organism: uncultured Alphaproteobacteria bacterium; assembly: GCA_963776685.1. Taxonomy (GTDB): domain Bacteria; phylum Pseudomonadota; class Alphaproteobacteria; order Rhizobiales; family Aestuariivirgaceae; genus Aestuariivirga. Next base: position 1,242,495 of record CAVZNM010000004.1, read on the forward strand.
TAGCGTTCGCCATAGATGCGCTGCTTCAGATCCATTTCAGCCTCGAAGCGGCGGCGCTGCTCGGCGGCATCGGTCAGTTCGCCGAAGCCGTTGGCGAGTTCGACGCCGCAGGCATAGAGCTCGAAGCGTTCGGCGACGCGCCGGTCATGGGCGCAGGCACGGGCCAGGGCTGCCTCGCACGGCGGGATATTCATAGAGCACGGTAGGCCGCTCCACGCCGAGATTCGGTTCGACCTTCTCGACCAGAATGCGGCTGAAAATATCGGACCAGGAATCATCCGCGGCGACGCGAACCGGCGACTGCGCGGCAAGCGCGTCGCGATCGACTTCGCCGCCGCCATCCACGGTCGCCAGCAGGTCAACTCCGGCATAGCGTTCGAAGGCCTCCGCAACGGTCAGGCGTTCGGGTTCGGCGAAAGGATCGCTCCTGAAGCCCCGCCAGGCGAAATGTCCGGATCTGCAGCGGTCTCCGCAGCAAGGCGTAACAGCGCCAGGCAATCGTCGATAACGGCCTGCGTATGGCTCTTCGGCACGATACCATTCCAGCATGGTGAACTCGGGCGAATGGGTGAGCGTGCGCTCGCGGTTGCGGAAGACCCGGGCAAAGTCGAAGATGCGGGTTTCGCCCGCCGCCAGCAGTTTCTTGCAGGCAAATTCCGGCGAGGTGTGGAGATAGCGGCGCTCGCGGCTGCCATCGGGCTGGATCAGCTCGGTGACGAAGGCGTGCAGATGCGCTTCATTGCCGGGCGAAACCTGCAAGGCGGCGCATTCGACCTCGACGAAATCGCGTTCCCCGAACCAGTGGCGGATTGCCGCCACGATGCGGTTTCGCGCCGAGAAGGAACGGCCGCCGGTCGCGATGCCGGTCAGGCGAAAACCAGGGCGAGGAACGCTGCGTCAACAAGAACTCCCAAGGGGTTGGCTTCATCGAGCCTCGCTGCTAATACCGCGCGCCAACTCAATCCCGGCAATTCATGAAAGAAACAAACGTGGTCAAGATCATCGCAAGCGGCGTGCGCAAGGGCAATGTCATCGAGCACGAGGACGGCAAGCTCTATGTCGTGCTCAAGGCCGAAAGCATGCATCCCGGCAAGGGCACGCCGACCACCACCATCGACATGCGCCGCATCTCGGACGGGGTCAAGACCGTGGTGCGCTACAAGACCACCGACTCGATGGAGCGCGCCTTCGTCGAGACCATGACCCACAGCTATCTCTATCAGGACGGCGATCAGTACGTGTTCATGAACCCGGAGAGTTTCGAGCAGATCCAGTCTGCCGGCCGACATGCATCGGCGAGCAGCGCCGCCTTTCTGCAGGAGGACATGGAGTGCCAGATCGCGCTGTTCAACGGCGTGCCGATTTCGATCGAACTGCCGCAGCGGGTGACGCTGGAGATCGTCGAGACCGAGCCCGCGATCAAGAACCAGACGGCGTCCTCCTCGTTCAAGCCGGCGCTGCTCTCCAACGGGGTGCGCACCATGGTGCCGCCGCATATCGCCGCCGGCACGCGCATCGTGGTGGCGACCGAAGACGGCTCCTACGTGGAACGCGCCAAGGACTGACAAGCAAAGGTCTTGACCATGTGGACGAAAAACCTATGGGCGTGTAACGTTGCTTGCAGTGGGGTCGCCCAAGAACTCCACCGAGGAGAGCAATCATGACAGTGAACATCTTTGGCGTCAGCCGGCGCGACCTGCTGAAATATTCCGCCGCCACAACCCTTCTTCCCTTCGCCAGCATGCTGCCGTACAGCGCCATGGCCGCTGACCCGATCAAAACGGCGGCCATCTATACGGTGCCGGTCGAACAGCAGTGGGTGAGCCGCATCCACAAGGCGGCAACCACCGCCAAGGACCGCGGCGACATCGAGTATGTGTTTTCGGAAAAGGTCTCCAACACCGATTATGAGCGCGTCATGCGCGAATACTGCGAGGCTGGCCATCAGCTGATCGTCGGCGAAGCCTTCGCGGTGGAAGACGCCGCCCGCGCCGTCGCCAAGGATTATCCGGACCGGGCCTTCCTGATCGGGTCGAGCTTCAAGCCGGATGCGGCCGCGGTGCCCAATTTCGCGGTGTTCGACAACTACATTCAGGATGCATCCTATCTCACCGGCATCATCGCCGGCGCCATGACCAAGTCGGGCAGTATCGGCATGGTCGGGGGCTATCCGATTCCGGAAGTGAACCGGCTGATGAATGCCTTCATGGCGGGCGTGCGCGAAGGCCGTGCGGATGCAAAATTCCAGGTGGCCTTCATCGGCTCGTGGTTCGATCCGCCGAAGGCCAAGGAAACGGCACTCGCGCAGATCGACGCCGGCGCCGATCTTCTCTACGCCGAGCGCTTCGGCGTGTCGGACGCTGCCAAGGAGAAGGGCGTTCTTGCCGTCGGCAACGTCATCGACACGCAAGCCGACTATCCCGAGACCGTCGTGGTGTCGGCGCTGTGGCACTTCGAGCCGACCCTCGATGCGGCGATCGCCGCGGTCAAGGCCGGCGCCTTCAAGGCCGACGACTACGGCCAATATTCCTTCATGAAGGCCGGCGGTTGCAGCGTCTCACCGCTCGGCACTTTCGAAGACAAGGTTCCGGCCGACGTCAAAGCCAAAGTCGCAGCCAAGGAGGCCGACATCAAATCCGGCGCCTTCACGGTTGTCATTGACGACAATGAGCCCAAGTCGTCCTGATGACGGGCACAGGCCCTCGCAGAGCCGGAGACCGTTCTCCGGCTTGCGGGAATTACCAAGCGGTTCGGTCCGCTTGTTGCCAATGATGCCATCGATCTCACGCTCAATCGCGGCGAGATCATCGGTCTGCTCGGCGAAAATGGTGCGGGCAAGACGACGCTGATGAACATCCTGTTCGGCCATTATGTGGCCGAGGAAGGAACAATCGAGGTCGAAGGAAAGACCCTGCCCGCCGGATCGCCGCACGCCGCCATTGCGGCAGGTGTCGGCATGGTCCACCAGCACTTTACCCTCGCCGACAACCTCACCGTCCTCGACAATATCGTCCTCGGCACCGAGCCGCTGTGGCGGCTCTCCTCCGACCGCAGGATGGCGCGCGCCCGCATTCGCGATCTGGGGCAGTCATTCGGGCTGGCGGTCGATCCCGAGGCCATTGTCTCGTCCTTGTCGGTCGGCGAGCGGCAACGTGTCGAAATCCTGAAGGCCCTCTATCGCCAGGCGAGAATCCTGATTCTCGACGAACCTACCGCGGTTCTGACACCGCAGGAATCCGTGGCGCTGTTCGACACGCTCAAGAAATTCGTCGCCAACGGCCTGTCGATCATCTTTATTTCGCACAAACTGCACGAAGTCCTGGCGGCCTGCAGCCGCATCTACGTGCTGCGCGGCGGCAAGCTGGTGGCCGAACGCCAGGCGTCGCGTCGGTCAGCAAAGCGGAACTTGCCGAACTCATGGTCGGAAGGACCATTCCGCAAGCCCGCGCCGAGGCGCAGGCCGCCGGGGCAGCGGTACTATCGCTCAGGAATGTCCAGGCCCGGCGCGGTTCTCACGCGCTCAACAACGTCTCGCTCACGCTGCATGCGGGCCAGATCACCGGCATCGCCGGCGTCTCCGGCAACGGCCAGAGTCTGCTTGCCGATCTGCTGAGCGGCGGTCTTGCCATGTCGGCCGGCGAATTTCTGCTGGCCGGTTCTCCGGTCGGCGACATATCGGCGCGAAGCATGGTGGCGCGGCGCGTTGCGCGCATTCCCGAAGACCGCCATGCCGAAGGGCTGATCGGCGATATGAGCGTGACCGAGAACGTGATCTCCGAAACCTATCGCTCTGCGCAATTCAACCGCAATGGCTTCATCGACTGGTCCGCGGCCCGCAAGTTCGCGGAAGACATCATCGGCGACTATGCGGTCAGATGCCCCTCGCCCGGAAGCGCGGGTCAGGCTGCTCTCCGGCGGCAACATGCAGAAACTCATCCTCGGCCGGGTCATGGCAAACGATCCAGTGCGTGGTGATGGCCAACCAGCCGACGCGCGGTCTCGACGTCGGCGCCGTCAACTATGTCCATGAACAACTGCTCGAAGCGCGCCGGCGCGGTGCCGCAATTCTGTTGATTTCCGAGGATCTCGACGAACTTCTGTCGCTCTCCGATCAGGTGGCGGTGATGTACCGGGGTGAACTGTCGGCGCCGATACCGCGCGGCGATTTCAATGTGAACACCCTCGGCCTGATGATGGCGGCACGGTCGAGCCTCCCATGCGGCTTGAACCGCGCGAGCAGTCGATCCCTCGCAGTTCTGGTCGTCTATCCGGCTGCGGCGATTTTGGCCGCCGCCCTGTTCAGCGCCTTTCTTGTGATGTTGTCGGGCGCTTCGCCCTTTTCGGTGTTCTGGCTGGTGGCCAAGGGAGCGGCGGGATCGCAATTTGCCTTCTTTGAAACGCTGACCCGGGCAACACCTCTGATTTTCACGGGCCTCGCCGCGGCTGTCGCATTTCGTGCCAAGCTGTGGAACATCGGCGGCGAAGCGCAGCTTTATGTCGGCGCCATCATGACCGTGGTGCTTGGCACGGGGTTCCTGCCACTGCCGAAGCCGCTGCTCATTCCCATTCTCATGGCGGCAGCAATACTGGGCGGCGCGCTGGTGCTCTCGGTGCCGGCCTTCCTGAAGACCCGCTTCGGCGTCGACGAAGTGGTGACCACTCTGCTGTTCAACTTCATTGCCATCCTGTTTGTCAGCATGCTGCTGGAAGGTCCTCTGAAGGACCCGATGGGCATGGGCTGGCCGCAATCGAAGAAAGTGATCGCCGACGCGCAACTGCCGAAGCTCTTTCAGGGCAAGCGGCTGCATTTCGGATTCGTCATCGCGGTGCTCGCGGCGGTTTCCGTGTGGATCATCGATACCAAGTCGGCGCTTGGATATGAGATGCGGGCCGTTGGACACAATGCCAAGGCCGCGGCCTTCGCCGGCATTCCAGTCAACCGGGTGATCGCCAAGACAGCACTCCTCTCCGGCGGACTTGCAGGGCTTGCCGGCATGTCGGAAGTGACGGGCCTCAAGGGCAATCTGACGCTCGATCTGTCGCCGGGCTTTGGCTACACCGGCATCGTCGTGGCCATGCTGGCGGTGTTGCATCCCCTGGGCGTCATTGCCGCGGCCGTGTTCGTCGCCGCCGTCTTTGTCGGCGCCGATGCCATGAGCCGGACGGCGGGCGTTCCAAGCTACATCGCGCAGGTCATGGTGGCGGTCTCGCTCCTGTCGATGGTCGCCGCCATCATGCTCACTCAATACCGCATAAGGTGGAGGTGAGCGTGGAAGCGGTCGAAATTCTGTTCACCGCTTCGCTGTGGGCCGCCGCCGTGCGCATCGCCTCGCCGCTGGTCTTCGCGACGCTGGGCGAATTGCTCTGCGAGCGCGCCGGAGTGCTCAACCTCGGCATCGAAGGCATCATGACGGTGGGAGCCTTCACGGGCTGGCTCACCGTCTATGCGGGCGGCGACCTGTGGCTCGGCGTTGCGGCGGCGGCGGCGGCGGGTGCCGCCTTCGGGCTGTTGCACGGGTTTCTCGTCGTCCCGCTCGGCCTGTCGCAGCATGTGACCGGCATCGGCATCACCCTGCTGGCCACCAGTCTCTCTTACTACACTTATCGGCTGGTGCTGCCGGAAGTGACCTCACCGCCCAAGATCGCGCCGTTTGAATCCTGGAGCGTTCCGGTGCTCTCAGATATTCCGGTGGTGGGTCCCGCCTTCTTCCAGCAGACGCCGCTGACCTATCTCGCTTTTGTGGCCGCGGCACTCGTCGCCTGGCTTCTCTACCGCACACCGGTGGGGCTCGCTATCCGCACGGTGGGCGAAAACCCGGCCGCCGCGGAAGCCCAGGGCATCGACGTCACCGCCGTTCGCATGGCGGCGGTAGTCGCCGGCAGCGCGCTCATGGGTATCGGCGGTAGCTTTCTGACGCTCTCGGCTTTCAATTCCTTCTTCTTCGAAATGATCAACGGCCGCGGCTGGGTGTGCATTGCGCTGGTGGTGTTCGGATCCTGGCGGCCGGGCAAGGCGGTGCTCGGCGCCTTGCTGTTCGCCGCCTTCGATGCCTATCAGCTGCGCCTGCAGCAACTGGCGAGCGCCTTCGTGCCCTATCAGGTGTTCCTGATGCTGCCCTATATCCTTTCGATCCTGGCGCTCGTCGCCATGTCGCGAAGGGCGGCCTACCCGCGCGCCCTCATGGTGCCTTATCGCAAGGGCGAGCGCTGAAACATCGCAACAATCTCGACATGTGAACTCCATTTGAACTGGTCGACCGGCGTGACGCTGCGAAGCGCATAGCCGCCTAGCGTCAGGATTTCCGCATCGCGGGCGAAACTGGCGGGATCGCAGGAGACGGCGATCACGGTCGGCACTTTCGATTTCGCCAATTGCCGGGCCTGCGCCTCGGCGCCGGCGCGCGGCGGATCGAAGACCACGGCGTCGAAATCTTTCAACTCGTTTGCCACCAGCGGCTCGCGGAAGAGATCGCGCACCATGGCCGTCACCGGTTTCAGGCCGGAGGTTTCGCGCCGGGCGCGGTCCAGGGCGGCAATCGCCTGCCGGTCGCTGTCGAAGGCGGCAATCCGCCCGGTTTCGGCCAGCCGCAGCGTGAAGGGACCGACACCGCAGAACAGATCGGCGATTTTTTTCGCCTTGCCCGCGGCGGCGATCACCAGATCTGCCAGAGCCTCCTCGCCCGCCGCGGTCGCCTGCAGGAAAGAGACCGGCGGCAGGGCGACTCTCGCCCGGCCCATGGTCACCATGGGAGTTGCGCGCATGGCGAGCGGATCACCATTGACCGTCAGCCGCGCCAAGCCAAGGTCGGCTTGTGCAAGCTCATGCAGCACGGGCGCCGCCAGCTTGCGTTCCACTTTCACCGCGACATCGATGCCGGTGTCGGTGGCGGTGAGCGCCACATCGCAATCGCCGAGTCTTTCGCCGATGGCGCGGGCGATGTCCGTGGCGCCGTGCAAGGCGGGCACGAGAATGGGGCAGTGATCGATATCGAGCAGATCGTGGCTGCGCGCCGCCATGAAGCCCGCCAGCACATTGCCGTCCTTGCGGCGCACATGCAGGCTCACGCGGCGGCGGCCTTCGCCATGGGCATCGATCAATTCGGCAACCGGTGCCTCGATGCCACGGTTCTTGAGTGCGGTGACCACCAGGCCGCGTTTCCAGTTGCCGATAGGGATCCTCCCGCCAATGCTGCAACTGGCAGCCGCCGCAGCGGGTGAAGAATTTGCAGAAAGGTTCGATGCGATCGGACGAGGCGCTTTCGATTACGACGATGCGAGCCCGTTCGCCGTCGACTTCGGCACGCACCGTTTCGCCGGGCAGCGCATAGGGAATGAAGAGTGTCCCGCCCTCGCCATGGGCGATCCCCTCGCCGCGACGGCCGATGCCGGTGATCGCAAGCCTCACTTCACTCATGGGCGGCGGGATAGGCGATGGCGATGCCATAACCGCTGCGCAAGCGCAATGCGCACCGGCCCAGGCGCGATGTTGGAGAGGGTGAGGCTCGAGCCCAGCGGCACATCGCGCTTGACGAGCGGCCATTTCACGCCTGTCGAGATCGAGGCCCGCGAGATCGGCAAAGGGAATGATGCTGATGCGGCTCCCGGGCGGCAGATCGAGTCTCGGTGACGCCCGGCAATCAGCGGATAGGCCTCTTCGTCGCCGCTGGTCATGAGGCTTCGCATGGCCGGCCCGCGCCAGATCTGAGCACCAGGCCGAAATGGCCGAGCATGTGATCGGCCTGGCCGCCAAGCCGCCGACCAGCACGATCTCGCGTCGCGCCGCGCTGCAGCGCCTCGGCGACGGCGAGCTCACCGTCGGTCGCGTCCTTCTCGGCGGAGGGTGCTCTGGCGCGCCACATGCGCGTATTGCAGGCGCGAGTTCCGAGCCGGAGGAATCGAAATCGCCGACCCAGAGTTCCGGCATCGACGCCAAGCGCCGCGGCATGCGTCATGCCGCTATCGGCGGCGATGATGCGGGCGCCGGCGATTTGGCGGCGCAGGCGCGGCGTGACGGCGAGGCTCGCCGCCCAGGAGAATGGCAAATCGGGACATGGTCAGCCATGTAACAAATGCGGCTTGCAAGCGCACGCCCGCAAAGCTTAGGTCTCGGTCTGCTCTCAACGGGGTGCCGCATCCAAGCGGCTGAGAGGGGCTTTCGGCGCCAACCCGCTGAACCTGATCCGGATCATGCCGGCGGAGGGATTGCGAGCGGAACTCCGAGAGTCCCCTTCCTCCTCCAACCGGCGAATGGAGGATCTTATGAAAAAACTTCTTCAGCTCTGTTCGCTCTTCTGTCGCTCGCGACGTCCCGGCCGCGGCCAAAGAGACGCTGACCATCTACACCTATGAAAGCTTCGTCGCCGAATGGGGCCCGGGCCCCAAGATCAAGGAGGCCTTCGAGAAGACCTGCGACTGCACGCATCGAATGGGTGGCGGCTCGGCGACGGCGTCGCCATGCTCAACCGCCTGAAGCTCGAAGGCACCAACACCAAGGCCGATATCGTGCTGGGCCTCGACACCAACCTGACGGCGGAGGCGCAGGCAACCGGACTGTTCGGCACGCATGGCGCTGGACACGGCGCTGGCCAAGACTGCCGGTCGCCTGGACCGACGACTATTTCATGCCCTATCGACTATGCGCATTTCGCCGTCGATCTATGACACGCGAGACGATGACGACGCCGCCCACGAGCCTCGACGAACTGGTCAACGGCGATCCCGCCCAGAAGATCGTGCTGGAGGATCCGCGCTCCTCGACGCCGGGCCTCGGCTTCCTGCTGTGGATGAAAGTCGGTCTATGGCGACAAGGCGGCCGAGGCCTGGACGAAGCTCAAGCCGCGCATCCTCACCACGACGCCCGGCTGGTCGGAGGCCTATGGGCTGTTCACCAAGGGCGAGGCGCCGATGGTGCTCTCCTATACGACATCGCCCGCCTATCACATGATCGCCGAGAACACCGAGCGCTATCAGGCGGCGGCGTTTTCGCGAAGGCCATTATCTGCAGATCGAGGTGGCGGGCCTGATCGAGGCCTCGCCGGAGAAGGCGCTGGCGCAGAAATTCCTCGCCTTCATGATGACGCCCGGCTTCCAGGATCACATCCCGACGAACAACTGGATGTTCCCGGCGGGCGCCACATCGACGCCCTTGCCCGAGGCCTTCGGCAAGCTGGTCAAGCCGGCGAAGACCTTGCTCTTTTCGCCCGAGGAGGTGGCGAAGAACCGCCGCGCCTGGATCGATGAGTGGCTGAACGCCATGAGCAAATGACGGCTTACGCAGGCACCAGCCGAGCACTGGCGGGCCTTGCCTTCGCCGCTATCCTGCGGCGGTGCTCGCCGGATTCGCTGCCGGTCGTGCTGGCTCGGGCCTCGAGCAGAGGGCCTGCGCGCGGGCTGTCGATGCCTATCTGCTGCGCGTCGTGGCGTTCACGCTGCTGCAGGCGGGACTTTCGACCTGCTCTCGGTCGCTCTCGCCATTCCGGTGGCGCGCGCGCTGGCGCGGCGGCGCTTTCCCGGGCCGCGGCCTCATCGTCAGGCTCTTCGCCCTGCCGCTGGCGCTTCCGGCCATCGTCGTCATTCTCGGCATCGTCGACAGTCTATGGCGCACGGCGGCTGGCTTCGGCGGGCCGTTCGATCTCTATGGCCTGACCGGCATTCTCCTCGCCCATGTGTTCTTCAACCTGCCGCTCGCGGCGCGGCTGATGCTGCAGCGGCTCGAAGCGGCATCCCGCCGGAAAGTTTGCGGCTGCGGCGCAGCTCGGCTTCAGCGACCGCGACGTGTTCCGCCTGATCGAATGGCCGCAGCTCGCGCCGGCGCTCCCCGGCATCGCCAGCCTCATCTTCCTTCTGTGCACGGCGAGCTTCGCGGTGGTGCTCACCCTGGGCGGCGGGCCCGCAGGCGACGACGCTCGAAGTCGCGATCTATCAGGCGCTGCGCTTCGATTTCGATCCGGCGCGCGCCACGGCACTCGCGCTGGCGCAGCTGGCGATCTGCGGCCTGCTCGCCGCCTTGCGCGGGCAGCTTCGCCGGAGTTGCTTCAGCGCTGGCCGCCGCTCCGCCGCTAGCCGGATCCGCCACGACGGCCGCAGCACGGCTCGCGCGACTCGGCGATGGCCTGGCCATTGCCCTGGGCCTTGCCATTCGTGCTGCCGCCCATCGCCGCCGTCGTCATCGCGGGTCTTACGGGCCTGCATGCAAGCCGCCGGCGTTGTCGCGGCGCCATGCGACCAGCCTCGGTCATCGGCGCCGCCGCGGCGATGCCTCAGCCTCGCTGCTCGGCTGGCCGCTGGCGCAGATCGGCGGCACGGTCGCGCGCTTGCCGATCGGCACATTCTCGGTTGCCTCGCTCGCGGCACTCATCATGCCGCCCGCGGTTCTGGCGACCGGCTGGTTCATCCTGCTCAGCCGCTATGCCGACATCACTGGCTTGCGCCGGTCCTCGTCATCGCCATGAATGCGCTGATGGCGCTGCCCTTCGTCTCGGCACGCTGGCGCCGGCGCTGCGCCGACTCGGCCGGCGCGCACGACCGGCTCTGCGCCGAGCCTCGGCATTACGGGCTTCGACGCGCTTCCGCTCATCGACCTGCCCGTCGCTGCGCGAGCCCCTCGGCCTGGCGCTGCGTCATGGCGGCCATCGTGTCGCTCGGCGATCTCACCGCGATCACGCTGTTCGGCATCGCAGGATTTCGTGACACTTCCCGCGCTCATCTACCGCCAGATGGGAAGCTACCGCATGGATGCGGCGGCGGGCACGGCTCTCGTCCTGGCGCTTTTCTCCTTGGCGCTGATCACGCTCGCCGAACGCTGGAGCGCGACGCGATGATCAAGCTTGAGCAGGTCCGCTTCCGCTATGAGGACATGGACGATGGAGTTCGATCTCCAGGTGCGCGCAGGGCGCGCTTCGTCGCCGTCATCGGGCCGAGCGGGGCGGGCAAGTCGACGCTGCTCTCGCTGATCGCCGGCTTCGACACGCCCCTTTCGGGCCGCATTTCCATCGCCGGCACGCGACATGGCGGGAGTGCCGCCGGACGCAGCGCCCGGTCAGCATGATCTTCCAGGACCACAATACCTTCGCCCATCTCGATGTCTGGACCAATGTGGCGCTCGGCATTTCGCCCGTCGCTTGCGGCTCGACACGGCCGAGCGCGCCGGAGTCGACGAGGCGCTTGCAGCGCGTCGGGCTCGGCGAGTTGAAGCGACCGCAAGCCCGGCGAGGTATCGGGCGGCGAGCGCCAGCGCATGGCCATTGCCCGCGCGCTGGTGCGCGACAAGCCGGTGCTGCTGCTCGATGAGCCCTTCGCCGCGCTCGGGCCGGCGCTGCGCCGCGAGATGCTCGATCTCGTGAAGGAGCTGCAGCAGGAACGGGACTCACCATGCTCATGGTCTCGCATCAGCCGGAAGATGCCCGCTATGCCGCAACCCATACGGCGTTTGTCCATGCGGGCCACATTCTCGCCATGCGGCCGACGCGCAAGTTCTTCGCCTCGCGCGACCTGCCGGAACTCAGGGATTATCTCGGGGACTGGAGACGCTGAAAAAGGCCTGAACTTACCAGCCCGAGCCGCCGCCACCGCCACCGCCGCCACCCGACGAGCCGCCGCCGCCCGAGCCCGAACTGCGATCCCGGCGCCGTCGAGGCCGACGACGGCACTCGATGCCAGGCTCGATCCCAGGCTGTCGGTGAAACTGCCAGTGCGGCCTGCGTCCCAGTTGCTGCCCGAATACCAGACGGGCGCCGCGGCGCCCGCCGCCGCGGCGGCCGCCAGCACGGCGGCGAATTTAGCGTTCCATTCATTCTCGCAATCGAGCGCCAGCGCATAGGGCAGATAGCGCTCGAACAGTTCCGGCGTCTTTTCCGGCGGATGCAGGATCTTCAGGCGTTCCTCCTCCGCCGTCGTCATGTACATGCGGAAGCCCTCGAGCTGGTCGAGCAGCTTGCGGCCGGGGACCGTCGGCGCGCGCAGCAGTTGGAAGAAGACCAGATTGATGATGCCGAGCAGCACCGCTGTGCCGATGCATCATATAGAGGCCGGGCGAGCCGTCGTCGCCGAACAGCATGGCGGCGGGCAGCGGCAACACCGGCGATCATGAAGGGAATGAAGAAGACCAGTGAGATGAGCGAGCCGAGCTTGCTCAGGATGCCGCGTGCGCGTACATGCCCTTGATGGCGCCCCAGGCGACGGCGAGAATGACGCCCCACCAGATCGCCGACCAGACGGCCGCGAAGAGGCCGAGCGACGCTGTCCTCCGGCGGCAGGAACAGGGCGGCGATCAGCAGCCCCGCAGCCGAGACGGCGGCACCGATCCAGAACCAGCCGAGATTGCGCAGGAAGACCGCGCCCTCATATTCATTCTTGAGCGCCTTTTCGAGAACGGCGCGCATGGCGCTGTACTTTGACGTGGTTGGATTTCTCGAGCTCGGTCATGCCGCTCGGCAGTCGCGCCATAAAGCGCTTGCTCGGCCCGCGTCAGGGCCGCGCCCTGCGTCGGGCTTCTTCTCGATGGCGAAATCGCCGTCGTCGTCGATGATCTTCACACGGCCCTTGACGGCGAGACCGACAAGCGCGGCGGCAAAGCCGCGGTCGTCGAATTTCTGCTTCCAGATGTAAGCGCGAGCCCGCCGGCACCCAGACCCGGCGGCGGCGCGAACAGCGGAATGATCGTGCCCTGCGGCGGATCGCGGCCGACCTTGCTCCAGGCATAAAGGTAGTAGAGCGAGAGCCGTCAGTATGCTGACGACAAGCGCGAATGATGCCGGCATTGTCGGCAACGAACCACCAGCGTCCGCTCGACCTCGCTGGGCGGCGTCACGATGCCCTTCTGCCAGGCCACCGCGACGGTGAAGCCTTCATCGGGCGCCAGCCGCGCCGTGGTCTCGGCCCGGTATTCCGATCCCTGACGCCGTCGACCACGCGGAAATCGCGGCCTGCTCGCCCTGCGGTCCGGTATAGGCGGCATGCTGCTGGATCTGCGCGCCCTGCGGCAGGTGCACGATGGCCTTCGGCCTTCTCGATGGGGAAGGTCCAGCCATTGCCGGTGACGTTCCAGTAGAGCTCGTCGAAATCCTCGAAGAAGCCGAGTTGCCGCGTGGTGCGGTAGATGATCTCGTAGACATGCGGACCGCGTCGACAGGAACACATCGGCATTGCCGATCCGGATGCGCTTGCCGTTGGAAATCGATTCGACCGCATAGGGCTCTCCCGCCCGTCGCGCTTGACACCGAGAGGACCTCGAAGCCCACCACCACGCGGGTGCCGCGGCGGTCGCGATAGATGGTCGGAAAATCGCGCAGGATGCCGCGCCTGATTTCATTACCTTCGGCGATGACCGTCGATCGTCTCGCGCACGTTGAGCGAGGCATCGGTATTGACGGTCACTTCGCTGACGAAGCGCTGGATGCGCTCCTCGGCCAGCGGCCGAAACGGCAAGCGCTATCAGAAACCCAAGCGCCGAGCAGCAATGCGCGCATGGCGCGACCGGTCATTTCTTGAAATCGACCTTCGGCACCTCGCGCGCCGCCGCATCGCCGATCTCGAAGAACTCCGCCTTGGCGAACTTGAAGAAATCGGCGATGAAATTGGTGGGGAAGGATTCGATCATGGTGTTGAGATTGCGCACCGCGCCATTGTAGTAGCGGCGCGACAGCTGGATTTCGTCTTCGACGCCCGCGAGCTTGTCCTGCAGGTCGCGGAAATTGGCGTCCGCCTTGAGTTCGGGATAGGCCTCGGCGATGGCGAAGAGCCGGCCCAGCGCGGCGCTCATCGCCTGGCCCACCACCGATTGCTCGCCGACCGAGCCGCCGGCGATGCTCTTGGCGCGCAGATCGGCGATGTCGCGGAACAGCTTGTCCTCATGCGCCGCATAGCCCTTGACCGTCTCGATCAGATTGGGAATGAGATCGGCGCGGCGGCGCAATTGCACGTCGATGCCGCTCCAGCCCTCGGCCGTCGAGGTTCTTGTTCCTGACCAGCGCGTTGTAGGCATAGACGAGATAGGCGACGATGATGGCGATGAGAGCCGAGAAGGCCGTAGCCGAGCGACATGTGAGACTCCCCGAGTGGCCAATGGGGCGGCGAGTATCTTGTGCTTTGCCCCGGCAATCAAGCGGAGATGCGAAGGGATACAGTCTGCTAGGTTCTCCAGCGTAGGCGATTCCCATCATGCCTCGGGCCAGGAGACAAGGTTCCCATGAGTTCCGCACTTCTTGGCGTCATTGCCGCCGTCTGCTGGGGCATTCACGATTTGCTGGCCGGCATCGCCAGCCGCGCCATCGGCCAGATGCGGACCACCGCGGCCGTGACGATCTTCGGCTTCATCGCCATAACGGCGTGGCTGGCGCTGCGAGACGGCCTGCCCGCCTTTCAGATCGGAACCGGCTGGATCGCATTGGTGTCTGGCGCTGGTATCGCACTCGCCACACTCTGGCTGTTCGCGGCGATGGCCAACGGTCCCCTATCGCTGGCGCTGCCGGTCGTCATGACGTATCCCGCAAGTTCGCTGGCGCTGGCGGCGATCATGGGCCGCCCGCCGACCATTGTGCAAGCCGGCCTGGCGCTCCTCATCATCACCGGCGTGGTGGCCGTGGCAATGTCGAGCGCCGGGGATAGCGGCGGCCGCAGCGAGACGCGCAAATGCATCGGCTATGCACTCCTGTCGCATGTAAGTTTCGCCATCGGCACTGCGCTCGGCCAACATGCCGCCGCGATGATCGGCGCCGCCGCTGCAACCTGGCTGTCGCGTTGCGGCGGCCTGGCGCTGATCCTGCCGCTGCTCCTGTTCGGCGCGGGGCCAAAGACCGTGCCATTCCGATGGCTGCCGGCGCTGGCGCTGATGGGCGTGCTGGATGTGCTGGCTCTGCTTCTCATCAACCACGCAGGCTCGCTGCCCTATCCCGAACTCGCCGTTGTCGGAGCTTCAGGTGCCGTGGTCATCAGCGTGATCCTGGCGCGGATGCTTCTCGGCGAGCGCATCCGGCCATTGCGCTGGGCTGGAATCGCCGCGGCCGCCAGCGGTGTCGCCCTGCTCACCGTCTACAAGTGACGTTACTCGGCCGCGGCCGCAGGTGCGGCAATCGTGAAGGGGCGGTCATGCTGCAGTGACGGAATGCGGGCGCGCGTCTGGGCCACCAAAGCCAGATCGATATCCGCCACCACGATGCCTTCGGCATCGCCGCCGTCGGCGAGAACCCGGCCCCAGGGATCGACGATCAGCGAATGGCCGAAGCACTGGGCGCCGCCGGACAAGCGTGCCGTACTGGCAGGGGGCGATGACATAGGCGCCGTTCTCGATGGCGCGGCCGCGATTGAGCACATGCCAATGGGCCTCGCCGGTCATCCTGGTGAAGGCGGCGGGGATCGCCAGCATGGCGGCGCCGGCCTTGGCGTAGGCGCGATACAGAGCGGCGAAACGCAGATCGTAGCAGATCGAGAGCCCGATCGCTCCGGCGACACAGGGGCTGAGAACAGCATCGCTGCCCGGCGCAATCGTCGCCGACTCGCGATAGATTTGGCCGTCGCCGAGATTGACGTCGAAGAGATGGATCTTGTCATAGCGCGCAACGATGCAGCCGTCAGGGGCCAGCATGAGCGAGCGGTTGTTGATGCGCCCGTCCAGCGCCTTGACGCCGATCGAACCGATCAGCAGCCAGACGCCGTGCTTGCGGGCCAGCGCCGCCATGGCCGGTATGACCGGATGCTCGGCTTCGGGCACCGCATGGGGCAGCATCGTGCCGTCCCTGGTGTCGAGGCCGGCGCAATATTCCGGCGTGGCGATGAGCGTGGCACCTTCCGCAGCCGCCCGGCCGATCAGACCTGTGAGCACGGCGATGTCATGATGGACATCGGGTGTTGCGCAATTCTGGATGCAGGCTGCCCTGAATGTCATGGCCACAGTCTAGCGTGGCGTGGAGGCAATTGGCCAGAGCCTTGCACCTCGTCGAAGAAAGCGCGGATCACATGCAGCCCGGCGCGCGCCTTGAGACAGAGCAGCCATTCCTCCATGACGGCGTCCCAGTCTGGGATGGTGTAGGTTCTGAGGCGGACGTCGGGAACGAGTTCGCCTTCGGACATGATGGCGAAGCCAAGGCCTTGGGCGGCGGCCTCGCGGGCGGCCTCGCGGCTTTCGATCTCGATTGTCGTGGTGGCGCGGAGGCTGCGCCGGTGCAACTCATCGAGCAGCAAGCGCCGCGTCATCGAGCCGTCCTCGCGCAGGATCAGCGGCAATCCGGCGAGCTTCGCAAATGACAGTTTGGATCGTCGCGGAGCCGATGCGCTGCGGCTGCCAACCGCAACCAGCTTGTCCTGCCGCAGCCTTCGGGCCAGGATGGCATCGGAGGCGGGCCGCTCCGCCGTCACCGCGATGTCGATGGCGAAGGACTCAAGCCGCATCAGCAGATCGGTCGAATTGCCCGCGACCAGGCGGATGGCGATGCGCGGAAAGCGCTCCCGGAAACGGGCCACGCGCGGCATCACATGCACGGCGGCGTCGGCGCCGATGGTCAATTGCCCCTCCTCCAAGCGTAGCGGCGCGCGACAGAAGTTCGAGTGCCTCGGCTTCGGTTTCGAACTGGCGTTCGGCGACGGCGAAGAGCTTGCGGCCGAGCGCCGTCAGCGAAACCCCGCGCGGCGAGCGCAGGAAAAGCTCGACGCCATAGGTCTCCTCGAGCTTGCGGATGTGATCGGAGATGGCCGGCTGGGTCAGCGCCAGCCGCTCGGCGGCTTTGGAAAAGCCGCCATGCTGGGCGACCGCGTGAAAGGCCTTGAGCTGGGCGTAACGCATATCAGTTGAACTTATATTGTTCATAAGAACATACGATTTGACTGATAGCCGTCAAGCCCCCATTCTGCGGGCATCTCGAAGGAGCATTCGATGGTCCACGGCAGCGCAACATTGTCGTCCCCTTCTTCCACGGCCCCGAAGGCCAGGAGGACATGCCCTATCTGCTCACGCCCGGCCCGCTCACCACCTCGCGCGACGGTGAAGCTCGCCATGCTGGCCGACTAGGGCTCGCGCGATGTCGAATTCCGCGAGCATCGTCGCCGATATCCGCAAGCGGCTTCTCGACGCTTGCCGGCTGCGGCCCGACCTATGAATGCGTCATCATGCAGGGCTCCGGCACCTTCGCCATCGAGGCGGCACTCGGCAGCCTTCTGCCCCGACAAGCGGCGCAAGACGCTGGTCGTCGCCAATGGCGCCTATGGCGACCGGGCGGCG
This sequence comes from uncultured Alphaproteobacteria bacterium, assembly GCA_963776685.1. Classification (GTDB taxonomy): domain Bacteria; phylum Pseudomonadota; class Alphaproteobacteria; order Rhizobiales; family Aestuariivirgaceae; genus Aestuariivirga. Next base: position 1,259,704 of record CAVZNM010000004.1, read on the forward strand.
AAGATCCTCGAGCGCATCGGCCGGCCCTATTGTCAAGATCGACAAGGGCGACAGCGCCGCCCCGACGGTCGAGGACGTGACGGCAGCTGCTCGATGCCGACAAGACGCATCAGCCATGTCTGGATCGATCCATTGCGAGACCACCTCCGGCATCGTCAATCCGATCGACGAGATCGGCCAGCGCGGTCAAGGACGCGCGGCAAGGTCTTCATGGTCGATGCCATGTCGTCCTTCGGCGCCCTGCCGCTCGACATGGTGGGATCGGAACATCGATGTGATGGTGTCCTCCTCCAACAAGTGCATCGAGGGCGTGCCGGGATTCTCCTATGTGCTGTGCAAGCGCGACCTGCTCGAAGCGAGCAAGGGCCAATGCCATTCGATGGTGCTCGACCTCTACGAGCAGTGGACGGGCCTCGAGACGAACGGCCAGTTCCGCTTCACGCCGCCGACCCATGCGCTCGTCGCCTTCCATCAGGCGCTCAAGGAGCATGAGCAGCAGGGCGGCGTCGCGGGCGCGCGGCGCCCGCTACGCCCGCAATGCCAAGGTGCTTGTCAAGGGCATGCGCGAATGGGTTTCACGACCTTGCTCGACGACGACGAGGCCGGGCCGATCATCCAGACCTTTCTCACGCCGCGCGACCCCAATTTCGATTTCGAGACGCTTCTACGAGGCGCTGCGGCAGCGCGGCTTCGCCATCTATCCGGGCAAGCTGACCAAGCGGCCGAGCTTCCGCATCGGCACCATCGGCCAGATCGATGAGACGGTGATGCGCAGCGTGCTCAAAGCCATCCGCGAGGTGCTGCGCGAGATGAAGGTCACCGACATGACGCCCGCTCGAGCTTGAGAAACTGATTCAGAAACGAGCCAAGTCCATGATCCAGAATCGAAAATCCGTCACGGTGAACGGCCGCACCTATGCCTGGCCGCAGGCACCGCTGGTGGTCATCTGCTGCGACGGCAGCGAGCCCGCCTATATGGAGATGGCCACGGCCGAAGGCCTGATGCCCAATCTCGACCGCATGATCGCCAAGGGCGAGAACCGGCGCGGGCTTTCGGCCATGCCGAGCTTCACCAATCCCAACAATCTGTCGATCGTCACCGGCGCGCCGCCCGCCGTGCACGGCATCTGCGGCAATTATCTCATCGATCCCGAGACCGGCGCGCGAGACGATGATGAACGATCCCAAATGGCTGCGGGCGCCGACCATCTTCGAAGCGTTCCAGAAGGCGGGCGCCAAGGTCGCGGTGGTCACCGCCAAGGACAAGCTGCGCCTGCTGCTCGGCAAGGGTCTCGTCTTCGACGGCACGCGCCGTGTGCTTCTCCTCCGAGAAGGCCGACAAGGCGACGCTGCAGCGACAATGGCATCGACGATGTTTGCGACATGGTCGGCATGGCCGTGCCGGATGTCTATTCGGCGGAGCTTTCGGAATTCGTCTTCGCCGCCGGCGTCAAGCTGCTCGCATCGCATGCAGGCCCGATCTCATGTATCTGTCGACCACCGACTATGTGCAGCACAAATATGCGCCGGGCTCGACGGGCGCCAATACGCTTCTACGCCATGATGGACGGCTATCTCGGGCGAGCTCGATGCGCAAGGCGCCATCGTCGTGATCGTCGCCGATCACGGCATGAAGGACAAGCATCTGCGCCAATGGCGAGCCCGATGTGATCTATCTGCAGGATGTGCTCGACAGCGAATTCGGCGCGGGCAAGACCAAGGTCATCCTGCCGATCACCGATCCTTATGTGCGTGCATCACGGCGCGCTCGGCTCCTTCGCCACGGTCTATGTCTATGGGCCCGCGAGTCGAGGACGTGTCGGCGTTCATCGCAGCGCAGCCCGGCATCGATGTGGTGCTCGACCGCAAGCGAGGGCTGCGCGCGCTTCGAACTGCCGGAAGACCGCATGGGCGACTCATCGTCGTTTCGGGCGGGCCGAACGCCACCAAGGTGATCGGCACCAGCCGCGACAAGCACGATCTCTCCGGCCTCAATGAGCCGCTTGCGCTCGCATGGCGGGCTCACGCGAGCAGGACGATTCCGATCATCGTCAACCGCAAGGCGGCGGGTCTTTCCGGCACCTTGCGCAATTTCGATGCCTTCGCCATCGGCTGCAACCATATCGCCGCGACGGCCGCGGCGGCCGAATAGGAGCGGTCCATGAACAAGATCGAGACCCGCCGCACCGTCATCCAGCGAAAGCATGCGGATCGGCGGCAAGAATGTCGACGCCGACGACGTCGTGCCGGTGCATTATCCCTATACCAACGAGATCATCGGCACGGTGCCGGCGGGACGCGCCGAGCATGCGGCGCAAGGCCTTCGAGATCGCCGCGGCCTTCAAGCCGAAGCTCACCCGCTATGAGCGCCAGCAGATCCTGTTCCGCGCCGCCGAGCTGATCCGCGCCGCGCAAGGATCAGCTTTCCGATCTCATCACGCTGGAGCTCGGCATTTCCAAGAAGGATTCGGCTCTACGAATGCGGGCGCGCCTATGACGTGTTCTCGCTGGCGGGCCAGCTCGCCATTCTCGATGACGGGCAGATTTTTTCCTGCGATCTCACGCCGCAAGGCAAGGCGCGCAAGATTTTCACCAAGCGCGAGCCGGTGGGCGTCATCTCGGCGATCACGCCCTTCAACCATCCGCTCAACATGGTGTCGCACAAGGTGGCGCCGGCCATCGCCACCAACAATTGCGTGGTGTGCAAGCCGACCGAACTGACGCCGCTCACGGCGCTGGCGCTTGCCGACATTCTCTATGAAGCGGGCCTGCCGCCGGAAATGTTCCAGGTGGTCACCGGCTGGCCGGAGGACATCGGCGATGAGATGGTGACCAACGACAATATCGCGGTCATCACCTTCACCGGCGGCGTGCGGGTCGGCAAGCTCATCGCCGCCAAGGCCGGCTACAAGCGCGCCGCCCTCGAGCTTGGCGGCAATGATCCGCTGATCGTGCTCGACGATCTCTCCGACGGCGATCTCGACAAGGCGGCGGAACTCGCCGTTGCCGGGCGCCACCAAGAATTCCGGCCAGCGCTGCACGGCGGTGAAGCGCATTCTGGTGCAGGAGCGCATCGCCGACAAGTTCGTGACGCTGGTGCTCGAGAAGGCGAAGAAGATCAAGTTCGGCGATCCCATGGATCCCGACACCGATCTCGGCACGCGTGGTGCATGAGGAGGCGGCGAAGACCTTCGAGGCGCGCGTCCACAAGGCCGCCGAACAGGGCGCCAAGGTGCTCTACGATCCGGGCCGCAAGGGTGCGGTGCTGCCGCCGATCACGGTCGATTTCGTGCCGCACACGTCCGAGCTGGTCTTCGAGGAAACCTTCGGGCCGATCATCCCCATCGTGCGGGTGCCGAACGACGATGCCGAGGTGATCCGCATTTCCAACTCGACGCCCTTCGGGCTTTCCTCCGGCGTGTGCACCAACCGGCTCGACCGGATCACCCGCTTCATCGAGGGCCTCGAATGTCGGCACGGTCAATATCTGGGAAGTGCCGGGTTACCGCATCGAGATGTCGCCCTTCGGCGGCATCAAGGACTCGGGCAACGGCATCAAGGAAGGCGTGATGGAGGCCATGAAGTTCTTCACCAATGTGAAGACCTGGTCCTTGCCCTGGCCGCATGAGGTGACGTGACTCCCGGCACCGCTCGTCATCGTCAATCTGCTCGGCGGCGTGGCGCTGCTGTCTGTGGGGCGTGCGCATGGTGCGCACCGGCATCATGCGCGCCTGGGGCGACCGGCTGAAGCGCTTCATCGAGCACCGCCTGGGCAACCGGCTGCTCGGCCTTCGCGGCGGGCGGCATCGGCAACCGCCATCCTCGGCAGCGGCACGGCGATGACGCTGATCGTGGCCGGGCATTGCCGCCAGCGGCGCCATCGGCACGTCGCTCGGGCTGGCGGTGCTGCTCGGCGCCGATGTGGGCTCGGCCATCGTCTCCTCGCTCTTCGCCTCGGGCAGCTCGCTTGCGCTTTGGGCCTCGCCCATCCTGCTGTTCGCGGGCTATGTGATCTTCAGCGCCATCGCGCGAATTCCGGCCGCACAATGTCGGGCGCATCCTGATCGGCCTCGGCCTGATGCTGCTGTCGCTGCAAGCTCATCGTCGAGGCGACGGCGCCGCTTGCGCGAGGCGAGCCTGTTCCACGACGTGCTGACGGCCATCGGCCACGAGCCGATGCTCGCCTTCCTCGCCGGCGCCGCTCTGGCCTGGCTTTTCATTCGACGCTCGCCGTCATCCTGCTGATCGCCTCCTTCCTCGCCAATGGCAGCCTCGAACTTGGCGGGCGCGCTAGCCTTCATCCTCGGCATCAATCTCGGCGGCGGACTGCCCGCCGTGACCGCGACGCTGGCGCTGCCGCCGGCGGCGCGGCGCCTGCCGCTCGCCAATCTGCTGTGCCGGGGCATGCGGCCGCTCGTCTGCCTGGCCATTCATCGGCCGCATCGCGGCCGATGGTGCAACGCCTTCCGCTGGACCGGTCGAGGTGGCGGTCGCCTTCCACACCGCCTTCAACCTCGCCACGGGTCTTGCTCTTCCTGCCCTTCACCGGGCTGGTCGAGAAACTGATGCAGCAAGCTGCGTGCCGGATGAGACAGCTGGAGGCCGACCAGCTTGCCGCGCCGCGCTATCTCGATGTCAAGTCGCTGGCCACACCGACGCGTGGCGCTTTCCAATGCGCTTCTCGAGACGGTGCGGATGAGCGAGGTTCTCGACCGCATGTTCGAAACGGCGCTCATCGGCGCTTCGCGATGGGCAGCCTCGAGACGCTCAAGCTGCTCAAGGGCCTCGATGAGCGGCTCAACACCTTTCAAGACGCGCGGTGCAGAGCCTATCTCGCCGATCTCACCCAGACCGAGCTGTCGACGGCGGAGGCGCGGCGCGCGCTCGAAATCACGCTCTATGCCAGCAATCTCGAACATGCGGGCGACATCATCCATCTCAATCTCGCCGACCGCATCAAGGCCAAGGCCAAGGAAAGCATCGCCTTCACCGTCGAGGAACAGGCTTCGCTCGACGATCTCTGCCTGATCATTCACGACAATCTGCGCACTGGCGACCGGCGTTCTGACCTCGGCGATCTCGAGGGCGCCAAGCGGCTGATCGCGCCAGAAGGATGCCTTCCGCACGCTGGAGAACAAGGTGCTGGACGAGCATTTCCGGCGGCACGCAGACGGCACGCGGCGCGGCGCTGCGGCGCAGCGCGCTTTATGTCGACATGATCCGCGACCTGCACCGGATCAATTCGCATATCGTGTCGGCCGGCTATCCGATCGTCGAAGCAGGCGGGCCTGCTGCGCGAGTCGCGGTTGCGGAAACAGGCGAAGGCCTAGCCCTCGCCTGTGGCCGTGCTCAGTTGGTCTCGAATTCGCTGGACGAGAGCGTCTGGTTGCCGCTTCTCTCGATCGCCAGCACCTCCCATTGATATGTCGTCCCGGGTTCAAGGAAGCCTCCCGGGATGGTTATCTGGGTCACCGAGGGCCGGAGATACATGCTGAGAGAGCTTGGCTTGCCGATCATGTGGCGATGGGGAGGACCGTCCTTCTCGATGATAAGCTGATAGGCGATGATCGTGACTGGACCGCCGTTGATGGTCTCGCGTGACCGGATCCCAATTCACAAAAAGATTACCGACCGGAACAGTCGCGCCTTCGGCAGGGCTCTACAGAACTGGGCCCTTAGGTATGACGTGGGTCAGCCAGGCCGTCCCAGACGTGGTGCCGCCGCCCTGGTTTGCGACGACAGGACCGGATATCTTGTAATTGCCCGCCGGTAGCTTGGACAGCAATTGATTGATCGGCACGTCCGCGTTCTCCGGTTCGACGGTCTCGAAGAACAATTCCGTCATTCCGAGTCTTCGCAGTTTCCCTTGGGTCTCGAATTCAAGAACCACGCCGTCCGGGCCCTTGACTTGTCAGTGACTTCCAGCCCTCGCCGTCGATGCCGCCCTGGAAGCCGGTGTCATGGTCGGTGGCATTGTGTTCGATGTTCAGCTTGGCTTCCTTCAGTGGAACTACCGTCTGGGCGCCGGCGGCCTGAGACAAACCTATTGCTATGCCGATCAGGGCTGCGAATGCGACCGGTTTGGCGGGACAAATTTTCATGGCGTCACTCCTGAGACGAGGGAGCAGCGGCTCCCTGTCATGGCGCTGGTTTCATGGGGCCGCGGAGCATGTCCGGTCTTGCAGCACCTGAACAAGACGGGCGTTGGAAGTCCTGCGGCGCACCGAGTGTGCGCCGTCAAGTGCCGGCAACAATCCGCCTCATGCGATAGACTGGCCGGTATCGCCAGCCGGTCAGCCGGCGCGCATATGACAAATGTTGGCTTCGCGCGGCGGTGGGATCAGGTTTCGCTGTCGACCAAGCGTCAGCGTCCGCACCGGGCCATTGCCGCGATCGCTTTCGGATGGAAATAGATCCTCGAGGAAATACGCCGCCAGTTCGGCACGGCTGGAGAGGCCCGACTTGCCATAGATCGCGGCCGCCTGCTGGCGGACGGTCGCGGCGCTGGAATTTCGCACCTCGGCAATTTCCTTGTGCGACAGGCCTTTAAGCATCAGCAGTGCTACGTCACTTTCGCCCGCCGTCAGGCGCCAGTCGGCGAACTGCAGGCGTATGGCGGAACCCAGGCCATTAATGTGAACTCGCGCTGTGGAGCGCCATTTTTCACCCTCGGCGCGCGCCGCCGACAGCTTGTCCAGAAGTTCGTTGCGCTCGCTCCGCACCTCGCGCATTTCCTGGGCAAAATAGCTGGTGGCGACAACGGCCAGCGCCAGAAGCGCCATCTCGAAGAGGTCGGTGACGAACTCGACAATCGAAAACGCTTCGTCGCTCTTGATGGTTTCCATGGCGGCGAGGGCGAGAAACAGCGCCAGTGCCAGTCCGGAATAGACAGCGATTCTATTCATGCCTTGCATCCTCCACCAAGCGGCGGCTGCGTCCTTGCCGCGGCCGGAACCTTGCTAATATTAGACTGAATGCTGAAATTGGCCAAATTTGGATCGCGGGCAATCCATCGCGTTGTTTGCAACGGACGAATTGGACTACTGTCGGTGTCCACCATCTTTTCCCGCCACTTGGCGCATTGCATCCGAGGCAATCCATGAAAATCGCCAGTATTGAAACTTTCACCGACCAGTTTCGCCGGCTTTGTGCGCGTGACGGCCGATACCGGCGAGCGGGGCTGGGGCCAGGTTTCCACCTATAACGCGGACATCACCTGCCAGATTCTGCACCGGCAAGTTTCGCCGCATGCCATCGGCGCCGACGCCCTGGATATCGACGGTCTCATCGAGAGGATTGGCGAGCGCGAGCACAAGTTTCCAGGATCCTATTTACGGCGCGCCCAGACCGGACTCGACACCGCGCTGTGGGATCTGCGTGGCAAATTCGAGGGCAAGCCGGTCGTCTCCCTGCTCGGCGGCAAGCCCGGCAAACTCAGGGCTTATGCCTCTTCGATGAAGCGCGACATAACGCCGGAGGATGAAGTCCGGCGGTTCCTTGAACTGCGCGAAAAGTTCGGCTTCGATGCTTTCAAGTTCCGCATCGGTTCGGAATGCGGTCACGATCGCGACGAATGGCCGGGCCGGACGGAGGCCATCGTGCCCATGGTGTGCAAGGCGCTGCCCGATGCGGCGAAACTCGCCGACGCAAATTCCTGCTACTCGCCGCGCCGCGCCATCGAGGTGGGGCGCATGCTGGAGGCGGAAGGCGTCAGTCACTACGAGGAACCCTGTCCCTATTGGGAGCTGGATCAGACCAAGGAAGTCGCCGGCGCTCTCGATATCGATGTTACGGGCGGGGAGCAGGATTGCGAGTTGTCGATCTGGAAACACATGATCGACATGCGGGCGGTGGACGTGGTGCAGCCCGATGTCATGTACATGGGCGGCATCGGCCGAACCTTGCAGGTGGCGCGCATGGCGGCGGCAGCAGGACTACCCTGCACGCCCCACAGCGCCAACCTGTCGCTGGTGACGCTGTGCACCATGCATCTGCTGGGCGCCATTCCCAATGCCGGCAAGTACCTGGAGCTGTCGATCGAAGGCAGCGACTACTATCCGTGGCAGTCAGGACTGTTTGTCAACGACCCCTACAAGGTGAGCGACGGCAAGGTAACCATACCCGATGAGCCTGGCTGGGGCGTCGAAATCAATCCCCGGTGGCTGGAGCGCGCCTCATATTTCAGGAGCGGCACTGGCTAGGCCGGCACCGCCACGCCCGCCGGCAGCGCTTCACTGCGTTCGGCGAGCTTGGCGCGTTCCTTGGCGCGCTCGGCGGCGGACTTCCTCGCGGCGCTTCATCACCTCATAGGCAATGGCGCCGGCCAGCGAGATGGCGATGATGATCACCGCAAGCGCCGACAGCGCCGGTGTCGTACCCTGGCGGATTTCGCCGGCCAGCACCGTCACCAGCGTCTTGTCGGCGAGAATGGCGAAGGTCGTGGTGTTGTAGTTCTCGAAAGAGGAGAGGAAGGCGATTACGCCCGCGGAAAACAGCGCCGGCTTGAGGAAGGGCAGCAATATGTGCCAGAAGACCTGGGGATAGCTGGCGCCCAGATCGAGAGCGGCTTCCTCCTGGGCGCGGTCGAAGCGCTGCAGCCTGGCAGCGATGATCAGCAGGCAATAGGCGGCGATGAAACTCGACTGGCCGAGGATAGCGAGAACGACGCCTTTGTAGAAAACCGCCTTGGTGAAGTCGGTGAGGCCCATCATGTCCTTCCAGAAAATCACCGTCGAAATACCGATGATGACGCCCGGAGTGAGCACAGGCGAGATGGTGACAAGATAAAAGAGTCCCGCGGGCCCGGTGATAGATCTGGTTCATCACGATGGCGGCGGCCAAGCCCACGGGCACGGAAACCGCGACAACGCCGAAACCGATGACGATCGAATTCCACAAGCCGTCCATCATCGCCCGGTGGTTCCATAGCTTGACGAACCAGTCGAGGGTGAAACCTTCGAAGGGATAGGCTTGGGGATAGTTCGGCGTGTTGAACGCAGTGGCGCTCATGACCAGCAGCGGCCCGAACAAATACAGGAAGAACAGGACAGATATAAAACCCGATCATCGATTTCATGACGAAACGCGAATTCATTTGATGGTCTCTCCGAGCGAGACCTTGAATAGGCGAAGCATCAGCATGACGAAGACGATGCAGGCGGCTAGCAGGATGAAGGCATAGGCGGCGCCGCGCGGCCAGTTGAAGGCTTGGAAGAAGAAGCCGTAGACGATCGAGGTGAACCACAGGGTGCTCGGACCGCCGAGGAATTGCGGGGCGGCGAGCGAGCCTGCCGAAAGCATGAATACCATGGTGCAGCCTGCGGCGATGCCGGGCTTGGCATAGGGCATGACCACGTCCTTGTGGATGCGCCACCAGGGCGCGCCAAGGTCGCGCGCCGCCTCGATCTGATTCTTGTCGAGGCTTTCGATGGCATTGTACAGCGGGAACATCATGACCAGCAGATAGGCATAGGAGAGCCCGACGTAGAGGCCGGTGTTGTTGCCGAGGAAATCGATCGGCGCATCGGTAATGCCGAGACCCATCAGCATCTGGTTAATGAGGCCCCGGGAGGCGAGCAGCAACCGCAGCGAAAAGGCGCGCAGGATTTCGTTCACCCAATAGGGCACGATGAGACCGAGCATCAGCAGCCGCACTTTCTGCGCCGTGCCAGCCTGCGCCATGTAATAGGCGAGCGGATAGCAGACGGCGAAATTGAGCGCCGTGACGGCGGTCGAAGCGACGATGGTGAACAAGAAGGCGCCAATGTGGGTGCCGTTCCACGAGCCATCGGTCGGCGTCACCAAGAACGACCTGTACTGTTCGACGGTGAGGAAATCCTTTGGGCCGCCGCGTTCGAGCGGCGGAAGCTTGGGATGGAAGCTTTCGACCACCATGTAGAGGTAGGGCAGCACCACCAGGAAAAGCGTCCAGAAGGCAACCAGCACGATGAAGGTAATGCCGAGTGTGGTGCCGTTGCGCTCGAAAAAGCCCTTGTGGGTGGGGTCGTGCGCGAGTTTCGCCTCGCTCCGCGCCATCGCCCAGAAGATGGCAATAACGATGAGCGGAAGAAGGAAGACGAAGTAGCGGCTATTCACGGGCCATCTTTCCTACCGGCAGGACAAGGCCGTTTTCGGCATCGTAATGAATGGCGGCGGAGGTTCCCTGTTCCGGTATTTTGGCGCCGCCGTGGCGGCCGACGGTGAGGGTGATGTCCTTCTTGCTCGCTCCCTTGAGGAAGACGTGGGTGACATTGCCCTCGAAGGCGACGTTAAGCACCTTGGAGGCGATCGTTGTGTCCTTGCCGCCCTTGCCGAGCAAGAGTGACTCGGGCCGGATAAAGAGGATTGCCCGGTCGCCCGCCTTGAGGTCTTGCGGATTGCGGCCGCGCAACGGGCCGAAGGCGGTTTCGACAATGGCGCCATCCTTGGCGGCCTTTACCACCTTGCCGGCGAATGGATTGTTCTCGCCGACGAAAGAGGCGACGAAGGCGGTACCGGGATTGTCGTAAACGGTCTTGCCGTCGGCCACCTGCTCGATGATGCCGTCGTTCATCACCGCAATGCGGTCCGACATGGTCAGCGCCTCGCCTTGGTCGTGGGTGATGTAGATGAAAGTGATGCCGACGCGCTGCTGGATATCGCGCAACTCGTTGCGCATATGCTGGCGGAGCTTGAGATCGAGCGCCGAGAGCGGCTCGTCGAGCAGGAGCACCTGGGGCTCGACGGCAAGCGCCCGGGCGATCGCCACGCGCTGCTTCTGGCCGCCGGAAAGTTCGCTCACCAGTTTCTGACCCTGGTCGGGAAGAGCAATGAGATTGAGAAGTTGGTCCGCCTTCTTCATGCGCTCGGATTTCGATGCTCCTCGAACCCGGAGGCCATAAGTGATATTCTCGGCGACGGTCATCAGCGGAAACAGCGCCAGGTTCTGGAAGATCAGCGCGGTCGGACGCCTGTTGGGGCCGATGCCGGCCATGTTCTCGGCCGCCGATGCGGACGACGCCTTCGGAAGGATCGAGGAAGCCGGAGACGGTGCGCAGAATGGTGGTCTTGCCGCAGCCCGAGGGACCCAAGAAGGAGAAGAACTCGCCACCCTCGATGGCAAGCGTGGCATCGCTCACCGCGGTGAATTGCCCAAATCTCACCGTCACGCGATCAAGTTCAACGCCCGCGCTCATGCGGCTTCCGTCCCTTTGGCACTTGTTGCCGATTTAAGACTGTAAGGCGCGGATGGTCCAGTGCCAATTATCCCGCATGCCCGGTCAAAAAAATCAGCCCCGGCTTGCGCCGGGCTGACTTGCGACATGCGATCGTGCGATCAGGCCGCCTTGAACTTGTCGGCGTACTGGCTGCGGATTTCGGCATACCAGGACGGCTCGGCCGGCCAGGGCCACAGGTTCTTGAGCGCATCGCCCGGGAAGGCTTCCTGGAAGTTCTTCTTGGCCACGTTCCGAGAGCAGCGCATCGGCGCCGGTGACGACCGGGTTGTAGCCCGAACCTTCGGCCACGGCTGCGGAAACTTCCGGCGTCTCCAGGTAGTTCGAGGAACGCGTAGACCTGGTCGACGTTCTTGGCGGCCTTCAGCAGCGACAGGCCGTCAACCCAGGCGATGGCGCCTTCCTTCGGCGCCGTGTAGTTGACCGGCTTGCCTTCCTTCTTGAGCGACAGCGGCGGGCCATCCCAGGTCAGGCCGATCCACACGTCGTTCTCCATGAGACCCGACTTGGTGTTGTCGGCGGAATCCCAGAACTGCTTGACCCACGCCTTGTGCTCGATGGCGAAGGCAAGGATCGGATCCCAGACCTTCTTGAAGCTCTCCTCGTCCTTGTAGCCGTCGAGCATGCGGTTCGACGGCATCTTGCCGTTGCCGTCCCACCACAGGCCGATGCTGAGCAGATAGGAGTGCGGACGGCCCTGCACGTGGCCCTTCACGCCTTCGTCCCACAGCGAGCCGTAGGAGAGTTGCGCGGGATCGCCCTTGTAGAGGTCGGTGCGGTAGGAGATCGCCTCGGAGCCCCAGCAATGCGGCATGTGATAGAGGCCGTCTTCCCATGTCCAGAGCGCTGGTGGACCCTTCGAGCATGGACGGAAGGAGTTGGCCGGTGTTCTTGAGCTTGTTCATGTCGAAGGGTGCGAGAACATTCAAGTCCTTGTACTGCGGAGCCCGGTTGACGCGTCGGCTGGCAGAGGTCGAAGCCTTCGCCGCCGGTGGCCTGCAGCTTGTTGATCTGCTCCTCGTTCTGCGAGAACGGCGTCTGGTTGACCTTGATGCCCGAGGCCTTCTCGAAGTTCGGGATGACGTGGATCGGGGAATTCGTCCGACCACATGAGCAGATTGAGTTCGCCCGAGGCCGAAAAAGCGTGCTTCACATAAAGCGGACTGGCAAGGCCCACCGCGCCCATGGCCGCGCTCGCCTTCAAGAGCGAGCGGCGGGAGATCATGGCCGCGCGCATTGTCTCCTGCGCCGGGGTCATGTTCGTTGGTTTTTTCATGCTGACTGTCCTCCTTGATCGAGCGGGCGGAATGCACCGCGCGAATGATTCTTTTTCGGGTCCGGCGGCGTCCGGCTTCTTGTTGTCATTTCAATCCAGTATGACGGTCATGTGACAGTCGGGCAATGGGCAAATGAAGGTTGGCATTGCGTCAGGCCGGGGACTGGCCGGACGCGAATGCCCTATGGAGCCGCTAATGATGTTTACGCCTCGCGACCTGGAAAATTCCGTTGCCGCACTGCCTGCCATACGGGCACGCAGCGAGGCCCGGGACATCGCATGGGCCACGGTCTGGCTCGAGGCCTGCGGCTATCCGGGCCTAAAGCTGCTGGCCGAGGCGCTCGCCGATCCGGTTCGGAACCTCGAACTGCGGCATGACGCAATGGGTGTCGACCTCGACAATGTCTCCTGCGTCTTTCTGGCGGCGAAAATCATGGAGCTTGTGGCAAAGGATGGCCGCGTGTTCCTGCGCAATGTCCGGCACGGGCTTTATCTCCTGCCCTTCGCGGTGCGGGCCAATCTCGGCATCGGCTGTCCGGTCGATCCCGCCTTCGCGCTGGGCGGCGAGCGGACGCAGAACCCCTATGCGGAGAAGCTGGCACTGGCCGAGGCCAATGGCATCGGCGTCGATCAGGGACTTTGGGCGCAACTTTCGGCTGAGGCGTAACCGCGCAGCGTCTCGTAGAGTTCGCGATCGAGCTTCAGTCCGTCTTTCGCCAGCCGTTGGATATTGGCTTCGCGCCTGGCGTTCGGCAGCCGCGCGCCCTTCTGCGACACGATCGATTGGATCAGCGCCTTGATCTGCCGGTGGAACTGCCCGCCCGAGAAGATCTTGGGATCGAGGGCAATGAAGAACTGCCCTGCGCCCACCGGCTTTCCGTCATTCTCTGTGAAGGAGCCCATCTGAGGGCCGCGATTAGCGCCCGCCAGCGCCGCACACATGACCTCGACGATCAGGCCCTGGCCAAATCCCTTGTAACCACCGAAGGGGGCCATGGAGCCCTCGAGTCCGCGATTGGGATCGGTGGTAGGGTTGCCATCCTTGTCGAGGGCCCAGCCCAGAGGAATGGCTCTCCCCGTCTCCGCCGCCCGCTTCACCGCGGTCCAGGCCACGGCTGAAGACGACTGGTCGATGAGGAAGGCGATCCTGCCCCTCGGCCCCGGCACGGCGAATGACATGGGATTGGTGCCGATCATCGGCTCGTTGCCGCCAACGGGCGCAATCGTCGGGCTCGCATTGGTGAAACCGAAGGCGACCAAGCCCTTTCGCGCCAGATAGCCGGTGTGGAAGCCCAGCGTGGCCGCATTGTAGGAATTATGCACGGCAAGTCCGGCGATACCGAATTTCTTCGCCGCGGGAATGAGCTTGCCAAAGCCCGCCTCGATCGCCGGATGAGCAAAGCCGTTCCTGGCATCGGCGCGGAAGGCAACGGCCGAAACTTTCCGTACTTCCGGCTTCACCTTGCCCCTCACCTTGCCGCTTTTCACATGCTGGCAATAGTATTGCAGCCAATAGAAGCCATGGCCTTCGAGGCCGGACAGCTCAGTATCGAGAATGGCCTCGGTGAAGTAGCGGGCATTTTGCGCCGAGGTACCTGCTCCGGTCAGCGCTTCGAATATGAGCCTTTTCGCTTCCTTCGGCGTCAGCGTCACCGTCTCGGCCATGGCCGCACTCTCCACTGCACTCCGCGGTCCATTCCAAGCATTTGCGGGATACACAGGCAAGCGCTAGAAGCCACTTTCGTTCTCTCCATGGCCGGGCTTTGACCCGGCCATCCAGTTTGCGGCAGCAGCGTTGCTTGAGGCGCTGGATGGCCGCCTCAAGGGCGGCCATGGAGAGAAAGTGCAAAGGAATCGTCATGGCCGGCCCGCTTTCCCATATCCGCGTTCTCGATCTCACCCGCGTGCTCGCCGGGCCCTGGGCGACCCAGCTGCTCGCCGATCTCGGCGCCGAGGTGATCAAGATCGAGAAGCCCGGCGAAGGCGACGATACGCGCGGCTGGGGACCGCCCTTCATCACCAATGCCGACGGCAGCGCGCGGCGATGCCGCCTATTTCCTCTCCACCAATCGCGGCAAGACGTCGGTGCGCATCGACATGGCGACAGCCGGAGGGCCAGAAGCTGATCCGCGAGCTCGCCGCCAAGTCCGACATCGTCATCGAGAATTTCAAGGTCGGCGGCCTGCAAGAAGTACGGCCTCGACTATGACAGCCTGAAGGCGGTCAATCCGAAGCTCATCTATTGCTCGATCACCGGCTTCGGCCAGAACGGGCCCTATGCGCAGCGCGCCGGCTACGACTTCATGATCCAGGGCATGGGCGGCATCATGTCGATCACCGGCCAGCCGGACGGAACGCCCGGCGCCGAGCCGATGAAAGTCGGCGTCGCCTTCGCCGACATCTTCACCGGCCTCTATGCGACGATCGGCATCCTCGCCGCCCTCCATCACCGCGACCGCACCGGCGAGGGCCAGCATATCGACCTGGCGCTGCTCGACTCGCAGGTCGCGGTGCTGGCCAACCAGGCGCTCAACTATCTGGTCGGCGGTACGGCGCCGACGCGGCTCGGCAATGCCCATCCCAATATCGTGCCCTACCAGACCTTCGACACCGACGGATGGCCACATCATCATCGCGGTGGGCACCGACCGGCAGTTCCGCGAATACTGCGCGCATCATCGGCGTGCCCGAGCTCGCCGACGATGAGCGCTTCACCACCAATCGCGGCCGGGTCGAGAATCGCAAGGAGCTCATCCCGCTGCTCGCCGACCCGATGAAGGCGCGCACGCACGGCGGAATGGGTCGCGGCGCTTGGAGGCGGCCGCAGTGCCCTGCGGGCCGATCAACACCATCGATCAGGTCTTCGCCGATCCCCAGGTCCTGGCCCGCGGCCTGCAGATCGGCGCTCGACCCGCGACGACGGCGTCCAGGACGCCGGCGTTGCCAATCCGATCCGCTTCTCGGCGACGCCGATCGAATACGACAAGGCCCCGCCGAAGCTCGGCGATGGCGACCGACGCGGTGCTGGCGAGATCTACTCGGACTTGCCAGCGATGAAGATCGCCAAGCTCCGGGCTTCGGGCGCCATTGGCTAGACGTCGTTTTCAGGCTATCCGCCGCTTTCGAACCGGGGCATAAGCGCTTCACCATGGCCAATCTCATCATCACCTACTGGCGCGACATTCCCTCCGCCGTCTCGGTCAAGGCCGGGCGCAAGGAGGAAAAGCGCATGCTCGCCGACCGCTTCCAGGAAGCGATCGACATGGCCGCCATGCGCGGCGGGGCCACCGACACCGACGCCTATCTCGCCGACTGGCGGCGCGCCGAGCCGGTTCGCGGTCGGCGACGATCTGGCGGCCGAGGCCGACAAGGCCAAGGCCGATATCGAAGCCGCCTATGACAAGGACCGGCTCAAGGCGCTCATCGCCAATGGCAGGCCAAGCTACTGGACGAAGTCATGACCCACACGCTCGTCGCCTCCGCCACGCGCGAGCACATCATCGGCTTCGACCGGCCTTCACGGTGATCGGCGAGCGCATCAATCCGACGGGCCGCAAGAAGCTCGCCGCCGAAATGCAGGCCGGCAATTTCGAGACGGTGATCAAGGACGCGCTCGCCCAGGTCGCGGCCGGCGCCCACATCCTCGACGTCAATGCCGGCGTCACCGCGGTCAATCCCAACGAGACCGAGCCGCCGCTGCTGCGGCAGACGCTCGAGATCGTGCAGTCGCTGGTCGACCTGCCGCTGTGCATCGATTCGTCGGTGACCTCGGCGCTCAAGGCCGGGCTCGAAACCGCCAAGGGCCGGCCGCTGGTCAATTCGGTGACCGGCGAGGAAGAGAAGCTCGAAGCCATCCTGCCGCTCGTCGCCAAATACAATGTGCCGGTCGTCGCCATCTCCAATGACGAGACCGGCATTTCGGAAGACCCCGATGTGCGCTTCGCGGTGGCCAAGAAGATCGTCGAGCGCGCCGCCGATTACGGCATCAAGCCGCATGACATCGTGGTCGATCCGCTGGTCATGCCGATCGGCGCCATGGGCACGGCCGGCCAGCAGGTGTTCCGCCTGGTGCGGCGCCTGCGCGAGGAGCTCAAGGTCAACACCACCTGCGGCGCCTCCAACGTCTCCTTCGGCATGCCGAACCGGCGGGCGCTCACCGGCTATTTCCTCGCCATGGCGGCACGCACGGCATGACCTCGGCGATCATGAACCCGCTGCATGACGAAGACATGCACGCGATCTTCGGCGCCAATGTGCTGAACGGCACCGACCGCAACTGCAAGTTCTGGACGAACAAGTTCCGCGAGATGTCGATGCCCGCCGGCGGTCACGAGGCGGTCGGCGACGGCCTGCCCGGCGCCGTCGAGCGAAGATGTCGACGCCCGCCGCCGGGCCCGCGAGGAACGCGCGCCGGCGCCGCGGATAGGCGATGCATGACCGAGCTACGCAAGCCGACGCCCTCATCGTCTTCACGCCGTCCGGCAAGCGCGGGCGCTTCCCGCTCGGCACGCCGGTGCTGCAGGCGGCGCGCGCGCTCGGCGTCGATATCGATTCGGTGTGCGGCGGGCGGGCCATCTGCGGGCGCTGCCAGATCACTGTCGGCGAAGGCGAATTCGCCAAGCACGGCATCACCTCGCGCGTCGACCATCTCTCGGAATTCTCCAAGGTCGAGGAGCGCTACGACGACAAGCGCGGGCCTGCGCGCCGGCCGCCGCCTGTCCTGCCAGACGCAAGCTTCTGGGCGATGTCGTCATCGACGTGCCGCCGGAAAGCCAGGTGCACAAGCAGGTGGTGCGCAAGCGCGCCGAGGCGCGCGCCATCGAGATGGATCCGGTCACCCGGCTCTACTTCATCGAGGTCGAGGAGCCGGACATGCACAAGCCCTCCTCCGATCTCGAGCGCGTCTACCGGGCGCTTGACGGAGCAATGGGATGTCGCGCGATCTCACCTGCGATCTCGCAATCATCGCGCAGCTTGCAGAAGACGCTGCGCAAGGGCGAGTGGAAGATCACCGTGCGCGGTCTATTCGCGCGCTGCCCGGCGGCGGCAACGAGCTCATCGCCATCTGGCCGGGCTTCCATGACCGGGCCTTCGGCCTCGCCGTCGACGTCGGCTCGACCACCATCGCGGCCCATCTCACCAATCTCTCGACCGGCGAGGTCGCCGCCTCGGCCGGCCTCATGAACCCGCAGATCCGCTTCGGCGAGGATCTGATGAGCCGCGTCTCCTATGTGATGATGAATCCGGGCGGCGAGAAGGAAATGACCGCGGCGGTGCGCGAGGCGCTCAACACGCTGGCGCGCCAGGTCGCCGCAGCGAAGCGGGCATCGAGCTCACCGACATTCTGGAAATCGTGCTGGTCGGCAATCCGGTCATGCACCATCTGTTCCTCGGCATCGATCCGACGGAACTCGGCGGCGCGCCCTTCGCGCTGGCCACCGGCCTGCCGATCACCTGCCCGGCCCGCGATCTCGATCTCGAAGCTCAATCCCGGCGCCTATGCCTATGTGCTGCCCTGCATCGCCGGCCATGTCGGCGCCGATACGGCGGGCGTGGTGCTGTCGGAAGCGCCGCATGATTCCGAAGACAATCATGCTCGTCGTCGATGTCGGCACCAATGCCGAGATCGTGCTGGGCTCGAAGGCAGCGGCTGCTCGCCTGCTCCTCGCCGACCGGTCCCGCCTTCGAGGGCGCGCAGATCTCCTGCGGCCAGCGCGCCGCGCCCGGCGCCATCGAGCGCATCCGCATCGATCCCGAAACGCTCGAGCCGCGCTATCAGGTGATCGGCTCGCGATCTGTGGTCGGACGAGCCGGGCTTCGAGGAGGCGGTCGCCGCGACCGGCGTCACCGGCATCTGCGGCTCCGGCATCATCGAGGTGATCGCGGAGATGTATCTCGCCGGCATCATCAACCAGGACGGCCTGGTCGACGGCTCGCTGGCGGCGCGCAGTCGCCGCGCATCGAGCCCTACAAGCGCACCTTCAACTATGTGGTGCGCGACGGCGAGCCCCTGATCTGCGATCACCCAGAACGACGTGCGCGCCATCCAGCTCGCCAAGGCGGCGCTCTATGCCGGCGTGCGCCTGCTGATGGACAAGCTCGGCATCGACGACGTCGACCGCATCAGGCTCGCCGGCGCCTTCGGCAGCCATATCGACGTCAAATACGCGATGATCCTCGGCCTCATCCCCGATTGCGCGCTCGACCATGTGCAGTCGGCCGGCAATGCGGCGGGCACCGGCGCCCGCATCGCGCTGCTCAACTCCAAGGCGCCGCGACGAGATCGAAGCGGTGGTGCGGCGGATCGAGAAGATCGAGACGGCGGTCGAGCCCAAGTTCCAGCAGCATTTCGTCGAGGCCATGGCGATCCCGCACAAGACGGCGGTCTTCACCAATCTGACGAAGGTCGTGACCCTGCCGCCGCCCAAGGAAGTCCAGACGATGGATGATTCAGGCGGGGAGAGAAGAAGGAGAAGGCGGAATTAACTTTCTGTCATTTTTCCAGCTTTTCCGTTTCGATGCAGAATCGGCGCTCCATGGCCGGATCATCCTCTGCGATGAAATTCATGGCCATCTTTCGTCACAACATGGCCCCGAAATGACCTTGCTGTAGCAGGAACCGGCAGCGCACTAGATCGTTTTCAGTGCGGGTGATGCGGAGATCAGTGCCCGCATGGCCATCAATCCCCACATGAAGGAGAATTAACATGACGATCAAGAAAGCTGCGATGGCTTTAGCGATTGGCGCGACCCTGTTTGCTCCGGCCGCGTTCGCTGCAAACGCGAATTTCGGGCAGGTCATTTCTTCCATCCAGGCCTCCAAGATGAAGGCGTCGAGCATCCAGAGCGTGACCGAAGTGAAGGGCGTCACCGTGGTGAAGATCGCCGACCTCGCCAAGGGCGAAAACATGACCGCACTCGACAATGCGGTGACTAAGAACGACGCGGACATCGTTGCGCTCCGCACCGCCATGACGTCAAACACGGCCGTCGATACGGCGCTCAAGGGCGCGGGTGTAAACGTTGAGACGGTTGTGGCTGCCGATTTCAGCAGCGACAATACGTTGACGGTTTACGTCCGCTAAGTCTTAACCAGACATCCTGAGATGGCAGCGTGCGGCGGAGAGCTCAGGCCTCCGCCGCACATGCTGTCAAACGTCTTGCTCGCCTTCGCGTTCGCTGAGGACGCCGCAGTATCGCGTGCGGTGCCGGACGCGGCATTCCCAATCGTAAAGAAATCCATAACGCGGAGCGCTTTCCCGCAATCGCAGAAATGCTGCTTTGGGGTGCCTAATCTATCGCTAAGTCAAGCACTATGGCACTTCTCCCATATTGCCGCATTGGCATTTACCAGTGAAGCTGCATCCCGTCCGTGGGTGCTGCACCGGCAGCGGGACATGCGGAAGGTGAATGACCGGGGCCATCCACAATCGGCAGAGGGGACGGAACCGTGCGTAGAGTTGAAACCGAACGACCGATCCACGAACAAGCCACCGGCAAAGTGTCAGTCTATTGTCTCGCCTCCTTCATCGTCGAGGAGGCGCTCGCCAATGGCTGCCGCGGCTTCGCCAAATCGCTGGAGACGGGGCTCGCGGAATTACTGGCGGACATGCCACGCGAGCAGCAGGCGCAGGCGCTCAGGCTTTCCTATGAGATGGCGCTTGGCGGCGAAGGCGCCGCTCCGCCCAAGCTTCGCCTCGTCTATTCGCGCGATTAGAAGTCGGTCGGCTCGCCGCCTTCGCGCTCGCGCCGCGCCACGAATTCATCGATTTCTTCGACGATCGCCGGATCGAGCTTCGGTTCCACATATTCGGCGAGCGCCCGCTTCCATAGCGAATTGGCCTTCTCATGGGCCTTGGGCGCTCCCGCCGCTTGCCATTGCTCGAAATTCCGCCAATCGGAAATCAGCGGCTGATAAAAGGCGGTCGCATAGCGCTCCAGCGTGTGCGCCGCGCCGAAGAAATGGCCGCCGGGTCCCACTTCCTTCATGGCGTCGAGCGCCATCGTGTCGTCGCTCACCTCGATCGGCTTCAGGAATTCCATCACCATCTGCAACAGATCGGCATCGAGCGCGAATTTCTCGTAGGAGGCGACGAGGCCCGCCTTCCATCCAGCCGGCCGCATGCTGGATGAGATTGCCGCCGCCCATGATGGCGCCCCACAGCGAGAACACGGTTTCATAGGCCGCCTGCGCGTCGACGCTGTTGGCGGCATTGGTGCTCGAGGTGCGGTAGGGCAGCTTGTAGCGGCGCGCCAGCTGCCCGCCGACGATGCAGGCCTTCATGTATTCCGGCGTGCCGAAGGCGGGCGCGCCCGATTTCATGTCGACATTCGAGGTGAAGCCGCCATAGACGAAGGGCGCGCCGGGATTGGCGAGTTGCGACAGCGCCAGCCCCGCCAGCGCCTCGGCGTTCTGTTCGACGAGCGCGCCCGCGAGCGTGACCGGCGCCATGGCGCCGGCCAGCGTGAAGGGCGTCACACACGCAGATCTGGTTGAGCCGCGCCATCTCGATGATGCCCATGGCCATGGGAGCGTCGAGCTTCAGCGGCGAATTGGTGTTGATCACCGTGTAGGCGGAAGGCTCGCTGCAGGAATTGCTCCTGGGAGATGCCGCGCGCCAGGCGGGCGATCTCGAGGCTGTCGAACAGCCGGTGCGCGCCCGGTCGAGATGACGAAAGGCACCTTGTCGGAAAGCCGCATCTTGTTGCGCATGATGTGGAGATGGCGGATCGAGGCATGGACATCGAGCGCATCGACCGAGCCGCCGCCCGCCGTGTGGACGCAATTGAAGAACTGCGACAGGCGCATGAAGTTGGCATTGTCCTCGAGCGTGCCCGGCCGCCGGCCGCGTTCGAGATCGGAGCAATTGGGCGGACCGCCGACCGGCGCGAAGGCGATCCAGTTGCCGCCGATCCGGATATTGTGCGCCGGGTTGCGGGCGTGAAAGGTGAACTCGGCGGGCGGCGTCTTCAGCGCCTCCTCGACGATGTCGCGGCCGATCCGCACCCGCTCGCCGTCGACCTGCGCGCCCGGCCTTGCCAGAATCTCGCGGCGCCTCGGGATAGAGCACATCCATGCCGATTTCTTCGCAGCACGCGCAGCGACTGGTGGTGGATGGTCTCGATCTGATCGTCGGAGAGAATGCGCGATGGCTCGAGGGTCAGCCGCGGCTGCGACCAGGGCAATTGCGACGAGCGGTTGCTGGGCCGCGCTTGTGCGTCTGCCGCGCCGTTCAACATTCATCGAGCATGCCTCCGCATATTCGACCGCGATCTGGGCGGCGACGGCAGCATTGTTCTTGACCAGCGCGATGTTGGCGGCAAGCGAACGGCCACCGGTGATTTCGGCAAGCCGCGCCAGGAGGAAGGGTGTCACTTCCTTGCCGCTAATTCCGGCGGCGGCGGCCGCGGCGATCGCCGTTCTCGATGACGGGCGCGATTTCGGAAGCGGGAATTTCGAATTCGGCCGGAATCGGATTGGCGACGACGATGCCGCCCTCGAAGCTCCATTCGCCATTTGGCGTGCATGACCGCGGCAATCTCCTCGGGCGTTTCGCAGCGCATGGGAACGGCATGACCGCTGCGGCGCGAATAGAAGGCCGGGAATTCATCGGTGCCGAAGCCCGACCACCGGCACGCCGAGGGTTTCCAGCGTCTCGAGCGTCAGGCCGAGATCGAGAATGGCCTTGGCGCCCGCCGTCACCACGGCGACATTGCTGGTCGGCAAATTCGGTCAGGTCGGCGGAGATATCGAAAGTCTTCGCCGCTCCGCGATGCACGCCGCCGATGCCGCCGGTGGCGAAGACCTGTGATGCCCGCCATGGCGGCAATGCGCATGGTGGCGGCGACCGTCGTGGCGCCATCGAGCTTTCGCGCAACGACATAGGGCAAATCGCGGGTCGAGACCTTGCGGATTGTGGCGCCTTCGCGCGCCGAGACATTCGAGCTCGGCAGCCGGTCAAGTCCCACTCTCGCGCGGCCGCCGAGTATGGCGATGGTGGCGGGAACGGCGCCGTTCTTGCGGACGATGTCCTCGACCTCGCGCGCCGTCTCGACATTCTGCGGATAGGGCATGCCATGGGCGATGATGGTCGATTCAAGCGCCACGACGGGCCGCCCGGCTTTCAGCGCGGCGGCAACTTCATCGCGACTGGTGATGCTCGAAGGGCAAGCACTGCTCCGCTATGGAATTCCGGCGAGGGAAAAGACGCTAACACGGTTCAGGCCCGGCGAAACAGACGCGGCCGACGCGATCTGATCGCCGCCGCCGCCTGGCCGAGCCTGCGCCGACCGGACGAGGTCATATCCTTCCAGCAATCCGCAGATGAGGCCCGCCACCGCCGCGTCGCCCGCACCGGTGACATCGGCAACGGCTCCGACGGCTTGCGCCGGGATGACAGTGGGCCTTGCCACGCCATCGGACAGCCATTGCTCCGGCGGCACCGCGATGAACGACGATATTCGCATAGCCCATGGCATGCAGCGCCGCGACGGCGCCGGGATCATCAATGCGTTCCGCCGGTCAGGGCCGCGAATTGATCGGCGTTCGGCGTTATGGCGAAGGCCCGGCGGCCGCGGCTTCAGCTGCTTGCAGTTTTTGCGACTTCGGAACCGAAACCGGCTCGATCAGCAGGCGGATGCGGTTTTCGTCCGCGAAAGCGAACAGCCAGTCGAGGCACTCGACCGCCAGATTGCAGTCGGCGGCGATCAGACTTCGCGGATTGCAGCCGCCTCGCTTGCGCTTCGAAATCGGCAGCAGTCAATGCCTCGAGGCAGGTCATGTCGGAGATCGCGGCGACTAGTCTCGCCCTTGTCGTCGAGCATGGCGACATAGGTGCCGGATGCGCCCTCGAACGCACTTGACCATCGCAGACATCGACGCCGGCCTCGCGCGTTTGATCGAGAATGCGGCGGCCAGCCTCATCGGAGCCCACGGCGGAGATCAGCGCGGTCCTGACGTCGAGTTGCGCCAGATTGTGCCGCGATGTTGCGGGCAACACCGCCGACGGTGGTGACGACATGACCCGGATTCGAGGTGCGCGGAACAATGCGGCCGGCGGGCTTTCCCTTGATATCCATATTGGCGCCGCCGATGACGATGACTTCGGATCATCAGAAATCCGTGGGCGCCCCGCCCTCGCGCTTGCGGCGTTCGACGAAGGCATCGAGCTCTTCGCGGATCGCCGGATCGAGGGCGGGCTCTCGATATTCGGCGAGCGCCTGCTTGTAGACGGTATTGGCCTTCTGCCAGGCCTCGGGCTTTCCGGCCGCCAGCCCATTGCTGATTGTTGCGCCAGTCGGAAATGATCGGCGCATAGAAGGCATCGGTGTAGCGCGCCAGCGTGTGCGCCGCGCCGAAGAAATGGCCGCCGGGGCCCACTTCGCGGATCGCCTCGACGCCAAGCGCATCCTCGCTGGTCTCGAGCGGCGTCAGGAATTCCATCACCATCTGGATCAGATCGCAGTCGAGCACGAATTTCTCGAAGCTGGCGACGAGGCCGCCTTCCAGCCAGCCGGCGCCATGCATGATGAGATTGCCGCCGCCCATGGTGACGCCCCAGAGCGAGAAGACGCTTTCATAGGCGGCCTGCGCATCGACCGTATTGGCGGCACAGGTGTTGGAGGTGCGATAGGGCACGTTGTAGCGCCGCGCCATCTGGCCGCCGACGATGCAGGCCTTCATGTATTCCGGCGTGCCGAAGGCGGGCGCGCCCGACTTCATGTCGACATTCGAGGTGAAGCCGCCATAGATGAAGGGCGCGCCCTTGCGCACCACCTGGGTGAAGACCATGCCGGCCAGCGCCTCGGCATTCTGCTCGACCACGGCGCCCGCCACCGTCACCGGCGCCATGGCGCCGGCCAGCGTGAACGGCGTGACGCAGACGATCTGGTTGCGCGACGACATTTCGATGATGCCGCGCAGCATCGGCGCGTCGAGCTTCAGCGGCGAATTGGTGTTGACGATGGTGAAGAGCGAGGGCTCGCGCTCGAGCTGCTCGTGCCGAAATGCCGCGGCGCGATGCGGGCGATCTCGATGCCGTCGCAGATGCGCTCGCTGCCCAGCGAATAGGCGTGAAACGGCTTGTCGGTGAGGACGACCGCATCGCGCAGCGCTTCGAGATGGCGGATCGAGGCATGAAGATCGACGGGCTCGACCGGATAGCCGGAGATGAAGCCGATGCAGTTGAAATACTGGGCGAGCTTCAGGAACTTGCGGTAGTCGGCATGATTGCCGGTGCGGCGCCCGCCATCCATGTCGGAGCAGTTGGGCGGGCTGCCGACGGTGCCGAACAGCATGTTCGTCGCCGCCGATCTGCGACGTTGTTGTCGGGATTGCGGGCATGGAAGGTGAATTGCGGCGGCGCCGATCTTGATCAGCTCCTCGATCATGGCGGGATCGAAGCGCACGCGCTCGCCGTCGATCTCGGCGCCGGCCTTCTTCAAGCAGGTCGCGCGCCTCCGGCAGCGTGAAGTCCATGCCGATTTCCGCGAGCACCTTGAGCGAAGCGCTGGTGAATGGATTCGACTTCATCGGCCGAGACGATCTCCATCGGCGGGAAGCGACGCGACGACTGGCGCGGCGCGGCAATTGCTGGAGCTTGCGCCTTGCCGTCTCCGGCGCCGCGCCGTCGCGCCCTCACGGCGCACGCGGCGGCCGGTTTCGGGCGATGACGTTGGAATTGCAGCATCGGTCATCGTCATCATCCTTTTTCGCGATAGGCGTCGAGGGACGGATCGGCGGCGACCTGCTTCACCAGCCAGTCCTCGAAGCGCTTGATCTTGGGTTTCATCCGGTGCTCGGCCTTGCAGGCGAACTGCCAGTTGGTGGCGGTGCGGCACCAGCAGCGGAAAGGGCTGCACCAGCCGTCCCGTCTTGATTTCCTCGGTGGCGAAGGGGCCGATGGTCATGGCGACGCCCCGGCCCTCGATGGCCGCTTCCTGGGCCAGGATGTAGCTGTCGAAGGCGAGGCGGTCGGAAAGCTTCGATGCCCTTGACGCCCGCCGCCTTCGAGCCAGAGGTGCCAGTCCTCTTCGGCCGTGTAGACATAGAGCAGCTTGTGCTTCTTCAAATCCTGCGGCGTGCTTGATGGCATTCGGCCCCTTCAGCAGTTCGGGCGCGCAGACGGGCGTCAGCAGCGAGCGGAACAGCGGCCGGTAATAGTGATGGGGCGACTTGTTGCGGGCGAGGATGATCCCGGCATCGACATTGCTTCTCGTCGAAGTCCCAGTCGAAATAGGAGGTCGAGAGCCTGACCTTCATGTCGGGATAGCGGCGCTCGAAATCATGCAGCCGCGGGATCAGCCATTTGAGCGCCACGGTGACATAGACCTGGATGGTGAGTTCATTGTCGGCGGCCGGCGGGCCGCAGGCCGCGGGTCTGGGTTTCGATCTGGTCGAAGGCATCGCGGATCGCCGGGTAATAGGCATGGCCGGCCTGGGTCAGTTCGGCGCGCCGGGCATCGCGGCGGAAGAGCTGCACGCCGAGCCGCTGTTCCAGCGCCTTGACCTGATGGCTGACGGCGGAGCGGGTGATGCCGAGCTCGCCCGCCGCCAGCCGGAAGCTGCCGAGCCGGGCGGCGGCCTCGAAAGCGGTGAGGGCGCGCAAGGGGGGCAGATCACGCCTGGCCAAATTAGTTCACCATGATTGCCGTTATCGCACTCTTATCATCACTGAAATTTGCCGAGTTAAGTCAAAAAGCGCTGCATTTACCGTTTGTCTGGTGATAATTACCTCACCATATCGCGACAAACCAAAGACTTTGCAGAGGCCTGCCGGAAGGCGCAAGTTGGCGACCAATCTAAGGAGCCATACATGAGCGCAGTCGAAGACCTTTCCCGCCGCCGCGGCGGCCGCGAGGCACGGCGGGCCTTGCGGGCCAGACCCATTCCCATGGAGGAGGCGGCGGTCCGCCCCGGCATGGAAGGCGGCCAATACAAGCCGCTGAGCCAGCGCGACATGGAGCGCATCCACGAGGCGGCACTGACGCTTCTGGAAACGGTGGGCCTCGGCCAGGCCATTCCCAGCTGCATCGAAGCGATGACGGCGCGCGGCTGCTTCATGAACGCCAAGGGCCGGCTGTGCATTCCGCGCGCGCTCATCGAGGATACGCTGGCCAACTGCGCCCGCGATTTCGTGCTCTATGGCCGCGATCCCAAGCACGACATGGAGCCCTCGGGCAACAAGGTCTATTTCGGCACGGCGGGTGCGGCCGTCCACATCGTCGAGCCGAGACGCGCACCTATCGCGAGTCGCTTCTCGTCGATCTCTACGACGCCGCCCGCATCGTCGACACTCTGCGAGCACATCCATTTCTTCCAGCGCTGCGCTCACGGCGCGCGACATGATCACCGGGCACGATCTCGACATCAACACGCTGTATGCCTGCATCGCCGGCACGCAGAAGCATGTCGGCACCAGCATGGTGGCGCCCGAGCATGTCGACGAATGCCTGCAGATGCTGCACTATCGTGGCGGGCGGCGAAGAGAAATGGCGCGAGCGGCCCTTCGTGTCGCAATCCAACTGCTTCGTCGTGCCGCCGATGAAATTCGCCGAGGACGCCTGCCGCTGCCTCGAAACGGCGGTGCGCGGCGGCATGCCGGTGCTGCTGCTCTCGGCCGCGCAGGCCGGCGCCACATCGCCCGCGGCACTGGCCGGCACGGTGGTGCAGGCGGTGGCCGAATGCCTCGCCGGCCTCGTCTATATCAATTGCGTCGTGCCGGGCGCGGTGGCGATCTGGGGGCCGTGGCCCTTCGTCTCCGATCTGCGCACCGGCGCCATGTCGGGCGGCTCGGGCGAACAGGCGCTGATCACCTCGGGCTGCGCCCAGATGGGGCATTTCTACAATCTCACCGTCGGCTCGGCGGCCGGCATGTGCGATTCGAAGTTGCCCGACATGCAGGCGGGCTATGAGAAGGGCGTGACCGCCGGCATCTCGGCGATGACCGGCATCAACCTCCTCTATGAAAGCGGCCGGCATGCATGCCTCGCTGCTCGGCTTCTGCCTGGAAAGCCTGCTCATCGACAACGACATGCTGGGCTCGATCAACCGCAATGTGCGCGGCATCGAAGTCAACGACGAGACGCTGTCGGTCGACGTCATCGCGCGATGTCTGCCTCGAAGGGCCCGGCCATTATCTCGGCCACGACCAGACGCTGACGCTGATGCAGAAGGAATATGTCTATCCCGCAGATCGCCAACCGCATGAGCCCCAAGGAATGGAACGAGGCGGGCAGGCCCGACATCGTCGAGCGGGCGACGGCGCGCAAGCGCGAAATCCTCTCGACCTATTATCCCGACTATCTGCCGCGCGCGATGGACGATGTGATCCGGGCGCAGCCACGACATCAAGCTGCCGCGCGAGGTGATGGAGCCGGGCGATCCGCGCTGGCAGAACAGGCTAGATGGAACATCCGGTGCTGACGCGGCATCCGGCGGGCGGGCTTCACGCCGCTCGGCTGGTTCGCGCCGGCGCCGGCAGACGCGGTTCCCGCATGAGGCGACGCTTCGTCATTCTGATCGGCAATGCGGGGCCCGACGATGTTCCGCCGGTTTCCAGCGCGAAGGCCGGCGGCGAAACCTGGACGACTGGACGCGCCGCGCCATTGTGCGGCGCTCGCCGCCGATCTCGATGCGAAGGCGGTGTTTCCCTTCGACACGCCGCCCCTGCCCTTTCTCACCTGGGCGCGGCGGGCTGGCGCCGGCCATGTCTCGCCGCTCGGGCTCAACATTCACCCGACTTACGGACTTTGGCATGCCTTTCGCGCGGCGCTTGCTGTTTCCCGTGGCCTTCGATCTGCCGGCACATTCGGCGGGCGCCCATCCGTGCGAAACCTGTGCGGAGAAGCCCTGCCTTTCGGCCTGTCCGGTCGACGCCTTCAGCGGCACAAGCTATGATGTGGCGGCTTGCGCCGCACATATCTGGAATCGGCGGCGGGTGCCGACTGCATGGCGGGCGGCTGCCTGGCGCGCCGCGCCTGTCCCGTCGGACAAGCCTTCACCTACGCTCCGCCACAGGCGCAGTTCCACATGCGCGCCTTTCTGGAGTCGAGAGGAGTGCAAACATGAAGACCGGGTCGTGCCTGTGCGGCGCGGTGCAATACGAAGTGCACGGACCGTTGCGCAATGTGATTGCCTGCCACTGCAAGCAGTGCCGCAAGCAGACCGGCACTTACATGTCGGCGACAGCGGCGAAGGACGGGGACCTGAAGATCGTCGAGAGCCGCGGGCTCAAATGGTATCGCTCGAGCGACGACGGCGCGGCGTGGCTTTTGCGGCGAATGCGGATCGGTGCTGTTCTGGAAGGGCGATGGCCGCGATTACACTTCCATCGCCGCGGGCTCGCTCGACGGGCCCACCGGGCTGACGCTTGATGGGCACATTTTCTGCGCCAGCGCCGGCGATTATTATGAGATCGCCGGAGGAAATTACCGGCGCGCTCGCTGGCCTGCTGAATGAGAATGCCGCCTAGTTGTCGACAGGTTCCGTCGAGCGGGCCTTCAGGCCGCTCTTGCAGCTCGCCATAGCCGGTAAACCGGTATTCATATTCGAGGCCGAGTTTGCGCGATGCCGCCAAGGCTTTCTTGGCCAGCTCCTCGTCGCGGGTCTGGGCGAGATAGACGATCTTGGTGTAGTTGCCGAAATACATGGGCAGGAGTTCGGGATGGCGGTCGAGGCCCAAGCCCTGCCAGATCAGCTTGTCGAAATGGCGGGCGAGATAGTCGGTCAGATAGAAAGCGCTGAACTCATCCTCGGCCTTGGCGGCGAAGGCAGCGTTGCCGGAAAAGAAGGCATAGCAGTGGGGGCCGTCGATGCGCTCGACGCCCTCTTCGGCCAGCAGCTTGTCGAGCAGGCCGCCGGTGCCGCAGTCGCCATAGAGCACGAAGACCGACTTGTAGCGCGATTTGGCCTCGCGGATTTTTTCGCGCACGGCGGGGACGATCTTCTCCGGCGTATTGTGCCATTTGGCTGGCAGGCACTGGAGATCGAAATGGGTCCAGCGGTTGCGTTCGATCAGATCGACGATCTCGCGGGCCAGCGCCCCGCAGGCGATGAGCAGCACGTCACCCTTGCCGGCGGCGAACTCGAATTCGTCGGATGGCTTAAGGTTAACGAGGGTCATTTGCAGGGATCGACTTTGTTCTTAGGCAAACGC
Source organism: uncultured Alphaproteobacteria bacterium (assembly GCA_963776685.1). Lineage (GTDB taxonomy): Bacteria > Pseudomonadota > Alphaproteobacteria > Rhizobiales > Aestuariivirgaceae > Aestuariivirga. The sequence continues at coordinate 1,289,349 of CAVZNM010000004.1, forward strand.
GATTTTCCATCATAGGCACAGCTGCCGCTCACGGATTTCCGGCACTCCGCCAGCTAGGGACGGCATTGGCCGCACCTAACCGTCAATATAGGTTGAAAAGGCGATTGAACCAGCTATCCAGGATCGGGCTGCTGCGACCGTCTCACAAGGCGGACACCGGACTCGGAAAGGACTCCCCGTCCTGCGCCTCACACCAGATGATGCCCGCCGAGGACGGCGCGGATGCGATCCTGGCTTTCATGGACGATGACCGGCGTAACAGTGGCAGCCGATGCGCTTTTCGCGTTTCAGGCCGGCGCTGCGGCGCAGCCATAGCCAGGCTACGGCTGCCAGAAGCAGGACGCCACCCGCCGCAAGCGTGGGCGAGCCGATGGCAATACCGAGACCACCGGCGCAGATGAAGGCCGCCAAACCCGCCAGATAGGGCCGGCCTTCGGGCTCGATCAGTCCGGGATAACGGCAGAAATAGACGGCAAGGCCGCCTGCAACCAGCAGAAAACCCCACAAAAGATGCGTGGTGAAGAGACCGCCGGCAACGCCCTGTACGCCCGCGAAATCACCGGAGAGCGCCGGCCATAGAATGCGCAAGACGACGAGGCCCATGAAAATCCAGCCGAGTTTACCGGCAACGGCAAGTATCCAGAGCGACCGCAGAGTCATGTCCATGCCTTCCCGAGTTAACAGACCGTGAAGGAATTTAGCTGTTGGGTGTTACCGAAGCCTTGCGCGCACAGCGCAAAAATTCGAACAAATTCGAAGCAAGGTGGAAAGGTTGCAATTACGACCGGCAAACTTGCGGAACAACCCCGTGTAGCGCCAGCCTGCCGCCGGTTACGAGGCCCTTAGCAGGTTATGCTTCCTGGCCATGAAGGTCTTGGCGGTTTCGACCGCCACGGCGGCGTCGCGGCAATAGGCATCGGCGCCGATCGCCTTGGCGAATTCTTCGTTGAGGGGCGCTCCGCCCACCAGCACGATATAATCGTCGCGCATGCCCTTTTCCTTGAGCGTGTCGATCACGACCTTCATGTAGGGCATGGTGGTGGTGAGGAGCGCCGACATGCCGACGATGTCCGGCTTGTGCTCCTCGATGGCGCCCAAATATTTCTCGACCGGGTTGTTGATGCCGAGGTTGATGACCTCGAAGCCCGCGCCCTCCATCATCATGGCGACGAGATTCTTGCCGATGTCGTGAATGTCGCCCTTGACGGTGCCGATCACCATCTTGCCCTGTCGCGGCGCGCCGGTGGCAATGAGTAGCGGACGCAGGATGGCCATGCCGGCCTTCATGGAATTGGCGGCGAGGAGCACTTCGGGAACGAACAGGATGCCATCGCGGAAATCGATGCCGACGATGCGCATGCCCTCGACCAGCGCCTCGGTCAGAACCTTGTAGGGCGCCCAGCCGCGGCCGAGCAGGATGTGGACCGCCGCCTCGACCTCTTCCTTGAGGCCGTCATAGAGATCGTCATGGACCTGCTGGACGAGATCCTCGTCGCCCAGGGAATTGAGATCGAGTTCGCCTTCATCGCTCATCGGGGGTCTCCGGCGGGCCTTTTGCTGTTGCCTCATTCATAGCGGCATGGCTCTCCGGAACCACGCCTTGGCGCGACGTCCACATGCCGGAAAGCGACGGGCATAGCGCTAGCCCCTGCGCCGCTCGCGGCGCGCCGCACCGGCGGCGGCGGTGTCGATGCCCTTGGCGAGTTCGGAGACGGGGCCCAGGCGCTTCTCGATCAGCTCCACCGTCGGGCGTTCGCCCTTCGCATAGGACTCGAGCGACTTGCGCATGGCCGCGAGATGTTCGGGACTGGTGCCGCAGCAGCCGCCGATGATCCTGGCCCCGGCATCAAGCGCGATGCGCGCGTAGTCGGCCATCAGTTCCGGCGTGCCGGTGTAGTGGATGTGGCCGTCGACATATTGCGGGATGCCGCAATTGCCCTTGGCCACGACAGCGGCATCGGGCCGGGCGGCGGTGATGCCGAGCACGGTGGCAATGAGTTCGGACGCGCCGACCCCGCAATTGGCGCCGATCGCCACGGGCTGGGTTGCGAGCGAGGCGGTGAGCGCGCCGAAGGCCTTGGGCGTGATGCCCATCATGGTGCGGCCGTTGGTGTCGAAGCTCATGGTGGTGACGATCGGCAGGCCGGCCTTGGCGGCACCCTCGACGGCGGCGCGCAATTCCTCTTCCGAGGACATGGTCTCGATCCACAGCACATCGACGCCGCCCTCCTTCGAGCGCCAGCGCCTGCTCGGCGAAGGCGTCGACGCCCTCCTCATGGGACATGGTGCCGACCGGCTCGAAGATCTCGCCGGTCGGGCCGATCGAGCCGCCGACATAGACGGCGCGGCCGGCCGCATCCGCCTCGGCGCGGGCGTTCTCGGCCGCCGCGATGTTGATCTCGCGCACCTGGTCCTGGGCATTGTGCAGCTTCAGGCGGTGGCGGTTGCCGCCGAAGGAGTTGGTGAGGATGATGTCGGCGCCGGCCTCGATGAAGCGGCGGTGCAGCTGCGCGCACGCGTTCCGGATGCTCGAAATTCCACATTTCCGGCGCATCGCCGGAGACCAGCCCCATCTGGAAATAGTTGGTGCCGGTGGCGCCGTCGGCCAGGAGCCAGGGGCGGGAGTTGAGGGCTTCGGTGAAGGTCGGGCGCGCCATGGGAGACCTCGGAAAAGAATATAAAGAAGTCTTTATATGATTTCCAGAGCATTGCAAAGGCCGAATTCAGGCGGTCTTGGCCCCGTAATAGAACGTTGAAACATGTTGGGCCTCGGCGAAGAACAGCCAGCGCTCGACTACCGCTGCGGCAAGAGCGGCGAGGGCCGCGAGGATGGAGAGCATCGGAAGGGCAAGGGCGGCCAGCATGTCGAGGCAGGCCAGGCCGAGCAGGAGAAGTACCAGCAGGCGCAGTTTCACGGCATGCTTGCGGGCGACCGCGTAGCCCATTTCCTTCATGATGAAGTTTTCCGCCGTGTGCGGCACTTCCCATTGGCGCACGCTGCCGATGGCACCCAAGCCGGTGGCGGCTTCGATGGTGTGCGTCCTGGCAGCGCTGTCGATGGCTGCGCCAATAGAGGAATTTGAGCAGGGCCACGAGGAGCGAGCGCCACAATGGCGAGGATCGCCTGAAAAGCCTGGAAACGACCGAAGAGCGAGGCGATGGCCGTCAGCAAGGTGGCGCCGGTGGCGAGCGCAAAAGCGAGATAGACGGGAACCGTCAGGGGTTGCGACCAGGCGCGGATGGTCGTGAGCGTCGAATAGATTTTCGCCGTGCAGAAGACGGTGACGGCGCACATCGACGGCTGTGACGAGGCCGAGCGGGCCGATCGAGTCGCGGCGCCTCGATGAGGCCGGTCCACACAGCGGCGAAGGCGAGCGCCGGCACATAGGTCACGACGGAGGCAACACCTTCGCGCGACAGCCAGGACGAGCGCCATTGCGAGAAGGCCCGCCAGGCGCGTTCGGGATGGCCGAGATGGAAGGTCGATGACAGGAGCCCGACGCGTGATCAGCGCCAGCGCGATGACGATGGCGGTCAAGGCGAAGGCCAGAGGCTCGACGCAGGGCCGTGCTGGAGGCCCACGAGGCCAAGCAGCGCCAGCAAGCCCGTAGCCCGCGCCCGACGCGGTGGTGAAGAGGATGACCGAATAGGCCGGATGCATGGCTCAGCCTTCGAGCCTGCCGGAATAGTCGATATCGTCCGGCTTGGCCCGGCGCCGCCATTCTTGGCTCGGCTCAAGAGCTTGTCGGCCCATTCGAAGAGCCGGTCGAACGCCGAGCCGTCGCCCTTGGGAAGGGCGGCGGGCGCCGATGTCGGTGGCATCGCGCCGCGCGCGCGGCGGCAGATATTTGTTGACCGGCTTGTAGCCCATCTCGGGCAGGAGATCGTAGCCGCCGCGCTGCCTCGACGAGCTGCGAGACTGGCGACTGCGGATCGCCGAGATCGCCGAAATGCCGCGCGCCCGTCGGGCAGGCCTTGACGCAGGCCGGCATGCGGTCCTCGCGGCTCGAGGTTTTCATTGTAGATGCGGTCGACGCAGAGCGTGCATTTCTTCATCACGCCGTCGCTGTAGTCATATTCGCGCGCGCCATAGGGGCAGGCCCAGGAGCAGAGCTTGCAGCCGATGCAGGTTTCGGGATTGACCAGCACGATGCCGTCCTCGGCGCGCTTGTAGGAGGCGCCGGTCGGGCAGACGGTGACGCAGGCCGGCTCCTCGCAATGCAGGCAGGAGCGCGGGAAATGCACGATGCGCGATTGCGTCTCGCCCCGCCTCCTTCACCTCGTAGCCATGGACGCGGTTGAGCCAGACGCCGGAGGGATCGGCGCCATAGGGATCTTCATCGGTGAGCGGCGCGGAATAGCCTTGCGTGTTCCATTCCTTGCAGGAGGTGACGCAGGCCTGGCAGCCGACGCAGGTGTCGAGATCGATGACGAGGCCGAGCTTCTTCGCCGGAAGGCGGCGGGAGGGAGGTCATGGCGCCCTGCCCGCAAGTCGCTTCAAGTTGCGGAAACTGCGGCGCGGTCTCGGCCCGCTCTTCCGGTCCGCCTTCTCGACCCGGACGCGCAGATCGTACCAGGCGGCCTGGCCGGTGATCGGATCGGAGTTGGAATAGCGATAGCCGCCTTCACGTTCCGGGAGAAGTTCCGCGATCAAGTGATTGAGCAGGAATCCTTTTTTCGCTTCCGGCGCATCGGGTGCAAGGCCCCAGGCGCCGGAGCGCTTGCCGATGGCGTTCCAGGTCCACACCGTGTCGGGATTGACGCCGTCCATGAGCTTCGACCTGACACCTTGATGCGGCCGTGGTGCGGAGGTGACATGCGACCCAGTCGCCATCGGCGATGCCGAGTTCGGCGGCGCGCTGCGCGGTGCATGTAGAGCCAGTTGCGGCCGAGGATCTGGCGCAGCCAGGCATTCTGCGAGCCCCAGGAATGATACATGGCCATCGGCCGCTGGGTGATGGCATGCATCGGGAAATCAGCTCGCCTCGACGCGCTCGCCCTCGAAAGGCGGATACCAGAACGGGAATGGGATCGAAATGGGTCTCGATGCGGGCGCGATGCTCCGGCGGGCGGAACGATCTTGCCATGGCCGCGCGCGGCGAGGCGGAATTTCTGCAAGGGCTCGCTGTAGAGCTGGAGGATGATCGGCTCGGGCCGGCCGATGAAAGCCGAAGAACGTCGCCCAGTCGAGATAGTCCCAGTTGACATGGCGGTAGTATTTCATGTGATCGGGCAGTTCGTAGAACCAGTGGCAGCCATTGTCGATATAGCGCTGCAAGCTGCTCGGGATTGGGCGCGCCGCGGCCTTGCGCCTTGCCATTGGGGCCGCGACAACCGGCGAGCGGCCCGAGGCCGGGCGCGCGCTCGTGATTGACGATGTAGTCGGGATAGCCGCCGGGATAGCGCGGCGTGCCGTCGGTGCGGGTCATGCCGGGCAGGCCGAGCCTCGCGCCCAGATCGAGCAGCACGGTCTGGAAGGCGCGCACGTCGCGGTCGGGCTCGACCACCGGCTGGCGGATCGAATCGGCCGGGCCATCGGCTTCCGAGATCGGCCGGTCGAGCAGCGAGATGCAGTCCCAGCGCTCGAGATAGGTGGTGTCGGGCAGGATGAGATCGGCGTAGTGCACCATCTCCGAGGCATAGGCATCGGAATAGATGATCTTCGGAATGAGATATTCGCCGGTCGCCTCGTCCTTGGCGGTCAGATAGCCGAGCGTGTCCGGCACATTCATGGCCGAGTTCCAGCTCATATTGGCCATGTACAGGAAGAGCACGTCGATGCCGTAGGGATCGCGCTTGGCCGCATTGGCGATGACCATGTGCATGAGGCCATGGGCGGCCATCGGCGCTTCCCAGCGAATAGGCCTTGTCGATGCGCTGCGGCCTGCCCTCGTCGTCGACGAGCAGATCCTCGGGCGCCGTGACGAAGCCCGAGCGGCGGACCGGGCAGCGGCGTGTTGGGCTTGACCTGGCCCGGCTTGCCGGCGGGCTTGACGCCGGGCGGCGCGGGCTTCGGAAACGGCGCCTTGTAGCGAAAGCCGCCCGGCACATCGATGGTGCCGAGCATGATCTGCAGGAGATGCATGATGCGGCAGGTCTGGAAGCCGTTGGCATGGGCGGAGATGCCGCGCATGGCATGCATGGAGACCGGCCGGCCGAGCATCTTGTCATGGCGGCGGCCGGCATAATCCGTCCACGGAATATCGAGCTCGATCTGCTCGTCGAAGGCGGTGTGCGCCAGTTCGGCGGCGATGCGGCGGATGGTCGCGGCGGGAACGCCGCAGCGCTCCGCTACCGCCTCCGGCGCATGCTCGGCCGACGAGAAAGCGCTCGGCGATCAACTGGAAGCTGGTGACCGCGCGGCGGCCGTCGGGCAGCTTGAAGCGGCCCATGAGCTTGGGCGCGGCATCGGGCGACAGCGCCGGCATGGGCGTTGCCGAATGGCCATCCCAGACCAGGCGCTGCGCCTTGCGCGTTGCGGGCGAAGAGGCCGTCATCGGCGCCGCCCGGATTCTCGATCACCAGCCAGGGCGCGTTGGTGTAGCGCAGCGAGATATTCGAGCATCGATCTTCTGCGCCGCGAGCAATTCATGGATGAGGCGCGCCGGCGAACAGGCCGTCGGTGCCCGGACGGATGCCGATCCATTCATCGGCGATCGCCGAATAGCCGGTGCGCACCGGATTGACCGAGACGATCTTGACGCCGCGCGCCTTGAGCTTGCCGAGACCCGATCTTGAGCGGATTGGAGGCGTGATCCTCGGCCACGCCGAACAGCAGGAAATATTTGGTGTGCTTCCAGTCGGGCTCGCCGAATTCCCAGAACGAGCCGCCGAAGGTATAGAGGCCCGGCGGCCGCCATGTTGACCGAGCAGAAGCCGCCATGGGCGGCATAGTTGGGCGTGCCGAATTGCGCCGCCCACCAGCCGGTGAGCGCCTGGCTCTGGTCGCGGCCGGTGAAGAAGGCGAGCTTCTTCGGATCGGTGTTGCGCACTTCCGACAGCCACATGGTGGCGGTGCGCAGCGCCTCTTCCCATTCGATCTCGCGGAATTCGCCGGCGCCGCGCTCGCCCACCCGGAGCAGCGGCTTCGAAAGCCGCGCCGGCGAATAATGCTGCATGATGCCGGCGGCACCCTTGCCGCAGATCACCCCCTTGTTGACCGGATGATCGCGGTTGCCGTCGATATATTTGACGGTGCCGTCCTTCAGATAGACTTTGATCCCGCAGCGGCAGGCGCACATGTAGCAGGTGGTGGTCTTGATCTCGTCCCAGGTCTTGAGTGAGGTATCGACGTGCGGCTCGGTCATCTCAGCCCATATTGCGACGATTCCCGCCTACCTTACGAGGAGGCTTGGTCCTATCATAGGGCCGGCGTGTTATTCACAGGACCAAGGATTCGTGCGGCTGGCTCCTCCCATCGCGGGTGCATAAATCCACATGACGGGCACGCATCGCGACAACCGCCTGCTGGCGATCGGCTGCATACTGGCGGCGGTCGGCTTCGCCTCGACCCAGGACGCGGTGGTGAAAGCCATGTCGGGCAGCTATTCGGCCTATGAGACGGTGATTTTCCGCTGCGTGGGCTCGATGCCGATTCTCGCGGCGCTGCTGTGGCGAACGGGCGGTCTCTCGTCGCTTGCAACGCCGCTGCTCGGAAGAGTGCTGCTGCGCTCGATCATTCTGTGCTCCGCCTATTTCGCCTTCGTGCTGTCGATCGCGGCGATGCCGATTGCCAATTCGGTGGCGATCTATTTCACCATGCCGTTCTTCGTGGCGGGGCTGGCCGGGCCGCTGCTGGGCGAGCGGGTGCGCATCCATCGCTGGCTCGCCATCATCGCGGGCTTCATCGGAGTGATCATCATGGTTCGGCCCGGGGCCGGGGTATTCGAACCTGCCGCGTTCCTGGCGCTCTATTCGGCCTTCGGCTATTCCTGGGGCCAGATGATGGGACGGCCGCTCGCCCAGCAAGTGGCGCCGGCGGTGATCGCCAACTGGCAAAACCTTGTCTATCTCGGTGTGGCGCTGGCACTTGCGCTTTTTTTCAATCTCTTCGATTTCAGCGGCGTCAGCCACAAGAGTCTCGCCTTCCTGTCGAGGCCCTGGGTATGGCCGCCGGCCTCAGACGCAGCAGTGCTTTTCGGCAATGGCATTCTCGCCGCCTTCGGCATGGTCCTGTTCATTTCCGCCTACAAGTACGCGGAATCGAATTTCGTGGCGCCTTTCGAATATTCCTCGATGATCTGGGCGGTGGGCTACGGGCTCGTCCTGTTCGGCGATTTTCCCGATGCCTTCACCTGGATGGGAGCGGCAGTCGTGGTGGCGGCGGGGATCACGATGATCTGGCGGGACCGGCAGCTCGACCGAGCCGCCGCTCAAAGTCCGTAGGCACGCCACAGGCGCCCGGCCAGCGAATTGGCCGGGAACGGCGCTTCGGCGTCGACGCCGCGTTTCGTCCAGATCGACTGGTACATGTGCATGAAGGGCGAAGGCGGCGGATCGCGGGCTTCGAGGAAATAGGCGGGCACGTTCCACCAGGCGACGGGATCGACCGCTTCGGGTGGCAGGATGGTGATGCTGGGATCGGGTTCTTCCAGCATGAGACGTGTGAGGAGATGGGGGCCGACACTTTCCCAAGGACGGTCGCCGGGGGGAAGCGAGGCAACCGCGTCATGGGCGCGGTGCCAGAGATCGCCCTTGCGCGGGGCAGGATTGGCCATGAAGCAATTGGTGACCTGAGTTAGCCCGTGGCCGGTGGCGCTTGCCTCCTTGTGGCGGAAGGGCCGGCGCTTTTCGGATGCGACGAAGGGGCCATCGGGAAGCACCGGTGCATCGGCGAGTGCGACGATATCCATATCCGACCAGATGCCGCCTTGCGATGCCAAAAGCTTGTAGCGGATGAGGCTGGAGAGAGCGGCCATATCGCCGGTGCGCGGGGCGATCTCGCTGGCATCGCGGAGCGCTGCACCGGCAGCCTGACAGGGCGCGCGGATCGTAGGTCCACAGCATCACCTTGAAGCCGCGAGCGAGAAAGCTTGCGAGGCTCAGCCGCGCCAGGCGCGACAGCTCGCCGGAAATCCAGAGCATGTGAACGGGATGCGATGCGAGCATGATCACTCATTCTAAACCGGATAGCCTGCCCAGGCTTTCACGGTGCGCAGCGCCAGCGACGACTGGATGCGCTGCACGCCGGGAAGCCTCGAAATACGCGAGCGGTGAATGCGCTCATAGTCGGCGGCGTCGCTCGCCGCAACCCGCAAGAGATAGTCGAACTGTCCGCTCATCAGGTGGCATTCGAGAATTTCCGGTACCCGCTGCACCGCCTTTTCGAAGCGCTCGAAGGCCTCTTCGGTCTGCGACGAGAGCGAGACCTCGACGAAGAACTCATTGGCAAGGCCGAGCGCGGCGCGATCGAGGGTGGCGGTGTAGCCGGTGATGGCGCCGGCTGCCTCCAGCAGCTTCACCCGGCGGTGGCAGGCGGAAGGCGACAGGCCCGCCCTTGCAGCCAGAGTGACGATCGGCTGCTGGGCGTTCCTCTGCAGCTCTCTCAGAATGATCTTGTCGCTTCTGTCGAATTCTCGGGATTTCATACGAATTCATATGTCATTCTTCGAATAAAATATCAATAGTGCACCTCTTTGGAACAGATTTTGGAAATTTATCCGGACGATTCCGGGATATGTTCGCGGATAACCCAGCGAGGAATTTCAAATGCTCATCGGCGTGCCGAAGGAAATCAAGAATCACGAATATCGCGTCGGCATGACGCCGCTCTCGGTGCGCGAAGCGGTGCGCCACGGCCACAAGGTGTGGGTCGAGGCCAATGCCGGCGGCGGCATCGGCGCTACCGACGAAGACTACACCAAGGCCGGCGCCACGATCATCAAGACGGCGGCGGAAATCTTCGCCAAGGCCGAGATGATCGTGAAGGTGAAGGAGCCGCAGGCCGTCGAGCGCAAGATGCTGCGCGAAGGCCAGATCCTCTACACCTATCTGCATCTGGCTCCCGATCCGGAACAGACGAAGGATCTGGTCAAGTCGGGCGCCGTCTGCATCGCCTATGAGACGGTCACCAGCCCGCGCGGCGGCCTGCCGCTGCTCGCCCCGATGTCGCAGGTGGCGGGGCGCATGTCGGTGCAGGCGGGCGCCCATTGCCTCGAGAAGGCGCAAGGCGGCCGCGGCGTGCTGCTCGGCGGCGTGCCCGGCGTCGCGCCGGCCAAGGTCGTGATCCTCGGCGGCGGCGTGGTCGGCACCAATGCGGCGGCGATGGCGCTGGGCCTTGGCGCCGATGTCACGATTCTCGAGAAATCGACCGACCGCATGGAGGAACTGGTGGCCCGCTTCGGCACGCAGCTCAAGACCCTCTATTCGACGCAGGGCGCGGTCGAGGATGAATGCGCCGACGGCCGATCTGGTGATCGGCGGCGTGCTCATTCCGGGCGCCGCGGCGCCCAAGCTCGATCACCCGCCAGATGCTCAAGGACTGGAAGCCGGGCTCGGTGCTGGTCGATGTCGCGATCGACCAGGGCGGCTGCGCCGAGACCTCGAAGGCCACGACCCATGCCGATCCGACCTATGTGGTCGACGGCGTCATCCATTACTGCGTCGCCAACATGCCGGGCGGGGTGGCGCGCACGTCGACCTTCGCGCTCAACAACGTGACGCTGCCCTTCGCGCTCGCCATCGCCGACAAGGGCTAGAGGAAGGCGCTGGCGGATGATCCGCATCTGCGCAACGGCCTCAACGTGGCTTTCGGCAAGGTCACCTACAAGGCGGTGGCCGAGGATCTGGGCTATGATTATGTCGCAGCGGACCGGGCGCTGGCGGCCTAGAAGCGCCTGACTTCAGACGTCGCTCTTGGCGGGGAGCACCTGGCGGCCGCGGTACATGCCGGTCTTGAGGTCGATATGGTGCGGGCGGCGCAGTTCGCCGGACTTCTTGTCCTCGACCCAGGTGACGGTCGCCATCTTGTGGCCGGAGCGGCGCATGCCGATGCGGCTCCTGGTCAATTTCTTGCGGGGAACGGCCATCTTCGGAACTCCATGGAAAAACGGGCCGCAGGCCCGCTTACAGTTGGCCGGGCTTATAGCGAAGCTCAGGGCCCAAGACAAGTGAGATAGGGGCCCATGGCGTTCATCCGGATCAGGATGCGGTTGGCGATGGCCGAGACCCGTTTCGACGGCTTTCCGGCCTTGCGCTTGATGGGATTGGGCAGGACGGCGGCGAGCAGCGCCGCCTCGCGCCGGGTGAGCTTGGCGGCCGGCTTCTTGAAATGGTGGCGCGCGGCGGCCTCGGCGCCATAGACGCCGGGCGCCCATTCGACGATGTTGAGATAGACCTCGATCATGCGGCGTTTCGTCCACACCAGGTCCATCCACAGCGCCAAGGGCAGCTCCAGGCCTTTGCGAAGGAAAGAGCGGCCGTCCCACAGGAACAGGTTCTTGGCCGTCTGCATGGAAATGGTGCTGGCGCCGCGGACCGGGCCCTCGTCGTCGTCGAAGACGTCGTCGACCACGCCCTGGACTTCGACCCAGTCGACACCGTGATGCTCGCAGAAGCGGGCATCCTCCGAGGCGATGACGGCGCGCGCCAGATTGGGCGACATCTGATCGAGGCTCACCCAATCCTTGTGCAGGCCGTTGCCGGTGAAGAGCCGGAAGATCATGACATTGGAAACGGGCGGCGGCACCACGGCATAGACCAGCGTCATGACGATGGGCCAGGCGGCGAGCACCGCCAAAACACGCAGCACGCGGCGCGGCCACGGGCTGAGACCGGCCACACGGCGATTGAGCTGGGCAAGGATGCTCAGGGTTTCATCCCCGGCTGCGGCTGGTTGAGTTTCGGCGGTCATGTCACTACACAGGCTTGGCTGTTAGCATATGGAAAGCCGCTTGTCCTTCGAAGCCGCCCTCAGCGCCTGCGCCCGCGATACCGATGCCCTGCTCGAGCGCCTGCTGCCGCAAGGCCGGCGCTCCGGCAGCGCGGCTCGTCGAGGCCATGCACTATGCCGCGCTCGGGCAAGGCAAGCGACTGCGGCCGTTCTTCGTGGTGGAGACGGCCAAGCTCTTTGCCGTGCCGCGGGAGCAGGCCCTGCGGGTGGGGGCAGCGCTCGAATGCGTGCATTGTTATTCGCTGGTGCATGACGACCTGCCCGCCATGGACGACGACGACATGCGGCGCGGCCGCCCAGCGCTGCACAAGGCTTTCGATGAGGCCACCGCCATCCTGGCGGGCGATGCGCTCTTGACACTCGCCTTCGAAATCTTGGCGGGACCGGATACGCACCCGGACGGGGCGGTGCGGAGCCTCCTCATAGCCGAACTGGCCAAAGCGGCGGGCCATGCCGGCATGGCGGGCGGGCAGATGCTCGACTTAATGCCCGCACCGCAGGCCGCAGCGTCCTTCGATGCCATCGTGGCGATGCAGGCAATGAAGACCGGGGCGCTGTTCCGCTTCGCCTGCGAGGCGGGCGCCATGCTCGGCGGCGGCGATGCGGCACCGTTTCGTCGATATGCGGAGCATATCGGGCTTGCCTTCCAGATTGCCGATGACATTCTCGATGTCGAATCGAATCCGCGGCAAGCTCGGCAAGGCGACGCAGAAGGACAAGAGCAAGGGCAAGGCGACATTCGTGACACTTCTTGGATTGGCGGGAGCCAGGGCAAAGGCGGAGGCGCTGGTGGAGAAGGCAGTCGCGGCGCTGTCGGGATACGGGAATGAAGCCGATACGCTCCGCGCCGCGGCCCGCTATATCGTCGCGCGGCACCGGTGATCAACCCCAGCGGGTTTTAACGTAATTCTCGACGATCTCCTTGAACTGACCGGAGATGTTTTCGCCGCGCAGCGTCGTGACCTTCTTGCCGTCGACATAGACGGGGGCGGAGGGAAGTTCGCCGGTGCCGGGCAGCGAGATGCCGATGTCGGCGTGCTTCGATTCGCCGGGGCCGTTGACGATGCAGCCCATGACCGCGAGCTGCAGGGTTTCGAAGCCGGGATAATCCTGGCGCCATTCGGGCAGGCGGTCGCGCACGATAGGTCTGGATGTCCTGGGCCAGTTCCTGAAACACGGTGGAAGTGGTGCGGCCGCAGCCGGGACAGGCGATGACCATCGGCGCGAAGGCGCGAAGCCCCATGGTCTGCAGAATTTCCTGCGCCACCGTCACCTCGCGGGTGCGGTCGCCGCCGGGTTCCGGCGTCAGCGAGATGCGGATGGTATCGCCGATACCTTCTTGCAGGAGAACGCCCAGCGGCCGCGGTCGAGGCGACGATGCCCTTCGAGCCCATGCCGGCCTCGGTGAGACCCAGATGCAGGGCATAGTCGCAGCGGCCGGCCAAGCGCGCGGTAGACGGCGATCAGGTCCTGGACCTCGGAGCACTTGGCGGAGATGACGATCCGGTTCCGCCCCAGTCCCAGTTCCTCGGCGCGTTCGGCCGAAAGGAGCGCCGACTGCACCACCGCCTCGTGCATGACTTCGCGGGCATCAAGCGGATCGGCCAGCTTGGCATTGCGGTCCATGAGGTGCGGTCAGCAGCGCCTGATCGAGGGAGCCCCAATTGACGCCGATCCGCACCGGGCGGTCGAATTTCAGCGCCGTCTCGATCATCATCGAGAAATTGCGGTCCTTCTTCTCCTTGAAGCCGACATTGCCGGGATTGATGCGGTATTTGGCGAGCGCTTCGGCGCAGGCCGGATGACCGGCGAGCAGCGTGTGGCCGTTGTAGTGGAAATCGCCGATAAGCGGCACGTCCACACCCATGCGGTCGAGCTTGTCGCGGATATGGGGGACGGCACGCGGCCGCTTCCTCGCGGTCGACGGTGATGCGTACCAGTTCGGAGCCGGCGCTGGCGAGTTCCGCCGTCTGGCGCGCAGTTGCCTCGACATCGGCAGTGTCGGTGTTGGTCATCGACTGCACGACGATCGGGGCGCCGCCGCCGATCGACGAGATTCCCGATGCTGACGGCGGCGGAGGGGCGCCGCGGATGAATGGCTGAATAGGTCATCTCCGCCCTAATTGGTCTGCGGGATCGCCAGCGTCAAGACAAAGAGCAGGCCTGCGGCGAGGACAACGGAGGGGCCGGAGACGGTATTGGCGAAAGCCGAAAGCATCAGCCCGCCGATGACGGCAAGGCCTGCGAGCGCCGCGGAGATTAGCGCCATGCGCTCCGGCGTCGCCGACAGGCGGCGGGCGGCGGCGGCGGGAATGACCAGCAGTGCGGTGATCAGCATGAGGCCGACGATCTTCATGGAGATGGCGGTCAAGAGCGCGATCAGCAGGATGAAGCCCAACTCGACGCGCCGCGACATTGACGCCTTCGGCCTTGGCCAGTTCCTCATGCACGGAAATGGCGATGAGATCGCGCCACAGGAAGGCGAGAACGGCGAGGACAGCGGCGGCGCCAATCCAGACGATCGCCACATCGCGGGTGGAGACGGTGAGGACATCGCCGAACAGGAGTTCCATGCTGATCGGCGCTGGCGCCGGTGACGAGGCCCACAGCGATGAGACCCGCAGCCAGCGAGGTGTGGGAGAGGATGCCGAGCAGCGTGTCGGTGGCAAGCTGGCGCTGGCGGCGCAGGACCAGCAGCAGAAGGGCCACCGCGACAGCGGTGGCGACGGCACCCAGCGTCAGACTGAAGCCGAGCATGAGGCCAAGCCCCACGCCCAAGAGGCCGGAATGGGCGAGCGTTTCGCCGAAATAGGCCATGCGCCGCCAGACGATGAAGCAGCCGATGGGACCCGCCACCAGCGCCACGCCGAGCCCCGCAAAGAGGGCGCGGCGGAAGAAGGGTTCGAGACAGGATGTCGAGCATGGCGGATCCAATGGCGGATGATGCGTGCTGTGGTGATCATGGCGATTCATGATCGTGGTCGTGGTGGTGGGTGTAGGCGGCGATCATCCGCGCCGCCGACGGTCCGAAGAGCCTGGCGAATTCCGGATCCTGCTGCACCTTCTCGGGCCCGCCCTCGCAGCAGACATGGCCATTGAGGCAGATGACATGGTCGCTCTCGGCCATCACCATGTGGAGATCGTGGCTGACCATGAGAATGCCGCAGCCATGACGGCGGCGGATTTCGGAGATCAGTTCGTAGAGCTTGGTCTCGCCGATAAAATCGACGGCCTGCACCGGCTCGTCGAGCACCAGGAGGTCGGGTTTGCGCAACAGGGCGCGGGCGAGCAGGGCGCGCTGCAATTCGCCGCCCGAGAGCGAAGCGACACTGGCATTCTTCAGATGCGCGATGCCGGTTTCGGCCAGCGCCGTATCGATCTCCGCCTCGGATGGCCGCAAGGTGAGCGACAGGAGCCTGCGCAGATCGAGCGGCACATTGGGGGTGAGCGGAAAGCGCTGCGGCACATAGCCGACGCGCAGATTTTTCCGGCGTTCGATGCGCCCGAGGTCAGCGGCAAGAGGCCGAGCATGACCCGCACCAGCGTCGATTTGCCGGCGCCATTGGGGCCGATCACGGTGACGATCTCGCCGGCCCGCACGTCGAGATTGACATGGTCGAGGATGGTGCGTCCGCCGATTGTCAGCGTTGCATCCCTGGCACTGAGCAAAGCTCCGGTTGCCTTGAGCATGTCAGGCGCTCCCCGCGCAGGCGCTGCAGGTGCCGGTCATCTCGATCACGGTGCCGGTCGGGCGGAAGCCCTGCGCCGCCGCTGCCTTGGCGAGGCCGGCAAAAACTTCGGGCGCATCGAGTTCGGCCACCATGCCGCAGCGCTCGCAGATGAGCAGTGCCGCGGGCTCGCCGTCATGCACGCGCGAACAGGCAATGAAGGCGTTGCGACTCTCGATCTTGTGGACGAGGCCGTGGGCCAGGAGAAAATCGAGTGCCCGGTAGACGGTGATCGGCGCCGGACGCGGGCCCGTGGACTGCCATGCGCTCGATGATGTCATAGGCGCCGGCGGCGGAATGGCTCTCCGCCACGCAGTTGAGAACGTCGCGGCGCTGGCCGGTCAGCCTGGCTGCCGCGGCGCTCGCAGATGCGCTCCGCGCGGGAAATCAGGTCCGCTGTGCATTGGGCATGGTTGTGATGGGGGGCGGGGAAGGACATAATGTTATAATATAACAAGTTTCCATATTTGCCAAATCCCAAGACCGCGGCCAATCTTGGTCCACCGGTCCAAGCGAACTGGACCTTGGATAGGGCCGCATGGCGGCATAAGGAGATTGTCCATGAGCGGCACGGCCAAAGCCATCAAGCACATCGAAAACGAGCGGGTGATCGTCACCGAATACCGCTTCGCACCCGGCGCCAATACCGGCTGGCACCGCCACGACCACGACTATGTGGTGGTGCCGCTGATGGACGGCAAGGTGAAGCTCGAGACCAAGACCGGCGACCAGCTTCGCCGAGATGAAGAAGGGCGTGCCCTATTTCCGCAGCGAAGGTGTCGAGCACGACGTGATCAATGCCAATGACACCGACTATGCCTTCATCGAGATCGAATTGAAGTGACCACTTCGAGGCCCGTCTGCGCCGGACGCCTCAGGGTGAGGACTTTGACAAACGAGGAGCCCTTCTCCATGCCGAAAATGTCCGCTTCCGAAGCCTTCGTCGAAACGCTCGTCGCCTATGGCGTCAAGGACGTGTTCGGCATCGTCGGCTCGGCCTATATGGATGCGCTCGACCTCTTCCCGACCGCCGGCATCCGCTTCATCCCGACCGCGCATGAGCAGGGTGCCGGCCACATGGCCGACGGCTATTCGCGCGTCTCGGGCCGCCATGGCGTGTGCATCGCCCAGAACGGGCCCGGCATCACCAATTTCGTGACCTCGACGGCGGCCGCCTATTGGGCCCATTCGCCGGTCGTCGTCGTCACGCCGGAGACCGGCTCGGGCACCATCGGGCTCGGCGGCTTCCAGGAGACCGAGCAGCTGCCGATCTTCTCCAAGATCACCAAGTACCAGGCGCATGTCTCGAAGCATCCGCGCATGGCGGAACTGACGGCGCGCTGCTTCGACATGGCGATGAGCGAGCGCGGGCCCGCCGCAGCTCAACATCCCGCGCGACAATTTCTATGGCGAGGCGGACTACGAGATCGCCAAGCCGCGCAAGATCGCGCGCGGACCCGGCGCCGACGAGAGCCTCGATGAGGCGGCCGATCTCCTCGCCAAGGCGAAATTCCCGGTCATCGTGGCGGGCGGCGGCGTGCATCTTCTCGGACGGCATCAAGGAAGCGTGGCGCTCGCCGAGCAGCTCAAGGCGCCGGTCGTCAACTCCTATCTGCACAATGACTCCTTCCCGGCGGATCATCCGCTTGTGGTGCGGGCCGCTCGGCTATCAGGGCTCGAAGGCCGGCATGAAGCTGATCGCCGAGGCCGATGTGGTGCTGGCGCTCGGCACCCGGCTCGGCCCCTTCGGCACGCTGCCGCAGCACGGGCTCGACTACTGGCCGAAGAATGCCAAGATCATCCAGGTCGACACCGATCATCGCATGCTCGGCCTGGTGAAGCAGATTTCGGTCGGCATCGTCGGCGATGCCAAGGAGGCGGCGAAGGCGCTCTCCTACCGTCTCGCCAACCGCAAGCTCGCCTGCTACCGCCAATGCCGACGAGCGCAAGAAGAAGATCAAGGCCGAGAAGGACGCCTGGGAGAAGGAGCTCGACGGCTGGACGCATGAGAAGGACGCCTGGTCGCTCGAGATCGCCAAGGGCTCGCCCTACATGCATCCGCGCCAGATGCTGCGCGAACTCGAGAAGGCGATGCCGAAGAATGCCATGGTGTCGACCGACATCGGCAATATCTGCTCGGTGTCCAATTCCTATCTGCGCTTCAAGCAGCCCAACTCGATGTTCGCGGCGATGAGCTTCGGCAATTGCGGCTATGCGCTGCCCGCGATCATCGGCGCCAAGGTGGCGGCACCCGACCGGCCCGGCGGTCGCCTATGTCGGCGACGGCGCCTGGGGCATGAGCTTCGGCGAAATCCTCACCTGCGTGCGCGAGGACATCCCGGTGACGGCGGTCGTCTTCCACAACAAGCAGTGGGGGGCGGAGAAGAAGAACCAGGTCGATTTCTACGACACGCGCTTCCTCGGCGTGAATCTCAAGAATCCGAGCTGGGCCGAGGTGGCGCGCTCGCTCGGCGCCGAGGGCGTCACCATCGACAAGCTCGGCGATGTCGGCGAGGCGCTGGACAAGGCCTGCGATGCGCAGAAGCACGGCAAGACGACGGTGATCGAGGTGATGGTGACGCAGGAACTGGGCGATCCCTTCCGCCGCGACGCGCTCAAATATCCGAGCCGCGTGCTGGAGAAGTACAAGCACACCAATGTGACGGCGCCCGCATAAGGTGAATATTCTCGTCCTCAATGCGGGCTCCTCGTCTCTGAAATTCGCAGTCTTCGCGGCGGAGACGCTGGCGCCGGTGTTGCAGGGGCAGATTTCCGGGATCGGCACGGTCGCGCGGCTGGAAGTGAACGGCGAAGCAACGGTGGCGGCCACTTCCGTCTCCACCTTGCCGCAGGCGCAACTTTTCGTCGCCCGGTGGCTTGCGGCGCGCGGAAAGCGGCCGGCGAGCTTCGCTGGCATCGGCCATCGCATCGTACATGGCGGCACGAAATATATCTCGCCCATCCGCGTCAATGACTTGATTCAAAACGAGCTGGAGCAATTGCGGGCGCTGGCGCCTCTGCATCTGCCCTTCGGCCTCGACGCATTGCGCGAGATGCGGAAACTGGCGCCCGGCGTGCCGCACATCGCCTGTTTCGACACGGCCTTCCACGCGACCCAGCCCGACTGGGCGACGCGGCTGCCGATCCCGCGCGAATATCACGCGCGCGGCTACAGACGTTACGGTTTTCACGGCCTCAGTTATGAGCATGTGGTTGCGAGCCTGACAGCGGCCCCTGCCCCGCCGTCTGCTCGCCGCCCATCTCGGCAGCGGCGCCAGCATGTGCGCAATCGCGAACGGAAGCAGCATCGCCACGACCATGGGATTCTCGACCGCCGACGGCCTGGTCATGGGCACGCGCACCGGCACCATCGATCCCGGCCTGATCATCGCCCTGATGCGCGACGAACATCTCGATATCGAAGGCCTGGAAGACCTGCTCTACCGGCGCAGCGGCCTTCTCGGTCTCTCGGGCATCTCATTCGACATGCGGGTGCTGCTGACGAGCGACAGGCCGGAAGCGAAAGAGGCGGTCGACTATTACTGCTATTCGGCGGCGCGCCATGCGGGTTCGCTGGTGGCGGCCTTGGGCGGTCTCGACGCAATCGTCTTCACCGGCGGCATTGGCGAAAACGCCGCGCCGGTGCGGCAGCGCATTCTCGATCATCTCAAGTGGCTGAGGCTCAAGGACGAGGCTATCCACATCGTGCCGGCCAATGAGGAGCTCAGCATCGCCCGGCATGTGAAGGCGTTACTGGCGCTGTGACATGGCAAGCAGCAGTGCTGCCGTGTCTACGATGTCATCGACGGTTGCTCCGCGCGAGAGATCGGAGACGGGCTTGGCAAAGCCCTGCAAAATGGGGCCCACGGCCTGGGCGCCTGCCAGATATTGGGTGAGTTTATAGGCGATGTTGCCGGCATCGAGATCGGGAAAAATCAGCACATTGGCGCGGCCCGCGACATCCCCGGACTCCTTCAACTTCTTCGCGGCGGCAGTGGGTGAGAGCGCCGCATCGCCCTGCAATTCGCCGTCGATCTTGAGATTCGGTGCGCGAGTGCGGGCGATGCGGAGCGCCTCGATTACCTTCTCTGCATCGGGATGAGTGCCGCTGCCCTTGGTGGAAAAAGACAAGAGCGCCACGCGCGGCTCTTCGTACAGAATCTTTGCCGCGCTCGCCGCGGAGGCAAGCGCAATGTCGGTGAGCTGTGCGGCTGTCGGCTGCACATTGACGGCGCAATCGGCGAAAATCAGGCTGCGGTCCGGCCATTGCATGAGAAAGAAGCTCGACGGCGATTTCAATCCGTGGAGCGAGACCGATGGTCATGAGGACGGCCTCGATCACCCGGGCGGTGGAGTTGGCGGCACCCGCGAGCATGGCGTCGGCCTCACCTGCCGCCACCATCGCGGTGGCGCGATAGAGCGGCTTTCGCAATAGGCGTACCGCCATAGCTTCGGTCATCTTTTCCCGTCTGGCGGTGACGAGACTTACATGCTCCGGCTGCGGTTTGGGAACATCGGGACCGAAGACGACGGGATCGGCGAGGTCTTCTTCCCTAAGCCGCCTGGCGGCGGCACGGATGCGCCCGTCCGCGCCTTCCGGCATCACCAGTTTCAGGCCCTTGCCTTTGATTTGAGCCTTGGCTTCATCGATTACCCTCATTGAAATCACCCCCCGCGCCGCTGCCATGTCAGCAGAAGAGAGCCAAGAAATCCACCGCGCTGCCTGAAAGGGCGCCCCATTCCCGTGGAGCCGCTGTCTCATTCTCGCCCGGGCTTTGCCACAATCTCGTTGCTTTGTGCGCCTTTCATCATAGTTAATGACGCGCGAAAAGCGTGCTTGTGCAGCGGGACGGTCAGCAATTCGACGAGGGAGGCAGGGCATGCGCAATGCATTTGTGGGGCTGGCGATTGCGTCAATTTTCGCGGCTTCGGTCCCGGTCTATTCGCAGAGCCGCGACCCACTTATTTCACTCAACCAGAATACCGTCGGCGTCATGGCCGATACCGCGGGTTCGCTCGGCATCGCGCTCAATTTCGCCCGGGCCCTCGATCACGAGAACGATCTCAGGCTGTTGCCGATTGCCGGCAAGGGGCCGGTGCAGACGCTCACCGACGTCATCTATCTGCGCGGCGTCGATGCGGCAATCCTGCCCTCGGACACGCTCGCCTACGCGGTCAAGAACCAGTTGCTTGAGGGCGCCCCGGCGAAAGTGTCATTCATCGCCAAACTCGCCAGCCTCGATGTGCACGTGCTGGCGCGCGGCAATGTCAAGTCCCTCGCCGATCTGGAGGGCAAGCGCGTCGCGGCCGGAAGCACGGGCAGCGGATCGTTCATCGCTGCCAGCCTGATCTTCCCGGCCGCTGGTGTCACCATCAATGAGGTGCCGTTCGAAGACGCAGAAGCGATTGCAGCACTCAAGCGCGGCGATGTCGATGCGGCGGTAATCTTGAGCCCGCGGCCTGCTGCATTGCTTCGTGCCCTCAAGCAAAATGACGGGCTGCATCTGGTGAGCGTAGCGGCTGGCGGAGACCTGTCGGAGTTCTATGCGCCAGCAATTCTGACATCGGCGGATTATCCGGGTCTGTTGCGCAAGGGCGAGAGTGTCGAGACCGCCGCCGCCTCCCTGGTACTTATGGTGTTCAATGCGCCGCGAAATTCCGAGCGCTACTACAAACTCCGGCGTTTCACCGAAGCGCTATTCGACAGCCTGATGCCCGAAGATGGTGCGGCCGCCGGCATCAATTTGGCCGCGGACGTGCCGGGCTGGACGCGCTATGTGGCGGCGCAGGAATGGCTGGATGCAAGGCGTGGGACGGCGCAAACGAAATATTCGATGACCATTATGAGGGAGGACTGAAATGAGCAATCCCCTGCCCCCGCCGCCAGCGGACGAGCCTATTCAAGAAGGCGAGGAGACGAAACAAATTGAGGCGGCACCCGAAACGGACGAGCGGCCCGCTCCCAGCTGGTTTCCACGGCCCTACCGGCGCGAGGCGCCGGAGGAACTTGCCGAACGTTACCGGCACTTGCAACAGGACCCGTTGCGCGTATTTCGAGCCGGTTCGCGCGAGAATGACGAGTTCAACCGCGGCTTCGAGCCGGCGCAAGCGCCGCCAAATGCCAGCGAGCCAAAAGTGCCGGCCCGGCGGGCATCCTCAATCGGCAGCGGACTGGGCAAGAACTTCATTTTCGTAAGTCTCGCCGCATCGGTCACTGGCGGTCTAATTGGCCTTACAGCGGCACAGTTCGGCACGATCAAGCAGGCGACGAGCGATTTCGTCGCAGTCGCCTTGGCAGGCTTCCAGCAAGAGGGTGAAAAGGTGCTGGCGAGCCCGGCGGCAGCGGTCACCAGAAAGACCGTCATTTCCATGAAGCCGGTCGCCACCGCCACACTTGAGGTGGCCGACGCCAACGGCACGCTCAACAGCATGATTCCGCTGATCCTGCGGGCCGAGCCGGCCGCCGAAGGCCAGACTCTGGCGCTGCGCATCAGCGGCCTGCCGGAGGATGCCTATCTTACCGCAGGAACGCGCGTGTCCGGCAATTCCTGGCTGCTCAATCCTGGCCAGGAACAGGATGTGAAGCTGGTCGTGCCCAAGGCCAACACGCCGAAATTCGACGTGGCGGTGGCAGCCATCGAAACCGGCACCGGCGAGCTCGCTGCACCGATGAAAGAACTCACAGTTGCCATCGACGATCCGAAACTGCAAGTGGTTCCAGCCAACGCACCGCCGGAAACCGCCGCCATACAGGTAGCGATCGGCGATCGGCACGACCTGCCGCTGGACACTTTAACTGGCGCGGGGGAGACCCGCACGGTGGCTATGACTCCAGAAGCGGCTTACCTGGTACGCAAGGGCGATCTGTTGCTCAGGTTCGGCGATCTGGCCGCAGCGCGGCAATTCTACGAGCGGGCCTATGCTCAGGGTGCCGCCGCGGGCGCCATGGGGGTGGCCAAGACCTATGATCCGGTGGTCTTCGCCGAACTCAATGTGCAAGGCATTGCTCCCGATCCTGCCAAGGCCATGGAATGGTACAAGCGGGCCGAGGAAAAAGGCCTGCCCGCGGCAGCATCTGCCATGGAGGCCCTGCAGATACTCGCTAAATAGGAGCGGCACGGCGCACTCGACTTTCGTCAGACCTGCGGGCATGTATGCGCGAGCCTGACATTTCGGGAGTCGCAGATGCGTGCCGCAGACCTGATTGCAAGATCGCTGGAGAAACACGGCGTGGCGCGGGCCTATTGCGTGCCGGGGGAAAGCTATCTGGCGCTGCTCGACGCACTTCATGACAGCAGTGTCAAACTCATCGTGTGCCGCCATGAATCGGGCGCGGGTTTCATGGCGGTCGCCGAAGCCAAGATGACGGGCGAGCCCGGGGTCTTGATGGTAAGCCGCGGCCCCGGCGCCACCAATGCCTCGATCGCCGTGCATGTGGCCGAGCAGGATGCGGTGCCGCTTGTCGTCTTCATCGGCCAGGTGTCGCGCCAGGAGCGCGGCCGCGGCGCCTTTCAGGAAGTCGACTACGGACATTTCTTCGGAACCATGGCCAAAGGCGTCTTCGAGGTGCAGGACGGCGCCAAGATGGCCGAGACTTTCGTCCGCGCCTTCCGGCTGGCGGGCGAGGGCAAGCCGGGCCCGGTCATTATCGCATTACCGGAGGATATGCTGAACGACGAGGCGGGAGAGACCGTGCCCGCGCCCTTCCCCATCGCCCGACCGCATCACGGTCCGGCCGATGTCCAGGCCGTTCATGCGGCGATCGCCACGGCGGAGCGGCCGATCCTGCTGGCGGGTGCGATGTTGCGAGGGCCGCGTGGCGCTGCAGCACTTGCTCGCTTCGCCGAAGCGCAGCGCATTCCGGTGGCGGTGACGTGGAAGAATCAGGACGTGTTCGACAACGGCTCGCCGCTTTATGCCGGCCATCTCGGCTTTGGCAATCCGCCGCGCCACCGTGAAGTGCTGGCCCGCGCCGATCTCATCATCGCTGCCGGCACGCGGTTCGGTGACGTCGCCAGCCTCAATTACAGCTTTCCCGCAGCTCCGCAGCCCAAGCAAAAACTCGTCCACATCTATCCGGATGGCGAACCGATCGGCAAAGTCTTCCGCACCGATCTCGGCATCGTCGCCGATCCGGTGCCGCTGCTTGAGGAACTGGGCCAAAGTCCGCGGGTCGTCGCCTCGGCGGGAGAAGCGTGGATCTCGGCGATCAATGGCTTTATCCGCGAATTCCAGACCTTCACATCGCCCGACCCCACCGATGGCGTCGATTTCGGCAAGGTGGTGTTGGCGATCGCCGCCCAAGCGCCGTCCACCGCCATCATCACCACCGATGCCGGCAATATGTCGACCTGGGTGCACCGGCACTGGATGATGACACCCGCCAACCTGCTGCTCGGAGCCATCGCCGGCGCAATGGGCTTCGGCGTTCCCGCAGGTGTCGCAGCAGGGCTTGCCGACCCCGCCCGCATGGCCATCGTTTTTGTCGGCGACGGCGGCATCCTGATGACCGGCCAGGAACTGGCGACTGCCGTGCAATATGGTGCGAAAACCAAGATCGTTCTGTCCGACAACGGCAGCTACGGCACCATCCGCACCCACCAGGAACGGCATTATCCGGGCCGCATTTCGGGTACCGATCTGGTCAATCCGGATTTCTCCGCCTGGGCGCGATCGTTTGGTGCGCAGGCGGTGACGATCGCAGCTGGCGACGACATCGACGCCAAGGTGGCCGAAGCGCTTGGTCATGATGGTCCCGCGGTGATACACGTCCGCTCCAGCTGTGAGGCACTCTCTGCCTTCACGACGCTCAGTGGACTGAGCAAATAGCCGCGGCCAAGCGGCCTCAGCTCTCCGGCCTTCCGAACAAGGCGGCATAGAGCTTGCGGTCTCGGCCGTAGACGTCGGGGCGGAATTCGACCCCGTTCTCGCACTTGAAGGCGCTGGCGCAGATCAGATGACGGCGCCGGCCGCGAAAAGCACCACGCTTCAGACATTGAGCAGCAGATATTCGCGCTCCCAGGAGCTGATCACTTTGCGGTAATGCTGCATCTCCTGGTATTTCACATCGCGGTAGGCCTCGACGAATTTTTCGCCAAGCGCGGTCTTCAGGGGTCTCGTATAATTGAGCTTGTCGAGCGCCTCGTCGAGGCTGATGGGCAGGGTCTGGGCATAGCGGTAGGCCGAGCCTTCCACGGGATCGGAGGGCTTGATGCGCTCGGTCATGCCGAGATAGCCGCAGGCGAGCGAGGCGGCGAAGGCGAGATAGGGATTGGAATCGGCGCCAGGCACGCGGTTCTCGACGCGCAGATTGGCGGGATCGGAGGCGGGCACGCGAAGCGATACGGTGCGATTGTCGATGGCCCAATGGACATTGGTGGGCGCATCGGATTCGGGCACCAGGCGGCGGTAGGAATTGACGTTGGGCGCAAACAGCGGCAGGGCTGCGGCGAGATAGCGCTGCAGGCCGCCGATATGATTGAGAAAGAGTTTCGACGGCTTGCCGTCGCGGCTGGCGAAGACGTTCTTGCCAGACTTGAGATCCAACACCGACTGGTGGATGTGCATGGAGGAGCCCGGCTCGTTCTCGTGCGGCTTGGCCATGAAGGTGGCATACATGTCGTGCTTCAAGGCCGCCTGGCGCACGGTGCGCTTGAACAGGAAGACCTGGTCGGCCAGTTCCAGCGGGTCGCCATGGTTGAAATTGATTTCAAGCTGGGCGGGGCCGCTTTCATGGCTCAGCGTATCGACATCGAGTTCCTGGGCCTCGCAGAAATCGTAGATGTCCTCGACGATGGGGTCGAAGTCGTTGGCGGCGTCGATGCCATAGGCCTGGCCGCCGGGCTCCTTGCGCCCGGAACGGCCGACGGCGGCATCGAGGGGATAGTCGGGATCGAGGTTCTTCTTGACCAGATAGAATTCGAGCTCCGGCGCTATGATCGGGCGCCAGCCCTTATCCTTGTAGAGCTGCAGCACGCGCCTCAAGACATGGCGCGGAGCGATGTCGACGGGATCGTCGTTGAGATGGAAAGCATCGCAGATCACCTGGGCGGTGGGCTCGGCATACCAGGGCACGAAGCGGATGGTTTCGATATCGGGCTCCATGTAGATGTCGATGGCGCTATCGCTCACCGCATTGGTTTCGGAAACGAAACGACCGTTAATGGTGAGGGTGAAGACTTCCTCGGGGATGCGCAAGCCCCGCGACCTGTGGCCTTTCAGGAATTTCTTGGGCGGCAGAATCTTGCCCCGGGCGGTGCCGGACATATCCGCCACCAGGCATTCGACTTCGCTGATCTTGTGTTCGCCAATCCATTCTTCAAACCGTGCTTGCGACATGATGAACCACTTATTGTGAAAGAATACCATCTTACCTGTCCCGCTTGACCGTGCAAACGGGGCTTCCTAAACCCTTCTAATCATGCCCAGTTCCCTCGATTCACAGTCCTATTACCAGGCCACAGCCCAGCCTTTCGCGGCCCAAGCCCCGCTTGAGGGCGAGATCAGTGCCGATGTCTGTGTGGTGGGTGCCGGCTATACCGGCCTTTCCGCGGCGCTTGGAACTGGCCCAGGCGGGGTACAAGGTGGTGGTGCTGGAGGCCGAGCGGGTGGGCTATGGCGCCTCGGGCCGCAATGGCGGGCAGATCTGCACGGGCTTCTCCTCCGGCCAGGGCAAGATCGAAGCCCAGCTCGGCCGCGACGATGCGCGCAAATGTTTCGCGCTCGCCGAGGAAGTCAAAGGTTCTGCTGAAGCAGCGGATCGCCCGGCACAAGATCGATTGCGATCTCAAATGGGGTTATCTGCACACAATCCCCAAGGCCGCATCAATTCGGCGAATTGCAGGAGTGGAAGGAAGAGTGGGACGGGCTCGGTTATACCGATACGAGTATTCTCAGCAAGGCCGAACTGGACGAGAAGCTCGGCACCCGCATCTATCACGGCGCGCTTGCGCGAAGGCGGTGCCGGCCATTTCCATCCGCTCAACTATTGTCTCGGACTGGCGCGCGCGGCGATTAAAGCGGGCGCCACGATTTACGAGGGCTCGCGCGTCACCGAAGTCGATACCGGAAGCAAACCGTTCGCCCGCACGGCGGAAGGCAAGGTCGAGGCCAAGTTCATGGTGATCGCCGGCAATGCCTATCTCGGCCGCACGGTGCCGAAGCTCTATGGAAGGGTGATGCCGGTGGGGAGCTACATCATCGCCACCGAGCCCTTGGGCGAAAACCGCGCCAAGGCACTCATCCGCGACGGCGAGGCGGTGGCCAATACCAAATTCATCGTCGACTATTTCCGTCTGACCGGTGACAATCGCATGCTGTTCGGCGGCCGCGCCAGCTATTCGACGCTGGAGCCGTCCAATCTCGGCGCCTATATGCGGCCGCGCATGACGGCGGTCTTTCCGCAACTGGCCGATGTGAGGATCGACTATGCCTGGGGCGGCTTCATCGCCATCACTTATAACCGCATCCCCGATTGCGGCAGGCTGTCGCCCACCGTCTATTACGCCCATGGCTATTCCGGGCAGGGCGTGGCGCTGGCGGGCATTTACGGGAAGCTAATGGCGGAGGCAATCCGCGGCAGTGGCCGAACGTTTCGATCTTCTCGCCCGCATCAAGCACCTGCCCTTCCCGGGCGGCGCCCTGCGCACGCCCATGCTGGTGGCGGCGATGCTGTATTTCCGAATTCGCGACGCGTTGAGCTGATCGTTTACGTCTTTTCTTGCTGCTCGAGACCGAATGCCCCCGGATAGCGGCAAGTCCCTTCTTTGCCGGCCAGCGAACCCGCCGCCAATTCAAGCCCCATAAAGGCCTCGTATTGGCTGAAGGGACAGACGAGATGCCGAACCACATCGTGAGCCAAAACCAAAACGCGGATAATACGTCTCGTGGCCGACAACGATGATCGCGGCCTGCCTTGCGGATTTCATGACATCGATGCCGTGCCGGACCAATCTTGGAGCCGATGCCCTTGATTCTGCCGGCTTAGGCGTCACCGCCATCGGCGCGAGAGCTGCCGCAAGCACACTCCGTCCGTCGACGATCACGTCCAGGCGGCTGAAGAGAATGTGGCCCAATACACCAGCACTATCATCAACTGCAACCAGCGAGGCGATCGTATCCCCATCCCGGTCCAAGTCCTCGATCAATCGAGCCTCAACCTCGCCTTTGAACGCCAGGCGGTTGATCTCAAGCACTGCCGGACGGTGACGCGGCTCTTCCGGTACGATTCTCATTCCGGCATGGCAATTGCGCGGGCGCCCCTTTGCCAGGCGCGGAGGCAGAGATATTCCATGATCAGCGAAGCGGCGGCGAGCGAGGTGATCTCGGCGTGGTCGTAGGGCGGCGAGACCTCCACCACATCCATGGCGACGAAGTTCACATCCGTCAGCTTGCGGATGATCGAGGCCGCCTGATGATAGGTGAGGCCGCCGGGAATGGGGGTGCCGGTGCCGGGTGCCGCCGAAGGATCGAGGCAGTCGATGTCGAAGGTGAGATAGGCCTTGGTCTTGCCAACGGTCTTGGCGATCGTCCTGCGCGATATCGGCGGCGGAAGACTCATGCACTTCGCCGGCATTGATGATCTTGAATCCATAACCGCGCTCGCCGGCGAAAGTGGTGCGGATGCCGATCTGCACCGACCTAGCGGGATCGATCAGGCCTTCCTTCACCGCATAGCCAAACATTGTGCCGTGATCGATGCGGCCGCCGTCGTCGGGCTCGACATCGCGGTGGGCGTCGAAATGGACGAGCGCCAGCGGCCCGTGCTTCTTCGCGTGCGCCTTGAGCAGCGGATAGGTCATGTAATGATCGCCGCCCAGTGAAATCATTTCGGCGCCCGAGGCGATAATCCCCGCTGCATGTTTCTCCAGCGTCTCGGGGAAATTCTCCTTGCGGCCCCAATCGAAAAAGCAATCGCCGTAGTCGGTGACCGCGAGTGTTTCGAAGGGATCGAAATTCCACGGCCAGAACGGCCCCCAGGCGTTTTCGGCCGACGCCTTGCGAATGCCCTCGGGACCGAAGCGGGTGCCGGAACGGTGCGAGACGGCCTGATCGAAGGGAATGCCGGTCACCGCGATGTCGACGCCCGCCAGATCGCGGGTGTATTTGCGGCGCATGAAAGACAGCGCGCCGGCATAGGTGGGCTCCCAGCTTGTGCCCTTCAATTGCTCGCGGCGAAAGGCTTCGTCGCCGGGCGTCGAGGCCAGACCTTTCATTTCGAGCGTCATGTTCTACTCCGTCAGCACGAGTGAATCGGCCGGCAACCAGTGCACCCAGACCTTCTGGCCGCGTTCGATGCCGCTACCGCCCTCGCGCCGGTCGTTCTGCACGTTGATTGACAGGTCGAGTCCGTCCCTGGTTGAAACCACCACATGGCTGGTATCGCCGTAATAGGCGACATCGCGCACCTTGCCTTCGATCTTGATCAGGTTGGCGCCCTTGGGCTCGGCCTGGCCGATCTTGAGTTTCTCAGGGCGCACCGCAACGGAGATGCTATCGCCGCAAGGCTTGTCGACGGTGAGTTCGAGCCGGCCAATGCCCTTGGCCTCGCAGGCAATTTTCTCGCCTCTGCTGGAGAGCACCTTGGCATCGATCAAATTCACCTTGCCGATGAAATCGGCGATGAAGCGGCTGGCGGGATGCTCGTAGAGTTCGGCCGGGCTGGCGATCTGCTTGACCGCTCCCTTGTCCATGACCGCGATGCGGCCCGCCATGGAGAGGGCTTCGTCCTGGTCGTGGGTGACGATGATGAAGGTGATGCCGACATTTTCCTGGAGCCTGGTCAGCTCAAGGCGCATCTCGTCGCGCAGCTTGGCATCGAGTGCGGAGAGCGGCTCGTCGAGGAGGAGCACCTTGGGGCGCTTGACCAGGGCGCGGGCAAGAGCGACACGCTGGCGCTGGCCGCCCGACATCTGGTCGGGCTTACGAGCCGCGAGATGGGAAAGCTTCACCATTTCGAGCGCATCGGCGGTGCGTTGCTTCGTTTCATCGGCGGCAACGCCGGTGACTTTCAGGCCATAGGCGACATTCTGTTCCACCGTCATGTGCGGGAAGACGGCATAGGACTGGAACACCATGTTGGTCGGGCCGCTTGTTGGGCGGGATCAGCGCCATGTCGACGCCGGCGATGACGATCTCGCCGCCGGTCGGCGTTTCCAGCCCCGAGATCATGCGGAGCAGAGTGGTCTTGCCGCAGCCCGAAGGCCCCAGCAGCGCGAAGAATTCGTTCTGGGCTATGTCGAAGGAGACATTGTCAACGGCGGTGACGCCGCCGGGAAATATCTTGCTGACATTGCGGAGCGAGATGATCGGTTCGGTCATGGTTTCAGCCTTTGCCGGTTTTCTGCGGCGCCTGGAGTTTCATGGCGAGAACGGTGGCCACCACGGTGATGACGATGAGCACCGTCGAGGCGGCATTGATCTCCGGCGAGACGCCGCGGCGGACGAGCGAATAGACCTTGACCGGGAAGGTCACGGTCTCGGGCCCGGAGGTGAAGAAGGTGATGACGAAGTCGTCGAGCGACAGGGTAAAGGCGAGCAGCGCGCCGGCGATGAGGCCAGGCTTCATGAACGGCACGAGAATATTCCAGAAGGTCTGCCATTCGCTGGCGCCCAGATCCTTGGAGGCTTCCTCGAGCTCCCGGTTGAAGCCGACGAGGCGCGAGCGCACCACGACAGCGACAAAGGGGAAACAAAAGGCGACATGGGCGATGACGATGTTGGCGAGATTGAGCGGCCAGGGCATGGCGACCACTGCTTCCATCATGCCGGTGTTGATGAAGAACAGAAGCAGCGCCACGCCCATGCAGATTTCCGGAATGACGATGGGCAGCGCCATGAAGTCCTTCATAAGCGGTTTTGAAGGGAAAACGGAAGCGCCACAGGAGCAGCGCCAGCATGGCGCCGGTCACGGTGGCAACGATCGTCGTCAGGAAGGCGATCACCAGCGAATTAGTGAGCGCCTCGAGAAGGGGCCCGTTGTTCCAGGCCTTGATGTAATTGTCGAAGGTGAAACCGCGCCAGACGACGCCGCGCTTGTCGGTGTTGAAGGAGAATGCGACGAGGGTCACGATCGGCACATAGAGCATGACGAAGATCGCGGCGAAGAGGAGCTTGAGCCAGGTCCTGTTGCCGTAATCGAGAGGCCCGGAGCCCGGTTTCAGCGTATCGGCCATCAGATGTCCACTCCCTTGCTGTGGCGGGCGAACAGGGCCCGCAGCGCCAGCGCGCCGAAGGTTGCATACATCAGCAGGAAGGACAGTGCCGAGCCGAAGGGCCAGTCGTTCGCCGCCTTGAACTGGCGCTCGATGACGTTGCCAATCATTATGGCATTGGCGCCGCCGAGCAGGTCGGGGGTGAGAAAGGAGCCGAGGCACGGAATGAAAACCAGAATGATGCCGGAGACGATGCCGGGCATGGTCAGCGGCACGGTCACGCGCAGGAAGGTCTGCACTTGCGTGGCGCCGAGATCGAGGCTCGCCTCGAGGAAAGACTTGTCGAGGCGTTCGATGGTGGCATAGAGCGGCAGCACCATGAAGGGCATGTAGACGTAGACCAGGCCGAAGATCACGGCGAAATTGTTGTAAAGCATGTCATAGGGGCCGAGGCCGATCCAGGAGAGCGACTGATTGATGTAGCCCTGGCTGCGGAACACGGCAATCAACGCATAGGTGCGGATCAAAAGATTGATCCAGAATGGCAGGATAACTAGCAGCAACAGCAGCGGCTTCCAGCGCTCCGGCGCAAAGCAGATGCCGAAGGCGATGGGATAAGCGGTGGCGAGGCAGAGCGCGGTGGCGAGTGCACTGATCCACACGGATTTCCAGATGATGCCGAGATAGAGCCCTTCGAACGAGCGCAGGTAATTGACGAGCGTGCCGCTGATGTCGATTTCGGTGATTGAGACTTGACCGTCGATCACCGCCTTCTCGCCGAAGGACATGAGGAACAGGAGGCCGAGCGGTAGGATGAAGAAGACAATGAGCCAAAACGTGGCGGGAAGTGCGAGGATCCAGAAAACCCTACCATTGTCTTTCCAACTGTCCAAGATTGTGCAACTCCCTGCCCTTTTCCAGCCTAGCTCAAAACAAAGCCGTCCGGCAATCGCTGCCTGCCCTGTACAGTGAACGCGAAACGGGCGGCGCGAGTGGCGCCGCCCGGCATGTGTCTAAGACTGGATTACGCTGCCTGGATGCGGGTCCAGATTTCGTCGCGCACCTTGGTCGCCTCCTCGCCGAGATAAAGGCCAGGCTCGCACTTGGCGACGACTTCCGGCGGCGGGAAGATCGCCGTATTGCCGGTGTAGGAAGCGTCCATCAGTGCCTTGGCCGCGGCATTGGTGGTGGCATACTGGATGGTCTCGGCGATGTGCTTGCCCGCTTCGGCGTCGAGCACGAAGTTGAGGAAGGCGTGGGCGTTCATCGGATGCGGCGCGCCGGTGGGGATCGCCATGGTGTCCTGCCAGAGCAGCGAGCCTTCGGTCGGCACTACATAGGCGAGGTCCTTGTCCTCGGCCATCACCTGAATGATGTCGCCGTTCCATTCCATGCAGGCGTCGACTTCGCCGGAAGCGAGCAGGTCCTGGCCGTTGTCGTCGGCGAAAACCTTGATGTGCTTCTTCTGGGCGATCAAGCAGCTCCTCGACCTTCTTCAATTCGGCCGGATCGGTCGAGTTGAAGGAGTAGCCGAGATATTTGAGCGCCGGGCCGAGGACATTCTGGGCATCGCCGAGCAGCGAAATGCGGCCCGAGTACTTGTCGCTGTCGAGCAGGATTTTCCAGCTGTCGACCACACCGCCCTCGATCTTCGACTTGCGGTAGCCGATGCCGAGAGTGCCCCACATATAGGGGATCGAATACTTGCGGCCCGGATCGAAGGCGGCGTCCTGGAACGGCTTGTCGATGTTTGCCATGTTGGGAATCTTCGAGTGATCGATCGGCATCAGCATGCCGGCCTTGATCATGCGCTCGAGATTGTCGTTGGTCGGCACGATCACGTCATAGCCGGGATTGCCGCCCTTGAGCTTGGCGAAGAGTTCGTCATTGTCGGCGAAGAGGTCCATCTTGGCTTCTATGCCGGTGGCCTTGGTGAAGTCGGCCAAGGTGTGTTCGCCAATGTAGGTATCCCAGTTGTAGAAGTTGAGCTTCTTCTCTTCGTCGGCGAGCGAGAAACGCGGCAAGAAGGTGAGCCCGGCGGCCACGGCGCCGGTGCCCTTGAGCACGGCGCGGCGGGACGGGCTGAAGCGTGGACGATAGACTGTCATGATATTCCTCTCCTGATTATCACTTGGCGCCGTGGGCTCAAGCTCTCTTTCTCCGGCGCCGGTTATAGGTCGAAGCCGCCTGGCCCTTTAGGTTAACCGTCCCGGGGCGGCATTCAACTCAATTCGCTGCAAGTCCTAGGCCATCTCTCTTTTCACATCCTTATATGTGGCATCAAGGGCCGCTCGGGCGAGGCGGACCAGCTCATCGATTTCCTTCTTGCTGATCACCAAGGGCGGCGACAGGACCATGGTATCCCAGCAGGCGCGCATGATCAGCCCGTTGGTGAAGCAATGGTCGCGGCATTTGGTGCCGACACGGCCCGGCTCCTTGAAGCGTTCGCGGGTTTTCTTATCCTTGCACAATTCGATGGCGCCAATGAGGCCCACGGAACGGGTTTCGCCGACGATCGGATGATTGCGGAGTCCGGCCAGCGCCTGGCTGAAATAGGGGCCCAATTCGCGGGTCGCGCTCGACCAGCTTTTCCTGCTCGATGATCTCGATGTTCTTGAGCGCCACGGCGCAGGCCACCGGATGGCCGGCATAGGTCATGCCGTGATAGAATTCGCCGCCAAGCGCGAAGAAATCCTTGATCAGATGATCGGCGAAGGCGACGGCACCGATCGGCTGGTAGCCGGAGGACAGTCCCTTGGCCATCGGCACGATGTCGGGCTCGAAGCCCATGGTTTCGAAGCCCCACCAGTTGCCGGTGCGGCCGAAGCCGCAGATCACCTCGTCGGAAATCAGCAGGACGCCGTATTTGCGGCAGATCCTCTGCACCTCCGGCCAATAGGTGGAAGGCGGGATCAAAACGCCGCCGGCGCCCTGGATCGGTTCGCCGATGAAGGCCGCGACATTCTCGGGGCCAACTTCGAGAATCTTCTTCTCGACGTCGGCGGCGGCCTCGAGGCCGAATTCTTCCGGCGTCTTGTCGCCGCCGAAATCGAACCAGTGGGGCTGCTGCACATGGTGGAAGCCGGGCAGCAATGTGCCGCCCTGCTCATGCATGCCGGCCATGCCGCCGAGATTGGAGGCCACCAGGGTTGAACCGTGATAGCCCCGCCTGCGGGCGATGAAATGCTGGCGGTAGGGCTTGCCCTTGAGCTTCCAGTAGTGGCGGACGAAGCGGACGATGGTGTCGTTGGCTTCCGAGCCGGAATTGGTGAAGAACACATGCTGGAAACGCTTCGGCATGACCGAGGAAATCTTCGCCGCCAGCTCGGTCGCCGGCACCGTCGTGGTCTTGAAGAAGGTGTTGTAATAGGGAAGGTCGAGCATCTGGCGGTAGGCGGCCTCGGCCAGTTCCTTGCGGCCATAGCCGACATTGACGCACCACAGGCCGGCCATGCCGTCGAGCAGCTTGTTGCCATCGGCATCCCAGATCCAGACGCCGTCACCCTGGGTCATCACCCGAGGCCCGCCCTCGGCGTGAAAGGTTTTGTGATCGGTGAAGGGGTGAAAATGATGGGCGATATCGTGCTGCACGATTTCGGCGACGTTGATGTTCTTGGCGTGGACGGTCATGACTATCTCCAGACGAAATGCGGCACGGCAAAGGTTCTGGCGAACCCGGGCGGACACGAATTCAGGAGAGGCGTGCTACGGCTTGAAACCGATGCGGGCGCAATTGAGCATTACATCGTCATAGACCGTGCGGGTCCAGACAGGCACAACGCCGCCGGAAGCTGTCATGTGGTAGCACATGGCGGAGTTTATGGCACAAACCCTGTGGTATTTGCAAACTGGGCCTCAGACTTCAGCGGATTTTACCGCCAGCATAAAAGCCCGGAGTTTCGCCTCATCGAGCAGGAGCGGCGAGCGCAGGCCGGAACAGAGATCGACGCCATAGGGCCCGACCCGTCGGATCGCTTCGGCGACATTGCCGGGATTGAGGCCGCCCGCGAGAAATACCGGCCGGGCAGAACGGCGGACAAACTCGGCACTCACCGCCCAGTCATGGGTGCGGCCGGTGCCTCCCAGCTCCGGTACCGGGGCCTTGGGCTTGCCGCTGTCGAGCAGGAAGCCGTGAACGCGGCCCTCGTAGAACGGGATGAGGCGCAGCGTCTCATCGTTCTCGACATGGATCACCTGCAGGCGGCGCACCGCCGGGAGCACTTCCTCGAGGCGTTCGTGCACGGCGGGATCGATATGGTTGACGATCTGCACAGTATTGACGCCGCAGAAGGCGACATGATCGGCGATATCTTCGGCGCCGGTGCGCGAGGTGAGCAGAACCGCAGAAACAGCGGGCGGCGTGGCGCGGGCAATGTCGCGGGCCAGCGTGTCGGCGATGACGCCGAGCCCCGAGGGCATGTCGCCAACGAGGCCCACGCAATCGGCGCCATAGGCGACTGCCATGCGCATCTCGGCGATCGAAGTCATGCAGCAGATTTTAACCCGGGTGCGCATCGTGGGCGAAGGCGGCGGCCATCAGGCGCTTGGTATAGTCCTCGCGCGGATGATCCATCACGCGATCGGGTGAGCCCTCCTCCACCAGCCTGCCATCCTTCATGACCAATATGTGATCGGCCATGGCGCGGACCACGGCGAGATCGTGGCTGATGAAGAGATAGGAGAGATCGTGGGCCATCTGCAGTTCGCGCAGCAATTCGACGATCTGCTTTTGCACCTGGCGGTCGAGCGCCGAGGTCGGCTCGTCGAGGACCACGACCTTGGGCTTGAGGATGATGGCGCGGGCGATGGCGATGCGCTGGCGCTGGCCGCCGGAGAATTCATGCGGATAGCGGTTACGGAGCGCCGGATCGAGCTGCACCTCCGCGAAGGCGCGGGCGGCGCGGAGATCGCGCTCCCTCGTCGAAATCGACGGTTCATGCACCAAAAGGCCCTCGGTGACGATCTGGCCCGCGGTCATGCGCGGACTCAGCGAACCGAAGGGATCCTGGAACACGACCTGGATCTGGCGGCGCAGCGGCCGCATCCTGTCGCGGTCGAGGCCGGCGATATCGCGGCCGTCGAAATGGATGGCGCCTTCGCTGGGCAGGAGCCGCAGCAGCGCGCGGGCCAGCGTGGATTTGCCGGAGCCCGATTCGCCGACGATGCCGATGGTCTGGCCGCGACGCAGTGTCACGGAAACGCGGTCCACGGCCTTGAGATAAAGCGGCGGGCCCGACAGAAAGCCGCCGCCGAGCTTGAAGGTGACGCGAATATCGGTCGCGTCGAGGATTTTCGGCGCGTTGGGTGGCGGCGGCGCCTTGCGGCCGGTGGGTTCGGCCTCGAGCAGCGCCTTGGTATAGGGATGTTTCGGCGCAGCGAAGATCGCCGCGGTCTCGCCTTCCTCCACGACTTCGCCATAGCGCATGACGTAGACACGGTGGGCGATGCGGCGGACGATGTTGAGATCGTGGGTGATGAAGATCATCCCCATGCCGAGGCGCTGCTGCAGGCCCGCCATCAGGTCGAGAATCTCGGCCTGGATGGTGACATCGAGCGCGGTGGTCGGTTCGTCGGCGATCAGGATGTCGGGATCGTTGGCGAGCGCCATGGCGATCATCACGCGCTGGCGCTGGCCGCCGGACATCTCGTGCGGATAGGACCCCATGCGCCGCTCGGGTTCGGGGATGCGCACCAGCTTCAGCATTTCGATGGCGCGGGCACGGGCGGCCTCGGCGCCGATACTTCTGATGGTGCATGATCGGCTCCATCAGCTGGCTGCCGACGGTGTAGAGCGGATCGAGCGAGGTCATCGGCTCCTGGAAGATCATGGTGATCTTGCGGCCGCGGATGGTGTTGAGCTCGGACTTGGGTAGGCCGAGAATATTGGTGCCGCGATAGGAGGCAACGCCGGTCGCCTCGCCGTTGGAGGCGAGGAGGCCCATCGCCGCCATCATCAGCTGGCTCTTGCCGGAGCCCGACTCGCCGACGATCGCCACGGTTTCGCCGGCCTTCACATGGAGGCTCACGCCCTTCACCGCCTCGACCACGCCATCGAGGGTGCGGAAGCGCACCTTGACGTTTTCGAGGGAAAAGATCGCATCGCCCATGCTCAGCGGTCCTTGGGATCGAGCGCGTCGCGCAGGCCGTCGCCGATGAAATTGAGCGCGAACAGCGTGGTGGTGAGGAAGAAGGAGGGAAAGGCCAGCAGCCAGTTGGCGCCGGGAATGTTCTTGGCGCCCTGCGAGATCAGCACACCCCAGCTCGACATTGGCTCCTGCACGCCGAGACCCAGAAAGGACAGGAAGCTCTCGAGAATGATCACCTGCGGCACCAGCAGCGTCATGTAGATGACGACGGGGCCGAGGAGATTGGGCACGACGTGGCGGAGCAGAATGCCGGCCTGGCCGACGCCCAGCGCTTCCGCCGCCTGGACATATTCCTGGCGCCTGATCGAAAGCGCCTGGCCGCGCACGATGCGCGCCATGTCGAGCCACAGGACCGCGCCGACGGCGAGGAACATCAGCACGAAATTGCGGCCGAAGAACACCACCAGCATGATGACGAAGAAGATGAAGGGCAGCGAATAGAGAACGTCGACGATGCGCATCATCACTTCGTCGGTCTTGCCGCCGATGAAGCCCGCGGTGGCGCCATAGAGCACGCCGATGAACACGGCCACCAGACCGGCCAGGAGCCCGATGGCCAGCGAGACGCGGCCGGCAATCAGGGTGCGGGTCAGCAGATCGCGGCCGGAATTGTCGGTGCCGAAGAAGAAATACTTTCTTTCGATGTCGGCGCTCACCGTCAGTTTCAGTCCGTCCGGCGATTTCTCGACAACTTGCGCGCCTTCGAAGACGCTGGAGCGGTCGATATAGCGGGTCATGCGCTCGTCGATGGGCTTGGCCGAGGTGACGGTGATGAAGATCTTGCCGTCCTTCTCCTCCCAGCCGGCAAGCTCGACGCGGGCGCGGCGCACCGCATCCTTGACCGCCAGATCGATCATGTCGGGCCTCGGATAGGCCGAAAGGCTCGGCGGCACGCGATTGTAGTCCTGATAGATGGTGGTGAATTCATGCGGCGTGAACCACGGGCCCGCGACGCAGACGAGCGTCATCAGGATCAGATAAGATGCCGCTCACCATGGCGGCCCGGTTGGCCTTGAGCCGCGCCCAGGCATCGGCCCACAGCGACCGGCCGGCAACGGGTGCTTCGGAAGCGACGTCAGTCATAGCGCACCCGCGGATCGACCACGGCATAGAGAATGTCGACGATGAGATTGAAGATGATGATGAAGAGGGCGATCACCACGACGGTGCCCATCACCAGCGTGTAGTCGCGGTTGAGCGCCGCCTCGACGAAATAGCGGCCGACGCCGGGAATGGCAAAGATTGTCTCGACAATGATGGAGCCCGTGAGCAGCGCCGCGGCGGCGGGACCGGAATAGGATATGATCGGCAACAGTGCCCCGCGCAGGGCATGGCGGACGATCACCGAATAGTCCGAAAGGCCGAGCGCTCGGGCCGTCCGGATATGATGCGAGCGCAGGCATTTCGATCATCGAGCCGCGCATCAGCCGGGCCACGATGGCAAGCTGCGGCAGCATCGAGCGTCAGGACCGGCCCGACCTTGTTGACCAGCGCGCCGTCGCCCCAGCCGCCGACCGGGAACCAATTGAGAGTGAGCGCGAAGATAGAGCTGGAACAGGGGCGCGATCACGAATGTCGGGATGGTGCTGCCGGCGGTCGCCGTTGCGATGACCGCATAGTCGGCGGCCTTGTTCTGATAAAGCGCCGCGGCGATGCCAAGCATGCTGCCGAGCAGAAGCGCCAGAATGAGCGCGGTCGCGCCGAGCTGAATGGAAATCGGCAGACCCTTGGCGAAAAGTTCGGCGACGGTGAAATCGGGCAGATTGTAGCTCGGGCCGAAATCGCCGTGGAGGAGATTGTTCAGATAGAGAAGGTATTGCTTCCACAGCGGCTCGTCGAGATGATAGACGCGCTCGAGATTGGCCTTGATGACGGGATTGAGTCCCTTCTCCTGATTGAACGGGCCGCCCGGCGCCAGGCGCATCAGGAAAAACGAGATCGTGACGATCAGGAAGAGCGTCGGAATGGCGGTCAGGAACCGCCGGAAGACATAGCGCAGCATCGGCGCACTCGATCAAGCGCGGAATGGGCCGCCCCGGCTGGCGCGGGGACGGCCTTCATCCGTTTACGGACTATTCCTTGCTCATGAAGCGGGTGGGATGAACGTCCATGACATTGTCTTCCCAGCCCTTGAGCTTGCTCGAGACGATGTTGTGGATAGCTGTAGTAGAGCAGCGGCATGACGCAAAGATCGCGGCAACGCCGATCTGCTTCGGCATCCGACAGGTTCTTCATGCGCTCGGCCGGATCGGCTGCCGCCGCGGCAGCCGCCACCAGATCGTCATACTCCTTGTTGGAGTACTCGGCATAGTTGTTGCCGGTGCCGGTCTTGCACAGGGCCAGGAAATTTTCCGGGTCCTTGTAGTCGGCGATCCAGCCGGCGCGCGCCACGTCGAAGTCGCCATGCTGCTCGAGATGGCCATAGTGGGTCTTGGTGTCGGTATTGAGATAGCGTCACCTCGACGCCGAGCGGCTTGAGCTGCTCCTGAATGGCAATCGCCGTGTTCTTGTGGTTCTCCGAGGTGTTGTAGCGGATTTCCATCTTCAGCGGCTTGTCGGGGCCGATAGCCCAGCTCGGTCGAGGATCTTCTTGGCCTCGTCCTCGCGGTCGATCTGCGACATCTCGGCTATAGTCGGTAGGTCTGCGTTTCGTAGCCCGTGATGCCCGGCGGCACGAAGGAATAGGCCGGGATCATGGTGTTCTGCCAGACCTTCTCGGCCAGGTAGTCGCGGTCGATCGCCATGGAGATGGCGTGGCGGAGCTTGACATTGTCCCACGGCGCCTTGGGAATCTTGAAGGCGTAATAATAGGTGCCGAGATAGGGGCCGATGCTTGACCTGGTCGCCGAACTTGGCCTTGAGATCGGCGAGCTGCTCGGTCGGCATGTCGTCGTTGAGATCGAGTTCGCCCGCTTCGAATCGCTTCATCGCGGTCGAGCGGTCTTCGGTCGGAATGTAATTGACCGTGTCGATCTTGACATTCGCGGCATCGTAGAAGTTGGGATTCTTGACCAGCTTGATGTGATCGTTGGGCACGAATTCGGCGAGCGTGTAGGCGCCGTTCGACACGAGATTGCCCGGCTTGATGAAATCGGCGCCGAATTTCTCGACATTGGCCTTGCTCACGGCATAGGTCGACTGATGGGTGAGCATTTCGAGGAAATAGGGCGTGGGCGCATTGAGCGTCACTTCGAAGGTCATGTCGTCGACGGCCTTGACGCCGAGTTCCGCGGGCTTCTTCTCGCCCTCGGTGATGGCCTCGGCATTGACGACCGGCGCCAGCATATAGGCATATTCGGCGGCGGTCGCCGGATCGACGAGACGGCTGCCAGGCGAAGACGAAATCATTGGCGGTGACGGGCGATCCGTCCGACCATTTGCCGTCGGCGCGCAGCTTGAAGGTATAGACCTTGTCGTCGTCGGAAACCGTCCAGCTTTCGGCGGCGCCCGGGGATGACTTCGGCCTTGGCGTCCTGCGTCGTGAGGCCCACGAACAGATCGCGCAGAATATGCGCCTCGTAGACGGTCGAGGTCTTGTGCGGATCGAGCGATTCCGGATCGGCGGAATTGCCGCGGTTGAAGACGACTTCGGCGAAGGCGCCGGTGGCGGTCATCATCAGCATGGTCGATGCCGGCGAGCCATGATTTGAATTGCATGTTCATTCTTCTTCACTCCCTATTATGTTTTGCCCATCCCGTAGCGGCCAGTGGCCAGGAGGGGCGGGTTGACGGAGCGCACCATAGCATCGGCCCTTACGCTTGTCCCCTGTTGCGTAAGCCTTGTTGCCATCCAGGGTCTATCTTAAGGTCACCGGACAAAGGGTTTGCGTGGGCCGGGACCAACGCCTAAGTAAGCCGCCAGCTTCAATTTCCGGCCTTGGCGCCGGCAGTCGTGGGTTCGCATGACCGTTTCAACGCCGCTGCTCGACACGATCCACTCGCCGGCCGATCTGCGCCGCCTGACCCCGGCGCAACTGGCGCAGGTCGCCGCCGAGCTCCGCGTCGAGACGATCGACGCCGCCGCCACTTCGGGCGGGCATTTCGGCGCGGGCCTCGGCGTGGTCGAGCTCACCGTGGCACTGCATTACGTCTTCAACACGCCGGAAGACCGCATCATCTGGGACGTCAGCCACCAGACCTACCCGCACAAGATCCTGACCGGCCGCCGCGGTTCAATCCGCCGCATCCGGCAGCGCGACGGGCTCTACGGCTTTACCAAGCCGCGGCGAGAGCGACTACGATACCTTCGGCGCCGCCCACAGTTCCACATCCGTCTCGGCCGGGCTCGGCATGGCGGTGGCGCGCGACCTGCGCGGGCGCGACAATAACGTGGTCTGCGTGATCGGCGACGGCGCCATGAGCGCCGGCATGGCCTATGAGGCGATGAACAATGCCGGGGCGCTGGATACGCGCCTCATCGTGGTGCTCAACGACAATGGCATGTCGATTGCACCCGCCGTGGGCGCGCTTACCAATTATCTCTCCTGGCTGGTGTCGTCGCGTCCGTTCCTGTCGCTTCGCGACATCGCCAAGCAGCTGGCCAAGAAATTTCCGCGAAGCTTGCGCACCGCCGCCGAGCGGGCCGACGAATATGCCCGCGGCATGCTGACCGGCGGCACGCTGTTCGAGGAACTCGGCTTCTACTATGTGGGACCGATCGACGGGCACAATATCGATACGCTGGTGCCGATCCTGCAGAATGTGCGGGACGCCAAGGAACTCGGGCCCGGTTCTCGTCCATGTGGTGACGGAGAAGGGCAAGGGGCATCCCTTCGCCAAGCCCGATCCAGAGAAATACCATGCCATTGCCGGCTTCGATCCTGGAACCGGTGAGCTCAAGAAGAGCACGTCCAATGCCCCCACCTATACGTCGGTCTTCGCCAGGTCGCTGATCGCCGAAGCCGAACGGGATGAGAAGATCGTCGCCATCACCGCGGCAATGCCGTCGGGCACGGGGCTCGACAAATTCGCCGAGCGTTTCCCGACCCGCATGTTCGATGTCGGCATTGCCGAGCAGCACGCGGTGACCTTCGCCGCAGGGCTGGCCACGGAAGGCTTCAAGCCGTTCTGCGCCATCTATTCCACCTTCCTGCAACGCGCCTATGACCAGGTCGTGCACGATGTGGCGCTGCAGAAATTGCCGGTGCGCTTCGCCATCGACCGGGCGGGGCTGGTCGGCCAGGACGGCGCCACCCATGCGGGAAGCTACGATATCTCCTATCTCTCCTGCCTGCCCGGCATGGTGGTGATGGCGGCGGCGGACGAAGCGGAACTCGTCCACATGGTGGCAACGGCGGCGTCGATCGAGGATGGCCCCTGCGCCTTCCGTTATCCGCGCGGCGAAGGCGTGGGCGTCGATCTTCCCGAACTTGGCGTGCCGCTTGAAATCGGCAAGGGCCGCATCCTGCGGGAAGGATCGAAGGTGGCACTGCTGTCGCTCGGCGCGCGGCTGCAGGAATGCCTCAAGGCGGCCGACGATCTCGCCTCCCTCGGCCTTTCTGCCACGGTCGCCGATGCCCGTTTCGCCAAGCCGCTGGACGAAGCGCTGGTCCGGCGTCTCGCCAACAACCATGAGATCCTGATCACCATCGAAGAAGGCGCCATCGGCGGTTTCGGCACCCAGGTGCTGCATTTCCTGGCGCGGGCCAATCTCATCGGCGCGGGCTGCAAGGTGCGCACCATGTTCCTGCCCGACCGCTTCGTCGCCCATGCTTCGCCCAAGGAGCAGTATGACGAGGCGGGTCTGACTGCACGTCACATCGTGGCCGAGGTCATGGCGGCGCTGGAACCCGGCAAGCGCGCTCTGGATCTCAAGACCCTGGCCTGATCAGCGCCGGCCGGTCCAGGCGCCGATCTGAGGCACGACGAGACAATTGACGGTCAATTGCACGGCAAGAAGCAGCGCCGCCATGCGGCCGAAATCCTGAAGCGCCGGCAGCGCCGAAATCGACCAGGGGGCCGTGCCGGCCAAAAACACCAGCGGCGGCAGGACAGCGGCCCGCGTCGACGAAACATCCAAATCGGACATCTCTTGCATGGCGAGCAGCACCGCCGAGGCGAGACCGAAGGCAAGCGCCATGGCCGCAGCAGCCAACCCTGCGGGTGTAACAGTGAACTTGACGGCGGCGATCGCCGCCGCGGACAGGCCTATCGCCATCGGCAATGGCACCAGCACTGCAAGGGTCAGGTCGAGGCGTTGCAGATAGGCGACGGCCATGAAGGCGGCAAGTGCCAATCCCGCGGCGAGCGCAGTAAAGGCGGCGCTGCGCATGATCTCACTGCGCGCCAGTGCGACGATGGGATCACCCGCGGCACTCGGCGAAAATTGGCGCAGTGCCTCGGCAAAGGTCGCGTTCTCGACATCGGGGCGCGGCAACACCTCGATCCGCCACAGCCCCTGCGGCGACTGAAAGCGGCGGCGGAGACCGGGATCGAGATCGCCGGGCTCGGGTTCCGGCAGACGCGACAGGCGCTCGGCCGTCTCGTTCAAGGCGCCGAAGCCGCCGAACAATGCGGCTTCAAGGGCTTCAAGGCGATCCTCAGAAAATGGCTGCGACAGGGCGAAAATGGCAACGGCACGGCGCAGCCGGTGCGCGGCCTGGCGAAGCTCCGGCGCGGTATTGCGGTGATCAGCAACGGTGCGTAGACCCGCTTCCAGCGCGGCAAAATGATTTTCGGCTGGCAGCAGCGTCGATTGCGGCGCGGGTGGCGGCAAAGGCGGCAGGAAGCCACTGAGCTTCGCAAGTGCCGCCCGCTTGGCGGCCACGTCTTGCGGCAGGAAAAGCTCGATCCAGCGGATGGCGCCCACCTCCCGCCTCCCGCCGATGACCTCGATCATCTGCCGCGCCGTATTGCCGGGCGGCACGAGGAGGTGGACGGCACCGAAACCCGCGGGCCCGTCGAGGGAGGCGCGCGGCGGGACCTTGCCGCCATCCCCGATCGCAAGACCGGTCAGAAACAGCGTCGAAAATAGCAAGACCGGAAGCAGCACGACCACCAGCGACTGTCGGAATTTGCGGAAGCTGCGTGAGGCGGGAACCGCCATCGTCGCATCAAACCAATGCTCCTGCGGCTCATCGCCCGCGGCCCCGAAGACCGTGAGACAGGCAGGCATCATCAGCAGGCATCCTAAAAACGCCGCCGCGGTGGCGAAGACCGCAAGCACCGCCAATGCGGCCACGGACGGCAGCGGCGAGACAATCCAGGTGATCCAGAGGGCGAGAAAAATTCCGGCAAGGGTAAGCAGCATGGCGCCCCTGCCGTGGGCTGTTTGCATGATGGCGGCGAGATGGCGGCTTCCGGCGCGGCGGGCCGCTTCATAGGTCAAGGCAAAAACCGCATTGAGCAGCAAGGCGGGTGCTGCGGCGGCGGCAATGAACAGCGATGTCACTGAATCAAGATGCTGTGGATGGAATGCCGCAAAACCGGCGGTCAGCGATACCGTCACCGCGCCGCTCGTAGCGATCGCCGCAAACAGTTTGCCGCTGCCGAGCCCAAATCCCAGAACAGCCGCCGCCAACACT
Organism: uncultured Alphaproteobacteria bacterium; assembly: GCA_963776685.1. Taxonomy (GTDB): domain Bacteria; phylum Pseudomonadota; class Alphaproteobacteria; order Rhizobiales; family Aestuariivirgaceae; genus Aestuariivirga. The sequence continues at coordinate 1,333,788 of CAVZNM010000004.1, forward strand.
AGGGCGATTGCCGCCGGAATCCAATAGTCGCGGGCGGCACTTCTTTCGAGCCGTGGCTCGGCAAGGGCGGGAACCAGCCATTCGATCTTGGCCTGCAGCTTGAGGGCCCTGGCGATTGCCGCCGCCTCACGTTCGCGGCCGGCAGAAGGCGTCGCAATCACAAACCATTGCGGGCTGGTGGCTTCGAAGGTCAGGCCGGCAAGGGCTGGCCAATCGAGCGGCCGGGGCTTTCCCTTGATTTCGCCTTCAACGCTCGCGGCGGCGGCAAGCAGCAGGCCTGCGAGGCCCTCTGGCGAGCGGCCCCGCTCGAGGGCGTGGCCGATTTCTGCGACCAGCGCCGCCAGGCCATCAAGATCGGAAGCGGCCCGCACTGCATGGAAGAGCGGCAACATCGCCCCGGCGCGGCGTGTCCGCGCATCGATCGCATCGGTGCCAGCGAAGAAAACTCCGTAGCGATCGTAGAATGGGCCGGTGCCTGGAATATCCACATCGGTGAAGAGTTCAGTGTGCTGCCGCAGTTGCGCGGCAACCGCCTCGGCAGCGGCTCGGGCGGCCTGCGGCTCCGGCGCCTCGATGCGGGCAAAGAATGCCGTCTCGATGCCCGGGAAATGCCTTGCCAGCCCCGCTTGGGCCTCGGCCGTGCGCTGATCAAGTTCAACCGCCGCCGGGGCCTGGGCATCGCTATCGAGGCGGAAATGCGCGGTCATGAGCGAGGCCGCCGCCAAGGCTAGGGACACCGTCAGAACGATAATCGGATGGAGCGCCGCGAAGCGGGACATGCGGGCGAAGGGACTGGGCCGGAGACGGAGCGAAGGATGCGGCCTCACCCGGCGCGGGCGCGGCTCCATGCTCCGGCCCAATTCACTCCACTCGATCATTGCGCGGACCGTCCCCCAACCATGCCCTTGTGCCGCGGGTTGCGGATTTGCTCGGGCCCCCGCATCATAGGCACCGACCATCGGAATGCCAGAGTGGGGCGCAAACATGACGAAACCGAGCGGGAATCGCGGCTGGCACGAACAGACCGTGGCCGTGCACGCGGGCGAATTCGTCGATCCCGTGACCCGTGCCTCCTCGCCCAATCTAGTGATGTCGGTGACCTTCGCGCCCACCGCCGTCACCGGATTTTCGGCCCGCGATGAAAAGGATTACGAAGGCTTCGTCTATGGCCGCGTATCGAGCCCGACAGTGCGCCAGCTCGAGCAGAAGCTCGCCGCCCTTGAAGGCGGCGAGGCCGGCCTTGCCTTTGCCTCCGGCATCGCCGCCAGTCACGCGCTGATCTGCGGCAGGCTCGGCCAAGGCGATCATCTGTTGATGGCGGATACGAACTATGTGGGCGCCGCGGAGCTTGCCCGTGACACGCTGCCGCGTTTCGGCATCGAGGTCTCCTTCGCCGATACGTCGCGTCCCGAGGAGGTTTCCGCCGCAATCCGGCCAAATACGAAGATGCTATGGCTTGAAACTCCGGCGAACCCGATCATGCGACTCTGCGATATCGCCGCCCTCTCGGCTCTTGCGCATCAGGCTGGGGTGCGCGACGTCGTGGTCGATTCCACTTTCGCTACGCCTATCGCAACGCGGCCCATCGAGTTCGGCGCCGATTTTGTGGTGCACTCCCTGACCAAGTATATCGGTGGTCATGGCGATGCCATGGGAGGCGCCGTCATCGGCCGGAGGCGCGATCTCGACGTCCTCAACCTCGAGGCCACGGTGCATTTCGGCGGCGTCATCTCGCCCTTCAACGCGTGGCTGATCCTGAGGGGCGCGGCGACGCTGCCCCTGCGCATGCGGGCCCATCAGGAGGCGGCCACGAAACTGGCGCAATTCCTCGAAAATCATCCGGCGGTGACGCGCGTCTTCTATCCGGGTCTTGCATCGCATCCGCAGCACGAGCTGGCGCGCCGCCAGATGAATAATTTTTCCGGCATGCTCACCTTCCAGACGAAGACGACGGGGCTTGAGATGGCGCAGCGCATGGTCGAGCGGCTCGAAGTCATTCACTACGCCGTATCGCTCGGCCATCACCGCAGCCTGATCTGCTGGATCGGCACCGACGATATCCAGAAATCCACCTTCCGCCACGAAGCGGAGGCGCTACGCCGTTACCGCAACTATGCCGGTGACGGCGTCTTCCGCCTGTCGGCCGGCATCGAGGACCCGGCCGATCTCTGCACCGACCTGGCGCGGGTGCTCTAACCCGCCTTGCCCCGCTCGTCGGCATGCTTTTGGCGACGGAAGGAGCGAATGCTGAAGGGAATGAGCGCCAAATAGGTGAGGGCCAAGACAGTGAGAAATTCCCAGGGAAAGGCGATCAGCACGACGACCGAGAGGGCACCGAGGCCGAGGATCGGCAGAACCAGGTCGCGGGGCACCCAGGTGCCGAGATTCTTGCCGGAATAGGTGGGGACGCGGCTCACCATCAGAACGGCAACCGCCGTCACATAGGGGGCGATGAACACCGCATAGTTGTGGCCATCGTCGATCACGCCCAGAAAGCCGAGATAGAGGGGCAGCATGGCGAGCCCGGCGCCGGCGGGGGCCGGCGCACCGGTGAAAAATCCAGAGGCCCAGGCGGGCTTGTCGGGATCTTCGAGCGCCACGTTGAAGCGGGCGAGTCTAAGCGCGCAGCATACAGCCAGAACCAGTGCCGCCACCCAGCCCAATGTGCGCAGTTGATTGAGCGACCAGATATAGATGATCAGGGCCGGTGCCACGCCGAAATTCACGAAGTCGGCGAGCGAATCGAGCTCGGCGCCGAAACGCGACGTGCCTTTGAGAAAGCGGGCGAGCCTGCCGTCGACAGCATCGAGCATGATCGCCAAGATGACGGCGGCCACCGCCAGTTCGAAGCGGCCTTCGAGCCCCAAGCGGATGGCGGTGACGCCGCTGCACAGCGCCAGAAGCGTGATCAGATTGGGCAAGAGATAACGGACCGGAACTTTCTTGAAGCGCCGGGCGGGCTTTCTGCCTTCATCAAGTCCGGCATCGAAGGGTTGTTCCACTCTCAGCTCCTGCGGCCGTTGCGTGCGCCCTCTTCCGAGGCAAGATCGGCAAATACGGTTTCACCGGCCACCGCCCGCTGGCCAACGCAGACGAGGGCGTGGCAGCCTTTGGGCAAGTATACATCGACACGGCTGCCAAAGCGGATGAGGCCGAAGCGCTGGCCAGCGGCAACATGCTCGCCTTCGCCCACGAATTTCACAATGCGGCGGGCCAGGAGACCGGCGATCTGGACAACACCAATGGCGCGGCCGTCGGCCATCTCGAAGGTCACCGCCTGGCGCTCATTGTCATCGCTCGCCTTGTCGAGATCGGCATTGACGAATGCGCCGGGCACATAGGCGATGCGACGGATCGTGCCGTCGACGGGGGCGCGGTTCACATGCACGTCGAAGACGTTCATGAACACGGAAATCCGCGTCACCGGTTCGTGGGCGAGATCGAGTTCGGGCGGCGGCGGTACGTCTTCGATCATGCTGATGCGCCCGTCGGCGGGCGAGATCACCAGGCCGTCGCGCAGGGGTGTCACGCGTTCAGGATCGCGGAAGAAATAGGCGCACCAGGCGGTGGCAAGGACGCCAAGCCAGGCCAGCGTCTCGAGATCGAGCCAGAATAAGACCAGAGTCACGACGGCAAAGATCAGGACGAATGGCCAGCCGTCGCGGTGAACCGGTGCCAAGGTGGAAGTCACAGTATTGATGATCGACATGGCCCGTCATGTAGCGCGGCGGTGGCGATTTGCAAAGCAGTTAGACGCGCGGGGCCTCCCCTCCCCGCGCGTCTCTCCCACGGTGCTGTAATTTCCCGTCAGTGGCGCAAGTCCGATCCAGCCGCAGAAGGCCGGGCCGCGGCATAGGCGATCAGCGGATCTATCGCGAAATGGACCCCTCCGGCGAATGGCGGCATGGCCTGCGGCGGCATCGCCAGTTTCACGGCGGTGGCGCAGGCATTAACGCAGTAAATGCCGTTGCTCATCTCGATCACCTCTAGACGCATGCCGACGATGGCATCGGCGTCCATCTTGCAGGCCTGCTCGTTCATTTCGCGGATGGCGCTTTCCTTGGCCGCATTGAGGCCTTGGTCTAGTTCCTGCAGACCGGTCGCATGCAGGTTGCGCAAGCCGCCATAGGCGAACTTGGTGATCCGGCGCGTCCACAGCCCCGAACCACGCACCACGCCAAGCGTCTCATCCGTCATGCGGCCGGCCACCACGTCCAATGTCGAAACAATCATTTGACTCTCCCCAATCCCTTGGGCGCGCCCGGCTTGTTCCACCGCCGGTGTGCACCCGTTGTCCCTTTGGCCCCACGGATTTCCGCCGTGGCATGGACACAAAATGGGGCGCAGACGTAAACAAACGGGAATCAATGGCGAATTTGTCTCGAATTTTCGGGGAATAAGACTTGAATTTGAATTACAACCTTAATGCGCGGTAGGAAATCAAGGTGTGTAAGTTCTTGCCAGCCGGGCCGACCAGGCTTCGAAATCTTCAGCCTCGATTAACTCGTCCGGTTCGGCGCGCTGCAGCAGGCTTCTTGCCTCATCGACTTCGCGCTGGCGGTTCCACATGCCGGCATAGACGCCTTTCTTCTTCAGAAGCTTGTCATGGGTGCCACGCTCGGCGATGCGGCCCGCCTCGAGAACGATGATCTCGTCGGCGTCGACGACGGTGGAGAGCCGGTGGGCGATGACCAGCGTGGTGCGGTTCCTGGCGACTTTGCGCAACGCCGACTGGATGTCCTGCTCGGTGTGGCTGTCAAGAGCCGAGGTCGCCTCGTCGAGAATGAGGATGGGCGGACCCTTGAGGATGGTGCGGGCGATCGACACCCGCTGCTTCTCGCCGCCCGACAGTTTCAGGCCGCGTTCGCCCACCATGGAATCGTAGCCCTTGGGCAGGCTCACGATGAACTTGTGGATATGGGCGAGTTTTGCCGCGGCCTCGACTTCCTCGTCGCTGGCGTCGGGCCGGCCATAGCGGATATTGTAGCGGATGGTGTCGTTGAACAGCACGGTGTCCTGCGGCACCATGCCGATCGCGGCACGCAGCGACTTCTGGGTGACGGCGGCGATATCCTGGCCGTCGATCAGGATGCGGCCGCCCGACACCTCGTAGAAGCGGTAGAGCAGCCGCGAGATGGTCGACTTGCCCGCCCCGGAGGGTCCGACGATGGCGACCGTGTGGCCCGGCGGCACCGCGAAGGAGAGATCGCGGATGATCGGCCGCGCCGCATCATAGGCGAAGCTCACGCGGTCGAAGACCACCTCGCCCTTCGCCGTCTTCAGCGGTCTGGCATCCGGCCTGTCGGCGATCTCGGCATTGACGGCGAGGAGTGCGAACATCTGCTCGACGTCGATCAGGCCCTGCTTGATCTCGCGGTAGGACGGAGCCGATGAAGTTGAGCGGCATGTAGAGCTGGATCATCAGGGCGTTGATCAGGACGAAATCGCCGACCGTCGCCTGGCCCTTGTAGATCGCCATCGCCGACATGACCATGATAATGGTCAAGCCCGACCGCATAGATGAAGGCCTGACCGGCGTTGAGCACGGCCAGCGACACCCAGGTCTTGACCGCCGCCTTCTCGTATTTCGCCATCGAGCGGTCGAAACGCTCGGCCTCGTGTTCCTCGTTGCCGAAATACTTGACGGTCTCGAAGTTGAGCAGGCTGTCGATGGCCTTGGTGTTGGCATCGGTATCGGCGTCGTTCATGGCGCGGCGGATGGCGATGCGCCATTCGGTAGCGGCATAGGTGAACCAGACATAGAGAACGACGGTGCCCAGGATGACCGCCGCATAGGGCCAGCCGAAGGACCAGGCGAGAAGGCCGGCAACCAGGCGCGATTTCGAGGATGGTGGGAAAGGTGTTGAACAGCGAAAATCGCAGCACCGTGTCGATGCCGAGCGGTGCCGCGCGAGACGATGCGCGACAGGCCGCCGGTGCGGCGCTCGAGATGGAACTTGAGCGACAGTGCATGCAGATGGCGGAAGGTGCGGATCGCCAGATCGCGCACGGCACGCTGGCCGACCTTGGCGAAGATGCGCATCGCGAATCTGCGCGAGTGCCACCATCATGACGCGGCCAACGCCATAGGCCAGCACCAGGAAGAGTGGCACCGAGACGGCAACCGCCGCTGTGCCGCCTGCCGCGGTCAGGGCATCGGTTGCGTATTTGAACGCATAGGGCGTGGCCACGGTGACGATCTTGGAGAGCACGAGCGCCAGCATCGCCGCCGCGATGCGCAGTTTCAGATCGGTCCGGCCGTGCGGCCACAGATAGGGCAGAAGCTGCTTGAGCGTCCGCCATTGGTCGCCGTCGCCGCTGCCAATCGTCGCTGCGGCCGGCGTCAGTTTGCGCGTCATTCGTCCACGAGGCCTGTGGCGCTAAAGTTGCGCCGGGGCGCCACCTTCACCGGCGGTTAGCGGGGTGCGGCGTTTCGGGTCAATCTCCTGGGGCGGTACCACATCGGGTGTCCTGAATATCTGACCCGGATAGATTAGGTCGGGATCACGGATGTGATCCTTGTTGGCCTCGTAGATGACCGTATACTTCACGCCGCTGCCATAGACGACACGCGAAATCCGCCACAGATTATTGCCGGGCTGGATGACGATGCGGCCTTCCTTCAGCTGCGGCTCTGGTGCGGCGGCAGTGGCAACCTGGGTCTCCGCAGCAGGAGCCCCAGCCGCAGGCGTCTCGGGCTGGGTTTCGGGCGCTGTCGCCACTTCGGCTTGGGCTTCGGGCGCTGTCGCCGCCTCGCCTGGGGTTTCAGGCGCTGTCGCCACTTCGGCTTGGGGTTCAGGCGCCTTCGCCGCCTCGGCCTGGGCTTCTGGCGCCGTCGCTACTTCGGCTTGAGCTTCGGGCGCCGTCACTACCTCGGTTTGAGTTTCGGGCGCCATCGCTGCGGGCATCTCGGGCTGGGCCGCGGGCGCCGCGGTCGCGGGAGCTTGCGGCACAGCGGCGGCAACCCTCGCAGCCTCTTCACGGAAGAAGGGCAATTCGACGCGGCTTGCGACCGCGCCCGCGTCATCGATCTGGTCGGCGCGCAGCGTGTGGGTGCCGGGCGTGATTTGGGCGGTCCCGGCAAAGTTCCAGCGGCCATCGGCGCCGGATCTGGTTTCGCCAAGCGCAGTGTTATCGACATAAAGACGCACGGCGCCGCCAGCCGCGGCGCGGCCGGAGAAGATGATGTTGCCCTGATCGTCATAATCGACGACATCGAGGCTGACTGCTGTTGCAGGCGCTGCTGGAGCTGCGGCCGGCGCCGTCGGTCTCAGGCTGTACCGCGGCGGCTTCGGGTGCTTCGGCCGGCACCGCCGACTCGGGCTGTACAGCGGCGGCTTTGGGTGCTTCGGATGTTGCTGCTGCTTCCGGCGTCTGCAAGACCTGCGTTGGCTGGTCCGGCGACACCATGGCGACCATCGCCTCCTGCTGCGGTTGGTCTGGTACGGCGACCGCGACGGTTTCATTCGCTTGCTTGAAACCACCGGCACCTGCCGGCTTCACCTCGAGAGTTAGCGCGCCGGCTCCCGGCGGCAGCGGCTGCTCGGGGACCACGACGAAGTTGCCATCCGGGTTGGAAGTGGCGCTGCCGATCGGCTGGCCATTCAACTTTATGACCACTTCCGAACCGGCGACGGCGCGTCCGGCAATTACCGCCTCACCGGTTTTTTCGACGCGCACGGTGTCAAAGCCCGGCGCTTCCGGCGACGGCCGATTGCGGCGCGGTGATTATAGCTTCGGGCTGAGCCGGTGCTGTAGGGGTGGGCTCGGCTGGCGCAACGGCGGCCACTTGAGCCGGTGCGGTGGCGGTGGTTTCAGGTTGAGCCGGGATGGTGATGACGGGTTCGGCTGGCGCAGGGGCGGCCGGTTCGGAGGGCGCCGCGGCGGCCAATTCGGCGGGGGTTGCGGCCTGTTGAACCGCGGCCGTCTCCGGTGCTTCGGCTGCCGGCTGCGCGGACTGAGCCGTTTCGGATGGTGCGGCCGGAGTTAATGCCACTTTCTGCGGCTTGTCCGGATACCAGCGGTCCTTGGTGACGCCAGCCAGCCCCAGCGACGTGACCAGCGCCAAGCCAATGAAAATCGCAAGCGGGTTCTTTTTCATTCTCAAGCCGTCCTGTCCCAATTTCTACTCGTCACATGTGGCGATTGGACCCTTCGCTAGGTTCCGGTTGCCGCCTTATTAAGGCCCCGGGTGGCTTTCTGCAAAGACTCGCTGCACATTGACCGTGGCCAATTTGCCGCTTCGCCCATCTTTTCCTTCACACGCAAGGATTGTAATGACTGTACCGCCGAGAAAACTTTGTGTCTATTGCGGCTCGGGTCCGGGCCGCGATCCGCGCTATTTGGAGGCGGCCCGCAGTCTCGGCAAGGCGATGGCGGAAGCCGGCATTGGTCTCGTCTATGGCGGCGGCAGCCTGGGACTGATGGGCGAAGCTGGCCCGCACCGTGCTGGCCGGAGGCGGCCATGTCACCGGCATCATCCCGGAATTCCTGGTCAACAAGGAGCGGATGCTGACCGAAGCGTCAACGAGCTCATCGTCACCCAGAACATGCATGAGCGCAAGATGACGATGTTCGAGCGGGCCTCCGGCTTCGTGGCGCTGCCGGGCGGCCTCGGCACGCTTGAGGAACTCACCGAGATTTCCACCTGGGCGCAGCTCGAGCAGCACGCCAAGCCCATCATCCTGTGCAACATCGAGCGGCTACTGGGATCCGCTGGTCACGCTCCTCAATCACATGCGCGACGGAGAAATTCATCCGCGAGGGCCTCGAGTTCAAACTCGACGTGGTGAAGAGCGCTGAAGAGGTCATTCCCGCCTTCGAATACCGGCTCAAGGCGACCCGTGACCGGCTGGCAGCGGAGCCGCTGATCCGTAAACTCTAGACTGGTTATAGTCTGTGACCGAAACTCTTGTAAACTTTGCCTCGCCCCATGGGGCGAGGGAGGGGCCCATTGCGCGCCAGCAATGGGAGGGTAAGGGGGATCGGGTCTCAATGAATTGGTCCGTGAACGGATAAGTATCCGCGACCTGATCCCCCTCATCCTCCCAGGCTTCGCCTGGGGCCCTCCTTCTCCCCACGGGGAGAAGGAAAGGTTCATGATGCCGGCTCAAAATCGGATCCGGTCTAAAGCGGCGCCGGTACGCCGGCGCGGCGGTTTCTCTCGTCGCGGAGGGCCGAGATCGTGAAGATCGCCAGCGCCGATCCAGATAATGACGAAGGACAGGAGCTTCCATTTGTCCATCGGCTCGCCGAAAACGAAGACGGCGGTCAGGAAGACCAGCGACGGCGAGATATATTGCATGAGACCCGCCGTCGAATAGCGGATGCGCTTGATTGAAGCGGCGAAGAGCATGAGCGCGGATGCGGTCAGAGCGCCGCAGCCCATCAGCATGAGCGGTGTCGAAGAGCGTTGGCGCCGAAGTGCACCTCGCCCGGCTCGACAAGCCAGAATTGCAGGCAAGCAGCAGGGGAACGGCGATGATGCAGATTTCGATGAAGAAAGCCCTGGGTGGCGCCCACCGGAATGGTCTTGCGCAGGAAGCCGTAGAGGCAGAAGGTCGACCGCCAGCATCAGGCCGAGCCAGGGAAAGACGCCGGCGGCGAACGTCTGGATGAGCACGGCGACGACGCGCAAGGCCGATCGCCACGATCTGGGCGCGGGTGAAGCGTTCGCCGAGAAACAGATAGCCCGCCACCACATTGAGCAGCGGATTGATGTAATAGCCAAGACTCGATTCCAGTGTGCGGCCGACTTCGATCGACCAGACATAGAAGCCCCAGTTGAAGACGATGATGGCGCCGGTCAGCGTCAGGATGGCAAGAGTGCGCGGCGAAGCGACGGCCTGCCAGACATCGCGGTACTGGCCAGCCACCAGACGATGAGAGCGGCGATGGGCAGGGCCCAGAGCCCGCGATGCACGGCGATCTCGACCGGCGAGATATGGCGGATCAGGCCGAAATAGAAGGCCATGCCGCCCCAGACGAGATGGGCCAACAGGGCAAAGACCACGCCTTTTTCGGCTTCGCTGAGGCCGTCGCGGATCATGCGGTCTGTTCGGCGGCGGACATGGCAGCCGGTTTAGCCATGCGGCGCGGCAGCACACAAACGGCGCCTCGGCATGGGTCACATGAGCGGATCACGCATGTCAGATCGGCGGCAACGCCTTCGCGCATCAGCTTGTAGACGATCGAATCGGAGAGCGCCTGGAAGGAGGCATCGACGATATTGGGCGAGACGCCGACGGTGAACCAGCGATTGCCCTTGCCGTCGCGGCTTTCGATCAGCACCCGGGTGGTGGCTCCCGTGCCGCCATTGAGGATACGCACCTTGTAGTCGACAAGCTCGAGATCGTCGATGATAGCGCTGGATACTTGCCGAGGTCCTTGCGCAGCGCCACGTCGAGCGCATTGACCGGGCCATTGCCCTCGCCGGCATTGATGAAGATCTCGTCGTCGACCTTCACCTTGACCACGGCTTCGGAAACGTCATCTCGCATTGTCGCGCTGCTCGACGATGACGCGGAAGGACAGCACATCGAAATAATGCGGCACGCTGCCGAGCGTGCGGCGCGCCAGCAGTTCGAAGGAGGCATCGGCGCCGTCATAGGCATAGCCCTCCGCCTCGCGCTCCTTCACCTCGCGCAGCAGCGCGTCGAGGCGCGGATCGTCCTTCGTCACCGCCATGCCGATGCGGTGCGAGCTCGGCCAGCAGATTGGATTTCCCGGCCTGATCGGAGACCAGCATGCGGCGGCGGTTGCCGACGGTTTCCGGCGGCACATGCTCGTAGGTTTCCGGCTCCTTGACGATGGCCGAGGCATGGATGCCGGCCTTGGTGGCGAAGGCGCTCTTGCCGACATAGGGCGCCTGGGCATTGGGGGCGCGGTTCAAGCAGCTCGTCGAAGGCGCGCGAGACATGGGTCGAGGTCCTGCAAGCGCTCGTCGTCGACGCCGGTCTCGAAGCGGTCGCGATAGGCGTTCTTGAGGACCAGCGTCGGGATGATCGACACGAGATTGGCATTGCCGCAGCGCTCGCCGATGCCGTTCGAGCGTGCCCTGGATGTGGCGCACGCCGGCCATCGACGGCGGCCAGCGAATTGGCGACCGCCTGCTCGGTGTCGTTATGGGCGTGAATGCCGAGATGAGCGCCCGGCACCGATTTTCGTCACGGTCACGGACGATCTCGGCGACCTCGGCGGGCAGCGTGCCGCCATTGGTGTCGCACAGCACCACCCAGCGCGCGCCCGCATCATAGGCAGCCTTGGCGCAGGCCAGCGCATAGTCGGGATTGGCCTTGTAGCCGTCGAAGAAATGCTCGCAGTCGAGCAGCACTTCCTTGCCCGCGGCCTTGCGCCGCCTCGACGGACTGGCGGATCGCAGTCGAGATTTTCCTCATTCGTGCAGCCCAGCGCCACGCGCACATGATAGTCCCAGGACTTGGCGACGAAGCAGATGGCCTTGGACTTGGCGCTGCAGCAGTTCCTGCAGGCCGGCATCGTTGGAGACCGAGCGCCCGGCCCGCTTGACCATGCCGAAGGCGGTGAAGGTGGCGTCGCGTCGCGCGCTCCTCGGCGAACAGCGCCGTATCGGTCGGATTGGCGCCCGGATAGCCGCCCTCGATGTAATCGACGCCGAGGCTGTCGAGCATGTCCATGACCACCAGCTTGTCGTCGAGCGAAAAATCGACGCCCGGCGTCTGCTGCCCGTCGCGCAGCGTGGTGTCGAAGAGAGAGATGCGCTCGCGGGTCATGGCAGCAATCCACTCAAATACAGCGCCAGCAACACGGCGGCGACGACGACCGCGATCTTCAGCACGACATAGGCAAGCCAGTGGCGCGGAAACGGCAGGCTGTCGGTCCAGGACTTCTTGCGGTTTTCGGGAGCGTTCATCGCTTGACCTCCCAGGTCGTCGTGCCGTCCTTGTTGTCCTTGATGGCGACGCCCATGGCGGCGAGCTCGTCGCGGATGCGGTCGCTCTCGCCCAGTTCTTTGCCTTGCGGGCGGCGAGGCGCGCGGCGATCAGCTGCATCTATCTTCAGTGCTCGTCGATCGATGCTGTCCTTGTCCACGATCTGCAGCGCAGCGTCGAAGCCGCAGAATCGCCGTTGCAAGACTGCGCAGAAGCCGCAAGCTTCGCAGCCGAGATCAATGTCTGCGCGAGATTGCCCTGCCATTGTTCAAGCTCGTGCAAGCACGGCTGATCGCCTTCGGGCGTGTTCAAGATCATCGCATCAAGCGCTTCGAGCGACTGTCAGAACTGATCTATCGCTGATACCGTCTGCGAGCACGTATCGGCGTCGCAACTATCGTAAATCGTTCCAGACTGCCTGCGCGCTTCCTGCAAGCCCTGTCACCGTCCAGTCGATCGGCTGGCGGTAGTGCGTGCGCAGCATGTTGCAAGCCGCCAGGCCACCTCGCCCGGCCAATCTCTTCAGCAACTCATTGATCGTCACGAAATTGCCCAGGCTCTTGGACATCTTCTGGCCTTCGACCTGCAGGAAGCCGTTGTGCATCCAGATATTGGCCATGACCTTCGTGCCGAAGGCGCAGCGGGTCTGGGCCAGCTCGTTCTCATGATGGGGGAAGATGCAGATCGATGCCGCCGCCGTGGATGTCGAAGACTCTCGCCCAGATGCTTCCAGCTCATGGCCGAGCATTCGATGTGCCAGCCGGGCCGGCCCCTGCCCCATGGGCTGTCCCAGCCGGGCGGTCGCGGCGTCGAGGGCTTCCACAGCACGAAGTCCATGTCGCCCTTCTTGTAGGGCGCCACATCGACGCGGGCGCCGGCGATCATCTCGTCGAGCGAGCGGCCGGACAGCCGGCCGTAGTCCTTCATCGATGGCACGTCGAACAGCACATGGCCGTCGGCCGCATAGGCGTGGCCCTTGGCGATCAGCCTCTCGATCAGCGCGATCATCTCGGCGATGTGTTCGGTGGCGCGCGGCTCGATGCGTCGGCGGCAGCACGCCGAGTGCTGCGATATCCTCGTGGAACTGCCGCGCCGTGCGCTCGGTCAGCTCGCGGATCGGCACGCCCTCCTCGCGGGCCCGCGCATTGATCTTGTCGTCGACGTCGGTGATGTTGCGGACATAGGTGACGTGGTTCTCGCCGTAGAGATGGCGCAGCAGCCGGAACAGCACGTCGAACACGATGACCGGGCGGGCATTGCCGATATGGGCGATAGTCGTAGACCGTCGGCCCGCAGACATACATGCGCACGTTCTCGGGATCGAGGGGGACGAAGTCCTCCTTCCTGCGGGTCAGCGTGTTGTAGAGTTTCAACGGCATAAGCTCTCACAGGGCTTGCCGGCCCGGGATCGCTTCAGCTGAATTTAAGTCAAGCGGCGCCCTGCCAGCGGTGTTCGGCTAGCTGCAAATAATAATGCCGCAAATCGTTAACGGCATGGTGGGGCGCGGATTTCATGGCGGCGCACCATGATGGAAGCGGGCCAATTCGTCAAGTCCGCGCCCACCGCAAGGTTGCCATGAGGTTTCGAGGCCTTTAACGCAAAGGCCCTCTTGTCTAAAGGTGGCGGGATAACAGGGAACGGCGCCGATGCCCGCCGCAACACCATCACTTGCTTCAAGATACATTCGCGATGACCGCCTCCGAACGATCCCAACACCGGCTGGGCTTGGCGCTGGTCGCGGTGGCGGCGCTCGCCTGGTCGTCCTCCGGCTTCTTCACCCGGATCATTTCGGCCGATCTGATGACCATGCTGTTCTGGCGCGGCATCTTTTCGGGCAGCGCAGTGTTCGCTCTGTTCCTCCTCATGGAACGCAACCAATCCCTCGCCATTCTCGCACGGCTGCGCTGGCCGGCCCTCGCCGTCTGCCTGCTCTCGGCGACCGGCATGATCACCGGCATTGGCTCGTTGCGCTTCACGGGCGTGGCGGATGCCATGGTCATCTACGCGACGGTGCCGTTCATGACGGCGGGGCTCGCCTATCTGTTCATCGGAGAGCGGCCCACGCTGTCGACTATGATCGCCAGCGGCGCAGCACTCGCCGGCGTCGGCATCATGCTGACCGGGGCTGAATGGGGCGGCAGCCTGTTCGGTAAGTTCCTCGCCTGCTGATGACGCTGTCGCATGGCGGGCTTCACGGTGATCATGCGGCGGCACCGGGAGGTGCCGATGCTGCCGGCCATGGGAGCTTCGGCCTGGCTTTGCGCCTTCGCGTGCTTCTGGTTCGCCGCACCGCTGGCCGTCACCGCGCGCGATCTTGGGCTTATCGCCTTGTTCGGCGTGTTCCAGAATGCGGCGGGGCTTGCCTTCTACGTCTTCGGATCGAAACGGGTGCCGGCAGCGGAGGCAACCTTGATCGCCGCGCTGGAAGTACCGCTGACACCCTTCTGGGTGTGGCTGTTCCTCGCCGAAATTCCCGCTACCGCAACACTGATCGGCGGGGCTGTGGTGCTCTCCGCCCTGTTCGGCCACATCGCCATGGAATTCCGGACCAACCCGCGCGCCGATCCGGAACCGTTTCAGGTGGGGCCGTAACGGCCTCCGCACACCGGCGCCGCAGCATGAATATTGTTACTCCGCGGCTTCGGCGGTCTCGTCGTCGTCGCTGCGCGGACGCGAGGCCAGTTCCTTCTTCAGCTCCTCGGCGACCAGGAAGGAGAGTTCCAGCGCCTGGGCGGCGTTGAGGCGCGGGTCGCAGAAGGTGTGGTAGCGGTCGTTCAGATCCTCATCGCGCAGCGCCCGCACGCCGCCGGTGCATTCGGTCACGTCCTTGCCGGTCATCTCGACATGGATGCCGCCGGCATGGGTGCCTTCGGCCTGGTGGATGGCCATGAAGCGGCGCACCTCGGTCGAGGATCGCATCGAAGGGCCGGGTCTTGTAGCCGCGACGTCGCCTTGATGGTGTTGCCGTGCATGGGATCGCAGGACCACACGACGACGCGGCCCTCGCGCTTCACGGCGCGGATCAGTTCGGGCAGATGCTTCTCGACCTTGTCGGCGCCGAAGCGGGCGATGAGCGTGAGGCGGCCCGGCTCGTTGTCGGGATTGAGGATGTCGATCAGGCGGATCAGTTCATCGGCCTTGAGCGAGGGCCCGCATTTCAGGCCGATCGGATTCTTGATGCCGCGGCAGAACTCGACATGGGCATGGTCGGGCTGGCGGGTGCGGTCGCCGATCCACAGCATGTGGCCGGAGGTGGCATACCAGTCGCCGCTGGTCGAATCGACGCGGGTCATCGCCTGCTCGATAGCCGAGCAGCAGCGCCTCGTGGCTGGTGAAGAAATCGGTCGTGCGCAATTGCGGCGCGGTATCGGCATTGATGCCGCAGGCGCGCATGAAGCCCAGGGCCTCGGTGATGCGGTCGGCCAATTCCTGATAGCGCTCGAAGGCCGGGCGAATCCTTCAGGAAGCCGAGGGTCCATTTGTGGACATGCTCGAGATTGGCGTAGCCGCCCTGGGCGAAGGCGCGCAGCAGATTGAGCGTTGCCGCCGACTGGCGGTAGGCCATGATCTGGCGTTCCGGATCGGGCTTGCGGCCCTCAAGCGTTGCTTCCGGATCGTTGATGATGTCGCCGCGATAGATCGGATATTCGACGCCGTCGATCGTCTCGGTTGGCGGCCGAGCGCGGCTTGGCGAACTGGCCGGCGATGCGGCCGACCTTCACCACCGGCTGGCCGCCGGCGAAGGTCAGGACCACCGACATCTGCAGGAAGACGCGGAAGAAATCGCGGATATTGTCGGCGGAATGCTCGGCGAAGCTTTCGGCGCAGTCGCCGCCCTGGAGCAGGAAACCCTTGCCCTCGGCGACGCGCGGCGAGCTTGCGCTTGAGCTTGCGCGCCTCGCCGGCAAAGACCAGCGGCGGAAAGCCGGCGAGGCGCTTCTCGACCACGGCCAGCTTCGCCTGCATCGTCATAGTCCGGCACCTGCACCACCGGGAATTTGCGCCAGCTGTCAGGTGTCCAGTTCGTCAACATCTTCGCTACTCCAAACGCCACCGGCGGACCCGGCACTTACCATAGGGGACGGGGCTTATACACGCACCGGCAAAGTGTTTCCAGTCTTGCCCCCGGATGCAACCGAAAGTTAACCACTCCGCCCATAGATTTGGGTCCGGGAGGCAAATGGAGGCCGCGGCAAATGCGGCTTGAGGCATGCTGGATTTATTCTACCAAGCCCGATGGGGCGAACTCTTTGCCTTCTTCGCCGAGGGCCAGCCGCCACTAGCCCTGCAGCTGCTGGTGGTCAATACGATTTTCTTCGTGGTCTTCATCATGCGGCGGGCGCGCGGCGCGCGAAGCCTGCGGGCAGAGACGGCCATGACGATGCAGGGCGTGTTGATTTTCGCCAACGCCGTCATCCTGTTCCAGGACTATGTCTGGCACTACAAGGACCGGTTGATCGACGCAATCCCACCCATCTTCTAGCCGCGGCGCCTGAGAAATTCCTCGAAGGCCACCGAGGCCGAGCGATAGGCTTCCTGGCGCGCCACGTTCCAGTAACGCAGTTCGTCGAGCGGGATAGGCTCGCCCGTCACCGCGCAGCGCACGAATTCGCCCTCGCGCAGCACCTGATAGTCGGCGTCGAGATAGCGCAGCTTCGCCTCGCGGCTCTGCGGCAGGATGGGGTCGAGGAAGTTCATGTCCCTTAAATAGCGCAGGCGAGAGCAGTTTAGAAGAGCGACCCCTGCTTCGGTCCGCCGCCTTCGCCGACCTTGATGCGGCCATCGGCGAATTCGATCGACAGCTGGGCGCCGGGCTTGACGGCCGCCGCGGTACGAACCGGAATATCGGCCGCATCGCGGACCAGGGCGAAGCCGCGCTGCAGTACGGATTTGTATGAGAGCGAGGCGAGAAGCTTGGCGCTGCCGGCAAATCTCTGGCGCTTGAAATCGAAGAGACGGCGCAGGGCTCCACCCGCACGCTGTTCGAAAGCGGCCAGGGTCTTGCGGTCGTTGCCGATCGCCAGGCGCTGCGGTTTCAACGACAGGCCGGCCGATATTTCGGCCAGCCGGGCGCGATGCTGCCGTACATTGGCCAAGAGGGCCCGCGGCAGGCGCGTGGCGGCCGTGTCATGGCGTTGGCGCGCTAGCTGCAGGATTTCATCGGGCTTCGGCAGGGCGCGGGCGGCGGACCGTACACGGGTGCGGCGTTCCTGCATCAGGCGGCGCAAGCCCCGGTGATGGCGGGCCGCCAGCGAGGCCACTTGAGACAGAAGTTCGCTCCGCACCGGCACGGCGCGCTCGGCGGCAGCGGTGGGCGTTGGCGCCCGTCAGATCGGCCACGAAATCGATGAGCGTCGTATCGGTTTCGTGGCCGACGGCGGAAATCAGCGGAATTTCACTCGCCGCGGCGGCGCGGACCACGATTTCCTCGTTGAAGCTCCACAGATCTTCGAGCGACCCGCCGCCCCTCGCCACGATGATGAGATCGGGGCGCGGCGTGAGCCGGTTGAAGCCTGCGATGGCGGCGGCCACTTCTGCGGCGGAGGTTTCCCCCTGGACCCGGACCGGCCAGACGATGACATGGCGGGGGAAACGGTCGTTCAGGCGATGCAGGATGTCGCGGATCACTGCGCCGGTTGGCGAGGTGACGACGCCGATCACCGCGCGGCAGGAAGGGAATGGGCTTCTTGCGCGCGGCATCGAAGAGGCCTTCGGCGGCGAGCTTCTTCTTGCGCTCCTCGAGCAGCGCCATCAGCGCGCCGACGCCGGCGGGCTCGATGCTCTCGATCACGATCTGATAGGCGGACTTGCCGGGATAGGAGGTGATCTTGCCGGTGGCGATAACTTCAAGGCCTTCCTGAAGCTTGGACCTTAACCTATTGAAACTGCTTCGCCAGATGACGGCGTCGAGCCTGGCGCCCTCATCCTTCAGGCAGAAATAGCAGTGGCCCGAGGAGTGCGGCCCGCGGTAGCCGGAAATCTCGCCGCGCACCCGCACATGGCCGAATGTATCCTCAAGCGTGCGCTTAAGCGCATGTGAGAGTTCCGAGACTGAGTATTCGCCGATATTGGGCTTTATCGTCTCGGTGAGTTCTCCGGTTTCAGGATCGTAGTCCGGGATATTGGACATCGAGTTCGCCAGGGTTTCTCTTTGATTCCCATTCATCAAATGCGAGAAGGCGCGCAAAGGCAAGCGGTCCTCTGCTCTCCATGGCCGCCCTTGAGGCGGCCATCCAGAAAAGCTTGCGACGGGCTGGATGGCCGGGTCAGGCCCGGCCATGGAGAGTTGGGGGTTGCGAATAAGGTCTGACGAACGCAATGAACATCCTTCTGATCGGTTCCGGCGGCCGCGAACACGCGCTCGCCTGGGCGATGTCGGCGAGTCCGATGGTCGACAAGCTCTATTGCGCGCCGGGCAATCCGGGGATCGATCAGGTGGCGCGGGTCGTTGACCTCAAGCTGGCGGATCATGGGGGCATCGTCCGCTTCTGCAAGGACAATGCAATCGGGCTTGTTGTGGTGGGGCCGGAGGCACCGCTGGTGGCGGGCCTTGCCGACGATCTGCGCGAGTCAGGCATCAAGGTGTTCGGTCCCTCGAAATTCGCCGCCCAACTCGAGGGCTCCAAGGGCTTCACCAAGGACATTTGCACCAGATACGGCATTCCCACCGCCGCCTATGGCCGGTTCAAGGACAAGGCCGCGGCACTCGCCTATCTCGACGCCCATGGCGCTCCCATCGTGGTCAAGGCCGACGGGCTGGCGGCCGGCAAGGGCGTGACCGTCGCCATGACTATCGGTGAAGCACGCACGGCGATCGAGGAGATTTTCTCCGGCACGCTTCGGCGGCGCCGAATGCGTGATCGAGGAATTTCTCGAGGGCGAGGAGGCGAGCTTCTTCGTGCTGTCGCGACGGCAGCCATGCCTTGCCGCTCGCCACCGCGCAGGATCACAAGCGGGTGGGCGATGGCGACACGGGCCCAAATACCGGCGGCATGGGGGCCTATTCCCCAGCGCCCGTGCATGACCGAAGCGCTATGCGCCGAGGCGCTGGAACGGATCGTCAAGCCGACGATCCGGGCGCTCAAGGACATGGGACATCCTTACGTGGGCGTGCTCTATGCCGGACTGATCCTCACACGCGACGGGCCGAAGCTCATCGAATACAATGTCCGTTTCGGCGATCCCGAAATGTCAGGTGCTGATGCTGCGGCTCAAGGACGATCCGGTGACGCTGATGCTCGGCTGCGTTGACGGGACACTCGACAAGATGTCGGTGCGCTGGCTCGACGATGTGGCGCTGAGCGTGGTGATGGCGGCGAAGGGCTATCCCGGCGAGGTCATCAAAGGCACGGAAATCCGCGGCCTCGAGGCGGCCGCGGCCGAAGAGGGGGTCGAGATATTCCACGCCGGTACGGCGCTGAAGGACGGACGCCTCGTCGCCAATGGCGGCCGCGTGCTGAATGTGACGGCGCTGGGCAAGACCGTCAAGGAGGCCCAGGCGCGCGCCTATCGGGCGGTGGACAAGATCGACTGGCCGGAAGGCTTCTGCCGCCGCGATATAGGCTGGCGCGCGATGACGTAATGGCGGTTCAGGCGCCTTTGAACAGGCAGCCAACGGCCAGGACGGCATAGCCAAGCGCCACGATCCAAACCGAGGCGATCGGAATCACGGATGAGCGTGCCCAGTGCCGCGAGCACGCCGAGAACGGCGATGACCAGGGATATGACGAAGAACAGAGTTGTCGGTGCACTGAGTTTCATCGGGTTTTCCTCTAATCGAGACAGGTGATTCCCGCCCAATGCGAATCATAGCGGAAAACAGGGCCATCGAGGAGTTGCGCAAGCGCCGCGGTTGAGATCGAACCGGCGCCATGAGAAACTGTGCCGCTGGCAGAGGAGCCCGCCATGAGCAACCTGTTTCCCGGCACGCACGAGCATCGTGTGCGATCGGGCGACGGCGTTGAGATTTTCGCCCGCACCGGCGGGTCGGGTCCGCCGCTCTTGCTCATCCACGGCTTTCCCCAGACCCATGCCATGTGGCACCGGCTGGCGCCGGCGCTGATGCAGCACTTCACCTGCGTGATGCCGGATCTGCGCGGCTACGGCTATTCCTCCTGCCCGGACAACGACGCCGGAAACCGCGCCTATTCCAAGCGGGCAATGGCCGCAGGACATGGTGGCGCTGATGACCTCGCTCGGCCACGAGCGCTTCGCCGTCGCCGGCCATGACCGGGGCGCCCGGGTCGCCTACCGTCTGGCGCTCGATCATCCGCAGGCGCTGTCGTGCCTCGCGGTTCTCGACATCGTGCCGACCTATGACATGTGGCACAATTTCACCGTGGCGCTGGCGATGAAGATCTATCACTGGCTGTTCCTCGCACAGCCCAATCCGCTGCCGGAAATGCTGATCGAACGGCAACCCATCGCCTATCTCGATTACACGCTGGCAAGCTGGACGAAGGCCAAGGACCTGTCGGCCTTCGCCGATGCAGCTCTGGCCGAATACCGCCTGCATTACGCAACGCCCGAACATGTGCATGCGACCTGCAACGATTATCGCGCCGGGCAGACCTGCGATCTCGCCGACGACGAAGCGGATCGCGCGGCGGGCCGGAGGATCGCCTGCCCGATGCTCGTGCTGTGGGGAGATGCCGGTATCCCTGCGCAGAATGACAGCACTGTTGAAACGGCCGATCCGCTTTCGATCTGGCGCGAATGGTGCCCCAATGTTATGGGCGCGGGGATTGACTCCGGTCACTTTGTCGCCGAGGAAAACCCCGCGGCCACGCTGGCCCATCTTCTTCCGTTTCTGATCGCCCATGCTGCATTGACCGGCAACAGGCTTTTTCCGGGACTGTCGCAGCGGATATTTCTGCCGGCACGCTGGCGGAACATCTCGCCACACATGTTCCAGGTTTTGCGGGTCCGTTGTCGATCGCGCAGTTCAAGGGCGGCCAGTCCAATCCGACCTACAAGCTCACCTCGCCATCCGGGCAATATGTGCTGCGGCGCAAGCCGCCGGGAAAGCTGCTGCCGTCCGCCCATGCGATCGAGCGCGAATATCGCGTGACCGCGGCACTTGCATGGCGCCGGCTTTCCGGTGGCGCGGCCGCTTTCTTCTGTGCACGGATGAGAGCGTCATCGGCACGGCCTTCTATGTGATGGATTTCGTCGCCGGCCGCATCTTCTGGGAGCCACACGCGCCGGGCCTCTCCGGCGAAGAGCGGCGGCCCTGTTCGCAGCTCAATGAACCGACGATGGCGCGCCTGCATCGGCTGCGATCCCGCAGCCTCGGGCTTGCCGATTTCGGCAGGCCCACGGCTATGTGGCGCGCCAGATCAAGCGCTGGACGCGAGCAGTATCGCGCCTCGGAAACCGAGAAGATCGCAGCAATGGACCGGCTGATCGCCTGGCTGCCGCAGGCCTGCCCCGCGCAGATCGGACGCAGCCTTCGTGCATGGCGATTTCCGTCTCGACAATTGCATCGTGCATCCAAGCGAGCCGCGCATCATCGCGGTGCTCGACTGGGAACTGTCGACCTCGGCGATCCCGCTCGCCGATTTCACCTATCATCTGATGCAGTGGTTCATGCCGGTATCGGAGGCGGGCTCGGCGTGGGCTCGCTCATCGGCCACGAGAACGATCCCGGCATTCCGGCGCTCGAGGACTATATCGCGCAATACTGCCAGGCGCACCGGCCGCGCCGCCATCGCCGATCTCAACATCTATCTCGCCTATAATTTCTTCCGTCTCGCGGCGATCCTGCAGGGCATCTCTCGGCCGGGTGCGCGACGGCACCGCCGCCAACCCAGAAGCAGCGATCATGGCCGCCAATGTGCGGCCCTTGGCCGAAACCGCCTGGGGCTTTCGCCGGAAAGGCCGGCGCATGAGCGGCCCGCGCATCGGACTGGCGCTGGGCGGCGGCAGCGCCCGCGGCCTCGCCCATATTCCGATGCTCGAAGTCTTCGACGAATTGGGCATCAAGCCCGCCGTCATCGCCGGCTGCAGCATCGGGGCGCTGATCGGCGCCGCCTATGCCTCGGGCATGCCGGCCCGCGACATCGCGCGACCATGCGCCGACAAGCTGCTCAACAACCGCATCGGTGCGGCGCGCTATGTGTTCGGCGCCAAGCGGGCGCGGCTCGCGCGATCTCCTGGCGCTCAAGGGCCTCGGTTCGCTGCAGATCAAGGGCGAGAAACTTGTCGATCTGGCGTTCCCCGACGACGTTGCCGAAGACCGATCGAGGACACGCTCATCCCCTTCAAGGTGGTGACCACCGATTACGAGCGCATGGACGAGCAGGTCATCACCAGCGGCACCATGGTGCAGGCGGTCGCCGCCTCGATCGCCATTCCCGGCGTCATCTCGGTCCCCGCTATCGACGACCGCGTCCATGTCGACGGCGGCGTCACCAATCCGGTGCCCTTCAACCATGTGCGCGACGGCATGCGACATCGTCGTGGCGATCGATGTCACCGGCCGGCCGCGGCCGGCACAGCGGCGCGCATCACTCCAATATGGAGCTGGCCATCGGCTCGATGCTCATCATGTTCCATCAGATGGCGCGAGCTGCGGCGCGCCCTGGCGCCGCCCGACATCTATATCGAGCCGCCGGTCGAAAGCTTTCAGCGGCGCCGATTTCTTCAAGGCCGCAGGAAATGTTCGAGGCGGCCGCGCCCGGCCAAGGACAAGCTCAAGCGGGCGCTGGAATTGCGAATCAATGAAATCACTTAGCGCCGGGCCTTGAAGAAGTCCTTGAGCAGCGCTGCGCGCCTGCTCCTCGCCGATGCCGCCATAGATTTCGGGCGCGTGATGGCAGGTCGGCTGGCTGAAGAAGCGCGGGCCCATGTTCGACCGCCCCCATCTTCGGATCGGCGGCGCCGAAATAGAGCCGGCGGATGCGGGCGAAGGAGATGGCCGCGGCGCACATGGCGCAGGGTTCGAGCGTCACATAGAGATCGCAGCCGGTCAGGCGCTCGCTGCCGAGCTTCGCGGCGGCGGCGCGGATCGCCAGCAGTTCGGCATGGGCGGTCGGGTCCCTGAGTTCCGAGCGTGCGGTTGCCGGCCGCGGCCATGACTTCGCCCGACGATCGGCGGTGACCACGCAGCCCACGGGAACTTCGCCGCGCCGGCCCGCGGCCTCGGCCTCGGCGAAGGCGCGCGACATCGGCTCTGGCAGTTTGAGCTTCATCGTGCGCACATGAGGCCAAACGGAGAGTCGCGGTCAAGATGAGCGAATTCGAAGGCGAGCGCATCGCCAAGGTGATCGCCCGGGCGGGCGTGTGCTCGCGCCGCGACGCCGAGCGGCTGATCGCCGATGGCCGCGTCACGCTCAACGGCAAGACGCTCAAGACTCGCCGCCATCAATGTGACGGCCAGGCGACGCGATCCGCATCGACGGCAAGCCCCTGCCGCAGAAGGAGGAGCGCGGCTGTGGCGCTATCACAAGCCGGACGGGCCTGGTGGTCAGCCACAAGGACCCGCAAGGGCGCGCCGACGGTGTTCGACAAGCTGCGCGAGCAATTGCCGCGCGTCGTCTCCATCGGCCGGCTCGACTTCAATACGCGAAGGCCTGCTGCTGCTCACCAATGACGGCGAACTCGCGCGGCTCCTCGAACTGCCGGCCACCGGCTGGATCAGGCGCTACCGGGTGCGCGCCTATGGCAAGGTGGACGATCGCAGGCGCTGGCCAGGCTCAAGGACGGCATCGAGATCGAGGGCGTGCACTATGGGCCGATCGAGGCGAAGATCGACAAGATGCAGGGCGACAATGTGCTGGCTCACCTTCGCCATCCGCGAAGGCAAGAACCGCGAGGTCAAGAAGGTCTGCGAGCATCTGGGCCTCAAGGTGAACCGCCTGATCCGCACCACCTTCGGGCCCTTCGCAGCTCGGCGATCTGGCGCGCGGCGGCATCGAGGAAGTGCCGCCGAAAGTGTTGCAGGAGCAGCTCGGCAGGAAAATTCAGGAGGCGGTGATGCGGATCGTCGGCGGAAAGTTCAAAGGCCGTAGCCTCGCGGCGCCGGCGGGCCAGGCGACGCGGCCCACCTCGGACCGGGTGCGCGAGGCGATCTTCAATATCCTCGCCCATGGCATCGACGGCTTCGCGATCGAGGGCGCGCGCGTGCTCGATCTCTTCGCCGGCACCGGCGCTCTGGGCCTCGAGGCCCTGTCGCGCGGCGCGCGCTTCTGCCAGTTCGTCGATGACGACGCCGAGGCGCGCGGCCTCATCCGGCGCAATGCCGATGCGCTCGGCGTCATCGGCCAGTGCAAGATCTGGCGGCGCGATGCCACCCGGCTCGGCCCCTGCGCGCCGCAGCCGCCTTCGATCTCGTCTTCGCCGATCCGCCCTACGGCAAGGGGCTCGGCGGCAAGGCGCTGGCCTCCCTCGTCGCAGGCGGCTGGCTGGCGCCAGGCGCGGTGGTGGTTCTGGAGGAAGCTGAGAAAGCCGAAGTCGCCGATGTTCCCGGCCTTACCCTGCTCGATCGGCGGGTCTATGGCGAGACCCAGGTGCGGTTCTACCGTATTAGCTAAGTCCGCCCAAACAGTCGCTCGATATCCGCAAGTTTCAGCTCGATGAAGGTCGGCCGGCCGTGATTGCACTGGCCGGAATTGGGCGTCGCCTCCATCTCGCGCAGCAGCGCGTTCATCTCCTCGGGCGGAGCTTGCGGCCCGACGCGCACCGAGTGATGGCAGGCCATGGTCGCCAGCACGTGGTTGATGCGTTCTTCGATGGCGTCGGCCTTGTCCAGCTCGGCCAGTTCATCGGCGAGATCGCGGACGAGTGCCGGCGATATCGCCGCCGGCAAGGACGCGCGGGCACTTCGCGCACGATGACCGCGCCATCGCCGAAGGCTTCGAGCACAAGACCCGACTGCGCCGAGAAGCTCGGCGGCGCCGGCGAGGCGTTCGACCTGCGTGGGATCGAGATCGACGACCTCGGGCACCAGCAGCGGCTGGGTGGCGATGCCGCCCGCCTGCCCGCTCGCGCTTCAGTCGTTCATAGACGAGGCGCTCATGGGCGGCGTGCTGGTCGACCAGCACGATGCCGTCGGCGGTCTGCGCCACGATGTAATTGTCGTGAAGTTGCGCGCGCGCGGCACCGAGCGGATGCATCGGAGACGGCGTTTCCCCGGCGACGGGCGCGGCGAGGCGGCATGTCCATGGCAAAGGCGGCCTGCGTCTCGGCGAAGCCTGCAATAGACGGGCGCCGTCATTGGCCGGAAGCTTGTCACGGTCTGGCGCGCGCAGTCCGGTGTTTGCGGCCATGCTTTGCCGGCGCCCAGGCATCGCGGATGGCACTGACGATGAGACCGCGCACCAGGCGCTGCATCGCGGAAGCGCACTTCGGCCTTGGCGGGATGCACATTGACGTCGACGCGGTCGGACGGACAGGTCACGAACAGCACGATGGCCGGAAAGCGGGCCCGCGCCATCAGATCGGCATAGGCGCCGCGAATGGCGCCGGCGAGGAGCTTGTCGCGCACCGGCCGGCCATTGACGAAGAGGAACTGCATGCTGCCCTGGGGCCTGGACGCAGGTGGGCAGGCCCGCAAAGCCTTCGACGCGGATTGCTTCGCGTTCCGCTTCGAAGACGAACGGAATTGTCGATGAACTCGCCACCCATGATGCGGCGCGATGCGGCTCCGCGCGGTCTCGCCGGCCGGTGCCTCGATCAGGCGGCGTTCCTCGGTGACGAAGGTGAAGCCCACCGCCGGATGGGCCAGCGCCAGGCGGCGCACCACATCGGCGGCCTCGGCCGTTTCGCTGCGCTCGCTCTTGAGGAATTTGAGCCGCGCGGGCGTGGCAAAGAACAGGTCGCGCACTTCGATCTCGGTGCCGCATGACAAAGCGGCGGGCCGCACATTGCGTCTGACGCCACCTTCGACGTCGACAGCGTGAGCTTCCTTGCCGTTGCGCGGTCGCGATGACGATGCTCATGCGGCTGACGGCGCCGATCGACGGCAGCGCCTCGCCGCGAAAGCCCAAAGTTCGGATATCGATCAGGTCATCGTCGGAGAGTTTCGAGGTGGCGTGGCGCTCGATGGCGAGGTCCAAATCTCCGGCGTCCATGCCGACGCCGTCATCGCTGACCCGGATGAGGCTGCGGCCGCCGTCGCGAAAGGCGACGTCGATGCGGGTGGCGCCCGCATCGATGGCATTCTCGACGAGTTCCTTCACCACGCTCGCCGGGCGCTCGATGACCTCGCCCGCCGCGATGCGGTTGACGGTGCCTTCGGAAAGCCTGCGGATGCGCATGGCAGCTACCCATCCTCAGCATGCAGATCCGCCTGTGCCTGGGTCAGGCCTCGGCTTGCCGACCACGGTCACGATCGAGCTGGTCCGCATGCGAGCAGGCGTTTGGCCTGGGCCTTCACCTGTTCAAGGGTCACCGCCTCGATCAAGGCATTGCGCCTGTTGATATAGTCGATGCCAAGATTCTCCTGCTGGATGCCCAGAAGCTGGCCGGCGATCTTCGCGTTGCTGTCGAAGCGCAGCGCATAGGAACCGGTGAGATAGGTCTTGGCCTCGGCCAGTTCCTGGGCCGTCGGCCCCTCCGTCGGCCATGCGCTTCAGAGCGTCCTTGACCAGCGCCAGCGCCTCGCCCGCCTTCTCGTTGCGAGTGCCGAGGGAGCCCACGAACAGGCCGGCACGGTCGAGCGGCACGAGGCCCACAGCCCACGCCATAGGTGAGGCCGCGCTTTTCGCGGACTTCCTCGGTGAGGCGCGAGCCGAAGCCGCCGCCGCCCAGAATGGAGGCTCATGACATAGGCCGGAATGAAATCCGGATCGTTGCGCAGGATGCCGCCATGACCGAAGATGATGATCGTTTGCGGAATGTTGCGGTCGATCACCTTGAGCGAAGGTCCGGGAACGGGCTCCACCATGGCGGGACAGCTCCGGTTCAGTCCCTTCGGGCAGGCCGCCGAATGTCTCGTCGAGAAGCCGGGCAAGCGTTGCCGCGTCGATGTCGCCGACGACGGCGATCTGCAGCGTCTTCCTGACGAAAATCCGCTGGTGCGCGGCGGCGAGATCGGAAGCGGTGACGGCGGCCAAGGTTTGCTCGCGTGCCGTTCGATCAGGCGGGCATAGGGATGGCTCGCCCAGTGCCGCCGCCATCCAGGCGCGCGAGGCGATCTTGTCGGGGTCTTCGCGGTCGTCCCTGGCGCCGATGCAGAAACTGCTGGCGCACCCGCTCAAGCGGCTCGGCGTCGAAGCGCGGCGCTGGTGAGCGCCAACTTTAGCAGGGCGAAGGATGGATCGCGGTTGCGCGACAGCGTCTGGAAACTGCCTTCGAAATAATCGAGGCTGGCATCGAAGGACATCCTGCAAGGCGAGTTCGTCGCGCTTCGTCTGGAACGCGGCGGAATCGAGATCGCCCGCCCCTTCGTCCATCATGCCGGTGAGGAAATGGGCAACGCCTTCCTTGCCGGCAGGATCGAGGGCGCCACCGCCCCCGAAGGAAAACTGCATGGCGATCAGCGGAATGGTCTTGTCCTCGACCAGCCAGGCCTTGATGCCGCCGGGGCTCGTCACTTCCTGGATGTCGATCGCCAGCGCCGGGATGGCGAAGAGGATGAAAACGAAAACGGCGGCGAGCGGTTTCAGAAACAGGTTGCGCATGGGCATCCGGATCAGTTCTGCGATTGCGAGGGTTCGGGAAGCAGGCGGCCGGTGACCGAGCGCTTCGATCTCGAGCACGCCGGCGGCGGCTTTCTGAATATCGGCAGCGTTGAGTTTTTCCACTTTCGCTTTCCCAGGCGAGCACATCGGCCACCGTCAAGCCGGTGGTGAGCGCCATGCCGAAAATGCGGGCGAGCGTTGCCTGGTTGTCGAGGGCATAGATCGTGTCGGCGAGGAGCTTGCTCCTGGCGCGGTCGAGTTCCTCCTGGGTCACGCCGTTTTTCACGACATCGGCGAGGACCTCATCGATGGCCGCTTCGACCTTGTCGACGATCGCCGCCCGGATTGGGCGCGCCATAGACGCCGAAGCTGCCGCTAGTCGAGCGCGTCGCCCGAATACCAGGCGCCGGCATAGGCGGCGATTTTCTGCTCGACCACCAGCTTCCTGATAGAGCCGGCTTGGGTGCCGCCACCCAGGATCTCGGCCAGCACATCGAGCGCCTCGGCCTCGCTGCCCGTGGCGGTCGCATAGGACGGCGCCAGATAGCTGCGCTGGACAGTCGGCGAGGCGGCGCGCGCATCCTTCATGATGACGCGGCGGGCGGCGATGGGCGTCGGGCTCCGCGGTGCGCTTACGCGGGCGTGGCGTCGAAGGTGTTCTTGAGCACGCCATAATGCTTTTCGGCCAGCGCCTTCACCTCTTCGGCGGTCACATCGCCCGCCACGACCAGAATGGCGTTGGCCGGCGTGTAATGGGCCTTGTAGAAAGCGAGCGCGTCCTGGCGCGTCAGCTTGCATCACTTCGGACATCCAGCCGATCACCGGCTTGCGATAGGGATGGGCCAGATACATGACGGCATCGAGCTGCTCGCCGAGCAGGCTCGAGGGATCATTGTCGGTGCGCTCGCGGCGCTCTTCCTGCACCACCTGCAAGCTCGGGCAGCACATTCTCGTCGGTGAGCACCAGATTCTGCATGCGGTCGGCTTCGAGTTCCATCACCAGGTCGAGGCGGTCCTTGGCGATGCGCTGGAAATAGCCGGTGTAGTCGCGAGTGGTGAAGGCGTTGTCCTCGCCGCCATTCTTGCGGATCAGGCGGTTGAATTCGCCGGCGGGATATTTGGCCGTGCCCTTGAACATCAGATGCTCGAGGAAATGCGCGATGCCGGACTTGCCCTGCGGCTCGTCGGCGGAGCCGACCCTGTACCAGACCATGTGGGTGACGACCGGCGCGCGGTGATCGGGGATGACCACCACTTCCATGCCGTTGGCGAGCGTGAAATCGGCGACATCGATATCGAGCGCCAGGCCGGGCACGGCCAATAACAGCAGCAGGGCGAGACCGGCGATAAAACCGGCAAAGCGCTTGATCATGAGGTGCCTGGTTCTCCGGAAAATGAATCAACGCCGCAATGGGGCGGAGAGTGCTCTGCCCCGCCCGGTCCGTCCAATGAATTCGCCGTCATGGAGGACGGCGGCTATTCATCCTTGAAGATGTTGCCGATGTTCCAGATGGTGCCGTATCTCGGGTTTTTCTGGCGCTTCTTGGCGAGATAGAGCGCCTTCAGTTCGGCCTGCAATTCGGCATCCGTCTTCGGCTTGCCGTCGGGATGGATTTTGGAAATGCCGTTGCGCTCGTAGATATCGCCGGCGGGTTGGGCGCGGCGTCGCGGCGGCAAGCTTTTGCGGCGCCGCCGAGGTCGAAGGCGGATCGCCGCCGGCGGCCGCCGTGTTCGGCTGATAGTCCTCGCTGACCGGCGCCGGCGGGAGCGCGCAGCTGCAGATCGGGCGGCATCGAGAGATTCTGACCGGACCTCACGGCAGCTTCGTTCGGCGCCATGGACTTGCCAAGCCCGGCGACATCGAAGAGACCCGCATTCGGCGCAGCCGGCCAGGACGGCCCCTGCTGCAACAATGCTGATGATGGATACGATCCGATTCACGGCAAAACCCCTCCAAACGCAACCGACCCGGGAGGCCTTGCCGCCACAATCGGGCATTTCCGATGGCACCCTCATTCTGCCTGCCTGACGAAGGCCAACTCATATAGCAAGAGCGCCACCCCGGCAACGATCGCCACATCGGCGAGGTTGAAGACATACCAGCTGAAAGTGCCCCAATGGAAATGGAAGAAATCGGCAACCGCGCCATAAACCGCCCGGTCGAGGGCATTGCAAGCGCCCCGCCGATGCACGAGGCCGAGGGCCGCGGCGGTCAACGGCGCTGCGGCTGCGGCGAGCCAGACCCAGAGCACGGCGGAGACGGCGAGGCTCATGGCGATGAGGATGCCCTGCAGATCGGTCGTGAAGCAGGCCATAGGAAATGCCGCGGTTCCAGGCGAGCACGAGATCGAAGAAGGAGGTGACCGCCACCGGCTGGCGCGCCTCGATGTCGAAGACATGGAGCATCCACCATTTGAGGGTCTGGTCGAGGCCGAAGACGAGGACCGCCAGCGCCAGGCCGAGCGGCGACAGCGGGCCCCACAGGCGCAGACCGCATCAAACGGTCTTCCCGAAGCGCGTCTGCCATTCGCGCACCGCCTCGGCATCGCGCGGCGTGATATCGGGAAATTCGGGATCGCTGCCGACCTCGGGCGAGATCTTCCAGGAGCGGGCGCATTTCGTGCCCTGCGCCGGCTTGAAGACCACCGCGACGCCCTTGACGTCATCGAGCCGGAAGGCATCGGCCGGCCCCTCGCCTTCGACGAGGCGTCGCATCGGAGGTGATGCAGATCTCGGCGAGGTCGACGCCGTCGAGGGCGGCGCGATAGTCGGCGATCGGCGACATGGATGTCGGGTGCGGCTTCGAGCGCCGAGCCGATGGTCTTCTTCACCTGGCGCTCGATCTCGAGCGCGCCGGTGACGACGCGGCGCACCTCGCGGATCTTGTCCCATTTCGCGGCGAGCTCGGCGTCGCGCCATTCCTCCGGCGTCTTGGCGAAGGGCATGAGATGAACGGACGATCCCTCGCCGGCAAAGCGCGACAGCCACACTTCTTCCATGGTGAAGCAGAGCATCGGCGCCAACCATGTCGTGAGGCAATGGAAGAGCTGGTCCATCACGCGTGCGGCAGGCGCGGCGGCGCAGGCTCGACCACGGATCGCAATAGAGCGAGTCCTTGCGGATATCGAAATAGAAGGCCGAGAGATCGACGTTCATGAAATTGCTGAGCAGCGCGAACAGACGCGCTTGAAGTCGATAGACCTCGATAGGCCTGGCGCACCTGCGCATCGAGCTCGTGCAGGCGGTGCAGGATGTAGCGCTCGAGCTCCGGCATGTCCTTGGCGGTAGACGCTCCCAATCCTTGAGCCCGTCGAGCGCGCCCAGGATATAGCGCATGGTGTTGCGCAGCTTGCGGTAGGCCTCGACATTGGTCTTGAGGATTTCGGGCCCGATGCGCAGATCGTCGGCATAGTCGGCGGAGGCGACCCACAGGCGCAGGATGTCGGCGCCCGACTGCTTGATCACGTCCTGCGGGAACGACCAGGTTGCCGAGCGACTTCGACATCTTGCGGCCGTCCTCGGCCACGGTGAAGCCATGGGTGATGCACCGCATCGTAAGGCGCCCGGCCCCGCGTGCCGCAGGCTTCGAGCAGCGAGGAATGGAACCAGCCGCGATGCTGGTCGGAGCCTTCGAGATAGACATCGGCCGGCCATTTGAGATCGGGGCGCTGTTCGAGGACGAAGGCATGGGTGCGAGCCTGAATCGAACCAGACATCGAGAATGTCGCGCACCTTTTCCCATTGCTCCGGGATCGGGGACGTCGTTCCGAGAAAGCGCTGCGCCGCGCCGTCGGCGAACCAGGCATCGGCGCCTTCCTCTCGAAGGCATCGGCGATGCGCTCGTTCACCTCGGGATCGTTGAGGATTTCGCCGGTCTCCTTGTCGACGAAGACGGTGATCGGCACGCCCCAGGCGCGCTGGCGCGAGATCACCCAGTCGGGCCGCTGCGTCGATCATGCCGCGCAGGCGGTTCTGCCCGGCGGCGGGAACGAACTTCGGTCTCGTCGATGGCCTTGAGCGCCTTGTCGCGCAGCCCTTGCGCCGCCATGGAGATGAACCATTGCGGCGTGTTGCGGAAGATGATCGGCTTCTTGGAGCGCCAGGAATGCGGATACTGATGCTTGAGCCGGCCGCGGGCGATGAGCATGCCCGCATCGATCAGCGCACTGATCACCGCCTCGTTGGCATCGCCCTTCTCGCCCTTGTCGGTGATGACGCGCTTGCCCTCGAAGCCCGGCGCGTCCTTGGTGAAGAAGCCATCGGCATCGACGGTGAAGGGGATCGGTTGATCCCACCCGAGCTCTTCTCCATCCAGATGTCGAAGTCATCGGCGCCATGGCCGGGTGCCGTGTGGACGAAGCCCGTGCCGGCATCGTCGGTGACGTGATCGCCTTCGAGGAGCGGCACTCGAAAGTCGTAACCTAGCGATCCGTGAGCGGATGACGCACAGTCGCGAGGATGCTTCCCTCGGATCGACGTCAGCAAATCTGTCGTCGTAGCTTCTCGACCTTCGCCGCTTTCATCACTTCGTCAGCGAGCTTGTCGGCAAGGACGAACTTATCGCCCGCCTTCGCCCAGTTGCCCTCTGGCGCTGCATCTGACCTCGATAGAGGCCATAGTTGAATCTTCGGCGAATAGCTGATCGCGCGATTGCCGGGGATCGTCCACGGCGTCGTTGTCCAGATGACGACTGAGGCATCTCATGTCAGAGCTTCGATTGCATCATGTTCCATGTCGATCGTGGATCGATGTCCGGCAGCTCAGATCAACCGGAAACTTCACGTAGATCGTATCGCTCGTGTAATCCTGATACTCGATCTCGGCCTCGGCGAGCGCCGTCTTCTCGACCACCGACCACATCACCGGCTTCGAGCCGCGATAGAGCTGGCCGCTCTCGGCGAATTTCATCAGCTCGCGGGCGATCAGGGCCTCGGCCTCGAAAGCCATGGTGAGGTAGGGATTCTCCCAGTCGCCGATGACGCCGAGGCGCTTGAATTCCTCGCGCTGCACGCCTATCCAGTGCTCGGCGAAGGTCGCGGCATTCTTCGCGGAACTCGTTGATCGGGCACCGCGTCCTTGTTCTTGCCCTTGGCGCGGTACTCCTCCTCGATCTTCCATTCGATCGGCAGGCCGTGGCAGTCCCAGCCCGGCACGTAATTGGAATCATAGCCCGCCATCTGGCGCGAGCGGGTGACGATGTCCTTCAGGATCTTGTTGAGCGCGTGGCCGATATGGAGATGGCCGTTGGCATAGGGCGGGCCGTCATGGAGGATAAATTTTGGCCGGCCCCTGGCTCTCCTCGCGCAGCCGCCCGTAGAGGCCCATGTCCTCCCAGCGCTTGAGCATCTCCGGCTCCTTCTGCGGCAGGCCGGCCTTCATGGCGAAAGTCGGTCTTCGGCAGGAACACGGTGTCGCGGTAGCGGTCGGTTTTCTTGGTCTTGTCATCCATGGGGCGGGCGGTCCGATGTTTGGCGGCGCTTCTAGCAGCGGGCGGGCGCCGCCGTCGAGTGGATATGAGGTCTCACAGTCCCAGTTCTCCGTGCGAGCCGAGTCGCACGAGATCGAGAAGTTCTTGCCATCGGGCTTGCGATAGATCAGCACCAGGTCCGGCTTCACATGGCAATCGCGAAAGTCCTTCCATTCGCCGGTGAGCGGATGGTCGCGAAAGTTCGGCGGAAGGGTCGCGTCAGTGGCGAGCAACAGGACGGCCTTGCGCAGGTCTTCGTCGAGCGTTGCGCGATGGCGGCCCTTCGCTTCGCGCTTGTGGTCTTTCTTAAATCTTGCGGTGCGCCTAATCGTCCGCATGGAGATCGTTCAGAAGATCGTCCACGCTGCCGGCCACGGTTACTTCGCCGCGCCGCGCCGCCTTCATCGCGGCGATGGTCTCGGCATTGGGCGTTAGGGGTTCGAACGGCAGCGCCTTTTCCCTCGCCACGCGCACCAGCATCATGCGGAACGCATCAGATATGGTCAGACCCATGGCCGCGAGAACGGCGGCGGCCTCAGTCTTGATCTTCTCATCGATGCGGGCCCGGACGACAGAATTTTCAGCCATGGCAATCTCCTTGAGCTACAATGTAGCCCAATTACCCTCGTCTTTCAAGTACGCCGCCGCGCCTTCGAGTCGGCGATGACGCAGAGCATTTCCCACATGAGGTTGGCGGCGGTGACCGCCGTGATGCCGGTGGGGTCGTAACAGGGGGCCACCTCGCAGATATCGCCGCCCACCAGGTGCTTGCCCTGCAGCGAACGGACGATCACTTGCGCATCGCGGGGGCTGAGGCCGCCGATTTCTGGAACACCGGTTCCCGGCGCCCAGGCGGGATCGATGCCGTCGATATCGATGGTGATGTAGGTGGGCCCCTGCCCCGTCACGCGGTCGATCTCCTTGATCACTTCGGCGCGGCCCATGTCTTCGAATTTGTCGATGGTGATGCAGGTGAAGCCTTGGTCCTCGCCCCATTTGATGTCGTCGGGCGAGAAGCGGCTGCCACGCAGGCCGATCTGGATGACGCGCTTCGGATCGATCAATCCTTCCTCGACGCCGCGGCGGAAAGTGGTGGCATGGTTGATCTTCGTATCGGCAAGCGTGTCGAGGGTGTCGGCATGGCTGTCGATCTGCACGATGCCGACGGGAGCTTCCCTGGCGATGGCGCGGAGGATCGGCAGCGGTACGGTGTGATCGCCGCCGATCGAGATGGGCACCGCACCCGCCGCATGGATGCGTTTGAAGAAGGCCTCGATCATGGCGATCGACCTGGCGAAATCGATGGGATTCACCGGCGCGTCGCCGATATCGGCGACATTGCAGATGTCGTAGGGCGCGATGCCGGATGTCGAATGCACCCGGCGGATTAGGCGCGAGGCCTCGCGCACCGCGGCAGGACCCTGCCTGGCGCCCGAGCGGTAATTGACGCCGATGTCGAAGGGCACGCCGACGAGCGCCACATCGAGCTCTTCTGAAACGTCATGACGCTGGGTGCGCATGAAAGTGGCGATGCCGGCGAAGCGGGGGGTGACGGTGGCGTCGACGGGTTGGAAACGCGGGTCTTTCTTCATGGCCATTCGCTTTCAGAACATTCCGTTGTTATGGGCAAGCTTGTCCGGCACGATTTGCAGCACGTCCCAGTGCTCGACAATCTTGCCATTGCCGTCGATCCGGAAGATATCGATGCCGGCATAGTCGGGCAGGCCCGGCCAAATCTGCCGGCAATGCAGAACCACAAAATCGCCTTCGGCGATCGCCCGCTTAAACTCGACGCGCTTGCCCGGATATTCCGCGGCCATGCGTGTGAAGTATTCGACGAATGCTTCCTTGCCGTCGGCAACTTCGGCATTGTGCTGAATGTAAACATCGCCGCCATACAGACTCATGGCCTCGGCCGGCTTTGAGCGGTTGAACATGAGATCGTAGAACGCCATGGCGTTGCGCTTGTTGATTTCCAGCCGATCCTGCTTGTCCACCATGACCGCTCCCGTGCTAGTCTGAGCCACTCAAAAAGCAGGTGACCACATGGCAACGCGACAGACAATACCGGCGCGGCGCGGCAAGGCGGTGCGGGTGAGCCAAGGCCAATCCGTCAAGATCGTCAACACGCATGGCAATCAGGTCGTCGATACCTGGGCGTTCAATGCCGGGGATTTGCGCGAATACATGGGCATGGAACATTGCCGCGCCTTCTGGACGAGACTCTATCCGGTTGCGGGCGACAAGATGATCACTAACCGGCGCCGCCCAATTCTCACCCTCACCGAGGACATCTCGCCCGGCCGCCACGATACCCTGCTCGCGCCCTGCGACAACGAGCGCTACGGGCTACTCGGCTGCACCGCCTATCACGACAATTGCCGCGACAACATGCATGCGGGCCTGGCCGAGCTCGGCATTTTCGTGCCCTATTGCCCGCCCTCGCTCAATACCTTCATGAACATCCCGTGGCGCCAGGACGGCTCGCTCGAATGGGGCAACTGCCTGTGCAAGAAGGGCGACTACGTGGTGTTCCGCGCCGAATTGGATGCGATCGTGGTGTTCTCCGCCTGCCCGCAGGACATGCTGCCGATCAACAACGGCATGACAATGGAGGCGCATTTCGAGGTGTTGGACTAGCTCAGCTCTCGAAGTGTTCGTAGACGACGCGGGCGAGCTGCATCATCCGGGTACGGTCCAATTCGCCGGCGATGGCGAAGCCCAGGGAGCCGTCGAGCCAGTAGCAGGCGACGAAGCCGTCCCTTTCCTCGACCCGCAACGCCGCTTCGGCATTGCCGGGATTGGCGGTAAGGAAGATGGTGATGCGCTTTTTGCCCGCGTCCTCATACATGAGCTGGGCGGCGGGACGGTCTCCGGCGGCAAGCAGGCGGCCGCCAAGCAACGTAAAGCCCTCGGAGGACAGTTCGGGGATGACGAAGGCGGTGCCGACGCGCTTCGACAGCCAGGCCTGCAGATGATCCTTCTCGGCGGCTGCAACCTCGACCGGATGGCGCACCTCACCCGCATAGACTTCATGGGCGCCGATGGCGCGGTCGGCGATGCTGACCGAGGAGCCGGCGCCGGACTGCAGCGCCATCAGCCAGCCGGCAGCACCTCCGGCGACGAACAATGCCAGACCCGCCGCCATGGCGGCGTAAGGCCCAGCATAACGCCCGCCGCGGCGGTGCAATGTGGCGATAAGGGCGGAAGGCAATGACTCGTGCAGCACCGGGTCATAGGCCGCCTTCAGCGCCTGTTTCTGGCGCTCGATGGCTTCGAGTGTGGCGCGCGCCGATGCGTCTTGGGCCAGCAACTCTTCGATGGCGAGGCGGTCGGCGCCGTCCAGTTCGCCATCGGCATAGGCATGCAGCGCCCAGGTTTCGATCGTCTTCATTGCCGTTATTTCACCCGTCTCAGGACCGTGTGGCCACGATCTTCCAGTATCTGTTGCAAGGAACCGCGCGCCCGCGACAGGCGCGACATCACGGTACCGATGGGAACGCCGGTGATCTCGGCGACTTCCCGGTAGCTCATCTCCTCCAGCGCCACGAGCACGATCACCTCGCGATGTTGCTGCGGCAGACGGTCGAGGGCCTCGGCAATCAGCGCGACCGAGAGGCGCTCTTCCTGGTCCGCCGGCGTCGACCCTTCGCCCCCCGTCAAATCGTCGACCGATTTCACCACGGCGGAGCGGCGGTCGCGGCGCAGGCCGCTGATGTAGAGGTTGCGCAAAACCGCATAGAGCCAGGCCCTGAGCGGCCGCGCCGGATCGTAAAGATGGCTCTTGATCAGCGCCCGCTCGAGGCAATCCTGCACCAGGTCGTCGGCCAGCGCCGCATCGCCCACCAGGGCGCGCGCAAAACGCCGCAGGTGCGGAAGCTCGGCTGCCAGCTGCGACCGGAAATCCATCAACTGCCCTTCTGACGGAGAATACGCCGCAAACGGAAGCTTATTCCAAGGTCACGCCAACGGACCATGGTTCGCGCATGGTTACCAGTTCCTCGGCCGCCGTCGGATGCACCGCCATGGTGGCGTCGAAATCGGCTTTGGTGGCGCCCATCTTGACGGCGATGCCGAGAAGCTGGGCCATCTCGCCGGCATCCGGCCCGCAGATGTGGCAGCCGAGCACGCGGTCGCTTTCGCCATCGACGACGAGCTTCATCAGCATGCGCTCGTCGCGGCCCGACAGCGTGTGCTTCATCGGGCTGGAAGCTGGTCTTGTAGATGTCGATGCCTGGCGTAGGCGCTTGCGGGCCTCCGCCTCGGTCAAGCCCGACGGTGCCGATTTCCGGCTGCGAGAAGACCGCGGTCGGAACGATGCGTGTGATCGACCTTGACATCCTTGCCGCCGAAGACAGTGTCGGCGAAGGCCTGGCCCTCGCGGATGGCGACCGGCGTCAGGTTGAGGCGGTTGGTGACATCGCCGACCGCATAGATGTTGTCGACGGTCGATGCGCGAATAGTCGTCGACCTTCACGGCATAATGCGGCGTGAGCTCGACGCCGGCCTTCTCGAGACCGAGGTCCATGACATTGGGAAGCGCCCGGTGGCGAACATGATCTGGCCGGCGCCGAAGACCGCGCCGTCGTTGCAGCGTGACGCGCACGCCGTCGCCGCGAGCGCTCGATCTTCGCCACATCGGCGCGGGTGCGGATTTCGATGCCCTTCTTCTTCATCTCGGCGGCGAGATGATCGCGCAGATCGTCATCGAAGCCGCGCAGGATCTGCTCGCCGCGATAGATCAGGACGGTCTCGACGCCGAGACCCTGGAAGATGCCGGCGAATTCGACCGCGATATAGCCGCCGCCGACGATGCACGATGCGGCGCGGCAGGCTTTCGAGATGGAAGGCCTCGTTCGAGGTGATCGCCAGCTCATGGCCCGGCAGATGCCGCGGCACGAAGGGCGCGGCGCCGGTGGCGATCAGGATGTACTTCGGCGGTGATCTTGCGGCCCGACGGCCAGGCGAACCGTGTGGCGGTCCTCGAAGCTCGGCGCGCTCCAGGATGAGTTCGGCGCCGGCCGCTTCGAGATTGCGGATATAGGCCTTGTTGAGGCGGTCGATTTCCTTGTCCTTGTTGGCGATCAGCGTCGGCCAGTCGAAGGACACCTTCTCGGTCGTCCAGCCGAAGCCCACCGCATCCTCGAAGTCCTCGGCGAATTGGCAGGCATAGACGAAGAGCTTCTTCGGCACGCAGCCGCGGATGACGCAGGTGCCGCCGACGCGGTATTCCTCGGCCACGGCAACCTTGGCGCCATGCTTGGCGGCGACGCGCGCCGCGCGCACGCCGCCCGAGCCCGCGCCGATGACGAAGAGATCGTAGTCGAAGGCCGGTCATGATCCGCGCTTGAACGTCTGTCACGCCGCTTCGGCGTGCCCATGAGCACGATGCCGCAGATGCCGATGAACAGGCCGTGATCGACGACGCCGGGAATGCCGACAGCAAGGCTGCGCAAGCTTCGCGGCGGTTCGGGATATGGCCCAAGCGCGCAATCGACGATGACAGTTGCCATTGTCGGTGACGAAGGGCTTGCCGTCCCGCATGCGCAACGACCATCTTGGCCTTGCAGGCCCAGACACGTTGAAGGCCTGTTCGATCTTCCAGGCGGTCGCCTTGACGCCGAAGGGCACGATCTCGACCGGCAAGCGGAAACGCGCCGAGCGTTTCGACCTGCTTCGACTGCATCGGCGATGACGATCATGCGGCGCGACGACGAGGCGACGATCTTCTCGCGCAGCAGCGCGCCGCCGCCGCCCTTGATGAGGTTGAAGTCGCCGTCGAACTCATCGGCGCCGTCGACGGTGAGATCGAGGAGCGGATGTTTCGTCGAGCGTGGTGAGCGGGATGCCGAGGCTTTCGGCCTGCTTGCGCGGTCGCCTCCGAGGTCGGCACGCAGACGACATCGAGGCCTTCCTTCACCTTGGCGCCGAGCAGCATCGATGAAATGCCTGGCCGTCGAGCCGGTGCCGAGGCCGAGCTTCATGCCGGGTTTGACATAATCGAGGGCCGCCTCGGCGGCGGCCCGCTTCTGCTTCGATCAGGCGTCACTTTCCGAGCCCGCCCATCAGCATGTATTTGATCTCGACGATATTCCTCGACGCCGTGGTGCGAGCCTTCGCGGCCGATGCCCGACTCCTTGACGCCGCCGAAGGGCGCTTCGGCGGTCGAGATGATGCCTTCATTGATGCCGACCATGCCATATTCGAGGCCTTCGGCGACGCGCCAGACGCGGCCGATGTCGCGGGTGTAGAAATAGCAGGCGAGGCCGAACTCGGTGTCGTTGGCCATGCGGATCGCTTCTTCCTCGGTCTTGAAGCGGAACAGCGGCGCCACCGGACCGAAGGTTTCCTCGCGCGCCACCGCCATGTCGGCGGTGACATCGCGCAGCAGCGTCGGCTCGAAGAAATTGCCGCCCATGCGACTTGCCGCCGACCACGACCTTGGCGCCCTTGCTTGACCGCGTCGTCGATGTGCTCCTGCACCTTCTTGACCGCCGCCTCGTTGATGAGCGGGCCGGTGGTGACGCCCTGCCTCGGCGCCATCGCCGACCTTCAGCTTCTTCACGGCCTCGGCGAGCTTCTCGGCGAATGCGTCATAGACGCCTTCCTGCACCAGGATGCGGTTGGCGCAGACGCAGGTCTGGCCGGCATTGCGGTATTTGGACAGCCATGGCGCCCGCCACCGCGGCATCGAGATCGGCATCGTCGAAGACGATGAAGGGCGCGTTGCCGCCGAGCTCGAGGCCGACCTTCTTCACCGTCGAGGCGCATTGCGCCATCAGCAGCTTGCCGATCTCGGTCGAGCCGGTGAAGGTGAGCGCGCGGACGATCGGGTTCGAGGTCATCTCGGCGCCGATCTCGCGGGCCGAACCGGTGATGACGTTGAAGACGCCCGCCGGAATGCCGGCGCGCTCGGCCAAGTTCGGCCATGGCCAGCGCCGACAGCGGCGTCTCGCTCGCGGGCTTGCAGACGAAGGCGCAGCCGGCGGCCAGCGCCGGTCCGGCCTTGCGGGTGATCATGGCATTGGGGAAGTTCCACGGCGTGATGGCGGCCACGACGCCGACCGGCTGCCGGATCACCACGATGCGGCGCATTGGGCCAGGGCGAGGGAATGGTCTCGCCATAGATGCGCTTGGCCTCCTCGGCGAAGAATTCGATGAAGGAGGCGCCATAGGCGACTTCGCCGCGCGATTCGGCCAGGGCTTGCCCTGCTCGGCCGTCATGATCTGGGCCAGGTCTTCCTGGTTCTCCATCATCAGGTTGAACCATTTGCGCAGGATGACGGCGCGCTCCTTGGCGGTCTTCTCGGCCCAGTCCTTCTGGGCCTTCTCGGCCGCTTCGATCGCCTCGCGGGTTTCCGCTGGCGCCGAGCTTCGGCACCGCGCCGATGACGTCTCTCGTTCACCGGATTGGTGACATCGATCGTGTTGCTTGCCGCCCACCCATTTGCCGTCGATGTAGCATTTGTCCTTGAGCAGCGACTTGTCCTTCAGTATGTCGCGCAGCGCCTGGCTTTTGCGGATGTCCATGGGAGCCTCCTGTCTTGAGTTGGCGGCCTCTTAGCACAGGGCGTGCGGGGGAACAAACGGGCCAGATGCGCGGGGTTTCCATGCCGGAACGGGCGGTTATTTTCGATCTCGACGGCACCCTGGTCGATACCGCGCCCGATCTGATGCTGGCCACCAACCATGTGCTCGCGACGCTCGGCCGGCGGCCGATCACCATGGACGAAGTGCGGGCATTCGTCGGCCACGGCGCGCGGGCGCTGATCGCGCGCGGCTGCGAGGCGACGGGGGCCGCCGTGTCGCCCCGGGCGGTGGAAACGCTCTATCAGGAATTCGTCATCCATTACGCCCAGAACATCGCCCAGGACAGTGTCGCCTTTCCGGGGTTGACGGGCTTCCTCGACCGCTGCCGCGCCGAGGGCATTTATCTCGGCATCTGCACCAACAAGCTCGAAAGCCTGTCGGTCAAATTGCTCGAGGCCTTGGGGCTTCGCCACTATTTCGGCGCCATCGTCGGGCCCGACACGATCGGCATCGCCAAGCCCGATCCCAAACCCTTTCACGAGACGCTGGCGCGGCTCGGCCTCCGCAACGCCAGCGCCGTCATGGTCGGCGACAGCGAGATCGATATTCTCACCGCGCGGGCCGCCGGCGTTCCGGTCATCGCCGTGCCTTTCGGCTATACGCCGCGGCCCATTGCCGAATACGGCCCGGATTTCATCGTGACGCATTATGACGAGATGTGGGAAACGCTGGTCCGGGCCTTCGATCGTTGACTTGGGGGCGGGCCTCCGCCTATATCCCGCCCACCCTGAAGCGGGCGATTAGCTCAGTTGGTAGAGCACTGTGTTCACATCGCAGGGGTCACTGGTTCGAGTCCAGTATCGCCCACC
>CAVZNM010000005.1:0-217920 GCA_963776685.1 uncultured Alphaproteobacteria bacterium
GGAAGAGCAGGATCAGCACCGTGCCGACCGCCGTGCCGCCGATCAGCGTATAGGCCATCGATCCCCAGAAGACGGAGTGCGTGAGGGGGATGAAGGCCAGCACGGCGGCAAGTGCCGTCAGGATCACGGGCCTCGTGCGTTGCACCGTGGCCTCGATGACGGCGTGATAGTCGTCAAGGCCGGCCGCACGGTTCTCCTTGATCTGTTCGGTCAGGATCAGCGTGTTGCGCATCAGGATGCCGGCCAGTCCTATCAGGCCCAGAATGGCGTTGAATCCGAAGGGCTGGTTGAAGGTGAGCAGCATCGGCACGACGCCGACGAGGCCAAGCGGTGCCGTCAGCATGACCATGGCCATCGTCGAGAAGGATCGCACCTGCAGCATGATGACGATCAGCATGGCGGCGATCATGGCCGGGAAGACCTTGCCCAGCGCGGTGTTGGCCTTGGCAGCCTCCTCGATCGATCCGCCCATTTCGATGCGATAGCCGGCCGGAAGGGATGCGATCAGCGGCTGAAGGGCCGTCATGATCTGCTTGGAAACCTCCGGAGGCTGGGTCGCCTCATTGATGTCCGAGCGGATCGTGATGACGGGCGTGCGATCGCGGCGCTTCAGGATCGGCTCTTCCAGACGGATTTCCGAATGGCCGATCTGGTCGAGCGGAATCGGGCGGCCGTCCCGGCTCATCAGCGAGAAATCCGCCAGACGCGTCGGATCCAGCCGCTCGCCGCCGGCGCTGCGTGCCACGATGGGGACATTGCGGATGTCCTCGCGGACCTGCGTGACGGGGATGCCGGTGAGGAGGAACTGGAGCTGCTGGCCCACCTCCGCCGGCGAGAGGCCGATGAGGTTCAGTCGATCCTGATCCGGGACGAAGCGAAGCACGGGCGTGCGATTGCCCCAGTCGCGGTTGGCCTGCCGCACGTCCGGGACGCCCCGCATGATGTCGAGGGCCTTTTCGGAAATGCTGTAGAGTTGCGCGGGATCAGGTCCCATGACCCGGAACTCGACCGGGAACGGCGTGTAGGGGCCGAACACGAGCTGCGTGACGCGCACATAGGCCTCGGGTGCAAGCCCCTGTGACACCGCCTCCCGGAGCCGGTGCTTCAACGCCTCGCGCGCCTCCGCGTCCGGGGTCAGCACGACGATCTTGGCGAAGGCAGGATCAGGCAGTTCCGGCGCCATCGCGAAGAAGAAGCGGGGAGCGCCCTGACCGACATAGCTCGTGACGATCTCGGCCTCGGGCTGGTCGTCCAGCCAGTGTTCGAGCTTCTCGACCGTGGCGGTCGTCGTCTCGATGCTGGTGCCTTCCGGCAGGCGAACCTCCACCAGCACTTCGGGGCGGTCGGATGTCGGGAAGAACTGCTGTTTGAGGGCGCCCATGCCGACGACGGAAAGCGCGAAGGCGATGCCGACGATACCGCAGGTTACGAACTTGTGGCGCACGGCAAAGGTGATGAGCCGCCGCAGGCGCCGATAGTTCGGTGTGTCGTAGATCGCGTGGTGACCGCCTTCGACCGGTTTGATCGCGGGCAGCATCTTGACGCCGAGATAGGGCGTGAAGACCACCGCGACGATCCAGGAGACGATGAGGGCGAACCCCACGACCCAGAAGATGTTGCCGGCGTATTCGCCGGCCGTCGAGCGCGCGAAGCCCACCGGCAGGAAGCCGGCGATCGTCACGAGCGTTCCGGACAGCATCGGCGCCGCGGTGTGGCTCCACGCATAGGCCGCCGCCTTGATGCGGTCCATGCCCTCTTCCATCTTCACCACCATCACCTCGATGGCGATGATGGCGTCGTCCACGAGAAGACCGAGCGCCAGGATGAGGGCGCCGAGCGTGATGCGGTCGAAGAACCGGCCGGTTTCCAGCATGATGAGGAACACGACGGCGAGCGTCAGAGGGACGGCAGCCGCCACGA
The DNA here is from genome assembly GCA_963776685.1 of uncultured Alphaproteobacteria bacterium. Lineage (GTDB taxonomy): Bacteria > Pseudomonadota > Alphaproteobacteria > Rhizobiales > Aestuariivirgaceae > Aestuariivirga. The sequence goes on from CAVZNM010000005.1 coordinate 1,921, forward strand.
CGATGCCGACGCGCCAGCCGAGGCTGAGCAGGCTCACCAGCAGCACCACGCCGAGCGCCATCGCGAACTTCATCATGAATTCGTCGACCGCCGAGGTGATGTTGACGGCCTGGTCGGTCACCTTGTCGAGCGTCATCCCGAGCGGCAGTGTCTGTGCGATGGCCGCCGTCCTGTCCTCCAGCGCCTTGCCGAGCGCGAGACCATCCCAGCCCTCCTGCATGACGGCCGCGAGCATGATGGTGGGCTCACCCTGGCGTCGGATGAGGTAGGTGGGAGGATCTTCGTAGCCGCGGCGGACCTCGGCGATGTCGGAGAGCTTCAGCGTCCGCCCCGCAGCGACGATCGGCGTGTCGGCGATCGCCTGAACGCTGTCATAAGCGCCGTCGACCCGGATGAAGACCCGCGGCCCCTGGGTGTCGATCGAGCCTGCCGGCGTGACGGTGTTCTGCCGCTGCAAGGCGGCGACGATGTCCTGTGCCGACACGCCGAGGGTTGCCAGCTTGGCGTAGGAAAACTCGACGAATATCTGTTCGGGACGTTCACCGAGGATGTTGATCTTCTTGACGCCGGGCACGTGCAGGAGGTCCTGGCGGATCACCTCGGCCTGCCTGGCCAGCTCACGCATCGGCATGCCCTTGGCCTTCAGCGCATAAAGGGCGAAGCTCACGTCCGAATATTCGTCGTTGACGAAGGGGCCGAAGACGCCGGACGGCAGGTTGCGGGCTTCATCCCCGAGCTTCTTGCGGGCCTGGTAGAACTCCTCCTGCACGACAGATGGCGGTGTGCTGTCCTTCAGCGTGACCGTCATATACGCATAACCTGGCCGTGTGGTCGTCTCCACCCGGTCGTACCAGGTCAGCTCCTGAAGCCGCTTCTCCAACGGTTCGGCGACGAGGTCCTGCATCTCGCGCGCCGTCGCGCCCGGCCATGCCGTCGTGACCGTCAGGGTCTTGATGGTGAAGTTGGGGTCCTCCGCCCGCCCGAGCATGACGAAGGCGTAGGCGCCGGCGGCCACCAGCAGGAGGATGAAGAACAGGGTGACGGCGCGTTCGCGAACGGCGATCGCGGAAAGATTGAGGTTCATCAGTTGGCCACTCCTATTTCCTCGACGTTCGTCCTGACGCTCGCGCCGTCCTGCAGTAGGTGGGCGCCGAGTGAACCGCGCTTACCTAAAAACGTGGGCCTCTGACTGCGCTTCTGCTAGCTTACAATTTGTTCGGCGACAGCTTCTTCGAGGCCAGCTGCCGCTTGGACGGCAAGAGCATGGGCCGCTGCTTGTAAATCTTGAAATTCCTCGAGTGCATAGACTCTGCCCCACCGCAGGGTGAACACGTGGAGACCACGGTTGACGTACGACGCGTCGCCGTTGAGCAGCGTTGCGGTGCCGTCCCACTGCGCAAACACGGTGGTATGCCACGGCCAGCCCTTCACCCAGATGTTGTTGACCGTGATACGGAGAGTGGGCAGGACGCGGCCGAGGCGCTCAAACCAGCGGCGCAGGGCTTCTTTGTCGTGGCGCTCACCACCAAGCGCGTGGGCGCCGGAAACGCGGTGATGGACATGCGACGCGACTGCTTTCACCGCCTCATCCCAGCGATGGTTGTTGACGTGGTCGAAGGTCTTTCGGATTTCTATTTCTTTCTGACAATGTAACTGTATAGCATTGGACTTCTCCAACGGCGATCGCGGAAAGATTGAGGCTCATCAGTTGCCCCTGCTTTCAGACGCAGTCCTGACGCGAGCGCCCTCCTGCAGGAGATGAGCGCCGAGCGAAACAATCGGATCGCCGGAGTTCAGTCCGGAGATCACAGCGGTTTCGCTGGTCACACGAACAAGCTGGACGGGCCGAAAGCGTACGGTCGAGGTGGCGCTGTCCAGGACCCAAACGCCGGTCTTCTCGCCGTCATCGAGCACGGCTCCCAGCGGCACCTGGACTTCCGGCTGGCTCGCCTGGCTTGCAAGCCGAATGGTTACCGTCGCGCCAAGCGGTGCTGCCGCGGCCTCGCCGTCGAGCACATAGCGGGCCTCATAGGTACGGGTCTGGGCATCGGCGGAGTTCGACAACTGCCGGAGATGTGCCGTATAGCGACGTCCATCGTCCCCATACACGCTGGCCTCGGCCACCGAGCCGATCGCCGGCCGGATCGTTTCGGGAAGCGCGACCACCGCTTCGCGGGGGCCGGCCTGGGCGATCCGGACCACTGTCTGGCCGGCGGAGACGACCTGTCCCGGCTCGCCAAGCGTTTCGACCACCGTTCCATCCGCGTCCGCCACCAGGACCGCATAGGTCGCCTCGTTCTCGGCGACCCGTGCTTCGGCTTCGGCGGCGGCGAGTTGCGCCTCGGCCGTATCCAACGCGGCCTTCGCCTGCTCGTAGCGCTGTCGGGAGACCCATCCGTTGTCGAGCAAACTGGCGTATCGCCGTTCATCCGCGTCCGTCTGAACGACAGATGCACGCGCCGCGGCGACGGCGTTGCGCTTCGCCGTGAGCGCAAGGCGAAGGTCGGTTTCGTCGATCCGCATCAGCGGCTGACCGGCTTTGACCTCCTGACCGACATCCACGAGCCGTTCCACGATCTTGCCCGGCGACGCGAAAACCGAGATTGCTCTGCACCCTCGCCCCGATGATGCCCGTGAAGCCGCGTTCGGATCCGGCAACGCGCGCTGCCGTCACCAATCTGACGATCGGCGGTTCCTGCCTCGGGTCGCTCACGGCAGAGGCTTCCTGCGCGGGAATGGAAAGCGCGGCGAATGCCGCCGCCCCGAACACCGCGATCAGGACGCCGCCAGCACCACAAAGCTCCTCTTTTTCATGCCCATCGCCTCGCAGAGTGGGGAGCCGGCGGCCGCGAGCGCCACGGCCAGCAGCAGGCAGGCTGCGGTCTGCACGGCGGGTCAGTGCATTAGCGCATCGGCTCGCAGATGCATGTCGGTCTCGGCCGAGACCGTCACCTCCTCGCCGGACCTCGAGAACGCGTAGAGCGAGTCCTGGTAGCCCGGCATGGAGAAGGCCACGGAGTCGCGGTCGGCGAGGCCCATGACGACGCGCAGCGGATCGCCCGCGCCCTTCGGCGCGAAGGTGGCGGTGACCTCCAGGAGGTCGCCGTCGACCGGGACGTAGTAGACCACCATGTCGAGGCGTCCCTCGTGCAGGCTGCCGCCTTCGATCGGGCGTCCGACGGTGGCTTCCTCGGCAAAGCGCCGGCGTCGCCAGAAACAGCGCGGCCAGGAGCGATGCGCTCAGGGTCCTGCGGATCATCTCGTATCTCCTCTTTTAGATTGCGTTCGCACTCTATATCTGATATAGATTCGAACGCAATCTAAAAATGGAGATCGACGATGCGCGTGAGTCGCATTCAGGCCGCGGAAAACCGCCAAACCGTGATCAATGTGGCAAGCCGCCTTTTTCGGGAGCACGGCTTTGACGGCATCGGCCTGAAGGATCTGATGAAGGGTGCCGGGCTGACCCAAGGCGCCTTTTACAAGCAGTTCGCGTCAAAGGAGGACCTGGCGGCGCAGGCGTCCAGGCGGGCGTTGGAGAGCGCCACCCGCCGATGGTCGGCCGCAGCCGCGGCCAATCCGCAGGATCCGCTTGGCGCGGTGATCGCGTTCTATCTCAGCATGGAGCATCGCGCAGAAAGGATGGACGGCTGCCCGGTCGTTGCGCTCGGCTCGGATGCTGCCAGGCAGGGCGCCGACGTGAAGGCGTCATTCGAAGCCGGGATCAGGGAATACCTCGAGATGCTCGGCAGCTGGGTTGGCGAGGCCGACGGCGAGGAGCCCAGCGGCAAGGCCATGGCCATTCTCTCGACCATGGTCGGTGCGGTGGTCCTCTCGCGGGCCGTCAACGACGAGCGGCTGTCGAAGCGGTTCCTGCAAGCGGCCGCCGAGAGCGTGCTGATGGGGTCGTCTGCGGGCGATGCCCAGCAAGGACCGCGCCAATGACGATGGATTCTCCGACCGAGGCGCGCAGCGCAACTGTTTCAATCGCCGAGTTGGCGGGCTGCTCCGGGCTCGAGCTCGTTGCGAGGCTGGCGGACGGGAGCATCCGCCGCCCACCGATGGCGGAAACGCTCCCTTTCACCTTGCTTCCTCCGGAGGAAGGCAAGGTCGGGCTCCTGGCCACCCCCGAGCCGCGCTTTTGCAACCTGACGAATACCGTCCACGGCGGCTGGATCATGACGATGCTCGACACCGTCATGGCGCTTGCCGCCCAGACGACGCTTTCGCCCGGCGAAACCTGTCCGTCACATGAAACCACCGCCAAGTTTGTCCGCCCGATCTTCGTCGATTCCGGCGAAATGCATGTCATCGGCCATGTGGTCTCGCGCGGCCGGACCGTCATCACGCTGGAGGGCAGGATCGAGGACGCCCAAGGCAGGCTCCACGCGCATGGCACGTCGACATGCCTGGTCGTGAGCAGGAAGCCGTGATGTCCGCGCTTTCGATCGCGAACCCCGCGCCTTCCGAGCGCCGCCTGACCGGCGGAATCCTGTTCCTGCTCGCCGGTCTGGCTGCGCTCGGCGCGCTCGCCACCAACATCATCCTTCCTGCCTTTCCGCGGATTGGCGCCGAGCTTGGCGATTTCCTCGCCGGAACTCGGTCTCCTGTTGAGCAGCTTCTTCGTTGCGTTCGCTCTCGGGCAGCTTGTGGTCGGACCGCTCTCCGACCGCTTCGGCCGCAAACCGCTGGTGCTGGGAGGCCTTGCCGTATTTGCCGCCGGCAGTGTCGTTTGCGCCCTGGCCGACACTTTGCCCGTGTTGGTCCTGGGCCGTGTCATCCAGGCGCTGGGGGCTTGCGCGGCCTCGGTCCTGTCGCGCGCCATCGCACGTGACCTCTTCGACGGCGAGGCGCTCGGCCGGGCTCTGGCGCTGACCATGATTGCCGGGGCGGCTGCGCCGGGCTTTTCGCCTCTGCTCGGCAGTATCCTTGCCGGCCTGTTCGGCTGGCGGATCACCTTCCTTGTCGTTGCGGCATTCGGCGTGGTGCTCGCGCTGCATTATTCCAGGCCGCGTTGGCGAAACCCATCCCGTCGACCGCAGAACGCCCCTGGCGCCTTCGGCCGTGGCATCCGCCTATGGCCGCCTGGCCGCCGATCCTCGCTTTTTACTGCCCGCGCTTGCGGTGAGCCTCGTCATCGGCGGGCTTTACAGTTTCTTCGCGGCCGCCCCCGGCGTGCTGATGAACGAGCTGGGCCTGACCGCCTTCCAGCTCGGATTGTCTTTCGCAACGACGGTTCTGATCGTCTTCGTGGCGGGGTTTCTCGCGCCGCGCCTGGCTCATCGCTGGGGCCAGCGTACCGTCAGCATGATCGGCCTCTTCATCGCTCTCGCTGGCGGCGTCGCCATGTTCGCGTTCGCCGCCGCACCGGCCTTCATGACCTTCACCATGGCCATCGCGCTGTATCTGTTCGGGATGGGTTTGATCAATCCGCTCGGCACTGCGATCGCGCTTCATCCTTTCGGGCGCCAGGCCGGGCTGGCATCCGCGCTGCTCGGTTTTCTGCAGATGGGCTGCGCAGCCATCGGCGCGTCGTTCGCCAGCGCACTGCCTTTTCCGCCGTCTGTTTCCCTTGCCGTCGTCCTGACCACGGGTTCGGCGCTGGCCCTTCTGGTCTTTCTTCCGGTCGCGCTGCGCCAGCCCCAGCCGGAGCCGAGCGGTTCTGGCGGCGTGCCGGAATCGACAGGAGGATAGATGCGACGGCGCAACAAGTTCGAGGAAGCGTCAGCGCCTGAAGGAATGGGGCGATGTTCTGATCGTGGATGTACCCGAGCCCAATTGCTGAACAAATAGACGAAGGAGAGAATGATGTCGAAAGAAACAACTAACAGCTTCACCGGAAAACGGGCGCTGATCACCGGCGCGTCGAGCGGCCTCGGCCTTGAATTCGCAGATCTACTGGCGGCGCAGAAGGTCAATCTCGTATTGGCGGCGCGCACGCCGGGAGCCGATGGAAAAGCTCGCCTCCGATCTCCGCCGCAAATACGGCGTGGATGTGTTGGTCGAGGCGATCGATCTTGCCTCGCCGGGCGCGGCCGCTCGCCTGAAGAACAGTCTCGACGAACGGTCGATATCGATCGACATCCTGGTGAACAATGCCGGATACGGATTGCAGGGCGATTTTCTGGAAACGCCGATTGAGCGCACCGTCGATATGATTCAGCTCAACGTCACGGCGCTCACCGAGCTGACCTATCTTTTCGGTCGCGATATGGCCAAGCGGCGATCTGGACATATCCTTCTCGTCGCCAGCCTCCTGGCCTTCCAGGCCGTGCCCAGCTACGCGGCTTATGCGGCGACGAAGGCTTATGTGCTCGCCTTTGGCGAGGCGCTGCATGATGAGGTCCGCCCGCATGGCGTGGTCGTGACCAGCCTCTGCCCTGGGCACACCGCGACGGGTTTCGATGCGGCAGCTGGCGCAACCGCCTCGCCCTTGTTGCGTCTCCTCACGATGAAGCCGCGCCCGGTCGCCGCGAGCGGTATGCGGGCGCTCTTGCAAGGAAAGGCCATCGTGGTCGCGGGCCTGTCGAACAAGATGGCCGCCTTTTCAAACCGTTTGACGCCACGATCGATGCAGAGAGCCACAATGAGAAGAATTATGGGCGCCTGAATCCTGCGTACCGGGAACGATGTCAGGCATCGGTCAGACCGAATAGCTTGCCATCGAAGTTCAAGCCGAGTGCCGTTGCGGCGGCTGGCTGCCGTACTGGAACCGATCGGAGGATCGATGCGACGGATTGTTGTCACTGGTTCTTGGAGCAGTCACCGTGCACTTGCCGCGGACGTCGAAGACGTCCTGGTCGCGTCGTCTGCTCGCCGGCCGCTCGGGCATTCGGAGGCTTCCGGACGATATAGTGGGAGACCTGCCGGCGAAGGTCGGTGGGGTGATGCCCCTCTGCGCAAGAGATTCGGAAGGCCTGCGCTTCGATCCGGATGCCGTGCTGGCGCCGAGGATCAGCGCAAGGTAGACCGGTTCATTCACTTCGCGCTGGCGGCGGCGGAGGAAGCGCTTGCGCAGGCGAACTGGAAAGCCTCGCTCGGAAACCGAGCGCCTGCGCACGGCCACGATCATCGCGTCAGGCATCGGCGGTTTCCCGGCCATCACCGAGGCGGTGCGCACGGTGGACTCGCGGGCGTGCGCCGCCTGTCGCCGTTTACGATACCGTCGTTCGCTGGTGGCTTGGCGGCAGGCCACATCTCGATCCGCCATGGCTTCAAAGGCCCGCTCGGCGCGCCGGTGACGGCGTGCGCGGCCGGCATCCAGGCGATCGGCGATGCGGCTCGTCTCATCCGCGCCAATGAAGCCGACATCGCCGTGTGCGGTGGCACGGAAGCGTGCATGAACGTCGTCAGCCTCGGTGGCTTTGCCGCCGCACGCTCTTTTTCCACTGGCTTCAATGACACGCCGACGGAAGCTTCACGACCTTTCGACGTGGCGCGGGACGGCTTCGTCATGGGCGAAGGGGCCGGCATCCTGTGATCGAGGAATTGAGCCATGCGCTGGCGCGTGGTGCGAAACCGCTCGCCGAACTTGTCGGCTACGGCACGACCGCGGATGCACACCACGTCACGTGAAACCTGATCAAGCGAGAACTGAAGTGCGCTCCTCTTTCTCTGCTCCGTGGCTCGCTGACGGCAGAGCCGGTAGCTGCAACACGGTCGCATGCTGACCGTTCTTTAGTCGTGTAAGTAGGACGATCTGCCCATAGGCGAACTCTAGTGCGTCGTGAAACACGCCTGGGGTGTTCTTGTCGAGCTGGCGGAAGACTGCCGTCTTCTGACCGGTACTCTTCGATCGCCAAAAGTCCCCGTGCCTGACTTCCTTATCGAACGCAACCTCCGTTCCCGGGAGGAGGCACACTGCCACATTCGGTTCTCCGACTGCGGCAAATCCCTGTGTCCAGGTACCGTGGAAGCTTGTGGTCACCAGCTTGTCTCCGACCTTGGCGGGTCGGGATGCAACGTTGTGCAAACTGTAGTCGCACATTGAAGCTACTCCTTTCTTGTGGAACAGCCGGGAGATTGTTCTTCCCGCTGATCAGGATCAAAACTTGACTCGCAATTTTGTTCCTTTAGCGGCAGGCCAATTAGCTAGATGGGGCGGAGCTGTATGAGAGTTGTCATGGGAATCTCCATTGAGATGCAACTCACCTTCGGCGCGAGCTCCAATGTTCTGGTTTGCATAAAAGAAGAGCTCGCCGACTACCGCAAATCTCATTCACGCTTTCATGAAGGGTGCTTTTGCGTTACCGTCAGGCCAGCCTCGCTGGCGTGGCTTCGGCATTGCGTCCTTTCCGGGCAGCACCTACCTCTCACTCAACGGTGTTGTCGCGTCGATCTAGACGCCGCTCCAAAGGGTCTGAACATTGTCATCACCGGATATCGAGATTGCAGATGGCGCCTTCCAAGTCGAAGCCTCGGTCATTGCCACCGGACTCGATGTCGAGCCCGCGCAAGTCCTGATCTTGATGCGATCCGGCGAGATCACTTCCATCTGCGAGCAAGGCGTTGGCGCGGATGTGGGGTTTCATAGGCTGACGTTCCACTATCGCAATCGAGGGTTTCGACTCGTCGTCGACGGAGCCGGGCAGATTGTGCGTCGGTCGAGCGTCGATTTCGGCCAACAGGGACGCCCACCCTGGAAGCGAAAGGCCCGCTAGGCGCTGATGAATCGAACGCAGTCGCAGCAACAAGCATCCGTGATCGGCCCGACAAGGGTTCAGTGTGTCAAATCGCTTAAGTTGCATTGCCGGATAACGACAGAAGCCAGCATCATCGATTGACCACGATTGGTCGATATAGGCTCAGTAACGCGGCCTTTGATGTCTCCGGAGAGACCGATGGCGAGAGTCCTATGCGTGCTCTACGACGATCCAGTTAGCGGGCATCCGAAATCTTATGCTCGGGACGGCATTCCGAAGGTGGAGCGCTATCCCGGTGGTCAGACGACGCCGACGGCGAAGCAGATCGATTTCAAGCCCGGCGAGCTCCTCGGCAGTGTGTCCGGCGAACTCGGACTGCGAAAATTCCTGGAACGTCTGGGTCATACCTTCGTCGTGACCTCGGACAAGGATGGCGAGAACTCGGTCTTCGAACGCGAACTGCCCGATGCGGACGTCGTCATCTCGCAACCATTCTGGCCGGCTTACCTGACGGCGGAAAGGATCGCGAAGGCGAAGAAGCTGAAGCTTGCGATCACTGCAGGCATCGGCTCGGATCACGTCGATCTTCAGGCAGCCATCAAGCACGGCGTCACGGTCGCCGAGGTCACCTATAGCAATAGCATCAGCGTGTCCGAACATGTTGTGATGATGATCCTGTCGCTGGTGCGCAACTACATTCCCTCCTACAATTGGGTGATCGATGGAGGCTGGAACATCGCCGACTGCGTGGCCCGCTCCTACGATCTCGAAGCAATGAATGTTGGTACGGTTGCCGCCGGTCGAATTGGCTTGGCGGTCCTGAAGCGGCTGAAGCCCTTCGACGTCAAGCTCCACTATACGGATCGGCATCGGCTCCCAGAAAATGTCGAGAAAGAACTGAACGTTACTTACCACCCGAATGTCGAATCGATGGTGCGCGTCTGCGACGTGGTCACGATCAACGCGCCGCTGCATCCAGAGACAGAGAACCTGTTCAACGACGCGCTCATTAGCAAGATGAAACGAGGCGCCTACCTGGTGAATACGGCGCGCGGCAAGATCTGCGATCGCGATGCCGTCGTCCGCGCATTGGAGAGCGGGCAGCTCGCCGGTTATGCCGGCGACGTCTGGTATCCCCAGCCGGCACCGAAGGACCACCCTTGGCGGACGATGCCCCATCACGGCATGACGCCGCATACTTCGGGGACATCATTGTCAGCACAGGCCCGCTACGCCGCGGGAACCCGCGAGATACTAGAATGCTGGTTTGAGGATCGACCAATCCGCGAGGAGTATCTGATTGTGGATCGCGGCAAACTGGCCGGTACTGGCGCGCATTCCTACAGTGTCCGCAAGACCTCCTAGTGGACGTCCGACGGGATTGTCAGGTTGTCCAGTACGCGCGGTGTTAGGACCGGGATCGGCTGCTACTTCGATGATCCCGTTCACGAGGTGTTCGGCATCTCTTCGCACGACTGGCAGAGCTTCTACCACTTCACGGTGGGTGGCTCCGTCGAGGACAAACGGCTCACGACGTTACCAGCGTACAAGTTGGAGGATGAACGATGAGCCCCCTGACTTCCGTCTCAGCAAGTCGGATAGAACAGCTGAGACGAACAGATTCGAAAGGAATGACCATGGCACTGAACCATAGATACTTTGCGTGGGCATTGTGCGGGCGAATAGTTTTTATAAGAGAGAGGCACACATGACCGAAACTCTTGCCGAGAAAACATGCACGCCCTGCCGTGGCGGCATCCCACCACTCACTCGCGAGGAAGCAGAACGCTTCCGTGCGCAGGCCTCGGACTGGGAACTCCGCGACGACGCTCATCGTATCGAGCGGACCTTCCGGTTCCGCAACTTTCGCGAAGCAGGGGCCTTTGCCCAAGAGATCGGTGAACTCGCTGAGGCCGAAGGCCATCATCCGGATATCAGCTTCGGCTGGGGCTATGCAACGGTCGGCTTGCAGACGAAGAAAATAAAGGGACTGCACGAGAATGACTTCATCATGGCGACTAAGATCGACCAGATATTCGACCGCTCGACCAAGAGCCCGAGCCCGTAATGACTTCGATCATGGTGCGCATGACTTGTCGCAATGCCGCTGAAGTCTGACTTGCAGGTTTTCACACAGCCAGGGTCAATGTCTGAACTAAACACGAACTGCCAGTAGCCGCAACTTCCGCTCATCGACGACGATCTGATAGCCGAAACCGGTCCTATCGCTCCCAGATGAAACCCAGTAGCAAGCGACGTGCATTCACCTCAATCTGGGATCAGCCTGCAAATGATCGAACGGATATGGCGCTCGTGTTCGATATCGTCGAGGAGCTGTTTCTTATAACGGGACCTGGGATGGCGGCGAAGGTCTTCCTCATGTGCCGCTATTGAGATGTCGCATTCTTTCTTTCGTTCGCGGAACATGTCCCATTTTACTTTTTCTTCCTTGGTCCAGGGCCCGATTTTCTTTATTTGACCGGTGTTCATGTCGATGTCGATGTCATCGGGATGGGGGATCGGATCGGGTGCCACGATGTTAAGGCGCTTGCGGCGCTCAAGCTCCCGCTCCCACTCAACCTTGTAAGTGAGGGCAACATCAAGCCACTGGTCGTGAAGTGCCTTGTTTTCCCGCTCGGTCGTTTGCACGAGGGCGGTAAATAATTGAGCGGCCCGGTTGCTTCCTTTAGCTGCGGATAGGGCAAGGGAGCGAACGATGGCCATCGCCATAGGGATGGAGATGTGCTTTTCCCCGTCGCGCACTTTGATCGTACGGTAGGCTTCCTCGAGGACGATGCTTTTCAGTCGCTCTTCGTTGAGGGCAGGGAGCTTATTCTTGGCACCCTTCGGCCGACCTCTCGGGTTACCGGATTGGCCGGGCTTGAAGCGAGTTTGTCGAGGAGGCTTACCATATCCGATCTCATGGTCTGAGGTGGAAGGTCCCTGGAGCAGAAGCCTCTTGTTCAATCGAACTGAATTGTGCATCGCGTGATCACCCCTGGTCATCGGCAATTGCGCTGACAAGGCCCGGTCCATCCGTAGGTGCGGTTGTCACGGTGGCAGTGGTCTCGGGTCTTTCTTGGGCTGGACATGCAGTTTCTTGCTGAACAGTCTCGGATTCTTTCGATGCCTGGCTTCGATTTCCGCGAAGGACTTTCCGGTGGTAATCAGAACCGCGTCATCCTTGGCATAGGCCTCCCAGCGCCGGATGATGCGGTCACAATAGAGGGGATCGAGTTCGCAGAGATAGGCACGCCGTCCGGTCTTGTGGGCGGCAATGAGCGTCGAACCGCTGCCGCCAAAGAGGTCGAGGACGATGCCATTGCGCTTTGACACGTCCTTGATCGCGTCGGCGATCATGGCGACGGGCTTGACGGTCGGATGTAGGGCCAGTTCATCCATGCGTCCGGCCTTCAAGGTGTTGACACCCCGGTACTGCCAGACATTGGTGCGATAGCGCCCATGCTGGCCGAGTTCGAAGCTGTTGATGTGGGGTGCCGTTCCATTCTTGAAGGCGAAGATCAGCTCATGGCGGGAGCGATAGAAGGTCCCCATGCCGCCATTGTCCTTGGCCCAGACAATCAGGTTCTTGAGCTCTGCATAGACGGCCTTGCCGCGCCCAAGCATCTCGCCCATGTGCCGCCAGTCCATGCAGATGAAGTGGATCGAGCCGTCGACGCTGTTAGTGAGCAAGGTTGCGGAATGCCGTTTCCAGAAATGCGGTGAACTGTTCCGTGGTCATTTCGCCGGATGCCATGGCGAACTCTCGGTGTTTGATGGCACCCGAGCCACCGACGTGTCCGTCGATCGGCACATTGTAGGGCGGATCGGTGAAGACCATCTGGGCCTTCTCGCCCGTTCATGAGAGCGTCACACGTTTGCGGGAGCAGGGCATTGCCACAGATGAGCCGATGCGGGCCAAGCTCCCAGATATCACCAACTCGCGAGACGGCTGGGCCTATCGCAGATCTCCGGAAGCCACTCATCCATCGGGTCTCCCGGCTCTTCAGGAGTGAGGCCTTCGATGAGGCTGTCGATCTCAGCAATGGAGAACCCGGTCAGCCCGATATCGAAGTCGAGATCGATTTCCAGCAGGCCCTTGAGTTCCAGTGCGAGGATTTCCTCATCCCACCCGGCATTGAGGGCGAGCTTGTTGTCGGCCAGCACATAGGCGCGTTTCTGTCCGCGCGTCATACTCTCGATCCGGACACAGGGAACCCGGTCCATGCCGAGAAGTTTCGCAGCCGCGAGCCGCCCATGACCGGCGAGGATCATGTTCTGGCTGTCGATGAGGATGGGATTGGTGAAGCCGAACTGGCGGATGCTGTCGGCGATCTGCCGGATCTGCTTCTTCGAGTGAATCCGCGCATTGCGCGGGTAGGGTGTCAACGAGGCGGGCGCGCGGTATTCGACGTCAAGGGTGGACATAGGGACAATTCCTTCTTCTGGTCGTTCGGCACCTCCCTTCCAGTTGTTGCTACTTCACCGAGTCCTGGTGCTCCGGTGAATCTGCCACAAATTGTACCCTATTTGTCCAAAGACGCAAGATATTGTATTTGGGCCTGACAGCCTCGGCACCCGATTGAGGACGCTGCGGGGACTATTGCCTGATCGCTGCTCAGAATTCCCTGATCAGCGCAATTAATTCCCTGCTCGCTTTTAATAATTCCCTGTTCCGAAGAGTAGGGAATTTCTCGATAAGTACCAGATTTTGCTCATGAATTTAGGCCTGAGATTGCATGGCGAGGTCCAAAATCGCCCAAATTCCCTGTAAATTCCCTGTTATCAGGGAATTCGCATCAGAGACGAACTCGATCTAGACTGCAAGCACAGCCAATACTTCCTGCTCGATTGGCCACTCGAAGACGACACGATGGAAGACGCCCAATACGGGAAGCGCGACAAGAGAGGCGACTGGAAGCCTTTCGAGCCGATCGAGTATCCGCCGGTTTTCGTCTGGCCTGCGCAGCCGCTCGGATTCCTGAAATGGCTGTTTGGGCTTTCCGGTTACATCTTTCCGTGGAATCTCTTCTATGCAGCGCTCGCCCTGGTCTTCTGGACCTATCTGACACCCCCGCTCGAAACGATGAAGACGTTCGAGCCCGGCTGGATCGCCTTTCTTTTGGCGCGAAACGTCATCCTGGCTCTCCTGTTCTTTGGCGCGTTCCATTTGCGGCTTTATGTCCAGAAAGCCCAGGGCAACAAGTTCAAATACAATGCCAAGTGGCTCGATACAGACAATCCTGTGTTCTTCTTCCGGCGCCAGACGATCGACAACATGATCTGGTCATTTGGAAGCGGACTTCCGATCTGGACGGCCTACGAAGTCCTCACCCTCTGGGCGTTCGCCAATGGTTATATCCCGTTCGTCAATTGGGAAACCCATCCGGTCTATTTTGTCGCGCTGTTGCTGGTGATCCCGCTCTTCCGCGAGCTGCACTTCTATTTGATCCACCGTCTTATCCATTGGCCGCCGCTTTACAGGACGGTGCATAAGTATCACCACAACAATGTGAATCCCGGCCCGTGGTCGGGCCTGGCTATGCATCCCGTGGAACACCTCCTGTATTTTTCCGGTGTTCTCATTCACTGGATTGTGCCTTCGCATCCCGTCCACGCACTTTTCCAGATGATCCACGCGGGCCTCTCCCCCGTGCCGGGTCACACCGGATTCGACAAGGTGGTGGTCGGAGAGAAAGGCGCCATCGATACGCATTGCTATGCCCACTACCTCCACCACAAGTATTTTGAATGCAACTACGCCGATGGCGCCGTGCCACTCGACAAGTGGTTGGGTACGTTTCATGACGGCTCCGACGAAGCCCATGAGGCGATGAACCGACGCTTCATGGCTCGGCAAGCCAAGTAAGAACAGCGGACAAAGTGATCGTGTGGCGCTTGCCAACCTCGTGGGGTTGGCAGGCGTGATCAATCCATATGCCCTTCTCTTGCGAGCTCGTCGGTGACTTCGATGATCCCTTCACGCAGAACCTCCACGAGAAGATCGATTTCCGAGGCCGTAAGGATAAGTGGCGGGGAGAGGACATTGAGGTGACCTATGGGCCGTACCAGCACCCCTTTCCTCTGGCAGGCATCGGCAATCCTCTTTCCGACGCCGATTTCCGGGGCAAACAACTCCTTGGTCTTCTTGTTTGCGACGTTTTCGACGCACAGCATGAAATGGCTGCCGCGCACATCGCCGACGATAGGCAGATCGCTCAGTTCCTTGAGACGGCGTTCGAAATAGGGTCCCGTCCTGCGGACGTGGCCGCAGATATCCTCGCGCTCCATGATCTCGATATTCTTGAGTCCCGCGGCGCAGCATATGGGGTGGCCGGAATAGGTGAACCCGTGAGTGAACATCGCACCCTTCGCCTGGGGCACGCTGAGGACCTCGTAGATTTCATCCGACAGGATTGTGGCCGACAGCGGTGCATAGGCGGAGGTCAGTCCCTTGGCCGAAACCAGGATGTCCGGAACCATGCCGAAATTGGCCTCCGAAGCAAAGAACTGCCCCAGGCGGCCAAATGCGGTCACGACTTCATCGGCAACGTAGAGAACATCATACTGGCGGCATACCTCCGCCATGCGCGCATGATAGCCGGCGGGAGGCACGATCACGCCGCCTGCGCCCATGATCGGCTCGGCAAAGAAAGCCGCAACGTTGTCGGGGCCGAGTTCCTCGATTTTGGCCCGGAACTCGTCGACCAGATGGTCGAGGAATTCCGATTGCGACATCCGGCCAGGACAGCGGTAATAGTTAGGCGATGAGATCCGATGGATAAGGTCGCCCTGAACCAGATCGAACCCGGTATGATCAAAAGCGATGCCGGTCAACGACATGGTAAGATAGGTGCTGCCGTGGTAGCCGTCGTGACGGGTGATTAGTTTTTTCTTCGACGGTTTTCCCAGCCTGTTGAAATAGAAATGAATCATCCGGACAGCGGTGTCGTTGGCCATCGACCCGCCGGTTCCGTAGAAGACATGGTTCAGCGATCCTGGCGCCAGCGAGGCGATCTTCGCGGCAAGCTGGGCCGCCGGCACCGACGTGTGATGGCCGAAGGACGAATAGTAGACCATCTGCCTCACCTGATTGGCGATGGCCTGTGCCATCTCCTCGCGGCCATAGCCGATGTTCACGCACCACAGACCGCCGATGCCATCGAGATAGCGCTTGCCGTCGCTATCGGTCAGATAGGCGCCCTCCGCCTCGGCGAGAATGAGCGAGCCCTGCTCCTTGAAGGAGGAGAAATCGGTGAACGGGTGGAAGTGATGATCGATATCGTCCCGCCGGACTTTTTCGGCATCGAACTGGGCATTGCTAAGCATCTACAGTCTCCATTCATCGCCAAAACGGTGCCTTGCCGACATCAGCCGATTTTCTGCTGGGCCACAAGTGTATCGAGCCAGCGCCGGATGCGGGCGCGATTGACACCAAGATCACCCTTACCGAGTTGCGATCGAGAGTAGATCAGGATGGTCGATTGACCGTTCGGCAGATCGACCAATCGCACGACGATCGTGTCGGGAAAGCGCAACCATTTGCTGCGCTGAATGTAGCGGTAAGTCAGATTG
Source organism: uncultured Alphaproteobacteria bacterium (assembly GCA_963776685.1). GTDB lineage: Bacteria > Pseudomonadota > Alphaproteobacteria > Rhizobiales > Aestuariivirgaceae > Aestuariivirga. Next base: position 18,138 of record CAVZNM010000005.1, read on the forward strand.
GCTTCATCAGCGGCCACGAGACCCAGGCGCGGTTCCGATTCAATCACTTTCGCAAGCGCGACCTCCAGATCGCTGTGCAGCCACCGCAAAGACCGGTGAGATAAAGTCGATCTTGGTGTTGCAAATGCTAGGCAGGCACGCGAGCGCATCGTTCGGTGTGATCCGCCGAACCAATTTCTCGAATGTGACCGGGCCAAGATCGGGTGAACCGAAAAGCTGCCAGACTCTGTCGCGGCCAACAATCGTGAGCGCACCTGCTGCAAGCGCAACGATCAACAAGAAGCCGATGGCGAAATACGAGCTCAAATTCATACGAACGACCCTCTGGCAATCCGACCGGCCATCTTTATCACCAAAACCTCTCCAGATCCGAGTCGCGGGCCTCAAACTGGGCGAACCGCGCAACCACAGCCGTCGAACTGTCGAGCCAACACAAATATCGTTGCCCGATCAATCAAGAATTGGTTAAGTGCCGATCTGGGGCCGGAAGGCGGATCAGGCGCGCCGTAGCCTCAGCAATGACGAAGAATTGTTTGGGAGGACAACAGATGAAACCAATTCTTAGAATACTGGCGGGCGTTGCCATGGCCGGCTTCCTGGTTATGTTCACCTTGGCTGCGGATGCCGCCGAGAAAGTCCGGGTTGCACTGGGCGACGTCGTCTCGGTCGAGACGCTCGCTTTCGTCGTGGCCATGGAACGGGCCAAGGACCGCGGCGTCGACTACGAGCTCACCTCCTTCGCCAAGGAGGAACTGGCGCTCCAGTCGATCATCAACGGCCAAAGCGATATCGGCGTCGGCACGCCATACTCGGTGATCCAGAAATCGAAACTGCCGCTCAAGAACATCTACCAGATGTCGCGTCTGGTGTTCTTCCCCGTGGCATCCAAGGAATACAAGACCTGGAAGGATCTGAACGGTCAGCCCTTCACCTTCCATGCCCGCGGCACCGGCACCGAGGCGATCGGCAACATCATCGCCAAGCGCGAAGGCATCGAGTTCGGCGACCGCAGCTACGTGCCGGGTTCGGAAAACCGCATCATCGCCATGATGAACGGCCAGATCAAGGCGACCATCGTCGACCTCGCCAACAAGAATCTCCTCATGTCCAAGGCGGGCGACAAGTTCCACGTGCTGCCCGGCGCTCGATGAACCGGCGAGCGACGAACTGGTGTTCGCCAGCGATGCCTGGCTGAAGGACAATCGCGACCAGGCCAACATCATCGTCGAGGAACTTCACAAGCTCTGGCGCGAGATCAAGGCCAACCCCGGGATCGTCGAAGAAGAACGCGCCAAGCGCAATCTGCTCGCCGACCAGCCGAAGGAAGTGCTTGACGAGGTTGTGCCGTTCTACATCGAGGCCGCCAAGGAAGGCGTCTATGCGCCGCTCGAGGATGCCGCGGCGGTCGCCAAGACCGACTTCCTGTTCTACACCGAGGCAGGCCAATTGGAGGGTCCGGCCGACGGGCTGAAGGTCGAGGATTTCTGGGACCTCGGCCCGCTGGAAGCCGCAAAGAAGGCGCTCGGCGGCTGAACGCCCGTTGACAAAGTAACCAGGCGCACCTCGCGATGCGCCTGGCCCGGGCCGTCGGACACGCTCATGACTTTCATCACCGAGACCACCCCTGTAGCGCGCAAGCCAGACCCTGCTGCGACGATGCTCGGCCACCCGGCCTTTTTGTGGCTGATCTCGGCCGCCATCGTGTGCGGCAGTTGGGAGTTCGCCGGTCACTATCCGATTAGCCCGGCATTTCCGCCATTCTCCGACACGATGCGTGCGCTTTTCGCCATGATCGCCGACGGCTCGCTGCCGAGGGCATTGCTTATCACGCTGCAGCCACTGGCTCTGGGATTGATCGCCTCCGTCGTCGTGGGCGTCGGCCTGGGCGTGCTGATGGGGCTCAACCGCTTTGCAGAATGGCTCGGCTCGCCCCTCTTCATCATCGCGCAATCCGCACCCCTTGCCGCGCTGATCCCGATCCTGACTTTCGCCTACGGCATCGGGCTCGCCTCGAAGGTCCTCACGGTCTGCATCATGGCGATGCCGGTGATCGTGCTCAATTCGCTCAATGCGGTGCGTCACACGCCCGCGTCCCTCCTCGAGATGGGCAGTTCGTTCCTCGGCACGCGCCGGCAACTGATCCTCAAGATCATCCTGCCGGCGGCGAGTCCCGTGATCTTCGCCGGCCTGAGGCTCGGCTGCGCGGCGGGCTTCATCGGCGTAATTCTCGCCGAACTCCTGATCACGCCGACCGGCATCGGCGACATCATCACCTACAACCAGTCGATTGCGGAATACGAGAATATGTATGCGGCAATCTTCGCCATCATCGCATTCTCGGTCGTGTTCATCATGCTTCTCGAACGCATCGAAGCGAATCTGTTCCGTCCGGAGAAGCGAGCCACATCATGAATGCTGCATCAGCCCCGAAAAACGCCGCCAGCCCGCGGCCTATCGTGGAAGTCCGGCACGTCTCGAAGATTTACGATGGCGGCGTCGAGGCCCTCAATGATGTTTCCATCGACTTTGCCGAGGGGCAGCTCACATCGCTTCTGGGTCCTTCCGGTTGCGGCAAGACGACGCTTCTCAAGATCATCGCCGGCCTCATTCCTGCGACGGCCGGCGAGGTGAATGTCGACGGCCGCAAGGTCACCGGCCCGGGACCGGAACGCGCCTTCGTGTTCCAGGATTTCGCGCTGATGCCGTGGGCCAGCGTCATGCGCAATGTCGCCTTCGGTCTCGAGCTGAAAGGCCTGGCCCGCTCGGAACGCGAGGCTGTGGCGGAGAAATACATCGCAAGCGTGGGTCTCAAGGGTTTCGAACACGCCTATCCGCACGAACTCTCCGGCGGCATGCGCCAGCGCGTCGGCCTCGCAAGGGCGCTTGCCGTCAATGCCAAGGTGCTGCTCATGGACGAACCGTTTTCGGCGGTCGACGAACAGACACGGCGCAAGTTCCAGGAAGACCTTCTCGAACTGATGGCCAAGGAGCGAAGGACCTTCCTGTTCGTCACCCATTCGATCGAAGAAGCCGTTTATGTCTCCGACCGGATCGTGATCCTTTCGCGCCGCCCGAGCAAGGTATCCTCGATCGTCGAACCCTCCTTCCGCCGCGGCGGCGATCCCGACCGCATCCGCCGCGACCCGGCCTATCATCGATACGGTCGAGTCGATCTGGCAAAGCCTCAAGCGCTATCTGGACTGAGGGGCGGCAATCATGATGATCGGAAAGTTCCGCCTGCCCATCATGACATCGCTCGTAATATGGGCGGTGCTATGGGAGATCGCCGGCCGCACGGGAGCGAGCTTCATCATTCCGCCGCTTTCGCGCATCTTCGTTCGCATCGTCGAGATCGTGCCGACCGCCGCCTTCGGCGATGCCTTGTGGATTACGGCCAAGGCTTTCATCATCGGCAACCTCATCGCCATCGGCGTGGGCATTCCGCTGGGCGTCCTGATGGGCCGGTCGATCATTGCCGACCGCATCTTCCTGCCTTGGGTCAACATGTTCCTGTCGGCCCCGCTTTCGGCGCTGGTGCCGGTCATCATGGTCATCTTCGGCGCCGGGCAGACCACCATCGTGCTGACCGTCGTGCTCTTCGCCATCTGGATCGTGGTGCTCGATGCCCGTGCAGGAGTGAAGAATATCACTCCCTCGCTCGTTGAGATGGCGCGAAGTTTCGGAGCCAACCAGTGGCAGGCCTTCACCAAGATCTTCGTTTGGGCCGCGCTTCCGGAGATACTTGCCGGCGTGCGCCTTGGCCTCATCCGCGCCGTGAAGGGCGTGGTTATCGGCCAGTTGCTGGTTTCGATCGTCGGCTTCGGCCGGCTCTTCGAGATCTATTCATCCCGTTTCCTGATGGAGCATTTCTGGGCGCTTCTCTTCGTGCTTTTCGCTTTCGCCTTCGTCATCAACGAGGCGCTCGCCTGGCTCGAGCGGCGCTTCGAGTACTTCGCCGCTTCGCGCAACTGATCCGTCCACACAATAAGGAGAAAGAAGCCAATGGACTTCGTGATTGCCCCGCCCACCCAGCCGTGTGTGCCCGTCCAGGGTTCCGAGGCCGTATTCCCCGTGCATCGCATCTATTGCGTCGGGCGGAACTACGCCGCGCACGCCATCGAGATGGGAGGCAATCCCGACCGCGATCCGCCATTCTTCTTCCAGAAGAATCCCGACAACTTGGACCTGAGCGGAACATTTCCCTATCCTCCGGCTTCGAGCGACGTTCACCACGAGATCGAAATGGTAGTCGCACTGAAGAGCGGCGGGCAGGACATTCCGCTGAAGAAGGCGCTCGATTGTGTCTACGGTTACGGCGTCGGCCTCGACATGACGCGCCGCGACCTGCAGGGCAAGGCCAAGGATATGGGCCGTCCGTGGGAAGTTGGCAAAGCGTTCGAAGTCCTCGGCGCCGTGTACGCCGCTGTTGCCCGCCAGTGTGCTCGATCACCCCTCGCAAGGTGCCATCTGGTTGGACGTCAACGGCAAGCGCAAGCAGACCGGCGATCTCAATCAGATGATCTGGAAGGTTCCGGAAATGATCAATTATCTGTCCGGATTGTTTATATTGAGGCCCGGCGACGTCATCTTTTCAGGAACCCCTGCCGGAGTGGGCCCAGTCAACCGCGGCGATATTCTTCATGGCCATATCGACAATATCGGCGATCTCAAAATCAGAGTTGTTTAAGAAGAGATCCCGAGCAGACCGTCGACGGATGATACAACGCGCCGGCGATTTCCGGCACCGGTTCATACTGACTGGACTCCGCTCTAAAACGCATAGCCCGTGAAGATGAATCTTTCCGGTCTTTACATTGACCTGATAGAATACTATTCTTTCGCGGGTTTGAGGCGAATACTTCGTGGACATCGCGAGAGTGATCGCTCGTAGATCGGTTGGCGTCTGTGAGCCACTTGGTCGCGCCGATCTGAGCACTGTCACGCGACGCGCATCATCTGTAGGAGGACCACCGCGCTTTCGCCAATGGGCGGTCGCAGGCGAGAGTTAGTGTGTCCAATAAGAAGCAGGCGAGGCAGGATCCATGAAAACCCGTGCGGCAATCGCATTTGAGAAAGCCAAACCGCTCGAAATCGTCGAACTCGACCTCGAAGGTCCAAAACAAGGCGAGGTGCTGGTTGAGATCAAGGCAACGGGAATTTGCCACACCGACGAGTTCACCCTTTCCGGCGCCGATCCGGAAGGGCTCTTTCCAACAATCCTGGGCCACGAAGGGGCAGGCGTCGTCGTCGAACTAGGCAAGGGTGTAACGTCCGTCAAAGTCGGCGATCATGTCATCCCGCTTTACACGCCAGAATGCCGCGAATGCGAGTATTGCCTCAATCCGAAAACGAATCTCTGCCAGAAGATCAGGGCAACTCAGGGCAGGGGTCTCATGCCCGATGGTACGAGCAGGTTCTCGAATAAAGGCAAAATGGTCCATCACTATATGGGCTGTTCGACATTCTCGAACTACACGGTGCTGCCAGAGATCGCGGTAGCGAAGGTCCGCGATGACGCGCCTTTCGACAAGATCTGCTATGTCGGCTGCGGCGTGACCACGGGTGTGGGCGCCGTCATCAACACCGCGAAGGTTGAAGAGGGCGCCAACGCCATCGTCTTCGGGCTTGGCGGTATCGGCCTCAACGTGATTCAAGGCCTCAGACTTGCCGGCGCTAACATGATCGTCGGCGTCGATCTCAACCCCAAGCGTGAAGCCTGGGGCAAGCGCTTTGGCATGACCCACTTTGTCAATCCAAATGACGTGAAAGGCGATCTCGTATCCCATCTCGTCGACCTCACTGGCGGCGGGGCTGATTACACGTTCGAATGCATCGGCAATGTGAAGGTAATGCGGATAGCGCTGGAGGCCTGTCACAAGGGCTGGGGCCAATCGGTCATTATCGGCGTTGCGGGGGCGGGCCAGGAGATCTCGACCCGGCCGTTTCAGCTGGTGACTGGCCGCGTGTGGCGCGGCACGGCTTTCGGCGGTGCCCGCGGACGTACCGATGTCCCGAAGATTGTCGACTGGTACATGAATGGCCGCATTCAAATCGATCCGATGATCACTCATACGCTGAAACTTGAGGACATCAATAAAGGCTTCGATCTCATGCACAAGGGAGAATCGATCCGCAGTGTCGTAGTTTACTAGAAGGAGGCGCACAGTGTGGTGGTTTACCAAAAGAAACGGCCAAAGCGGCCATGCCAGGGAGGGCAACATGCCTAAAGTAGCAATTCATCCGTCAGTGGATAACGGGGTAAAACCCGGCGCCAAGAATTTCGCCGGCGGGACGCTTCAGTGCAAGTGTACAAGCAACCCCGTCACGGTCAGCATCGGCGCGCAGACCGCCCATAATCATGCCTGCGGCTGCACCAAGTGCTGGAAGCCCGCGGGGGCTACGTTCTCGGTCGTTGCCGTCGTATCGCGCGACAAAGTCAAGGTCAAAAGCAACGAGAACAAGCTGAAGGTCGTCGACTCCAAAGCCACGATTCAGAGGCATGCCTGCACCGCCTGCGGCGTGCACATGTATGGCCGCATCGAGAATACCAAGCATCCTTTCCACGGGTTGGATTTCATCCACACCGAATTGTCCAAGGAAAGCGGCTGGTCTGCTCCCGAATTCGCGGCGTTCGTCTCGTCCGTCATCGAGTCGGGGACAAAGCCCAGCCAGATGCCGGCCATCAGGTCTCGGCTGAAAGAGCTCGGTCTCGAGCCCTATGATTGCCTTTCGCCAGCCTTGATGGACGCGATCGCAACGCACTCCGCCAAGCAATCGGGAGCATTGAAAGAATAGCTCCGGTCCTTTAAGGGCCGCGCGATTCATCACAACGCCCCCTCCGGTGCGTAAACCGCCGGAGGAACGGCTTTGCGTGGCCGGCAGGTGCCCGCCACGCAGTCGCTCGGAAACAAAAATTCGAATTGCGGCAAAGCCTTCGAGGTGCGCCGGCCGGCGGTTTCGCTGCATCGCAATGAGCTATTTCCTATTGCGAGGAAGAAAAAATCAGATTAGCATCAATATGGTTTCCGGCTTCAAGCAAGCAGGCAAAAAATAAGGACGTGCTGGCAATCTCCGCAATCGCGGAGCGAAGTGCCGGGCGCCGGAGGACCCAACTGCAGACAAAGTCCAAGGGAGGACACAGATGCGCAAATTACTCCTATCAGCAACGTGCCTTGTGGCCATGGCCGCATTCGCGAATGGGCCGGCCAAGGCGAACGAAGAACTGATCAAGATGTCGCAAGACCCGAAAAACTGGGTCATGCCGGCAGGCGATTACTGGAACCAGCGCTACTCCAAGCTGAACCAGATCACCGCCGAGAACGTTGGCAAGCTGCAAGTCGCCTGGACGTTCTCGACCGGCGTGCTTCGCGGTCACGAAGGCGCGCCTCTGGTGATCGACGGGACGATGTACGTACACACTCCGTTCCCGAATACGGTTTATGCCCTTGATCTCAATGACAACAGCACGATCAAGTGGGCGTACCAGCCGAAGCAGGATCCAAACGTCATTCCGGTCATGTGCTGCGACACGGTGAACCGGGGATTGTCGTATGCCGACGGCAAGATCTTCCTCTATCAGGCCGATACCACGCTCGTGGCGCTTGACGCCAAAACGGGGAGCGAAGTCTGGAAAGTGAAGAACGGCGATCCCGCGATTGCCGAGACCGGCACCAACGCGCCACACGTGATCAAGGACAAGGTCTTCGTCGGTATTTCGGGCGGCGAGTTCGGCGTTCGCGGTTCGATGGCCGCCTACAACATCAAGGATGGCAAGTTGGCCTGGCGCGCCTACTCCATGGGACCCGATGCGGATATCCTCATGGATCCCGAGAAGACCACCCATCTCGGCAAACCCGTGGGCAAGGATTCCGGTACCAACACCTTTGAGGGCGATCAATGGAAGATCGGCGGCGGCACCACTTGGGGCTGGTATTCCTATGACCCTGATCTGAACCTCATGTACTATGGAACGGGTAATCCGTCGACCTGGAACCCGAACCAGCGTCCGGGCGACAATCGCTGGTCGATGACGATCATGGCCCGCGATGTCGATACCGGCATGGCGAAATGGGTCTACCAGATGACGCCGCATGACGAATGGGACTACGACGGCGTCAACGAGATGATCCTGGCCGACTTGGACATCGGCGGCACGACGCGCAAGACACTGGTGCATTTCGACCGCAACGGCCTCGCCTACACCATGGACCGCGAGACCGGCGAACTGCTCGTGGCCCAGAAGTATGACCCGGTTGTCAACTGGACGACCGGCGTCGACATGGACAAGAACAGCCCGACCTACGGCCGGCCGGCCGTGGTGCCCGAGAAATCGACCGAGCATGGCGGCGAAGACGTGAACGTCACCGACATCTGCCCGGCGGCTCTTGGCACGAAGGACCAGCAGCCGGCGGCCTACTCGCCGGACACCGGGCTCTTCTACGTGCCGACCAACCACGTCTGCATGGACTATGAGCCCTACAAGGTATCCTACACGGCCGGTCAGGCTTATGTAGGCGCCGCGCTGACTATGTATCCGCCCAAGGGCGAGACCGACATGGGTAACTTCATCGCCTGGGATGCCAAGGAGGGCAAGATCGTCTGGTCGCTGCCCGAGAAATTCTCGGCTTGGGGCGGTGCTCTCGCGACAGCGGGCGGCGTCGTGTTCTACGGCACGCTCGATGGCTTTCTGAAGGCGATTGACGCCAAGACGGGGAAGGAACTCTACAAGTTCAAGACTCCGTCGGGAATCATCGGCAACCCCATGACCTACGAGCATAACGGCAAGCAATACGTGGCGGTGCTGTCGGGTGTCGGCGGCTGGGCCGGCATCGGCCTCGCGGCCGGTCTTCTGAACCCGGAAAACGCCGCCGCATGGCACGGCGCGGTGGACCAGGGCAATTTGCCCGCGGAAGAGGCGTTGGTTGCCACTGCCGGTCTCGGAGCAGTCGGCGGCTATGCGGCTCTGGCCAAGTTCACAACACTCGGCGGTTCGCTGACGGTCTTTGCAATCCCGTAGCGAATGGGGCCTTACGGGCCTGACGAAACAGGGGGGCCTGGTGCATTTTGCCGGAATTTCCGGCGCACCAGGCCCTTTCCTTGCCGGTGGCATATCAATGAAGGCGTGAGCGAGGACTGCAATGCAACGATTTGGATTTATGGCGGTGCTTGCCCTGACCTGCGGCATCGCTCTCGCGGAACCTCCGGGTGATCCCAAGGCCGTCAGCAATGAGGACGGCAAGTATGTCGATGCCAACGGCGATCCGACATTTAATGTCGAGGCCGACGGTACGGTCGATTGGTATACGTTCTCCGGGTATCGTCGTTACCACTCCGATTGCCATGTCTGCCATGGCCCCGCCGGCATGGGTTCCTCCTACGCACCGGCACTCGTGGATTCGCTCAAGACGAGCAGTTATGCGGATTTCCTCGAGGTGGTGACCAACGGCCGCCAGAAGGTCGGCGCCGCGCAGAACAGCGTCATGCCGGCTTTCGGCCTCAACAAGAATGTCATGTGTTACATTGACGATATCTACATTTACCTGCGGGCCCGCGCCAATGGTGCCGGCGGCACAGGCCGCCCGCCGAAGAAAGCAGATAAACCAGCCTCCTTCGAGGAAGCAGAAAAAGCATGCATGGGCAGTTAAACATGCGTATTGGTGCGAGCGTTGTTTTACTCGGCGCCACCCTCACCATTCCGGCGGCGGCGCAAGAGTCGGGTCTGGGTGCCGCGGTGGAACTCGTCGATCCAAAGGTCCTGCGGGTTTGCGCCGATCCGAACAATTTGCCCTTCACAAACGAGAAGCAAGAAGGCTTCGAGAACAAGCTCGCGGAATTTGTCGCGGGCAAGCTCGGCAAGTCGGTAGCGTATACCTATTTTCCAATGGTGACGGGTTTCGTGCGCAACACTTTGGGCGCTCACAAATGCGACGTCATCATCGGCTATCCCCAGGGTGATGAACTCGTTCAGAACACAAATGCCTATTACCGCACCGCTTACGCGCTGATTTACAAGCCGGGCACCGGCTTGGACGGCCTTGAGACGCTGTCCGATCCACGTCTCAAGGAAAAGCGGATCGGCGTTGTCGCCAGGACCCCGCCAGCAACCATCATGGCCCGCAATCGGCTGTTGGCGAAAGCCAAACCCTATCCGTTGATGATCGACACGCGCCATACGTCGTCATCGGAAGCGATGATCGCCGACCTGAAATCCGGGGAGATTGACGTGGGCGCGCTGTGGGGGCCGATCGCCGGCTATTACGCCAAGAAGTCGGACGAGCCGCTTGTCGTCGTGCCGTTGCTGCACGAAGGCAAGGGCTCACACCTGGTCTTTCGGATCACCATGGGTGTCCGCGCATCCGACCAGGAGTGGAAGCGCACGCTCAACCGGCTCATCCGCGACAATCAGCCTGAGATTGACAAGATTCTCCGTGAGTTCGGAGTGCCGCTACTCGACGAGCATGACCAGCCCATAACCCAGTGACCGGTGGTCCGACTGCCAAGGTCGCAGCTATTGAAGGGCATTCTGGATTGCCCGGGCAAGCATGAAGAGGCGCTGCTCGATCAGCACCGGCACCTCACAGACAAAACGCAGGGATTTCTGGCGTTCGTCAAAAATGCGCAAGTCCCAAACCAGCCGTTCGCTCAGTTCGGTGAACTTTGCCGGATCGACTTTGCTATCGGCACGCATGGCATCGAGCCTGGCATTTTCATCGCGGAGTGCGGCGGCAAGCTGTTTCTGCCCGCGCCCATACCGCTCGATACCGGCAATGACATCTGCACGCTCGGCGTTGATGGTCTCGACCAGGCCTGCGAGCAGTGCGAGGAGCATGGGCCGTTTCGCCTCCCCAGAAGCGGCAACCAGGCCGGCAATGGCCTGACGTGCTTCTTCTTCCGAAGTGCGGCGCGCCGCCAGGAGTTCGACTAACCCGGCTATGTCGGGATCGCTACGCCACTTGCGACTTGCCTCGTCAAGTGGCGGCCCAGGCCATATGGCGGCGAGCGAGATTTCCGGCACCTTGCGTTGAACGCACGGCCAATCTTCCGACCCGGCAGCCCCGGCCGTTCTCCGCCGCCAACAGCGTCAGGGCCGCGGTAACGGCAAGACGAGGCCATGGCGAACACCGCGTCATTCCGAGCCTCCCGGTCCACCACGCCTGGCGATCAAGCCCCGCATCGGATCGTAGGCAATGATGGCGGCGATCAGGAAAGCGGCGGTTGTTGCAGCCACAATGGCAAGCGCCGTCCAGTTCATCTTGCCGTGCAGCGAGAAGCGGATGAGCTCGACAGCGTGCGTGAACGGGTTCCACTGGCAAACATAGTAAAGCAGCGGGCTCGATTCCCTGACCCTCCACAAGGGATAAAGAGCCGATGAGGCGAAATACATCGGGAAGATGACGAAGTTCATGATCCCGGCAAAATTCTCGAGCTGCTTGATGAGCGATGACAGCAGCAGGCCAATCGATCCGAACAGAAGCCCGCACAGGATAAGCGCCGGCAGGATGGCCAAGATAACCGATGGGCGGCGGCTCGACCTCCCACAGCCAGGCAATCGCCAGGAAGACATAGACCTGCAGGATCGACACCGCGATGCCCGCCACCAGCTTGGAGATGAGGAGGTACCAGCGCGGAAACGGACTCACCAGAAGTGTGCGCATATTGCCCATCTCGCGATCATAGACCATCGACAGGGATGACTGCATGCCATTGAAGAGCAGGATCATCGCTACGAGACCCGGTGTGATGTAGACTTCGTAGAGAACATAGGTCTCGTAAGGCGGAATGATCGACACGCCGAGGACCTGACGGAATCCCGCGGCGAAAATGAACAGCCACAGTAGCGGCCGCACCAGCGCCGCGATGAAGCGTTCGCGCTGGTGCAAAAAGCGCAGGCTCTCCCGCCATACGATGCCGATGAGGCAAATGGCGTATTGCCGGACCGAGAAGCCGGTATGCGAGGGCGCCGTTGGATGGGCCGCCGTCATGCCGCCTCGCTTGCCGTGCGCGGCCGGTCGGCGCCGGTGAGATTGGCGAAGGCCGACCTGATGTCACGCTCCGCCATTGGCGCTGACGACTTCGCCGACGGGGCCTTCCGCCAGGACGCGTCCCTCATGCAGAACCACGACGAAATCCTGCAATGTCACCTCTTCTATGAGATGGGTTGCCCACAAGACGCCGATGCCCTCCTCCGCCACCAGCCGCCTCACGTGGCCGATGATGTCGGCTCGCGAGCGAATGTCGAGGCCGACCGTTGCCTCATCGAGCAGCAGAAGCTTGGGCCGGTGCAGCAGGGCGCGGGCAATTTCGAGCCGGCGCATCTGGCCGCCGGAAAGGCTGCGCACCTTGTCCTTGCGGCGGCCGGAGAGGTCGAACCACTCGAGCAACTCAATCGCCCGCCGGCGCCCGTCAGGGCGGGAAATCCCATGCAGCGCTGCATGATAAGTCAGGTTTTGCATGACCGACAGGTCGAGATCGAGGGTGCGCGACTGAAAGACCACGCCAAGACGGCGCAATGCTTCTCCGGGCGCGCCGGAGATATCGTATCCGAAAACCTCGATCGCGCCCTCACGCGCGTCATAGAGGCGCGTGACAAGAGCGAAGAGCGTCGACTTGCCGGCGCCATTCAGGCCGAGCAGCACGGTGAATCTGCCGGCCGGAACCTCGAAGGACACGCCGTCGAGGGCGCGCCTTGTGCCATAGGCGTGGCCGAGACTCCTTACCGCAAGGGCGGGTGCGTCACTGTCTTTGTTCATGCCGTGAGTAACGCACGTCCTGCGTTCTCCGTTCAACCGGAAAATTGACAATTGTCAAGCCGATCAGCGCGGCGATACGGCGACGCCCCACGGCAATTGTCCGACCTGGATCGACTTGAGAACCTTGAGCTGCTCGACGTCGATCATCGAGATATCGTTCGACACCCCGTTGGTGCTGATCAGCAGCTTCTCGTCCGGCGTGAATGCCAACTGCCACACGCGCTGGCCAACCAGCAGATAGTCTTCGACCTCGAATGTCGCGGCATCGACAACGGCAACGCGGTTGGCGGGCCCGAGCGCCACGAAGGCTTTCTTTCCGTCCTTGGTGATGCGCACCCCAACCGGTTGAATAGCCTCGGGCCGCAGGCCGGGAATCTCGAAGGAGATCTTCTTGATGATCTCGAAGGACTTGATATCGATCACGCTGACTGTACCGCCAATCTCGGAGCTGACCCAGACCTGGGAATTGTCTTCTTTGAATTCCGCGAAGCGCGGGCGCTGGTCGACGAGGACATTCTGGATAATCTCATTGGTCGCGGTGTCGATGAAGTGGGCCATGTTGGTGGTCTCGGAGGTGTTGACCAGCATTTTGCCATCCGGGCTGATTGCCATGCCCTCCGGCTCGACGCCTACGGGAATTTCGCCCAGCACCGACTTTGACTGGAGATCGACGATGGTGACGAGATTGTCGTCCTCATTGGCGATGTACAGCTTGCTGCCGTCGGGGTGGAGCACCAGGAGCTCGGGATCCGGGCCCGACGGCAGGGTACCTACCCGCTCAAAAGTCGTGGTGTCGATGATTTCGACCGTGTCGTCGTCGCTCGCACATAGCAGAATGAACTTGCCGTCGTTGGTGACGGTGAGGCCACGCGGCCGCTGGCCGACTTTCACTGTCTTGACGACCTCCATTCTCTCGGAATCAACCACGGTGATCGTGTTGTCCTTCTCGTTGGAGACATAGACCGTATAGGCGCTGGCCCCGCCCGGCATCAGGCCGAGCGCCAGCGCCGCGACGATCAGGAGACGCATGCGCATGGAATTCCTCCGCTGGCTGAACTATTGGAGTTTGCATTTGGTTTCGGGCTGATCGATGCCGAGCGTATCGAGCTCGGAGAACTGGTGCAGAAAGCCCTCCTGGGGCGAGACCGACACGACGTTTCGCGCGTCGCTCAGCAAGATCGGCTGGCGCAATTGCCAATTCCAGTTTCGGAAGGTAATCCTCTGTCCCTTGAAGGCGGCGATCGAGAATTCCGGCGACTTGATGAAACTAGCCGATCGTCTTGGCGTCCGCCGACCGCGTACGGGTTGCGGCTTCTCCGATGATCCGCACCGCCGTCCAGGCCTGCATGTCCTTGGAATTCATGCGCCGCCCGGTGGCTTTCTCAAAGCGATTCTGAATCTGGGCGGCACCCCACTGCTCGTGCGATGGATGCCAGCTGCTGGGAACAAGGCCCGCCGAGCCCGCAACCGGGCGCGGTATCCAGGTCCGATAGGGCAGATAGGTCCCGAACACTTCGCTTTCATCGGCAACGACAACGACGTCGTGGTCGGGGGCTCCCTGCGTGAAGACCGGCATCTCGCGCTGGATCAACACGTTGCCACTGTCGGTCTGGCGTGACGCACCTCTGTCCTCGAACACCCGTTCTTCGACAATTTTGGCGCCGAAGCGCTTGGCCGACCGTCTCAGATGCATCGGCCCATAGCTTGTCCGTCTGCGTGCGAGCCCGAGATCAGGAACCAATTGCGCCACTGCTTCCAGACGAGATATTGGGCGAGCCCGTCGGCGAGCATGGAGCGGGCAGGTGCTGTGTGGAAGACGTTGGCGCGGCAGTCTTCCTCTCTGAGGGAGTCGTCGGTCGCGCCGGCGTTGAATACGAGAACGCCGCGAGGACGCGCGACATCGGCGACCTTGAGCAGCATGTCGGCAGGCAGGTCCGAGATGATGTAGAAGGTGCCGCCGTCGATCAGCTGTTCCACCGCTTGTATGGGATTGTCGTCCGGTCTTAGCTTGACCTCATCCAGAAAGAACTTTTGATTGAGGAACTTACCGGTCGTGTTGTTGTCGTTGATCGCCACCCGCGCCCCGGCGATTCCGTCATCCTCTGGGGGCACGTCGAGAACCGAGATGGCGAGTTTGCTTTCTGTGACGCGCAAGTAGCCGATGCGGATTTCGGTGGCGTCCGCCGCAAATGCGCGCGCAAATTCGATTCAAGAGCGGTAACGCCATCAGGACAACAATGCCGAGCCACCCGAGCAGGGAGGCAAGCTGAATTTTCCATTCACGCATGATCAATGACAATATCCAGAGATTCATGGAATGGCCAACGGAGAATGTCTCTGTCCACGAGCCTAGATTTCGGTGTAGCTTCGGCCAATCACCGCATCGGAGAGCCCCATGCCCCGCCGGTCATCATTGTCTTTCGCAGCCGCAGCGCTGCTCGCATCGGCTCACCCGGTTCCTGCAGAAGCGGCCTCGGCGGGTCCGGAACAGTGCGTCGCGGTGTTCGACTTCGAGCTCATCGATAGGAGCCTCGAAGGCGAGATGAAGGGCACCAACAGCGCCGAGCAGCGCCGCCTCGGCCTCCTCGGTGAGCGGCTTCGAAAATGGCTGGCCGCCGAGGGCCGCCAAGAGGTCTGCGACATGAGCCCGGTCGCCGCGGAGGCAAAGGCCGCCAATCTGTCCGCCTGCGGTTGCATCCAAAGACTGGCAAGCCGTGTCGGCGGCAAACTTGCCATCGTCGGCGCGGTCCACAAGATTTCGAATCTCATCCTTAACATCACCGTCGATGTGTTCGACGTCGGGACGGATAAACGCGTCATCCAGCTCAATGCCGACATCCGCTCGAACACCGACCGGTCATGGACGCGCGGACTCGACTGGCTCATTGAGCATCGGTTGGCCGGGGCATTTGGAGCAGTTGAGCCATGAGCCGCCTTGCAGCCTTGTCTCTCGCAGTCGCGTTCCTGTTCGCCTCGGCGGTCCCGCTTCCCGCGCAGGATACGATGCAGGGCGTCGACCTGAACTCGCCGAAGATGACAACGGCCGAGATGACGCCGGCAGGAGGTGGCTGCCGCAATCGCCGCCGCAGCAGGCGCTCCGCTGAACCTCTCGGGCAAGCAGCTGTCGGGCCTCGACCTGTCGGGACTCGACCTTTCAGGAGCCGTCCTGCGCGGCGCCTACCTCAACAAGGCCAACCTCACGGGGGCAAAGCTCGACAAGGCGGTGCTCGACCAGGCCTGGGCGCTGGCGGCCGACTTCGAAGGCGCAAGTTTGCGGGGCGCCAGCTTGATTGCCAGCCAGATGCGCGGCGCCAATTTCAAGGGAGCCGATCTGTCGGGCGCCCGCATCACGGCCGATCTCTCAAATGCGAATCTGGCCGCCGCGCGGTTCGTAGGCGCCGATCTGTCCGCCGACATGAAGAACCAGTCGATGGGTCTGATGCGTGCGGTGCTGCGTTCGGCCAAACTTGATGGCGCCGATTTCTCCGGCGCCAACCTGTCGCGCACCGTACTTGAATACGCGGTGTTGAAAGGGGCAAAGCTCCAAGGAGCGAACCTTTACGGAGCCGAATTGGGCGGCGCCGACCTGACCGGCGCGGAGGTGGCGGGTTCTGATTTTGAACTCGCCGACGTGACCTCGGCGGTGCTGAAGAAGCTCAATGGAAAGGACCAGGCGCTCAACTTCGACAAGGTAAGAAACCTGAAACGCGCCTTTCTCGACTAGGCCGACGCATGTCTGCCAATATTCTTCGACGGCATTTCGTCAAAGGCTTCGCCGGCGCGGCGGCGACGCTGTCGTGCATAAGCGGACGATCCGCCTTTGCGGCTGCGACCGCAAAGGAACTGCAGCTTGTGCAAATTGCCGACGGTGTCTTCGGTTTTGGCGGCGCGCATGAATTGATGAGCGAAGCCAATGACGGTGCCATCTGCAATCTTGGCGTCATCGTCGGTGGAAACTCTGTCGCGGTCATCGACAGCGGCGGCAGCCTCGTCGAGGCACATGCGCTGATCGCCGCGATCGCCAAGGTCACGAACAAGCCGGTGCGCTACGTGATCAACACGCACATGCATCCCGATCACGTTTTCGGAAACGCTGCGTTCCGCGACCTCGGCGCAACCATCGTCGGTCACCACAACCTGCCGCGCGCCCTTGCCGCAAGAGGCGAATTCTACCTGCAAAGCTTTCGCAGGCAGCTCGGGGACGGTCTGATGAAGGGTGTCAAGATTGTCCCTCCGGCGCTGCTGGTGGATGAACGCCTTGAATTGGATCTTGGCGGCCGCGCGCTGGAGCTACGGGCTTGGAAACCCGCCCACACCGATAACGATCTGACGGTCTTCGACACCGCGACCCGGACATTGTTTGCCGGCGACCTGGTTTTCATGGGACATCTACCCACCGTGGATGGGTCACTCCTCGGATGGTTGCGGCAGTTGGACGAATTGGCGGCGATAGGTGCGGCGCGCGTCGTGCCGGGGCACGGCCCCGTGACCGCAGCCTGGCCCGCGGCGGTCAATGGGGAGCGGCAGTATTTCGAGATTCTGGCGCGCGACATCCGGAAGTCGATCACCGATGGCCAGCCCTTGAGCGAGGCGGTCAAAACCGCGGCCGCAAGCGAGAAGGGAAACTGGGCGCTGTTTGAAGACTACAACGAACGCAATGCAACCGCGGCCTTCGCCGAACTCGAATGGGAATAGGTCATTTGCCAAAGAATCCGCGACAGCCTACCATGCCGCCACGCTTGTGCATCACTTTCGGAAATTGGAGATATGAATGCAGATCGTGAATCACCGTGATCGGGGCGCGGCTGTGGGACGGGTTCTCGCGGCAATCTTTTCCGTTGCCGTCATGCTTGCGTGTCTGCCGGGGCCAGCGCGGGCGCAGACGATGCAAGCGTCGGCTAAAATCTGGGATGGCTTGAGGACGGAGGTGTTCGGCAACCGACCGATCCAGGTTGGCACGGGCGTGGTGACAATCATTGCGCCCAAGCGCGCGCAGGAGGCGGGGCTCGTTCCGGTCGACATCCAGATCGATCCCGCCAAAGCCGGAGGCACTATCACATCCATCACGCTGATCATCGACGCGAACCCGGCGCCGGTGGGGGCGACATTCAAGCTCGGCAAGAATTCGGGCCTCACGCATCTGTCGACACGGGTCCGGGTCAACGACTATTCCTATGTGCGCGCCATTGCGGAAACAGCAAGCGGCGAACTACATGTGGCTGAAACATTCGTCAAGGCATCGGGGGGTTGTTCAGCACCTGCCGCGAAGAACCAGGACGAGGCGAAGGCCTCGCTGGGCGTCATGAAGTTGCGTCTGTTCCCGCCGCAAGCAGGCACACCGGCAAGCGCGCAGCAGGAGCTGCAACTGATGATCCGGCACCCAAACCATTCAGGCTTTCAAATGGACCAAATAACGCGCTATTTCATCCCTCCGCATTTCGTGCGCGATGTGACGATCTCACAGGGCGGCGTGACGATCCTCAAGATGGAAAGCGGGATATCAATTTCCGAAGACCCCAATTTCCGTTTCGATTTCATAGCCAAGGGCGGCAGCGAAATCGTGGTCGAAGCGATCGATACTGAGGGCCTCGTATTCCGTGGCAAATGGCCGGTGGAAGCCACTGGACTGTGACAAGACCGCACCAATGAAAAGCAAGACACTCATGGCGCTGCTCGCGGCGAGCCTTTTGCATGCCGCGCCTGCGGTGGCTTCGGATGTTTCGGTTGCCGAACCCGCCGGCTACCGGATGGAAGAATACACGTCGCCTGTGCCAAAGACGCTGCAGGGGGCTACAGTTGTGACGACGGAAGAGGCTGCCGCATTGTGGGAGCAGAAGCGGGCCGTGTTCTTCGATGTCATGCCGCACACGCCTAAACCGGTGAAATTGCCTGCGGCAACAATTTGGCGGGACAAGTTCAGAAACGACATTCCGGGCAGCGTCTGGTTGCCGAATGTCGGATTTGGCGCAATCTCCGATGAAACCGCGAACTACTTTCGCGCCGGCCTGGCAGCCTATACCGGCGGAGACAAGACGCGCATGATCCTGTTCTACTGCATGACCGACTGCTGGATGTCGTGGAACGCCGCGAAACGGGCAGTCGAATGGGGCCACAGCGCCGTCGTGTGGTACCCCTCGGGGGCCGACGGGTGGGCGGACAAGCATCTACCTCTGGTCGAGGCTAAGCCATATGAATCGCAGTAGTCAGAAACAGCGAACCAGAGCCTCGGCCTGGGCCCGGTGAAGTTCGTCGGTTGCCCGCTTCGCAGGCTCGGTTTGGCGGAAGAGGACGCCCTTCTCGCCCACGACCTGGCCAACGCTCAGGAACGACGCGGCACTTTCATAGCGTTCGTAGGGCAGGATCGAGGCGATAATGTCGATCGAGCAGGAGCATTTCTCCAGGGCCTCGCGCGTCTCGCCATTCACCTTCATGCAGCCGAAGACATAGTCGGCCCTGGCGGCCGTCGGATAGTCGTTTAACAATTGGGCCGCGGCCGGCGCTGTGGCGGCGAGAATTGCAAGGATTGCGGCGATCGCTCTCATAACACGGGCTCCGGGCTTCGCAACCGGGCGCGACCGGGAAACCCTCTCTGTCTTGCGACAGAAAGGGCCGGGTTTCAATTCAAACTGCCGCGATTAGGTCTTGACGAGCGCGCCGGCGATCTTCTCGGAGACGTAGCCGAGGACATTGCCGATGACCATCGATAAGGCGACCGCCACGGCGACTTTCACAACCGAACCGGCGCCCGCGCCGTAAGCGGCGGCGCCGAGCAAGAACAGCGCGGCAGTCGCGGCATAGCCATAGACCGAGGCCGGAATGGCCGCCAGTGCCGGCACTTTCGCGCCGAGGATCATGATGGCCACGGTGACGCCCACGCAAATTGCCGCCGTGATGGCGGTTATACCCAACGCCAGCGCCGCGATAAATGCGACGGCGGCGCAGATGGCGCCCCAGACATTGGCGATCGCCGAGTTCTTGAGCCCCTCTTCCTTGCCGCCGCAATGGAAAAAGCTGGCCCAACCCAAGAAGATAGCCCAAATCGCCAAATACGGGCTGCCCACCGTCACGGCCACCCAAGTCGCTATTGCACCCATGACGCCGATGACTATCGCTAGAGCTGTTACCAGATCCATTGTGTCCTCCTGATTGTTCCCACCAAAGGGCAAAGCCGAAACCCATCAGGAACGGGCTGATTGTCCCGCATCACCTGAAGGCGCCGACGATTTCCCCATCCACCTTGGCTTCGCGGATAACAAAAAGAGAGTTCGCAAGACTTCCGGATTCCCCGCCGCTCGGCCGACTCGGGCCTGTACCCTGCCATAATGATGCCATGAATTGCGGATGCGGGCAACTCCGCCATGGAGCAGGCAGGGTCTCTTGCCCGGAGTTGCGGATGGCTCCCCCAGCGATTACGCTGATCGGCGCCAACGGGTTGTTTGAGGAGAAGTGGATCCAATGCGGTATCGCAAACTGGCTTCGCTCAGCGTTTCGGCCATCGGTCTCGGTTGCATGGGCATGTCGGATTTCTACGCAGGGCGTGATGACGCGGAATCGATTGCCACCATCCACCGGGCTCTCGAACTCGGCGTGAATTTTCTCGATACCGCCGACATGTACGGCATGGGGGCGAACGAGGAACTTGTTGGTAAGGCGATTAGTGGCAAGCGCGACCAGGTCGTACTCGCCACCAAATTCGGCAACATGCGTGGGCCGGATGGAACCTTCCTCGGTGTCAATGGCAAGCCGGAATATGTGCGCAAGTGTTGCGAGGAAAGTCTGAAGCGCCTCGGCGTCGATGTGGTCGACCTTTACTACCAGCACCGCGTCGATGCGAACACGCCCATAGAGGAGACTGTCGGGGCCATGGCGGCGCTGGTGAAAGAGGGCAAGGTGCGTTTTCTTGGGCTTTCCGAAGCTGCGGCGAAAACCGTCGAGCGCGCCCATGCGGTGCATCCCATCACCGCCCTGCAAACGGAATATTCCTTGTGGAGCCGTGACGTTGAGGAGGAAATTCTGCCGGAGATCCGCCAACTCGGTATTGGTTTTGTCCCCTATAGTCCGTTGGGACGGGGCTTCCTGACCGGCCGATTTCATTCACCGGACCAGCTCGATGCCACCGACTACCGGCGCATGACGCCGCGCTTCCAGGGTGAAAACTTCGAACGCAATCTCGGCCTGTTGCGCGAAGTTGAATCCCTGGCTGCCGAAAAGGGAATCAAGCCAGGTCAACTGGCGCTTGCCTGGGTGCTGGCCCAAGGCAAGGATATCGTGCCGATCCCCGGCACCAAGCGCCGCGCATATCTGGAAGAAAACGTCGCTGCCGCGGATATCGCTTTGACCGCCGAAGACCTGCAGCGAATTTCCCTCGCGTTTCCGCGTGGGGCCGCCGCCGGCGACCGCTATCAAGCTTCGTCGATGACCTCATTGAATCGCTAGAGTCGCCAAGTTTGAACTACCGCCCGGCGGAGGGAACCGGACAGGAGCTCAAAGAGCCAAGGAATTCTTTACCCCGCCGCCGCCGCAGTGTAAGCTGCTTTCTGTCGTGAACTGAAGGCCTTAGCGGGTTCGCGCAACGAGGTTGGCGTGGTTGAAGAGACCGGGACAATGGGCTTGACGCGTCGCGACGTGCTGGTGGCCGGGAGTGCCGGCCTTGCGGCCGTCGTCCTCCTCCCGCCGGGGAGCGCTACGGCGAGCGATGAGGCGATTGAGCTCATCGAACGGCTCACCGGACGGACATTCACGGAATCAGATCGCCTTCGCCTCGAGATGCCGGCGGTCTTCCCGACCGGCTATACCGTGCCGATGACGCTCGAGGTCGACAGTCCGATGACTGAGCTCGACCATGTGAGGCATGTCCGCGTGTTCGCGCCGAAAAACCCCATCATCGAGGTCGCCGGCTTCCGCTTCGCGCCCTTGCGCAGCATAGCCCGTGTGTCGACGCGCATCCGCCTTGCCGCACCGCAATATGTCGTGGCGGTGGCGGAGATGAATGACGGTGCGTTTCTGATGACCAAGACTTTTGTCGACGTAGCCACCAACGGTTGCACCTGACATCCGGAAGGGACGGCGGAAAATGGTTACCCCCGTACCACGTGTGCAACTGCCGGATCCTGTGGCGATGGGCGAGGTTTTTCAGGTCAAGAGCCTGATCAGCCATCAGATGGAGACGGGGCTTCGCCAAGACGACAAGGGCGATGTGATCCCGCGCAAGATCATCAACAAATTCGTGTGCCGCTACAACGACGCCGAGGTGTTCAGCGTCGATCTCCACGAGGCCGTTGCAGCCAACCCCTATTTCGAATTCTATCTGCGCGCGACGGAAAGCGGCCGGCTGGACTTCGTGTGGGAGGAGGATGGCGGCGCCGTCTACTCGCTGACGCATCAGCTCACGGTCAGTTGAGCCGGAAATGAAGACCGCACTTTCGTTCCTCGCGGGCGTCCTCCTGCTAAGCAGTCAGGCCGGGGCGGCGGACACAAGTCAGGGCGCTCAGCTCGCCGCGACATGCGCGTCCTGTCACGGACTTAGCGGAAGCGACAAGGGAATTCCCGCAATCATGGGCCTTGATGAGCAGAAAATTATCGCCGCGATGCTCGCGTATAAGGCGAGCGAGCGCCCAAACCATGTCATGCACGCCATAGCGCTCTCGCTCAGCGACGAGGAGCTTGCCAGTGTCGCACGCTATCTCGCCAACCATGAAAAAGGTGGCGACCCGCCATGAAAGCCTGGACGCGCCGCGAGTTCGGCGGCTTGGCGGGAGCGACGTTGCTGGCGGCGTTGCGCCCCCACAAGGCGCACGGCCAGACCAAAGCACGGGTCGTGGTGGTGGGCGGCGGCGTCGGCGGCGCAACGGTTGCGAGATACTTAGCGGCCAATACCAAATCGATTGCGGTGACGCTGGTCGAACCGAAGCGCAGATACATTACCTGCTTCTTCAGCAATCTCTATCTCGCCGGTCTTCGCTCGCTCGATTCGCTCAGCCACGGTTACGAGACGCTGGCGCAACGATACGGCATCACCGTCATCCATGAGAAGGCGACGGCGATCGATCCGGTCGCGAGGACCGTCAGCTCTCGAGAGCGGCGCCAAGCTGCCCTACGACCGGCTGGTGCTTGCTCCGGGCATTGCCTTCAAATTTGGCGGCATTGACGGCTACGATGAGGCGGCGAGCGAGATCATGCCGCATGCCTGGAATGCCGGGCCACAGAGCGAGCTGCTGCGCCGGCAACTTGAAAGCATGGAGGACGGCGGCGTGTTCGTGCTCGCCGTGCCGCCGGATCCATTCCGCTGCCCGCCGGCCCCATACGAGCGCGCGTCGCTGGTTGCCTACTATTTCAAGCAGTTCAAGCCGAAGTCGAAGATCCTGATCCTCGATGCCAAGGACAGCTTCAAAGCCCAGGACCTGTTCGAGGATGCCTGGGCCCGCCACTATCCGGGAATGATCGAATGGCTGCCCGCCCAATTTACCGGCGGGGTCAAGGCGGTCGACGTGAAGGCCCGATCGGTGAAGACGGCAGGCGACACATTCAAGGCCGCGGTCGCCAACGTCATCCCGGCACAAACGGCCGGCGATCTGGCGCGGCAGGCGGGCCTCGCGGACAGATCGGGCTGGTGTCCGGTCGATCCGGTGACGTTCGAGTCGACGCTGCAGCCCGCAATCCATCTGGTGGGCGACGCGATCATCGGCGGCGACATGCCGAAATCCGCCTTCTCCGCCAACAGCCAGGCCAAGGCCTGCGCCTTCGCCATCGCCGCCTCGCTCACCGGATCGGAGCACTTTCCGCCGCACCTGTTCAATTCATGCTACACGTTTTTCGCCCCCGACGATGCCTTCAGCAACGCCATCAATTTCAAGCCCGACGCGGGGAAGCTCAAGGCTGTCAACACTTTCCTCAACAAGGTCGGCGAAAGCGCCGAAATCCGCCGCAACGCAGCCCACCAGGCAATTGGCTGGTATGCCGCCTTCACCCGCGATCTGTTCGGCTGAAGGCCGGCTAACTCGGGTTTCCCGGTTATGCTAGGCTGCGGAGTGTCATAAAATCGTCGCCGTTACCGGCCCAGTCTCGTCAATTCTCAACCACAAAGCCAGGGAGGCCCCCCGATGACCGGCATGCAGAAATCCCGTTCTCAACTTTACGAAGCAAGCGAAGACGCCGGGCGCAATGGCTCGGCCAATCCCACCATGGGCGACATCATCGCGGCTCGCTTCAACCGCCGTGACTTGCTCAAGGGCGTGCTGGGAGTTGCCGCCATCAACAGCACGATCGGCGGCCTGGCGCTCACCGCATCGCCAAAAGCCATGGCTGCGGCGGGGAGTTTCGGTTTCGTCGAACTGGTGGCGCCAATCGACGACAAACATCATGTGGCCCAGGGCTACACGGCGGACATACTCATCCGCTGGGGCGACCCGGTCCTGCCGGGCGCTCCGGCTTTCGACGTCAATGCCCAGACCGCCGAAGCCCAGGCCCAGCAGTTCGGCTACAACAACGACTTTCTCGGTTACTTTCCGATCGAGGGCTCGAGCGAGCACGGGCTGCTCGGCGTCAATCACGAATACACCAACGAGAGCCTGATGTTCCCCGGCCTCAGCGGCGAGCAGGACGGCAAGGAGATCAAGTTCAAGGAGATGACGCCGCAACTGGCGGCGATCGAAATGGCGGCCCATGCCGGCAGCGTCGTCGAGGTCAAGAAGGAGGCCGGCGCCTGGAGCGTGGTCAAGGACTCGAAATATGCCCGCCGCATCACCATGGACACACCGATGGAGATCACCGGTCCGGCGGCCGGCCACGCCCTCATGAAGACCTCCGCCGATCCGGCGGGCACCAAGGTCTTGGGCATGCTCAACAATTGCGCCGGCGGCCAGACCCCATGGGGCACCTGGGTGACGGCCGAAGAAAACATCCACGGCTATTTCTGGGGCGAACTCAAGGACGATCAACCAAATGCCAAGGGCTTCAAGCGCTACGGCATTCCCGGCAACTCGTACAATTGGGGCGCCTACGAGAGCCGCTTCGATATCGCCAAGGAAGCCAACGAAGCCAACCGCTTCGGCTGGATTGTCGAGATCGATCCGTTCGATCCCGCTAGCACGCCGAAGAAACGCACCGCCATGGGCCGCTTCAAGCATGAAGGGGCCGAAATGATCGTCAACAAGGACGGCCGCGTGGTCTCCTACATGGGCGATGACGAGCGTTTCGATTATCTCTACCGCTTCGTGACGGAAGGTACTTTCGACACAGCCAACCCGGCCGCCGGCCGCGACCTGCTCGACAAGGGCACGCTGTCGGTTGCCCGCTTCAACGAGGACGGCAGCATGGAATGGCTGGCACTGGTGCATGGGCAAGGACCGCTCACCGCCGACATGGGCTTTGCCGATCAGGCCGAGGTGTTGATCAATGCCAGACTCGCCAGCGATGCGCTGGGCGCCACCAAGATGGACCGGCCGGAAGACGTGCAGCCCAGTCCAAAGACCGGCAAGGTCTATGTGATCCTGACCAACAACGACAAGCGCAAGCCCGAGGATGTCAATGCCGCCAATCCGCGGCCCGAAAACAAGTTCGGTCACATCGTCGAACTGACGCCGCCGGACGGCGATCATGCGGCCGAGAAATTCGCCTGGGAAATCCTGGTCAAATGCGGCGATCCGGCGGTCGCCGAAGTGGGCGCCACCTTCTCGTCGGACACCACGCAAGGACGGCTGGTTCGGCATGCCGGACAATTGCGCCTTCGACGCCGAGGGCCGCCTGTGGATCGCCACCGACGGCAACAATCCCAAGGCAACCGGCCGCACCGACGGCATGTGGGCTTTGGAGACCGAGGGCGAGATGCGCGGCTACTCCAAGCGCTTCTTCAGCGTGCCGGTGGGCGCGGAGATGTGCGGCCCCTGCTTCACGCCCGACGGCAAGACGCTGTTCCTCGCCGTGCAGCACCCGGGCGAGGCGGACGCCGAGGGTAAGGCCGGGAGTTTCGAGAATCCGCCCACCCGCTGGCCCGATTTCGCCGACGGCATGCCGCCCCGGCCGTCGATCGTGGTGGTGACCAAGGAAGATGGCGGGACGATTGGAAGCTGAGCCCGATCAGCGGCACCAATCGACTAATTTCCACCCACGGAATGGGCGGAGGCGGGCGCGCTTCTTTTCGCGGGAGCGATGTGGGGACTACGGTGACTGTTCAATCAATTCTGTCTGCATTTCTCCCGCGCGTTCGCGGCAATGCGGCGGTTGGCCCCCTTATGAAGCGAGCAGGATTGCCAATGGCCCTCGTGCGATCTGCCATCGATCTAAACACGGCGGCTCCCGGAGCCACGTGAGCTTCATCTCCTATCGTCAGGCCATTTCCGATGAAAGCGAGCGCCCCAATGAAAACAGCATCCCCAATAGTCGTCACGCCATTCACAACAGCATTCGCCCCTATATGGCAGTGCAACCCAATTTTAACGTCATGGCTGATGTAGCAGCCACCCCGGATGGACGTATTCCAACCGATATACGCACGGGGCATTACGATCGCACCAGGACCAATATAAACTCCAGGTGAGACGGTTACTCCGCGTGAAATACTAGCGGAGGAATGCACCACACTAGTCCAACGCTCGATCGGGATCCCTAAGTTGGCAATTCGCCGCGCCGTCGCCACCATTGCATCTGGATGCTGAATAGCAGCGATAAGCGATATGGAAGAATCAAGCATAATCCAGTCTTCCAGACGGCCCAGGACTGGGAACCCGCATATCTTACTACTCTGTGGCTGCTCATCGTTGAGGAACCCGATCAACTTCGTTCCAAATCCTTCATTCAGGATAGTAGAAACCGCATCCTCAACTAGCCCGCCACTGTTTTGACCGCCGATGATGACGATGCGCCGCTGCAAATTCAACTTCCCCCAGGCATCTGGTTTCGAATAGCTTGAAGTTTCTGGCGGAACAGCTCGTTACTTCCCGTTAAATCGCGACGGGCAATAAGATTGTTCAGCCCTTCGGGTGTTTGGAAATCCAAATGCTTGTGAATTATGTTGGTCCTTAGGAAATGAAGAGCAACCGCGTTTTGCAGCTCTATGGGCGCTGCGGCATCGAACCTAAGATCATTTGGAAAATTGTAGCGCAGGGGTAGAGTTCTGTGGGGGATCTTTCCCTTGTAGATACTCATTGTGCGCGCGAGCTGAGGTTTGAAGTAGGTATGCATAACCTGGTCGATCGCTCTCTGCGCGTCCGCATATAGATCAAACATCTGCAGCATTAAGTTCCGCGGGCCGATTATGAAACCACCGTTAAAGTAAGCGGGGGCATATCGCAAACGCGGGTCGTGGAACATGATGTCCCATCCGCTAAGCTCATGCTGCAGCTGGAGTTCCTGCAATCCAAAAGCTTGCGCAAGTTTCTTCCAAACAGGCGCTGGCGAGAGAATGGGGTCGTCTGAGCCATGACCCTCCGGTACGTAGACGCCGAACGGATGAACGTGAGCCATCACTCCAGCTATTGCAGGCTCTTGCAAGATGTTCTGTGCCAGTTTCGCCCAGTCGGCGATCGGTAGGACATCAGAATCAGCTAACACAATTACGTCAGCGTCAGTTTTGTAAGAGACTCTATCGTCATTGGTCGCAGAATAGCCCTCGGACGCATAGCGGCCGGGATCCACTTGCCTCCATCGGATTGGAAAACGACTTGTCCATCGCGGCATTTCTTTGACGTCGAAAGGCTCCCCGCCCCCGACGCTTACTACGATCTCGTGGTTGGTCAAATCGGGCGAGAAGATTTCCAGTGCGGCTGCCATCAAGCGGATGTGCCGAAAGAAATAACAAGTCGAGCTGATGGTAACGCGGATTTCAACCTTTGGCGTGGGAACACACATGGTTCTCTCGAACAGGGCCTTCCAGTGGCCAGCGATCAAATTCGGCGATTGAGCAGTCCGCTGAGTGAAGCAATAACAGCTCCGATTTGCGCCTTACTTATATCAGCAAAAAAGGGAAGGCCAAGGACAGATGTAGCAAGACGATCAGTGACAGCAAGCGAAGTCGAGCCGCAACATGCAAACGCAGGCTGGCGGTGACAGCCCGATCCCCACCATCGGCGACTTTCAATACCTTCTTGCGCGAGCCGCTGCGAGTACTCTGCGGCGGATTGGATTGGGAGTTGAACGTTCAAAGTAGGAAGCGCAATGCAGGAAGAAAGCCCTGGAGCGGGAAGCACACAATCAAGCTGGGCGAGTCCGCTGAGATACCACTCCAGCCGGAGCAGGATTGCTTCTCGCCGTTCCATCCAATGGTCCAATGCAGCATTGCCAACCGCTGCGGCATATTCACTCAACTTTGCGTTCATGCCCGGACGGTCGATACGCCGAGGCTTAACAAAACCAAAGTTGGCCAAGCTGCGAAGCTCAGAGACTATGCTGGTGTCTGTAGAGATCACGAAACCGCCCTCGCCGCAGGCAAGCGCCTTCGTCGCGTGCAAACTTACGACTGCCGGGCTTTTGGATGGTACAAGAGAGTCAAATCCCGCGGCACAATCTAAAACCACAGGGATGTCATGAGCACTGGAAAACGCGTCCCATTTTTCACCATCGAGGGGAGCACCGAATGGCGACACCACTATGATTGCCGCCGGCTTGTCCTCCTTGCATGCCGAGGCCAATTTCTCCTGTTGAACAGCCCAGGTCTTTGCGGAGACATCCACAAAGAACGGCGTATAGCCGGATCGTATTGCTGCTACAGCTGTGGCCTCAAACGTCCACGCCGGCATCATGCACCGCTCTGAACCTGCCTGGGCGAGCGCAGTGAGGCAAAGCGATATTCCAGTCGTTGCGTTGCTGACAGTGACCACGTGTTCTCGACCAAGTCCGAATTGTGCGCCAATCCGTTCCTCAAACTGTTGGATCAATGGTCCGTTATTTGTGTATATTCGAGCCGCATCGATCTTGTTTAGGTAGGGTAAGATCGACGCGTAATCGGGGAGTAGCGGCTTCATGACAGGAATCCGAGAATAGGATCTCCGCCCCATCTCTGCAGGAGTACTCATGTAAAGACCGCCAAGGCTTATCTGGAACAACGACGAGCATTGCTTACGTGGACAGGTGGTGGAGATCAACCACCGCGAGGCCTCGTGGAGGGTGTTGGCAAGCCGACGGGGTGATCTGACATTCCCCAGAAGAACTCTGCATTACCGTGCCAGGAGCGTTTTTACCCAATTTCCTTTCTCCTGCCGCAATGAGCCGTCCAACTGCATCCTCGCAAAGGGTTCAGAGATTACCATGAATTGCGGTGATAGTGGAATTCCGTCATGGTAACACCGTTCACCCGCGCTCCATCGCGGGGCCAACCATCAGCGGAACGCTGGCGCCCTGACGTTGGCTGTCTGGCTCGGCGTCTGGGGGCCGCACCGGAGCGGGAACGGGATCGGGCAGGCGAGACAGCCGCAGCGAATTGACGACCAGGAGGATGCTCGAACTCGCCATGATCGCAGCCGCCAGGACCGGCTGCAGAAGGCCGAGCGCCGCAAGGGTGAGCGCGACAAGATTGTAGCCAAACGCCCACATCAGGTTGGTGAGGATGGTTCCGCGAACCATGCGGGCCACGGAGACGACCCAGGGCAGCATCCACAGCCCGCCTGAGGGCAGGACGAGAGCTGCGGTTTCGCGGGCGAGATCGGTGGCGGAGCCGACCGCAATGCCGACGTCCGCCTCGGCCAGGACCGGCCCGTCGTTGAGACCGTCGCCGACCATCGCCACCGGGCCATGGTATTCGACGGTACCGTTCCAGAGCAGCCCGCTTGGCCTCCGGCGCAAGGCCGGCTTGGATTTCCTCAGTCCCGATGCCAACCGCCATCGCAACCCGGCGTGCCGCCTCGGCAAGATCGCCGGTCAACAGCACAACGCCAAGCCCGGGGCGGCGAAGCGATTCGATCGTCGTGCGCGCCTCGGGAAGCGGCGTGTCGTCGAGCGCCAGTACGGCATGGACGCGTTTGCCCCAACCGACATAGATGACCGTGTGACCGTTCGCCTCCAGCGCCCGCGCACGCCGATCCAGGGCCGACGCAAGCGGCCAGCCAAGTTCGCTCATCAAGGCGCTGTTGCCGGCGGCCACGGCCTGGCCATCGGCACTGCCCCTGATGCCGCGGCCGGGCACGGCGCGAACATCGCGGGTCATGACCGGCTCGAGACCCCGCGCGGCGGCGGCCATTATGATGGCGCGAGCCAGCCCATGTTCGGAATGGCGCTCCAGCCCGACAGCCCGCGCCAGCACCTCGCCGGGCCCCACATCCTCGGTCGCGATGGCAACGATATGTGGTTTGCCCGACGTGAGCGTGCCGGTCTTGTCGAAGGCCAGCAACCGCGTACCCGCCAGGGCCTCGAGTGCGCCGGGGTCGCGGACCAGGCAGCCGGACCGTGCCAGCCGGCCGATGCCGAGCGAGGTCGCCATGGGTGCTGCGAGGCCCACCGCGCACGGACAGGCCACCACCAGCACCGCAAGGCCAATGAGCAGTGCCCGATCGAACGGCAACGACTGCGCCCAATAGAAAATCGTCAGGCCGCCAAGGATCAAAACGAGGGGCACGGAGGCGCCGACCACGCGGTCGGCAAGACGCTGGGTGGGACTACGGCGCGACAGTGCATCGCGGACCGACCGGCAAATCTGCGCCCAACGGGTTGCGGTCCCCGCGCCGCTGCTTTGGATCAGCAGCGGTCCGTCGAGATTGATGCTGCCGGCAATCACCGCCGAGCCCACGCTCTTGGAAACTTGCCGGCTCTCCCCGGTGATCACCGCCTCATCGGTGTTCGATTCCCCTTCGAGAACGACGCCGTCGACCGGAATGCGCTCGCCTGGCCGGACCCGCACCACCATGCCGGCCTCGACCTGCCGAACCGGACGGCGAGTTTCCATACCCTCTTCGACAATGGTCGCGCACTCGCTTTCGGCCGCCAGGAGAGGCTCCAGGTCGCGCGCCGCCTTGGCGCGGCCGGCCGCCTCGAGATAGTTGCCGACGGTGAATAGCATCAGCACCATGGTGGCGGTGTCGAAATAGACCTGCCCGCCGCCCTCGATGCTCGCGAACGTGGAATAGGCGTAGGCAGCACCTACGCCGAGGACAACGAGCGCCGAAGAAGTGACGCGCCCTTCGACGGCATGAGCCCAGGTCTCGCGCACATACGGCCAGCCGAGAATCACCAGGGCCGGCGTGGCGAATAGCCAGAGCACGAGATGAATCCACGGCAGCATCTGTGCATCGGCGCCGCTGAAGTCATCCACATAGAGCAGGAGAGAGATCAGCATGACGTTCATGGACAGAAAAGCGCCCACGCCAAGCCGGATCAGCAGCCAGGCGGCCTCCGACTCCTCAGGTCTGCCGCTCTTCACCAGAAAGGCGATGCAGCAGCCGTAGCAGCAAAAGGCGTGAGCCTCGCCGTCCAGGGTGCGCTGCAATGCGCGCAAGCCTACGGGCAACCGGCAATGGCTACACGAGCGATCGCCCGGCGCCGTCATCCGGAAGGTTCCTCATACGACGTATGTGCGGCATGACCGTCATGGGCGGCGAAAGGCAACACGCCGCGGCCGATGGTGACCAGGCCAAGCAGCAGGATAAAGACGCCGGCCAGCCGCACGCCACGTTGCCGCCAGGCTGGGGCGAGCAGCCGGCCGACGCCGCCCATCATCAGCATCGCCGGGAAGGTTCCCAAGCCGAAGGCCAGCATGACGAGAAAGCCGGGGAGGGGTGCCGCGGTACTTCCCGCCTGGGCGGCGAAGGCATAGACCAGCGGACACGGGAGGAAGCCGTTGAACACGCCAAAGGCGATCGGGGCCGCCCGGCTCCGTGCCGCCAGCAGGCTGCGCAAGGACATGGCGAGGGTGCTGCCGCCGAATCCGACCGCGGCGCGATGGAAGCCATGCAATAGGCCGAAGAACTGCAGCGCCATGGCGATCATGAGGACCCCGGCGACAATCGCGAGGATGCGCTGGGCGGCGTCGAGCTGGCCGGTCAGCGGCGGCACAGCCACGCCATGCGCGGTGGACACGACCTGGCCCAGCGCGCCGGCGAGCGCCCCCAGGAAGCAGTAGGTCGTCAGGCGGCCCACATTGTAGAGCAGATGACGCTCGACGGTCGCCGCTCCGCCTCGCGGATCGCGGCCAAGCGCACAGGCAAAGCCGCCGCACATGCCGATGCAGTGAAAGCTGCCTGCGAAGCCGGCGGCAAAGATCACCAGGTAATAGGTCATCGCCAGATCGCCTTGTCCACGCGCCGCTCGTTCACCGGGAGTTGTTGCTCCGCGCCGCTAGTGACGCACGAGGTAAACGACCCAAATAAAGAAAGCGGTGTGGGCTATCGCGCCGCCGATAAATGCGATGATCTGCAACGCACTCGCATCGGCGAACGAGAAAGCTGTCTCTGCAAGCATGTTTCCTCCCGGTCATCCGAAATAAGTAAGAGCAATGTTCATGGCAAGCGCGGAGAGCAGCAAAAACAGATTCACAACCGCGACGCCCATAACGATTTTGGCTGCCAACATCTCCTGACCCCTCTTTACCCTATCGGTTCTCGGCTCGCATGGCGCGGCGATCACTGGATACGTCCCAGCCCGAGCCCGCCCCAATAAACGTAGGCGTAATACAGCCCCCAGAGAAACAGCACGGCATAGACGACCAGCAGCCACACCGGGATATAGCCGTGCCGATCCTGTATCTCGCCGCCCTGATAATCCTGGAGCTCGTGCGGGTGATCCCGCTCATCACTCGCCGGACTGCTTGGTGTGATCCCTGTTTCCATCGCTTTCCATCTCCGATTGGTAGAATCTGAGAGACGCGTCATCGACGCCGCTGGACGGCCCCCGACAGCACGCCCCAAATAAAGACGCAGAGCGCGCCCAGGCTCATCAGCATGGCACTCAAGTAGGGTCCAGTGATCTCGAAGCCGTCCATGACTCATTCTCCTGTGGCGACGCTTTGCTCGGCCGTGCCGGCGGCCCCAGTCTGTTGCGCGCTTCCGCCCGGCACATACGCCTTATCTGGAGTATCCGCGTCGAGCTCGAAATCGTTGAGTGCCGCGCGATCCGCGTCCGCGACCGCCAGCGGCTCTCCGGTGAGCGGGTCCTTAAAGGCTGAAAGTGCGAGAACGAAATAGGCAAGCGCCCACCGGTCCTCCTCGGGCAACGCGTCCCGATAGGACGGCATGGGTGTGCCGCTCATTCCGGTGGTAATTGTCCGGAAGATGTCCTTGACCACCGGACCTGACTTGAACTGGCCGCTGGTGAGATTGGCGGGCACGACGGAGAAGCCGAGATCGTCCTTCAGCCCGGCGGCCTTCTCGCCATCGCCCATTCCGGTTTGGCCGTGGCACTCCCAGCATTTCGCGGTCTGCCACACTTCCTTGCCGCGGGCGAGGACCGCTTCGGAAGCGGCCGGCGGCCGCGCAATGTACAGGGGCGGGCCGGGCGGCTCCTCGGTGAAAAACGCATAGGGCTTCGCCGGATCGGCGCGGTCCACCGCCAGCACATACTTTATGTACTGAATGACGGCGAGGCGATCGTTGAGCGGCAAGTCGTACCAGGCCGGCATCGCCGTGCCGCGAATCCCGCGGGTGATGGTGCGCAAGAGGTCGCCATCGGTCGGCAGCGGCTCCTTGGTCAGCCTGAACTTGAATACGGCGGTGTTGAAATTCCGCGGCCGCTGATTGAACATGAAGGTCGCCGCCGGCCCATTGCCGTCGCCATTGACCCCGTGGCAACCCAGGCAGCGCCGCTCATAGACTTCTTGGCCGTGGGCGATCCACTCCGCCGAGCGCGGCATCGTGGCATCCATGACTTCCAGAGTCTGCGGCTCGAACAGGTCGCGCCACTTGCCGCGATTCATGCCCAGCTTCTGGAGGTAGGCGATGAGGCCTTCCAGGTCCTTCGTCTCGGCGGCGATCATGACCTGGTCACCTTCGTATTCCTTGTTGGGTATCAGAATGACCGGAACCCTGCTGCGCGCCCGCATCGGCACGAACAGCAGCCCGCTGGCATTCGGCGTGAGCCGGATCTGCTCCTTGCCGGCGAAGTCGAACAGCCGTTCGGTAACGGCCG
The DNA here is from genome assembly GCA_963776685.1 of uncultured Alphaproteobacteria bacterium. GTDB lineage: Bacteria > Pseudomonadota > Alphaproteobacteria > Rhizobiales > Aestuariivirgaceae > Aestuariivirga. Next base: position 51,929 of record CAVZNM010000005.1, read on the forward strand.
TCTTTTCCAGGGTCCGGCCGCCGGCTCCGTCATCGACGATCTTGACCGGCTGACCGGGTCGTTCGAACAGTCCAGTATAGGGGGCCATGATCGAATCCGGGGACAGCATGCGCGGATCCCAGAAATGGGCGAGATGCCACTCGTCGCTGTATTTGAGTCCGACCCGCATCAGATCCGGTCCGATGCGGCGTGTGCCGAACAGGTGGGGCACGTCAAAGGCGGTTTCTCCGGACTCACTCACCGGGCCCCAGCGGCGCGTCTCGCCGGTCACCGGACGCACGAACTGGGAATGGCAATACCAGCAACCCTCGCGCAGATAGACGTCGCGCCCGTGCTGTTGCAGGGGCGTGTATTCGGTGGCCTTGGTCAGCATCCATTTGAGCTGGCCGAGATCGGTGCGGACCACCGCGGTCACCCGGTCGGTTCGCGAGGAAGGTTCGAAAAACGGAAGGAAGCCTTGGGTGATGAGGGCGGCGAAGAACATGGCGATGCCGGCCACCAGGAAAACGAAGCGCGCACTCATCGGGCCGCTCCCCCGGTGGGAAGCGGGGCCGGGCCCGAAAGCCGGGCGTTCCATTGCTGTGGCCGGCCGGGTTAGTGCTGTCATCATCAGATTGATGACGAGCAGCGACATGCCGATATCCATGCTGATGCCGCCGACGGTGCGCACCATCCAATAGGGCCGCATCGAGAGCACCGTATCGAGCCATTCGGTGCCGGCCATCCACTGGAAGCCTTGCTGCAGTCCGCCCGCGGTCAGCACCAGGCCCATGGTCGAGATGCCGACGGTGATCAGCCAGAAGGCCCAATTGCCCATCCTGAACGACCAAAGCTCGCGCCCGCACACCCGCGGCCAGACAAAGAGCAAGCCGCCCATCGCCCAAACCACGAAGGTTCCGAACACGGTGAGGTGCGAGTGCGAGATGACGAAATCGGTGAAATGAGTGGGCTGCTGGATCGAGCGCAAGGCCTCGGTCGAACCCTGGAAGCATCCCACCAGATACATGAGCGAGCCCATGATCAGAAACTTCGCCGGGAGGTTCCTGCCGAAAGCGTCCCAGCGGCCCATCACGGTGCCGAAGAAATTCACCAGCACCGTCCACACCGGAATGATCAGCAGCATGGAGGTGACGATGGCGATGGTCTCGGCCCAGTCGGCGATCGGACTGTAGAGATAGTGATGGATGCCGACAAAGGGGTAGAACAGGGCGAGAGACCAGAAGCCGACGAGCGAGAGCTTGTGGCCATAGATCGGATTGCGCACGCTGAGCGGCAGGAAATAATAGATGAGCACGTAGCCCGCCGGCGTGAGCCACAGTCCGACGATGTAGTGGATGTAGAGGCCGTGGAAGGCGGCGCTGTTGATACCGGTGATCATGTAGGGCAGGATGATGCCCAGAACCAAATTCATCGTCGTCCACACGAACGCCCCGATCAGATACCACAGCGCCACATAGAGCGGCGGCTCGAGGCGCCGGCCGATGGTGATCAGGAATTGCGCGGTCGCCACCGCCACGACGATGAAGATCGGGATTTTGACGTAGAGCGGGAACTCACCCGCTTCGAGCCCGTGATTCTCGCCGAACATCAGCGAGATGAGCGCCACCGCCGTGGAGATGTTCCACACCCAGGCCAGCGGTACGCCCCATTGCGGCCATGGCACCCGCACGCCGCACAGGCGCGGCACCAGGTAGTAGCATTCGCCGATGAAGAGGGAGGAAAAGGCGCCGAAGATGACGCCGTTGACGTGGACCGGCCGCAACCTGCCGAAAGTCAACCCCAGATTGGTGCCGAGATAATCGGGATAGTTGAACAGGCCCGACAATGCCACGCCGACCGACGGTGCGACCATGAGCCAGAACATGCCCCAATAGAGCCAGATCCGCACCACTGGCCAGTCGACCAGTTCATCCAGGTCGATCCCAGCAAATCTGCCACGCAATGCCTCCGCCACGGCGTGCCCCCTCTCCCCATTGCGCGTCATCGAGCCGCGCAACCCATCTCGACTCGATCACACCATCTCCCGGCATCGCAGATAATGCCGATGCCGGGCCTCACATCGCCTTCCAGCGCAAGCCGGCACCGGGCTCCTGCCCGGTGCCGAATAGAACTAGTGCTTGCCGGGGACCATCACCGAGCCGGCGTTCGACCAGTGGATGTACGCTTCCAAGGCCTTCATCGCGTCCGAGTTGACATCGATCTTTTCGCCCTGGTTGGGCTTCTCGATGCACCAGTTGATCATGTCGCGCAGCGTCGAGAATTTGCTTATTTCTATCTGGAACTTCGGATAGGACTGCGGATGGGTGTCGGAGGCGAAGGGATGGCACATTGCGCAGGCCATTCCCGTGTTGGAGAGGACGACGCCCATCTGCTTGGCGGTCGCCCCATCGCCGTGGAACAAGAGGTCGCCCTTCCTGACCTCCTCCATCAACGCGTCCTCGTATAGTTTCAACTGCTCCGGTGTGTGCGGTTCCTTGTGGGCACGGGTGGGGCCGACGAGGAGGGCCACTGCCGCAATCGCCACGACCAAGGACGGACGGCACAACACGCCGAGAAATGTCGCTCTGATTGTCATAGCCATTCCTCCCTCAATATGGCCACATGTTATCGGCGATTCGCGGCCGCAGCTTCTCAGGCAGACTCAATGAGGAATCCGCGTCCGATTGGACGAAGACCTCTTTGCGGCCCCACATGATGTACTCGACGCCGACCTTGTCGTCGGCGGGCACGCTTATGGTTTCCCAGCCGACCCCATCGAAGTGATCGCCGGGGTCGACCCGGATCATCGGCTTGGTCAGCTTGGGCACGCCCTCCGGGGCATAGGGCCACGGCCAGGAGGTGGCCAGCATGCCGATCGAGCGCATCGTCCCGATCTCGTTATAGAGCACCTGGTGGACGTGACCGTGGATGTTGGTGACCTTGGTATAAGACTTCAGCACCTCATGCACGTCGCGCCAGTCGCGCACCCAGAAGTTCCAGGGCGGATAATACTCGTAGAGCGGATTATGGCTGAAGATGACGACCGGTTTGGCCTTGTCCCAGTCGGCGAGTATTTTCGCCATCCAGTCGAGCTGATCACGGCCAACGCCGGCCCACGCGCCGGCAACGGAGCCGTCGAGGGTCGCCATGTGGCCCATGCGCTCTTCCGGAGTCATTTTCTTCACTGTCCAGTAGTCCGGACCGCGGCTGACCGTGTCGAGTCCGATAAAACGCACGCCTTTGTGGTCGAAGGTCCAGTTGGGCTGGCCGAACAGCTCGCCCCACTTCTTGCCCATATCCAGATACCAATCATGCTCGCCCGGGATGTAATACTTCGGGATCGTCACATCCTTGAGCAGCTCGACGCCAAGCTCGAGTTCCTCGATCGTCCCGAGCTGGGCGAGGTCGCCGCCGAACATCAGGAAGTCGGCGGGCGGGCTCATCGTCTGGACCTCATTCGCCGCGCGCACCACCTTGTCGACGAAACGCTGGTTGAGCGACCTGGGATAAAGATGCGTGTCCGAAATCCAGGCGAATTTGAACGGTTCTTCAGCGGCGTGGGCGACGTCGATGGTGTTGATGAGCGGCCACCATGCGAAGGATTGGGCGACGGTGGCGGCGCCGAACAGCATCGAACGATGCATGAACGTGCGCCGGGTTAAGCGGAGCGAGTCGTCGGGGCGCACCCCCGGCTTCTGCAGCACCGCATGCATTTCGCGCCGAACGCGGTCAAGCTCGTCAGACATTGGGGTTCCTCCTCCCGATGGACCGTTTCTCAAAGCGTCGGTCCTGTCCTAAGGATGCGACGGCGGCCGGATTGACCGCGCCGCCCACTCTTTTCTTATTTTTTCAATTCGACCGTCAGGTCCGTGGCCTGGCCCTCCGTCACTGTTACGGGCTGCTCGATGGGTCCGGTAAAGGGTTGGACCGCCACGAGCGTGTAGTTGCCGGGCGGGACATCGGCGATGCTGAATTTACCATCGGCGCCGGTGATCGCGTAGTAGGGGTTGTTCACCACATAGATCCAACCTTCCATCCAGCCATGCGCGTCGCAATCGACGCGGACTTCGCCGGCTCGCTTCAATTCGGTGGGGATTCGCTGGCCCTGATTTGGCAATGCCAGATTGAAGGCGGTGCGGTTGCCGTAATAGCCGTGGGTGTTGTGAAGCACCGGGTCGCTGTTGACGACATCGAGCATGCCCGCCGGTATCGCTTGAACCGCGGGCTCGAAGACGCATTTGATGTTGTTCAGTTCAGGCAGCTTGCCGGGCTCCGCCCAGGCCTTTCCCTTCGCTACCTCGACCAGGTACACCACCGCGTTTTGCACTGCCTGATCGGACCCGACCTGGATCCACGGCTCCTCGCGGACGCTCCCGCACACTGCGGTATCCTTGGTGGGAATGATCTTTTTCATTGGCACGTCGCCGCGGTAGACGACCGTACCCTCGATCGTTCCGCCTCCCGTGACTGGGCCCACTTCGTAGGCCTGCGCGGGCACAGGTATCGTCGCTGCGAAAACGATCGCCGCCAGACCGCTGATCCGCTCAAGGACCTTCATCGACGACACCCCTTTCTTAGGGGACCACATTTAGGCTACTATAGAATGAATCTAATTATCATGTCTAGTAGCAATTCAGATGCGAATGATGACATGCAATAAAAAAATCGGTACAGCCAACCGAAGATTGCTAAAGCTCTAACGTCGTGCTCGGGACCTTGAAGCGTCTTTCTCGAGAAATCGGAGGTACGTGATGAATCGCCGGCATGGGCTCTTCCGCCCCTGGGCTCACGGTCTCCATACCCTGTTTTCCATCATATTCGCGGCGGCCCTGATGATCTGCGGAACACTTGCGCGAGCCGGCACCGCTCCGGTAACGGTCGGCGGCCCGTTCACGCTCATAGGGCCCAACGGCACCACGGTGACCGATCAGACTTATCGCGGCAAATGGCTCTTGATATTCTTCGGCTATACGTTTTGCCCCGATACCTGTCCGACCACGCTCAACGAAATCGCTACCGCGCTCGAGAAACTCGGACCCGACTCGGAAAAGCTGCAACCGCTCTTCATCACCGTCGATCCTGAACGCGACACGCCCGAAATAATGATGAGATACACCGCGGCATTCGACGCGCGCATTGTCGGGCTCACTGGCAGTTCGCAGCAGATCGCCGCTGTAGCCGAGGAATATGGCAGCCTACGGCGCCGCTCACCGGCACAAGGCGGGCGCCCAAGACTACCTCGTCGACCACGGCACTTACATCTACCTTATGGACCCGCAAGGCAAATTCGTGCGCGGCTTCGACGCCGAAACGCCAGGAGACCGGATCGCAGACACGGTGCGCAACATCATGGCGCAATGACAGGACAACAAAAAGACGGCACAGTGTGCCGGAGTATGGGAGGGGTGTCATGGATGATCGCGCGCGGGGCGGCGGCCACGCTGGCCTGACGAATTACGACGGCTTCTTCGCCGCGGCCCTCACTGCGGCTCAGGGCCGAACGGCGCTACCGGGTGTTCGCCGACCTCGAGCGGATCGCTGGCCGCTTTCCTTTTGCGATCTGGCACTCCCCGCAAGGGCCGAAGGAAGTGGTGATCTGGTGCTCTAACGACTATCTCGGCATGGGACAGCACCCGGCGGTCATCCGGGCAATGGTCGAGACGGCCGGCCGGATGGGGACGGGGGCCGGCGGCACCCGCAACATTTCCGGCACCAACCATCCGCTGATCGAGCTCGAGGGCGAACTCGCCGATCTCCACGGCAAGGAGGCGGCGCTGGTCTTCACGTCGGGCTATGTTTCGAACCAAACCGGCATCTCGACCATCGCGAGATTGGTCCCGGAGTGCCTGATCCTCTCCGATGCAGACAACCACAATTCGATGATCGAGGGCATAAGGCAGGCGGGGATCGAGAAGCGCATCTTCCGTCACAACGATATCGAGCATCTTGAAGAGCTGTTGCAGGCCGAGGCCCTTGATCGCCCGAAACTGATCGTCTTCGAGAGCCTCTATTCGATGGGCGGTGACATCGCGCCGGTCGGCCGCATCTGCGATCTCGCGGAGCGTTATGGCGCCATGACCTATCTTGACGAAGTTCATGCCGTCGGCATGTACGGTCCGCGCGGGGCTGGCGTTGCGGCCCGCGATGGCGCCATGGACCGCATCGACGTGATCGAAGGGACGCTAGCCAAGGCGTTTGGCTGCCTCGGCGGCTACATAGCGGGAAATGCGACGCTGATCGATGCGGTCCGCTCCTATGCACCGGGCTTCATCTTCACGACCGCGCTTCCACCCGCAATCTGTGCCGCGGCCACGGCGGCGATCCGGCATCTCAAGACCTCCCAGGGCGAGCGCGATCGCCAGCAGGACCGCGCGCGGCGGGTCAAGGGGGCGCTTCGGGCAGCGGGGCTCCCGGTCATGCTGAGCGAGACCCACATCGTCCCACTGCTCATCGGCGATCCGGAGAAATGCAAGGCGGCGAGCGATTTGTTGCTCTCCGAGCACGGCATCTACATTCAGCCGATCAACTATCCCACCGTGCCCAAGGGAAGCGAGCGACTGCGCATCACGCCAGGACCATTCCACGACGACGCCTTGATCGATCAGCTTATCGCAGCACTGGTCGAGGTGTGGACGCGTCTGGATCTCAGGCGGGAGGACTGGGTACACGCGGCCGAGTGACGGCTCAGGGAGGGATGCGATGGCGGCCAAGGAAATCGAATTTTCATTCGCGGCCCGCGACAGAATGCTGCGCGGTATCGACATTCTCGCCAACGCCGTGAAGGTGACGCTGGGCCCCAAGGGCCGCAATGTGGCGATCGAGAAGGATCATGGCGCACCGCGACTCACCAAGGACGGTGTCACCGTGGCCAAGGAGATCGAACTCGACGACAAGTTCGAGAATATGGGCGCGCAGATGGTGCGCGAGGTCGCTTCCAAGACTTCGTATCACGCAGGCGACGGGACGACCACCGCGGTCGTGCTCGCGCATGCGATCGTCAAGGAGGGCGCCAAGGCAGTGGCAGCCGGCATGAATCCGATGGACTTGAAGCGCGGCATCGACCGCGCGGTTGCGGCGGTCGTAAGCGACCTCGGGAAGAAGGCGACGAAGGTCACATCGAACGACGAGATCGCACAGGTCGGCACGATCTCCGCCAATGGCGATGCCGCGATTGGCCGCTTCCTAGCACAGGCAATGAAAAAGGTCGGGAACGAGGGCGTGATCATCGTCGAGGACGCGAAGTCGATCGAGACCGAGCTCGAGGTGATCGAGGGCATGCAATTCGACCGCGGATACATCTCGCCCTACTTCATTACCAACCGCCAGAAAATGCGGGTCGAAATGCAGGATGCCTATATCCTCGCTATCGACAAGAAACTCGCGAGCCTCAACGAACTGCTGCCGCTTCTTGAAAAGGTGATGCAGAGCGCCAAGCCGCTGCTCATCATCGCCGAGGATGTCGAAGGCGAGGTGCGCGCCGGGCTGGTGCTCAACAAGCTGCGCAACATGCTCAAGGTCGCCGCGGTGAAGGCGCCGGACTTCGGTGACCGCCGCAAGGCGCTGTTGCAGGATATCGCGATCATGACCGGCGGCTCGGCGATTTCCGAAGACCTCGGTGTCAAGCTCGAGAGCGTCACCCTCGACATGCTTGGCCGCGCCAAGAAGGTGACGATCGACAAGGAGAATACCACGATCGTCGGTGGCGCCGGCAAGAAGGCCGATATCGAAGATCGCTGCGCCCAGCTCAGGCGGCAGATCGCCGACACCACTTCCGACTACGACCGCGAGAAACTGCAGGAGCGGCTGGCCAAGCTCGCCGGCGGCGTCGCGGTGATCCGGGTCGGCGGCGCCACCGAAGTCGAGGTCAGGGAGAAGAAGGATCGCGTCGACGATGCCCTGAACGCGACCAGAGCCGCTATCGCGGAGGGCATTTTGCCTGGCGGCGGTGTTGCCTTGCTGCGCGCCACGCGGGCGCTCGACAAACTCAAGAGCGGCAACGACGATCAGAAAACCGGCATCGACATCGTCAGAAGGGCGATCACCTGGCCGGCCCGGCAGATTGCGATCAATGCCGGCGAGGATGGCTCGGTGGTGATTAGCCGGATCCTCGAGGTCGAGAACCACGCCTATGGCTACGACGCCCAAGCGGGCGAGTATGGGAATCTGATGTCGAGGGGCATCATCGATCCAGCCAAGGTGGTGCGCACGGCATTACAGGGGGCCGCATCGGTGGCCGGCCTCTTGATCACCACCGAAGCCATGATTGCCGAGCGCCCGACCGGTCGCGAGCCCCTCACTCTGCACGGTCACGACCACGATCACCTTCACGACATGGAGTTCTGAGGCCGGTCATTTGGCGCGGCATCATCTGGGCCAGAAGCAGACTTTTACGGACGAGCAGCTTCATCTTCCATTGGAAGCCTACCGTGTGGAGTGTATTTGTCTACGGCCTCAGGTAGAGTCCGCGTAAGTCTGGAGATTATCTCCTCGCGAGTGAGTCCCGTTTGTTCGACAAGCGTTTTCAAAGTCTCAGGCCCCAGAGTTCGTTCAAGCTGAATGGTGGAGATGGGTTGATTGGGGCCTGTCCTCACCCATGACTCAGCGGTTTCTCCCTGGCCGTTCTGCTTGAATCGTTCCAGTAATTCGCCGAGGCCGCTGTTTAGTACACTTCCAGCGCCCGCGCGCCCGAACATGCCTCCCAAGTTGCCGAGAATCCGTCCCAAGCCTGTTTGCGGAGTTCCTCCCCCAGGAGTGCGTCCCGCGCCACGGAGCATTTCGGCAATCTTGTCCTTGTTTTGATACCCCGCAACTGCGAGAAGTCCCAAAAGCGCCACCATAGATGGCATTCCGCGAGCCATTTTCGATCTCCTGTGCTGATGAAGACGTAAAGTGCATTGCGACCGAAAAGTTCCGAAGCGGCGGAACCCGCTTCACACGACGACCAGATGGAACCCGCGCCAGCGTTCAGTTATTGTAGTACCGTGTTTGGAAGTGACAACGAGCAGGAGGAGAACGAGTCAATGGGTATAATCTGGACGATCATTATCGGTTTTGTGGCCGGTATCGTTGCCAAATTCATCATGCCTGGCAACACCAACGAGCCCAGTGGTTTCGTGATGACCACGATACTCGGCATCGTGGGTGCATTTGTCGCTGGCTATCTTGGTCAGGCCCTTGGGTGGTACTCAGCGGGCGAAGGGGTGGGTTTGATTGGAGCTATCGTGGGCGCCATCATTGTGTTGTTTGTCTGGGGTCTCGTTGCCAAAAAACCTGCATAGTTTTGTAAAGCTCTTTGGAAAGGCGATGCGTGCCTGAGGCTGGCTTGATTTAACAGGCCCGTGCCCAGAAATCCTCGCCCGGCTGGGTAATCTTGGTCCTAGCGACAAGTTCCGATATTTTTGTCTTGCACTTCCCGGTGTCACCATCTATATACCATCCACATGGATGGTGAAATAATGAATGCCAAGGTCCTGCAACTCCGGGAAAAGACTTCCGACTCAGAGAAAATCACTATCAATCTGGGATATGTCGATCTCGGCCGTATCGATCTGCTCGTGCAGGAGGGATTCTACTCCAATCGCACGGACTTCATCAGAACAGCGATCCGCAATCAGCTTTCTACCCATGGCGAAGCCGTCACCCATTCGATCACCCGGCAGACGCTGGAATTGGGCTTGCGCGACTACAGCCGAGCGGAACTTGAGGCACTCGGAAAAAAAGGCGAGAAGCTCCACATCAAAATCGTGGGCCTTGCACGCATCGCGCCTGACGTTACCCCTGAACTAGCCCGAGCCGTGATCGGTTCGATAACCGTGCTCGGCGCCTTCCAAGCCAGTGCGGAAGTCAAGACGGCATTGGCTGGCCGCATGCGCTAGCTCTTCAGCAAAGAAGGAAAATACCATGAAGAATTAACGCCGCCGCGGCGATGCGCCGAGCGCTTGACTGCACGCGCAAGCAAAAGCTGGAGCAGGCGACACGCATCATCCAGGATGCGCTCAGCGGAACGCGTACGTCCGCAGTCGCCAACAAGGCAGCCCCTGAGCGGCGTTCGATCCGGCCACTCGGACAGGTCATCGATCTCTTGCGCGAGGGCAGGTTGACTGCAGGTCTGTTTCAGCCGGTGCCCAATAACACCAAGCCGCGCGTGCAAACGAAACACGGTCCCGCCATTGCCGATGGCGCACAATTCGTCACTCGCATGGTCGCGTGTAAGGCGGGAAAGCGTAAGTACAAGTTATACATACCTGCGGCCAAGAAACCGCGCGGCCTCGTCGTCATGCTGCATGGGTGCAAGCAGAATCCTGATGACTTTGCTACAGGCACGAACATGAACGCTATCGCCGAGGCCCACGATCTCTTGGTGGCCTATCCGGCCCAGCCAACTACCGCAAACAGAGCCTCATGTTGGAACTGGTTCAATCCGAAAGACCAGGCCCGCGATGCCGGCGAGCCCTCGATCATCGCCGAGATGACGCGAACGTTGATGTCGGCTTATGGTCTGGATCGGCGGCAAGTGTTTGTGGCCGGCCTCTCCGCAGGCGGGGCGATGGCGGTCGTCTTGGGCGCCACCTACCCCGATCTGTACGACGCGGCGGGCATCCATTCAGGGTTGGCATATAAATCCGCGAACGACGTCGTGTCGGCATTCGCAGCCATGCGCGGCGAGGGTGGGGTAATTCCGTCCCGGCGCTCCCCATTGGCCAACAGAGTCTATGATCCCGTGCGAACGATCGTGTTCCAGGGGCTTTCGGATCGGACAGTTCATCCTGTCAACGCCGAACGAATCGTCGCCGCGGCCAGCGCAAATCTGCGCACTGATCACAAATATCATGAAAGCCGCCGTTCTGCAGGCGGTCGCAGCTTTGGGCACACAGTGGTGACCGACGCGGACGGCGTCCCCCTCCTCGAACACTGGAAGCTGGACGGGGCTGGACACAACTGGTCCGGTGGTCAACCGGGTGGCTCCTACATGGACCAGCGAGGGCCGGATGCGTCCTCAGAAATGGTGCGGTTTTTTCTGAGAAAGCCGATTACACCGCGTAAAATCTAGAGGGAAGATTTGCCTTGGTGGAGTCCGGCGCCGACTACATCAACGACGACAAATATTTGAGGAGTCCTCAAATCATTTAGCCGCGTCACTTGGCGCTGCTTCTGAAGTTCACATAGAGGATATGGCCCCAGCCATTGCGCGTGCAGGCGAAGCGACTCATCCGGCACCCTGCCTGCCGGATCAGATCCGCCCAAGCAGCATAAGAATGACAATGACGATCAAAATAGTGCCGAGAATACCTACGCCCCTGTGGCCGTAGCCGTAACCGTATCCGCCGAAGCGGCCACTGAAGCCACCGAGCAAGAAAATGATGAGGATAATAACGAGAATTGTTCCGAGCGACATGATTATATTGCTCCCTGCCTGACCAACGCCCCGTGAGTGATTCGGGCTGAATGTTAGTTTAAACTTGGCCGCCGTGCCAGTTGCCCCGGCCGGAGTTTTCCGGCCGGGGGGCCGCGCCGCTTATTTCCCCTTGAGTATGTCTTTGATGCCGCCAATGGTGTTCTGAACCTTGCCCTCTATCTTGTCAGCGTTGCCGTCCGACTCCAGCTTAGCGTCACCGACTGCCTTGCCGACCACTTGCTTGACTGCGCCTTTGATTTGCTTCGCCGATCCAGCGAGCCGGTTCTTGTCCATGGTTTCTGCTCCTTCAGGTTTTGAATCTTAGGTAGCGGAGGACTGAGGGAAGGTCTGGTCAAAATTGCTCGGGTACATACTTGGATGGAACCAATCGGCAAGAGAGCCGTTGTTAGTACACCATTCATGTCAACATTATTCAGGAACACGCCATGACCAAGTCCTCCAAGACCAAGAGCAGCCGGCGCAATGGCGGATCGAACGGCGGCTCCTATCGCATTCTCGACGACGTGCTGGCGATGGCGGGAAGTCTTGCCAGCAGCCGCAAGCAATTCGCGGCCGTCAAGCTGGAGTCGCTCGGCCAGTCGATGCGCGACTTCGCAGGCGCCATGCCGGACATACCGAGCTTCAAGGCCTATGCCAATATGTCGGCGGAGAGTCTCGATGGCCTTGCGAATTACATCATGGACAGCGATCTGAAAACAATGGCCGAGGATGCTCGTGAATTCGCGCGAGCACATCCCATGGCGACATTGGCGGGGAGTATCACGGCGGGCATCGTCGCGACCCAGATGATGCAGATGCGGACATCACCTCCATCGGCTCCTCGCGCGCGCCGCGCCAGCGGTAACGCCGGAAAGCGGCGCCGGGGCGCGCGCCGCCGGAGCGGATTGCAACCGAATCGGGCCAATGCCTAGAACTCTAAAGCAAGCTCGTCTCCCACCGCGTCCCGAGATCAGTCCACTGCTGAAGCAGCTTGCCGGAGACGGTGTGCGATGGGCGAATTCCGAACTCGCTCTGGCGCGCGCCGAGCTGGTTGTCCTGCGTCGCCGCAGCATAACCGCCGCAATTTTCGCGGCGGTGGGGATTACCGCCCTGTTGGCCGCGCTCATCATTCTTGCCCAGGCGGGTGTCGCCGCAATGGCGCGCTATCTTGACAGCGATATTGCTGCCGGCCTTGCCGTTGCGGCCTTACTTCTTGTGTTCGCCGCACTCTGCGTGCTGGCGGCGCGCCGGATGTTCAGCTGGAAGGGGGAGAGCATGATCTTCCGCTGGTTTGCTCCGTCTAAGGATCAAAGCCGGACTCTACAATGAACTCACTGACCCGGCTGCCTCGTCAGCGATGCGTCGCAGGCCAGCGGCAGGAGTGGTACTAACGGTTCATGCCGCGCACGTCGCCACGCAAAGACCGCCGACTACACTAACCACCGCAAAGGAGATTCCATCATGACCCCTAACACCTCTACTGCGACCAATGGCCAGGCGCCATTGTCGGATAGAAGCAAGGCCACACGCGGCCGTAAACCAGTGAAGCGGAAGGCCAACGCGGCCTCACGCCCTGCGGCGCGGAGCGCTGCAAAGCGGAAGGCGAAAAGTCGTCCTGCCGCCGCCGGCTACAGCGATACCGCGTCGCGGCTCATGTCACGCGGCAAACAAGCCATTGGCGGAGCCTATGTATGGGCGGCCGACGGCGCAGGGCGCGCACTTCCGCGGGCCGCTCGTCATTTGCCGGACCAGAAGACCTTACAGGGCGTGCTCGAGGATCGGCCCTTCCTGCTCGGTGTGATCGGACTGGGGGTTGGCGCGATGATCGGCATGATGCTGCCGGGCCATCTCGGATATTCGTCTCCGGCACCGAGGCAAGCAAGTCGCTCGCGCCGCAAGCGTTAACGGCATAACGCCGGTAGCGGATTAAACCCCCGCTGCCGGCGCAACACTGCCAAATGGTTCAACTCCGTTGCCGCTAGTTAGGTGTTACCAGTTGAAGATTGGCCTAGAATTCCATCCGCAGCGGCGCCACAGGAGATGCCAGTATAGGTTCGACGGGGAACCCGCCAGATCCTCGGAGTCGCCGTCCGACGGCCGGGGGAATTGGTCTGGTGCCCAAGAGGATTGCGAGCCTTTCCCGCGCCCGGCTTACACGGCTCTTCACCGTTCCGATGGCAACGCCGCAGATCTCGGTCACTTCCTGGTGAGAAAAGCCTAAGGCACCCACAAGGACCACGGCCTCACGCTGATCGTCAGGCAGTTGCGCAAGGGCGTTGCGCAGATCCGTCATCTCAAGATGGCCTTCCTGTTCCCCAGGAGTTGCGACCTTGCTGGAATATGCGCCATCGGCGTCCTCGATCTCGCGGCGGCGCTTGCGCATCTGGGTGTAGAATTCATTGCGCAGGATGGTGTAGAGCCAGGCCCTGAGATTGGTGCCGGCCTCGAAGCTGTTCTTGTGGTTCCATGCTTTCATCAGGGTTTCCTGGACCAGGTCGTCGGCCTGATCGGCGCGCGCCGTCAGGGACATGCCAAAGGCGCGCAAGCCTGGAATCGCAGCAATGAGCTGGTCGTGAAATTCGTCGGACGGGGGCCCCTGGCGGACCACTTGCTTAACTGTGCCATTGATTCGTTTCGCCAATCCGGCGAGCAGATTCTGTTCCATGACTTATTCCCTAAGACTTGGCAAAGCCCCTGAACGCGGGGACGCTGATTGTGGGATTTCAGCTGTTCCGTTGGTCTGAATACCCTAATAGTGCACAACTGGGCATTGAACTGTGCAATATTGCTCATGGCGCAACTTTCACCGCGAACAGTCTTATGATAGTATGAAAAATCGCCTTTTAACGATTCGCGGTACGGAAGGTCGTGCCATGGCAAACAATCGCCGATTGTCATTCGACCCGAAAACTTTTCTCGCCAAGGTTGGTGAGGGCCGGACGATTGGGAAGTACCCTAGGGACCAGACCGTCTTTTTACAAGGAGACCCTGCGGATTCGGTCTTCTACATCCAGAAGGGCAAGGTGAAGGTCACCGTCGTTTCCGAGCAAGGCAAGGAAGCGGTCGTCGCGATGCTTGGAGCTAGCGAATTCTTTGGTGAAGGATGTCTTGCCGGGCAGGCGCGGCGCATTGCGACAGTCGCGACGTTGACGGAATCCGTCATCGTGCGGCTGGAAAAAGCGGCTATTATCCGCGTGATCCATCGGGAACCGGCATTCTCGGAGATGTTCATTTCCCATCTTCTGGGGCGGTCCATCCGGGTCGAAGCGGACCTCGTCGACCAGCTGTTCAATTCGAGTGAGAAACGTCTGGCCCGGTTGCTCCTGCTGTTGGCGAACTTTGGCAAGGAAGGCAAACCGGAGCCGATAATCGCCAAGATCAGCCAGGAGACACTTGCGGAGATGATCGGAACGACCCGCTCCCGCGTAAGTTTCTTCATGAACAAATTTCGAAAACTGGGCTTGATTGAGTACAACGGTAGCATCGAAGTCCACAGTTCATTATTGAATGTGGTTCTGCACGAACAGCCGCAAATCAGGACTTAAGTGTGCTCATTTGCCGGCGTGCGGGCACGCAGATACGATCCGCAAACCTCTTGATTTGAGCAATTCTGTACAGTCTTCAGCTTGACATGTGCATAGCCTTGCCAGAGTCCCCGTGAACCTCGACGGCATGGCGCCGCCACCGGCTAGGCCACCTGCGGCGGCGGACTGTGGGGCAGAACCACCCGGACTTCGGTACCCACACCCACTTCGCTTTCGATTGCAAGCTGGCCGCCGTGGAGTTCGACCAGCGACTTGGAAATGGCGAGACCGAGGCCGGAACCGCCCCGGCTCTTGGTGAACTGGTTTTCGACCTGTTCGAAGGGCCGGCCGAGCTTTTCGATGTCGCCCAGCGGAATGCCGATTCCCGAATCCTTGATGGCGATGACGATGGTCTCCCCCTGACGCGCGGCCCGGATATTCACGCGGCCGCCCTCGGGCGTGAACTTCACCGCATTGGAGAACAGGTTGATGAATACCTGCTTGAGGGCGCGCCGATCAGCCTCGATCTCCAACTGCTTGGGCACATCGCGAGTAATCGTGACCTTCCCTTCCAGGGCCCGCGGTCCGATGAGACGCATGACCTCTTCGAAAATGCCCTCGAGCGGCGCCTTCTCGGTTTCAAGCTGCAACCGCCCGGCCTCGATCTTCGACATGTCGAGGATGTCGCTGATGACGTCGAGCAGGAACTGGCCGCTGCGCTGAATGTCGCGCGAATATTCGGTGTATTTATGCGAGCCTATCGGCCCGAACATCTGCGCCT
Organism: uncultured Alphaproteobacteria bacterium; assembly: GCA_963776685.1. Lineage (GTDB taxonomy): Bacteria > Pseudomonadota > Alphaproteobacteria > Rhizobiales > Aestuariivirgaceae > Aestuariivirga. The sequence goes on from CAVZNM010000005.1 coordinate 67,608, forward strand.
GCATGATTTCGCTGAAGCCGATGATGGCATTGAGGGGCGTACGCAGTTCATGGCTCATGTTGGCGAGGAATTCCGATTTCGAGCGGTTAGCCGCTTCGGCGCGGGTTTTCTCACGGGCGTACTTGTCGGCGAGATCGGCGAGGCGCTGCGCCTGTTGGTCGGCGAGCAAGCGCTCCTTCTGCAGATCGCGCACCGTTACCATCAGTTCGCGTTCCGAGGCAAGCAGCCGCTCCTCCTGCTTCTTGAGCGCAGTGATGTCGGTACCGACTGAAACGAACCCGCCATCCTTTGTGCGGCGCTCGTTGATCTGCAACCAGCGCCGGTCGCCGAGTTGGACCTCGAAGGACTTGGCCCCCGCCGCATCGCCGGTGATCACCGACACCCGCTTGCGCACCGACGGCTCCTTCGCCGCCCGGGTTACGGTCTCGTAGGGCGCACCGGGCACGCAGACTTGGAGCGGCAGCGAGTGAAATTGCTGGTATTTGGAATTGCACACGACCAGCCGGTTGTCGGCGTCCCACAGCACGAAGGCCTCGGAGATGTTCTCGATTGCATCCTTGAGGCGCAGTTCCGCCTCCTGGTTCAGCCGGTCGGTCAGTTTCTGCTGGGTGATATCGAAGACGACGCCGATGAGATGCTCGGAATCCTCCGCTCCGCCCGGCGCCAGCGCGGCACGGGCCCTGAGCCAGACCCAGTGACCGTTCTCGTGGCGCATGCGGAATTCCCGGTCGAAGACCGCAAGCTCGCCGCGCAGCAGACTCTCCACGACGTTTTCGAGCTGGGCGTCGTCCGGATGCAACCGGCCTGCGACTTCGCCGAAACTAAGGAAGTCGCCCTTGACCGGCATGCCGAGGATTTCGAACATCGACTTGGACCAAAAGATGACGCCGCGCGCCACGTCCCAGTCCCACATGCCGCATTGGCCGCGGTCCAGCGCCTTGTCGAGCCGTTCGGTTGCGACCGCCAGCATGCTGTCGGCCTCTGAAGCCCGGGCCGCCTGCCAGTGGAACGCGCCGCCGAGCATCATGAGAACCAGCAACGTCACGACAAAGAGCATCGAGACGCGCCCGACACTGGCACTCCAGGCCCCGAGAACGTCGGACTTGCGCTGAATCACCACGAGACTGCCCGGATAGGCGCCAAGATCCTGCATGCGCGATAAAGGCCTCTTCGCCGGAAGCCAGTGTCAGCGGCGTCATCGCCGGCCGACCGGGTCCAATTCCCACGGCGAATTGCGGGGTCAGAATTTCGGCGAGGTCGCGGCCCTCGAGACCGGCGAATGCCGGAAGGCTCACGACAATGCGGCCATTGCGGCCGACGACGGCGAAGATGCGGCCCTCGGACAGCGCTGTTTCACCTGCCGCCTGCTGCAGCAGATCGGCGGTCATCGGCCGCGGTGTCTGGCTGGCCGCGAGGTCTTCGGCATATTGCAAACGGATGTCCTGCGCGGCTGTTTGAGCATGCAGCGCCGTGGTCCGGTTTTGCCCGTCGAGATGGGCAGTGCGGCTTTGCGTGAGTTGCAGCACCAGCGCGGTGCCGAGAGTGGCCAGGAATGCTGTGATGAGCGCGGTGATCAGGATGCGCAGCGACGTCTCGGAAATGACAATGCGCCAACGCTCCGGAAACGAGGAGGGAAGCCTGAGCGACCTCTCCTTGAAAAACAGCGCGCCGATGTGTGCCTTGCCCAATTTGTTGCCTGTCCCCCGTTCTGCTCCCCAGCAGTACGGAACCGAAACGATTGCCTAAGCAATCTTCGAATCAGGCCCATTGATTCGCAAGTAAGTCGATTTGTCCAGCCATATTGCGGGTTCCTATTGAACCAATCGGGAGACGATCTCGAAACAGTCCCGCGACAGTTTTGGCACCGCCAGAATCCGCCGCAAATGCGCTTCCGCCGCGGCCCGCCGGACGCTATCGAATATCCGCCAGCTGCGAAAGCCGGTGGCCACCCTGGCGGCCACCTGCGGGTTGATCGGGTCGAGGGCAATCACCGTATCGGCGGCGATCCGATAACCTGCGCCATCGGCGGCGTTGAAGCCTGCCTGATTGGCAGTGGTGAAGGTGACAATCAGGGCATAGACGCGGTTTGGCACCGACAGCTTGAAATCCGGATGCCGCAGCAGAGTCGCGACGCGCCCGGCTGCGTCGGCGCCAATCGCCTGGGCGTTGAGGGCAAACCATTTGTCGGTGATCAGATGATCCTCTCCGTGGCGCCGATGGAATTCCGCAAGGGCGCTCTCGCGGGCCGGCGTGTCGATCTGCACCAGCGCTCCGAGAGCCCCGATCTCAGCGCTCATGCTGTGGGGATTTTCAAGTTCTGAAAGAGCGAATTCCGTGCCGCGCGCCCGGTCGCCGAGCAGCAGTAGCGACAGGGTCGCGTAACGGAGCGCCCGCCGCGCAGTGCCGGCGGGATCTGCGATATAGGGGCCTTGCTCTTGGGTCTCCTGCCAGATGCGCTCGAGCCTGGGGGCCAGAGCCCGGCCGAGCTCGCCTCTGATACGGTCGCGGGCGGCGAGAACGAGACTGGCGTCGACGTCCTTGCCGATCGCCGCGGCGATTTCGGCTTCGCTCGGCAGCCCCAGCATCAGGGCCTTGAAAGCCTGGTCAAGTTGCTGATCGTCGAGGATGCGACCGAGCGCGTCGCTGAAACCGTCAAGACCCACCGTGGCGCCCGTCATGACCTCAAGTATGAGGGCCCGGCCGCGCATCTGGCCCGCTTCCCAACGATTGAAGCTGTCGCGGTCGTGGGCCATCAGAAACAACTGGTCGGCGGCGGAATGATTGGTGGTCACCTGTACCGGCGCCGAGAAGCCGCGATTTATGGAGAGGACCGGTTGCTTAGTGATGTTTCGGAACCGGAATGTTTTTTTGAGCTCGGTGAGTTCGATCTGCGGGGCATTGAGAGTGCCCACCCCTTCGAGATCGAGTGGCATGTCCACACCATCCGGACCGATAAGGCCGAGCCCCAGGGGAATTTGCAGCGGCAGTTTGTCGGCCTGGCCATGCGTCGGCGCGGTCATCTGTTCGAGCGTCAGCTCGTAGCTCTGCCCGGCACGGTCATAGCGCCCTTCGGCGATCACCTGCGGCGTGCCGGCCTGCTCGTACCAGCGGAAGAACTGCTTGAAATCGCGGCCCGAGGCATCGGCCATGCATTGCACGAAATTTTCCACCGTCGCCGCTTCGCCGTCATGGCGGGTCGAAATAGAGATCCATCGCCTTGCGGAAAGCCGCCTCGCCCGATCAGCGTCTTCATCATGCGGCAGAGTTCGGCCCCCTTCTCATAGACGGTCGGCGTATAGAAGTTGTTGATCTCGATGTAGGAGGCGGGCCGCACCGGATGGGCGAGCGGTCCGCCGTCTTCAGGGAACTGCCGGGCCCGCAATGTCTTGACATCGGCAATGCGCTTCACCGCCCGCGAACGCATGTCGGAGGTGAACTCCTGGTCGCGGAATACAGTGAGGCCTTCCTTGAGGCAGAGCTGGAACCAGTCGCGGCAGGTAATGCGGTTACCGGTCCAGTTGTGGAAGTATTCATGCGCGATGATCGCCTCGATATTCACGTAGTCGGCGTCCGTCGCGGTGGCGGCCAAGGCAAGGATGTACTTATCGTTGAAGACATTGAGCCCCTTGTTCTCCATCGCCCCCATGTTGAAGGCGGAGACGGCGACGATGTTGAACACGTCGAGATCATATTCGCGCCCGAAGGCCGTTTCGTCCCAGCGCATTGAGGCCTTGAGCGATTGCATCGCCCAGCCACAGCGGTCCTCCTTGCCCTTCTCCACATAGATGCCGAGACGAATGCTGCGTCCCGACATCGTCGTGAACGTGTCCTGCACCCATGCCAGATCGCCCGCCACCAGGGCGAAGAGATAGGAGGGCTTGGGGAAGGGGTCGTTCCACACTGCGAAGTGGCGTTCGGTACCGGCAATTTCGCCCGCCTCCGCCGGATTGCCGTTCGACAGGAGCACCGGAAACTGCTGCGTCGGCGCCTCAATCCGCACCGTATAGCGCGTCATCACGTCGGGCCGGTCATAGAAGTAGGTGATGCGGCGAAAACCCTCGGCCTCGCATTGAGTGCAATACATGCCGCTCGACATATAGAGCCCGGAAAGCTCGGTGTTGGCTGAGGGATTGCAGACCGTGACGAGTTCGAGAGTAAAGGACCGCTGTGGCACGGCGGCAATGGTGAGGGCTGTGTCCGAGACCGAATAGCCGGAAGGTGCGAGCGGCTTTCCGTCGATGGCGACGGAGCGAAGTGCGATCTTCTCACCATGCAGAATGAGCGGCGCATTGTTCTCCGAACTCGCCGGATTGGGCGCCATCACGAGCCGCGAAGCAACGCGCGTGGCCTGCGGATCGAGAGCGAAATCGAAGTGAACGCTCTCGATCAGATAGGGAACGGGCTTATAATCCTTGAGATGAATCGTCTGCGGCGTTTCCGGTCGCATGTGCTAGAATTGCCTCGATGAAGCTGTCTGGAACATAGAGCCCATGAGCCGTGCCTTTGTCAAAGATCAGGAAGATGCGCCGGAAGCGTTGCCCGAGCGCCCGGTGAGTCCCAATCCCAATTTCGTGACGCCGCGTGGATTGCACCAGATCGAGGAGAAGCTCGAGACGCTGCGCCGGGAGCTTGCCCATGCCCAGCACGAAAGCGACAGAAGCGCCATAGCACTCGCTTCCCGCGACTTGCGCTACTGGACCCAGCGCCGTGCCAGTGCTCAAATTATCGAGCCGCCGAAGCAGCCGAAGACCGTGGCCTTCGCCACCGCCGTCGTCATCCGGCGCAGTGATGGAAGGCAGCAGCGCTTCGCCATTGTCGGCGAAGACGAGGCCGACCCGGCCAAAGGCTCAATTGCCTATTCCTCACCCATGGCCCGGGCGCTCCTCGGCAAGGCCACAGGCGAATTCGCCGAGATTCCCGGCGGCGAGGCCGAGGTTGTGGGTCTAGAACCGATCGACCCGGAAGGGTGAAAGATCGATATTGCTTCGGGCACCGGTCATCAGTTCGCTGATGAGCCGGCCGGTCGACGGACCCCAGGTGAGCCCCATGTGGCCGTGGCCGAAGCCGTACCAGACATTGCTTGCATGCTTCGAAGGTCCGATCACCGGCAGTGAATCCGGTGTTCCCGGCCGCCGGCCCATCCAGCGCGTGGTGGCCGCATCGGGCTCCTTAAGCCCGGGGAGAATCCGCTTGAAGATTTTCCACAGCGCATCGGCGCGGGCATAGTTCGGCGGGGCATCGAGACCCGCGAACTCGTCGGTGCCCGCCAATCGCAGCCCCATGTCCATGGGCGTTGCGGCGGCGGGAGTGCGCGCATAGGTGAGGGAGCGCGACAGGCTCACGCCCGGAATTGGGCAGGACCATGTGATAGCCGCGCTCGGCTTCCAGCAGGACGCGGTCGCCGAGTTGCTTCGCCAGGAGATGCGAATAGGCGCCCGCACAGATGACGAGACGATCGAGGCGATGTTCTCCGCCCGCTTTCAATCGCAGTTGCTTGGCGCGGCCTCCCTCCCGCTCGATGGCCAGGACTTCATCGCCGACGATGCTTGCCGCCATTGCGCACCACCTCTTCCGCGATGCTCGTCACCACGCGTCCGGGATCGCTCACGAAGTACCAGCCGCCGTGGAATGCGCCGCAATGCACATGCGGCGAAAGCGCGGGCTCGAGCTCTCGCGCCTCGCCGCCCGAAAGCCGCTTCATCTCGTAGCCGTGGACCCTCTTGGTCTCGCGCACGGCCGCCTCGGCGGCAAATTGCGCTTCATTGTCGTAGACCCGCAACGTGTCCCGATATTTCAGAAGATGGTGGGTCCCTGCCGCCTTGAGCAGGATTTCGAAATCGGCCACCACCCGCAGCGCCAGATCGGCTCGCGCCGCGGTGATCCTCTTGACGCGATCCGGCATGGCATTGCGTCCCGCCGCCAGAAACCACGGCAGCGCCTTGGGCAGATAGGACCACCGGATGGTGAGCGGCCCCAGCGGGTCCATCAGCCAGCCCGGAATCTTGAGCAGAATGCGCGGATGAATCGGCGGCACGATCTCGGCGAAGGCAAGGCCGCCGGCATTGCCGAAGGAACAGCCTTCGCCTGGGGGCAGCCGGTCGATGACGGTGACGCGGTATCCGGCGCGCTGCAGGAAGGCCGCAGCCGAAATACCTACGATTCCGGCGCCAATGACGGTAGCGTGCGACGCGGTCATTTCTTGCCGTCGCGCGCATTGAAATAGCTCACGCAATGCTCCTCGAAGGCCAAGACCAGACGTGTCTTGCGCATCTGCCGAATGGTTGCAAGAACGATCAGACCCGGCTCGACATTCTCGGCAATGGCGCGGATGGCGAGGGGTTCGCCGTCATAGGAACGGTCGCCATGCGGCCGCATGATCAGGATGGAGTAGCCCAGACCTTGGGCGACCAGGCCGCGCACGATTTCCAGCGAAGGCGAGGCAAAGGCGATCTTCGGCTCTATCCCCGCCGATTTCAGAATGCGCAGGAAGTAGGTCCGGCTCGGCGGGATGTCGAGCAGCACGAAAGGCTCCGCGGCCAGATCGCGAAGTGCGATTCGTTTTCGCTTCGCCAGCGGGTGATGTTGCGGCAGCAGAACATGCGGCGCCAGGCTGGCGAGGGGGGTGGCAATGAATTCGTCCGGCAGGTCGACGCTGTAGAGAAGTGCGAGATCGTAGCGTCCGCCGCGCAGGCCCTCGAAGAGATGTTGCTGAGTTCCCTCTTCAAGTCGCAGATGAACCTTCTGGTGCAAACCCATGAATTGTGAGATGATTTGGGGCGCAAAAGCAGGCGCGATGGTAGTGAAACTGCCAATGCTGAGCGTGCCTTCGATCATTGTTCCTGCCGCTTCCGACTGGCGTTGCAAGTCCTGCGCCTGGTTCAGAAGATTGCGCGCCTCGGTGAGGAAGCGCGCGCCTTGCGGCGAGGCGGTGACACCCTGCGCATGATGGCGGATGAAGAGCTGCAGGCCGATCTGGTCCTCGAGCTTGGCGAGCGATGCCGAGACCGAGGGCTGGGCGACGCCGGAAGGCCGCGGCGGCTCGAGCGACCGAGCCGTGTTGGTGGACGGCGAGTGCATATTCGAGCTGGCGGAGCGTATATCGCAGCATAGAAAAAATCAATTCAGAATGAAGATATTATCTATTTTTCCTAAGTCTTGTCCAGTGGCATGTTGTCGCCATGGAAAACGCAATCAGGCCGGCTGAATCGGCTGAGAAATTCATTGCCGCAATGGGATTGGCCGCCACCGGCGTTTCGGTGGTGACCACCGATGGCCGGGCCGGGCGCTTTGGCCTCACAGTGAGCGCGGTTTCCTCGGTCTCGGCTGAACCGCCGCTGGTGCTTGTCTGCGTCAACCGCAAAAGCCCGGCCGCGGCGGCGATAGCTAAGAACCGCCTCTTCGCCGTCAATCTTCTTGCCGCCCACAACCGGGACTATGCCGAGACCTTCGCCGGACGGCCGCAGGCGGGCAGACCCTATGATTTCACTTCCCATGACTGGCGCACGGGCGCCACCGGCGTGCCATTGGTCAGCGAGGCGACCGCCGTTTTCGAATGCGAACTCGAATCGAGCCACGACGCGGGCTCACATCGTATCTTCATCGGCCGCGTCGTGGCCGCCCACAGCGGTTCCGCCGAGCCTCTCGTCTATTGCAACCGCGCCTTTGGGCGCATCGCCGAGCCACTGAGGGAAAAACCATGATCAGAACCGGCGAACAATACCGCGATTCGATTCGCGACGGCCGCGAGGTGTGGATCAATGGCGAGCGCGTCAAGGACGTGACCCGCCATCCCATGTTCAAGCCGGTGGTCGACATCCGCGCCCGCGTCTACGACATGCAGCACGAGGCGGCAAGCCGCGATGCCATGACCTATGAGGAGAAGGGCGAGCGCTTCGCCATCGGCCTCAAGCTGCCTTTCGACCAGAAGGACTGGCACGACAAGCGCAAGGCGGTCGATCTCGGTCATGAACGACATCGGCGGCGTGGTCACCCGCGTCGGCGACGAGACCATCGGCGAGATGTGGTCGCTGTGGGACGGCAAGGACATCTTGAACGAGATCGATCCGCGCTTCGCCAAGAACATCGAGCGCCACATCCACGAGGCGATCAAGCACGATCCCTTCCATGTCTCCGCCAATACCGATCCCAAGGGCGACCGCTCCAAGCGGCCGCAGGACCAGGACCCGGACATGCTGGTGCATGTGGTGAAGGAGACCGACGCCGGCATCGTCATCCGCGGCGCCAAGTATGAAACCGCGGCGGCCTATGCCAACCAGGCCTTCCTCAAGCCGACGATCGCCAATTGGGGCGATGCCAAGCTGTCCGAATATGCGCTGGGCTGCATCGTCAGGATGAATGCGCCGGGCGTCAAGCACATCTGCCGCACCGGCTTTGCCGGGCCGCGCGCCGGCGCGCGACTATCCGCTCTCCAACAAGTTCGATGAAGTCGACACCATCGTCATTCTCGACAATGTGCTGATCCCCTGGGAGGACGTGCTGTTCTATCAGCACACCCGCGCCGCCGCCTTCATCCGCCAGACGCTGCACCGCTATTCGGCCTTTCCCTTCGTGCAGCGCACCTTGTCCTATGCCGATCTGATCATCGGCGCGGCCCTGTGGAATGCCAGGCAGACCGGCCTCGACAAGCAGCAGGCGGTGCAGGAAAAACTCGCCGACCTGGCGATCTGGCGCGAAGGCATCAATGCCCATCTCACCGCCGTCAATCGCCATGGGCGAGAAGAGCCCCAATGGCCTGCTGATGCCGAACCAGTCGCTGCTGATGACCGGCCGCTGCCATGCGCTCAACAATCTGCCGCGCATGATGCATATCGCCCGCGAACTGTGCGGCGGCCAGATTTGCGTGACCCCCGATGCCGCCGTCTTCGAGCATCCCGAGACCAGGAAATGGATGGACAAGTATTACACCGTCAATGACGAATGGCTCGCCGAGGACCGCCGCAAGCTTCTGGCCCTGGCCCGCGATCTTCTCAACTCCGACTATGCCGGCCACCGCCTGACCTTCCAGCTCTTCGCCCAGTCGCCGCCCTTCGCCCAGTCGGCGGCGGTCTATCGCACATTCGACTGGAACGGCACCCTGAAGTTTGCTCAGAAGGCGGGCGGACTTTCGGACCGCATCTGGGGCGTCACGAAGCAGGCGGCGGAGTAATGACAGCGCACAAACGAATTCGTCCCTTCAACACCAAGGACACCTATCCCGAGCAGAAGCTCGACAACGATCTGTGCCAGGCCGTGGTGGCCAGAGGCACCATGGTGTTCGTGCGCGGTCAGGTGAGCCAGGACCTCGATACCCGCCAGTCGCTGCATGTCGGCGATGCCGCGGCCCAGACCGCCAAGACCATGGCAAATATCAAGACGCTGATGGAGGAGGCGGGCGGCACGCTCGACCACATCTGCCGCATCGTCGTCTATCTGACCGATATCCGCTACCGCCAGGACGTCTATCGCGAGATGGGCAAATGGCTGAAGGGCGTGTTCCCGTGCTCGACCGGTCTTGTCATCACGGCGCTGGCGCGGCCCGAATGGGTTGTTGAAATCGAGGTGACGGCCGTCATCCCCGAATGAGGTGGAAATCATGGATCAGTCGGCTCAAACACGCAGCATCCTTGAAGGATTGAGCGGCGCGGCACGCACGCCTCTCTCCGAGGCATTCACGATTCCGCCCTCCATCTACTCATCGCCGGAAATCTCCGAGCTTGAGCGGCAACGGATATTCGCTCAGGAGTGGCAGTGCCCGGGTCTCGCCGCCGACATCCCGAATCCGGGCGACTACATAACCTTCTCGATCAACGATCAGCCTATTTTTTCGATCCGCGGCAGGGACGGCATCATCCGCACCTTTGCCAATGTCTGCCTGCACCGCATGATGCGGCTTGTCGAGAATCGCGGGTCATGCACGAAGATCGTCTGTCCCTATCACGCCTGGACCTATGACACGGAGGGCAGAGTGATCGGCGCGGGGCACATGGGCCACCGCGATCCTGAATTCGAAAAGAAGGGCTACCGGCTGCCGCAATTGCGCACCGAGATCTGGCAGGGCTGGATCTATGTGACGCTGAACGATGCAGCACCTCCCGTCGCAGAATTGCTGAACGAGCTGGAACCGGAAGTCGCCCGCTTCGAATTGGCCAACTACCTGCCGGTTGCCCAGCAGGACCATGTATGGAAGACGAACTGGAAGCTTCTCACCGAGAATTTCATGGAGGGCTACCACCTTCCGGTCGCCCATCGTGCAACGGTTGGCGCCTGGATGCCGATCGATTCGGTGGTGTTTCCCGAGAAGGTCTTTGAAGCGTTCACTTGGCAGACTTTCACCAAGGATGAGAACGCCAAGTATGGCCGCGCCCATCCCGATAACACAGCGGCTCAAGGGTGAGTGGCGCTACACAACCTTGATGCCGACGGTGTTCCCCTGCCACATGTACGTTCTGGCGCCCGACCACATGTGGTATCTGAGCTTGCGCCCGAGCGGAGTGGAAGAGGTCAAGGTCCGCTTCGGAGTGGCGCTGGCGCCCGAAGTCCACGCAGCACTTGGCGATGGCCGCGAACAGTGGGTCAGTGAACTCGTTGCTTTTTTTGACAAGGTCAATGCCGAGGACAAATTCGTGGTCGAAGGCATCAATCAGGGTTCGAAATCGCCTTTGGCAAGGCCCGGCCCCTTGAGCTGGCTCGAGCGCGAGATACACGATTTCGCCCGCTATCTCGATCGCCGCCTGAACGGGCCGCAGGCCGCGCAGATGAGGACAGCCGCCGAGTGACCTTCTCGATCGCCGGACGTTGCGCCGAAGTCGGGCGCCTTCGGGGTCGCCATCACCACCTCGTCGATTGCCGTCGGCGCCCGCTGCCCGCATGCGCGCGCCGGCGTTGGCGCAGTCGCTACGCAGAATGTGACCGATCCCAATCTGGGTCCGATGCTGCTTGATCTGATGTCTCAAGGAATGAGTGCAAGAGATTCAATTGATTCAATAATCCGGGGCCGGCCGTTCATCGATTACCGTCAGCTCACTGCCGTGGACAAGAACGGCAATTCGGCATCATGGTCGGGCAAGAATATTCTTGGCACCCATGGCGTGTCCGAACAGCGCGACTGTGTAGCAGCCGGCAATCTTCTGAAGTCGGCGGCGCTGCCAAGAGCCATGACCGATGCCTTTGCCGCCAATGCCGGCCAGCATCTGGCCGAGCGGCTGTTGCGCGCGCTGGAGGCGGGACTTGAATCGGGCGGCGAGGAAGGGCCGGTGCATTCGGCCGCGCTCATCGTCCATCACGAGCAGGCCTTTCCGCTGGTCAACCTGCGTGTCGATTGGGACGATGAAATCCGGTCCGTGTGCTGAGGAAACTTTGGGAAGACTACAAGCCGCAGATGGGCGCCTATCTGCAACGCGCCGTCGATCCGACCGCGGCGCCGAGCTATGGCGTACCGGGCGATTTCTAAGCCGAAAGCCTTTCCACAAGTTTGCCCAGCATCGCATCGCAGGCCGCCATCTGCGCTTCGCTGACATATTCGTCCGGCTTGTGGGCAACCGCGATCGATGCCCGGACCGCAGACCACCGCCGGAATGCCGAGCGTCTTCTGGAACAGTCCGCCTTCGGTGCCGAAGGTGATCTTGCCGGTGGAATTGCCGCCGGTCAGCGAATGCACGAAGCGCACCGCCTCGCTGTCGACCGGCGTATCGAGCGCCGGATAGCTCTGCAGTTCGGCGAATTCGAAGCGCGCCTCCGCAAAGATGTTCCGGTATGACAGCAGCAACTTTCTCGGCAGCAGCCCTGATCCTGGTCACGATCGCTTCGGCATCGTCCTGCGGCAGATAGCGGATTTCGAAATCGAAGCTGGCGCGGTTCGGCACGATGTTCATCACCTCGCCGCCCGCAATCTTGCCGACATGCAGTGTCGTGTAGGCAACGTCGTAGTCGCCGTCGCGCCCGCCATGCTCTTCGATCTCCTTCTGGATGGCGCGGATTTCGCCGATGAGATCGGTGGCCATGTAGATGGCATTGACGCCGATGGGCGCCAGGCTCGAATGCGCCTCGAGGCCGTGGGCGGTGACGCGGAAGCCGAGCTTGCCCTTGTGGGCGGTGACCGCCTGCATCAGCGTCGGCTCGCCGACGATGCACAGCCGCGGCCTGAGCGGCAGATCCTTGAGCATGTCGAGCAACCGCCGCACCCCGACGCAGCCGATCTCCTCGTCATAGGAAAAGGCAAAATGGATGGGAGTCTTGAGTTTCGTCTTCGCCGCCTTGTGCGCCATGGCGAGGCAGCAGGCGATGAAGCCCTTCATGTCGGCGCTGCCGCGGCCATAGAGCTTACCGTCGCGACGGCTGAGCCGGAAAGGATCGGAAGTCCAGGCCTGGCCTTCCACCGGCACCACATCGGTGTGGCCGGAGAGAGCTATCCCCGGACGGCCTTCGGGCCCAATGGTGGCCCAGAGGTTGGCCTTGCGGCCGTCTTCGCTCGGAACCTGCATCGACGTAATGCCGAGGGCTGCGAGCTTCGACTGGAGATAGGCGATCAGATCGAGATTGCTGTCGCGGCTGATGGTGGGAAAAGCGATGAGGTCTTCAAGATAGGCGAGCGCTGAAACCATGGGCCTCAATGTCACGGGAGTTGACGCAAGTCAAAGCCGCACGGGGCGCTGGTCACCGCGCCGGGCCTGCATTAGATTTCCGGCGTCATGACCGGAACTCAACCTCAATCCGCCGCTGCTGGGCGGCTCGCCAACGGTCTCGCGGCGAGTCGATGCGGCGAATGCAAAGGACCCGTCGACCGTGACGGTGGGCAGTGAACGCCTGCCGGCGGCCCTCGTCTACGGGCGCCGCATGTCGGAGGTCCTGGCAATTCATGTTCCAGAGGCGTCCGAACCCCTGCGCATTGCCGCAAGGGCCCAGCATATCGAGCGCTGGCTCATTCCCCGCACCACCTACGCGGAAGGCCGCATCGGCTATCTCACCTGGCGCAAGGACCTTCAGAAACACCATGCCCGGCGCACCTCGGCGATCATGGAGGCGGCCGGTTTCGGCGCCGAGGCGATCGCCCGGGTCGGGGCGCTCCTGCGTAAGGAAAGGCTGAAGCAGGACGAGGAGGTCCAGGCACTGGAAGATGTCGTCTGCCTGGTGTTTCTCGAATTCGAAGCAACTGACTTCATCGCCAAGCACGATGACGCCAAAGTGCGTGACATACTCGCCAAGACGGCCAAGAAAATGTCGTCGCGCGGGCTCGCCGCTGCATCGCGCCTGACCCTCGATCCGCGCCTATCGCGGCTGCTGACCGAAGCGCTGGCCGAAGGCAATGCAAAGCCTGGCTCTTCATGAACGGAGCCGTTCGATCATCGCCATGGCCGCCGCCGGATTGCGGGTTTTGAAACCGCTGATTACATAGAGAAAGACATCACGGCGGCGTTCATCTTTTGGCTGTGCGCTCACCATGGAAAGCCCGGCCGGTGCCACGCCCAAACTCCATTGCCTGGCGCGCTCGGCCCATATGTCGAGCTCGGCTTTCGAATAACCGGCCGGGTGACTTTCGCTCGTGCCCATGATCCGTGCATAGACAAAATCTGCGGTAATATCGGCGATCTGGGGATAAACGGAATCTGCCGCAATCACGATTGCAGTTCCGTAGTGCCTTGCGAGGTTAACGAATTCTGGATTACTGAAACTTTCGTGCCGGACTTCGACTGTGTGGCGGATGTCATGGCCATCGACAGTCCTTGGCAACAACTTGAGAAATCCCTCGAAATCGGCGGCATCGAATTTCTTTGTCGGCATGAACTGCCAGTTGATGGGGCCGAGCTTGTCTCTCAATCGCGTCACGCCGCTCTTGAAAAAGCGGTCGATGGACTCGCCGGCGCCGGCGAGAACCCGGCGGTTTGTCGCGAACCGCGGCCCCTTGAGTGCAAAGACGAAATTGTCCGGCGTCTCGTCGTGCCATTTGGCAAAGCTATCTGGCTTCTGTGAGCCGTAATACGTGCCGTTGACCTCGATCGAGGTGAGCTTGCGGCTGGCATATTCCAGTTCTCGTTTCTGCGTGAGGCCGGCAGGATAAAAGGTGCCGCGCCAGGGCTCATAGGTCCATCCGCCCACTCCGATGTGGATTAGCAGTTTTGCATCGTGTGGCACGTCTGGTTCCTCCGTTCAAAATTGGCGCCAGACTTTTACCGAGCCCTTGCCCGCCGCCAAATGATATGCGAGCACGGTTCTTGAAATGAACGCAAGACCGCAACTTTCCGGGCACCGCTTCTGCGTCGCCCCCATGATGGACTGGACCGACCGGCATTGCCGGTACTTCCATCGCCAGCTGACGCGCCGGGCGCTGCTTTACACCGAGATGGTGACGGCAGCGGCCATACGCCACGGCGACCGCGAGCGCCTTCTCGGCTTCGACCCTGGCCAACAGCCCGTGGCGCTTCAAATCGGCGGCAGCGACCCCAAACTTCTGGCCGAGGCCGCGAAATGCGGCGAGGATTTTGGCTATTCCGAGATCAATCTCAATGTCGGCTGCCCCTCCGACCGGGTACAGGAAGGCCGCTTCGGCGCCTGCCTGATGGCCGAGCCCGCCCTGGTGCGCGATTGTGTCAGCGTCATGATCGCCGCGGTGCACCTGCCGGTGACGGTCAAATGCCGAATAGGCCTTGACGATCAGGACGAAGATGCGGCCCTGGAGAATTTCATAACCACGGTTACCCAATCCGGCTGCCGCACCTTCATCGTGCATGCCCGCAAAGCCTGGCTCAAGGGACTGTCGCCGAAAGAAAACCGCGAGATACCGCCGCTCAACTACGCCCGCATCTACCGGCTGAAACAGCGGCACCCCGATCTCTCGATCATAATCAACGGCGGGATAGAAAACCTCGATGACGCGAAAGCCCACCTCAGTCATGTCGATGGCGTCATGCTCGGCCGCGCCGCCTATCATTCGCCGTGGATCCTGAATGAGATCGATAAACGCTTCTTCGGCGACAGCGAGAATGCCGCAGCGCCCCATGACATCGTTGAACGGATGAAACCCTATATCGCGGCGCAACTCGCCAAGGGCGTCTGGCTCAATCGCATGACCCGCCACATGCTCGGCCTGTTTCACGCCCTGCCGGGCGGCAAGCACTGGCGCCGTGTCCTGTCGGAAGAGGCCTGCCGTCCCGGCGCAGGGCTCGAGGTTCTCGATCGAGCACTGCAAACCATGCAAGCCAACGCAGGACCGCGACTGCTGGCAGCCGAATGATGCCTACCCTTCGATTTGTTGGAGGCGGCCGCGGCGGCCGCCACGGCGGCGTTTACGCAATGTGAGCGTGTCGACCCGCTCGGGCAGCCCTGTCATGATATCCTTGCGCTGGGCCGGGCTAAGGCCGAGCCAGCTTCCGATCTCAACTCGGGTGCGGCCGCAACCGATGCAGAAACCGGTTTCAGGATCGACCACGCAGACCTTGATGCAGGGAGTTTCGATTTCGGGAAGGAGAAGGGCGTTCATGGGGGCAGGATATGGGATGGGCTGCTGCATAATCATCCAGATGCGCCGTCCCTATCGCCGAAAACGTCCTAATCTTCAAGATGGAGGACGCCGTCCTCGATCTTGAAGCTGCGCAACCGGCTGAGATAGCTCATGCCGAGAAGCGAACCGCGCAGCGCCCCCTCCGGCAGCACCACGCCTTCGACATCATGGACCCGCACCCCGTCGATCTCGACCCGGTCGAGCCTGACCCGGGCGGCCTTGCCAACTCCATTGGCGGTGGAGATGGGAATGTCGAAATCAAGGCTGCCGGGCCGCAGTCCCGCTTCTTGGGCATCCTCGTAGCTGAGCGCCACGGCGGTGGCCCCTGTGTCGATCATCACCACAATGTCGCGGCCGTTAATTTCTGCTCGCGCGATGAAATGGCCATAGGCATTGGCTGTGAGTTCGGTCGCCGAAGCGGCCTGCAGCATGCCATCATCCGCCCTGGCCGCTGCGCTTGCGGCAAAGGCGAGTGCTGCCACGATCATTGCACCCAATCCGGGTCTGCTCATAGAATCCGCTCCGGAATTTTTCTTGATCCGCAAGCCAGTTTGGAGACCCGCCTCTCAAGGAGTGGTGAACGCGGCCCTAACGGCTACCGGCAAGGTTAAGAAATCGTTGCCGCATAAATGGCGAGCATCGCGAGTTCGGTGAGGACTTGCGCCGCACCGCAGACATCGCCTGTCTGACCGCCAATCTTGCGCATCACCACAAGCCGCACCGCCGCCAGCATGACGCCCCCGGCGATCAGCGCGGCGACGCCGGCTTCCGGCGCCAGCACCCAGCCCGCCGCAAACCCCGCACCGAGGCCGCCGAGTATAAGTGCGAAGAGGGCGGTGTTGCGGCCAGGACGCCCCGCCAGCACCGATAACCCGTCGCTGCGGGCAGGGCGCGTCGCCCACATCAGATCGACGATCAGTGCACGCGAGAAGGCCGCGGCACAGGCCAGCAGCACGATCATGTCGCGAGCCGGTAGTTCCAGCAAGGCCATGAACAGCGAGGCTCTGGCGAGCAGCATGATACCGAGTGCCAGCGCCCCGAATGCGCCGATGCGACTGTCGCGCATGATGTTGAGCCGCTCTTCCCGCGTCCGACCGCCGCCGAAGCCGTCGGCCACATCGGAAAGTCCGTCTTCGTGCAGGGCGCCGGTGATCAGGAGTCCGATGCCTATGGCTATGGCGGCCGAAAACAACTGCGGCAGTCCACCGAGATTGCAGAGACTGAGGACTGCTCCCATGCCCGCCCCGATCACCGCACCGGCCAGCGGAAACATGCGCATGGCTTCCGCAAGCGGCGGAGGGTCGAGAGTGCGCACGAATGGAACCGGCAGCGTCGTGAGGAATCGCAAGGCCACCAGGAACTCGGCAAACGGTCTGAATCGGCGGCGGGCTTCGCTCAGCGGCTCAAAATCGTCGCTCATGTTGCGCCCACAGCCCGAATCCTGTGATGTCGTGGCCTGAAACTAGGAGCCTTGCCGGCCAATGACAATTGTCCCCTCGGTCTTGCCCTTCGACGGTATCCGTAATTTGATGAAGGATTTGCCGGGGCCCGATGCCGAGGCGGTGGAAAAATGCCGCGCCCGCGACCGCAACCTGACCAAGCCGCCGGGAGCGCTCGGCAGACTCGAGGCCATCGCCGAATGGGTGAGCGCCTGGCAGGGCCATTATCCGCCCCGCATCGAACGCCCGGTGGTGGCGGTCTTCGCCGGCAATCACGGCGTGGTCGCGCAAGGGGTGACCGCCTTTCCCGCAGAGGTGACCCGCCAGATGGTGACCAATTTCCAGGTCGGCGGCGCCGCCATCAACCAGATCTGCAAGACGTTTGATCTCGGCCTCAAGGTTTTCGAACTTGCCCTCGACCAGCCGACCCGCGACATCACGCAGGAAGCGGCCCTCGAAGAGGCCGACTGCGCCGCCACCATGGCCTATGGCATGGAGGCGATCGCCCAGGGCTGCGATCTCCTCTGCGTCGGTGAAATGGGGATCGGCAATACGACGATCGCCGCGGCGATCGCCCATGGCCTCTATGGCGGAAAGGCGGAGGATTGGGTGGGACCCGGCACCGGTGTCGATGCCGAGGGGCTTGCCCGCAAGGCCGCTGCGGTGCGCCATGCCGTCGAACTGCACATGTCCCATCTCGCCGATCCGCTGGAAGTCCTGCGCCGGCTCGGCGGGCGCGAGCTTGCCGCCATGGCCGGCGCCATTGTGGCCGCTCGGATCCAGCGCGTGCCGGTACTTCTCGACGGCTATGTGGCGACCGCCGCGGCGGCGATCCTCCATGCTCTGCGCGCCGATGCGCTTGACCACTGCCTGGCTGCCCATCGCTCGGCCGAGCCCCCTCATCGGAGGCTGTTGACGAAACTC
Source organism: uncultured Alphaproteobacteria bacterium (assembly GCA_963776685.1). Classification (GTDB taxonomy): domain Bacteria; phylum Pseudomonadota; class Alphaproteobacteria; order Rhizobiales; family Aestuariivirgaceae; genus Aestuariivirga. The sequence continues at coordinate 85,464 of CAVZNM010000005.1, forward strand.
GGGAAGGAACCGCTTCTTGATCTCGGCATGCGGCTCGGTGAAGCCTCTGGCGCCGCCCTTGCCGCCGGCCTTGTCAAGGCGGCGGTCAATCTTCACAATAATATGGCGACCTTTGAAAGCGCTGGGGTGAGCAACAAGGAAGCGTGATCGCGGCTTTAGTCAACCAGTCAGCGCGATCAGCTTGCGCTGCGTTTCCGAGGAGACGCTGGGTGCGGCCATGACCTCGCCGCGCGGACCGTCGAGGACGCGGTGTGAAGGGAATGTTACGGTGACCTCGGTGCCTTCGCCAGACTTGCTGCGGATGTCGATGTCGCCGCCATGCACTTCCATCAATCCCTTGGCGATCGGCAGGCCGAGGCCGGCACCGTCGATCGCCTTCTTCGTGGCGAAACTGCCGCGCGAGAAGGCCCCGAGCGCCATCTCAATCTCATGCTCTGGTATGCCGGGGCCATTGTCACTGACACGGATGGCCAGCCCGCCGCCGTTAGTACGTTCAGCCTTCACAGTCACAGTACCACGGCGCGGCGAGAACTTGATGGCATTGGACAGGAGGTTGATGACGATCTGGTTTATCGCCCGGCGGTCGGCCATCAGCTTGGGCAGGGATTCCGGAACCTCGACACGCACTTCGATCGCCTTTTCCGCTGCCTTCATCAGCAACAGGTGGTTGGCTTCTTCGACGGTAACCAGAAGGCTGACAGGCTCTTCCTGCAAATCGCGGCGCCCGGCCTCGATGCGCGACAGATCAAGAATGTCGTTGATTAGCGCCAGCAGATAATGGCCGGAATGATGGATATCATCGGCATAGCTCTTGTAAGCCGCGACGTTGAGCGGGCCGAACATCTCGCGCTTGAGAATCTCGGAGAAGCCCATGATGGCGTTGAGCGGCGTGCGCAGCTCGTGGCTCATATTGGCAAGGAAGGCCGACTTCGCCTTGTTGGCATCCTCGGCCTTGGCCCGTTCCTTTTCGGCCTTTTCCTTGGCGCTCTTCAAGTCCTCGAAGAGACTTTCCTTTTGTGCCTTGAAAATCAGCATGTCGCGCGCCGTATCCTGGAGATTGCGCGCGACGAGAAGGAAGAATGCCTCGAGTGAGACGATAGTGCCGCTCAGTGCAAGATAGATAGGCTCGGCTTCCGAAACGCAGCGTAGCGCCACGCCGACCGTGAGCACGCCGGTCCCGGCGATCAGTACCGGCATGAAGTTGTTGACGATCAGCAACCGCACCGCGATCACCGCCATCACCGAAGCGACCAGATACATCTGCTGCATGCTGTTGGCTGTTTCCCAGAACAGGAACAGGGGCATGGACCAGCACATGCCGGTGAGCAGTTCCGAGGCCGACAGCATGCCGATCCAGTCGCTCTGCTCGTCGCGGGTTCTTTCACGGTGGAAATACCGTTTGCACAGGAAGAGTTGGAAGGCCTGGCAGCCGATCGCCGCAACCAGCCAGCCGAAACTGATGAACCACGGCACCCACAGAATGCTCGTCGCCGCCAGCAGCAGTGCCAGGATCGGCATCGCCGGAGCCACGCGCAATCTGATTGCGCAGGAAAAGGACCAGAAGCTCGTGCTGCCACGGAATGGTGTCTGGCCGCTCCCATGCGGAATAGGCGGGTTTCGGCGGTGCCTCTGCGGGTCCATCGTCATGAAAATTGTAGCGGTCTAGCGGCCCCTTGCCGGCGGTCGTATTGTTCATTGCCTTCCCTTATCCTGAAAGCATTTCACACTTCAGCCGCTAACCATAGGGAACACCGCCTAAGTTCGGCTTTGCCAAATCGCTAAAATTTGAAACACTGGCGCCATGGCGGACCCACGCAACCTCGCCGATCTCCTTGCTGACATCCGCGGCTGCCGCATTTGCTGCGACCGGCCCGAGGGCGCGCCGCTGCCGCATGAACCGCGGCCGGTCCTGCAGGCGAGCACCAGTGCCCGCATCCTGATTGCCGGGCAGGCGCCTGGCGTTCGAGTTCATCGCTCGGGCAAACCTTTCACCGATCCGTCCGGTGACCGTTTGCGCTTCTGGCTGGGGATCGGGCCGGAGATATTTTACGACGAAAGCCGCATCGCCATCGTGCCCATGGGCTTCTGCTTTCCCGGCCTCTCGGCCAAGGGCGCCGACCTGCCGCCGCGGCCGGAATGCGCCAAGGCCTGGCGGCAGCGAACTCATGGCGGCGATGCCGCAGGTGGAACTCATCATCGCGGTGGGCCTCCATGCCCAGCGCTGGCATCTGGGCGACGATTGGCGGGGCTCGTTGACTGAAACCGTCGCCTCCTGGCGCGAATGCCTGAAACGGAGCCCTCCGGCGATTCCCCTGCCGCATCCGTCGTGGCGCAACAATACCTGGCTTAAGGAAAATCCCTGGTTCGAAGCCGAACTTGTCGGCGTGTTAAGGCAGAGGGTTACCGGTTTACTATGATGGACCTTGCTGCCGCTCTGCCTCGGGTCTATGCGAGCGGCGGACTGCGGAGCGAAGGATTGAGATGACCGCTGTGACCGAAGGCGATGTGTTGCAGGTTCTGAAGCGGATCGCCGCCCCGGACGGGCGCGGCAATGTCGTCTCCGCCGGGCTCGTATCGGGGATCGCGATTTCCGGCGGCAATGTCATGTTTGCGCTCAACACCGACCCGCAGCATGTGAGCACCATGGAAGCGCTCCGCGTTGCCGTCGAAAGGGCTGTCTCCGCCATGCCCGGCGTCGAAAAAACCATGGTGGCCTTGACTTCCGAGCGCCCGCCGCAGCGCGAACCGGGCCCCAGGGCCAAGGCGGCAACGCTCAGGAATGACGTTCCGGGGATAAAGCATATCGTCGCGGTGGCCTCGGGCAAGGGCGGCGTCGGCAAGTCGACGACCGCCGTCAATCTGGCGCTGGCGCTCCATTCCCTCGGTCTTCGCGTTGCCGTACTCGATGCCGATGTCTATGGACCGTCCTTGCCGAAGCTCTTCGGCCTTACCGGCAAGCCCCAGACCGCCGATGCCGAAGGCAAGCGCATGAAGCCCATGACCCGTTACGGCGTCGAGCTGATGTCGATCGGTTTTCTGGTTGCCGAGGACACGCCGATGATCTGGCGCGGGCCGATGGTCATGTCGGCCATCACCCAATTGCTGCGCGAAGTGGCCTGGAGCGAGACCGACGTAATGATCGTCGACATGCCGCCAGGCACCGGGGACGCGCAATTGACGCTGGCACAGCAGACGCCGCTTTCGGGCGCGGTCATCGTCTCGACACCGCAGGACCTCGCCCTCATCGACGCCCGCAAGGGACTGAACATGTTCCGTAAGGTTAATGTGCCGGTTCTCGGCATCGTCGAAAACATGAGTTTTTTCATCTGCACCAAATGCGGCGAGCGCCATGAGATCTTCGGACATGGCGGCGCCCGCGCCGAAGCCGAAAAATTGGGTGTGCCCTTCCTCGGCGAGGTGCCGCTCGACCAGGAGCTGCGTGAAAGTTCGGACCGCGGCGAGCCGGTGGTGGCAAGCCAGCCCGACAGCCTGCATACGGCCATCTATCGCGACATCGCCCGCCAGGTCTGGGCAGCCATCGAAGGCGGCGGCCTCACCCGCCCCGCCCCAAAAATCGTTGTCGAAACTTGAGGCTTTCAAAGCTAATGTTATTGGGGGAATATTAACCATGGATGCGATTCCCATCGACCCGTAAGTAATCGAGTGTGGGCCGCCGATGCCCAAGGGGGATGACATGTCAAAGTTCATGCTGATCGTGGGGGTCCTGTTGGCAGCCATCGGCGTGGCCCTCGGTCTGATGGTTTATTTCTCACCGGGCCAGATGCAGGTTGTGGCGCTCACCCCGGATGTAGCTGCCATCCTGCTGGTTGGCGGGATCTTGGCCATGGGACTTGGCGGCGTTATCGGCGCCCTTGAGAACGAAGCGGCAGTACCCCGCGAAGCCGCAATGACACCGGCCGAGATGCCTGCAGCCATCACCCCGATCCCTGAATTCGGCAAGAAGCTTACGGTCGAGGAGCCCACACCCGTCGTGGTTGCCGAGGAACCGGCCGCTGAAATTTCGCCGGAAGTCAGTGAAACCATTGCAGCACTCGAGAAAGCAAGGTCCGACATCAATGCGGCACTGGCTGGTTCCACACCGGCCGCCGATGAACCCGCTGAAGATAAAGAAGAGAAGGCCGAGGTTGAGGCTGAACAGCTATTTGTGGTCGAGGAGCGCGTCATCCGCGGCCGCCCGGCCCGCATCCTGTCCGACGGAACCGTCGAGGCCGAGACCGATGAAGGCTGGATGCGTTTCGAGAATCTCGAGCACCTCGACGAGTATCTCGACGCCATGGCGCCGAGCAAGGTTTGAACTTCAAAACACCGTATTGACCGGCAGCCCCAGTGCCATGGCGCCGGCATATTGCGCCTGCGGGCCTGACTGCAGTGGATGAAAGCGCGCGCCCTGCACGTCCCGGAAACGGCGCTCGAGACCGTTCGAGCGATATATGCAAGCGCCGCCCGCGACTTCCATGGCCAACTCGACCGACTTGATTGCGTGTTCGGCAAGCAGAGCGCGGCCGATCATGACTTCGTTCACCGACTCGGCCGAAGGCGCATTACACTCGACCGTGGCGATCATCGACTGATGTGCCATCTGAGCGGCGCGGAGTTCGGTGTCCATGCGACCCGCCAGTTCGATTACATGATTGGTGGGGAACCGTTTCTTTGCCAGTCCGACGGCGATGTCGCGGGCGCTTTCGGCCACACCCAGATAGACCGAGTAGATGAGCGGCAATGCCACCGTCGCGATGATCTGGAACACTGGGTGCCATTCCCCGGCCTTACGCGTCAAGGCGACGGCGCTGTCGGGGATGAACAGCCCTTCGATCAGCACATCATGCGAACCGGTTCCGCGCATGCTCATGGTGTGCCAGGTATCGAGGATTTTCACTTCGGGGGCCTTCATCGGCACGCCGAAATGAATGACCTGGTCTGGCTGGCCCTCCTGCTGGACCACGGCAGCGGTCATCAGGATGTTGCCCGCCGGCGCGCCGGAGGTGAAAACCTTGCGCGCCGAGATGCGGTAGCCGCCCTCGACCTTGACCGCCTTGCCGGTGCCGGGGATCCAGTCCGAACCGCCGCTGGTCAACAGGATGATCCTCTCCGCCGCCACCCGCTTCAGCAGCGGCTCCACTACGGCGATCTTCTGGTGGCGCCACCGCCAGGCGGGAATGGCGACCTGGTGGGTGTGCATGGCAAAGGCGAGGGCGGTGGAACTGCAATAATGAGCGAGTGTCCGCAGCATGTCGCAGACCTCTGGATAAGCCATGCCCATGCCGCCGAGTTCGGCCGGTACGGCCGCCGCCAGCAGGCCCGAAGCCCGCAGCGCCTCGTAATTGTCGGCAACAAAACTGTCGGTCTCGTCGTGTTCGGAAGCCCTCTTGGCAAAATTCTCGCCAAGCCTGCGGATGAGGCCAGGGGAATTTTCAGCAGAAGCGAATTCAGGTTGGACAGCAGCAGCAAGTTTCGTCATGGCGTTCTCCTGTGCGGAACCGGTGAAGATTGAGGCGAGCCTCGGCGCGTTTGGGACAACCGTCTAGTATCGAAACTGTACTTGTCACCGCGGTTTTCGACTATGCTTCTCCAGCCGGTATTCCGGCCGAGGGAGGACAGGATGGCAAGCCAAGGCGGTTATGGACAGTTCTGTCCGGTGGCGATGGCATCGGAAATCGTCTGTGCGCGCTGGACGACGCTGATTCTGCGCGAGATGATGTGCGGCAGCACGCGCTTTAACGATCTCCGCCGCGGCGTTCCGCGCATGTCGCCGGCCCTACTGTCGAAGCGCCTGAAGGAACTCGAGAAGGCAGGTGTCATCGTCTCAACTCCAAGCGGACGCAATAAGTCGGTCGACTACCGGCTCTCTCCGGCCGGCGAGGATTTGCGCGACGTGGTGATGAGGATCGGCAGCTGGGGCCAGCGCTGGGTAGAATTGCAAGTGTCGTTACGCAATCTCGATCCGTCACTCTTGATGTGGGACATGCGCCGCAATCTTAGGCCCGAGCCTCTGCCGCCGCGCCGCTGTACGATACAGTTTCAGTACCCGGAATTTTCCGAAGCGCGGCGCAACTATTGGCTGGTCGTGGAGCAGGGCAAGGTCGATCTTTGCGGCTTCGATCCCGGCTTTGAGGTCGATCTCTTGATACGTGGCCCCTTGCGCAGCATGACGGCGATCTGGATGGGACTTTCCACCGTTAGGCGCGAACGCGAGGCGGGCACGCTTGAACTTGAAGGCGATTCCGGTATCGCCAGGGCCATGCAGCGATGGCTGGGTCTGAGCCCCTTCGCCCGCGAGCAGCGCCGTGTGGCGTAATCAGCCCTTGGCCCGCGGCATCAGCTCGTAGGGATGCTTCCAGCCGGGGAGCGCCTTGATGCGGTCGAGCCAGTTCAGCACATGCGGGTAGGGGTCGAGCGGCACCGTGAGCTCGTCGCCGTAATAGAGATAGCCGCACATGGAAAGATCGGCGATGGTGGCGCGTTTGCCGAGGAGGAACGGGTTCTCCGCCAAATGCTGATCGGCGATCTTAAGTGCATTGATGCAGCGGCCGCGCAGGAATTCGGTCACCGGCGTCTCGCCGGTCTTGGCGAATTGCATGAGGAACCGGAGGGTGGCGAGATAACTGGTGAATTTGTGATTATCGAACAGGATCCAGCGCCAGAGTTCGCGCCGCTCGTCGTCGCTCTTGGCGCCGAACTTGCGCGTCTGTTCGGCGAGGTAATCGAGAATGACTCCTGACTGGGTGAATTTCCGCGTTTCATGCACAAGGACAGGAACCTCGCCCATTGGATTGATATCACGGCGGTATTCCGGAGTGCGGGTTTCGCCGTTGAAGTAATCGACGAACACCGGCTGCCATTTGAGCCTGCATAAGGCCAGCATCAGAGCCGCCTTGTAGGAGTTGCCCGATTCGCCGAAGCAATAGAGCTTGTAGTCGGCCATTTTCTGAGTGATTCCCGGTCAGCACGCCCCGCCGCTGGAATAGTCCCGCTGGAGCCGCAATTCAACGCCGCAATCGATGGCGCCGCAGTTTTCCCTCCGCGCCATCGCCCGCCAGTTCGTCCAGAATTGGGCAATGGGGCCGGCTGTCACCCTCGCAGGCGTCGGCGAAATGCTTGACTGTGCCGACCAGCTCGCGCATGCGGCGGATTTGCGCCTCCATATCGGCGATGTGGGCGAGCGCCACGCGCTTGACTTCGCGGCTCGGGCGTTTGCGGTCGTTCCACAATTGCAACAAGTTCGCGGATGCGCTCGACCGGAAAGCCGAGCTCGCGGGCGCGCTGGACGAAGCGCAGCCGGTGCACGTCGCTCGTCCTCATAGATGCGATAGCCGCTGTCGCGCCGTTTAGGGACTGGGATGAGGCCGATCTCTTCGTAATATCGGATCATCTTGGCCGAGATGCCCGATGCGTCCGCTGCATCGCCGATCTGCATGGATTGCTTTCCTCTTCTGAAGTTCCGCTTGACCTTACCATGATGGGAAGGTTTATATGAAGCGTCATCTTCGCTCCGCAATTGCCCGAGGACATGATGACGGAACACCGCCACGATCAAATGCAACACGCCCGTCACGCGACTGGAAGTCCAGCGGCTGCGGGACTGGCCATCGATCCGGTCTGCGGCATGAGCGTCGATCCCGCACACCGCCAAGCACAAGGCCGATCATGGCGGCCGCCCGTATTATTTCTGCTCGGCCGGCTGCCGCACCAAGTTCATCGCCAATCCGCAGAAATATCTGGATCCCGAAGCCGCCAAGGCGGCGACTGAACCGGTTCCCGAAGGCACCATCTACACCTGCCCGATGCATCCGGAAATCCGCCAGGTGGGACCGGGCTCGTGCCCGATCTGCGGCATGGCGCTCGAGCCCCTGCTGGCCGGCGCCGAGAGCGGACCCAATCCGGAACTGATCGACATGACGCGGCGGTTCTGGATCGGGCTCGCGGTGTCGCTGCCGGTCGTGGCACTGGAAATGGGCGGGCATCTGACCGGCCTGCACATGCTGCTGGGCAAGCAGACTTCGAACTGGATGCAGTTTGCGCTCGCAACGCCGGTCGTGCTGTGGGCAGGCTGGCCGTTCTTCGTGCGCGGCTGGCAGTCGCTGGTGACCCGCAATCTCAACATGTTCACGCTGATCGCCATGGGCACCGGCGTGGCCTGGGTCTACAGCGTCATCGCCACCGCTTTGCCGCAGATTTTCCCGGCCGCCTTCCGCGAGGCGGATGGTTCGGTCGCGGTCTATTTCGAGGCGGCCGCCGTCATCACAGTTCTGGTGCTGCTCGGCCAGGTTCTGGAATTGCGGGCCCGCGAGCAGACCTCCGGCGCCATCCGGGCGCTTCTCGACCTGGCGCCGAAGACGGCCCGGCGACTCAGCGCCGACGGCACCGACGAGGAGATCGCCCTCGATGTCATTGGCGTCGGCGATCAATTGCGGGTGCGGCCCGGCGAAAAAGTGCCGGTCGATGGCGTGGTCACCGAAGGCCGGGTGTCGATCGACGAATCGATGGTGACGGGCGAATCCATGCCGGTCACCAAGGAGCCCGGATCGAAGGTGATCGGCGGCACGCTCAATGCCTCCGGCAGCTTCGTCATGCGGGCCGAAAAGATCGGCCGCGACACCATGCTCGCCCGCATCGTGCAGATGGTGGCCGATGCGCAGCGCAGCCGCGCGCCGATCCAGCGGCTGGCCGATCAGGTCTCGGGCTGGTTTGTGCCCGTTGGTCATCGTCATTGCCGTGGCCGCCTTCGCCGCCTGGTCGATCTGGGGGCCGGAGCCGCGCTATGCCTACGGCCTGGTCGCTGCCGTGGCCGTGCTGATCATCGCCTGTCCTTGTGCGCTCGGCCTGGCAACGCCCATGTCGATCATGGTGGGTGTCGGCCGCGGCGCCCAGGCCGGCGTTCTGATCAAAAATGCCGAGGCGCTGGAACGCCTGGAGAAGGTCGATACGCTGGTCATCGACAAGACCGGAACGCTCACGGAAGGCAAGGCCGGCGGTAACTGCCATCGTGACCGCGAAAGGTTTCGAGGAAGCGGAAATCCTGCGTCTCGCGGCCAGCGTCGAGCAGGCGAGCGAGCATCCGCTGGCCGCCGCCATCGTTGCCGCGGCCAAGGCCCGCAAGATTGCGCTTGGCCAAGGTCATGGGCTTTGACTCGCCCACCGGCAAGGGCGCCATCGGCATGGTGGAGCGCAAGCGCATTGCTCTCGGCAACGCCAAATTCTTCGGCGAACTGAAGATAGCCACTGATGCATCTGGCCGAGGCGGCCGAAGGCCTGCGCCGCGATGGCGCCACCGCCATCTTCATCGCCATCAACGGCAAGGCGGCCGGCATCTTCGCCATCGCCGATCCGGTGAAGGCAACGACACCGGCCGCACTTGCGGCGCTTAACGGCCGAGGGTATCCGCATCGTCATGCTCACCGGCGACAATCGCACCACGGCCGAGGCGATCGCTCGCAAGCTCGGCATTGCCGACATCGAAGCCGATGTCCTGCCCGACCGAAGGCCGAAATCGTCGCCGAGTTGAAGCGCGAGGGCAAGGTCGTTGCCATGGCGGGCGACGGCGTCAACGATGCACCCGCACTTGCCGCCGCCGATGTCGGCATCGCCATGGGCACCGGCACCGATGTGGCGATCGAAAGTGCCGGCATCACGCTGCTTCAGGGGCGATCTCATCGGCATCGTGAGGGCGAGGCGCCTGTCGCGTGCCACCATGAGCAATATCCGGCAGAACCTGTTCTTCGCCTTCATCTATAACGCAGCGGGTGTTCCGATCGCAGCGGGCGTGCTCTATCCGGCTTTCGGCATTCTGCTGTCGCCAATCATCGCCGCGGCCGCCATGGCGCTAAGCTCAGTCAGCGTCATCGGCAATGCGCTCAGGCTGCGGTGGGTGAGGATCTGAGAATTGCGAATGGCGCAGGTGCTGCGGCACACGCCGCATTTGGGCGTGGCCGGACGCCTTGCCGCATGCTAGGAAAGCCACCGATCAAGACCAAATGACGGGGATCGCAACAATGAAGCGCATAGCACTTCTTGCTACTGTTTTCGCTCTCGCCGGCGCCGCACCGGCTTTCGCCCACACCGGAACCGGAAATGCCTCGGGCTTTGTCCATCCGTTTCTTGGGTCGGACCATCTTCTCGCCATGCTGGCGGTCGGTGCCTGGGGCGCCATGCTAGGCAACCGCGCTCTCTGGGCGGTGCCGGCGGCCTTCATAAGCGCTATGGCGCTGGGTGGTGCAATGGCAATGATCGGCGTGGACTTGCCCTTCGTCGAGGCAACCATCTTCGCCTCGGTGCTGGTGCTTGGCGCCTTTGTGCTGGCGCGGATCAGGATGCCGGTCTGGGCCTGCATGGCGGTCGCCGGCCTGTTCGCGCTCGCCCATGGCCAGGCCCATGGCGCGGAATTGCCGCCGATGGCCGATGCCTGGATTTATGGATTTGGATTCGTGACCGCGACTGCGCTAATTCACGCCTTTGGTGCCATTGCCACGCGATTTGCTTTGAGAACACGTAAGGATCTACATGCCCCAGCGCAGCGCCGCCGTATGAACGGCAGCGTCCCAATGCTTCGCGAGGTCGCCGTCGAGCTTGGTGACGGTGATCGAACATCCGGCCATGTCGAGTGAGGTAACGTAGCTCCCGACCAGCGAGCGCACGACGCGCACGCCCTTCTTTTCCAGGACTGTCCGCGCATTCTCGTAGACGAGATAGAGTTCCATGGCAGGGGTGCCGCCGAAACCATTGACGAACAGCAGAGCATCGCCGTCCGGCTTCTCGAGATCGCCGACAATGGCGCCCACCATCTCTTCGGCGATCTCACGGGCCGGCTTGAGTTTGACACGGCGGCGGCCCGGTTCGCCGTGAATGCCGACTCCCATTTCCATCTCGTCTTCGTCAATCGCGAAAGTGGGCTTGCCCGCGGCGGGCACCGTGCAACTTGTCAATGCCACACCCATTGACCGCGTCGCCTTGTTGACCCGGTCGCCGAGGGCCTTGAGCGTCGCGAGATCGGCGCCCTGTTCGGCAGCGCTGCCGGTGATCTTTTCCACGACCAGCGTTCCGGCGACTCCGCGCCGCCCAGAGGTAAAGAGCGAATTTTCCACCGCCACGTCGTCGTCGGTAACAACGGTCGCGATAGTCTTGCCGCTCATCTCGCGGGCCATGTCGAAATTCATCACATCGCCTTCGTAATTCTTGACGATGAACAGGAGACCCGCGCCGCTGTCGACCGCTTCCGCTGCCGCGATCATTTGATCCGGTGTCGGCGAGGTGAAGACCTGGCCGGGGCAGGCGGCATCGAGCATGCCGTGACCGACGAAACCGGCATGCAGAGGTTCATGGCCGGAGCCACCGCCGGAGACCAGCCCCACCTTGCCGGGCTTGAGCCTGGCGCGCTGCACGAACTTGCGCTCGGCGCCGAGCTTGACGATGTCGGCATGGGCGGCGGCAAATCCGTCGAGGCTTTCGGCGAGCAGGTTTCCCACATCGTTGATCAGCTTCTTCATCGGCGCTTTCCTTTTCGCGATTCCGGTTTCATGAGCTGCGCCATCTGGCGCACGAAATCGATGACCATCGCATGCAGCCTTTCGTTGCGGGCATCGTCGCCCAGATCCGGCAGATAGACCGTATGCGGTTTCAACCGGTGGGCATCATGGATGAGGGCGAAGCGCTTGGGGTGAGCGCCGGCCATAGGCCTCCATGAACTGCTTCCGCTCGGCCGGCGAGAAATGGCAGATGTCGAACATCACCTCGAGGTGATTGGCGGGAATGGGTGTCGGATAGGCGGGATTGGAAATCTGGCTGATGAAACTGCGATTCTTGGCGAGGGCCGCGGCCAGCCGCTGGCGCGTGCCCGATGGCCGGCGGTCGAGCACGGCGGCGAGCATGCGCTTGTAGGCGGCGACCGCTTCGCCCGATATGATATCCGGTTTCTCCGGCGGCACGGCCATGATCAGAGCTCCGCGATGGCCGCCTTGACGCGCGCCAGGGCGGCGGGCGCCACCGACAGCGACGCGATGCCGGCCTCCATGAGCAGCGCCAGATGTTTCGGCTCGCTCGCCATGTCGCCGCAAAGGCTGACCGGAATGCCGCGCTCACGGCCGAAGGCAGCCACCGCCGCAATGAGCCGTGCGACCGCCGGGTGGGCGGGATCGTTGAGGCTTGCCACCGACGGCTCGTCGCGGGAGGCCGCGGTCACATATTGGGTGAGATCGTTGCTGCCGATCGAGAAGAAGGCGGCGGCCGCGAAGAGCTCAGGTGCAACGGCGACGGCGGGAACTTCGACCATGATGCCGATGGGCGGCAGGGCGCAGGCCACGCCCTCGCTCTTCAGCTCCTCGACGCATTGCACGAGAAGTGCTGCCGATCTGCCGATCTCCTCCGGCACCGTCACCATCGGCAGCATGATCTTGAGGTTGCCATGCACCGCGGCGCGGGCAAGCGCGCGAAGCTGCACACGGAAGACTTCCGGGCGCGCCAGGGTAAGCCGCACGCCGCGGAGGCCCAGGAAGGGGTTCTTCTCGCCCTCCGGCGTCAGGCCGGAAATAGGCTTGTCGCCGCCGATGTCGAGCGTGCGGATGGTGACCGGCCGCTCTTCCGCCCATTCGAGAAGAGAGCGATAGGCGCGGTACTGCCGCTCCTCATCGGGAAGCTCCGCGCCGTCGCGAAACAGAAATTCCGAGCGCATCAGGCCGATGCCGTCGCAGCTTGCTGACATCGATCGACGCAAGCTCCTCGACGCTGGCGATGTTCACCAGGACTTCGATCTTCGTGCCATCCTTGCGCCGGGCGGGTCGATGCAGGTACTGCCGTTCGACATCGCTGCGCGCCGCCAATGCCGCCGCACGCCGTGCATAGGTCTCGATGGTTTCAGGCGGCGGATCGGCGACGACGAGCCCCGCGCCGCCATCGACGACAGCCCGGCTGTGGCCGCCCGGCCATGACGGACCGAGGCCGACCACCATCGGTATGCCGCGCGAGCGCGCCAGCATGGCCACATGGCTCGAGGCGCTGCCGGCGGCGAGAGCGATGGCGCCGCCCTGTGTCCAGTCAGTTTCGAGAAACAGGCTGGGCGCCAGGTCCTCGCCCACCAGAATTGCGCCGCTGCGAGAGTTGGTGCCGGTCTCGCCCGCCAGGGCGCGCAGCACCCGGTCGCGGATATCCTTGAGGTCGGCGGTGCGGGCGCGGAAATATTCGTCTTCCGACATTTCGTAGCCGGCGATCTCGCGTCCGAGGGCTGCCTGCCAAGCGGCATCGGCGGCAATTCCGCGATCGATTTCGGCGAGTGCGGGAGCCGCGAGGGCTGTGTCCTCAAGCATGGCAAGTTGAAAACCGAGCATCTCGGCGGCTTCGCCCTTCGTCTGCTCCATCAGGCGGGCGATGGCGGCGGCGGCCGCGGCGATGGCCGCTTCGAGATCGGCGCGTTCCCGCGATGGACTGCCAGACAGCCGGTGCCGCGCGCCCGCTACCGCCAAGTCCGGCCACCGGTCCGGCAAAAATTCCCTGAGAGGCCGGACGGCCCTTGAACTCAGCCGCTGGCCGCATGGGCCAGATCCTCGTCGAAATCGCGCTGCACCAGGCCTGTGACCGCCGTCAACGCGGCCTCCGCATCGCTGCCCTTGGCGCGGACATGGAGCATCGCGCCCTGTTTCACCTTCATCCCCATCACCTTGACGATGCTCTTGGCATCGACCCAGGGACCTTCACCCGAACCCGAGATTTCAATGGCGCCGACAAAACCCTTGGCGAGCTTGGTGAGCCGCACCGAGGGCCTCGCATGCAGGCCGGCATCGTGGGTGACAAGCACTTCGTCCTGCTTCCAGCCGGTCATTGCGGTGACAACTCCTCGGCGGTGCGTTTGACGTCTTCGAGACTGGAACCGCCCCAGGCCTCGGTCGCAGCCATGACGGCGCCCTCGACGATCGGCGCGTTGCACACAACAACCTTGCCCTGCCGCTCCGGCGCCAACATTTCGACCGCCATTTCGCTGTTGGTCTCGGCGCCGCCGAGATCGACCAGAATGGCCACACCCTTGTCGGACCAGGCCTGGTCGATGGCGGCGAGGATTTTCTCGACACTGGTGCCAAGCCCACCATCGGGATTGCCGCCGCAGAAGCCCAACGGCACATCGTCGCCCACCATCTGCCGCACCATGTCGGCTGTGCCTTTCGCCACGTCCGGCGAATGCGAAACGATGACGATGCCGACCTTGCCGCTCATGGCTTGCCCTCCAAGGCGTCGCACACTGCCTCGACAAGCAGCTGGCTCGAGCGTGCACCGGGATCCATATGACCGATGGATCGCTCGCCGAGGAAGGAGGCACGGCCGCGGATCGCCTTCATCGGCACGGTGGCATCAGCCGAGGCGGCGGCGATCTTCCGTACACTGTCGAATGTGGCGCGGCCGCTCGCCAGCTCCGTCGGCCACCGGCCCCAGAACGTCGAGCATGGTCTTATTGCCAAATTCGGCCTTGCCGCGCGCCTTGATCGCATCGACCGCCGCTACCAAGGCCCGCGCCAGATCGGCGAGCGCGGGTTCGGCGGGCAGTTCCTTGCCGAGCGCCAGGAACAAGTGTGCCGTAGAGCGGCCCCGAGGCGCCGCCGACTTTCATCACCAGCGCCATGCCGATGGCTTTCAGGGCCTCGGGCAGGGGCTTTGCCAGGATGCTTGCCTTGTCCGCCAAAACCGCCTCGAAGCCGCGCTTCATGTTGAGGCCATGGTCGGCGTCACCGATGGCCGAGTCGAGAGTCGGTCAGTTCATCGGCATGGCCGATGATGCGGGCTGCCGCGATCTCGAGGAGTTTTGCCAGGTCGGGCGCCATCTTCATCACCTGATCCTGCCGCCGAAGCGATCGAAATAGAGAGGCTTGGCCGGCTTGAGCGATACGCGGTCTCCGGCCGCGAGCGGCGAATCGGGCGCCACCAGGGTCACGATGCGGTGGCCGTTCACTTTCACATGCAGATGATTCTGGTCGCCCAGATGCTCGACCCACTCGACCGTGCCCTGGCCCGATTTCGCCCTGGCGATGGCGAGATGCTCGGTGCGTGCGCCCAAGGTCACGGCGCCCGCGGGCAGCTTGCCATTCGGCACCAAATCCGCCGGCAGCAGGTTGATCTGCGGCTGGCCAAGACGCTGGGCGACATAGACCGAACCCGGATCCTCATAGATCTGGCGCGGACTGCCGACCTGCATGAGCTTGCCTTCGTTGATGACGCCGATGCGGTTGGCCATGGTCATCGCCTCGGTCTGGTCGTGCGTGACATAGAGGATCGTGGCGCCCAGCTCCTGCTGGATGCGCTTGAGTTCCAGCCGCAATTCGGCGCGCAGCTTGGCATCGAGCGAGGAGAGCGGCTCGTCCATGAGATAGATCGACGGCTGGCGCACCAGCGCGCGGCCGATGGCGACGCGCTGCATCTCGCCGCCGGAAAGCTGCGTCGACTTGTTGCTGAGCTTGTGCGGGATGCGCAGCAGCTCGGCGACTTTCTGCACCCGCTCCTCGATCTCGCTCTTCCGGCAGCCGCCGCGCCGGCGAGCGCAGCGGGAAGGCGAGATTGTCGAACACGGAGAGATGCGGATAGAGCGAATATTGCTGGAACACGAAGGCGACATCGCGCGCGGCGGGTTCGAGGCTTGCGGCATTGCGGCCGCCGATCCATACTTCGCCGCGATCGGCCTTCTCGAGCCCGGCCACGAGGCGCAAGGTGGTGGTCTTGCCGGCCCCCGTCGGCCCCAGCAGCACGACGAATTCGCCGTCGGCGATGTCGAGCGAGAGGTCATCCACCGCCGTGACCGACTTGAAGCGCTTGCCGATGCCCTTGAGCGAGACCTCAGCCACGGGCGCCTCCATCGTGCAACGCGCTGCGGACAGCCCGGCCCGTTGCCTTGTCGAACAGCGACAGCCGCTCGCCCATGAAGCGCAGTCCGACGTGCTCGCCGGCCTTGACATTGTCGCGTGCCGGAAGCCGCGCCTTGATCTGGCCCTGCACGGTCGTGACGGTGACGATCTGGGTCGTGCCGAGATACTCGGTGCCGAACACTTCGCCGCGGAATTTCGACTTGTCATCGAAGCGGATATGCTCGGGCCGGGCGCCGAGGACGAGGTCGCCGGAGATCGCATCCTCGCGGGTTTCGGGGATCGCGACGCGGGCGCCGGAAACCTCGATCGCCTTCGCACCCTTGGCCAGCTTGCCCGTGACCGGGATGAGGTTCATCGGCGGCGAGCCGACGAAATCGGCGACGAACATGCTGACGGGCCGGTCGTAGATTTCCTGCGGCGGCCCGAGCTGCTCGATGACGCCGCGATTCATGATGGCGATCAGGTCGGCCATCGACATGGCCTCGAGCTGATCGTGGGTGACATAGACGGTGGTGGCGCCTGATGCGGTTGTGCAGCGCCCGCAGTTCGTCGCACATCAACTCGCGGAATTCGGTGTCGAGGGTCCCCAGGGGCTCATCCATCAGGAAGGCAAGCGGGCGGCGCACGATGGCGCGGCCGAGCGCCACGCGCTGGCGGTCGCCGCCGGCCAGCCCCGAGACCGGCTTGTCGAGCAGATTGTGGATGCGCAGGAGCTTTGCCGTCTCCTCGACCCGGCCTTGATCTCAGCGGCTGGAACGCCCTGGCAGAGCAGCGGAAAGCCGATATTGCGCCTGACATTCATGTGCGGATAGAGCGCGAAGAGCTGGAACACGAAGGCGATGTCGCGTTCCGAGGCGCGCTTGAAGGCGACATCGTCGCCGCCAAGGAAGATGCTGCCGGAGGTCGGCAGTTCAAGCCCGGCGATCATCCGCAGCGTCGTGGTCTTGCCGCAGCCCGAGGGCCCGAGCAGGCAGAAGAAGGAGCCGTCGGGAATGGTGAAGCTCGAATCCTTCACCGCGATGAAGTCGCCGAATTTCTTTTGAAGATTTTGCACCCGGATTTCTGCCATGGCTTACTCCGGGAACTTCGACACGACGATGAACATCACAGTGCCCACCAGCGTGGTGATGAAGGAGTAGGTGTAGAGCGTCAGCGACAGCGGCTGCAGCAGCATGAGCACGCCAAGCGCGATGACGATTGTCGCCAGATTTTCCCAGGGACCGCGGCGCAGGCGCAGGAACTTCGACCAGAGATCGTTCATTTGCGCACCGCGCCGAAGGTGATGCCGCGCAGCAGATGCTTGCGCAGCAGCACGGTGAAGACCAGGATCGGGATGAGGAACAGCGTCGTGCCCGCGCCCACCGCCGGCCAGTCCATGCCGCCTTCGCCGATGATCGTCGGGATGAAGGGTGGCGCCGTCTGCGCCGCGCCGGAGGTCAGCAGCACCGCGAAGGCGATATTCGTTCCAGGCGAAGATCAGGCAGAAGATGGCGGTGGCGGCAATGCCGGTCGCGGCCTGCGGCAGCACCACCTTGAAGAAGGCCTGCAGCCGCGTGTAGCCGTCGATCATCGCGGCTTCCTCGTATTCCTTGGGGATTTCGTCGATGAAGCCCTTGAGCAGCCAGACGGCGAGCGACACGTTGACCGCCGTATAGAGCAGGATCATGCCGAGCGCCGTGTCCGACAGGCCGAGTTCGCGGTACATGAGATAGATCGGAATGGCGACCGCGATCGGCGGCATCATGCGCGTCGACAGGATGAAGAACAGGAGATCGTCGGCCAGCGGAATCTTGAAGCGCGAGAAGGCATAGGCCGAGAGGACGCCGAGCGTCACCGCGAGGAAGGTCGAGCCGAAGGCGATGATCAGCGAGTTGACGAAGCGCGGCACATAGTTGGACGGCCCGGCGATCACCATCTCGCGCCGCCGCGTCACCTCGTCGCAAACGCCCTTGGGCGGTCCCAGCGCCTGGATATATTCGTCCGTCTGCCGCGTGCGCGTGGTGAACAGGTTGCAATAGCCCTCGAGCGACGGATTGAACACGATCTTCGGCGGATAGGAGATCGAATCGGGCGGCGTCTTCCAGCCGGTCGCGAAAATCCAGAACAGCGGCACCATGGAGATGAGCGCGTAGAGGATGACCAGGAAGGCGGCGACGCGCTTCGACCGTTGGCGACGGCTCGACGACCGAATGAGCGGTGCTGAGGGCGGCGCTCATCTCTGCTTCACCCGGTTCAGGGCCTTGACATAGATGTTGGCGAGACCGAACACCGCGACGAACAGGATGATGGCGAAGGCCGAGGAATAGCCGGTGCGGTAGGCCTCGAAGGCCTGGCGCTTCAGGGTGATCGAGGCGAGCTCGGTCGTCGAGCCCGGTCCGCCGCCGGTCAGCAGGATCACCATGTCGAACATCTTGAAATTCTCGATGCCGCGGAACAGCACCGCCAGCATGATGAAGGGCAGCGCCATGGGCAGCGTGATCGACCAGAACTGCCGCCACTTCGAGGCGCGGTCGACTTCGGCTGCTTCATAGATGTAGTCGGGTATGGAGCGCAAGCCCGGCGAGACAGATCAGCATGACATAGGGCGTCCACATCCAGGTATCGACGATGACGATCGCCCAGGGCGCCAGCGTCACCGAGCCCAGCATCTCGAAGGAGGATGGTCGGAATGCCGGTGAAGAACGAGACGATGTAATTGAACAGCCCGATCTGCGGCTGATAGAGGAACTTCCAGAAATTGCCGACCACCGCCGGCGACAGCATCATCGGAATGAGAATGATGGTCGTCCAGAAGGCATGGCCGCGGAACTTGCGGTCGATGAGATAGGCGAGCGCGAAGCCGATCAGCGTCTGGAACAGGATGGTCCAGAACACGAAATGGGCGGTCGCCTGCATGCGGCCCAGACGTCCGGCGAACCGAGAATGTCCGATACCATTTGAGGCCGACATTGATGACCGGCCGGTTCGGCCGGTTCGAGGCGTAGTTGGTGAAGGAGAGATAGATCGTCCAGATCAACGGAAAGATGTTGATCGCGAGCAGCAGGATGATGGTCGGCGCGATGAACAGCCAGGCGATCGCCCGGTCGGACAGGCCGCGCACGCGCCGGCCCAGCGCCGGCGGCGTCGCCCGCGCGGCGCGATCGGCGATGCGCTCGAAGCTGGACATCGACTTCTGTCGCATCGGCCATTGCCGGATTATCCGGCTGCCCACGGGCATTCCCCGGCTCGCATGGAGCCCGGGGACTGGCCGTCGGTGTGAAGTCGGGATGGATCAGTTACTGGATCTTGCCTTCTTCCTTGAAGATGGCGGTCCAGTCGGCGATCAGCCCGTCGAGCGCCTCCTTGGCCGTGCCCTTGTCGGCGACGACATAGTC
The DNA here is from genome assembly GCA_963776685.1 of uncultured Alphaproteobacteria bacterium. Lineage (GTDB taxonomy): Bacteria > Pseudomonadota > Alphaproteobacteria > Rhizobiales > Aestuariivirgaceae > Aestuariivirga. The sequence goes on from CAVZNM010000005.1 coordinate 104,689, forward strand.
GTGCAGTCCGCTTCTGCATGGCCTGCAGCAGCGAGGCATAGGCGGGCTCCTGCCAGAAGTCCTGCACGCCGCCCATGGCTTCGAGGAACTGCGCCGCGAAGGGCTGCGAGTCCTTGAAGCCCGGATCGTTCAGCACCGCGTTGTGGCAGGCATAGCCGCCGAGCGACCACCACTTCTTCTGCACGTCCGGCTGGGCGAACCACTTGATGTAGGCGAGCGCGCCTTCCATGTTGTCGGTGTTGGCGACGACCGAGATGCCCTGGCCGCCGAGCGTCGAGGCCGCGACCTTCTGGCCCGGGTTGACGAAGAAGCCGGTCTTCGCGCCGACCTGTCTCGTCCTTGGCCATGCCGGGCATGAAGGCGAACCAGTTCATCATCATGGCGACCTGGCCCGACTTGAAGGCGTCGAGGCCTTCACCCATGTAGCTGTCGGTGTAGCCGGGCGGCGTGCAGCACTTGTAGATTTCCTTGTACTTTTCGAGGCCCGCGACGGCGTCCGCGGAATTGACCGCGCCTTCCATGTCGTATTTGCCCGGCGTCATTTCGTACTTGAAGCCGTACGGATAGAGCGCCGAGGTGGCGCCCATGGTGATGCCTTCCGAGGCGCGCTCGGTGAAGATCGCCGCGCCATAGACCTTCTTGCCGTCGATCTCGCGGCCCTGGAAGAATTCCGCGATTTCCTTCAGTTCGTCCCAGGTCTTGGGCGGCGCGAGGTCGCGATTGTACTTGGCCTTGTATTCGGCCATGAGTTCAGGCTTTTCGAACCAGTCCTTGCGATAGAACCAGCCATTGGCATCGCCCATCGCCGGCAGCGCCCAGTAGTTCGGCGTGCCCTTCGGCCAGGTCGAATAGGCATAGACGGTGGCCGGCGCGAAGTCCGACATCTTGATTCCTTCCTTGTCGAAGAAATCATTGAGCTTCACGTAGTAGCCGTTCTCGGCCGAGCCGCCGATCCACTGCGAGTCGCCGATCAGCAGGTCGCACAGCTTGCCGCCGGAATTGAGTTCGTTGAGCATGCGGTCGGCGAAGTTCGGCCACGGCACGAATTCGAACTTCATCGTGGTGCCGGTTTGCGCCTCGAAGTCCTTGGAAAGCTCGACCAGCGCATTGGCCGGATCCCAGGCCGCCCAGCACAGGGTCAGTTCGGCGGCCTCGGCCCTGGATTGGCCGGCGGCAAGCACGAATGCGGCGGCGGAGAGCGCCGTCGCGGTCTTGAGTAGCGTCTTCATTCTCTTTCCTCCCGGGTTATCGGCCTCTCCACCCATGCGGCGGCCGGATTCTTGTTTAGTAATTTTGTTTAGTAAAGCGCAAATCACTAAACAACGCAAGCCGGTTGGTGTGCAGGTGCGAAGAGACCCTCAGCAATGCAGAAGGGGCAACCCCTGGGGCTGCCCCTCTAAGTGTCGTATCGCGGCGTGTCTATATCCTGTTACGGCGTCGTTACGCAGATGGCGTAGGCTTGCAGCGCGTAACTCGCGTCTCCCGCTGTACTGTCGACCGTCCCGGAAACTGTCCACACAGTGGTACTGCTCGGATAGTTGGCAGTAATGACGATCTGCCCCGGGGTACCTGCGCCGGAGGTGATGAACCCGCCACCGACAACCACCTTGCCGGCCGCGCAGGTCGCGGTCACCGTCCTGGCAGCTTCGTCGTCGGCAGAAGCCGTCCCGATTACGATCGCATGTTCGCTGACACCGTTTGCGCCAGCGGGACCGGCTGCGCCGTCAAGACCGTTTGCACCATCGGCACCGGCAGGACCATCGGCACCGGCAGGACCGGCAGGACCGGCAGGACCGGCTGCGCCGTCAACACCGTTTGCACCATCGGCACCGGCAGGACCTGCGGGACCCGCAGGACCGGCTGCGCCGTCAAGACCGTTTGCACCATCGGCACCGGCAGGACCGGCAGGACCGGCGGGACCCGCAGGACCGGCTGCGCCGTCAACGCCATCTGCACCGGCAGCACCGGCCGGACCAGCGGGACCTACAGCACCATCAACACCGTCAGCGCCATCTGCACCGGCAGCACCGGCGGGACCGGCAGGACCTGCGGGACCGGCTGCGCCATCAACACCGTCAGCGCCATCTGCACCGGCAGCACCGGCAGGACCTGCGGGACCCGCAGGACCGGCTGCGCCGTCAACGCCATCTGCACCGGCAGCACCGGCCGGACCAGCGGGACCTACAGCACCATCAACACCGTCAGCGCCATCTGCACCGGCAACACCGGCGGCGCCGGCAGGACCTGCGGGACCGGCTGCGCCATCAACACCGTCTGCGCCATCTGCACCGGCAGCACCGGCGGGACCTTGCGGACCGACCGCGCCATCAACACCGTCAACGCCATCTGCACCGGCAGCACCGGCAGCACCGGCGGGGCCGGCAGGACCTTGCGGACCGGCTGCACCATCTGCACCGGGAAGACCGGCAAGTCCTACAAGACCCTGGGGACCTGCCGGACCGGCGGGACCTTGCAGTCCAACTGCGCCATCTGCACCAGCAGGACCAGCGGGGCCCTGCGCACCGACTGCACCATCCACACCAGCAAGACCTTGGGGACCAGCTGCACCATCAGCACCAGCGGGACCGGCTGGACCTTGCGGACCGACTGCGCCATCTGCACCAGCAAGACCTTGGGGACCAGCTGCACCATCAGCACCAGCCGGACCGGCTGGACCAGCGGGACCGACTGCACCATCTGCACCGGCCGGACCGACAGCGCCAGCGGGACCGACTGCACCATCCGCACCGGCGGGGCCGACTGCACCGTCTGCACCAGCGGGACCTTGCGGCCCGGCCGGGCCCGTATCGCCCTTCGCAACCAGTTGCTCCCAATAGAGACTATTGCCGGGAAGACCGGGAGTCTTGTTGAGATTCGCATAACCCGAGGGGGGCCGCTTGGCCCGCCAGCTGGCGCCCGCATGAATGACAAGATCGGGCTCGTAATACTTCTTGACTGCGCTCCAGGCGCCGCGCGGGGCCAAGCCGCGCGGTCCGCACAGGGAGACGACCGCTTTGACGCTCGGAGCAACGGCACCAATGAGCTTTAGGTCGACGACACAATCACCCGGATGGTAAACGACGTCATAAGAGAATTCCCGCGTCCGGCCGTTGATGAGTACCGGCGGCAGATCATCGAGCTTCACTTGGGTGCCGGTTAGGCTTTTGCCTTTCAATTTGAGCCGGCCCTGTTCGATCTTCGCTTCCGTAACCGTGATGTCTGCGAAGGCTGCGCCAGCGCCGGCTAGCAAGAGCATCGCCGAGACGCTTACGCTCAAGAAGCTGCGGTACATGTGCGGGGACATCGTAACTCTCCCAATGCCATCTTTGCGAAGGTGAACTGCAAAGAAGAATTGGTTTGTATTTAAAACATCCGCATTAAGGTCTGATGCAGGAATTCGTTTAAAGTTGAACGGACTTTCGACTGGTCCATTAACCTCGACCATGCGGTGGAGGGGACTTGGTGTCCGTCTATCTGACGTCCAGCACGCTGGTTCTGGCCTTGCGCACCACATCGGTGGCGATTGAGCCCCTAAGCAGGCGTTGCAGCCGCGAGCGGCCCTCATCGGTTACCACGATCACCTTGTAAAGAGAGCCGGATTCGACGATTTCCTCGTCTGGATCGCCCACCGCCACCTTGGTTTCGGCCACCGCGATCTTCATCGCCTTGAGCAGCGCCCGGGCATTGGCGACGGCCTCCTCGGCGGCGGCTCGGGCGGCCTCGTCTGGAGCTACGGAAAACAGGGTGATCGGCTCGCCGGTCATGTGGGCAAGCACAGCGGCGCGCCGCACCGCCTGCATCGAGCGCGATGTGCCGTCGGTGCAGATGAAGAAGCCCTTCTTGGGCGAGACTTTGCCGCGCCACCAGCACGGAGCAGGGTGCCATGGTGGCTACCGTCTGGACGATGCCCGAATCGAAAAACGACATGAACTCACTGCGCCAGTGCGACGGCTCCCCGAGGATCATCAGATTGTAAGGGCCAAGCTCGTATTGATCGAGAATGCCGTTGGCGACGTCTGGCGCGGTCTTAAGCTTCAGCACCACGCTTCGGCCTTGCGGGCTCTTGTATTCGACCTTGGTGTCGCCGGCGGGATCGCCCCAGGCGTCCTGATGCGCCGTCTCTTGCGGCCAGGCCTCCGCATCGATGCCTTCTTCCTTTAATATTTCGAGGGCGCGTTTCAGGTGCCTGACGCCCGGCAATTCAAAGCCCGCCTCCATCATGTTCTGCCGCGCCAAGCGTACTTGCAGACCGCCCGAATGCAGGCCCTGGTCGATGGGACGGACATAGAGAACGATGATGTCACAATCATCGTTGTCGGCGAATTTGGCGGCGAAGCGCACCGTGGCAAAAGCCTCATCGCTGCCGTCGATACATGCCAGAATGCGGAAGCGATTGCGCCGCTGCCCCCGCAGGTTCTGCAGGGTCTTCTGCACCGCCGCTTCCTGGCGGTCCGAAAGGGTCGTGCGCTTGAACAATCCGAACATAACCCACTATGCGTCCAGCCGCCTCACCGCGCAATCAGGGGCCAGTAGAAGGTTGCGGCGGCGAGGATGAGCACGATCGAGGCGGCCGTCATGCGGATGCCGGACTTGAAGAAATCGGAAGCCTTGAGATATCCCGAGGCATAGATGATGGCGAATGCCGGATGCGCCGCGGCGGTGATATAGGCGAAGGCCGAGGCGATCGCGGTGATGAATCCAATGGTCAGCGGATCGTCGCCCGCCACCGTTGCGGTGTTGAGCACCACCGGCCCGAGCACCGCCACGGCGGCGCCCGCCGTCATGGTGTTGGTGACGAAAGTGGTCAGCACCGCCACCGCAGCGTAGAGTCCGATACCGTGACCGGCCCCAAACGGCGTAAGCGCGCCGATGAAGGTTTGCGCCAGCCATTCGGCAGCGCCCGTCTCCTTCATCTCGACGCCGAGCGAAATCGCTGCCGCGTAAAGTAGCACCACGCCCCAGTTGACGCCGGAATTGATGTCCTCCCAGCGCACCAGGCCCGCCACCAGAAAAGCAATGGCGCCGGCGATAGCGACGATGCCGAGACCGAGCGTTTCGGAAAAAGCGATCCAGCCCACGATGGTCAACATGAACAGGAGGATGGCCGACCAGCCGGCCGAACCGAGCGGTCCGTCCATCATCACTTGGGTGCGCAGCCTTGCCACGGCGCGCGACAGGTCGCGGTATTCGGGCTTGAAGGTCCAGAACAGCAATGCCGTCACCAGTGGCAACTGGACCAGGAACATCGGATAGGCGTAGAGCATCCAGGTGAGATAATCCACGAGATAGCGGCGTGTCTCGGGGTCGGCCGGATTGTAGAAGAACTCGCGCCAGTAGCCGATCATGATGGCGTTGCGGGCGCCGCCTGATGGCGTGCCGATGCCGGCGATGGCGCTGCCGTAGGATATCGACAGGAGCAGCACGGCGGCGAGATTCTTGACCTTCTTGGCGTCGGTCGAGGTGAGGCTGATCAGGGTGACGCCGACTGGCAGCATCATCGCCGCTACCGTGTGCTCGCCGATGAAGGAGGCAAGCACGCCGCACACCGCGGTGATGCCGAAGCTGATCCAGAATACGCTGGTGCCGGTCATCCGCACGATGGCAAACGCAATGCGCCTGTCGAGCTTCTGCTTGACCACCGCCACGGCCAGCATCAGCGAGCCCATGATGAACAGGACGGAATCCGTCATCAAGCTCTTGGCCACGGTGGTGGAATCAAGGCCCAGCAGCACGACTTGACCGACCACGATCATCAACGCCACGGACGGCAGCGGCACCGGCTCGGTGATGAACATGATGGTCGCCATCAGCGACATGACCAGCACGATCTGGCCTTCGTGGCTGAGACCGGCGGGGGTGGGTGCCAGCATCAGCGAGGCGCCCAGAATCAGCGCAATGAAAAACCACCGCCGCTTCCAGAAGAAGGCAAGGTCGAGATAGGACCTGAACAGCCGGTAACGCTGGTAGCCGCGGCGGCGGAAGCGCCCGAGGCCAAGGGCGGGTTCATGCGCCTGCAAACTGTCGCGGGCGAGAGAGAAGGTGGTGGCGGCGGCAAGGGTGTTCATGGCGCCACCCTTGCCGCGGCCGGACAATGCGTGGGAAGGTGCCGCCGATTCCCGCCCGCTTCCTTCAAGACGGCTTTATGGCGCATTTGCAACAGATACTCGAGCGCATCGACAGCGGCTTGCCCGCCAGCCTCGAACGCCTGTTCGAACTGCTGCGGTTTCCGACCGTGGGTACCGATCCTCGTTATCATGGTGACTGCAGAATGGCGGCGGCGTGGCTGAAAAGCGAATTGGAAGCCATGGGTTTTGCGGCAAGCCTCCGCGACACCGCGGGCCAGCCCGTGGTTCTTGCGAAATATGCGCCGGAGGGCCTGCCGTCCCATGCGCCCCATGTCCTCTTCTACGGTCATTACGATGTTCAGCCGCCGGACCCAATCGAACTGTGGACAAGCCCGCCGTTCGAGCCACAGGTCAGGAAAGGGAAAGACGGCAAAAATCGCATCTTTGCAAGAGGCGCCTGCGACGACAAGGGCCAATTGATGACCTTCCTCGAAGCCAGCCGGGCCTGGCTGTCCGTCCACGGATCATTGCCCTTCGGGCTGACTGTGCTGCTCGAGGGCGACGAGGAGGGCGACAGCTCCCACATCGACCGGTTCGTGGCCGGTAACCACCGGGAACTGGCCGCCGACGTGGTCTTCATCTGCGACACCGGTTTGTGGAATGACGACACTCCGGCGATCGAAATCAGGCTGCGCGGCTGCATCTGCGAGGAGGTGAGGATCACCGGCCCAAAGGTCGACCTGCATTCCGGCGATTTTGGCGGACCGGCGGTGAACCCGATTAAGACACTGACTCGTATTCTAGCGGCCATGCACGGCATTAACGGACGGGTTACCATTCCCGGCTTTTACAATGGTGTGAGGCCTGCTGCGGCCGGCCTCCGCCGGCAATGGGCAAAACTCAAGTTTCCGGCCAAGAAGTTCCTCAACGATGTCGGCCTTGGCATCCCGGCGGGTGAAATCGCGCTTTACGCCACTCGAACAAATCTGGGCTAGGCCCACCGCCGAGGTGAACGGCATCTGGGGCGGCTATCGCGGCGCGGGGATGAATACCGTCCTGCCTTCCCAGGCGTCGGCGAAATTGTCCTTCCGCCTTGTCGAAGGGCAACACCCCAGGCACGTGCGCAAGGTGTTGCGCGATTTCGTCCGGGCCAGGCTGCCCGGGGACTGCCGCGCCAGCTTTGTCTCGCAAGGTGGCGACAGTTCCGGCATCTCCGTCGACGGCGACAGCAAATGGGTGACGGCCGCCAAGATGGCACTTGCCGAGGAATGGGGCAGGCCAGCCGTGCTGACCGGGTCGGGCGCCTCCATTCCGGCAGTCGAGTCATTCAAGAAACATCTGAAGATCGACAGTCTTCTTGTGGGCTTCGCGCGCGTCGACGACAATGCTCACAGCCCCGATGAGAAATACGATGTCGAATGCTTCCACAAGGGTATCCGCTCCTGGGCCCGGATCATTTCGCAATTTTCCTGAAGGAACTACGCATGACCGAACTGAACGCCGTGCTTGCCGCAGCCGACCGTGAATTCGACAAGAGCCTCGACAGGCTTTTCGGCTTCCTGCGCATTCCGTCGATCTCGGCCGATCCGGCCTATAAGGCGGACTGCGACAAGGCGGCGAATTGGATTGCCGGCGAGCTCAAATCCTTGGGCTTCGAAGCCAGCGTCAGGCCGACACCGGGCCGGCCCATGGTGGTTGCCCATTACACACCGAAATCCGCGCCATCAACGACCCCGCATATCCTCTTCTATGGACACTACGACGTGCAGCCCGCCGACCCGCTGGATTTGTGGAAGACGCCGCCCTTCGAGCCAACGCGCCGCACGGATGCCGATGGCGTCGATCGCATCTATGGCCGAGGCACGGCGGACGACAAGGGCCAGCTCATGACAATCGTCGAGGCGGCACGAGCCTGGATCGCCACGAGCGGCGCGCTTCCCATCAAGGCTACATTCCTGATTGAAGGGGAGGAGGAGTCCGGTTCGCCCTCGCTCATCCCCTTCCTTACCGCGAACAAGGCCGAACTTTCCTGCGACGCAGCGTTCCTCTGCGACACCAACATGTGGGATGCAAGGACGCCGGCCATCACCACAAGGCTACGCGGCCTCGTGCATGAGGAAATCACCGTGACCGGCCCGCGTGTCGATCTCCATTCCGGCATATATGGCGGCCCGGCGATGAATCCGATCCGGGTCCTCGCGAAGGTGATTGCGGCACTGCACGACAGGACGGGCAAGGTTACCATCCCTGGATTCTACGAGGGCGTCGCCGAACTGCCGAAAGCAATAAGGAAACAGTGGCAGTCGCTCAAGTTCTCCGAGAAGAAGTTCTTAGGCGATGTCGGCCTCAAGGCGGCGGCGGGCGAAAAGGGCTACAGCGTTCTCGAGCAGAGGTGGGCGAGGCCCACCGCCGAGGTGAACGGCATCTGGGGCGGCTATACGGGAGCGGGCACCAAGACGGTGCTCCCCTCCAAGGCCCATGCCAAATTCACCTTCCGGTTGGTCGGCAAGCAAAAGCCGAAGAAGGTACTGAGGGCATTTCAGAAATTCGTGCGCGAGCGCATCCCGAAGGATTGCAAGGTCGAGTTCTCCGGCCGCGGCGGCGGCAGTCCGGCCACCGAAATTCCCGAGAACAATCCGTGGATCGCCAGATCCGCCAACGCGCTCAAGGAGGAATTCCAGCGCACCGCGGTGCTCATGGGCTCCGGCGGTTCGATTCCCATCTGCCACTCCTTCAAAGATATTCTCGGCATGGACAGCGTGCTGGTGGGCTTCGGTCTCAACGACGATGCCATCCACTCGCCCAATGAAAAATACAATGTCGCAAGCTTCCGGCACGGCATCAGAAGCTGGGTGCGAATTATGGGTGCGCTGGCGGAGTAGGGGGATGGCGCGCGATCTGATCGGGCTGGTAAACCGTTACCACGCAGCACTCAACGCGCTCGACCTGGCTGCGGTCGAGGCCATGTTCGCCGACGATGCGGAATACCATTCGCCAAGCGTCGGCGGCATTCTCGGCAAGCACGCCATCATGACGGCCATGCGCGGTTATTTCGCCGAGTACCCGGATCAAGTCACGATTGACGATCACACCAGTTATGCGGGGCCCGATGCCGTCCGCTCCGAATGGCGGCTCAAGGCAACATCGAAGGCGACGGGCAAGGTGTCGATGCGTGAGGGCGCCGAGACGATCTTCTTCGATCACCAGGGCCTCATCCGCCGAATAGAGGTTAAAGACCGGTGCTGAAGCAGGTGCTGATCGGCTCTTTCGTGATCGCGCTGACGGTGGCGATCCAGGCGGAGATGTTCAATCTGCTGTCATCGCGCTTCGAGTTGCTTGTGCAGACGGCGCGCCGGCTGCACGCCCGCATCGCCAATACCGGCATGATCATCGTCGCCATGCTTTATGTACTGTGCGTGCATACCGTGAATGTCTGGATCTGGGCGGTGGTGTTCCTGTTCGTCGGCGCTTTCCAGTCCATAGAGCCTTCGCTTTATTTCGCGTTGGTCGCCTTCACCACTGTCGGCTTCGGCGACATTACGCTAGGACCGGAATGGCGGCTGCTGTCAGGTTTCGCAGCGGCCAACGGTTTTCTGAGCTTCGGCTGGTCAACCGCCTATATGGTCGAACTGATGCGGAGGACGGCCTTACTCAACCGACCCTGAATCCGGTGATATGGCTGGCCTGGCCGATTTCCGGCATCGAGCGCCCCATGTCTAGCCCACAGCCTTCATGAAACTCCGGTAAAAGATACTTGCATTGGCGGTGAAATCTTTCATCAGCGGTTCGGCTTCACGAGCCAGAGCGGCAAGCGCCCCGGGGCCGCGGGTCTCTTCCAGCGCTGCCTCATAGGCGGGAACGCAACCCCAGCTCGGTATCGTGTCCGACTCAAGTTCGACATGATACTGCATCGAATATGCATTGCCGCCGATGCGCATGGCCTGCACGGGACAGACATCGGACTCCGCAAGGATCACCGCATCCTCTGGTACCTTCGACACTTGCGCCGAATGCCATTGCAGGGCCTTGACGCGGTGGGGTAGCGAACCGAAAACCGGATCGGCCTTGCCGATATCCGTCAGTTGCACATCCAATATGCCGACTTCCGGTGGACGTTGCGGGCCACAGGTGCCACCCAGCGCATCCGCCAGCAATTGATGACCGAGACAAATGCCGAGAAACGGACGTTTCAGTTCTCGCACCCAGTGGCGAATGGCGCGCTTCTCTGCAACCAGCCAGGGGAATTCGTCCACGTCCCAGACATCCATTGGACCGCCCATGACCCACAGCATGTCATAGCCGGTAAGCGCTGGGATCGTTTCGCCGGCATCGAGTTCCACGGCATCCCACGTCACGCCATCCTCCTTCAGGAATTTGCGTAAAATGCCGGGATGTTCGCAAGCTATGTGCTGCAAGACGAGAAGTCTCATGGTTGCGAACCTAACACGGCCTATCCGAATTTAAACCCCGTCGCATGCGCGGGCGGCACGAGGCCAGAGAGAATCCGCGGGTCGTCAATCGGTGGCAGAACCTGTACGCCCACCGGAATGACTCCGGCCCAGATCGGCAGCGCATAATCCTCCTCATCGTCGCCGGGTGGGCCGTTGCGAATCTTGGCCGACGCCTCATTGAGCGACAGGCCGAGCATCGTCGTGGCCTTCAGTTCCTTGGCCGTGACCGGACGCAGAATGTCCCAGCGGCCGGGATAAAGCCGGTTGGTGAAATTGCGCAGGCGCGCTTCCTTCTCGGCCGGATCGGTGATCTTGTGGGCGCGCCCGAACACCATCACCGACCGGTAGTTGCAGGAGTGGTGGAAGGCCGCGCGCGCCATCACCATGCCGTCGATGATCGTGACGGTGACGCAGACCTCGGCGTCGTCGCAGGTCTCCAGCATGCGGCTGGCGGATGAGCCGTGCCAATAGATATGATCGCCCTCGCGCCACTGCAGCGTCGGCGTCACAAAGGGCGTGCCCTTGAACACATAACCCACATGGCAGATGGGCATGGCATCGAGAATGCCATGCACGGTCGCTTCATCGTATTTGCCACGCTTATTGAGCCGCTTGACGCGGGTTCGTTCGCTGGGGGCTTCGGTCATGTCCTGTCCTCTCGATTGTGCGACCTCCATGCTGTCGATATGGTCTGCTTGAAAGGACCAAGATTGCCGCGCAATGAACAGACCACTTTTGGGCACTCCTGCCATCGAAATCGGCATCGACCGGGCCGACCGCGAGCCCATCCAGTCGCAGATCGCCCGGCAAATCCGGGGGCTTGTGCTGAGCGGCAGGCTGCAAGCCGCAGGCCAAGCTGCCCTCGACGCGGGGGCTGGCCGACGAGCTCGCCGTGGCCCGCGCCACCGTGGTTGAGGCCTATGAGCAGTTGCTGAGCGAGGGCTATATCGAGACCCGCTCCGGTTCCGGCACACGGGTGGCCGCCGAATTGCCGGAGGCGCTTCTCATGCCATCGCCGGCGCGCGTAGCGGATGAGCGGCGCAAGGCCCAGCAGGAGGAAAGGCGTGAGCCGGCACAGCCGTTCCGTTCCGGTCTCGTCGATTGGGAGCATTTCCCACACGATGAATGGGGCAGGCTTCTCGGCCGCTTCTGGCGCAATCCGCCGATTACGCTTGCTCGAGCACAATGACGCCTTCGGCTGGCTGCCGCTGCGCGAAGCGATCGCCCGGCATCTGTTCGAATGGCGCGGCATTTCCTGCGAGCCGCGGCAGGTGATCATGACGGCGGGCGGCATGGACGCCTTCGATCTCATCAACCGCGCCGTCCTCGCCGACCGGCGACAAGATCTGGATGGAGGAGCCGGGCTATCCCACGGCGCGGCGGGTCTTTTCGTTGGGCGGAGTCGAGACGGTGGCCGTGCCCGTCGACGACGAGGGACTAATCGTTGCCGAGGGCCGCGAAAAGGCAGGTGATGCGCGCGCGCCTTCGTGACGCCTGCCCGGCAGTACCCGACCGGCGTCACCATGCCCCTGTCGCGGCGGCTTGAACTGCTCGATTGGGCGGACGAGGCCGGCGCCATCGTCATCGAGGACGATTACGACAGCGAATACCGCTATGTCGGCCGGCCGTTGCCGGCACTGATGAGTCTCGATAGCCAGGCGCGCGTCATTTATTCGGGCAGTTTTTCAAAAGTCTTCTCGCCCATCGTGCGCCTCGGCTTCATGGTGGTTCCGGCCGCGATGCTAGAGCGATTTCGCGAGGAGCGGCTTGCCCACGGCGCGCCGCCCTCGCTCATGGCCCAGCCGGCGCTGGCAGACTTCATGAATTCTGGCGCCTTCGCCATCCATATCCGCCGCATGCGCCGCATCTATGCGAGCCGCCGCGCCGCCCTGATCGAGGCGCTGAAGCCGGGCGACGGCAAATTTTTCACCATCGACGCGGCACCCTCCGGCCTCATGCTGCTGCTGCGGCTCAGGTCCGATTTGAACGACGAGCCGATCGCGGCATGGCTCGCCGCCCGGCACATCGAGGTGCAGTCGCTCTCCAGCCACTATGCCGGCGGCCAGCGCAAACACGGACTGTTGTTGAGTTTCGCCGGATTCGCCGAGAAGGATCTGCGGCGGGCGGCCCCCGCGCTGATCGAGGGGCTGAAGCCATGATGGAAGCAAAGCGCTCGGCCTTTGATTGGGTGACGGCACACCGCCAGGACTGGTCGCAATGGAATGCCCATATCTGGGATCTGGCCGAAACCGCGTGGCGTGAATACCGCTCCTGCGAATGGTTTGTGAAGACGTTGCGCGCCGAAGGCTTCACCGTCGAGCAAGGTTCGGGCGGCATGCCGACGGCCTTCTCCGCCATTTGGTCCAACGGCAAGGGTCCCGTCATCATGGCCTATGCCGAATACGACGCCGTACCCGGCAATTGCCAGGTGGCCGATACCCATCGCGCGCCGCGCACGGGCTTGTCGCGCTTTGCCGGAGGCCATACCGATCCTCATTCGGCGCTCGGCATGGGCTCGCTGGTGGGCGCGCTTGCGGCCAAGGCGGCGATGGAAAAGCATGGCATCACCGGCACCATCCGCTTCATGGGCGAGCCGGCCGAAAAAGTCAGGGGCTCTAAGCCCATTCATGCGGCAAAAGGCTATTACGACGGGCTTGATGCCATCATCTCCTTTCATCCCCATTACATGATGCCCTATTGCAATACGGCACGCTGGGACACCCATTGCGGGCCCTATTACGCGGCCATCTACGAGTTCCTCTGCGAGCAGCCCGAGACATGGCTGCATGGTGCCACGCAGGATCAGGCGGGAATGCCGATTGCCGCGGCCCATACGGAGGCCCGTGCGCCGGGCGCCAACGATGCGGTCGTTGCCATGTACACGCTGTCCAAGATGCTGCGCGATCATATGCTGCCGCACACCGGCACCTGGACGCTCAACGAGACCATCCTGGCGAGCGGCCAGGCCACCGCCGACAATCTCGCCGCCCAAATGGCGATGATCATGTTCGCTGCCCGCGCCCCCAATGTGGCAATGCTGCAGAAAATATATGCGGTTCTCGACAAGAATGCCGAGGCCGCCGCGGCGATCGCCCACTGCGCGGTGAAACGCCACTGGGTGTCTAAATCGAAGCCGGGTCTGGCAAATCATGCCATGGCGGAGATCACCTTCGGCAATCTCGAGCTTGCAGGTGCGCCGCGCTACGGCGACGAAGCGGTAAAGGTGGCGCGGGAGTTGCAGCAGGAACTGGGCCTTAAGCCGATGGAGCATCCATTCGCGGATGAACTGGGCCGGCTGATCGCGCCGCAGAAGGCGGAGCGCCGGGTTCGCCACGACATTCCCGCCTGGCAGACCCACTACACTTCCGACGACTACACCGACATGACCTGGCATGCGCCCACCGTGCGCTTCTATGTCGGCCGCGCCGTGCTGAAGGCGCCGGCGGGCTACGCCTATCCCGAATGGGCGATGAATGCCCTGGGCGGCATTCCGGCCTGTATCGATCCCACTGTCGACACCGCCGCAAAGACGATCGCCGCAACCATCCTCGATCTCATGACCGATCGTGTGGTGCTCGAGCGGGCGCAGGACGAATTCAGGGAGCGCAAAGCGCTATCCGCCGATCCCGGTCCCTGGTGCGATTATGACCCGCCCATCGATTTCCCCTGGCCGGACTATGTCGAAACGCCCCGTGGCCGCCAATGGTGGATTCCGGCGACCGCGGCGGACCGGTCGCCGGAGCGTTAGGATTCCAGCGGCCGCAGCTCGCGCAGCAGCTTTTCCTTGATGGCGCGGATGAAATCGTCGAAGCCATGAGCCCGCTCGACGAAGGAATCGGCGCCGATGATGACGCGGTCGCGATAAAAGTCGTGCAAGGTCTTGTCCTCTGCTTCGATGGCGAGGCCGTTGACGGTGATGCCCGCCGCGCGGGCATGCTCGCGTGCCGCGTCGAGATCGGCTGTACCGTTGTCCGGACCATCGCCGGAGACATCGATGACCAGCCGCTGGCCTTCGAATCCGTTGCTGGTGATGAGTGCCGCGCTGTCGTCGATGGCGGTGGCGATCGACGTTGAACTTGCCCGCATCCAGCGCCGGATCAGGCCGATGCGGAAACCGAAGGCCTTGGCGTCGCGGGCGGTTTCCAGATGGGTGAAGGGCACAACGGTCCGGGTCTCGCCGGGACCACCCCACTGGGTGACGGCAACGGCGACGCCGAACGGCTTCAGCCGATCCACGGCCCCAAGGACATCGGGATCGCGGAAGGCCGCGGCAAGCCCGCGGAGTTGCAGCTGAAACTCGTCATGATCGACGCTTGCCGAACTGTCGAGCGCCAGGACCAGTTCGATGGCCACGGGCACCTTGTCCTGCGCCACGGCGGTGAACGCCCACAGCACCATGGCAACCACGACGGCAAGGCGTTTCACCATTTCACCCCGGAGTAAATTTGACTTGGCCTGTGCTGGACGATCCGCGGGCTCAGCTCGCGCTTGAGCTTGCGGCGGAAAGCTTCGGCGAAGCTCTCGAAATTCTCCGCCCGGATGACGAAGGCGGCCGGTCCGGTGATCACATGGGCGGAATAATAGGAGGCAAGCTGCGGATCGTTGTCGGTGATGGCGAGTCCGTTGACGGTGATGCTGTGGGCGAGCGCTTCGAGCCGCGCTTGCGACGGCTCGGGACCGGAATTGCTGCGGCCGTCGCCCGAGACGTCGATCTTGCGCTCGTCGCCGTGGTAGGCATTGGTCTCCAGCAATTCGACTGCAAAGGATATGGCGTGGCCGATCGCCGTGAAGTTGCCGAATTCGGCGCGCGGCAGTTGCGCCACTGCATCGGCATAGGCAGCGGCGCCGGAGTCATCGGTCAGCACCCGCCAGGCAAGCGGCACATCGGCATTGCGGGTGCCGGTCCACTGCGTCATGACGACGGCCACGCCCCGCTTATGACTGGCGATGAGAGCTGCGATTTCGGCATCGCGGAAGGCACTGGCGATGCCCTGTATCTGCAGCCCGTACTCGATGTCGTTGACACTGAGAGAGACATCGACGGCGAGGACCAGTTCCAAAGATACCCGTTCCGCCGCATGGGCCGGCATTGCCAGAAACACAAGCGCGACAAGCATCCGCGACGCTCTGCCGCGCGCGCCATGACACAATCGCGCCCAATATACGCGCGATCCGGCTGTCATGCGCAAACTTGTCCTCGAAGTCTTCGCCGCCACCGCCTTGACCCTCGCCGCCATCCTAGCACTGGCGCCGGGTGTCGGTGCCAGTGACATCATGGTGATGGGCGCCTTTGCCCGCGCTTCGGCAGTGTCCACGGCGAGAGCCGGAACCGCCTATCTGACGCTGATGAATCATGGAGCGGAATCGGACCGGCTTGTGTCCATTTCCACCGATGCAGCCGACAAGGCCCAGCTTCACCAGACAATCGAGGAAAATGGAATTGCGAAAATGCGTTCGGTCGAAAGCCTCGACCTGCCGGCCGGCGCCATGGTGGAGCTCAAGCCCGGCGGCCTGCATGTGATGATGACCGGCCTCAGGGCGCCCCTGGTGGAAGGCGGCAGCGTCACGCTCCGTCTCACATTCGAGAAGGCTGGCGAAATCGAAGTCAAGTTTCCGGTCGGCGCCGTCGCCGCCGGGCACGATCATGCCGAAGGTTCGTCCGGCGACTGAACCGCCCCGCGCAACGGCTCCAGCGCTTCCTCTTCCGCTCGCATGCGCCAGTAGAGCAGTCCGAGATTGAGGCCGCCGAAGATCAGCGCATACCACCACAATCCGAACGCCATCGGCAGAATGAAGATCTCACCCGCCACCACCAGGTAATTGGGGTGGCGGAAATATTTGTAAGGCCCACTGTCGATGAGTGTTTCGCCGGGGACGACGATAATACGCGTGGTCCAGCGCCCGCCCAGCGCCGCGATGATCCAGCCCCGCGCCGCCTCCAGCACCAGATAGGCGAAGATCCACGGCCAGATCACTTGGTGGCCCCACACCAGATACCAGAGCCCCGCCAGCCAGGCGGCATGAAAGGCGACGATCAGCGGATAATGACCGGTGCCAACCTCCACCCCGCCGCTGGCCAGCAGGCGTCTGGTATTGCGATGCGCGATTACCAGTTCGATGGCGCGTTGCAGGGTGACGAGTGTGAGAATAGTGAGGTTCAGCCACATGGTATTATTGTAGCATGGTGAGGAAGCTCGCTGTAAAGCCCGGGCCCAACGCCGATATGAAACGGCGGCCCGTGAAATTCTCCTGCAGCGCCCGTTGCAGCACGAACAGTACCGTTGGCGCCGACATATTGCCGAAATCCGCCAACACCGTACGCTCGTGCTGCAGATGGCCCTGGCCGAGTTCGAAGGCCTGCTCGAGCGCGGCGATCACCTTGGCTCCGCCGGGATGGAATGAGTAGCTGCCGATATCGCCGAGGCTGAGGCGATGCCGAGAGAGGAAGCAATCGGCTGCCGGGCGGAGATCGCTTGCGGCGAGTTCCGGAATGCTGCGCGAGAAGATGGCGCCGAATCCTTGGGGGTCCATGCGCCAGCCCATGACGTCGACGGTGCCGGGCCAGGTGTGCTCACCCGCGAACTCGATCTCGCCATAGCCGTTCTTGCCGCCGGTCGAGATGACACAGGCGCCGGCACCGTCGCCGAACAGCGCGGTCGCTACGATGTTGGACTTGGTCATCTCGTCGGGGCGGAATGCCAGGGTGCAGAGTTCGACGACCACGATCAGCACATGCGAGCCGGGATCGGCCCCCGCCAGCCGTGCCGCCAGCGACAGGCCCGAAACGCCACCGGCGCAGCCCAGACCGAACACCGGCACCCGCCTCACATTGTCGCGAAATCCCATGTCATGCATCACCCGAGCTTCGATGGAGGGCGTGGCGATGCCGGTCGACGAGACGGTGACGATGGTGTCGATCTGGCCGGGCTCGATTTTCGCTGATGCAAGCGCATCGGCGGCAGCTTGACGGAAGAGCGCCGAGGCTCCCTCGACGAAGGCATGGGTCCGCTCCGGCCAGCCCTGATCGTTGCGGAACCAAGAATAGGGCTTGACCGAATAACGGCAGTCGATCCCGGTATTGGCGAAGACCGGCATCATCCGCTGGAAATCGGAATGCCGCCCGGTGAAGATTGCCGCCGCCTCGCGGATCACGTCTTCGGTGCGCAAGGTGAATTCCGGCACCGCCGTGGCAAGACTGAGGAGTTTGCTGCGCAAGTCTCGATCCTTTGTTTCTCATACGCTTGCGAAGCATCGATTAGTCCCTGCATAAGGGCAATAGTCGGGGCGGGAAGCGCAGTGGATATCCTTGAAATCACCCTATTATTCGCAGGCGGCGTTCTGGCCGGCATTATCAATGTGATGGCCGGCGGGGCGGGCTTCATGACCTTTCCGCTGCTTGTAGCGGCGGGCATGAGCGAGATTGAGGCAAATGCCTCCAACTTTGTGGCGGTCCTGCCGGCAAATGTGGTGGGCAGTTATGTCTATCGCCACGAAATTCAGACGGTGCGCAAGCACCTGGCGCTGCGGCTGTTCCTGGCGGCATCGGGCGGCCTCATCGGTTCAATGATCCTGGTCTGGTCGGGTCAGGCTTCTTTCCAGAAGGCGATCCCCTGGCTGCTCCTGTTCGCGACCCTGTCCTTCGCACTGGGTCCCTGGCTGAAGGGCAAACTCGAGCGCGACTTTGCTTTCGACGGCAGCAAATGGCTGTGGCTGTCCTTCCTTCTGGAATTCGCCGTCTATGTCTATGGCGGTTATTTCGGCCTCGGCATGGGCATCGTCATGTTCGCCATTTATGCGATCTTTTCCCATTTGAGCATTCATCAGGCCAATGCCATCCGCAACGTCACGATCACGCTCATGACCCTGATCAGCATCGCGATCTTCGCGCGGGCCGGCGTCATTCGCTGGCTGCCGTCTCTGGTGATGATGGCGGGTGCCATCGTCGGCGGCTATGGCATGGTCAATGTGGCCAGGCGCGTGCCTATCCATCTAGTGCGGCGCGGCATCCTCGTCTGGGCCATCTGCCTCACGGGCTTTGCGTTCTGGAAATATCTTTGAGCCTCGCCTCGCGGTGCGCCGCATAAATGCCGGTAACGACGACCAGCACCATTCCGGCATAGGCGAGCGCATCGGGATATTCGCCGAATACGGCAACGCCCGAGAGAATAGCAAAGAGCACGATCGAATAGCGGTAGGGCGCGGTCGCCGACAGATCGCCGAGCCGCAAGGTGGCGACCATGAACATGTAGCCGGTGCCCAAAAACACTGCGGCGCAGGCGAGGAGACCGATTTGCCAGAACTCCGGCACGATGAAGTCCTGGGTGAGCCCGAGCACGGCGCCGCCGACGGTAACGAAAACGGCATTCGCCAATGCCACGATCAGTGTCGGCACCTTTGCCGGTATGCGCCGGGTGATGATGTCCCGCACCGCCAGTGACAGAACGATGGTCAGCGCGAAGGCCTCGTAGATGGTGAAACTCTGTGGCGCCGGCTTGACGATCAGTAGAACGCCGATGAAGCCGACGATGATGGCGGCAGTCCGGCGTACCCCCACCTTTTCTCTCAAGAATAGGACTGAAAGAACGGTGACCGCCAACGGCACCGCCTGCATGATGGCTGTGAGATTGGCGATCTGCATGTGCATGAGCGCGGTGATGAACAGCAGCGTACCGACGAGATCCAGCATGGCTCGGATCAGCACGTTGCGGCTGAACATTAACGGCGCGCTGCCCAGAGCGCCCTCACGCAGACAAATGGCGGCAATGAACAAGGCTGCCATCAACCCCCGGATGGCGATGATCTCGCCGACCGGCAGGCTTCTGCCCACTAGCTTCACAAAACTGTCATTGATCACGAAGCTCGCCATGGCGAGAACCATGTAAAGGCCGGCGCGGAGTGGGACATTGGCGGGGAAGGCGAGCATGACTCCCGGTCTAGCCTGTCTCGCGGAAGCCGGGAATTGACAGAAACGCATCCGCGCAATGCGCTTTGCATCGGCCGGACGGTCCAATATCATGCCATTCGACACGGTGGATTGGCCATGCCCTCATCGCTTCAACTACGCCTGAAACTGGTTCTAGGCCCGGATACGGCCCTGGGGCCCGGAAAGGCGGACCTGCTGGAGGCAATCGCTCAGGCGGGCTCCATCGCCGCAGCCGGTCGGCAATTGGGCATGAGCTACAAGCGCGCCTGGCTGCTGGTGGATACCATGAATGGCTGCTTCAAAACGCCGCTGGTATCCTCGGTGCGCGGCGGCAAGGGCGGCGGCGTCGCGCGGCTGACACCGGCAGGCAAGGACGTGTTGCAGCGCTTCCGCAATATCGAAAGGAAGACATTGGCTGGCAACCGCAATGACATCGCCGCACTAAACGGGCTCGCCAAATTGACGCGGAAATAAAGGAATTGACCAGCGCTGGACAAATTGCCGCCATCGATATAGTTAAATGTACATATCGATTGGGCGCCTAGATTATGGATGGCAACGCGATTCTCCTGGCCGCTGGAATGTTTGTGGCGGCAATGCTGTATTCATCTGTGGGGCATGCCGGAGCCTCCGCCTATCTGGCGCTGATGGCGCTATTCAGCCTGCCGCCGGCGGTGATGCGGCCCACCGCACTGGTCCTCAACATCTTGGTCGCCTCTCTGGTCTCGGCCCGCTTCCTGCTGGCGGGCGTATTCCGCTGGCGGGTGCTGTGGCCCTTTCTCATCGGCGCGGCGCCCTTTGCCTTGCTCGGCGGCTCACTACAGCTGCCCGGCCATTTCTACAAGCCCATCGTCGGTATCGTCCTGTTGATCGCCGCGGCGCGACTGCTCCTCCCTATTGGCCCGCCGGTGGCGAAGGACATCAGGGATCCGCCGGTCATTCCCGCGATTGCCGGAGGTGCCGCGATCGGCTTTCTCTCCGGCCTGACCGGAACGGGTGGCGGCATTTTCCTGTCGCCGCTCATCCTGTTTCTCGGCTGGGCCGAAACCCGCGTCATCTCGGGTGTAGCCGCGGTCTTCATTCTCTGCAATTCCACTGCGGGCCTGCTTGGCAATCTCGCCTCCGTCGGTTCTCTGCCGGGGCAATTGCCATTTTATGCAGCGGCCGTTATCGCCGGTGCGGCGCTGGGTTCGACCCTCGGTGTCAAGCGTCTGCCGCGCGAAATGATCCTCAAGGCCCTCGGCCTGGTGCTCACTGTGGCGGGATTGAAGCTGATTTTCTTCAGCTGAAAATCAACCGCCGGTGACGCTCATGTGGCGGGACAGCGCCGGCTTGTTGTGGCGGCGGTCGATGATGAAGTCGTGGCCCTTGGGCTTGCGGGTGATCGCCTCGTCGATGGCGGCATTGAGCAGATCGTTGCCTTCCGAGGCGCGCAAGGGAGCCCGCAGATCGGCGGCGTCCTCCTGGCCCAGGCACATGTAGAGCGTGCCGGTGCAGGTGAGCCGCACCCGGTTGCAGCTCTCGCAGAAATTATGGGTGAGCGGCGTGATGAAGCCGAGGCGGCCGCCGGTCTCCTTAACCCGCACATAGCGCGCCGGGTCCGCCGGTCTTGTAGGGAATATCCTCGAGCGTGAAGCGGTCCAGCAATTGGCCGCGCACCACCGAAAGCGGCAGATACTGATCGGTGCGGTCGCCTTCGATGTCGCCGAGCGGCATGGTTTCGATCAGCGTCAGGTCCATGCCCTCGCCATGCGCCCAGCGGATCATCTCGGGAATTTCCTGCTCGTTGACGCCCTTGAGCGCCACCGCATTGATCTTGATGGCGAGGCCCGCGGCCTGCGCGGCGCGCGATGCCCTCCTTGCACCTTGGCGAGATCGCCCCAGCGGGTGATCTTCTTGAACTTCGCGGCATCGAGCGTGTCGACCGACACATTGATGCGGCGCACGCCATGGGCGGCGAGCTCGCTCGCATATTTGGCAAGCTGGCTGCCATTGGTGGTGAGCGTCAGTTCGTCGAGCGCGCCAGAGCGCAAATGGCGGCCAAGGCTTTCAACCAGCGTCATGATACCCTTGCGCACCAGGGGCTCGCCGCCGGTGAGCCTGATCTTGCGCACGCCCTTGTCGATGAAGGCGCGCACGACCCGGTCGAGTTCTTCGAGCGTCAGCAGGTCCTTCTTGGGCAGGAACGTCATGTCCTCCGCCATGCAATAGACACAGCGGAAATCGCAGCGATCGGTCACCGAGACGCGCAAATAGGTGACATGCCGACCGAACGGATCGATCAGGGGAGCGGCACCCGCGGCAATGGGCCGGACAAATTCGTTCATGCAGCCATATCTGGCGCTGCTGGACCCCGGGGTCAAGGGGAAGGATTTGCTCCCAGCGCGCTTTCCGCTTGGGTGGAATCACCCAAGCGAAATGAAATCGCGCAGGCCAACTACTTGGAGCATGTTCCTATTGCCAAGGTGACACGAAACAAGTGAGCCTTGCTTTCAGACGGAGACCACCCATGCCCGCCCTCGAACGCCCCAGTCTGGTTGACTATCGCAACAACGGCAGAAAGGTGAAGCCCACCTTTTCCGCCGCCGAGATGCAGCGCCGCCAGGACAATATCCGCGGCTGGATGGCCAAGAGCAATGTCGATGCCTGCCTGTTCACCTCCTACCACAACATCTGCTACCTCGCCGACTTCCTCTATTGCTACTTCGGCCGCAAATACGGGCTGGTGATTACCCAGAAGGCGGCCACCTCGGTGACGGCGGCAATCGACGGCGGCCAGCCCGCCAGGCGCACCTTCGGCGACAATGTCACCTACACCGACTGGTCGAAGGACAATTATTTCCACGCGGTCAAAGGCCTGACCAAGGGCGCCAAGCGCATCGGCATCGAGTTCGATCACGTCAATCTGGACTTCCGGAAGCAGTTGCAGGACGCGCTACCGGGCGTGGAGTTCGTCGGATGTGGCGGCTCCCTCCATGCGCATGCGCATGATCAAGTCGGCCGAGGAGATCAGGCACATCACCAAAATGGCGAAGATCGCCGACATCGGCGGCGCGGCGGTGCGTCGAAGCCGTGGCGGTCGGCGTTCCGGAGCACGAGGTGGCGCTGCATTCGACCCAGGCGATGGTGCGCGAAATCGCCAAGGTCTGGCCCCACGCCGAACTCATGGACACCTGGACCTGGTTCCAGTCGGGGATCAACACCGACGGCGCCCACAATCCGGTGACCAGCCGCAAGATCAGAAGGGGCGATATCCTCAGTCTCAACTGCTTCCCGATGGTTGCGGGTTATTACGTGGCGCTCGAGCGGACTTTGTTCGCCGAGACTGCCTCGAAGGACCATGTCCGGCTCTGGGAAATCAATTGCCATGTCCATGACGAGGGCAAGAAGCTGTTGGTTCCCGGCACCAGATGCTCCGACATCGCCAAGACGCTGAACGACATCTACGCCCAGCCACGATCTGCTGAAATATCGCACGTTCGGCTATGGCCATTCCTTCGGCGTGCTCTGCCACTACTACGGCCGCGAGGCGCGGACTCGAACTGCGCGAAGACTGCGACACGGTGCTGGAGCCGGGCATGGTGGTATCCATGGAACCGATGATCATGATTCCCGAGGGCCAGAAAGGCGCCGGCGGCTATCGCGAGCACGATATTCTGGTCGATCACCGAAAAGGGCAACCGGAACATTACCGGCTTCCCCTATGGCCCCGAACACCTGATCGTGAAAGCGGGAGGCAAGCGGAAACCCGCGAAGCGGAAACACTGACAAGGCGCTTCCCACGCGCAGGCTTGCATCATATGATGCCGGGCAAAACGGCAGCCGGACCATCGGGCGAGACGTTAGGGGAATGATCAGCATGACCGCGGCAAGCGAAGCCATGGTGCGCTTCGTCAAGGTGCAGAAGAGCTATGATGGCGAAACTCTCGTCGTCAAGAATTTCAACCTCGACATTGCCAAGGGCGAGTTCCTGACCATGCTGGGGCCGTCGGGTTCCGGCAAGACCACGACCCTGATGATGCTGGCGGGTTTCGAACCGGCAACCCATGGCGAGATATTTCTGAAGGGCCAGCCGATCAACAACGTGCCGCCGCACAAGCGCGGCATCGGCATGGTGTTCCAGAACTATGCGCTCTTCCCGCATATGACGGTGAACGAAAATCTCGCCTTCCCGCTGCAGGTCCGCAATATCGGCAAGGCCGAGGTTGAAGATCGAGTGAAGAAGGTGCTCAAGATGGTGGAACTGCCCCATATGGGCAACCGCCGCCCGGGCCAGCTTTCCGGCGGCCAGCAGCAGCGCATCGCCGTGGCCCGCGCCCTGGTTTTCGAGCCCGATCTCGTTCTGATGGACGAGCCGCTCGGCGCCCTCGACAAGCAGTTGCGCGAGCAGATGCAATACGAGATCAAGCACATTCACGACCGGCTCGGCGTCACCGTCGTCTATGTCACGCACGACCAGGCGGAAGCACTCACCATGTCGAACCGCATCGCCGTCTTCAACGACGGCGTGGTGCAGCAACTGTCATCGCCGGACGACCTCTACGAGCGGCCGCAGAATTCCTTTGTCGCCCAGTTCATTGGCGAGAACAACAAGCTGAAGGGCACCGTCGCCGAGATCGGCAAGGACAAGATCGCCACCGTAAGGCTCGATTCGGGCGACGTGGTGAAGGCGCTGGCCGTCAATGCCGGCAGCAAGGGCGATCGCACGCTGCTGTCGCTGCGTCCCGAGCGTGTCGATATCAATCCCTCGACCGAGACCGCCGATGTCATTCTGAAGGGCCGGATCGCCGAATTGATCTATCTCGGCGATCACATCCGGGCCCGCCTCGAGGTGGCCGGTCACAACAATTTCATCGTAAAAGTGCCAAACAAGGCCGGCAGCGACGCGATCGCCGAAGGAAAAGACGTTAAGGTGGGTTGGCTCGCCAAGGACTGCCGGGCGCTTGATTATATCGAACTGCAACACTGAAGCGGAGAGGAGGCATCATGCGGCGCGGGAAATCGAGCATCTCGCCCATTGCCGCGTTGCTCCTCGCAATCGTTGCGTGGCTGTGGCCGCAGCCGCAAGTCCGCAGCCAGGAGTCCGACGTCGATCTCGCCCTGGTTCTGGCGATCGATTGCTCCTTCAGCGTCGATGCCAATGAATTCCGCCTGCAGATGGAGGGTCTCGGCCGCGCCCTCATGCGCGACGACGTCAAGGCCGCCATCCGCAGGGGCGACAGGCAGCGCATCGCCGTTACCGCCATGCAATGGTCCGACGAAACCAACCAGATGGTGGTGCTGCCGTGGACGATTATCGCCGGCGACGCCGATGCCGACGAGGTCGGGGCTATTCTGGAGCGCATGCCGCGGCGGCTGGCCGAGGGTGGAACCTCGATTTCGACGGCGCTCACTCTATGGCGCGGCCCTGTTCGCGGCGGCTCCTCCCGCCAGCCGCCGGGTCATCGACGTCTCCTCCGACGGCCGCAACAATATCGGGCCGCCGGTCAACGCCGCCCGCGACCGTATCGTCGCGCAGGGCATCACCATCAACGCGCTGGCCATTCTCAACGAATGGCCGACGCTCGATATCTATTTCGAGAGGCAGGTGGTGGGCGGGCAGGGGCATTTCGTCATCCCGGCCAATGACTATGCCGCCTATGCCGAGGCCATCTACCGAAAATTGCTCAAGGAAATAACCGGCCCAGGCATTTCCTGACTTTGCAATAACCTCGCGGTGTTAACCTCCCGGCGAAAGGCGCGCCCCTTGCCGATTGGAATATGATAGAGGCGGACTTGTGAGCGACGACAAATTCAATGATGTCCGCTGGCTGATCGGTGCCATCGCCCAAGAACTGAAAAAGCGTGGCGGCGAGGGCACGGCACGTGTTCTCGAACGGCTGGCGCAACAGGAGATGGACGCGGCGCAATTCCGCGATTCCGCGCCGCATCGCCAACCGGTCTGCATTCATCTCGCCCAATGCATTGCCGAGACCATCCTGGTTGATGCCAATCTCGCGGCAGCGCTTGCCGCCGTCGAGGACCGGCTGAACTGGTGCCAGTCCGCCAGCTACAGCGATGCCGTATTGGGCGAAGGCTTTATGGCCAATTACGGCTGGTGCGAGATCGTGGGTTCTGCCGGATTTTTTCCCGGCGCCGATTTTCGCCTCGGACTGCTGCTGTTGGGCGCCCATCGCCATTACAAGGACCACTATCATCCCGCCCCGGAACTCTATTGGACGTTGACCGGCCCTTCCGACTGGAAGCGGGGAGCCGGCGGATTCGAGACGCGGGCAGCGGGCGAGACCATCTGGCACAAGCCTTTCGTCATGCACGCGACCAGGACCCTGGATACGCCGCTCCTGGCAGTCTGGTGCTGGACTGAGGACACCGCCACGCCCGCCAAGCTCGCCGGTTAGTGGAAAGCATGAACGTGTTGCGCATCGCCGTGCTCATATGCCTGTTCGCCTATGTCGGCGCCGCGGTGGCGATGTATTTAATGCAGCGAAGCCTGCTTTACTATCCGGAGAATAAGGGCTTGACACCGGAGGCCATCGGGCTTGCTGGAGTGCAGGTCGTCCATCTCGATACGAGCGATGGCGAGCGCATCGTCGCCTGGTACGCTGCACCCAAACCGGGCCGGCCGGTAATCATCTATTTCCACGGCAATGCCGGAGAGATTGGAGATAGGCGCGGGCGATTCGAATATATCGCCGGGCGCGGTTTCGGTGTCCTGTTTGTATCTTATCGCGGATTCGGCGGCAGTACCGGCGAAATTTCCGAAGCCGGCCTCATAACAGATGCGGTCACCTCTTACGATTGGCTGATTGGGCAGGGCGTGGCGCCAAGGCAAATCGCCCTCCTGGGTGAGTCGCTGGGCACCGGTGTCGCCGTTCAATTGGCCGCACGGAAACCAGTCGGCGCTATTGCGTTGGAGGCACCCTATACATCGACCGCCGATATAGCGGCGGCGATTTACTGGTGGCTGCCGGTGCGCCTGTTGATGAAGGATCAATTCCGCTCGATGGACCACATTGGCGCGGTTAAAGCGCCGCTGCTGGTCACCCATGGCGAAGCCGATACGCTGATCCCGGTTGAGCATGGCAAGGCACTCTTTGCCGCAGCCAATGAACCGAAGGAATTGGTTGTCGTTCCCCAAGCCGGACATGATGCTGTGTTCGATGAATCGACATGGGCACGCGAGCTTGAATTCTTCGGCCGGCATGCGATGCCGAAGTCTACCATTCAATAACCCGGCGGCGGCACGAAAGCGGCATAGTCGCGCTCGATCAGTTCGGCGAAACGGATCGAGGTGTAGTCGCCGTATTGCCGGGAGACGATTTGCACGCCCGACGGCAGGCCCTGCGGCGTGAGCCCGATGGGAGCAACCGTCGAGGGCAGATAGAAGCAGCCCGAATAGCCGGCCCAGAACAATTGATCGGTGGCCGGCACCTCCCTGCCATTGACCGGGATCGTTCGCTCATGCCGTTCGCCTACATGATCGTGCAGAAACGCCGCCGATGCCGCCGCCGGACAAAGCAGCACGTCCCAATCCTCGAAAAAGGCCTCCCACAAGAGGCGCATCTGGTGGCGGCGTTCGTTCACCATGAGCCACGAGCGGTGCGGCATCACATAGGCGCGCACCATTTGCGCGTAGTAGGTGTGGTCATCGGGCGCGAATTCATCGACGTTGGCGGCATTGGCGGCAAATTCCTCTTCCGTCTGCCGCCGGCTCGTCGCCGACCGCAACAGCGCGATATAGACATCCATCGCCTCGCGCGTCGAAAACTGCGGCCGGGCCGTCATCGACAGCTTCTTCGTCCGTTTGGCCAGAAACTGCGCCAGGCGCGCCAGCAAATCCTGCACCGGCTGATCGACGTCGCTGACCGGATCGGTCAGCATGACGGCGACGCGAAAGTCTTTGAAGCTCTTCTGCCGCGCCGGGGGCAGATGAAAACGCAGGCCCCGCGCATCCGGGCCGTCGCTGCCCACCAGCAGTTTCATCATCGCCGCCAGATCGCGCGCCGAACGCGCCAGCGGCCCTGCCACGGTAATGTCGGATGGCTGCACGATGCCCGGCAGGAAATGGCCGCGATAGGGAACGACGTTGTAGGTCGGCTTATGGCCGTAAACGCCGCAATAATGCGCCGGGTTGCGGATCGAGGCGCCGATGTCGGAGCCGATTTCGAGCGCACTCATGCCGCTCGCCAGTGCCGCCGCCGAGCCGCCGGAAGAACCGCCCGGCGAGCGCGCAACATCCCACGGATTGTTGGTGGTGCCGTAAATTTCGTTGTAGCTCTGCCAATCGGCCAGCATCAGCGGCACATTGGTCTTGCCGTAGATGACGGCGCCGGCCTGCGTCAGCCGATTGAGCGCCACGGCATCGGTCTTGGCGATATTGTCCTTGAAGCGGGGGTTCCCCCAGGTTGACGGCGTGCCGGTCCAGTCGAAGGATTCCTTTGCCGTCATCGGCACGCCGTCGAAGGGACCGATGGGTCTGCCGCGTTTGAGGCGCCGGTCGGCGGCCGCCGCCGCGCGCCGGGCCCGGTCAATATCCGTGACGACAATCGCATTGAGATTGTCGTTGTGACGGGCGTACTGGTCGAGACATAGGTCAAGCAGGGCACGGGCCGATATCTTGCGGGCGCGCAACAGCCGGGCGAGGTCCGTCGCGGAGCGGAATACGAGAGGCAAAGGGGCCATGGAATCGTCCTTTGCAGCGAGCCTAGCGGTGGTGCCGTCCGCTGGGAAGCTGCGTGATGCCGGAGAGGAGTCCACCGAAGCGCGAGCCTCGAAGCATCAGGGTGAGGGGAAGGTGGAGATTTACAATTGTCAAACAGCGTTGGGCTTCAGCCATAGCTTCGCCCTTGGTGGAAGCAGCTATTCTGCTTCCGGGGTTGGTTCCTTCCCTTTTGGCAAAGAGAAGGGTTGCGCGGGCGCTGCCCGACGCGATGTGCCGATCCTGGTGTCAGGGACCGGCGGAGTGGCGCCTTTGAACCAGCGCCCACGCGCAGCGACTTTCCTCCGGCGGCTAGCTCTTGGAGCTCCGCTCTCGAGGAAGGCAACCCTAGCCATTTAAGGCGCGTGCCACCTAGTGACACGGGTCTAGCCGGAGGCCCCCGGGGATGATGGCACGTCCTCCACCACCCGCAGGCCTGCCCATCCGCCCCATCCTTGATCATCGTCATGACCGGGACCCCTTCCGGGATGGACGGGGAATAATTAGAACATAATAGGAACATTGTCAAGAGGAAAAGCGGGTGGCGCGCAGTCGATACCTAACTGACGCTGTCCGGCAGCTTTTCCTTGCGCTTGGCCATAAAGGCCAGAAGCTGCTCGTCGAGGCCGGGATCGAGCGCGCGGGGCTTCGTATTCGCGCAGCATCTTCTTCCACTGGTCTCGTTGGCGCGGGCGCGCTGCATCCTTTTCGCCGTCGTCGCGCCACTGCTCGTAGGAATTGTTGTCGGCGATGCTGCGAGCGCCAGAAGGCGTTCTCGAAATTGGCCTGCGTGTGGGCGCAGCCGAGGAAGTGCGAACCCGGGCCCACTTCGCGGATGGCATCGAGCGCCTGGCCGTTCTCGGAGAAATCGACGCCCTCGGCGAAGCGCTGGAACATGGTGAGCTGATCGGCGTCGATGATGAATTTCTCATAGCCGGACGACAAGGCCGCCTTCCAGCCAGCCCGCCGCATGCAGGCAGAAATTGACGCCGCCCAGCAACGTCGGCCACAGCGTATTGGCGCTCTCATGCGCCGCCTGCGCATCGGGAAGCTTCGAGGCGCACAGGCCGCCGCCCGAGCGGAAGGGAACGCCGAGGCGCCGCGCGAGCTGTGCCGCGCCGAAGAGCACATGCGCGGGCTCCGGCGTGCCGAAGGTGGGCGCGCCCGACTGCATCGAGATCGAGCTGGCAAAGGTGCCGAACACCACCGGCGCGCCCGGCCGGCAGAGCTGCGCGAAGGCCATGCCGACGGAGGCTTCGGCCAGAATCTGGGTCAGCGTGCCGACCACGGTCACCGCCGACATGGCGCCCGACAGGATGAAGGGCGAGATCACCGTCGCCTGATTGGCGCGGGCATAGACCTTGAGCGCGCCCACCATGGTGCCGTCGAAGACCAGCGGCGAATTGGCGTTGATGAGATTGATCAGCACGCAGTTCTGGTCGACGAAATCGTCGCCGAACACCATCTTCGCCATGGCGACCGAATCCTCGGCGCGCTCCGGCGCCGTGACCGAGCCCATGAAGGGCTTGTCGGAATAGCGGATGTGGCTGTAGACCATGTCGAGATGGCGCTTGGCCACCGGAATGTCGACCGGCTCGCACACCGTGCCGCCCGAATGATGCAAGCGACGGCGACATGTAGGCGAGCTTCACGAAATTGCGGAAATCCTCGATCGTCGCATAGCGCCGGCCCTCGTCGAGATTGCGGATGAAGGGCGGGCCATAGACCGGCGCGAAGATCGTGTTGTTGCCGCCGACCGTGACCGAGTGTTGCGGGGTTGCGCGCATACTGCGTGAATTCGCGCGGCGCCGTCTTGATCAGCGAGCGCACCAGGCCCTTGGGAAAGCGCACCCGGTCGCCTTTGACATCGGCGCCGGCCTGCCTTCCACATGGCGAGCGCTTCGGCATCGTCGCGGAAATCGATGCCGATCTCCTGCAGCACCGTCTCGGCATTGTGCTCGATCAGCTCGAGCTGGTCGTCGGAGAAGGGCTCGTAGAGCGGGATCTTGCGGCGGATGAAGCCGGTCTGGTGCAACGACCGTGGAGGTGCGCGCGGCGCGGCGGGCATCGGCGCCGCCACGGCCGCGGCGGCCGGATGCTGCGGGCTGGACGTCGGTCATGGCGTCTCGCTTCTGTTGAGAAAGTCTCACCTAGCGCGTGTTCTACGCTCAACAGAAGCGGCGGGCAGGGGAGCGAAACGTCAGCCGGTGGGCGCGGAAACGACGCGTCAGAACGCGACCTGCAGCCGCTCCAGCCCATGGAAATGATAGGTGTCGCGGTAGCGGGGCGGCTCCGCGAGGGCGAGCTTCGGCAGGCGCTGGAACAGGATGGGGAAGCGCCACCTGCAGTTCCAGCCGGGCCAGCGGCGCGCCGACGCAGAAATGAATGCCGGCGCCGAAGCTCACATGCGGATTGGGCTCGCGGGCGGGATCGAAACGGTCGGGCTCGGCAAAGCGCGCCGGATCGCGATTGGCGGCGCCCAGCAGCAGGCCGACTTCCTCGCCCTTGCGCGAGGCGGATGCCGGCATAGTCCAGGTCTTCGAGCGCATAGCGGGTGAAGAGATGCAGCGGCGCATCGTAGCGCAGCAGTTCCTCGACGTGGCCGTCGCGAGATGTTGTCACGAATGCCGAGCTCGAGCAGCGCCTTCACGCCATTGCCGATGGCATGAACCGTCGCCTCATGGCCGGCATTGAGCAGGAGGATCGCGGTGGTGACGAGTTCGTCTTCGGTGAGCTTGTTGCCTTCGCTCTCGGCGCGGATGAGTTCCGACAGGAGATCGTCGCGCGGCGACTTGCGCCGCTCCTTGACATAGCCGCGCATGAAATCGCTGAACGCGACGGTGGCGGCGACCGCCGCATCTTCGACAGCGCGATCGCGCCGCGCCTGATACATGGCCACCATGTCATGCGACCAGGCGAGCAGCTGCGGCGCCATGTCGATCGGGCACGCCGAGCAGATCGCAGATCACGATGACCGGAATCGGCGTGGCGAATTCCGCCAAGAGATCGGCTTCACCCTTCGTCTCAAATCCGTCGATCAAGCTCATTGCGCAAGACTCGCGATTGCCGGACGCAAACGCTCCACCTGGCGCGACAGGAAGGCGCGGTTGACGAGGCCGCGCAGCCGCGTGTGGACCGGCGGTTCGAGTCTCGAGCAGCGAATGCTGCTCGAAGTCGTAGAAGGGCTTGAGATGCGGCGGCGTCTCGGGCCAGCCCAGTTCCTCGCGCGCTCGCCACATGCAGGATCTGCCGGCCGAAGCGGCGGTCGCGCAGCAGCGCGCTCACGTCCTCGTGGCGCGCGAAACACCAATAGCCATATTGCTCCCATTTGAAGACCGGGAGCCTGTCGCGGATCGCGTGATAGGCGGGATAGGGATTCTGGTAGAACTGCGGCTCGCGCGGGTCGAGGTCGACGGAACGTGTGTTGGAATCGATCTTCATGGCGGCTAGCCTAGCAAAGATGAAAGCCAGTGAAAGCGCCGTTCGTGCCGAATTCATCGTGCTTGTCGCACTCCTCACCGCCATGGTGGCGATGTCGATCGACGCCATGCTGCCGGCGCTCGGCGATATCGCGCGCGATCTGGGGGCGAAGAACCCGAATGACCGCCAGCTCGTGCTCACCATATTCTTCGCCGGAATGACGGTGGGCACGCTCATCTACGGTCCGGTCTCCGACAGTTTCGGCCGCAAGCCCACCATATTCGGCGGCCTGGCGATCTTCGCGGCGGGTGCCCTGATCTGCCTGTTCGCGACGTCGTTCACCGTAATGCTGGCAGGCCGCGCCCTGCAGGGGCTTTGGTGCGGCGGGCCCCCGCGTCGTTTCGCTCGCCATGGTGCGCGATGGACAGTTCCGGCAATGCCATGGCGCGAATCATGTCCTTCGTCATGTCGGTGTTCATGCTGGTGCCGATCCTGGCGCCTTCGATCGGCCAGCTCGTGCTGCTGGTGGCAGGCTGGCGCTGATCTTCGTGGGCTTCCTCGCCATGGCGGTGATCGCCGCCGTCTGGCTGGCGCTGCGCCAGGAGGAAACCCTGCCGCGCGAGAGCCGCCTGCCTTTCTCGGCCGAAAAGCTATCTGGCGGCGGAACAGTCGAAGTTTTGACCACGCCGGTGACGCTTGGCCTACACGCTGGCGGTGGGCGCGATCTTCGGCGCCTTCATCTGCTATCTCGGCACCTCGCAGCAGATTTTCGCCGATCAGTATGGCCAGGGGAAGCTTGTTCGCCGTCTGGTTCGGCGTGCTGGCCGTGGCGATTGCCTTCGCCATGATCTTCAACGGCCGGCTGGTCATGCGCTATGGCATGCGCATGCTTTCCAAATGGGCACTGCGGGCTGCATCGTGCTATCGCTCGGTCTTTCTGGCGTTGTCGCTCGGCTATGCGCGGCCATCCGCCGCTGTGGACGCTCGGCGCTACCTGTTCGCCACCTTCTTCTGCAGCGGCATTCTGTTCGGCAATTACAACGCCATCGCCATGGAGCCCATGGGCCACATCGCCGGGATGGCCGCGGCGATTTCGGGCTCGCTCTCTTCCCTTGTGGCGCTCGGCATCGGCACCTGATCGGCCATCACTATGACGGCACGATGATCCCGCTGGTGGCCGGTTTTGCCGGCTGCGGCATCGCCGCCATGTTGCTGACCGAGTGGGTGGAATGGGCCAAGGCGGAGGTGAACAATCCGATCCTTGTCGATGCCGCCCAATTCCTGTTAGGCAGCGCCGGTGTCCAAATCGTTATTCAGCCTTCGCCCTTGCCCGTCACGCGCTGTCGCCCGATCTGCCCTGGCCGCGGGCCTGGCGCTCGCCCGAGCCGAAGAAATCCTATGATGCGGTGATCATCGGCGGCGGCGGCCATGGCCTGGCGACCGCCTATTATCTGGCGAAGAACCACGGCATCCGCAATGTCGCGGTGCTGGAGCGCAGCTATATCGGCTCCGGCAATGTCGGGCGCAACACCACGCTCATCCGCTCCAATTACATGATCGACGGCAACACCCAGTTCTTCGAGCATTCGCTGAAGCTCTGGGAAGGCCTCTCGCACGAGCTGAATTTCAACTGCATGGTGTCGCAGCGCGGCCAGATCGTGCTGGCCATCAACCCGGTGCAGCTCGATACCTTCGCGCGGCGCGGCAACATCATGCGGCTCAACGGCATCGACGCCGAACTGCTCGACCGCGGCGAGGTGATGAAGCTTCTGCCCTATCTCGATTATTCCAGGGAAGCGCGCTGGCCCATCTGGGGCGGCATTCTGCAGGGCCGCGCCGGCACCGTGCGCCACGACGCGGTGGCCTGGGGCTATGCCCGCGCCGCCGACGGGCACGGCATCGACATCATCGAGAATTGCGAAGTGACAGGCTTCGTCATGGAGGAGGGCAAGGCGGTGGCGGTCGAGACCTCGCGCGGCCGCATCGATCGCCGGCAAGATCGGCATCGCGGTCGCGGGCCACTCCTCCCATGTCGCCAAGATGGCGGGACTGCGACTGCCGGTCGAAAGCCACATCCTGCAGGCCTTCGTCACCGAGCCGGTCAAGCCCATCGTGCATCATGTGGTGTCCTGGGGGGCGGAGCTCTTCTATCTGTCGCAGTCGGACAAGGGCGGGCTCGTCTTCGGCGGCCATATCGACGGCTTCAACACCTATACCCAGCGCGGCCAGTTCGCCAAAATCCAGAGCGTCGCCGAATGCGCCGTGTCGCTGATGCCCTTCATGTCGAGGCTGCGCCTGCTGCGCCACTGGGGCGGCATTCAGGACATGACGCCCGACGGCAGCCCCTTCATCTGCAGGACGCCGGTTCGGCAATCTCTATCTCAATGGCGGCTGGTGCTATCAGGGCTTCAAGGCGACGCCGGCCTCCGGCTGGACCTTCGCCCACACCATCGCCCATGACGAAGAGCACGAACTGAACCGCTGCTATCTCGCTCGACCGCTTCGAGAAGGGCGGCGAACTCGACGAATACGGCATCGGCAACTGGACCTACAAGCAATGAGAATTGCCCTGTCCCCATTGCGGTGAGCGCGACTGAGTCGAATTCCGCTATGGCGGCGATGCCACGAAGCAGCGCCCGGCCCATGGCACCGGCGATCTCAAGGCGTGGCATGATTATTATTTCCTCTTCGACAATCCGAAAGGTCCGCATACGGAATATTGGCAGCATGTGCTGGGTTGCCGCCACTGGTTCAGGCTCACGCGCAACACCGCGACCAATGAAGTCGGGGAGGCATCGTGACCGCGTTCCGCCGCCTGGACGAAGGGCGGCCGCATCGACCGCGCAGCAACCGGTCAACTTCACGCTCGACGGCAAGCGCCATGCGGATTTGCCGGCGACACGCTGGCCTCGGCGCTGCTCGCCGCCAATGTCACGACTGGTCGGCGCGCAGCTTCAAATATCACCGGCCGCGCGGGATTGTCTCGCGCCGGCGTCGAGGAACCGAACGGTCTTTTCACGCTTGGCGAAGGCGGCGAGACCGAGCCCAATATTCCGGGAACCATGGTCGACCTCGTCGAAGGCCTCGTGGCGCGGAGCGCAGAATGCCTGGCCCTCGCCCGACTTCGATCTCATGGCGGTCAATTCGCTGGCCGCAGCCCTTCTTCCAGTCGGGCTTCTACTACAAGACCTTCATGGGCCCGACCAAGAGGTGCCTGGATGTTCTACGAGCCCTTCATCCGCCGCGCCGCAGGCCTGGCGGCGGCGACCTACGAGCAGCGATCCCGACCGCTACGAGACGCGCCCACGAATTCTGCGATGTGCTGGTGGTGGGCTCCGGCCCCGCCGGACTTGCCGCGGCGCTGACAGCAGGCCGCTCGGGCGCCCGCGTGGTTCTGGTCGAGCAGGATTCGGAGTTCGGCGGCAGCTTCTCGTCGGAACGGACGAGGCCAATTCGAAGCCTGGCGGAAAGCGCAACGTCGCTGAACTTGAGCATCGCTTGCGCAATGTGAAACTCCGCGCACGGACCACGGCGCAGGGTCTCTATGACGACAATCTCGTCGTGCTGCTGCGAGCGCCGCGAACATCTCAACCCCGATCCGGCAAAGGGCGAGGCCGCGCCAGATCGCTGATCTCGCTCCGTGCAAGGATCAATCGTGTTGGCAACCGGCGCGCTCGAACGGCCGCTGGTGTTCTCCAACAACGACCGGCCGGGCGTCATGCTGGCTTCCGCCGTGCGCACCTATCTCAACCGCTTCGCGGTTGCGCCGCAGAAGCGTGCGGTGATCGTCACCAACAACGACACGGCCTATCGTGACGGCCTTCGATCTGGCCGAAGGCGGGCATTGCCGTCACCATTGCCGACCATCGCAAGCGCCATTCCGTCCGATCTCCTCAGCCGGGCGGCGATGCTCGGCATGGCGATGTTTCCCGGCAACCGGCGTTGCCGATGTGGAAGGGGCAAAGTCGGTGAGCGCGCGTGCAGACTCGCCGGCGCCCATGCCGCTTCCATCGAATGCGATGTGCTCGCCATGTCGGGCGGCTGGATCGCCGGTCGTGCATCTTAACCTCCCATGGCGGCATCAAGCCCCGCTATGACGAGAAGATCGCCGCCTTCGTGCCCGGCGGCTTTGCGACAGTCGCATTTCGGCGCCGGCGCCATGATGGGCACCTTCGGTCTCGCCAGGCCGCGATCAAGGACGGCTCGCAAGCGGGCCGCCAAGCGCGCGATGCCGGATTTCGGCAAGACAGCCAAAGCCCGTGGCGCCGCCCGAAGGCAAGGACCGCGCCTATTCGATCCTGCCCGTGTGGCTGCCGCCGCTAGCCGGCAAGGGCAAGGCCTTCGTCGATTTCCAGACCGACGTGACCGTGAAGGATATCAAGACCGCCCATCAGGAAGGCTATCGTCGGTCGAGCATCTGAAGCGCTACACGACGCTGGGCATGGGCACCGATCAGGGCAAGACCTCCAACATCAATGCGATTGCCATCATGGCGGGCTGCGCGATCTGCCGATCATGCAGGCCGGCACCACCACCTTCCGCCCGCCCTATACGCGCCGTCGCCATGGGCGCGATCGCCGGCCGCAGCATCGGCCATCACTTCCGCCCTACTCGCCTGTCGCCGCTGCATGACTGGCAACAAGGCCAATGGCGCCACCTTCATCGAGGCGGGCCTGTGGCTGCGCGCCTGGTATTACGCCTGGGCCGGACAATCGCCCGAGACCGCCTACGTCAGGGAAATGGAACTGGTGCGCAAGGGCGTGGGCCTCGCCGATGTCTCAACGCTCGGCAAGATCGATGTGCAGGGCCCCGATGCGGCGGAGTTTCTCAACCGCGTCTATGTCAACGGCTTCGCCAAGCTGCCCGTGGGCAAGGCGCGCTACGGCGTGATGCTCAATGATGACGGCGTGGTGCTCGACGACGGCACCACCACGCGCTTTCCGACGACTCACTTTATCATGACCACGACCACGGCCCAGGCCGGCGAGGTCATGTCCTGGCTCGAATATCTGCTGCAGATCCATTGGACCGATCTGAAAGTCCATGTCACCTCGCTCACCGACGAATGGGCCGGCATGGCGCTGTCGGGCCCGAAATCGCGCGAGGCGCTGCAACTCGCCTTCCCCGATGCCGATGTCTCGAACGAAAATCTGCCCTATATGGGCTGCCTCGACATTCTGCATGACGGCGTGCCGGTTCGCCTGCTGCGCCTCTCCTTCTCCGGCGAACTGGCCTATGAAGTTCATCTGCCTGCCGACTATGCGCATCGCCCTGTGGGAGCACTTCCTGAAGGCCGGCGGCCCCTCTCGGCATCAAGCCCTACGGCCTCGAGGCGCTGGCGAGCCTGCGCATCGAGAAGGGCCATGTGGCGGGCCTTGAGCTCGATCACCGCAACACCCTCGATGATCTCGGCCTCGGCAGGATGGCCGGCAAGGACAAGGCCTATGTCGGCAAGGAACTGCGCTTCCGCGACAACCTGCAGGCGCCGGACCGCTGGAGCCTTGTCGGCATTGAATTGCTGGAAGCCGGACAAGAAACTGCGCGGCGGCTCCATCCTGTTTTCGGCAGGCGACGAGATCAAGGGCCATGGCCGCGGCTACATCACGTTCGGTCACCTGGTCGACCGAGCTTGAACAAGTTCATCGCCCTTGGCCTCTATCAGGGCGGGCTGAAACACGAAGGCGAGGAAATCATCTGCGCCTTTCCCCTGAAGAACGAGCAGGTGCGCGCCCGCATCGTCTCGCCGCATTTCATCGACCGGGAAGGAGCGCGCCTCCATGCTTGAGCGGCGCTCGGCGCTGGCGAGCGTAGCGCCCTATGCAAGCGCTGTGCTGCAAATCGGCGAAGCGCGCGGCTTTTCGCTCGTCCAGGCGGCAGTTTTCACGAAGGCCGCCGCAGAAGGACATTGCCCATATTACCGGCAAGTTGCCGGCAAAAGTTGGGATCGCGCTTGAAGGCAATGGCCGCACCTTCATGCGGATCGGCCCAAAGCAGTTCTGGTTCATCGGACCGGCAGAATGACGATCTCGCTGCGAAGCTCAATGGGCATTGCGATCGGTCACCCCCTGTCGCACAGCCGCACCCGCATCTTTCTCGAGGGCGCGCCCGCTCGCGCATGTTCTCGCCAAGGGCATTCCGCTCGATTTTCATCCGAGCGTGCTTTCAAGCCGGGCATGTTCGCCATGACCGGCCTCCACCACACGCCGGTGCTGGTCCACTGCGTGAGCCGACAACCGCTTCGAACTCTACGCGCTCCGCACCTTCGCCGTCAGCGTCTGGGACTGGCTCACCGATGCGGCGCTGGAGTTTCAGGGCGCTTGAATCTTGGCGACATTGGCGACGATTCCGCCCGTCAGCCGCTTGAGATCATCCCACGTCAGTGCGAACACGGCATTGGGCGTTCCCGCGGCGGCCCAGATGCCGTTCAGCTTCCCGAGGTCCTCATCGAGCAGGATGACCGGCGGCGATGCATGGCCGACCGGCGGCACGCCGCCAATGGTGAAGCCGGTGTTGGCCTTGACGAATTCCGCGTCCGCCCGTCCCAAGGCTTCGCCGATTACGGCAGCGACTTTCTTCTCGTCGACCCGGTTGGCGCCCGAGGTGACCACCAGCACCGGACGGTTCGAAACTGCGGCGCGGAAGATGATCGACTTGGCAATCTGCGCCACGCTGCAGCCAACCGCAGCAGCGGCATCGGCAGCAGTCCGCGTGCTATCATCAAATTCGAGGACGGTGAAGGCTGGGCCAAGTACTGTCTGCACGCGCAGGGCGTTCGGATGACTTGCGGGCTTCATCGGATCACGACCGCATCCGCTTTCCTTCGGGATCGAACGGCGGCTCGGTGATGATCGTCGCCTTGCGGTTCTCGCCGATGATTTCGATCTCGAAGGCGCCCTTGCGAGATCATCCGGCCGAGTTCCTTCGGCACATAGCCCTGCGCCATGGACTTGTCGACGAAATGCGCATAGCCGCCGGAGGTGACCCAGCCGATGACCTTGCCCTTGTGCCAGATCGGCTCGTCGCCCAGCACATCGGCATCGTCGGCATCGACCACCATCGACACGCGCCGCAGCTTGCCGCCGCTGCGCTTCTCCTCCATCGCCGCATCGCGGCCGATGAAATCGTTCTTGGTGAGATCGATGAAGCGGTCGAGGCCGGCTTCGAAGCCGCCATAGATCGGGCGGAGCTCGCGGTACCAGGTGGGGAAGTTCTTCTCGAGCCGCATGGAGAGCAGCGCCCGCATGCCGAAATTGACGATGCCGAAGTCCTTGCCGGCCTTCATGATCTCCTGATAGAGGCGGCGCTGATACTCCGGCGCCACCCAGATCTCATAGCCGAGATCGCCGGTATAGGTGACGCGGTTGATGAGCGCCGGACAGTTGGCCGATGTCCATCGACGCGGTGGTCCATGAACTTGAAGGCGGCGTTGGAGACATCCTCGTCGGTCAGCCGCTGCAGCACCTCGCGCGACTTCGGGCCGGCGATGGAGAGGCCCGACCAGGCCCATGTCGTAGCGGTGGATCTTGACCGAGCCGTCCGTCGGCAGATGCTTCTCGAACCAGCGCATGTGATATTTCTGCGCCTGGCTCGAGCCCCACATGTAGAAGCACTCGTCCTTCGCCTTGGCGATGGTGAAATCGCCGATGAGCTTGCCCTTGCGGGTTGAGCATCGGCGTCAGCACGATGCGGCCCATCTTCGGCATCTTGTTGGTCATCAGCCGCGACAGGAAGGCTTCCGCCCCGGCTCCGGTGAAGCGGTACTTGGCGAAATTGGCGATCTCGGTGACGCCCACGCCGTTGCGCGTCGCCAAGCACTTCGGCCTTCACATGCGTGAAATCGTTGGAGCGGTGGAAGGAGACGATGTCCTTGGGCTCAACGCCCTTGGGCGCGAACCACAGCGGCGTCTCGAGGCCCCATGAATCGCCCATCACCGCGCCTTGCGCGATCATCGTGTCGTAGAGCGCCGTCGTCTGCTGCGGCCGCGCCGCCGGCAGCTCCTCGTTGGGGAAGCGGATGGAGAAGCGGCGCGCATAATTCTCGCGCACCTTCTCGTTGGTGTAGGTGCGCGTCGCCCATTCGCCGAAGCGCGCGATGTCCATGGCCCAGACATCGAAGCCCGGATCGCCGTTGACCATCCATTGCGACAGCGCCAGGCCGACGCCGCCGCCCTGGCTGAAGCCCGCCATGACGGCGCAGGCGCACCAGAAATTCCTGCAGGCCCTGCACCGGGCCGACCAGCGGATTGCCGTCCGGCGAGAAGGTGAAGGGCCCGTTGATGACGCGCTTGATGCCGGCCTTGGCCAGCGCCGGAAAATGCTTGTAGCCGAGCTCGAGCGACGGCGCGATGCGGTCGAGATCGGGCGGCAGCAACTCCGGTGCCGAAATCCCACGGCGTCTGCTTCGGCTGCCACGGCTTGCAGGCCTTTTCATAGGTGCCGAGCACGATGCCGGAGCGCTCCTGGCGCATGTAGATTTCGGATTTGAAGTCGATGATGTGCGGCAGCTCGCGGCCGCGCTCCTTGTTGTAGGCGACGACCTCCGGCATGTCGTCGGTGACGAGATACATGTGCT
Source organism: uncultured Alphaproteobacteria bacterium (assembly GCA_963776685.1). GTDB lineage: Bacteria > Pseudomonadota > Alphaproteobacteria > Rhizobiales > Aestuariivirgaceae > Aestuariivirga. The sequence goes on from CAVZNM010000005.1 coordinate 144,818, forward strand.
CCATGGCGAGCACCGGCAGTTCGAGCCCGACCATGCGGCCCGACTTCGCGCGCCCACAGCCCGCCGCAATTGACGACATGCTCGGCATGGATATTGCCGTTGCACGGTGATCACGTCCCAGCGTGCCGTCCTTGCGCGGCTTGAGATCGGTCACGCGGCAGTTCTGGTAGATCTCCGCGCCGTCGATGCGCGCCGACTTGGCATAGGCATGCGTCGTGCCTTCCGGATCGAGATTGCCGTCGGCCGCATCGAGCATGGCGCCGACGAAATATTTCTCCTCCAGCAGCGGATGCAGCGCCTTTGCCTCCTTCATGCGTCATGAGTCTCGGTTTCAAGGCCGAGATAGCGGGCCCGCGCATGGGCCATCTTCAGCCATTCCATGCGCTCCGGCGTATCGGCGAGGATCAGCCCGCCGGAGCGGTGCAGCCCGCAGGCCTGGCCGGAAATCTTCTCGAGCTCGTCGTAGAGCCCGATGGTGTAGCCCTGCAGCTTCGCCACATTGGGATCGCCGTTGAGCGTGTGGAAGCCGCCCGCCGCATGCCAGGTGGAGCCGGAGGTGAGCCGGTCGCGCTCGACCAGCACGACGTCTTTCCAGCCCGCCTTGGTGAGATGATAGAGCACCGAGCAGCCGACGACGCCGCCGCCGATGACCACGACGCGAGCCTGGGTTTTCATGGGATATCCCTATGGGAAGAGGTTTTGGACCGCCTCCATAGACGACCCGGGCGCCTTCCCGCAACAGTCCCGCCCGTGAGAAGATTTCAACCGGACCGCAAAATGCAGATGGCCCCGCCGGGAGCGGGGCCATCGGTCAAATCGGAATGGGCGATACTTAGATCGCTTCCTTGACTTCCTTGGCGGCGCGGAAGGCGAGCTTCTTCGACGCCTTGATCTTGATCGCCTCGCCGGTCGCCGGGTTGCGGCCCATGCGGGCGGGACGCTTGCGGACCTGGAAAATACCGAGGCCGGTGACGCGAACCTTGTTGCCCTTCTTCAGATTTCTGACCAGGAGGTCGATGAAGCCGCCGAGAAACTCATTGACCGCTTTCTTCGACATCGCGTTCTTCTCCGCCAGCTCGCCCGCGAGCTTAGACAGCGGTATCGTCATTACTTTTTCATCAGCCATGTTTCTCTCCTTTGCCGGGTAGGCCGCCGCCAGCGTTAGCGCAGCGAGCGATTCGTGAAAACCCTTATTTTTAGGGGTTTTTTGATTCACCAGTGCGCAAAAGGCTGTAAAATCACGATCAGGGCTAGGCGAATGCTGGAGGAGTTAAGAATTATACAGTTAATTCAAATAGATACTGGCATCACCCGGTGCTTGTCGGCACGGAATCATTGCCGATCGCTGAGTTGCCTGAACAGCAGCGCGCCGGTCACCTCATGGAAATGGTATAGGTTGGCCCTGCTTTCATAGACCATGTGGCGGTCCGGGAGTTCTTCGATTGCCACTTCGAAATAGGCATTGAGGATACGCCGGAAGGTGTTCACCGGACTCGTGGCAGGAGAGATATGCGCCGTGTCGACGCCGGGAAGATACATGGCGCTGAAGATCGCCATCTTCTCGCGAAGTTCGGCCGGCGTTGTCGCAAGCCAATCGACTCCGCCGAAATCGCGTCCAATGACGGTCACTTCGTCGCCGGCGTATTTCTGCGGCCAGGGGCCTTCATCCGCCTGCAGGATGATGATCGGTTTGAGCCCGGGGGCAGCAAGCAGGCGGTCGACCATCGCAAGGATTTGCCGGTTCGCGTATTTGAGTTGACCGACATAGTTCTCACTGCGGCTGCGCGACAGCGCCTCATCGAGTTCCATGCAGCGGCCCGTTTCATGCGTGACAAAAGGCGGATGCGGTATCAGGAAATGCGCGAAAACGAACTTCGGTTTGCCGCTGCCGCCGAGATTGCCGAGAGTCTCGAACATCAACCGCGACCTCTGGCACTGCCACCACAAGGGATCGGCCGGCCTGAAACCCGCGACCCGCCCGGCTTTCACGATCAGCGAATACTCATAAATGACACGGGCCAGTTCCGGCATCTCGTAAAAATTGTGAAAGAAGTCGGCAATCGCGATGCGCCGCGTCGGCTCCCACCAGGTGCCGGAGAAATGAATCTCGTAACCCTGGCCCTTGAGGAAACGGCCGATGCGGAAATCCTGCAGCATGTCATAGAGCGGCAGCCAGTCGGACTTGTTCTTGGTGGCCGGCGTGTCAAGCCGGTCGAGATAGTCGAAATTGAGCGACGAGATGACCGAGTGAGTGGTGCGCTGGTAGTTCGAATAGGCTTCGTCGGCGACGAAAAATCCGCGCTTGCGCAGCGCGCCGATGAATCCGGAGTTGTCGTGACCGAACACTTGCTGCAACTGGTCGCCGCGCGCATAGCGGTCGAAGATGATGTAGTAGATGTCCCGCTTTTCCTGCACCGCGGAAGCTGGAGCCGGCAGATCGTCGAAAGCGTGGGCGGTCTCCGCCCTGATTTCGGCGCGCTTCTCCCAGGTGGATGCAAAATAGATCTGAATGAGAATCGGCGCGAGAAAGACGAAGACGCCGATCGTACTCACGACGGGCAGAAGACGCCGCGATTCCTTCCAGAAGAACACAACCGCGGCCAATGCCGCCCATCCCGCCGCCCACGGGAGATGCGATTGGTTCGGACCGAGAAAGTTGACCGGCAGGAACACGGCGGCGAAGGCGATGGCCAGCAGCAGGTCCGTGAGATCGGGACGCCGGAACACCAGCCGGAGCAGCACCATGAGTGCCAAGAATGCCGCCAGGAATGCGGCCGCGGTCCATAGCCCATGCATGAGACTCAGCCGGTCGATATTGCGCGCATAGAGCATGGAGACGGGCAGGAGCGGCAATAGCACCGCGTAAGGTGGAAGTGAGAAGAGGCGTTTGTCGCTCATGCAACCTCTCTGGCCGATGTCACGCCGAGCGATCGAACAAGTACAGCGTCCGGCCGGCCGAAGAGACCTTCTCCGACCTGACGATGCGGGCTCGCGCCGAAATTGCCGCTTCAAAATTCTTCTGGGTGTAACCGGGGAAGACGTCCTCGCGCAGCGCCAGCAGCTGTTGCACGGTAGGGTCGGTCTTCTGTACAAATTCAATGATACCGATTGGCGCGGCCTTGACGAGCCAGTCGACTACGCGGTCAAGCGGCACGTTGCGGCCGATGGCGAGGTGATGTTCGAAAGCCAGCGCAACCACGGCGTCGGCGCCGCCGCGCGCCGCCACGCTCTTGCGCTCGGCGTTCGCCCATCCCTGGTCTGGTGTGGGATTGGCGCCGTCCTGGAACAGCGGCAGGAGGTTCAGCGACTTGGCACGGGCCCTGGCATAGGCCCGTTCGAGGGCGCCCTGATCGAAATCGAAGCCGATCACGCGGCCCGCGCCAGCAGCCAACGCCACTTCGGAATAATCGCCCGTGTTGCAGCCGATGTCCCACAGGGTTTTCGGTTTCGCCTTGCCGCAGAACTCCGCCACGAATCGGCGCTTGGCCTGTTGCTCTTCGGAATGATAGGTCGTGTTCTCGGCGTAGTTCTGCCAGACCGACGCACCCGTATCCCTGGGTTCAAGACCTTTGATCCATTGGCGGAGCGACTGCAGCATGCGCTCGTAGCCGAGTTTCGGAAGCTTCACATTGCGGGCGCGCGCAACGCTTTTGCCATTATCCGCCATGGCGCCGGCCTGCAGCCGCGCCTGCATGGTGACATGGCTCAGCACGTTGAAGGACAGGTTCCGCCACCACGGCATCATGCGCGCCAGATACATCGTCTCGACGCCCTCGAGACCGCCGCGGAACCAGGAATTGTGAGGGATGCCGAAGAAGGCCCGCAACAGGAGCGGATTCAGGAACTGCTCGCAGAACTGGCGATGTCCCGCCCAGACTTCGCTGTCGCGGTAGCGGCGCAGCGATAGCACGTCGATGAAAATGGGCCTCGAACCGTTGAATTGCACATTGTAGGCGCTTGCGTCCGAGAGGCTGACGCCGGCGCGCAGGGCTTCAATCTGGATGTCGAGGTGCAGCAGCGCTGCCGCCTTGAGGAGCGGGAAGGACCATTCATAAGGATAGGAAATGAATGGGATGCGGCTGTGGCGCAAGACCATCTGCGCCTCGACGCTGGCGTCCTTCAGGACCTTGCGGTCCACTTCCTCGGTGACGACGATTTTATTCCGAGCGGCGAGTTTTTCGAGCAGGCCGCTGTCGCGGACAAAGCCGAATTCTTCGGTCGCGCTATCCGAAACCGTACGGTAGATTTCGCCGCCCAACTCGTAAATCCGCCCGCTCGGATCCCGGAAAGAGCCCGCATCGACGAGGGCCTTGGTCATTGTGCGGAGTCGGACTCGTCTTCCGTATCTGCCGCATTGCGTGACACGCCGAACAAGGCCTTTAGCTTGTACCAGTAGATCTTGATCACGAAGAGCGAGCTTGCGACCGTGGCGACGATCGCCTGCAGGATGATGCTTCCGGTCCCGGGATCGAGATAGGCATGGGCGTGGCCGCTGGCACAAATGAGCACCGCGAAACTCGCGAGAACGGTAGATAAACGCATAACCTTGACTCCCCGGACTGATACCGAATGGCATCAAGGCTAACGGCTGAATCTAAATTAACGCTTAAGCAACTATGCCGAATTGCGGGGGTTCAGAACTTCCTCAGCCATTCCGGGTGCGGATAGGCGACGGGTTCCTTGGGCGTCAGAAAATAGCGCCGGAAGATTTCCCAATAACTGCGCATGAGATAGCCGTGGTTCTTGGCGAGCAGTGCTTGGCGCTCGGCCCGGTAATAGGCGGGGAGCTTGTACCAGGCGAGCCGCGGATTGGTATGGTGCGCGATGTGCAAATTGTTGTTGAGGAACATCAGTGCCATCACCGGCGAGGCCTCCACCACGATAGTGCGCTCGCCCAGGTCTCTTACCGCCTGGTGTTCGCAGAACGAGCGGACGAGCGAGAAGGCCAGCCCCGGCCACGCGAACAGGACGAGATATTGCCAGACGGCGATATCGCAGATGAAGACGGCATAGGCCAGCACTATGGCGCAGGCCGGAACATGCAGGGCCCAGGCCTTGGTGATCTCGGCATCGCCGCGCGCCAGCGCTGCAAATTCCGCCGTCCACAGGCGCGCCGTGGCGATGATGGGTCCCATGAGCATGCGGCCGGCGAGTGTATTGTTCATAGTGTACAGCTGCTTGAGGGGTGCGGGCAGGCGGGCCCAGTCCTCCGGCAAGAGGTAGTAGGATTCCGGATCAAGCTGCGGATCGGTGAGGTGATCGTCATTGTGATGGGTGAGGTGCAGCTTGCGGTAACGCCGGTAAGGGAACCAGAGGCCGGGATTAACGAAGACCAGGGCCTCATTAAGGAGCGCATTGCGCGTCGGATGGCCGTGCAGCGCCTCGTGCTGCAGCGAGCCGTGCAGCGCGATCAGATAGCCGGCGAGGGGCGCGACCAGCCACCAGGGAAGAGAGTGGAAATTCCACATTAACAGGGCAAGCGCGCCATAGGTGGCCGCTATCAGAACGACCGTCGGCCATTCGACCGAAGCCGGCCTGCTTTGAGCGATTTCGATAGGCATTTGCATGGGCTTCAATTATTGCGATTTGCTGTGGAGCGCAAGATGACGCGATGATTGCTTCCTTGCCGATGTATGACTGGCCGGAAGTGCGCGAGGCGACCGACGCCTGGTGGGTGGGGCTTGCCCGACATCTCGGGGTTGCAACGGGTCTTGACCATGGTCCCGATCATGCCGCGTCCTGGCAGCGGTCCGATCTCCTGTTCAGCCAGACCTGCGGCTATCCCTTCACCCACGCCCTGAGGGGCAAGCTGCGCCTGGTCGCCACCCCCCATTACGGCGTCGACGGCTGCAAAGGCCCGGATTATTGCAGCATGATCCTCGCCCGGGAGGCGCGGCCACTTGCGGCCTTTCGCGGCAGCCGCGCCGCCATTAACCATGCCGATTCCATGTCGGGAATGCTGGCGCTGAAACTGGTCTTCGCACCGCTGGCGCGGAACGGCAGCTTTTTCGACTCGGCCTTCATCTCGGGCGGCCATATCAAGATCGATGACCGCGGTCCGCGACGGGAAGGCCGATATTTGCGCCATCGATGCTGTCTGCGTGGCGCTGGCCAAGCGCTATCGCCCCGACGATCTCGAAGGCCTGGTCGAGGTCGCCCGCTCTCCCATGGTGCCGGGACTGCCTTATGTGACGGCAGCCGGGGACATCACAAAGCTGCGAATGGGCCTTGCCGAAGCCTTCGCCGACCCCACATTGCGTGAGGCGCGCGACGGGCTGTTTCTAACCGGCCATTCCGTGCTCGATGCGAAAGACTATGAGCGCATCATCGATCTTGAAACCGCCATGAAAAAGGCCGGAGGCCTGGCACTGCTATGATCGATCTTTACACCTGGAGCACGCCCAACGGCCGCAAGATTTCCATCGCACTCGAAGAGATGGGGCTGGCTTACGCGGTTCATCCTGTCGATATCGGCAAGGATGAGCAGTTCAGGCCGGAGTTTCTGGCGATCTCGCCCAACAACAAGATCCCGGCGATCGTCGACCGCGATACCGGCATCAGCGTCTTCGAGTCGGGCGCCATTCTCATGTATCTCGGCGACAAGACCGGAAAATTCTATCCGGCGGAGAAGCTCGCCCGCCTCCGCATTCATGAATGGCTGATGTGGCAGATGTCGGCGGTGGGGCCGATGCTCGGCCGCGCCCATTATTTTCTGCAATACAATGCGGGCAAGGCGCCCTTCGCCGACGACTGGTTCAGCGCCGAAGCCCGCCGCATCTACGGCGTGCTCGACCGCCAGCTTAAGGACCGCGAATTCATGTGCGGCGATTATTCCATCGTCGACATTGCGACCTTCCCGTGGATTGCCCGTCACCGCTGGCAGCGCATCGATCTTGACGATTTTCCGCAGGTGCGGCGCTGGTATCTGGCGATGGCCGCACGGCCCGCGGTACAGAAGGGCTACAAGGTGCCCGATGCCGCCGCCGAGATTCCGATGCCGGAGGGCGCTATTTCCGCACCGGCATGACTTCATCCGCCGAAATCCGCGACTTGACGAATTCCTCACGCATCTCGCAATGGATAGAGAGGGAGTGGAGGCGGGGATATTTACCGGTCGGAAAGGCCTCCGGAAGTCGGAGCTTGAGGTAGCCGAGCATGCAGCCGATCATCACATCGGCCTGGGTCATGTGGCTGTCGATGAACCACGGTGCGCCGCACTGGTGCTCGAGATGTTCAAGCCCGCCCTTGGCTTGGCCGAGGCAGCGCGTCACCCAATCCTCGCTCACCGTCTTGCCCTTGTGCCAATAACGCTCGTAGACCACGGAACCCGCCTTGTCGACGACGCCCACCGCCATGGCGGCCGCCTGCAGCACTTTGCGCCGCTCCGGCCCATGGGCTGGGGTCAGTGCCCGGGCGCCCCCCGCTACCTCGTCGAGATGATCGACAATGGCGCCGGAATCGATCAGCACGTCGCCCGACTCCAGAATGAGCGCCGGCACCCGCACCAGGGGATTGAGCTTCTGCATCGCCTTGGCGTTCTGGAACACCGAGAGTGCATTGCGCTCGAACGGCATGTGGTAGTGATGCAGCGTCACCGCGACACGGCGAACGAATGGCGAGTCATATTGCCCGACGAGGATCATGCGCGCAATTATCGCGCGTCGGCAACCGCGATGTCGAGGGTTTTCCCGAGTACGGCAAAGGCCTTTTCGATCTTGGCAAGACTGGTTGCATGGTTGAGATCGAGCAGCCGGTCGATTTCCTGCCGGTGCAGGTCCATCTTGCGCGCCAGATCGGCCTTGCGCACGCCGTCTTTCCACATCTGCTGGTAAAGCAGAACCTTGACGGCAGCTTGAATCGGCAGTGTCACCCGCGGATCGGCGGCCTTACCCTTGGAAGGCGAGGGGATTTTCTCGCGATCCGAAATGCGAGCTTCAATTGCTTCTTCGAAAGCGCCAATGGCATGAGAAAGGGCATCCTCGCGGCCTTGGCCAAACGTCACGAGTTCCGGAAAATCGGGCGACGTTACGAGGATTGTGCCTTCATCATTCTCAAGTTTTACGCGATACGAGATCATTTCAAGCCGAGGTCTTTCTTTATGGCTTGAACGAGGCCTTTGCCCAGTTCCTTGCCCTTTCCATGTGCGGGTAGTTGGGACTTCTTGGTTCCCCGTCGTACGGTGATGTGGCCACTACCACCTTTGTGTGTCTCAAATGTGCAACCTTGCTTGGCAAGCCAGCGGCGGAATTCGGAATAAGTCGGCATGCACGACTCCTAATCTGTGTTTCATAGCGCAGGTCTCCTCATTGATTCACCGCCACCTTGTTTGGTTTGGCGAGCAGGATGTCTTTAGATGAGAATGGCAATTTGTCAACAAAAATGTTGGCAAACTAACTGAGCCGCTCAAGCGCCTTCTGGCGGCCAATCAGCGGCAGCAGGGATGCGAGTTCCGGGCCGTGATCGAGGCCGGTCAAGCGCCAGCGTAGCGGCATGAACAGGGCTTTGCCGTTGCGGCCGGTGGCGGCTTTGACCGCCTCGGTCCAACTCTTCCAGGTCGTTCTGTCCCATGGTTCGGGCGGCAGGAGACTCGCTGCTGTGCCGATGAAGTCGCGATCTTCAGGCGTCACGACCGGCTTGATTCTGTTTGCTGATGATGTCGAGCCAAATATTTGAATCGGCTAGAGTTCCCAGATTACCGCGGACCGCAGTTCCAGAACACCTCGACGCCGCCGCCGAGCCTGTCCTTCACCGCCTCATAGGGCAGCATGTGCAGGAGCCGGGCGTTGAGATGCTTCAATTCCGCCTCGTCGAAGCGGGCAGGCGCGCGCGACAGCTTGGCGAGATCGAAGCCCTCGATCAGTTCGCGATAATCCGCGCACGGATGAATGGACTCGGAGGTGCCGAGAAGCGCGGCATGGCTGACGACCGCCATGGCCTCGAGCCCCGCTCTCGCGCATGGCGGCGATCGACAGCGAGCCGAGCCGCTTCGACAGGCCCTTGCCGTCGGCGCCGGTGAGCAGGCTGTGATGGGCGTAGGCCGGAGGCATGGCGCCCAGCGCCTCGATGATCTCGATCTGCACCGCCGTGTTGACCACATGGTCCTCGCCGCGGATCACATGGGTGATCGCCGAAGTCGATGTCGTCGACGACCGATGGCAGCGTGTAGAGATAGGTTCCGTCCTCGCGCACCAGCACCGGATCGGAGAGGGTGGCCGTGTCGATGTGCTGGGGCCCGCGGATCAGGTCGTTCCATTCGACCCTGCGGTGGTCGAGCTTGAAGCGCCAATGCGGCCTGCGACCCTCGGCTTCGAGTGCGGCGCGTTCCTCATTGCGTCAGCTTGAGGGCGGCGCGGTCGTAGACGGGCGGCAGCCCGCGGGCGAGCTGGCGCTTGCGCCGCCGGTCGAGTTCGTCGGCCGTCTCGTAGCAGGGATAGAGCCGTGCCGCCGCCTTGAGCCTTTCGACCGCTTCGTCATAGCGGGCAAAGCGCTTCGACTGGTATTCGACGCGGTCCGGCTTGATGCCGAGCCAGTCGAGATCGGCAGCGATGGCCGCGTGCGAATTCATCGGTCGAGCGCGCCGTGTCGGTGTCGTCGTAGCGCAGCACGAATTGTGCCGCCGGACTTCTTGGCGAAGAGCCAGTTGAGGATCGCGGTGCGGGCATTGCCGATATGAATGCGGCCGGTGGGCGATGGCGCGAAGCGGACGACGGTCATTCAAAGTCCATCCCGGAAGCCGTTGGTGATCGGATAGCGCCGGTCGCGGCCGAAATTGCGCCGCGTGATCTTGACGCCGGGCGCCGCCTGCCGGCGCTTGTATTCGGCGACATAGAGCATGTGCTGGACGCGCTTGACCAGCGCTTCCGCATGGCCGCGCTTGACGATCTCGGCGACCGGCATTTCCTTCTCGACGAGGCACGAGAGAATGTCGTCGAGCACCTCGTAGGGCGGCAGCGTGTCCTGGTCCGTCTGGTTCTCGCGCAGTTCCGCCGTCGGCGCCTTCGTCGATGATGCGCTCGGGGATGACGCAGGCCCGTCGGCCCGCTGTCGGCGCTGCATTGCGCCAGCGCCAGGCGGTAGACTTCGGTCTTGTAGACATCCTTGATCGGATTGAAGCCGCCGTTCATGTCGCCATAGAGCGTCGCATAGCCGACCGACATTTCCGACTTGTTGCCGGTGGTCAGCACCATCGAGCCGAATTTGTTGGAGATCGCCATGAGGATCGTGCCGCGGCTGCGCGACTGGATGTTCTCCTCGGTGATGTCGCGGTTGCTGCCCGTCGAACAGCGGCTTGAGCGCCGAGAGAAAGCCTTCGACCGGCTCCTTGATCGGCACCACGTCGTAGCGCACGCCGAGCAGCCTTGGCGCAGGCCTCGGCGTCGGCGAGGCTGTCGCGGCTCGTATAGGCATAGGGCAGCATCACGCAATGGACGCGTCTCGGCGCCCAGCGCATCGACCGCCATGGCCGCGACGACGGCCGAATCGATGCCGCCCGAAAGCCCGAGCACCACGCCGGGAAAGCGGTTCTTCTCGACATAGTCCTTGAGGCCGAGGACGCAGGCCCGCCAGGTCTCCTCTTCGCTTCTCCGGAAGCTTGGCGATCTCGCCCTTGCGCCATGCGCCAGCCATCGGCGCCGCGCTGTCCATTCGGTGATGGCCAGCGCCTCTTCGAACATCGGCATCTGCAGGGCGAGCGAGCGGTCGGCATTGAGCACGAAGGAGGCGCCGTCGAAGACCAGTTCGTCCTGGCCGCCGACCTGGTTGAGATAGGCAAGCGGCAGGCCCGTCTCGGTGACGCGCGCGACGACGAGATTGAGCCGCACATCGTCCTTGTTCTGCTCGAAGGGCGAGCCGTTGGGCACGAGCAGGATTTCGGCGCCGGTCTCGGCCAGCGTCTCGCAGGTCTCTTCCGTCCAGATGTCCTCGCAGATCGGAACGCCGATGCGCACGCCCTTGAAATTGATGGGGCCGGGCGCCGGGCCCGGCATCGAAGACGCGCTTTTCGTCGAACACGCCGTAATTCGGCAGATCGTACTTGAAGCGCAGCGTCTCGATCCTGCCGCCGTTGAGCAGCGCCACCGCATTGTAGAGCTTCGCCCCGTCGCGCCACGGCAGGCCGATCAGCACGGCGGGACCGTCTTGCGTGTCGCGCGGCCAGGTCTTCGGCCGCCGCCTTGCAGGCGGCGACGAAGGAGGGCCGCAGCACCAGATCCTCCGGCGGATAGCCGGCAGAGGAAGAGTTCCGGAAAGAGGATGAGATCGGCGCCTGTCGCCTTCGCTTCGGCGCAGGCCGCGCTGCGCCTTGGCGAGATTGGCGGCAACGGCGCCGACCGTCGGATTGAGCTGGGCAAGCGCAATGACGAGTCGGTCGGTCATGGCGGCGCGTCTTAGCGCGAGGCCCGGCGCATCAATCGACGGCGTTGACGCATCGCAAAACTGCGCAATGAGTGCCCATGATCCTCAGGGACTTGATCGCCAATGCAGCCATCCGATGCGACCGCGATTGCCGCGCCAGAGCGGGTTGCGATGACCTATGGCGAGCTTCGCGGCGCTCTGCGATGCCACCGTCCAAGCGCTCGCTCAATGCTCGGCCTCGGCCGCAATGACACGGCTGGCGATCGTGCTGCCGAACGGGCCGGAGATGGCGGCGGCCTTCGTTGCCTGTGCATCGGCGGTGACCGCCGCACCGCTCAATCCCGCCTATCGCGAGGATGAGTTCCACTTCTACATGGACGACCTGAAGGCCAAGGCCCTGCTGGTCGAAGAGGGAAGTTCGTCTCCCGCCATCGCCGCGGCGCAACGCCTTGGCATACCGGTGCTCACTCTGGTTCCGGCGCGCGAGGCGGGAAGCTTCACAATTTCAGGCGGCGAGGCGGCTGAAGCTACAGCCGGCGAACCGGCGCAAGGCAGATGACGTGGCACTTGTGCTGCATACATCCGGCACCACCTCGCGGCCCAAGATCGTGCCGCTCACCCACGCCAATCTCATCGCCTCTGCCGACAACATCGTCGCGCACCCTGCAATCTCTCGGCCGCCGATCGCTGCCTCAACATCATGCCGCTGTTTCACATTCACGGGCTGGTGGCGGCGGTCCTCGCGACGCTGGCGAGCCGGCGGCTCGGTCTTCTGCACGCCGGGCTTCAATGCGCTGAAATTCTTTGCCTGGATGGAGGAGGCGAAGCCCACCTGGTACACGGCGGTGCCCACCATGCATCAGGCTATTCTTGCCCGCGCGGCGCGCAATGCCGAGATCATCAAGGCCAATCCACTGCGCTTCATCCGCTCGAGCTCGGCCTCGCTCCCCGTTCCGGTCTTCGCGCAACTCGAAGCGACTTTCGGCTGCCCGGTGATCGAGGCCTATGCGATGACCGAGAATGCCCATCAGATGACTTCGAACCAATTGCCGCCGGGCAAGCGCAAGCCGGGCTTCGTCGGCTGCGCTGCGGGACCCGAAGTCGCGGTGATGGCGCCGGACGGCAGGCTGCTTGGCGCCCGGCGAGGAGGGCGAGGTCGTGACCCGCGGTCCCAATGTCACGACGGGCTACGAGAACAATCCAGCGGCCAATGAAGCGGGCTTCGCCTTCGGCTGGTTCCATACCGGCGACCAGGGCTTCATGGACGAGGACGGCTATCTCAAGATCACCGGACGGCTGAAGGAGATCATCAACCGCGGCGGCGAGAAGGTAGCACCCGTCGAGGTCGATGAAGTACTGATGGATCATCCCGCCGTTCATCAGGCGCTGACCTTCGCCATGCCGCATGACAAGCTCGGCGAGGATGTGGCGGCGGCGGTCGTCCTGAGCGAGGGCGCCACGGTGAGCGAGCGCGAATTGCAGGACTTCGCCAATGCGCGCCTCGCCGCCTTCAAGGTGCCGCGCAAGATCGTTATCGTCGCCGGAAATTCCCAAGGGTGCCACCGGCAAGTTGCAGCGCATCGGCCTCGCGCAGAAGCTGGGGCTTGCATGACCAGCATCTGCATCTTCGGCGCCGGCGCCATCGGCGGCTATGTGCGGCGCGAGGCTCGCCCACAAGGGCGAGGCCGAAGTTTCGCTGGTAGCGCGCGGCGCCCATCTCGAAGCGATGCAGGCCAACGGCCTGACGCTGAAGCAGGGCGGCGAGACAATCACCGTGCATCCGAAGCGTGACGGCCAATCCTGCGGAACTCGGGCCCCAGGATTTCATCATCCTGACGCTCAAGGCCCATGCGCGTGCCCGGCGTCATCGATGCCCTGCAGCCGCTCATCGGCAAGGATACCGCCATCCTCTTCGCCCAGAACGGCGTGCCCTGGTGGTATTTCTACAAGCATGGCGGGCCCCATGACGGGCGGCGGCTCGAAAGCGTCGATCCGGGCGGCGCGATCTGGTCGCGCATCGGCCCCGAGCGGGCGCTGGGCTGCGTCGTCTGGCAGGCGGCCGAGATCGAGGCGCCGGGCGTCGTCGCCCATCAATATGGCGACCGCATGCCGGTCGGCGAGCCTTCCGGCGAGACGAGCGCGCGGGCCACGACCTTGAGCAAGCTGCTCACTTCGGCCGGCATCAAGAGCCCGGTGCGCCCCAATCTGCGCAACGAGATCTGGCTCAAGCTGTGGGGCAATCTCAGCTTCAATCCCGTCAGTGTGCTGACCGACGGCACGCTTGAAGAGCTTGCCGGCGATCCCGGCACCGCATCGCGTCATCAGCGCGATGATGGAGGAGGCGCGCGCCGTGGGCGAGGCGCTCGGCGTCTCCTTCACCGTCGGTGCCGACGAGCGCATCGCCATGGCCGCCAAGGTGGGCGCGCACCGAACCTCGATGCTGCAGGATGTCGAAGCCGGCCGCCCGACGGAACTCGATGCGCTGCTCGGCGTTGTTATCGAATTGGCGCGCTCACCGGCATTGCCACGCCCAGCTTGCAATTGGTCTATGATCTCGCCAAGTTCCGCTCCCGGGTCCCGTAGAGTTTCCTCACTGTCAAGGAGGTCAGATCATGCGTCTCGACAATGAAAAGCCCAGCGGCAATATCGAGGATCGGCGCGGGCAGGGCGGCTTCGGCTTTCCGCGCGGCGGCGGCCGCGGCATCAACATTCCGATGGGCGGCCGCGGCGGCGGCCTGAGCATCCGCACCGTCATTCTTCTCATTATCGTCTATTTCGCCCTCAAGTGGATTTTCGGCATCGATCTCCTCCAGATGATCAATGGCGGCGGCGTGCAGTATCCCGGCGGCACCGGCAGCGAGATCACGGTTCCCGGCGGCAACACCGATGTGACCGGCACTGGAGGCGGTACGGTCGGCGGCACCGGAACGGCCGACGTCACCGGCGATGCCGGCAAGCGAGTTCGTGGCCCGGGTGCTGGGCTCGACCGAGCGTGTCTGGACCGGAATTTTCCAGAATATGGGCCGGCAATATCAGGAGCCAAAGCTCGTCCTATTCACCGGCTTCGTGCAATCGGCCTGCGGCATGGCGCAATCGGCGATGGGGCCGTTCTATTGTCCGAGCGACCACAAGGTCTATATCGACCTCTCCTTCTATCAGGACATGAAGAACCGGCTTGGCGCGACCGGCGATTTCGCCGAGGCCTATGTCATCGCCCACGAGGTCGGCCATCATGTGCAGAATCTGTTCGGCATCGCGGGCAAGGTCACGCAAGAGCGCATGCGGGTCTCTGAGGAAGAGGGCAATACGCTTTCCGTGAAGATGGAATTGCAGGCCGATTGCTTCGCCGGAATCTGGGCGAAGCAGGCCGATGCCTCGGCCAAGATCCTGGAACAGGGCGACATCGAGGAAGGCCTCAATGCCGCCGCCGCCATCGGCGACGACCGGTTGCAGAAGCGGTCGCAGGGCTACGTGGTGCCCGAGTCCTTCACCCACGGCACATCCGAGCAGCGGGTGCGATGGTTCAAGACCGGGCTGGCTGCGAGCGACATTGGCGCCTGCGATACATTCAAGGCGGCGCAGCTATAAACCTCCGACCTCGACTGTTGATGCATTTGCTCGGAGCTTTCCGGGTCCAATCCCACCCGCTATGCTGGGCCGGAACGGGGTGGCAAGCGTGGCGAGAGGCAATAAGAAAATCAGGACGCAGGCCCCACTTGCCGGCAGCGACCTGACCGGCTCGTCGGCCAAGTCGCTCAACAAGGCGATCGATATTCTCTCCGCCCTTGGCCAGGTGCCGGAAGGCATGAGCCTTCCCGATATTTCGCTGATGGTTGGCCAACCCAAGTCGACGATCCACCGCCTGCTGACCGCCCTCGAAGGCCGCCGCTTCGTGCGTTACGAATCCGATGCGCGGTTGTGGAAGATCGGCGTCGAGGCCTTCGTCATCGGGTCGGCGTTCCTGCGCAACCGCGATATCGCCGCCTTCGCGCGGCCGGTGATGCAGGCGCTGGTCAATGACAGTGGCGAGACAGCGAGCATCTATATCGACGATGACGGCGAGATCGTCTGCATCGACCAGGTCGAGTGCCGCCAGACCATGCGGGTGATCGCCAGGCCCGGCGGCCGCGCCAAGATGCATGCCTCGGGTTCCGGCAAGGCATTGCTCGCCCATTATCCGGCGGTGCGGCTCGAGCAGATCGTCGAACGCCACGGCCTGCCAACTGCAACCGAGAAGACCATCAACACGCCGCAAGCGTTGCGCCGCAATCTCGAAGCGGTGCGGAGTGCGGGCTTTGCCTTCGACGACGAGGAGAACGCTCTCGGCATCCGCTGCGTGGCCGCCGCCGTGTTCGACCATGGCGGTGAGGCGATCGCGGCGATTTCAATTTCCGGACCCGCCTCGCGCATCGTCGATGCCCGCATCGCGCCGCTTGGCGAGAGAGTGCGCAACGCTGCCAGGAGTTCTCACCAAATCCCTCGGCGGCAATGAAGCCGGTCCCCTCGTTCCACAGGAGTGACAAGGTAAGCTGTTGAAGTGGAAAAGATATATTGTGCCATCCCATAAGTCGAAATGCTGTCCCGGAATATGGACTGACGCCGGGCGGCACTGGTAGAAGGGAACTAAGCGAAACCAATCCACCGGGAGTGAACTCATGCCGCGCATGACTGCCGCCGCCGCCGCCGTTGCCGTGCTTGAACTGGAAGGAGTGCGCACCGTGTTCGGCGTGCCTGGCGCCGCGATCAATCCGGTCTATGCCGGCATGCGGCCGAAGAATTCGATCCGCCACATCCTGGCGCGCCATGTCGAGGCCGCTTCCCACATGGCCGAAGGCTTCACGCGCGCCGCCCCCGGCAATATCGGCGTGTGCATCGGCACGTCGGGCCCCGCCGGCACCGACATGATCACCGGCCTCTATTCGGCCTCGGCCGATTCGATCCCCATTCTCTGCATCACCGGCCAGGCGCCGCGGGCTCGTCTGTACAAGGAGGATTTCCAGGCGGTCGACATCGAATCGATCGCCAAGCCCGTCACCAAATGGGCGGTCACCGTGCGCGAGCCAGCCCAGGTGCCTTACGTCTTCCAGCAGGCCTTCCACATCATGCGCTCCGGGCAGGCCCGGCCCGGTGCTGATCGATCTGCCCTTCGATGTGCAGATGACCGAGATCAATTTCGATCCCGACACCTATCAGCCCTTGGCCGTCCACAAGCCCAAGGCAAGCCGCGCCCAGATCGAGAAGGCGCTCGCCATGCTGAACGAGGCGGAGCGTCCGCTCATCGTGGCGGGCGGCGGCATCATCAATGCCAATGCCTCGGCCGCTCTGGTGGATTTCGCCGAATCGACCGGCGTGCCCGTGATTCCGACCCTGATGGGCTGGGGCACCATCCCCGACGACCATCCGCTGATGGTGGGGATGGCGGGGCTGCAGACCAGCCACCGCTATGGCAATGCCACGCTGCTCGCCTCGGATTTCGTGCTCGGCATCGGCAACCGCTGGGCCAACCGGCACACCGGTTCGACCGACAAATACATGGAAGGCCGCAAGTTCGTGCATGTCGACATCGAGCCCACCCAGATCGGCCGCGTGTTCATGGCGGATTACGGCATCGTCTCCGACGCGGGAGCAGCCCTCGATCTCTTCGTCGCGGTGGCGAAGGAGTGGAAAGAGGCGCGCAAG
The DNA here is from genome assembly GCA_963776685.1 of uncultured Alphaproteobacteria bacterium. Lineage (GTDB taxonomy): Bacteria > Pseudomonadota > Alphaproteobacteria > Rhizobiales > Aestuariivirgaceae > Aestuariivirga. The sequence goes on from CAVZNM010000005.1 coordinate 161,849, forward strand.
CTCAAGGATCGCGGCGCCTGGGTGGCTGAGTGCCGCGAGCGCAAGCGCACCTTGCAAAGGCGTACCCATTTCGACGATGTGCCGATCAAGCCGCAGCGCGTCTATGAAGAAATGAACAAGGCCTTCGGCCGCGACACCTGCTATGTCTCGACCATCGGCCTATCGCAGATCGCCGCGGCCCAGTTCCTGCATGTCTACAAGGCGCGCAACTGGATCAATTGCGGTCAGGCGGGGCCTTTGGGCTGGACCATTCCGGCGGCCTTGGGCGTTATCGCCGCCGAGCCAAAGAAAGAGGTGGTGGCGATTTCCGGCGACTATGACTTCCAGTTCATGATCGAGGAATTGGCGGTCGGCGCCCAGTTCAACATGCCTTACATCCACGTGCTGGTGAACAACTCCTATCTCGGACTGATCCGCCAGTCGCAGCGCGGCTTCCAGATGGATTATTGCGTGCAGCTCGCTTTCGACAACATCAACGCGCCGGAGCTGAAAGGCTATGGCGTCGATCACGTGAAGGTGGTCGAAGGATTGGGCTGCAAGGCGATCCGCGTCACCGAACCCGGTCAAATCCTCCCCGCCCTGAAACAGGCGCAGAAATGGAAGGAAGAGTTCCGCGTGCCCATCGTGGTCGAGATCATTCTCGAGCGCGTCACCAACATTTCGATGGGCACCGAGCTTGCCAATGTCACCGAGTTCGAGGAGCTTGCCAAGGGTGCCGCGGATGCTCCGACCGCCATCGCGCTTCTGGATTGAGGACCTGCCGCTATGCCGAAATTTGCCGCCAATCTTTCGATGCTGTTCAACGAAGTGGGATTTCTCGACCGTTTCGCCGCCGCCGCCAAGGCTGGTTTCAAGGGTGTCGAGTATCTCTCGCCCTTCGATTACCCGGCGAGCCAGATTGCCGAGCTACCTGCACAAGCACGGCCTCACCCAGGTGCTGTTCAACCTGCCGGCCGGAAACTGGGGCGCCGGCGAACGCGGCATCGCCTGTCACCCCGATCGCATCGGTGAATTCCAGGGCGGCGTCGGCAAGGCCATCGACTATGCCAGGGTGCTGGGCAACAAGCAGATCAACTGCCTGGCCGGCATTGCGCCCAAAAACGTCGCTCCGGAAAAGGCCGAGGAGGCTTTCATCGCCAATCTCCGCTTCGCCGCGGCAAAGCTGAAAGAGGCGGGCATCCTGCTCATCGCCGAGCCCATCAACACCAACGACATCCCGGGCTTCTTCCTCAACCGCTCCGGCCAGGCGATTGTCGATCTTCGACAAGGTGGGCTCCGATAATTTGAAACTGCAATACGACATCTATCACATGCAGCGCATGGAAGGTGAGTTGGCCCGGACCATCGAACGCCTGATGCCGCGCATCGCCCATATCCAGATCGCCGGCAATCCGGGCCGCAATGAGCCGGACACCGGCGAGATCAATTATCCTTATCTTTTCGCCCTGATCGACCGGCTTGGATATGCCGGCTGGATCGGCGCCGAATACAAGCCGGCCAAGACGACCGAAGAAGGTCTCGGCTGGATGAAGCAATGGAGGCAGTGACATGAAAGTCGGATTCATCGGACTGGGCATCATGGGTCATCCCATGGCAGGCCACCTGCAGAAGGGCGGTCACAAGCTCTTCCTGAATACGCGCACGAAGGTGCCGGAGGACTTGATCGCGGCGGGCGGCGTGGCTTGCGCTACCGCGGCGGACGTAGCGCGCCAGGCCGATGTCATCATCATGATGCTGCCCGATACGCCCGATGTCGAAAAGGTGCTGTTCGGCAAGGGCGGCGTGGCCGAAGGCCTGAGCAAGGGCAAGACCGTCGTCGACATGAGCTCGATCTCGCCCATCGAGACCAAGCGCTTCGCCGCCCAGATCGCGGCTTTGGGCTGCGATTATGTCGATGCCCCCGTCTCGGGCGGCGAAGTCGGCGCCAAGGCGGCAACCCTCACCATCATGTGCGGCGGCAGCGAACAGGCTTTCGCCCGCGTCAAGCCGCTGCTCGATCTGATGGGCAAGAACATTACTCTCGTCGGCGGCAATGGCGACGGCCAGACCACCAAGGTGGCGAACCAGATCATCGTGGCGCTGACCATTCAGGCGGTGGGAGAAGCTTTGCTCTTCGCCTCCAAGGCGGGCGCCGATCCGGCCAAGGTGCGCCAGGCGCTGATGGGCGGCTTTGCCTCGTCCAAGATTCTCGAAGTCCACGGCGAGCGCATGGTGAAGCGCACCTTCCAGCCCGGGCTTCCGCATCGCGCTGCACCAGAAGGATCTCAATCTCGCCCTCGACGGCGCCAGGGCGCTCGGCCTGTCGCTGCCCAATACGGCGGTGGCCCAGCAGATGTTCAGCGCCTGTGTCGCCAATGGCGGGGCCGCCTGGGACCATTCGGCACTGGTCAAGGCTCTCGAACTCATGGCAAATCACGAGATCGGGGCCAGGACAGGCTGAGGGGCGAAAATGACATCATCGGGCCGTGACCCCCGCGCGATTTTGCGCGCGCTGTTCGATGCCGCTATTGATGCCGCCGATCCGCTGCGCGCCGTCGCCGCCAATCTGCCGAAGCCGCCGATAGGCCGCACCGTGGTGGTGGGCGCCGGCAAGGCCGCCATTCAAATGGCGGCGGCGGTCGAGGCCAATTGGCCGGGGCCGCTCGAAGGCTTCGTCGTGGCGCCGCACGGCTATGCCTCGGCCTTGAAGCGCATCGAGACGGTCTATGCCCGTCATCCGGTTCCCGATTCCGGTAGCCTCGCGGCGGCGGAGAAGGCACTGGCGCTGGCTTCGACGCTCGGCAAGGACGATCTGCTGATCGCGCTCATATCCGGCGGCGGCTCGGCGCTGATGTCGAAGCCCGCCCCCGGCATTGCCATGGACGAAAAGCTTGGCCTCGTCGCCGCGCTGCTCAAATGCGGCGCCAACATCGCCGAGCTCAACTGCGCGCGGAAACACGTCTCCGCCGTCAAGGGCGGAAGATTGGCGCAAGCCGCGGGAGGGGCGGCGATCCACACGCTGGTGATTTCCGATGTGCCCGGCGACGATCCGGCCATCGTCGCCTCGGGGCCGACGATTGCCGATCCGACGGTCAAGCGCGACGCCCTCGCCATCCTCGAACGCTACCGGCTTCGACATTCCGGCCGCGGTGCGCCGCTGGCTCGCAGCACCTGATGAGACGCGAGAAGCTTTGCGCCGCGACAATCAAGTGCGCGTCATCGTCTCGCCGCATGCGTCTTTCCGCGCGGCGTCCGTCAAGGCGAGGGAGATGGGATTGAACGTGCTCTATCTCGGCGACCGCATCGAAGGCGAGGCCCGCGAGGTGGCCAAGGTCCATGCCGGGCTTGCGCTTGCAGATTTTGCAGAATGACGCAGCCGGTGCGCAAACCCTGCGTCGTGCTGTCGGGCGGCGAAACCAGCGTCACGGTTCGAGGCCGGGGCAGGGGCGGACGCAATGTCGAATTCGCACTGTCGCTGGCCATCGCACTGGCGGGTGAGAAATCCATTCATGCGCTGGCCGGCGATACCGACGGCGTCGATGGCATGGAGCAGATCGCCGGCGCGCATTATTTCGCCCGATACGCTGGACCGCGCCCGGGGCCTCGGCCTCGATGCCATGGCATCGCTCGAAAACAACGACGCCCACAGTTTCTTCGAGAAACTCGGCGATCAGGTGGTGACCGGCCCGACCCAGACCAACGTCAATGATTTCAGGGCCATTCTGATAGGCGGGTGAGGCCTTGCCATGAAGGCATCGGAGTCGTTCATCGCCATCGCCTACCGCTATTTCATGGCGGTGGCGGAGACGGGCTCGGTGCGCGCCGCGGCGCGGCAATTGAATGTCGCGGCCTCGGCGATCAGCCGCCAGCTGATCCTGCTCGAGGCCCAGATGGGCATCGCGCTCTTCGACCGCAGCGGCCGCAATCTCGAACTGTCGCCGGCGGGCGACGTACTGCTACGGGGCCTGCGCGCCGCATCCCAGGGCCATGAGGAAACCCTCGATCATCTGAGCGCGCTGCGCGGTCTGAAGCGTGGTCGCGTCAGGGTGGCAACCGTCGAAAGCATTTCCGTGTCGGTGCTGCCCGACGTGCTGCTGGATTTCGCCAACCGCTATCCCGGCATCCAGGTGACCGTGACGGTGGCGGGCTCCGATGCCGTCACGGAACTGGTGCGCGATCACCACGCCGATGTCGGCTTCACCTTCAATCCCACGGCACTCGAAGGCCTCGAAGTCGAGATGACCCGCGACCTGCAATTGGGCGCCACCATGGCGCCAAGCCATCCGCTGGCCAAGTCGAAGAAACTGACGCTCGCCGAATGCCTCACCTATCCGGTCGCCTGGCCGTCGCGGGGTCTGAGCCTCCGGGCCATTCTCGACCGAGTTACCGCCTCCATGTCCCGTCAGCCGCAGCCTGCCTTCGAATGCAATTCGTTGCGGCTCATGGCCTCGCTCGCACGCCGCGGCAGCTGCATCGCCTTCCAGACGCCGATCGGCATCGAGCAGGAACTCGAGGCGGGGACCCTGGTCTTCGTGCCGCTCGCCGACCGCCGCCTGCCCACCGACCGGCTGATGATCGTGCGCCGCCCCGGCCGCACCGGCAGGCTCGCCGCCGATGCCTTTCTCGCCTTGGCGAAGGAGCGATTGCCCGCCGGGAAAGATGTGCGAAAATAGAGTACGGTCTGTAACGTTTACTCTGCTTTTTCGAACGGACAGTTTGTGTTAATGAGTTTCGCAAGCGGCAAGTTAAAGAAGAACCGTGGCGACGAAGGGGAACAGGAAGCGACCATGGGCCGCCTCACTACGCATGTGCTCGATACCGCCTCAGGCAATCCGGCCGCCGGGCTGAAGATCGAGCTGTTCCTGCTCGACGGCGGCACCGTCCATCTCAAGACCATAAACACCAATGCCGACGGCCGCGCCGATGGCCCGGTCCTCGAGGGAGCGGCCTTTCTGCAGGGTCATTATGAAATGCGTTTCCATGCCGGAGACTATCTGCGCGCCCAGGGCGTGAAACTCCCCGAGCCGGCTTTCCTCGACATCATTCCGATCCGCTTCGGCATCGCCAATTCGAGCCAGCATTATCATGTGCCGCTGCTGCTCTCGCCCTACGGCTATTCAACCTATCGCGGGAGCTGATCAACGATGCCGCGCAGTTCAATCCGTTTCCTCCGGCGGGGTCAGGTGGTCGAGCTTGGCGCCGTGCCTCCCATGCGGACCGTGCTCGATTATCTGCGCCTCGAGGAAAAATCCCGCGGCACCAAGGAAGGCTGCAACGAAGGCGACTGCGGCGCCTGCACCGTGGCGCTGGGCTCGCTGCGCGGCGGCCGCGTCGTTTATGAGCCGGTCAATGCCTGCATCCTGCTGATGGGCCAGCTCGACGGCAAGGAACTGGTGACCGTCGACGATCTGAGCCTTGACGGAGCGCTGCACCCGGTTCAGCAGGCGATGGTCGAGAAGCACGGCTCGCAATGCGGCTTCTGCACGCCGGGTTTCGTCATGGCGCTGTTCACGCTCTATCATTCGGGCCAACGCCCCGACCGCCAGGAGATCGTCGATCATATCGCCGGCAATCTCTGCCGCTGCACCGGCTACCGCCCGATCGTCGATGCGGCGTCTCGACATCCTGCACCGGCAAGGCAGTCGACCGCTGGGCCCGCGAGCGACGAAGCGGACGGCAGCCCAACTCGCCGCGCCTCAATGACGCATCGGATGTCTTTGTCGGCGATGATGCAGAGTTTCATTGCCGTACCGGCCAAGGGCGGCACGCTTGCAAGCCTCGCCGCCCGCCATCCCGATGCGACCATCGTCGCGGGCGCGACCGATGTCGGCTTGTGGATCACCAAGCAGCTTCGCAGCCTGCCCAAGATCATCCATGTGAGCGGCGTTGCGGAACTGCATGAGATCGCCGATGGCCGCGACAGGCTTTCACTCGGCGCCGCCGTCACCTATGCCGAGGCCGAGCCCTATCTGGCGGCGATCGATCCCGATTTCGGCGAAATGCTGCGCCGCCTTGGGGCCAAGCAGGTGCGCGCCTCCGGCACGGTCGGCGGCAATATCGCCAATGGCTCGCCGATCGGCGACACGCCGCCCATGCTGATCGCGCTTGGCGCCACACTGCATCTCCGCCACGGCGAGACCATGCGGCAGATGCCGCTCGAGGATTTCTTCATCGCCTATGGCAAGCAGGATCGCGAAGCCCGGCGAACTGGTCTGGCGCGTCGATGTGCCCAAGCTCAAGGCCAACGAGGTCTTCCGCAGCTACAAGATCTCCAAGCGCTTCGACCAGGATATTTCCGCCGTGATGGCCGCCTTCAAGTTTACGCTCGAGGGCCGCCGCATCGCCGCCGCGCGCGATCGCCTTCGGCGGCATGGCGGCAACGCCGAAGCGGGCGTCGCGCGCCGAAGCGGCGCTTGCCGGCGCTTCCCTCGATGCTGCCGCCATCGTGGAGCAATGCCATTCTGGCGCTCGCCGAGGATTACCAGCCGATTTCCGACATGCGCGCCTCGGCGGGCTACCGCCTCGATGCGGCGCAATCGCTGCTCCGCAAGGCGCTGATCGAGACGGCGGGCAGGGCGAGCCGCGACACGCGCCTCATGGGCTTGCGCGGGGAGGCGGCCTGATGATGACCATTGCCCGGCGCAAATTCGAAACCGATGCGGTGGGCCTGGCGCTCGCCCATGACAGTGCCGCACTGCATGTGCAGGGGACTGCCATCTATATCGACGACATGCGCGAGCCCGAAGGCACTGCTGCATGTCGAGCCCGGCTATCGCCAGGGAGGGTGCCCGCGGCAAGATCAAGTCGCTCGATCTCGATGCGGTTCGCAATTATCCCGGCGTCGTCGCGGTCCTGACCGCCAAGGATATTCCCGGCGTCAACGATTGCAGCCCGTCGATCGGCGGCGATCCCATCCTCGCCGACGGCGAAATCGAGTTCCATGGCCAGGTCATCTTCGCCGTCGTCGCCGAGACCCGCGATGCCGCCCGCCGCGCCGCGCGCCTCGGCCAAGATCGAAATTGCCGCCGAGAAGCCGGCGGTGACCGTCGACGATGCGGTCGCCATGCAGACCAAGGACGTGCTGCCGCCATACGAATTCAGACGCCGCGATGTGGCCAAGGCACTTGGCCGCCGCCGCCAATCGCATCGAGGAGAGCATCCTGGTCGGCGGCCAGGAGCATTTCTATCTCGAAGGCCAGGTCGGCATGGCCATGCCCGAGGAAGCATGGCGGCATGATCGTCTATTCCTCGACCCAGCATCCGACCGAGGTCCAGCATCTGATCGCCAAGATGCTCGGCGTTCCCGATGCCCTGGTCACCTGCGAATGCCGCCGCATGGGCGGGGCTTTCGGCGGCAAGGAAAGCCAGGCGGCGCAATGGGCGGCCCTTGCGGCCTTGACGGCGCGTGTCGACCGGCCGCCCCGCCAAGTGCCGGCTCGACCGCGACGAAGACATGATCATGACCGGCAAGCGCCATGACTTCCGCGTCAACTATGCAGACGGGCTTCGACAAGACCGGCAGGCTCGGCGCCGTCGATGTCGAGTTTCTGGCGCGCTGCGGCTATTCCGCCGATCTGTCAGCCAGGGCGTCAACGACCGCACCATGTTCCACGCCGACAATGCCTATTTCTATCCGGCGCTGCGCATCCGCTCGCGCCGCCTGCAGCACCAATACGGTCTCCAACACCGCCTTCCGCGGCTTCGGCGGGCCCGCAGGGCATGATGTTCTGCGAGCGCATGATGGATGCGATCGCCATCAGGCTGGGCCTCGATCCCCTCGATGTCCGCAAGCGCAATCTCTACGCGCAAGGGCCGCGATGTGACGCCCTATGGCATGAAGGTCGAGGACAACATCGCGCTGGAAGTGATCGAGACGCTCGAAGAGTCGGCGGACTATCGCGCCCGCCGCGAGGCGATGCAGGCGTTCAATGCGCAAGAATACGCTTCTGAAGAAGGGCCTGGCGCTGACGCCGGTCAAGTTCGGCATCTCCTTCACGCTCACCCATCTCAATCAGGCGGGCGCGCTGGTGCATGTCTATACCGACGGTTCCGTCCATCTCAATCACGGCGGCACCGAGATGGGGCAGGGGCTCTATATCAAGGTGGCGCAGGTGGTGGCCGAGGAATTCGGCATTGACCGCCGACCGGGTGCGGATCACCGCCACGACGACGGCCAAGGTTCCCAATACTTCGCCGACCGCCGCCTCATCCGGCTCGGACCTGAACGGCATGGCGGCGAAACATGCCGCCGGCACCATCAAGGCGCGGCTCGTCGATTTGCCGCCAGGCACTGGAAAGTGCCGAAGTCGCGCATCCGCTTCGAAGACGGCCAGGTCATCATCGGCAACCAGAGCATCGCTTTCGGCGATCTCGCCAAGAAAGCCCACCAGGCGCGCGTGTCAGCTGTCCTCCACCGGCTTCTATGCAACGCCCAAGGTCACCTGGGACCGGCGCCAAGGCCAAGGGCCGGCCGTTCCTCTATTTCGCCTATGGCGCGGCCTGCGCGGAAGTGACCATCGACACCCTGACCGGCGAGATGCGGGTCGACCGCGTCGATATTCTCCACGACGTCGGCCGCTCGCTCAATCCGGCCATCGATATCGGCCAGATCGAAGGCGGCTTCGTCCAGGGCATGGGCTGGCTCACCACCGAGGAACTGGTTTTCGACGAGGAGGGGCGGCTTCGCACCCATGCGCCCTCGACCTACAAGATTCCCTGCGCCTCCGATGTGCCCGCCGATTTCCGCGTGAAGCTCTACGAGTCGACGGGCAACCGCGAGGACACGATCTACCGCTCCAAGGCGGTGGGCGAGCCGCCGCTGATGCTCGGCATCTCCGTCTGGTCGGCGATTTTCAATGCGATGGCCGCGCTCGCAGCCGGGCAGCATTCCGCCGCTTGACGCACCGGCCACGCCTGAGGCCATCATTGCGGGCGGTGAAGGCGATGCAGGCATGAAGATCTGGGCTCTCATCCTCCGAGGCACTGGAAGACGCACGGGCGCTGCGCGATGGTCTCGGTCGTCAAGACCGAAGGCTCGGCACCGCGCGATGCCGGCGCCCGCATGGTGGTGACGCCCGAGGGCTTTCACGGCACCATCGGCGGCGGCACGCTCGAATGGCAGGCGATTGCCGAAGCCCAGGCCTGCTCGATCGCGGCGCCGCCGTGAAACTCGCTTCCCATGCGCTCGGCCCCGATCTCGGCCAATGCTGCGGCGGCCGGGTGCAGCTTGCGACCGAGATCTTCGATGCAACGAATTTGCCGGAAGTGCGCGATCTGGCAGCGCGCGAGGCGCAAGGCCGTTTCACCCTGCGCGGGCGCATCGCATCGCCTCGACATTGAGGAAAACTTCGGCGACCGATCCGCGCCGCCTCTATCTCTTCGGCGCCGGCCATGTCGGCCGGCGCTGGTTCTGGCGCTGGCGCCATTGCCCTTCGACGTCCAGTGGATCGATCGCCCGCCCCGGTGCCTTCCCGCGGCGCCGTGCCCCGCAATGTGACGCTTGCAGCGAGCTGCCGATCTGGCGGAGGCGCCGGACGGCAGCTTCGTCTTCGTCATGACCCACAGCCACGCGCTCGATCTCGCCATCACCGATGCAGGCGCTGCGCAACCCGCGCATCGCCCATGTCGGACTGATCGGCAGCGCCACCAAGCGCGCCCGCTTCGTGAAGCGCCTGCGCGAGGCGGCATGTCGCGGAAGCGCGGATTGACGGATTGATCTGCCCGATCGGCGTGCCGGCATCCGCTCCAAGGAGCCGGCGATGATTGCCGCCGCCACGGCGGCGCAGCTCCTCGTGCTTGACGAAAAGCTGCGGACCGGCGAGGCCGCAGAAGATGTGCCATGTGGCGGAGAGAAAGCGGGGCGCACTGTGAAGGCCGATCCGCAATATCTCCTCGAGGCCCTTCACATCGTCAAGGTGTTCGGCACCTTGCGGGCCAATGACGATGTGACGCTGCGGGTCAAGCCCGGCGAAATCCATGCCTTCCTCGGCGAGAACGGGGCCGGCAAGTCGACCCTCGTCAAGATGATCTATGGCGCGCTGCAGCCCACCTCCGGCGAATTCCGCTGGAAGGGCGAGAGCGGTCTCGATCACCAATCCGGCGGCCGCCCGCAAGCTCGGCATCGGCATGGTGTTCCAGCACTTCTCGCTTTTCGAGGCCTTGACCGTCGCCGAGAACATCGCCCTCGCCATGCCCGGCGATTTCGATCTCGCGGCACTCTCCGAGAAGATCTCGCGAGTTTCGAAGGAATATGGCCTGCCGCTCGAACCCACCGCCATCGTTGCCGATCTTGTCGGTGGGCGAGCGCCAGCGGATCGAGATCGTCCGCTGCCTGCTGCAGGAGCCGCAGGCTTCTGATCATGGACGAGCCCACCGCGGTGCTGACGCCGCAGGAGGCCGACCAGCTGTTTGTCGACGCTCGAGCGGCTGGCGCGCGAAGGCTGCGCCGTTCTTTATATCAGCCACCGCCTCGAAGAGGTGAAGCGGCTTTGCCACAACGCCACCATCCTGCGCCACGGCAAGGTTGTCGCCAATGTCGATCCCACCAAGGAGACGGCGGCAGCCTCGCCAAGCTCATGGTCGGCGGCGACATCCATGTGGTCCGCCACAGCCGCAAGCAAACGACAGGCGAGGTGCGGCTGCGCCTCGACCATCTGAGTCTCGCCGCCGACGGGCCGTTCGCCGTCGAACTGAAGGACATCTCGCTTGATGTAAGGGCCGGCGAGGTCATCGCCATCGCCGGCGTCGCCGGCAACGGCCAGTCGGAGCTTTTCGATGCGATCTCCGGCGAGCGCCAGCTTGAGCGCCCCGGCATGATCGTCCATCGATGCCGAGCCTTGCGGCCACATCGGCGTCAATCCCCGGCGCAACAAGGGGGCGGCCTTCGTGCCGGAGGAGCGCTTGGGCCACGGCGCCGTGCCGGCCTTCACGCTTTCGGACAATATCATCCTGACGCGGCATTCCTCCGACCGCAACCTGGTCAGGTCCGGCCTCCTGCAGAGGAACGGCGCGGCGGGTGTCAGCGAGCGGGTGATCAAGGCCTACGATGTGCGCAAGGGCAAGCCCGATCCCGAGGCCCGCGCGCTTTCCGGCGGCAATTTGCAGAAATTCGTGGTCGGCCGCGAACTCGACCGCAAGCCCGGCATTCTGGTGGTCAACCAGCCGACCTGGGGCGTCGATGCCGGAGCCGCCGCCACCATCCGCCAGGCGATCATCGATCTTGCTCGCTCGAGGGTCGGCCGTCCTGGTCATCAGCCAGGACCTCGACGAGATTTTCGAGATCGCCGACCGCATCGCCGTCATTTCGCGCGGGCAATTGTCGGAGGCCTATCCGGCGTCCGAGATGACCGCCGAGAAGATCGGCCTGCTGATGGCCGGCGCCCATGAGGTGAAGGAGGCCAGCCATGCGCATCATGCTTGAAAAGCGCGGCGAGCGTTCGGACGTGCATGGCGGTCGCTCTCGCCCTTCCTCGCCCTGGCGCTGACCGTCATCACCGGCGGCATCATCTTCGCACTGCGCGGCTTCAATCCGCTGCAAGGCGCTCTATGTTTATTTCATCGAACCGCTCACCGCAGTCTGGTCGATCGAGCAGCTCATCGTCAAGGCGACACCGCTCGTGCTGATCGGCGTCGGGCTCGCGGTCTGCTACATGGCCAATGTCTGGAACATCGGCGCCGAAGGGCAATTGACCATGGGCGCCATCGCCGGCGGCATGATTCCGGTCCTGTTTCCCGACCTGGCAGTCGCCGCTCACTCTTATCGTCATGCTGCTGTTCGGCACGGCGGGCGGCATGGCCTATGGCGCCATTCCCGGCTTTCTCAAGAACCGCTTCAACGCCAACGAGATCCTGACCTCGCTGATGCTGGTCTATGTGGCGCAGCTGTTTCTCGACTGGCTGGTGCGCGGGCCCTGGCGCGATCCGCAGGGCTTCAATTTTCCCAAGACCATCACCTTCGAAGGCTGGCAGTTGCTGCCGACCATTTCGGCGGCACCATCCATCTTGGGCGTCATCTTCGCGCTGCATCGCCGTGCGCGCCCTTGCCTTTCTCATGGGCGCACGCTCAAGGGCTTCGAAATCCGCGTCACCGGCAATGCGCCGCGCGCCGGCCGCTTCGCCGGCTTCTCGCGCGAGCGCATGGTGATGTTCTGCTTCCTGCTGTCGGCGGACTCGCGGGCCTTGCCGGCATCTGCGAGGTCGCCAGCATGGTCGGCCAGTTGCAGCCGCAGATTTCGCCGGGCTACGGCTTCGCCGCCATCATCGTGGCCTTCCTCGGCCGCCTCAATCCGCTTGGCGTGCTGTTCGCCGGGCTGCTGCTGGCGCTGAGCTATATCGGCGGCGAGGCGGCGCAGATCACGCTCGGCATTTCCGACAAGATCGCCAAGGTGTTCCAGGGCATCCTGCTGTTCTTCATTCTCGCCTGCGACACGCTCATTCTCTATCGCATCAATTTCGACTCGGGCGCCGTGCGCCGCGCTCAGGCCGGCGGAGTAGGGCCATGGACCAGATTTATCGCCGTCGCGCTCACCATCATGACCGCCGCCACGCCATTGCTTCTCGCCGCCATCGGCGAACTCGTGGTCGAGCGTTCGGGCGTTCTCAATCTCGGCGTCGAGGGCATGATGGTGATGGGCGCGGTTTGCGGCTTCGGCGCCGCCTTCCTCACCGGCTCTCCCTGGCTCGGCGTCGTCGCCGCCATCGTCGCCGGCATGGTGCATGTCGCTGCTGTTCGGGTTTCTGACGCTGACGCTGGTCTCCAACCAGGTGGCGACCGGCCTGGCGCTGACGCTTCTCGGCCTCGGCCTCTCGGGCTTGATCGGCGAAGCCTTCGTCGGCCAGCCCGGCGTCAAGCTGCCGAAGTGTGGCGGCATCGATCACGCTCATTCCCGGTCTCCTTCCTCCTCACCGCGGCCGTCGCCTATGTGCTGTTCCGCACCAAGACCGGGCTCATCGTCCGCGCCGTCGGCAACAGCCATGCCTCGGCGCATGCGCTGGGCTACCGTGTCATCGCGCGTGCGCTATCTCTGCGTGATGTTCGGCGGCGCCTGCGCCGGCCTTGCCGGCGGCTATCTGTCGCTCGCCTATACGCCGCAATGGATGGAGAACATGACGGCGGGCCGCGGCTGGATTGCGCTGGCGCTCGTCGTCTTCGCCTCCTGGCGGCCGTGGCGCACGCGTCGGTCGGCGCCTATCTGTTCGGCGCCGATCTCGATTCTCGCCTATACGGTGCAGACCTTGGCGCTGGGGAATTCCCTCGCAATTCCTGTCGTCGCTGCCCTATCTTGTCACCATACTGGCGCTGGTGGTGATTTCCGGAAACCGCATGCTGACGCGGGCCAACACGCCGGCTTGCCTCGGCCAATCCTTCGTGCCTGATCGTTGAAACGCGAAAAACCAAAGGGAGAACTCTGTATGAAGAAACTGATGCTATGCGGCCGCCGCCTTGGCGCTCGCTCTCGGCATGGGCGCGGCCTCGGCCCAGGCTCAGGCCGACAAGATCAAGGCCTGCTGGATCTATGTCGGCGCCATCGGCGATTTCGGCTGGACCTACCAGCACGACCAGGGCCGCCTGGCGGTCGAGAAGGAACTCGGCGACAAGGTCGAGACGGTCTTCGTCGAAAACGTCGCCGAAGCCGATTCCGAACGCACCATCGAGCGGCTTGGCGCGCGACGGCTGCGCCATCATCTTCACGACCTCATTCGGCTTCATGGAGCCGACGCTGAAGGTCGCGAAGAAATTTCCGGATGTGAAGTTCGAGCATGCCACCGGCTACAAGACGCGCCGACAACGTCACGACCTACAATGCCAAGTTCCACGAAGGCCGCTATGTGATCGGCCAGATCGCGGCGAAGATGTCGAAGACCGGCATCGCGGGCTACATCGTGTCCTTCCCGATCCCGGAAGTGGTTTCCGGCATCAACGCCTTCATGCTCGGCGCGCAGTCGGTCAATCCGGACTTCAAGGTGAAGATCGTCTGGGCCAACACCTGGTATGATCCGGGCAAGGAAGCCGACGCCGCCAAGGTTCTGTTCAGCCAGGGCGCCGACATCATCGTCCAGCACACCGATTCGACCGCGCCGCTGCAGGTCGCCGAGGAGCAGGGCAAGCACGGCTTCGGCCAGGCCTCCGACATGATCAAGTTCGCGCCCAAGGCGCAGCTCACCGCGATCGTCGACAACTGGGCGCCCTATTATATCCGCCGCATCAATGACGTGCTGAACGGCACCTGGAAGTCGCAGGCCTCGTGGGACGGCATGGCGGAAGGCACGGTCAATATCGCGCCCTTCACCAACATGCCCGACGATGTCGCCAAGATGGCAACGGAAACCGCCGAGGCGATCAAGACCGGCAAGCTCCATCCCTTCACCGGGCCGATCACCAAGCAGGACGGAACCGTGGTCGGCGAGGCCGGCAAGCCGCTGCCCGACGGCGATATCCTCGGCATGAACTGGTACGTGAAGGGCATCGACGACCAGTTACCGCAGTAACAGGTGTCAGGGGTCAGGTGCCGGGTGTCAAGGCGATGCCCGGCATTTTTCTGACTGCTGCAACCTACTTCGAGATCTGACACATGGATTCGTTCATCAACGACTGGCTGAATCTGCTGCTGCGCTGGGGTCACATGATCGCCGGCATCGCCTGGATCGGCACGTCCTTCTATTTCGTGGCGCTGGATTTCTCGCTGAGGAAGCGCGGAGGGCCTGCCAGCGGGCGTTGCCGGCGAGGCATGGGAAGTCCATGGCGGCGGCTTCTATCATGTGCAGAAATATCTGACCGCGCCTGCGAAACTGCCCGAGGATCTGATCTGGTTCAAATGGGAAGCCTATCTCACCTGGGTGACGGGCTTCCTGCTGCTCATCGTGCAGTATTACTTTCAGGCTTCCGCCTATCTTATTGATCCCGCTGTGTTCGCGCTGACGCCCTGGCAGGCGATCGCCATCTCCATCGTCAGCCTGGTGGCCGGCTGGCTCGTCTACGATACTGCTGTGCCGCTCGCCGCTCGGCCGCAATCCGGCAACGCTGGCGGGTCTGCGTCCTTGCTCTTGATCCTCATCGCCGCCTACGGCTTCACCCAGGTCTTTTCCGGGCGCGGCGCTTTCATCCATGTCGGCGCTCATTCATCGGCACCATCATGGCCGCCAATGTCTTCACGGTGATCATTCCGAACCAGCGCAAGATCACCGCATGCGCTGATGCGCGGCGAAGCACCCGATCCGCGCCTCGGCGCCATCGGCAAGCAGCGCTCGCTGCACAATACCTATCTGACGCTGCCGGTGCTCTTGATGATGATCAGCAATCACTATGCCATGGTGACCAACAATCCGCAGGCCTGGATTCTGGTGGGGCTCATCGTGGTGGGTGGCGTGGCGCTGCGGCATTTTCTGGTGCGCCATGAGGTGGGCGATCCTCTGGCCAAGATCGCCTGGACCCTGCCGGTCATCTTCGTGAGCTTGGCCCTTGCCTATTGGCTGACCGGATCTGGTCTTCTCGATGTCGACTGGCCCAATCTGCTCCTGCGCTGGGGCCATATGATCGCCGGCATCGCCTGGATCGGCACGTCGTTCTATTTCGTGGCGCTGGATTTCTCGCTGAAGCAGCGACCGGGCCTGCCGCCAGGCGTTTCTGGCGAGGCCTGGGAAGTCCATGGCGGCGGCTTCTACAACGTGCAGAAATATCTGACCGCTCCTTCGAAGCTGCCCGAGGATCTGATCTGGTTCAAATGGGAGGCCTATCTCACCTGGGTCACCGGCTTCCTGCTGCTGATCGTCCAGTATTACTTGAACGCCAGCACATATCTGATCGATCAAAGTGTGATGCCGCTCGAACCCTGGCAGGCGATCGCCATTTCCGTGGGCAGCCTGATCGCCGGCTGGATCGTCTATGACCTTCTCTGCCGCTCGCCGCTGGGCCGCAACACCGGGCTGCTTGCGCGTCCTTGTCCTGGCGCTCATTCTGGCCGCCGCCTACGGCTTCACCCATGTGTTCTCCGGGCGTGGCGCGCTCATCCATGTCGGCGCCTTCATCGGCACCATCATGGCGGCCAATGTCTTCATGGTGATCATTCCCAACCAGCGCAAGATCACCAATGCCCTGATGCAGGAGAAGGCCCCCGATCCGCGCTTTGGCATCATCGGCAAGCAGCGTTCGCTGCACAACACCTATCTGACGCTGCCGGTTCTGCTGATGATGATCAGCAACCATTATCCGATGATCACCGATCATCCGCGCGCCTGGCTGCTGGTCGGCCTGATCGTGGTCGGCGGCGCCATGCTCAGGCATTTCCTGGTGCGCCATGAAGTGGGCGACAAGGCGGAGGAAATCGCCTGGACGCTGCCGGTGATCGGCGGCGCGCTGGCGCTGGCGCTGCTCATCACCGAGCCGGCGCAGGCACCGGCCTATCAGGGCGAGGTGAGCGATGCCGAGGCGCTTTCGATCGTCCAGACCCGCTGCGCCACCTGCCACGCGGCGAAGCCCAGCGACCGCACCATCAAGGACGCGCCGAAGGGCATTGCCTTGGAAACCATGGATGAGCTTGCCCGCTATGCGGCCCAGATCGAAATCCAGGCGGTGAGCAACAAGGCCATGCCGCTCGGCAACAAGACCGGCATGACGCGCGGAGGAGCGGGCGAAGCTCGGCGCCTGGATCGCCAGGCGATGATGACGCTCGCCGCCGTCAACGCCATGACGACCGAAGCATTCACCGATGCATTCGGCGATGTCGCCGAACATTCGCCCTGGGTGGCGCGGATTGCATCATCGCTCCGCCCCTTCGCCACGCGTGAGGCCATGATGGAAGCCTTCACCGGCACAGTGCGAGGCGCCGCGCGCGAGGCCCAGCTTGCTCTGATCCGCGCCCACCCCGATCTCGCCGCCAAGGCGAAGCTCACCGAGGATTCAACCCGTGAGCAGGCGGGTGCCGGCCTCGACACGCTGACGCCCGGAGAGTTTGCGCGCTTCACCGATCTCAACGACCGTTACAAGGCGAAGTTCGGCTTTCCCTTCATCTTCGCGGTGAAGGGCGCGACCAAGCATCAAATTCTCGCAAGCTTTGCCGAGCGCGTGAAGCATGAGGCGGAAGTGGAATTCGCGACCGCGCTCGCTCAGGTCTGCCGCATCTTCCGTTTCCGCATCGAAGACCGGGTGGCGCCATGACCCGCGTAATCCGCGGCCAGACGCTGACTTTCGGCGCCACGCACACCGACTGGCGCCATGAGCAGAAGGGTGCGGTGGTGGCGGGCGATGACGGCAGCATCCTGTGGACGGGGCCGGCGCCGCTGCTGCCGCAAGCGTTTCGCGCCGCACCCGCCGACGATTACGGCGATTGCATCGTCATGCCGGGCCTGATCGACGCCCATATCCATTTTCCGCAATACCGCATGCTGGCGGCACCGGGAAAGGATCTGCTCGACTGGCTGACCCGCTTCACCTTTCCCGAGGAGAGCCGCTATGCCGACGGCGCCTACGCTGCGCGCGCGGCGGAAATCTTCCTCGACCGTCTGGTTCAGCACGGCACCACCTCGGCACTGGCCTTCTGCTCGGTGCACAAGACCTGCGCCGATGCGCTCTTCGCCGCGGCGGAGCGCCGCAGCATGGCGCTGGTGACCGGCAAGACCATGATGGACCGCAACGCCATCCCCGCGGTTCAGGACGATCCCGAAACGGGCGCCCGCGAATCCGAAGAGCTTTACCGCCGATGGCACGGCAAGGGCCGCCTGCGCTATGCGGTGACACCACGCTTCGCCGTCACCTCGACGGAAGCGCAGCTGAAGGTCTCCGGCGAACTGCTCGCGTCGCTGTCCGGCGCGCTGATGCAGACCCATCTCTCCGAAAGCCCTGGCGAGATCGCCTTGGTGAAGCAACTGTTCCCCGAGGCCAAGGACTACACCGACGTCTACGACCGCTGCGGACTCCTGAGCGAGCGCAGCCTCTTCGCCCATGGCATCCATTTGTCGGAGCGCGAATGCACGCGTCTGTCGGAGTCGGGCTCGACCATCGTCCATTGCGCGACTTCGAACACGTTTCTCGGCTCCGGCCTGATGCGCATGCAACATCTGCGCAAGGAGGAGCGCCCGGTTGCCATCGCGGTCGCCACCGATGTGGGCGGCGGCACCAGCTATTCCATGCTGGCCACCCTGGGCGAGACCTACAAGGTGCAGATGCTGGCGGGCTACAAGCCGTCGGCCTTCGAGCTCTTCCATCTGGCGACCCGCGGCAATGCCGAGCGACTGCACATGAGCCATGACACTGGGTCGCTCGAGGTGGGCAAATGGGCCGACCTCGTGGTGCTCGATCCTAACGCGACGCCGGTACTGGCGAGTCGGCAGGAGGTGTCGCAGTCGCTGGAAGACGTGCTGTTCTCGCTGGCCATTTTGGGCGATGACCGCGCCGTGCGCGCCACTTACATCGCAGGGAGGAAAGTCCATGAACGCCTATCCCCGTGACATGAAGGGTTATGGCCGCGCCATTCCCGATCCGCAGTGGCCGGGCGGCGCCCATGTCGCCGTGCAGTTCGTGCTCAATTACGAAGAGGGCGGCGAGAACTGCATTCTCCATGGCGATGCCGCTTCCGAATGCTTTCTTGTCGGAAATCGTCGGCGCCCAGGCCTGGCCGGGGCAACGCCACTGGAACATGGAATCGATCTATGAGTATGGCGCGCGCGCCGGCTTCTGGCGCCTGTGGCGCATGTTCACGGCGCGCAAAGTGCCGCTTACCATCTATGGCATCGCCACCGCTTTGATGCGCTCGCCCGATCAGGTCGCGGCCATGAAGGAGGCGGGCTGGGAAATCGCCAGCCACGGCCTCAAATGGGTCGAGCACAAGGACATGCCCGAGGACGTCGAGCGCCAGACGATCGGCGAGGCAATCCGCATCCACACCGAAATGACCGGCGAACGCCCGCTTGGCTGGTACACCGGCCGCTGCTCGATGAACACCACGAGGCTGGTCATGGAGGAGGGCGGCTTCCTCTACTCATCGGACGATTATTCCGACGATCTGCCCTACTGGCTGAAGAAGCCCGATGGCGGCAGGCATTTGATCATTCCCTATACGCTCGATGCCAACGACATGCGCTTTGCCACGCCGCAGGGCTTCAACACCGGCGATCATTTCTACAGCTATCTCAAGGACAGCTTCGACTATCTCTACGAGGAGGGAAAGCGCGGCTCGCCGAAGATGATGTCGGTAGGATTGCATTGCCGCCTGGCCGGCCGTCCCGGCCGCGCCCTGGCGCTGGCGCGCTTCGTCGATTACGTCTTGAGTCACGACAAGGTGTGGATCCCGCGCCGCATCGACATCGCACGGCACTGGCACGCGACGTTCAAGGAGTAAGAACGATCTTCCGGCTCTCGGGGAACCACACTTCCTCGAGATTGTTGCCCGGCCCCTTGCGGTCGACCATCAGGAAGCGGTGGCCCTCATCGAAGACCAGCAACGGATGGTGCCAGACGTTGCGGGCATAATTGACGCCCTGCCGCCCGGTGGCCGTGAAGGCGCGGAAACCCGAATCACTGGTTGAGATCGCCCGCCACCAGCACCAGCCAGTCGCGGTCCTGCAGCGGATAGAATATCTGGCTGCCCAGCGGATGCCGCTCCATCAGCTTGACAGCGATCGGCATGGGCCGCGGGCTGGCCGTGACGATGCTGATATGCACCGCACCGCCCTCCGCCGCGACATCGACATGAGCGAGATCGTTGAAGCGTTCGGCGAAACCCTGGTTGATCTGAGTACGCTGCGGCCCCTTCCATTTCGACGACATCGCCAAAGGACGCGAAAGCCTTCTTGGTGAGCGGCAGGGGCTTGAGCGTGATCACGCCAGCTTTCCGAAGATGCGCAGCCGCGACACGCCGCCATCGGGGAAGATGTTGAGCTTCACGTGATTGACCGGCCCGAGCTTGGCGATCGCATCGCCGGAGAAAGTGTGGATGTGATCCATCTGCAGCTTCTGCTCGCCCATCAATTGCGGCCAGAACATCGCTTCGGTGACGATCGACTTGTCGGTTGCCGAGCTTACCAGTGCCGCCTGGATGGAGCAGCGGTCGGGATAGTTGCCCTTGTAGTGGCAGGTGTCGACCTCGATCCTCTCGACTATGCCGGCGGCCCCCAGCCTGACGATGATCCAGTCATTGCCGGGCTCGCGCCGACGCCTGGTCTCCCAGCCGTCACCCATGTTGATGCCGCGGCCCAGCGTCAGCAGCGTCCACACCGAACCGTAATGGGCATCGTTATAGGCGACGATCCGTCCGCCATTGTTGACGAGCGACAGTTCATGCACGGCCGATTTGTCCTTGCCCTCCCAGGCCGGCACCGGCTCGCCATAGACGCGCAGCCGCGCCACGCCCCCGTCGGGATAGATGTGCAGGCGCAGATGCGTCCAGGCCTCGTCGCTGGCGATAGCATGGAAATGATGCGCCGAGGGGCCGAGCGAAACGGCGGGCAGGATTTCCGTCCAGGCCGACTTGTCGTCCGGATCCTTGCCGGAAACGCAGGCTTCCAGCGAGGCGGCCGGCGGATAGTTGCCGGTGAAATGGCTGGTATCGATATCGACGCCGCGGATGACGCCCTTGGCGCCGAGCTTGACGATGCAGAAATCATGCCCGCCCTGACGGCGGCGCTTCGATTCCCAGCCATCCATGTATTTGCCGTTGGCGTCGTACTTGTCGGGATCGAAGACGGCCGGCGCATCCGCCAGCATGCGGCTCTTGTCGGCGAAGAAATCGTCGGATGCCTGAAGCGCCTTGGCGCCGAGGCGCGGCGAGGCGAGATTGATGGCGTTGCGGGCGAAATCGGGGAGGTCGGTGGGAATCTTGCTCATGGCACGCTTCGTTGTTTGGGCGCGCCTGCCATAGCATGCGAGTGAAGTCCCGCAAAACCCTGAAACACTATCCCACATTGAATCATGGCGTCTGCGCGCCCGTCCGGGCTGTTTCGATGGCATAGAGCGACGTCGACGCACAGATAAACATCCGCGATTTACCGAAGCCC
This sequence comes from uncultured Alphaproteobacteria bacterium, assembly GCA_963776685.1. GTDB lineage: Bacteria > Pseudomonadota > Alphaproteobacteria > Rhizobiales > Aestuariivirgaceae > Aestuariivirga. The sequence goes on from CAVZNM010000005.1 coordinate 182,813, forward strand.
CCGAAAGTCAGATTGGCAACGGTCTCGGGCACCAGAATGCGGCCGAGCCGGGTTCCATCCGGGCGATAGCAGTGGATGCCGTCGCCGGCCGAAATCCACAGGAGTCCCTCGGTGTCAACGCGCAAGCCGTCGGGAACCTTGGCGTCGATCACGGCCACCACCCGGTTCTGCTTCAAACGCTTGCCGTCCACCACCTTGAGCGCCCGCACATGATGCGGCCGGCTGTCGTCGAAACCGAATCCTTCGCCCCGCGCGCGGCCCGAATCCGCAACGTAGAGCTCCGCTTCATCGGGAGAGAAGGCCAGCCCGTTGGGCCGGTCGAAATCGTCGGCCACAACGCTGAGTTCCTTCGATTGGGGATCGAAGCGATAGACCTGATTCTTGCCGATCTCGCCGTCGGCGCGGATTCCCTCATGATCGGAAATGATGCCGTAGGGCGGGTCGGTGAACCAGATGCTGCCATCGGATTTCACTACCACGTCGTTGGGCGAATTGAGGCGCTTGCCGTTCCAGTGGCTGACCAGCACCTCGTAACGCCCGTCGAGAGTGCTGCGGCTGACACAGCGCCCACCATGTTCGCAGGAGATCATGTTGCCGTCGCGGTCGCGGGTATGGCCGTTGGTGCGCTGCGACGGCTGGCGGAAGATTGACAGGCCCGATACCGGCGACCATCGCATCATGCGGTTATTGGGGATGTCGGAGAAGCGCAACTCGTTCAGCTCGCTGAACCACACCGGTCCTTCGGCCCACAGAAATCCGCGTTGCGAGCCTGGTCAGCGCCGCGCCGGCCGGAAACAGCGCGGCGAAGTCCTTGGCATCGGCCGAGAGACAATTGGAATTCATGAGTGGCCCTCCCACAGGCACCAGACCGCAAGCAGCGGAGCAGCGCCCGACTTCATGGCATGCACGATATCGGGCGGATTGTAGACGATGCCGCCCACGCCCGGCTCGAACCACGGCGCTTCGCCCTGCCGCCAGGCGCCCGGCGACAGCACGACATAGACTTCCTCCGGCGGATGGCGGTGATCCGGGTATTGAACATTTGGCGCCATGACGCTGATGCCGACGCGCACATCTTGGCGGCGCTCGACTCCGGAATTTCCGACGACGACGGCATTGGCGTGGCCCTCGGCAAAATCCGCTCCCACCGCTTCCGCACCCGGGCGTCGCGACCAAGCGAGCAATGGCGCCACCCGATCAAGGGCCTCCGCAAGTCTGGCGGCTGGCGTCCCGCTCCCGCGCAGCGCTGCCACGGCTTCACCCACCTGGCGACAGACCGGCAGGGCGATCGGCGCCGCATCGTCCTTCGCGCCCGGCGTCTCTAGCGCGGCAAAGATTTTTCCCGCCGCGCGGGCGGCGGGGCTTGCCGGTGCGACGCCCGTGGCGATCGCCTCTTCCAGCCTGTCAAAAAAGTTTTGAACCTCATCCGGTCTCTGTTGCATGCGTTTTGTCCCATCGTCGGATGGCGAAGCTATCGCGCCGCGCGGAATGGAACAAGGACTGGAGGGGATAGGACTGTGACCGGTCGGCTGCGATCTCATCTCAGTCGAATGTCCCACTCGAAATGAGGGGAATTGCCGATCGGTTTCAACAGCGGAAACTCGCGGAGGGCGCTCAAGCCCACCATGTTCCCTGGCGGCCGAGAGCCGCTAAAGAACATTAAACAAATAGAGCAGGATAATGATCGGAATGGGAATGCCGACGAGCCAAAGTAGGATTCCACGCATGACGGTTCTCCCGCACAGTTTGTGATCGTTCTTGAACGTGCAATTCCGCCGATCGTTCCATCGCCGCGGACTATAATGGTGGCCTTGAATTGTGGTGGACAAGCCCGACCCGGGAGGTGCGGGCGCGGGTTTGCGCGATGCAGTTTCTTTTCCGAAGCGGGGAACTAATACTTTAGCGGGGGTGTTTTAGGCACGGGACTACCCGGGACTAACTGCGGCTGCCGGTCCGCCGCAACTGCTCATAGGATTTAACATTCAACCACAAGGAGGCCATCATGGCTGTCAAGACACTGGAAGACCTGTTCCTCGAAACCCTCAAAGACATGTACTACGCGGAAAAGAAGCTGGTGAAGACTTTTCCGAAAATGGCCAAAACCGCCGATTCGACCGAACTGAAGGCGGCGATCGAAAGCCATCTTTCGGAAACTGAAACCCACGTCGATCGCCTGGAGCAGGTGTTCGCCTCTATCGACAAGAAGCCGGTGGCGAAGAAATGCGAAGCCCTCGAGGGGTTACTCAAGGAAGCCGAGGAAGTGATGGCGGACATCGACGACGGCCACACGATGGATGCGGCGATCATAGCGTCCGCCCAGACCGTCGAGCATTATGAAATTGCCCGCTATGGCACTCTTGCCTGTTGGGCGCGCGAATTGGGGTTCGACGACGCCGAGTCTCTCTTGCAGGAGACCCTCGACGAGGAAGAGGCTGCTGATGAAAAGCTCTCCAGCATTGCCGAAGCGTCAGTGAATCAGAAAGCGGCGGCATAACGATTTCCAAAATCGCAAGGGAGAGGCAAGGCCTCTCCCTTAGCCAGTATGGCCCCCGCAGAGAACCGCATTTACGTTCTGGGTGGCCCGAAGGGCTTGGCTTCATGCCTGTACATAGCCGATTCCAAAAGCTACCAGATATCGTCTGTTATGCAATGGGAAAGAAATGTTGCCAAGCAGTGCTGAAGAAGAGACCTTAAACTTCCTCCGCCACTGCTGGGAACTCTTCCGCCGCCGCCGCGATTCAAGTAACTTCCCCGCCAGGTGGCCACCCTCGACCATCGAGATTGCGGAGTTGGGCTGAGAATGCGGCAGCTGTTTGGAAGGTTGTTTCAGCGGGAAACATCTCCATGGAACGATAGCCAGCCGATCCGGGCCGAACTTTTCGGGATCGAGCGGTTTCGGGAGCATGCCCAAAGTCTTGCGCGGTCGCAGACCGCTGCGGGCACACCGGTTTCAGTCTACTCAGTGATGCGGCGCTTACGCGACAATGCGCAATCGCTGCTTGAAGCCTACAAAGAACTTTCCGCCAACGCAGCGGCGGGCAGGCCAATCACGCCGGCGGCCGAATGGTTGATCGACAACTATCACCTGATCCAAGAGCAGGTGCGGCAAACCATGGCCGATCTTCCGCAGGGTTTTTACCGTCAACTGCCGAAGATCGCGGCCGGACCGCTGGCCGGGCACCCGCAGATTTTCGGAATTGCCTGGGCCTATGTGGCCCATACCGACAGCCGCTTCGATCCGCACCCGCTCACCGAATTCGTCAATGCCTATCAGGAGGTGCAGCCGCTCACCATTGGCGAATTGTGGGCGGCAGCGATCAGCCTGCGGCTGGTGCTGATCGAAAACCTGACACGCATAGCCTTGCGTACCGTCGCGGCCCGGCGCGCCCGCGAGGCGGCCGACCAGCTCGCTGACCGCCTCCTTGATCGCGGCGCCGAGGTTCCCGATCTTGAATCGGCAGTTCCTGCGGGCGCCGTCCAGCATGCTCAGCTCTCCTTCGCCGTTCAGCTCATCAAGCGGCTCAGGGATCAGGATGCGGTCGCGGCTTCCGTACTCGATTGGCTCCGGCAAAAGGTGCACGCCCTCGGTTACGATTTTGAAGCTGCAGTTAATGACGAGCATCATCGACAGGCGGCCGCCAACGTCACCATGCGCAACCTTGTCACCAGCTTGCGCTTCATCTCCGACTACAATTGGGAAGATTGGTTCGAGAGCGTCAGCACCGTCGACAGACTGTTGCGCACCAGTTCACTCTATGGCGAGATGGATTTTCGGACCCGAAATGACTACCGCAATGCCATCGAGGATCTGTCGAAATATTCCCGTTACGGCGAATACGACATCGCGCGTCTGGCACTCGAACATGCCGCGGCGGCGCGAGAGGCCGAAGGCGAGGCCGCGAAAGAACCCGGTTATCACATTGTGGGCCGGGGCCGCGCAAGCTTCGAAGCAGTCATCGGCTACCGTCCAACTTGGCGGCGGCGTATCGCCGACGCGGTGCGAGTGTCCGGTCTCGCCGGCTATCTCGCCGCAATCGGCATCATCACCGCGATTGCCCTATGCCTCGGGCTGTGGCCGCTCGTTAAGGCAGGTGTGGCGGCTCCACTCCTGATTCTGCTGGCGCTGTTGGGCCTTGGAGCCGCCCTCGAAGCCGGCATGGCCATGGTCAACTATGCGCTCACGCAATTGCTGCGTCCCGTCGTCTTGCTTGGCTTGGCGCTCCGCGACGGCGTTCCCGGTCACCTGAGAACCCTCGTGGCCGTGCCCGCCCTCCTCAGCTCCCACGATGAAATCGAGGAACTGGTCGAACGGCTTGAGGTTCATTACCTCGCCAACAGCACCGGCGAATTGTATTTTGCACTCCTTACCGACTGGACCGACTCCACTGCCGAACACGCGCCGGATGACGAAGCGCTTCTCAACGTAGCCCTCGATGGTATCGCGCGGCTAAACCAGCAGTATGGCCAGGACCGGTTTCTGCTGCTGCACCGGTCGCGGCGCTGGAATCCGCAGCAGGGCAAGTGGATGGGCTGGGAGCGCAAGCGCGGCAAGCTTCATGAGCTGAACCGGCTGCTCCGCGCCGCCACCGATACGAGCTTTATGGTGATCGGCGGCAGGCTTCCCCCGACGGTGCGCTTTGTCATCACGCTTGATGCCGATACGAAGCTGCCGCGCGACGCGGCGCGGCGGCTGGTGGGTAAACTCGCCCATCCACTCAACCGGCCGCATGTCGATGCGGGTCTCGGCCGTGTCGTGGGAGGTTATGGCGTCGTGCAGCCGCGCGTGACGCCCTCCCTTCCCGTGGAAAACTTCGGTACGAAGTTCCAGCGCATTTTCTCGACGCGGCGCGGCAGCGATCCCTATGTCTTTGCCGTCTCCGATGTCTACCAGGATCTATTCGGCGAAGGCTCCTATGCAGGCAAGGGCATATACGACCTCGATGCCTTCGAGGCAGCGCTTGCCGGGCGCATTCCCGAGAACACGCTTCTGAGTCACGATCTCTTCGAAGGCATTTTCGCACGCACCGCTCTGGTGAGCGACATCGAAGTGGTCGAGGAATATCCCGAACGATATGCGGTGGCCGCGGCGCGCCAGCATCGCTGGGTAAGGGGCGATTGGCAGCTGCTGCCATGGATCGCGGGTCGCGGTCCCGCCGGGGCATCGGGCGTTGACGAGAAGCCGCCGCCGCTCGGTCTCTGGAAGATGATAGACAATCTGCGGCGCTCGCTCTCGCCGGTCCTTTCTCTGCTCGCATTGATGGCGGGCTGGCTGTGGCTCTCAGGGCCCTTGGCCGCGGCCTGGACGGCGTTCATCGCTTTCACCATCTTTGTTCCCGCCTTCCTGCCAGTGTTCTCAGGCTCGAGCCTGCGCCACGTCCCATTCACCGTGGAGAGCCAGCTGTGGGCGATCGCACGCGACGTGGCGCGAGCGCTGGTGTTGACCACTGCGCATCTTGTTTTCCTCGGCCACCAGGCGGGCCTGATGGCCGATGCCATCTGCCGCACACTCTTTCGGCTGTTCGTGAGCCGCCGCAATCTCCTTGAATGGATGACCGCCGCACAGGTGCAGTCGAGCACACAGCTTGGCCTAGGTGGCACCTATCAACTTATGGCGTCGAGCATCGCGGCGGGATTATTCGCCTTCGCCATTGCCGCCTTTCGCGGCGATGGCCCGGCTTATTCCGCCTTGCCTTTCGCCCTGCTGTGGCTCGCGGCGCCCGCCATCGCCTACTGGATTAGTCAGCCGGACCTTCCCGCCGATGAATTGGCGGCTTCGCCCGCCGACCGATTGGCACTCCGCCTCGTGGCGCGCCGGACCTGGACCTATTTTGAAACCTTCGTCGGACCCGGCGACAACATGCTGCCGCCAGACAATTTCCAGGAGGATCCGAAGCCTGTCATCGCGCACCGGACTTCGCCCACCAATATCGGCCTGTACCTGCTGTCAATCGCCAGCGCTCGCGAATTCGGCTGGCTCGGTCTTAGCGACGTGATCGCCAGAATAGAAGCGACGCTCGCGACTGTCCAAAAGATGGAGAAGTGCAAGGGCCACCTCTACAACTGGTACGACACGGAATCGCTCCGCCCGCTCGAACCCAGATATGTTTCCACTGTCGACAGCGGCAATCTCGCGAGTCATCTCGTGGCACTTGCCAACATCTGCAGTCACTGGTCGCTGCAACCCCCGACGGGTGCGCAATATCTCGACGGCATCGAGGACGCCGCGGCAATTCTGGGCGAGGAACTCCTTGTCCTTTCCAACAGCAAGCGCAGCCTGAAAGCGGCCCGCGCTCATGCCGAACAGCAGCTCGCCGCCTTCCTGCGCGATGTTGCGCATGCCAGGAATGTCCCGGAGCTACTCGCGGTGCGGCTGATAGATCTTGCGGTGCAGTCGGGTAACATCCAACTTTCGATCGTTCGACTGGTCTCCGGACTCGACGCGGCAAGAGGCGAAGAGGCGCTGCGCTGGGTCAAGGTGTTGCAGGAAAGCGTTGAAAGTCAGTTCAGGGACGCATCTCTCGATCCCGCGGCCGCCGGCTCCATCCAGATGCGCCTTCAAGCCATCGCCGCCGATGCCCGCAAACTCGCGTTGACGATGGAGTTCGGCTTCCTGTCCGATCCGCAGCGCAACCTGATGTCCATCGGCTACAGAGTTGCGGAGGCGACTCTCGACGAGAACTGCTATGACATGCTCGCCTCCGAGGCGGCGCTGGCGAGCTTTCTGGCAATCGCCAAGAGCGATCTGCGCGCTCGCCACTGGTTCAGGCTGGCACGCCCCGTGACGGCGCTGCATGGCGGCGCGGCGCTCGTCTCGTGGTCTGGATCGATGTTTGAATACCTGATGCCGGCGCTGGTGCTGCGCGCTCCGGCGGGCAGTCTCCTCGAACAGACCGCGCGGCTTATTGTGCGGCGGCAGATCGAGTATGGCAATACTATCGGCACGCCCTGGGGCATTTCCGAAGTCGGCCTTCTACGCCCGCGACGTGCATTTCACTTATCAGTACTCGAATTTCGGCGTGCCGGGACTCGGTCTGAAGCGCGGCCTTGCCGATAATGTCGTGATTGCACCTTATGCGACGGCCCTTGCTGCGATGGTGGCGCCGCGTGCCGCAACAGAAAATTTCGCCGCACTGACTAAGGCGGGCGGCCGCGGCAGTCACGGTTTCTTCGAGGCGCTCGACTACACTCCCGCGCGGCTGCGAAGCGGCGAAAAGGTGGCCGTAGTCAAGGCCTATTTTGCCCATCATCAGGGCATGACAATCGCCGCCATTCTCAATGCCGTCAGCAAAGGCGGCTTTCGCACTCACTTCCATGCGGAGCCTATGGTGCGGGCAACCGAGCTTCTGTTGCAGGAACGAGCGCCGCGCCGGCTGCCTGTCGAGCTTGCAAGTGTAGCTGCGGCCGCCCCCGCCGATATTGCGCGCGATCTCGTTGCGCCGCCGCCGCGCCGCGCCGATCCGCGTTTCGCCCTGTCGCCCACCACGCATCTTCTTTCGAATGGCCATTACTCCGCGATGCTCACGGCCGCCGGCACGGGATACAGCACCTGGAACGGCCTCGCGATCAACCGCTGGCGCGAGGACGCGGTCTGCGACGACTGGGGCGCCTTTGTTTTCCTGCGCGATTTAGAAAGCGGAATGACGTGGCCGGCCGGCCACATGCCGGCCGTTGCCGAGCCCGATACCTACAGCGCCGAATTCGCCGAAGAGAAAGTGGAGATCCGCCGTACCGACGGGGTGTTCACTACTTCGATCGAATGTTTGGTCTCGACCGAGGATGATTCCGAGGCCCGCCGCGTGAGCATCGTCAATTCCGGAATTACGGCGCGCATTGTCGAGGTGACCACCTACATGGAACTGGTGCTTGCACCCGCCTCCGCCGACAACGCCCACCCGGCCTTCTCTAAAATGTTCATTGAGACGGAATATGTGGAGGAACTTGGAACAGTCCTTGCCACGCGCCGCAAGCGTTCGCCGGCCGAGCCGGAAGTATGGGTGGCCCAGCTCATGCTGGTGCAGGGCACGTCTTCGGGCGCTCTTGAATTCGAGACATCCCGGGAACACTTCATCGGGCAGGGCAACGACATCCGTTCGGCGGCGGCCATTATGGGTGGCAAGGCGTTGACCAGGACCACGGGCGCGGTTCTGGACCCGGTGTTTGCGCTTCGCCGCCGGATGCGCATATCGGCAGGCCGTCAGGCAAGCTGCACCATCTGGACAATGGTGGCGGAAAGCCGCGAGGCGGTGCTCGATCTGGTGGACCGGCATCGACAACATGCCGCATATGAACGCGCGCAGATTCTCGCCTGGACCCAAGCCCGCATCCAGTTGAGGCATCTCTCGATTGATGCCCACGACTCCAATCTTTTTCAGCACCTCGCCAGTTACCTGATTTTTTCGAGCAGTACATTGCGCGCATCATCCTCCGCAATCCTATCGAATATACATGCACAATCGGCGCTGTGGCCGCTGGGCATTTCCGGCAACAAGCCGATGCTCCTGGTGCGTATCGACGCTGTCGAGGACATCGAGATTGTCCGGCAGCTTCTGCGCGCCCATGAATATTGGAGCGCCAAGCGTCTGGCTGTCGATCTCGTCATACTCAACGACCGGCGCTCCTCGTACATGCAGGATCTTCAGACTGCCATCGACGATCTGATCCGCAAGACCCGGGCGGACGCGGCGGGCGGCGCCATGAGCGGGGTGGGACAGATATATGCGCTTCGCGCCGATCTTCTGCCGCAGCAGACATACGCCATGCTGCCGGCGGTCGCGCGCGTTGTGCTCAGTGCGCGGAGTGGAAGCCTCGCGAGCCAGTTGGCGCGCGTCCGTACGGCGGGGCCCGTCGTGGCGCGGGTAAGGCCGCCGGCCCGCCGCATCTCGCGGTCGGGCGCTGCCATCGCCAGCGCGACCCCGGCCGGGCTCTCCTTCTTCAACGGCCACGGCGGCTTCGACGAGGAGCGCGGCGAGTATGTGATCCTGCACGATCCGCGCAAGCCCACACCGGCGCCGTGGATCAATGTCATTGCCAATCCCAACTTCGGTACACATTGCGCGGCCGACGGCGGAGGCTACACCTGGACAGGCAACAGCCGTGAAAGCCAGATAACCGGCTGGGCCAACGATCCGGTCGGCAACCGTCCAGGTGAAGCCGTCTATGTGCGCGATGAGCGAAGCGGTGTATTGACCGGTCCGTGTGTCGCACCGCTCAGGCATGGCCACGGGGTGTTCAGGACCCGACACGGTTTCGGCTACACGTTGTTCGAAGGCGAGGATGCCGGTCTCCGCATGGAATTCCTGCAAGTCGTGCCGATTGCCGATTCCGTGAAGATCGGGCGGCTGCGCATAACAACGGACTCTACAACGCCGCGCCAGCTCTCGGTCACCTTCTATGCGGAGCTTGTGCTGGGCTCGTTGCGCGCCGCCTCGGCACCCTTTATCACAACTGAAATCGATAGCCAGACAGGTGCCGTGTTCGCTCGCAATCGCTGGAACCCCGACTTCGGCGAGCGCGTAGTGTTTGCCGACCTTTGCGGCCGCCAGACCGCCTGGACCGGCGATCGCGAGGAATTTCTCGGCCGCTTCGGAACTCTCGCGGCGCCTCGTGCCTTGGCTCTGGAGGAAACGCTTTCGAACCGTACCGGCGGGGGGCTCGATCCATGCGCGGCGCTGCAACAGAAAATCATGGTCACTGCGGGCCAACCGGCGGATGTGACAATCGTTCTCGGCGCCGCAGCCAACGATGCCGGCGCGCAAATCCTGATTGAGCGCTACCGCCTTGCCGATCCCGATGCAATCCTGGCCGAAGTCAAGAGCTACTGGACCGACACCCTGGGCGCCGTGCAGGTGAGGACACCCGACCGCGCCTTCGACATCATGCTCAATGGTTGGCTGCTCTATCAGACGCTCGCCTGCCGCATGTGGGCGCGCTCAGGGTTCTATCAGGCGAGCGGCGCCTATGGCTTCCGCGACCAGTTGCAGGATTCGATGGCATTGGCTGGCGTCCTCCCGGACATCGCCCGTCAACACATCCTGCGCGCCGCCGCGCGGCAGTTCGTTGAGGGCGACGTGCAGCATTGGTGGCTGCCAGCCAACGGCATGGGAGTGCGCACCCGGATTAGCGACGATAAGGTGTGGCTCGCCTATTGCATGCTCCATTACATAAAGACGACGGGCGATACGGCGATTCTCGATGAAACGGCGTCTTTCCTGGATGGCCGTGCGCTCCAGCCCGGCGAGCACGACGCCTTCTATCAACCGACGGTCTTGGACCGGACGGCCACGCTTTACGAGCATTGCGCCCTGGCTGTCGATCGCAGCTTGCTTGCCGGCCCCCACGGGCTTCCCCTCATCGGCAGCGGCGACTGGAACGACGGCATGAACCGCGTCGGCGAGCAGGGAAGGGGCGAGAGCGTCTGGCTCGGCTGGTTCCTCTTCGCGACGCTCAAAGCCTTCGAACCCGTCGCGGCGGCGCGCGCCGATCGCCGGCGTGTCGCGGCATGGCGCAAGCGCATGGCGAGCCTGCAACAGGCGCTGGATGAGCATGGCTGGGACGGCAACTGGTACCGCCGCGGTTATTTCGATGACGGCACGCCGCTGGGCTCGGCACAGAACGACGAATGCCGGATCGATGCCATCGCCCAGTCCTGGGCGGTGATCTCCGGCGCCGGCAGACCGGAACGGGCAGTCGCGGCGATGGAGGCGGTAGATCGCCAATTGGTCAGGCCCGCCGATGGTATTGCCTTGCTGTTCACGCCGCCCTTCGACATTTCCCTTCCCGATCCGGGCTACATCAAGGCCTATCCGCCGGGTATTCGCGAGAATGGCGGCCAGTACACCCACGGTGCTATCTGGTCGATATTCGCCCATGCGAGGCTCGGACAAGCCGAGAGAGCGGCGAGTCTGTACGCGCTGATCAATCCGGTGAATCACGCCCGCAGCGAAGCCGAGGTCCGCCGCTACCGGGTCGAGCCCTACGTGATCGCTGCCGATGTCTATTCCGTGCCACCCTATGTCGGCCGCGGCGGCTGGACCTGGTACACGGGCGCGGCGGGCTGGATGTACCGGGCCGGCCTCGAGGCGATTCTCGGTGTCGTCCGCGAAGGCGGGAAGCTAAGAGTCAAGCCGTGCATCCCCGCAAGCTGGCCCGGGTTCCAAGTATCGATGAAATGCGGCGCGACGCGATACGAGATCACGGTGACGCGCAACCAGACCAAATCTTCCGCATCTGACCCCCATGTACAAAGAGTCTCGTCCGGCGAGTACTTGATCGAGCTGGAGGATAACGGCGGCACTTCGCGCATTGAACTCATGCTCGAGGATCAGCCGATGGAGGAGTCAGCCAAGGAAAATGGGAACGGGAGCCAAGCTGTCGCCTGAGTCCCGCCATTGCGTGGGTTCGAGTATCTAGCTGACGCTGCGCTCTTCGAGATTCTCGATTTCGCAAAGCGTGTTGATGGCCTTTCTGACCTCGGCGAGCCGCGGACGTCCGGGCCCATTCATGTTTTCCTCAGTGGCGACCTGAAGGTCATAGGCATTCGCCTCCCAGTGCTTGAGCACTTTCAGCTTCTGTTCGGGAGTCATCGATTCCGTTGTAACGACGTCCATGGGCACCTTGAACACCTCTTCGGGTGCTATCAAAGCCCGGTCAAAATCCTTTGCGGTGTACATGGCCTAGCCTCCCAGGGGACTCCGCATCGCTTAGGCAGCATCGAGCCAAGAGTCGATCTCCTGGCGCGCTTTGTCCTTGGCATAGCCATAGCGTTGTTGCAGCCGACCCGCGAGTTCGTCGCGGTTGCCTTCGATGACAGTGAGGTCGTCATCGGTGAGCTTGCCCCACTGTTGCTTGACCTTGCCCTTGAATTCCTTCCAGTTGCCTTCCACACGATCCCAGTTCATGGCATCCTCCTAGAGTTGATCACGCCGCGCATTGCCCGGCCACTGGGTTCATAACGATCAAGGGAAGGGCAGGTTCCGCGAGAGCGCTCAGTTCTCTCGCATCAATTCGGTGCACAGCGCAACGAACAGTCCGAACCCCGCCACGCATACGGCAAGAAGCGCAACGCCGACGAAAATTCCGGCGCTGCCACCCAATGCCATCAGCAGGATGAGTGCAGCCACGAGCGTCAAAGTGACAAAGCGTATCATCGGAATCTCCTGGTGGGAGATAACGCGCAACTGATGAATCTCTAGTCGGAGAAAACGCGTACCTAATAGGAGACAACGCGCAACTGACCGCAAGGTTCCGTTCGGACACCGCTCAGGCGGCGGCTTGCGCCTTGGTATCAAAGAACAGCGCTTGACTCACCACTGCCTTGACCATTTCCGGTGTGAATGGCTTGGTGATAAGGAAAGCCGGTTCAGGCCGCTGCCCGGTCAGCAGGCGCTCGGGGAAAGCTGTAATGAAGATGACCGGCACTTCGAATGTGGTCAGGATCTGGTTGACGGCGTCAATGCCTGAGCTGCCATCGGCAAGGTGGATGTCGGCGAGGATCACGCCCGGCCGTTTCTGCTTGGCAAGTTGCACGGCCTGGCGGTGAGTGCGTGCGACGCCGGTAACAGTATGGCCGAGATTTTCAACAATAGTCTTGATATCCATCGCGATGACCGGCTCGTCCTCGATGATCAGCACCTCAGTGGCCACCTGGTCGACGATGGCCTTGGCAGCCTCGTCGATCAATCCCGCGACAGACGGCTCATCGCGGTTGAGGATCACGGCAATGTTCTGGGTCGAAAACCCTTCGACAGCCATCAGCAGGAAGGCTTCACGGGCCCGGGGCGGGATAGCCGATAGCCTGCGCTGCGCCACTGGGGCCCATTGCGGGGCATTGATGCTGACTTCCGGTTCGACCGCCGTTGCCTTCAGATTCAGCGAGATCGATTCCCACATTCGGCAGTACATGCGGTATAGCGCAACTCTAATATCTGACGTATCGTCAAAGTTTGATGGATCGGCGATAAGGGCCTCGAGCAATGCGGCTACATAAGCGTCGCCGCTCTGCTGTGTTCCGGTCAAAGCGCGCGAAAAGCGCCGCAAATAAGGTAGGTGCGGCGAGATAGTGGCGGCAAGACTCATGTCATTCCCCATAACTGGTCGTATACCCGCATAGTAAGCATTCAAACGGTCCGGTAAATAGATAAGTTCCCGGCAACAGTAAGAATTTTTTCGCGCCGACGGGAACCCGTCAGCCATTCAAAGGTTCAAGTAGTATCGAGTAGTATTAGAAACAATGTGGGTGGTGACGTGCAGCGGGGCAAGGGGGAAGGTGAGTGATGGGAGACGTAGAAGACGGTAAGAAACGCAAGGCGAAAGATACCATGATTGAACGGACGCGGTCAGTATCAGCCAACGGCGGCAAACCACCCGTCTACGACATGATCGGCAAGCGGTTGCGCGATTATTACGACGAGGTCGCAGCGCAGCCCGTCCCGGACCGCTTTCTGGACTTGCTGAAACAGCTCGAATCCAAGGCGTCCGCCAAAAAGGGACATTAACTTTGGAGCGCGAGGGGCCACCGTCCGACGAATTTCACGACCAGCTCATTGCTGCGATTCCAGGCTTGCGCGCCTTTGGCATGTCGCTGACGGCGCGCGCCGATCAGGCCGACGACCTGGTCCAGGAAACCCTGATGAAGGCATGGAACCACAAGAACAGCTTCGAGGCCGGCACCAATCTCAGGGCCTGGCTCTACACCATCCTGCGCAATGAATTCTACACCCAGATGCGCAAGCGCCGCCGCGAGATCGAGGACGCCGATGGCGCATATTCCAGCAAGGTCGCAACTCCTGGGGAACAGGAAGGCCATCTTGAGATGACGGATCTGCGCAACGCCCTTGCGCAACTGCCTGACGATCAGCGTGAGGCCGTCATCCTTGTGGGCGCTTCGGGTTTTTCCTATCAGGAAGTGGCTGAGATCTGCGGCGTTGCCATCGGAACGGTGAAGAGCCGTGTAAGCCGGGCGCGGGAAAGGCTCGTAACACTCTTGGGCGCGGATCAAATCTCGTCCGCCGCGAACACCGACTCCCCGCGCCAAGCCGTAGCTTCGCGAAAGATGTAACAGCACTTTCTTAGGCGCGCCGCTGCGATGGAACCAAACTTCGTCTGCGTGCGTTTTATTGCGGGATGAAGTAAGCTAAGGAGGCGGAGATGACGCTGGGCACCATTCTTCTCATCATTCTAATTCTAATTCTGATCGGGGCCCTTCCGAGCTGGGGCTACAGCCGGAGCTGGGGTTATGGCCCTTCTGGCGGTATTGGGCTGGTTCTGGTCGTCATCCTCATCTTGGTCTTGCTGGGCAAGCTCTAAACATTACCGGAGACGAGACATGGCGGCCGGAAGACGGGATGTAAGTGCCGCCTATCTCAAGCAATCGCGGACGGCGCTGATCGGGATCTTCATCCTGGGCATGATCGCCGCCCTCTATTTCGCGCGTGATTTCCTGGTGCCCGTCGTTTTTGCCTTTTTCATTGCGCTGACCTTCCGGCCGTCCGTGAGATACCTGTCCCGCCATAATGTGCCGCCTTGGGCCGCCGCCACCGGATTCGCCGCCGTCCTGGTGTGCGCGGCCCTCGCGGCGGCCTACCTCGCCAGTGGACCGATCTCCAGCTGGATTGCCGATGCACCTGAAATCCAGCGGACCTTCGTGGAAAAAATCCGGGGCGTGCGGGGATGGTTCGACAGCATGGTCAATCTCACTGAGAACATCCAGGAAGCCGCAACTCCAGCCAACGATCCGGAAGTCCAGGAAGTTGTCGTCAAGGAGTCGAGCCTGCCGGCGATTTTTTCCCTTGCGGCCGGATATCCCGTCAATTTCATCGTCATGCTTTCTGGCGCGTTGGTGATCGCCATTTTTCTGATGGCTTCGGGCGACCTCTTTTACGAGAAGTTGGTGCGAGTCCTCCCCACCCTTACCGACAAAAAGATGGCGCTGCGTATCGTCTACGACGTCGAGCGCGAAGTCTCGGCGTATCTTCTCACTACAACCGCCATCAATGCCGGGGTTGGCGTTGCAGTGGCGATCACCTTCCAACTTCTCGGCATGCCTACGCCTTATCTCTGGGCGTTACTCGCCTTCACCTTCAATTTCATTCCCTATGTCGGGCCGGTCGCCGGGGCGGCACTTTCGGCAGTCACCGCCATCGTGGTGTTCAACTCTCTCGGCTATGCGCTGCTCGTTCCGCTCGCCTATGCCATTTTCATCGGAATCGAGACCCAGTTGGTATCGCCCTATATCTTGAGCCGGCGCCTGCAACTCAATTCCGTGGCGATCCTGTTGGCGCTGGCCTTCTGGGCATGGGTGTGGGGAGTTCCCGGCATTATCGTCGCCGTCCCGCTGCTGGTCACGCTCCGGGTTTTCTGCAGCCACCTGGAGTCGCTGGCGCCGATCGGCGAATTTCTGGGCGAGGCAGCAAATGGTAATGCTGAGCTGACGGAGCAAACGGTAGTTGATGAGATGAATCAGAAAATGTCGGCGCCGGCAGCGGAGATAATCCGCTCCCGGCGCAACCAGTCAACGCCTGCGGCTTGAACGACCGGAGCGCTTGCGCGCCGAGGACGAGTAACCACTCATCACGCGACCCGGCAACATCATGCCGATCATCGCCCCAAGCCCGAGTCCGATCGCGCCGAGCACAAACGGCCGTTCCTCGAGCAGGCTTTGTAATGTCCGCCGGTCCGGCAAGCGGCGCGCGGCTCTCGGCAACGCGCGGCCTGCGCCCTCGGCTGCCCAATCATAGGCTCCGCCGATTGCCTCCTTGCTGCGCGTCATCAGCCGCGACGCCGCAGCGCTGTAGCGGGCGGCAGCTTGCTGACCGTTTGTCCGCCGCTGCTTCGCAGCGCCTTTTGTGGCAGAGCGCGAGGTTGCGGCTGCTTTCCGCTTCGCTGGTTTGTGGCTCCGTGTCAGCTTGCTTTTGCCTGCTGTTGGCGTCTGGCCATCGGCCGTCGGCATGGTGTTGGGTGTCATTATAGTTCTCCTTTGCGGTTGGTAATGTGATTGACGGCCCCCGCCGCGCGCCGTGCGCGACGACCCGGACCGCTCCTGCTGCCGCCCTGCGCTGCGTCGCTGACGAGCCAAGCGGCGCCTGTTATCAGCGCGGCTGCGAGAAGGGGATTGCGCTTTATTGCCGACTGGGCGCGGCCGAGAAAACGTAGTCCCGGATCGATCTTGGTGAGCGCGTCCTCCGCAAGTTCCGGAAGGCTCAGCCTGTGGCGGACGTTTTCGAAGCTCTTTACCAGTTGGGTTCGACGCGCCCGCACATCCTTTTTAATCTCTGTCAGCGAGTCCATTGCGAAGTCCGTCCTTGATCCCCCGGCCCGAAAACCCAGCGGAAGATCACGCTTTCGGCCTGCCAGCTAAACATCCGGCGCATTGCCATTACGCAGAATGCGGCAAACACGAGAAGCGCCGTAGCTACGGCGAACCCGGCCGCGATGTCACTGCCAAGATAGCCTGCTGCAGCGGCGACCCCGGCCTCCGCCAGAGTGATAATCGCTGCGAGCAGGGCGGCAAGCCCGATGGCCGCGAATATCATGGCCGAAATGGAGCGCCGCCCCAGGTCGTGAAGTTCGGCGCGGGCGAGGGCCAGCTCGGCATCCGCCCAACGCACGCTGTCTCCGGCGAACTGCCGCACCAGCGGGCCAATCGCAGGGCGCGACATGAGACGAACCTGTTTGGATGTCCTAGGCATTGGCCCGGTTCCGCTGCGATCCGCTCCGGCCGCGCTTGCCCCGGAGCGGCCTTCCGCCACCAGCGCGCCGTAAGGCCGAGGCCGACCGGGTCGAACGCGAGGTCGGTGCTCCGCGTGCCTGCATCATCTGGATCACGATGATGCCGGCAGCAATACCGCCCGCTAGCGTCGCCATAGGATGCGTACGCACGAATTCGCGTGCATCCACGGCCATAGTTTCGAGATCGCTTCGCGTTACGTACTCGGCGAGCCCCTCGAGGCTCGCGGCTGCCTCGCTCACATAGGCCCTGAAATTCGGGACGTCGGGCATGGCTCCGGCGAAGTCGCGCACGGACTCGGCCAGCGACTCGAGTTTGTCAGCGGCATAGTCCTTGCGGCTCTTCACGAGGCTCCCCGCCATCGCCAGCACATCGTCGAAAACATGGTAGCCGGTGCCGTGCGATCCGCCATTGTGTCTGCTGCTTTGGGTTCTGGGTGACATGACCTGTTCCTCATGGTTTTGACATGTGCGTTGCTGAAAGAACGGCGGATCATCAGAATGGTTCCATTGGGGGCACGGCGGGACTGCTTCGCCGGCCGTCGAGCATTGCCATGCCGGTTGCGACGCTAACGTCGAATTTGCAACCGGGAGAGCGCGTCGACGATTATTTCAGGGCTATGCGGTTTCGTGACAACCGGCGCATCCGGCCAGTCGGAGAACTTGGCGCGGCCTTCGTTATCTGCAGTGCAAAACACAAAGGGGATTCCCCTTGCCGCCAGCCTTGCGGCCACGTCGAAGGCGGTGCCGTCGGGAAGCCGAACATCGAGTAGAGCGGCGTGGAAGTCGCCCTGCTCGGCACGGTCGAGGGCCTCGTGCTGGGACCGGACAGAGGCCACAACGATTCCGCCCGCCTCCTCGATCGTCTGAGCCAACTCCATGGCGATCAAAGGCTCATCCTCCACCACCAGGATTCGCACGCCGCCAAGCAATGTCGCTGCCATCCGCACGAACTTGCCTCAACCGCCTTCAAAGCGCAAGGTCGAGCCGGCATGTCAGGCCCGCCGGGTCGAAGCGGCGTTTGACCTTGCCGGCGCTTGAAATGAGGAGCGCCGTGCCAAATCCCTCGTGAACGGGCCGAGCATCGAGGCGGGGGCCGCCGCGTTCCCGCCAGTTAAGACGGAGCTTGCCTGGTGCCGCGGTCCAAACGATGGCAATCTTGCCCGCGGGCGTCGACAAGGCGCCGTATTTTGCCGCGTTGGTCCCCAGTTCGTGCAACACCAAGCCCAACTGGGTCGCAGTTTCGGCCGGAAGCAGCACATCGGGCCCCCGTAGCATTAAGCGCTTCGCTACGTCGTCAACCATGCCTCCCAACTGGTTGTAGATCACGTCGGCGAGCTTGGCGCCGCCAAAATTGGCGTCGGTCAGGAGATTGTGGGATGAGGCGAGGCTACGAATGCGCCCTTCGAAGGCCTCGACGAAGGCTTTAGGATCCTTGTGAGCCCGCAGCGTCTGGCGCGTCATCGATTGGATGACAGTCAGGGTGTTCTTAACGCGGTGCGACAACTCACGCAGCAGCATGGCCTGGCGAGTTTCCCAGTTCTTCCGCTCGGTAATATCTTGATCAATTCCGCGCGCACTGACCGGACGTCCCGCCGCATCCTTGAGGACGTCACCCACCACGGCAGTCCAGATTTCCGAGCCGTCCGGCCGGATAATCGGAAATTCGAGAGTGAATGCACCCCCTTGCGCGAGCGCTTTCGCAAACTCGGCCTGGACGCGGTGTCGATGCGAGGCTTCGATCTGAGCGCTGAGATGCTGGCGGTCAGGCACGCCATTTGCGGCATCGAGCCCATAAAGCACAAACATTTCCGGGGACCAGTGGAGTTCCTTGCGCACCAAATCATAGTCCCAGGCGCCAGCGCGGGCGCTCCTGAGTGCCAGTCTTATTCGCGCTTCATTCTGCCGCAGCGATTCGATGTGGCGTAGACGTTCCGTGATGTCGCGCGCAATTGTCGCGGCGCCCACAACCTCGCCCGCGGCGTTGCGGATCGGCGATACCGTCAGCGAAACGTCGAGCTGGCTGCCATCCTTGTGCAACCTGATCAATTCATAGGGGGCGATAAATTCGCCATTTCTGACCGTGCTCAATATTTGAAGTTCCTCGCTGGCGCGGTCGGGGGGAATGATCCCGGAAATCGGCTGGCCGATGATTTCCTCACCAGTGTATCCGAATAGGCGCTCAGCGCCGCGGTTCCAGCTCGTGACGATGCCATTCAGGGTCTTGCTGATGATCGCGTCCTCGGAAAAGGCGACGATGGCGGCGAGCCGTGCAGCACCTTCCTCCGCGGCCTTCCTTTCTGTGATGTCGATCATCACGCCATGGGATTCGATCGCCTTGCCGTCGGAACCGCGAAGGATTTCGCCACGCGACAGGAACCAGCGGAGATTGCCCCGCGGTTGCAGCAAGCGGAATTCGAGTTCCATCTTGCCCCCGTCCATGAGCGCCTTTTCGAGCGCATTGCGCCATTGCTCGACATCGTCGGGATGGATAATCTTTTCGATTGCCTGGGTTGTGCCGTCGAACTGACTGCGGTCTATACCAAGGAGCACCAGCAGTTCGTCCGAACAGGTCAGCCGGTTGGATGTCGCATCGAGATGCCATACGCCCATGCGGGAGGCTTCGAAGGCGACAGAACTGAGCCGCGCGGCTTTGCGTATTTCGGTTTCCGCGCTGATGCGCGCGCTGATATCGATTATTGCGCCGCGTACCCGAAGCCGTTTGCCCGATTTGTCGAATTCGCCTTCGCCCCGGTCCAACACATAGAATCGCACGCCGGTCACGGCATGGCGAATACGGTACTCAATCTCGAAAAGAGGTTCCTGCGGCGTTATCGACCTTAGTGCGTTCTCGAAATAAGGTCGATCCTCGGAAAGGATCAAGCCGGACCACGCCTCCGTCGGGCCCTCGGATGGGAGCCCCATAATTTCCACGCTGTTATCGGATCTCAGCGTAAAGCCAGTTGCTGCATCACAGGAATATGTCACAATTCTAGCAATGCTTGCGGCGCGTTGCGGCCAGCCAGCTATCAGTTTCAGGCACGCCCGAGTGCGGTGTTGCCTGGTCGGTCGGGTTTGTCCGGCTCGTGGACATGGCAAAGTTTCATGCGGAAGGATGCCGCATGCCGCTACAGTTATTCACTAAGATTTAGCGGAGCCAACAATCCTCTAGCAAGCAGACTGTCCGGCCGGAGCCGGACAGTCCCATGTTCGCTAGCTAGCCGCGCCACATGGCGCCACTTCTTGAGTTCACAAAGAGGACATGGCGCCGGCCATTACGCGTTCCCCTGAAGGTGAATGTGGCGCCGCGGCACTCAACCGTCGAGACATTGCGATAGCCATTATTGCGGACACGCCACTTGGCTTCACCGCACGATACCCGTGCATGGGCCCGGTTGCGGTAGCCGGGATGATACCAACCATAGCCGGGCCTGTACCTATAGTCCGGCCCCACCCGATAGCCATAGTGCGGAAAACCGAAGAAAATACGGACTTTCGTATCAGCTTGGGCGGGCGTCGGTACCCCTAACGACGGTACCCCGATCGCAAGCGAGGCAGCGAATGCGGCAGCGAGAATTAGACTTTTCATAGCCAACTCCTTTGGTTGTTATGAGGCCATAACGTGCTGAATGCCGAAAAGTTCCTGCCACAAAAAACTTTCCCGTGGAAAGCGATGTAGAAGCAAGGGGATAGCGGTTAGAAAAGTCTTGCGGCGCCCCTAAGGGCGCCGCTGGCTTTGTTGGCAGAAACTGCGGATCTTCCTTAATATCTCAGGGCCGTTCGGTCGAACACCGGCGCCGCCTCTAGCTGCTCCTTGGAAGCAGCGATAGTCAGGCGCATGTTGTTGTTCTCGTCTTTGACGACGGTGATCTGATCGATAGGAATCGCCACGTCCTTTTCGCCAATGCCAAGGAAGCCTCCGACGCCAATGATGGCAACGATGTTGTTGCCGAGATCCTTATTCATGACCAAGTCGTTGATCTCGCCGACATTCTCATTGGCGGCGGAATAGACGATCTGTCCCATGAACTGTGACGCCAGCACAACAGTCCCAGGGTTGACCGCCGGCGCCGTACCGGTTGTCACGCCTTCCGTTGTGGTTGCACTGGTGGACGTTGCCTGGTTGTCCTGCTTCGGAACCTCGGTCGTCGTAGTAGTGGCAGTGGTATTAGGATCGCTCTCCGGCGTGGTCTCTGTGCCCGTCGCATTGTACTGCTTCGGAACCTCAGTTGTGGTGGCCGTGCCGGCGGCCGTATCGGGCTGCGATGCACCCGTTGCAGCGCTACCCGCCGTCGAGTCATCCGGTTTCGGCATTTCGCTGGTGGACGTGCTATCCTTGTTCTTGCACTCCATCGGCAGATCGGCTTCCGCCACCGATCCGGGGGCCGGACACTCGATCTTCTTTTCCGCGCCCGGTTGCGGCTGAACCGTGGTCGAATCCTGAGCGTAGGCCATGCCTGATGCGAAAAGCAGTGCAAGCGTGGCGGCCGAATACTTGAATGCAGTCATAGCATGATCTCCTTAGTTTCAGATGCCCTCGCACCCTAACGCATGACCTGTCGAGATGTTCCCCGCGGTTATCGGGTGAAGGCAACCAGCAACACTGCGAAGGCGGTAAGAACGCCGAGCAAACCGAAAAGAAGAACATAGCGTACGCCATGTCCTGTCACTCCCTGGCGCGCCTGGTCCGTTGTTTCGACGATCTTTGGCGCCTCGTCATCTCCGCGTGCGTCCTTTTGCATCATGCGCCCTCGGGGATTAGTGTTCAAAACGTCCCATAGTCGGGATTGTTCCAGTCTTTCCGCCATTTGATCGCGGTCGTCTAAGGAGTCGAAAAAAATTTGAGGGGCGGGGAACAGCCGGACCATTATGGCGTTATAGAGGCAGCCTACACGCAATGCCGAAAGGCAAACGCGTATTGGTTAGCCCGCCGCTTTCGTAATTCAATTGCAAAAGCGGCGGGCGTTCGCGTTTGGCGCTGAGGGACTGCCGCATCCCACCACGTATATTGCACTTTAGGAATTGACGATGGTTCCGCCATTCGGATGGAGTACTTGCCCGGTAATGTAGGATGCCTCATCGGTTGCGAGAAAGACATGGCAGCTTGCCGCCTCGTTGGGCTGGCCCGGGCGCTTCATTGGCGTGTTGCCACCGAATTTCGAGACCTTGCCGGCATCAAAGGATGCCGGGATGAGGGGAGTCCAGATGGGACCGGGAGCCACGGCGTTGACGCGGATACCGCGGCCCGCGAGTGCCCCCGAGAGCGACCGCGTGAAGGCGACGATGGCGCCCTTGGTGGCGGCATAATCGACGAGTTCATCATGTCCCTTATAGGCGGTGACCGACGTCGTGTTGATGATCGACGAGCCTTCGGCCATGTGCCGGAGCGCCAGCTTCGTGAGAAAGAAAAAGCCGAACACATTGGTGCGGAATGTCCTGACAAGCTGGTCTTCATCGATCTCAAGGGGTTCGCGCACCACATGCTGCTCGGCGGCATTATTCACGAGGATGTCGATGCGGCCGAAGCGCTTGATGGCCGCATCGACGGCTGCGGCACAGAAGGACTCGGAGCCGATGTCACCGGCCACGGACAACGCTTCGCTGCCCTCTCTCTTAATCAGGCGCACGGTGGCGGCGGCGTCCTCATGCTCGTCCAGATAGAGGATCACAATAGCCGCGCCTTCTCGCGCCATACCCACCGCCACGGCCCGGCCGATGCCGCTGTCGCCTCCTGAGATCATCGCAATTTTTCCCCGCAGCCTGCCGCTTCCCTTGAAACGCGGCTCATAGTCTGGCGCGGGATGCATCAGTGATTCCAAGCCGGGCTGCCGATCCTGGGATTGCGGAGGCAAGGTGCTGTCCATATTCGCGTCGTCCACTGTACGAATCCTTGTTTGGCCTTAGCCACCCGCACCTGGACAGGCGAAAAGAGGGCTGGTCCAAGCGGAACCTATGGATTAATGCGAAGCCGACGGGAATGTTCCCCGATGACCGGCACAAGAAAGCCCCCGGGATGGGGGCTCTCTCGCAGGGTTTAAATGTCGCGTCGACGGCCGGTTATTGTTCGGTGGTGGTGCCTGTGCCTGTCGCCGGCTGTGTCGTGTCGGGCTGCGGCGCTGGCTGTGCCGGCTGAGCCGGATCCGTCGTGGCCACTGGTGGCGTGGCCGGGGGTGTCGCTTCGGGCGCCGTCTGGGTCTGATTTACGGATGGCGCGGTCGTATCGCTGCGCGAGCCGAAATAGATCGCCAGAGCAAAGCCAAGCAGTACGATGATGGCGGCGATCAAATAACCCCCTGCCGGACTGCTTGACGGCTGCGATGGATAGCCGGTCTGCGTGACGTTGATGTCCGGCGTGAGGGGATCGTTTATGTTCCGCTGGATCGCCGGGTCGATGTCCGGATTAATCCTGACTTTTCTTTCCGTGGATAATGCCATGAGTCGTACTCCTTTGCTGACGGGCTTTTGTCATAATGCGCGGGGTGACGGAATTGTTCCGCCGGCGGCAACGGAATCTATGGCGGACTAAAGGCCGTATGGAACCGGCCGGCCAACACTTGCGTTCATTTGCCGGTCAAGGAGATCCGCCATGCCAGCCAAATCCAAAGCCCAGCAAAAGGCCGCCGGAGCCGCCCTGGCCGCGAAGCGCGGCGAAACGTCGAAATCGAAGCTGATGGGCGCTTCGCGCAGCATGTATGAGTCGATGTCGGAGAAGGAACTGGACGACATGGCGAGCGTGAAGCGGTCAAGACTCCCGAACCGGAAACCCAAAAACGGCTCGAAATGATCCTTTCCGGCGGAACCTTTGGCGCAACCCCCGCATTATATTAATCAAATCATATGCGGAGACTGTCCAATGAGAATACGATCATCTATTTGGTCGGGCTCGTCTTGGTAGTCGTTGCGGTCCTGTCGCTATTCGGGCTTGCATAGGACTTAGGGCACTCGCCGCAGGGGTTGAATGGGTGAGGAGTGTGGAGTAGCGATGGCGCCATCAGGACGAGCTTACTGGAAAGGGTTTCTCCGCCTGTCTCTCGTGTCGATCGGCGTTGAAGTCTATAACGCGGAAGAAAAACGCGCCGAGATTCGATTCAATCAAATTCACAAACCCTCGGGCAAGCGGATAAACTACACAAAAACCGTGCAAGGAGTGGGGCCGGTCGAGGCGTCGGACATCGTCGGCGGTTATGAAATCGACAAGGACGTCTATGTGGTCCTCGAACCGGAAGAGATCGATTCCGTGCGGCTCGAAAGCAAGCGCACCGTCGATCTGACCCAATTCGTTTCGGCCGGCGACATCGATCCGCGCTTCTTCGAACAACCCTATTATGTCGTGCCGGCCGACGAATATGCCGTCGAAGGCTACCTCGTCATTCGCGAGGCGTTGCGCAAGACCGGCAAAATCGGCCTCGGGCAGATAACACTAGCGGGGCGCGAGCATCTCGTCGCCGTGGCGCCGCTCGAGCAAGGGTTGATGATGGAGCGCCTGCGCTACGCCAACGAAATCAAGGCCAGCAAGGACTTCTTTGGCGATCTGGGGAAGCCGAAGCTCGATACCGAAATGGTGGAGCTGGCGGCCGAACTGATCGGACGCAAGGCCGGTAGCTTCGCGCCGGAGCGTTTCAGCGACAGCTATGCGACAGAGCTCAGGAAACTTATCGACCGGAAAGCCCATGGCAAACGGATCATCACGACGCCTGAGCCAGAGGCTGCGCCCAGCAACGTTGTCAATCTCATGGATGCGTTGCGCAAGAGCCTAAAGAAGCCGGGGGCCGGCAGTAGCGCCGTGCCGGCGCTTAAGAGCAAGCAGAAACGGCGCGCCAGCGCCAAGTAATATCCGATGCCCAAGTCCAAAGCCAGGTCTGCCTTGCGCCCGTCAAGGCTGTTGCGCACCTACGCCGGCAAGCGCGACTTCACGCGCACCGCCGAGCCGAAGCCGGCAGCGCGTCAGGCCCGCGCCAGAACTTTGCAGTTTGTGGTCCAGAAGCACGATGCGCGGCGGCTGCATTTCGACCTTCGGCTCGAGCTCGACGGTGTACTGAAAAGCTGGGCGGTCACCAAGGGGCCCAGCATGCGCGCCGCAGTCCGGCGGCTGGCCGTACAAACCGAGGACCACCCCATCGATTACCTCGAGTGGGAAGGCGTCATTCCTAAAGGCCAGTATGGTGGCGGTACCATGATCGTGTGGGACCGGGGCACGTGGATACCGGAAGGCGACCCGCAGGCATCGCTCAAAGCCGGCAAGCTTTCCTTTTCGCTGACCGGCAAGCGCCTCCACGGCCGCTGGACACTGGTGCGGATGAAATCCGAGGGCAAGGGCAAGAGACAGAACTGGCTGCTGATAAAAGGCCATGATACGCACGCCCTGAAGGGGGACGATCCGGAACCGGTGGAGAATGCGTTGAGTTCCGCCCTGACGGGCGTCACCAATGACGAACTGGCCGCGAAGAACATATTGCGTCCCGATCACAAGGCCCGCGCCCGGAAGTCCGGCACGGTGATGACGGCGGCCATGTTGACGAAACTTCCGGGGGCGAGGAAAGGCTATCCTTCCGGTCTTCGTGGAACCGAGCCTTGCAGTCTCCGCCGCTACGCCTCCCGATGGGCCGGAATGGCTGCATGAGATCAAGCACGACGGCTATCGCATGCAGGCCAGAATCGACGGCGGCCGGGCAAAGCTCCTGACCCGCAAGGGCCTTGACTGGACCAAGCGGTTTCCGCCGGTGGCGAAAGCTCTGGAGAGCCTACCGGTGCAAGCCGCGCTCATCGACGGCGAGATCATCGTGCAGGATCAATCCGGACAATCGACCTTCAGCGGGCTGCAGAGCGATCTCAAGTCTGGCCGCCACGACCGGCTCGTCTATTACGTCTTCGATCTGCTGTACTGCAATGGCGTCGACCTCCGCGCCGTAGCGCTCAAGGAGCGCAAGCACGTCCTGTCAGAGCTCATTGCCGCCGCGCCTGCCTCCTTCACGCTCCGCTACAGTGAGCATGTTGATGTTGGCGGCGACACCATCCTGACTCAGGCTTGTAAGCTTGGGCTCGAAGGCATCGTGTCAAAGCGTGAGGATCTGGCCTATGTGTCCGGGCGCGGCGAACATTGGTTGAAATCCAAGTGCATGCTGCGCCAGGAATTCGTCGTGGTGGGGTTTGTGCCGTCGGCGGAGACCCGCAACGCCATCGGCTCGCTGGTGCTCGGTTACTACGAGAACGGCGAACTGGTTCACGCCGGGCGGGCCGGCACGGGATTTTCAAGGGAAGAAGCCCTGTCCCTTCACAAGGTGCTTCAGCCGCTGTCGCAAGACATGCCGAAGTTTCGCAAGATGCCATCGGCAGCGGCGTTGAAGGACGTAGTTTGGGTCACGGCCGGAACTGGTGGCGGAGATCGAATACCGCGGCTGGTCCACGGATGGCCTGTTACGCCAGGCCGCCTACAAGGGCCTGCGCGAGGACAAGGCCGCGACCGAGATCGGGCTGGAGGCCGCCGCCCAAGCCGTGCCGGCGCGCCAGGCGCCCCCAGAAATCAGCGTCAAGCTCACCCATCCCGAGCGCATGCTCTGGGAGGAGAAGGGCATTACCAAGCAGGCACTTGCCGATTTCTACAGCCGCATCAGCGCAGTGGATTCTGCCGCATGTCACGGGACGGGTGCTCAGTCTGGTGCGCTGTCCGCAGGGGCAGGGTGGAGCCTGCTTCTTCGCCAAACACGCCTGGATGGGCATGAGCGATGCCGTCCGGCTCGTCGACACGGGAGACGATAAGCCTATGCTGGCGATCGATGACCTCGACGGTCTGTTGTCGCTGGTGCAGATGAATGTGCTTGAGATCCATGTGTGGGGGTCGCGCGTCAAGGACATGGAGCGGCCCGACCGCATGGTGTTCGATCTCGACCCCGGCGAAGGGGTGGCGTGGGCGGATGTGCGTAACGGCGCCCTCGAGCTGCGTCAGCGGCTGGAAACGGCCGGATTGCGGAGTTTCGTCAAGACGACGGGCGGCAAGGGCCTGCACGTGGTCGTTCCGCTTCAGCCCGAAGGCCGATTGGGATGAGGTCAAGGCCTTCAGCAAGGCTTTCGCTGAGCTTATGGCGGCCGATTCACCCGGCCGCTATGTGGCGACCATGTCCAAGAGCCGCCGCCGCGGGCGCATTTTCATCGATTATTTGCGCAATGGCCGCAGCGCCACGGCGATTGCCGCCTATTCGACCCGGGCGCGTCCTGGCGCGCCGGTCTCTGTTCCGGTCGACTGGAGTGAATTACCCGATATCGCCAGCTCCGATCGGTTTACTGTGGAGACGCTTGAACATCGTCTCACCCATCTGCAGCACGATCCCTGGGCGGAAATCTCTGCCGTCAAGCAGAAGCTTCCCAGGTGAACCTCAAATGATGAGGTCCTCCACCATTGCTAGCGGAGGACCTCTTACGCGCGCCGCCGTCTGGCTGCCGCGTCAATCGCCGAAGGCCAGAGGGGCGTGGGCCTTCAGCGATTTTTTCTGTTGCGCTACTTCTATTCGTCATACGAAACTCGCGCGGTGCCATTTGGTTCCAGCGCGTTATAAAAGACAGGCGGGTGGTGCACGGAAACCGCAGCCGGCCGGAACTTGATTTCGTCCAAGGGCGTTGCGCGTCATACCATTCAGGAGTTGTAAAGATGGGTCCAGGGTTCGAGACGTGGTTTGGTTTTTTTGCCGCCAAAATTTCCAAATGGGCGGGCAGCCCTCTGGTGTTCACGGCAGCGTTGATTTCAATCCTGGCATGGGCGGCGTGCGGCCCCTATTTCGGCTATTCGGACACTTGGCAGATGATTGTAAATACCGGTACGACCATCTGCACATTCCTGATGGTTTTTGTCATCCAGAACAGTCAGAATCGTGACGGGCTCGCGGTGCAGATCAAGCTGGATGAGATCATCCGGTCCCTCCAAGGCGCCAAGAACACCATGATCGACCTGGAAGACCTGTCGCAACAAGAGCTGGAGGAACTCCGGGTAAAATTCGCGGAGATTGGCAATAAGGCCCGGAAACAACCCGGCAAGCAGAGCACCGCCAAGGCCCCTAAAGCCCGCTCACTGTCGTGAGCGCGACTGCGAGCCGTAATGCTTGGCATAGACCCAGGTGAACTCGGCGCCGAGCAGAAAAATCTGCGCCGAGTAGTAGACCCAGAGCAGCAAGGCGATCAGCGTTCCTGCCGCTCCGAAACCCGAGACGACGCCGCTCTTGCCGATATAAAGGCCGATCAGGAACTTGCCGATATTGAACAGCAGGGCGGTGGCGGCAGCCCCGATCACCACGTCGCCCCAGGCCACGGAGACGCGTGGGAGTAGCTTGAATATGAGCGCAAATAGGCCCGCGACGATGACGAAACTCACGGCGAAATTGACCATCTGCAGGATGATTTCCGGCCCGCCGCCGGCCGCCGGGCTCCACAGGCTCTCGAGCGCCGAAATGAGGGCGCTGACGATCAGCGAAACCAGCAGGACAAAAGCCACACCCAACACCATGCCGAATGTGAATAAGCGCCGCCGGATCATGTACCAGAAGCCCGACTGCTGTTTGCTGGCCGGGACCTGCCAGATTCGGTCCATGGCCCCTTGCAGTTCTGCGAATACGCCGGTGGCGCCAAGCGCCATGACGGCGAGGCCAGTCACCGTCGCAAAGATGCTTTCGGCGGGCTGACTGGCGCTCTCGACCAGTGCCTGCAAGACGAGGGCGCCCTCCTCCCCTACGAGGCTGCGGGCTTGGGCATACACGTGCCCCTGCGCTGCGTCTGCGCCGAAGAAGAAACCGGCCACCGCCATGGCGATGATGAGCAGCGGTGCGATCGAGAAAATCGTATAGAAGGCGATCGCCGCTCCCATGCTCGCGGCACCGTCGTCGTTCCAGGCCAGCGCCGCATCCTTGGCGAGCCGGCCCAGCTCCTTCACTCCAATGACTTTATGCTTCGGCGTGCCGGTTTCGCCGCGTCTAGCCGGTCTTTGCCGTCCGCTCACCATGAACATCAACGCCCGGCACTTGCGCGGGTTCCAACTCGTGGCGAGATTGTGGCTAAAGCCGGAAAATCTGCAACCCGGGATCGGAGATTCCATTGATCGTCCGCGATATGATTTGCGCCGCGAGCATGCTGAACGTAATGCCGTTTCCGCCGAACCCGAGCACCGCATATGTCCGCCGGTAACCTCGAGCGAGACCGATGGCCGGCATTCCCGTTTCACTCTCGCCGAAGTTTCCCGTCCATGCGTAGTGAGGTTCGAAATCGACCTGCGGAAAAATACGCTGCGCCAGCTTTACAATGCTTGCGGATTTGCTTCCGATGAGCCGGTCTCTCTTCACTTCATCGGAAAAAGTTTCGTCCGCGCCGCCTGCGATGACGCGCCCGTCCAGCGTCGTCCGCAGATAGAGATATGGATCGGCCGCTTCCCAGACCAGTTGGCGTCCCGGCCAAAGATTGTGCCGTTGCGGGCGTGTTGCGATCGCCCAGGTCGAACTGACACGGTAGCCCTTCGGCCGCACAAACTTGGGAAGTTCATACCCCGTGCACATGACAGCATGCCTCGCGACAATGCGGCGGCCGTCGGCGGCGCGAACCCTCACCCAGGTCTTGCTTTCATCGAGTTCGACAGCATCGAAGGGGCTGACGACCTTGCCCCCGTCCGCCCGGAAGTGACGCCACACGCCGGCAACCAGCTTGGCGGGATCGGCCTCGGCATTGCCGCGCGACAGGATGGCGCCCGGCTTGGCGATCCCGATGAGCCGCCGAAGTTCTCCACGTCCGATGAACTCCGAGCGGAGCCCCAACCCGCTGCCGCTCTTCTGCTTCTCGCTTTAGCCCTTTCACATCCAGCACGTTTCCCGGCAGATAGACCGTGGAACGTTCGCGAAAATCGCAGGCCAGGCCCAAATCGCTAATTCTATCGCCCAGGGCCCGAACGGCGCCGGCCGACCTGAGCCATGCCTCGGCGGCGCGGTCACGCCCCACCTTGCGGCCCAGCGCGGTCAGCGGCGTGTCAAGCTCAAATTGCAGGAGCGAAGTGCTCGCCGGCGTCGAACCTGTCATGGGCTTGCGCCGGTCGACCGCCACGACACTGAGCCCGGAATTCAGGAGAGCGTCCGCCATCAGCGCCCCCGAAATCCCCGTGCCGACAACAACGACGTCAGGGCGCTCATTCTTGTCAAGCTCGTCGGTCGTGAGCTTCGGCGTGCGACGCCCCTGCCACACCGATACTCCGGTCTTGAGATCGCGCCTCTGAGTGAGCATCAGGAATAATCGAGGCCGCTGTGCAGGCAATCCGGATCGCCGGTCATTTGTGTCCTGGCGACGAAGGATAACGGCACCGATTTCGGCTCCTATTGGGCTGCGAGCTTCAGTGCGAAAGAGAAGCGGTAGCATGCCCTGCAGAACGAATAACCGATAACCGATAACTGGCAACAATCGTTACAAAAATCAATTGGCCGCAACTTGAACACCAGAGCAGGCACAGCTCATCAAGCAGGACTTGGCTGCTGAATTCTCCGGAGATGTTAGCCTGGAGTATCTTCCGAACGACACGCTGCGCGGGACTCACCAGATCAAGATCGCCCGTGGAACTATTTCCCTCGGGCCCCGTTAATCGTTTAGTGGCATTATGTCTTTAGTAACCGTGTTGGGTATGAGCTTGAATTCATCTTTGCTTAATATCTCCGAGGCTCCGATCTCCGGAAAGCAATTTGCAGTGCCGCCGGCATTCCTGGAACTACTACCGGTTGCACTCTACGCTTGCGATGCTCAGAGCCGGATCCTCTGGTTCAACGGCAGAGCTGTGGCGCTTTGGGGGCGGACTCCGCTAGTTGGCGATGATTCAGAGCGGTTCTGCGGGTCCAGCGAACTGTATCGTGAGGGCTCCCCAGCTGAGACGCCCATGGCGCAAGTGCTTCGCACTGGAACCGCGGTTCATGGTGCCGAAGGGGTTGTCGAGCGTCCCGACGGCGCGCGGATTTGGACCACGATGCACATTGACCCTGTGATCGATGAAGGCGGGAATATTGTCGGCGCCATCAACTGCTTTCACGACACTACAGACCTTCATGAAGCAACGGCGCAGCTGCGGCGCAAGCACGAAGCTTTGCTCGCGGCACAGCAAGAGCTGACGACCAGCGAACGCAAGTATCACGACATTCTCGAAGCTCTTCCGGCTGCCATTTACACCACTGACGCCAATGGCACGATCACCTACTACAATCGCGCCGCTGTAGAGCTATCGGGGCAGGTACCTGAGCTCGGAGCCGATCAATGGTGCGTGACGCTTCGCCTGTTTCGGCCGGACGGCACGCCGCTGCCCCACGACCAGTGTCCCATGGCCGTGTCCCTCAAGGAAGATCGTGCCATCCGTGACGTGGAGGCCATCGCCGAACGCCCGGACGGAACCCGGGTCCCTATCCTGCCTTATCCAACGCCGCTCCATGATGCCTCAGGCGCGCTGCTGGGCGCGGTCAACATGCTGGTCGACATGTCGGACCGAAAGGCTGCCGAGAGCCGGCAGCAGCACCTGTTGCGCGAAATCAATCATCGGGTGAAGAACAACATGCAAATGCTGCTGTCGTTGCTGGTGACGGCCCAGCGCGAGTATTCCGGCAATCCGGCGCGCGATGCGCTGGCGGATGCGTGCCGGCGGGTTGCGGCGATGGCCGGGGCGCAGCAGGTCTTGTACGCCAGCACGAACGGCATGTCCTTCGCCGCCCGCGAGTTTCTAGAGGCGGTCTGCAGCAATGCGCAACTTGCCTTTCCCGCGAATGTATCAATACGTTACGACATCGCTTCGGGAGAACTTGCCAACGACAAGGCCATGCCGCTTGCCTTGATCCTGAGCGAGCTTCTAGCCAACGCGGTTGCCCATGGCAACGCCGCCAGCGGAGCACCCATTCATGTCGGCCTCACTGAAGAGCTGCTTTTTGTCGCGGACCGCGGACCAGGATTCGAGCTGAAGGAAGCGCGCAAACAAGGCTCCGGACTCGGTCTGGTGCAAGGCCTCGCCGCCCAACTCGGAGCGCGATTCGAGGTGGAGCGCGCCGCTGGCGCCAGATGCGTGCTGCATCTTGCCGGCGCCCACTAATGTCGCATGACAGGACGAGATTTGCATCCCCGGGAACTGCTGCATCAGGTGAATCTGCCGGAACGCCCGCGGCAAGCAAAGTTCTTCTCGTCGAGGATGAATTCCTGATCGCTTTCGATATTGAGACAGCGTTGCGCGAGGCGGGATTTGATGTCGTAGGCGTGGCGCGGAACGCGGATCAGGCCGTAGCTTTGGCGCGGACGATGCGGCCGGCACTTATGGTTATGGATATTCGTCTTGACGGGAAACGCGACGGAATTGACGCGGCGCTGGATATCTACCGGGACAGCGGCATCCGCAGCATCTTCGCAACCGCCCATTGCGACGCGGCGACGGTGGCGCGTGCGGAACTTGCCCACCCTCTTGGCTGGCTGCCGAAGCCTTACACGACAGCGGCGTTGGTCCGGATGGTGAAGCAGGCGCTGGCTTCACTCTAGCTTGATCAAGCGTGGCGGGGTTCAGTTCTTGGCAATTTCAGCGGGGTGATGGTGGTGGACCCAGTCTTCTGCGAACCTGTCTCGGGCCGACTCTTGCAGATAACAGGGAATTTTTCGCGAATTTGGCAAAATAACAGGGCCTTGTGGCGACATGATCCGAGAGCCCAGGGGATTTCTGCGTTTTACCAGTAGCTTGGGTGCAAGCGATGCCACTTTCCTGTTATTTGCCATAACAGGGTATTTTTCCCGCGTGATCAGGCCCTTTGAAGCGCCTGTATCAGACAAATCTCCTGCGATATCAGAATGTAGCTTGATGCTGGACTTCCGGTCGGATGGCGCCTGTTTCGCGCCACAACATCCGGCGCAACTTATGGCGCGGGGGCAGTGCCTGCAACATCTAGTCGGGTCTGATGCCGGGCAATGATGTCTTGTCAGCACTCGGCTTCCCACCAGGCCGGCCAAGTGGCCTTGTGCGGTGTGCGTGTTGCCCGCATGACGGTGACCTGTTCTGCGAGTGTGAGGCGCCTTTCACCGAGTCGGGCCAAGGCGGCCTCGACAAGCCACGGCTCCAGCACGATGCGGGCAGTGTGCCGAAAGCGGTCCAGCTTGGTCGCCATGCGAAGTGGCTCCATAGCACGGTTAGGGTTGCCGGGTGAAACGACAGTTATGATGAGCGTATCGATGTTGTGCTTTTGACCGTAGTGTCCCTGGGCGCGGGCCTCCTCGATCGCTGCCAGGGCAGCACGTGTGGCAGTACCGTCACCTTCGAGTCCACACTTGGCAAGATGCAGGAGAAACGCTTCTGCCGCCGTCACCTTTCGTTCGGCACCGTCTTCGCGGATGACGACTTTTTGGCCCAGCACTGCCTCGTAGGGGATATCATTTGCCCGGCCCTTGGGCCGTCCCCTCGGGTTCCCGCTCTTGCCTTTTCCGAAGCGGGTCGAGCGGGGAGGTGTTCGATAACCAACGTGCTCGACATTGTCTTTTGGTTTCAGGGCTTGATCCTTTCGGGCCAGACCAGCGCGTCGACGTTGCGGGTGCACCGTTCAATCTCAGCAACATCTTGCTGGGTAAGGCGCTTTAATCCACGCCGGTTCAGAGCTATCTGCACTGCCCAGGGCTCGAGCAGCAGCCTGCCTCCTCCGGCCTGGTCTGACCAGGAAACGTCGGGAGCGGCAATCCCGAGAACGCACAGGGCATCGAAGGCATTCGTCGGATCTTTGGGCTCAATGAGCCGAGTGATCGGTTGGACTTGCGGCTGCTTCGCCGCCAATGCGTTCTCGCGTTTGGCGATCATCTTCAGCACCTCCCGCCGGGCCATGCGGCTTCCGGCAATGGCCTGCTGGTAGGTCTTGTGCTGAAGCGCCTCATCGACAGAGACTTCGCGGGCTTTGCCACCCTGCATGATGGTCAACGTGCGGTCCATGATGATATCAAAGGTCGAGGGCCGATCCTTGGGTTTTGCTTTCGGCCGGCCAGCCGAATTTCCACTCTGACCTTTGCGAAAGCGGGTTTCGGTTGGCGAACGGCCCCGGGCCGGCAAGGGGTTGCGGGTCATGGCTCGCTTCCATCGGCGAGTTGGGCATCCCTGCCGGTCATCGCCTGCCAGCGCTCGACTGCGACATCGACATAGCCAGCATCGATATCCAGTCCGCGAAACCGCCGCCCACAGCGTTCGGCGGCAATGAGTGTCGTGCCCGAGCCCAAAAATGTGTCGAGGACGAGGTCTCCTCGCCGGGTTACATCCTGGATGGCATGGTTCACGAGCGCGGTGGGCTTCACCGTGGGATGAAGCGAGAGATCTTCGCGCCGGCTGCCAGCCAGTGAGTTCACCGAAACGTAATCCCAGACATTTGTGCGATTGCGCCCGTGGCGCCCAAGCTCGACCATATTGAGATGCGGCGCAGTGCCGACCTTGTAGACGAACACGAGTTCGTGCTTGGACCGGTACAGCGAGCCCATGCCCGCATTCGATTTGTTCCAGACGCAGAGGTTCAGCAGATCTCCATAGATAAACCGTCCGACCGCTGTCACATCCTCCATGTGGCGCCAGTCCATGCACACGAAGTGCACGGCGCCGTCCCGAGAAACCTTGGCACAGGCACCAAGGCTCTCTGCCAGAAACGTTCGGAACGCATCCTCGGACATCTCGCCAGACGCCATCGCAAACTCGCGATGGCGTCCTCTGGAATTGGCATGTCCATTGATGCGAACATTATATGGCGGATCAAGGAATGCAGCATCGACTGTGCAGTTTCCACCGATGACCTTGCGCAGGAACTCCTGCGTCCCGCCCGTCACCGCACCCAATCCTGTGATCTCCACAGATCCAGATATCCCGGGGTTTGGTACGTGGTGCAGCTGGAACGGCCGGAATGAGCTCATCGTCGGGATCGGCCTCGCCTTGCAGGACGACGTCGATCTCGCCCGTGGAAAAGCCGGTGACCGAGAGATCGATATCCGCATCGATCGTCGACAGCTCCGCGAGTTCCACCCTGAGAAGATCAAGATCCCAGCCGGCATTCAGCGCGATCTTGTTGTCGGCAAGCCGCAGCAAACGCCTTTGAGGATCGTTCAGGTGTGGCAGTATGATCGTCGGGACTTCGCCGAGTCCCATGGCTTTTGCTGCAAGCAGCCGGCCATGCCCAGCAATGATAACCCCATCCGCGTCAGTCAGGATCGGGTTGGTGAAACCGAATGTTCGTATGGATGCAATGATCTGCTCGATCTGCCGTTTGGGATGGGTCCGCGCATTCCGCGGATCCGGCGCCAATCTGGCCACTGCTCTGTAGATGATTGCGAGCGCGTGCTCGCCGTTGCCGTTGGATGCGTTGTGGGTCACCATCAAAGAACATTAGAAGAACGCCCACTTG
>CAVZNM010000006.1:0-7091 GCA_963776685.1 uncultured Alphaproteobacteria bacterium
GCTTTCGCGATGGCGCCGACTTCAAGAGCCAATCCCTTCTCGATGTTCCAGATGACTTCGGGCTTCAGCTTGGCGCGGTGCGTTTCAAGCAAGGCTTCATGCCCACGGCATAGGACGAGGGCGCGCAGCGTCTGGGCACATTCATGGCTTCATGCAAATCCGGGTGGGCTTCCTCGACGATGACGCCGGCCTGCTCGAAACTGCCGGGCGGCCTTCATGACGATGTCGGCCACTTCCGGATCGACGGGCGTGATGCCGAGATCGCGGCTGATGGCGACGCGCTTTGGCTTCCAGCCGGAGCGCGCGGCTTCCAGGTAGGACGTGCCGTCCGAGGGCAAGCGAGATCGGATCGGCCGGCTCTTCGCCCACCATGGCATCGAAGAGAAGTGCCACGTCTTCGACATTGCGGGCCATGGGGCCTTCGACGCCGAGGGTGGAGTCGATCTTGTTGCCGCGACGTGGCGGCGACGCGGCCGGGCGATGGCCGCATGCCGACGACGCCGCAGAAGCTTGCCGGGTTGCGCAGAGAGCCGCCGAGATCGGAGCCATGGGCGAGCCAGGCGGTGCCGGTCGCCAGCGCCACCGCCGCACCGCCGGATGAGCCCGCCGCCGAGCGCGAGGTGTTCCACGGATTGAGGGTGCGGCCAAAGACTTCATTGAAGGTGTTGGCGCCGGCGCCGAATTCCGGCGTGTTCGACATGGCATAGACAATGGCGCCATTTTTTTCCAGATGCGTGACCATGATGTCGGACGTCTGCGGCGATGCGGTCCGTGAAAATGGGCGAGCCCTGGGTCGAGCGCACGCCGGCCACATCGCTCAGGTCCTTGATCGGCACGGGAAGGCCCGGCGAGCAGCGCCGCGTTCGCCCATGGGTTTCTTCATCAGCTCGCGGGCGGCGTCGCGGGCCCGGTCGAAACACAGGGTGGGCAGGGCATTGACCCGCCGTCCACCTCGGCGATGCGCTGCTTCCAGCGCATCGAGGCAATCCAGCGGCGAGATTTCGCCCGCTCTTCAAGCGGGCGAGGATTTCGATTGGCGGTCTACCTGACGAGTTCGGACATCTGGCATTCCTGGTTCGCATGAGCGGAATTGAATCCGTTTGCGGGGCCGGTCAAAGGGGTAAATAGTGCCCACATTTCAGGCAGGAGAACAATCATGAATGCACCTGTCACAGCGCACCCGGCATGAACAAGCAGTGGGTGGAGCGGCGCGCCAAGGCGGTTTCGCGCGGCGTGGGCATGGCGGCGCCGGTCATCGCGGCGCGGGCCGAGAATTCGGAAATCTGGGATGTCGAGGGCAACCGCTACGTCGATTTCGGCGGCGGCATCGCGGTGGTCAACACCGGCCACCGCCATCCCCTGGTGATGAAGCGGGTTTACGAGCAGCTGGAAAAATTCACCCATACCTGCGCCACGGTCGTCCCCTACGCGCCGTTCATCGAGCTGTGCGAGAAGCTCAATGCGTTGGCGCCCATGTCGGGCGAGAAGAAGTCGGCTCTCGTCACCACCGGCGCCGAGGCGGTCGAGAACGCCATCAAGTTCGCGCGCGCCTATACCGGCCGCTCGATGTGATCGCCTTCCACGGCGGCTTCCACGGCCGCACCAATCTCACCATGGCGCTGACCGGCAAGGTCGTGCCCTACAAGGTGAAGTTCGGGCCCTTCGCCGGCGGCATCTGGCATGTGCCGTTCCCGGTCCTTCATCACGGCATCACGGTCGACGATTCGATCCATGCCATCGAATTGCTGTTCAAGTGCGATGTGGAGGCCTCGCGCGTCGCCGC
Source organism: uncultured Alphaproteobacteria bacterium (assembly GCA_963776685.1). Lineage (GTDB taxonomy): Bacteria > Pseudomonadota > Alphaproteobacteria > Rhizobiales > Aestuariivirgaceae > Aestuariivirga. Next base: position 1,784 of record CAVZNM010000006.1, read on the forward strand.
CATCATCATCGAGCCGGTGCAGGGCGAAGGCGGCTTCTATGTGGCGCCCAAGGAACTCATGGTGCGCCTGCGCAAGCTCTGCGACGAGCATGGCATCGTGCTGATCGCCGATGAAATCCAGTCGGGCTTCGGCCGCACCGGCAGGTTGTTCGCCATGGAGCATTTCGGCGTCGAGCCGGATCTGGTGACCGTGGCTAAGTCGCTGGCCGGCGGCTTTCCGCTGGCCGGGGTGGTCGGCCGCGCCAAGATCATGGACGCGCCCGATCCGGGCGGCATCGGCGGCACCTATGCCGGCAATCCGGTGGCCTGTGCGGCGGCTCTCGGCGTCTTCGAGGCCTTCGAGAAGGAAGGCTTGCTCGCAAAGGCGGAGAAGCAGGGCAAGACCATCATGGCCAGGCTGCAGGCGATCAAGGCCAAGGGCCGTGGCATGCCGATGGGCGATATCCGCGGGCTCGGCGCCATGTGCGCCTTCGAACTCGTCACCGAGCATGGCGGCAACAAGCCCGACGCGGCCGGCGCCAAGGCGCTGGCGGCGAAGTGCCTGGAGCGCGGGCTTTTGATCCTCACCTGCGGCATCCACGCCGATACGATCCGGCTGCTGACCCCCCTCACCGCCTCCGACATGGTGCTCAAAGAGGGATTGGATATTCTGGAAAGTGCAATTTTGGGAAACTGAAATAGGCTACTTATCGCGGGACGAACTATGAAACGCCGGAGCCAAATAAATGGGATGCGAGGAGTCTATCTTGTGGCCGCCGAGCTTTGCCGGTGCGGGATGATTGCCTCTCCGACGTCCCGCAGTGCGCGGGGCGCGGATATCCTGGCAACAACCTTCGATCTGAAGAAGACATTCTCTATTGAGGTAAAAACAACTACTACCAATAGATTTTGGCAGCTCTCCGAACACGCAAAATCAATCTCTTCTAAAAGTCATATCTATGTATTTGTCCGAATAAGATCCAAGAAGGGGAAAGACGAGGTAACTTATTACCCTGTTCCCAGCGCGTTCGTAAGAAAGCATGCACTATTGCCAGATCAGACCAGATCGCCAGGCGATCAATATCGAAAGGGCTACACAATTTTAGAAATGGCGCTAACAAGATACGAAGGCGGGTGGCAGTTATTTGGTGTTGCCGAAGAAACAAGAGTACTGCAATTGGACCGCTAACTTCCAGAGTTACATTGACGGAATGCACGCTTCCACGACACCGAGACGGTCATTCATCCCACTCCAACTTTGTATGGCACCGCGAGATTGGGATGCCATTCTTCACCCGCCCGTCTTAATCCTCGAAGCGGCGATCGTCGGAAATTGAGGGGGTTGTCGGAGCCGGGCGAAGCAGTTATTCTTGCCAAACTGCCATCGATCAGAAAGCGTAAGAAAATGACCGCCATCGCCAAGCTGTCAAGCAAGTTCCAGATTTCGATCCCCAAGGAAGTGCGGGAGCAGGAAGGTTGGAAGCCCGGCCAGCGGTTCGTGTTCATTCCGAAGGGCAAAGGCGTGCTGGTCATGCCGGTTCCGGAGGCAGACGAACTCTTCGGCATCGCAAAGGGAGCCGACCCGACAAATTACCGCGACCGCAAAGACCGGTTCTGATGCGGCTTGTCGATTCCTCGTTATGGATCGAGACATTTCTCGGCACGCCCATGGGCGCGGCGGCGAAGCGGGAAATCGCGCCGGCGGAAACCTGCGTCGTGCCGACCCTGGTGCAGCACGAAATCTACAAGTGGCTTTGCCGCGAACGGTCGCAGGAGGTTGCGGAGCGCGTGATCGCCCTGACCATGACTTGCATTGTTGTGCCGCTCGATTCGGCGATCGCGCTGCGGGCCGCCGATATCGCACGAGAGCACAAGCTGCATACATCGGACGCGATAATCTATGCGACCGCCCTGGCGACGGATGCCGAGCTGCTGACGAGCGATGCTCATTTTCAGGCGCTGCCGCGCGTGCGCTATTTCATGAAATGACCGGAGCAATGACGTGACCAAGCTCTCCAACATGGCCGTCCGCGACATCGAGACGGTCCTCCACCCCTATACCAATCTCGCCCGCCATCGCGAGACGGGGCCCTTAATCCTCAACGAGGGCCGCGGCATCTATGTCTACGACGACAAGGGCAAGCGCTATATCGAGGGGCTGGCCGGGCTGTGGTGTACGGCGCTCGGCTACGGCAACGAAGAGCTGGTGGAGGCCGCGGCGCAGGCGATGCGCAAGCTGTCCTTCACAAGCGTGTTCGGCGGCAAGTCCCACGACGGGGTCATCGAACTCTCTGAAAAGCTTAAGGAATTAGCCCCTTGCCCGGCGTCCAAGGTGCTGTTCGGCGCCTCCGGTTCGGAAGCCAATGACATGCAGGTGAAGCTCACCTGGTACTACAACAACTCCCTTGGACGCCCGAGCAAGAAAAAGATTATCTCACGGTTACGAGGCTACCACGGCGTCACCGTCGCCTCCGGGTCGCTCACTGGGCTGCCGATAGTGCACACGGATTTCGACCTGCCGATAAAGAACATCCTGCATACGTCCTGCCCTGACTATTACCGCAGCGGGCTGGAGGGCGAGACCGAAGATCAGTTCACGGATCGAATGGCGAAGGATCTCGACGATCTTATCCAGAAGGAAGGACCGGACACCGTCTCTGCCTTCATCGCCGAGCCCGTCATGGCGGCGGGTGGCGTCGTCGTGCCGCCTTCAAGCTATTTCCCGAAGATCAATGCGGTGCTGGCCAAATACGACGTGCGTTTCATATCCGATGAAGTGATCTGCGGTTTCGGCCGCACCGGCAACTGGTTCGGCGCCCAGACTTTCGGGATGAAACCGACGTCGATCTCCATGGCCAAGGCGATCACCTCGGCCTATTTCCCGATGAGCGCCATCACCATCGAAGAGCCGCTTTATGAGGCGATGGTGGAAGAGAGCAAGAAGATCGGCATCTTCGGCCACGGCTATACCTATACAGCCCACCCCGTCGGCTGCGCCGTGGCGCTCAAGACCATCGAGATCTACGAGCGCGACAAGATCGTCGCGCATGTGCAAAAGGTGGCGCCGGTGTTCCTGAACCGTCTCAGGAAGCTCGGCGAGCATCCCCTGGTGGGCGAGGCGCGCGGCGTGGGGTTGATCGGTGCCCTCGACGTCGTCGCCGACAAGAAGACCAAGCGAGCCTTCGATCCGAAGAAGGCGGTGGGAGCGACTTGCGTCAATTTCCTGCAGGAACTCGGCCTCATCAACCGCGCCATGGGCGATGCCATCGCCTTTTGCCCGCCCCTGATCATAACTACGGATGAAATCCACGAAATGTTCGATATGGTGGAGGCAGGCCTCGACAAGACGGAAAGCTGGGTGGCAAAGGAAGGCCTGCGCAGCAATTGATGACGGCCTGGGAACGGACTAGCGCCGTTCGACGGGCGTCACATAGCGGTCGCGCATCTCGCCCTTGCGCAGAAGTGTCACCCTGACCGACGCATTGACCCGTTCGTGGTTGAGAAGGCGGAGAAGATCGTCGATCCCTTGAGCCGGTTCACCATCGATCGCAATGATGAGGTCACCCGGTTTGATTTCGGCTGTCTCGGCGGGGCCGCCCGTGACGGTCGTCATGACGCGCACGCCAGATTTCTGCTCGACGCCGGCAAAGCGCGCCAGATGGCGGGGAATATGGGTCTGGGCGCCCTCGATGCCGAGGCTGGCGCGGCGCACCCGACCGTGCCGCAGTATCTGCGTCAGCACATGCAGCGCCGTGTTGCTGGCCACCGAGAAACAGATGCCCTGGGCGCCCAGGATGACGGCGGTGTTGATGCCGATGACGCGGCCTTGTGAATCGACCAGCGGGCCCCCGGAATTGCCCGGATTGAGGGCGGCGTCGGTCTGGATGACGTCGTCGATGAGGCGGCCGGTAGCGGCACGCAATGAACGCCCGACGGCGCTGACCACGCCGGCAGTTACCGTCTGCTCGAAACCGAGCGGATTGCCGATGGCGATGGCGAGCTGGCCCGGACGGATCAGCTTTAAATCATGCATCGCCAGCGACGGCGCCTGCAGTGGCGCGTCAGTGCGCAGTACGGCAATGTCGGTGTGCGGGTCCTCGCCGATGATGCGCGCCGCCGAGTGCTGGCCGTCGGCCATGCTGACCTCGATTGCCTTGGCGCCGGCAACGACGTGGCTGTTGGTGAGGATGAGGCCGTCCGAGGCGACAACCAGACCCGAGCCCACGCCGCCGCGCTCCTTGCGCACGGCGATGTGAACGACGGCCGGCCCCGCCCGCTCGACCGCACCCATAACCGCGGCCGAATAGGCGTCGATCAGGGGTGAATCATCCTGGGTTCTGGCAGTATCGCGCTGTGCTTCGTCGAACATGGTTGCTCCGGCCCCCGCCGAAGACCCTCATATGGGAAGCGCTCAAAGTCCCGCCAAGGCCTGTTCGAGATCGGCGATCAGGTCGTCGACATGCTCGATGCCGATGGACAGCCGCACGAGATTGTCCGCGACCGGGCTCGCCGGTCCTTCCGCCGTCTTGCGGTGTTCGGCGAGGCTTTCGACACCACCCAGCGACGTGGCAGGGACGATCACCTTGAGGCGCGTGCACAGGCGCGTTGCATCGTCGAAGCTGCCGCGTACCAGAATCGAGACCATGCCGCCGAAGCCATCGGTCATCTGCCGCGCGGCGATTGCATGGCCGGGATGCGACGGCAGGCCTGGATAGAGAACTTTCTCAAGCTTCGGATGATTTTCGAAATACCGGGCGAGCGCCAGCGCATTGGTTGAAGCCTGCCGGTAGCGGAGGAAGAGCGTGCGAAGCCCGCGCATTAGGAGCCAGCATTCGAGCGGCGGCAGGGGCGAGCCCATTTTGGTGCGCAGCATGGCGATCTGCTTCCAGCGTTCGGTATCAGCGCCCCTCACCAGGACCCCCGCCAGGACGTCGGAGTGGCCGTTGAGATATTTGGTGGCCGAGTGGAAAACGATGTCGGCCCCAAGATTCAGCGGCCGTGTGGTGACCGCGGCGGTTGCCGTGGCGTCCACGGCGAGAATGGCGCCCGCCTCATGCGCCGCTTTCGCTGCCGCTTCGATATCGATCACATCCCAGGTGGGATTGAGCGGCGTTTCGATCCAGACCAGATCGGTCTTGTTCTGCTTCAGCGAAGCGGCGAGTGCTACGGGATCCCGCGGATTGAAGAGTGTGAGCCGAATGCGGCCCAGGCTTTCCAGCCGTTTCAGCCAGTCGCGGGTGCCGTAATACATGACCTCCGAGGCTACGACATGGGCGCCATGCGGGATTGTCTCGCAGAGCGTCGTGATGGCCGCCATGCCAGAAGCAAA
>CAVZNM010000007.1:0-10510 GCA_963776685.1 uncultured Alphaproteobacteria bacterium
CAGCTTTCGCGATGGCGCTGACGTCAAGGGATAATCCCTTCTCGATGTTCCAGATCACTTCCGGTTTCAGCTTGTCGCGGTGAGCGTCAAGCAGCGGCTTCATGGCGACGGCAAACCCGAGCGCCCGCAGCGTCTGGAAACATTCATGGGCTTCACGAAGATCAGGGTGGGCCTCCTCGACGATGACGCCGGCCTCGGCGAAACGCCGGCCTGCGGCCATGACGATCTCGGCCACTTCCGGATCAACCGGCGTTATGCCGAGGTCGCGGCTGATGGCCACGCGCTTCGGCTTCCATCCCGAGCGCGCCGCGTTCAGGTAGGACGTCCCGTCGCGGGGCAAGGAGATCGCAGCGCCCGGCTCTTCGCCCACCATGGCATCGAAGAGAAGTGCTGTGTCCTCGACATTGCGGGCCATCGGTCCTTCAACCGCCAATGTGCCGTCGATCTTGTTGCCGGGAGTTGCGGCGACGCGGCCCGGCGAAGGCCGCAAGCCCACGACGCCACAGAAGCTTGCCGGGTTGCGCAAGGAGCCGCCAAGGTCGGACCCATGGGCGACCCAGGCCTGGCCGGTCGCCAGCGCCACCGCCGCGCCGCCGGACGAACCCGCCGCCGAGCGCGACGTGTTCCAGGGGTTGAGCGTGCGGCCGAAGACTTCGTTGAAGGTATTGGCGCCGGCGCCGAATTCCGGCGTGTTCGACATGGCATAGACGATGGCGCCATTGCTCTCGAGATGCCTGACCAGAATGTCGGAATCCTCGGCGATGCGGTCCTTGAAAATCGGCGAGCCCTGGGTCGAGCGCACCCCGGCCACATCGACGAGGTCCTTGATCGGCATGGGAAGTCCGGCCAGCTTTCCGCGTTCGGCCAATGGTTTCCGCATCAGCGCGCCGGCGGCATTGCGCGCCCGGTCGAAACATCGCGTCGGCAGGGCATTGACCGCGCCATCCACCGCGGCGATGCGTGCATCAAGGGCATCGAGGCAATCGAGCGGCGTGATCTCGCCACTCTTCAACAAAGCCACGATTTCGACGGCGGTCTTCTTGATGAGTTCGGACATCAGCCATTCCCGGTTCGCAGGGCGGAATTGGGTAATGTATCAGTTTGAAATCCGCTGATTTTGACAGCCTATCGAATCCGGGCGCGGCTTCCTATAGCCCGACGCCACCATGGCAGAGGCAGGGAAAAACCTGGCGTGGTTGCCAATGACTTTTAACCAACTCTTAACCAAATTGGGCATGTATATCACCGACATCGCAGCCACAACTTGACCAATAATCGGGAGTTGAGTCCGAATCAGGAGGACGGTGGAGTCTGAGGGGACGCCGCAATGATCAGGTATTCTGTTGACTACCCCGACATGTTCGACAGCGAACAAATCGGGTTGATGGACAAGGCCTTGGACGATGCTTGGTCGACCGTGGAGGCCAGCGGCGCCAGCTACGCACGGGGCGATGAGGCCGAACGGGCACGCGTGGCCCTTGCTCAGTCGATAATTGCAGCAGCCATAGACGGCGAACTCGATCCGCGCCGCCTCAGCGAGGGTGCGCTTGGGGATTTGGCTGGCGCGAACAGGTTTTGGTTCATGGCGAGGCCAAACCTTTAGTTGGCACACTTTCTGTAGCGTCAGATCGGCAAGAACGGCGTTGCGCGCTTCATTCGATGAGGACTCGCGTGGGCTATGTGGCTGCCGGGACCGGTGGCGTGGCATGGGTGAGGCATCCGATACCGGCGCGAGACTATCGCTTTGAGCCGCCGTTTCCGACAGGGTGATGCCCATGAGCAATCAGGGCATGGATTTTCTCGAACTGTGGATGGCAGCGAACGTCAGGACTTTAATTATCACGCTGCCGCCGAGGCGGTGATATGCACTTGAAAGTGCGCTTCTTGTAGTTGACCTGAACCCGAGCAAGATTTGGGTGGTTCGACCGACATTCCTTCAGGGCTTGGAGAAAGAATTGCTTGTCGGCCGCAGACTTGGTCTTTGCCAACGCTGCGTCGGCACCTGGCAGCAGAAAGGCGCAGGCGACGATGGGAAGGATGACATAGCTTCTAATGCTGGGCATCATGCTCATGACCTGACCGATTTTTTGCACCGGATGGAATGAGAGTTACTGCATCTGCGGCGCTTGGTCGAGAGGGGTTGGGTTGGATTTGATGCGATGGTCACTGGCACTGGTGGCCCGTAACCAAGCGACTGGCAACTTTACCGCGACATCTGGAACGGGAATGCGCCGCCCAAATAACGCTCCGCATTGACAAGCCGCAAGCAAAAACCCCGGCGGCCTCGCCGGAGTATGTCGTAAGAGACGAAGCGCCTTCCAGACGGCAAAAGCCGAGGGAAAAACCCAAGGTACCTCTCGCTATTGATTGAGATGACCGGTCACCGTTATATGCATGGAATGCCCGGTCTGTAACGAAGGTCGTCCCATGGCGTCAGCCGTTCGAGAAAAAATCGTCAATGCTGCTATCGACCGCTTTCACGCGTTGGGTTTCAGCGCCTGCGGCGTCCAGGAGATTGTCGACAAGGCGGGTGTGCCCAAAGGGTCATTCTACAATTACTTCAAGGCAAAGGAGCTTCTGGCGCTTGAGGTTCTGGACGTCTACGCCAAAGGTTCGCGGCGGGAAATGCTCACCGACGCAAGCACCGCTCCGGTGAAGCGCCTCCGCAACCATTTCAATTTCATGGCCTCCCGCTACGCCGGATTCGGGTACGACAAAGGCTGCTTGATCGGCAATCTGGCCGCGGAAACGTCGGACAACATGCCGCTCATTCGAAAAGCCCTTGCTCAGTCGCTCGCAAGATGGACTGAACTTGTCGCCGCAACGATCCGCGAGGGGCAGTCGGACGGAAGCATCGCGGCCAATCTGAATGCGCAGGAAGTCGCACGGTTCCTTGTCAACAGTTGGGAGGGCGCCGTGGTGCGCATGAAGATCGTGAACAGTCGTCAACCGCTCGACGACTTCTTCTCTGTCGCTTTTCCGCTCTTGGTGCGGCCGAAACGGAGCAGCCGAGCCCCGCGGGAAGCCTCGCCCAAAAATCGCTCCGGCAGTCCGCCGCAGCCTGCCAAGCGCGCCACGAGGGGGCGAAGGCCCACTTGACCTCCAGCAACTGTGGATGGCAGAGCGCCGCATGGGCGCTCTGCACTATTGAGCCCTGTCGTTGGCGCTGTCAGACGCGCTGTTGGGTCTTGGCTACCATGTCCAAGAGGCTGGGTTCCAGCGGTAGGAGCTGCCAAACCTCTCAACCCGGCCAACGGCGGGGAACGGGAAATGAAAACCCATGACGAGTGCGCGTTCGGTGGCCGTCCTGTCCAGCATCTTCAGTCGGGTCTTGATGGCTTCTGCACTGTCGTAGTCGAAAATGAACGACCACTCGGGACGTTGCAGACCGGTGACTGGATTGTGAACCACATCCGCCATGTGAATGAGCTGCTGATCATTCGAGGTAAACAGGATCGCCGACTGGGCGGGAGAATGGCCCGGCGCTGCAACAAGATGCACGCCGTGAACAACTTCCCCCTCTGGCTTCTTCACAAGTTGGAGTTTGTCTTTGATAGCGGGCAGGCTCGTCTTCGCGGCCCAGATCGTGCCCTGCTTAAGGGCGTCAGGCCCCGGTCCGCCGTTCACGTCGGATTCAAACCGGTCTCCGGTCCAGTATGCCCACTCTTTTTCCGCGATCGCGTAGCGCGCGTTCGGGAACGCAAGCGAGCCGTCCTTGTTTACGATGCCTGCGATGTGATCGATATGACCATGGGTGATCAGGACGACGTCAATACTTTCAGCGGCGATGCCTGCACGGCGAAGGTTTGCCTGAAGCTCGCCGAAGTGCCCGAACTGCGGCCCGAGGACCTCGCCAAAGCCGGGATCAACAAGGATCCGTTCATGGCCGGTATCAACAACAAGTATGTTGTTCGTCACCTGGTTGACCGGCTTAAGGAAATTTGCCTCAAGTACTTCTAGCACCTCCGCTTCAGGCTGGTTCGCAGCAAAGGCGGGCCAGAAAGGATAGGGGCCATAACCTTCCGAGACGACGGTCGCTTGAAAGTCACCGATGTTGAATTTGTAGAAGCCGCCGCCGTGCGGCTCCGATTTTGACGCTGCAGCGCTTTCTGGCGTCGTGAGTGAAATGGGTATGGACGCCGTCGCCGCAGCGAACAGCGCTCCAGAACGAAGGAGGTTTCGCCGGCTGAACGCAAATCTGTATGTATCCATGAGGTTTCTCCAAATCGGCGGACTTGCGCCCGCTGCCATTGATTATGGTAAATATGACCAGTCGTATTGTCAATAGTTGTTCTTTAAACTTGATCACCACGTCAGCCAATGTTGTGTTTATGCAGTATCGCCGCATTGGCGAGGGCTCGCCCCTCAAATACGCGCAAGCCTATTGCGACAACCTATCCATGGGCGTCGACCGAGGATAATTCGCTGCGGGGGATCCAAACTTCTGGAAGAGATCGAGGAGGGAGGAATCAGGCCCGCTCGAAGCCTTTATCGCCGCTGCACTTATTACCCGGCCGATGGTGGGGGCGTGATTACCGAGGCCGACGATTGAGCGGGTGCGGGCCGTAGACTCAGGGAAGGCGTTGGGCGGGGGGTTTCCAAGTGTGGCCGGATTGAGGAAATCGGCGCGGGCTTCCTCGGCCCCGCCATGACTTCAGAAAGGCCCGCGCCTCTTGGTCCAAGGCCTTGAGTCGTTTGATCTCGGCGGGAGGAACCTCGACCTTGTTGGCAGTCGAATAGGCTTCGTAATAAGCGAGCTTGAGCAATTCGCTCAACGAATTGAGTTCGGCGCCCCGCGCCAGATTGCGCAATTCCAGCACCATGTCGGTGATGTAGTGGGCGGTTTCGCGCTTAATGTCGGTTTCGCGGATCTCTGCGATGTGTTTCTTGAATTTGGGCAACATTGCTGCTCCGTTGGGCTTGTGAGGCCGGGGCTGAACTGAGGCAAATCGCCAAGGGTCATCCGAGAATTTATGCCCCTAGGGAACCCGCTGCTGTGCTGTATTGCTCAATTTGGCAGAGTGAATGTACGTAGAGTGAATAATGCATCAACGACGGGCGGTAGTGCTCCGCACCTAAATTTCACACAAAAGGCCTAACATTGGGCCGGGGGAAACTGGAAAGAAAAACCCCGGCTTATGAGGCCGGGGCCATAGCGATTACAGTAACTGAGACCTGGCCGAAGCGAGCCTGCGCGTCCTCCGATCTAGTCAGCCTCCGCAACATGCCAGACGCCGCCCTTTCCATCGCCTGTCATGTCGCCCTTTTTCTTGTCATCCTTGTAGAAATAGACGGGCTTGCCATCGTAGGCCCACTGCATGGTGCCATCGGTGCGCTTTACCAGCGTCCAGCCTTCCTCCATCTTGTCGCCTTCCTTGCCAAGATAGGGCGGCCAGGCAACGGCGCAGTCGCCATAGCAGCTCGACATCCCGTCCTTGTCCTGGTCGAAAATATAAAGCGTCATCCCGTCAGGGCTGGTCAGCGTGCCGGCGGCGCGGGCGCCACAGGCCGAGAGCAGGAGGGTTGCAAACACAAGCGCATAGCGTGTCATTGTGATTTTCATTGGGCTTACTCCTTGCGTCATAACTCGGACGCGGCGATGGGCAGGATCAAGCTGAGCCACAGGCTCCGGACCTGCCTCTATACGCAGATAAGTTTGAACAGGCCGCTTCATTCCATGGTGACAGAAAGTTGATCGGCTGGGGCGGTAGTCCGCCTAAGACATATAGGTCGCCATCTCCTCTGCCTGCACCTTCATGTGGCGTTTGCGCCATAATACCGGCCATTCCCGTTAGCAGGGCGAGATGGAATCCGTTTGCGGGGCCGCGGTCAACGGGCGTAGAAGGCGCCCACATTTCAGGCAGGAGACAACCATGAATGCACCTGTCAGCAGCCCCCGGCATGAACAAGCAGTGGGTGGAGCGCCGCTCGAAGGCGGTATCGCGCGGCATGGGCATGGCGGCTGCCGGTCATCGCGAAGCGGGCCGAAAACGCCGAGATCTGGGACATCGAGGGCAACCGCTACATCGATTTCGCCGGCGGCATCGCGGTGGTCAACACCGGCCACCGGCATCCCCTGGTGATGAAGCGGGTGTATGAGCAGCTGCGAACAGCTTCACCCATACCTGCGTCACCATCATGCCCTACGCGCCCTTCGTCGAGCTGTGCCGAGAAGCTCAATGCGCTTGCGCCCGATCTCGGGCGAGAAGAAGATCGGCTTCGTCACGACGGGCGCGGAGGCGGTCGAAAACGCGATCAAGATCGCGCGCGCGCTATACCGGGCGCTCCGATGTCATCGCCTTCCACGGCGGCTTCCACGGCCGCACGCTTCTCGACCATGGCGCTGACCGGCAAGGTCATGCCGTACAAGACCAAGTTCGGTCCCTTCCCGGCGGCGATCTGGCATGTGCCGTTCCCGGTCGAGCACAAGGGCATCAGCGTGGAGGATTCGATCGCACGCCATCGAATGGCTGTTCAAGTGCGACGTCGAGCCGTCGCGCGTGGCCGCGATCATCATCGAGCCGGTGCAGGGCGAAGGCGGCTTCTATGTGGCGCCCAAGGAATTGCATGGTGCGCCTGCGCAAGCTCTGCGACGAGCATGGCATCGTGCTGATCGCCGATGAAATCCAGTCGGGCTTCGGGCGCACCGGCAAATGGTTCGCCATGGAGCATTTCGGCGTCGAGCCCGATCTGATGACGGTGGCCAAGATCCTGGCCGGCGGCTTTCCGCTGGCCGGCGTCGTCGGCCGCGCCAAGATCATGGACGCGCCGGATCCCGGCGGCCTTGGCGGCACCTATGCCGGCAATCCCGTCGCCTGCGCGGCAGCGCTCGGCGTCTTCGAGGCCTTCGAGCAGGAAGGCCTGCTGGAAAAGGCCGAGAAGCAGGGCAAGACCATCATGGCGCGGCTGAAGGCGATCAAGGCCAAGGGCAAGGGCATGCCGATCGGCGATATCCGCGGGCTCGGCGCCATGTGCGCCTTCGAACTCGTCACCGAGCATGGCGGCAGCAAGCCCGATGCGGCGGCGCCAAGGCGCTGGCGGCGAAGTGCCTCGAGCGCGGGCTGCTCATCCTCACCTGCGGCGTGTACAACGATACGATCCGGCTCTTGTGCCCGCTGCAGCGCTCCGAGACGATCGTCAAGGAAGGTCTCGACATTCTCGAAGCCGCCGCTCCCGGAAACTGACGCAGCTCAACTTTCATTGCAGCAAGGAATTGCAACGCATGGCTGCCCTCAGCAACATGGCGCACCGCGACATCGAGACGGTGCTGCATCCCTACACCAATCTGGCGCGGCACCGGGAGGTGGGGCCGCTGATCCTCAACGAGGGCCGCGGCATCTATCTCTATGACGACAAGGGCAAGCGCTATATCGAGGGGCTCGCCGGGCTGTGGTGCACGGCGCTGGGCTACGGCAATGAAGAGATTGTCGAGGCGGCGGCGCAGGCGATGCGCAAGCTTTCCTTCACCAATGTGTTCGGCGGCAAATCGCATGACGGGGTGATCGAGCTTTCGGAAAAGCTGAAGGAGATTGCGCCCTGCCCCACCTCGAAGGTTTTGTTCGGCACGTCGGGCTCGGAAGCCAACGACATGCAGATGAAGCTCACCTGGTATTACAACAATGCCCGGGGCAAGCCGAGAAGAAGAAAATCATCTCGCGGATGCGGGCTATCACGGCGTGACCATCGCATCGGGATCGCTCACCGGGCTTGCCATGGTGCATACGGATTTCGATCTGCCGATCAAGAATGTCCTGCACACGACATGCCCGCATTACTACCGCGGCGGGCAGGACGGCGAGACGGAAGAGCAGTTCACCGACCGCATGGCGAAGGATCTTGATGATCTGATCCAGCGCGAGGGGCCGGAGACGGTTGCGGCCTTTATCGCCGAGCCGGTGATGGGGGCCGGCGGCGTTGTCGTGCCGCCCATGAGCTATTTCCCGAAGATCAACGCGGTGCTGGAGAAATATGACGTGCGCTTCATCTCCGATGAAGTGATCTGCGGCTTCGGCCGCACCGGCAACTGGTTCGGCACGCAGACCTTCGGGATGAAGGCCACGTCGATCTCCATGGCGAAGGCCATTACCTCGGCCTATTTCCCGATGAGCGCCATCACCATCGAGGAAGACCTGTATCAGGCGATGGTGGACGAGAGCAAAAAGATCGGCACCTTCGGGCATGGCTTCACCTATACGGCGCATCCGGTGGGCTGTGCGGTGGCGCTGAAGACGATCGAAATCTACGAGCGCGACAAGATCGTCGAGCATGTGCGGAAGGTGGCGCCGGTGTTCAAGGCGCGGCTCGACAAGCTGGCGGAGCATCCGCTGGTGGGCGAGGCGCGCGGCGTGGGCCTGATCGGCGCGCTGGAACTTGTCGCCGACAAGAAAACCAAGCGGGCCTTCGATCCGAAGAAAACGGTGGGGGCGACCTGCGTGAATTTCCTGCAGGAGCTTGGCCTGATCAACCGCGCCATGGGCGATTCGGTTGCCTTCTGCCCGCCGCTCATCATCACGACGGAAGAAATCCACGAGATGTTCGACATGGTTGAGACAGGCACTGGACCAGACCGAGGCGTGGGTGCGCAAGGAAGGCCTGCGCAGCCACCATTGATTCGCAGCCGGAATCCAGCTCGGTGCCGGAGTCTAAAGCTGGTCCGCGCTCGACGGGGTGTCACGATAGCGGTCGCAGCTATCTCGTCCCTTGCGGAGAAGGCGTCGCACCCGCACCGATCGCCTTGCCGACGCGGTCGATGATCGAGCAGGCGCAGCAGATCGTCGATGCCGGTGACCGGTTCGCCGTCGATCGCGATGATGAGATCGCCCGGACTTGATGCCGGCCGCTTCGGCGGGGCCGCCATTGCTGACCGTCCATCACGCGCACGCCGGAAGGCTGCTCGACGCCGGCATGGCGGGCGATGTGGCGCGGAATGTGGTCTGCTGCACCCTCGATGCCGAGGCTGGCACGGCGCACGCGGCCGTGCTGCAGGATCTGGGTCAGCACATGGAGCGCGGTGTTGCTGGCGACCGAGAAGCAGATGCCCTGGGCGCCCATGATGACGGCGGTGTTGATGCCGATGACCCGGCCCCGCGAATCGACCAGCGGACCGCCGGAATTGCCGGGATTGAGGGCGGCATCGGTCTGGATCACGTCGTCGATGAGGCGGCCGGTGCTGGCGCGCAAGGAGCGGCCGATGGCGCTGACGACGCCGGCCGTCACCGTCTGCTCGAAGCCCAAGGGATTGCCGATGGCGATGGCGAGCTGGCCCGGCGCGGATCGCTTTCGAATCATGCAGCGACAGCGACGGCGCCGCAGATTGTCGTCGGTGCGCAGCACGGCGATGTCGGTGTCGGGATCCTCGCCGATGAGGCGCGCCGCCGGACGGCTGGCCGTCGGCGAGGCTCACCTCGATCGCGCTGGCGCCGGAGACGACATGGCTGTTGGTCAGGATGAGGCCGTCGGAGGCGACGACCAGGCCCGAGCCCACGCCGCCGCGCTCGCTTGCGCACGCGCGATGTGCACGACGGCCGGCCGGCCCGCTCGACCGCGCCCATGACCGCGGCCGAATAGGCGTCGATTAGGGGCGAATTGATCGGTTCTGGCAGTATCGCGCTCGGCTTCGTCGAGCATGGTCTTTCCGGTCCCGGCCGAAGACCCTCTATGGGAAGCGCTAAAGTCCTGCCAAGGCCTGCCCAAGATCGGCGATCAGGTCGTCCACATGTTCGATGCCGATGGACAGCCGGACGAGATTGTCCGCGACCGGGCTCGCCGGACCTTCCGCCGTTTCGCGGTGTTCGGCGAGGCTTTCGACACCACCCAGCGACGTCGCGGGGACGATCACCTTGAGGCGCATGCACAGGCGCTTGGCGTCGTCGAAGCCGCCCCGGACCAGTAGCGAGACCATGCCGCCGAAGCCATCGGTCATCTGCCGCGCGGCGATTGCATGGCCGGGATGCGACGGCAGGCCTGGATAGAGAACTTTCTCAAGCTTCGGATGATTTTCGAAATGCCGGGCGAGCGCCAGCGCATTGGTTGAAGCCTGCCGGTAGCGGAGGAAGAGCGTGCGAAGCCCGCGCATTAGGAGCCAGCATTCGAGCGGCGGCAGGGGCGAGCCCATTTTGGTGCGCAGCATGGCGATCTGTTTCCAGCGTTCGGTTTTCGAACCCGTTACCAGAACGCCCGCCAGAATGTCGGAATGGCCGTTGAGATATTTGGTAGCCGAATGGAAGACAATGTCGGCGCCGATTCAGTGGCCGGGTGGTGACTGCGGCGGTCGCCGTGGCATCGACGGCGAGAATGGCGCCCGCCTGATGCGCCGCTTTCGCCGCCGGCTCGATATCGATCACGTCCCAGGTGGGATTGAGCGGCGTTTCGATCCAGAGCAGATCGGTCTTGCTGTGCTTCAGCGAACCGGCGAGGGCTGCCGGATGGCACGGATCGAAGAGAGTGAGCCGAATGCGGCCCAGGCTTTCCAGCCGTTTCAACCAGTCGCGGGTGCCGTAATACATGACCT